>NZ_FNBH01000010.1 GCF_900102265.1 Epilithonimonas hungarica | reverse complement strand
CAGACATTGATGACCCGCCAGGACCTGGGAACGGAGAAGCTGGACACCTACTACGTGTACAACCAGTACGGGCAGCTGGTGATGATCGTTCCCCCGAAAGCATCTGCCCAAACGCTGACACAGGATGTGAAGGAACAGCTCTGCTATACCTACCGCTATGATGCCAGGGGCAGGCTGATAGAGAAGCGACTGCCGGGGAAGGGCAGGGAGGAGATGGTGTACGACAGGGCGGACCGCCTGATTCTCTACAGGGATGCCAATATGAGGGGACAGAACAGGTGGCTGATCACCAAGTACGACCTTTTCGGGCGGGTGCTCTACACGGGCTTCCTTTCAGGTGGGGACAGGGGCGGCTGGCAGACGATCATCATGGATGGACTGGTGATAGAACAGCCGGACGGGACGGGCTTCGCAAGGAACGGGATGCAGGTCCTCTACAGCAATGGCTGGTTCCATGAGCTGGATACCGTCCTCTCGGTGAACTATTATGATACCTATCCTGTAGGGACACCCGCCAAGCCTGCACTGATCGCCGAGGCAGCACTATCTTCAGACATCCTTGCTGCGCAGAGTACCAAGACGATGCCCACGGCGAGCTATGTGAAGAACATCTACGATGACAAGTGGACCAGGACCTGGTACTGGTACGACCAGCGGGGGAGGAGCACCGGCGCGCAGGAGAGCAACCACCTGGGCGGTACCACGGTGACCCATACGGAGCAGGACTGGGCGGGCATCACGCAGAAGGTGGAGACCGAGCATCAGCGTACGGCCAACGCCACGAAAATAAAGGTCAGGGAGCGTTTCGTATACAACGAGAGGAACTACCTGGAGAAGCACTACCACCAGGTGGATGCCAACCCGGAGGAGCTGCTGGCGAGCTATACCTACAACGAGCTGGGACAGGTCACCAACAAGCAGGTGGGCAACAACCTGCAGGGGATCGACTATGCCTACAACGTACGGGGCTGGCTCACGAACATCAACGATGTCACCGCGATGGGCAGCAAGCTCTTCGCCTACAAGGTGAACTATGCCCAGAGGGACGGTCTGGAGACGCCCAACCTGGACCTTTCCGCCTACAAGGTGCAGCCGAGGTACAACGGGAACATCGCCGAGACCGTGTGGCAGGCGGTGTACACCGTGGGGGATGTGCTCCCCGGGACACCGCAGAGGCAGGGCTATGTGTATGACGGGGCGAACAGGCTGAAGGCCGGCTTCTACCAGCTGCCGGAAAGTCCCGCCTCCAAGGCGAACAGTGAGATCATAGAGGAATATGACCCCAATGGGAACATCGTCAGGCTGAAAAGGACCGGCAGCCGCCAGAAGGGACAGGTGAAGATGATCGACAACCTGACCTACGACCTGCAGGGCAACCGCATCACCTCCGTGACCGATGCCGCCAACAACCTGAACGGCTACGGCGGCGGTGGCGGGGCGATGGTCTACGATGCCAACGGCAACATGACCGCCATGCCGGACAAGGGGATCACGAACATCAGCTACAACTTCCTGAACCTGCCGGAGGAGATCGCGCAGACCAACGTCTCCACGTTCTACTACCGTGCGGACGGTGTGAAGCTGAGGAAGAGGCTGATGGTGAACAACGAGGCGGGGAGCAATCCCATCATCACGGACTACCTGGACGGCTTTGTGTACACCACGCCGATGGCGGAGGCCCTGCAGAGGTCGCTGGAGCTAGAGGATGCCGCCACCATGGATATCCGGCATGCGCGCCAGGAGGAGACCTTCACAGAGGCCACCGACAGGGGCGAGGCCGCACAGCCCGGCGACCCGGGGAGCAGCGGTATGGAGCTGTCCTACTTCCCCACGGCGGAGGGCTACTACGATTACCAGAATAATAGGTATATTTACCAGTACAAAGACCACTTGGGGAATGTGAGGCTTAGTTACGCCAGAAACCCCGATACAGGCAGCATAGATGTTCTTGACCGGAACGACTACTATCCCTTTGGGATGAACATGCAGGGCGTGGACTCTTCCTTTGATACGATGGGGTCGTTCCTGAAC
>NZ_FNBH01000009.1 GCF_900102265.1 Epilithonimonas hungarica | reverse complement strand
ACCCACGTTTTTAAATTCAATTAATTATTATCTGATCTGATTTTCAACAACTTATCATTGAAAATCATTTCCATCACTAACTTTGAAACATGACCCAAACACTCTGTAAACGGTTTTCATTTCCGCTTTCTCAACAGCTAGCTCAGCTTCCAAAACACCTCTTGTCGCTCTTCCTTTACTTGCAACAATCGCAGCAGCACCCAAAGCTAAGGCTAGATATCTGTTCTTCGGTTTGGCCTCTGCAAGCATTATCCCAAAGATGTCGGATAGTCCATCCATCATGATCACACCACCGCCTTTTCTCCAAGAAGCTTGCGTCTCCTTTAGTATTTCATGGTTACTGAAGATCTTTGCAATCCTGGTCTTGGTGAAATCAACTCCCTGTATATCATTGGCATTACCTGTTATTGGCCCATCGCTAACAGTAGTAGTATAGATACTACCTCCAACGCCAGAATTACCTGAGGGTTTCCAGGAGTCAAGATTGTATATCTACCATCCGGGTTTAATCATAGAAAAATTTCAGACTGAAAATAATTGTAAAAAAAAGAGCGACACTAGACAATACGATTAGAATAGCCAAAATAAAAAACATTATTCTCTTCCATCGGGGAGTTATTTTATAACGAGCTTCTAATTCTTGCACAGACATAATTGTCATAATATGTTTCTTTATCAGTGGTCTTGTAACAAAAAACTCAAAAGGAATTGCTATTATCAAAATCAACCATAATTTTCTGAAGCCTAATAATACATATATATCTAATAAAAGTCCATAAATAATAAATGAAAGATTTGAAGTAGTCACATTAAGCAATGTCTCCTTCACATTTGCTCCTTTTAACTGCCCAATCTTCTGTCCGCAATAATTTATAAAAAGCCACTGCTTCATTATTGATGTAATCATTTAAAAAATTTTATACTATACAATATAAATCCAAAAATGAAATAACTTCCAAGAATTATTATTATTGAAAGAGAAAAGAACAATACTCTTTTCCATCGTGGAGTAACATTATAATTGGCATCTAATTTTTCAATCGAAATAATGGGCATTATTTGTTTTTTAATCCATTTTCTTAAGAAAAAAAATTCAAATAAAATTGCAATTACTAAATAAATAAAAATATTCTTAAATCCTAATAATATGTATATGTTTAATATAATACCATATATAATTATTGCTATATTACCTGTTGTAACGTTTAAAAGCGTTTCTTTTAAGTTTGCTCCCTTCAATTGTCCTATCTTTTGTCCACAGTAATTAATAAAAAGCCATTGCTCTAAAATTGATTTAATCATAAATATGAGTATTTACACTACCAAATTCTGCATCTAATTTATCCCCGATATCAAAGGTATAATCTAATACGCCATAAGCCAAAATAAATGGGGCTGCTCCTGGAATAAATATTCCTACTGCTAAAAGTCCCCCATTTAATAAACTGGATGTTTTTACATTTCCATCGTCAGCAATGTCCGCTCCTATAGCAATCATAGATAAAGCCGTACTTACTTTTCCTAATTTTCCTGCTACTTTTCCAGCCTTGCTCATAAATGCCTTGGTTCCCTGGAAGATTTTACCGGATTTAAACGGAGTCATCTTTGAGAGGTTATACGCTACGGCACGTTTCGTCACATTAGGCACTTTATTATATGTTTTAACTGCCATCTCAAGATAGCCCAAGTTCCCGTTATAATATTTATCTAAAAAGCCAGGAAAATCTATAGCCGGGTAATTAACTACCCCATCAAAAAAACTATCAGTATTGTATACAAATTCGTCAAAACCCCTCTGGAAGTCCCCTGCTTTAATATTTATGTTGTTTCCAATAAGGCCCTGTACATTGACATCCATCCCTGCATTATTATAACTTGCAGTTGTAGAGCTTGAACTATTTGTCCAGAAAGTATAATTACCTGTTCCTCCGCCCTGTAAAAAATTAACAAATGAGGTGAAATTTTCAGCTGAGAAAGTGTTTCCAAAACTTATGGAACTTGGACTACCGCTGGAGTCAAAACCACTAAAAGTAGTAACTTGATTATACTTTGTTGCATCCCATAAGCTCTGTAGCCAACCCGGCATATCCCTGCCATCTATATCATAGAACATTGCGGGATTATTGGTTACATACGCATAAGGAGAAAAAGAGTTATACTTTTCTGACAACTGGTCCATCCCGAACCATCTCCCAAGGTCAGGCATGTACTGCCTCCAGCCATAGTCATAAAAGCCCGTCTCCTGCAGTTCTTTCCGGTTGTACTTGTGGTTCAGGAACGACCCCATCGTATCAAAGGAAGAGTCCACGCCCTGCATGTTCATCCCAAAGGGATAGTAGTCGTTCCGGTCAAGAACATCTATGC
>NZ_FNBH01000007.1 GCF_900102265.1 Epilithonimonas hungarica | reverse complement strand
AAAACATTTGGTCATTAAAAAATAATTTTCTACTTTTGCACTCGCAAATCGGGACAAGATGACAGAATTAGATGTCCCGGGGAAGCGAACAGAACGCAGTTCATTGACATAAAAGATATAACAACCAAGTAAGGAAAAAAACCAAAGCGTCAATTTTAGATTGAGTTTGAGTATAGGGACGAACGAACATACAATGGAGAGTTTGATCCTGGCTCAGGATGAACGCTAGCGGGAGGCCTAACACATGCAAGCCGAGCGGTAGAGGTCCTTCGGGACCTTGAGAGCGGCGCACGGGTGCGGAACACGTGTGCAACCTGCCTTTATCTGGGGGATAGCCTTTCGAAAGGAAGATTAATACCCCATAATATATCAGATGGCATCATTTGATATTGAAAACTCCGGTGGATAGAGATGGGCACGCGCAAGATTAGATAGTTGGTAGGGTAACGGCCTACCAAGTCGATGATCTTTAGGGGGCCTGAGAGGGTGATCCCCCACACTGGTACTGAGACACGGACCAGACTCCTACGGGAGGCAGCAGTGAGGAATATTGGACAATGGGTGAGAGCCTGATCCAGCCATCCCGCGTGAAGGACGACGGCCCTATGGGTTGTAAACTTCTTTTGTACAGGGATAAACCTTTCCACGTGTGGAAAGCTGAAGGTACTGTACGAATAAGCACCGGCTAACTCCGTGCCAGCAGCCGCGGTAATACGGAGGGTGCAAGCGTTATCCGGATTTATTGGGTTTAAAGGGTCCGTAGGCGGGCCTGTAAGTCAGTGGTGAAATCTCATAGCTCAACTATGAAACTGCCATTGATACTGCAGGCCTTGAGTAGATTTGAAGTGGCTGGAATAAGTAGTGTAGCGGTGAAATGCATAGATATTACTTAGAACACCAATTGCGAAGGCAGGTCACTAAGATCTAACTGACGCTGATGGACGAAAGCGTGGGGAGCGAACAGGATTAGATACCCTGGTAGTCCACGCCGTAAACGATGCTAACTCGTTTTTGGGCTTTCGGGCTCAGAGACTAAGCGAAAGTGATAAGTTAGCCACCTGGGGAGTACGTTCGCAAGAATGAAACTCAAAGGAATTGACGGGGGCCCGCACAAGCGGTGGATTATGTGGTTTAATTCGATGATACGCGAGGAACCTTACCAAGACTTAAATGGGAAATGACAGGTCTGGAAACAGACCCTTCTTCGGACATTTTCCAAGGTGCTGCATGGTTGTCGTCAGCTCGTGCCGTGAGGTGTTAGGTTAAGTCCTGCAACGAGCGCAACCCCTGTCACTAGTTGCTACCATTAAGTTGAGGACTCTAGTGAGACTGCCTACGCAAGTAGAGAGGAAGGTGGGGATGACGTCAAATCATCACGGCCCTTACGTCTTGGGCCACACACGTAATACAATGGCCGGTACAGAGGGCAGCTACACAGCGATGTGATGCAAATCTCGAAAGCCGGTCTCAGTTCGGATTGGAGTCTGCAACTCGACTCTATGAAGCTGGAATCGCTAGTAATCGCGCATCAGCCATGGCGCGGTGAATACGTTCCCGGGCCTTGTACACACCGCCCGTCAAGCCATGGAAGTCTGGGGTACCTGAAGTCGGTGACCGTAACAGGAGCTGCCTAGGGTAAAACAGGTAACTAGGGCTAAGTCGTAACAAGGTAGCCGTACCGGAAGGTGCGGCTGGAACATCTCATTTTAGAGACTATACGTCAAAAAATATTAAAAAGTGCTTATACAGATAATAAGCTTTGGTTTTTTTACTCGGTTGCTTATATTAAAAAATACACCCACTAGAAATTAGTATAAGGGATAAGAGATTTAGAAAAAGAAGTTAGGACTATAGGTTAGAGATTATCTACCATGTAGTGTCTAAAATCTAACATCTAAAACAAAGTCTCGTAGCTCAGCTGGTTAGAGCGCTACACTGATAATGTAGAGGTCGGCAGTTCGAGCCTGCCCGAGACTACTAATTGTAAAAGACGGGAAGACATCAGATATGAGACGACAGGCATTAAGTCTGACATCTATCATCTGACATCTGAAGTCTACTAGAGGGGGAATTAGCTCAGCTGGCTAGAGCGCCTGCCTTGCACGCAGGAGGTCAAGGGTTCGACTCCCTTATTCTCCACTGTTCTAGGAGTTTGATCTAAAGGTTACGGATAGAGCCAAAACAATATCCGTTCATCAGACGACTAGGAAGAACAAAGATCATTGACATCAACGGTAAGAACATCACAAAGAGAAAACCGAGCGCGACCAAGCGTTTGAGTTTACAAGAATATCTGGCAGCGATGTTAGATAAAGATATTGAACTGATTAACAATCAGGAAAGAAATCGTTAAGGGCGTATGGCGGATGCCTAGGCTTTCAGAGGCGACGAAGGACGTGGTAAGCTGCGAAAAGCTGCGGGGATCGGCACACACGAATTGATCCGCAGATGTCCGAATGGGGCAACCCAATACATTGAAGATGTATTACCTCTTAGGAGGGGCAAACCCGGAGAACTGAAACATCTAAGTACCCGGAGGAAAAGAAATCGAAGAGATTCCGTAAGTAGTGGCGAGCGAAAGCGGATTAGCCCAAAAGTCCTTATATGTTTAATAGAACGTTCTGGAAAGAACGGCCGTAGACGGTGATAGCCCGGTATATGAAAGGCATATTAGGATGATAAATGAGTAGGGCGGGACACGTGAAATCCTGTCTGAATATGGGGGGACCATCCTCCAAGGCTAAATACTCCTGAAAGACCGATAGTGAACAAGTACTGTGAAGGAAAGGTGAAAAGCACTTCGAATAGAAGGGTGAAACAGAACCTGAAACCGTACGCCTACAAGCGGTCGGAGCACCTATATGGTGTGACGGCGTGCCTTTTGCATAATGAGCCTACGAGTTGATCTTACTAGCGAGGTTAAGGACTTCAGGTCCGGAGCCGGAGCGAAAGCGAGTCTGAACAGGGCGCATAGTTAGTAGGATCAGACGCGAAACCTTGTGATCTACCCATGGGCAGGTTGAAGCTTTGGTAACACAAAGTGGAGGACCGAACCGGTTGACGTTGAAAAGTCTTCGGATGACCTGTGGGTAGGGGTGAAAGGCCAATCAAACTGGGAGATAGCTCGTACTCCCCGAAATGCATTTAGGTGCAGCGTCGTGAAAAAGTTTATTAGAGGTAGAGCTACTGATTGGATGCGGGGGAGTCAAATCCTACCAATTCCTGACAAACTCCGAATGCTAATAAATGTTCCACGGCAGTGAGGGCATGGGTGCTAAGGTCCATGTCCGAGAGGGAAAGAACCCAGACCAACAGCTAAGGTCCCCAAATATATGCTAAGTTGAAGCAACGCGGTTGGACTGCATTGACAGCTAGGATGTTGGCTTGGAAGCAGCCATTCATTTAAAGAGTGCGTAACAGCTCACTAGTCGAGCGGTCCGGCATGGATAATAATCGGGCATAAGCATATTACCGAAGCTATGGATTTATAATTTATTATATCTGGTAGGGGAGCATTCTGTTTGCACAGAAGCAGTGGCGTGAGCCATTGTGGAGCGTACAGAAAAGAAAATGTAGGCATAAGTAACGATAAAGCGGGCGAGAAACCCGCTCACCGAAAGACTAAGGTTTCCTCAGCCATGCTAATCAGCTGAGGGTTAGTCGGGACCTAACGCGAACCCGAAAGGGGTAGTGGATGGACAATGGGTTAATATTCCCATACTTGCTCACACTAAAAAGGGGACGGAGTGCCGTACCTGCTGGAGACTGACGGAATAGTCAAGGCCTAGCCTTCGGGCGAAGCTGCTGCAGGGAAAGTGCTTCCAAGAAAAGCCGAAGTGAAGCAACCCGTACCATAAACCGACACAGGTAGTCGAGGAGAGGATCCTAAGGTGCTAGAGTGAATCATGGTTAAGGAACTAGGCAAAATAGTCTCGTAACTTCGGAAGAAGAGACGCCATCAGCAATGGTGGCCGCAGTGAAGAGGCCCAGGCGACTGTTTATCAAAAACACAGGACTCTGCTAAATCGAAAGATGCTGTATAGGGTCTGACACCTGCCCGGTGCTGGAAGGTTAAGGAAGGGCGTTAGCGTAAGCGAAGCGTTTGACTGAAGCCCCAGTAAACGGCGGCCGTAACTATAACGGTCCTAAGGTAGCGAAATTCCTTGTCGGGTAAGTTCCGACCTGCACGAATGGTGTAACGATCTGGGCACTGTCTCAACCATGAGCTCTGTGAAATTGTAGTATCGGTGAAGATGCCGATTACCCGCAATGGGACGAAAAGACCCTGTGAACCTTTACTATAACTTCGTATTGACTTTGAGTAAGTAATGTGTAGGATAGGTGGGAGACTATGAAGCGGGCACGCCAGTGTTCGTGGAGTCGACGTTGAAATACCACCCTTTACTTACTTGGAGCCTAACTTCTTTCAGAAGGACATTGCGTGGTGGGTAGTTTGACTGGGGTGGTCGCCTCCAAAAGAGTAACGGAGGCTTTCAAAGGTACCCTCAGCACGCTTGGTAACCGTGCGTAGAGTGTAATGGCATAAGGGTGCTTGACTGTGAGACCTACAAGTCGATCAGGTGCGAAAGCAGGACATAGTGATCCGGTGGTTCCGTATGGAAGGGCCATCGCTCATAGGATAAAAGGTACTCCGGGGATAACAGGCTAGTCTCCCCCAAGAGCTCATATCGACGGGGAGGTTCGGCACCTCGATGTCGGCTCGTCACATCCTGGGGCTGGAGAAGGTCCCAAGGGTTGGGCTGTTCGCCCATTAAAGTGGCACGCGAGCTGGGTTCAGAACGTCGTGAGACAGTTCGGTCTCTATCTATTGCGGGCGTTAGATGTTTGAGAGGGCTTGGATCTAGTACGAGAGGACCGATCTGAACAAACCTCTGGTGTATCAGTTGTACCGCCAGGTGCACCGCTGAGTAGCTACGTTTGGAAGAGATAAGCACTGAAAGCATATAAGTGCGAAACTCGCCTCAAGATGAGACATCTTTTAAGGGTCGTTGGAGATGACGACGTTGATAGGCTACAGGTGTAAAGGCAGTAATGCCATAGCCGAGTAGTACTAATTACCCGTAGATTTATGGCCTGATTGGCCAATGCCTGGCCGCGCGACCAAGGTTTGCTCTTTGTGAGAGTTTTTATCGATAATTATCGTATACTGTAAAAAGTATGATGTACAAAGTATGAACGAACATCGTGAATACACTCTACATTTTACAAGATACATTGTACATTGATATAAATATACCGTACATCCCTTTGTACGTGACAGCCTTTAGGGTGGTTCTAGCAGAGGGGCTCACCTGTTCCCATTCCGAACACAGAAGTTAAGCCCTCTAGCGCCGATGGTACTGCGAAAGCGGGAGAGTAGGTCGCCGCCAGTTTTTTTCAGACGCTCATCAAGTAATTGATGAGCGTTTTTTTTTGGTATATGGCCCCGTCCATCTATCTGTCCGGATGGGCCTTTTTTGTACCCTATAGGACAAGCCCGTACCC
>NZ_FNBH01000003.1 GCF_900102265.1 Epilithonimonas hungarica | reverse complement strand
AACGATTACTATCCCTTTGGGATGAACATGCAGGGCGTGGACTCTTCCTTTGATACGATGGGATCGTTCCTGAACCACAAGTACAACCGGAAGGAGCTGCAGGAGACAGGATTCTATGATTATGGATGGCGGCAGTACATGCCTGACCTGGGAAGGTGGTTCGGGATGGACCAGTTGTCGGAAAGGTATAACTCTTTTTCTCCTTATGCTTATGTGATGAACAATCCTGCAATGATGTACGACCCGGATGGGAGAGTATCATATAGCTGGATAGCTGGTTTGTATAATAATGCGAAACCTGGAGGGTCTACTACTTATTCTGATTTTGATTCTGATGGTAATTGGGGGAGTTCTACCTTTTCACCTATGGGAAGCGGAGAAGTAACTAATTTTTATAACTTTCTTGCTGTTGGCGGAACTGGAAATTACACATATTTTACAGGACCAGCTTCTACGTCAAGTACTTATAATAGTTCGCAAGGTGCTTATAATGCAACTATGGATTTGGGGATTGGACATAATATAACAATTAAGGATAATTCTCAAAATGAATCTGGAAACTGGCTTGATGTGGCAGGAACAGTCAATGATTATAGAGATAATATTGGAGGTGCGCTTGCAGATAATGCTGGTTTAACAAGATTTGGTACAAACGGTAGGTTGTACTTTCCTACTGCAAATGGGCGTGTGTTTTATGGTAACCAATATGCAAGAACATTTTCTTTAGCTAAATGGGGAGGTATAGCTTCAAAAGGAGCTTTAGGAGTTAACGCAACAATAGGTTTAATTAAAACAGGACAGGGATATCAAGCAGATGGTGGAAAATTTGGATATAATGCACAACGAGCCGCCGTTGGAGCAACAGTAGGTGTATTAGGTGGCTGGGGTGGCGCAGAAGCAGGAGCACTTATGGGTGCTGAGTTTGGAGCAACAGTTGGTTCTTTATTTCCTGGTGCCGGAACTGTAATTGGAGGTGTCATCGGCGGAGTTGCAGGAGGCATAATTGGTGCTTTCGGCGGAGGAATGTGGGGTCAAGCCGTTGGAGAAGGAAGTGTGGATGCTTATTATTTACATTAATAAACTAAATTATGAAAAAATTAGAAACATTTTGGAACACTATTCATTATTTTAATTATAGGTTTGAATTAAAAATTCAAAAATTTTTAAGAGGAGATGGAAATTATAGTCAGCCTACATCTAATCTAGAAGTACAAAAATGGAGAGATGTAGAAAAAGAAATTTTCGAGAAAGGAGTTAAAGACCCTCGTTATGGTTTTAGTAGTATTATGGCAGGAAATTTTATATTTGGTTTAGCTGTAATTATTGGAGGAGGAATATTTTTTATATTGATGGGATTAATAAAATATTTAATTGGTACAGATATAAACGTAGCGCTTTTTGTAATTGTTTGTATAGTTCCATTTGTTTCTCTTACTTATTATTATGTATTTTACAAAGATAAATATCTTATATATTTTAAGGAATTTGATAAGAAGCCAAAAGAATGGAGAATAAAATGGAAATGGATAAGTTTTTTTACTATAATAGGAGTTATATTATTTTTGATATTAAGTTTTATATTAATGGATTATTTATCAAATATTGGTCATGTTCCAAAGTGATATGTTGGACAAGGCGGTCATGTTCCAAAGTTAGTGATGGATATGGTTTTAGATTTTAAACAGTTGGAAATCAGATAAATAATAATTAAAAAATTTAAAAGCGAGAGTAGGAATAACCTGCTCTCGTTTATTTTTGAAGAAAAAACATATCCTAAATGATTGGGAATCATAATACGTGTATCAAATTTAGTGATGGAGTGAAATTTATAAATGTTATTTTTTATTTTTCAATAATAATTTTTATTTTAGAGCTTCAAATTAGGAGGTTTATAAACTTATATTTATAAATTGAAAATAGAGAAGGCGATCTTACCAATACAAAGACCACTTGGGGAATGTGAGGCTTAGTTACGCCAGAAACCCCGATACAGGCAGCATAGATGTTCTTGACCGGAACGACTACTATCCCTTTGGGATGAACATGCAGGGCGTGGACTCTTCCTTTGATACGATGGGTTCGTTCCTGAACCACAAGTACAACCGGAAGGAGCTGCAGGAGACTGGCTTTTATGATTGGAGACAGTATATGCCTGATTTGGGGCGTTGGTTTGGTGTTGACAAATTGGCTGAGAAGTACCATATGATGAGTCCTTATGGGTATACGGCAAATAATCCTATTATGTACTATGATATAGACGGAAGAGATATGCCGGGATGGTTACAGAATTTATGGGACGCAACAAAGTATAATCAAGTTACTACTTTTAGTGGTTTTGACTCCAGCGGTAGTCCAAGTTCCATAAGTTTTGGAAACACTTTCTCAGCTGAAAATTTCACCTCATTTGTTAATTTTTTACAGGGCGGAGGAACAGGTAATTATACTTTTTGGACGAATGGGTCGGGAGCTGATTCGGTAGGTTATAGCAATGGGGCTTACAGTGGGAATATTCAAGGTGTTGTTGGAAATAATATAAAAATTAAAGACAATGGCTTTTGGAATGACGTGACAAATAAGGTAAATCAGGGTCTGGAATACTTAATTAAAGATTTATTCTATTTAGAAGTTAGTGGAGATGCATCTATGGGAAGTTTTTTAGATATAGAATTAAAAAATGGGCTTGGTCTTAACCTTGGTAAACGGAGTACTATAGCTGACTTTTGGTATATTAAAGATGCAGGACAAGTTTTGGCCGATTTTGGAGCGGGAACTTATGACCAAGGCGAAAAAGAAAGCTTTAATATTGGAGGTTCCTTTATATTTGGTGCTAATTATAATGTAACAGACAAAGGAGAAAATACTATTTCTATTGGATATAAAGGGATAGGTATAAGCAGAACTTGGGGAGGCGGTAAGCCAGCAAGTACTTTCATAGGATTAGATACTGGTGTTTCTGTCGGAGTAGGGTTTGGAGGTTCAATTAATATAAAAACAGGTTTAAAATGGTAGTATTATCAAGCTTTTATGTTCATATTTATAGAGCATTTTTAATTTTAGTAATTGTATTGAATACTATTGGTATTTTGGTTATAAAATTTCTTTTACCAAAAGAAAAAGCTATCACATATGATTTATCTTTCAACATAGTTTTAATTATATTTTGTTTTATTGTTTTAATTCTTTCTTTAAAATTTGCAAGCGTTAGTTATGATAAGAAAAATAAAATTTTGAATGCCAAAACTTTAAAAAGCAAATTTAGTATTCCAAGTAGTGATGTTATTAATATTGAAAGAAAGTCTATAATACTTTGTAAAATAACTTATAGTAATGGTGATTCAAAAAAATCCCTGATATTCCAACCAAGCGCTAGAATGTTTTTTCCTTTTACAGATTATCCTGAAAGAATAAGGAAGTTACTAGGTGAAAAATAATGACAAATATAATCTTGATGACTTGGATTTACAATCCAAAATTAATAAAATAACAAACCCGGATGGGAGGTCGGGCAACTGGTGGGACAATGTCTGGAGCAGTGCAGGAAATAATGGAACGACCACTTATACCAATTTTGACTCTAATGGTAATTGGGGTAGTTCTACTTTTTCACCTTTTGCACAAGAGGGTACAGCAACTGCGTTTGGTAATGTATCAAAGTTAGTGATGGATATGTTTATAAATATTAAACTGCTGAAAATCAATTGAAATAATAATTAGCAATTAATAAAATGAGGATAGGTATGACCTGTTCTCATTTATTTTTGAAGAAAAAACATATCCTAAATGATTAGGGATCATAACAGGTGTTCCAAAGTTAGTGATGGAGTGAAATTTATAAATGTTATTTTTGATTTTTCAATAATAATTTTTATTTTAGGATTTCAAATCAGGAGGTTTATAAACTTATATTTTAAATTGAAATAGAGAAGACGATCTTACCATTACAGGGACTACCTAAGAAACACGAGGCTGAATTCCGATAACGCGGATTTGTAATCCGTGCTTTTTACTATTAATATTAAAAAAGTGATAGTATTGGTCACGGATTACAAATCCGCGACATCAGGGGCATGATCTTTCTCTTAAATATCCTCATTATATTTGATTAATGTAAACTTGCAAAGTCGTTAACTTAATTAAAAGTTGGAATTTTACAGATTGATTTTACAATATAAATAAAGAATCAATTCAAAAAGTGTGTATCAGGAATCCGGGTACAATATTCGCTGCCAAGGTATAATGGGTCACCATGCTTCTCTGACCAGAAACCATCCAAGATATCCTGGTTGATAAAACGATAGACCGCTACACCTTTATAGATTTTGCCATCATCACCTTCATAATTGAAATTGATGACCAAGATATCATCTCTGAAAAAGCCTGTCCCTTTCTGGATATGGTCACCGATTGTCCATCGTGCGAGTATTCGGTTGTTTTCATCCAAGCTTAGAGTTAATACACCATGATAACTGATTCCATTCTCATCCTGATTACTGCCTTCCACTGCATAATTGCCCACCAGGTACTGTATTGTCATGTCTTGTTTTTAGTAACAAACTTACAAAATATGGTTCAATAAGTTTTTACAAACGTACTTCGTTGATGCTAAGTTGGTCCATTAATGTTTGAAGATTCTCAATGTCTTTCAGTACCTTTTTGTAGGATGCTTTAGCATAATCTGCAAAATTGGCTTTAGAAGATGGTTGTCTGTCTTCGGTTTCAAAAGCATTGTTGATCTGTGGATTCTCTACGATATCGTCTTTGTAATTTCCTAAGCATTCTTTGATCACACGCTTTTTCTTTTTGCAGGTTATGTTGTCCTTCAGGTTTTGCAAAGAACTTAGCATGTAAGGATTATCATTGTAGGGATTGCTAAAGCCGGCATCTGCATTGTCTTCGTGATAAACAAGATAGCGAATGTCATTGTTGGGTTTAAGGTAGTTTTTATCAAATATCATATCGCCGAAGGTATTAGAGTTAAATCAAATAGTAAATTATATTTGATTTCTAATATCAATTTTAAGACCATAAAACGATTTGGGTACTAAGTATTGTTAATTAGTATTGTTTTTTGTGATAATTTGATAAATAATCAAATATTAAGAAAAACTAACTTATATCAATGATATCCATTTTTAAAGTCAATACATTTGGAACTTTAAAATTTAAACTAAAATGAAAATAGTAGCATTTGCAGGAAGTAATTCCAGAGAGTCCATCAATAAAGTATTAGTAGAATATACGGCGAAACAATTTATCGGGGCAGAAGTAGAACTTCTTGATCTGAACGATTACGAGATGCCGATCTTCAGCGTGGACAGAGAAAAGCACGACGGAATCCCAACTTTGGCTTTGAGATTTGCTGAGAAAATAGATGCGGCAGATCTGTTGATCATTTCTCTGGCGGAGCATAATAGTTCTTACACAGTAGCTTTTAAAAATGTATTTGACTGGGTTTCAAGGGTCAAGGACAGAAAACATTTCGGTGAAAAACCGGTATTTGTTTTAGCAACGGCAACTGGTCCTGGCGGTGGAAGACACGTGGTTGCTGCTTTTGAAGCGAGAGCCAAGTCCAGTGGTGCAAATGTACTGCAAAGCTTCTATCTTC
Source organism: Epilithonimonas hungarica (assembly GCF_900102265.1). Lineage (GTDB taxonomy): Bacteria > Bacteroidota > Bacteroidia > Flavobacteriales > Weeksellaceae > Epilithonimonas > Epilithonimonas hungarica. The sequence continues at coordinate 664,209 of NZ_FNBH01000003.1, read as the reverse complement.
CTAAGTTCAAAGAGACCTTTGATATCGAAAAAGGTATTGTGGATGAAGAAAAGAATGCTGAGTTTCAGGAGAAATTATCTGCTGTTAAAAACTTTTTTGGATAAGATCTTGGATATTAATATTAAGAATGCTTAACTTTGTACCAAAGAAAAATGAAATTAATCAGATGAAAATCCCGCAAGTTCATTTCCAACAGTATTTTAATTCTTGCAAAAAGAATTACACAAACACCTCCGAACTTGTGAACTAAAATAACGGCCGACATATCTCTAAGATTGTCGGCTTTTTTATTTGATAAAATTGAATAAAGTAAGTTTGAAATAAATCTAATGAATTCCAAGATTCTTTCAGGTGTCAAAGTCTGAAAGAATCGAAAGAATCGCAATTCTGAAAGTAAAAATGAGCAATACCTATAAATCAGCCGGCGTTGACAAAGAAGAAGGTTACAAGACCGTTGATAAGATCAAATCTGCCGTTGCAGAGACCCATAACAAAAATGTTCTGAACAATCTGGGAAGCTTCGGTGCTTTCTATGAGATTGCAGGATATAAGAACCCTGTTTTAGTTTCCGGGACAGACGGCGTTGGGACCAAACTGAAAGTAGCTTTGGATTCCAAAAAATACGATTCTATCGGTATAGACTGTTTCGCAATGTGCGCCAACGATATCCTTTGTCACGGCGCCAAACCATTGTTTTTCTTAGATTATCTGGCTTGCGGAAAGCTGGATTCAGACATTGCAGCGGAAATAGTTCTTGGAATGGTGAATGCCTGCAAGGATAACAACTGCGCTTTGATTGGAGGTGAAACTGCCGAGATGCCGGGGATGTATCAGCCTGGCGATTACGATGTGGCCGGATTCTGCGTAGGAATTGTAGAGAAAGACCAGATTATCGACGGTTCCAAAATCAGAAAAGGAAATAAAATCATTGCAATTCCAAGTTCTGGATTTCATTCCAACGGTTTTTCGTTGGTAAGAAAGATTTTCCCGAATTTCGAAGAAGAATTCGAAGGAAAACCTTTGTATGAGACTTTGCTTGTGCCGACAAGATTATATTACAAAGACATTCACAAAGTTTTGGAAGAAGCGCCACTTTACGGTATTGCGCACATCACAGGCGGCGGATTGTACGAGAATGTACCGAGAATTATTCCGGAAGGACTTTGTGCTACTATCGATGCTTCTAAGATCAAAATTCCAAACGTAATGCTGGAATTGGAAAAACGTGGGAATATCGCAAGAGAAGAGATGTTCGGAACTTTCAATATGGGTGCAGGAATGGTCTTGGTAACCGATGAGAATCACGTTGATAAAATCCTAGATCTTTTGGAAGATGCTTACGTGGTGGGCGAAATTACAGAAGATTCTGAGAAAATTAAATTAATATAAGACACAAGATGATAGATTTCGGACTTCAGATTTTTTCTGACATCTGACATCTGACATCTGACATCTGACATCTGACGATGAACAATATCACCATTTTAATTTCAGGTTCAGGAACCAATCTGCAGAGAATCATTGACTGTATCGACAACGGAGAAATCCGAAATGCAAAAGTGAATCTAGTGATTGCAGACAGAGAATGTTTCGGATTGGAAAGAGCAGAAAAACATAACATTCCTACTCAATTGATCAAACGTGGAAAGGACTTTTCTGAGAACTTAGAAAAAGCAATTCCGGAAAATACAGATCTGATTGTGCTGGCAGGCTTTCTATCCATCTTGAAACCTGAGTTCTGCCAAAAATGGGAAGGTAAGATTATCAATATTCATCCGGCATTGTTGCCAAAATTTGGAGGAAAAGGAATGTGGGGACATCACGTTCACAATGCCGTGATTGAAGCTGGCGAAACAGAAAGTGGAGCAACCGTCCATTTTGTGACTTCGGGAATCGATGAAGGTGAGATTATTCTACAGGGAAAATTTGAGGTGAATAAAAATGATACAGCAGAAACATTAGCTCAAAAAGTTCATCAGATTGAATATGATATTTTCCCGAAAGCCATTGATTTGGTTCTTAATAAATGAAAATATCAAGTTAAAGTGAAAACGATATTTTAATTCGTAAGTTATTTTAATATAATGATTTATGAATTTTAATTCAAATTAACTTTAATTAATAAAAGATAAAATCTATAGTAAATAAAAAGTAAATCCGGAGGTGAAAGAACCGGTAAATCACAGTTTGAATAAAACTGTAAAAAGTAAAATTTGAAAGAAAAAATGAGTAAAAAGAGAGCACTTATCAGCGTATCTGATAAAAGCGGTTTGGTAGATTTTGCCAAATTTTTGGAAGCTAACAACTACGAATTGATTTCCACAGGCGGTACTTTCAAACATTTGAAAGAAGCTGGACTTAATCCAATCCAAATTGATGAAGTAACCGATTTTCCGGAAATGCTGGACGGAAGAGTGAAAACGCTTCACCCGAAAGTCCATGGTGGATTGCTGGCGGTTCGTTCCAACAAGGAACATATGAAAACAGTTCAGGATTACGAAATCGGACTGATTGATATGGTGATCGTGAATCTTTATCCGTTTTTCGAGAACGTGAACAAGGCTATTTCTCTTGACGAAAAAGTAGAATTCATCGATATTGGCGGACCTTCTATGTTGCGTTCTGCGGCCAAGAATTTCAATTCGGTTACAGTTTTGACGGATGTTGATGATTATCAAATCGTTAAAATAGAAATGGAACAAAACGGTGATACTTATCTTGAAACCAGAAAGAGATTGGCCGGAAAAGTATTCAATTTAACTTCTGCTTATGACGCAGCGATTTCCAGAATGCTTTTGGATGAAGAATATCCAACTTACTTAAATGCTTCTTATAAAAAAGTTTCTGATTTAAGATATGGTGAAAATCCCCATCAGTCTGCAGCTTATTATACTTCGACTTTCGAAAATGGCGCAATGAAAGATTTTGAGATTTTGGGAGGTAAAGAATTATCTTTCAATAATCTTCGTGATATGGATTTGTGCTGGAAAGTTGTCAATGAGTTCAAAGAAGAATTAGCTTGTTGTGCAGTGAAACATTCCACGCCTTGTGGTGTGGCAGTTGGAACAACAGCTTTGGAAACTTACACAAAAACCTTCGAATGTGACCCGATTTCCATCTTTGGAGGAATCATCGGGATGAATTATAAAGTGGATGCAGCAACAGCGGAGGAATTGAACAAAACGTTCCTAGAGATTGTAATGGCAACGGATTTTGATGAAGATGCTCTGGAAATTCTTAGAAAAAAGAAGAACCTTAGAATCATCAAAATCAAAAATGTAGTTACCGATAAACAAGTTTGGGTAAAAATCGATGGTGGAATGTTGGTTCAGAATGCAGACGACCAATTCTCAGAAGATATCAAATTGATGACAGAGACGGCTCCGACAGAAGAACAAAGAAAAGCTTTGCTGTTCTCTCAAAGAGTTGTTAAATATGTGAAATCCAACGCAATTGTGGTTTCAAACGGTGTTCAGGCGATTGGGATCGGTGGTGGACAAGTGAACAGAATCTGGGCAACGCAGCAGGCGATTGAAAGAGCTAAAGAAAAATTCGATGGTGAGTTGGTTTTAGCTTCGGATGCCTTTTTCCCTTTTAGAGATGTGGTAGATTTCTGTGCGCAGGAAGGTATTAAAGCGATTATTCAACCCGGCGGAAGTATGAAAGATAATGACTCTATTGAAGCGGCAAACGAACATAAAATTCCAATGTTATTTACAGGAATGAGACATTTTCTGCATTGATATATTATTGAATTTTCAATTCATTTAAAAAAACACTCCCAACTGAATTCAGTTGGGAGTTGTTTATTATGGTTATTAGTTCTTATTTTTTGATCACCTTGAATGATTTTACATTAGATGATGTCCTTATATTCACAATATAGACACCGGAAGGTAGATTTCTCATGTCAATATTGGCTGTTTTTGCATTGGGCTTTTCAGATTTCACTATGCTTCCTGCAAAATTATATACTGCAATATTCTCGATCACATCGCCATTCATTTTTACCGTCAGGTTATCGACAACAGGATTTGGATAATATTGAAGCCCTTTATCTTTCGTATTATCTGCAGTTCCAAGCTTCTCTTCGACGGTTACAACAAAACTGCAAGTATCAATTATCTGTCCGTTGAAAATCAGGTTGTGCTTGACCGTTGTTTCCCCTACAGGAAAAATTGCGCCTGAAGGCAATCCTTCTGTCAATACTGAAAAGACTCCCGTGGAAGCACCCTCACAAGCAAAAGTCAAATTGTAGTTGACCACGGCACCGATATTACCTGGATTTGTATAAACTGTCATGTTTCCAGGACAAGTATAATCACATTCCGGTGGATCTGGCAGACCAACCATGTAAACCTGAACATCATCTATCAATGCTCCTGTTCCTTTTGCAGCCAATGAGTTAAATCCTAAATAATAAACCCCGGAAGAATTGGGCGTGAAAGATATAATTGCTTCTTCGTACTTAGAACCGCTTACATTTTTGCTCCATATCACATTCTCTTTTTGTACGTATGCATAAGCTTTATTAGCAATGCTCAAACTCATTGGAACGTTGTCTCCTATAGACCTATACTTGAATTTGATCAGAATTTCCTTTCCGCCCTGTAGATTCAGACCTCTTGAGAAATACCAGGAATTGGCATCAAAATAATAATTGAAATTTTGAACTGCATGAGATTCTCCCTCAGCAGGATATGACGAATCGATCATCCACTGGTTGTTTCTTGATATAGATTGTGTGATCCACTCATCTTCGGTTTCAAATCCGTAATTATAAGGCAGGTTAACCGCAGATCCAGGATTTGGCAAGGTTGTGAAATAAACAGGTCCTGCCCATGAACTGTAGGTGTCTTCTCCACAATTAGCTCTTACGTAAGCTTCGTAAAATGTTTCCGTAGACAAACCTTCTACATGAATCTCTGTGTTGTCAACAGGTGTTCCGGAAGATGGCGTGCCAGTGCCGGCAGGTTGTACTACATATTGGTATCCATTTGCGGGTTGTGTAAGGAAATCCCACGTCAGATCTACAGTTGTTTGTCCATAATTGGCTTTTAAATTGGATGGTTTTGCACAGTTCGGGCAGGAAGCAATTATTGGTGTACTGATGTTTTGCTCGCTTGCGCTTCCTACAACATTACCATTAGAATCCAGGATCTCATAACTGGTTTGCCATCCGCTATGGCTTCCTCCGTTCCAAACAGTAGTAATGGCATCACCGGAATTTATCTTGAAAGGGAAATCCAATACATCACCAATTGGTAATGTTATGTCCGGAAATACAGGGTCGCCATTGACAAACAAACTCATCGTATTGTAGTTCCAGCCATCTCCCTCTGAATCTTTGAGACGAAGGATATATTCGCAAGGAGAAGAATCTTTGTCAGAAACTTTTACATTGTCAAACATAACATAGCCATAATTTGCGTCAGAATAGGCTTGATATCCTAAATAATAAACTCCGTTATCCGGAACAGTGAATGTTACATTAGCAGTGTTGTAAGTAGTGCTTTGGATAAAATCATTATTCCAGATCTGCATGGCGTTTGCAGAAGGGAAAGGGTCTTTGCTCACGACTACTTTCATCTTTTGCGGATAATATTCATCCTGACTGGATCTGTAGTCGAACTGCAAAGTAATTTCCTTACCTGCCGGAAGATTAATTCCTCTGGAGATCACCCAAGCGTCGGAAACATTTTCGCTGTCATCGTGCATTAAATAGTTTTTTCCGTCAGATGGACCATATAGTCCTCCGGGACCTAAGTTAAACTCACCTTTTACCCAAGGTTTTCCAACTGGTGGTTCAAGAAGTGTCCAGTGGCTATCTCCTTCAAAACTCTCATTATAAGGTAGATTTACAGGAACTGCCGTTGTAGCTGGATAGGTTTTGAAAACAACAGGGCTAGACCAGTTTCCATACAGTGAACCTGAGGTGCACACAGATCTTACATACAACTCATATTGAGTGTTCGGTTGCAAGCCTTGAGCAGTTGTAGAAAGACCTTGTGCCGGATTTCCTGGCTCGGTAGGAATACCTGTTCCCGGCGTTTTGATCACATACTCAAATCCTGCATCCGGAGTTGAAGCACTTTGCCAAGATATATCTGCCGTCGTCTGTCCCGGAACTGCTTTTACATTGGTCGGTTTTGGGCACAATTCTTCATACAGATTGATATTGTCCAGACTTAGATATCCTAGATTCGGGTCCGGATAAAAATAGAAACCCACATAATATGTACCGTTTTGAGGAACTTCAAAAGTTGTGTGTGCATTTTGGTACGTATTGATCTGGATCTCTTCGTTCACCCATAATTCTGTAGAATTTTCCAGAACTGGAATAGGCTGCTGCTTCAGAACCACTTTTAATTTAACTGGAAAAAGGGTATTCAGACTGGATCGGTAATCAAAATCCAATGCAATTTTGTGCCCTGCTTCAATTTTAATGCCTTTTGTGATGAGCCAGGCCGATCCTCCATTTTCGTAATCACTCTGGGCACGTGCATAGTATTGGCCTTGTGAAGGCTCGTAAACGGTGCTGGTTTCGTCCGTTATAACCCAGGGATTGCCTGCTCCTGTGTTGATGTTGTACCAGTAATTTTGTTCAGTTTCTGTTTCGAAGCTATTGGAATACGGAAGCGATACCGGATCCGTCTGTCCGAAAGCGAAGAGGAAACTCAACAAAGAAAAAATAGTTAATGCTTTGTTCATATAATTCATTTTGCAACAAACATAGAACGGGAGCTTTGTAATTCCTATTTTTATACTTTAAAAATGAAGAAATATTCATTGTTTTTGAAAGAACTTTGAGAATATATGATCAGGAAGAGTGCATGTTATCTTCGGGAATCTGTTTTTTCAGTTTTCTGATCTTTGCTTTGGTCTGCACTATTTGATAGATCACTAAAACTATCAAGATACAAAGAACGATGATGATCCAATATTTAGCCGTATTGTTGTTTTCAGAATCTCCCTTGGCTGTTTGTTTTACAATGATTTCATTTACGGATTTCTTTTTTGCACTAATATCGGTATTGGTTTTCTGCTTATAAAGGTTTAGATATAAGGTGTGATTTTCAATATCGTTCAAAGCATAATAATTTTCGGAAATATATTTATAAACTTCTGGGTTGGCATTTTCTACTTTGTTGGATTTTAAAATCAGGATTGCCTTGTCAAATTCTTTTTTGGCTTTCAAATAGTCTTTTTGCAAGAAGTTAATTCTACCCAGCCCTGCCAGACTTTCTGCATTCAGAAGAGCATAGTTTCCTTTGATGGCATATTGCAGTGATTTTTCAAATGATCCTCTTGCAGCTTCGAGTTGATCCTGCTCCAGAAAACATCCTCCAATTTCATTATAAATATCTGCTATGGAAAACCGGAGCATATCGCGATTTTTAAGTGCTGGTATATAGACTTCCAACGCTTTTTCATAATAGGTTTTGGCAAAATCACAGCCTAATTCGTCACGGTAGACCAAAGCCTTTAAGAAAAGAATGTTGCCCTTATAAAACTTCAACGAGTCGGGTAGAGGATGCTTTTCGATCAGATCATAGGCTTCGTCAGCATAATATTTTGCTTTGCTGTAGATATTGAGATTATGGTATTTTTCACCGATGAATCCAGCAACCTGGATCTGGGTCGGATAATCATTTATTTTCTGCGAAATATCTCTTGTTTTAAAAGCATATTCTATGGCTTTTTCATAATCCTTTTTTACGGAATAGCTGCTGCCAATGATCGTAAGGATAGAGATTTCCATTTTTGGATTTCCCTTGTATTTTTTGTAAAGCTCTTTGCCCAGCTGGATAACCTTTTCCGGATTTGAGTTCATCATCAGGAACAAAGAATCCAGATGAGGCTCATTTTTGTTTTGTGCTGAGAAAGTCTGTGAATTGATTATAAAAAGAACACACAGGACTATTAATACATTTTTTATTTTTTGAATAAGTAATTTCATGATCAATTGGCTATAGAAAATTCTTTTTTAATAAAACTGATGAATTCTTTAGGAGAGATCCCTGTTACAGTTTTAAACACGGTTGAAAAAGAAGTATGGGAAGAAAATCCGCTTTCTTCGGCAAGATAGCTGATCTTGTAATTCAGAAAAGATGGTTCGTTACGGAGTTTGTTTATGATATAATTGATTCTTAGTTCGTTGATATAGGAGTTGAAATTTTTTTGTTTGTGCTTATTGACAATTTCCGAAAGATATCTTGTATTGGTGTCAAGCTCTTTTGCAAGAGAATGGAGGGTAAGGCTTTTTTTTGTAAAATCTTTTCCTTTTTCGAAGGCAAGAAGCTTTTCCAATAGGATCTGCTCGGTTTTTTCAGGAATAAGCTGTGGCGTTTTGGACATCTCTTCAACATCTTCTTTGCCTGAAATCATGATCTCCTCTTCTTTCTGCGTTTTTTTCAGCTTGCTGATGTACTCTTTATAATAATTATAATTTTGTCTGGTTCTAAATCTAAACCAAAATACAAAACCCAGTACAAGAAAAGCAAATCCGATCACCCAGATCAAAATATGATTGGTTTTGTACCGCCGATGGTCTTTTGCTTTGAAATCACTTTCACTGAGTGCAAGTATCAGGTCACTGGCTTTTTGCTGTGCCGAATTGATGGATTCATTCAGTTCAAGATATTTCAGGTTATGAAATTGATATTTGGCATTGTTGCCTTCTGATAAGTAGAAATCTGCTAAAAATTGATGGATGTTCTTCTTTAAGACTATATCATTGACCTTTTCTGCTAAAATTATAAGTTTTGGGATCTCACTGAGATATTGCTGTTTGTTTTTTTGAATAAAATTCGCTTTTGCAACATCTAATTCAGCATAAGCCATAAAATTTTCTTCCAAGCCTGATTTTATGGAGAGCTGCAAGGCTTTTTCAGCATATTGCAAGGATCTGTCCCATTTCTGATCCATCCCATAAGCTTTTGCCAATTGGCTATATGATCTGGAGACTTGATAGGGAAACCGGCTTGAAAATTTTTTTAGAAGAGCATCATCAATGACTTCTGTAGCCTTAAGGTACTTTTTTTGTTCACAGAGCAATATAGATCTTGCAGTTAGAAAATCAATATACAAGCTTATTTTTTCAGGAACATCAGTAAAATTACCATCGAATTTTTTTTCAACCAGATCGAGTCTTTCCTCTGCTTTTGGAATTACACCCAATTTTCTGTAAAGGTCACCCAAGATAAGATTTGTGCGTAGCAGCTCCGTAGAATCATCATTAAATGAATTTGAATGGAGGGATTCTAGAAGAGCGTTTAATGCAACAATGTAATTTCCCTGCAGGATTTGAGCTTCGGCTTTTAGATTCAAAGCCTTGGACCGTTCTTCGTCGGCATCCGCATTGATAGAAAGATATTCGGAAATTGTAATGGTCTTTTCAGGGTGAGTGTACAGGTCTCCCAGTGCATTTTTGTAAATATCTTCTTTTTCTGACTTTTTTTGAGGAAACATACAAATGCCACAAGTCAGCATAAGCAGAACAATAAACTTATTGGCGTGTAGAATCTTTTTTTTCAAAAACGCATTCCTCAATCTCATTGCTGCAAAGATATAATTTGCAAATATAAGGTCAGAAATACTAATTCCATGAAGTATTCGTATAATATTTTTGTTAATTCTTATAAATTATGACTTCTAATACTGATTTTGTGTAAATTTTTAAATTCAGACCTTAATTTTGAAAAATATTTTGTGCAGTAACTATAGATTTTTAAAATGAGAAGATGATAAAATTTAGCTTTAAAATTCATTCAAAAATAGAAATAATATTTACTTTTGGGACAAATTCCGGATATGAGTATTTTCAATGATACAAAGCTCGCATTTGCCGATAAAACGGATGCTCAGCTCAAAAAAGCCTATTGGATGTTCAAAGCGATTGAACAGCCTGCATTGACCAATATTGGCGTTTCTCTTCTCAATTTTACAATTAGGAACAATTTTCCGTTTGTGGACGGGATCGTGAAGCAGACTTTGTTTGAACAGTTTTGCGGCGGTGAGACTCGGGAAGAAAGTATGAATGTGGTAAAACAGATGTTCAAGCGTGGTGTTGGAAGTATCTTTGATTACTCGATTGAAGGGAAAGAAGAAGAAGAGGTTTTTGATGCAGTTTGCAAGGAAATCAAGGATATTGTAAGATTTTCTGTTGGTAATCCAGCAATTCCGTTTATTGTTTTCAAACCAACGGCTTTTGGGAGAATTGATATTTATGAAGAAGTTGGTAAAGGAAAAGAACTCACAACCAGCCAAAAAGAAGAGTGGAATAGAGTAGTCCAGCGTTTTGACGAAGTATGTAAACTTTGTTTCGAAAGCGATAAAAAAGTAATGGTAGATGCTGAAGAAACCTGGATGCAGGATGCGGCTGACCAACTTTGCGAAGAAATGATGGAGAAGTACAACAAGGAAAAAGCAATCGTTTGGAATACCATCCAAATGTACAGAACAGGCCGTTTGGAATATATGAATGCGCATCTGGAAAGAGCCATAGAAAAAGGTTATTTCATTGGTTATAAAATTGTTCGTGGCGCTTATATGGAAAAGGAAAGAAAGAGAGCCGAAGAGCAAAATTATCCAGACCCAATCCAACCAACGAAACAAGCAACCGACGATAATTATAATTCAGGAATTGATTTTGTGATGGCAAATCTGGACAAAGTTTCAGCATTTTTCGGTACACATAACGAGAAATCTTCCGAATTGGTGATGGACAAAATGAAAGCGAAAGGTTTGGAACACAACAATCCGCATATTTATTTTGGACAGCTTTATGGGATGAGTGATAACATTACTTACTATTTGGCTGACAAACATTATAATGTTGCAAAATACCTTCCGTACGGGCCTGTGAAAGACGTGGTTCCGTATCTTACAAGGCGAGCGCAAGAAAACACTTCTGTTGCCGGACAAACCGGACGAGAATTGGGACTGATTGATAAAGAATTGAAAAGAAGAAAATAGAAATTAGAAAATCCGCTGTGAGTCGGATTTTTTATTTTAGACTTAGATTTGATAATTAATCTAGCTAAAGATAACCTTCTTGAACAGTTTCATATATATTATCAATATGTTCGAAACCTTCATTTATTGACCATTTATTTTTGTAAATAAAAGAAATGTAGTTACCAATATAAGGTCTTCTTTTACGGTGAATTGTTGGATGGACATACTTCATAGATATTTTTAACATATCATTATTTTGAGGTAAATAATCGAAGATTAAATTAGAATTAATGAATTCTAAAATCGATTCTGCAGATATTCCATTATTCAATTCTTCAGATGGAGATATTGGAAAAAATTCACAACTATTAATGTCATATTCTACTTGTTTAACATATTTAGATAAACGCCATTCTATAATAATTTCTTCATATTCTGTTTTTGTTAGTTGAATTCTGTTTTTTCTTGAGTTTTTATTATGAACAACTTCAGGTTCAAATTGGGATTGTTCCTCAAGTTTAAATGAAAATTTATATTGATTTATTTTTTTCATAATTTATACCTAGAAAATAATTTTTACTTTTTCTTCTCCGCCTTCACAGCCTGTCTAGCCAACAACTTCCAGCCACTTTTAGTTTTCTGCCAAACGTACAAGATATCCAAGCTCACTTCTCCTTGTTCTTTTCCTAAATCGTGAGTTTGTGCATACAAATGATTGCGAACAATTGCTGTTTTATCTACAATTTGAATAGATTGATTGGTGTTTTCAATGGATAAGAAATTGGATTTTTTGCTGACCAATTTTTCTACAAATTCCTTAGCATCATCAATATGACCGCCCGAATGCCCGTAAGTCAATTCCGGAAGAATCAAGGATTCTAAAATAGCTTTGTCACCGCTAATCATTGCTAATCTTAGTTTTTCTGAAGCTTCGGCAACGGATTGCTGGTCATTGTTTTTTTGGGCAAATAGCATTGAAACAGTGAAAAAACTTAATGCTAAAAATAATTTCTTTATCATAGTTACTTTAATATTTTAATCAAAGATAATAAAGATTGCGCTAGCTTTCTGTATCAATGGCCTCATAAGTATCTTTAATCAAAGCGTCAGAAGAAGCATGCTCAAAATTGATTTTCTGTTTTGAGATGAAAGGCCTTCTCTGTAGAAGGCATTTCATCTTCCATTGTTTTCCTAAATCAGTTCGCCTTTCATTACATTCATAGTCAAGTGACTGATTTGTGGCAGCTGACAATGGCCATCACAAATGATAACGATTTGATCGATTGTTCATTGCTGATTTATATTAATAAGTGAATTCGAAGGGTGAAAAATCTTTCAGGTTAGGAAGTACAGACAACTTGTTTTTTGTCTTAGTCAGTTTTAAAATCTTATCCGTCTCGTAAGCCGTGTGTTTTTCGGTTTTATCACCAGTTGATAGATTATAATCCATGTGTTCCATATAGCCTGCACTTGCATTATTAAAAGTGTAACCAATCAGTTCAAATTCTCCATTTTGATATCTGAATTTGTGCGTAAAATTCCCTCTCAGTAATTGATTTCTGAATATCAGAACACCATTTTTGATTTGCAGACCTTCCAATATGACTTCCGTTCTTTCGTCTCCATAAGGGAATTTCTTCATCACGGCTTTGGTTGAAGAAAATACATTTTGAAAACTTCCGCTTTTATTTTGAAAAAATATTTCCAGTAAGTAAGGATTGTGCTTATCGGTATTATTTTCTTTGACAACCACCATGTCATCAAGATTATCTTTGTTCAGATCACCATAGATTTTATATACAACCGTGTTGTAGTAATCGGTTTTTACTTGAGAATGTAGAGTCGTATTCAGAAGAAATATTAATAAAAAGGATATAATAATTTTGGGCCACATAAAATATCATTTTGTAAAATTTTTAATAGAGTAGTTGTAAATATATTTTAATTCATAATTGTTTGATTCAAAATACATTCTAATGTCTGTTATCACAATCAGTATAAATATCCGGATAAGAAGAGTCTAAAAATGTAATAGAAGGACAGCCAAATGATTCCGAAACAAAACCAAAAACAACAGGCGGTTTATTTTTGAATAATCTTCCTGTCCATTGCCAATCGTTGTATTCGTTATTATTAATGAAATTCAAAGGACTTAATTCTGCGCCTTCACCTGTCGTGTAGGTCTTTTCAAAAATAACTTTATTGTCTTTCACAACGGCTAATTGCCTTTTGGAAATTCCATATTCGCCTTTGTAATCCTGAAGATAATAAGTCAGATTTTCAAATTTTGCTGAATAAGTATCGCCTAAATTTCGTTGATTTTTTAGTGATAAGGGAAATTGGTCAATACTTGTTTTTTTCCAATGGACCGGAACTACTTTCTCACCAGAAAACGGACTTTCCTGTCCAAAATAGACCAAACTGTTATTTGTTTTATCCATTACAGATCGGTCAGAAGTTTCAGGTTCATTCAGCTCGAAACCAATCATATAATCGTAATTGGAAATGTCTTCACCTTCGCTTGTATAAAGATTAAGATTAGCGACCGATCTCAAATCACGGATTGGGAATTTCTGCAATTTTGCTTCTTTATAATTGTACAAGAACAGCGTGTCCGTTTCCGAAAGAGAAGTTCCTTTTAGTAATTTTTCGCGGTAAATTCCAGTCAATTCAAAATGTTTCAGTTCTGCAAATGTCTTGGTTTTTTGATTTTGAATAATGTCTTCGGGAATTGCCAAAGAATCATTGTAAATATCAGACATCGAAACAAATATGTCGTACTTACCAGCGTTTTCAATAGAATATAAATCGAAGATGTGAAAATCGGAAAGATTCTTTTTTTCAGTAGAAGTTGTATCAACAGTAATTTCTTGTTTATTTACCGTTGCGATTTTCTTCACTCCCTTTTTACAAGATAAAAAGCATAATAGTACAGCAAATAATAAAAAGTGTTTTTTCATCATATAGTTTTATTTCAAATATAGTTTAAAATATTTTTGTTTTCGCAAAGCTTTTGCTGTACAAAAAATATGCAAAATATACTTTAACAATATCCGGAAAACTATCTATCTTTATTTTATAAATTTTTTCAGATTTTGAATCCAATTCTTGATATCGTTGTTCGCTCGCTTGCAGTTTACTTTTTTATGGTAATCGCTGTGCGTGTTTTTGGTAAGAATCAGTTGTCACAGCTCAATGCTGGCGATGTGATTCTTTTGCTTTTGATAAGTAATGCAGTTCAGAATGCGATGGTAGGCTCCAACAGCAGTTTACAAGGCGGAATTGTAGCCGCTTTGGTTTTATTTGTCGCGAATTTTGTCGTGAAGAAATTTATTTTCAAAAACCAGAAAATCAAAGAATTGATAGAAGACCATCCTTATATTTTAGTGAAAGATGGAGTAGTGTATTCTGAAATCCTTAGAAAAGTCCAGATCTCCGAAGACGAATTGGAAGAGGCCGTTCACGAACATGGCATCGAAAAAGTGTCTGATGTGAAGCTGGCAATTCTGGAAGTTGACGGAAATATCAGTGTGATATCAACCGATAATAATACGGAACAAACGCATTATTCCAGACATAAAACCAAAATGAAACGGAAGTTTAGGAATCAATAAGTGTATGTATGATGAAAATATTTCACTCTACTCAATTTGACGTAATGGAGAGGTGAGTTTATAATGTTAAAAAATTTGAAATCACTTATAAAAGATCCGCTTTGAATTTTTAAAGCGGATCTTTATTTTTTAATATGAATTTAGAAATCAACTGTTTCCGGATTCAACCCGGAAAAGCCGGTTTCCTCCAAAGTTTTCAGAGCCTTCATATCACTTTCCGATATTTTGAATCTTTCAAAATGTAAATTGTTATAAATATTAGTAGGATTTTCTGATTTTGGTAAAGCAATGACACCCGACTGCAAACAAAACTGGATACAAAGAATCGCTGGAGAAACATCATATTTATCAGCAATATCTTTTAGGTCTTCATCTTTCAACAATCTTCCTGAACCGATTGGACTCCAAGCTTCTATCGCAATTCCTTTTTCTTTACAATAATCAACAACTGTCTGCTGAACATAACCCGGATGAAATTCTATCTGATTAACAGCCGGGATCACTTCAGCCGTTTCCAGCAAAGCTTTGATCTGTGGCAGCATAAAATTGCTCACACCAATTGTTTTAACAACACCGGATCTGTAAAGTTCTTCCATCGCTTTCCATGTTTCCGCATTGATTTCTTTCCAGTTTTCAAATTGTTTTTCATTCGCCGGCCAATGAATTAACAATAAGTCCAAATAATCGGTTTTCAGTTTTTTAAGCGATTGTTCGACAGATTGTTTAACACCCTGCGTGCTTCTGTTGCTATTCCAGATCTTGGTTGTGAGATACAGATCCTTTCTTGCAATTCCGGAATCTTTGATCGCTTCTCCTATTTCTGCTTCGTTTCCGTAGATATCAGCCGTATCAATATGTGTATATCCTGCATCCAAAGCAACTTTTACAGTTTTCTGAACACCTTTTGTTGTTTGCCAGGTTCCAAAACCTATTTCTGGGATTTCTGTTCCATTATTGAGAATAACATTTTTCATTTTAAAACATTTTGATTTTTCAAAAGCCAAAATTACGCCATCGAAATCAGTTTCAAAAATAATTCAACTAATGCAGGAATCAAAAAATTATGATGATTCTTGTGTTGATATTTTATAAATTTGAATTATGGAAAAACAGGAATTCGGATTGCTTGGGAAGAATATCTCTTACTCATTTTCAAAAAAATACTTTGAGGAAAAATTCAAAAAATTATTTCTAAAAAATCATTCATATAATTTCTTTGACATCTCTGAAATTGAAAATGTTACGCCATTCCTAGAAAACCCGAATCTAATCGGAATGAATGTAACGATTCCTTATAAACAAGCTATTATTCCGTTTCTAGATGAATTGAGTGACGAAGCCTTACAGATCGGAGCGGTAAATTGTGTGAGTTTCCAAAAAGGTAAAAAGATTGGTTATAATACAGATGCTTTCGGATTTGAAAAAACTTTGCTCATCAATAAAAAAGAACATCATAAAAAAGCCTTGATTTTGGGCGATGGTGGCGCTGCAAAAGCGGTAAGATACATTCTTGATAAACATAATATCGAACATCAAACGGTTTCCAGAAAATCTGAGATCAATTTTGACAATCTCTCGGAAGAATTGGTAAAAGATTCATTATTGGTCATCCAGACAACACCGGTTGGAACTTTCCCGAATGTGGATGATTCTGTTCAATTTCCTTTTGATGCGATTACCGATAGACATTACGTCATCGATTTGATCTATAATCCTTCTGAAACAGCTTTCCTCAGGAAATCTTCAGAAAAGGGTGCAACAACGCTCAACGGATTTTATATGCTTGAACAACAGGCTGAAAGAGCTTGGGAGATTTGGAAGGGTTGATTTACAAATAACTCTTGATCACTTTCCAACTCTCCAGTTTCTCCTCAAACTTCACCGTATGAAGCGGACTCGTAGAAGGCAAAACAATAATCGGGATTTTGAAATTCTTACCTAGAATCTTCAAGAGGTTTTTATAAGATTTTTGTCCGTTGCAAAAAATAGTTTTGATGTTGGGATGATTTTCGATTAATTCAAGGATGTCATTATCAATTTCATCTTTGATCTCTGTATCCAGGCTACCTTTTCTTTCGCAACTCTCGATAACATCCCAAAGTGCGACTTTGTTAGTTTTCAATAATTCTAATCTCGTATTATAATCCGGAGAAAATTCTTCACCAAAAAGATGAAACATCAGTTTCCAGAACTGGTTTTGTGGATGCGCATAATATTGCTGCATCTGCAGAGATTTCACTCCGGGTACAGAACCCAAAATCAGAATTTTAGACTCTTCATCTACAATTGGCGGAAAAGAATTGATTCTGTTCATTTTGTTTTATCGCAAAGTCGCAAAAATATTTAAAATTAATTTAGTAAAAGTCGCAAAAATAAAATCTTCGATTTTAAAATTTTAACGAAGCTAAAATCTTTGTGCCTTGAAAAGCATTATAGATATTAGCCTTTTGTGCCTTTGCGTTAAAATTCTAATATTTTATTTGAATGTCTTCGAGAACCTCAGACTGACAAAACAGATAAGATGTCACACTGAGCGAAGTCGAAGTGTTTCTGCATTCTATTTTATTTCAAATTATCCAAAACCTTAAACAAAGCATTGCTGATACTTCCGCCCTGATAATTGTTGAGAATGATGGAAAAAACATAGTTTTTACCACTTTTGGAAGTCTGATAACCTGCAAAAGACTTACTGTCTTTGATAGTTCCGCTTTTCATTTTGATTCCGTTCTGAGTTGGGAAACCCTCATAGAAGGCATCGAACCAACTTTGTTTCTTCGCATACAACAAAGCCTGCACCTGAGCTTTTGCCGAAACGTAATTCTGTGGTGAAAGCCCGCTTCCATCCGCAAAGTTTATCATCATAGGATTGATACCTTTTGATTTCCAGAAATCTTTGAGAAAATCTACACCAGTCTCAAAGCTTGGGTTATTTCGTTTCTCTTTTGCCATTGTTTTGATCAGAGTTTCGCCATAAAGATTGATGCTTTTCCTTAGAAACCAATAAATGATTTTATCTAGTGTTGGCGATCTATATTCGAATATCTGATTCTGACTGGGTGCTTTTGAAATAGATTTCCCAGCTATCTTTTCATTATAATAAGTTGTTGTTTTCCCTGAAATAGAAATTCCGTTTTCTCCTAAAAGTTTTTGGATTTCGACGGCCAATTGCATTGGCGGATCTGGTGTAGCACCGGAAACGGTGGTCACTTTTCCAGCAGGCAACATGCCATTGATCATTGCGGTTTGAGAATGTGGTGCAGTGAAGATCAGACTTTGGTCAGAACTTCCGCCGGTTTTGAGCTCATTGATCCAATTGACGTTCTCTAAGTCGTAGGAAAAATTCTTGAACTGGTTGCCATTGATATTGATATCAAATTGATTCTCCCTCCAGTTCACGCCAAAAGTTCCTGCTCCGTAATAATTCCCCAAATCGTTCCAAGGCCAACCGCCAGGCGTACTTTGGAAATCGAAATATGAATCATCAACAATCAGGTTGCCTGAAATTTTTTTGATTCCAGATTTCTTGATAGCTTCTAATAATTGTTGTTTGAAGTTTTCCGGCTTATAATTTTCCCATCGCCAGCTTCCCAAAGTCGGGTCGCCATTGGAAGTGATGTAAAAATCACCATCCAAAGTTCCATTAGATATTTTCCCGGAATATGAAGCTGTCGTTTTAAACTGATAATTCTTCCCTAATGTTTCCAACGCCGCCACAGAAGTAAAAATCTTTTGTGTGCTGGCAGTGGAAAGCCCTTTATTTCCATTATATTCGTAAACGAGGTTTCCGTTTTCGTCAGAAACATAGAAAGAAAGATTAGCTGACAAAGCATTAGAAGTTGACAGCATTTCTTTCACTGATTGGTTCAGATTATCTGACACAGCAGACTGTGAGAAAATAATTTGAGATATCAATAAGGGAACAATGAGAAAATTTTTCATTCTTATTTTTCATCAAAACTAAGGATTTTTATAATGAATATCAACCAAAAACGGCTCATTATATTTCAATAAATTTCAAACCAAATATTATTTTAAATATAAAATTATGTTAAATCTGAAATTGGACAATTATCTAAAAATTTGAATTAACTAATTTTGATAGAAATTATAAAAATGCCGAAGAAGAATAGAAAAAAAGAAGAATTTTACAATGTTATCACACACGGTGTTGGAGCGGTACTGTCTGTGGTAGCTTTGATACTGATGATCATTTATTCTGCCATTAGCGGCAGTACGATCGCCATTGTCTGTTCTCTGGTTTTTGGATTGAGCTTGATCACGCTTTATTCTGCTTCAACTATCTATCACGCTGTTTACAAACTGAAATGGAAAAAGATCTGCCAGAGAATAGACCATCTCAGTATTTACATCTTGATTGCCGGGACTTATACCCCTATTGCATTACTCGGGCTGAAAGGTGTCTGGGGCTGGGCGATGTTCGGCGTGATCTGGGGATTAGCGATCATTGGTTTTATTTTCAAATTCTCCCCTTTGAGATACAATGAAAAGATCTCTTTGTCGCTCTACGCCATTATGGGCTGGACTGCGATCATCGCTATCAAACCGATGATAGAAAACCTTTCTGCAGGTGCATTAACTTTCATCATTCTGGGTGGCTTGTGCTACACTTTCGGGATTTATTTCTATGCGAAAGACAGGAAACCTTTTTACCATCCCATTTGGCATTTGTTCGTTTTAGGCGGCAGCATAATGCATTTCTGTGCGGTTTTCTTTTTTATACTTCCGTAAATAACTAAAATATTGAACCACAGAAATCACAAAAGATACAGTAGTATATTTTCTTTTGTAGACTTTTATGGTTTTTAAATTCAAGCTAAAGAATCCACTTTTAAAATCAAGTTGTTTATTCTATACTTTCTTAAAAAACAACTTCATTCTTAAAAAACTTTGCAATAAAAACTTAGAATAAGAACTCAATGATCTCAAACCAAATTCCGGTAGTCACAAACCCCGCAATAATACTGATTCCAATAATGAGATTGACCAGTTTTGTATTCAGCCGGAATTGTTCCGCTATTACACTTGCTGTTAAAACCGTTGGCATCGCTGCCTCGAAGATGCTGATCTTTGCGACATCGCCTTTGATCCCGAAGATCAAAGCACAGATCAAGATCAGGATTGGAGACAATATCAATTTGTAAAGCATCGATGTAGAAATCTGTGGAATCAGCTTTCTCCATCCATTGAATTTCAACTGCAACCCCACGGAGAACAAAGCCAAAGGAGCAACTGTCGAAGCCAGTTTGTCAAACATTGGTTCTGCAAAATGAAGATCGATAAACTGCGACAAAATCAAGGCGCTGATACACCCCAGGAATGGTGGAAATGTGAAAAGTCTTTTCAATACAAATTTCGGACTTACATTTCCCGATTTACTTCCACCCCTCAAAGCGGCTACAATTCCCATTGTAGAAAGCATAAAGAACATCGTTTGATCACAGATAATGGCGATACTCAGATATTGTTCGCCATAAAAAGCAGAAATCAACGGAAATCCTATGAAAGAAGTATTACTGAAACCACTTGCCAGCTTCATGGAACTTACAGACCTCGCCGAATAATTCTTTGCCTTATTATAAAAGAGCATAAAGATCCAGCATCCGATAGTCGTTAAAACTGTGCTTAGAATTGGGAAGAGCATTTCCGCAGACCATTGGACTTTCGGTAAATATTTGAAGGAAACTGCTGGTAATGCCAAATAGATGATCCAGGTATTGATGCCTTTATGCGCATCGGGATGAATGGTTTTGGTGGATTTGAAGATCATTCCTGCAACAATGCAAACCGCAATCAACACAAAATTTATCATTCTTTAGAAATTTGACCCTACAAAGTTAAGAAGCTGAATGTAAATTTCGTAAAAAATAAAAACAAATTTTGTAAATAATTAATTACAATTAAAATCTAAATCTTCAATCCGATGAACTTTAAAATATTGATTAGTTGGTGTTTAAATTCAAAAATAATTTTAATAAAATAAAACAATTGGATTCAATTGTTCTTTTGAAATCCTTATTGTAAATTTGTAAAAATCAAAAATTAAAATTATGTCTAAAGCGATTTCCAGGGTTCCTGCTGTTATCAATGAACCTGTAAAATCTTACATTCCTAATTCTGAAGAGGTAAAAAGCCTGATTGCCACATACAAGAAAATGTGGAAAGAAAAAACCGAGATCCCAATGATTATCGGTGGAAAAGAAGTAAAAACAGACAAAAAAATAAAACTAAGCTCACCACAGGACCATAAGCACGACTTTGGTTTCTATTACGAAGGCGATATGTCACACGTTGACCAAGCTATAGAATCTGCTCTTGCTGCAAAAGCAAAATGGAATGCGCTTGGATGGGAACACAGAGCATCAATTTTCCTGAAAGCTGCTGAGCTTTTAGCCGGGCCTTACAGGGATGTTATCAATGCTGCGACAATGATCGGGCAATCCAAGAACGTTCATCAGGCTGAGATTGATTCGGCCTGTGAGCTCATAGATTTCTTACGTTTCAATGTGGAATTTATGACGGAAATGTATGCAGAGCAACCAGTTTCTGACAAAGGGATATGGAATCGTGTAGAATACAGACCGCTTGAAGGTTTCTGTTTTGCGGTTACACCTTTCAACTTTACAGCAATCTCCGGAAACCTGCCTGCTTGTATGGCAATGATGGGAAATGTTGTGGTTTGGAAACCTTCTGATAAGCAGGTCTATTCAGCAAAAGTGATCATGGATGTTCTGAAAGAAGCTGGACTTCCGGATGGTGTTATCAATATGATCTTTACAGACGGAAAAGAAACGGCTGAGAAAGTGTTGGCTCACAAATATTTTGCAGGTCTTCATTTCACAGGTTCTACAAAGGTTTTCCAAGGCATGTGGAAAATGATTGGTGACAATATCCATAACTACAGATCTTACCCAAGAATTGTTGGTGAAACTGGCGGAAAAGACTTCGTAATGGTTCATCCATCTGCCAATGTTGAAGCTGTTGCAACAGGTTTGGTAAGAGGTGCTTTTGAATATCAGGGACAAAAATGTTCTGCAGCTTCCAGAGCTTATATTCCTAAATCTCTTTGGAATGAAGTGAAAGCGGTGATGGAAGCTCAAATCAAAACCATCAAAATAGGTTCTCCTGAAGACCCTTCAAACTTCGTGAATGCTGTTATCGATAAAAATTCTTTCGAGAAATGTAAAGGTTATATCGACAGAGCTGAAAAGTCCGAGGATGCAACAGTTGTTATCGGTGGAAAATATGATGATAAAAAAGGCTGGTTTGTACATCCGACAGTTATCGAAACGATAAATCCTTATTATGAAAGCATCGTTGAGGAAATCTTCGGTCCAATCCTGACTGTTTACATCTATGAGGACGAAAACTGGAACGAGACTTTGAAATTGGTTGATACTTCAACTCAATATTCTTTGACAGGTTCTATTTTTGCACAGGACAGATACGCTATTGAAGAAGCCTACAAAGCTTTGGAAAACGCTTCCGGAAACTTCTATATCAATGATAAACCAACTGGGGCTGTTGTAGGGCAACAGCCATTCGGAGGATCTAGAGCGTCCGGAACCAATGATAAAGCAGGTTCTAAAATGAATCTTCTGCGTTGGGTTTCTGTGAGAAGTATCAAGGAAACTTTTGTCTCTCCAAAAGATTACAAATATCCATATTTAGGTTAATTCCTGGATTTTAATGTCAATATGTCATTCCGAGAGAAGAAAATCATCATTGGTAAGGTTCTTTCAGAATGACATTTTGTATTTTATAACTCAAATCTTAGACAATGAAAAAAGCACTCATTATAGTTGATGTTCAAAATGATTTTTGTGAAGGTGGCGCTTTGGCCGTTCCGGAAGCTAACAACATCATTCCTTACATCAATCTTCTGATGGAAGAAAATGAATATGACCAAATCGTTTTAACCCAAGACTGGCATCCTGCCGACCATAAAAGTTTCGCTTCCAATAATGGAAAAAATGTTGGTGAAACAATCTCTCTAAATGGTGTTCCTCAGTTTATGTGGCCAGACCATTGTGTTCAGGGAACTTTCGGGGCAGAGTTTCATAAAGATCTGAATCGCGATAAAGTCACACACATCATCCAAAAAGGAAAAAATGTGGAAATCGACAGTTACAGCAGTTTTCAGGACAACAATCATTTTATGAAAACCGGATTGGAAGATTTCCTGAAATACCACGATATTCAGCTGGTCGAGATTGTTGGATTGGCATTGGATTATTGTGTGAAATTTACAGCAATTGATGCCTTCGACGCTGGATTCATCACTTGTCTTCATTTCAACGGAACAAAGGCTGTGAACGTAAAACCTGACAGTGCAAGAAATACAATTTATGACCTGGCTGAGAAAGGAATTACTATTTTAGCGTAAATCAAACTTTATTTTTAACCTTCGACTCCGCTCAAACTGACAAGTTGCACCAAAGTCCAGTTCGAGGGAGTTTATCTTCCGGAGGTCAAAACCTTTCGGTTTCATTCAGTATAAACTAAAGGTGGATTGAGCCCGCTGAAAGATTATTCAGTAGAGTTATTCGAATAGTATCTTATTTTTTCTACAATTTCTCCAAGATCAAACGGTTTCGGAATGAAATCTATCGCACCGCTTTCTATGGCAGAGTCACCCAAACCCCGGCTGGCAGACATGATCACGACAGGGATATTTTTGAAATCCTGATGCGCTTTTATCATTTTGCAGATATCACGACCGTCCTCACCAGACAGCCACATATCCATCAGGATCACATCCGGTTTTGAAGAAATTGAAAGAGAGTTGAACATTTCTGACCCTTTTTCGTAATTATCAACATCATAACCTTCCATATTTAACATCATTTTAACTGAATCCAAAATGGCCGGGCTATCGTCTACAACGTATATTTTTTTTGAATTTGACATCTTTTAAGTGTTAATTTGTTTTAGGGACCTCAAAACAGAACTCTGACCCTTTTCCTTCTACAGAATTTACAAAAATCCTGCCACCGCTTCTTTTTATGATTTCGGATGAGATATATAATCCCAGACCAAGTCCGGGAAACGTATATTCTTTGCTTCCGCTGACTCTGTAATATTGCTCGAAAACCTTGTCTTTTTTGTCCTCAGGAATCCCGATCCCATAATCTTTTAC
Organism: Epilithonimonas hungarica; assembly: GCF_900102265.1. Lineage (GTDB taxonomy): Bacteria > Bacteroidota > Bacteroidia > Flavobacteriales > Weeksellaceae > Epilithonimonas > Epilithonimonas hungarica. The sequence continues at coordinate 640,479 of NZ_FNBH01000003.1, read as the reverse complement.
GGCGAAATGGGCACAGCCTTCTTCTGTTAATTTGGTAGTGATTTGTATCTTGTCCGAGTCAGGAGAATATTTTATTGCGTTGCTTATGAGATTGGTCATTACTTGTGAGATCCTGTTTCTGTCGCCGGTGATTGTTCCAATCGATTCTGCATCTACATAAATTCTATGACGCGTACTCATCTGTTGTTCTTCGACAACTTCGTGAACAAGCTCATCAAAATCAAATTCACTTCTATTAAGGAGAATTTTCCCGTTCTGGATTTTTGTGACATCCAGCAGATCATTGACAAGACTTGTGAGCTTATTGATTTGCTCATCCATTTTCATCGCTACGTCTGCGTTTTTGTCGTCGTCTTGTTTTCGGAGATTCTTTTCCAGAAACTGAGAATACAGCTTAAGACTTGTCAATGGCGTTTTCAGTTCATGACTTGCAATTCCGAGGAAGTTGTCTTTCTGTTGCTGAAATTGTTTAAATTCGTTGATCTCTGTACAGGTTCCGATCCATTGGATCACTTCTCCGTTCTCATCTTTTATAGGAACCGCACGACCAAGAAACCATTCGTAGGAGTTTTCCTTTGTTCGGTTTCGGAACTGATATTCGATTTCGTAGCCCTGTTTGTTTTTCTGACTGGTCTTCCAAAGGCTGATTGCCTTTTTGTAGTCGTCTGGATGGAGGAGCTTGCTCGCCGCATCTTCTCTGGAATCGGTGCCTTCAAATCCGGTATAATCGTACCACTTTTTATTATAATAATCGATGTTTCCGTTTTTGTCAGCGGTCCAGATAATGATCGGCAAACTGTCTGCAAGGTTTTTATATCTTTCCTCGTTTTCCTGTAATCTTTTCTTTGTCAGAACTACATCGGTTACATCTACAGCAATGTTGGCTATGGCATAAACTTCTCCTTTGTTATTTTTAAGGGGCTGATAAGAAAAATTATAATAAAATGTTTGTAATTTACCATCGACCACAAGGTCTGCACGGTCTTCTTTTGCAGAATATGTTTTCCCCGATTCATAGACATTTTTGAGAAGCCCGATGAAAGATTGTCCTACCAATTCCGGGATCCCTTCTTCTATTCTTTTTCCAATGACGGAGTCATCCTTACCCCAGGTTTTCAACATTTTATCATTTGCAAGGTCTATAATGAAATCTTTGCCTTTATAGATCGCAATAGGGTAATCGGATTCTTTGATGAGATTTTCGAATTTATATTTGGTTTCAGAAACTTTTCTCTCTGCTAAAACCTGCTCTGTAACTTCGGTTGCCACAATACTTATTCCAATGATTTCAGTCTCGTCATCATTATAGATCGGTGTATAAATGAAATCGAAATAACATTCTTCTGTGTTTCCATCCCTGACAATGTAAGCCAGTTGCTTATAACCTCTATATGGATCTCCTGTTTTCTTGACATTCGAAAGAATCTCCATAAATGGCTGTCCCTCGAGTTCCGGCAAAGCATCTGTTAGTTTTGAACCGATGACCTCTGCAGGTTTTCCCCATAATTGAAGCATCTGAGGATTGGCAACCTGAATGATAAATTCATCACCAATTAACATAGACAGAGCTACAGGAGCATTGACTAGTAAAAGAGCTAAAGAATCTTGCGAAATATTAGTTTTGATGAAATTCTTCATTGTGAAATAGACAATAAATTTACTTTAATAATATTTATTTTGAAAATTTTTGTTTTCCTATTAATAATTCGAAAAACAATCTGAAATCTGATGCTAATGACCAAATCGGATATTTGAATGTGGCAGGCGTATTCTTTTCAAATACAGCATGACTGAACCATGCAAATCCATATCCGAAAATAGGGCAATACCATAGAAAACGCTCTTTTCCCGAATCTATAACATAAAAAATAACTACAAGAACCAAAAGTATCCCGACAAAATGAAATACCTTGGTCAGCGGTTTACTGTGTTCTGTAAGATAAAATTGATAAAACTCTTTATAGGTTTTGATTCTATTAGGAGATTCCATTTTTAATTTGATTTAGTTTGCTGTTTTTATATCCATAAAGGAAATAAATTATCAAACCTATAGCAAACCATAGTCCAAACCAGAACCAATTTTCGTGGCTCATTCCTGTTAATAAATAAAGGCAAGAACTTAATCCAATTAATGGGATCAATGAAAGGTTTTTTATGAAAGTCAATACACACAAAGCCAGATTGAAAATGATAAAAATAATGATTGCCAATCGAAACTCGCCTTCAGTTGGGTCACTGATATTGGTTAAATTATGGGAAAATTCTGGTTGGTAGAAATAGAAGAATACCAGGCCACCGATGAAGATCAATGGAAAAAATATTTTGCCATTGATGTAAGGTAAATGGAATCTTCCTTTTATCTTTTCTTTCGGAGGTAACAATAGAACACCACCACAAACCAGAACGAAAGCGAAAATAGTCCCGATACTTGTGAAATCTAAAACGAAGGTTTTATCTGTAAATAGAATAGGAATTCCGACTACAATGCCTGTAACAATCGTTGCGAAAGAAGGCACCTTGTTTTTGCTGTGAACTTCCTGGAATTTCTTTGGTAGAAGCCCGTCTCTCGACATTGCCATCCATATTCTTGGTTGTCCCATTTGGAATACCAAAAGAACCGTTGTAATTGCTACAATTGCAATTAAAGCAACTATAAATTCCATCCAAGGAAGGTTGAGATTCGATTTATCAAATACAAATGATAATGGGTCTCCAATTCCGTCAAACTTTCTATAATCCACTAATCCTGTTAGAACTAAAGTCAGAATGATATAAATAACCGTACAAAGTCCAAGAGAGATCAACATTCCTTTTGGAAGGTCTTTTTGAGGGTTTTTGGTTTCTTCTGACAGAACAGAAATTGCATCAAAACCGATGTAAGCAAAGAAAACGCCTGAAACCGCTGACATTACACCTGCAAATCCGTTGGGCATAAAAGAGCCAGAAGTTGGAGTAGAAGTCGTTGGAAACCAGTTCCCCGTGTTTACATAACCAACACCGACTGCAATTACCAAAAGAATCACGAACAGTTTTAGAATGACAAAAAAGTTATTAAAGTTCTTACTCTCTTTGATTCCCTGGTAACAAAGCCAAGTGATCAATCCATTGATTACCAATGCCGGGATATCAACAATGATTTTCAATCCACCAATGATCGGTGCAGATTTCCAGGCATTGATGAGCTCTCCATTGTTGGAATTATTGAGAAAAGCTTTTTTAGCTTCGGTATAACTACAAGTGAAATAATCCGGAATATGAACTCCGATTCTGTCCATAAAACTGGTAAAATAATCTGACCAGGAAAATGCAACATAGATATTTCCGAAAGAATATTCCATGATCAAAGCCCAGCCAATCACCCAGGCGATTAATTCCCCAAAACTGGCGTAGGCATAAGTATAGGCACTTCCTGCGGTTGGAATTCGGCTTGCAAACTCGGCATAGCAAAGAGCAGTGAAAGCACAGGCAAATCCACAGATCAGATATAAAACAATAACGCCCGGACCGCCACGGAAGATAGCTTCTCCTAAACTGCTGAAACTTCCTGCTCCAATAATAGCAGCGATCCCAAAAAATACAATATCCCAGGTTCCAAGAACTCTATTAAGCTGTCCGGAATCTGCATTCTCTGCGTAGTGTTTTCTTCTGAAAAGTGAACCCATTTAAGTTTATAATTTTTGTGAAAGTAACAAATGTAATAAAATTTTGATGTTTTTAACATTTTATTAATAAATAAAACAATATCCGCTAAGGCTTCTCATATAATAAAGTCTTTTAAAATGCTCTCCAAATAATATCTTTTCGCTATTTTCGTTGAAAAAGGAACAAACTTTGTTGAAACCGATTATTTGACAATAGTTTTGTCTGTCTGAGGCTCTCGAAGACTCTAACGTTTTAAGAAAATTCAATTTTAAAGAATGAATTCAAAAAAAATAATAATAGCTTCGATGTTATCGCTTTATGGGATTTCTGAAGCGCAACAATCCCGATATTTTACTCAAAAGGAAGACTATCATTTTGGTTTGGCAGAGAATCTCTATAACACCAAAGTTTACAATGCTTCTCAATACGAATATTCCAACCAATATTTTTATAACAAAAGTTTAAGCCAATCCAGAAAGGAAGCTTCATTGTTCTTCAGCAATGTGATTGGTGTGATTCTGCAGCAGCAATATGCAGAAGAAGGTCTTACTGCTTTTATGAAAGAATATCCGAAGTCTGCTTATTTTGCTCAGGCCAACGGACCTTTGGCGGATTATTATCTTACGAAAAAGGATTTCGAAAAGGCTTTGGAAACTTTGCAGAAAGTGAATCAATATCAACTGAGCAAAGAAGAAAACACGCAGCATATTATGAAGCTGGGTTATGCCAAGTTTATGACCGGAGATTCTGCCGGAGCGATTGAAGCATTAGAAGAATCTTTCAAAAATGCAGATGAAAACAGCAAACCGGCGATTTCTTATATGTTGGGACATCTTTATTATGCTGACAAACAAAATGATAATGCTTTCATCTATTTCGACCAGATCAAAAATAACGAAGAATATGAACATCTTGTGAAACCTTATTATGTTCAGATGTATTACAATCAGAAGAATTATGATCTGGCAATTGCCGAAGGAAACGAAATCCTGAACAACGGAAAAACGACAGCTTACGACACAGAAATCCACAAGATAGTAGGAGAGAGTTACTTTATGAAAGGCGATTATCAGTCGGCTTATCCACATCTTAAATTATTCCTTGATAAAGAACAGACGCCATCAGAAACCGACCTTTACGAGATGGGATTTGTCTCTTCTCAAGTAGGGAAAAATGCCGAAGCGGTTGGTTATTACAACCAATTGATCAACAGCAATTCTCCGTTGGCACAAAATGCTTATTATCAGCTTGGAAATGCTTATTTGCAAAATAATCAAAAACGAGAAGCGCTTTCGGCTTATCGTAATGCGTCTCAGATGAATTATGATGCCAAAGTTCAGCAATTGGCTTTGGAACAATATGCAAAATTGGGTTATGAATTGGGAAATCCATTTGAGAATTCTTCAAAAGTGATTCAGAGATATTTGGATAAATATCCGAACTCTAAAACTCAGGAAATGAGGTCGCTTTTGGTGAAATCTTACTTATATTCCGGTGATTATAAAGCGACTTTGGACGCACTTTCAAAACTAAATCCAAAAACTGACGAAACAAAAAAAATAGAGCAGGAAGTTTCTTATCTTTTAGGTTCCGAGGAATTTAACAAAGGAAATTTTGACCAGGCTGAATCATACTTTTTGAGAAGCCTTAAATTTAATCTAAACAAAGATTATTACAAGAAAGCCAAATATTGGTTAGGCCAAACTTATTATCAAAAAGCAGACTACAAATCTGCAATTGCTGTTTATAAAGAATTAGAAAATGAAACTGCCGAAGGGTTTCCGGAAAGAGAACAATTGGATTATGATTTAGGTTATGCTTATTTCAAGTCTAAGGATTTTGCTTCTGCTCAGGAATATTTCAAGGAATATCTGAGATTTCCGAAACAGGAATTCAAAGCGGATGCGGAACTGCGTTTGGCAGATACTTATTACGCCAACAATCAGTTGAATGAAGCTTTGGAAATTTATAATAAAACCGAAAATGCCAGCGATTATACTTTGTATCAGAAAGCACTGGCTTTAGGTTTCAAAGGCGACACGGTTGCAAAGATTTCTGAACTGAAAACTTTGATCTCAAAATATCCAAATTCTGAATATGTGGATGATGCGAGTTACGAGATTGCGTCTGCTTATGCTCAAAATGATGATTTCAGTAATTCCAATTCTTACTTTGATAAAGTCATCAAATCAAGTCCTGATAAAGATCTGGTAGCGAATTCTCAGCTTTACAGAGCTCAGAACTTAATTGATTTGAATCAGAATGACAATGCCATTGCTGAATTCAGACAGTTAGCAAATCAATATAAAAACACTGCTTATGCAGACAAAATTGTTGCAGCTGCAAAACCTGCTTTCGTGAAAAATGGTGATGTTGCAGGTTATGAGCAATTTGCAAAAGGCCTGAATGTAAATGTTTCCGGAACAGAAATAAGTGAAATCAATTTTAATCTGGCGCAAGAAAGCTTTTCGAAAAAAGATTACACGAAAGCTATTTCTTACTACGAAAAATATCTTGACCAAAGTCCAAGTGGTGACAATCTCTTCAAAGCGCAATACGAGTTGGGAGAAAGTTATTATCAATTGAAACAAACTGATAAAGCTTTATTGCCTTTGCAAAACGTAGCTGATTTCCAAAACGATTATCAGCAGGAAGCGCAGGTGAGATTGGCTCAGATTTATCTCGCTCAAGATAAAGTGGCTGATGCAAAAAAATATCTCGAACAAAATGCGAATTCTACTAACGTTACAATTAAAAACTTCGCTTCAGTTGAATTGATGAAAATCTATGCCGACGAAAAGAACTTTGCTGAAGCTGAAAAATATGCGAATGCTGTGATTGCTAATTCGAAAAATTCGGCGTCAACTCTGGAACAGGCGAAAGTCATCAAGGCAAGAAGCCTGATGCAGCAAGGAAAAGATAAAGATGCACAAACTGCTTATACAACTTTGGAAAAATCTTCTAACACAGAAGTTGCGGCAGAAGCACTTTATGCAAAAGCTTTTTATCAAAACAAAGGAAAAGCTTTCAAATCGTCTAACGAGACTATTTTCAAATTGGCTAACAATTATGCTTCGGAAGAATATTGGGGCGCAAAAGCTTTGGTGGTAATGGCGAAAAATTATCTGGCCCTGAAAGATAATTATCAAGCAAGTTATACGGTTGACGAAATCATTAATAATTATGGTGACTTCCCAGAGATTGTGGCTGAGGCGAAGGAAGTGAAATCGCAAATCAAGAAGTAATCTGATTTTAAATGAACAAAGTATTTTTTCTGATTTTGATTACGCTTTTATTTGTGAGTTGTGTACCTTCTTATAGAATATCTCATAAAATTTATAAAGAAGCAAAACCAAGTACAAATAAGGTAAAAGCTTTTGTAATAAATAAAGAATTAAAAAAAGAATATAAAATTTTAGAAAAATCACAGATTTATGAACTAGTAGAGGATGATAGCTATCAAGTAAAAATAAAACTTGATTCTATGAAAACATCATTAGTTTGTGGGAATGGAATGGCCGGTAGTATGCTAACTTTTGGATTATTACCATCATCTTTACCAGATGAATATTATTATGGATTTCAGGAAATTGGTGATGAAAATAAAAAGTTCGAATTCAATTTACAAGTAATACAAAGTTTGTGGCTGTTTAATTTGTTTTATCCAAAAAGTTTTTCAAAACAAGCTGGAAAAGCATTATTAGCTTCATATCAAGAAAAAAATAAATAAATATTTTGATGAAGGATTGAATTTATTTCTGAATCCTTTAATCTTTAAATAATTTTTAAATGAACAGACTAAAATATATTGCCGTTTTGGCATTTTTGGGAACAGTCGGAATCTCGGAATTAAGTGCTCAAATCAAAGAAGAGCAATTGATTCTTAACAGAAAACGAGAACCGGAAGTCAAGAAAATCGAGAAGAAGAAAACATCTGTTGTTCAGGAAAAAAACTATCCGCCGGATAACAAGAAAAAAGAAGATTCCCTCAATCTGAAATATGACATCGTGAATGTTCCACCGGTTTCCGATTTCAAAACCACCGAAATCCAAGGCGAAGATATATCTCCGAAATTCTCCAATGATTATCAATCTAATTATTTCAGATTAGGTTATGGGAATTATGGGAAATTTCTGGCAGATGCTAATGTTTCCGGAAAAGTTCAGGACAATGTGGAAGTAGGAGCGGATGTTCATTATTTGTCAACTTCGGGACTTAAAAAAGAGTACGATTGGTCTTCAAAGCAAGATCAAGCGAAGATAGGCGGTTATGCTAATATCTATACAGAGAAAGGTAAGTTTAATATTGATGCGAACTATACTTTCAATAATTATAATTACTATGGAATCTATGCTTTAACGCCACCAAATAATGATGTTGATTTGGAACAAAAAGTAAACAAATTCAGCGTGAATGGTTATTACGACCATTATTCCAATGATATTCTGAATAACGTACGTGTGAAATCGTATTTCCTGAGCGACAATTTTGGAGCAAGCGAGAATTATGCGAATGTTGATGTTAATTTGTCCAAGCACGATTTTTCTGTTTATGATGATATTACTGCCAATGGCGATTTGGGAATCAATCTGGAAACGGTCAATTCTAAATTTGATATCCTGAATAAAAACACTAATAATCAGTTCAATTTTACATTGTCGCCAAAAGTGACCTTCTACAAAGGTGATTCCTATCTATTGATTGGTTCGGACTTCAGTTTTCTTAATTCTAAAAATTTCAGCAATGTAACCGAAGAATCAAAGAATAACAAATTCTATTGGTTTCCAAAAGCAGAAGTTTTGGTTGCTGCTGCGGATGAATTCAAATTCTATGGAGGAATTGATGGAGGTTTGAAACTGAATACTTATGGTAATCTTCTGGACGAAAATCCATTTTTGATTTCTGATTTGGTTTTAACGCCAACTGAAACCAAATATCATTTCTATTTCGGTTTGAAAGGTGATGTTGACCAGACTTTCAAATATGATGTTAATGCAGGATTCAGCAAAGTGAATAACGCTCAGTTTTTCTACAATAATAATCTGTTTGATACGAATATTAGCGCAGACAGACAAGGTTATGATTATGCGAATACTTTCAGTTCAATCTATGATAACGGAACTTTGATGGAAGTGAAGGGCGATTTGCAGGCTTTCCCAATGGAAAACCTGACCGTTGATGCTGGTTTGCACTTCATGAAATATAAGCTGGACAATCTGGATGAAGTCTATTACAAGCCATTATTCCAATTTAATCTTGGTGCAAAATATACAATGCTGGAAAAGAAACTGAATCTTGGTTTCAAAGCTTATTTTGTAACGGACAGAACTTCAAATGCTTATGAGGTAAGCAATATTGCTGCAGTTCCAAATTATACGACAGTTGAGAACAAAAACGAAAAAGTTGGCGGTTATGCAGATTTAAACTTATCCGCAGAGTACAAAATTCACAAAAATTTCAGTATTTTCGCACTCGGAAATAATCTTCTGAATGCCAAATACCAGAATTATCTGGGCTACAAAGTTTTGGGAGTACAGTTTTTGGGCGGTGTGAAGATTACGTTCTAAAAATAATTGATAGGTGATAATTGATGAGTGATTTTATATCATTTATAATTCATCAATTATCATTTATAAAATTGGCTTCGTAGTTCAACTGGATAGAATAACGGATTTCGGCTCCGTCGGTTGGGGGTTCGAATCCCTCCGAGGTCACTCTAAGGGAAAAATCACTTTTACCAGTGATTTTTCCTTTTTTTTTATTTTGTAACAGATTGTTAATTAGCAAGATAGTAGATAGCGCCGAGTTGATATGGGGTGTTCGAAAAGTTGTTTCGTGAAATTCGAGTTTTTCGGCAAAAATCGAACACATTATCGTTTTTTTAGTATCAGAATCTCCTGTAGTATAGAGTTGAGAGAGATTTGGTAGTACTTTTAAAGCCTCATCCAGTTTTGTTCTGATATCGGTGTTTTTACTACTCAGCTTCTGATTCTGCAGATCCATTTCCAATGCGTCGATTTTCTTTTTACTTCCATTTTTAATCAGGTGATAATCTTCAAAATCCAATTTATCCTCTAAATATTTTTCTCTGGCACTATCTAAACGATTATTTAAATTGACGATTTTTGAAGAAATTTCTTTCCTCTTGACGTCGATACTTTGATGAATATGTTTAAAATTGATCAAAAGTATTTCTTTGATAAGTTGACCAAACCCCTTATGATACTCATATTTTTTTAACTCTTTTATAAATGCGTCATTAACTATATCAGAGTTATATCTGTACCCACATCTGGATTTGCAGTGATAATAATAGTAGACATTCTTTTTACCTTTCGATCCGCTACCGGTAATGTGGCCTCCGCATCTTGGACACTTTAAAAAACCTCTTAATGGAAAATGGTTATGGGCAATTATTTTTCCATTCGGCCTTTCTTCCCATGTTTTTCCACTTAATACTTTCTGTACTTTATTAAATAATACCTCCGATATCAAACTTTCATGGGTAGCTTCTACGAGACAGGCTTCTTCATCCTTGTAAGCTTTAATAAATATTTTACCACAGTACACAGGATTTTTTATTGCCCTGTAGAATGATGTACTGCTAATTTTTGCACCTTCCATAGTATTCATCTTCAGCCTTATTTGATTGATGGAGTACTTGCCTTTAGCAATCTCATTAAATGCCCAGAGCATATTTGAAGCTTCCGGCTCTTTAAGACCAACATATTTTCTGCCATCTTCCGTACACTTATTTACATATCCATACGATGCTGTTCCCATCAGCCTTCCTTCCTTCTGAGCTCTTCTCATCCCATAAAAAGTATTTAACGCTCTGCGATCATTTTCTACTTCCGGAGCTGCCAAATAGATTGCCAGCATCATCTTATTTTCCGGAATGGACATATCAAGTGGCTGCTCGATAGCTTGGGGGGAGATGTTGTTGCCTAGCAATAATTTGATCATCTGATAAGCATCACCTGCGTTTCTGCTAAAGCGATCCCACTTAGTAAATAGAACCAGATTTGATTTTAGACTTCTTTTTTTTATGTGATTAATATATTTTGTCCACTCTGGTCTATTAAAATTTTTTGCAGAATGGTCCTCAAATATCACCTGACCGATCGTGATCTGGTTTTGATGACAATATCTTTCCAATCTTTCATGCTGATCTCTCTGTGAGTAACCTTTATCAGCTTGTTCATCTGTAGAAACTCTAATATATAAATCTGCAATTAGCATAGTGGTAGGTTTGATGTTAACATTATGACTATCAGGCTAATGTAGTGAAATTTATTTTAAAATATAATTTTTAATGATCAGATCTGCCAACTCGTGTGCAAAATCTCTAATACTCCTGACTTCGTCATCTGTTGGATTTAAGCCAGATTCCATCAGAATCTTTTTAGATCTTTCGAAAGAAATTTTTTTTAAAGTATTGGCCGTAAAGTCTATAATTCTATCCTCCGATCTATTTTTCTGATCTTTTTTTTGTAAAGAAATCTTTTTCATAAGCACTCGTCATATTCAATTTATTATGAATGAGGTAATCTCAAACTATAGATTAAATTATAGTGCTTCGGTATAAAGTATGAAAATATGCCGGTTGGTAGTATTCTTTGTCTGAATTAGTCTTCTTAATAAAGGTCAAGTGCTAAATTGTAGTTTATAAGAAAAATTGCATTATTTTTAGTTAGATCATGAAAAAATCGCACTTGGATATTTACTCCGCAGAATACATTTTGAGATGAGGATACTGATCCCTGTGTAATGCACTGGGAAAATATCATGATAATTGGAGGCAGAATGCCAATGTTATTCTTTTTCTGCTTGTTATTGATGGGTCAGTAACTTTATATTGTCAATTTATAGTCCCTTTTTACCTTCAAGCCAATAACCTTGCGAGTAAATTGTTCCTAGCTTTTTGTCTTTCAAAACTTTTCTGAATGCCTGAACAGATCTGACATTTCCGACTAATGCAATATTTGCGGTCTTCCATTGCTGTGATTGGAATAAAGGTAAGGTGCTTATCCATTTTTCATTTCTAAACGAATTGTTTTTTGGAAAGACAGTATAATTTTCTAACCCTAAACATTCAGGAACGTTTTTGTTAATTTCATCCAACTCAAAATAAAACTGAAATTGTTGCTGATTTTTTTTCAATAAAGGCAGCCATGCGCAAGCAACACCTAATGAAGTTTCATCGCCAGAAAAGAATTGTTGTTTGTTGGTTTCATATAATTTTTTCCCCCTTGGCGGACTGATAAACAATTCATCACTTACTTTCAGACTGTCTACAAATTTGCTTCCTGTCCCGTTGCCGTGAATGTGAAAAATGATTTCAAAAACGCCGTTTTCTTTGTCGTGATAAGATATTGTATAATTCCTAAATTCCGTTTCACTCACCCGAATAACGGAAGCATATCCAATGGTAAAATCCCATTCAGAGATATCACCTCGAAAAGAAATCTTCTTTACTTGTGGACTTAAGAAAATAGTGGAAATAACTTTTACATTAGGGGCTAATTTGTTTCCAAATAAACCGATCATCCATTTGGGTATGTTTGAAATCATGGTCCTGTACGTTAAACTTTAATGCAAAGGAACGATGAATCACCATTTCAGACAATGCATTAAAAAAGGTAAGAATTGGACTAATCGAGGTTTTTTTTCCTGAATTCCAAAGCGGACATTCCTGCCACTTTAGTAAACAGACGGGAAAAATATTGATAGTCGTTATATCCCAATTCAGTCGCAATTTCTTTAACCGATTTTTCAGAATAATAAAGGAGACGTTGTGCTTCTAAAATGACCCGCTGCTGTATATGGTGAGAAACTGAATGTCCTGTTGCTTTTTTTATACATTCGTTCAGGTAAGGAGTTGAAATATTTAACTTTGTTGCGTATTCTTTCGGGCTTTTGACTGTAACAAAGTTTCGTTCCAACAGTTTTTTAAATGATTTTGTTACGATTTCAAACCTAGAAAGTTTGTCTGTAGGTTTTGATTGGATCAAATATTGCGAAATCACCAAGCCGGTCAAAATAACAGAACTTCCGGTAAATAATGAACGGTACAACTTTTCATCTTTTCTTTCGGCTAATTTTAAGCAAAGAGATACCGCTTCCAAAATAACCTCAAATGTATCTTTCTGTAATATCAGGGTGTGTGCCGGTGTTATATCCTCCAATAGTTTCAAGTATTCGGAATTAAGGATTTCATTGCTAATAGCCCAAATGCTGACGGTCGCATTTTCAAAGTCCATAAATCTATGCACTTGATTTTGATGGATGAAAATAATTGTTTCGGGATCTATGATATATTGATTAAAATCAATTTCAATGGTTGTTGTACCCTTTTCCTGTAGCAGGAATAAATGATATTCGTCCCTGTGAGATTCCTTTATACTGTTGAACTGGTCAGGATTTTCATTTATATGAAAATCCTTGCTCGCTATTTTCGAAATAAAGACACCCAATTGGGTTGTCATCGGTTGTACAGGTATGGAAGATCTTATAGACATGGATCATTATTCTGTCTTAAATTTAGAAATAAATATTACCACATCAGAATTTTTATTATATCAATTGGTCAAGTTCGGGAGGCGGCTTGATCACTCTAATAGAAAAAACTCAAATTTCAAGAAACAACTTTTCGAATACCCCAGACCTATTACAACGCCGAAGTCACAACTATAATGACTTTTTATTGGGATACATTTTTCCCATCATGACGAGCATAAATTCAGCCACAGTCTTATTGCCGATGTCATTTTACCAAAGAGCGTCTACCTTAGAAAAAAAATTGCGGAAAACAGCAGACTGTCTGTTGGTAGTGAACTTGATGTAACATCATTTTATCTCTACAATATAGACCCTACAAATAGAAAATATTAATTCCGGCAGATCGAGATCAACTCAGGCCTGATGTATAAACATTATCTTGGAAATTCTTTCGTTGCAACATTTAAGGGGGGAGCAAAAAGTATGATGAGGATCAGGATATTCGAGAAATCTGCATCCTATGGGTCGTATATTTTCCAGGCAAAACCAGAGACCGCATTTTATATGAACGTAGGGTTGTCTTTCGATCCGTTTATTAAAAGGACAGCGGAGAGGTAAATGTCTGTTATTAAAAGCTTAGCTTGAAATTGTTCTATAAGGATATATTCGATAAAACTAAGGCACGGTCTCTTGATCAAAGAAGATCATTCAGGTTCAAAAATTTTGAAATAATATCAGGCTGAATAAGGATAAGAATGTTCCAACGAATATAATTTTTCCCCAGGTGTTTTTTTTCAAACTCAAAAAGTGGAAACCGAATAAATAGCAAAACATTTGCTGGATGATTTCGAAAGGATTTTAGAAAGTAACAATCCTGTCGAGTGGACTTAATGGGATTCAGTTCAGATCATTTATTAGAAGATAAAGATAAATATTTTGAATGAATTAGATAGCATTTAAGTTTTAGTTCGATCTGAAAAAATTGAAAAAATATCCGTTTTAAGTGATCTGAGAACAACATTAAGTTAGTTTCATTCAATATCCAAAAGAAAGATAGGCACAGTTAATCATTATTGGACTTTTACTGCCCATCTCTGATAGAGTGAGCACCAAGATACCATCAGTATGAAATTGACAAAACCTATAACGGATAATGCGGTACATCCAAGAATTAATTATATCGGCAACGATTAACTTGGATGTACCTGATCAAAAAAAATTAAATACGATCTGTTAACATTCAATTTTATGACCCATAGAGAAGTGAAATGAATAATAAATCCAGCACCTTTGAGTATATAATACTCTAAAATATGGTGGGTGCTCTATCTTTTCCATGACCACTTCATAATATGCGTAATTTAAGTTCTGGTTTAAACACTTTGTTGATCCAAGTTGAAAACCTTTTCAAGATGTACAGGATAAAACTCTAAGGCAGCTTCATTGTCTCCACCCTTGTAGATGTTGAAACAGTTATAGTCCGGTACGATCTCGACACCACAGAATCTGTAGTTGCTCGTGATATGAACAAGTGCATCTTCAGTAGTCCGTCCTTTGTACAGGTACTGTTGTGGATCGTCAAAACTTTCTTTTGGAGCATTCCATGTGGAGCTGACCATGAATTTCTTTGATGTCATCTTGCCGCCAGTGCCATATTGTGCATCAGGATTCTCACGGGTCCTTCCATCACCTTTCAGGAATGTTTCACTATGCAGGCCGCTGTTGAAAACTTCATCGACATATTTCTTATATATCCATGGCGCACTGAACCAGTTGATCGGCGTTTGAAGGATGATGATATCTGCTTCCAGATGTTTCTGTACCTCTTCCTCCACGTCATAGCCCTGCTCAACCTTTGTTTCCATAACATCAAAACCTTTGGAATGGAAAAAAGCCTTGGCTTTCTGATGAAATGCTTCATTCAGCTGGCCCTCGGACCAATTTGGATATGTCAAATGGGTGTTGATCAATAATACTTTTTTATTTTTCATTGTATATATAATATTTTAATTAATTTTTTATTTAGCAGACAAATTTCACATTTTTTCTCCGGACCGTTCTTGATCTACGGTAAGGAATGGATATTGTCAGTAGGGAACCGATCCCTTTCTCAACCTCAGAACAACCTTATTGATCCCCGGGACAGCGATCAGTATGGCAATGAAGGTGACAAGTAGTACCAGCATAAAGTCATAATAGTCTCTTATCGATCTGGATAGAACTTCGGTATGGATATAGTTTTTAAGATAGGCTGATGAAATATGGCCGCTGTTGATGCCACCGCCATTATTTACCAAGGTCTGTTCGATCCCAATTAAAGCTCTTTCCAATTGTGGGTTGGTCTCCGTTACTGATTCCCTTATCTTTTCATTGATCGCTGCAGTGGAGTAGAGCTGCAAATAGTTGTTGATGGCTATGGCAATACAGAAACCCATAAACCTGGCAAACATGCCGATAATGGAAGTATTGAAAGCGATCTTGGGTGGTGCAGCTGAAAAGGTAAAAATAACGGCCGGGACAAAAATGACACCGGTAGCTATACTAAAAAGACAGACAGGCAGTATAAAATCATTCGTCTCACCAGTATCGGATATGAACAAAAGCATGTAGATGTAGAAAAGTCCAAGTATAATGAATCCTGTGATCACGGTCTTGATCATGGAAAATCCTGCCAGAACAAATCTTGAGGTCACAAACATGCTGAGGACCGTTACTGCAATGCTGGATGCCCAGATCGGAATGATGTTAAGAGGGTCGGTCCCAAGAACATGTTCCAAATAACCATATGTAAATCCAGAAGTGCTTTTAAAAATGTAAAATACAAACAAGATGAGCAATCCTAGTACCACATTTCGTGTCTGTAGCAGACGAAGGTCTACAAGAGGCCTCTTCAACTTGACCTCCCTGAGAACGAACAGCGCCAGTGCGAGGAATATGATCATGGACAATACCCTGATCTTAATGTTCCCAAACCAATTAAGTTGCTGACCGAAAACCAGTACGTAGCCGGTCATGATACAGATGACAGTATAAAGCAGGTAGCCGGTCAGGTCAACATCGAACAGCGGAAATTTTTTGAAAATTCGCGCGCCCCTGTTCATCGAGACGTAGACAATTAGGATCACCGGTACCAGTAATATCAGTAGTCCGAAGAACAGCCAGTTGAAATCAAGATAATGGAGAACGCTTGATGTATAGATCCCGCACAGTGGGGAGATCATCTGAAGACCTGAATAGAATATGGTGTAGGCAATGACCCTTGCCCTGCTTGAATGGATCCTTGGAAAGATGAGGTTTAGGACTATACTCGTTATCAGTGCACATGAAATACCCAGAATAAATCTGCAAAGAAGGAATAGCTCCCAGTTTTTAGTGTAGAAGCAGATGATGTAGCATACAGCATTTATAAAAAGTCCTGTAAGCAAATATCTGCGGGTTGTAAAATATTTGACCGTTCGGAAATCCAGTGCCAGGAAACTGGCGATGGAGGCATACATAAGCACGATGGAAAACTGAACATCATTCGGTTCAACCCCATAGAACGACTGTATGCTTTCAGGATTATTGGCATATAATGCAAAACCGATGGCGGAAGTAAGTAGTATGAGGAACAGGATGCCTCTGGCGACCCATTCCGGAACCCAGCTTTTGAATATGGGTATCTGATGTGCTTGCATAGTTTCCTATTTGATGATATAGACATTGGCATTCATACCCGGGGACAACCTCGAGATTCTTTCACGGTTTTCTGTAAGCCTTATTCTTACGGGTATGCGCTGTATGACCTTGACAAAATTTCCGGTCGCATTATCAGGAGGCAACAAAGAATATCTCGATCCCGTCGTTGGTGAAAAAGATTCGATAAGACCCGAAAACTCTTCATCCGGATATGCATCCAGTTTGACCTTTACCTTTTGCCCCGTTCTGAACTTGCCGATCTGTGTTTCCTTGAAATTGGCAACCACCCATTTTTCTGCGGTCTCATTGGTCAGAAAGGCAAGGGTTTGACCGGGTTGTACCAATTGCCCTTCCTGAATGGTCTTTTTTCCAAGCTGTCCTGTAAACGGAGCAGTAATGACCGTATATCTGATATCAAGGTCTTGCCGTTCCATAAGGCTTTTCTTGGTTCCGATCTCCGCCAGTATGGCCTTTCGCTCTGCGTGAAGATCATTCAATTTGGCCTCGGACGCTTTAAGTAAGGCCTGTGTCTCATTGTAGTCAGAGGTATTGATCTGCATCGTGGCAAATACATTCTCAAGTTTCTGCTTCGTGGTGGATTCCTCCTTGTAGAGTTGTTGGTACCGCTCATATTCCTGTTCCTGCTGACGTAATTTGGCCTCGGCACCGGAGATCCTGGCTTTGATAACGTCAATATTCCTTCTTTGGGATTCTTCGGCCGCGGCCAGAATATCCAGTTTTGCCTGCGAGCTCATGAGTTCTGAAGATGCGGTGTTCTTTCTGATCCTGTATTCGTCCTGCTCAATGACCAGAAGTGTATCACCCCTTTTCACCTTTTGATTGTCCTCGAAGTAGATCTTCTCGACATAACCTCCGACCTTGGCGTTGACCGGTGACAAATAGGCATCCACCTGGGCATCGTTCGTCTGCTCATATTTTGTAATATCGTACAGATAGATAAGTCCCCACGCTGTTATTCCCAGTAATATCAAAATCCCTGTCCATTTGGTGAATGCAATAATTATTTGGTCCTTTTTGTTGTTTTTCATAATAGTCTTTAAATGATTCCTGTTTTTACAAGTAGTCTGATATGGCTGATCACCACATCGATATGAGCGGAAGTCAATGCGAATTTTGCCTCCAGCAGCATATTCTCTGCCTCCAGAAGATCGGTCAGCAGTGATTCCTGGTTCATATAGCTGTTCCTGATGATCCTCACCGTTTCGGTGGCTTGCCTGATATTCTCCTCTGCGGTCCTTACCGTTTCAAAGGCCTGCATTTTCTGTAGGTACGCCTCTTTAATTTCGATGGTGAGATCGTCTTTCATGACCTCCATCTTTTTTTCCTGCTGCAAGGTCTGAAATCTTGCCTGCTCTGCTGCGTGCCGGTTGGTGTAGAGTTTGTCCAGAGAAAAGGAGACTCTCACACCGGTCTGACCGAAGCCCCAAAGGTTTGTTGAATAGGGAAAGAATGAAGATTGGGGATAGGTCAAATTGTATCCTGAATATAGGGATACTTTTGGCATAAGTTCGGATTTTACCTGCTTGAGCAGAAGGTTGCTGATCTCATACTCATTTTCATACATCTTGAAATCAGGAGACTGCTTTAGGGCCATATCTACATAATGGTTGTCATCAGGGTTTTCAGTAAATGCCTCAACATCGATTGCTTCTTCCATGGGGATGCTTATTTCCTCAGAACTGTTTCTGCCCATCAGTATGTTGAGCCGTTCTTTGGCGATGCTGATCTTCTTTTCGATATCCGATCTTGCCAGCTCCAGCTGTGATAGTTTGACATTGACCCTTAGGACATCACTTTTTAATACCGTTCCGTTTTTGAAAAGGCTTTCGATCGTGGCCATCTGTTTCTTCTCGGTCACGATCTCCGATGTGGTGAAACGAAGGAATTGTATAAATTTATGGAGGTCGTAATAGGCGACTGCAGCAGCATACCTTATATTGTTGCGCTGCAGCTCATATTCATTTTTATTCCTGAGCAGTTCTTCTTTGCTGATTTTTATATTTATATTTTCCCTTCCCCCGCTGTAGACGTTAAGCTCCATTTGGTAGCCTAAAGAATAGGTGTATCTGGACACAGGGAAATTATCGTGTGATGCTAGAAAACCATTATTATAGACAGGCAGATCGGTATTGACCCCGACATTGCCCAATGCTGTTACAGATGGGATCCTACGGTCTTTTGCCACCTCTACTGCCACTTCGGCCTGCTGTCTGCTAAAGCCTGCCATCTTGAGTTTCTTGTTATTACTGTCGGTTGCTGTCCAGACCTCTTCCAAGGTCAGCCCATTTCCGTCTTTGTTCTGTTGTGAGAATACACTGTTGCAGTACATTACAAACAGCAAAACAATAAAATATCTGTTCATTGATTGTATTTAAAAATATCTGAGTACAAAATTATTTCAGTTGGACCGATCTTTTTTGATGCAATTAGCCTTATTTTTGCTTATTCAGGCCATTTGGCTGCAAAGAATAATAACAATGGATGATATTAAAGAATGGGATGATAAGATTGATGAGTTCAGTTCGTCCATACTGATCCTGCGTCAGCAACTTGAACAGAGACTGCCACCACATCGCCATAATAAAGGGCAACTGTTGCTGGTCTTTGGAGGTATTGCCTATCTGCAGACCAGGGAAAAGGATTATTATATTCCTTCGCATCACTATATCTGGATCCCCGGAGATTATATCCATAGCCTGATGTTCAATGCTATGGATCTCTTTATCATCAACATCTATTTTCCGTATGAAGAAAGTGCTGAGGACCCTTTTTACAGCGAGTTAGGTATCTATCCTGTCAGTAGGCTGATGTCCGAGATGTTGAATTTTGCCGCGCCATGGTACGGCAATTATTTCAAGGGGTCTTGGGAGCATGAATTGCTCAATGCACTTAAACATTTGCTGCCGAGAGAAAAACTGAAAAAATTCTCCATCCAGCTTCCGACCACGGACGATCCAAAGATGATGAAGGTGGTCGATTTCATGAGGAACAACTTGCAAGAGCCACTGACATTAGGTATGATCTCTGAACATTTTGCGATGAGCATACGGAGTACGACAAGGCTTTTTAGTGAAAAGCTGCAGATCTCATTTGTCCAATATCTCAAAATGCTGAGGGTGATCCAGGCAATGGAACTGATGAAAGACACGGATATGGGGATAAGTGAGATCTCGTATGCGGTAGGGTATTCAAGTCTTACAGCCTTCAGTAATACGTTTTTGCAGCTTACGAATCTGAGACCTACGGAGTTCAAGGCAATCATATGAAGATTCCATGCCGATCGGTGATGGACCAAAACGTAAGCTATAAGTATTGGACTTATGGTCCGGTCGAGCACCTTTAGAGTAGTACTATCCTTAAATTCCCTTCCCTATGGAGCAATGTTACGACTGAATCATAACAAGGATTGTCGTATAAATCACATAATAACAGTGCAGTCATAAAAATGACGGCACTGTTATGGTCTAAATGGAGATGCAGAGAGGCTAGGGCATCCTGGAAAGAAGGCACAATAGGCCGATAGCATAGAAGATGGCGATTGAGAGAAATTTACGCTTTTTTTCCGACGCCTTTTTAGCTCTTACGTATCCAATGGTGATCAGTGCAATACCGATCAACATCATAAAGGGATGTTCCAATGCATAGAAACGGGATGTGGAATTTTTCATCATTTCCCTTGATACATTAGATGATCCGAGTGGTGAAAGAAAATAAAGTACCAACCCTATTACAATCTGCATATGAACACCTGACAGAGCGAGCATCGATATGATCCTGGCGGGCTTTCCGTAATCGGTCCTTCTCAATAGACCATATATTGCATAGATGACCGCAAAGATCAGGAGAATCAATGAAATATAGGCAAAAATGCCATGTAGGTTTTTAGTAAGTATGTACATATTCATTTATTTGTTATTCTACAGTAAACATTCCATTCATCATGGCATAGTGACCAGGAAAAGAACAGATAAAGGCGTATGATCCTTTTGGCGGGGCCTTGAATTCGATCTCAGCTGTTTCACCTCCTCCGATCATTTTCGTGTGGGCGACCACCTCTTTCAGGCGATCGGCTGGAATATCAAAATCCGGAGCATCAGACTTTGCGCAGGCTGCTGCAAAAGAAGGAATATCCACACCTTTTTGCAGGAGTACAACATTATGTCCCATCGCAGATGCGGGTATAGTTCCCGTGTGATGAAGGATGATCCTTACGGTCTGCCCCTCCCGTACTTTTAATTCAGAAAGGTCAAACTTCATATCGTCTCCGGCCTTCAAGGTCAAAATTGCAATAGGGCCGTTTGACAATTCATTTCCTTTGTCTTGCGAACTGATCTCGGAGCTGCTCAAAGGGTCATGCCCAGATTTCGCTTTTTCATTACAGTCTGTCATCAATGTCAGGACCGTGATAACGCCTATTATATTTTTTAGCTTCATTATTAGCTGTATTTTAGTTGTTAATAGAGAATGGGATCTTTTTAACTTCGATATCAAATGAAAGTACCTTGCATTGAGTACTTTCACTATATTTTATTTAAAAGATGAGGACATTGGCGAATAAACCTACACTGTTCTCATTGTGCTTCATAGGACCGTACCACTCAAAATTGGAACCCACGCCGAAGCTGAACTCTTTATATCCGACTCCTGCCCGCAGATAGATGTAACTTCTGTTATGGTCTCCGGAGCGGGGAACAAAGCCGTATAAACCCTGTACGCGACCATACCATGACCAATTCTCATTGATCCTTGGCCTGTATTCGACCAGCGCCATATTCTCAGATGCCCAGTCGCTCGCCAGATCGATCTTAGGATTGGCCACGATCAGAAGCTCCGGCGTGGCATAGGAATAGATCAGACCGGCCACAGGTCTAAAGCCGTATACAGGAGTGTATTGCAGTCCGCCCGTTATGTCCAGACCTTTGAACAGGGTGTAGGTCAAGTGCGATTGGGTCATGATATCCGGCGTCATCTCCTTTTCCCAGGGTGCATTTCCGTTGGTTACACTGAAAAAACCAAGTTTGGGAATGCTTCGGAACTTTTTATTGACCATGACCTGATAATAGACGCCTCGGCTTCCTGCCATCACTTCCATATTGATGGGGGGACTTTGTTGTGGGGCTTGGTCTTCGGCAATGGTCTGTGCCTGCACGACAGATGTAAGGCTAAAAAATGCTAAAGCTAAGCTCAGCTTCGATAAGTTACTTGCTCTCATAATGTTTGTGAAATTAATTTCCGGAGGTCAGTATGGTCAAAGCCATCTTATACCTGCTGGAATTAGACAGGACAAAATTAGAGAAGCCTATAGCTCCGAGATAGAATGGATAGGGCAAATCCTAGGACAAATCGTGCAGGATCTTAGTTCTGTATTCTGTCGGAGAGACACCGGTGACCTTTTTAAAAAGTCTTGAAAAGTAGGATGGGTCCTCAAAATTAAGATCATAGCCGATCTGCGAGACCTTTTTCGAAAGGTCCCAGAGCTGGGTCTGTGCATTGAAAATCGATACTTCAAGAATCAGTTCCTTGGTGCTTTTTCCAAATACGGTCCTCACGCATCGGTTGAGGTAGTTTTCGGAAATGGCCATTGATGCGGCATAGAATGCGGTAGATTTATGATCGATGAAATGTTTGTGAACAAGCTGTTTGAACTGTATGGCAATATTTTGGACCGTGGTGAGCTGCTTCTTTTCGCCGGACAGGTCCAGGACCTTATAGAGCAGTGCCTGACAAATTCCACGGGCGATCTGAACATTGGGCGATTGAAGATCGAGCTCGGTGAACAGGAGCTTGCACAAATTGCCCACCCAGTGGCTTTCGGCCTTTCTGATCTGCAGGACGGGATATATGGTGAAAAGGTTTAGCAATTCCGCCTTGTCAAATATGGCCGGCATGATCCGGTCCTCGATGAGGATAAAATAGCCCTTCGCGTCGTTAGAAATATGTTCCAGAGAATTAACTGTGCCTGCAGAGACGAATACGATGGAGTTTTCCTGAATGTGCTGCCGTACATTATCTATCCTGTAGGTAAAGTTCCCTTGTTCAAGGTAGAATAGAAAATCGTAGTCGGTCCTGATCAGCGGGATAGGAAGACGGAAGTGTTCTTTCAGAAAGGACAGGCTATAGCACTGCAAAGCTGTGGACTGCCATTGGAAATCCGATGGAATATCCCTAAGGAATGTCCTCTTGAAAGTCTCCAAGTTAAAAATGTTTTCCAATTCTATGGGTTTTGCCGGCGTTGCAAATCTAATTCATCCCGATCGTTTATCATACTTTGACCTTTTGTTATAGCATAAATCCTATGAACGCAAAGTGGTTTCTCAGCAAACGATTAATACAAATTTAAATAATTTTTTGAAGATGTGCTGTTTTCCCCGTCATAGTTTCTTCTTCCTTCCGTCTCAAGTAGCGAGCATAACGCCCTTCCAAAATTTTATTCAGTGGGGCGTGGCCGATCTGGGGGAATTACAGAAAAAGTATTTTCTACCAATTGTGAGGGTCCAAATATGTATTAAGCACCAATGTGCCGGATAGATACAATGATGGAAATATACTTTAGTCACAGTAGAAGACTTTCTTATTCATAATAAAGATTATCACTTTTAACTTGATTTCCGCGATATATTTTCGATCGGCAGCGTTCTGTGATGAATCTTCCGAATAGTTCTCATTATTCTATATTACATGTCATCTTGATGATGGTTAAGGAAAGGTGTTTTTTTCATGACCATTATTTTAACTTTTTGTTGTAAGTTTATAGTTGGGCATTGCCAGTTAAACTACCAATTGCATAACGATTATCAAAGTCATCCAATTAAAATAAAAAAATGTTATTGTCAACAGAACCACTATTAACCTATTTCAGCAAATTCACCCAATTGGGTGAAGCTGAAAAGATGTATATAAAAGACCATTTCAAGCCCAGAATTTACCGCAGAAGACAGTATGTCCTGCAAGAAGGGAATGTCTGCGATCATTATAATTTTGTGGTCAGGGGATGTTTGAGGATGTACAAGACCGATCTCAAGGGAAATACCCATATATTACAGTTCACCTCAGAAGATGGTTGGATCGCCGATGTATGGAGCTTCAATGATCAGAGTCCATCCGAGTTGAATATTGACGCATTGGAAGACACCATTGTCCTACAGATCAGCTATAAAGATCTTACCATGCTTTTTGATGAGTTTCCCGCCTTTGACCGTATATTTCGAAAGCTAATGGAGAATGCATATGTTGCCCTTCAGAGAAGAATGTTTCAAAATATAAGTTCCCCTGCGGAGGACCGTTATAATTTCTTTATGAAGGTATATCCCCACCTTATCAACCGTCTCCCTCAAGTACGGATCGCATCGTTTTTGGGAATTACTCCGGAATTCCTCAGTAGGTTGAGAAACAGGCGGGTACATGGCAAATCTTAAACCAGGTCAAGATTTTTTCTTGATCTAGTTCATTGGAGTGGTAGGTGATTTTAGATGAACTTTGTACTATAAAATTATTCAGTAACAAAAAATCATAAGAATGTCACACACACAGAAAGTTGCAGTCATTGGATTAGGAAATATCGGTAAGGCGTTGGCCACGGACCTGATCAAAGGAAAAAGAAAAATTATAGTTGCGTCTAAAAACTACGACGACGCTGTCGCGTTTGCAGCAAATAATGCCGATCTCATAGAGTCAGCACATATCGGTGAGGCGGTAAAGGCTGCCGATATTGTGATACCGACCGTTTGGTTTAATGTAGAGCAGGAGTTTGTTCAGCAATTCGCAGGTGAGTTGAAAGGTAAGATCATAATTGATGTCTCCAATCCCATAGCACCGGATGAAAACGGTGGATTCAAAAAAATAATCGACCAAAACCAATCTTCCGGACAGATCATTAACGATCTTGTGGGAAATAATGCCAAAGTTGTCAAAACCTTCGGAACCCTGGGTGTTGAAAGCTTGGCTAATGCGGCCCACCAGCAACCGGCCAAAGTAATGTTCTATGCTACGGACCACAGTGATGTTTCCGATGCCATAGAAGTTTTGATCCGTGATGCAGGATTTGAAGCATTGAACGTCGGTACAATTGACCAGTCCATCCGTATCGAAGTGTTTGGCGATCTGCACGAATTTGGTGCACTCGGCAAGCCATCAACTCTTGAAGAAGTTAAAGGGAAAATATAAAAGGCTTTCTTCAAAGAATCACCATTCTTTTAAGCCATCAGATAATGATCCCCGGCGTTAATTTATTCGCAGGGGATCATTATTTTTTAAACAGATTCATTCCTTTAAATCTGTCTGCGTTGAATAGTTCATTTGATAACTTAGTCTTTTCAAATTACAAATGTCAAAAGTTGGTATGTTTTATCCACCATATATACACTTTTAAGTCCCCATTTTGAACATGATCTTGACGTCAACTATAGAAAGGCCTAGGCAAACCGTTAGTATTAATTCATTACCAATATTCATTTTTCAAGCAATGTATATTTTGCCTAGCTGATAACAGCTTTACGTTGATGAAGTAATTTATTCTGTTACTATTGAATTTGACAATGTTATCATTTAAAGATATTATTCCACGAAGTGTGTAAGTTAAAAAGTTAGGCTTGGATTTTATAATCTGAGCCTTTTTTCAAAAAAGCTATTAAAATTAGGTAACAATATACCAAAATGTGCACATGCTTAATTAATAAATTACCGGATCAATTAAGTGAATATTTGCTGTCCTTAAAAATGCTGTTTATATAAAAAAATACTTTGGTACGCTAAAAGTATAATATCACCAAGCTTCTTAAGGAAACTTGTAACATTTTAACGTAAGGCCAACTACTTAATTATTATCCAAATACTTGTTCTATGGAAATATTTCCAGATGTTCATTTATGAACAAATTCGGCTATGCTTTGTAGTGCAGCTATAATTATAACACTTTCATGATTTATTACTCAAATTGAAAATTTTCAAAGAACTTATAAAGGTAAAAGATAATATTGTACTTTGCGGTCTGGTCCACTATGCAGCACTCTTTTGTACACATAACGGGTCTTCGGAATAGAACCGGATAAATGTCAAAAAATGAAAAGTTAGTGCCAGTAAGCATTGGGAAAAATGATGGGCTTGATCGTAATCTCTATCAAAAAATATCGTCTATTTGATTTACCTTTTTATTTGAATTTTGTACATTTGAAAAATGAAAATGGTCGAGACACTTGAAGATTTTTATACTGAACGCTTTAGTGCTGTTCCAACAAATTTAAAAAGCGAGATTGGACATTTCAATGTGTTCAAATTTGATGACCTCGCGGGTTGCAGCATAAAACCTATACCTTACAGTCGCAGAGGTTATTACAAAATAAGCCTGATACAAGGAAGAAATAAAGTACATTTTTCAGATAAAACTATTGAAATAAAAAAGCAGGCCTTGTTGTTTGCAAATCCCCAGATCCCCTATAATTGGGAGCAAATTGGTAAAAATCAAAATGGATTTTCCTGTGTTTTTACAGAAAGTTTTTTTCATCATTTCGGTAATCCGAAAAACTATTCGGTTTTTCACCCGGAAGGCCTGCCAATTCTTGAACTGAGCGACAAACAAGTCAAATGGGCGATACAAGTGTTCAGCGAAATGCTTACTGAGTGGACGTCTGATCATAAACACAAATACGACAAAATGCGTGTGTCTGTCTTTGAACTTTTATACAATACAGAAAAATTAATACCTGTTGCGTCTATTCGGAAGAATGCGACAAATGCCTCTCAAAAAATTACTACTCAATTTTTGGAATTGCTAGAGCGTCAGTTTCCTGTCGAAGATGTTGGAACACTACGCTTGCGTTCAGCATCCGATTTTGCAGAGAAATTATCTGTTCATGTCAATCATCTGAACAAGGCTTTAAAAGGGGTAGTGAATAAATCAACATCTGTTATAATACAAGAGCGCATTTTGGTTGAATCTAAAATTTTATTGAAGTATACCAATAAGGACATATCAGAAATTGCATTTGCCTTAGGCTTTAAAGAAACTACGCACTTTCACAATTTTTTCAAAAAGCAGACTAAAATAACGCCAAGTCAATTCAGGACTGATTGATTTTTGTATATATGTGATTGATTTGTATTAGCATCAAATTTTGTTACTGTTCTAATTTTGCATCAATAAAATTCTTTAAAACAATGACAAAAACAATTTTTATTACTGGTGCTTCGTCAGGAATTGGAAAAGCTACAGCAAAATTCTTCCACGAAAAAGGCTGGAATGTGATAGCAACAATGAGGAATCCTGAGAAAGAGACAGAACTTACTCAGCTGAAAAATGTAACGCTTTTGCCTTTAGATGTTACCGATTTTGAACAGATCAGATCGGTAGTTGCAGAGGCTACTTCACTAGGAAAAGTTGATGTAGTGTTGAATAATGCGGGTTATGGTACTGTTGGAGCTTTGGAGGGCACCACAGATCAGCAAATTGAACAGGTGATCAATACAAATCTTTTAGGCGTTATAAAATTGACGAAAGAATTTATTCCACATTTTCGGAAAAACAAGGAGGGCGTCTTTATAACCATCTCCTCAATTGGCGGGCTAGTTGCTTATCCATTCTTTTCATTATATCACGCAACCAAATGGGCGATCGAAGGTTGGACGGAAAGTTTGGCGTTTGAACTCGGTCAGCTTGGTATTCAGGTCAAAACAGTTCAGCCTGGCCCAACCAAAACAGATTTTGTCGGACGATCATTGGTGGTTCCGGAACATCCAGCGTATGATGAATTTTTTGAAGGGTTCAAAAAAATGTTCTTCAGCGACGAGGTCATCAACGGCCTTGAACCTCCGGAGACCGTTTCAGAAGTGATTTACGAAGCGGCAACGGACGGTAAAAACCGCTTACGCTATGTGGTGGGTGCTGCAGCAAATAATGAATACAACAGACGTTTGGAGTTGGGCGCAGAAATATTTCACCAGGAATGGGATACTGTATTTTTCGGTAAATAAATTACAGTCAAAATAATCAATGCAGTTGCCATAAGTTTTGATATGCAATATCGAAATTACCAAAGTATAAGATCAGACAGCCTTCAAAGTTTATTGAAGGTTGTTTTTAAGTAATATCATGAAATCTCGGTTGACAGAAATAGAAAATACTGCAAAAAATTCTTAGGTTTCTGCCCGCCGGTTGGAGGCAATATATATCGATTTTCCATGACGTGCCGTAGCCAAAGCCAAAAGTTGCTTCCAAATAAGATGGAAAGGAGATGCAGACGCAGGATTGATTGGATGATGCCTTTGATAAGCGTAGAAACCAATTGATAAACAGCAGATAGATAACTAATAACACTATTACATCTTATCTTTAATCCTTTCGCGATGTTGTTTTCCCCATTTCTCCATAGACGTTAACACGTCAGTTACACTGTGACAGTAATCCGTAAGCGTGTACTCTATTCTAGCGGGATAATCGTCGTAAACTTTTCTCGAAATCAGTTCATTTTCTTCTAAGTGCCTCAATTCTTTTGACAATACACGATTTGTAATTTTCGGAATTGATTGCAAAATTTCGTTGAAGCGATTGTGTCCGTGATAAATAGAAATAATAATTGGCAATTTCCATTTTCCCCCAATTACAAAATATGTGTCCTGCACAAACCTTATTTTTTCTTCAAAATTCCGCTCTTTTTCTTTTTTACCCTTACTCATTTTAAGTATCCTTTTGTATACAGGTATCAAATGTATATCTTTTTTGGGATAATTTTGCTGCAAACAAAAGAAATTTAATAAAGATGAGTAAAGTTTGGTTTATCACAGGAAGCTCACGAGGCTTGGGTAGAAGTATAACGGAAGCTGTTTTAGCAAAAGGCGACAGCGTTGCAGCCACAGCAAGAAACCCGAAACAATTAAATGATTTGGCAGAAAAATTTCCCCATCAAATTCTTGCTTTGCAATTAGATGTGAGCAATAAGGTTCAAATCCATAAAGCAGTAGAACAAACGGTAAAACACTTCGGAGGAATTGATGTGTTAGTAAACAATGCAGGCTTTGGTATTACGGGTGCTATCGAAGAATTTTCTGATGAGCAAATGAAAAGCCAATTAGATGTGAATTTATATGCACCTATCGAAATTACAAGAGCGGCGTTGCCTTATTTGCGTAAACAACGTTCAGGCAGCATTTTCAATGTGAGTTCAGTTGGCGGGAGGGTTGGTTCCGCAGGATTTTCTATGTATCAGGCAGCAAAGTTCGGTTTACAAGGTTTTACCGAGGTTTTAAGTAAAGAAGTTGCCGCATTTGGCATCAAAGTTACGTCTATTGAACCGGGCGGCTTTCGTACAGATTGGGCAAGCAATTCAATGACCTATGCCGAACCAATCGATGATTACGAAAGTATCCTGCAATCTCTTAAAGATTATCTCAAAGACATTACACCGTTAGGAAATCCGGACAAAGCAGCACAAGTGATCATTGATTTGGTGGAACATCCCGAGCCGCCTGTTCACCTGGTTTTGGGTTCAGATGCTGTTGCTATTCTGGAAGTCGTTGATGCCGATAGAAAAGCAGAATTTGAGCAATGGAAATCCGTAAGCATGTCTACCGATTTTGATGATGTAGAAAATCCGTGGCTTTCTGAAGAGAGAAGACAAGATATTTTAAAAGTAAAATAATAATCAAATGAAAAAATTAGAAGGAAAAGTAGCCATTGTAACAGGGGCATCCAAAGGTATCGGTGCGGGCATTGCCAGAGCATTTGCCGAGGAAGGTGCCAGTGTAGTAGTCAATTACGCAAGTGATAAAGCAGGCGCAGAGAATATGGTAAATGAAATTATCGCAAAGGACGGTAAAGCTATTGCAATATATGCTGATGTTTCAAAAGAAGCAGATGTAAAAAAAATGTTTGAAGAAGCAAATACAGTGTTTGGTCGTTTGGATATTTTGGTAAACAATGCGGGTGTTTTCAAATCAATCCCTATAGAAGAAATAAGCGTAGAGGAGTTCAATCGTCATTACAGTATCAATGTTCTTGGGAATCTTTTGGCGACAAGGGAAGCAGTAAAATATTTTGGAGAAAAAGGCGGCAGCATTATTAATATGACTTCGGTAGTGAGTGAAAAAGGCGTACCTACCTATTCAATTTATTCAGGAACTAAAGGTGCTGTACAAAGCATTACGCACGCGCTTGCCGCAGAATTAGGCCCAAAAAATATTCGGGTGAATGCTATAGCTCCGGGAGCAATTGAAACTGAAGGGACACAGGTTGATTTTGGTGGCGGCGTTGCTGAACAATATATAAAAGCCACTCCATTACGTCGTATGGGTTTTCCGAAGGATGTAGCTAAAGTGGCGGTATTTTTAGCAAGCGATGACTCAGCATTTTTAGCCGATAGCCGCATCGAAGTCTCAGGAGGACTTAAATAAACAATTTTCAATAAAACATTATTAACAACAAAAATTATATTAAGATGAATAATCAAAAAGAACAGGTTTGGTTTATTACAGGTGCTTCAAATGGTTTTGGCTTAGCACTTGCAAAAAAATTATTGGCAGCCGGCTATAAAGTTGCTGCAACTTCACGAAACAAAGCAAGCATTGAAGATAAAATCGGAACAAACCCGAATTTATTAGCACTAACCGTTGACATTACCGATGATAGCGAAGTAAAAGCAGCGATTGATGAAACGGTAAAAAATTTTGGAAAAATTGATGTTGCCGTAAACAATGCAGGTTATATGCTTTTGGGGGCATTAGAGGAAGTTTCTGCCAAAGAATTTCAGCAGTCAGTGGCTGTTAATGTGTTTGCATTCCAAAATGTAATCAGGAATGTAATGCCATATTTCAGACAGCAAAAAAGTGGTCACTTTTTTAATTTTGCTTCGTCTGCGGGTTATTCTGCCGATGCAGGTGCTGGAAGCTACAACGCTGTTAAATCGGCTGTAATAGGATTCTCTGAAGCATTGGCGTTGGAAGCAAAACCATTCAATGTGAAAGTGACCATTGTTTCTCCGGGGCTTTTCAGAACAAATTTTTTAGGCGCATTTCCGGTAGCCCAAAATAAAATTGAAGCATACGGCACACAAAATCTGGTTGATGCTATGAATCAATTTAACGGACAGCAGCCGGGAAATCCCGATAAACTGGTTAAGATTTTAATTGATACCGCGGGAAAGGAAAATGCGCCTTTGCATTTGCTGATGGGGGGAGATGCTTATGAAAGAGCTGTAAATTATTACAAATCTCAGCTTGAAAATCTGGAACAACTGAAAGAGCTGAGCTTCTCAACCGGATTTGAATAAAATCCTGTATTTGAACACAACCCTAAGAGATTTGGATACAGTCAACACCTTGATACTCATTAATTTTGATTTAGAAATTTAAGAGCAAAAGTTATATGAACAAACGTACAAAAAACCGGAATTTATGGTTGCCCAGGAGAGTAAAACGTATCGCCTTCACAACAACCATTATGATGTGCGTTTATACAACGGGTTTCTCTCAAATAGAATTACATAACAATTTAAATAGTAATAAAATGAAAAATCAAGAAGTCTTGACTGTAGACTACTCTCAGTTAAAGGAAGGAAAAAACAGGGTTTATTTTATGAGCCAAGGTTACAAATTGGCGGGAGATTTATATTTACCCAAAGGGTTTGATAGCGAAAAGAAGTATCCAACGATCATATATACACGTGTCGGTACACAGGTCAAAGAACAAACTGGCGCAACTTACGGTAATAAACTTGCTGCCAAAGGTTACGCCTTTTTGGTTTTTGATCCTATAAATTTTGGAGATAGTGAGGGCGAAGTAAGAAACTACGAATCGATGCACAATATGATTCCCAATACAACAGATGCGATTAGTTTTTTGAGGACTTTAAAATTTGTTGACAGAGAGAAATTTTATGGACTTGGAGCTTGTGCGGGTGCGCCCTATATCTGTAATGTAGCAATTGGCGATGTTCGGATTAAAGCCGTTGCAACACTTGTGGGCAATTTTGATGCAGCCGCAAGTTTATTTGGTGCTTATCCAAAAGAAGTGCTTGACAAAATGTTGAAAGTAGCCGCAGAAGGCAAACAACGCTACTACGAAACGGGCGAATACGACACTGCACCAACATTTGGTGGAATGCCTATACCACCGCCAGAAAATGCTTCAAAAGCATTAAAAGATGCTTATGAATATTACTTCAACAGAGCAGGACACGACAAAATTCCAAATTATTCGCCTTATTACCCAACAATTGGTATGCCTGTTGACCCTGCAAGAGTATTTGTAAATCAGGCAAAGTATTTTACCACACCATTTTTGGTAATTGCGGGAAGCGAAGCATTTACCCACGATATGGACAAACAAGTTTATGAAATGGCAGCCGGGGAAAAAGAATGGTTTGTGATAGAGGGTGCATCGCATATGGACTTGTACGATATAGATAAATATCTTGACCCGGCAATAGATAAAGTTGACGAGTTCTTAAGAAAATACTAACTCAATAAACCATAGGGTTTTCGTGAAAATCCTATGGTTATTATTGTTCACACAACGTATTTAAGACAATAAAAAACAGTTTGATTAAGATGGAAAAACAAAAAAGTTGGTTTGTAACAGGGGCATCAAAAGGGATGGGACTGTTACTGACAAAACTATTATTAGATAAAGGCGAAAAAGTTGCTGCTACTTCACGAAATACAAATCAATTAAAACAAAGTGTTGGAGTTGAAAGCGAGAATTTTCTGCCCATTAAATTAGATATTACAAACAGCGAAGATGTTAAAAAGGCAATCAACGAAACAGTTGAACATTTTGGAGGATTAGATGTAGCCGTTAATAATGCAGGATTTTCATATATCGGAAGTTTGGAAGAATTAACCGATGACGAATTTAGAAAAGCACTGGATGTAAATTTATTCGGAACGGTAAATGTTATCAGGGCTTCAATGGCACAATTTAGAAAGCAACGTTCCGGTCATATTATCAATATCGCTTCTGCGGCAGGCTATATTGCAGGTGCGCACATTGGGAGTTATGTCACCTCAAAATTTGCAATGGTAGGGCTTACCGAATCATTGGCATTAGAAATTGCACCGCTTAATGTGAAAGCTACTGTTGTGTTGCCAGGTTCCTTCAGAACAAATTTCCTTGATGAAGGCTCATTAACTTACACAAAGAACCGAATAGAAGAATACGATAGTGATAAAACATTTCAAAGTTATTCAGGAAGAGCAGGAACACAACCGGGCGACCCTAAAAAATTAGTAACTGAATTGTTTAATTTAGCTAATATGGAAAATCCGCCAGTACATTTAATTTTAGGAGTGGATAGTTTCAAAATGATAACAGATAAAATGGCTAAAAACCTCGAAGAATTTGAAGTGTATAAGCACATTTCTACATCTACTAATTTAGAATAAATTTACTGAATGAAAATGGAAAAACCATATAACATAAAATCCATTTCGGAGTATCATAGTTTGTTAGGTGTTGAAAAGCCAAAACACCCTTTGATTAGTATTATCAATCACGAGAGTATTAGAAATTTTAATGATGAAAAATTAAAGAATAAAACCTATAACTTTTATACGATAAGCCGAAAAATCAATTATGACGGAACAATGAAATACGGTCAGCAATATTACGATTTTCAGGAAGGTGCAATGGTATTTCACGCACCCAAACAAGTTATTGTATCTGAATTAGCGGATAATGTACAGTTGAAAGGTTGGACAATGTTAATACACCCCGATTTTTTAAGAACATATTCTTTGGATAAAAAAATCCAACAATTTGGTTTCTTTTCCTATGCTGTAAATGAGGCGTTGCATTTGTCTGATGGAGAATCAAAAATAATTGAAAGCGTAATGGACACTATCCGTAAAGAGTACATTTCGGACATTGATGTTTACAGTCAGGATATTTTGATTTCTCAAATAGAATTACTTTTGAATTATTGCAACCGATTTTATAATCGTCAATTTATCACAAGGAAAGCGGTTAATAATGATTTGCTGATTAGGTTTGAAAAATTATTATCAGACTATATAAACAATGGACACTTACAACAAAAAGGCATTCCGTCCGTTCAGTTTTTTTCTAACGAATTAAATATGTCTGCCAATTATTTGAGTGATATGTTGAGAAATCTTACAGGGCAAAGTACCCAACAGCATATACAAGACAAAATAATTGAAAGGGCAAAATACATTCTCACTACAACAAATCTTACCGTTAGCGAAATTGCATTTGAACTCGGGTTTGAATACTCACAATCTTTCAGCAAATTATTTAAAAATAAGACTAATCAAACACCTTTGGAGTTTCGGATTTCATTCAATTAGATAACAGTGAATATGAATCTATGTCTTTAAAGTATCGAAAAAATTAAACGTAAGCACTAAAAGAACAGCCTGACAACACTTTGTTTGATATTAAAAATGGCTTGACTTTTTTTACACCATAAACTGGATTAAGTCTAAATATACGAGATTTAGGCTTTTTTATTAGTGCGCCAAAGGAGATATTGGGAAAGTATGGTAGAATAGAAATTATCATTAATAATGCCGGAGCCGATTCAAGCCCAGGTGGGACCACAATACAACCCTTGAATATCAACGTATTCAAGGGTTGTATTGAACTGTATTTTAACTTTGAAAGTGAACGAGCGACATTTTCTGCAAAACATTACAACTGAAAGGCCGATGATTTAGGAATTATAAACCGTGATCCCGGCTGTAGCATTAAAACTTTAGATCTATTTATGTATCGTTGTCTTTAGGATATCAATGGCTTTGATTATTTCTTCATCGTTTAATGAAGCAAAACCAAAACGAAAAGCATTGAAATTGGAATTTCGTTCTTTACTATAGACGCTTCCTATAATCTTTAACCCTTTTGCATTGGCTATTACTTTTGCCAGTGGAAAATCATTTTTGAATTGAAGCCAAAGAGCCATCCCTCCGTTAGGTTTTGTCAGCTGAACAATACCACCAAGCTGTTTGGCAAATAATTCTGCTGCAAAATGGCAACGATGACGGTAAAGCTTATTGGCTTTTTGGATAAGTTTTGTGAGCTCCCCATTTTCTATAAGACCTGAAACAACCTGTTCGGTAAATACATCACCTCTCAAATCGATCAGGAGTCTCTGCTTGGCTGCAGAACGGATAAACTTTTTGGCTGCGACAATATAGCCTAACCTGAATGGAGCTCCTAAAACTTTGGTTAAAGAACCTATGTATATTATATTTCCCTCGTGATCTCCGCTTGCCAAAGGTAAATAAGGAGCATATTCAAATTGAAAATCATAATCGTAATCGTCCTCAATAACGGCGATCTGATATTTTTTTATCAGTATTAAAAGCTCATTGCGGCGTGCTGTACTCATTGTTACGGTTGTAGGATGGTGATGATGAGGAATAACGTACAACAGCTTAACAGAATGTTTTTTTAGTAATTCCTCAAGTACCTCGGTGCACATTCCATCATGATCAACCGGAACATAAATGAGTTCTGCTCCAAAACGTTCAAAGATCATGTTGGCAAAAAAATAACTCGGATCACTCACTATTACCTTGTCTCCCGGCTTAATAATTAGGGATGCCGATAAATAAATAGCCATTTGTGCACCTCTTGCAGTAAGCAGGTTTTCTGTCGTAATATCAATTCCTCGTGTTTGATTTAAAAAATGGCATAAAGAATTTCTGAAATCTAAGGATCCTTCAAGATCCCATCCGGTACTTATTTTCTTCAGCGTAGGATAATCCAAAGCTTTCCTGTATCCAGCCAGCATGATACCCGGAGAAAGTAATGAGGTATCAGGAAGACCATCATCTATAATGAGTTCATGCTTCTTTGAAGGTGAAGACGGGTTGATATAACTGGAAAGACTGTCAAATATAAATCCGGGTTCATTTTCGTACGCTGATAGTCCGTTGCTGTTGTAAGATCGTGGTTTGACAAAAGGTAAATTGGGCGATACGATATATCCTTTTCTGGGTAGGCTGTCAATCCAGTCTTCAGAAACCAAAGAATCATAGGCAGCCATAATTGTTTTTCTGTGTAACCCTAAATCATAAGCCAATGCACGGGTACTCGGAAGTTTTGTACCCGGCAGAAGTTTCCCCTTTTGTATAAGACCGATAAACTGCACGGCAATCTGTTTGAAAACTGCTATATGGCTGGTTTTATCTATAATAATTAAATTTTTGTAAGGAAGCATGATAAGCAAATGTAATCAAGCTTTGTTAAAAATCAAAGAAATTTCAACTGGTCTATGTAAGTATATAAATCTGGTCAGTCAAAGAGGGGTGAATGCGAAATACATTTGCATAGAAAAATAGATGAGGTCAGCTATGTGTTTGACTTTTATTTATTTATAATCATATAAATTTAAAATTATGTCAAAAAGATTAAACCTAAAGGAACTTATTCCTGAATCGTATCAGATTTTGCTTCAAATGTCACAGTTTGTTGCAAATTCAGGTGTTGATAAACTGCAGCAGGAGCTTATTAAGATCAGAGCTTCACAAATTAATGGATGTGCATACTGTATGAATCTTCACAGTGAAGAGACTTTGAAACTCGGTGAAAATCCAAAAAGGTTGCATGTATTGAGTGCGTGGAGAGAGGCTAAAGACTGGTTCAGCAATGAAGATCAGGTTATTTTGAAAATTACGGAAGAAATTACATTAATTTCTAATCATGGACTTAGCGATACCACCTATCAGGAGGCTGTTGAACTTTTCGGAGAGTTAATGACTGCAAAAATCATTATTTCAGTGATCAATATCAATGCACTGAACAGGGTAGGAGTTTCCCTGAATATGCATCCTTTATAAAATTTTAAATTAATAAAAAAATGTGTAAAGTATTAGTTATAAATGCAAGTGCCCGTACAGAAAGATCATTAAGCCGCCAGCTTACAGAGATATTTACTGCAAATTGGATGGAAAAATATCCGAATGACAGTATTGCCTACCGTAATATAGGTCAGGAAGATATACCCCACGTTACTGAAAAATGGATAGCCGCAGCATTTAAACCTGCTGAGCTTAGGGGAGATGAAGATGAGCAGGTTTTAAAAATCAGTAATAAGCTTATTGCAGAACTTAAAGATGCAGATGTTGTAGTATTGGGTACGCCGATGTATAATTGGTCTGTCCCAAGTGTATTAAAGGCATACATAGACCAAATATTAAGAGTAAACGAGACGGTTCTTGTTAATAAAATGACTCCTGAAAATCCCTATACCGGATTGTTATCAGATAAAAGAGCATACCTGTTAATGGTTCGGGGAAACGCAGGCTATGATCCGGGTGAATTCTATGAACATATGGACTTCCAAACCAATTACCTTAAGACCGTTTTCAGTATAATTGGAATCAAGGATGTTGAGCACGTTTCTGCTAATGGGATCGATATAGGCTCCAGCTCATGGGGAGAGGCAGGTGAAAAAATTAAAAAACTGATCTACAATTAAAATAATTTCATGGATTTTAGAATAGCTGCAACAAGAGAGGAAATTGCTTTTTGCAAGGATGTACTTTTTGCATTCAGAACCAATCTCGATGAATCAACTTATATCGATCTGATTTTGGATATGATTGAGAATGAAAAATTTTCGCTGGTTTATATTCCTAATGAAGATAATACAAAAGCCGCGGGATTTGTTGGTTACAGAGTCCTGCATACCCTCAGAACGAGCTGGATGATCTACATAGATGATCTGTATACGGATCCTGATCACAGAGGAAAAGGTTATGCTGGGGCTCTGCTGGATTATGTAGATCAGGAGGCACTGGAAAAGGGAATTCAATCAGTTCATCTTGACAGTGGTTACATGCTTCACGACGCACATCGGCTTTATTTAAATAAGAAATATATTTTAGCTTGT
Organism: Epilithonimonas hungarica; assembly: GCF_900102265.1. GTDB lineage: Bacteria > Bacteroidota > Bacteroidia > Flavobacteriales > Weeksellaceae > Epilithonimonas > Epilithonimonas hungarica. The sequence continues at coordinate 602,793 of NZ_FNBH01000003.1, read as the reverse complement.
AATCATTTTGCAAAAATTGTGAGGAACGGATAAAATTTTCACATTAATAAATTGAATAATTAATTGTATGAATGCAGAATTATGGGCAGTATCTCTAAGCGGATTAGCCTGGACAATCGTTTATTTAGCATTAATTTATCGTGCTGTAAAAGACAAGTCCTACGGGATGCCGCTTATCCCGTTAGCGCTTAATTTTGCATGGGAGGTAGTATTTTCCGTGGTGTACCCACCCGCAGGAACAGGTGTTGCAGGGACTTTGGTCAATGCCGTTTGGATGATTTGTGATGCAGGTATTATTATTACCTACTTTATGTACGGGTATAAATACTTTAATAATCGCTACCGTATCTCAAAAAGAGAATGGGTCATATACTCAGGAACAGCTTTTCTAACAGCATTCGGAATAATGCTTACAGGCGGACCTTTCTTTGGTCAATTCCAGAATTATTTTAAAAATCATATTTTTCAAGGCGCTATTTTTATAGCTTACATACAAAATTTAATTATTTCCATATGTTTTCTGCTGATGATTTGGGAACGCCAAAGCAATGAAGGACAATCCCTGACGATAGGTATTTTCAAATGTATAGGAACCGGGCTGACAGTGGGAATTTACTATTTATTTGTACTTCACCAGGGGCATGCTTACCTGATGAATATTATTGTTGGCGTTACATTCATATTGGATCTGGTTTACATTAAAACCATTTATAAACAGCTAAAAGTCGAAGGTATTAATCCCTGGAAAAGATTTTAAAAATCCCGAATTATGATATGCTAGTTCACTCTTATAGAAATTTATCTATACGGCAGAATTTAAAGCAGTATAAAAATCTAATGTTGTTGCGTAGCAGACATCTTCGAAAGAAGATGTCTATTTGCGTATTATTATCACCTGCTATAAATATATATTAGGGTTTTTAATCAATATTTTTTGTTAAGTCCTTTACACGATAAGAATAAAGGATAAGCCTTCTGTTCATTTTTCATCGAATTATTAACCAGTAGAAAGAGAAAACGATATTATAAGAAGATGGATTGTCAAAATTTCATATACAGTTGTCAATTCAGTTAAGATAGCTTATTTTAGTTAGGGATAACGATCATATTCAAAATTTCCCATAGAGTAAGAATAATATACTTCCTCTTATCAATTTCAATTACCTTCTCTATCTCTTTTTCATTGAATATGCCTGCTTTTATCTTAACCATGTCCAGAGTTTAAATGTTGCTTTTTTCCATGTTGGATTTCTGTATAACTGAAAGATGTATATCATTCCTTTGTGATCTTTACTTTAATTATTTATCGTTTATGTAAGCGATAAACTAAATAAGCTCAAGGTAAATATACTTAAAACTAAACAATTTAGAAGTGCTGTGACTTGCGTTATTGTTTAACATTATCTATCTTTAAAGCTATTGTACTGGTGGGCAGAATTATTGGATACCAAACGTAAAATAACGATAAATAGATAATGGAAGTATCGAAGCGAAAAGGGGCAAGATCAACAAAAGAAATTCCGACGGAAATATTGGACCAATTGAATTCCGGAAAAATTGAAACTGCAAATCTTGTCGAATGGTTGGCAGTTGATCAGAGGCTTTTACTTGAAAATTTACTGATACAAATTGGTCGCACAAAATATCTTGAACCTATCTTGGTTCGTATTGATGAGCTAAAGAAACAGACCGTAAATACAATTAATGAGGCAATCGGAACAGGACTTTTGGAGCAATCATTAGTGAATGGTGATCAAGATATAATAATAACTATTTCAACACACAGGTCAGATCTGATAAGATGTTGGGCAAGTTATACCGTTGGTAAAAATCCAAACTTAAACATTGCTCAAAAGCTTGAGCAGATCAAACAGTTTGCTGCAGACAAACATTTTGGGGTAAGGGAGATCTGCTGGTTAGCAGTCAGGCCAAGCATTGCAAAAGACCTAAGCCAAAGTATTGCAATATTAATGGATTGGGCAAATAATGAAGATGGAAATATAAGAAGGTTTGCAAGCGAAGCAACACGACCGAGAGGGGTCTGGTGTTCACATATCGAAGAACTCAAGCAATCGCCGGAATTGGGCATGACAATTTTGGAAGCTATGAGATCTGACAATGAAAAATATGTACGGGACAGTGTCGGGAACTGGCTGAATGATGCCAGCAAAACCAATCCCCAATTTGTTCATGAAGTTTGCAAAAGATGGATAAAAGAAAGTCCAACTAAAGAAACTGAATATATCGTAAAGAAAGCATTGCGCACAATTGAGAAAGCAAGTTCATGATTTGATGAATATTAGTAAGATGCATGATCAACTGGTAATGATCATCAGTTTTAGTAATAATATTGTGAATTATATTAATACGAAAAATTTAAATTTTAATGAAGGTCATATCAATAAGACAAAACCCGGAATATAAAGAAAGGGGTATAAAATATTTTCAGGAGAGCTGGCCTGAAATCTCACCGGTAATTTATGAAGATTGTATTTCTAACAGTTTAGATGCAGCCCAATCATTACCTCAGTGGTATCTATTGGAAAAAGACGTAAAGATAATCGGTTGTGCAGGATTGATAACCAATGATTTTATAAGTCGAATGGATCTCTACCCCTGGATCTGTGCAATTTTTATAGATGAAGAGGAGAGAGGAAATGGCTACGGTTCCTTACTGATTCAAAAAGCCAAAGAAGATACAAAATTGTACGGATTTAAATATTTGAATCTATGTACGGATCATACCGGTTATTATGAGAAATACGGATTTAAATATATAGGACAGGGCTATCATCCTTGGGAAGAAGAATCGAGAATTTATCAAATAGAAGTATGAAAACGATGATAAATTATTTTTTTAACAGAAAGCATTATATTAAAAGATGGAAATGAATAAATTGGATGATCCGGCGTGGTATTCCTTGAATGAAACCCATAAAGATTTCGCAGTTGACTATGGGCAAATAAAATTTTACGACCCTGATTATTGTCCCTTCGGTGGTGCGCTGAATGATAAAGAGACAGGATCAGGTATTGCAAAGTATGCCTCTCTTAGTGACAGTTTTTTTGTGATTGGAAATAGACCTGATATCACTGATAAAGTTCAAATAGAAACTGAATTGGTCTGCGATCAAATGGTCCTTGATAGGCGAATTGACATTGACATTCAAGAAAATATTATTGAACTTCAGACAGAAATTCAAAGAGATGAGCTATTTAAGCTTGTCAATCTTGTGCAGCCGGGCTATTTCAGAAATAAGACAGCTGATCTGGGAAGTTATTACGGTATCTACAAAAGTCATCAGTTGATTGCCGTTGCCGGAGAGAGGATGAAAATGGATGGCCACACTGAACTTAGCGCTATTGTCACCCATCCGGAACATACAGGAAAAGGTTATGCAAAACAGCTCATCGTCCACGCGAGCAATAAGATCTTCAACGAATCCAAAATTCCTTACCTGCACGTTGCCGATACTAATTTTAATGCCATTAGACTGTATGAGAAATTGGGATTTTTAACGAGAAAAAAAATAAGCTTCTGGAAGTTACATACAAATACCCTGTAAATCATTTTGGCAATTATACACTTGCGTTTACCAAGTGTAAAATATAAAATACTAAGTGCATAAGTTATATTTAGTTTATTTTTATTTAATAGTAAAAACCTACTATTTATATATAGATGCTGGCTGGTAGCCAATTTCTAAGAAATTCATAAAATGTTATAGAAAATTATAGAACTCATAGATGGCTGTCCCTACCAATAAAACTGAGCTACAAGTTGCTATAACGACTAACTATAATAAGTTACGAAATGAATTGATAAATATTCCTTTCGATATGAGTAATAAGAAAGAACTGGAGGGACACTCGAAAGGTACGTTTATGAGCGTCAATAATTTGCTTGCCTATCTTGTCGGCTGGGGAGAATTGGTTTTAAAGTGGATCGATAAAAAAGACCATCTTCAAAAGGTAGATTTCCCCGAAACGGATTACAAATGGAATGAATTGGGTAAATTGCCCCATAGATTCTATAAAGACTACGAAAAAGATGACTTTAACGTTTTACAGGAAAAGCTACAATGTACTGTTGATAAGATTTTAAAGGTTATTGATGCAAAGTCCAATATTGAACTCTATGAGACAACTTGGTATGAAAAATGGACGCTTGGAAGGATGATTCAATCCAACACAGCTTCCCCTTACACAAATGCAAAGGCAAGACTGCGTAAGTGGAAAAAAGAAAAATCTGCTATGTTTAAGTCATTGTAATCATTTAGTTTTATCTTCTTTAGAACAGATTATTTACTGTTCCTGATTTCACATCTTACCGATCTGCAGTTTATTCGCGTTTATGATATGTGAGGATCAATAATTTATTGATTTTTCAACAAATGATGTAATAGATCAATTGTTACCTCCATTTCCTGTTCGTTAATTGACGCAAAACCTAAACGAAAAGCATTTGATTCTTCGTCTGTTCTGATGATTTTCAGCAAATGAGTGTTTTGAAGTTGTTTCACCGAAAATTCTTTTTTCAGGGTAATCCAAACAGCCATTCCACCATTGGGCAGAGTGAATGAAATATAATCAGAAAGTTGACTTTGCAGCAGATCATTTAAAAAATCCCTTCGGTGATGGTATATCTTTTTGGCTTTTTTTAGATGTCGTTTAAGCTCTCCTGTCTTTATTAATTCAGCTAAAGCATTTTGCATATAGCCGTCACCACCCACATCGATCATCTTTCGCAGCGCTGTACATTGTGCTATAAAATTTTGGGGAGCTACCATAAAGCCAATACGAAGCGAAGGATCCAGTAACTTTGAAAAAGAACCGATGTAGATCACATTCCCCTGATGATTGGCACTTGCCAAAGGAAGATAGGGCGAGGATGCATAATGATAGTCGTAGTCATAATCATCTTCTATGATGACAAATGAATAGCTGTTGGAAAGTTCCAGGAGTTTCATTCGCCGTTCTACGCTAAGTGTTACCGTAGTCGGATAATGATGATGCGGAATAACATATACCGCAGTGATCTTTTTCTTTTTGCAAAGCTGTTCTATTTGATCAGTATCAATGCCCTCCTCATCAACAGCAACTTCAATAAGTTGAGCATCTGTTTCAGTAAAGGTCTCGTTGGCAACAGGATAATTCGGTCTCCCTACAATGATCGTGGACTGTTTATTTAATAATAACTGTGCAGCAAGATAAATACTCATTTGCGCCCCGTGCGTAATCAGGATATTCTCAGCTGAAATGTTTAAACCTCTGGTGTCTGAAAGGAATTTGACGAGCTCTTCCCGTAGCCTGACCGTTCCTTGTGTTGTACCCGTATTTGCATTTTTGATGGACAATTTCCTAGAGGTTAAAGAGCGGTATGTTTTCAGTAATTCATCAATCGGCGAGAGCCTTACATCAGGATGTCCGTCATCTATAATAATTTCGGCAATGTCTCTTTCAACACACCAGGACTTGTCAATTATTCTGAAATTTATTTTAAGATCATTATCATAAGAATGTCCCAACTCGTTTTCATTCCATTTTTTAGGCTGAAGCAATGGGAGTTTTTCTGCAACTATTACATACTTTCTCGGGTAAACCGTGATCCATCCCTGCGCTTCGAGCTCGTCATAAGAAGCAATGACCGTTTTGCGATGCACATTTAAAATCGCAGCCATTTCCCGGCTTCCCGGCAGATGTATTCCCGGTTTTAAGATACCGTTTTGAATCGTATTGATAATTGCAAATGCGATCTGCTTATAAACAGCAATACTACTTTTTTTGTCAATCAGGATGATATGTTCTAAGGGGAGCATAGTGGACTACTTGTTATATTAAAACTGGATGACAAATATAGTCCAAGGTATTAATATTTTTGTCACCATCATTAAAAAATAATTTTCAACTATGGATTACAAAATTAAAAAAGCCAGTTTAGAGAACTTGGAGGAAACAGCAGAATTATTCAATCTTTATCGTATTTTTTACCGCCAGGAATCTGACCTGGAAAAAGGAAAAGAATTTCTGAAAGAACGTTTCTCAAACAGCGAGTCGGATATTTTTTTGGTTGTGGTAGATGATAAAGCGGTGGGTTTTGTACAGTTGTATAAGCTGTTTCATTATACCAAATTACAAAAACAATGGTTGTTGAGCGATCTTTTTGTTCATCCCGATCACAGAGGAAAAGGATTGTCGGTTGCACTGATAAACCGAAGTAAACAATGGTGCGAAGAAACCGGAGCCTGCGGACTGATGCTGGAAACCGAAAAGACCAACGATATTGGCAATTCACTTTATCCTCGCTGCGGATTTGAATATGATGGATTGCACAATTATTACCATTGGTGGTTGTAAAGAACTATAAAGTAATTAATATTAGCCGGTAAGTGTTAAGGATGAATATATTTGATCTTATCATAGACGATAAAGAAAAAATAAGGCTTGATGATATTTCTCTAAATGATGAAAATCGACGTGTCTGTATGCAAATAATGAAAGAGAACTTCTACAGCGAGGAACTTTCACTTTATGGGTTGCCGGTTAGCAATAAAATTCTGCTTCACGGTACATCTGGATGTGGCAAGACGATGACAGCAAAAGCAATGGCTTGCGAAATCAATAAAAAGATATTGATTTTAAATCTCAGTAATGTGGTGTGCTCACGAATTGGTGAGACTTCACAAAACATAAGGCAGATCTTTGAGAAAGCAGGAAGGGAGAAAGCAGTTTTGTTTTTAGATGAATTTGACCAAATTGGAAAATCAAGAGGTAGTGATGATAAAGATGTAGGGGAAATGCGAAGGCTCGTTAACACCATTATTCAACTGATCGACTATTTTCCGCAAAATGCCTTATTGATTTGCGCTACCAATCATACTGATATTATTGACCCGGCATTGTTGAGGAGATTTCAAATAAAATTAAACTATGAACTGCCAGAAAAAGAAATTCTAGATAACTATTACGATCGTATTCTGTCGGTGTTTCCCGAAAATGTAAGGCAGATAACAGGTCAATATACTGTTTCATTTGCCGAGGCCAAAGATCACGCTTACACCAATGTAAAATCGATGCTGATCAACAAATGGGATCAAAATGAAAAAGAAGAGGAAATATGCACGACGAAATAATTAATAATTTGAACAGCATTTTAAATAGAATAGAAAATGCCTGTATTGCTGCCAATCGAGATCCTGATACAGTCAAGCTTTTGCTGGCTACGAAAACCGTTTCTGCTGAGCGAATCAGGATCGCTTTACAGAACGGACAGACATTGATTGCCGAAAACAAAGTCCAGGAAATCAAAGAAAAGTTCGGTTCATTAAGAGATAGCAAACATACTCATCATTTCATAGGTCATCTGCAATCCAATAAGATCAAAGATATTCTTAAATATGACGTCACCTGCATTCAATCCGTAGATCGTGTAAGTTTGGCCGAAAAACTACACCAAAGGCTACAGCTGGATAATAAAAGTATGGACATCTTTATTCAGGTCAATACCTCGGGAGAAGAAAGTAAGTTCGGAGCGCATCCGGACGACATTATAAGCCTGATTCGTGAAATCTCTCAATTAAATACACTTAAAATAAAAGGTTTGATGACCATTGGTCTGTTCAGTGCAGAAACGGAAAAAGTCCGCGGTTGTTTCCGTTTATTGAAAGATATTCAACAGCAGATCATCTCCTTGGATATTCCCAATGTGGAAATGACAGAACTGTCTATGGGGATGAGTAATGATCTTGAGACGGCTATCGAGGAAGGGGCGACAATCGTTAGGGTTGGTACTGCGGTGTTCGGACAAAGAATGTATCCTGACAGTTATTATTGGAACGAAAATAAAGAAGATTAGAAATAAGGGTATTAACTTCTGTAAAGTGTTATATTCATTAGATTTGTAGAAAAATATTCTTCATAAGTCAAGAGTAAAGTAATAGGACTAAAACTATACAATGATAACTGCATTTAAAAATTAGTTTATAATATATTTAAATGTACCAGATATAATTTTTATCTGAAATATCACGTTTACGACGAGATATCAACAATTTAGATTGAATTTAGGTATGTAGAATTTTATTTTTCGATTTGGTACACGAAAGTATATAGTTACCAAATTTCAAATATTCAGAACAAAAAACACCTTACCTAGAACATTTTTTTTAATATCATCAATGTTTGATATAGTTTTGCTCATGAAAATTGATATTGAAATTATGAAAAAAAAATTAATGCTTCTGGGATTACTATGCATTTTTAAAATTAGATAGAACGATTATAAGAGGTTCTGGTTGTTTGAATTAAATTTATTCAGTGCTTACCTTTGTTCGTCAATTTTGTAACTAATTGTCATTATGAATAATAGGTTAATGAATATTGATTGGCTTGAATCAAGTTCGAAGAAATTATAGAGGAATTTATAGGGTTTTAAAATTATGATGCATGTAATCTGTTATATTCTATTGTAGATTCTTTTCCTTTTTTTCCAATAACCAATTTTATATAAATTTTGATTATAAAATTCCGATATAACCAATTTTATGTTTGCTTGCATGAAAAAAAAGCAAAAAAAAATATTAAATTCTTATGTTTTTTTTATTTAAAAGTGTGTTTTTTACACTTTTTATTTATTTTTTTTGATGCACATTATTATGATTCTTATCATAAAATTTTCTTAAAAAAATACCAGTATAATTTTGGCGGTACATTTTACTAATTGTTTGTTAACTCATGTCTTACAATTTATCTAAGTGTTAGTTTTACGATAAGCTTATCATAAATATTATACATATGATATCATAAAAAATCGATATGTAAATTATTGATAAGCAGTATGTAATGTAAAAATTATTTTTTTTATTCAACTGAATTTTTATATTTGTAATGTTACATAAATGTTAACACGTTAATGAGTCCAAATTTTATTCATACTTATGTATCTGTAGATTGTGTTGTTTTTGGTTTCGATTATGAGAACCGATTGAACATTTTATTGGTCCAGCGTCATGTAGATGATATTCCTGTGGAAAGGCAGAGAAAGCTGCCCGGGAGCTTAATATTCAGCGATGAGGATGTGGATGATGCTGCAGAACGAGTGCTTCATGAATTGACAGGAATTAAAAAAATGGTTCTTAAACAGTTCAAATGTTTTGCGGATCCTGACAGGGCTAACAATATGAACGATATCAAATGGATGGGGAAGGAGTATAAGCAGGATATAGATAGGATCATTACCGTAGCTTATCTCTCATTATGCAAGATCGATCACAAGATCAACAGCTCAAAATATGACACCGTAGATTGGTTTCCTTTTGATGAGATCCCGACTCTGCCTTTTGATCACAATAAAATCATCAACGAATCTTTGGTTGAAGTTAGAAGATGGATTGAAATGGATTTCTCCATTATTTTCGAATTGTTGCCAAAGAAATTTACAATTAGACAATTATATCAGTTATATAGTGCGCTTAGTGAGAAGAAGATTGACATCAAGAATTTTCATAAAAGAATTTCTTCATTCAATTACATTATTCCACTAGATGAGATAGAGACCAATGTTTCGCATCGTGCGGCAAGGTATTATAAGTTTGATGCCAAGGTTTATAAGAAAAATAATACCAAGCTCATAAAATAAAAAACGTTTAAATAAATTATGTACTTATTAGGTTACGACATAGGCAGTTCTTCTGTAAAAGTTTGTCTCATAGAGGCATCCAGCGGAAAAGTTGTGGCGTCCGAATTTTCTCCGAAAAAAGAGATGAAAATCACAGCGATCAATCCGGGCTGGGCAGAGCAGAATCCTGTCGATTGGTGGACAAACCTCAAATTGGCGCATGAAGCCGTGATGCACGAATCCGGAGTACACGCAGAAGACATCAAAGGAATCGGTATTACCTGGCAGATGCACGGTCTCATCATGGTTGATAAGGACCAGAATCTCCTTAGGTCATCCATTATCTGGTGCGATAGCCGTGCAGTTCCTTATGGTGAAAGGGCTTTCAAAGAAATAGGAGAAGAAAAATGTCTGTCTCATTTGCTTAATTCCCCGGGCAATTTTACCGCTTCAAAATTGGCTTGGGTAAAGGAAAATGAACCTGAGCTTTTTGCAAAAATAGATAAAATAATGCTACCCGGAGATTATATTGCGATGAGACTTTCCGGAGAGATAGGAATGACGATCGAAGGTTTGTCTGAAGGGATTTTCTGGGATTTTAAAAATAATTGTATCTCTGAAGATGTTATCAATTATTACGGAATTCCGAAAAGCTTTTTTCCAAATATTGTACCGACTTTCGGGATTCAGGCAACGGTTTCTGCAGCTGCAGCACAGGAACTGGGACTGAAGGAAGGGACACCGATTTCTTACAGAGCAGGCGACCAGCCGAATAATGCGCTTTCTCTTAATGTTTTCAATCCGGGAGAGATCGCTTCTACAGCAGGAACCTCAGGCGTGGTTTATGGTGTTTTGGATAAGCTGGATTATGACAGGCTTTCCAGGGTCAACACTTTCGCCCACGTAAACTATACCGAAGAACTGACGAGATTAGGTGTGTTGCTTTGCATCAATGGAACAGGAATTCTGAACTCTTGGCTGAAGCACAACTTTGCAACATCGCTTGCATCTTATGGTGATATGAACGATATGGCATCACTATCACCAATTGGGTCAAAAGGACTTAGCATTATTCCTTTCGGTAACGGAGCAGAGAGAGTTTTGGAGAATAAGGATACAAGCTGCTCCATTCATGGTATCAATTTCAATATCCATTCGAAAGGAGACATTTTGCGTGCTGCTCAGGAAGGAATCGTTTTTTCTTACGAGTATGGAATGGACATTATGAGAAACATCGGTATGGATATCAATGTGATCCGGGCGGGAAATGCCAATATGTTTCTAAGTTCGATTTTCCGCCAGACGCTTTCCAGTGTGAGCAATGCCATGATTGAACTTTATGATACGGACGGCGCTGTAGGAGCAGCAAGAGCTGCAGGAATGGGTATCGGATTTTACTCAGATTCTGCCGAGGCCTTTTCATCATTAGAAAAAATTGCAGTCATAGAACCGGAACACGAGAAGCGGGAACAATATTTAGAAGCCTATACAAGATGGAAAAATCATCTTAACGAAATAGTTTAAATCCCAAAAAAAAGAAAATTTAACAATTAACTTATTGATATTCAAAAATCAGTGAGGAAGGGAGATTTTATGTCAAAAATGAGAATAATTAAAAAATAAATATAAAAAAGAATGAGCACTTTAACAGGTACAAAAGAGTTTTTTACAGGTATCGACAAGATCAAATTTGAAGGAAAAGAAAGCAGAAATCCATTGGCATTCCGCTATTATGATGCAGACAGAGTGGTGATGGGAAAACCTATGAAAGACTGGACACGTTTTGCGATGGCTTGGTGGCACACATTATGTGCAAATGGTAGCGATCCATTCGGCGGACCAACTATCCATCACCCGTGGGATATAGGAACGGACGCTGTGAGCAGAGCAAAGCACAAAATGGATGCAGGTTTTGAGTTTATGCAGAAAATGGGTTTCAATTTTTATTGCTTTCATGACATTGACCTTGTAGACCCTGCAGACAATTGGAGAGACTATGAGAAAAATCTCCAGGCTGTTGTAGATTATGCCAAGGAGAAACAGCAGGAAACAGGAATCAAGTTGCTTTGGGGAACTGCCAACGTTTTTACTCACGAGAGATATATGAACGGAGCATCCACTAATCCAAATTTCGACGTTGTTGCCTGCGCAGGAACTCAGGTTAAAAATTCTATCGATGCAACTATTGCGCTTGGTGGGGAAAATTATGTTTTCTGGGGTGGAAGAGAAGGTTATATGAGTCTTCTGAATACCGACATGAAACGTGAAAAGGACCATCTTGCCCAATTCCTGACTATGTCAAGGGATTATGCAAGAAAACAAGGATTCACAGGTACGTTCCTGATCGAACCAAAGCCAATGGAACCGACAAAACATCAGTATGATTATGATGCAGAAACAGTCATAGGATTCTTAAGACATTACGGTCTTGACAAAGATTTCAAACTGAATCTTGAGGTCAATCATGCTACTTTGGCGGGTCACACTTTCGAGCACGAGCTTCAGGCAGCAGTAGATGCGGGGATGTTGGGAAGCATTGATGCCAATAGAGGCGATTATCAGAATGGTTGGGACACAGACCAGTTCCCGGTTGATTATTACGAGATGATCCAGGCTTGGTTGGTACTTCTTCCTTCTGGCGGTTTGGGAAGAGGAGGCGTTAACTTCGATGCGAAGATACGTCGTAACTCTACAGATGCGGAAGACCTTTTCATCGCACATGTTTCCGGAATGGATGCTTTTGCAAAAGGGTTATTGGTGGCTGCAGATATTCTTGAGAATTCTGATTACAACAAGCTGAGAAACGAGAGATATTCATCATTTGACAATGGGAATGGGAAAGCATTTGAAGAAGGGAGACTGACATTAGAAGACCTTCAGAAGATTGCCCACGAATCGGGAGAACCAATTCCGAAAAGCGGAAAACAGGAACTTTTCGAAGCTATTGTTAATATGTATATCTAAAAAAAATATATAAGAGAGTTGCGCCAATCTCAACAACGGGAACCGAAAACTTTCTTATCAAACTAACTTTAAAAATAATAATTATGAATCTATTTCATTTAAGTAAAACCAATAGAGCGGCATTGTTTTTCGCAATGACTCTATTACCGTCAGGTCTAGTTTACTCGCAGAGTAGAAAGGATACTGTTACAAAAGAAAAGCAGATTGAGGAGGTTGTTGTTATTGGATATGGAACTCAAAGAAAGGAATCAGTAACAGGGTCTGTTGCTTCTGTGAAGGGTGATGTGTTAAGAGAAGTTCCATCAGCCAATATTACACAGGCTTTGCAGGGCCGAGTGGCGGGTGTTGATATTTCACAAACATCTTCTAAGCCCGGGTCTACTTCTCAGATTCGTATTAGAGGTGTGAGATCTATCGCAGGAGAAAATGATCCTCTTATTGTACTGGATGGAATACCTTTTTCCGGATCATTAGGCGATATTAGTTCTAATGATATAAAAAGTATAGATATTCTTAAAGATGCATCAGCTACAGCAATCTATGGTTCCAGAGGTGCCAATGGAGTGATATTGGTAACAACCAATAGAGGAACGAAAGGTCAAAAGCCAAGGTTTACTTACAATAGTTTTACAGGCGTACAAACACTTTTTTCAAAGTACCCAATGATGGATGGACCTAAGTTTGCCAAGCTCCGTGCGGATGCAGGTAATCTTTTTACTAATGGAGTAGATGAAAGTAACGATAATAATACAGATTGGCAGAAATTATATTATAAGCCTGCGATGATGACCAATCATGATATAAGTGTTTCAGGGGGTACAGACGGTGGAAATTACAGTGCCGGAATATCCTACTATAAGCAATATGCTATGATTCCACTTCAGAACTATGAAAGATTTTCAATACGATTAGCTTTAGATCAACAAGTAGGTAAAAATTTCAAATTTGGTTTTACCACAAATACAAATTATGCTATTAATGAATATCCAGGAGCAAGTCCTGCCCCTATTTTGGGATATTCTCCATTGGCAAGCCCTTATAATGCAGATGGTACGATTAAGAGAACAATGAGTACTGCATCAAACCTGGATCAAACCTGGATCTATATGAGGCAAGGGATACAAGCATTGGGTGATAAATATGTTGATGAAAATAAATCGTTTTCTTCATATAATAATTTATATGGGGAAATAAATTTACCTTTGGACGGTTTAAAATACAGATTGAATGTTGGTCTTAATTACCGTACATCTAATAGTGGCTGGTACACAGGTGTTGGCGTTTTTAACACAAATGCAGCGGGGCTTTCAGGAGCTGGTAAAGGAAACAACCAAACATACCATTGGGTCTTGGAGAATCTTTTGACTTATGATAAAACATTTGGGAAACATAAGATTAATGCAGTAGGATTGTATTCTGCAGAGCAAAATAGATATATTAGTTCTTACATGAGTGCTCAGAATATTCCTGCTGATTTCTTTCAATATTATAACCTTGGGCAGGCTCCACAAGCTAATATCTCTGTACGGCCAGAAGATCAAGTCTATAGAGAGACTGCTTTGATGTCATATATGGGAAGAGCAATATATACATTTGATAATAAGTATATGTTGACTGCAACGCTACGAGGGGATGGCTCATCCAGATTAGCACCAGGTAATAAATGGCATACTTATCCAGCTATTTCATTAGGATGGAATGTTACTAATGAATCTTTTATGCAAAATGTAAAAGTCCTTAATCTATTAAAGTTCAGAGCTGGTTGGGGACAAACATCAAATCAGGCTGTTCCTCCATACAAAACATTGGGTACCTTAGGTGTTGTCCCATATAACTTTGGTACTACAAATAGTACAGGAGTGTATGTCACAGAGGCTCCTAATCCAAGTTTAGGCTGGGAATATTCTAAAACTCAAAACTATGGAGTAGATTTTGGTTTATTTAATAATCGTCTAACGGGTTCAGTGGAGTATTACAGAACTCATACCGTGGATCTTTTATTACAAAGAGGACTTCCTCCTAGTTCAGGAATTGGATTTCAAACAGGAAATTATGGAGAATCAGAAAACAAAGGCTGGGAAGTTGCTTTAAACGGGACTATAATTCAAACCGAGAATTTTACTTGGGATGCGGGGGTTAATTTCTATACCAATAAAAACCAGATTCTCTCTCTTGCTTCTGGTATGGAAAAAGATGAAGGGAATTTATGGTTTGTAGGACATAATATCAATGCCTTATATGATTATCAGAACATCGGATTATGGCAAAATGGTGATCCATATCTTAATATCTTAGAACCTGGTGGGAATGTAGGGATGATTAAGGTTCTTTATACAGGAGGGTATAATGCAGATGGAACACCTGTTAGAGCGATCGGTCCTGCAGATAGACAAGTGATAGATGTATTTCCTGATTGGCAAGGAGGATTTAATACTCGTTTTGCCTATAAAGGATTTGAACTGAGTACTGTTGGAGCATTCCAACATGGTGGTGTTTTAATTAGTTCCATATATGGTTCTGCTGGTTATCTTAATAGATTGACCGGTAGAGGAAATAATGTAGATGTAGATTATTGGACAGAAGAAAATCCTAATGTGAGATATCCAAAACCTGGAGGGGTTCAAAGTGGGGATAATCCAAAGTATGCTTCTACATTGGCTCTTTTTGATGCTTCTTATCTCAAAATAAGAACTATTACCTTAGGATATAATGTAAATAAAGATTTCTTGAACGATTTGAAAATTAATAGTTTGAGAATATATTTTACAGTGACTAATCCATTTGTTTTATTCTCTCCTTATCATAAAGAATCTGGGATGGATCCTGAACCAAATTCTTATGGAAATGAGAATCAGGCAGTAAGTGGATATCCAGCTCGTCAACTAATTATAGGAACTAATAATCCTTCTACGCGTAATTATTTAATGGGAATTAATTTATCTTTTTAAAAATTGAATATCATGATAAAATTGAATAAAAAAATAGTTTTAGGGGCAGTTACTTTATCATTGTGCTTTTCAAGTTGTTCAGAAATTCTTGACGAAGAGCCTAGATCTAGCTATACTGTAGAATATATGAATACAGAACAAGGTATTACACAAGGACTGACATCTCTTTATAGAAGTTTACGTTTACTATATGGAAATGGTTATTGGATGAGCGCAACCCAGAACGGGACAGATGAATCCACTTGGGCACAAAGTGCTGATGGTAATTTTAAAGAGCTGGATATGTCGGGACAAGGAAATATCAATTCTGCGACTTTTCCAACTAGTATGATTTGGGGAAGTACTTTTCCTTATATTAATACAGCAAATGCAATTATCCAAAATGGCCCAAATTATGGAATTTCAGAAGCATTAATCTCAGAGGCCAGATTCTTTAGAGCATTTGATTATTTTTTATTGGTGCAATCCTATGGCGGCGTTCCTTTGGATTTGGGAGCAGGAGAATTAGCTTTTAATGCTTCTGCTGTGGCCACTTCAAAAAGAAATACAGTTCCTGAAGTTTATACCAAAGTAATTTTTGCAGATCTTAAAAAAGCAATTGATAATTTACCAACTGCACCAAGGGTCACAGGAGGTGTTACAAAGAATGTTGCAAGATTGTTTTTGGCAAAAGCTTATTTAACTTATGGATGGTGGCTAGAAAACCCAAATAGTATTCCAACATATCCTGAGACACCAAGAACAGATCCAGATGGACATAATGCGCAATGGTATTTTCAACAAGCCTATGACATTGCATTAGCTGGTGTTAATAATCCTGGTTCTTATTCTCTACAACCAACTTATTATGACGTCAATGTAGGGTCAAATGATCGTAATACAGAATGTATGTTGTATGCTGATCACACTGCATCCAGCACATATTATAATGAAGGAGACCCAACAGGTTTTGGTTCAGGTTGGGCACCAGACAACTTTGCAGCTTGGATGCAGACTTGGAACTACCCAAATATCAAAAGTAGTTCTTCGGCAACAACTTGGACAGCAGTAAGTCCCGTACAGCGTGCTGCTGCCCAACCTTTAGGACGCCCTTGGACCCGTATGTGTCCTCCGATTGGAGTTATAAAGAATACATTTGCAGACAAAACCAATGATTCTAGATATGATGGCACTTTTGTAACAACATATAGAGGAAATTGGAACAAGACGGGTACTGGACTTACAAATGTCTCTACTTTATATAACGCCAACAATTTACCAGTACAACCAGGAGGTGCAATACTTAGCTTTTTAAATGATGATTCTCAGCCTGTAACTTATCCTACAGGTGCAGGACAAAGTGGTGTTGGAGCAGGAACATTGCCTGGTAGAGCAGATTGGGTAGTGAATCCTAATGGTATCAGTAGAATAGTTTACCCTGGTTATTGGAAAATAGGCACGTATACTACTCTTGATCCTGATGGGCTTGGATACCCTAATGCGGCACTTACCCGTCCTTTCAATGTAGCCAAATTCTCTGAATTTTATTTTATAGCAGCAGAAGCTGCTGTAAAAGGAGCTTCCGGATCGATGACAGCAAGAGATTTAATTAATGTAATTCGTGCTAGAGCAGGAAAATGGAAGTTTAACAATGCCCAGAATGTGACTTTTGTAGCTGATAACAGCGCTGCTATGGTCGCTGCAACACCTTCAACTATTACAATAGATTATATTTTGGCAGAAAGATCAAGGGAATATTATGGTGAGTTTTATAGATGGTTCGATTTAGTAAGAACACAAAAATGGCAAGAATATGGAGCAACTTATCAAATTGGAGGTACTGCTTATGGAGATCATACACCACAGACGGTTACTAGAAATATTCAGAAATTCCATTACTTAAGACCTATTCCTCAAGGACAAATAGATGCAATGGAAATGTCTGCTGAAGAAAAAGCAAAATACCAGAATCCTGGCTATTAATTAATTTAATAATTCACATTCATATCAATCAAGAACAAAGTAGGTGTAGACTTTACACCTGCTTTGTTTTAATTAAAATTTCTAAAGTATTATGGAAAAAACATGGCGTTGGTTTGGGAAGAATGATAAAATAAAATTACAAACCCTTCGGCAAATTGGTGTGGAAGGTATTGTTTCTGCACTGCATGATATTCCTAACGGAGAAGTTTGGAGTTCAGAGGCTATTAATGATTATAAAAACTATATAGAAAGTCACGGACTTCGTTGGTCTGTAGTTGAAAGCCTTGCTGTGAGCGAGTCTATCAAATACGGAGGCGAGGACAGAGACGGACTGATAGAAAATTATATCAAAAGTCTCGAAAATCTTGGTAGAGCAGGCGTTACAACGGTTTGTTACAACTTTATGCCGGTTCTGGATTGGGCAAGAACGGACCTTTTCCACGAGTGGGAAGACGGTTCATCATCTTTATATTTTGATAAAGCCAAATTTGCCTATTTCGAAATTCATATTCTGAAAAGAAAAGGAGCAGAAAAAGATTATACACCTGAAATTCTCAAAAAAGTTGAGGAATTAAAAAATACGCTTACAGAAGCCGATAACAATGATTTGATAGATTCGGTCATTGTGAAAACGCAGGGATTTGTCAATGGAAATATCAAAGAAGGCGACTTAAATCCGGTAGAAAAGTTCAATAGTTTATTGGCATTGTATGACGGAATTGATAAAAACCAACTTCGTGAAAATTTAAAATATTTCCTCGAAAAAATAATGCCAGTTTGCGAAGAATGGAACATCCAGATGTGTGTGCATCCGGACGACCCACCATTTGCTTTGCTTGGTTTGCCAAGAATCGTAACTAATGAAGATGACATCGATTGGTTTCTGAATGCTGTCGGTAATCCACACAACGGACTGACATTCTGCGCAGGTTCTTTAAGTGCAAATCTCCAGAATGATGTTCCGAAATTAGCTCAAAAATATGCCCACAGAACTAAATTTGTTCACCTCAGAAGTACCAATGTTTTTGAAAACGGAGACTTCATCGAAGCACATCATTTAGGTGGCAGAGGTAAATTGATTGACGTTATCCGGGTATTTGAAAAAGAAAATCCTGATTTACCAATGAGAATCGACCACGGAAGATTGTTAACCGAAGATGTTGACAAAGGCTACAATCCAGGTTATTCTTTCCTTGGAAGAATGTTGGCTTTAGGTCAAATTGAAGGCGTGATGGCAACAGTACAATCAGAATTGCAAAAAAAATAAATCTAAAATTTGCAATCATTTTAAAAAGTAAAAAATGAACGAAATATTCAGCATAAAAGATAAGGTAGCAATCATCACTGGCGCTTCCGGTGTTTTGGGTGGAAGTTTGGCGAAAAGTTTCATCGAAGCCGGAGCAAAAATTGTTGCGGTAGGCAGAAACCAGGAAACTTTGGATTCCCGCGTGAAAGAACTGACCGATTTGGGAGGCGATGTTTTCGCAGTAGAAGCCAATGTAATGAACATCGCAAGTCTTGAAAATGCATCAAAAAAAATCATAGAAAAGTATGGTAGAATAGACATTCTGCTGAATATTGCGGGCGGAAATATTCCCACAGCAACTTTATCTCCCGACCAGTCTTTTTTCGATATGAATATGAAGGGATGGGATGAGGTCACTGATCTCAACATCAACGGAACGGTTTATCCAAGTTACGTGTTCGGAAAAGTGATGGCTGAACAGGGAAGCGGAAGCATTGTCAATATTTCGTCAATGGCGGCTTATTCTGCGATTACAAGAGTAGCAGGATATTCGGCAGCGAAATCTGCTATTACCAATTTTACCCAGTGGTTAGCTTCAGATTTAGCTTTGAAGTTCGGGGATAAGATCCGTGTCAATGCTGTTGCCCCGGGATTTTTCATCGGTGACCAGAACCGCGCTATTTTGTTGAATGAAGATGGTTCTTTAACGGACCGAAGCAAAAAAGTGATTGCCAAAACACCAATGCAAAGATTTGGTGAAGTGGAAGAACTGAATGGAGCTGTACAGTTTCTCTGTTCCGATGCCGCAAGTTTTATAACAGGCGCATTATTACCTGTGGATGGCGGTTTTAGCGCATTCAGTGGTGTTTAAATTAAGTATTATTTTCTTTATATAGTAGCAGGGCCTTAATAAATTTTTCTTATAGTTAAGGTCTTGTTTTTAAAGATTTTCATAAAATAAAAATCAGTTTTTTAGATTAAATAATGACTCATTCCATTAAAAATAAAGGAGTTTTCGGAGAATCATTTTTGCTGGAATCGGCAAAGGCGGAAAATCTCTATTTTGGCTATGCGAAAGAGATGCCGATTATCGATTATCACAATCATCTGGAACCTGAGGTTATTTCAAATAATCAGAATTTCCGTTCTCCAACAGCAATCTGGCTGGATGGCGACCATTACAAATGGCGTGCAATGCGGAATTTCGGGATTGATGAAAAATTCATTTCAGGACAGGCAGCGGACGAAGAAAAATTCCAAAAATGGGCCGAAACGGTTCCTTACACACTTCGGAATCCATTGTTTCACTGGACGCATCTGGAGCTCAAAAATTCTTTTGGAATTAAGGGATATTTGTCTGAAAAAAATGCGGATGATATTTATAGCGCAATGCAGGATTCTTTACAAAAACCTGAATTTACGCCACAGGAATTGCTCAAAAATTATAAAGTGGAGGCACTTTGTACAACAGATGACCCGGCTGACAATCTGGATTATCATAAAAAAATAAAAGAAAGCAATTTCAATACAACAGTTTTACCAAGTTTTCGTCCGGATATTTACATCAATATTATTGATTCCGAATCTTATATCCTCAATATTAAAAAACTTGAAAAAGCTTCAGGAACCAATATTAATTCAGTTTCAGATCTATTGAGTGTGCTTCAGTCAAGAATCAATCATTTTGATGAGGTTGGCACCAGAGTTTCAGACCACGGCTTCGAATATTTTCCGGACACAACCCAGTGGAATGCTGATCTAGAAAAAGAATTTTCAGAATTTCTAAAAGGTAACCAACTTACATTTTCCGATCCGGATGCGCTTTGCGGATTTCTTTTGAAAGAGCTCTGCAAAATGTATTCTGATAAAGGTTGGATTCAGCAGTTCCATGTTGGCGCAACCAGAAATAATAATTCCGCGATGCTGAAAAATATTGGTGCAAATACCGGTTTCGATGCGATTGGCGAACAATATTTTGCCCAAAGAATGAGTGTTCTTTTTGATGGGCTCAATTCCAAAGGCAAACTTGCAAAAACAATTATTTATAATCTGAATCCGGTTTATAATGAAGTTTTGGCTTCTCTTGCAGGCAATTTCAATGAATCCGGAATCAAATCCAAAATACAGTTCGGCGCTGCCTGGTGGTTTCTGGACCAGCTGGATGGGATGCAGAAACAGATGAACACGCTTTCCAATATCGGATTGATAAGCACATTTGTAGGGATGCTGACCGATTCCAGAAGTTTTTTGTCATTCTCAAGACACGAGTATTTCAGGAGACTGCTTTGTAATATGTTCGGAAATGAGGTGGAAAAGGGTCTTATTCCTGATGATGAAAGATGGGTTGGAAAAATCATTCAGGATATCTGCTATTACAACGCTAAAAATTATTTCAATTTTTAAGAATGAATCAGGAAACTTCAAATAAAATCTTATGTTTCGGTGAATTGCTTTTGCATTTCGCTCCGGATTCTGACGGAACTTGGCTGAAAAATCAAGCTCTCAAAATTTACATTGGCGGAGCTGAATATAATGTTGCTTCGGCACTTTCAAGATGGGGAAATCAGGTTTCTTTGTATTCTGCGTTGCCGGAAAATTATCTCGGAAGCCAATTGGAATTAAAATTAAATGATGAAAAAATAAAAATCCTTGCAGAGAAGTCAAATGGGAGAATGGGAACTTTTTATCTTCCTTTTGATGGCGATATGCAGAATGCGAAAGTTATCTACGACCGTTTTCCATCGGTTTTCACAGAATCAGATTTTTCCGGTTTTTCTGATGACGAAGTTTTTCAGGATGTAACTTGGCTTCATATCAGTACAATTACGCCTGCTTTGAGCGAAAATGCTTTCGGGAAATGTCTTGATTTGATGAAGAAGGCCAATGCCCGAAATATCAAAGCTTCTCTGGATTTGAATTACCGTGCATCACTTTGGCAGCATCAGAATCCTTACGATAAAATCTCTCAATTAATGCCATTTGTTAATGTTTTAATGGGAAATATCTGGTCGATTCAGGAATTCTTAAATATCCCAATTGAATACGAATTAAATGGAAATTTTAATGATGAGAACCTTCTAAAACAAGCTGGAAAATCAGCTTCAGAAATTCAGAAACAATATCCGAATATAGAATTGATTGCCAACACATTCCGATTCACAAAAGGTGACGAGGTCAATTATTTTGCGACTATATATTCTGAGGGGAAATTATTCATTTCAGAGCAATATTATTCTGATAAAATTTTGGAAAGAGTCGGCAGCGGCGATTCTTTTATGGCGGCTTTGATTCACGGAAGCATAAAAGGAAATTCAATCCAAAAAATCCTGGATGATGCTGTAAAAGTGGCTTTCAAAAAACTTTTTGTACAAGGCGATACCATCAACGAAACGATTAATATCGAAAATTTATGAGTTTAAAAATCATACAAAAAATAAAAGATCAGAAGATAGTTCCGTTGTTTTACAATGATTCTTTCGAAGTTTCAAAATCGATTGTAAAATCGCTTTATGAAGCAGGAATCCGTGTGGTAGAATATACCAATCGTGGTGAATTAGCTTTAGAAAATTTCAGAAAACTGAAAGAATTAGCAATAACAGAATTTCCGGAACTCTCTTTAGGAATCGGAACAGTGAAAAATATTTCAGAAATGGATGCTTTCATTGATGCAAAAGCTGATTTTATCATTACGCCAATCATTAATGAAGAATTGGTAAAACATTCCGTTGACAAAAATATTCTGTTGATTCCAGGATGTTTCACGCCGTCTGAGATTAATATCGCTTATCAAAACGGGCTTCGAATGGTAAAGGTTTTTCCTGCGGATTTGGCCGGAAAAAATTACATAAAATCGATTTCTTCGGTTTTCCCGGAAATGGAATTTATGCTGACAGGCGGAATCCATGCAGACGCTCAGGATATTTCCGAATGGATGAATGGCGGTGCAGTTGCAGTCGGACTTGGAAGTGCTTTGGTCAAAAAAGAATTTTCCGATGAACAACTAAAAGAAAAAGTTGAACAATTATTATTTCAATTAAATCAAAAATAAGATGCAGGCACCGCAAAAAAAGAATCTGAGATGGTTTATGTTGTTTTTGGTTTTTCTGGCAACGACAATCAATTATCTCGACCGTCAAGTGATGGGTCTTCTGAAGCCCACTTTAGAAGCTGAGTTTAGCTGGACGGAAAAAGATTACAGCTACATTGTGATGGCTTTCACGGCATCATATGCTTTGGGAAATCTTTTGATGGGAAGATTTGTAGATAAAGTAGGTTCCAAAATCGGATATGCTGTGTCTCTCGTGGTTTGGAGCTTAGCTTCTATTGGTCACGGGTTTGTTAAAAGTACCGTTGGATTTTTGTTTGCTAGAACAGCATTGGGACTTTCAGAAGCGGGTAATTTTCCGGCAGCGATAAAATCTGTAGCAGAATGGTTTCCCAAAAAGGAAAGAGCTTTGGCGACAGGGATTTTCAATTCGGGAGCAACAGTTGGAGCTATTTTAGCACCTGTTCTGGTTCCGTTTATTTTAGGACATTACGGCTGGCAGGAGACCTTTGTCTGGATTGGAGCGGCCGGGCTTTTATGGCTTGTACTTTGGTGGCGTTTTTACAATAAACCCGAAGACAATAAAAAACTCTCTGCAGAAGAACTGGCTTACATCAAAAGTGACCAGGAGGAGAATCAAAATAACCTTCCAAGTGCGCCTCTTAAAGATATTCTGAAACTGAAAGCAACCTGGTCTTTTGCCATCGGGAAAATGATGACCGACCCGATCTGGTATTTCTTTATGTTTTGGTTACCGGCTTATTTTGCAGATGTTTTCAAAATGGATTTGACGAAACCTTCATTACCATTGATTTTAATCTACGGAGGAACAACAATAGGTAGTATTGGTGGTGGTTATTTGTCTTCTGCTTTAATCAAAAAAGGCTGGGAAATCAGCAGAGCCCGAAATTTTACGATGCTATTGTTTGCATTGCTGGTAGTTCCGGTGATGTTTTCAAAATATCTGGATAATATGTGGATGATAACAGTTGTCATTGCCTTTGCAACAGCCGCACATCAAGGTTGGGGAGCCAATCTGATGACATGTGTTGGTGACAGGTTACCGAACAACTATGTGAGCTCTGTCATTGGTTTTGGCGGAATGATGGGTTCGGTTGCAGGAATTATTTTCCCGTTATTTATCGGGATTGTTTTGGATGCATTCAAAAAAGCAGGAAATATCAACGGCGGTTATAACATCATTTTCTTCATTGCCGGAATGTCTTATGTTGCAGCCTGGTTGATAATCAAATTAATTAACAGAAAACCGACTGTAAAAATCAGTTAAAAAATAAATGAACCAAAAACATTACATATTAATCATCTGTCTTTTCCTAAGCGGATTTTCCTTTGCTCAAAAAGGAGGAAAATATAAGCTTTGGTATGACAAACCTGCCAAACAGTGGGTGGAAGCGTTACCGGTTGGAAACGGAAGATTGGCTACAATGGTTTTTGGCGACCCTTCCCAGGAAAAACTTCAGCTGAACGAAGGCACTTTTTGGTCGGGCGGACCTTCAAGAAACGATAATCCGGATGGACCAAAAGTTCTGGATTCTATCCGATATTATTTATTTAACAGAAATTACAAAAGAGCACAAATTCTTGCGGATAAAGGTTTAACCGCCAAGACACTTCACGGTTCGGCCTATCAGAATATTGGTGATTTTACGCTTGATTTTAATAGTATTAATGATGTTAAAAATTATTACAGAGAATTAGACATCGAAAAAGCAATTACAAAAACGACATTTACTTCCAACGGAATTAATTTCAAAAGGGAAGTTTTTACTTCAATTCCCGATAATGTCATTGTCATTAAATTAAGTTCTGACAAAAAAAATGCACTGAATTTCACAGCCAATTTCACTAGCGAACTTAAGAAAAATGTCAAAGCTATTGATTCCAATACATTACAGATGGATGGACTTTCCTCAACATTGGACGGAATTCAAGGTCAGGTTAAATTCAATGCGCTGGCAAAATTCATTACCAAAGGCGGAACAACTTCAGTTTCAGGAAATGAAATTTCAGTGAATAATGCCGATGAAGTGATGATTCTAATTTCCATCGCGACCAATTTCACAGATTACAAAACTTTGAACACAGATGAAGTTTTAAAAAGTAAAAAATACATCGAAGCATCAGAACATAAAAGTTTCAATACTTTACTGAAAAACCATCTGGCTTTATATCAAAAATATTTCAAAAGAGTTGATTTCGATTTAGGAACTTCCGAAGCAGCAAAACAACCAACCGACATTCGGATTAAAAATTTTGCAACCAGCTACGACCCGGAACTTGTGGCTTTATATTATCAGTTTGGTCGCTATCTTTTGATTTCCTCTTCACAACCTGGTGGTCAGCCGGCGAATCTTCAGGGAATCTGGAATAATTCCAACAAACCCGCATGGGACAGCAAATACACAATCAACATCAACACGGAAATGAATTACTGGCCGGCGGAAAAAATCAATCTTTCCGAGATGCACGAACCTATGATTCAGATGGTTAAAGATTTAAGCGAATCCGGAAAAGAAACGGCAAAAACAATGTACAACAGTCGTGGCTGGGTCGCTCATCACAATACGGATATTTGGAGAATCACTGGTGTTATAGATTTTGCCAACGCCGGAATGTGGCCAATGGGTGGCGCTTGGCTTTCTCAGCATCTTTGGGAAAAATATTTGTACAACGGAGATAAAAACTATTTGAAATCCGTTTATCCAATTCTAAAATCTGCCACTCAGTTTTATGAAGATTTTTTGGTTGAAGAACCAACGCACAAATGGCTGGTCGTAAGTCCGTCAATGTCTCCCGAAAATATTCCAAACGGACATCAGGGAAGTGCTTTGGCAGTTGGAAATACGATAGATAATCAGTTGATGTTTGACTTATTTACTAAAACAAAAAAAGTTGCGGAAATTCTTAATGTTGATTCAGATAAAATAAAAGTTTGGGAGAATATTATCTCCAAATTACCACCGATGAAAATCGGGAAATACGGACAGTTGCAGGAATGGGCAGAAGATTTAGACAACCCGAAAGACAATCACAGGCACGTTTCGCATCTCTACGGATTGTTTCCGTCCAACCAAATCAATCCTTTTACGACACCTGAATTGTTGGATGCTTCCAAAACCGTTTTACTTCATCGTGGCGACGTTTCCACAGGCTGGAGTATGGGCTGGAAAGTCAATCTCTGGGCAAAATTATTAGACGGAAATCATGCCAATAAATTAATCAAAGACCAATTAACGCTGGTAGAAAAAGACGGCTGGGGAAGCAAAGGCGGAACTTATCCGAATCTTTTCGACGCACATCCACCGTTCCAGATTGACGGAAATTTTGGCTGTACCTCGGGAATTACCGAGATGCTTTTGCAAACTCAGAACGGGTTTATCGACATTCTTCCCGCACTTCCGGATGAATGGAAAAATGGAAAGATTTCCGGGCTGAAAACCTACGGCGATTTTGAAATCAGCATTGTCTGGGAAAATAATAGAGCTAAAGAAATCACCATAAAATCCAATTTAGGCGGAAACTGCAGAGTCAGAATTCCCAACAAAATGGAATTATCAGGAAAAACAAAACTCAAAAAAGCGGAAGGCAAAAACCCGAATCACTTTTTCGAAACACCTGAGATTAAAAAGCCAATAATTTCCAGTGAAGCCAAATTAAACCTTGTCGAAATAAAAGAATCTGTGATGTATGATTTCCCAACAGAATCAGGAAAAACATACAAACTGAAAATAAAAAATTGATTAATAGGAACGGGCTTTAGCCCGTTTAATAAATGGATCAAACAATTGGCTTTAGCCAAAATTTAAATGATAATCAAAGTCCCGAAGGGACGATTTAAACGAGAATAGGATAAAATCCTATCAATATAAATAAAACGAACCCGAAGTGTTCAACGATTAAAAAAAATTAAAAATTATATATGAAAAAGATAACAATGAATCCAAATTTCCTAAGAAACAAAACCAGCATTTTTGCTACTCTGGCTCTACTTTCTGTAACCAGTTTGCAAGCACAGATTTTTACCGATTTTCAATACAGAGGAAACGACAAAATATATAATGACAACCCTCTGAAATCGGACGAATTTTATTCACCAATTCTTCAGGGCTGTTATCCCGACCCGAGTATCACCAAAAAAGGCGACGATTATTACTTGGTGAATTCTTCGTTTTCGATGTTTCCGGGCGTTCCGATTTTCACTTCCAAAGATTTGGTAAATTGGAAACAGGTTGGCCACGTTCTGGACAGACCTTCACAACTTAAAGTTGAAAAAGGTGGCGTTTCTCAGGGAATTTATGCACCGGATATCAAATACAACAAGTTCAACGATACATTTTATATGATTACCACGCAGATTGCGGGCGGAGTCGGAAATATGGTCGTGAAAACCAAAGACCCTGCAAAAGGCTGGAGCGAAGTCCAGAAACTGAATTTCGATGGAATCGACCCTGCCATTTTCTTCGATGATGATGGGAAAGCCTACATTGTCCATAACGACGCCCCACCAAAAGGAACTGAGCAGTATCAAGGTCACCGCGTCATCAAAATGTGGGATTACGATTTGGAGAAAGACCAGGTTGTCGCAGGTTCGGACAAAATAATCGTAAACGGTGGTGTTGATCTTTCTCAAAAACCAATTTGGATTGAAGGACCTCATTTGTACAAATACAAAGGAAAATATTATCTGATGTGCGCTGAGGGTGGAACCGGAGGCAATCATAGCGAAGTTATTTTTATGGCAGATTCTCCTAAAGGACCGTTTGTTCCGGCTAAAAATAATCCGATTCTGACGCAAAGATATTTTCCGAGAGACAGAAAAGAAAAAGTAGATTGGGCAGGTCACGCAGATTTGGTTGAAGGCCCGAACGGACAGTGGTATGGCGTGTTTTTAGCTATTCGTCCAAACGAAAAAGGACGTGTTAATCACGGAAGAGAAACGTTCATTCTTCCCGTAGATTGGAGTGGAACGTATCCTGTTTTTGAAAACGGTTTGGTTCCGATGAAACCAAAATTGAAAATGCCGCAAGGTGTTCAGAATCAAACTGGACAAAACGGATTCTTCCCGAACGGAAATTTTACCTATAACGATAAATTAACCAATAAAAACCTGGATTTCCGTTGGATTGCAATGCGCGGACCTCGTGAAAACTTCATCACGACTACAAAAACTGGTGTAAAAGTGAATCCTATGGAAACGAATATCAAAGCGTTGGCTCCGATTTCATCTTTGTTTCACAGATTACAGCACGAAGATTTTGAAACTTCGGTAACCTTAGATTACAAACCAAAATCTGAAAAAGAATTGGCTGGAATTACGCTCTATCAAAGCGAAACATTTAATTACGTTTTCGGAATTACGAAGAAAGGTAAAGATTTCTACATTGTTCTGGAAAGAACCGAAAAAGGGGCGTCAACATTAGTAGCCAGCGAGAAAATTTCTTTAGGTAAAACCATTAAATTTCAGGTTACAGGAGAGAAAGACAACATCAGCTTTAATTACACAACAGATGGCAAGAATTTTAAAAATCTGGGTGGTCCGGTTTCAGGAGATATTCTTTCTACCGATGTTGCAGGAGGTTTCACAGGAAGTTTAATTGGCTTGTACAGCACTTTGTCAAACGATATTGTGCCGAATTAATGATAATCTTTGTCACTCTGAACATTGGCAGAAGGTCAACGAACGAAGTTCTAAAGTGTAGCGAAGAATCTCCACTTAAATAAAGATTCCTCTTGTCGTCGGAATGACAATTTTCAAAAACCAAACCAAAATATCAAAATTGTGAAAATTAATCAACCATTTTATATAGTTTCTCTTTTTGGATTTATTGGGCTGAATCTCCTTTCAGCCCAGATAAATCCTCTTCAGAAACAGCAGACGACGGAATTTACCAATCCTATTATTTGGGCAGATGCGCCTGATTTGTCAATCACAAGAAAAGGTGATGATTTTTTCCTCATTAGCACCACAATGCATCTGATGCCAGGAGCGCCGGTGATGCATTCCAAAGATTTGGTACATTGGGAAATGTCAAGTTATGTTTTTGATACGCTAAATGATAATTCCAAATATGATTTGATTGACGGAAGCGTTTACGGACGTGGACAGTGGGCGTCGTCCATCCGTTATCACAAAGGGAAATATTACGTTCTGTTTTCCCCGAATGATGAGCCTTTCAAATCCTATTTCTATGTTACCGACAATCCTGAAAAAGGCAATTGGAAACTCATCACGAGAACTAGGCATTTTCACGATGCATCTTTGCTTTTCGATGATGATGATAGAGTTTACGTTTTCACTTCCAACAAAGTTTTTGAGCTGAGTCCGGATTTTAAAACCATTATCGGAAATCAGGATGGGACGGAAGTCTTTCAGAAAGATGCTTCGGAAACCGGACTTTTGGAAGGTAACCAAATCATTAAAAAAGACGGAAAATATTATATGATGATGATTTCCTGGCCGAGAGGTGAAAAACGTCGTCAGGAAGTGTATAGAGCTGATAAAGTAACCGGACCTTATGAGAAAAAAGTCATTCTTGAAGACAATTTTCTTGGATTTTCCTATGCCGGACAAGGTGCTTTGATTGACGATAAAAACGGAAATTGGTATTCCCTGATTTTCCAGGACAGAAATGGAGTAGGAAGGGTTCCTATTTTGCTTCCTGTAAAGTGGGAAAACGATTGGCCAATTTTGGGAGACAATGGAAAAGTACCTTTGACAGGTGAAGTCCCGCTTTCGCCATTTAAACCAAAAAATCATCTGGTAGAAAGTGATGAATTCTCAGATAAAAAGATGAAAATCCAGTGGCAGTGGAATCATAATCCTGTCAACACAGCTTGGTCTTTATCCGAAAGAAAAGGCTTTTTAAGACTGAAAACATCCAGAATAGTAGATAATTTGTACCTCGCTCCGAATACGTTGACCCAAAGAATGGAAGGTCCTAAATCCAGTGGCATAGTGGCTTTGGATGTGAAAGGGATGAAAGACGGTGATGTTGCAGGTTTCAGCGCTTTTAACGGCGATTCAGGAATTTTGTCTGTGGTGATGGAAGATGGTAAAAAGTTTGTCGTTTTTTCAACGAATGAAGTCAGTTTAGACAATAAAACTAAGTCGGTTATAGGTGTTAAAAAAGAAGAAAAGAAGAGAATTCCTCTAAATTCCGACAAAGTTTATTTTAAAATCGATGCCGATTTCAACCTTGAAAAGGATTTGGCCAATTTTTATTACAGCACCGACCAAAAAAATTGGGCCGAAATGGCAAAAGATTACAGAATGATTTTCGATTACCGGAGATTTTTTATGGGTTCAAAGTTTGCGATTTTCAATTATGCTACCAAAAATCTGGGAGGTTTTGTAGATGTTGATTTTTTCAGAGTGAATATAAGTTCGGAATAATTAGAGGTGAATAATTTGGGCAGCTTTATCCGCCTTCCGCTCTCAATCTTTTTTGCAGATGATTTCAGATTAAATAGAACTAGAGTACAAGCAAAAAAGGATTTCCGCTCAAGTCGGGCTGCGAGAGATTCACTGTCTAGAAAAAATGAAAATTATTGCTTCGTACAAGCAAACTGTTAGTAGCAAAACATTGTACCATCAAAATCAAAGTCTCGTAGAGGCGACCTGTTAATTACGACAATGATAATTAACATTAAAAATGTAAAAAAGATAAACCTTGCAGGTATTATTTTTTTGCTTAAATTAATAAGTGTAAAAATTACAAATAATA
Organism: Epilithonimonas hungarica; assembly: GCF_900102265.1. GTDB lineage: Bacteria > Bacteroidota > Bacteroidia > Flavobacteriales > Weeksellaceae > Epilithonimonas > Epilithonimonas hungarica. Next base: position 572,267 of record NZ_FNBH01000003.1, on the reverse strand, counting down.
ATATATGAAAAATTCAATACTTCTCATTATAGCTTTTTTGTTATCGGGAATGTTTGTTTCCGCTCAAAACAATGACAGACAGGCTCCACAAGGTTTTGATGTGGAAAATCCAACGATTTCCCACGGAAAAATTGACACAATTCAATATCCATCAAAAACCGTCGGAACTTCAAGGAAAGCTTTGGTTTATACACCGCCGGGATTCAAAAAAGGGGAAAAATATCCTGTTCTTTATCTTCTTCACGGCATTGGCGGAGATGAAAAAGAATGGTTTAACCAAGGAAAACCGAATGTTATTCTGGACAATCTCTACGCACAGGGAAAACTGCAGCCGATGATTGTCGTTTTGCCGAACGGTCGTGCGATGAAAGACGACCGGGCAACCGGAAATATCATGGCTCCGGATAAAGTGGAAGCTTTCGCAACTTTTGAAAAAGATTTGCTGAATGACCTGATTCCGTTTGTAGAGAAAAAATATCCTGTCAAAAAAGACCGTGAAAACCGGGCTTTGGCTGGACTATCAATGGGAGGAGGACAAACACAAAATTTTGCTTTCGGAAACATCGATAAATTTGCCTGGCTAGGTGCATTTTCTTCAGCACCAAATACGAAAGAACCGACTCAGCTTTTGCCGAATCCACAGGAAGCACTGAAAATGAAACTTATATTTATTTCCTGCGGCGATGCAGACGGATTGATGCCTTTCAGTAAAAGAACCAGCGATTATCTGAAGAAAAATAAAATCCCGCATATTTTCTACATCGAACCGGGCGGCCACGATTTCAAGGTCTGGAAAAATGATTTATACATTTTTTCACAATTGTTATTTAAGCCTGTTGATAAAACTAAATTTGACGGATTTACCGTTTTGGGAATTCCCGCAGCTACCAATATCAGAAATGCTCAGTATCCTCAAATTTTTCCAGACGGAAGAGTGATGTTCAAGGTAAAAGCGCCGGAAGCGCAAAAAGTTCAGATCGATTTAGGAAAAAAGTATGACCTCAAAAAAGATACGGAAGGTTTTTGGACAGGAACAACAGATGCACAGAGCGGAAGTTTTCATTATTATTCTTTGCTGATTGATGGTGTTGCAGTTGCAGACCCGTCCAGCGAAACATTTTACGGGATGGGAAGATACGCCAGTGGAATCGATATTCCTTTTGATGGCGATGATTTCTATGCGTTAAAAGATGTTCCGCACGGCGATATCCGCATCAAAAATTTCTATTCCAAAGTAACCAATTCTTGGAGAAGAGTTTTCATTTACACGCCACCGGGTTACGACCAGAATGCTACTGAATCTTATCCGGCATTATACATTCTCCACGGTGGTGGCGAAGATGAAAGCGGTTGGGCGAATCAGGGTAAAACCAATCTGATTTTGGATAATCTGATTGCGGAAGGTAAAGCTAAAAAGATGGTCATCATTATGCCGGATACCAATATCGGTCAGGGCGGAATCCGAAACTTTGGTGAACGTAATCTTCAGATGTTTGAAAAAGAACTGAAAGAATCAATCATTCCGTTTGCCGAATCCAATTACAGAATAAAAAAAGGCAAAGAAAATCGTGCATTGGCCGGACTTTCAATGGGTGGAATCTATACACTTTATACCGGGATTCAAAATTCTGATATGTTCTCAAGCCTGGGTGTTTTCAGTTCAGGATATATGCTACCGATGCTTCAGGACGTTGCCGATAAACAGTACAAATTTTTAAATGAAAATAAATCTGCCTTTTTATCCAACGTTAAAAATTTCTGGATTTCAATGGGCGGAAAAGACGATATCGCTTACGAAAACGGTCAGAAAATGCTGAAAGAATTAGATAAAATCGGAATTAAATATTCGTACAGAGATTATCCTGGCGGTCACAGCTGGCCGGTTTGGAGAGACAGCCTGCATCAGTTTGCACAGGAACTTTTTAAATAATGAAATTTAATCCGAACAGACTTTTAATATTTTAATCCAAAATCACACACACCAAATGAATTTCAACAAAATAAAAATTAAGGCAATAATTGTAACGGTTGTTGTCATATCAGGAAATATCAATGCACAATCTTATCAAAAAACAGATTCAGGATTGAAGTTTTCTAATGATAATATGAATGTTGAAGTGAAATTGTACGGTGAAAATACAGTTAGAATTATTAAGTATCCTGCTGGAAAAGCATTTGACAAAAACAGTCTGTCAGTCATCAAAAAAGAACAGAAAACCAGATTTTCAGTTTCAGAAAGTAATCATATTATTTCATTAAAAACAAATGATGTACAGCTTTTTATTGATGTTAAAAATGGTGAAATCACTTACAATTCATCCTCAGGAAAAGAACTTTTAAAGGAAACCGGAAGCGATTTCAAACCTTTTAATGATGCAGGAAACCCGACTTATTCGGTAACACAGTCTTTTCAGCTGGAAAAAGACGAACCTATTTATGGTTTAGGAATTTTACAGAATGGAAAAATGTCACAGCGAAATACGGATGTAAAAATGATTCAGAATAACACCTGGGATTTTGTGCCGTTTTTTCAGTCTGTAAAAGGTTATGGCGTTTTTTGGGATAACTATTCTCCGACTCAATTTACCGATAAACCAGACAAAACATCATTCTCATCGGAAGTTGGGGAAGGGGTGGATTATTATTTTATCTACGGAAAAAATGCGGATGGTGTAGTTGCCGGAATGCGAAACCTGACAGGAAAAGTACCGATGATTCCTTTATGGACTTATGGTTATTGGCAAAGCAAAGAACGCTACAAAAGTCAGGATGAACTGGTAGATGTAGTGAAAAAATACAGGGAATTAAAAGTACCTCTTGACGGAATCATTCAAGATTGGCAATATTGGGGAAACAATTACCAGTGGAATGCGATGGATTTCATCAGCCCCGATTTTCCCGATGCCAAAAAAATGATACAGGATATCCACGATAGGAATGCACATCTTTCCGTTTCCATTTGGTCGTCATTCGGCCCGATGACCAATCAGTACCGTGAAATGGATAAAAAAGGAATGTTGTTCGATTTCAAAACCTGGCCAGAATCTGGCCGGGAAGTCTGGCCTCCCGATATGAACTATCCTTCCGGAGTCCGTGTTTACGATACTTACAATCCCGAAGCCAGAAATATTTACTGGAAATATCTCAACAAAGGCGTTTTCAGTCTGGGTGTCGATACCTGGTGGATGGATTCTACGGAACCCGACCATCTGAGCCAAAAACCGGAAGATTTAGATACCAAAACATACCTCGGTTCATTCCGAAAAGTGAGAAATGCATATCCGCTGATGACAGTTGGTGGCGTTTACGACCATCAGCGTGAAACCACGAGCGACAAAAGAGTTTTTATTTTGACGCGTTCAGCTTTTGCAGGACAGCAAAGATACGCAGCTAATACTTGGTCGGGCGATGTCAACTCTTCGTGGGAATCTTTGCGCAATCAGGTTCCGGCAGGTTTAAATTTCAGCCTGACTGGAAATCCGAATTTCAACTCTGATATCGGCGGTTTCTTTGCCGGTGTTTATAAAAGAAACGGAGGCACCAAAAATCCGATGTTTCAGGAATTGTATGTTCGTTGGCTGCAATACGGAACTTTCACACCCATGATGCGTTCGCACGGAACCGATGTTCCGAGGGAAATTTACCAATTTGGAAAAAAAGGTGATGTGGTTTATGATATTATCGAGAAATTCATCAGGTTGCGTTACAATATGTTGCCGTACATTTATTCGACCTCGTGGGATGTTTCTAAAAATAATTCGAGTTTTTTGAAAGCTTTGTCGATGGATTTTTCATCAGACAAAAAAGCTTGGGATATAAATAATGAATATCTGTTCGGAAAATCATTCCTAGTAGCACCAATTCTCAATCCTCAATACACACCTGAAAAATTCATTAAAACCGATGAAAATGAAGGCTGGAATAAAACCGATGCTACCAAAAAAGAAAATTCGCTTTCCAATATAGATTTTACACAAAATAAAACAGTTAAAGTTTACCTTCCCGCAGGTTCAGACTGGTTTGATTTCTGGACGGATGAAAAACACAAAGGCGGTCAGGAAATCGAAAAATCTGTTAACCTTCAAAGCATTCCGCTGTATGTGAAAGCGGGAAGCATCATTCCGTTCGGCCCAGATGTTCAATATGCTACGGAGAAAAAATGGGATAATCTTACCGTAAAAATCTATCCGGGAACAGATGCAGATTTCGTCTTGTATGAGGATGAGTTCGATAATTACAACTATGAAAAAGGAGACTATACTGAAATCCCTTTCCATTGGAATGATAAATCAAAAACCTTGACGATAGATTCCCGAAAAGGAAATTTTAAAGGAATGATTGATAAACGAAACTTTGTAGTAATTCTTCCTGATGGACAGCAGCAATCGTTGAGTTATTCAGGAAAGAAAGTGAATGTCAATTTTAAATAATCTTAAAATATTTAATTATGAAATTTTTAAGTTTAATAACAGTTGTAGGATTTTTTCAGATTTCCTTAGCTCAAAATCCAATCATCCAAACCAAATTCACCGCAGACCCTGCGCCGATGGTTTACAAAGACACGGTTTTTCTCTACACCAGTCACGATGAAGACGATGCTTTCGGATTCAAGATGAAAGATTGGTTGCTGTACACTTCCACAGACATGGTCAATTGGACAGACCATGGCGTGGTTGCTTCCCTGAAAGATTTCAAATGGACTGACCCTGAAAATGGAGCCTGGGCGCCTCAGGTCATCGAAAGAAACGGTAAATTTTATATGTACTGCCCGATGCCAGGACAAAGAGGAATCGGCGTTTTGGTGGCGGACAGTCCTTATGGTCCTTTCAAAGACCCTATCGGAAAACCTTTGGTGAAAAATTCCGGCGACGATATTGACCCGACTGTGTTGATTGATGATGATGGACAAGCATATCTCTATTGGGGAAATCCCAATTTATGGTACGTTAAACTGAATGAAGATATGATTTCTATTAATGGTTCTATCATAAAAGACCCGTCGATTGCCAAAGTAAAAGGTTCGCCCGACCCATTTCATTATCAGGAAGGACCTTGGGTTTGGAAAAGAAATAACCAATATTATCTGGCTTATGCTTCAACCTGCTGTCCGGAAGGAATCGGCTATGCGATGAGCAAATCTGCAACCGGACCTTGGGAATATAAAGGAATGATAATGGACAGTGATAAACGTTCCAACGGAAATCATCCCGGAATTATTGATTACAAAGGAAAATCCTATGTTTTCGGGTTCAATTATAATATCGGGAAACAGACGATGAGCAAACATTACGAACGTCGGTCTGTTAGTGTCACAGAAATTACCTACAATGCAGATGGAACCATTCAGAAGCTTCCTTTCTGGACTACGGATGGTGCAAAAAGAGTGGGCACTCTGGACCCTTACAAAAAAGTGGAAGCAGAAACGATGGCTTACAGCGAAGGTCTGAAAACAGAAATGGTCACAGAATGGGAACGCAATCAACCCTATAACAGAGGCAAAAAAATCACAGACCGTGTCATCGTTACCTCAATTAACAATGGTGATTATATTAAAATCCAAGGGGTAGATTTTTCCAAAGGCGTAAAATCTTTGGACGTAAATGTTGCTTCTCTCTATGGAGGAAAAATAGAAGTGCGTTCAGATGCTCTTAATGGGCCATTGCTGGGAGTTGTTAACGTTACAGGAAAAGGTGAGGGCGACTTATATAAAACCATTAATACACCTCTGAAAAGTGTAAAAGGAATCCACGATTTATATTTTGTTTTTAAGGGGGAAAAAGACCTTTTCTATTTTGATTGGTGGAAATTTAATTAAATCCAAATTTTTAATAATGTTGAAGACTAAACTACTTTTAATTGCTGTAACATTTCTATTGTCGGGAAATATTTCCAAGGCGCAGTCAACCGTTTGGTTAGACCAGTTGGATTTGAGCGTGGCAACACAGGGACACGGAAAACCCGGCATCAATACTTCGGTGGACGGAAAACCTATGACGATTGCCGGCGAAGTTTTCAAAAGAGGTTTCGGAACGCACGCAGAAAGTTCTTTATTGATTAAATTAAATGGCAAAGCAAAAAGCTTTTCCGCAATGGTGGGGATGGATGATGAAATCAAAGGTCAAAATCCCGCAGTTGAATTTGAAATTTATGGCGACAACAAAAAGCTTTGGTCAAGCGGAATAATGAAATTAGGCGATAAAGCAAAGACTGTTTCCGTTTCGCTGGAAGGTGTAAAACAATTAGAATTAGTCGTAACAGACGGCGGAAACGGACCTTATTATGACCACGCCGATTGGGCAGATGCCATATTTGAAACAGCAGAAGGTGCAGAACTAATAACATTTAATCCGATTTCATCGGTACCTTATATTTTGACGCCAAAACCTGCGGCAACGCCAAAAATTAATTCAGCAGGCGTTTACGGCGTTCGTCCCGGCTCACCTTTTTTGTTCAGGGTTGCAGCAACAGGTGATATACCGATGACTTTTGCGGCGAAAAATCTTCCGAAAGGTTTAACAATAGATTCACAAACCGGAATCATTACCGGAAAAATAGATTCAAAAGGAACCTATGAAGTCCTTTTATCAGCTAAAAATGCTAAAGGCTCAGTTTCAAAGAAATTAAGAATCGAAAGCGGTGACAAAATAGCTTTGACACCAACAATGGGATGGAACAGCTGGAACTGTTTCGGACACGAAGTTTCTGCCGATAAAGTAAAACGCGCTGCCGATGCTTTGGTTAAATCAGGATTAGTAAACCACGGCTGGAATTACATCAATATTGATGATTCGTGGCAATTTAATAGAGACGGAAAAGACCCGTCTTTCAAAGGGAAAATGCGTGATGAAAACGGTTATATCCTGACCAATTCAAAATTTCCGGATATGAAGGAATTAACCGATTACTTTCATTCAAAAGGTCTGAAAGCAGGAATCTATTCCTCTCCCGGACCTTGGACCTGTGGTGGTTGCGCAGGAAGCTACGGTTACGAAAAACAGGATGCCGAAAGCTACGCCAAATGGGGAATTGATTATCTGAAATACGATTGGTGCAGTTACGGCGGCGTGATTGACGGTTTGCCCGATAACGACACGAATAAAGTTTCTTCACTCAATTTTCAGGGTGGAGGAGATTTGGATAAAGGAGTGAAACCATTCAAATTAATGGGAGATTTATTAAAAAATCAGCCTCGTGATATTGTGTATAATCTTTGTCAATACGGGATGGGCGATGTCTGGAAATGGGGAAATGATGCCGATGCACAATCCTGGCGAACAACCAATGACATCACCGATACCTGGGCAAGTGTTAAAAATATTGCTTTGGCTCAGGACAAAGCGGCTCCTTACGCAAAACCCGGCAACTGGAACGACCCCGATATGTTGGTGGTAGGAGTCGTGGGTTGGGGAAATCCACATCAGAGCCGATTGAAACCGGACGAACAATATCTGCATATCAGTCTTTGGAGCATTTTTTCTGCGCCATTACTGATTGGTTGCGACCTTGAGAAACTGGATGATTTTACTTTAAATCTTTTAACGAATGATGAAGTCATTGCTGTAAATCAGGATGCTTTTGGAAAACAGGGCGTTTGTCTGCAGACCATTGGCGAATTGAAAATTTATGTAAAAGACCTTGAAGACGGCGGAAAAGCGGTGGCTTTTGCCAATTTCGGAAGGGAAAAAGTGAATATATCTTACAAAGATTTCAAGCAGCTCGGGATTTTCGGTCGTCAAACCGTAAGAGATATCTGGAGACAGAAGGATATTGCCAAAATCAATACATCAAATCAGGCATTATCACTGGATATTCCGGCGCACGGTGTGGCTTATTATAAATTAAGTCCGGGCAAATAAAACAAGATTAATTCAGGGAAATCAGAAAAATAAAAATGAATACCATCAAAAATCATATCAGCATCAATATATTTTCAAAAGCAATTTTGTTGATGGTTTTGCTGTATTCTTTTATGACTGTTTCAGCTCGGAATTTAATGGTTGAATCGCCTAATGGAAAGATTTCAGTAAATGTTTTTAATGAAAATAATACTGAAAATGCAAAATGGTTTTTGAAGGTAAATTATTTTAATGATGGTAAAATGACAGAAGCCATCTCGTCAATAGATTTGGGATTGATTCTTTCTGATAGTATTTCTTTTACGGATATGAAATTTCTGAAATCTTCAAAACCGTTATTAATAAAAGAAAATTACACAATGCCTCACGGGAAATCTTCCCAAAGACATAATACGGGAAATGAAGTTGTTTTTACATTCGAAAACAAAGAAAAGAAAAAACTGGACGTGATTATCCGTGTTTATAATGACGGAATTGCTTTTAGATATTCGTTGTCAGGAAAGGGAAATTTTACGGTGCAGGATGAATTGACTTCTTATTCTATCAATCAGGAAACTACTCGCTGGACAGAAAAATGGAATCCTGCGAACGAAGGGCTTTATTCTCCAATGGTTGGCGAAAAAATTCAACAGGAAGAATGGTGTTATCCTGCCTTGTTTCAGATAAAAGATAATAATTGCTGGTTTTTGCTTCACGAATCGGCTGTTGATGGCAGTTACTGCGGGTCTAAACTGAGTAATAAAGAGGATAAAAATAAATATAAAATCACCTTCCCCGACCCAAAAGACGGACGAGGAAAAGGAGAATCATTGCCCAAAATTTCATTGCCATGGAAATCGCCTTGGAGAGTGATTATCATTGGAAATCTCAATGATATTGTAGCTTCTACATTAGTTGATGATGTTGCGCCGCCTTCCGTGATAAAAAATACGGATTGGATAAAACCAGGCGCAGTTTCCTGGAATTATTGGTCGAGTAATCACGGAACCAAAGACTTTAAAACGGTTTGCGAATTTGCAGATTTGGCGGTTGCGATGGATTGGCCTTATACGTTGCTGGATTGGGAATGGGACTCGATGGGAAATGGCGGAAATCTGGAAGATGCTTTAAAATACATTCATTCCAAAGGAATAAAACCGTTGATGTGGTACAATTCAGGTGGCGACCATACGTGGGTTGCTTCTACACCGAAAGACAGAATGTTAACGCACGAAAACCGTGTGGAAGAGTTTACTAAGCTTAAAAAATTAGGCGTTGCAGGAGTAAAAGTAGATTTTTTTGAAAGCGAGAAGCAAAGTATGATTCAATATTATATGGACATTCTGGAAGATGCTGCCCAATTTGAAATGATGGTTTATTTCCACGGCTGTCTGGTTCCGAGAGGTTGGGCTAGAACTTATCCTAATCTGATGACCTACGAAGCCGTTCGTGGTGCAGAATGGTACAACAACGGCCCTGAATTTATTGCAACTGCGCCTGTTCATAATACGATTCTCCCTTTTACAAGAAATGTGGTCGGTTCTATGGATTACACGCCGGTCACTTTTACTAATTCACAGTTTCCGCATTTGACTTCTTATGGTCACGAATTGGCTTTGAGTGTAGTCTTTGAATCTGCATTGCAACATTTTGCCGACCGACCGGAAGGCTATTACGAATTGCCGGATGAATCCAAGAAATTTTTAAGAGAAGTTCCTACCAGTTGGGATGAAACGCAGTTGCTACAAGGGTTTCCGGGAAAAGATGTTGTGATGGCAAGAAGAAAGAACAATGTATGGTATGTGGGAGGAATCAACGGGGAAAATATTGAAAAAAACATCAATCTTAGATTTGATTTTTTAGATAAACATAACAAATACAAATTGAGATTAATCAAAGACGGAAAACACGATAAACAGATTGTAACAGATGATTCTGTGATAGAAAGTACAGATTCTGTTGACGTGAAAATTTTAAGAAGAGGCGGTTTTGCGGCAGTAATCTCTCCATTATAAATTAATGAAAATCAAATTAAATTTTAAAATTAAAAAATGAAAAATATAAAAATATTAATAGGTCTTCTTTTTTGCGGTTTGAGTTCGGGTATTTCTGCCCAGAATCCCGTAATCCAGACTCATTTTACACCGGACCCAGCACCGATGGTGTACAAAAACAAGATGTATGTCTACACCGGAGACGATATTCCTGGCTATGATTTTTATTATATGACGAAATGGAGAGTGTACTCGTCGGATGATATGGTCAACTGGACCGACCACGGTTCTCCGCTTTCACTGGAGTCTTTCAGTTGGGCCCGTGACAGAGCCTGGGCGGCACAATGTATTGAACGTAACGGCAAATTTTATTGGTATATCTGCGTTCAGACCGTTGATAACAATATGGCAATAGGTGTTGCGGTATCAGACGGTCCGACAGGTCCTTTTAAAGATGCACTCGGAAAACCATTGGTGACAACGGGAACCTGGGATAATATCGACCCGACGGTTTTTATTGATGATGACGGACAAGCTTATCTTTATTGGGGAAACAGCAAATTATTTTATGTAAAACTCAACAAAGATATGGTTTCGTATGAAGGGAAAATCACCGAAATTCCACAGTCGGTAGAAGCTTTTGGAGGATTGAGACGTCCCGGAAGAAGTGATGAGGTTTTGCAGAAACAGGAACAGTTTAAAGATGTTTTTGTGGAGGGACCTTGGTTCTACAAACGCAACAAGCAATATTATATGATGTACGCCGGAATGACGGACCGAACCGAATGTCTGTCTTATTCCATAAGCGATTCACCAACCGGACCGTGGAAATATCAGGGAAAAATAATGACCGGCCAACCTACCAACAGTTTTACCAACCACGGCGGAATTATCGATTTTAAAGGCAAATCCTACCTGTTCTATCACACAGGATTATTGCCCGGCGCAGGAAGTTACGGAAGGTCAACGTCTATTGAAGAATTCAAATACAATCAGGATGGCAGCATTCCGAAAATTACAATGACCAAAGAGGGTGTAAATCCCGTTGCAACACTCAATCCCTACAAAAGAAACGAAGCGGAAACAATAGCCTGGTCAGAGAAATGCAGCACTTCCGAAAACAAAAAGACGGGAGTTTATGTTTCCGATGCAAGGGTGGGAGGCTATATCAAAGTTCGTTCGGTAGATTTTGAAAAAGGCGCCTCTGAATTTTCAGCTTCAATTGCTGCAGGTGTTGACGGAGGAATTTTAGAAGTCAGATTAGATAAAGTGGACGGAAATAAAATTGCTGAGATTGAAGTTCCTAGAACCGAAGGTTGGGAAGAATTTAAAATGTTAACATCAAAAATTTCAGAATCCGTTTCCGGCGTTCACGATGTTTATTTTGTTTTTAAAGGGAAAAATATTACAGCCGGAAGAGTGCTTTTCAATTTTGACCATTGGAGTTTTAAAAAGAAATAAGATAAAAATTCCCCTCCTTTGGAGGGGTGGCGAAAATTCAAAGAATTTTTGACGGGGTGGTTAAAATGGTCTGTATAACAATATCGGAAACCAGATTCACCAAACCAAACAATACAACCACACAGCTTATACAAGCGTTAGCGGCTTTGTGAAACTAAAAAAAAAATATTTATAAAAAAACTTTGCGCACTTAGTGTTCAAAATCAAAAAATTAAATATGAAAAAAACAATACTCAATCTCTGTTTAATAGCATATTCGGGAATATTATTTTCTCAGAATCCCATTATTCAGACCAATTATACCGCAGACCCTGCGCCGATGGTGTATAACGACAGGCTTTATGTCTACACTACTCACGATGAGGACGATTCCACCTGGTTTGTGATGAACGACTGGAAAGTCTATTCCACCAACGATATGGTGAACTGGACCGACCACGGAAGCATTCTTAGCTATAAAGATTTCGACTGGGCAAAACGTGATGCCTGGGCTGCGCAATGCGTGGAAAGAAACGGCAAATTTTTTATGTATGTTCCGATGTGGTCCAAAACTAACAACAAAGGAGCAATTGGTGTTGCGGTGGGTGACAGTCCGTTTGGACCATTTCACGACCCGCTTGGAAAACCTTTGGTACAGAGCGAATGGGGCGATATTGACCCGACGGTTTTTATTGATGATGACGGTCAGGCCTATATGTATTGGGGAAATCCCAAACTTAAAATGGTTAAGCTCAATCAGGATATGATTTCCTATTCCGGCGATATTGTGGAAGTGCCAATGACTGCAGAATCTTTTGGGAAAAGGGATGGAAAAGAAAACCCGGAAAGACCTACACAATACGAGGAAGGACCTTGGCTGTACAAAAGAAAAAATCTGTATTATCTGTTCTGGCCGGGCGGTCCGCTCCCTGAATTCATTGGATATTCAACCAGCAAAAGTGCACAGGGACCGTGGAAATACGGCGGAATTGTAATGCCAACCGAAGGAAAATCTTTCACTAATCATCCCGGAATTGTCGATTTCAGAGGAAAATCCTATTTCTTTTATCATAACGGCGCTTTGCCGGGAGGAAGCGGTTTCACAAGGTCGGTAAGTGTGGAAGAACTCAATTTTAACAAAGACGGTTCCATTTCACCAATCAAGATGACCAATGGAATTACCAAAGCGATTGCTACAATTAATCCGTATACCTTCAATCAGGCAGAGATGATTGCGTGGTCAGAAAACGTAAAATCCTATCAGAATAAATCCGCAGGTGTTTTTGTCAAAGCCAAAAAAAGCGGCGCATACACGAGTGTTAAAAATGTGGATTTCGGAAAAGACGGAGCGCAGTCACTTACGGTGCGGGTAGGAACCACCCATAACAGCGATGTGACGATGGATGTCCATTTGGACAGTGCCAGCGGACCTGTTGTTGCCACGGTAAAAGTTCCGCTCACTGGCGGAGACGACCGTTGGGAAACTGTGAAAGCTCAATTAAAAGATAAAATAACAGGCGTTCACGATGTTTATTTTGTATTTAAAGGAAAGGCAGAAAAGGATATTATGTATTTTGATTATTGGCTGTTCTCAAAATAATGTCGGAATTGAAATAAAACCACACTAAATATGAAAACTTCAAAATTATTATTTTTCTTAGTCATTCTTTTGGCAACATTTTATAAAGCACAGAAAAGAGAGATTGTGACTTCTGACGGTGTAAAATTATACGTGAATGTAAAAGGAAAGGGCACGCCTTGCTTATATCTTCACGGAGGTCCGGGATCAGGGAGTTATTGGCTTGAAAAATTTTATGGAAGCGAATTAGAAAAAAACTTTCAAATGATTTATTTAGACCAGAGAGGTGTGAGCAGATCATCATCTCCGGCTGATAAAAATTATTCTCTGGACAGAATGCTTCAGGATTTTGAAGAAGTAAGAAATGCTTTGGGAATAAAAGAATGGCTGACAATCGGACATTCTTTTGGCGGAATACTTCAGATGGCGTATGTGGAAAAATATCCTCAGAGCATAAAAGGTATGATGATGGTCAACTGCACGCTCAGTATGAAAGATAGTTTTTGTAACAGTTGGATTCCAAAAGCATCCGAACTGGCGGGTGAAAAGATGAATCCGTTACAGGAAAATACGTCTCCAGAGATATTATTAAAAAAAATGATGGAAGTGGGCAAAAAGATGGATGATGAAAAAGTACGCTGGAAAATGGCATTTGCATCACCGGAAAGTGATAATCTGATGAACTCAAGTTACCGTGAAATTACTAACTGGAATAATAGTTTTAGCAATGTCGCGCTTTCCATCGAAGATTATTGGAAAGACTTCAGAAAAGATGCTGGCAATGTAAAAGTTCCTGTGCTTTTTTTCTACGGTAAAAGTGATTGGATGGTTGGTCCCGATCATTATAAAAAAATAAAATTTCCTAAAATGATGTTGTGGAGATCTGATGTTGGACATATGCCTTTTTTAGAAAATCAAAAAGATCTTGATAAAGCGATAAAAGCTTATGTCAAAAAATATAAACTTCAGAAGAAATAAAGTAATATCAATAATATTAGCTAATAAAAGTAATAATGAAAAAGTTTTTAAAGTTTACAGGATTCAGTTTTTTACTCGGGTTTACAAGTTTCACGTACGGACAAGATGCAGTCGTTGTAAGTCCGGATGAAAAATTAAAAATGGAGCTAACAAATAATGGAGGAGTTCCTTTATATTCAGTATTTTACAATAATAAAACGATGCTGGAAAAATCTCCACTCGGTTTCAAATCCAATGTTGAGGATTTTACAAAAGGAATGAAATTTATTAACTCTAAAAAAGATAAAATCAGTAAAAATTATTCCAATGAAAAAATAAAAAAATCTCAGGTGCAATACGATGCGAATGTTATGATTTGTTCGTTTGAAACGGCTTCCGGAAAAAAAATGGATGTCGAATTTCAGGTGAGCAATAATAATGTTGCGTTCCGGTATTTGATTCCAATTCAGGGGGAAACAATGAGTGCGGTGATTGATGAAGAAGCAACAGGTTACCGTTTTCCGTCGAACACCAAAAGCTTTCTGTCCAATATGATGAAGCCGATGACGGGCTTTGCAAGAACAGCTATCAGCTACGAAAGCGGATATGTTGCCGATGGAGAATTGGGAAAAAAATCAGAATACGGATATGTGTTCCCAGGACTGTTTCGCATAGGCGATAACGGTTGGGTTTTACTTTCGGAAACGGGAGTGGATTCGCAGTATGTCGCTTCGCATCTTGACACCACTTCCGAAAAAAACCTTTATACAGTTGCCTTTCCGAATGCTGCAGAAAATAATGGCTTTGGAAGTACAGGTGCGGCGATTTCGCTTCCTGCCAAAACGCCTTGGAGAACCATTACGGTCGGGAATTCTTTAAAACCAATTGTAGAAACCACCATTCCGTTCGATGCCGTTGAGCCGCTGTACGAGCCTTCGCAAAAATATCAGTTCGGTAAATCTACCTGGAGCTGGATTCTCTGGCAAGACCAAAGTATGAATTATGACGACCAGAAAACCTTTATTGATTTGGCCGCTTCCCTGAAATACGAATTCATACTGATGGACGCAACGTGGGATACCAACATCGGAAAAGAACGCCTGAAAAAGCTTGTTGATTATGCAAAATCAAAAAATGTGGATGTGATGCTTTGGTATAATTCCAACGGAGCTTTCAATGATGCGCCACAGACACCAAGAAATAAGATGAACACCTCTATTGCAAGAAAACAGGAAATGAAATGGCTGAAAGAAGTCGGTATTAAAGGACTTAAGGTCGATTTCTTCGGTGGTGACAAGCAGGAGACGATGAGGTTATATGAAGATATTATGTCAGATGCAAATGATTATGGTTTGTTCATCATTTTCCATGGTACAACGTTGCCGAGAGGCTGGGAAGTAATGTACCCGAACTACGCCGGAAGTGAAGCCGTCCTGGCGTCTGAAATGCTGTATTTTTCAGAAGACGTCCGCAAACAAGAAGCTTTTTTCGCAACATTACATCCGTTCATCAGAAACACGGTCGGAAGTATGGAATTTGGCGGGACTTTCCTAAATAAATATTTGACAAAATCCAACAAGGATAAAAATAAAAGATACACAACAGATGGTTTCCAGCTGGCAACGGCTGTTCTGTTTCAAAATCCGGTTCAGATGTTTGGTGTAATGCCGAATAACCTGAGCGACGCACCGAAATTCCAGCTCGATTTTATGAAAGAAGTTCCGACGCTTTGGGACGAAACGGTGTTCATCGACGGATATCCGGGGAAATATTCTGTGATTGCCAGAAGACATCAGAATCAATGGTTTGTTGCCGGTGTGAACGCTGAAAATGCTGTTCAGAAGCTTACTTTAAAATTTCCGATGCTTGCCGGAAAGTCGGTTAGATTCATCAATGATGATTCGAAAGGGGAGACTTCTGAAAAAACAATTACTGTTGGCAAAAACGGAGAACTCAAAATAGAAATTCAATCCAAAGGCGGATTTGTAATTCATTAATATTTCATTTTAACCCGAAAAATAAATCTCAAAATGGAAATCAGAAATTTCAAATTCTCCACGGTTTTTAAAATTGTCTTTTCGATGATGGTCCTTAGTCATCAATTGTCTTTCGGGAAAATAAAACTTCCTGATTTGGTAAGTGATAAAATGGTTTTACAACGTGATGTCGAGCTTAAAATTTGGGGTTGGGCAGATAATGGTGAAAATATTACCATTAAATTCCGGAATGAAACCTACAATACATCACCGAACAAAAACGGGAAATGGTCAGTCCAATTGAAACCACAGAAAGCAGGAGGACCGTTTGTGATGGAAATTAACGAAATTACGATTCGGGATATTCTGGTGGGAGATGTCTGGCTAGCTTCCGGGCAGTCCAATATGGAAACGCCTATTGCACGGTTGATAGACCGTTTTCCGGAGATTAATGTTTCTGATTTTAATAAAATCCGCTACTTTAAAGTTCCTACACAGAACACTGTGGAATCTGTGCGGGAAAATATAGCATCAGGCGGGAAATGGTTTACCGGAACCGCTTCGGAAGTAATGAATTGGACGGCCTTTGCGTATTTCTATGCGGTGGAAGCGTATGAACACACCAATATTCCGCAGGGAATGCTGGTTTCCAGTTTGGGTGGTTCGGCAATTCAGAGTTGGGTCAGTCAGGAGCATCTCAAGAATTTTCCTGATGATATTATTGATAAACAGGCATTATCAGCATTTAATTCTTCAAAACTGGACCAGGGAAGAAATCTTTGGAATCAAAAGGATTTTAACGACGGGAATTGGGAAAAGGCAAAAGTTCCCGGAAAATGGAAAGATAATGGAATCCGCGCAAAAGGAACGGTCTGGTTTCGAAAAAACTTTGAACTTCCTGCGTCAATGGATGGAAAATTTGCCCGTCTGTATTTGGGAGTAATGGTGGACAGCGATTCGGTTTTTGTGAATGGAAAATTCGTAGGCTCTACTTCATACATGTATCCACCAAGAAAATATGACATTCCGGGTGGAATTTTAAAACAGGGAAAAAATACGGTTGCCATTCAGCTGACTTCCAACTTCGGAAACGGAGAATTTGTAGCCGATAAACCGTATAAAGTTGTCGGAGACGGTGTTACCGTTGATTTGACGGGCGAATGGAAATATAATATCGGGAGAGATACAAGCAAAGATGAAGAATATAAATCAAAACTGAAAAACCTGAGAAGCACACCTTCCGGATTGTACAACGGAATGATTTATCCGATTCGGGATTACAAAGTTCGTGGTGCTATCTGGTATCAGGGCGAAAGCAATGCCGGTCAATCAGAAGATTATGCAGGTTTGCTGAAAAATCTTATTGAAAATTGGCGGGACGTATTTCAATGGAATCAGATGCCTTTTTTATTGGTTCAGCTTCCCAATTTTATGGAAAAAACAAACGACCCGAATGCGCCAAGCGGATGGGCAGGAATTCGTGAGGCTCAGTTTAAAACGTCACAGACGGTTCCGTACACGGCAATGAGTGTCAATTACGATATTGGCGAATGGAATGACATTCACCCTCTCAATAAAAAAGATATGGCAAAACGTCTGTTTCTGGCTGCCCGAAAATTGGTGTATGGTGAAAAATTGGTAAGTAGCGGCCCTGTTTTCAAATCGATGAAGGTGGAAAATTCAGATATTATCCTTTCGTTTGACAATGTTGGAAGTGGCCTTCAAAGTAAAACAGGAAATCTGAAACATTTTGCAATTGCCGGAAGCGAAAAAAAATTTGTCTGGGCTGAAGCAAAAATTAAAGGCAACACAGTCATTGTAACCAGCAAGGAAATCAAAAATCCGGTTGCAGTACGATATGCGTGGAGCAATAATCCCGAAGATGCCAATCTGCAAAATAAAGAAGGTTTGCTGGCGCCGCCATTCAGAACGGATGATTGGTAGGTTTTTATAATTAAACTGATAGTGCACTTTTTATAAGCGATAGCGGCTTTGTGAGCCTCAAAACAATTCTTTTTTAAAATAAAAACTTTGTGAACTTAGTGTTCAAAATTTCAAAGTCTGACTAAAAATCAGTAAATATTAAAATAAAATACTCATAAAATATTGATTATGAAGACGATTTTTAACTGTTTTTCTCTTTTGATAACGTTGGTTTTTACAACGATGGTAAAAGCCGCCGACCCTTTTATTTCTTTTACTAAAACGGAAAACTCGGTTGTGTTGAAAGAACATAATTCAGGTTTGATGCTGTTTTCGGATAGCGATTCGGATAAAGGAATTCTGCGTGCGGTTGCAGACCTTCAATCTGATTTTCAGAAAGTAACAGGGGTTCAGCCTGCTCTTATTTCCCAAAGTTCCGGAGCGAACGGAATGCTCATCATTATTGGTGAAGTTGGGAAAAGCAAGACCATTGATGCTTTAATCAAAGCTAAAAAAATTGATGGAAATTCAATCAAAGGAAAGAATGAAAAATTTATCATTCAAAATATCAGCAATCCGTTTCCCGGCGTTTCCGAAGCGATTGTAATTGCAGGAAGCGACAAACGCGGAACAATTTACGGAATTTACGAAATGTCCCAGCAAATCGGGGTTTCACCTTGGTATTACTGGGCGGATGTTCCGGTTGAGAAAAAAGAAAATCTATACTTTAAAAAAGGAATTTACACCGACGGAGAACCTTCGGTAGAATATCGTGGCATTTTCCTGAATGATGAAGAACCTTCGCTGGGAGGATGGGCGAGAGCTACTTTTGGAGGAATTAATTCTAAATTTTACGAAAAAGTTTTTGAACTGATTTTGCGAATGAAGGGTAATTACATCTGGCCAGCAATGTGGGGAAAAGCGTTTTATGATGATGACGTTTTGAACGGACCTTTAGCCAACGAAATGGGAATCATTATGGGAACTTCGCACCACGAACCGATGGCTCAGGCTCAAACCGATTGGCACCGATACATCAAAAAAAATAATCTTCCGAATGTCTGGGATTATTCCAAAAATGAGAAAGTTTTGCAGGAATTCTGGAAATTAGGACTTGAAAGAAGCAAAAACTGGGAAAAATTAGTCACAGTAGGAATGCGCGGCGACGGCGATGAAGCGATGGGAGAGGGAACTAATATCTCATTACTTGAAAAAATCGTAAAAGACCAGCGAAAAATTATTACTGACGTAACAGGAAAAAAAGCGGAGAAAACGCCTCAGGTTTGGGCTTTGTACAAAGAAGTTCAGGATTATTACGACAAAGGAATGCGCGTTCCGGACGATGTTATTCTGTTGTTCTGTGATGATAACTGGGGAAATGTGAGAAAACTTCCGGACCTTTCAAAACCTTTACACAAAGGCGGTTACGGTATGTATTACCACTTTGATTATGTGGGCGGACCGAGAAATTCAAAATGGATTAATATCAGTCCGATTCAGAGAGTTTGGGAACAGATGAATCTTTCCTACGAACATAAAGTGGATAAAGTTTGGGTTGTAAATGTCGGAGATTTGAAGCCGATGGAATTCCCAATCAGCTTTTTCCTGGAAATGGCCTGGAATCCGAAACAATTCAATTCAAAAAATCTTTTGGAATATACCGAAAAATGGGCTGCACAGCAATTTGGAGAAAAGAACGCCAAAGAAATTGCCGGAATGATTAATCTTTATTCAAAATATAACCGTCGGGTAACACCTGAGACACTGGATTGGAAAACCTACAGCTTGGAAAATTATAATGAATTTGAAACGGTTGTGAATGATTACAGGTCTTTGGCATTAGAAGCTTTACGTTTGAAAGAGAAGATTCCGGCAGAATATCAGGATGCCTATTTTCAGCTGATTTTATATCCGATTGATGCGTGCAGCAATCTGTATGAAATGTATTATGCTGTTGTCAAAAACAGGGAATTGGCTGCTAAAAAAGATGTTGAAGCTAATGTCTATGCCGATAAAGTCAAAGAATGTTTTGATAGAAATGCTTATCTCGACAATCATTATAACAACGTCATTGCCGGCGGAAAATGGCAGCATATGATGGACCAGATGAGAATAGGATACAAAGCCTGGTTTGACGGAAAAGAAAATATAATGCCCGAAGTTACCCGTGTTTCTGAGTCTGAAGTTCCGAAAGAAAAAGTGTTTCAGGAGAAAAACGGTTATGTTTCCATAGAAGCTGAAAATTTTGCCAGAATGAATAATTCAGACCGAATCCATTGGGAAGTGATTCCTGATTTCGGGAAAACAAAATCCGGAGTAACAACCTTTCCACAAAATGCTTATCCGAAAGCTGATGAAAATATTTATCTGGAATATGATATGAATTTTGAATCCAAAGGTGAATTTGAAGTGCAGTTGTTATTAGCTCCGACTTTGAATTTCAATCATAATAAAGGATTGCGTTATGAGATTTCCTTTGATGGCGGAACGCCGCAGATTGTCAATTTCAATGGTCATTACAGAGGAGAGTTAGGAAGATGGCAGTCTGAGCATATCATTAAGTCTATAACGAAACATCAGATTTCCCAACCTGGAAAACATACGTTACGATTCCGTGTTCTGGAGCCGGGAATTGTCTTAGAAAAAATATTAATCAACACAGGCGGACTGAAACCAAGTTATCTCGGAGCGCCGGAAAGTGAATATTCAAACTAATAATCATAAAAGCCATCAGATTTCTGGTGGTTTTTTATTAATATAATTTTGAATGAAGCTGATATCTTTATTTAAAAATTCTGTCGATTTTAAATTGTCAAATCACATTTTTTGCCAAATGTCAAATACATGATGAACAACTATTTGTAATTTTATCAAATGGAAAAATTGATTGATTATATCTTGCAATTTGATAATCTGAACAAGCAACAACTGGATTTCATAAAAAGCAAAGCCAAAGAAATAGAACTCCGAAAAGATGAATTCTATTGGGAGGCCGGAAAGACTGTGAAACAGATTGGATTCCTAATCGACGGCGTTATTCGGGTTTTCTATTACAATAATAAGGGCGAAGAAATTACAAGATATTTCATTGATGAAAATCATTTGATTTTATCAGGAAATACAATCGACGAAATTTATACACCGTCTGAATATTTGTCAGCTATAACAGAATGCAGATTGATTGTTTTTTCAAGACAGGATTGGAAAGAAATCTCCCAGACAATAATAAATTGGGATAAAATTATTCAAAAAATAGTCGCCAAACATCATAGTGAAAAAATCATCAGGAGAAGCGAACTGGTTTCGCAGGATGGAGCGGAACGCTATCTTGATTTTGTTCAGAAATTTCCAACCTTGGTCAATCGTGTTCCTTTATCCTATATCGCTTCTTATCTTGGAATTACGCAGTCTTCATTGAGCAGGATAAGAAAAAATATCCGTTAAAATCACTTTTTGCCAAATGACAAATCCATTCATTTTTTATTGAACCAACTTTGTTTTATCAAAATTTAAAATCAATAAAAATGAACAAAAGAAAATTAGGAAAAGAAGGTTTAGAAGTATCTGCATTGGGCTTTGGCTGTATGGGATTAAGTTTTCCAAACGCACCGGCAAAAGACGAAAGCATAAAGCTGATTCGTTCGGCAGTTGAAAACGGAATTACTTTCTTCGACACGGCACAAGGTTATGGCGAAAACGAACTTTTAGTTGGTGAGGCGCTCGAACCGTTGCGTAATGAAGTTGTCATCGCTACAAAATTTGGATTCAAAAATGGAGACGGAGGACAAGGATTGGACAGTCGTCCGGAAAATATCAAAGCAGTTGCCGAAGCATCTTTAAAAAGATTGAGAACAGATGTTATTGATTTGTTTTATCAACACAGACCCGACCCGAATGTGCCTATTGAAGACGTTGCAGGAACCGTAAAAGGTTTGATACAAGAGGGAAAAGTAAAACATTTCGGACTTTCGGAAGCCAATGCAGAAACCATTCGTAAAGCAAATTCTGTTCTGCCAATAACGGCTTTGCAAAGTGAATATTCTATGTTTTATCGCGAGCCTGAAAACGAAATCATACCTGTATTGGAAGAATTAGGAATTGGTTTTGTTCCTTTCAGCCCGTTGGGAAAAGGTTTTCTGACAGGAACAATCAACGCAGATGTGGAATTGGCTAAAGACGATACCAGAAATATGCTGCCGCGTTTCAGTAAAGAAAACCGGGAGGCAAACCAAGCTTTGGTAGATTTAGTTGTTTCCATTGCGACAGATAAAAACGCAACACCTGCTCAAATTGCATTGGGTTGGTTGTTGGCTCAAAAATCATTCATTGTTCCAATTCCGGGAACTTCAAAATTACATCGTCTACAGGAAAATATTGGTGCGACAAACGTTGTATTGACAAATGACGAATTGAAGGAAATAAATTCGGCTTTGGCGACCATTAAAATTGTTGGCGAAAGATATCCTGCACAGATTCGGGATACGGCAGAAAGAAAATGATTGATTTTGTTATCACCAAGCTTTTCTTGAAATTTCAAAGGTATAATCAAAATAAATAATAATTAAAGACCATCGGATTTCTGATGGTTTTTCTGTTTCGTTTATTTTAAAATTTATGTCTGATAACAAATAATTAATTTCAGCGGCATTTTGTCATTCCGTAAGAATTTCAACACGCAGAAATAAAGCCATTTTGATTCCTGAGGACGAAAAACCATTAGATTTATCAGCAATATGTCGAAAACGGATTTACATATTAAACTTAAAATATAAATAGGTTTAAAATTGTCAGACAAATTAAGTGTCAACAATACATTTATTAAAAATAGAATGTTATATTTGTTATCAACCGAGTATCGAAATTCTCTATTTGAAACTAATTTGATATTTCGATGATATTCTAAATAAACTCTAATGAAAAAAGTCCTGTTTTCTTTATCATTCTTCATCTGCGCTTTCTCACCTGCACAGAATTTCAAATATCCGTTCCAGAACCCCAAACTTCCGGTCGAGCAGAGAATCGAAAATCTTCTCAGGTTATTGACGGTTGATGAAAAAATCGGAATGATGATGGATAATTCTAAAGCAGTTCCCAGATTGGATATTCCCGGTTACGGCTGGTGGAATGAGGCGCTTCACGGTATTGCAAGGGCTGGAACAGCCACTGTTTTTCCTCAAGCCATCGGAATGGCAGCGACTTGGGACGTTCCGGAACATCTCAAAACTTTTGAAATGATTTCTGACGAAGCCAGGGCAAAATACAACAAATCGTTTGATGAATCCCAGAAAACCGGGCGTTACGAAGGACTTACATTTTGGACGCCAAACATCAATATTTTCCGCGACCCCAGATGGGGAAGAGGTCAGGAAACATACGGTGAAGACCCATTTTTGACTTCTGTTTTGGGCGTTGCTGCGGTAAAAGGTTTGCAGGGAAACGACCCAAAATATTTCAAAACCCACGCCTGTGCCAAACATTTCGCCGTTCACAGCGGCCCGGAATGGAACCGCCATTCTTACAACGCCGAAGTTTCCAAAAGAGATTTGTACGAAACTTATCTTCCGGCTTTCAAAGCATTGGTTTTGGAAGGAAATGTAAGGGAAGTGATGTGTGCGTACAATGCATTCGACGGACAGCCGTGCTGCGCCAACAATACTTTGCTGACAGAAATTCTCCGTGGAAAATGGAACTACGATGGAATGGTTGTTTCCGATTGCTGGGCTTTGGCAGATTTCTATCAGAAACAGTACCACGGAACACATCCTGACGAAAAAACTACCGCCGCAGACGCCCTGAAACATTCTACAGATTTAGAGTGTGGCGACACGTACAACAATCTCAACAAATCTCTCGCAAGCGGATTAATCACAGAAAAAGACCTCGATATTTCGATGCGACGAATTCTGAAAGGCTGGTTTGAGTTGGGAATGCTCGACCCAAAATCTTCCGTTCACTGGAACTCCATTCCATATACTGTTGTGGATTCTGAAGAGCATAAAAAACAGGCTTTAAAAATGGCTCAGAAATCTATTGTTCTGATGAAAAATGAGAATAATATTTTGCCTTTAAATAAAAATATCAAAAAAATTGTTGTTGTCGGTCCAAACGCCGATGACGGATTGATGCAGTTGGGAAATTATAACGGAACACCTTCATCCATCGTAACGATTTTGGACGGAATCAAAACCAAATTTCCAAACGCTGAAATCATTTATGAAAAAGGAACCGAAGTCGCCGACCCATCTTCCAGAACCTCTCTTTACCAAAACTTTTTAAGTCAGAAAAACGGTGAGAAAGGAATGAAAGTAGAGTTTTTTAACAACAATGAATTCAAGGGGAAATCTGCCAATATTTCTGTCAATAAAACAGGAATCAACTACAACAGTTTTGGCGGAACTCAGCTTGCTCCCAATGTAGGAAGAGAAAATACGTCGGCGATTATTTCAGGCGTATTCAAAAGTCCTTACACGGGCGATGTGATTCTTTCACCTTCAACATCAGATGTTTACATACTTTTAGTTGATGGAAAAGAAATTGCAACCAGAAAAGGTCCCGATGCAAGACATCCTTCGGAATTTCCTATAAAAATGGAGAAAGGTAAAGAATATCAGATTGAGTTGCACCACACCCAAAAGGGAAAATATGTAAACATCACATTTGACGTCTACAGAAAAGACCCTGTCAATTTCGCTGCCGTAAGGGAAAAAGTGAAAGATGCAGACGTCATTGTTTTTGCAGGCGGGCTTTCTCCAAGTCTGGAAGGTGAAGAAATGATGGTGAATGCAGAAGGTTTCAAAGGTGGCGATAAAACTTCCATCGACCTTCCTAAGGTTCAACGTGAACTGTTAGCGGAATTAAGAAAAACAGGAAAACCTGTTGTTTTTGTCCTTTGTACGGGAAGCTCACTTGGTTTAGCGCAGGATGAAAAAAATTACGATGCGCTTATCAATGCATGGTATGGCGGACAATCCGGCGGAACTGCGGTTGCAGAGGTTTTAGCGGGGGATTACAATCCGTCCGGAAGATTGCCGATTACATTTTACAAAAATCTGGAACAGCTTGATAATAATCTTTCAAAAACCAGCAAGCATCAGGGTTTTGAAAATTACGATATGCAGGGAAGAACATATCGTTACATGACTGAAAAACCTTTATACGCATTTGGACATGGACTGAGTTATTCAAAATTTATTTATGGAAATGCTGAACTGAACAAAAATACCATCAATTCCAATGAAAATATTACGATCACAATTCCTGTTACCAATACCTCGGAAAGAGATGGTGAAGAAGTGGTTCAGGTGTATGTGAAAAGAAATAATGATGCGTCAGCACCAGTAAAGACTTTGAGAGCTTTCGAAAGAGTTTTGATTAAATCTAAGGAAACAAAAAATATCCAATTATCGATTTCTAAAGATTCATTTACATTTTATGATGAAAAAGTAGATGATTTGGCTCCAAAATCAGGAGATTACACCATTTTCTATGGCGGAACCTCCGACGAATCCGGATTGAAAAGCTTTCAGCTGAAAGTGAAATAAAATGTAAATGGATCTAATTTATATCCAGCCGATTCTAAATTAGCTGCCCTTCTAAATATGGAAGGGTTTTCTATTTATACATCAATTTGAATATGACTCTACAGATTGAATTTTAATTGATTTTCACTAGAGAAAATAAAGATAAGAGCCAAATATTTTTCAATATATAACAATTAAGTAAGTTCATATGCTTTTTTCGTAACAGATCAATTGGAAATTGTGACATAAAAAGATTTTTTTTATTACAAATAATATATTTTTTAGATAATTTTTACAAATAAATTAGTGTGATCCTTATCATATATCATGATTATTTTTTGTTTATCGATAATAATATTTGCATCGGCAAAATTTCTTTAACAGAACATTTTAATGTTAACTAATTATTAATTTAATGATAAGCTATTCATTAAATAACTGTATTTATTCGTTGTGTATTTTGTTTAAAAATTGTATTTTATTTGATTTATTCGTATGTTAATTGGTTTAATGTTGAATATTTTTATTATATTCGGTTATAATAATATCTAATTTAAAATTAATATGAACGCCGATAATTTACTCTTTAAAATAGTATGACAATTTTAAGACTGAAAAAATCTACTATTTGGTTTTAGTCAGATTTTAAAAAACTGATTTTATACTCTAACTCTTCAATAACTTTTTAAAACTTCATTAAAGATGCATTTATTCAAATTGCATCAGCTATCGTATTATGTTTTTTAGAGAGGAGAAAGTTGCTGATAATCTTTTTAAAAATTCAAAGAATCATTAAAAATAAAACTTTATGTTATGAACAAATTTATTACTACATCAATTAGAAGAATCACATTTTTTGCAATTGTTTTATCCACTTTTCATTTAATTGCTCAAACTCCGAAAGTTCGTATCGATGCAACACCGAGACAGAAAATTACCGGATTTGGAGGATTTGTATGTAGTCCTCAGTTTGCCTACAACCACATGACTTCTGCAGAGATCCAGAAAATGTGGGGAGCGGGTAGCGAAGCGGGCTACAACATCATGAGGATCTATATTCCTACTACTCAGGAAAATTGGTCAGTTGCATTGGAAACTGCTCAATTGGCCCAATCTTTAGGTCTGAAGATTTTTGCTAGCCCTTGGTCGCCGCCAGCTATTTGGAAAACCAATGGCAATGATGCAGGAACCTATAATGGGGTAGAAGGTTTTCTGAAACCTGAACATTATGGGGATTTTGCGAATTATCTGAATGACTTTGTCGTTTATCTAAGAAATAATGGTGTGGAGTTGGAAGGTATCTCTCTGCAAAACGAACCGGATTATGTTGTAGACTATGCTGGATGTACATGGACAACCACCCAGATGACCAATTTTCTGAAAAATTATTCAGATGTTATTAGTTGTAAGATCATTGCACCGGAAACTGTGGGAATGTCAAACAATTACGCCAATGCACTTCTTGCGGCGGATGTATTACCAAAATTTGAAATCTATGCAGGACATCAATATGGCGGGATAGGTTCTGCATACAAAGGTTTCCTGAATACGAACAAAGAAATCTGGATGACAGAGTTTCTGATCAACTGGAACTCTAATGGCGGCACAAGGAATTTTTCTTGGAATACCGATGCATTTGACTTTGCGAAGAGCGTTAATGATGTATTGGTAGGCGGAGGGAATGCCTGGATCCATTATGCTACGAAAAGATATTACGGGATGATGGGCGATGGTCTATATGGAACTGTAGCTGGCGAAATTACCAAGCGTGGCTACATCCTTTCTCATTTTGCAAAATATACTACTGGCTCAAAAAGACTGGATGCCATCTGGAGCGACCAGGGCTCGATGCAGGGTTCTGCATACATCAATGATTCCGGGGATAAGGTAACGCTGATGGTATTAAATTCATCGGCAAATGCTTATACGCTGAAAGTAGATTTGCCATTCTATACAACGTCTGCGCAGAAGATCATGACCAACGAAACTTCTAATATGGTTTCTTCCAATCAGAATTTTACAGAAACTTTCCGTCCTACCATTCAGGTCAATCCATCAAGTGTTATAACTTTTGTTTTTGATAAAAGTAATATCAGAGAAGTTTCCAATATGACCGGTCAGGATATTAACTACTCAAAAATTGAAACCCAATCTGTTACCAACCCTGCATTCGGTACAATTTACCAACTAAGCGGCAAGACGGCTACTTTGTATAATTCGACGCCGCTGATCAGCTCCAATATGACAGATGCTAATGGATACATCAGTTTGGATGACCGTTACAACAAACTGGTTTTCCACGTTAATAGTTATACGACGAGCAATCTGGCGACTTCATCCAATACAACCCTATATTATGTTGATAATGCAGGCGTTGTAAAATCTTATAATTATGGAACGGTTAACTTGCCGTCGTCAGGTTCTTCTAATTTTGATTTGACATTTGATATCTCCAGAGCTGTTCTTACAACAGGTTGCAAAGGAATTATCGGACTTAGAAATGGCAATTTCAGTTCTATTCTGACATTCAATTTCGGAGATGTTTATTTCGCAATTTCAAATGAGAAAGCTATGAAATTTGCAGGCGTTTACTCAGATGGCGATAGCAATCTGATGGATGTTTACGAAAATACCTATTATACTTCATTGGATTTCACCGGTACAACAGGTATCAATACGTCGGCTGACTGGAAAAGCAAAATGGCCAATTCAAACAGTATCTTTTATGTCAGTAGTGATTCGGGATTCCGTACAGGTTCTTCCAAATCAGCCAATACAAATGTTGTTTCAGGAACTGTTGCCGCATCATTGGAATTGTCCGACCAGGGCGGTGATTTTAATGCACCTTCTGCTTTTACTGCAACTGCCGCATCATACACAAAAACATTGAGTGGATATGCCGTGATCGTACTTCCTTTTGAAGCTAATGTGCCAAGTGGTGTACAAGCCTACAATATGCTGCCTTCATCATCTAAGGTGTTATGTACTGCAGTTACTAATGGTAAAATTCTAGCAAACACGCCAGTATTGGTTAACGGAAACGGCACGTTTGTATTCACTGGGTCTGGCACTGTTTCTACGCCGAAAGCGATTGTTTTTAATCAGTTCAATGCAGATTACAGCACAATAAAAGCTTATATAGGGGGCTATGTCCTTAAAACTGTGAGTGGAACTACCGGATTCTACAAAATTGCAAGCGGAAGCGAGACTGTTCCTGCGTTCAGCGCTTATATTACTGAAGAAAATACTTACTCAGCTTCACTTTTGCCATTAGAATTCGAAACACTTGCCGTTGGAGATATTACTAGGTCTAATGCACAGATTTATCCTAATCCTGCAAAAAACGAACTCTTTGTTACGATCGAAAATTCGGATTCCGAATATAAAATCATTGATGCAAAAGGGAGTTTGATTTTTACAGGAAAATTAACATCGGGTAAGAATAGGATCGATGTTTCCAAACTTTCGGCTGGAGTATATTATATACTTTCTGGGAATACCCAAAAGACGGAAACCAACAAGTTTATCAAACAGTAATTTTTCTCTTTAATATTTTTTTTCAATAAAGCCATCACAGAATTTCTGTAATGGCTTTTTTAAGAATTATACAAAGTAAAAAATGAGAATTAAGAAAAAAGAGCTATATACAAAAAATAAGTGTTTGTTTTACATTTATTAAAAATAGAATCTTATATTTGCTATTACTGCATGACAGATAAATTATTCAATTCTTAAAAAAAAATAACCATAATATCATCAAGAATGAAAACAAAAAATAAAATTTTCACCATTCTTCTCTCAACCTGCGTTGCATTCTCATCGGCACAAACCTCAAAGTTTACTTTAGATTTGGACGGAACATCTACCAACATTAAAATCCAGCCAACGATGTATGGGATTTTCTTTGAAGACATCAATTTTGCAGCCGATGGTGGAATTTATGCTGAATTAATCAAGAACCGAAGTTTTGAACTTGATGAACCGTTGACGGGCTGGAAACAGCAAAACACAAAAACACTTTCTCCCAATCTGGATTCCGGTTTTCTGACGATTATAACCGATAAATCAAAAACCAATAAAAACTATGCGAGAATCACTGTTTGGAACGACAAAAATTATGTGCTGGAAAACGAAGGATTCAGAGGAATTGGTTTGCATCAAGGTGAAAAATATGATTTCAGTTTTAATTTAGAAAACATTTCGGGAAATATTTCTACCATCAACACAAGTATGATTGATGAAAACGGAACAATGATTTCCTCAGTTTCTACAATCATAAAAGGTGGAGGTTGGCAAAAATACAATGCGGTTTTCACACCTTCCAAAACAGTTGAAAAAGCAAAACTTCAAATCACTTTTACAGGAAACGGCGTGGTAAATATGGATATGATTTCCCTTTTCCCACAAGATACCTGGAAAGGCAGAAAAGGAGGTTTAAGAAAAGACTTGGTTCAGAAATTGTACGATTTACAGCCGGGATTTTTACGTTTTCCGGGTGGCTGTATTGTTGAAGGTAGAACCCTTGCAGAAAGATATCAATGGAAAAAAACATTGGGAAATGTGGCAGACAGAGAATATCTCATCAACAAATGGAGTTCCGGATTTGCCCATCGCCTGACTCCCGATTATTATCAGTCGTTCGGTTTAGGTTTTTATGAATATTTCCAGCTTTCCGAGGACTTGGGAGCAGAACCGTTACCAATTCTAAGTTGCGGAATGGCTTGCCAGTTCAATACAGCAGAATTGGTACATCTGGAAGAATTAAATCCTTACGTTCAGGATGCATTGGATTTAATCGAATTTGCTAATGGAAACGAAAGTACAAAATGGGGAAAAATCCGTGCTGAAATGGGACATCCAAAACCATTTAATATGAAATACATTGGCGTTGGAAACGAACAGTGGGGAGAAGATTACATAGAGCGTTACAAGATTTTTGAAAAAGCCATTCACGCCAAATATCCCGATATCAAAATCATTTCAGGAAGCGGACCGTCGCCTGACGGAGAATTTTTCGATTACGGTTGGAAAGAGCTCAAAAAACTCAATGCGCAGATTGTCGATGAGCATTATTACAATTCGCCCGAATGGTTTACAAAAAATGCCGGAAGATATGATGATTATGACCGTTCCGGACCAAAAGTTTTTGCAGGAGAATATGCTGCGCAATCAGTCGGAGTTGTCAAACCCGACAACAAAAACAATTGGCAGACCGCACTTTCGGAAGCCGCTTTTATGACAGGACTTGAAAGAAATGCAGATGTGGTAACAATGACTTCCTATGCACCGCTTTTTGCCCACGCAGATGGTTGGCAATGGACACCGGATTTAATTTGGTTTAATAATTTACATTCTTACGCAACGCCCAATTATTACGTTCAGAAATTATTCTCCAATAATAAAGGAACTGATTTAATTAAAATTTCTGAAAACGGGAATGCTGTAAAAGGTCAAAATCAACTCTTTGCATCCGCGGTGAAAGACGGTAAAAATAATGAAGTGATTATTAAAATTGTCAATACAGATTCTCAGGAAAAATCAATTGAAATCAATCCGAAAAATATCAAATTAGGAAGCAAATTGACTAAAACAACCTTAACAGCATCACAACTTTCTGATGAAAATAATTTTCAAACAGAAAACATAAAACCTCTGGAAGAGAATTCTGTGATTAAAAAAGGGAAATTTTCTGTTCAAATCCCATCCAATTCTTTCGTGGTTTTAAAGATAAAATAACCGCAAAATACCATTAATAAAAGGAAAAATAAAATTAAGTGTAATATTTACATTTATTTAAAATAAAAATTTATATTTGTTTTATTCTCTCAATAAGAGAAATGTCAACATTTATTAAAATTTAATTCATCGCAACAATGAAGAAATATGTTATCGGGTTAGATTATGGTACGGATTCGGTGCGTGCAGTCCTGATTGATACAGAAAACGGAGCCGAGCTCGCAACATCCGTAAGCTACTACCAAAGATGGAAAGAAGGAAAATTCTGCCAGCCGGAACAAAATCAATTCCGTCAGCATCCGCTTGACCATATCGAAGGTTTGGAAAAAACCATTTCCGATGTTGTCAAAGAAAGTGGAGTAGCACCCGAAAGTATTGTCAGCATCTGTATTGATACCACTGGTTCATCGCCGCTTCCGGTAAATAAAGAAGGAATTGCACTGGCTTTAACGCCTGGTTTCGAACAAAACCCCAATGCGATGATGATTTTATGGAAAGACCATACATCCATTCATGAAGCAGAAGAAATCAACCATTTGGCGAGAAATTGGGGAGGCGAAGATTACACCAAATTTGAAGGTGGAATCTATTCTTCCGAATGGTTTTGGGCAAAAATCCTTCACATCAACAGAGTTGATGAAAATGTAAAAAATGAGGCTTACAGTTGGATGGAACATTGTGATTATATCACATTTCTACTTTCCGACCATCAGGATTTGGCAACTTTCAAAAGAAGCCGTTGTGCGGCCGGTCACAAAGCGATGTGGCACGAATCGTGGAACGGATTGCCGTCAAAAGATTTCCTTGGTCAGTTAGACGCGTCTTTAGCTGAACTTCGTGACAGATTGTACGATAAAACTTACACTTCCGATGAGGTTGCAGGAAATTTAAATCAAGAATGGGCAGCAAAACTAGGCTTGACAACCAACACAGTGATTGCCGTAGGAACTTTCGACGCCCATTCAGGAGCAGTCGGCGCAAAAGTAGAGGAGAACACGCTTATCCGAATTATGGGAACTTCCACCTGCGATATTATGGTTGCACCCAACGAAATTATCGGAGACAAAACGGTCAAAGGAATTTGCGGACAGGTCAACGGTTCGGTCATTCCGGGACTAATTGGTCTGGAGGCAGGTCAGTCGGCGTTCGGAGATTTATTGGCTTGGTACAAAGACATTCTGCTGTGGCCAACCCAAAATATTCTGATGAATTCTAATATCATCGATGACAATCAAAAACAACTTTTAAAAGAGGAAATAGAAAACAATCTCATCCGAAATCTGACTTTGGAAGCCGAAAAAATTCCTCTTTCCGAAGCCGTTCCTATCGCATTGGATTGGGTGAACGGACGCAGAACGCCCGATGCAAATCAGGAATTGAAAGCAGCTATCAGCAATCTTTCACTCGGAACAAAAGCACCGCATATTTTCAAAGCATTGGTGAATGCCATTTGTTTCGGTTCCAAAAAAATCGTTGACCGTTTCGAAGAAGAAGGCGTAAAAATCGAAAAAGTCATTGGAATTGGTGGTGTTGCCAGAAAATCGCCATTCATTATGCAGACTTTGGCAAACGTCCTGAATATGCCTATTGTAGTAGCAGCATCCGACCAGGCGCCGGCTTTGGGAGCAGCGATTTACGCAGCCGTTGCAGCAGGAGTTTATCACAATGTCCAAGAAGCAAGCCAGAAAATGGGTTCTGATTTCGAAGCCGAATATTTCCCGCAGACAGAGCACGTAGAAAAATATGCGGAATTAATGAGTCAATATCAGATTCTTGCTGACTTCACGGAAAACAATATCAAATCAAAGAAGAAGTTGATTGTTGACAGTTTATAGTTGATAGAAATCACATTCAATTTTAAAATAACAACTAATAACCAAAGATTTTATGGCAGCTTTATCCGCCCTCCGTTCCCGCTTTTTTGTTCCGCTTTGCTACACAAAAAGAGCTCCACTCAGGTCGGGCTGCGTGAGATTCAATGCTGAAACTAAACCAATAAGGTATGCAGCCCGAAATAGGTAACCTGTAATCTTTAAATTATTTTAATCTTTTAATCATTTAATAAAACTAAAATGAGCATCTATAAAGAACTCCAGAGAGAATGTTACGAAGCCAATATGCAGTTGGATGCTTTGAAGCTGGTCGTTTACACATTCGGAAACGTAAGTGCCGTCGACCGTGAAAAAGGAATCTTTGCCATCAAACCGAGCGGTGTTCCTTACGAACTTTTAAAACCGGAAGACATTGTGATTTTAGATTACGATGCCAATGTGGTTGAAGGAAACTTAAGACCATCTTCCGACACCAAAACCCACGCTTATCTTTACAAAAACTGGGAAAACATTGGCGGAATCTCACATACTCACGCCATTTATTCGGTCGCTTGGGCGCAGGCTCAGATGGATATTCCGATTTTCGGGACGACTCACGCAGACCATCTGACAACAGATATTCCCTGTGCACCGCCAATGCGTGATGATTTAATCGAAGGAAATTACGAATACAATACAGGAATCCAGATTCTTGATTGCTTCAAAGAAAAAGAATTGTCATACGAAGAAGTAGAAATGGTACTTATCGGAAATCACGGACCATTTACTTGGGGTAAAAATGCTGATAAAGCCGTTTACAACAGCAAAGTTTTGGAAACCATTGCAGAGATGGCATATCGAACAAGACAAATCAACCCAAATGCACCACGCCTTAAAGATTCACTCATCAAAAAACATTACGAACGAAAACACGGCAAAAATGCCTATTACGGACAGTAAACGGCTATTAGCTTTTGGCAATTAGCAATTGGCTTTTTAACAATACTAATAAAGTCCTAAGAGAAGATTCAAATAATCACAAGACAAAATCTCGTAATATTTGGATTGCAATCAGAACCCGAAGGGTTCAATATCAGTAGCCGTAGGTGAAAACTATGGAACAAGGAAAAATAAAATCAATTATCATTTATAAAATATGTTAACACTTCTCAATACAAAAGAAATCTGGTTCATCACAGGAAGTCAGCATTTATACGGACCTGAAACCTTAGCGCAGGTTGCAGAACATTCACAGAAAATTGTTGAAGCGCTTAATATTTCTTCATCAATTCCGGTAAAAGTTGTTCTGAAACCAACGGTAAAAACTACGGAAGAAATTTTTGAAACCCTTACAGCTGCTAATTTCTCAAAAGACTGTATCGGAATTGTAACCTGGATGCACACGTTTTCACCTGCCAAAATGTGGATTCGTGGTTTGACCGCTTTACAAAAACCAATGTTGCATCTTCATACGCAGTTCAATCAGGATATTCCGTGGTCTACGATGGATATGGATTTTATGAATCTGAATCAGGCGGCACACGGTGACCGTGAATTCGGATTTATGGTAAGCCGTCTTCGCAAAAACCGAAAAGTGGTTGTCGGACATTGGGCAGACGAAAGAGTTCAGAAACAAATTGGAGACTGGAGCCGTGTTGCAGCAGGTTGGGACGATTGGCAAGGTGCGAAGTTCGCCCGTTTCGGAGATAATATGAGATATGTTGCCGTAACCGATGGTGATAAAGTAGAAGCGGAAACCAAATTCGGATTTTCGGTAAACACTTGGGGAATCGGGGATTTGGTAAGCGTTGTCAATTCCATTGGTGATGGCGAAATCAAAACTTTAATGGAAGAATATGAAGCGTCTTACAAAATGGCTGAATCTCTTCTTTCAGGCGGAAGCAACAGAAAATCTCTTGAAGCGGCAGCAAGAATAGAATTAGGTTTAGAGAAATTCCTGAAAGACGGAAACTTTAAAGGCTTCTCAGATACTTTTGAAGACCTCCACGGATTGGAACAGCTTCCGGGAATTGCCGTTCAAAGACTGATGGAAAAAGGATACGGATTCGCCGGAGAAGGCGACTGGAAAACGGCGGCTTTGGTTCGTGCAATGAAAACAATGGGACAAGGTCTTGAGGGTGGAAATGCCTTTATGGAAGATTATACTTATCATTTAAATCCTTCAAACCCTTCCGTTTTGGGTTCTCATATGCTGGAAGTTGACCCCGTTTTGGCGGTTGACAAACCATCTTGTGAAATTCATCCGTTGGGAATTGGTGGAAAAGCAGATCCGGTTCGTTTGGTTTTCAATTCAAGAGGAAATATTGATTCTCTCAATGCTGCTTTGATGGATTTTGGAAATCATTTCAGGCTTTTAATTAATAAAACAAAAGCGTTGGAAATTACCGAAGAATTACCAAAACTTCCTGTGGCAAGAGTTCTTTGGAAGCCGCTTCCTGATTTGTATACGGCTGCAGAAGCCTGGATTTTGGCTGGTGGAGCGCATCACACGTGTTACAGTGAAAACATCAGTGCAGAGCAGCTGGAAGATTTTGCAGAAATTGCAGGAATTGAATCTCTTGTTATCGATGAAGACACAAAAATCCGTGATTTTAAGAATACCCTTCGCTGGAATGAAATTTATTATCGTTAATCTTGCAAAATCATTCAGACTATGAAAAAAATAACTTATAACCTGATTATTATTGCGCTTTTATGTATTTTCGGGTGCAATAAAAAAGAAAATAATAATCAGCCTCAAAAAGAGAATATGGAAAACATACAGGTTTCAGATTACGGAGTAACAGCGAAAGGCGATTCCATCAAAAAATATACTTTAACGAATAAAAACGGGATGAAGGTGGAAGTCATCAATTTAGGAGGCATTATCACCTCACTCACAGCTCCCGATAAAAACGGAAAATATGAAGATGTCGTTTTAGGCTTCACAAAACCGGAAGATTATTTCAACGGTAATCCTTACTATTTTGGCGCTTTGATTGGTCGTTACGGAAACAGAATTGCCAATGCAAAATTCACTTTGGAAGGTAAAACTTACGATATTGATAAAAATGACGGACCCAACAGTCTTCACGGCGGAAAAGAAGGTTTTCATACCAAATTCTGGAATATTGAAACGGTAAAAGATACGAAATTCCCGACGTTGAAGCTGACTTACACAAGTGAAGATGGCGAAGAAGGTTATCCCGGAAAACTGACGACCACTGTTTTATATACTTTGACAGACGATAATGCTTTGGAGATTTCTTACGAAGCTACAACAGATAAAGCAACGGTTGTTAATCTTACTCAACATTCATACTTCAACCTTTCAGGGAATTTTACGAAAACGATTACCGACCACGAATTGCAAATCAATGCAGATAAATTCTTACCTGTGAATGAAACTTTAATTCCTACTGGCGAAGAAAAAGCGGTAAAAGGAAGTCCTTTTGATTTCACCGTTTCAAAACCAATTGGAAAAGATATCAATTCTGATGACGAACAGCTGAAAAAAGGAAAAGGCTACGACCACAACTGGATTCTGAACGGAAGCGGAATGAGAAGTATCGCCAAAGTGTATCATCCTGAATCGGGAAGAGTGATGGAAGTTTTAACAGACGAACCGGGCGTTCAGTTCTATTCCGGAAACTTTCTTGACGGGAAATTCGATACCAAAACAGGTGGCAAAAATGAATTCAGAACAGGTTTTTGCTTAGAAACCCAGCATTTTCCGGATTCTCCGAATCAGCCTTCTTTCCCTTCAACAGAACTGAAGCCGGGACAAAAATATCAGACTAAAACGATTTATAAATTCTCAGTTAAAAAATAAATTATGGGAAACTTAGCAACGATTGATATCATCATATTTCTTGTTTATTTTGTGGTGGTAGCCGGTTACGGAATCTGGATTTACAACAGAAAAAAATCTGCAGCTACTGGCAGTAAAGATTATTTCCTTGCAGAAGGCTCACTCACTTGGTGGGCAATTGGTGCCAGTTTGATTGCTTCCAACATTTCGGCGGAGCAGTTTATCGGGATGAGTGGGGAAGGATTTTTCGTAGGAATTGCTGTGGCAGCTTACGAATGGATTGCAGCGATTGCATTGATTATCATTGCGGTTTGGTTCATTCCGATTTATCTTAAAAATAAGATTTATACAATGCCCCAATTTCTGGAAACCCGTTACAACAAATCGGTTTCGCTGATTATGGCTGTTTTCTGGCTGTTTCTGTATGTAATTGTAAACCTTACTTCAATTCTTTATCTTGGAGCTTTGGCAATTGATACATTGTTGGGTGGAGATAATCTTCATATTATAATGGTCGGATTACTTCTTATGGCTTTACTGATTGGTTTAGGAGGAATGAAAGTAATCGGATATACCGACGTTATTCAGGTAGCTGTTTTGATTATCGGAGGTTTTGCAACGGTTTATATGGCTCTTCAGATTGTTGACCAGAGAATCAACGGTGCGGCTGTAGGAAATGCTTTTGCAGGTTTTCAGACTTTGATGAATGAAGCACCGCAACATTTCAAATTAATGCTTGATAAACCAACGACAACTACCACAACTTTGGCAATGCCGGAAAATCTGAATGTTCAGAAATATGTGGTTCTACCGGGCTTGGCGATGTATTTTGCAGGGCAATGGATTGTAAATCTCAATTATTGGGGATGTAACCAATACATCACGCAACGTGCTTTAGGAGCTGATTTGAAAACCGCAAGAACCGGAATTTTATTCGCAGGATTTTTAAAATTATTTATGCCGATTATCGTAATGCTTCCGGGAATTGCAGCGTATGTTTTATATACAAAAGGACATTTGCCTGGTTTCAATGGAGTGAAAGATGGTGCTTATTCTGCAATTTTAGGATTTTTACCAACAGGGCTTAAAGGTCTTGCAGTTGCAGCATTGACGGCGGCAATTGTTGCGTCATTGGCGGGAAAAGTAAACAGTATTTCAACAATTTTCACTTTAGATATTTATAAAAAATACCTGAAAGCCGATGCAACCGAAATCCAGATGGTAAGAACAGGACGTTGGGCAATTATCATCGCAATGGCTGTTGCTTTGGCATTTACGTGGACGGATGTTTTGGGAATCGGAGGAGAAGGTGGTTTCACGTTTATTCAGAAATATACAGGATTCATCAGTCCGGGTGTCTTTGCGATGTTCCTTTTGGGAATGTTTTGGAAGAGAACAACAGGAACAGCAGCTTTAGTAGGCGTTCTTCTTGGCTTTTTACTGGCGATTTTCTTCAATAGTTTTGCAGTAGATATTTTCGGGAAAGAAACTTGGTTGTACACAGCTTTCACGTATGAAAAACTAGAGAATGGCGTGGTTCACACGATTACGGAAATTCCATTTTTGATTAATATGGGATGGTCATTCTTTATCACGGTTGCTGTAATGGTAATGATAAGTTTGGCTGGTCCGAAAGTGAATCCGAAAGCTTTTGCAATTGATGCAACGATGTTTAAAGTAGATAACAGAACTTTGGTTATGATTGTAGTGACGGTTCTTTTATTGACCGCACTTTACGTAAGATTCTGGTAATTTTAAAATAAATTAAAAATAGGATGTCATCATTTGGCATCCTATTTTTGTTAAATATTCTGATGATTTTATAATTTTAAATAAAGTTTTGAAAAAACATCTCCTTTTTATCGACACCGAAACCACAGGCATCCCGAAACGCTGGGATTTACCTTACTCTGAAACCGAAAATTGGCCTTCAGCAGTTCAGGTTTCGTGGATTATTTATGATGAAAACGGTAACGAAATTAAAAGAGAAAATTGCTACATTGATGTTGACGTTTTGAAAATTAGTGTCAAATCATTCAAAATACACGGAATTACTAAAGAATTTTTAACCAAAAACGGACA
Source organism: Epilithonimonas hungarica (assembly GCF_900102265.1). Taxonomy (GTDB): domain Bacteria; phylum Bacteroidota; class Bacteroidia; order Flavobacteriales; family Weeksellaceae; genus Epilithonimonas; species Epilithonimonas hungarica. Next base: position 533,603 of record NZ_FNBH01000003.1, on the reverse strand, counting down.
AGCAAGAAGTTTTGTTTTAGAAAAACTTTCAGCAGATATTCAAAAATATCAACCGTTAATCATTGGACATTTCACAGAATTTGATATTGATACGTTGAGCTGTGACTTTTATAGAGCTAATCTGGAAAATCCTTTTCAGCAAAGTCATTTTTACTGTACAATGCTTAAAAGTAATGACTATAATTTGAATCCAAACGTCAATTATCTTCGCTTGAACCAGCTTTTTGAATTTCTTTTCAATGAAAAAATGGAACGCTCTCACGATGCGATGATTGATGCGGAAATGACGGCAAAATGTTTCTTTGAAATTCGTTCAAGGGGAGAAATTTCAGAAGATGAAATTCAGAAAATACATCACGAAATCGAATCTAAATTGAAATTTTTAACAAATAAAATGAAATAATAACTATGCAGGAAAAAGTTGTTTCGTTATTAAAAATAACAGAACCTTTCCATCTTTTGCCAGAAACGGTTCTTGTAGAAATTTCTGAGTACCTTACAAAAACCGAGTTTGCTAAAGATACCCTTATTTATCGTCAAGATGTGACGGAGATGACAGGCGTAAGCATTATTGCATCCGGCGAGTATGAAACTTTTTTTTTCGATGCCTCAGAAAACAAAAGAGCGGTAACCAAACATCATAAACCTTATTGTTTTGGCGGAATTTCCATTATTCTGAACAGGGTTCGTGCATTGAAATCTGCCATAGCCAAAAAAGGAACCGTGGTTTACACCTTACCCAGAAAGGAATTTTACGAATTGTGTAATGCCTACGAAGATTTTTTTCACTATTTCACTTCAGATTTTGGTAAAAAAATGTTGGATGAGGAGTTTTCTCATTTTGTAAAAACACCCGCCACTTTCGAGGAAAGTTATTTCGCAGCCGACCAGTTGTATTCCAGAAAAATTGAAGGCATTGCTTACAAGAGCATCGTTTCGTGTGAGGAAAATACGCCTGTCTTTGAAGCTGCTAAAATGATGGCAGCCAATAAAGTAAGCTGTATTTTTATCAAAAAATCGGGGAGTGACGAGATTATTGGTTATGCGACAGATATTACTTTAAGAGATAATGTCATCGCCCGTTGTCTGGATTCAAGAATAGCCATCTCGGAAGCGATGGATAATCCGATTGTTAGCATTTCTACCGATGCCTATTTATATGAAGCCGTTTTGATGATGTTTAAAACCAAATCACGGTATATTTTAGTGAAAAATAAGGAAGAATATGTCGGTTTTTTGAGCAGAAACCGTTTGCTGAGCGAGCAGGCGCAAAGTCCGCTGGTTTTTATCCAGTCCGTAAAGCAGGCAGAAAATACCGAAGAACTCCGCAAAAAATGGAATCAGGTTCCGGATATTATCAATCAGCTTTTGGGAAGGGGAGTGCACGGTGAAATTGCCAGTCAGGTCATCACTACGATTGCCGACACCATTACCGGAAAAGTGATAGAAAAAGTCATCAAAGAAATTGGAAAACCACCTGCAAAATTTGCCTTCATTGTCACCGGAAGTGAAGGAAGGAAAGAGCAGACGCTGAGTACCGACCAGGATAACGGAATCATCTACGAAGACAAAGCCAATGAATACAGGGAAATGGTGCGGGAATATTTTCTGGATTTTGCCAAAAAAGTTTCAGACGACCTCAATACGATTGGTTTCGAATACTGCAAAGGCGGCTTTATGGCAAGTAATCCCAAATGGACACATTCTCTTTCCCATTGGAAAAGAAATTACAGCCAATGGATTGAAGAATCTGTACCGGAAAATGCAATGAAATTTTCCACTTTTTTTGATTTTCGTTTTATTTACGGTGACGAAAATATTGTGCGTGAGCTGAAAACTTTTATCAATGAAAAACTCGTTTCACCCAATCAAATTTTCTTTGCACATATTGCAAAAAATGCATTGCAATACGAACCTCCTTTGACTTTTTTTAAAAGAATAAAAACTCAGACCATCGGAAAATCAGAAGTTTTCGATATCAAAACGGCAATGTCTCCAATTGTGGATTTGATTCGTGTTTATGCATTGAAAAACCATCTGGAAATAGAAAATACCGGCGAAAGAATGAAAAAGCTTACAGAAATAGGGATTTTCACTCAGGAACAATATAACGAGATGCATCAGTCTTACTATTATCTGATGGCGCTCCGCTTAAAAAATCAGGCAAATCAAATTAATATTGACAAAAAACATCCTGATAATTATATTGAAATCAGCAAACTGACCAAAATAGAACAAGTAACTTTAATCGAAATCTTCAAGACTATTGCCAATTTTCAGCTCGGTATCAAAGTGAAATTTACCGGAAGTTTCTAATCTTAAATTTTAAACATAAAACCTTCCGCAATTTTTTTATTGTATTTTTCCTCGTCAAAAGTATAAAGAAAAGACCCTTTTTTAGATGAGCTCATATCTTTTTCGCTGGTTTTTACCAATACATCTAAAGCATTGATTTTGCTGGTAAAATTTCGCTTGTCGTATTTTTCGTCAAAAATCGCTTCGTAAAGATTCTGCAGATCTTTCATCGTGAATTTTTCAGGAAGCAGTTCAAAACCGATAGGTCTTGTGGTTGCTCTTCTTCTCAGTCTCAGGACGGCATCTTTTACCATAGCGTTGTGGTCGAAAATAAGGTCCGGACTGTCTTTCAAATCAAACCATTTAGCGCTGTATTTTTCATTGATCCGAATATCATCCTGAATATTAATCAAAGCATAGTATGAAATTGACATAATTCTCGCAGTCGGTTCACGGTCGATTTCGGTGTAGGTATTCAGTTGCTCAAGGTAGATGTTTTCGAGTCCGGTCAATGTATTCAGGACACGGTTTGCGGCCTGATCAGAACTTTCTTTATCATCAACAAATCCGCCCATCAACGACCATTCTCCTTTCTTGGGCTCGAAATTTCTTTGTACCAGAAGAATTTTAAGGTTTTCTCCATCAAAACCGAAAATAATGCAGTCTACCGCAACAAGATGTTTGGGATAATTAAGATAATTCTCTTCCATCAAAAAAATGATTTTGTACAAAGTTAAAGGTTTTGAAACAGATTTTAATATGAAAAATAAATAAATGTATGTTAAACACTTTATTTTTTTGTCTTAACCATTTTTTTAATGATTTGCTGGTTTCAGGAAGTGTTTTGGGGAATTATATTTATCGTTTCAACAATTTATTTGATAAAATTACTATGAATCCTTTATGAACACAATGTTAAAATTGTGTTAAAATTTTATTTTGGATTTAAGTTGAAAATCTATTCGACATATTATTTAAAATACGATAAGTGTAAATTTAAATTTTCATTGTTTTTTATAAACCCACTCTATCTATTTTGATAATGTATAAATTACATTTATTTAATTGATATTCTATGGTTTGTCTAATCTTGTTTTTTATGATAAGGTGAAGCTTTTTTATATTGCCTTAAAAATGCTTTTTCAATAGGATTTATTTCCAAATGATGAAAATTGTTTGCCATATAGATACTTTCTTTTATTTTAGAAATGTAGAAATAACATTTATTAATGAACAAAAAATCACTGATATTATTTTTAAGCTTTACTTCGCTTGCTTTCGGGCAGGTAAAGAAAAATGTTAGCTACTTTCCGCTCAACAAGGTTCATCTGTCCGAAAGTGTTTTCAGTAAGGCAATGCAGACCGATGAGAAATATATCCTGTCGATGGATGCAGACCGACTTCTTGCGCCATATCTAAAAGAAGCAGGATTGAAACCTAAAAAAGAAAACTATCCCAATTGGGAAAATACAGGATTGGACGGTCATATCGGCGGTCATTACATTTCGGCTTTGGCGTTGATGTATGCTTCCACAGGCGATCCAAAAGTTAAGGAGCGTTTGGATTATATGATTGATGAACTGGAGCGTTGCCAGAATCTTTCAGAAAACGGTTATCTTTCAGGCGTTCCGAACGGTAAAAAAATCTGGAAAGAGATTGCCGATGGAAACATTCGTGCTGCAACTTTCGGTTTGAATGACCGCTGGGTTCCTTTGTATAATATTCACAAAATTTATTCGGGTTTACGCGATGCCTATTGGTATGCGGATAGTGATAAGGCAAAGAAAATGCTGATAAAACTTACGGATTGGATGGCATATGAAGTTTCCGGACTTTCCGATGAACAGATTCAGGATATGCTTCGAAGCGAACACGGCGGTCTGAATGAAGTTTTTGCCGACGTTTACGACATCACAAAAAATCCGAAATATCTAAAACTTGCCCATCGTTTTTCTCATCTTGCCATTTTAACTCCGTTATTGATTCAGGAAGATAAACTCACAGGAATCCACGCCAACACACAGATTCCGAAGGTCATTGGTTTCAAACGAATTGCAGATTTAGAAAATAATAAAGAATGGAGCAATGCAACAGATTTTTTTTGGACGAATGTCACGCAAAAAAGGTCAGCGATTATCGGTGGAAACAGTGTCAGCGAACATTTTAATCCCATCAACGATTTCAGCGGTATGATTAAAAGTATTGAAGGTCCCGAAACCTGCAATACGTATAATATGCTGAAACTTTCCAAAGAATTGTATGCGACGAATCCAAAATCATCTTACGTAGATTATTACGAAAAAGCACTATACAATCATATTCTTTCAACGCAAAATCCCGACAAAGGCGGTTTTGTCTATTTCACGCCGATGCGTCCCGGTCATTACAGGGTTTATTCTCAGCCGGAAACCAGCTTTTGGTGCTGCGTAGGTTCCGGAATGGAGAATCACGCCAAATATGGTGAAATGATTTATGCATATTCTGATGAAGATTTGTACGTGAATCTGTTTATTCCTTCCGTTTTAAAATGGTCAGAAAAGAAATTGGTTTTGAGACAGGAAAACAATTTCCCTGAAAATCCATCGACAAAATTAGTTTTTGACGTTGCTCCAAAATCAAATTTAAATTTAAAATTACGAGTACCGGAATGGGCAAATGCTTCTGAAATTACAATATCAGTCAATGGTAAAAATATCAATGTTCCGGTTGATGCTGAAGGTTATTTTACCATCCAAAGAAAATGGAAAAAAGGCGATGTTATCCAAATGAAAATGCCGATGCATCTTTCCGCAGAGCAGCTTCCTGACCATTCGGACTATTTTGCGTTTAAATATGGCCCGATTGTTTTGGCTGCGAGATACGGAAAAGAAAATCAGGACGGACTTTTCGCCGATGACAGCAGAGGCGGACATATCGCGCACGGACCACAAATTCCTTTGAATGAAATTCCTACCATTTTGGGAAGTTCAGATTCAGTTTTAAGCCATTTGGAAACGGTGAATGATAAGGATTTGACTTTCAGATTAAAAGGATTGTATCCTCAGAACAAGTTCAGCAACGGATTGGAGTTGGTTCCATTTTATAAAATTCAGGAAGAGCGTTACATTATTTATTTTCCACAGGCGAATCAGGATAAAATCGAAATGATTCAGAAACAGAAAGCCAAAGAAGAAGAGGAAATCAGAAAACTGGACAACATCACAACTGATAAAATTCAGTTAGGAGAGCAGCAACCGGAATCAGACCATTTCATCGACAGCAAAGATTCCAACACCGGTTATATGGAGGACCGCCATTTCCGTGAGGCAAAAGGCTGGTTCAGCTACCAAATGAGAAACAAAGATAAGAATGCAAAGTACCTTTATCTTATTTATTTTGATGCCAACAATAACCGAACTTTGAATGTAGAAATCAATGGAACAAAAGCAATTTCTAAAAATTTTGACGGAAAAATGGGCGGTTCTCCACAATCATTATTAATCCCGATTCCTGAATCTGAAAGTAGGAAAGAGATTCTTAATGTAAAATTTAATACAAATGAAAAATCGCCTACACCAAAAATTATCGAGGTAAGATTGCTGGCAGAATTACCAAAATAGAATAATAAGATAAATATCAATAGGGGCGGGCTTTAGCCCGTCTTAAAGAAATAAAAAATAATAGGCTTTAGCCAAAATTTATAATAGATTTTGGCTAAAGCCTAGAAAAAAATAATCAGACATCGGGCTAAAGCCCGACGCAATTGAAAAAAATAAACGTTGCTGAGTTTGTAGTTTATACTGAGCTTGTCGAAGTGCCTTTGCGAACCTTAAAAAGAGTTAGTTGCATAAAAAATCTTTGCGGACTCTGCGTTTAAAAAATATAAAACTGATTTAAATATTTAAAATAAATATGAACAAGAAAAATTTTACCAAAGTTCTGGTTTTACTTCTTTGTATATTCTGCATTTTCATTGAAGCCAAAATCAAACTTCCGGCATTGGTTTCAGACGGAATGGTTTTGCAACGTAACCAAAAACTGAATGTTTGGGGAAAAGCTGATGCAGGAGAAAAAGTGGAAGTGAAATTCCTCAATAAAAACTATAAAACCACCGCCGACCAAACCGGAAACTGGAAAATCACACTTCCCGAGCAAAAAGCCGGAGGTCCTTACACAATGACCATCAATGAAATTACGTTGAAGGATATTCTCATCGGTGATGTCTGGCTAGCTTCAGGACAATCGAATATGGAGTTGCCAATGCGCAGACTGACTCCGCTTTATGCTGACGAAATTAAAAATGCAAATAATCAGAACATCAGGTTTTTTACGGTTCCTCAAAAATATAATTTTAAATCACCTCAGACCGAGCTTGATGGCGGAAAATGGGAAGCGACAAATCCACAAACGATTCTTAATTTTTCGGGAGTTGCTTATTTTTTCGCAAAAGAATTAAGCGAGAGAAATAAAGTTGCCGTCGGAATTATCCACGCAAGTTTGGGTGGTTCGCCAATTCAGGCGTGGATGGATGAAAATTCTCTGAAAAAATACCCTGAATATCTGGACGAAGCCAAAAAATGGCAAAATGATGATTTGATAAAATCTACCGAATCCGGCGAACAGGCCTTAAGCAAAGCGTGGTACGCTGAACTCGACCAAAGCGATGTTGGATTAAACCAACATTGGGAAAATTTCGACCTAAACGATTCTGACTGGAAAACAATGAATATTCCAGGTTCCTGGGAAGATAAGGAAGGTTCTTTCGAAGGTTCGGTTTGGTTCAGAAAAGAAATTAATTTAACCAAAAATCAGGCAGTAAAAGCCGCTTTTTTAAATTTAGGAAGAATAAAAGATGCTGATGTTACCTACATCAACGGAACAAAAGTCGGAAATGTAACCTATGAATATCCGCCGCGTTGGTACGATATTCCGGCAGGAGTTTTAAAAGAAGGCAAAAACGTCATTGCTGTAAGGATTACCAACGGGAGCGGAAAAGGACAGTTCATTGCAGACAAACCGTATTACCTTGAAATCGACGGACAAAAAATAGATTTAAAATCCGAATGGAAATATAAAATCGGTGCTAAAATGGAAAAAATGGCTCCGGGAACTACTTTTATCCGTTGGAAACCGACCGGATTGTACAATGCAATGATTAATCCGCTTATCAATTATAGCATCAAAGGCGCCATTTGGTATCAAGGCGAAAGCAATACCGGAAAACCAAAAGAATACGGCGATTTGCTGACCACAATGATTCTGGATTGGCGAAATAAATGGAATCAGAAAGAGATGCCTTTTTTCACAGTACAATTAGCCAATTTTATGGAACCAAAAACACAACCTGTCGAAAGCAATTGGGCAGAGTTGAGAGACCAGCAGCGTCAGGTTTCGCTGAAAGTTCCAAACACCGGATTGGCTGTAATTATCGATATTGGAGAGTGGAACGACATTCATCCTTTAAACAAAAAAACAGTCGGAGACAGACTGGCTTTGCAGGCACAGAAAGTTGCAGACAAAAAGAATATCATCGCAGACGGACCGGTTTATCAGTCAATGAAAATTGAAGGAAATAAAATCGTCCTTTCCTTTAAAAATGGAACCGATGATTTTGCACCCGCTTCAGAACTGAAAGGCTTCGCCATCAAAGGCAAAGACGGAAAATATGAATGGGCAAAAGCGAAAATCGAAGGCAACAAAATCATTGTCTGGAACGAGACGATTTCAAATCCCGTTTCAGTAAGATACGACTGGGCAGATAATCCCGACGGAAACCTTAAAAATAAGACCGGACTTCCTGCATCACCATTTACTACAGAATAATTAATTATCATTTATCAATTATAAATTATTAAAATGAACAACTCATCTCAAAAAATATCTGTCGTTGAGAAAATCGGCTACAGTTTAGGAGATTTAGCCGCCAATCTGGTTTTCCAGACGCTTGTAACCTATTTAGCTTATTTTTATACCGATATTTACGGATTAAAACCGGAAGATGCATCCATCATTACACTTACGGTCGGCTTATTGGCTGGTTTTGTTTTCAACCCGATGGTTGGAGCTTTGGCAGACAGAACACGCACAAAATGGGGGAAATTCCGTCCTTGGATTTTATTAACAGCAATTCCGTTGGGTGCAGCGGCACTTTTTGCGTTCAGCACACCGGATTTTTCTTACAAAGGAAAAATGATTTATGCGGCAGTTACTTACTCTGTTTTATTATTGCTTTATGCAGCCAATAATTTACCTTACGCAGCTCTAAGTGGCGTTATTACAGGCGATATGAGCGAAAGAAACAGTATTTCATCTTACCGTTTTGTTGCCGTTATGTTTGCACAATTTTTCGTTCAGGTATTTATGTTGCCGATTATTTTGTCTGCGGGACACGGTGACAAAGCAGCCGGAATCGAGGTGGTAATGACCTGGCTTGCAATTATAGGAACGGTAATGTTGCTCATCACTTTTCTCACGACCAAAGAAAGAGTCATTCCAAAGCCGGAGCAGGAATCTACTTTAGGAGCTGATTTAAAGGATTTAAAGAAAAACAAGCCATGGATTATTATGTTAACGGTTACTGCGTTGATTTTCATTACATTGGCAATGAAAGGCGGTTCGTATGTGTATTATTTTAACAATTATGTAGATGAAACCTCACTTCAGCAATTTATATCACCGATTACCAATTTCTTCAATTCCATCGGGATGAATTTCTTCGGAGAAGACCCTCGTTCAGCAGGTTTCGGGTTATTCAATGCAGGTGGAATCATTATGATGATTGTTGGAATCACTTTCTCGAAAAAGTTTGCAGATAAATATGGCAAAAGAGATGCATTTATCGCTTCACTTTTTATTTCAACACTATTCGTTTTAGCATTTATATTTTATCCGCCAAAATCAGTCGGATTAATGTTTTTATCCCAGATTTTACACGGTTTCTTCTACGGAATCGGAACACCATTACTTTGGGCGATGATTGCCGACGTTGCCGATTATTCAGAATGGAAGAACAACAGACGTGCAACAGCAATTATCTTCTCAGCGATGATGGTAGGTTTAAAAGTCGGCTTAAGCATCGGAAGTTCATTAGTTGCATTAATTATCGGAAAATACGGGTACATTTCCTCAGAAGGTGCAGTCAACGTGATACAGCCGGAAACTGTTTCCGAAGGAGCCAAAATGCTGGTCAGCGTATTCCCGTCAATCCCATTCTTTTTAGCGTGCGGATTGCTGATGTTCTACGAAATCAACAAGAAAAAAGAAATCGAAATCGAGCACGACCTTAAAGAAAGAAGAAAAGCGAAAGATTAAGGATATAATAGAAATTTGGGCAGCTATTTCCGTCTTCCACTCCCGCTTTTTTGTTCCGCTTCGCTCCACAAAAAGAGCTCCGTTCAAGCCGGGCTGCGAGCAATTCGCTGCTAAAAATAAAGTCAAGTTCTCAAACCATAACAAGACTTAAAAAATGAATTTTATGTGAATTTTTTGTATTTCTTCGCTGAGTTTACGCCTTTGCGAACTTAAAAAAAGCATAGTAGTCAAAAAAATATTTGCGCGCTTTGCGTTTAAATTAAAAAAAATAATTATGAATAAAATAGCAGCATTATTAGGAATTTTAACCTTGACTGTCTCGTGTAAAACGGCAAGTACAGCAACTTCTGGTGATACCCTAAAAAACGCATTCAAAAACAAATTCTATATCGGAACGGCAATGAGTCTTCCACAGATTTACGAGAAAGATGTAAGGTCTGTAGAAATTATTAAAAATCAGTTCAGTTCCATTGTTGCCGAAAACTGTATGAAATCGATGTTTTTGCAGCCGGAGGAAGGAAAGTTCTTTTTTGATGATGCCGATAAATTTGTGGCTTTTGGGGAGAAAAATAAAATGTTCATCATCGGCCATACTTTGATTTGGCATTCGCAGTTACCCAAATGGTTTTTCGTAGACAAAGACGGAAAAGATGTTTCTCCGGAAGTTTTAAAACAAAGAATGAAAAATCATATTACCACTGTTGTCACCAGATACAAAGGTCGCGTGAAAGGTTGGGATGTGGTCAATGAAGCCATAATGGAAGATGGAACTTACAGAAAATCTAAGTTTTACGAAATTTTGGGTGAAGAATTTATTCCGTTGGCATTTCAATATGCACAAGATGCAGACCCGAATGCGGAATTGTACTACAACGATTACAACGAATGGCATCCCGGAAAAGTAAAAACTGTAAGCAAAATGGTTCAGACTTTAAAATCCAGAAGAATCCGAATCGATGGAGTAGGAATGCAGACTCACGTTGGTCTTGATACACCAACACTTGCTGAATACGAAAAAGCAATTCTTGACTACGCAGCAAACGGTGTAAAAGTAAATGTTACTGAAATGGAAATCAGCGCACTTCCTTCGCCTTGGGGAACTTCTGCAAACGTTTCCGATAAGGTAGAATATGAAGCAAAAATGAATCCTTACACAGCCGGACTTCCCGAAAATGTAAAAACAGAATGGGAAAACCGTTATTTGGATTTTTTCAGATTATTCCTGAAACATCAGGACAAAATCAGAAGAGTAACCTTGTGGGGAACTACCGATGCTCAATCCTGGAAAAACGATTTCCCGGTAAAAGGCAGAACCGATTATCCTTTACTTTTTGACCGAAATAATCAGGCGAAACCTGTAGTAGAAAAAATCATTCAATTAACAAAAGAAAAATAATATATCAATTTTTAATTAAACCACAAAAGGCACAAAAGCAATTATTCAAAATAAAGCTACAGATAAGAACAAAAAAGCTAATTGTATATTCATTGTCCTTTTTTGCTCTTTTGAAAGGCTTGAAAGTATAACAATTCTTTTGTGACTTTTGTGGTTAGAAAAATATTTATGTTCATTAAAAATCTAACTTCTAATTATAACAATGAAACAATCAAAATATCTATTTCCAAGCGATTATATGGCAGACCCGTCCGTACACGTTTTTGAAGGTAAAATCTACATTTATCCCTCACACGACCGTGAAAGCGGCATCGAAGAAAACGACAACGGAGACCATTTTGATATGAACGATTATCACGTTTTCTCGTTGGATGATGTAGAAAACGGCGAAATCACAGACCACGGTGTTGTCCTTTCGGTAAAAGATATTCCTTGGTCGGGAAGACAATTGTGGGATTGTGATGTGGCATTCAAAAATGGGAAATATTACATGTATTTTCCGTTAAAAGATAAAAATGATATTTTCAGAATCGGTGTTGCGGTAAGTGACAAACCTTACGGACCATTTATTCCGGAGAAACATCCGATGTTGGGAAGTTACAGCATCGACCCTTGTATTTTTGAAGAAAACGGAAGACATTATATGTATTTTGGCGGAATCTGGGGCGGACAATTGCAACGTTACAGAAACAACAAAGCCTTAGAATCTGCAGTAATTCCAAATGATTACGAACTTGCAATTCCTTCAAAAGTTGTTTTATTGAGCGATGATATGCTGGAGTTTGGAGAAGAGCCGAAAGACGTTCTGATTCTTGATGAAAACGGAAATCCATTGCTTCACGGTGACAAACACCGCTTTTTCGAAGCGTCCTGGATGCATAAATACAACAGCAAATATTATTTCTCATATTCTACCGGCGACACGCATTTGATTTGTTATGCCACAGGCGATAATCCTTACGGCCCATTTACTTTTCAGGGAGAAATTCTGACGCCTGTCGTTGGTTGGACAACTCATCACAGTATTGTTGAATTCAAAGGAAAATGGTATCTGTTTTTCCACGATTCTGTTCCGAGTGAAGGAAAAACCTGGCTCAGAAGTATGAAGGTAATCGAACTTGAATATGACAACGATGGTAAAATTAAAACCATTGAAGGTTTAGAAGAATAATCTATAAAAAGTCCCGAAGGGACGATTTAACAAAGGATAGGATGAAATCCTATTAAAATAAAACGTTTCCAAAGAACCCGAAGGGTTCAATGTAAATAGCCGTAGGTGCAACCTATGGAAAAATGCAAGATAAATCTACAGAACCCAGAGGGTTCAATATCAATAAATTGTAGGTACAACCTATAGAAAATAGTTTTCAATGAAAAATTTACGACTGTATATCCTATTATTTCTAATGATTCCATTAACGATTTTCGCAGAAGACGGAAGTCAGCTTTGGCTTCGGTTTCCTGCAAAGAATGGAGTTTCAACAGATAAAATTATTTCCAAAGGAAACAATCCGACTTTAAATATCGCCAAAAAAGAATTGATGAATCATTGGCAAGGTCAGGAAATTGAACTTCGTACGGATAAGTCATTAAAATATCTAAAAGGCGGCTATAAGATAAAATCAGTTCAGAACAAGTTGGTCATTTCTGCCGAAAAAGAAATCGGATTGTTGTACGGGGTTTACCATATTTTACGTTTGCAACAGACAAAATCTTCATTGGCAAATCTTAATATTACCGAAAAGCCATCGTATGATGTCAGAATTCTCAACCATTGGGATAATCTGGATGGAACCATTGAACGCGGTTATGCAGGACATTCGCTTTGGAAATGGGAAAATTTACCGAACACCATTTCGCCGAGATACGAAGAGTATGCAAGAGCAAATGCATCCATTGGAATCAATGCAACTGTTCTTAACAACGTGAATGCTTCACCAAATATGCTCCGCAAAGACTATCTTGAAAAAGTAAAATTTCTCGCAGACATCTTCAGACCTTATGGAATCAAAGTTTATTTGTCAGTCAATTTTTCTTCCCCAAAAGTTTTGGGCGGATTGGAAAACTCTGACCCGTTGAACAAAGATGTTCAGAAGTGGTGGAAAGACAAAGCTTCCGAAATTTATAAATTAATTCCTGATTTCGGAGGATTTTTGGTAAAAGCCAATTCGGAAGGACAGCCAGGACCGCAGGATTACGGAAGAACCCACGCAGACGGTGCCAATATGATGGCAGACGTTTTGAAACCTTATGGTGGAATCGTGATGTGGAGAGCTTTTGTTTACAGTCCGAGCAAAGAAGACCGCGCAAAACAGGCTTATCTGGAATTTGTTCCTCTTGATGGAAAATTCAGAGATAATGTGATTGTTCAGATTAAAAACGGACCTGTTGATTTTCAGCCTCGTGAAGCGTTTAATCCACTTTTCGGAGCTTTGAAAAAAACTTCCGAAATGGTTGAATTTCAAATTACTCAGGAATACTTAGGGCAAGCCAATCATCTGGTTTACCTTGCTCCTTTATTCAAGGAAACTTTGGACAGTGATACGTATTCTGACGGAAAAGGTTCTACAATTGCGAAAATTACAGACGGAACTTTAAGACCTGCAAAATTAACCGCAATTTCTGCTGTTGCAAACATTGGGGAAGACAAAAACTGGACGGGACATCATTTTGCACAGGCCAATTGGTATGCTTTCGGACGTTTAGCTTGGAACCACGATTTGACTTCGGAACAGATTGCCGACGAATGGATTAAAATGACCTTCACTGACAACGAAAAATTCCTCAATCCTGTAAAACAAATGATGCTCACTTCAAGGGAAACGGCGGTAGATTATATGATGCCACTTGGTTTGCACCATATTTTTGCAGGAATGCACCATTACGGACCGGAACCGTGGGGTGACTATAAAGGTACGAGAGCAGACTGGTCGCCAGTTTATTATCATCAGGCAAATACGCAGGGTTTAGGTTTTAACAGAACCAAAACGGGAAGCAATGCTGTTTCACAATATTTCCCTCCACTCAACGACATCTACGGAAATATCAAAACGACTCCCGAAAACCTTATTCTCTGGTTTCATCACATTCCGTGGGATTATCAGATGAAAGACGGAAAAACGTTATGGGAAGAACTCTCTTACAAATATGATACAGGCGTGAAAAATGTGCGTGAATATCAAAAAGTTTGGGATAAAATCCAGCCTTACGTTGATGAAGAAAGATTTACCGAAGTTCAATCAAAATTAAAGATTCAGGCAAAAGATGCCGTTTGGTGGAAAGATGCTTGTCTGCTGTATTTTCAGACGTTTTCAAAAATGCCGATTCCATATGATATCGAAAGACCGATTCACGAACTGGAAGATTTGAAGAAAATTAAACTTGATATGGGACATCATAATTAAGATGATTACAACTTAGAAATCACTGAATATATTCTTTCTAATTTTCTCTAAAATAAAGATTATTAAATTAATTGCATCAAAAATTTTAGAGAAAAATTGTATAGATAAATATATAAGTGTAATTTTAACACTTAAATAAATTTAACCATAAACCTTATGAAATTTTTTATCGACACTGCAGACTTAGAGCAAATAAGAGAAGCTAACGACCTCGGAATTCTGGATGGCGTTACAACCAATCCGTCCTTGATGGCAAAAGAAGGAATCAGCGGAACAGAAGCTATATTGCAGCATTACAAAGACATTTGCGAAATTGTAGACGGCGATATTTCTGCTGAAGTATTATCTACAACATATGAAGAAATGATTGCAGAAGGCGAAATTCTGGCAGCAATTCATCCAAATATCGTTGTGAAAATTCCAATGATAAAAGATGGTGTAAAAGCTTTAAAATATTTTTCCAATAAAGGCATCAAAACCAATTGCACCTTGATTTTTTCTGCCGGACAAGCTCTTTTGGCAGCAAAAGCCGGTGCAAGCTACGTTTCTCCGTTCCTTGGAAGACTGGATGATATTTCGACAGACAGTTTGAATCTTATTGAAGAAATCCGTCTTATTTTCGACAATTATGGTTACGAAACAGAAATTTTAGCGGCTTCTGTAAGACACAGTATGCACATCATCAATTGCGCAAAAATTGGCGCCGATGTCGTGACTTGTCCGATTCAGCCGATTCTTTCCTTGTTAAAACATCCTTTGACAGATTCAGGATTGGAGCAGTTTATCAAAGATTCACAAAAAATGCAATAATTTATGCAGCACGATATTTCAAAACTCAATAATATTGCTTCACAGGTGAGAAGGGATATTGTAAGAATGGTTCACGCTTGCCAATCCGGTCATCCTGGCGGTTCGCTCGGATGTGCAGATTTTTTGGTCGCACTTTATTTTGATGCGATGAAAAGAAAAGAAGGATTTGATATGAAAGGTAAAGATGAAGACGTTTTTTATCTTTCCAATGGTCATATTTCGCCTGTTTTTTACAGCGTTTTGGCGCACGCAGGCTATTTTGATAAATCGGAACTGGCAACTTTTAGAAAACTCAATTCAAGATTGCAAGGTCATCCAACGACGCACGAACATCTTCCTGGAGTTCGTATTGCATCGGGTTCTTTGGGGCAAGGTTTGTCGGTAGCAATTGGTCACGCAGTTGGTAAAAAATTAAATAAAGACGAAAATTTAGTATTCACCCTTCACGGTGATGGCGAGTTGCAGGAAGGACAAAACTGGGAAGGGATAATGTATGCCTCTCACAATAAGGTTGATAATTTGATTGCAACCATCGATTACAACGGTCAGCAGATTGATGGTCCGACTTCAAAAGTGCTTTCTTTGGGTAATCTTAAAACCAAATTCGAAGCTTTCGACTGGAAAGTTCTCGAAGTGGAAAACGGAAACGATATGGAAGAAATTCTCAAAGTTCTGGACGAAGCAAAATCATTGACCGGAAAAGGACAACCGATTTGTATTCTCCTGAAAACCGGAATGGGTCACGGTGTCGATTATATGATGGGAAGTCACTCGTGGCACGGAAAAGCACCTAACGATGAGCAACTGGCAAAAGCATTAGACCAACTCGAAGAAACTTTAGGAGATTATTAGGCATTAAATATTTTGGGCAGCTTTATCCGCCTTCCGCTCCCAATCTTTTTTGCAGACGCTTTCAGTTTAATAGAACTTGATGGCTAGGCAAAAAAGGATTTCCGCTCAAGTCGGGCTGCGAGCGATTCGCTGTTCAAAAAAAATATCTAAAATCTGATGATTAAATTCCTTTGCGAACGAAACATATTCTCAATACAAAAAAAACTTTGCGCTCTTTGCGTTTAAAACAAACATCAACAGATTAATCAAATGAAAAAATATACATACACAGAAAAAAAAGATACCCGAAGTGGTTTCGGAGCCGGTCTTGCCGAACTGGCAGACAAAAATCCTGATGTCGTGGCACTTTGCGCCGACCTTATCGGTTCTTTGAAAATGGAAAAATTCATCGAAAAAGCACCGGAACGTTTTTTCCAGATTGGAATTGCCGAAGCCAATATGATTGGTATTGCGGCAGGATTAGCCATCGAAGGAAAAATTCCGTTTACGGGAACTTTTGCCAACTTTTCTACCGGAAGAGTGTACGACCAGATTCGCCAGTCGGTAGCTTATTCTGACAAAAATGTGAAAATATGTGCTTCCCACGCCGGATTGACTTTAGGCGAAGATGGCGCAACACACCAGATTCTGGAAGACATCGGATTAATGAAAATGCTTCCCGGAATGACGGTCATCAACACCTGCGATTATAACCAGACCAAAGCGGCAACGATTGCCATTGCTGATTATGAAGGTCCGGTTTACCTGCGTTTCGGAAGACCTGTGATTCCTGTTTTTACCGATGAAAATCAAACTTTTGAAATCGGGAAAGCCTGGATAGTCAATGAAGGAAAAGATGTGACCATCATTGCCACAGGACATTTGGTTTGGGAAGCGATAAAAGCCGGGGAAATCCTGGAAGAGCAGGGAATTGATGCCGAAATTATTAATATTCATACCATCAAACCTTTGGATACTGAAGCAATTTTAAAATCAGTAAAGAAAACAGGTTGCGTTGTAACTGCCGAAGAACACAACAGATTAGGCGGTTTAGGCGACAGCGTTGCTCAACTTTTGATTACAGAATATCTTGCACCTCAGGAATATGTAGCTGTAAACGACAGCTTCGGAGAAAGCGGAACACCCGACCAACTGATGGAAAAATATGGATTGACCGCCAATGACATTGTAGAAGCCGTAAAAAAAGTGATGAAAAGGAAATAATTAATTTTTAAATATCGATTATTAGTAAAAATACATAAATGCTTCTACAAGCTCAGCGTGACATTTCTACTACAAGCATCCGATTTTAAGCGGTGTCAGGCTGAGCTTGTCGAAGCCTTATGCGTTTTTCTATTTAAACATTACTAGAATATCAATAGAAACGGGCTTTAGCCCGTTTTTAATATGAATAATTAAATTGGCTTTAGCCAAAATATATTAATAAAAAAGCCATAAATTGCAGTCACCTATGAAGGAGAAATTAATCAATCATACAACAGAAGCATTCCAGACTTTCTTCCAATCAGAACCGGAAAATATTTTTCTGGCACCGGGAAGAATTAATATTATCGGTGAACACGTTGATTACAGCGATGGCTTCGTACTTCCTGCCGCCATCGACAAACATATTTGTTTTGCTATCAAAAAGGTGGAAGACTCAGAAATCTGTACTTTTTTTGCAAAAGATTTTAATGAATCCTTCAGTTTTAATATTCATCAAAAGCAGACTCCGGTTGAGCAAACCTGGGCTAATTATTTGCTGGGTGTTTTCAATGCGATTCAGGAAAGCGGTAAAGAGATAGGCGGTTTGCAGATTGCTTTTAGCAGTACGATTCCGATGGGCTCCGGATTGTCTTCTTCGGCAGCTTTGGAATGTGGGTTTGCCTATATTCTCAACCAGATTTTTGATTTAAATCTAACCAAAAAAGAACTGGCACTTATTGGTCAGAAATCCGAACATACATTTGTTGGTGTAAAGTGCGGAATTATGGACCAGTTCGCATCCGTTTTCGGCAAAGAACATCAAGTAATTATGCTAGACTGCAATTCTCTTGAACATCAGTATTTTGAAGCCAATATCGAAGGATACAGTCTGGTGCTTTTCGACAGTTGTGTAAAACACACACATCTGACTTCCGGCTATAACGACAGGAGAAATGATGTAGATAACGGAAAAAAAGTTTTGTGGGAAAAGTTTCCAGAAATAGAGAAATTCAGAGATTTCAGTTTTTCAATGCTGGATGAAGTGAGGGCAGAAATAGGAGAGACGTCGTACAGAAGATGTCTGTATCTTTTAAAAGAAATAAAAAGAGTAGAAAAAGCCGCCAAAGCTTTATCAGAAGGCGATGTTGAGTATTTAGGAAAGCTTTTAATAGAAACGCATTCAGGGCTTTCTACTGAATTTGAAGTGAGTTGTGAAGAACTTGATTTTATGGTGGAAAAAACCTTAAAGGAAAATGATGTTTTAGGCGCAAGAATAATGGGCGGCGGCTTTGGCGGATGCAGCATCAATCTTATTAAAGATGAAAATGTGGATGAAGTGATTAAAAACATCAGTGCAAAATACAAAGCAGGTTTTAACATCGAAATGAAAGTGTACCGTGTAAAAATATCGGATGGGATTAATGAATACAAAAGAAATGAATTCGTCATTTAATAAAAAGCAGCACCCTCACAGAAGATATAATCCGCTTTTGGATGAATGGATTCTGGTGTCTCCACAACGAACAAACCGACCTTGGCAGGGACAAACCGAAAAAGTTACTGAAGAAAAACTTCCCGCCCACGACCCGAATTGTTACTTGTGTTCAGGAAATATACGTGTGAATGGTGATAAAAATCCTGATTATAAAGGTGTTTTTGTTTTCGAAAACGACTTTGGTTCTTTGATGAAAGATGATGTTGAATTTTCTGAAGCACAATCTGATTTTTTTTCATTAAAGCCGGAAAGAGGCATTAACAGAGTCATTTGTTTTTCGGAAAATCACAGTCTCACTTTACCAGAAATGGAAGTTGATGACATTAAAAAAGTGATTGATGTCTGGCAAGAGCAATATAAAGATTTAGGTTCTGAAGATTACATCAACCACGTGCAGATTTTTGAAAATAAAGGAAGCGTGATGGGGTGCAGCAACCCTCATCCTCACGGACAGATCTGGGCGCAGTCTTCGATTCCGTCCACAGTTTTGAGAACGCAGGAAAATCTTAAAAAATATTTCGAGAAAAACGGAAGTTCACTTCTGGAAGATTATGCCAAAAAAGAATTAGAAGCCGGAGAAAGAATCATTCTTGAAAATGAAGATTTTGTAGCATTAGTTCCGTTTTGGGCAATCTGGCCTTACGAAACAATGATTATCAGCAAAAGAAAAGCGGAAAATATTCTACAGTTTTCTGATTCAGAAAAGCTATCATTGGCTGAGATTATTAAAAATTTAACCACAAAATACGATAATCTTTTTGAGATTTCATTTCCATATTCGGCAGGAATTCACCAGTCGCCAACGGACGGAAAACCACATCCCGAATGGCATTTTCATGTGCATTTTTATCCGCCTTTGCTGCGTAATGCTGAAGTGAAAAAATTTATGGTTGGCTACGAAATGCTGGCAGAACCGCAACGTGATATTACACCTGAACAAAGTGCTGAAATTTTGAAAAATCTTTCGACAATTCATTATAAAAGTAAGTAAAAAGATAGTTTTATCTTTGCGTAGCTCTTATTAATCATAGAAAATCAGACGATTTTTCTATAAAATTAAATTTATGAACGACATTAAACTGATTGTCACCGATATGGATGGCACTTTTCTTAACTCAAATTATGAAGTAAGTCCAGATTTTCCTTCGATCTATAAAGAACTAAAAAAAAGAAATATCCTTTTCGTTCCTGCGAGTGGAAGACAAATGCCCGGAATTACGCAGTATTTTAAAGAAATAGAAAATGAGATCGGCTTTATTGCTGAAAACGGTGGTTATGTAATTTATAGAAATGAGGAGCTTTTTGCAGACAAATTAGAAAATTCATTTATAAAAGAAATCATCGAAACCATTCGTGAAATTCCTGGCGCAAGAGCGGTATTATCAGCAAAGAAAAAAGCCTATTATGAAAGTGACGATGAAAAATTTGTCAATTATTTTACCAGGTATTATACGGAAAATCAAAAGATAGATGACCTAACAAGCGAAGTAGCGGATAATATATTTAAAATTGCAGTTTATCATCCCGAAGGTTCTGAAGAAAATCTTTATCCTTATCTTAAACAGTTTGAAAATAAAAATCTTGAAGTCGTGGTTTCAGGAAAATATTGGGTTGATATTATGAACCGAAACATCAGCAAAGGAAAAGCATTAGAGATCCTCCAGAAAAAACTGAATATTTTACCCTCGGAAACGATGGCGTTTGGAGACTATATGAATGATATCACGATGCTGGAAAAATCAAAGTATTCTTATGCTATGGAAAATGCCCATTCTTCTGTGAAAGAGGCGGCTTCATTTTCTGCTCTTTCTAATGACGAATTCGGTGTGCTGGAAACTATAAGTGATTATTTAAAACTATAATTTTTATAATGATCAGCGCCCCATTATCTTCGGAATTCAGTTCTTCTCCACAATTAATAGAGAAACTTTACCAAAACGGTATCCTGAAAACATACCACGAAGGAGATATTATTCTGGATGAAAATGCTTCTATACGCTCGATTCCGATTGTGATGAAAGGATTATTAAAAGTCATTAGAACGGAAGAAGATGGTCGCGAGATTTTATTGTATTACATCAAAGCCGGTGAAAGTTGCATTATGTCGTTTTTGGGCGGAATGCACAATGAGAAAAGCATTGTAAAAGCTGAAGTAGAAGAAGATTCTGAAATCCTTTTCCTGTCCATTGACAAAGTTTCACTTTTTATTAAGGAGTATCCGGAATGGCTGGATTATATCTTCAGATTGTATCATAAGCGTTTTGAAGAATTGCTGGATATCATTAATGCGATTGCCTTTAAAAAAGTAGATGAAAGATTATTGGACCTACTCTATAAAAAATCCGAAATATCTCAGTCAAAAACAATAATCATTACGCATGAGCAGCTTGCCAATGAGCTTGGTACAGCTAGAGTAGTAGTATCCAGACTTTTGAAACAGCTGGAAGACTCCGGGAAACTAAAACTGGGTAGAAACAAAATTATCCTTTCAGATTCTATTTAAATTTCCTTGTGTAACAAAAGTAGCTGTACAGCATCACAGATATTTCCATTTTTGTTTCATAAAGTTGAAGAATGGAAATTTTTGGTTATATAGCATCGATTTTTATCGGCATTTCTTTAGGATTAATTGGCGGTGGCGGAAGTATTCTTACCGTTCCTGTTTTGGTTTATCTTTTTGGTATTGATGCTTTTCTGGCAACAGAATATTCACTTTTTATCGTCGGAATCAGCAGTTTGGTTGGTTCGTTTTCTTACTTTAAAAAAGGATTGGTCGATCTCAAAACGGCATTTATTTTTGGTGTTCCATCGATCGTTTCCATTTTTCTTACCCGAAATTTTCTCCTCCCTTTAATTCCTGATGAAGTTTTTATAATGAGGAACTTTGTTTTAACCAAAAACATTTTTCTGCTGTTAGTTTTTGCAGTATTAATGATTATCGCTTCCTATAAAATGATTCAAAAAAAAGCGGAATTAAAAATCGAAAAAGTCCCATCACAAAATAATAATATACTTTTGGCGGCGGGAGAAGGCTCTGTTGTTGGGATTTTAACAGGTTTGATGGGAGCGGGAGGCGGTTTTATGATCATTCCTGCCTTGGTCAATCTTCTGAAAATACCGATGAAAGTGGCCATCGGAACTTCTCTCGTCATCATTTCCTTAAATTCTCTCGTCGGATTTTTTTCATCGATCGATCACATCAAAATAGAGTGGAGTTTATTAGGAAGAATCTCTGCAATCGCCATCATTGGGATTATCATCGGCTCACAATTGTCAAATAAAATAGATGGCAAAAAGCTTAAACCAGCGTTCGGATGGTTTATTCTGGTGATGGGAATTTACATTGTTATCAAAGAACTTTTCTTTTAAAATTCTTGTGTAACAAAAGTGGCTGTACAGTAGGGCAAAAACCCGGAAATTAGTATCAAATTAAAATTAAATAAAAAATATCAAAATGAAAATAGAACAGATCTATACAGGATGTCTTGCTCAAGGAGCTTATTATATCGTTTCTGAAAATGAAGCAGCGATTATTGACCCTTTAAGAGAAACTCAACCTTACATCGACAGACTGGAAAAAGACAATGTAAAACTCAAATACATTTTCGAAACCCATTTTCACGCAGATTTTGTAAGCGGTCACATTGATCTAGGCAAAAAAACAAATGCACCAATCGTGTACGGACCAACGGCAAAACCTGAATTTGAAGCCATTATAGCCGAAGACAATCAGATTTTTGAAGTTGGAAAAATCAAAATCAAAGTTTTACATACGCCCGGACATACAATGGAAAGTTCTTCCTTTTTATTGATTGATGAAAACGGAAAAGAAAAAGCGCTTTTCAGTGGAGATACTTTATTTCTTGGCGATGTCGGTCGCCCGGATCTGGCTCAGAAAGCGGCAAATATGACTCAGGAAGAACTGGCTGGACTTCTTTATGAAAGTTTATACCAAAAAATTATGCCTCTGGACGATGAAATTGTCGTTTATCCTGCGCACGGAGCGGGTTCTGCCTGCGGAAAAAATATGCAGAAAGAAACGGTTGATACGTTGGGAAATCAAAAGAAAACCAATTATGCGCTCAACCAGAAAGATAAAGAAAGCTTTATAAAAGCCGTTACAGACGGACTTCTTCCTCCACCAGCTTATTTTGGGATGAATGTAGCGATGAATAAAAAAGGCTACGATAGTTTTGATGAGGTTTTGTCAAAAGGTCTTCACGCACTTTCTCCCGAAGAATTTGAGGAAATAGCAGAACATTCCGGCGCTTTGATTTTGGATGTCAGAAATAATGAAAATTTTGCGAAAGGTTTTGTTCCTCAATCCGTTAATATTGGATTAGACGGCGATTTTGCACCTTGGGTGGGTGCTTTGATCATAGATGTAAAACAACCGATTTTATTGATCACCGATGAAAATAATGAGAAAGAAACGGTTACAAGATTGAGCAGAGTAGGATTTGATAATGTTTTAGGCTTTCTGAAGGGTGGTTTTGAAGCTTGGAAAAACAGTGGAAAGGAAACAGACAAAGTTCATCGAATCTCCGCAAAACAGTTTGAAGATGAGATTAAAGGTAAAAATGTTAAAATCATTGACGTTAGAAAAGAAAGCGAATATCAGGCAGAACACGTTGATGACGCCTACAATAAACCTTTAGCTTACATCAATGAATGGATCGATCATATTGAACCTACTGAACATTTTTATCTTCATTGTGCAGGCGGTTACCGAAGTATGATGACGGCAAGCATTCTTCTGGCAAGAGGTTACAGAAATTTTACCGAAATTGAAGGTGGATTTAAAGCCATCGCACAGACTGATGTTCCCAAAAGCGATTTTGTATGTCAAAGTAAAGTTTTGAAGTAATTTTGAATTAAATAAATATTAATGTTAGATATCATAAAAGAACCCTGGCCATGGTACGTTGCAGGTCCGCTGATTGGCCTTACTGTTCCAACTTTGCTGATCTTAGGCAATAAATCTTTCGGGATCAGTTCGTCATTGCGACACATTTGTGCGGCTTGTATCCCCGCAAACGTGAGTTTTTTCAAATACGACTGGAAAAAAGAATCTTGGAATTTATTTTTTGTTTTAGGGATTTTCTTCGGAGGAATGATTGCTGCCCATTTACTGATGATTCCTGGAGAAATTACAGTCAACCCGAACCTTAAAGCAGAATTGGCAACCTATGGGATCACGGATTACAGCAATCTTGTTCCGACACAACTGATGAATTTTGAAAGTTTATGGACTTTAAAAGGTTTTATTTTGATGGTTGTCGGCGGATTTCTCGTAGGGTTCGGGACCCGATATGCGGGCGGTTGCACAAGTGGGCACGCTATAATGGGGCTTTCCAATCTGCAATGGCCGTCTTTGGTGGCAACGATCTGCTTTATGATCGGCGGTTTTTTAATGGCAAATTTAATTTTGCCGATCATTCTTTCACTCTAAACTTTTTTAATAATGACAAAAGGAAAAGACACCCGGCATCAGGACAGTATTTGTACCAATGAAAGCCAACTTCAGCACAAATGGTATGATAATCTGAAATATCTTTTGGTTGGGATTTTATTCGGAATTGTGTTTGTAAAAGCAGAGATCATCAGCTGGTTCAGAATCCAGGAAATGTTCCGTTTACAGTCGTTTCATATGTATGGCGTTATAGGAAGTGCAGTGGTAACAGGCGTGATTTCTGTCTGGCTCATCAAAAGGTTCAATATTAAAACCATTTATGGAGAAAGAATTTCAATTGCTCCTAAAACATTTAATAAAGGTCAGATTTATGGGGGATTGATCTTCGGTTTCGGCTGGGCTATTACAGGAGCTTGTCCCGGACCGCTTTTCGCACAGATCGGAACTGGGGCTTTTGCGGTAATTATTACTTTGCTAAGTGCTGTTTTAGGAACCTGGGTTTATGGTTATTTCAGAGATAAATTGCCTCATTGAAACATGCATTACACAAATGCGCTGAAATTAGGATATAACATCTATGCTAAAGAATATGTGGTTATCTTAAATTTTAAACCCTAATCTTTAAGAGCTGTAAACTACAAACAACTCTATAGTTAAAGGTTAGGAAAGGTTACCGCTGATGTCACAAATTAATTTTTAAAAAAAGCCAGATAGCGTAAGTTGTCTGGTATATTTAAATTTTCATGATCTTAATTATGACCCAAGTCATAAAGTTCTATAGAAGTTCTCTTTAATTTTGATGATTAAAGATAAACTATGATAAACTTATATTCAATCTCTATTCTGTATTTATTCAAACTATTATTAAGTTTCAGTCCATTCAATTAGTTTGAGTAAAATATCATTTAAGTATTTAAAAGTATAAGAGAATAGGTCAGATTGATATGGTTATTGAGGAAAGTATCATCAAATTATTTGGGGGGAAATTAAAAGAATATAATGCGTCGGAAATTATTTTTTCTGAAAAAAGCAATGCTAATTATTATTATCAGATTGTAGAAGGGGAAGTTAAACTGAACAATTATAATGAGGATGGTAAGGAAACAATCCAAACAATACTGAAAAAAGGCCAAAGCATAGGAGAATCTTTGCTTTTTCTTGATAAAGCGTATCCTATAAATGCAATTGCGATCACAACTTGTAAAGTTTTTCGCCTTCCTAAATCTAAATTTTTTCAAATACTTAATAAATTCCCTGAAAATCAATTTAAAATCATTAATAGCTTATCCGACTCAATGTATTTCAAGTACGTAATGGGAGAAATTTTTTGTACGCAAAATCCAGCAATGAAACTTCGCGTTCTAATGGATTACCTCAAAAGCTCGGAAAAAGATTCAGGTGCATTTTCTTTTCAGGTCCCCCTTACTAGACAGCAGATGGCAAGTCTTACTGGATTACGCGTGGAAACAACCATCAGAGCTCTTAAGATGATGGAAAAAGAGAATGTTGTAAAGATCAAAAACCGTAAGATTTTTTATTAGGCCTTAGTAATATATTTTTCCTTTGACGATTTTTAGAGCCCCTTGTTTCTCGAGGTTTTTAATATGTCTAATGACTGTTTCTACTCTCAGACCCGTCATAGCAGCTAATTGCTGTCTGGTCAAAGGCATTTGAAATGAATATTGGGTCCTATCTGGACTAAAGCTTTTGTGATACTCCAAGACACCTTTGATTCTGACATTGGCATATAGAGAAGAATTGTTTTCTAGCATTATATATTTTTGATAAAGCCGCTCTGCAAGAAACTTATTGATGTCTCTCGAAATATTTGGGTGATCATCCAGCATTTGTAGGAACTTGGGTTTTGATAATCTCAAAACTTTTGCATCTTCGGAAACAACTGCATTCACGGGGAAAGTATGGTCAATAAATAATAACATTTCGCATACACTCAAACCACTATTAAGAATAGCAAATATAAGTTCTTTGCCATCTTCATTGTAATGGTTCAGCTTTATACTTCCTGAAATGATTTGATAATAATTTTTCGGGACTTCGAATTCACTAAAAATAACATCTCCTCTTTTATAATTTTCAATTGTTGCTCCATAAGTCATAAGAAGCTCTTCTGGAATTAGCATAGTTTAAAATTTCGATAGTTTATTTAATGATTTTACAAAGTAATTTCTATGCCGAAAATGAGATCAATATAATTTTTCATGAATCTCATTTATGACCCAAATCATAAAAGTCTGTGATAGATATCTGTAATTTTGATGCTATTATAGGGAATGTTTTAACTTGTCAAGCCAGATGAAATGGGTAAAAAGAAAATTTTGATCTTTGATGATGATACTTCTATATTGGAAGTTGTTTCTATTATCTTTGAAGATAATGGTTATGAAGTTGAAATTGCAGAAACCGCAGACGACATTATTTCAAGAGTAAACGTTTTCTTACCGGACCTTATCCTCATGGATGTGTATATTCCGGTAATTGGAGGAATAGAAGCTACAAGGTTGTTGAAGGATCATATTGTCCATAACAGGATCCCTGTTATCTTCATTACTGCAAAAAACGATGCAGCTTTTATATCTTCACAGTCATCAGTCGTTGATTATTTATCCAAACCTTTCGATCTTGGTGAATTAGAGAGAAAGGTTGAAAAATGGATATCCTGATATTACAAATTGGAGATAGATTTTATTTTGATCATGACGCATAGCAGAAAATGATCTTACCTGAAATTTTCTGTATATTTATTTTAAATCTAATTAAATGGATGAAAACTTACTTGGATTAATTGCCGGAGGAATTACCTCTATCGCAATGATGCCTCAACTCATAAAAGTTTTGAAAGAAAAAAATGCAGAAGATATTTCAATAGTGATGTTATTGGTTTTGATTTCTGGGCTCTCTCTTTGGGTTTGGTATGGTATTTTGAAAGATGAATTACCAATTATCTTATCAAATGGTTTTTCTATTTTGGTGAATCTGACTTTATTGATCTGTTGTTTTATCTTCAAAAAGAAAAGTCAGATCTCATAAATCTCAGAATCTGTAAAAACATAGAATCTTCCGCTTTTCGGGAGATTTTTTGTGTCTAAACCTGTAAACTCGCTAAAAGCTGGAAGCAATAATTGATTTTCAGATACAACAAAACAAGGCAGTTTAATTTTTTTTACCACAGAATTAATAACAAACCCCGGATGAATATGACCTGTAATCTGAAATTTCAACTGTTCTTTTTCAACATCGTGGACGAAAACAAAATCATTAATTTCCAAAAATTTTGATTTGTAATTTAAGCATAATTTTAATTCCAGTTTTTTTGAAATTTTGTCGTGATTTCCTTCAATCAAATAAAATTCTAAATCTTTATATTGATTTCTCCAACTACAGAATTCATCCACATCAGAATTATCTCCGGCGTGAAGCAAATCACCGACAACAATGAATTTTTCCGGCTGAAAATATTCAATCAGAATAGATAATCGTTCCAAATCATTTTTCATGATCTGATTCGCCAACGCAATTCCGTTCTTTCGAAAATGAGCCGTTTTTCCGATATGCAGGTCCGATAAAATCAAAGCTTTCTCTTTTTTCCAAAACAACGCCCGTTGATTGGTTAAAGTGAAAATTTCGTTTTGAATATTAATATTTTTAGTTACTATTTTCATAATTAAATAAACGTAATTTTTGTCATTCCCTAGGAATCTAAACCGCTGAGATTGACCTCGTCGAACCACTTCGTTAGGTTTCCTAGGGAATGACAAAATACTGTTAAATTATTTTCCCTTTCTTCGCCTGCATAATCAACTTTTGAATTCTCGCATCCAGATTCTCACTTGTCAAAGTCTGCCTCAAACTATCCACTTTTATCGGGAAACTCAAAGGTGTAAAAGCATTCGCAAACTTCAGGATAATTTTCGATTTTTCAATCCGTTTAAAAGCTTCCACCAATCTTTGTTCTTGTAATTGCATATTGAAAACTTCTGTGTAAGCCTGTCTCACAAGAAAATGATTCGGGTCATAATCTTCCAGAACTTTGAAAATCAATCCTGCCGAACTTTGAAGCGATTTATTAGAACGTTGCTGTCCTGGAAAATTCTGTACAACCATTCCTGAAATCACCGCAATATCTCTGAATTTTCTTCGAGCCATTTCCGCAGCATTAATACTGGAAATCACATCGGTCATCAGATTTTCTCTTGTTAAAATTTTGTCTAAATTTTCTTCATTCAACGGAATTTCTTTGTCGCTGAACAACTCAAAACCATAATCATTCATCGCCATTGAGAAAGAAATAGGAGCGAGCTTTGAAATTCGGTAGGCAATCAGCGCAGCCATTACTTCATGAACTAATCGACCTTCAAAAGGATACATAAACAGATGATAACCTTCCCGATTTTTAATTAATTCTACCAAAAATTCATCTTCTTTCGGAATGTGGGAGCGTTCTTCCTGATTTACCAAAAGCGGATGCAAAAACTTTAGTTCTTTTTCAGAGGCTTTCGGATTTAATGCTCCGGAAAGTTTTTCTCTGAGAAAATGTCCGAGATTTGAACTCAACGGTAATCTTCCTCCCAAATAACTTGGCGCCAAAGCTTTTCCCTTTGATAATCGGACATAGACGGTCATATCTTTTACCATCGCAACTTCCAAAACACGGCCTGCCAAGATGAACTTCTCGTCTTTCTTTAATTTCGAAATAAAATATTCCTCGACCATTCCGATGTAACCGCCGGAAATAAATTTCACTTTCAGCATCGCATCGCTCACAATCGCACCCATATTCATCCGGTGAAGCATCGCAATCCTGCGTGAAGTGACTTTGTGCAAACCGTCTTCCATCACAACCACTTTATGGTATTCTTCGTAGTTTTTCAGCGCACTTCCGCCAATCGTGAGAAAATCGATGATGGCTTTCCATTCTTCATCCCTGATTTCCTGAAATGTATAAATCTGTTTGATTCTTTCGTAAGTTTCATCGGGATAAAATCCGTCGCCAATCGCCAGAGTCATCAGAAACTGAACCAAAACATCGAAGCACAAAACCTGTGGTTCACGAGGTTCAATCACATTTTGTTTAACAGCTTCCTTCAAGGCAGAAACCTCGATTAATTCTAAAGAATGGGTCGGAACACAATAGATTTTCGAAGTTTCAAAAGGGGAGTGACCACTTCGTCCGGCACGTTGCAGAAATCTCGCAACACCTTTCGCAGAACCTATTTGAATGACCGTATCAACAGGTTTAAAATCAATTCCTAAATCTAAGGATGAAGTGGAAACAACCGCTTTTAGTTTGCCATTACTCAGATTTTCTTCAATCCAGATTCTCAGATGCGCATCAATCGAGCTGTGATGAATAGCGATTTGTCCGGCAAAATCGGGATAAGCTTCAAGCAAAAGTTGATACCACATTTCGCTCTGGCTTCTCGTATTGGTAAAAACAATGGTCGATTTTGAATTGAGAATGATTGGGACAACTTTATCGGCTAATTTATGTCCGAGATGTCCTGCCCAAGGCAAAATTTCCACTTCATCCGGAAAAACAGAAAGGATATCGATTTTCTTTTTTTCTTTAGCAGTGATTTTTGTTTTTTTGATGTTGTAAGGAATCAAAACTTCCATCGCTTCATCCAGATTTCCAATCGTTGCCGAGACGCCCCAAATCTTCATTTTCGGAACATATTTTCTAAGCTGGGAAATTCCCAATTCGACCAAAACACCACGTTTTGAACCCAACAATTCGTGCCATTCATCAACAACGATACATTGCAAATCTTTGAAAAAACGCTGATGATTTTTTTGTCCGAGAAGCAAGTGTAAACTTTCGGGAGTTGCCACAAGGATTTCGGGCATATTTTTGACTTGTTGCTGACGGACTTTCGGGTCTGTATCGCCATTTCTTACGCCGACTGTCCAGTCCAGACCAATCTCGTCAGTCGCCTCCTGCATTGCTTTGGCGATATCTTTTGAAAGCGAACGAAGTGGTGTAATCCATATCATTTTCAGTCCGCTTTTATATTTTTCGGGATGATTCAGAAAGTCTAAAATCAAAGCTAAAAAAACCGAATAAGTTTTCCCAAAACCAGTCGGCGCAACAACCAATCCGCTGTAGCCATTCCCGAATTTCTGCCAGGTATCAATCTGAAATTTGAAAGGTGAAATCAATTTTTCCATCATCCAGTTTTGAATGATTTTAAAGCCGTCGGTATTTTCAAATTGGTTCAAATAAATATATTTTATAAATTACAAAGTCTTCGACTCCGCTCAGACTGACATCGCTAAAAACATTCAGTATTAGAATTGTCACGCTGAGCGGAGTCAAAGCGTCTATTGTATCAATTTCTTAATCTCTTCAATATTGTCAATCTCATCCACCGTTTTATCTTTCCTCCATCTTAAAATTCTTGGGAAACGCAATGCAACACCACTTTTGTGACGATTACTGAATCCAATTCCTTCAAACGCAATTTCGAAAACCAACTCTGGTTTTACGGTACGGACAGGACCAAATTTCTCTATCGCATTTTTATTCACAAACTTGCTGACTTCCATTATTTCTTTGTCGGTCAATCCGGAATAGGCTTTTGCAATTGTGACTAATTTATCTTCATTTTTCACGGCAAAAGTATAATCGGTGTAATAAGCACTTCGTCTTCCGCTTCCTTTTTGAGCATAAATCAAAACCGCATCAATCGTTAAAGGATTGATTTTCCATTTCCACCAATCGCCTTTTTTTCTACCGGAATGATAAGGTGAGTTTTTCTGCTTCAGCATCAGACCTTCACTGTTGATGTCTCTGGAATTTTCTCTGATTTGATTCAAATCTTCCCAGTTTTCAAAATCAATAATTTGAGAAATTTTGATATTTTCAGGATTTTCATTTAATAATAATTCTTCCAGCATTGCTCGTCTGGCAGAGATTGGTTTTTCTCTTAAATCTGTTCCTTCCAATTCCAATAAATCATATGCAAAAACCTGAATCGGAATTTCCGAAAGCATTTTCTTCGTTAAAGTTTTTCGGTTTAACCGTTTTTGTAGTTCATTAAAATTTAAAACTTTATCATCTTTCACGGCAAGAATTTCACCATCAATTACAAAATTTCCTTTCATATTCTGGACAACTTCTTTGATTTCGGGAAACTGTTCGGTAACCAATTCTTCTCCACGAGACCAAATGAAAACTTCATCATTTCTTCGGATAATTTGCCCACGAATTCCGTCCCATTTGTATTCAATCAGCCATTCATCGGGCGTTCCGAGTTCTTCCAAATCTTTTTCGAGCGCATAAGCCAGACAAAAAGGGTAGGGTTTTGAATTGTCAGGATTGATATTTTCTGCAGAAATCAATTCTTTAAATGAAACTTCTTCAGGTTGCCATTTTCCCATCAAACTGTGCATCAGCGTGCTTGCTTCCTGTCCGGAAAATTTTGTCAAAGCATTAATCAAAGTTTTATCTGAAACTCCGATTCTGAAACTTCCGCCCAATAATTTATTGAAAATCAATCGTTCCGTGTAATCCAAACCGTTCCAGGAATTCAGAACAAATTCTTTCTTTCCCGCATCAGATTTATTTTTTAAACCGACGATTTCATTCATCCATTCAGATAAAGATTTCTCGATTTTTTCTGTTGGTGGCGGAAGAATTAATGACAACGTTTCGCCCAAATCTCCGACCGAAGAATAGCTTTCCTGAAATAGCCAAAACGGTAATTGTGTAATTTCCAACGCCCATTCTTTCATATAATTTGTGTTAACGTTCCGCTTCGGTCTTTTGCCCGTAAACAAAGCGATGAACCACAGCTTATCATCATCAGGTGCACGTTCCAGATAATCGATAATTGCATCAATTTTAGCATTCGTTTTATTGGTGCTTTCCAAAGCGTTGATGAGTTCTGCAAAATGTCTCATACTTCAGGATTTTCAGTGGTTTCTTTTTCAGTTACCTCTTCATCATCGTCTCCGTAAAGTGTTTCCACAACATCAGATTTAATTCCGATTTCGTTTAAATATTTTGAAAAAACTTCAGTTTGTCCGTGAGTGACGTGCACGATTTCTGCTTCCGTCGCTTTTACGGCTTCCAGCAAACCTTTCCAGTCTGCGTGGTCGCTCATCGCAAAACCTGCATCTGCACTTCGCCATCTTCTTGCACCACGAACCTGCATCCAGCCGGAGCAAATCGCAGTTGCCGGATTCGGAATTTTTTTGATAACATTGCTGTCCAACAAAGCAGGAGGAACAATGACAATTTCGTTCTGAAGATGTTTTACAGATTCTCTGAAATCGGGGATTTCGTAGTCAGGTAAATTGATTCCGACGGTTTCAAAAGCTTCATTAAGCTTTCCGATAGAGTAGTGAACGTGGATTTTCCCCAAACCTTCAACAGCTTTCATAATTCGCTGAGCTTTGCCTAAAGAATAACCGACGAACACTGATGTTTTCTGATTTTCTTTATTTCTCAAAACCCAACTTTGCATCTTTTTGTTCAAATCATCCACTTCCAACCAATTGTAAATCGGAAGCCCGAAAGTGCTTTCTGTAACAAATTCGTTGCATTTTACCAATTCGAAAGGCATACTCAAACCATCATCCTGAACTTTATAATCTCCTGAAATCACACTTACATAACCTTTATATTCCAACCGAATCTGAGCCGAACCGATGATGTGACCAGCCGGATGAAGCGAAACTTTTACACCATTGATATTTAGAACTTCACCATATTCCACACTTTGACATTCGATATCTTCACTGATTCTTTTGTGTAAAATCGGTTTTGTGAAATGATGACAAAGATATTTTTTCATTCCCCAACGGGCGTGGTCAGCGTGACCGTGCGTGATGACCGCCAAATCGACAGGTCGCCACGGGTCAATATAAAATTTTCCTTGCGGACAATAAATGCCTTTGTTTGTAAATGTGATGAGTTTCAAGAGAATAATAATTGGTTATTTCTGAATATTCAAAAAACTGACCAAATTATTTCTTTTCAAGACTCTTGAATATTTTATAAATTAAATTTAACCTCAAAAAAAACTCCAGCAAAATTTTACTGGAGATTTATAAAATTAATTTTAATTTAAATCGTTGCAGTTCCTTCAACACCGTCAGAATTATCTGTTTCGGTACCAGTAATTGCAGCGGCGGCAAAACTTAAAAGACTTACTAGTTTTCCAGCTTTCGTATCCCAATAATAAGTTTCCTTCGGTTCCACTCGGATGATGGAAACATTGGGGTCATCTTTTCCGTCGAACCAAGCGTTTGCCATTGGCGACCATTTGTCTTCAATCGTGGATTTGTCTTTGTAGATGGAAGCTTCGCCGTAAACCGAAAGATATTCTGAGTCACTGTTGTTCATAAAGAAAAGCTGAACACGTCTGTCTTCCTTGATTTCAAAATTCTTGTTGCTGGTCGCACTGCTGATGAACCATAGGTTACCGCTGTCATCAGTTTCCTGCAAGCCCATTGGTCGGGAGTTTACTGGTAATCTGTCGAGTTCTGTACAGAACATACAGATTTTAGCTTTTTCCGACAATTCTTTAATTTTCTTGATGGCTTCCAGGTGTGTGAGATCTTGTGTTGACATAATATTTTATTTTTGATGTTTGTTTAATGTTGATTTATCCATTTACAATTTCCCCGCCATTCGGATGAAGAACCTGTCCGCTGATGAAGCGGGAATCTTCGCTGGCGAGGAAAAGAAAACTTGGTGCGATTTCATTCGGCATTCCGGCACGTTTCATTGGTGAATCACTTCCAAATTCCGAATTTTTTTTCGGTTTGAATGATGAAGCGATCAATGGTGTCCAAACCGGACCTGGCGCAACTGCATTCACTCTGATTCCTTTATCGACAAGATTTGCAGACAGGCTTCTCGTAAAAGAAATAATGGCACCTTTGGTTGCAGAATAATCAATAAGTTGCGGGCTTCCTCTGTAAGCTGTGACAGAAGATGTATTGATGATGCTTGCGCCTTTTTTGAGATAAGGCATAGCATATTTTGTGATCCAAAAATAGGAGAAAACGTTATTCTGAAATGTTCTTATTAATTGGTCTGTAGAGATTTCTTCAATCGATTTCGCTTCCCAATGCAGACCAGCATTATTCACAATAATATCGATTTTCCCATGGGCTTTTATTGTACCCTGAATAACTTTTTTACAGTGATTTTCTTTTCCGAGGTCACCTTTTATCAAAGTACATTTTCTTGAAAAGGCTTCCACTTCTTTTTGAGTTTGTCTGGCATCTTTTGTTTCGCTTAGATAAGCGATTACGATATCTGCGCCTTCTTTCGCAAATAGTAAAGCTGTTGCCTTTCCAATTCCGCTGTCGCCACCTGTGATCAATGCAACTTTATTTTTTAATTTCCCTTCTTTCGGATATTTGATCGGGTCAGTCTCAGGAATTGGACTCATATTCTTTTCCAGTCCCGGTCGTTTCTGTTTTTGCTGGGGTCTTATTTTCTTTTTAGCTTCTTTTCCCATTTTTTTATTTTTCGAAATAGTTACAAATAATGTGCTAAGTAAAAAATGAGTTGTAAATCCAATAGATCCAGAATTTTTTTGATCATCTTTTAAATTTCTATTCAAACAGGAAATTATTTGAAAATGCCTTCGAATTGAATCGTGATAAAACCAGAAGTAAGAAAAAGTATACTTTATGTAGCCAATGCTGTAAAATAACAATTTACAATCATATTTAAATATTTTTATTGATTATTTATTTCGATTGGTAAAGAAATTGTATAGTGTCTTTTCAAATTTCAAAACTATAATTATGGATACAGAAATCTCTTATTTTGATTTTAAAAATTTGTCGCCTCAGGACCAATGTCAATTGGTTACTACACAAGGTCAGATTATTAACGAAAGTTCAAAGAATGATTTACGTTTCGTTATTTATAAACTTGGATCTTTTTTAGTCGAAATCACTTACATTCAGCAAAATAATAAATTGGCAAGTTTTAATGTTTATCAAAATACTTATGCTCCATCACAAAGCGCATGATGCCAATTTGTTATTAGGTTAATGATCAACAAATCATGAACTTCTACTTAACATAATATTTATAAATAATTAAAAATTGTGTTCTACTAAAAAAAATCTCATTATTTTTGAAATTAATGAAACGAGAAATTACTCACCTACAATATTTGTCTTATGATTTTAATAGTTGATGATAATAAAAACAATATTTATTCTTTAAAAAAGCTATTAGAATCTCAAGGTTTTAAAATTGATACAGCAGAATCAGGCGAAGAAGCATTAGGAAAAGCGCTAAAAAATAATTATTTCTTGATCATTCTTGATGTCCAGATGCCGGGAATGGATGGTTTTGAAGTGGCGGAAAGCTTTGCAGGATATAGCAAGACCAAAGATATTCCTATCATTTTTCTTTCTGCGGTCAATACAGAAAAACAATTCATAGCAAAAGGTTATGCATCTGGAGGGATTGATTATGTTACAAAACCAATCGATCCGGAGATCCTGATGCTTAAAGTTAAAACCTTTTATAATCTTCAGGAAAACAGTCTCGCACTCAAAAAAAATCATCAGAATCTGGAATTGGAAGTGAAAGGCAGAAGAGAGTCCCAGGTAGTGATGAAATCGGAGATCGACCATTTTCATCTGATGCTGGAAGCTTTGCCGCAGATTGCCTTTACTTTGGACAAAGATGGTCAAGTGACATTCGTGAATGCAAAATGGTATGATTATTCTAACTCCAAATCATTGTTCCCGGAAACTCATATTGATGACAAAGATATTTTGAAAGAGTTTGAAAGGTCTCAAAAAAAACATAAACCTCTTGAACTAGAGGTCAGGATCAAACATTTGAGATCCAACAGCTTTAGATATCACCTGCTCAGAATGACACCTGTCTTTGAAAATGAAACCATTAAAAACTGGGTCGGAACTTTTACAGATATCGAGGATCAAAAGAAAATCGAAAAAGAGAAAGATGAGTTTTTAAGTATTGCAAGCCACGAACTGAAAACACCTCTGACAAGTATAAAAGCTTATGTTCAGCTGATGGACCGCAAGCTTAAATTTGATCCAGAAAGTCCGGAAAAAAATTATGTGGACAAAGTTCTGATCCAGATCGAGAAACTTAACAGTTTAATTACCGACCTTCTTGATGTTTCCAAAATCGAAAATGGTAAACTAAAAATCAATAAGAAACCTACCAATCTTGAATCTGTCATTCAAAATTCAATTGACACGATTTTACAAACACACGATAGCGATAAAATTAAAATTGAACGTCACGGACCAAAACCTGATATTCTGATTCCTCTTGATGAAATGAGAATAGAACAGGTATTGCTCAATTTTTTGAGTAATGCCATCAAATATTCTCCCGACAATCATCAGATCTTTGTTTCTACCTTCATTGATGAAGAAAATGTCCGAGTCAGTGTAACAGATTTCGGAATCGGAATCCCGGAATATAAACAGCCTTCCGTATTTCAAAAATTCTATCGCGTGGAAGAATCTTCTGTGCAATTTCAAGGTCTGGGAATTGGTCTATTTATATGTTCAGAGATCATTGAACAGCACGACGGAACTATCGGTGTTTCCAGTGAGGTCAACGAAGGTTCCACATTCTATTTTACATTACCATTAAATTAATCGTATGCCAAAAAAAATTATACGTAATCTGCAATTCGGCGTTGGTTTATCTCTCTTGATATTACTTGCGAGTTCATTAGCTTCATATCTGAGTATTCAGAATCAGATGAACAACCGTGAAAAATCTTCTCAAAGCCGGCGTTCTATAACTGCGGTTAAAGATGTTCTAATAGCTCTTTTGGACGCAGAGACAGGGAATAGAGGTTATCAATTGACCGGTAAAGAATCTTTTTTGGAGCCCTACAACAGAAGCGTTTCTGAATATGCAAAAGCTATAGATAGAGCAAAAGAAATAGAAATAACGGATAAACTGCAATTGAAAAGAGTCGAAGACCTGCAGCAAAATGCCAATAATAGCATGGAAAACCTAAGACAGTTTGTTATCAATAGACGCAATGGTTTACCAATGACACAAGAGCAGATAACTTCCAGTAAGGTCTATATGGATAGATGCCGCCAAATAGTTGCAGACTTTGTCAAATATGAAGAAAGTCAATTGGTTATTAAAAATAAAGCACTTAATAATTCTTCCAGCACAACCGTTTTATTCATTATTTTTTCTGCGATTACTGCTGTGGTTGTTACTATTTTTTTCTACACAAGACTGAGAAACGACCTTATCCGAAGAGATAGACTGGAAAAAGAATTAATGGCTAAAGATCTGGAGATCTCTAAAAGGGTAAGTATTATTAAACAGGTCACAAGCAAGGTAGCAAGTGGTGATTATAGTGTGAGATTGTCGGACAGAGGAGAAGATGAGTTGGCAGATATAGTAGAATCACTCAACTATATGACTCAATCTTTGAAAACTTCTTTTGAACAGATCAATGAAAATGAATGGAGACAAAAAGGACTGGTATTACTTAATGAATCTCTTGTTGGGAACAAAACCGTAAAAGAGGTTACAGATAATGCGCTGGACCATTTTGTTTCCTACGCAGACTGTGTCAACGGAGCTATATATCTTTATGAAGATGAGAGGCTGAGGTTATATAAAGCTTTCGGGCTTGAGGAATATATGAAGAAAAGCTTCTTACCTGGCGAAGGGATGGTTGGGCAAACATTTGTCAAGGAAAAGACAAATGTATTCAATGATCTTGGTGATAAAGACTTTGTGGCAAGTTTTGCAAGCAGCAAAATCAGGATCCAAGGCATTATTTTAGTTCCAATCATGTTGGGAAGACAAATTTTCGGGATATTGGAGTTAGGTGCTACCCATAATTTTGATGCAGTAAAAATAGATTATTTCAATGAAGGGGCCAGAAATATAGCAACAGCTCTCAGTGCAGCTAGAAGCCGTGAAAAGGAACAACGATTATTAGAAGAAACCCAAGCTCAATCTGAAGAATTACAGGTTCAGCATGCCGAATTGGAAAATCTCAACACAGAGTTGGAGGCCCAAACTCAGAAGCTTCAGGCTTCGGAAGAAGAGCTGAGAGTTCAGCAGGAAGAACTTCTGCAGACCAATACTGAGTTGGAGGAGCGCTCAAAAGCATTAGAGGAAAAAAATCATTTGATTGCCGAACGAAATATCGAGATACAGAAGAAAGCAGAGGAACTGGCACTTAGTACGCAATACAAATCTGAGTTCCTGGCAAATATGTCCCACGAATTAAGAACACCTCTTAATTCCATTCTTCTGTTGTCCCGCTTGATGGCAGAAAATCCGGAAGAAAACCTGAATGAAGATCAGATAGAATCTGCAAAAGTGATCCAAAGTTCTGGGACAAGTCTCCTGACATTGATAGATGAGATCCTCGATCTTGCGAAGATAGAATCCGGAAAAATGAATCTGGTCAATGAACCGATTTTACTGGATGATGTTACCAGAGATCTCAAGAATCTTTTTATGCCGATCGTTAAGGAGAAAGGCGTTCAATTCAATATATATCTGGATGATTCTATAACTAGAACTCTGAGCACCGATCGTTTAAGATTAGATCAGGTATTAAGAAATTTACTTTCTAATGCCTTCAAATTTACCAAAGAAGGTTCAGTCGATCTGAATATTTATGATTGTCCTAAAAATTCCGAATTTATTGTTTTCTCAGTTAAAGATACTGGAATGGGAATTCCTGAAGAGAAACAGAAACTGATATTCGAAGCTTTTCAACAAGCTGATGGTTCTACACAAAGAAAATTTGGAGGAACAGGCCTGGGACTTTCCATTAGTCGTGAGATAGCGAAACTTCTGGGAGGGAAAATTACACTTGAAAGCGAATCAGGAAAGGGAAGCGAATTCAGTCTGATCATTCCGAAACAACCATCAGATTCTTCGGGAATTATTTCCAATGAACAAAGCTTGATTGATGTGATTTCCCAGGATGTAGAAGAAATTAAAACAATCATTGAAACAGATGATCAAAATATAGCTTCAATAGCGCATCTAGAAATCCCTGAAGAGATAGAGGATGATCGAAATAATATTTCGAAAGGCGATAAGGTCATTTTGATAATTGAAGATGATACACATTTTGCAAAAGCACTTTTGAAGTATGCGCATGTCAATGATTATAAGGCGGTTATCATTGTAAGAGGAGATTATGCACTTCCTGCAGCCTTGGAATATAAGCCCGTAGCTATTTTGCTTGATATCCAATTGCCGGTCAAAGATGGTTGGCAGGTTATGAATGATTTAAAAACCAATAGCCAGACCAGACCTGTTCCTGTTCATATGATGTCTTCTCTACAAGCTAAAAGAGAAAGTCTCATGAGAGGTGCTATTGATTTTATTGATAAACCGGTAGCAATTGAAGAGATGAATAATGTATTCAAAAAGATTGAAGATGCATTAAAACGCTCGCCGCAAAAAGTATTGATCGTGGAAGAAAACGCTCAACACGCTAAAGCGTTATCATATTTCCTTGGGAATTACAACATATCTTTGTCTGTAGAAAATAACGTGGAGGATAGTGTAAAAGCTTTTCAAAAAGATAATGTGGATTGTGTGATCGTTGATGTTGGCTCGGCAAGAGGAAGCAGCTATCAGATTGTTGAAAGGATCAAAAGTTATGAAGGTCTGGAGAATCTGCCGGTCATTATTTTTACCGAACGTAATTTGACCCAATCCGAAGAACTTAAGATCAAACAATATGCTGATTCAATTGTTGTAAAAACAGCTCACTCTTACCAAAGGATATTGGATGAGATAAGTCTGTTCCTTCATTTGGTGGAAGAAAATAACCAATCCGGTGAATCTGGAAGAGTTAAAAATTTAGGAACTCTAACTGAAACTTTAAGTGGTAAAAAAATATTGATAACAGATGATGATGTAAGGAATATCTTTTCTCTGTCAAAAGCTCTCGAAAAATACAAAGTTGAGGTCGTTCTGGCAATGGATGGGAAACAAGCGCTTGATAAAATAGAGGAAAATCCCGACATAGATGTTATTTTGATGGACATGATGATGCCGGAAATGGATGGCTATGATACCATCAGGGAAATCAGAAAAATGCCGGATTTCAAAGATTTGCCAATTATTGCAGTTACAGCAAAATCGATGATTGGAGATCGTGACAAATGCATTCAGGCAGGAGCTTCGGATTACATTACAAAACCTGTTGATATCGATCAGTTGCTGTCACTTCTGCGTGTTTGGTTGTATGAAAGCTAATAGTGATAGGATGAATAAGAAAATCTTGATTGTTGATGACGATCCAAGGAATATCTTTGCTCTCAAATTGACTTTGAAAGCCAGAGGATTTGATATTAAAACTGCTTTGAGTGCACAAGAAGCCATTGATAAATTAAAGAACGATAATATAGGTCTCGTTTTGATGGACATGATGATGCCTGATATTGATGGTTATCAGGCCATTGGGATGATCAGGAAGATCGATAAACTTGATCACATTCCCATCATTGCTGTTACAGCACAGGCAATGGAAGAAGATCATCAAAAATGTATTGATGCAGGTGCTGCAGATTATATCAAGAAACCGATCGATGTGGATCAATTATTGAATGTTATAGAAAAAGTTTCCTGATGTTAGAGCCCAGTATTGTTAAAGATGAAGAATTAGAATATCTGATAAAAGATATTTATGATCTGTATGGTTACGATTTCTCGATGTACAGCAAAGCTTCTTTCAAAAGGAGAATAAACAGGATCTGTGTCATTGATAAGTTTGCCAGTTTTGCAGAATTAAGGTACACAATTATCAATGACCAGGATTATTTGAAACGCTTTGTGGAAGAAATTACGGTCAACGTAACAGAGATGTTTCGTGATCCTGATTTTTTTCTAGGTCTTAGGGAAAAGATATTACCACAATTGGGGACCTATCCGCTCATCAGAATTTGGCTGGCGGGATGTTCTACGGGAGAAGAAGCTTATTCTGTAGCGATTCTGCTAAAAGAAGCGGGATTGTATGATAAAAGTCTGATCTACGCGACAGATATTAATCCATCTGTTTTGGAGACAGCACGTGCAGGCGTTTTTCCTCTTCAGCAGATGAAGTTATATTCGGAGAATTACCAGCTTTCAGGAGGTAAAGAAGATTTTTCAACATATTATACCGCCAATTATGATGTCGCAAGATTTGATAAATCGCTTCAGAAGAAAATGATCATTTCTACACATAATTTAGTTTCGGATAGTTCATTCAACAGCTTTCAACTGATTATTTGTAGGAATGTCTTAATTTATTTTGACCGGATGCTTCAAGAGCGCGTGTTCAAACTGTTCGACAATAGTTTGGAAAATCTTGGATATCTTGCGCTTGGGTCCAAGGAAACTTTGCGGTTTTCAGATCTGGGAAAGCAATATCATCAGATCGATGACCAGCGCATCTGGAAAAAAACGGAGCAATTATAAAATGCAAGAATCAGGTTTTAACATAGAATTAGTAATTATTGGCGGATCTGCAGGTAGTTTGCCGGTTATACTAGGTATGTTGAAAGATCTGGATGAACCCATAAAGTTTGCAATCGTCATTGTTTTACATCGTAAGGCCTCAGGACTGAATATTTTACCAACATTATTACAGCAATTTTCTGTTATTAAGGTTACAGAAATTGACGATAAGGCAGAAATTGAAAATAATAATATTTATCTGGCTCCGGCAGATTTCCATCTTTTGTTTGATGATAAACAAACGATGTCTCTGGACCGATCGGAAAAACTTAACTATTCTCGTCCCTCCATTGATGTTTCTTTTAGTTCGGCTGGAGAAATTTTTAGTAAAAATCTTCTTGCTATATTATTGTCTGGCGCTAATTCCGATGGCGTTGAGGGACTTAAACATATTGAAAGAATGGGAGGGCAAATTTGGATTCAGGACCCGGAAACAGCAGAAGTCAATTATATGCCCAAGATGGCAATGGAGATCATTAAATATGATGAAATTATCACACCCGAAAATCTTTCAATAAAATTAAATAAACTATAATAAATAAATACGATTATAAAATTATGAGCAAGAAAAAAATCCTGATCTTTGATGATGAAACTTCAATTCTAGAAGTGATTTTTATTGTTCTGAACGACTTGGGATACGAGGTTGAGGTTTCTGAAACTGCTGACGATATTATCCAAAAAGTGTCAGACTTTCAACCCGATGTGATTATTATGGATAATTGGATCCCGGTAATTGGTGGAGTAGAAGCTACAAAACTTCTGAAGGCTCATCCCGATTACAAAAGTATCCCCGTGATTTATATTACGGCTAATAATGATATTGCATCTTTGGCAAATGAAGCAAAGGCAGATGATTATGTTCCAAAGCCTTTTGACCTTGAAGATCTGGAGAAGAAAGTTTTGAAATGGATTCATCATAAGATTTCTTCTTAGCCCCAAAACTCATTATTGCTCATTTGTTTATAGTTGAATTAATAGTTTTATTTTTTTTAATTATGAATATCATATCAAAACGCAATTATTATTTATGTTTTGATTATTTTTTAATTATCTTTAAGGAAGTGAAAATTCATATATATTAATGATATGAAAGTTATCTCTGTTTTTCTTCTTTCATCATTTTGAATTCCAAAATGTTGGGTTCTCAATGATAAATTAGTTTTTGCAGAAAATATTAAAATTATGAGATTCAGGAAAATTCTACTTGCCTCATTTCTGATTTTTTCTTCCAAAATGCTTTGTCAGCAATATACATTGAAGGAATGTATAGAAAAAGGAAAGCAAAATAATGTCGTTATAAAGCTGGCGGAGCAATCTTTGGAAACCCGTGAAAAA
The DNA here is from genome assembly GCF_900102265.1 of Epilithonimonas hungarica. Taxonomy (GTDB): domain Bacteria; phylum Bacteroidota; class Bacteroidia; order Flavobacteriales; family Weeksellaceae; genus Epilithonimonas; species Epilithonimonas hungarica. Next base: position 490,631 of record NZ_FNBH01000003.1, on the reverse strand, counting down.
CTTCTGCAATCCAACAAAAACAATAATCTTCCGAAAGTCGATTTTCTTGGTGGATACAATTACATCGGAGAACCTATTAAAATCAATCTTCAGCAAGTAAAAGATGGAATTGTAGAAGGTTCAGCTACTCAAAGTGCATCTTCAGCCAATGCCATTTATCAACAGATTACAGGAAATCCACTTCCTCAGCAAGTTCAGAATGTGATCTATCAGACTTCCAAAGATATTATAAGTGCGGTTTATCCCAATTACAATCCTGCGATTGCAAAACAAAGTTATTTCTTGGCGGGAATTCTCGCTCGTCAACCGATTTACTTGGGCGGAAAACTCAATGCTGCAAAAGAACTTTCGAGACAACAGGTAGAAAGCGGAAAAGCGAATCTGGAATCTTCGCAAGACCTTACAGCCTATAATATTTCATTGAATTATATTCAGGTGATGTATCTCAATTCGATGATTCAAAAACAGGAAAAAATCGTTGAATCTCTTGAAAATAATGAGAAATATGCACAAAGTCTTCTGAAAGCTGAAATCATCCCGCCTTATCTTAAAAACTGGTCAAATATTACGAAGCTTCAGGGCGAAACCAATCTTAAAAACCTGAAACTCGAAAAAGAAAACGCACTTTTGACTTTGAAAGATCTAATGGGAATTTCGCTTGAGGAGCCAATAGAAATCAATGAAGAACTGAATGAAAATATTGAAGTTCCCAATTTCTCCTCATCAGAAAAAAATGCAGATTTAAAATTATTATTAAGTAAAAAGAAAGAAGCGGAAACGACTCATAATATTACCAAATCTCTTTCCAGACCAAACATTTTCGCGATTGGAAATTATCAGTTTTTCAGAAATGACCTTCCGCTCATCACGCCGCCTTGGCTAGTCGGGATAGAAATGCAATGGACACTTTTTGACCCGGAAAGGAAATCCAAAAATCTAGCTTCACAATCTTTGATAAAAGAAGCTGACCTTTTGATTGATCAGAAACAAAAATCTGTGGATTTGGCAACCAAAATTTCTGAGAATAAATTAATCAGTTTCAAAGAACAGAGCGAAACTTTTGATGCAGCAAGAAAACAAACTTATACGACCACGGAAATGGTAAGAAAGAGAATGGAAAACAGCCTTTCTTCCGTAAAAGATGTAAATGACGCTTTGCAACTCCAATATGAAGCCGAAAAATTGTATTACACGTCTTTAGTGGCTTATCAAACTGTGATTGCAACTTATTTTTATATCACAGGAAACGTCGAAAATATTACCAATTACATTCCTTAAACTGATAACAAGATGAAAAACTTTATAAAAAATTACTGGGCAGTTTTTATTCCGATTATGGTGTTGGTTATTGCCTTGATTTATCTTTTTCAAAATAAATCCTCAGAGAATAATAAAGAAACTGTCATCGGAATGGTGGATGCAGAATTTGTAGATGTTTCCGCTTCTTTGCCGGGAAGAGTGGTTGATTTATTGGTGAAAGAAGGTGATGAAGTGAAAGAAGGTCAGGTTGTTGCCCAAATGAAAACTTCAGAAATAGAAACCATTCAGTCGCAAATGTCGGAAGCGGTTACGGTTGCCCAGAATCAATTGGATAAAATCAATCGTGGCGTAGAACCGGAAGTTTTGAAATCAGCGGAGAATCTTCAGCAAATCGCCAAACAACAAATGGATTTGATGAATAAAACCTACACCCGTTTTCAGAATCTTTATTCGGAAGGTGTGATTTCCGGACAGGAGAGAGATGTGATTTATTTTAAATATAAAGCGGCTCAAAAGGAGCTGGAAACCGCAAATCTCAACGTTCAACTATTGCAACGCGGAAATAATAAGGAACTTAAAAATTCGGCTCAGGCTATTCTGAATCAGGCAAAAGGTGCAGATGAATTGGCAAAAGAAATCAAAGATAATGCTTCTATAAAAGCACCAGCTTCCGGAAAAATTTCCACAATGATTTCCAACAAAGGAGAAATGGTGAATGCGGGTTATCCGATGATGACCATTCAGAAAGACAATTCGCTTTTTGTGAAATTCAATATCCGTCAAAATCAAATGTCCAAAATTGACAAAGGAAGCATTGTAAAAATGAAAATCCCGGGTTGTACGCCGGAAGAAGTGAAAGGTGTGATTTCAGATTTAGCTCCGGCTTTGGGTTATGCAGATTGGGTTCCTGAAAAACAAAACGGCGAATTTGAGCTGAGAACTTTTCAGATAAAAGTGAAACCTGAGAATGCAAGTTCGATAAAAGGGCTTCGTTCGGGAATGACAGCACAATTGATTTTTGATTAAAGAATATTTAGTACCTGTGAAAAATTGTTAAAACCACATAGACACATAGAAATTTGAAATCTCAATGAAAAAGAAAAAATAGAATATAAAAAGCAACTATTTTTTCTTAATTCTCACAAAAAGCTATGTGTCTATGTGGTAAAAACTATTTTGTTATAAATTTAAAAGAAAACTAAATCAAATAAATAAAACCATTGAAAACCATCAGCCAAATTATGATTCGGGAGTGGAAACGGATTTTTTCGATTCCGAATTTTTATGTGATTTTGCTGGTCATTCCACCAATTATTTTTCTTTTTTACGGATTTATTTATCAGAAACAATTTGCGAAAGAACTTCCGATGGCAGTTTGGGACGAAGACCAATCTCAGGTTTCCCGTATGCTGACCGATATGATGGAGCATAATGAGTTTATTCAATTTACTCAAACGGTTCACAGCAATGCAGAAATTGAAAAATTGATGAAAGAAGGCAAAATCTTCGGTGCAGTTCATTTTCCAAAAAATATGGAATCTGATGTCAAGAAAAATCATCAGTCCAATATTACACTTTATACCAACGGAGCATATCTGGTTCCTGCGAAAATGATTTATAAAGGTGCTGCCGAAGTTATTATCAAAGGTGGACTGGCGGTCGTTCTTCAAAAAGCTGAAAAGCAAGGAATGTCAGCTGAGAAAGCAAACACGCTGGTTCAGCCTATAAAGTTGAATACAACAACATTGTACAATCCGGATTTTAATTATCAGATGTATCTCACGCCGGGATTGATTACGGTCGGGCTTCAAATGGCTTTGGTTGTAGCATCGGTTTTAATTTTAAATCTTGAATTTAAAAGAAATACAATCGACGAACTTTTGAAGATTTCAACTTCATCTTCGCAGATTGTAGTCGGGAAAATGTTGGCTCATCTTTGCATTTCGTGGATACTTTTTGTGTTGGTGGCTTACGTTGTTTTTCCTGTTTATGAATTGGGAAAACCCAAAACCGATTTCAATTTTTTTCTGATTTACACGTTGATGTCGTTAGCTTGCATCGGGATTGGAATGATGCTTTCCGCGATTTCCAATAATCTTCTTTTTGTGACGGATGTTGCTCTGTTTTTCACTTCGCCGGCTTTTGTTTTCAGTGGTTTTACATTTCCGAGATGGGCAATGCCTTGGTACGACCGGTTTTATGCGGACATAATGCCTTATACGCATTTCCTGGACGGATTCATCAAACTCTATTTTATGGAACTTCCGTTGTCTTATGCAACTCCGGAAATTTTCAAATTACTGGTTTTTATTGGATTGACGTTTCCTTTGAGCATTGTATTTTTTCAGAAAAAAATTAATCAATATCTTAAAGAAAATCGTGTATGAAAGAGATTTTCGACATATTGAAAAGAGAACTCAGGAACGTTTCAAAAGATTCGAGCCTGTTTCTGATTTTGCTTTTGGCACCGATTCTTTATGCATTTATGTACGGAAGTATTTATTTGAATAAAGGCGAAGAAAAAGTAAAACTGGCTTTGATTGATAACGACGGAACTGCGATTTCCAGAACCTTGACGGAGCAATTTGATTCGACGCCGATGATAGAAATTATCCCGAGCTCTGATATTAATGACGCTCAGGAGAAAATGTATCAGGGAGAAGTTCAGGGGTATTTTTATATTCAGTCCGGTTTTGAAAAAGCTATTTTATCGCAAAAACAAACCAATGTGAATCTGGTCCTGAATGCCTCAAGGTTTTTGCCTTCCAGCGATTTGCTAAGTACGGTTACCAAAGTTTGTCTGACGGTTGGAGCGGGTGTGAGAAAAACGTATTTCAACAAACAAGGAATGGGAGAGGATGAATCTATGAAAATGACCAATCCGATTAATATGGATTATCGTCCGCTTTATAATTCGGGGATGACATATGGTTCGTTTCTTTTGCCGGGATTATTGGCGATTATTTTACAGCAAACACTTTTGATAGGCGTTGCAGCGGCTTTTACTTCTGAAAGAGAGGAAAATAAATTATTGAATCTTTATCAAATTTCAAGGCAAAGTATTTCTAAAATGATTTTCGGGAAAAGTTTGCTTTATTTCTTTGCATTTATGATTTTCGGTTTGTTTTTTTCAATCGTGAATTTTTCCGTTTTCGGAGTTGAGATTAGAGGGAATTATTTTGATTTGGCTGTTATTTCAGCATTATTTATTGCGACAATCATTGTCTTCGGAATGTTGATAGGAAGCTTTTTCAAGACCAAACTTTTTGCTTTTCAGGTTTTGGTATTTTCGTCTTATCCGATTTTTTTAATCACAGGATATTCTATGCCGTATCAGGCTTTGCCGAAGTTTGTTCAGATGTTGTCTGATACTTTACCAACTTCTCCGTTTTTGAAAACATACATCTCAATCGTACAATCCGGAGGTTCACTCGCCGATAATCTGAATTCTGTTATTCATCTGGTCATTCTATGGATTATTTTTGAATTTCTGTTGATTTTAAGGATAAAATATTTAATTAAAACTATAAACTAGATACCCAATTAATATGAATTCTAAAGGTTACATTTTTGCAGTTTTTTTAGGACTTGCCTGCTTCTCGAAAGGGATTTCACAAAACAAAACCGAAGATTCTTTCGGATAAAACTTTAACAGGACAAACAATTCCTTATAAAAGAAAAGCCGAAGAATCAATCATTTTTCGGCTTTTCACGTAATATATTATTGCCAGTTAAGCCTCAATAAACTCCAAAAGGTCTTTATTAATCGTGGGAGCTTCCGTAGTCGGCATTCCGTGAGGGAAACCAGGATAGGTTTTTAAAGTTCCGTTTTTCAATAATTTAATTGATTTCAAAGCAGCATTTTGATAAGGCACAATTTGGTCGTCTTCACCGTGAAGCACCAAAACAGGAATATCAACATTCTTCAAATCATCTCTGAAATCAGTCTCAGAAAACGCTTTGATGCCGTCGTAATGAGCCACGATTCCGCCCATCATTCCTTGTCTCCACCAGTTTCTTTGTACACCTTCCTTCACGTCTGCACCTTCTCTGTTGTAGCCGTAGAAAGGGAAAGTCAAATCGATGTAAAACTGCTGTCTGTTGTTCAAAGTCTGGTCTCTGATGCCATCAAAAACCGACATCGGCACACCATCAGGATTTTCATCACTTGCTACCATAATTGGCGGAACAGCACTGATTAAAACTGCTTTTTTCGCCCTTCCATTCGCATATTTATTTACATAACGGATCACTTCACCACCACCTGTTGAGTGACCGATGTGAACCACATCTTTCAGGTCAAGGAATTCTACTAACTCCGCTGCGTCAGAAGCATATTGCTCAATCGTGTGATTGTAAATATCCTGGCTGGAACGGCCGTGACCTCTTCTGTCGTGCGTCACCACTCTGTAACCTCTTTGAAGGAAGAAAATTACCTGCGCATCCCAATCGTCTGATGATAAAGGCCATCCGTGGTGAAACATCAAAACTGGTCCTTCGCCTTGGTCTTTGTAAAAAATCTCTGTTCCGTCTTTTAATTTTAGTGTGCTCATAATTTAATTTTTTTAATGTTGTGATTAATTTATTTTAATATTTTGTTGTCTTAATTCTTTAGCAAATGTAGGTTGGCAAAATTCAATCCATCTTAACCTAGGTTAAAATCGTACATTTTTGATAATTTTTATTTTGGGCAGCTTTATCCGCCTTCCGTTCCCGCTTTTTTTGTCATTGCGAACAAAATGAAGCAATCTGTAGAACTTTTGTACAATCGCAATGACAAAAAAGAGCTCCACTCAAGTCGGGCTGCAGATTCGGTATTAGTTCACGTTTTCCCTTACCAATTCCAAAAGGTCTTCTGCGCCACCATCGAATTTCTTCCCATTCACGAAGAAAGAAGGTGTTCCGTTCACGCCGCTCATAATTCCGCTTTCAAAATCTGAATCTACTTTGTCTGCCAATTCAGTACTATCCAAATCCTTTTCAAATTGAGGAATATTAAGTTTTAATTGTTCCGCAAGCTTCATCAGTAAGTTTTCATTCAAATCTCTTTGATTTTCATAAATCGCATCATGCATTTCCCAGAATTTCCCTTGAAGATTGGCTGCTTCTGCTGCGATGGCTGCCGGTCTTGCATACTGATGCATTTCAGACAATGGAAAGTTTCTGAAAACAAATTTGATTTGACTTCCAAATTCTTTCATTAATTCCTTCAGAACCGGATAAGCAGCGCCGCAATATGGACATTGATAATCTCCGTATTCTACGATGACAAGGTCGGCGTCTAAGTTGCCTTGTGCGTGGTCAGCTTGGCTGACGTTTGGTTTTAGTGACATAATTTATTTTGTGTTAAGGTTTTCTAAAGCGTCTAAAATTCCGTCTGCGCCAGGATTGATGGCCGTTGGTGACAGATAACTCCATTCGATGATGCCATCTTTGTTGATGACGAACAGTGCGCGTTTACATTCACCTTCTTCCTCGTCATAAACACCGTATTTTTTAGCGATTTCTCCTTTGGCTTCAAAGTCTGCCAGCAAAGGAAAATGTAAATTTCTTGATTGAGAAAATGCCAGATGACACCATTTGCTGTCTACAGAAATTCCGAATATTTCGGCATCATATTTATGAAAGAACTTCAAAGTTTCATTGTACAAAGCCATCTGGTCGCTGCAAACCGGACTCCAGTCGGCAGGATAAAAAGCGAGAATGACATTCCTTCCTTTGAATTCTGAAAGTGTAATTTTCTGGTCGGGCGTTGCATATAAGGTAAAATCTGGAGCAATATCGTTTTTCTGTAACATAATATTAGTTTTTAGAGTTAATTTTTGAAATCAATAATCCGCAAGTCATCAGTAATAAAGCAGGAAAATTCAAAGTCCATTTTCCAAAATAATCGAGTAGGAAAGGGGCAATAGATGCGCCTGATAAAAAGCCAATCCACAACAGCAAAAGATGAACAGCATTGGATGTGTATTCTTTTTTTTCTGCTTTATTTTCAGTCATCATCAGCATTGCAGTGTTCCTTGCCAGGCTGTTCAAAGTTCCGGTCACGAAATCTGTGTTCACTTTTTGATTTCCGACAGAAGTCACAATTGTGTTCATCATTCCCATTGAAAATCCGACAATTGCAATGGATAACAAATTATTAATATCATAAAAATAAGCAATTATCGAATAGAAAATAAGAATTACGGAAACTATATAAAATGTTAATATTTGGTTCTTAATCCTCTTCCATAATGAAAGGCAGGTTCCGGCGTAAATTCCTAATAAAAAACAACTTATGACTGTAACTGATGTAATAATGATTTCAGATTTACCTGTTGAAATGGCTGCTCCCAGTGAAGTAGTATTTCCACTCATAAAAGAGACGTACGTTTTCCATTGTATCAATCCTGTTGCATCGATATATCCGGCAATAAAAGCTAAAAATAGGGCTAATTTCTCTTGCATCTTAATCGATTCAGATGAAATGGAAGTGTTTGTTTTAATGACAGAATTATCCATTATTTCGAGAAATTTCGTTCAAATCTTATTTCTTAGGCTGAATGAAAACTTTCTCAGTCGGGAATTTTTCAATTTCACCTTCTTTCAAACCGAAATTCGTTATGACAACATCTTTCGGATTTCCGGAAAGCCATTCGCTTAAGTCAATTGATTCATATTTTCCGCTGTTGAATCCTATCAGAATCCGGCAAACTGTGTCGCCTGTATTTTTGATGTAATGCCCAGCTCCCATCGGAACGTAACCCACATCTCCTGCACTGAACTGCTCTGTGACGTAGGTAGATTCTGCCAAAAAAACCGACATCTCCGCCTGTCCTGAAATAAAATATTGCCATTCGTCCGCATTCGGATGCCAGTGCATTTCTCTCAAAGCACCCGGCTGCAATTCCAAAATAGAACCCGACATTGTGCTGCTGATGGGGAATTCTTTACTCGTTACCAATCTCTGCAAACCTCCGCCCGGAACAATTCTCGGTTGTTGAGAATGCAAAGGATAACGGTGAAAACTGGTTAATTCAATATCCGATTCATCAGGTCTTGCAGCTGCAACAAAAGACATTTCATCCGGAACAATTCCCGATGCGAAATACGCTTCTTTCTGAGGTAAAGCTGCCACTTCTTCTAAAGTTAAGCCTAAATTCTGAGCCACTATTTCAGGTGGTACACTTGAAACAAAATCGGTTACACTGAAGGTGTGGTCTTCAGAAAAATTACCGTTATCAAAAATCAAAATAAAATGACATTCTTCCGTTCCCGTCGCCTGAATCGAGTGACCATAACCTTTTGGAAAATACCAAACGTCGCCGGGTTCAAAATTATCTGTGTAGCTGTGTCCGTCCGGATGAATAATCGTTGTACGAACTGTTCCCGAAATCACATAAGCCCATTCAGCTGCATTCGCGTGCCAGTGCAATTCTCGCATACTTCCCGGTTGCAGTCTCATAGAAACGCCGGCAATGCCTATAGAAGCAGGGAAATCTTTTACGGAAGCACCTCTTGTAGTTCCGCCATCGTTGGTTCTTGGTTCTTTTTTTTCTAATTCGTATTTGAAACTTAATGATGCAGTATTCATAATGATAAGTTTTTGTGATTAATGATAGTTTGTCTTTATTTCTACTGTAAAGCTACCCCGGAATCAAAGAATTTTGAAGTGTTTTTCGGTGAATGGGCAAAATGAGTCGGTGGGAATTTGAAAGGAATAGTTGATGTTTTTGGAGTAAGGAAAATAGATGAGAGATAATAGACTTTCAATTTGAATTTTATCGATTAAGATTCCTAACGACGTCCATTTTATTAATAAAAAATCCTTCACAATTTGAATTGAGAAGGATTAAAATTCGATTTAGATTATTATTAAACTATCATTTTATCTCACTAGAATAATCTTCCCTGTATGCGAACCGTCGTCAAGCAATCGGTGCGCTTCTGAAGCTTCAGAAAAAGAAAATGTTTTAAAAATAACAGGTCTGAACTGTTTAGATTCTATCAAAGGCCAGACATTTTTCTGAATCTCTTTGGCCAGCTGTTTTTTAAACTCATATTCCCGGCTTCTCAAAGTACTTCCTGTGATAGTAAGTCTTTTTATCATCACTTTCCAAATGTCCAGGTCAACCTTACTGCCACTTACCGCATTGATGTGAACCAATCTGCCTTCAGGTCTTAGAATATTGATGTTTTTGGCCAGATAATCACCCCCAATCATATCCAGAATAACATCTACACCTTCTTTTTGAAGTTCGGTTTCAAAATTCTGTGTTTTATAATTAATGTATGAATCTGCGCCGAGTTCAAGACATTTCTGGCCTTTTTCATCAGAACCTACTGTGACAATTACTTTTGAACCCAAAGCGTGAGCAATCTGAATACCTGTGATTCCAATTCCGCTGTTTCCACCGTGGAGTAAAAGGGTTTCTCCTGGTTGAAGATTTCCTCTCTGAAAAACATTAGACCAAACTGTAAAGACTGTTTCCGGTAAGCTTGCCGCCTCAGCAAAACTTAAATCTGCCGGGATTGGTAAACATTGACCTTCCCTCACAGCGACATATTCTGCGTAACCGCCACCTGCAAGAAGTGCACAAACTTTGTCTCCAACGGTGAAATCTACGACGTCAGGTCCGCATTTTACAATAGTTCCGGCAACTTCCAGTCCAGGAATATCGGCTACAACTCCATCTGGAGCAGGATAATTGCCTTCACGCTGGAAAACATCCGGACGGTTGATTCCTGCGGCTTTCACTTCGATTAAGACTTCGTCTCCAGATATTTCGGGAGTCGTGTAATCCTGTAATTTCAATACTTCAGGACCTCCAGGTTTTGTAACAACTATTGCTTTCATTTCTTTTAATTTTAATATCAGATTCATTTCAAACTCTCTTCCAGGTTAGTTTGTGAGTCACCAACCTCGAATTGCTGGTGAACGGTTTCTCGCTTTCAAGATGCAGAAAACCATCTTTAAAGATAACGATTCTATTCTGCGTTTGCCCCGTCCAATTGGGAAAAAGAGAGATGTACATCGTGTGGCTCACCAGCTGTTTTTCATCATCCGTTTTGAACGGCCCCGAATACGCAAGATAGGTTGAACCTTCCTGTGTATATTCTTCCGGAGTGGCATTGGTCCAATGTTCCTGATAAAAGTTTTCCCGGTGCGTATCCATAATTTGTGCCGACATATAACCGTTAGGATTGTAAATAATCAATCCTTTCGGATTTTCGCCCATCGGATAGGTAATTTCTCCGCCATTGACAGGAACTTCAATGAGTTCTACCAAGGTCCAAGTTCCTAAGAGTTTATTAAATAGTGTTTTCATAATGTTAAAATGAAATAAGCGTACCGAAATACGCTCATTATGTCTTTAAATTAAAAAGGTTGATTATATTTTCCGGTCAACGCTTTGTTTTCGATACTTTTTGCAAAATTGGGCGTTTCTTCGTGGTTATGGGCGTCAGAAGCAGCTTGTCTTGAAGCAGCGGCATCAGCAAAATTCACGTTGTGTTCTTTTAAGTATTCGAACATTTCAGGAGTTGCTGTTGCGTGAATTTCGTTGGTGTACAACGTCGTGTTATCATCAATTTTTGTGGCTTTCAGTTCCCATAAAACCTGAACTTTTGTACGTCCGTTCTGAGTAATAGAATCTGAAATTGATAACATTCTGCAGTAATCCGGACGGTGTTCTACCGCAACATAATGCTGAACCATCAAAGCATCTCCGATTGTTTCAACGTTCAAAGAAACCGGTTCGCCGTCAAAAGTGGTAGAAATAGCCGCTCCGATGTGCTGCGTTGAGCATCTTTGATATTCGGCATCGGGAAGATTGAGTAACCAATCTGCGATGTTTACTTTTTCGATTGGGGCATTGATAATCGCTGTAACTGTAGAGTGAGATAATGCATTTTCTGGTGTTTGAATGATTTCCATAATGTTTAAAGTTTAATTGTTTGTATATGTTAATTTGATGGTGTAAAGCTACATTCAGCAAATTTCAAAATCAATTGGTGTTCGATGAACAGGCAGAAACTGTCGTTGAATGAGAAAAATAAGATTGTAATATCCAGGAGAAAATGCAAATTGTGTTTTAGTTTAAACAGTTCGTTTGGAACAAATATAAGTTGTGTTTTAGTTTAAACGAGTTGTTTTGAGAAAAAACAAATTGTGTCTTAGTCTAATCGGGTTGTGTTGAGAGAATACAAGTTGTACTTTAGTTTAAACGAGTTGTTTTGAGAGAATACAAGTTGAGTTTGAGTTTAAACAAGTTGTTTTTTTAATAAAAAACGTTAGAAAAAGCTAAAGCAGCTTATAAAGAGCAGTTTACGAGGTAAGTTGTCGTAGTAGGTAACGATTTAGTAATGGTGCTTACTGCATTCATTTTCCGTATTATTCCTATAATAACTCAATAGCAAATATACAAAAAATAGAATTAGACCTATGACTACTTATCCTATTTCTCATCTTGCTCATCCATTTTCCGGACTAAGCTCTCTCGTAAGGCATCGAGGAATTTTGTGCGGTTTATTTTCCTGTTCCGAATCTCCAAAAAAGTATGATAGAAATCTCCTAAGTCAATATTAAATAGTGTTTCAACGGATTTCGCTATTAGTTTAATATCCGTATTCCCATTATCAAAAACCCCAAAAGAATGCAAAGCATAAATTAATTCAATCAGAGCAGTTTTACTGCCCGTCCAATTTAAAATTGTTGAATCTATTGATTTGTTTATCGGTTTTGCATTATAGAGGTAGTCTTCTAAATAGACCTGAATCTGGTCATTGGCAATTATTTTGGCTACTTTATAGTCGTGGGAAGTAGAAAAACATTGGTCTGCCTCAAAGCTGTAACTATCCAAACTCAATTTGATGTCGTGTTTACCGCGAACAAAGTATTTATGGTCAAGATAGGTGCTGTTCGTCCTGTAATATTTGTAAAATTCAAGATTGTTGTCAAAATATCTTTTGAGCTTGGATAGTTCGTTGTTCAGGTATTTTTTAATGCTTTTATTTCCACCATAAGGCTTCTTAGTTTCAATTTTGTATATCGAATTATGGTATATCAGAAGGGAAACGATTTTAGGCTTTAATTCTTTGAAGAAATAAATTTCCTCTTCCTGATTTTTGAAATCAAGTTTCAGTACATACTTTTTTAAATCACTTAGGGTTTCAAGAATTTTACAAATTACATTTTCAGATAATGAAATCTGGTTTTCAGATTCTAAAGAAAGTTCAACAATAGCATCGTTGAGTTTGGTGTAAATTTCATTAAAATATTCTTTCATTCAGTATTTTTAATCGGAAAAGGATTGAATATATCCTTTGATTATTTAGGATATTGAAAATTATTATAGGTATTGAGAATACTGTTTTATTTTTTATCTATTGTCTGGCTTCTGCGGATGATTGCTAATGCACTCTCAAAATGCCCAGCTCCAATGGTAAACGGCGTAAAAGATTCTCCAGGTTGTTTTTCAACCGAGGACCTGATGGCAAGCATTTTTGCTTGTTGGCATAAAGCTGCAAGTTCAGCACCATTCAATCCATCAGTTTCTTCAGCCAGTTTAACTAAATCCACATCATCGTTAAGCGGGCTTTGGAGGGAATGAACTTTGAGAACAGATAACCTCGTTTCTCGATCTGGCTTAGGCAGGTTGACAATAAGGTCAAACCGTCCTGGTCTTAGCAATGCAGAATCGAGAATATCGGGACGGTTGGTCGCGGCCAATACCACTACACCTGAATTGCGGTCAAGCGCATCGAGTTCTAACAGAAACTGCCCGACCATTCTATCCCCGATTTGACCATCTCCTGTGCTGTTGCCACGCTTGGGCGTAATTGCATCAATTTCATCAAAAAAAATAATGGATGGTGCTGATTGTCTCGCTCTGCGGAAAACTTCACGAATACCTCTTTCGGATTCGCCCACCCATTTGGATAATAATTCTGGACCTCTCGCCACAATAAAATTCACTTCCGTTGTAGAACCAACGGCTTGTGCCAATAATGTTTTTCCGGTTCCGGATTCGCCTGTCAGTAAAATTCCTTTGGGCGCATAGGCATTTGCATATTCAAAGCGGGAACCGTAAATCAATGGCCAATCCAATGCCTCTTTTAGTTGCTGCTTTTGTTCTTCAAGACCGCCGATGTCTTCCCACCGGGTTTCTGTGATTTCGGTAGAAAGCTCCCGCATTGTGGACAAACGAAAATCGGAAAGTGCCGTTAGAAAATGATTAAAATGCACAAACAACGGTTTCTGTTGTATGCCCGTTCCTGCTTCACGGGCACAGGCCATACCTGCTTCACGGCAAAGTGCCGCTAAATCAGCACCGAGAAAACCGTGGGTAACTGCGGCAACTCTTTCCAAATTAGCATCTGCTGCCAAGGGCATAAAACGAGTGTGTATTTTGAGGATTTCCAAACGTCCTGCCTTGGTGGGCGGATTAATCGGGATTTCACGGTCGAGCCTTCCCGGCCTGCGTAAAGCAGGGTCAACATTATTGGGTAAATTCGTTGCCCCCATTACAAACATTCGTCCGCGTGAGGTCACACCATCCATCAACGCCAAAAGCTGACCAACCACACGCTTTTCGAGTTCTCCGAGTACCGTTTCCCTGTTGGGGGCAAGCGCATCTATTTCATCAATGAACAAAATAGAGGCAGGATATTTTGCTGCTTCTTCAAAAACTTTACGCAACATCTCTTCCGATTCTCCGTAATGTTTCTGGATGATTTCAGGTCCGTTGATGTTCAGGAACTGTGCATTCGTTTGTTGTGCAATAGCTCGTGCAATCAAAGTTTTGCCGGAGCCGGGTGGTCCGTAAAGTAACAAGCCTCGGGGAGCATCTACACCAAGGCGTGAAAAAATTTCAGGGTGAAGCAAAGGTAGCTCCACCATTTCCCTAATGCGGGCAATTTCGGTGGAAAGCCCGCCTATATCGTGATAAGATGTTTTTTTATCCTGCGGGTTGATGACGGTAATAGCCGTTTTGGAATTTACCGTAACTGCACCCTCCGGTGCTGTTTCAATGACCCTTAACCTAAAACCACCGTATTCTATCTGGTTACCGTTAATGAACGTGCGGTTACTGACAGTTTTCAAATCCGGCGTAGAAACCATGCGGGGAATATTATTTTCTCCATTACCAAAAAGCCGTGAAAAAGTACTGCTATGGCTTTCCTGATGGTTGGTTTCTCCTCCAATCACTGCAAATACAATACGCTCCGCAGATTGTACGGAAACGCTGTCGATCGTTATTTTATCGGCAACAGAAGCTCCTATGCTTTCCAAAAGCAATTGTCCAAGTGAAACATTCCCCTGCGGGATACTGCTGTTCGCAGTAAGGCGGGCTGCCGCTTTTGCTTCTGCTGTTATGATAATGCTGTCACTTTTATTCCATCCATAGGCAGCCAAATCTATTGGATTCAACAAAACCTCATTATCCATTCCACCCGATGATAAAGTGGAATGGATAGTAAAGGTCAATGAGCTGTTATCCCCCATTCCGTTCTGTAATTATATTGATGTTAAAACTGGCTACGTCCGATGGCCTGTCCAATTCCCGGAGCCGCCGCAATTTTTACTTTCTTGATATTCTTAATCATATAAATGCTCGATGCGCCGGTAAATATGAAAAACATCAGAAACGCAGTGTGGAAGTTCCAGTAACCGTTGATAGCAAAAATGCCTGTTTTATGATATGGCAACATTGTTTCAGGAATGAAAGCCAACCCTGTAAGCAATGCCAACCAAGCGCACCATTTAGGCATGATAGCCGGTTTTTGCTTGTCTTTCATCACAAATATAAATATGGCAATGTATTCTATCGTCGTTGCCCAATAGGTCATATTGAAAAAATACCACCCTTGGAAATGATTCATTTTAATTAGCTCCGGACTTACAATACCTGCATTTTCAGCACACCAAGCCCACATTACAGGCGGTTGCATAGAAACCCAGGTAGTAAGAATACCGCCACCAAGCTGAATCAGTGCCAGCAAGGGTATAGGTTCTCTTTTCCACATCAACAGTGTCATTTGTACAGCCCAAGGCAGGAATAAGATGCCTGTTGCCACGGATAATGACTGTCCCAAAAGGATTTGGGATTGGTATTTCAAATAGAAATTATCAACTAGTTCCTGTGCTGTAAAAGTAGGGTCAGGCGGTGGTACATTATGTGGATAGATAATAACCGTTCCCCCGTAAATGACACAATACAGAATCCCACACCAAGCTGCCCACAATTGCAGCTTTCTATAAAATTTATCGTCCATAATTATTTATTTTATTTGTATATGCTATTAGATATTATCAATGTTTGCCGGGAACAGGCATGGGAATAGCTGTCTTAACCGGAAATCTTTCCGAAATTTCATCAACTATAATTTTGGCACCTTTGGCACAGGCTACCGTGCCTGCTTCGCCCCAGGGTTTTGCACCATCGCCCACGTCCCAAAGGTTTTTAACGGGCGTTTGCATCGGCTGATCAAAGCCGGTAACAGCCCTTTGTGCAGGCCATTCGTGGGCAGTTACATCAATTGCCAGAATTTTTCCGTGCTCTTCAAAACCGGGAAAATAATCTTTGATGTCCTGAATCAGCAAGCGTTTTTCTTCTTCCAAATCAAACTCGCCAATGGCGGGTTTGGGTACGGATGCGGCACAATATAAATACCAGCCTGGGGGGCATCTTTTCTGCTCCGGCTGGCTGAAATTGCCTGCGTAAACCATTCTGTGTGTTTTGGCCGCAAGTGCCAACCCCTCGAATTTAGCCAATGGCTTTTGGCTTGCGAAATGAATGGTAATAATGGCAGCAGGCCTGTTTTCTCTCTCAATCTTTTGATAATGACCTTTCGGAAAATGTTCTTCCCCAGCCATTTGTACGGTAGCCCAGGGACCTGCATTGCTGACCACCACATTGGTTGAGATGGTTACTATTTTTCCATTGCGTTCTATTTCTGCACCATTTACCAAGCCATGTTCATTAAACGTCAGTTTTTTTACCGAAGAGCTTAGCCAAACTTCTCCATTTTTTTCGATAACGGGTAGCAGTGACTTCCATACCTCAACAGTTCCGCCAGGCGCAAGCCCTATTTTCTTGAATGCAGAACCTTTGGTGAAATAATGCAGAAAAACATCAGCAGGTAAATCTTCACTGCTGGCTGCAAACATGGCACCGATAACATTGGATACAGCTCCGTGGATGAATTTGCTTTTAGTGAATTTCCTTAACCACTCTGCGGTAGATTCTCCCTTTTTAGGTTTGAAAGGCGGAAGTATCTTTGTGATAAAATTTAAAATGTTTGGTGCCTGATTGCGAATCCATCCAACAAACCCACCGTCCGCATTCAAATGTTTATTACCTATCAAAAGTTCCGTTGCCGGTTTAGGAACAAATAAGTTCAGTTTTACGCCCACATCGTTCAATGTCTGTTCCACGGCTCCGCCTATCTCAATGACCAATGCCCCAGTATTCAATAGAAATCCGTCCACTTCTCGGGTGGAAGCCCTTCCACCAACACGGTCGTGGGTTTCCACAAGCAGGGTCTTATATCCTTTGTGAGCTAATCTTGCAGCGGCACACATTCCGCCAGTGCCAGCACCTATAACTAATGCATCAAATTTTGTTTCCATTTATATGGCATCTTTTCGTGATTTTTTTAATTACTATTCTTAATCTGCGTAGAATAGTGTTGCAACACAACTGGTTTACAACTTAGCAAAGTTAGAAAGCTGTTGTCGTTAATGGATTACCAAAACAACGCAATAAA
Organism: Epilithonimonas hungarica; assembly: GCF_900102265.1. Classification (GTDB taxonomy): domain Bacteria; phylum Bacteroidota; class Bacteroidia; order Flavobacteriales; family Weeksellaceae; genus Epilithonimonas; species Epilithonimonas hungarica. The sequence goes on along the minus strand of NZ_FNBH01000003.1, from coordinate 473,618 downwards.
TGTTCAATATCTCTTATTTATTACTATCTTTGGAAAGCGAAAAATATATCATATCCTATAACTGAGAAACCGTAATTGTGAATGAACCCTCTAACATACTATCCATTGAGAGCTTTTCTCAACAGCCTGATTTCATAACCGGCGTCAGTGCTATTGCCATATCCAAAAAGACAGCTGCTATTCAGAATTACTCATTGGATTTTATGCACCCCCACGTAAGTGAAGGCGTAGCATTTGCCTTTTGCCTGAAAGGAAGTGTGCGGTTAAGGGTAAATGTCCAGGAATATTTTGTGTCGGAACATTCGGTAACGGTGCTGCTTCCCAATTATGTGGTGCAGTTTCTGGAGGAAAGTAAAGACCTCTCCATTAAGGTGCTGTTTTTTCCGATTGATTTTATATCGGAGATGAAATTAGTTAATTCCATCAATGATATTTTCAAGGTCATAGACCGTAATGCCTGCCTGCAACTAAAACGAGACGATTTTTGGGAATTATTACGTCTTCACACCTCTATTGCCAGACTTTGCGAAAAGAATAATACACTGTACCAAACTGAGGCAATTAAGAATTTGGTGTACGCACTCGTTTATGAATTGATACGCCTTTATTTGGAATATAACAGTTCAGGCGAGAAAGGTAGAATGTCCCGGAGCTATCAGCTTTTTGAGAGCTTTTTGCGTTTGCTTTATGAGCATCACAGGACGGAAAGGAGTGTTCAGTTTTATGCAGACAAATTGTTTTTAACGCCCAAGCATCTGTCTCGTGTGGTAAAAGAGGTAAGTGGCAAAACTGTTTCTGCATGGATTGATGATATGGTGGTGCTGTCAGCTAAAGCATTATTAAAAAGTACAGATATGCAAATAGGCAATATTGCAGATGAGCTACATTTTGCCAATGCTTCGTTCTTCTCCAACTATTTTAAAAAACGTGTATTGCTGACACCTCTGGAATATAGGAACGGGTAAGATAGCGAGGTAATGAAGAATAGTTTTTGCTAATTTTGCAATGGAAAGCCTAATAAAATTATGAGTATATTTAATAATAGTAGCGACTTATTCGCTTTCAAAAAAAGTTGGCTTTTGCTTTTAAAGAAAGATTAACTTTAGTGCTTCCGCCCGCCATTTTGCCAATACATGTTATGTTTGTTATTATCTTTTTTTCCGTATGCTTGTATAGTAAATTTCATTTTGTCACTTTTTCTATGCCCTTCATTATTCCACTTTTTACCATATTGCCATATCCGTTGTCGGGCAATAAGTTTGTAAATGAAAGTGCTAATTCATAGTTCGTTTTTGCGTTTTCATAGTCATTTAAATCTTCATAGCATTTGGCAATATTTAAATATAATGAAGATAAAGCCCCTTTAACAGTGTCGTTATTTATTCTTAAAGCCAACTCTAAAGCTGTTTCGTCCCATTTTAATTTGTCATTAACACTTTTTTGATGACGAGCTACATAATGGGCCGAAGTAAATTTTTCAAAGTCATTTGTTGCTTCGCTCCAAGCTTGGAGAAAAAGTGTGCTTGCTTCTTCAGGTTTCCCTTGTCCTTCAAAGTCCATTCCTTGAGCACAGAGTATAACTACATTATTGTCTTTGGGGAATTCCATTTGCAATTTATATTAATTCACTTAAACTTCTCTCTGTATTCTTTGGGAGATAATCCAGCATTTTTTTTGAATACTTTCCAGAAATGAGATGTATCGGTAAAATTAAACTGGTATGCTATTTCCGATATATTTTTGTCTGTATAAATCAGTTCTCTTTGTGCTTCCAAAACAAGTTTATCCCTTATTATTTCTCCCGCTTTCCTGTTTCCTTCCTGTTTTGCTATTTTATTCAGGTAATCGGTAGATATATTAAGCACTTTCGCATACTGACTGACTTTATTCCATTTTCTTATATGGATGTCAAGAAGATTTAAAAATTTCATAAATAAAGTAGCCGCTGAATTTGACTGGGAATGCTGAACAATTTCATATGATTCATACATTTTTAGCAATAATATGTTCAGAAAAGATTTCAACAGCTCATTTTTCATATATTCAGGACTCTTATAATCATTGGTCATTTCTTTAAAAATCATTCTGAAAAACTGTGCATCTTCATCCATAAGCTGTTCAGTCAGAAAGAAAACCGAATAATCCTTCATCATGAAATCTTTAAAAAAATTATTAACACTTGCATACAATGAAAAAAAATCGTGGCTAAAATGAATGATGTAACCTTGCAGATCTTTGGAGTGTTCAAAAGAAGCATGTATCACTCCCGGTTTGAGTAACAGGATGGTATTCTTGGCAAGAAGGTATTTATTTGATTCAATTTCGATAGTATAACTTCCTTCAGTGATATAACAAAACTGATAAAGCAGTTCATGAAAATGAGGAATGTGTGCAACCTGAAAACTTTCTATTTCCTCAAATGTTTTTATCCTGATATAATCATGTACAGGCTCGCTAATTATCTTACCTTCGAGATAATTAGGAACAGATTTTATTGATTTAAGCCTTGACATACAGATAACTTTATACCAACTTTAAAGATATATTTTTTTATTTAAATTTCTTTTGTATAAATAATTAATCTTTTTACATTAATTATGTAGAAACCATAAACGAGCTAAAAAGTTATTTATTTTCCTGCTTTATCTCTATGGTATATTTATCCTGAATATATTTAATCAAATCTTTGGCTCCGATATTGAAATTATCATCTACTGCCAGTTTTTTCCAGACGCTGTCCACAACGGTTAATATCAGTTCGGATTCTTTATCCGGGTTACTGTATCCCAAATTCCGTAGTGAATTGGCTAATATCGATTTTACAGGTTTTACAAAATGTTCCTGTGCATGATTGGCTTTGGGATGTGTCTGCAACTGTGCCTGCATTTTCCAAAATAAGGGGTGCTTGAGATAAAGCACATAGGGCAGCTCAATTACCCGATGTACGAAAGAAAGCGGATCTTTTGACTCTAACATATTCTTATTTGATTTTAAAACATCGGCATAACCTTGTTTTAAAACCGCATCCAACAAACCGTCTTTATTGGTAAAATGTTTAAATATAAGTGCTTCGGACACCTGAGCCCGTTTGGCAATATTTGCAGTTGAAGTTTTTTCAAATCCATTCTCAGCAAATAATTCCATTGCAGCATATACCAAGCTCTCTTTTTTCGTCACTTTTGTATTTTTGATACAAATTTACTTATTTTACCTTTTAATTAAAGTCACTTCAGGGTATTTTTCTGTTGAAACCGAACAATTTAAATATCCTTTCCACAATATAGATATAAACAGCAGCTCCGAATTTGGTATATGAAAAAAAATGAAGTTTGTACTTTAACCTGCTTTTTTGAAAAACCAATGTTAGCGGTAGTACTTCTTTTTTGATACTTTGTTTTAATTTAAATAATGAATGCAATAATAAAATAAGAAAGAATATTTCCTGTTGCGTGAGCAATCCAGCCAGGTATTATACTTCCATTAGCATATTTTTCTTTTATATACCCAATAGTCCACCCAGCAATAAAAGAAAACAGGAAACTTAATAAAAGAAAAATGATTGTTGTTTTAGTTAATGCCCAAAATAAAAGTAAGTGAATAAACCCAAATATTATAGCTTGTATAAGGTTTCCTGCATTAAAACCAATTTTGTTTATTAATTGTTTCGCAATAAATCCTCTAAATAAAATTTCTTCAGCAAATGATGTTTTGAATATGGCTACTATTAGAAGAATGATTATCGAAATTCCATCTACCCCCATTTTTCGTAAAATTCCAGTCACACTTGGTGGCGACAAAACGGCTTGCTTTATACTTTCATCAATAAAAAATTAATACCAATCCACTCAAAAGAAATAAAATCGATGTTATGAGTGCGTAAGCTATAGACTTGGATGTTGGTTTATAAAGCCCAATATAGTTTAGAAATGTAGTTTTTTTGCTTTTTCTGAAAAGAAAGAATATAAAAGGTATCAAAGTAAAAACTGCAACTTGAATACTTGTCGAAATAATTTCATTTACTAATTGGCTCATTTTGTCTAGGTTTTGGAATTTGAGTGTTTTTTTGGCAGCCTCACCACTAAAAGTAAGGCTTTGCGAAATTGCAGACTTAAGGAGTAAGAACTTTCTGGTTAAGCAGCAAACACCAAATATATAAAAAAAAATTGCACGTTAAACTTTAACCCTCAATCTTACAAAACCTTTTATTAGTGGATTCCCTTATTTTTAGTCTTTTGTCTGTTCAAAATATAAAAAAGCAAAGTCACTTGTCAACTTTGCCATTATCGTGCTGTTTGCTAAAAATTGATTCTTGGAGTTGGTATTCGTTTTGCCTTTTAACAAATATAATTATATAGAAATGATGATTATTCATAAATTTGAATAATCATTTCTATTTTTAACTCTAACCTAATGAATAAAACGGTAAAATTTAAGTGGCTTTTATTTTCATTCTTCTTACTATCTAATACATTGTTGTACGCTCAAAATACAGTTAATGCCAACCAAGGGTATGTAGAGCAAAAACAATATCTGACAACAATTCCTTACAAGCAAGTCAAAGGAAAAATTATAATAGAAGTAGTTATTAATAAAAAGAGTAGAAAATTCATCCTTGATACAGGGGCATCAACAATTATTACAGAAAATTTATATTCTGAAATAAATCCAAAATTATTAGGAGCAGTCGAAGTAATTGACCAATCAGGACTGAAAGACAGCCTAAAGGTTGTTTCTCTATCTGAGACGAAACTTAATGAACTGGTTTTTAAAGATATTCCTGCTTTGGTATCAAAAGATTCAAGAATGCTTTTTGAATGTTTTGATGTAGAAGGTATTATTGGCAGCAATTTGCTTCGTAATTCCGTAATACAGTTTAATTCTAAAGAGAAAACAATTACACTTTCCGATAATCCTAAATCATTAAATTTAAAAAAGAAAAATTCAAATGATATGGAATTGAGATCTCATCAGAGTAATCCATTTGTACAGATTAAATTAAAAAAAGGAAAATTTGTTGCTAACGAAAAAATTCTATTCGATACTGGTGATGATGGTTTGTATTTACTATCAATCGATGCTTACAAGCATATCATTTCTGAACTAGATATAATTCGAACTTTAGCAGAAAATAACGGATCTTTTTCGGCAGGACTACACGGAACAGCAGAAAAAATGACCAATTATGCAGTTAATATTCCAATATTAGAAGTAAATGGTTTAAAGTTAAATAACATAACTACAAAAACAACTTATACAACATCGAGATTTGGTTCAGAAATTCTAAATTATGGAAAAGTAACATTAGACTATAAAAATAAAAAGTTTTACATAGAACCTTATGAAAACATCTCAGAAATAAATTTAGAGAGAGGTGTATGGGCGGTCGACCCTATAATTGAAAATGAGAGAGCTGTTGTAGGAATTATTTGGGATACAACTTTAGAAAATAAAGTAAATGTAGGAGACGAAATTTTAAAATTTGATACTATTGATTATCAAAATATGGACTTTTGTGAGATAGTAAAATCTAATAATAAAATTGATAAAAAAACGGCATTACTTGTATTGAAAGACGTTAAAACGGGAGAAATCAAGAATGTTGAAATCAAGAAGTTGTAATGCAACTAAAAAATTATATAAATCTTACTTCTAAAAAAAACAAAAAACGATGTTTTTGGTATTATTGATATTACGTAAATAGATTTAATCTAAACCTATTGTTTCAAAATGTTATTGAACTATAATCCAAATCAGAAATTCTTTAAACATGAGGGTTTATGGTTTTGATAGTAACGCCACTTTGTTTAGTCAATAATTTCATTTTTTATTTTCGAGTCTGCTGATTTTTTGTCAGTTTTGTTCTGATTGAGGCTACTTTCTGAGTTTAGCCCTTGCATACTGATTTGGCCAGGTTAGATCTACACCTAATTCTTGTGCTGCAACAATTGGAAAATAAGGATTTCTGAGCAATTCTCTGGCAATAAAAACCAAATCGGCCTGCTCGTTTTTTACAATTGCTTCTGCTTCAATGGCAGAGGTTATCAAACCAACAGCAGCCGTTTTTATCAGCGATTCCTTTTTTATTATATCAGCAAACTTTACCTGATACAATGGCTCTACGGGTATGGAAACAGTCGGAAGAATCCCTCCGGTAGAACAATCTATGAGATCTACTCCTTTCGTTTTTAAAATGACTGCTAAAGCCACAGAATCATTTTCATTCCAGCCTTCAGATAACCAATCAGTAGCTGAAATCCTTACAAATAAAGGAAGATTCTGCGGCCAGTTTTTATGTATTTCCTCGATTATTTCTAATAAAAAACGTATCCGGTTTTCAAACGAACCGCCATACTTATCTATACGCTGATTGGAAACAGGGGATAAAAATTCGTGAATGAGATAACCGTGTGCGGCATGGATTTCCAATACCTTAAAACCTGCTTTTTGTGCTCTTAAGGCCGCTTTCCCGAAGTCTTTTACAATTTCAGCAATCTGCTCTTTTGTCAATGCTTCGGGTACCGGACTGTTTTCTCCAAAAGGTATGGCACTGGGTGCATACACCTGCCAACCGCCATCTGCACGGGCTAAGGGAATATTTTCTTTCCAAGGAACATTCCGGCTGGCTTTTCTTCCGGCATGTATCAGCTGTATGCCTGCTACAGCATCATTTTCGTCTATAAAAGTGGTAATGCATTTAAGAAACGAAATGTGTTCGTCTTTCCAGATTCCCAAATCGGCAGGAGTACCTCTTCCTGATTCTGAAACAGCGGTAGCTTCCATCATAATCAATCCGGCTCCTCCCACAGCTCTGCTTCCCAAATGTACCAGGTGCCAATCATTTGCAAAACCATCCTCAGCCGAATATTGGCACATAGGAGATACGGCTATTCTGTTTTTAAATTGTACATCTTTAATTTGTAAAGGACTGAATAATGCTGACATAATGAAATTTTTCTATTTATGCTTTTCCCAGCATCGTTACCACACAAGCTCCACCGATACCGATATTATGCTGTAAGGCTATTCGGGCATTTTCAACCTGTCTGTCACCCGCTTCTCCGTTAAGCTGCCATACCAACTCGCTGATTTGGGCAAGTCCTGTTGCTCCCAAAGGGTGTCCTTTTGAAAGTAATCCTCCGGATGGATTCGTTACCACTTTTCCTCCATAAGTATTATCTCCGTCCAATACAAATTTCGCTGCTCCTCCTTCCTCACACAGACCAAGTGCCTCGTATGTAATGATTTCATTGGTTGTAAAGCAATCGTGCAATTCAACCAAATCTACATCACCGGGTCCGTATCCTGCCTGCTCATATACTTTATCTGCGGCACTTTTTGTCATGTCGTAACCTACCACTTTCATCATAGAATGATCATAAAACGTTCCCGGATAATCGGTGGTTAATGCCTGACCCAATATGACAGCCTTTTGTTTTAGCCCGTTTTTTCTGGCAAATGCTTCGGTACAAACAACTACGGCAGCTCCACCACAGGTAGGCGGACAACACTGCAAACGGGTCACGTTCAAAAATATGGATGGGGATTGCATTACTTCTTCTACCGAAACCGGCTTTCTGAAGATAGCACGTTCATTATGGATGGCGTGCTGACTGGCTTTGCTGCGTACACGGGCAAAGATTTCGGTTTCAGTACCATATTTTTCCTGGTATTCATATCCGGCTGCTGCAAACAATTTAATCGCCATAGGTACTTCTTTTGCCTCGGGGAATTGCTCTTCCACGATGGATTCAAAGCGTGACAAAGGCGTAACCCTGTCATTAAACACACTGCCCAAAGCACCCGGGGACATCTGTTCAAAACCTAATGCCAGTGCACATTCTACTACACCACTTTCTACTGCCTGACGGGCAAGAAACAGGGCGGATGATCCTGTTGCACAATTGTTATTGACATTGATGATGGGAATACCTGTCAGCCCTAAATCATACAGCACGGCTTGTCCTGCGGTAGAATCTCCGTATACCCAGCCCACGTATGCCTGCTGGATTTTATCATAATCTATACCGGCATCTTTCAATGCCATACGGGCAGCATCTGCTCCCAATTGTGTATAAGGAATACCTGCTTTGGGAGATGAAAAGGGTGTCATTCCCACTCCTGCGATAATTACTTTATTTGCCATTTTGTTGTTTTATTTTACTGTTGTTTTGAAAGAACTGAAAAAATTGAGCGAATCCGGATTTTTCATTGCATCTCTGCTGGATATTTTGTCAGTCAGTGAATGGGAAGAATCTGCTTAATGAATATTAGCTGTGTTACCTTAAAGTAGAAAGTAAACCTCCGTCAATAGGCACTACTGCACCATATATGTAGCGAGAATCATCTGATGCGAGAAAAAGACTCAAATCAGCAACTTCACCAGGTTGACCGTATCTTCCAGCAGGAAGTTTACTTACGGCATCCATTACGCCTGAATTCGGATCGTCAATAACGGCCTTTACCATAGGAGTTTCTATCAAACCAGGAGCTATAGCATTAGCACGTATTCCCTGTGTACCATAATCAAAGTTCAATTGTTTTGTAAATCCAATGACCGCATGTTTTGTCGAGGTGTAGCCTATACCACCACCACCCGCAATTAAGCCGGCTCCCGAAGCTATGTTTACAATAACACCAAATTTCTTTTCCAGCATATGTGGTAATACCTTGCTTGTAATCTTATATAAACTGGTAATATTTACATCCAACATCTTATTCCATAAACTTTCATCAGTATTCAATAAACTTTTGTACTGATCAAAAAGACCGGCAGTATTTAATAATATGGATATTTCTCCATATTCAGAAATGACCTTTTCTACCAAATTGGATATGTCATCATCATTAGTCAAGTTGGCCTGAACGCCTATCGCTTGGCCACCCTTTGCTTTGATTTCACTTACCGTATCTTGGATACCGTCAAGGTTTAAATCCACTACTACGACTTTTGCTTCTTCTTTTGCAAAAAGCAAAGCCTGTGCTTTTCCAATACCGGATGCTGCACCTGTTATGATAGCAACTTTATTTTTTAACTTTCCCATTTTTATACTATTTAAAAATTAAATTAACTGGCAGTAACTCCTCCGTCTATAATAAGTTCTGTTCCTGTGATGTATGCAGATTCGTCGGATGCTAAAAATACATTTAGTGATGCAACTTCCGATGCTTCAGACCACCTTTTCAGAGGCACATATTTAGAAGCTAATTCTTTCATAACATCATCTTCTGTAAAAGCAGCGGCAGACATAGGGGTTTTAATGAATCCCGGATGTACAGAATTTACCCGAATATTATTATCTGCATATTCAACGGCTACTGCTTTAGACATTCCTCTTACTGCAAACTTAGCGGAAACATAAGCTACGCTTGGAAATCCGTTTACTGCTGCAATCCCGGCCATTGAGGAAAGGTTTACAATTGAACCTTTACCTGCATTAAGCATGGAAGGAACGGTGTATTTCATTCCGTAAAACACACTGTTTTGGTTAATATTGATGGCATTGAGATAATCTTTTTTGTCCAAATCAACCACTTTGGCAACCGGACCAAAAATCCCTGCATTATTAACCAAAACATTAACATAGCCAAACTGAGCTTCGGTTTGAGAAATTACTCTTTCCCAATCTTCCGTATTAGAAACATCATGCTTGATGAAAAAAGCATTTTGCCCTAATTCCTTAACGAGCTCGACGCCTTTTTTTTCATTTAAGTCTGTTAATACTACGGAAGCACCTTCTGCAATAAATGCACGTACCGTGGCTTCACCTATACCTTGTGCACCTCCTGTTACAATGGCAACTTTGTCTTTTAATCTACTCATAATTTTAAGATATAATTGTAAAAATTTATCAAATCAAATATCAATAAGTTAAATGGTTTATAACACCCCAATTAAGAAACCGGACTTGATCGTTTATTTATTATCTGCCAAATGCAGTGCGGCTCTGTATCCGAATGTCATTGCCGGACCGATACCGGATCCGCCTCCCGGATAAACTCCCTGAAAAATACTGTTTGAATCTACTCCGATGGCATAGAGCCCTTCGATTGCTTCTCCCTGTTCATTAACCGCCTGTGCATTTTTATTAATTTTTATACCCACACAACTGTTGACATCTCCCGGGTGAATTTTGACCGCATAAAATGGGGCTTTTTCCAAAGGACCAACATTTGCATTGGGTTTATGCTGCGGATCTCCCTGGCTGGCGTCATAGCTGTTTTCTCCTTTATGAAATTCCGGGTCATGGCCTTGTTTAGCGTGTTCATTGTAGGTTTTTACAGTTTCTTCCAGTGCTTCTGCACTGATATTCAATTTGTGTGCAAGCTCTTTAATGGTGGGTGCACTTATCAGGTATCCTGATTTTGAAAATCCCAAATCCGGGTACGGTTTTGCAAGAGCGAAACCAAGACCATATTTAGCTCTTGCTCTGCTGTCTGCTATCAGAAAAGCAGTATTGATGTCCTTTTCTTTCATTGTGTGTACAAATGGCACATAAGGTGCTGCTTCATTAGCAAATCTTTTTCCGCTGATATCTACAATAATCTGCCCGGGTTTGGCACGGTCCGGACCAAAGTGTGGATAGCGGCGATAAGTACCGTCTTTGAATTTAAGCACCGAAGTAGGAGCCCATACAGCCTGGTCTTCTTTCTTCTCACCCATAGCAGCACCTACAGCCAAAGCAGCTAAAATACCATCTCCAACATTTTCTTCCGGATTTGCGTTTAAATGTCCTTCCGGTTTCAAGTAGTATTTTTCTCTTAAATGCGGATTAGCCCCAAATCCTCCGCTTGCGACAACAACACCTCTTTTTGCAATAACTTTTACAGGTACTCCTTTGTATTCTACCATAGCACCTTCTACCCGGTCTTTATTTTGTATCAGGCTCAATCCCGGAGCATTATGCCACATTTCTACCTTAGCATCTACGTTGGACTTGACTAATCGACCAATTAATGCATTTCCATTGGCCAGATGAGCACCTTTCCCAAAGCGAATTAAATGCCACAGGTATTGAAAGAAACGTCCCGTAACCGTAAAAAATGATTTTGCATTTTTAAAAACGCTTGTAAACACCCCCGCTTCCATAGCCGAAACCTGCATAGTGCCAAATGCGGTGGAATAACCGATAATTGGCAAACGTACTTTTTTGACAAATGAGCCAAGTACAGTTCCATCAAACGATATAGAAAAAAGAGAGCGTCCCCAAGAGGCACCTTCCTCATCGGGGAAATAATCAGGAAATCTAAAGGTGCTAAACTTTACAGGCGTGTTTTTTTCCATATAGGAAACCATTTCAGGACCGGATTGTAAAAATGCATTTATAAGCTCGGAATCGTATTTATCCTTCAGTACGTTTTTTAAATATGTTTCGGCACTTGTATGATTATCCTCTATCCCAACCTGTGGTTGCACCGGGTTGTTGGGAATCCATATAGCACCTCCGGATTGTGCTGCTGTTCCTCCGAAAACCGGTGCTTTTTCGACTAACAGAACACGTAAGCCTTTTTGTGCAGCTACGGTTGCACAAGTAAGACCGGCAGGTCCTGACCCGATAATCAGCACATCCACTTCTTTTATTTCTTGATTCTCTTTCATCATTTCTTATTTTAAATTGTTACCCATTTGAACGAAGAACAAACTGTTTTTTAATACAAAACCGTTGATTTATCGCGTTTATCTGATATTTAGTCCGTTATATGTGGAGCTCTATTGATGATCTTTGTTATGCAATTGCTGAAAAACTATCAGCGAATCCGGGTTTTTCATTGCATCTCTGCTAGATACTTTGTCAATCGCGTCGCCTTTTAATATTCTTTTTACGGGAATTTCCATTTTTTTACCACTTAAGGTATATGGGATTTCTTTTACTTCGATGATCTCATCCGGTACGTGCCTTGGCGAATATTCTGACCGCAGTGCTTTCTTTATTTTTGTTTTCAAATCTTCCGTAAGTGCCGATTTGTCGTTTAATACCACAAACAAAGGCATATAAAACCCTCCGTTCTCCAACTCGATATTCACCACCAGACTATCTTTTATTTCGGGATTTTTTTCCACAGACTGATAGATTTCACTGGTACCGATACGCACGCCCATTCGGTTTAATGTGGCATCTGACCGGCCTGTTATTTCAACCGAACCATTTTCATAGATGATGATATTATCACCATGCCGCCATACTCCGGGATAGGTATCAAAGTAACTTTCGTGGTAACGTTTTCCATCTTTTTCTCCCCAAAAATAGATAGGCATTGATGGCATTGGCTTGGTAATAACCATTTCTCCCTGCTCGTTCATTACCGGAATTCCATTTTCATCATAAGCATATAACCCGCAACCCAATGCTTTGCATTGTAAGGCATTGGCATAGACGGGAAGCATCGGGTTTCCTGCCACAAATCCACTGCATATATCCGTACCTCCGCTTACAGAAGCCAGCCATACATCTTTTTTTACGTGTTCGTAGATCCATTGAGCACCGCTTAGAGAAAGAACTGAACCGGTAGAACCAATACATTTCAGTGAAGATAAATCATGCGTTTCCTTTGGGCTGATGCCTTTTTTCATACAGGAATGAATATACGATGCACTGACTCCAAAAGTAGTGAGCTGAACAGATTCGGCTAAATCCCACAACTTACTCATTGAAGGGTAGGAGACACTGCCTTCGTACAGTACTGCCGTTGCTCCTAAAAGCATGGAGGACTGCAATATATTCCACATAACCCAACCCGTTGTAGAATACCAGAAATACCGGTCGCCTGGTTGTACATTTCCATGCAATCCCAAAAATTTAAAATGCTCCAGTAAAATACCTCCATGACTTTGTGTTATGGCTTTAGGAATACCGGTGGTACCCGAAGAATACAGCACCCAAAGCGGAGAACTAAACGGAACTCTTTTAAAATGGAGTACGCAATCATGTTCTGTATTGACCACTTCTTCCCATACAGAAACGGGTATAGAAAACGATTGGGGAGCTATTGTATTGTCTTGACCCGTAAGAAGCAAATGTTTTAGAGAGGGGAGCTGTTGTGCGATTTCCGTAACAGCTTCCGATTTGTTGTAGTTTCGACCGTTGTAAGAGTAACCTGTGGTGGCAATCAAAACGGTAGGCTCTATCTGGTTAAACCGATCCAGCACGCTGTGTGTTCCAAAATCGGGAGAACACATCGACCAGACTGCACCGATGGAAACGGTAGCCAGCATTGCGATGGTAGCTTCCGGTGTGTTGCACAAAAAAGCCGCCACCCGATCGCCTTCCTGCACTCCTTCTTTGAGTAGAAAATGTTGTAAGGTAGCCACTTTGCTTTTTAACTCCCTCCAACTCATTTCATGGATTTCGCCCGCTTCATCACTGTAGATAAGTGCAGGTCTGGTATCGGCAGCATTTCTGAAAATATGTTCTGCGTAATTCAGGATTGTACCCGTAAACCAGTTGGCTCCGGGCATACTGTCAGTTGTTACAACCTGTTCTATTACTCCTTCATAAATCACTTCGTAGAACTCCCACAGGGAAAGCCAAAACTGATCATTACTGTCTACCGACCACTGCCATAAAGATTCATAATCATTAAAAATGAGTTGCTTTTCAGATTTGAGCCAATCAATAAAACGAGCCATCTCAGAACCATTATTGAATGACTCTGTAGCTTCCCACAAAATATTGTTTTCCCTGTTTAAACTCATTATTCCTAAAATCGATTAATTTATTATTTTATAAATTGTTCAAATTCTGCTGCATACTTAGTAGGGTTATACTCTGTAATATTGTACTCTACCACATCGTGTACAGCCAACGGATCTTCCTGTAGGAGGTGCTCCAATTCAATGCGGCTGCAATTATAGGCAATGATGAATCCCTGGGCTGGAGACCCGATTCTTCCGGATGCTACAAACTTTTTTTTCTCATAGCACTGATCCAAAAACTCCCGGTGTTCTGTTATATATTTTTCAGCTTCTTCAGGAGCTTTTTTGTTAATGACGTTAATTAAAAACATAATTCGTTTAATTCGTTATAGACTTACAAATGTTCTGTCAATCCGGATTGGTTACAATGCGGTGGTCAGGTGGCTAAAATCAAAAGGCGTTTCAGGCTTGTAAGCTCCCGCATAGGATTTTTTATGAATTTCCTTTAAACTTAAGCCTGAATCCAAATCAGCTTTCATTTCTTCCGGCACAAATTCTACTCCAATAGGATTTGCTCTGAAATCCTCAGAGGTTTGTAAAAAAATGGTAGATGCAGCCCAATCTTCGTGATTATCAATTTGCAGCTCGACCATGTGCCTGTCAGGATCTACATAATACATAGAAGTGGTCAATCCGTGATCTAAATTGAATAAGGGAACAATTCCGTGTTCTTTTAGTCTAAAGTAGGTATCTAACAAATCATTGAGTGAGTCGTATTCGTACGCGTGGTGTTGAAACGAAATGTGCTGGTATCTGTTGGGATCATCATCTAATTGCGGCGTGTTTATCATTGCAATCCTGTGATTTGATTCGTCATTGGAAAGGAATGCTGCCGCAGAACTTTGAAAATTTGCTTTCATGCCTAATACTAAGGCATACCAATCGATCATTTCTTGTAACTTATTGGTATTGAAGTTTACATGATGAAGTTTTGGTTTGATTATTTTATTGCTTGACATACTACTTGGATTAAATAAATTTATAACTGTTTTAATTGTTGATTTCGCTCGTTCACTTAAAGTTTTAGCTGATTAAGATGGAAACTGGCTTACATATTCCAGTACTTCAAAAGGGTCGAATCGTTCTCTTACCGTATGAATTTTCCCGTTTTTGATAAAGAAAATCAGTAAGTAATTGTTTTTGTAGGATGCCGAACCCGGTCCTTTGCCCTGTGATTCCGCTTCCATTACCACGCGGTCTTCTTCCGCCGTCAGATTTTTAATTTCAAATTTAAATTCGCTGAATCCGCCCAGAAATCCGCTGATGATTTCCCTGAATGCTGCCTTGTCTTTGAAACCGCCAAAGGAAAATTTGTCAGAACGGAATGGAATAGACCACGAGCCTTCCGCATCGCCAAGCAGATCCAATAATTTATCTACCGATCTGTCATTGAGGTACTGTGCCGCTTTGCGGACGATTTCTTTGTTTTTTTCTATATCAGCCATTGCTTTACGTTTTGAATTATTAATTATTTAGTTTTTTTATTGCTCTACCGAATGGTATGTAATGATGGACTACTGATTAATTCAATTTGATTCATTCGGTTTTCTTTATTGAACACTAATTACCGCCATCTTTCTGCCTGTGCCAACAAGATATGGCAGCCTTCCGTTTTTTTAATCAGCTTTTCAAAAGCCTCTTTATCTGCCTCGACGCCTTTTTGAAACGCGGTTCGGGTCGGCCACCATAGCTCACGTACTCCAATGAAAGCAGCGTTTTCATCTAAGACGTCTGCAGTAGGTATGCACCTTACGTGGCGCAGGGCTCCGATTCTTAATCCTAAACTTTCATCTTCATCAGAAATCCACTCTGTGTGTTCTTTACCAATGAAGTGCAATAGTTTAGTAGATATTGGCCTGTTTTCCGGAGAAAATAGCATATCAGCAGCCGATAATCCGGTTCCTGCTTTAGGATTTGAATACACAACGTCTTCCTTGGTGAGCAGAAACTGCAGGTTATCCAGATCTACGAAATTGGGTTCGTCATCAATAACGTGGTCTACCATAATGGGGTGTTCTCTGAAAGTAGAAGCATCATTCAGGCTATCAAACCACAATTCGGCTACTGCTCCGTATTTAGACTGAGAATTGTCTAAATAATCGGTATGGATCTGGTGGCTTTGCACATACCGCCTCATCGTGGAAATCGGATTTCCCAACGTACCGTGCGGATGACGATAGTAGTCATGAAAGGCTTCGTCGGTAAAATCTTTCCTTTTGGGAATGAGTGCCAGTACTTTAGCTGATCCTATATATTCATTTTGCGTGCTCATCGTTTTATCTTTTTAATGTTGAACTAAATGTTATGCTAATCGTTTCCATACTTCACCGAACTGTGAAGCATCAAAATATTCATCAATTTCAGTTATGAGACCTTCCTGATTTACCTTTACTACCAAGCATGCTTCCAACGAAGGCATTTCGGTACCGTCTTTAAATGTTCCTACTAAGGTATGTTGCTGCACCGCACCTCCATCAATTGCATGTCTTTTAATGTTTATATATTCGATGTTATTAGCCAAATCGAAAACGTTGGAGAGAAATGCTACATTATCTTCTCTATCCTGCGACTGTCGAGTACTACCATGCCATATTCTTACGTCATCATGATAGAGTTGTTTAATTTTTGCTCCATCTTTTTCTTTGAATGCAGTAGAAAATTTTTCAAGCGTTTGAATTCCTGTATTTTTTATTACTTGTGTCATGAATTCGTTTTTAGGCTTGAGCCGTTTCGGAAACAGAAATTCCCAATAATCGGGCAAATGCTGATTCTAAAGTTTGATATGGATTTTCGGAAATACAAGCGGTACGGAAAGCAATATGATTATCCGGTCTTACGATTACGACCCCGTCATCGTTGATGCCGCCATATAGTGCCCAATAACCGGATTTATCATTCCAACCTGTATCTTTTCCTATTTTTACGGTCTCAATATTCAGATCTGTTTCTTTAATTAACTTCTGAGCTGCGTCTATCCATTTATCACCTTTTTCACCTGTTATCAATACAAAATTCTCAGATGCTCCGGTAAAATCGTGGGTAGAAACTTCTTTTTCCGAAGATTTCAGCCAACTGTGCGGTAATCTGTGTCCCGGTCTTGTAGTGGGGATGTATTCACAACCCATCGGATCACTCAGAGGGGTATCCGTTCCATCCGGAATAACAGCACCATCTTCATATACAAAACCCATTTCCAAGTCGTGTGCCTGGCATTCGGTACGTTGTGTATCAAAGGTTTCTTTTACGCGTTGTCTTCTGGTTCTTCCCATCGGGGTATCGGAAAAAAGGACTTCGAATGCTACTTTATTTTGTTCTACAGGTGCTCCGGGTACCAAGCCTATTCCGGCATCCATTACAAAGTGATTCAAGAAAGTGAACATGGCCCAGTCTACATTACGCATGCCAATAGGTCTTCTTTCTTTTTCATAGGTATCCAGCAATGATTTATCAGCTTTGTTTTTCAATACCAGTGCTAATTTCCAAGCCAGGTTGTGGGCATCCTGAATGGCTGTATTCATTCCCAAACCGGTCGTAGGCGGATGGCGGTGTGCAGCATCTCCGGCTATGAAGATTCTGTCGAACTGATACCTGTCTGCCAGAACACCCTCTAATATCCAGCTGCTTATGGCATGTACATTTATTTCTAAATCGTCAGGTACTTTCAGTAATTGACGTACTCTTGGCACCATATTTTCTTTTGTGAATTCGGTTGGGTCATCTGGTCGAAACATAAAATGAATCACATATTCTTCTGATTTATCCCAGCTGGGACCCATTTTAGCCATGGCACCACTGCTCCATGAGTCACCACCCTCTGGATTAGTCAGGAAGGTAAGCAGTGTTTCCTCGTCCCAATATTTGTGCAATTCCGCTGAAAAATGGGTACTGACCATATTCAATATATTGGTTGGACCTTCCATTTTTACACCCAGTTTTTTTCCTATTGTTTTTCCACCGTCGGCAGCAATCATATAATCTGCTTTTACCACAAAGGTTTCATTTGTTTTTTTATTGGTAATGGTAGCGGTTATACCATTATCATCTTGATTAAATTCTATCAACTCGTGACTAAACAACAGCTGACCATATTTTCTATCTTCTGCGTGTTTTCTCAAAAGCGGTTCAAATCTGAATTGAGGATAGTTATTGGAAAGAATGGGACCGTCTTTGGCATATTTTTCTTTCAAGCTTCTTCCCCCGAATGCGTCTAACTCATAAATCACTTTACCGTCTAAGGTTCCGTCACCTCCAAAAGAAGTGCGGAATACAATTTTTCCCATATTGTCTATCGGGCAACCGACTTTCACCACGTCATCTGCGACTCCGTGCTGGCGGAGAATTTCCATGGTGCGTTGGTTGAGATAATGTGCCTTGGGTAAATGTGATGTACTTTCGTGTCGCTCTACTAAAAGGCTTTCAATTTTCAAGTCGGAAAGTAAAAGGGATGAAGTTAGGCCACATGCACCACCTCCGACAATAAGAACAGGTACTTTTATTTCTTTCATAATTTTGATTGTTTGCTTTTTATTAAGAATTTATTTTGTCAGAATATTGCTTAGGTTTCATCCGTAATATTGTTTTCCAGTACTCCGATTTTTTCAATTTCTACCTCACAAGTATCTCCGGGTTTCATCCATAACTGGGGTTTTCTTCCCCAGCCCACGCCAGATGGAGTACCTGTAACAATGATGTCTCCCGGTTCCAGTGTAATACCTTCACTGATAAGCGAGATTAAATACGGCACGTCAAAAATCAAATCTTTCGTGTTGGCAGATTGTACGACCTGTCCATTGAGCCGTGTCTCTAATTTCAAATTAGCTGCTCCATCTGGTATTTCGTCTGCCGTAACGATGTACGGACCAAACGAACCTGTCCGGTCAAAGTTTTTCCCCATAGTGAGCAAGGGCATCTTTAACTGATAGTCTCTTATCGAAGCATCGTTAAAAATAGAGTAGCCAAAAACGTGATCTAACGCTTTTTCTTTTGGAATATGTTTCCCTTTTTTACCTATAACAACGACCAGTTCCCCTTCAAAGTCCAACTGTTCGGAAACGGAAGGACGAATAATTTGCCCTTTATGGGCTGTCAGACTTGAACTGAGCCTTACAAACAAGGTTGGATACTCTTCCTTGTTATCTCCTCCAGCCTCAGCTACGTGTTCGGCATAGTTCATCCCTACGCAGATTATCTTTCCCGGATTCACCACAGGAGGTGTTAATGTTAAACTGTCAAAATCTAACGGCTTACTATCTGGCGATAATACTTTCGATATACTATCTTTATCGAAGTAGTTTTTTTCAATCAATTCTTTCAGGGATTGATTTGTATTTACCGCATAAGCTTTACCTTCAACAAGCACACCTAACCCTATTTTATCCTCACTTTTGTAGCTAAATACCTTCATTTTATTTTTTGTTTTTTATTAAAGTAAGTACTTACTTTTTACAAAAGTATAATAATAGGTAGATGGAAAAATGTACAAAAGCGGACTGTTAATGTACAAAAGCGGAAAGTTTCTTTTTATTTATAAGAAATGTATAATTTTAGTAAACCTGTAATCCTTGTTAAATTATCATAGATAACTAAAAAAATATAAATTGATAATTTAACAATATGGCATAACCATTAGTAGAATCGCTCAATAGGATTTTCTCAATGAGTATTTAATTTAAAGGTGTGGTGGTTCTTAATCTTTGACAGAAACAAAGGAGAACACTGAAAAATTGTGGGTGAATTACAGTGAGTACAGGTCTGATAGTTCTTTGGATAACATGACATATCTGGAATATAGGAACGGGTAAGATAGCGAGCCAATGAATGTTTTACCGGATTTGCAGAATGAAAAAATCACCCACTGATATTGGAGTTCAGCTATTTTATAAATTTTGAAGATAATTGGTTGTTATATAGGCTAAAAGATAAAATAGGCTTCACTATATACTTTGTTATTCAAAACGGCATTCTGGTCTTGCAGATGAATGACCATGTATTACAAAATCATTTTTTTGGATACTTATTTCTGAGATTTGGATAGTTCCAGTTCTATCCCTTTACGGAATTTTGTATAGTGGAGAATTATTACTATGACAGAACCCCAAAAAATAAGTTGTGAAAAATCCAAATGCCCGGAACCGGCATCTTGGACTATGATGTAAATATGGAAAAGTTGTATTGCTGTGTTTGTTCCAAAAAAGATTTATGGGAAAATTATCATCAAAATACAGGACAGAGATTAGTAACAGATTTTTGAAAAATCATTTATAGGGGATTAAAAAAAATAAAATGGCAGAAAGATTAGACAATACGGTTGCACTTGTTACAGGTGCTTCCAGTGGAATTGGAAAAGCAACGGCAATCCGTCTTGCTTCGGCAGGTGCAAAAGTGGTGCTGGTAGCACGAAGAATTGAACGGCTTAAAGAATTGAAACAACAAATTGAAACAATCGGCAGCGAGGCACTCCTAATCGAAGCAGACCTTACGTCGGCAGAAGCAGCTTCCGAAGCAATTGCTAAAACCCTTGCCCAATTTGGACGACTGGACACACTTATAAATGCGGCGGGCGTCATGCTAAACGGCCCCTCCCTGACATCACCATTGGCAGAGTGGGAACAGATGGTGGACATCAATCTAAAAGGGCTGATGTACATCACCAAAGAAGCCTTGCCACACCTTATCGAAGCGGTTGCAACAAGTCCGCGTGAGGTTGCGGACGTGGTAAATATTTCATCCGTTGGAGGTCGTTTTGCTACTTCACAGGTTGCTATTTACAACGCTACTAAGTTTGGCGTAACGGCAGCCTCCGAAGCGTGGAGACAGGAGTTCACCAAACAGTCCGTGCGTTTTTCAGTCGTTGAGCCTGGCGCAACTGACACGGAACTTTTTGAGCAGAAAGAGGGACAATGGGAAGGTTTTAAGACTATGTTCGGTGAAGTTGAACGCTTGCATGCGGCAGACGTTGCAGAGGCTGTTGCCTACATAGTTACCAATCCAAGACGTGTAGCTATCAACGAAATCGTTATAAGGCCAACAGATCAAGTGTAAAAAAAATAGATGGTAAGTAAAACATTGAGACTACGTTAAATTTTAGGTTATAAATATGAATAAATTATTTGAAAACAAAGCAGGCTTCGTAACGGGAGCTGCAGGCGGGATAGGAAGGGCTACAGCTATTGCATTTGCTAAAGAAGGCGCTAAAGTCGTTGTGAGCGACTTGGAGTCTATGAGGGAAAAATCGGAAGAAACCGTTCGGTTGATTACAGATTTTGGCGGGGAAGCATTATTCTTCCCTACAGATGTATCTGATGAGGAAAGTGTAAAAGCATTGGTCCAATTCACCGTAGATAATTTTGGGAGTCTAAATTTTACGCACAATAATGCCGGCATTATTAAAACGGGATTTACGGCGGACGTAGAACTCAAGGATTTTCAGCAGATACTAAATGTAGACTTAATCGGCGTATGGCTGTGCATGAAACATGCTATTAAATACATGCTTAAAAACGGTGGTGGAACTATCGTCAATACCGCTTCTGAAGCCGGATTGGTAGGATCACCTTTGGCAAGTCCCTATGTAGCGGCCAAACACGCCGTAGTAGGATTGACAAAAACAGCGGCTGGGGAATATGCTAATCTCGGTATAAGAATCAATGCCATCGCACCCGGTTCAATAGAAACGCCAATGGTATCGGCTTTGCCAAAAGAAGAGCAGGAAATGTATATGGCCCCTCAACCGATGCATCGCTTTGGAAAGTCGGATGAAGTAGCTGATGCGGTACTATTCTTGTCTTCAGAAAAATCAAGCTTCATTACAGGAATTACACTTCCAATTGATGGTGGTGCAGTTTCCAATGCACAATCTTATGATCCAAGTACAAGCCCAAGCGCCTTGTAAGTAAATACGAAACAAAAAATTTAATTAATAAAGAATAGAAAGCATGAACAGATTAAAAAACAAAGCAGCAATTATCACAGGTGCTGCATCAGGAATAGGTAAACAACAAGCCCTTCTTTTTGCAAAGGAGGGAGCAAAAGTAGCTCTTGGAGATTTGAACGAAGAAAAAGTGCAAGAAGTCGTTAAAGAAATTAAAGACAATGGAGGCGATGCAATAGGTTTTAAAATGGACATTACCAATAATGTAGATATAGATAATCTGATAGCACATACATTGTCTGCATTTGGAAAAATTTCTATATTATGTAACACAGCTGGTATGTACGACCAATTTCGGAATTTATTAGATACAGACGAGGCTTTTTGGAATAAAATTTTAGAAATTAATATTACTGGACTATACAAAGTTAACCAAAGAGTGTTACCTCACATGATTGAAAATAAATATGGAGTTATTGTAAATATTGCTTCTGGTGCTGCTGTAATCGGTGGTGGTGGTGGTATTGCTTATACATCTTCAAAACATGCCGTGGTTGGTTTTACCAAACAATTGAACGCAGAGTGGGGTTTAAACGGAATACGTGCCAATGCAATTGTTCCCGGATTAATCAATACACCAATGGTAAAAGGGGTTATCATGGATGATCCTAATTCGCCTATTATGGATACTCTAAAGAAAATTCCTGCTGGAAGATACGGAGAACCAAAAGAAGTAGCTGATTTGTCATTGTTTTTAGCATCTGATGATTCTAAATACATTTATGGTGCCATAGTGCCGATAGATGGCGGTATGTTTTCTACTTTAAGATAACTATTAGTGCTTTTTTATAGAAAGGAATACAGAAACACCCTGCTTAATTAGGATTGAGCAGGGTGTTTCTGTATTCCAAGGGTGTTTGCCGGGTCTTGTTTTTAAACAACTTATAAAATGAAGGTGCGTATTCAAATCCTAATTGATAGGCTATCTCATTTATGCTCAATGAGGTTATGGAAAGTAATTCTTTGGCCTTTTCAATGAGCTTATCTTGTATGAATTGCTGTGTCGTTTGTCCCGTGGTTCCTCGCAGCATATCACTTAGGTAATTGGACGATACATGTAATTGCTGCGCTACATATTGTACAGTGGGCAATCCTTTTGACAATTTGTTTGTATCCCGGAAGTAATCATTTAGGATTGCTTCCAAACGGGTTTGCAATTCGCTGTTGGCAGGTTTCCTGGTGAGAAATTGGCGGTTGTAAAACCGTTTGCTGTACTGTAACAACAATTCCAACTGAGCCATTATGACATCCTGGCTGAACTGATCGATATTGGTATTGAATTCAGTCTGCATCTGATGCAAAATACCTACCACCAGATCTTCCTCCTGTTTAGAAAGATGCAAAGCCTCGTTGATTTCGTAAGCAAAAAAACCATATTCCTTTATTGTGCCGGAAAGGTTATAGCCCAATAAAAAATCGGGATGAAAACACAGGCAAAGGCCTTCCGGCATAGCATCATCCGACCGGATATAGGAGAGCAATTGCTTTGGAGATACAAAAGACATCACACCTTCATCAAAATCATAAAAGCCTTGACCGTACTTTACTTTTCCCGGACAATTTTGTTTCACGGCGATCCAGTAAAATTCAAGCACAAAATTTTCCAAATTTTCAAGTGCATGGTTTGAAATATCCTCAAAATGGAATATGCTAATCATCGGGTGGCGAGGTTCTCTAAGCCCGAAAAAATTATGCAATTCAGAAATGGAACGGACAATATGCGGGGTGTTTTCTTTTTTCATTCTTTACAAATTTAACCTAAAAACAGCAGATTATAATGTTGCAATATCAATCACAAACCGATACCGGACATCTCCCTTTTCCATTCTTTCAAAAGCTTTATTTATGTCCTGAATGGCTATTAATTCAATATCTGCGGTGATGTTATTTTCAGCACAAAAATCCAGCATATCCTGTGTTTCTTTTAATCCACCTACACCCGATCCGGTAATTGCTTTGTCGCCCCAGGCCAAAGCGAAAGAGGAAATCTGCCAAGGGGTTACGGGTAGCCCCACGTTAATGTACACACCGTTGGTACGTAGTGCGGGAATGTAGGGATTAATATCATGATCGTTGGCAACGGTATCCAAAATAAAATCGAAACTGCGAAATACAGACTGCATTTGCTCTTTGTCTTTTGAAACGATAAAATGATGCGCTCCAAGTTCTTTTGCCGCCACTTCTTTGTTGGGCGACGTACTTAATACTGTTACCTCCGCTCCCAATGCGACGCCAAATTTTACGGCCATGTGACCCAATCCTCCAAGACCAACGACCGCCAGCTTGTGTCCTTTACCCACATGCCATTTGCGCAAGGGTGACCAGGTAGTAACACCTGCACACAAAAGAGGTGCTGCCCCTGCAAGATTTAACTTTTCAGAAATGTGTAACACAAATTCTTCTTTTACTACAATCGTATCGGAGTAACCTCCATAGGTCACTAAACCATCTCTTCCTTTACTATTATAAGTCTGCACCGCTCCTTCGTGGCAGGTTTGTTCATGCCCGTTTTCACAATCTTCACAATGTCCGCATGCGTCTACAATGGTGCCCACACCCGCCAGATCACCGGCTTTAAATCGGCTAACTTCATCGCCAACACCCACTACTTTCCCCACAATTTCGTGTCCTGGCACCATCGGAAAAACACCCGGTGCCCAGTCATTTCTAACTTGGTGCAGATCCGAGTGGCAAACCCCACAATACCAAATCTGAATTTGAACATCTTTCTCACCAAGGGAACGTCTTTCAAAGTCCCAAGGTGCTAATTTCTTATTGACATCTTGTGCCGCATAACCCCGTGATTTTATCATATTCTTAATATTTATAAGACAAAAGTAGACAAAACAGCAACGAATGTGTCTATCCAAATCTCGGATTATCGTATCCAAAATTTGTTTGAATAAAAACATTTACGCGATTTAATCTTTGGCTATCAGTTAATTAAAATATGTTTTTGAGTTACTTATCACTCATTTATTTGTATTTTAATTTTTATCAATTAAGTTGTGTGCAATTTAATTGATAAAAATATTTACCTTTGTTCCAAATAACAGAAATAAAATGGAGGACTCTTTAAAATTAGAACAGCAACTATGTTTTCCGCTTTATGCAGTTTCAAGGCAGATTACACAAGTATATAAGCCACTATTAGACGATTTGGACATTACCTATCCTCAATATTTAGCTTTAATGGTATTGTGGGAAAGCGGAAAGCAAACGGTCAATCAAATCGGCGAAAAGTTGCTGCTGGACAGTGGAACGTTAACCCCGTTGCTAAAACGCTTGGAGCAAAAAGAACTGGTCAGAAGGAAAAGAAGTGCAATAGATGAACGGATTGTGGAGATTGCTTTGACTTCAAGCGGGATCAAACTCAAAAAAAAAGCAGCGTGTATTCCTGTGAAGATGTTTGAACAATTAGGCATTTCTATGAAAGAAGCGGAAGCCCTAAAAAATATTTCTCATAAAATTTTAAATCAAATAAATAATCATTCAAAATGAAAGCAATGTACACAGCCGTAGCAACGGCAACAGGAGGCAGAAACGGACACGTAAAATCAGATAATGGCGTGCTGGACTTACAAGTAAGAATGCCTAAAGGATTAGGAGGCGCAAACGACGACTTTACCAACCCTGAACAATTGTTCGCCGGAGGATATGCAGCCTGCTTTGACAGTGCGCTGAACCTGGTTATCAAACAGGCGAAAGCCGCCACAGGCGAAACATCAGTTACTGCACAAGTAAGTATCGGACAAATAGAAAACGGGGGCTTCGGACTTGCCGTGGAGTTGGCGGTTAATATTCCGGGAGTAAGCATTGAAGAGGCACAGCAATTGGTGGAAAAAGCACACCAGGTTTGTCCTTATTCCAATGCAACACGTGGCAATATCGAAGTGAAGCTAAGTGTAACAAACAATTAATTCGCGTTAAGGCAATTTCACAAAACAGGCAGGGTAGTTATACCCTGCCTGTTTTCCTTATTCCGTATGTCCCGGTTCTTTTAGAAAGATGCTATCACTGGATGCTCATACCGCCATCAATAACCTGTTCTGTACCGGTAAGAAAAGAGGATTCGTCAGAAGCTAAAAAGATAACCAAATCACTTACTTCTTTTGCATCGGCCATTCTTGCCAACGGGATAGCATCTGCTGCTCCACTTCCATCTTCGTCTGTTGCTTCAACCATCATTGGTGTTTTGATATAACCGGGATGTACTGAATTGGCACGGATGTTTTCTTTGCCATATTCTACCGCGGCAGCTTTAGTAAGCCCTCTCACTGCGAATTTACTGCCCATGTACGCTAAACTCGGATACCCTGGAATAGCTACAATTCCTGCTACAGAGGAAATGTTGACAATAGAACCAATACCCGCCTTCTGCATGGAAGGTATCGTGTATTTCATACCATAAAATACCGAGTTTTGGTTGATTTCGATAACTTTAAGATATTCAGCTTCTGAGATTTCGGCAATGGTTTTAATTGGCCCCAATATACCTGCGTTGTTCACCAATACATTGACATATCCGAATTTGGCTTCGGCCTCTGCAACCACTTTTTTCCAGTCTTCAACGTTAGTCACATCCTGTTTTACAAAAAGGGCATTTTCACCCAGTTCCTCGGCAATTGCTTTCCCTCTTTCTTCATTCAGATCCGTGAGCACTACCTTTGCGCCTTCGGCAACAAATGTTCTTGCGTGCGATTCTCCCATTCCTTGTGAAGCTCCTGTTATGATGGCTATTTTTCCTGTTAAACGTCCCATAATAAATTTTATTTAAATAATTACTTTTTCTGTTCTTATAATGACAAGAATATATTGCTATAGTTTACCGCACCGACACTAATCCTCCATCTACCGGAAATAATTGACCTGTAATAAAATGGGATTCGTCACTAGCCAAAAATACCATTACAGGAGCAAGGTCTTTTTCGGGATCTCCGAACTTTCCTCCCAGCGGTATGGACAATTTTGTTTCATGATCGTGTGCCACCAAATCTTCGGGAGATAATGCGTCTCGGAATTTCTGGTACATAGGAGTAATCATATAGGGTAATACTGCATTTACACGAATACCATCAGGTCCCCACTGCTTTGCAACGGTACGCGTCCAAGTGTGTACAGCACCTTTTGTTGACCCATATAATGCATTGTTTATCTCGCCGGTAAACCCGGCTTCTGATCCGAAGTTTACGATGGTACCTTTACCATGTGGTTTCATAAGATGGTAGGCAACGCCATTTGTATTAATGGTACCTAATACATTGATGCGATACAGGAGCTCAAACAAACTTTCTTCCACATCCTCTGGTGCCGAATGTTTTTGAATTCCAGCAACGTTGACCAATACGTCCAATTTATTGCCAGACGCTTCAAGGGATTTTTGAAACACTTCTTCTACCTCAGTTCTTTTTGAAATATCACAACGAAAGTATTTTACGTTCCCATCGGATTCCTCGGCTACTTTTTGTCCCAATTCATCGTTAATATCAAGTGAGATGACATGTGCTCCTTCTGCTGCGTAAGCTTTAACAATAGAGGATCCAATCCCTTGGGCACCTCCTGTAACAATAATTGTTTTTCCTGTTAAACGTCCCATATTTTCTATATATTATATCAAAGATAAAGTTACGCCAAACAACCTCGTTTTTACTTACCCAAATATTGAAATTAATTACCCCTTTGTTGATTTTTGAGTAGGTAATATCTTTTTTCTGAACAGAGAAGGCGATATGGCAGTATGTCTTTTAAAGTATTTACTAAAAGATTGAATGCTTTCAAATCCCATTGCTTCTGCAATCTCACTTATCGTATGCTCTGAATAGGACAACAGTGATTTACTTTCGGACAACACAGCACTATTAATGATTTCAACAGGCGTTTGGTTGCACTGGTTTCTTATTAGCTTATGAAGGTAGTTGCGACTTATATTTAATTTCCCCGCATAAAAATCGATATTTCTCTCACTTATGTAATTTAATCCTACCAATTTTTTGAACTGATTGGAAAGCTCGGCTTCACGATGGCTTAATTCATACATATTGGGTTTATATTTCTCTAAAACGAAATCGGTTTCATTAATCAGTGCCAAAAGAATACTCTTGGCAGAATACGTCCATCGATCAGTTTTAGTCGCAGAAGCATCTAAAAAATCAATGGTTTTGCCAAAAAGGGAGACCATCTTATTATGGTCAGCTTTTGACAGGACAATATGTGATCCGAACTGACTTTTGAGAAAAGAGTGTGGAGCGATCGAAAAGAAACTTTCGAAAAGATAATCAATAAATTTTCTTGTAAAAAGTACAAATGCCCCCTTGGTCCCGGGAGCAAGATCCAGTATTTTCAATGTCTGATCAGGACGGTAGACAAGCAGAGAACGTGAGTCTATATGAAATTTATTACTATCAATTTCTATCAGCATACTGCCTGATTTTATTAATCCGTATGAAAAATAATCAGGTTTCATAGTAAATGGTTCGAAAATTTCAGGAATATCTGTGAGATACAAAAAATCCTCCGAAATATTCCAATCCAACTGTCTGTATGTGATAATGTTTTTAATGGAATAATTGTTCATAGTTTTAAATATAAAAAAATAAATATTTACACATCATTCCAAATTGTTAGATCAATCATTCTGAAACTCTACTATGGCTACAAGCCTTTAGCTATCATCTGCTCAGAGATAAGCCGGAATTTTGTAAAAACTGAATGAATCTCAAATAGAATTCATAAACGGATTGCAAAAACCTGTACTCCAAATTTAAACTAGATTATCAGCCTAATTTTTTTTGTATTCTTCTGATTGGTAGGTATTTATTTTATAAATTTGTTATATAGTAAAAGAAAATTTATTGACTAAACCGAAACAATAATATGCATTTGTCACAAAGTTAGACAAATAGAATATGAAAAATTAAAAACGGTCGTGGGATCCATACTTATTAATAATTTTGAAAGCACAGTAGAATTTTTATGAGAAGATTACTGGTCAAGAAATAAATGTTTCAGTTTTCCAAGATGATTATCAATTGAAAATGATCAACCATTTTGCGATTTTGAGAACTGTTGACAATCCTTAAGCTTTGGAAATTCCAAGGCTAATGAATGCCATCTTTTTTTGAAGATAAGCTTCAGTCTCATTAGAAAATTCTTGAAAAAGAATCCAGTGAAGTAATCATTCCTATCAACATGGTAAGCACTTGTAATCGCTTATAATAGAGTAAATTATCTTCAGCGTAATGATAAACAAACCTGTATGCAATTAAAAGATAATACCTTTTCTCGGTTGAAATCTTTCTTGCATTAAGATGTATAAAATTATATTGTTCCCAACCAAGTACCATTTAATGTTATATTAAATTTTAGCAACTTTAATATATAATAACATATATTATCATATAAATTAAGATATGAAAATTATTATAGTAAAAGAAGGTGATTTTATCGTGAATAACGAGCAGATTCTACCTCTAAAGGATGACTCAAATAATGGTAGGGAAAAGTTTGCCATTCAGTTTTTTGTGATTATTCTTGACAATGATTATATATTAATGGACACTGGAATAGGTAAAATTAATAATACTACCGCTGAGTTATTACGGCTTCGTGAAAATATAAAACCAAATCAAATTACTAAAATATTGATTTCGCATTTACACAAGGACCATATAGGAGGAATAGGATTCTGGAAAAATGAGGTTTTTAATTTCAATTTTCCTAGTGCTAAAATTTTCATTCAACGCAAAGAACTGGATTATGCATTGGAAAACAAGGATGATAACAAATATGATTATACTTTACTAAATCAATTGTTGGCATCTCCAAATGTTGTGTTCCTCTATAGTGATAAAGGAAAAATTGATGAAAATATTTTTTATCAGGTTTCCGGTGGTCATACGCCTTATCATCAGGTATTCTGGATCAAAGATGATGAAATCATTGTCTTTTATGGTGGTGATGATTTACCTCAAAAATCTTACTTGGATAGGAATATAATATTTAGAGAGGATTATGACGGGAAAAAAGCTTCGCTATTAAGGAAAAGATGGAAAATAGAAGCTCAGGATAATAAATGGACAATCCTATTTTATCATGATAAAGAAATTCCTGTTTTTAAAGTAAAAAAAGACAGATGATCTCTCTAAAACCTATTTCTCTCTGTACTGTAGCGGTGTCATACCAACCCTTTTCCTGAAATAGGAGCCGAAGAAAGAAGCGTTGGCAAATTCCAGTTCAAAGGCTATTTGACCCACTGTCATATCTGAACTTTTGAGCAATGCCTTGGCTGCCATAATAACCATTTCATCTATCCACTCCAGTACTGGCTTTCCACTTGTTTCTTTGATAACCTTTGCAAAATGTTTTGGTGTCAGGAACAACTTATCGGCATAGAACCGCACACTGCGCTCAGTTCTGTAATTTTCAAAAAGCAAGGCCATAAACCGCATATGAATATCTTCATTCCTATTTTGCGCTTTAGTGGTACTATCCATACTGCTGGCGTACAATTGCAATATCTGGTAGATAAGTGCATACAGCAAATTCTTGATTACTTCTTCTCTGTACGCGACATGCTGTTTTTGATACTGTTTTACAATAAGCTTGTGCACATCCAGCAAATTCCCGAATGAATCATCGTTCAGATGCAGGCAGGCTTGCTCCTCTACTGCCTTAACTATATACCCTAATTGGGTGGACAGCCTGATGTTGGAAATAAAATCGAACGTAAAAAACAGAAACTCCACTTTCAGGTCATCGCTCTGTTCCAGTATCTGAACAATGCTATTTGGCACAGCAATAAGCACGGTATTTTGACACACGTGATGTTCCGTAAGGTTTATCCTCACCTTGGCATTTCCCTTTACACAAAACACAAAGGCAATTCCATCCAGTATATGTGGGTGGTCCAGATCAAATGCATGCTCCCGCAAATCATTGGGGCTTTTGGAGACAATAAAATCTTTTGTTTCTGCTATCACATTTACGTGAAGTTGCCGGGCAAAGTGTTCTATGGAGATTTTACCGTAATCTTCTTTTTTCATCTTTATTTCTGATAAATACAAGCTACAAATATACAAAAACCGACCTTTTGAACATCATTAAGGAAAAATTGATTTAATCAGAGGTGCTTTTTGTTCAGAACTTTGCAACAGTTTAAAATTAAAACAGCAAAGAGATATGTATAAAACAGCGTTTCCCCTGGCAAAACACATCGGCGTCTTATCCTGTGTGTTCATCCTTTTTTCCTGCTCTTCCAAGGAAGAGAAAGCCGAAACCAAAGCAGTTCCGGTAAATGTGCAACAGATTAAATCAGATAACAATGCATACCCACAGGAATACATTGGCACTGTGGAAAGCGAGAATGCAGTCGATGTCAGCTTTCTTGTAGTGGGGACTATAGAACAACTATATGTGACTGAAGGACAAAAAGTTTCCAAAGGACAATTATTGGGAAGGTTAAATACCATTTCGCTGAAGAACGCACACGAACTGACATTGGCAACGCTCAAACAGGCAGAAGATGCCTACAAAAGAATGTCGGCAATGTATGAAAGCAAGAGCCTGCCTGAGATTAAGTTTATCGAGATAAAAACTCAGGTGGAACAGGCAAAAGCAAACGAAGCCATTGCCCGTAAAAATCTGCAGGACGGTAATCTATATGCTCCTCAATCCGGTGTTATCGGTACGCGCTACCTTGAACCGGGAGCCAATGTAATGCCCGGAACACCTGTGTTCAACATTATGGACATCAGTAGCGTAAAAGTAAAAACGGCTATCCCCGAAGGCGAAATATCAGGTATCCTTACAGGAAGTAAATGCGAGGTTAAAATCTCTGCACTTAATGATGAAACATTTGAAGGGCAGGTCATTGAAAAAGGCGTTGCCGCCAATCCGGTTTCACATACCTACGACATTAAGATAAAAATCAACAATACCACAGGGAAAATTATGCCCGGTATGGTATGCAGGACCTATTTGGGAAATAACAGGTATTCGGAAAGTGCCAGCATTATCGTTCCGATAAAAGCCGTGCAAGTAGACTATTCTGGCAAACGCTTCGTATGGCTCAAAGACAAGCAAAATAAAGCGGTATACAAAGAAGTAACGCTCGGTAATCTTTCCGAAAACGGGGTACGGATCACAAGTGGTCTGCAAGATGGCGACCAGCTGATTACCACAGGTTATCAGAACATCAGTAACGGAACATTGGTAACTGTAAAAAAATAATCCCGAAAAATGGAACATAAAAAAGAACATACAGGACTCATAGCCATGGCTATGAAGTATAACAAAATCGTACTGTTACTCATCAGCACGTTTGTACTTTGCGGTTTTTTTGCACTGTACAAAATGCCCAAACAGGAGTTCCCGATTTTCACCATCCGCCAGGGCGTGGTGGTAGGGGTATATCCGGGTGCTACGTCGGCAGAAGTGGAAGAACAGTTGACCAAGCCGCTTGAAAAATTTCTCTTTACCTACAAAGAAGTAAAGAAATCCAAAACCTACTCGCAATCGCGTGACGGCATTGTGTATGTGTTCGTGGAGTTGAATGATGATGTACAGAACAAAGATGAGGTCTGGTCGAAAATCAAGCACGGATTGTCCACCTTTAAGATGCAGTTGCCGTCCGGTGTTTTGGCACTCATTGCCAATGACGATTTCGGTGACACTTCAGCATTATTAATCGCACTCGAATCGGATACCAAAACCTATCGCCAGCTTAAAGATTATGTGGAAGCGTTGGAAAACAAGCTCCGCACGGTGGAATCGGTTTCTAACCTGCGACGATATGGTGTGCAGAACGAACAGTTGAGCATTTATGTGGACAAGGAAAAGGTAGCGAGTTACGGTATCAACATTTATAGTTTATATCAAACACTGCTGACCAAAGGAATGGTTGGGCCATCTGGGAATATAGATAATGACGAGATGGTGGTTCCAATCCATATTACACGGCCTTTTTCTTCCGAGCGTGATCTGGAAGAACAAATTGTTTATTCCGATCCGCAGGGAAATCATATCCGCCTCAAAGATGTGGCACAGGTAGTGCGTGAATACCCTGAAGCATCAAGCTATACGATCAGCAATGGCAAAAAATGCCTGATCCTTTCCACCGAAATGCGAGAGGGCTATAACATCGTGCAATATGGTAAAGATGTGGAAGTGGTGATGAAAGCGTTTGAGAAAACATTACCGGATGACGTCAAGGTGTTCCGGATTGCCGACCAGCCGGAAGTAGTAGACGCCTCTATCAACACCTTTTTAAAAGAACTGGCTATAGCCATTGCCGCAGTGGTATTGGTGGTCATGTTCTTGTTGCCTATCCGTGTGGCAGGTGTTGCTGCTTCCACCATTCCTGTTTCGATTTTTATATCATTGGCATTGATGTATGCTTTCGGAATAGAGCTGAATACCGTTACGCTGGCGGCATTAGTAGTAGTCTTAGGTATGATCGTGGACAATTCTATTGTGATTGTCGATAGTTACCTGGAAAAGCTGGATGAGGGAATCCCGAGATGGGATGCTGCCATAGAGAGTGCACAGGAATATTTTAAAGCGATATTGTCGGCAACGCTGGCTATCGGGATTACGTTCTTCCCTTTTCTGTTCACCCTTACGGGGCAGATGTATGATTTCGTCCTGGCGTTCCCATGGACGATACTTATTACCCTGGGGGTATCCCTTGCCGTTGCAGTACTCTTCGTACCCTACCTGCAATATTTGATTGTTACCAAAGGATTGCATTCGGAGCAGACCAAGGTCAAAAAGAACAAATCGTTCCTCGACTATGTACAGTTTGTGTATGATAAATTACTGGAGAAAGTATTTCAATTCCCCAAAACATCATTTCTCATAGGTGTATTGTCAGTTATCGGTGGCGTTGCCATGTTTATCAACCTGCCACTGAAACTTATGCCTGTTGCCGAGCGCAACCAATTTGCGGTGGAAATCTATCTGCCTCAGGCAAGTTCATTGGAGCAAACCGAAAAGGTAGCAAACGACATGAACCAGGTACTTGGCAAAGACAAGCGGGTAAAATCCATTACCGCGTTTATGGGTAGTGGGTCCCCACGTTTCCAGACAACTTATGCCCCTAAAATCGGTGGCTCAAACTTCGCACAATTCATCGTCAATACCGAGTCAAGCGAAGCAACAGAGGAAATCCTGGATGAATATGCTACCAAATATGCCCATTATTATCCCAATGCCTTTGTAAAGTTCAAGCAATTGGATTACCAGATTGGCGTGGATGCCGATGTGGAAGTGCGACTAAGCGGCGACAACATAGCCGACCTGAAGGAAGTTGCCGGAAAGATTCAATCAGCAGCCGGGAAAATGGACGAGCCGATACGGATCTATACCAACTACGAAGAAGTTTTGCCCGATATCCTCGTTGCATTGAATCCTGTAGAATCTAACCGTTTGGGCATAAGCGAAGGCATTCTGGGTGTAGGCTTGGCTTCACGTTTCGGCGGATTGCCCATTACCACCCTTTGGGAAAACGATTACCAGATACCTGTGGTGCTCAAATCGAAATGGGAACACAAAGATGCCGTGGCGGGAGACGTGGAAAACGAATACATTTCCGGATTGTTCTCTCCTGCCGTACCGTTAAGGCAGGTTGCCAAGGTAACTACCGAGTGGAACGAAGGGCAGATTGTTCGCCGTAATGGTGTACGTACCCTATCGGTTTACATTGATTTGAAACGTGGCGAAAAAGTAGGTGCCATGCAGACCAAAATCGAAAATCTGGTAAATGGTATGCAGGACGAAATCAAAGATAAAAATATCACGGTGACCTATGGTGGCGTAAAAGATTTTAACGATGAAACCATCCCTAAAATAGTATCGGCTTTAATAATGTCCATTGCTATTATCTTTTTCATTCTGGTATTCCACTTCAAAAAAGTAAGCCTGGCTTCGCTGGTATTTGCCTCTACCGCGTTCAGTATTTTCGGGGCGGCTTTCGGTATATGGGTCATGGGATTGGATTTCAGTGTTACGGCGGTGTTGGGCTTGGTAAGCCTGATCGGTATCATCGTGCGGAACGGTATTATTATGTACGATTATATCGAAGAATTAAGGCACAAACACAATATGCCTGTTTTGGAAGCCTGTATAGATGCAGGGAAACGCAGGATGCGTCCTATTTTACTGACTTGTCTGGCAGCATCAATGGGGGTTATTCCAATGATTATCAGCAAAAGTCCACTGTGGGCACCAATGGGAACCGTCATCTTTTTCGGAACGCTGATATCCATGGTTTTTATTCTTACCATGCTCCCGCTCATTTATTGGCTGGCGTATAAAAATGAAGGCCCTAAAAATGCAACGATATGATTGTGAACAATAAAATAGGCGTTACACTTTCCGGTGGCGGTTTCAGGGGCATAGCTCATTTGGGCATACTACAGTATATGCTGGAGCTGGGTATAGAACCTGATGCCGTTTCCGGCGCAAGTGCCGGGGCACTGGTCGGAGCGTTTATAGCAGCCGGATATTCGCCGGAAGAAATTTTCCAATTTGCCAAAAAGGAACATTTTTTCAACTATAAGAGCGTATTAAAAGGTGGAGGATTAAGTACGGACAGTTTTGAAAAGATTATTCGCACCCATATTCCACACGATAGTTTTGAAGGCTTAAAAATACCACTTTATGTATCAGTTACCGACCTTACGAATGCGCAATCCCTGATTTTCAACCATGGTAGCTTGTCTTTTGCCGTCAAGGCTTCCTGCTGCTTCCCATTGGTATTTCAGCCGGTTCTGTATGGTGAAGATACTTATCTGTGCGATGGTGGTTTGCTGAATAATTTCCCTGTGGAGCAAATAAGGGCTTCCTGTAATAAAACCATCGGCATCAATGTCAATCCGCTTAACAAACATCAGGGAAAATTCAGTTATACGGGGGTGGTGAGCAGGATTATCCGCATGGCCACATCCGGTATCACGGTAGATGGAAAAGCAGATTGTGATGTGTATATACAACCCGATGAATTAAACGGCTACAGTACGTTTGACATAAGAAAGATTGATGAATTATATCAATTAGGATACGCTCACGCTCAGAAATTCGAAAAAGAATTTTTAACACTTAAAGAAATTAAGCAAGAATGAAAAAGGTAATCATAGCAATATTTGCATTGGGTTTTTCGCTTAGCGGATACGCCCAAACACACCTCACACTCGAACAAAGCAAATCGCTGGCTTTGCAGAACAACAGCAAAGTGAAAAACAGCGAACTAGAGGTAGGTGCCGCTCAGGAAATAAAGAAAGAGGCCTATACCAACTATTTTCCTAAAGTGAGTGCCACGGCAATGGGAATGCAGGCAATCGACCCGCTGCTGGAAATGAAAATGCAGGGTGGCAATCTGC
The DNA here is from genome assembly GCF_900102265.1 of Epilithonimonas hungarica. Classification (GTDB taxonomy): domain Bacteria; phylum Bacteroidota; class Bacteroidia; order Flavobacteriales; family Weeksellaceae; genus Epilithonimonas; species Epilithonimonas hungarica. The sequence continues at coordinate 437,623 of NZ_FNBH01000003.1, read as the reverse complement.
CTGTTTACGATGGAAACCCTGCCAACCTGGGCAACGCTACACAATTTGCCTATATGCCCGATGTAAATATTGGTTTGTTCAACCAGATGGCATTAGGCTATATCAATGTTTTACAGCCTGTGTATGCAGGTGGGAAAATCAAGACAGGCAATAAGATGACCGACCTGAATATTGAAGTAAAGCAAAAGCTGCAAAAATTGTCCGAGAACGAGGTGTTGCTTAAAACAGAGCAACAATACTGGCAGGTCATCGCTATTCAGGAAAAGCAGAAGACGCTCGATAACTATATCAAATTTCTGGACACGCTCTATAACCAGACCAATACGGCGTACAAAAATGGTGTCATCATCAAGAATGATGTATTGAAAGTGACCATTAAGCAAAGCGAATTGAAGGTCAATAAAACCCAGTTGGAAAACGGAAAAAAATTATCCCTGATGCAGTTATGCCAGACCATAGGAATGGAATATGACCCCGAAATCATCTTGGATGATAATCTCAATGACCTTTCCGTTCCCCAAACCTATTTCGTGTCCAATAGCGCGGTATTGCCCAACCGTGTTGAATACCAGCTTTTGGAAAAAGCGGTAACGGGTGCAAAGCTGGAAACACAATTGAAAAAAGGTGATTATCTGCCCACTTTCGGCGTAGGCTTGTCTGGCTATTACCTTGACCAGTTTGAAAGTAACCAGAAAGGCGCTTTTAACGGAATGGTGTATGCTTCTTTGTCTGTTCCCATCTCTGATTGGTGGGGCGGAAAACACAAACTAAATGAGCTGAAGTATAAAGAAAAAATCGCGCAAAATACGTTGAACGATAACAAAGGACTGCTTAACCTGCAAATGGAAAAAGCGTGGACAGACCTGACAGAAGCCGATAAGAAAGTGCACCTGATTGAAGAAACCTTGGCACAGACCATTGAAAACCTGAAAGTAAACCAGGACAGTTACAATAACGGCTTAATCCAGCTTTCGGATTTGTTGGAAGCACGGGCTTTGAAAGCTGAAACCGAAGATAAGCTCATCGAAGCGAAAAGCCAGTACAAAACAGCAATAACCAATTACCTGCTGGTAACAGGACGATGAAACATTAAGGAAATGCCAGTCAATCAACATACCTATTGGTTCAGGGTTACATTCAAGGAAAAGCTGGATGAGTTTTGGTTTAGTGAAGACCTGCTGGAAATAAGCCCAAGATCAACGTGTGAATTTATCGAAAGCACTAATATTATTAAAATATCAAACACTTTGCTTTCCGTTCGAGAAATCATGAGAGTTTTAGAATATTACCGTGTCCAGCACGCACAGCTATCCGATTGGGGCGAAGTGGATTTATAGTATAATAAGAATGGATTTAAAAGCTAAAATTACGGCAACAGGTGGTTTTGTGCCAACGAACCGCAGAACGAATAACTACCTGGCTAACATAACAGATACCAGTAATGAGTGGATTATTAAACGTACCGGGATAAAAGAGAGAAGAATACTTGCGGACGAGTTGGCTACTTCGGATATGATTGTTCCGGCAATAGAAGATTTGATGAAAAATACGGATATGTCGTTGCAGGAAATAGACTGCCTTATCGTGGCTACCTGCACACCCGATATGCCTATGCCGTCCACGGCAAATATTGTCTGCCGCAAGCTGGGACTGAAAAATGTTTTCGGGTTTGATATTAATTCAGCCTGTACAGGATTTTTGTACGCCATTTCTTTGGGCGCATCGCTCATTGAGAGTAGAAAATACCGGAATGTGATTGTAGCAGGAGCCGACAAGATGAGCAGTGTGACCGATTTGCAGGACAGGAGAACCAATATCCTCTTTGGAGATGGAGCGGGTGCAGTGCTGTTGCAACTTTCTGATGATGAAACAGGCATACAGGACAGTCTGCTGTGCGGAAACGGAGATGGAGCGGAAATGTTGCTTATTGAAGGAGGCGGTTCTCTTTATCCTGCATCAATGGAAACATTGGGCAGCAGAAAACATTTTATCCGGCAGGATGGTCGTGCCGTATTCAGAAACGCCATTGAAAAGATGACAGCCGTTTCTAAAGCATTGCTGGACAAGAATGCACTTAGCATCGATAATGTTGACTGGCTTATTCCCCATCAGGCTAACATGCGGATAATTGAAGCGGTCGGGAAAGAATTGGGAATAGACGCAGGCCGTGTAATAAGCAATGTACAGTATTATGGAAATACAACGGCGGCCACTATCCCTTTATGTCTGTGGGATTATAAGGATAAATTCCAAAAAGGAGATTTGTTGCTTCTTACGGCATTCGGAGCGGGCTTTACCTGGGGCGCAACACTTTTAAAATGGGGAATGTGAGTTCAACAAGGAAATATTTTTTTAATCAGTTCATATATATTAATTATTTAAATTTTAAAACAATGGGAAATTCAAAAGAAAATCAGAGCCCAATCTTGGTAAAGATTGCCAATCAGCTACTTAAAGACCAGCAGGAGCTGGATTCTTTAGCAGTACAGTTGTCGCTTGGTAAAGCCGAAGCAAAAGACAAATTTAAAGAGGTGAAAACAGAGTTTAGGGAAAAGTTGCAGGATCTAAAACACACACTTTCATCTGAATATAAGGACAGTCAAGATTGGGTTAAGGAGACCAACGTTGCAATAGATGAATTTGAAAAAAACCTGGAGGAAAGTGCCGAAGAAGTTTTTGAGGAAAGTAAAGCAAATATCCTGAAAGCGGCAGAAAATCTAAAGGCACAAATAAAAAGAAATCCTACATCGGAGAAATTATTTCTTTTGTACACCACTTATTATGAGAAAGCGCAGTTACAGTTAGATGTACTGGAACAAAACATACAGAATAAAAAAGCAGAATTGACCGATTCTTATAAGCATAGCATAGAGGAAGCCAAAAAATCCGCAAAGGCAATCATCGATAAGCTCAATGACAAAAAAGAGGAAGCAGATTTTAAGACCGAAATCTTTAAGAAGGAAATAGGTCAAGTTTACGAGCATTTAAAAAAAGCAGTAAAAGCACTTGGTTAAGTTTCAAAAATCAACACTTTAAAAGTTTTAACAATGAAAAAAACATTCTATGTAGTGGCTGCTTTAAGTTTTATGGTAGCAACCACCGGTTGTGGCAATAATTCCGGAGAACATCTGGACAATGCGAAACAACATGCCGAAGAAGCGGGTAAAGAGGTTAAAGAGGCCGTAAATGATGCCCGGGAAGAATCTGCCACAAGAGCTACGGCCGATTGGGAAAAATTTAAAACGGAATCTGATAGTTCCATTGTAGAAACCCAAAAGCGGATTGACGAACTAAAACTAAAAATAGAAAAAGCGGATAAGTCCCAAAAAGAAAGACTGAAGGCAAAACAACAAAAGTTGCAGCATGAACTGGATGCCGAGAAAGAAAAGCTCAGCCTTCGGTATTCCAAATTTGAAACAAAATCACAGCAACTGAGTGACAGTACAAAAGCTGTGACAGCAGCATTCAAACAAGAGTTTGAACATGATATGGAAAGGCTTGACAAGGCCATAAAAGTTTTTTTTGAAGATAAGCAGTAAATAATATAGAAAAAGGCGGCAATGCAACTGTTTGCTTCGCTGCCTTTTTCATATTCTAAAAAGAACGTTCAAATGAAAAATGAGATGCATCCGGTATGAAAAGGTTACAATTAAAAAAATGGAACTATAATAAAAAAATGTACAATTTGAAGGAATTGTTACTGATTGCGTTCCTATGGATTGGAGCAGCTCTGCTATTTGTTTTCATTAAAATAAATGACCTTTCTGAATTTCGTCTTACAGAAGTCTATCAAGTGCAGCATTGGGTGTCCACTGTTCGTATTTATATCATTGCATTTCTGCTGTCAGGGCTGATTAGTATCCCTATGGGCATTATGCACCTTTTTGTTTATCCTGCCATCAATAAACAAAGTTTCGGTTTTATATTACGTATTAGATTGTTGAACATATTACTGCTAATAGTTTTTGTTTCATTTTTTTACTATTTCTTCATTTTTAATGGGAACCTGCACTCCTTTAATTTCTCCTTGATAATGTCTATAAGTGTATATGCAGTATTGATAGAAAGTTTCATCACTATCATTCTGTTGTTAAAAAGGAATCTGGGAGTAGGCTTTTTCTCCGATTTTTTTAAAAGTAATTACCTAAACCCGAGTAAGGAAGAACGGGTTTTTATGTTCCTTGACATGATAGATTCCACGCCATTGATACAACATTTAGGATCCTATGAATTCAGTAACTTAATGCAGGACTGCTTTGCAGACCTTTCCGATGCAGTGATGGAATACAACGGAATAATTTATCAATTTGTGGGTGATGAAGCTGTAATAACCTGGAAAACAAAACACGGATTCAGGTTTAGTAACAGCCTTGATTTTTATTATTCGTACCTGTGCATATTGGAGTCAAAAAAGGACTATTATACTCAAAAGTATGGTGTTTTGCCAAAGTTTCGGGCTGCTGTAAATAGTGGAGAGGTAACCATTGCCCTAGTCGGTGATATTAAAAGAGAAATAGCCTATTACGGAAATGTATTGAACACGTGTTCGCGCATCCAGAAATTGTCGGATAACGGCCAAAACCAAATCATCATATCCGAAAGTTTTTTTAAGCATGTGCAATACAGCGACAACTATTCCTTTCTTGCCTTAACTGATTTAAAACTGAAAGGAATCCCAGATATTAAAACGGCTTATGTGGTGAAACCCATCCGTACCAACTTCAACCGCTCTGTGTTATAACTAAAAAAAGAGGGAAGATGGAAAAACTAATCACAATCATCTTTGAGGCAGAAGAGCATGCTATAGAAGCATCAAAAGCAATGGAGCAGTTGGCTGAAAACAAGGATATCGCCGTCGAAGAGTTATACATCCTTTATAGGAATGAACAAGGTAATATTATCATCAGAGATGCCCAAAATCAGGAGATACCCCAATCTGTTATAAACACATTTGTCGGAGGTATCATTGGGATATTAGGCGGACCTCTAAATGTTTTATGGGGTTTGACCAACGGTGCAGTAGCCAAAAGGATAAGCAACCTGCTCCGTTACAGCAAAACATCAAAGATGCTGGAAAGGGCATCCAAAACTATTACAAATGGGAAGACAGCTATCGTTGCCCACATTGATGAATACTGGGAAATTCCCTTGAATATGGCAATGGAACCGTTTAATGTAGCTATCAAAAGGCTGAGCATAGATGAGGAACTGGGAAAATATATTCTTTGGAAGCAAAAGGCAATTGAGAAGAAAAATATAGCAAGCAAGAAAAAAGAGTAATTGTAATCTCGAAAGAAACTATGTATTGGACAACGCTCAAAGTTTATTAATGAAATTTAGAAAAAAAATCCGATGGAATTATACTATACTATTTCTGTTTTTATCGTATTGGCTTCTTTGTTTGCCTATTTAAATTACAGATTTTTAAAGCTGCCCGGCACGATAGGGATTATGATTATTGCGATGTTGGTTTCTATGGGCATACGCTTATTTGGCGATCAATATTTTCCGGATACGACCAAAGACTTTTTTGAATTGATCCAACAACTTGATTTCAATGAGATGTTAATGGGGGCAATGCTTAATTTTCTCTTGTTTGCGGGAGCTTTACATGTGAATGTTTCAGATCTCAAAGAACAAAAATGGGCTATCGTGACCTATGCAACAGTTAGTGTCGTGTTATCGGCATTTATAATTTCAGGGTTGCTGTATTATATAGCTCCTTTTTTAGGACTGAAAGTTCCTTACATCTATTGTTTGCTCTTTGGAGCTCTTATATCTCCGACAGATCCTATTGTGGTTTTAGGAGTTCTTAAAGAAGCAAAAGTTCCGAAGCATATTGAAACTAAAATTACCGGAGAATCCCTCTTCAACGATGGTGTAGCGGTGGTGCTGTTTGCTGTTGTTTTGAAAATGGCGGTAGACACAGAATTTCACGCTACTTTCGAAAACGTATCGTGGTTGTTTCTAAAAGAAGCCGGAGGCGGTATTATCTTAGGATGCCTGTTGGGGTTGACGTCCTCCCGGATTATGAAGAAAGTTGATGATTACAAAGTTTGTGTTTTAATCACGATTGCCATAGTTATGGGCGGTTTTTTGATTGCCAAGCAATTTCATGTATCCGCCCCATTGGCAATGGTTATCGCCGGATTGTTGATAGGAAATTATAGCCGGAACGATCTGAAAAATGAGGAAACAAGAGATTACTTAGGCAAATTTTGGGAACTTATCGATGAAATAATGAATGCGATTTTGTTTCTTTTTATAGGCTTTGAATTGCTTTTGTTACCTGATTTACAAAAAAATCTGTTCTTAGGTTTTGTTGCCATTTTTATTGTATTAATTTCAAGACTATTGTCGATTTTAATTCCGCTCAAATCCATACTGAGAAAAAACACTTATACCAGAGGTTCTGTTATTACGATGGTTTGGGGAGGAATCCGTGGAGGTGTTTCGATTGCTTTGGTAATGTCCATACCTCAAAATGAATACAAAAATTTGATGCTGGAGATTACATACATCGTTGTACTGTTTTCCATCGTGGTCCAGGGGCTGACTGTAGGCAGAGTTGCAAAGAAGGCACTTGGAAAAGAGCCTGAAGAAAGTGTTTGAAAATATTTCCTTAGGCTAAAACTGATATTGGTCATATTGATAAATACTGGGAAATCACCCTTACAGTTGTTTAAGGTCAAAAAGTTGAATATAAATGATGAAATTTAGGGGTATATCATCGAAAAAGAAATAGAGTGAAAAAATAGTAGGCAAGCAACAGGCTAAGTACGTAATTTCTGTTTGAAATTGCTTACTGAATAGATAACAAAATTGCCCAAGTTCAAACCAACTTGGGCTAAATTTTCGATTACAATGCCAAATTTTGCATAAGAATTGAAGGGCTGTTACATCTCCAACAGGTAAGAAGCATTCCTTAATAAAATTGTCGCTATGAAACTTTCACTAAATAACATCATCTCTGAAATACACCGCAAGGAGGCTGATATTTCATCCCGAACATCCCGTCTGATAGACGAGGCATATCAAATGACATGTTACTTACAAGAACTTCTGAGCCTAACCAAGGAATATATTTCAAAAGAAGGCTTTAAGGATGAGGCCGAAGAAACCGGTTTCTTTCGCAACATAAAACCTCAAATTCTTGGTAAGCTGATTTATTACAACAAAGTATTTCGCATAGAAACATCTTGCCCGGTACATAACGGAAAAATGTACCGAACTTACTTTTCAAATCAATTGCACGAACTGAAACAGGAATATATAGAACATATCTGTAATTCAGAATTTTACAGATACTATCGTTCGGGAAGAACAGACCGGGACGATACCTACTTCAGATTAGGCAGAATAAATTACCATGATGGGTTGAATAGCTTTGTATTTGAAATTGACCCGAAGTTTTCTACCTATTACGATTACAAGATCGCACACATTATAGCAAATGAGCTACTTTACACTTATTTACTGACTAAAATAAGTCCCGAAGAAAATAGCACTAACCTTGGATTACACAATATAGAAAATACAAAGGATGTTTTTTGGACGGATTCAAAAAATGCACTCATCGAATTAATTTATGCATTATATGCTGCCGGGGTTATTTCCCACGGCAAGGTGGGCATCCGTAAAATTAGCTTAATCGCCCAAGTCTTGTTCCGTATTCCATTGAACGATTTACATCACGCTTTTCATCGGATGAAAGACCGGGCAGGAAGTCGCACGACGTTCTTGGACCAACTCAAATTATCGCTTGAAGAATATATGGACAAGACTTTGTAGAGTTTTTTAATCTTTTTCGAAGCAGTACATTTTTGTGTACTGCTTTTTTTTATGCCTTTTACACACTTTGCCCATATCTGCCAATTGGTATAACCAGCAAATTTGAACTTCTTTGTTTTGCCAACTTTCACAAAACCCTTAATTCATAAGGGATTACACGAATTGCAAAAATTTTCAAAAAAACCACCAAACCAATTGGCAAGACTTGGCGGACAAACTCTGCCACCCTTAGCAACTTTGCATAGTGAACATTAAAAAGCTATGCAATGCAAATAATAACTATCGAAGAAGAAGCGTGGAAACAGCTAAACAGCCGTATCAGTGCTATCACTGACTATCTGAAAAGACTGGAAGATACCAGCTATGATGACCTGTGGCTCAATAACCACGAGGTATGCCAATACCTGCACATCAGCGAAAAGACCTTGTGGCGTATGCGTACCAAAGGAGAGATAGCCTATTCCAAAATTTATGGGCAATACTTCTATACCATCGGTGCAATTAAGGATATGCTCAATGCCAATGCCGTACAGAGCAGTGACGAGTATGTGCAGGAGCTTATGGAAAAAGGCAAAAGCTATATTGAAAAAGGCAGAAAGCTAAAGACAGACAAAAAATAGGTATGACCCCTTAAAAGTATATCCCTATGAATATTGACAGAATGGACTTTTTGGCGTGGATGGAACGCATAATGAACCGCTTTGATATGCTTAGCGACCATATTGATGATTTACAAAAGAAACGCAATACCATTGACGGCGAAGAATTGCTTGACAACCAGGATCTGCTCCAAATGCTGAAAATCAGCAACCGCTCCCTGCAACGCTACCGTTCCATCGGGAAGCTGCCTTATTATACGATAAGTGGAAAACTGTATTACAAGCTGTCCGACGTACATCAGTTTATCAGAGAAAGTTTTACCAAATGAACGCCAATGAACGCCAAATACTGCCTTTGAGTGCCACATAGTGCAAAGCAGTGAACGCTTCTCTTACTTTCGGCACAAAACTTTAAAATTTTTCAAGTTATGAGTGAAGAAACAACAAATAAACAGGAAATGCCAGAACAACTATCGGACATATTGTTGGTGCTGGATAAAGAAAAAAAGAAAATTCAGGCAGTAAAAAGCATTGATGAAAACGGAAAAATGGAAACCGTTGACCCCACAAAAAAAAACCAAAATCAGTTTATGAGGGTGGATAAGTCCGGCGATATCTTTTCCAATTTCTTCTCCAACTTCTTCAGCCAGTTAAAGAACCCTACCAACTTCTCCTTTTTCAAAGTGCCAGCACCTATTGCCATCGATACGGCAAATGAGATGCAGAAGCAGGTGGATAGACCAACTCCCGAAGGCGAAAAACTGATGAAGGAGCACGAAGTAAAAATAGATCCTCAACAGGAGCAAAAACAAGAAAATAAAAAAGATATGGAAACAACACAAGCAACACCGGAAACAGGCGAATACCGCTTTAAGCCGGAACAGATTGATTGGGAAACAATGAACAATCTCGGATTGGGCAAAGAACGCCTTGAAAAAATGAATTTGTTAGACCCTTTGCTAAGGGGCTACAAGACTAACGAGCTTGTGCCGGTTAGCGTAAACCTGGGCGGCGCCATTGTCCGTACCGATGCCCGTTTGTCTTTACAGCCTACCGAAGACGGACAGGTTGTAGCAGCGATACACGGTATCCGTAAAGAACCCAACCTGAATTTTGAGTTTTTCGGACACAAGTTTACAGAGGAGGATAAAAAAAACCTGCTTGAAACAGGAAATATGGGACGTATAGTTGATTTGAAAAACTCCAAGACAGGTGAAATGATGCCCTCCATTGTGAGTGTGGACAGACTGACCAATGAGCTTATTGCTTTAAGGAAAGATTTAATAAAAATCCCCGATGAAATTAAAGGTGTGAAATTAGATGATGCACAAAAGCAAACCTTACTGGAGGGCAAGCCGCTTCAATTGGACGGAATGATTTCTAAAAAGGGAACCGAATTTTCTGCAACGGTACAGTTCAATGCAGACAAGCGTTATGTTGAGTTCCTGTTTGACAGGAACAACGCTAACAGGCAAACGCAAAGCAACGGGCAGAACAATCAACAAACCAATCAGCAAAGCCAACCGCAGGAAGCCCCAAGAACTTTCAGAGGCAAAGAATTGGACGATGAACAATATGGTAAATTCAAAGCTGGACAAACGGTTTATGTTGATGGACTGATTGATAAAAAGGGGCAAAAATACCAGGGTTATATCACGCTCAACAAAGAAACGGGAAAAACAGATTTCTCTTTTCAAAACCCTGATAAGCTCAAAGCACAGGCAAAACCTGTTGAAACCCATAAAACCCAAACAGCGGTTAATTCGGAGGGTAAAACCAATGAAGCGACCAAGAATATCAATGAGCCTTTGAAAACAGGACAGAAAAATCCTGACAGCAAAAAGCAACAAGAACAACAGGAAAAACCCGAAACTCCTGCAAAATCCAAAGGAAGAAAAAATGTAGTACAATATGAAAACAATCATTGCAGAAAAACCAAGCGTAGCAAGGGAAATAGCCGGACTTGTGGGAGCATCCGATAAAAAGGACGGCTACCTGACAGGGAACGGCTATTTTGTTACGTGGGCATTCGGTCATTTAATCGGATTGGGAATGCCCGAAGATTACGGGATTTCGGGGTTTGACAAAGCTGCTTTGCCGATACTTCCCAACCCTTTTTTACTGACCGTGCGGAAAGTAAAAAAGGACAAAGGTTATACAGTCGATGCAGGTGCATCAAAGCAACTGAAAGTCATCGAACAACTATTTAACCGTAGCAACAGCATTATTGTTGCTACCGATGCAGGACGTGAGGGCGAATTGATATTTCGCTATATCTACGAATACCTGAAATGTAACAAGCCCTTTGAACGCCTTTGGATTAGTTCACTTACCGAAAAAGCTATAAAACAAGGCTTTGATAATCTAAAAGACGGGGCAGTATTTGACGGATTGCATCAGGCGGCACAAGGCAGAAGCAGAGCCGATTGGCTTGTGGGTATTAATGCTACACAGGCGTTGAGCATTGCCGCAGGCAATGGCATCTATTCGCTCGGAAGAGTACAAACGCCTACACTGGCTTTGATATGCAAACGCTATCTGGAAAACAAGAATTTCAAGGTTAAGAATTATTGGCAGGTACAGTTGTTGCACAACAAAGAGCTGATAGATTTTAAAAGCCTTTCCAAAACCAAATGGGAAGATAAAAAGCAGGCTGATGATACCCTTAAAGCCATTCAGCGAAATGGAGCGGCAACTGTTATATCAGTAGAAACCAAAAGCGTTACAGATCAACCACCCTTATTGTTCGACCTTACGGGCTTGCAAAAGGAAGCCAACAAAAAATTGAACCTTTCTGCCGAAGAAACCCTCAACATTGCCCAAAGCCTTTACGAAAAGAAGTTTATCACTTACCCACGCACCGGAAGCAAATACATTCCTGAAGATATGTGGGCAGAAATTCCCAATCTCGTGAGAGCTTTGCAGGACAGGGAAGCCTGCAAGCAAACCGTATCAAAAATGAAATGGGGACGTTTCAATAAACGTATCGTGAACGATTTGCGTGTTACAGACCACCACGGATTATTGATTACAGACAAAATTCCTTCAGCACTGAACGCAAAGGAAAATGCCGTTTATGATATGATTGCCTTTCGATTGCTCGAAGCCCTTTCACAAGCCTGTATCAAAGAGCTAACCGATGTCGGTTTACAGGTATTGCATTACGATTTTACCGCAAAAGGCTGTAAGGTTATAGAAGCTGGCTGGCGTTCCGTTAAGGGAAGTTTCACGGACGATGATACCGAACCTTTACAGGATTTGCCCGAACTGAAAAAAGGCGATGAACTTAAAATAAAAGAAGCCTCCGTTCTCGAAAAGAAAACTAAACCCCCTGTGCTTTATACCGAAGCAGGGCTTTTGTCGGCTATGGAAAGTGCCGGAAAGGAAATCGAAAATGAAGACGAACGGAAAGCCCTGCAAAATATCGGTATCGGTACTCCGGCTACAAGAGCCGCAATAATCGAAACCCTGTTTACCCGAAATTATATCCAAAGGGAAAAGAAATCTTTGATACCAACCGAAAAGGGATTGCAGGTATATGGATTGGTCAAAGACCGTAAAATTGCAGATGTGGCAATGACTGCTGAATGGGAATTGGCTTTGCAAAAAATCGAAAACAACGAAGCGGATGCAGGTGCGTTCCAAAAGGAAATGGAACATTACGCTTCATCTATTACCGATGAATTGCTGCAAACTTCCATTGCCCGAAATAACCTGCCCAAATTGGTTTGCCCGAAATGTAAAAGCCAGCATTTGATTATCCGTGATAAGATTGTTAAATGTCCTGATGAAGTTTGTAGTTGGGTGCAGTTCCGCAATGTGTGCGGGGTTAAAATCGGTATCGCAGATATTGAAAACCTTGTCAATAAGGGTAGGACCAATCTCATCAAAGGAATGACGAGCAAAGCCGGAAAGAAATTCGATGCCTATATCGTATTAAATGAAGATTATAAGACTTCCTTTGAATTTGAAAAGAATAAACCTAAACAGAAATAATGGATAACAATATCATTACCCAAAAAGAAATCGAAAGCCAGATTTTCAGTATCAGAGGAAAGCAGGTAATGCTGGATACTGACCTCGCCAATATCTATCAGGTAGAAACAAAGGTTTTCAATCAGGCAGTAAAACGTAATAGCGAACGTTTCCCCGAAAATTTCTGTTTTCAGCTTACTCCCGAAGAGTGGGAAGTTTTAAGGTCACAAATTGTGACCTTAAACGCAGGAAGAGGTCAGCACCGAAAATACCTGCCCTTTGTATTTACGGAACAAGGTATAGCGATGCTTTCCGGTGTACTAAAAAGTACGGTTGCTATCAGCGTAAGCATAGAGATAATGAATGCTTTCGTGGAAATGCGAAGAATGCTTGTCAGCAATTCTGCTTTATTTCATCGTTTGGATAAGATTGAACTGAAACAATTGGAAGCCGACCAAAAATTTGAGGAAATCTTTAAAGCCCTCGAAAGCGGTAAACTGCAAAGCGAAAAAGGTATTTTTTATGATGGTCAAATTTTTGATGCCTATGCCTTTGTTTCCGATATTATCCGACGTGCCAAAACCACCATTATCCTGTTGGATAATTATGTGGACGACACGGTACTGACTTTGTTGGGGAAACGGAATGCCAATGTAACTGCCACTATCTATACCAAAAACATCAGTAATCAACTACGGTTAGACTTGCAACGCTACAATAGCCAATATCCGCCTATTGAAGTCGAGCTATTCTCGGATGCCCATGATCGTTTTTTAATTATTGACCATACAGAACTCTATCATATAGGGGCTTCACTCAAAGACCTGGGCAAAAAATGGTTTGCCTTTTCAAAGATAAATTCGGAGATAGGTAAAATGCTTAGTTTTTTGAACGGATTATAGCGTGAGGGATAGAAGCGGCATCCTTTTGTCGTGTTTTTGCGAACAAAAGATATAGCGGATAGCCTGACCCGTTCGCTTTTTTGCCACCACACAGCGGTTAATCAAAAAATACAAAGGGACACGCCCTGATTATTCATAGTGAAATTCAGCCTTTCTTTAACGATTGGTCTTGTGTGTATTTTAACCCAAGTTTTATAGCGGTTTCCGCTTTTGCCAATTCTGCACCCAAATAACCTGCGTGGCTCATTTGTGATACCAGGTCATTGTCCAATATTGCTAAAAGGATAGCTTCAGAAGAATGCCCTTTAATCATAAATCCTGCACGGTTATCCTTGTAATAATGTTTAACCGTAATTTCTCTTTTGGGATTATCAACGGTAATCACAAAAAAGCCTTTTTGGTCATAATCTAAGGGTATTCTTCGCCCACCCGGTTTAATTTCGGAAATGACCTCTTCCTTTAAACCCTCGCTGCCGCCAACTGTAAAATCTTTAAATATTTCTTTTTTACCTTTTATGTCATCAATAGCCTGCAAAATTACGTGCCCTTGCTTCTCATTTGTAAGGTTTATAAAATGGACCTGTTTTAGAAAATGGTTTATTTTCTGCATCGGCAAATTGTTCAGTACAGGAAAATAACCATCAGCATTTATAATACGCTTGTCTTTATCTACTCCGTAATGAAATAAACAGTCGAATGCCTGTCCTACTTTGAAAATCGGGCTTTCTTTTCCGCAAAGCAAAAAATATCGGATGTGGGGATTGGAAATGATGTTGAGGATAATTTTCTCGATACCCAAATTGGAGGTCATTACCGTGCCGATTATGGCGACGTTTTTAGAGAGTAAATCCTCGGTAGCAATCAGATTTTCTGAAGTTAGTGTGCAAACAGCAATATTTGCCTGTGCATTAATCACCGTATAACTTCCTGGATATAGGGGCCACTGATTACCTGCTTCCGTTCTTCGGCTTTTAAATCGTTCTTTAACCTTAGTCATCAAGTGAAACATCTTTACGGCAGCAGGATTTTCCCCCGCTTCATTGCTGGGGAAAATCCTGGCTAAAAAGTGCATCAGTTTTTTCATTCAATCACAAGGGCATTTCTATCCCGTTTATGCTGTTAATCCATTTTACCTTATTGCTTATCGGTTGCCGTTTTGAGATGGCAGTTACCCGTTTTTCCACATAACCGATATACAAAAATCCCAATAACCTGTCTTCGGTACCTAAACCGAAATGTGGTTTTGCTTCCTCAAAATAGGTAATGCCCGCTGTTGTCCAGTAACACCCTAAATCGTAAGCGGTAACACTAAGGAACATATTCTGAACAGCGCAGGCTACGGCTTCTATTTCCTCTATTTCGGGAAGTTTATGTGCAGCATTTCTTTTCATCCCGATAGCAATAACGTGTGAGGACATTAACGGGTATTCAATGAGTTTTTTGTACCTGTCCTCTTGGTAATTGTCGCCTGCAAACTGCCTGTAAATATCAGCCTGTAACTGTCCGAAAAATTTTAGTCCATCGCCTGAAAAAACGGAAAACCGCCACGGCTCTGTCTGTTTGTGGTTAGGTGCTCGGTTGGCATTTTCGAGTATTTGCCAAATAACTTCATCGGGGATGGCTTTCCCCTTTATGTACTGATAAGGATATATGCTTCTCCTACGTAAAAGAATATCATTGAACTGATCTACATTATATTTCTCCTGCATCATCTCAATAGTCTTAACCCGCTTAAAATAACCAAAACCGTACTTCCCTCGTGACCCACAACGCCCTCCGGAAGCGTTATCTGACCTTGCCCTATAAAATTCAGGGTAATCAGCGTCAACGCAACGGCAACGGCAAATACAATGTTTTGTTTGATGACACGGCTTGCCCTGCGGCCAAGATTGATGGCAAACGGAATGTTCTCAATATTATCGGCCATTAAAATAATGTCCGCCGTTTCCATTGCCACGTCGGTTCCACCACTGCCCATTGCTATGCCCACAGATGCCGTAGCCAAGGCTGGGGCATCATTCACACCGTCGCCCACCATTGCTACCTTTCCGTATTTTTTTTCCAGTTGTTTAATGGTATCCACTTTTTGTTCAGGCAACAGTTCCGCATATACTTCGTCTATGCCTGCCTGCTTTGCTATCGCATTGCCTGTTGTGCTTGTGTCGCCCGTCAATAAAGCGATTTTAATGCCTTTTGATTTCAGTTCCTCTATTACTTTTTTAGCCTGTGGACGTATGGTATCTTCAACCGATATTAAGCCAATGGCGTTTCCGTCGGCAGCTATAAAGATGACCGTTTTACCTTGCTCTTCAAGAAAAGTGGCATTTTTCAGGTCTTTGTCGCTGACGGAAATATCGGCAAGCATATCTCTTTTGCCGATTTTATATTCCTTGCCATCCAGATAACCGTGAACCCCCAAGCCGTGGACAGCCTGTAATTCTTCCGGTTTGGAAAGACTTAGTTTCTGATTGTTCGCCTCACGGACTATGGCTTTTGCTATGGGGTGTTCGGATAATGTTTCTACCGAAGCGGCAAGGTGAAGTAATTCCTGTTCGCTCATTTCTGTGAATGGTACAACATCTATTACTTTGGGCCTGCCAAACGTCAATGTCCCGGTCTTGTCAAAGGCAACCACTTTCACTCCGCCTATATTTTCAAGGTGAACACCTCCTTTGAACAGCACGCCTTTTCTCGCTGCATTGGATATTCCCGAAAGCATAGCCGGCATAATGGAAGACACGAGGGCACAGGGCGAAGCTACCACAAGAAAAATCATTGCCCGGTATATGGTGTCGTTCCACGTCCAGTTGAACAAGTAAGGTGGCAAAATCATTAACAATACCGCGACCGTTACCACAACTTTTGCATATATGCCCTCAAAACGTTCGACAAATTGCTGGCTTGGCGGTTTTTCATTCTGTGCTTCCTGTACCAGATGGATTATTTTGGAAAGCACGGTTTCCTCGGCGGGCTTGCTGACTTCAATTTCCAAAGCCCCCTGACCGTTAATGGTTCCCGAAAAAACCTCGTCGCCCGTTTTCTTATCCGCAGGAATACTCTCTCCGGTAATGGAGGCTTCATTAATAGCCGAATATCCTCCGACAATGATACCGTCTGCAGAGATGCGTTCTCCCGGACGGACCAATATCACATCACCTTTTTTAAGGTCTTCCACCTTTACGTTTTTTTCCATTCCGTTTTCAAGCAACACGGCTTCTTCGGGGCGAAGTTTCATAATGGATTTAATATCCTTGTTCGTTTTTTCCATCGTGTACTCTTCCAGTGTTCCACTTAGGGAAAAAATGAATATCAATATCGCACCGTCCATCCAGTAGCCTATCGCTACCGCACCGATAGCGGCGACAACCATTAGGAGGTCAACATCAAGATCCTTTTCTTTGAAAAGTGTGCTTAGTCCCTCAATGGCTTTCTGATAGCCTCCTATCACATAGGCTAAAAGAAAAAAGATAATTTCAACGGTGGACATATTTTGTTTGCCCGCCCACCAAGCCAGTAAAATGAACAGCAAACATAGTGCTGTCAGGATAGCTGATTTATGCTTTTCCCATATATCAGTATAGGACGATTTTATTTTGGTATCTACGGTTAATTCTGTCATCAGTTTTATTATGCGCTTTAAAAATTTATGCAAAGTTACCTTTTATATATAGGTAAAAACAGGTAAAAAAACGATATTTTTCAGTAGCTTTGCTGTATGAAATCATTGCAGTTATTTACCGATAAAGAAATTACGATCAAGGAATTAGCGTACAATAGTTCCGGCTTGCATAAGCACAATTTCTTTGAACTGATCTACGTGCTGGATGGTTCCGGAATACATAACATCAATAGCAACCGGTTTGCGTTTTCAAAGGGTGATGTTTTCCTGCTTACACCCGATGATGAGCACACCTTTGAAGTAAATACGCCTACCAAATTCTGTATCGTGGATTTTACCAAAGGTTTTTTTGTAAGGAACCGCAGGATAGATGATACAGAGGCTGGTGTGGGCAAATTGTATAAGCAACTGGAATACATCTTTCATAACCATCACAACATTAAGGGCAGCGTTATATCCAGTTCGGACAGAAGCATATTCAAAGCATTGATCGGCCAGCTTATCAAGGAAAAAAATAAAAGGCAGTTCTTCGATGAAATCATTATTCAGGACATTATTTTCCTCTTGCTCCATTTTATCGCAAGGAACATCCAGGAGAATATTTCTATATTCTCAAAGAGGGAAAATCCCAAAAGCAGGGTTCACGAGATTACCGCTTATATACAGCAGCATATATACGATAACGAACTGCTAAAAGTAAGCAGCATAGCATCGCATTTTGGCAAGTCTTCCGACCATTTAAACCGGTATTTTAAAGATGAAACAGGCAGTACCATCAAAGAATACATTATCCGCTATAAACTAAATCTGGTCAAGACTAGGCTTAAATTCAGCGATTTGACCATTTCAGAAATCGCTGGTGAACTGAATTTCACAGATGAAAGCCACCTGAATAAGATGTTTAAGGGTGCGTTCGGAAAAACTGCCAGGCAATATAAAAATGAGCTGAAACATTGATAATACGAAAACTTTGATCTATCAAAATCTTATTAAATAAATGACTTGCCTTTTCAAGAATGAATATTGAGATTGAATTGATAAGATATAGTTTTTACTCAAAGGTAAAGATTAGCCTTATTTAAGGGTACGAAAATTATTTTACAACTATAGCTTCTAACTCAACTTTCAGGGTTTCAAAAAGACTTTTTACTTCTAAAACTGTTGAAGATTGCTTTATTTTATTTTGAACAACCCAGTTTTTAATAATATCAAAATTTTGGAATAATTCTGAAGCCGAAGTTGTGTAGATGTTTAACCTAACGATATTTTTTAGTTCATATTCCGCTTGATAAATCACCTTTTCTAAATTTTCAATTGTTTGTTTTAGTTGCGACCGCATATCTTCATTACTTGATATTCCGTCATCGCTTATTGCTGTTTGTCCCGAAACATACAGTGTGCCTGTTGCATTTTTTACTTCTACGGCCTGCACATAATTTCTGGCATCTTGCCATTTCCAGGGATTGATGATTTTTTTCTCCATTGCTGTTATATTCAAAAAATTAATTACAGCACAAAATTCATCAATATGTTTGAGAAACAGCTGTGACGGAAATCACTATTTATGTTGCTTATATAACCTGCTCAAAGTCTCTCTGGATACTCCAAGATAGGAGGCAAGTACAGATTTAGAAATTCTTTGGCTTAATGATGGATAAATCTGTAAAAAGAGTTCATATCTTTCTTTTGGATTTAAAGTAAGAAGTGATAAAATTCTTTTTTGGTTGGCAATGTGACCTCTTATTGATTTAGCCAAAAAGTAATCGGTTAATTGGGTGAAATTTTGGCAAGCGGCAAAGAAATCATCATAGCTTAAACTGTAAGCCTCAGTATCTTCAATGCATTGAAGTGAGAAAACCGCCCTCTCTTTATTGTAAAATGCTGAAAAATCGGTTTCCCACCAATCTTCAAAAGCAAAAGACAGTATATGCTCTTTGCTATCATAATCTGTATAAAAAAGTTTTACCAGTCCGGATGAAATTAAGTAAACATCCTGCACATAATCATTTTCTTTTATAATAAAATCTCCTTTGGAAAACTTTTTCAACACAAGGCTTCCTTTAAGTTCAAAAAATTCTTGCTCTGTAAAAATATTAGTTCTGTTCATAAATATCTTGGCCGTAATTTAAATATGTTCCATTTATTGTTGCAAAAATAGAAATTAAAACCCTCGTTATCAACTTGCTTACGTCAAATCCTACCACTCAAAGCCAAACCCTGCCACTTTAAAATCCCTGCGTACTCTGCTTGATACTTTAGCAAAAAAGTACAGATCAAGTGAAGGAGAATGCTAAGAAATATGACATCATTTATGCAGATCCGCCCTGGCAATATAAAGTCTGGAGCAAGAAAGGTGCAGGCAGAAGTGCGGAAAGTCATTATCAAACCCAAAAACCTGATTTTCTAAAAAGGATGAACATTGATGTACTGTGTAAACCAAATTGCGTACTGTTGATGTGGGCTACTTTTCCTTGTTTGGAACAAGCATTGGAACTCGGAAAGTCTTGGGGCTTTACCTATAAAACAGTTGCATTTACATGGATAAAAACTAACATGAACAATAACAGGATTTTTGTTGGGATGGGATATTACACCAGGGCAAATGCTGAAATAGTCTTACTGTTTACCAAAGGGAAACCATTAAAAAGATGTGCTAAAGATGTTCCGTAAGTAATTATAACTCCCCGTGGCAGACATTCTGAAAAACCTGATGAGGTAAGGAAACGTATTGTTCGCCTGTTTGGGGATGTAACCAGAGTAGAACTCTTTGCAAGGAAAAATCCTATAGCCTGCAATAACGAAAACATTTTTAAGGGATGGGACGTATTCGGTAATGAAGTAGATAATTCAATAGAGATCCCCGAAGAGTAAGTTACGCCAAATCCTGCCTCCTAATGCCAAACCCTGCCACTTCTGCAAAGGCTTTTATCTACTGCTATAATTTTAGATTTCAAGTGAAATTCTAAACAAAATTATAGTATGGATACACAAAAAAAAGACCTGTCGTATTTCAGGTTACGACTGCAAGAATTATTAAATACCAGCTTTCCCGAAAAAGCAAACGACCAAAAATTTGTTGAGCAACGTTCCTCGTGGGCAGCCAATGCCTATGAAGGTGCTTTCAGTTCGGGAAATGCTATCGAGCAATGCAATGAAATTGCGAATTATATTCTGTTTGAAAACCTGCACTTCTCCAAATTCGACACCATATTTCAGGTAGTCTGCAACGAGTTCGATACCATAATGGCAGACGAGGAACTGCGACCGTTCGCCTTGAAAATGTTCCGTGTTTGCGAGCCTGTTTTCGCACGATATGAACTAACCGATGACTTCGCTTATCACACAGAGTACGACCTGCTCTATACTGAAATAACCGGAACTATCGCCATATGGATAGAGGAAAATGGGCTTCAGTAAAAAGCAACATCTCCAACAGAACATTGATGCCCTGCGAATTGCCTTTAAACTGGAAAAGGAGAACCGGCAAGCCACCGTAGGCGAAAGACTGCTCATGCTGCAATACAGTGGATTTGGCGGTCTTAAATTCGTGCTGAACCCCATAGCGAATGAAATAGACATCAACCATTGGAGAAAGACAGAACACGACCTATTCCCGCTTACGCAGGAACTCCACCAACTACTCAAAGAAAATTCAGCAGACGATAAGCAATACCGCAGATACGTGGATAGTATGAAAAGCTCTGTATTAACGGCTTTTTATACACCGCCGCAGGTCATAGATGCGATTTCCGAAACGTTGCGTGAAAGCGGTTTGAACATTGATACATTCCTTGAACCCTCAGCAGGTACCGGCTCATTTATCCAATCTTTTTCGGAAAATCAGAAAGCCAATGTTACTGCTTATGAAAAGGACTTACTCACGGGCAAAATCCTAAAACAGCTTTATCCCGAAAGCAATATCCGTATAAGCGGTTTTGAAGAAATCCCCGAAAAGGAAAAAAATAGTTACGATGTAATCGCCAGCAACATTCCGTTTGGCGATACTTCCGTCTTCGACCTTTCTTATTCCCGAAGTAAAGACCCTGCAAAAGTGCAGGCAGCCCGAAGCATACACAATTACTTTTTTCTGAAAGGAACCGATATGCTCCGTGATGGTGGTGTACTGGCGTTCATTACTTCGCAAGGGGTATTGAACAGCCCTTCTAATCTTGCCATTCGTGAAGCATTGATGAAAGAGCATAAGCTGGTATCTGCCATCAGGTTGCCCAATAATCTTTTTACAGAATATGCAGGTACGGAGGTCGGAAGTGATTTGATCATCCTCCAAAAGCGTATCGGAAAAAAAATGCTATCCAAACGGGAAATGCTTTTTTGTGATACCCGCACCAATTCGGAAGGAATATCAACCAATTCCCTGTTGGACAATCCTGTGCTTGTCGTTCATACAAAGTCCTACACAGGAACAAATCCTTATGGAAAGCCTACGCTTATTTTTGAGCACGAAGGCGGTGTAGACGGAATTGCCAAAGATTTGAAGCAAAAGTTGATGGAAGATTTTTCCATCCATTTAGATACACAACTTTATAAAGGCGAACGGAATGATAAACCCGTAATACAAAACCCTGTTACCCCACCGGTTCTGGAACCTGTAATCATTCCACAGGACATACAGCCTTTATCTGTTCCGGTAAGCAATCGGGAAAGTCCACAGGAATTAAAACAGCTAAGCATTTTTGATCTTTTTGAAAATGCGAACGAACCTGTAATGGTTCTTGCTCCGCCTAAAAAAACTATCCAAACCAAAACGCAAAGCACTAATAAAAGAAGAGGCACAATAGTTCGCCAGCCCGACCTGTTCAGTAGCGAGATGCAGCAACCCTATACGCCCCCTATTAGCAATCGAACAAGCAATGAAAACCCATCAGGCGATGGCGAAAAACAGGAAATTATCGGCGACCTGTTTTCAAGTATCAATGGAAACCAACAAGTTGAAAAACCAAATATAAGTAATACCATTCCCGAACCTGCTCCGTACAGCGACCTACTGCAAACGTTCCATAGAAATGATTGCCTGGCTGTGGATGGAGGTTTGGTAGGCCATCTTCAAAATGTGAATACATCAGACAGCACCGCAATGTTCCATCCATTGCAATTGCCATCCTTGCAGAAAGCAAGAGCCGAGGCTTACATTGCGGTACGTGATGTTTACCAGCAGCTTTACACAAAAGAGGCACAGCATCAGACCGAATACAAGGAAGAAAGGGAAAACCTTAACCGTTTGTATGATGCCTTTGTCAAAAGATATGGCAACCTCAACAGTGCCGATAATATTAAGCTCATTAAAACGGATAGTTCCGGTAAGGAAATACCTTATCTGGAACGTGTGGTTGGTGGTGTAACACACAAAGCGGATATATTCAGCCATCCTGTAAGTTTTTCGACCGTAACCGTAGCAACGGACAATCCCGAAGAAGCGTTGGCAGCATCGCTGAACAAATACGGAAGCGTGGATTTGGGCTATATGTCCGAAATCAGCGGTATGACCGATGATGCTTTGAAAAAAGCCCTGCACAGTCGTATTTACTATAATCCTCTGCAAAAGGAATATGAAATATCCGAACGCTGGATTGCGGGTAATGTAGTGGAAAAAGCCAGGGAGATACAAACCTACATTGAAAACAATCCCGACGATACCGAAGCCAAAGCAAGCCTTACGGTCTTGGAAGAAGCCCGACCAAGACGTATCGAATTTGAGGAACTCGATTTTAATTTGGGCGAACGCTGGATACCCACAGGCATTTACGCCCGATTTGCTTCACATCTTTTTGATACAGATGTACTCGTTCATTACTCTGAAAGCTCCGATGACTTTTCTGTAAAGTGCGACCGTAAGAATTTGCATATATGGGAAAAATACGCTGTCAAAGCAGAAAGCCGGACGTTTGACGGGATTGCCCTGCTCAAACACGCCCTTGTCAATACCACGCCTGATATTACCAAAAAAATTACGGTTGGCGATCAAGAGGTTAAAGTACGGGATATGGAAGCCATACAAATGGCGAACACCAAGATTGACGAAATCCGTACCGCCTTTACCGATTGGCTTCACGCCCAAAACGATGAGTTTAAAAACAGGCTGACCGACCAATACAACGATACGTTTAACTGTTTCGTTCGACCGAACTATGACGGCAGCCATCAGGACTTTCCGGGATTAGACCGTAAGGCATTGGGTATTGAAGACCTGTATTCCAGCCAAAAGGACACCGTTTGGATGATAAAGCTGAACAACGGGGCAATTTGCGACCACGAAGTAGGTGCAGGAAAAACGTTGGTAATGTGTACGGCTGCACAGGAAATGAAGCGTTTAGGGTTAGCTCATAAACCTATGATTATCGGGCTGAAAAGCAATGTTCACGAAATTGCGGAAGCCTATCGTACCGCTTACCCTCACGCAAAAATCCTGTTTCCGGGCAAGGAAGATTTCACGCCCCAAAAACGCCTGCGGATTTTTGGCGACATTAAAAACAACGATTGGGATTGTGTGATACTGACACACGACCAATTCGGAATGATACCACAATCGCCCGAAATTCAAAAAGAAATACTCCAAATAGAATTAGACAGCGTAGAGCGTAACCTCGAAGCATTGGAAGCACAGGGAAAGGAAGTGACCAGGGGGATGCTTGCCGGAGTAATCAAGCGGAAAGAAAACCTCGAAGTCAAGCTCAAAACCCTGCAACACGATATTGAAAACCGCAAAGATGATGTGGTGGATTTTAAGATGATGGGCATTGACCACTTGTTCGTTGATGAAAGCCACCAATTCAAAAACCTGATGTTCAACACAAGGCATACAAGGGTAGCCGGATTGGGCAATGTGGACGGAAGCCAAAAAGCATTGAACCTGCTCTTTGCTATCCGTACTATTCAGGAACGCACAAATGCGGATATGGGAGCTACCTTTCTGTCAGGTACAACTATCAGCAATTCGCTTACCGAACTATATCTGCTGTTCAAATACCTGCGACCACGGGCATTGGAAAAACAAGGCATTCATTCCTTTGATGCGTGGGCAGCCATCTATGCAAGGAAAACTACTGATTATGAATTTTCGGTGGCCAACAATATCGTAGCCAAAGAACGCTTCCGCTACTTTATCAAAGTGCCGGAACTGGCTCAATTCTATTCGGAAATCACAGATTACCGGACGGCAAAAGATATAGGCATTGACCGCCCGAATAAAAACGAAGTGCTGTATAACATACCGCCTACGCCCGACCAGGAAGTATTCATCAAAAAGCTGATGGATTTTGCCAAAACGGGCAATGCGGAACTGTTGGGAAGACCTGCTTTATCAGCAAGTGAGGAAAAGGCAAAGATGCTCATCGCTACGGACTACGCCCGTAAGATGTCGCTCGATATGCGAATGGTAAGCGGCAGGTACGAAGACCATCCCGATAACAAGGCTTCACATTGTGCGGCAAACATTGCCAAGTATTACAATCAATACAACGCACAGAAAGGAACACAGTTCGTTTTCTCCGATTTGGGGACCTACAAGCCGGGCGAATGGAATGTGTACTCCGAAATCAAACGCAAGCTCACAGAAGACCACGGCATACCAGCACACGAAGTCCGCTTTATACAGGAAGCTAAAACCGATAAGCAGCGTAAGGAGCTTATCAAAGGTATGAACGAAGGGAGAATTCGTGTGCTGTTCGGTTCTACAAGTATGCTGGGAACGGGCGTAAATGCACAGAAAAGAGCCGTGGCCGTACATCACCTGGATACACCGTGGCGACCAAGCGATCTTGCCCAACGTGATGGCAGAGCTGTAAGAAAGGGCAATGAGATTGCCAAGTTCTTTGCCGATAATAAAGTAGATGTGATTATCTATGCCGTAGAAAAATCATTGGATAGTTACAAGTTCAACCTGTTGTACAACAAGCAACTTTTTATAGACCAATTAAAAACCAACAATCTCGGCAAACGTACCATTGATGAGGGTAGCATGGACGAAAAATCGGGAATGAACTTTTCGGAATACGTGGCCATCCTTTCAGGAAATACGGACCTTCTGGATAAAGCCAAACTGGAAAAACAGATTGCCGGGCTGGAAAGTGAAAAGCAGGCGTTTAACCGTTCCAAATTCAGTGCGAAATATAAACTGGAAGACTATACGGCAGAATTGGATAAAACCCAATCCCGCTTTGACCGAATGAGCCTTGATTGGAATAATCTGCAGGGGCGTATCCAAAAACATTCGGACGGAACAATCGTAAATGCCGTAAGGCTGGACGGCTTACCACCCAATGCGGATATAAAACAGATTGGCGCAAAACTCAACCAGCTTACGGAAAAAGCCCGCACAGGCGGAGATTATGAGGAAATCGGAAGCCTTTACGGTTTTCAGCTTTTGGTAAAAACGGAAATGTCGCAAAAAGACAGTAGTAGCCTTGTAGAAAAGAATAACCGTTTCTTTATTCAGGGCGAGGGCAATATCAAATACACCTACAATAACGGTATCATCGCTAAAGATGAAAAATTGGCGGCTATGAACTTCCTTAACGCACTGGAGAAATTGCCCGGCTATATCGAGCAGGAACAAAAGAAAATTGCGGAGATGCAAAAAGACCTGCCCATTCTTCAGGAAGTGGTAAACGGTACGTGGTCTAAAGAAAGCAGATTGAGCGAACTTAAAACGGAACTGGCTGCCGTTGAGCGAAAGATACAGTTATCCATTACGCCGGAAACTAAAGGAGAACCTTCGGAGCAGGTAGAAAAGCAGAAAGAAACGCCAAATAATTCGGAGAATATTGTACGGACAAAAGGTATTCATTTGCCAAGAGGCGTACTGTAATCGTGTAAGCTCAATTTCTCCCTGTTCGTCCATTCTCCTGATTAGCGCATCACGCAAGCTGTCAATGAATTTTGTTTGGAATTTTATGCAGTGACCTTTTTCTTTTTAAAATCTTCAATGAAATAGAGTATCACAAAGGCAATGAGCAGGCAGAATATTTCAGCATATACGCTGTAATGGTATGCTGAAACGAAATCATTTGTCGCTTTGGAAATGCTGAAAAACAAACCGCCTATCAAACATATACCTAATGAAGATGCCGTTTGCTGTGCTGTGTTGTATGTACCCGAAGCGATGCCCACAAATTGTGGCGGTACGTTTTTTAATGTAAGGTTGATTAAAGACGGCAGCACTAAACCGCCACCAAAACCAAGCAATGGCAAGTTGGTTAATAGTGTTATCTGGCTTACTTCGCTATCAAAATAAATAAGTTGATGCAGATACACCAATATCATTAATGCTACTCCAAATTGTATGGGCCTTTTGCCATAGGCATTGACCAAACGAATGGAAAGAAACGAAGCTACCGTAAAACAACTGCCCCAAATGGCAAAGTATATTCCCGTTTGAAATGATGTAAGATGCAACCCATTCTGAAAATAGATTGTGGACACCAGCAAATAGGACGTGTGCATTGCGAAATAAAAGGTAAGCAATACCAAGCCTAAATTAAAATCCCTGATTTTGAACAAGCGTATATCCATTAGGGGATGCTGTTTTTTTTGTAATTTCTTTTTTTGATTGACGATGAAGATGTAAAACAGTATCAGCGAAAATGCAATCATTGCAACACTCCACAAGGGATAACCTTTTTCCCTGCCCTCTGTGAGCGGATATATCAGACTGCCTAATGCCAGCGTAAACAGCACTACGCCCGAATAATCAAATTTTTCTTCGGAATTGAGTTTGGTATTGATGAGGTATTTTTTTGCGGCGGCAAAGGCAATAATGCCGATGGGCAAATTGATGAAAAAGATAAACCGCCAGCCCTCAATAAATGTCTGCAAACTTGAAAAATAGCCACCTAAAAACTGCCCCAATACGGAAGCTGTACCCAAAGTAATACCCACATAGCCGATTGCTTTGGTGCGTTCTTGTGGTTCGGGAAAAAGTACCTGAACGTAAGCCAATGCCTGCGGCATCATAAATGCCCCGCTTACTCCCTGAAAAAACCTTGCTGCAATCAGCATTTCTGCACTCGTTGCCATCCCGCACAAACAGGAAGTAAGCACAAAGAGAAACATACCCCACAGGAAAATCTTTTTTCTTCCAAATATGTCACCAGCCCTGCTTCCTGTAACCATAAAGGAAGCATATCCTAACAGATAGAACGCAATTACCAATTCCACCTCGCTGTCTGATGCGTTCAGGCTTTGCTTAATGGACGGTATGGCAATGTTCACGATAAATACATCTATTACCGTTAGCAATGGCGCTGTAAGCAAAATGAGGTGCTGTAACCACCTGTTAGAATTTTGTGCCATAAATGATGTGATTTTACTATTGAACCTTTATCACTACTTTTCCTTTTGCCCGTCCGCTTCCTACGTAGGAGAATGCTTCATTGGTCTGTTCAAACGGAAAAACTTTGTCTATAACGGGGCGGATAACACCGGTTTCAATCAATGAGCTGATTTGTGCCAACTGCTTGCCGTTGGCTTGCATAAACAAAAAAGAATAATCTACATCGAGTTTTTTTGCCTGGTTTTTGACTTTTCTACTCAAAAAGAAAATAACGGTTTTCATCAACCAGGACAGACCGATTTCTTTTGCAAAAGCCGTATCAGGTGGTCCGGAAATCGAAATGACTTTTCCTCTTTCTTTTAGAATATTTAATGATTTTTCGAGCGTTTTAACATCTTGACTATTCAATACCAAATCATAATCTATCAATACATTTTCAAAATCTTCTTTCCGATAATCTATGACAACATCGGCTCCAAGACTTTTGACCAATTCAAAATTACTGGCACTTGTGGTTGTGGCTACGGTTGCCCCCAAATGTTTTGCTAATTGAATGGCAATAGTTCCGACACCGCCGGAACCTGCCTGTATAAATACTTTTTGCCCTTTTTGAAGTTTTGCTTTTTCAACAAATGCCTGCCAAACCGTTAGTGCAACCAACGGGATGGATGCCGCTTCTTCCATTGAAATAGTTGCGGGCTTTAGGGCAACATCGCTTTCATTGATGGCAATGTATTCCGCAAAAGTGCCGATACGGAAATCAGCAGGACGGGCAAACACTTCATCTCCAACTTTGAAACGGCTGACTTTGGAACCCACTTTGGTTATTATACCTGCTACATCGTGTCCTAAAATCAAAGGGAACTTGTATGGAAGTAATAATTTGAACTCGCCACTTTTTATTTTCGCATCTAATTGATTGATGCTTGCCGAATGGATTTTTACCAACACGTCATTTTCTTTAACGATAGGCTCGGGAACTTCAACCAATTGCAATTTATCTTCCTTGCTGTAACGGTTTATTGTAAATGCTTTCATCCTCTTTTTTATCAATTATTTGAGTTTAAAAACCGGTTTATATCACTACCGACAATTTCAGGATATTGGAACAAAAATCCGTGTCCTGCATCGGGATATAGATTAAGCTGGGCATTTGGCAGCAGGTTATACAGGTCAACCGAATTATGCGTAGGCATCTGGACATCTACTTTTCCATTGGCTACTAAAACAGGGTTGGTTATGTTTTTGTAATTGATAGTGTTTAGTGTATCATTTCCCCAATCTAACCTGGCTTTGGCTTGTGCCTTGGCAGCTTCTTTACTCACTACCACATCTTTCGGGTATTTGCTGTTTTGTTTACGTTCCCAAAATGCCTTTCCCAATTCACGGCTTTTGTCGGAAGCATTGAAAAAGAGTGCTAAAAACTCGTCCAGTCCCAATGTAGGTCTTGTCACCATTTCAGCAATTTTAGGGTCACGCTGGTTGATGCTTGTTGCTCCTTTGGGCGAAGTTCCCGCCAATATCGCATTGCGTACAATTTCATTGTGTGATACAAGTAATTCCTGTGCTACGCAACCGCCTATTGAAAAACCAAGCACATCCACTTTATCATAACCAAGTGCCTTGATGAATTGATAACCGTCTTCCGCCATTAACGCAAAACTTTCGGGCGTTTGTCCGCCTGAACTTGCCACACCACGATTATTGAAAGTAATAACAGTACGTTCCGATGCCAATTTTTCAATCAATGCGCCATCCCAGCTATCCAAGTTGCCACGGGTATGTATGAATAAAATAAGCGGAATGGCTGTTTTGGTATTTGTTCCTGTCTTTCGATAAGTGAAATAATTGCCATTCACTTTAACGCTGTCGGTTTTGTATTCAACCCGATTTACAGGTGTTTTTGCATTTTCATTCCCTGTGCAGCTTGCCAACAGGAAAATGCCACAACCAAGCAAAAGGGCGTTTCTTATTTTATTCATAATATTCATTTTTATGGTTTTAATTGTTCGTCCGTCTTTTTCGGGTTAACCAGGTTAAACGCCAGTTTTGGAAAAAGCCTGTTGATGAAATAAACTGCTTTTGTATCGCCCACACGAATGGTGTACTGGTCGTTTTCCAATCCGCTTATCAACCCTTGTACTAATTTTTCAGGACTTAACTTCTTGTCGTTTCTTCCTGCCGTCATTTCGGTAGCAACCAATGGCGGTAACAGTTCAAACACTTTTACATTGCTGTTTGCAATCCGTAAATGTTCCCGAAGCGATTGGGTATAAAATTTCAAAGCAACCTTTGAAGCCGAATAGGTAGCTTCAAGCAATGAGGGGACATAACTAAGTATGGAAGTTGTATTGATGATAGCACTCTCTTTTCTTGATTTCAGTATATCCAAGAAAAGATTGTTCAAACGGATAACACCCAGGTAATTGATGTTTATCTCATATGTAGCATTTTCCAAATGCCTTTCATCGGCAATACCTAAATTTAACGGTGGAACGCCTACGCCTGCATTGTTATAAAGAATATCAATACCGCCCAGCTCCTTTACCTGTTTGAAAAGGGAAACGGCATCTTCTTCTTTGGCGACATCGCTCTTTATGGCAATCAAATTCGGGTACAGCTTTTTTGCTGCATTCAGTTTGTCCTGATTTCTGCCCGTGATGATAACCTTTGCTCCGATTTCTAAAAACTGTCTGGCTGCTTCAAGCCCTATGCCTGATGCTCCACCCGTTACCAATATTGTTTTTTCTTTTAAATTCATAAGTTTATTTAAGTAGTCTAAGTTGCCCCAGGTGATAAGCCAAGTGGCTGATGCGGCTCACTAAGACATTAAGTTTGTTGCGAGTGGGGTCTTTTTTAAAATCCTCATCGGTCATTGCCTCGTGCCTTTGATACCATTGTTCTGTCGGAAGAACTTCGAGTTGTTCGGCAATATGCTTATGCACGTCCTCATACAGGGCTTTTAGTTCAGCGTAGCCGGGCATTTCCAAACCGGACTTGTCCGCAGCTTCAATAAAAATTGGCTGCAACTGTGGATACTTTCGTTTTCCATAACCAAGAATTTCGCCCATCAGGTCGTGGTAAGCAATAATGTGTCCCACAATGTAGATACCCCTGTTTTTTCCCGGAGCAACTTCTTTCATTATTTCATCTTCGCTAATGCCGTCAAGAAGCACTTTGCCACGCTTTACCTGTAAAAGCCAGTTTTTGAGAATGATCGTGATGAATAAATCCTGTTCGTGAGTTGTTTTTTCCCTTAATTCCATAGCACCTTATTTGAAGTTTTTTTTTGCTGCACCAACAGGATATCAAACTGCCCTTATTTGATGATGCGTTCCTTTGTCGTCCTAAATTTATAATCCTATATCCGGTCTTTTGGAATAAACACTAAGACTTATCAGTCCCCATATTCCTAATAACAGTTCAAGCACGATACCGGAAAGCATACTTGGGGTTGGAAAACCGTCTATTGCCAGACTGGTTATTCTTCCTATAACCAGACTGAACATAAAGAATATATTGACCAGCGTAGCGGACTTCCAAAATTGGGAACGTGCAATACCAAGTGCCCAAAAAGCGGCTATCCCCAAATACAAACCCATAACGGCTTTAAAAGCATTGCTAAGGTCATTGCTATCCGTTCTGATGTCTGCCAGAGCCGGAATGATTTTTTCAGGAAAGAAACCGTAAGTCAATGCAATTGCAAATACAAGCACTACTGAAACCAACAAGTGCAGATTTTTCAGACCTGTTTGTTTTCTATTTTCCATTTTTTATTTTCACTTTAAAACTGTTCATCCAGATAGGCGGGGTTAGGGTACTTGTAAAATCCCTCGCCTGTGGAAACGCCCAGCTTGCCCTTTTCAATATAATCCTCTTTAAGCCTGTTAGCACCTTTTTCAAGTATGCTGTCATTTTGCTGTTCGGACAGATTTTTCATAATATTATAAGCTGTGTTCAAACCAACCGCATCAATAAATGCAAACGGAGGGAATTTAGTGTTCATACCGATATTCCACGTCTTATCTATTGTTTGGAAGTCGGCCACATCATCTGCCCATAATCTCAAAGCTGCCGCAACCCACGGAACACTTAATGAGTTGGTAATGTATCCTGGCTGTTCTTTGCGTAATTGCAAAGGGGTTAAACCAATGGATTTGGAAAAGGCGACTATTTCCTCAAATACAGCGGGGGCGGTTCCCTGATGCCTCATCACTTCCACTATGGTATTCTTCCATACTCCATTCAAAAAATGCAGTGCCAAAAACTTTTCAGGCCTGGCTGTTTCTGCTGCAAACTGGCTTGGCAATAATGTGGAAGAATTGGTACAGAAGATGGTTTTATCTGGTGCTAAAGCTCCTAACTCGATGTAGAAATCCTTTTTGATTTGTATGTTTTCAGGAATTGCCTCAATAACAATATCGGCATCTTGTACCGCTTCCCGGAGAACTGATGAGTAAGAGATCATTGTGAATGCAGCATCCAATTGTTCCTGCGTGGCATTTAGATCCCTTTTATAATCATCGAAAAGAAGCCGTATTTTTTCCTTTCCTTTCTCAAGAAATTCGTCCTTTAAATCATATACTACCACCTGATGATGATGGAACGCTGTTTGAAATGCTATTTGTGAGCCTAAAACCCCACTGCCTGCTACAACTACTTTTTTCATAAATATTGTTTTCTGTTTAACGATTAAATTATTGGTACAACTACTGCCGGTATTGTTGCCGGCAGTAGTTCATTACCATAGAAGTTTATCCTCTGGTACGGGAAAGGTTTGCAAATGCTTCCTCCAATGCCGCCGCGTATTTTTTTGTTTCGCCCACAGGAACCTCAAACTGATTTTTTTCCAGTGCAACAAACAGCTCGTCTGCAACTTCTGACGGTGGAATACCGTTTGCACCGCCTATTTCCGCAGAAAATTCAGTGTTTACCAATGGCGGATATACTTCGTAGACCTGAACATTTTTTTGTTCTTCGTAAGTCATTCGTAATGCGGATGTATAACCGTGCAAAGCCGCTTTAGTTGCTCCGTAAGTTGGTAAAAACTTATGGCTGCCATAAACAGCAATAGAAGAAATATTGACTACTGCGGCTTCTTCTTTTTGTAGCAAGTGGGGCAACAACAATTCCGTGAAATGGATTACAGAAAAATAGTTTGTATTCATTTCTATCTGCGCCTTTTCGTGTGCATTGGTGGTTTCGCTTAACAAATACCCGAATGCGGCTCCTGCATTGTTGATGATGATGTTTACATCTGGGTACTGCTCTTTTAGCTGTGCCGCAATGCGGAGCCTGTCGGCTTCTACCGATAAATCGCCCTGAATGGCAATGGCATTATCCAATTCTTTCAACGCCTTTTGTAAGCGTTCTTCACTACGCCCGTTGATGATAACTTTGTTGCCTGCGGCACTTAGTTTTTTTGCGATTGCCAAACCAATTCCGGCACTTCCGCCACTGATGAAGACGGTATTTCCTGTTACTTTCATTGTATTGTATTTAAAATTAAACGATTGTTGATTATTTGTTAATGGCCGGATAATCGGTATATCCTTTTTCTCCCGGTGTGTAAAAGGTTTCCTCATCGGGCTGATTAAGCGGTGCATCGGTTTTGAAACGCTCCACCAAATCGGGATTGGCAAGAAGCAGTGTTCCAAATGATACTAAATCGGCATCGCCATTATTCAAAACTTCGTTGGCTGTATCTTTGGTAAAGCCTCTGTTGATGATGATGGTACCTTTGTATATTTTGCGAAAATGCTTTGCTACTTCCTGTATGGCATCTGCGTTGTCGGTAACGTCTGTAAACGGCTCCGTCAAGTGGATATAAGCCAAGCCGTAATCATTCAGCCTGTTTACGATATAATCGTACAGGGCTACAGTTTCATCGTCAACCAAGATGCCCATAATGCCGTTCAGAGAGGGATTAAAACGGACGCCTACTTTTGCGATATCCACTGCTTGTTTCAGTTCATCCAGGATTTCAAAAAGAATACGGGCACGGTTTTCAATAGATCCGCCGTATTCATCGGTTCGGGTATTTGAATTTTTTGAAAAGAATTGCTGCAACAGATAGCCGTTTGCTCCGTGTAATTCTACACCATCAAACCCTGCTTCAAACGCATTGATTGCTGCTTGCTTAAAATCTGCCACTGTTCTTTTTATATCTTCAATGGTCATTGGCTGGGGGTCTTCGGAAGGCTTGAAGCCTGATGCCGTAAACACCTGTTGATTGGGATTGACGTTTGATGGTGCTAACGGTTTTTTGCCGTTGTGCAGGTCAGCGTGTGAATACGCTCCCGTATGCCAAAGCTGTGCGAAGATTGTTCCGCCTTTTTGGTGCACGGCTTGGGTAGTTAATTTCCAACCTGCTACCTGTGCCTGTGTGTAAATACCGGGAACATTTACTACGCCTATGGCCTCTTCGCTGATGGTGGTTCCCTCCGTAATAATCAGCCCTGCGGAAGCCCGTTGTTGGTAGTATGTAGCAGTTAGTTCTGTTGCTACATTCCCTTCATTGGCAGAGCGTGAACGTGTCATCGGTGCCATTGCGATACGGTTACGGAGTTGCAAGCCGTTTTTGTTGTAAGGCTCAAAAATTTTTGAATTTGCCATTGTTTTTATGTGTTTAAAAATTAGACTGTTTATTATTCTGTAATTATGTAATTAATGGATGGCTGGGTAATCGGTGTAGCCTTTACTACCCATATTTTTCAGTTGATTGTTCGTGTGTATATTTTGGAATTTCTGTCAGGATATACATACCCTTGTGGTAAGTTTGTTTTATCTGCCGGCCGAAAGCCGTTACGTTCATAAAACTTGTGGGATGCTGTTGCAATGCCCGGCGTGTCTAACCAGATATTTTTTATTTCATTGGCTTTTGCGAAGTCAATCAGTGTGTCAAAAAGTTGTTGGCTTATACCAAACGCTTTTCCCCTGTACTCTTTCTTCACAAACATTTTTCTCAATATCCCATTGCTGTCATTAAGTCTTTGTAAGCCAATCGTACCAATGATTTCATTGTCTGTTTTTGCAACCCAAAATCCACCATTAGAATAAAACTTTTCCAAGTCGCCAAGGTCGGGCTGTTCTGCCTCTGTGAACCCTAACAGAAATTCAACATTCTGAATATTCAGAACGAAATTTTTCGCTTCCCTTTGGTCTGATTTATTGAAGTTGCTTATTGTTATCATTGTATTATTGGTTTATTTCAATAAGGATTAAGGTTAAAGATTGAACAGCATACATGTTGAAACTCCGTGCGCATATATTTTTCCGTCTTCGTCTTTTAGGTCAGCTTCCACAAGTGCCGTGCTTTTGCCCAAATGGATAATTTTCCCTGTAGAGTTCAGTTTACCGTTTTTATGGCTAACTGCTTTAAGAAAATTTACTTTCAGTTCCAATGTAGTATATGCTACGCCCTGTGGCAATGCGGATTGAAGCGAACAACCCATAACCGTATCCAACACGGTAGTAATTACGCCGCCGTGAACGCTGCCAATAGGATTGTAGTGAAATTCCTGTGGCTCAAATTCAAAAACAGCTTTTCCCTTTTCCAAACTCAATGGGTGGAAACCTAATGTTTCTGCTATGGGTGCTTGTGGTATTTCGCCATTTAAAATGCCTTTCAGAAAATCAAAGCCGGACATTGTTTTTGCCTGTGCTGCCAACTCCAAGGGGTTTGCCCACTCATGGGTTCTTGTTCTATCTTTCTTACTCATATCCTCTTTGGGTTTAATTAAATATTCAAATTCTCAATTACTATGACAGATATACCAACAGGTTTCAAATAGCTGTACGTTTTGTCGGCACTATAAAACACTTTTTTCTTTTGTTTTACAGATGCCCGTACCAATCTCTGTCATAAGCCTTATTTAAAAAGGCTGCTATCTTTTTCAAGATTTTATTTATGAATTTTTTTACCGACTTCATCTGTTTATCTTGATTTTTATTATACCCATCGGTATATTAATATTCAAAAAAAATTACACTGACAATTCCCGTTCAATAATGCTTTCTATATGCCTTGCTGCAATTTGAAAATACTTTGGGTCATTCATAATCTTGGCCAACATTATATTTCCCTCCATTATACTGTATATCAATGCCGCATATTCTTCCGAATTGGCTTTTGCCTTGAACTCGTTATTTGCTTGCCCACGCTCAATGGTCAGTTGCAACGTTTCCATAAATCGCTTCATCCCATTGCGAACGCTATCCCTCAAATAATGCAAGTGGTCGTCTGCTTCTACTGCTGCGTTCATCAATGGGCAGCCACCTGTTTTAAAAACAGTTTGCCAATTTTTAGCATAATAATTCGGGTAAGCAATTAGGGCTTCCCTCGCCGTTGCTGCTTTTGCTACCGCCTTATTTATTAACCCGATTGCGTAGGAACAATTAAAATTATAAGCTGCAATTGCCAATTCGTTTTTATCAGAAAAATTTCCGTAGATAGCCCCTTTAGTTAGCTTAGTGGCTTCCTGAATGTCAGATAAAGATGTGCTTTCATATCCCTTTATGTTGAATAAAGGGGCTGATTTCTCTATAATAAATTGTCTTGTTCTTTCTGCCTTTGTCATACTCTTCCAAGATTAAAACAAACTAATTGGGTACAAAGTTAATGAAAAAATATACCAAAAGGTATATTTTTTTGATGAATTTTAGCTATTGAAAATATAAACTGAAAAAACTGATGAAATCAGAACAAGGTTTGTGTAATAGAATGACAGCTTTTTCAATCAAGCCACGCTATCCGACCGTTATCCCTATTGTACCAAATGCTGTAAATCGGGGTCATTCTTGATGCGTTCCAATTCGTTTTCTACAATATTCAAAATGTCTCCCTTTATCTGGCTGTAATTGCCTTCAATCTGCTGCTTCATATTATCTTCTCCGCTTTCATCAACAAAGGATATGTAGCTGATCGTTGATGCCAGAAAGAAAGTAACTATTTTCCGATTATTTCTTTTCGGTGTTCCGCACCCCAATCCGTAAGATTTTTTATCACGGTTTGTAACTTTTTACCGTATTCAGTAAGTTCGTATTGAACGGTGACAGGTTGTGTATCTAAAACGGTGCGTTTTACAAGTTTGTTTATTTCCAACTCTTTTAGTTCTTTGCTCAGCATTTTGTTGGAAATCCCGTTTACGTCATTTAAAATTTCTGAAAACCTCCTTTTGTTGTGATAACATAGCGAGGCGACAATGGATATTTTCCATTTGCCGTTAAGCACATCCATTGCATCGTGAACCGCCATAATTTTTTTCTTACAATCTTTTTGGAATTTATCGTCTGCCATAAGTTACATAGTTACTCAAAAGTTACTGTTACTTTTAGATACTTGGTAGCAAAAATAAACAATTAACCTCTAAATTTGTGGCTTTAAACGATTAAAATTTACAGTATGGCTTTAATAGAAGACTTAAAGTGGCGTTATGCTACAAAGAAGATGAACGGACAGAAGATTCCGAAAGAAAAATTAGATTATATATTAGAAGCTGCAAGATTAGCCCCATCTTCTTCAGGACTACAACAGTACAAAATCATTGTAATCTCTGATAGGGCTTTATTGGAAAAAATCAAAGGATTTTCATATCATCAAAGCCAGATTACAGACTGTTCACATCTGTTGATTTGGATAGCTTGGGATGGTTATAGCGACGATCGGATTGAAGGTGTTTTCAACGATATGATGGATGAACGGAATTTACCTCATAACACTATGGATTCATACAGAAAAACTATCTTAAATCTATATGAGGAAGCAGGACAAGAATGGCAAGCCCATCACGCTGCAAAACAAAGCTATATTTCTTTTGCTATGGCAATTGCCGCAGCGGCGGAACAAAAAGTGGATGCTACACCAATGGAAGGTTTTATTGCGGAAAAATTGGACGAACTTTTAAATCTGAAGGGCAGTGGTTATAAAAGCACGGTAATTTTACCTTTGGGTTATCGGCAAACAGAAAATGATTGGCTCGTCAATATGAAGAAATTTCGTATTCCGAAAGATAAATTCATCGTGGAAATGACGATTGACGATGCGTCAGACATAGCCGAACCACCAATGGAACAAACTCTTGATGACTTCACTCAAAAATAAACTTGTGGTTTTAAACAGGCTTTGCTTTTGAAATTGCAAAGCCTGTTTTTTGAATACCTATAAACAAATTATCCCTGCTGCACCAAATGCTGTAAATCAGGGTCGTTTTTGATACGCTCCAATTCCGTTTCGATAATCTGTACAATATCTTGTTTTATTTGGCGGTAATTGCTTTCAATTTGCTGTTTCATTTTATCCTCGCCCTGTTCATCCACAAAAGATAAAATTTCTGGTATTTTTTGATAGGCTTTGGTTTCGGCAGCTACCTTGTCATTATCCACTACAATTTCTGCGTGAAATATTTTTTGATCGATGCGTTCGTCAAAATTATCAGACACGGAACCAACAAACATTCCCTGTGTAAGCGTTGAAATTTTGGAAGCCGGAATAAGGCTGTCTAACTGTGTGGAAATAGAGGTAGATTTATCGTTGCGGTTGATGGTCATACTTTGGCGTTTCTGCAATACCTTACCGAAACGTTCCGAAAGGCTTTTTGCCGTTTCTCCAACTACCTGCCCACTGAATATATTACCAACCGTATTTTGAATAACCTTGGCTTCCTTATCGCCATAATCCCTTATCAACTGCGAAAAATCCTGGAAGCCTAAGCAAACTGCAACTTTGTTGCTTCTGGCAGTGGCGATAAGGTTGTCCAAGCCTCTGAAGTAAATTGTAGGCAGCTCATCAATGATAACCGAACTCTTTAATTGTCCTTTTTTGTTGATGAGTTTTACAATTCTTGAATTATACAAACCCAATGCTGCGGAATAGATATTCTGACGGTCGGGATTATTGCCCACGCACAAAATCTTTGGTTCTTTGGGGTTGTTGATGTCTAGCGTAAAATCATCTCCGGTCATTACCCAATATAATTGTGGGCTAATCATTCTCGATAGAGGAATTTTTGCCGATGCAATCTGCCCTTGTAATTGGTCTTGTGCACCGCCTTGCCAGGCGTCCATGAAAGGCGATAGGTAGTTTTCCAAATCGGGATAGGAAGTCAAGATGGTAAATACGTCTGAATACTTTTTATTGAGCAATTCAATGGCGTGTGGAAATGTACAATACTTACCATTTTCATAAATTTTCAGATACCAGATTATTGCTGCCAACAGGATAATTGGGCTTTCCACGAAAAAATCACCTTGCTTCTGTATCCACGACCTGTTGAGGTTTAGCATAATGGTATAAGCCGCTTCGTAAGCATCCGAAATGTCCGTCATAAAGTCGGGGTTCAACGGATTACAACGGTGGCTCTTGCGTGGGTCGTCAAAGTTGATGACGTAGAATTTGGGCTGAATTTTATACTTGTCCCTGTGCTTCAGCAAGTGATTGTAAGCAATGGTAGAAAGGTCGTCAAACTTGAAATCGTAGATGTACATACTGAAACCTTTCTCTATCTGCTGTTTGATGTAATTGTTTACGATGGCATACGATTTTCCAGAACCCGGAGTACCCAATACGATTGATGCCCTGAATGGATTGACGATATTGATCCAGCCGTTATTCCATTTTCCTTTGTAATAGAACTTCGTGGGAAGATTAACAGAATATTCGTTTTCCATCAGCTTGGTTTCCTGCTGAAAACTTTCGTTCTCGTTGTTGAAAACATCATCCATCAGGTTGGTACGAAGCAACCGGCTCATCCAAACTCCGGCAACCATTAATGCGATATAGCCTAAAGCTGTAGTAAGGATATAAAAAAATGTAGCAGTTAATACTGGTAGTTTCAAAAAAGGGAAATTCAGAAAAAAGAGGACAAAGCCAACTCCCAAAGCCGCATAAATTTTAGACCAGGTTATTTTTTCGTTCTTCACTCCCTTGGTTCCCAAACAGCTTAGTGCAAGCAATACCAAAGCAAATACTTTGGTATATAAGGTGTGTGAGAACAAACCTGCCGTACGGTCAAAGTTGCCCAATATTTTATTGATAATTTCCAGTGTCCAGCCATGTTCCAAAAAGAACCCGTAGCAGAACCAATAAAGGTGCATCAGTACCAAAAGAATACTTACTGCCCGCATAAAAGCCATTATTTTGGCTAATCCTCTTAAATCGTCTTCTCCCTGCATTATTATAAGTTTTAATGTTCGGGCGTTAATTTAAAGGCAGTAAAAACCTACCATAAGAATGTGGCAATCATTGGCAGTGGATGGCGGTGTTTGGCGTTATGTTATCGCCACCAGATGGTATCTATATAATAGCAAGGTGCATTTTTTGTATATTTACTTTTTGGATATAATAAGCAAAGTTTGAAGAACTTTTTCTGGCAGAAAAACTACGGCCCTACATAAAAATCTTGTGGTTTAAGAAACATGAATTTAGAAATTATTACAAGGTTTTCCCGTCTTCGAAATTGGTTATTGGAAGAAACAACTAAAAGACTACTTTAATGGAGCATAAACATAAATACGATGCACAAGGCAAACAGCTTTGTTGCACACCACAGGAAGAAAAAATATATACCGATGCCAATGCTAAAAAGTTATTGGAAAAGCATCATGACGATGACGGGCACAATCACGGACACAGCAATGATGACGGGCACAACCACGGTAGTACTGACAAATCTCCCTTTCAGATGTTTTTACCTGCCATTATCAGTTTTGCATTACTGATGATTGCCATCGCTTTTGATAATTGGTTTACCCAATCCTGGTTTACAGGTTGGGTAAGAATTACATGGTATGTAGTAGCGTATATACCCGTTGGATTTCCAGTTATTAAAGAGGCATTTGAAAGCATCAGAAAAGGGGAAATATTTTCAGAGTTTTTATTGATGAGCATTGCTACCGTAGGAGCTTTTGCTATAGGAGAATATCCGGAAGGTGTTGCCGTGATGCTGTTTTACGCCGTTGGCGAAGTATTCCAGACTTTAGCCGTAACAAAAGCCAAAGCTAACATCAAAATCTTGTTAGACCAAAGACCGGATGAAGTAACGGTTCTAGAAAACAATGAAGCAAAAACAGTAAAAGCTGAAACAGTAAACATTGGCAGCATCATTCAATTAAAGCCTGGAGAAAAATTAGGATTGGACGGCGAATTGTTATCCGAAACCGCTTCATTTAATACCGCAGCACTTACAGGAGAAAGTAAGCCAGACACCAGAACAAAAGGCGAAACTGTATTGGCGGGAATGATAAACCTGAACACCGTTGCACAGGTAAAAGTGACAACGGCATATACTGACAGCAAGCTTTCAAAGATATTGGAATTGGTACAAAATGCCACTGCCCAAAAAGCGCCAACAGAATTATTCATTCGAAAATTTGCAAAAATTTATACCCCAATTGTTGTCCTGTTGGCAATATTAATCACAATACTTCCTTATTTCTTTGTTGAAAACTATGTATTTAGCCAATGGTTGTACAGGGCATTGGTGTTCCTGGTTATTTCTTGTCCGTGTGCTTTAGTCATCAGTATTCCTTTGGGCTATTTTGGTGGAATTGGTGCAGCTTCCAAAAATGGCGTTTTATTTAAAGGAAGTAATTTTTTAGATGTGCTTGCAGGTATTCAGAATGTTGTAATGGATAAAACAGGAACATTGACCGAAGGTGTTTTCAAAGTACAGGAAGTGGTATTAAAAACAGAATTGAATAAAGAAGAAATTCTGAAAATGGTTAACGTTTTGGAAAGTAAAAGTACACATCCTGTTGCTACCGCTATTCATCAATATGTGGGCGAAATCGACAATTCAATAAAACTAGAAAATACAGAAGAAATTGCAGGCCATGGTTTGAAAGCCAATCTAAACGGGAAAGAATTATTGGTTGGAAATTTCAAATTGATGGATAAATTCAAAATCACTTATGATTTAGATCCAAGCACAATCGTGTACACCTTAATTGCGATTGCTTACGGTGGAAAATTTGCAGGCTACATTACCATTGCCGATAGCATCAAAGACGATGCACAGCTTGCCATTGATAAATTAAAGGCATTGGGTGTAAAGACCACTATGTTGAGTGGAGATAAAA
Organism: Epilithonimonas hungarica; assembly: GCF_900102265.1. Lineage (GTDB taxonomy): Bacteria > Bacteroidota > Bacteroidia > Flavobacteriales > Weeksellaceae > Epilithonimonas > Epilithonimonas hungarica. The sequence continues at coordinate 396,373 of NZ_FNBH01000003.1, read as the reverse complement.
GCACAGTTGTAAAATTTGTTGCTGATAAATTAGGTATTAATAATGCCTTTGGCGATTTATTACCAGAAGATAAAGTAAATAAGGTTAAAGAAATTAAATCAAAAAATGAAACTGTAGCATTTGTAGGTGATGGTGTGAATGATGCTCCCGTGGTAGCATTGAGCCATGTAGGAATTGCAATGGGTGGTTTGGGAAGCGATGCGACCATTGAAACGGCAGATGTGGTAATACAGGACGATAAGCCCAGTAAAATTCCAATGGCAATCAACATTGGAAAACAGACAAAGAAAATTGTTTGGCAAAATATTTCATTGGCATTCGGTGTAAAAGCTATAGTACTAGTTCTCGGAGCAGGTGGTTTAGCAACAATGTGGGAAGCTGTTTTTGCAGATGTAGGCGTGGCATTACTGGCAATCCTGAATGCCTTTAGAATACAAAGGATGAAAGAATTTTGAAACGTCTAACATAACATTCTATTGTTTTTTGCGTATTCTTTTCTTCTTCATCTTATTGGCAAAGTCCTGTTCCTCGTAATCGTCGCCCTGGGCTTCGGGCAATAAACCGCCCAATGCTTCGATCAAACCGTCTTCGTGTTTTTCAGTAGGTAAAAAATCGAACAAATGATGTGGTTTTTCATCGGGCAAATCTTCGTTATTGTTTGACTGTGATAGTTTGGGTTGTTGTATAGCGGTTTTTTTGATCTCCGGTTTAATATTATTATTCCAATAATCATTAAAGGTATTGGCAGAAAGCTCTTTGCCCAAATTTGAACCATTCCAAACAGTTTTGGAATTATGGTCAATAAACGTCATTCCGTAAATACGACCTGCTTCATTTCTACGCACCACTACGTTAATGCCCTGTTCGGTCAACTGTTTTTTAAAAGCCTGCTCATTGCTGGTCGATTGCAGAGCAATGGTAACGGCCGCTTTTAGGGTTGCCTTTGTGGGATGATCCTTCAGCGTTGTTTTGCATTTCGCAAAATGCAATTCCAAAGCCGTAAGCCCTGCATTTTTACCAAACAAGGATGCCTTGAACGGAAGCCCGGCTCTTTCACCCTTTTCATTTAATGGAATGTACAGTAAACCTTGCTGTGCCTTGCCGTGTAACTCGCCCTCCACTTTTTCTGTGGTAATATTGAACAGAGAAAGCAAGGCATTGTATTCGCCCAAAGTCTGAAATTTATAATAATTGGATAAGTGGCGAACAACCGAAGCAATTTGGCTTTTTATATCGCCTGCCCGATAATCTACCGGACGGAAAACCTTATCATTTTGACTACGCTCTTTATCCGTTGCAGGTATCAATCCGTGTTGCCTTTCAAGCTCTCGGCATACATTCATAGACCGCATTTTCTCGAATTTGTCCGAAATCTTTACACCATTTTCGTCCACACAAACCGATACAATATGGATATGGCTGCGGTCAATATCGGTATGTTTGAATACCACAAAAGGCTGTTCTCCGTAACCCATTTCCCTCATATACTGTTCTGCCATTTCCCTGAACTTGTCATCACTTACCTTGTCGTTCGGGTCAGGATTGAGCGAAATATGCAAGGTATGTTTTTCCGTATTGCGGTTCGCTATCAGGTAAGGAGCAAAAGATTGGGCTAATTGTCCAACAGAATATTGCCCGTTTGACGTTTCAATTATCTTATTGGCAAACAGAATTTGTCCGTTTTCCTTTTCAACTTTAAGATTATTGTACGCCAATGCACCGTATAAATTTGCACTTCTTCCAATTTTTGCTATCATTTTTGCTACTGCTTTTTCAGATATTTTTTATCAAATTGTTCCGCTATCTCCACCACATTTTTGAACAATTCGACCATTTCAGCTGTCTGTTTTTCCAGCTTATACAGAAATGCAGATGCCTTTTTCTGAGAAAAATTCTTGTACAACAACTTTACGATCTGATTGTAGTTTACCCCGATTGAGCGAAACTGGCTGTGAAACGAAGTCAATCGCATATAGAAATCAACTGTTCCTTTGTCAATCTGAATGGTCTTTACGGTCTTCTCAAAAATGCAGGACGTTATAAAATGGGCCTTTACCTGCATTCCCGATTGGTCAAATAAGGCAAGAAAACGGGCGTGTTCTTCTTCAGTAAAGGAAATGGTGTACCTAATCTTCGCCGGATCTTGTTTAGGTCGGCGTCCGGTCTTTTTTAATTGTTTTCTGCTGTCATCGTTCATCACTAATCCATTTAAAACCCATACAAAACCTCGACTTCGGAGAGTGTTTTCCCGCCCCCGGCAGGGCAAGTTGTTTTGAGCATCGGAAATCGTTTCGAGATGCTCAAAACACAACTTGCCGTGTTCCGGTGAACACAAAAATCCGCCCTGCGGGACGGATTGAATGTAACAGGGAAAAACGGCTCGATGCCGTTGCTGTTACTCCTTGATTTGTCAGTTGATGTTTGCATAAATCCATTAATAAAAATCATTTTACAAAGTAAGCCCCTCTCTACGAAAGCATTGTACAGTGCGGCAGTGCCAAACACTGCCTTTGAAAGCCAAACAGTGCCATACTCCGCAAAGCAGAAAAATCATCTGCTTTATTTGCTGTACGGTTTTAATGAAGGCAGTAAAAAATGTAGTTAAGCAAGAAAAGAAATCGGGTTTGCAGACGGGCAGTTTGCAATAAAAGCATAAGGTTTTAAAAGCATAAAACTATAAAAGCGTAAAAGCATAAAAGCGGTAAAGCAATTTACCTTTTGTAAGGTTTACCACCTGCCAAAGAATATGTCTTACAAGCCTGCAAAGCGTACAAAAAACCTCATTTAAACTTTACCCGAAAACCATACAGTAAAAAGGGAAAGCGGAAATATTCAAACGTGCAAAACAGGTAAAACAGGAAACAATAAATTTTTAAATAATGGAAACAAGAAAAGAAACTTTAAAAATCAGCTTCTCAACACCCAAAGGCGGTGTTGGAAAATCAACAATGACTGCACTGCTCGCCAGTGTGCTGCACTACCGCTTAGGATTTAATGTGCTGGTAATGGATTGCGACTTTCCTCAACACAGTTTAGCCAATATGAGGGAAAGGGATTTGAAAACCATTATGCAGAACGATTACCACAAAAGGGCGGCAATGAAACTGTACCAAAGCATCAATAAAAAGGCATATCCGATTATCAGTTGCAAAGCGGAAGATGCTTTGTCAAAAGCACTCGAATATGTAGAACAATCCTCAATAGAGCCGGATGTAATATTTTTCGACCTGCCCGGTACTGCCAATACAAAAGGAGTGCTTACTACCCTAAGAACAATGGACTTTATTTTTTCTCCAATCACTGCCGACCGTTTGGTTATGGAAAGTACGTTGAGCTTTACAAAAGCATTTCTCGGACTGCCTGAAACTGATGAGCGTAATAAGGAACAAAAAATGTGGCTGTTCTGGAACCAGGTGGACGGACGGGAAAAGACAGGCATATATGAGGTGTACCAAAGTGTCATTAGCGGACTTCATTTGTCTGTAATGAACTCACGGATAATGGACAGTAAGCGTTTCAGAAAAGAAACGGACGATACCCCAAACAGCGTATTCCGGTCAAGTCTGCTGCCTGCCGAACCCCTGCTAATGAAAACAACCCGGCTAGATATGTTTGTCGAAGAGTTTTTAAAAATTGTCAACTTATAAAATCATTTAGCTATGACCGCAGATAAAAGAAGAAAAGACTTTGACAAGCCTGATGTTGATGAAGAAATGATAATGAATATTATGAGTGGCAACCAGACCGCTGCCGTACCCGAAGCACAACAAAAAGAGCAACAACAGGAAGTACAGAAAGAAGTAAAACCAAAAGAAAAAGCCCGTAGCAGTTCCTCAAAGAAAGTGGATTATGAAGAAACGTTTATGGTCAATCGTTTCCCCTCCGGTCGAAGCGGAAAGGTTGTTTATATCCGTCCCGAATACCACGAGAGATTGCTCCGTATCGTGCAACTAACGAGGGAAGAAAAAACTACGCTTTACTCATACATTGATAACATTCTTGAACACCACTTTAGGGAGTTCGGGGATGACATTACAGATTATTTCAACGAACGTTTTAAACCCATTATATAGCTATGGAAATTGTAATAGTAATATGCCTGCTGATAGTTATTGCTCTGCTTTTGCAGGACAAGATTGTCATTCACAAAAGGTCGGAGCAAAAGCCGACACAGGAAAAAGTAAATCCGCATTTGCCCGATATTATGGGGCAGCCTAAGCCAGTAAAAAGCCAATCCCTACCAAACACTGCCAATGAAAGCCAAATAGCTGAAGCCGAGATAAACCTCGATAATTTAGACATTGAATATGACGAAAATGAAAATGTCAGCATTCAAATTCCGCAGGAAGAGCTGGACGAAGTTTTCAGTAAGCCTGATTTGAGAGAAGAGGAAGAAGAATGGAACAGGTACGGAATATCAGGTGGCGATAACGGTTTAGCACAAGGTGTTACCTATGACGAACTAACATCCGTAGGGGCGTTGCTCCAAAAAGAGAATTTGGAACACGCTCAAAAGGAAACAGCGGTAGCCATAGTTCAGAAATTACAGGGAACTGAATTATTCAGCCTACTGGAAAATTCCATAGAGGGTGCTTCCCGAAAAATTGCCGAGCTTTTGGATAGCACACTTTCGGCTGAAACGGACAACAGTTCTTCCACCTTGCGGAAAAGTGATTTGAGTGATTTTGACATTGGGGAGTTTGTCTGAAAGACGGCTCCCCTATGTTTTAAAGGTGTAGCAAGCTGATAAAAAATGAATAGTTAATCAATTTAATAATACAGGTATGATTAATAAAGATGACCCTGACTACATATTCGAGGAATATAAAGGACATACCATAGCAAGCCACAAAAACAATGTTGTTGGCAAAGACATAAATAATCTCATTATCGTTTATCGTTCTGATGAGTTCCCCAATCACGGCTTTACCATCGGGCTTGATGATAGCAAGCTGTCCGGGCAAAGAAAGTCCGTACCGCACAATATGGATGATGCAAAAGGCTATATTGATTGGGTAGTTGGTGTGCAGCAGAAAAAGGCAGAAGCAAAGCCGGAAAAAAATATAGTTGATGAGAAAGCATACGACTTGCGTGTAAACAAAGGAATGCTGCCAACGGTGGATATTGCAGGGCATACGTTCTATGTAGATATTCGTATGGATATGCTGCGACCTAAAGACGATTTTCTTTCTAAAGGAATTGTGTTCTCCAATATACAGAACTACTATGACGAAGATAAAAGAGCCTACACCATTCCATACAACCCGAAGACACACGAATTTCAGGAGCCGGACTACCGCACTATCAAAGAGCTGCCCAAAGATTTAATTGCTGTGCAGTTCTCCTCCCAAAGATTGCTTGACAGGATTGGGTGGAACAGGCACTACGGGTTTGAGCTTAGGCACGGACTGGATAAACAGGGCTTGAAATTACAATTTACCGCAAAGCAAATACCGTGGGAAAAAACCTTTCTTGTTGGTTTGATAAAAAGCAATCTGAAAGCTGACAAGCTGCAAGAAAAAGCGACCGAAAAACTACAACGAAAAAAGGGGCGAAAGATGTAAATGAAAAACCGGGTTACTAAACGTCAAACTGTAAAAAGTTTGGCATTTTTTTTTGCTCAAACACCTGTTACAAAGCCACTCACAGCCAAACACTTCCTCTGACTGCCACTTTACGGTAACGCCTCTTTTTCCATAAGACATTTGTCCCGAAAGCTCGCAAGGTGCGGGATAAACAGTAACAAATTAATGTGTTTCAATTATGGAAAAACAAAGAAAAAAAGTTTTGCTGGCAGCAGTGGCTATGCTGTCAGGAATTGGTGTGTTCGCACAGGGAAATGGCTCGGCAGGTATCAACGAGGCTACCCAAATGGTAACCTCTTATTTCGACCCCGCAACCCAGTTAATTTACGCCATCGGTGCGGTCGTCGGGTTAATAGGGGGCGTTAAAGTGTACAACAAATTTAGTTCCGGCGACCCCGATACATCGAAAACGGCGGCTTCGTGGTTCGGTGCGTGTATCTTCTTGATTGTAGCGGCTACTATCCTGCGTTCATTCTTCCTTTAAACCCTTGCCTTATGAATTACAATATCAACAAAGGCATCGGCAGAACGGTGGAATTTAAAGGGCTAAAGGCGCAGTACCTGTTCATTTTTGCGGGGGGCTTGCTCGGTACGCTCATTTTCGTGATGATACTGTATATGGCAGGCGTAAACTCATACATCTGCCTTTTCCTCGGAGCAGGCGGTGCTTCGCTCATTGTATGGCAGACCTTTTCACTGAACAGGAAGTACGGCGAACACGGGCTGATGAAAATCGCAGCCAATAAACGGCATCCCCGCCACATCATCTGCCGCAAGCCTGTACACCGCTATTTAAAATTCACTCCTAAACAGAATGCCCTATGAGAAATGTTGCAAAGACCACCACACTGGAAAACAAATTTCCTTTGTTGGCAGTAGAGAACAACTGCATCCTTTCCAAAGATGCGGACATTACCGCCTGTTTTGAAGTGCGTTTGCCGGAACTGTTTACGGTAGCATCTATCGAGTATGAAGCCATACATTCCGCTTGGCACAAGGCTATCAAGACCTTACCGGATTTTACGGTCATTCACAAACAGGATTGGTACATTAAGGAGAACTATGCGCCCGACTTGGCACAGGAAGACCAGAGCTTTTTATCAAAGTCTTATCAACGCCATTTTAACGAGCGACCGTTTTTAAACCACTATTGTTACCTGTTCCTTACGAAGACCTCCAAAGAGCGTATGCGGATGCAAAGCAACTTCAGTTCGCTTTGCAAAGGTTCGCTGATACCAAAGGAAATCAGGAACAAGGAAACGATACACCGTTTTATGGAAGCGGTAGCACAGTTTGAGCGTATCGTGAACGATAGCGGTTTTGTAAGCCTGAAACGTCTGACCGAAGATGAAATTATCGGAACCGACGACACGCAGGGGTTACTGGAGCAATACCTCACGCTATCGAGGGGAGCCGGAACGCCGATGCAGGACATCGCACTCGGAACCGAAGAAGTGCGCATAGGCAATAAAAGGTTAAGCCTGCACACGCTTTCAGATACCGACGATTTGCCCGGAACGGTATCGGCAGATACCCGTTTCGAAAAACTGTCCACCGACCGGAGCGACTGCCGTTTATCATTCGCCGCACCTGTGGGCTTGTTGTTAAGCTGCAACCACATCTACAACCAATACCTGTTTATAGATAACAGCGAAGACAACCTGCAAAAGTTTGAGAAGTCTGCAAGGAATATGCACTCACTGGCAAGGTATAGCCGTGCCAACCAAATCAACAAAGAGTGGATAGAAAAGTACCTGAACGAAGCCCACAGCTTCGGGCTGTCATCTATCCGTGCGCACTTCAACATTATGGCGTGGTCGGAAGACCCTGCGGAACTGAAGCAGCTAAAGAATGATTGCGGTAGTGCGTTAGCACTTATGGAATGTAAGCCACGCCACAACACAACGGACGTAGCGACCTTGTATTGGGCAGGAATGCCGGGCAATGCTGGCGACTTCCCCAGTGAGGAAAGTTTTTACACTTTTATTGAGCCTGCATTGTGCTTCTTCACGGAAGAAACCAACTACCACAATTCGCCCTCGCCGTTCGGTATCAAGATGGCTGACAGGCTTACAGGAAAACCTATCCATTTGGATATTTCCGACCTGCCTATGAAGCGTGGTATCATCACGAACCGGAACAAGTTTATACTTGGTCCATCGGGAAGTGGTAAATCGTTCTTCACGAACCATATGGTACGGCAGTATTATGAACAGGGCGCACACGTACTGTTGGTAGATACAGGTAACTCTTATCAGGGTTTATGCGAACTCATCAAAGGAAAGACCAAAGGCGAAGACGGTGTTTACTTCACTTATACCGAAGATAACCCGATTGCCTTTAATCCTTTCTATACCGATGATGGTGTGTTCGACATTGAAAAGCGGGAAAGTATTAAAACCCTGATACTGACCTTATGGAAACGTGATGATGAACCGCCAACCCGTTCAGAAGAAGTTGCCCTTTCCAATGCGGTAAGCGGTTATATCGAACGTATCAAACAGCAAGATATTTACCCGTCATTCAACGGTTTCTATGAGTATGTGAAAGGCGACTACCGCAAGGTACTGGAAGAAAAGCAGGTCAGGGAAAAAGATTTTGACATTGCCAATTTCCTGAACGTTCTCGAACCCTATTACAAGGATGGCGAATATGATTACCTGCTGAACTCAAACAAGCAGTTAGACCTGCTTTCCAAACGCTTTATCGTGTTTGAAATTGATGCGATTAAAGACCACAAAATCCTCTTTCCCATAGTCACGATTATCATTATGGAGGTGTTCATCAACAAGATGCGCCGACTGAAAGGTATTCGCAAGCTCATCTTAATTGAGGAGGCTTGGAAAGCGATTGCCAAAGAGGGAATGGCAGAATACATCAAGTACTTGTTTAAGACTGTCCGCAAATTCTTCGGGGAGGCGATTGTCGTAACGCAGGAAGTGGACGACATCATCCAGTCGCCTATTGTGAAAGAAAGTATCATCAACAACTCCGACTGTAAAATCCTGCTTGACCAACGCAAGTATATGAACAAGTTTGATGACATACAGGCGATGCTCGGATTGACGGACAAAGAGAAAGGGCAGGTACTTTCCATCAATATGAACAACGATGCAAGCCGACTTTACAAAGAGGTTTGGATTGGCTTAGGTGGTACGCACTCGGCAGTCTATGCCACCGAAGTTAGTTTGGAGGAATACCTCGCCTATACGACCGAAGAAACCGAAAAAATGGAAGTAATGCAGCTTGCTTCCGAACTGGACGGTAATGTAGAACTCGCCATTAAGCATATCGCAATGCAAAGGCGGGACAATTCAAATCAATAGTCATTAACATTTTAAAATTCAGAAACAATGAAAAAAGTATTGTATCTGGTGTGTACGGCACTGATGCTCGCCGTAGCACCGTCAGCAAAAGCCCAGTGGGTTGTAACCGACCCCGCTAATTTGGCTTCGGGCATTATCAACTCTGCAAACGAAATCGTGCAGACTTCTTCCACTGTAAGCAATGTGGTTAAGAACTTCAACGAAGTGAAGAAAGTGTACGAGCAGGGTAAGGAATACTACGACAAGCTGAAAGCCATCAACAACCTTGTGAAAGATGCCCGTAAGGTGCAGCAAACGGTATTGTTGGTAGGCGATGTTTCCGAAATGTACGTGCAGAATTTTGGTAAAATGATGAACGACCCAAATTTCACACCGCAGGAATTGGTCGCCATTGGTAACGGTTATTCAGCACTCCTTAATGAAAGTACCGAACTGCTAAAAGAACTGAAACAGATTATAACCTCTTCAAGCCTTTCGCTGAATGACAAAGAGCGTATGGATATTATTGACCGTGTGTACAAAGAGGTAAAGGATTACCACAGCCTTGTACGCTACTACACCAACAAGAACATTTCTGTAAGCTACCTAAGAGCGAAAAAGAAAAACGATGCCCAAAGAGTACTTGAACTCTACGGAACTGCTAACCAAAAATACTGGTAAACTATGGAATGGGATAATCTTCACGAACTTCTGCGGTCGCTTTATGATGATATGATGCCGCTTGCAGGCGATATGGCGGCAGTCGCTAAGGGTTTGGCGGGATTGGGAGCATTGTTCTATGTGGCATTAAAGGTTTGGCAGGCTTTAAGCCGTGCCGAACCTATTGATATGTTCCCTTTGCTGCGCCCGTTCGCTTTGGGGCTTTGCATAATGTTCTTTCCAACCATCGTATTGGGAACCATCAATGCGGTACTAAGTCCTGTGGTAGTAGGAACCCACCAAATACTCGAAGACCAGGTGCTTGACCTGAACAAGCTGCAACAGCAGAAAGACCAGTTGGAATACGAGGCAATGGTAAGAAACCCCGAAACCGCCTATATGGTATCAGACGAAGAGTTTGATAAAAAACTGGACGAATTGGGTTGGTCGCCCTCCGACATTGGAACAATGGCGGGTATGTATATGGACAGGCAAGCGTACAAGATAGAGAAAGCCATAAAGGATTGGTTTCGCAATCTACTGGAAATACTCTTTCAGGCGGCTGCTTTGGTCATTGATACCATACGAACGTTTTTCCTGATAGTCCTCTCCATACTCGGACCAATAGCCTTTGCTATTTCCGTATGGGATGGCTTTCAGTCCACGCTCACGCAATGGCTCACGAGGTACGTCAGCGTTTACCTGTGGCTTCCCGTTTCGGATTTGTTCAGCTCAATGTTGGCAAGAATACAATCCCTCATTTTAGAACGGGATATAGCAATGCTTGCCGACCCCACCTTTATACCTGATACGAGCAATACCGTGTATATCATATTTATGATTATCGGCATCATCGGGTACTTCACTATTCCGACAGTAACAGGTTGGGTAATCCAAGCCGGAGGCGCAGGAAACTTTACCCGCAATGTAAACTCCACAGCAATGAAAGCTGGAAACATCGCCGGAGCCGGAGCCGGTTCAGCAGCAGGAAATATCGGTGGCAAACTAATGGGGAAATAAAAACAATTAAATCATTCTAAAAAATGGAATTTAAAACGCTAAGAAATATCGAAAACAGCTTTAGGCAGATAAGATTATATGCCATTGTGTTTGCGGTTCTCTGCATTAGCGTGGTAGGTTACGCCGTATGGCGTTCCTACCGCTTTGCAGAAGAACAACGCCAAAAAATCTATGTACTGGATAACGGCAAATCCCTGATGCTTGCCTTATCGCAGGATGCGAGCATCAACCGCCCGGTTGAAGCAAGGGAACACGTTAGGAGATTTCACGAACTGTTCTTTACGCTTGCACCCGACAAGAACGCTATTGAAAGCAATATGAGCAGGGCATTCAACCTTGCCGATAAAAGTGCCTTTGATTACTACAAAGACTTGTCGGAAAAGGGCTATTACAGCCGTATCATTTCAGGGAATGTGCAGCAACGCATAGAGGTGGATAGTGTGGTTTGCAATTTCGACAACTATCCCTATGCAGTGCGCACCTATGCCAAACAGTTCATCATTCGGTCAAGCAATGTAACCAGGCGTAACCTGATTACTACCTGCTATCTCGTCAACTCCGTTCGCTCCGACAATAATCCGCAGGGCTTCAATATTGAAAAATTTGCAGTCGTGGAAAATAAGGATATAGAGGTCATCGAACGCTAAAAACAATCTTATGGAAGCATTATCAGATTTAAGCACGTTTGCAAAAATCCTTACTGACAAAGGATACAACGGGTATTTCCATACGCAGGGTGCGTATGCCGGAAAGCTGAAAGACAGCATCAGCGATTTCCTCGAAAGCTGCCAAAAAGGTGCAGACAGTTTGCCTAAGCAGGACTTATTGCTGACAGGCTACCTACAATGGTGGGGCGATGTCAAACCCCGTGTAGAATGCAGTATGTGGGTAAAGTACCTGAATGGCAAATTCTCACTTAGCCGTATGGAGGTAGCGAGGAAAGACGGCTTTGGGCAATTACTCAAAAAATCGGAACTGGCAAACCTATCCGTAATGTCCGCACCCCAATTAAAGGAAGCGATCGCACTGGTCAACGATGCGCCGAAGCAAACGGCGGGTAAAAGCCCTAAACGTTTCAAGCTATAACACAGAAATAGTAAGGCTATGAAAAAATTAAGAGCAAATATGGACAGGTACTTTGACAAGCTGGACGAACGTTGGCGTGCTTTGCCTTTACGCAGACAGCACCGATATACCCTGTACTTCTTTGTGGGTTATCTGCTGCTTACCGTAGCGGTCATTGGCAAAGTGATGTACGACACCTCAAAGTCCGGTAACGGTATGGTCATAGAGCATATCGAAAACCCTGTCCTCAAAAGTAAAAGTCCTGCAAGGTTGCAGGATAGTGTGTCAACAATTTTAAAAAATCAGATTTATGAAAGAAAATGAAAAAAGGGTCAGTTTTCTTGTTGAGGGAGAAGACCAAAACGGAGCATCAAATCTGCCCGATAATAAAAAGAGCAATAAGGATAAGCTCAAAAAGCCAATCATATTCCTTTTGATGGGCGTGGTATTTCTCGGCTGTATGTACCTCATATTTAAACCGTCGAAAGATAAAAAGACGGTTGAAAATATCGGGCTGAACGATGCCGTTCCGCAAGCTACGGGAGCAGGAATGCCCGATGATAAAAGCAAGGCGTATGAGCAGGAAATGCTTGAACGCAAAGAGCAGGAAAAGCGCAATGCACTGACCACGCTTTCTGATTATTGGAATACTGAAGACAGTGCATCTGCTGACAATGAAGATAGTTTACCTGAAGAAGATGATGTAAGCAACGGCTTAGGCGGTGGTGGCAGAAATTCGGGACGAAACGGAAATTCTGCATTGAACAGCTACCGCAATATGCAAAGCACACTGGGTTCATTCTATCAGGACAACAATTCGGAAACAATGGAATTGCGTAAGCAAGTGGACGAACTGAAAGCAAAGTTGTCGGAAAAAGATGTGCCACCTGTGGCCACCGTTGACGACCAACTCAAATTAATGGAGAAATCCTATGAAATGGCAGCAAAGTATCTTCCCCAAAATGCCAATACCGGAAACGCTGCTCCCGCGAATGGTGTAACTCCAAGTGCTGCTGCGGGTGCTAACCAAAAAGAGCATTTTGTATCATTCACACCCACAAGAAAGAACATTGTATCAGCCTTGTACCGTGAGCCGTCAGACAGTGCCTTTGCAGCAGATTGGAGCCAAACAAAAAACCGTGGGTTTTATACCGCAGGTGCTACCGAACAGGCAATACAGCCTAAAAACAGTATCAAAGCCTGTGTACACGAAGCCCAAACGGTAGTGGGCGAAACGGGTGTGCGCTTGCGCCTGTTAGAGCCAGCTAAAACGCCACAACGTATCATCCCCAAAGGAACGATTGTAACGGCTAATGCAAAATTTCAGAATGGCAGGCTGCAATTAAAAGTTATCTCCGTGGAACTGGAGGGCAACATCATCCCGGTAGATATTACCATTTATGATTTGGACGGTCAGCAAGGCTTGTACGTTCCGTATTCGCCCGAAATGAACGCCCTTACCGAAATGGCGGGCAATATGAGCCAGACCGGAGGAACAAGCGTAATGCTTACGCAGAATGCCGGACAACAGGTTGCTGCTGATTTAAGCCGTGGCGTAGTACAGGGTATTTCGGGCTATTTCGCCAAGAAAGTAAGAACCCCAAAAGTCACACTGAAAGCGGGTTATCAGGTCTTCTTGGTATCTAAAAAATAATGTTGAACTCAAATAAATAAAAACAATGAAAAATCATTTAAAAACCTTTTGGGCTATTGCCCTGATACTCGGCTTTGCCGTACAATCTTATGCACAGGACAGCATCAGAACACCGCTTGCATTGGGCAAGATAGAACCGTACCGTATGGAAGTAACCTACGACAAAACTTCGCACCTGATTTTCCCGACCGCCATACGTTATGTGGATTTGGGCAGCGAATACCTGATTGCAGGCAAGGCTGAAGATGCCGAAAATGTATTGCGTGTAAAAGCATCGGTAAGGGATTTTGAACCGGAAACCAATTTTTCCGTGATTACGAATGACGGACGTTTTTACAGCTTTAACGTGTATTACAGTTCCTACCCCGAGGCATTGAGCTACGACCTGCTCACGATGCAAAAAGCTGTGGATAAAGCCAACGGTAACGATGTGCTTTTTGAGGAACTGGGCAACAATTCTCCATCACTGGCAGGCTTGCTACTGGAAACCATTTACAAGAAAGACAAACGTATTGTAAAGCATATCGGGGCTAAGAGTTTTGGCATTCAGTTTATCCTAAAAGGGATTTATATACATAACGGAAAATACTACTTCCATACGGAATTGAGAAACCGTACCAACGTCCCGTTTGAGATTGATTTTATCAATTTCAAAGTGGTGGATAAAAAGGTAGCCAAACGCACCGTAGTACAGGAAAGACCGCTAACGCCGTTGCGCACTTACAAGCCATTGGACGGCATCGCTGGGAAATCGACCGAACAAAACGTGTTCCTGTTAGACCAGTTTACCATTGCCGATGACAAGGTGCTGCTGATTGAGATTTTCGAGAAGAACGGCGGCAGGCATCAAACGCTTCAGGTAGAAAATTCGGACTTAATCAAAGCCCGTTTGATTGACGATATGCATCTGAAATTTTAATAACCTTTTAAAGCAATAATATGAAAAAGTATATCTATGCCGTGATGCTTGTTTTAATAGGTATTACGGCTGCACAGGCACAACGAATGCTGCCAAAGCAGAAAGGATTGGAAATAAGTGCGGGTGTAATGTCCGATGATAAAATCGGCAACGATTATTACATCAGCGCAGCAATGACCGTAAACGGTAAAAATGGCAATTATCAGCTTTGGGCATTGGAATATACCCACCAGTACCACGATTACAAAGACCTGCGCATCCCGCAGGAAACCTATTCCGCAGAGGGTGGTTACAGCTTCTTTTTATTGGGCGATGCCCGGAAAAATATCACGCTGAATTTAGGGATAACGGGCGTGGTCGGTTACCAAACCATCAACCGGGGCGAAGCAATGCTGTACGACGGGGCGAAGATATTGAGTGAGGATAATTTCATTTACGGCGCAGGCGGTCGCCTCACTTTTGAAACGTACCTGTCCGACCGTTTTGTACTTGTCCTGCAAGGGCGTACAAAAATGCTTTGGGGTACAGATTTACAACAGTTCCGACCGTCGGCAGGTGTGGGAATAAGGTTTAACTTTTAAAACGTAAAAAACAATGATAGCATTATTCAATAAATTCAGAACAGGGCTACTGCCATTATATGTATTCCTGACAATCCTCACAGCTTCGGTTACGTTGGTATCTTGCAGCAAAGATGATGAACTCGAAATACAGAACAATTTTCCTTTCGAGGTTAATGTAATGCCAGTACCTAAAGATGTTGCCAATGGGCAGACCGTAGAAATACGCATTACCATACAGCGTACAGGCAATTACAGCAACACACAGTATTTCCTCCGCTATTTCCAGTTTGACGGGCAGGGAACGTTGCAATATTACAATGAACCACCGTATCAGCCCAATGACTTGTACCAATTACCAACGGAGCAGTTCAGGCTGTACTACACTTCAACATCTGCCGTATCGCAGTCCTTTGATGTTTGGATTTCGGACAGCTTCGGGAATGAAAAGCAGATAACTTTTCAGTTTAATAGCAGCGATTAAGAGCAGTATTTCAATTCATAAAAAAACGGCTTATCTGATTGTTAAGCCGTTTTTAATTTTATGCCGGGCAGTGTATTTCAAAAGAAATAATTTCTTATTCTTGTAACACACATTGCAGTATTGTATAAGATTTTATTTCCATAAACAATGAAAGCGGCTTGCCTTTTTGGTAAGCCGTTTTCGCATTTAGTTCACATTGCTTACAGGCTGAAACAAATATTTTCGTAAATTCAAACAGTGGAAATAAAGTGTTTTTGTTATGGTTGCATCATTAGTTATAGGTATCATATTTTTGGTTGCAGGCTTGGGACTTCGTTACTGGATTAACCGCAGAAAGTTTTACAGGCGCAGCCCTATGGGAGCAGAGGGGTTCTCATCTTATGAAAGTTCGGTTTTCATTAAATTGATTGAAAGGGTCGGTAAATGGATAGCTTACGGACTGATAATTTTCGGTCTGTTGTCGTTGTGGGTTTACTCCCGTGAAAAAAAGGAAAAACAGCAGCCTGAAGTAACAACCGAACAACCTGCCCAACGCAGATAATTATTACAGCATAAATTTTAAAAGCAAATCGGATAGTCCAAAAAGTTATCCGATTTTTTATTTGCACAGGGTAATAAACCGCCAAACGCTGCCTCTCAAAGCCAAACCCTGCAACATTCCCAAACGCAGCACTAAGCCTTTATAAATTCGACTTCCACAGCAAAATTGAGCAAGCAATGGAAGTAATCGCAATACAAAAGTCCGTACTGGAGGGAATGAAAAATGAGCTAAAGGCACTTTTGGAACTGACCGAAAATGCCACGCATAAATACACACCAATTTTCGCACAAGAGCAATGGCTCGATAACCAGGAAGTGTGCCTGATGATGAACATTACCAAGCGGACTTTACAGACGTATAAGGACAGAGGGTTATTGCCCTATTCCCGACTAAACCGTAAGAATTATTATAAACGCTCGGATGTACAGGCTTTGCTCGAAGCCGGACAGCCGTACAATACTGCCGAAAATGGATTTATTCACGAATGACAATGACGAAATCATTTCCCATCAGGAAATGATTACACAGCTACGCAGCCGTATCGAAAGCATATTGAAAAACTACCGCCCAGTAATGAACGGCGAAATATACCTTTCGGGCGAAGATGTGTGTAAGTTGCTCCATATCAGCAAACGGACTTTACAGCAATATCGTGATGATAATATCCTGCCGTATATACAAATAGGCGGTAAAATTATTTACAAGGAAAGCGATATTCTGACAATACTGGAACAGAATTATATTTCACAAAAAACAGTTTGACTGTAATCTTTTTGTATTAGATGCTGTCAAAAAGGCACGAGTTTAGTATCTTTGTTGTCGAAAATATAGAAAATACTTAAAGTGTTTTTGCTTTAAGTCCCACATTGAAAACTGGTAATTTTTAGACAACGGGACAGATAAGTAAGAACGCTCACGTCAAAAGGCGTGGGCGCTCGCTTATTCGTTGTCGGGCATACCAGTGCCTCAATGTGCGGTAAGTGTAGTTGCCTGCGCTCTTTTTTTTTGCAGGGCTCCACTTCTTAAAACATTGAGATTTATGGAAAATGAGCCTGTATTTTACCCCGATTTTGCCCATCCTGCATCACAGCTATCAGCATTCTCTCTCTGCATAGATGTATTTATTATATCCCTCAAAAATGGTGAAATCGTAAAGTTTAAACCTAATGACATAGCACACTTTAAAGAATGGCTTAACCGTTTTAAAGTTAGGGATGTTGCGGTTAATGATGGCTTATCCCACACTCATAGAACGACAAATTTATCTGAAGCTCCCAACGGATTTTTTAACCTTATCAAACGAAGCAAAAGAAAATGAGCAAAGAAACAATTAAAGTAGCGATGATAGACGACCACGACCTGCTTAGAAAGGGCATCTGTGACTTTCTAAAAGATTTTGGTTTTGAAATACTATTTGAAGCGGAGAACGGCAAATTAGCAATGGAAAAAATGGAGCAAAGCGAAGTTGTCCCCGATGTAATGGTTGTTGATATAAATATGCCAGTAATGAATGGATTTGAAACAGCAAAGGCATTGCTTAAAAAATATCCACAGACAAATATTCTCGCCTTTAGTGTGAATGATGAGGTGCAGGATGTAGTGAAGATGCTCAATTGCGGGGCAAAAGGGTATATACTAAAAGGGGCTGACCCTGAAGAACTCAAAAAAGCCATCACGGTAATAAATGACGGAGGGCGTTATTTCAGTGCAGGTGTAGATGAAGTAGCAAAAGAATTTTATAAGCAGTTTCCCCAATCGTAGGTTTCTTTGTTACTTTCTTTTCCGCCGAACTCACGAAAGAAAGTAATCCCTCAAATCTAATTATGGGATAACGAATATCCCACACAATAACGCTGCAACCTGTTTGGTAAAATGGAAAAGAAAGGATTTGTGTAAGGGTGCATTTTGCTAAAGGGGTTGCACCAATTTAAAGCAAAAAGACTGCCCGACCATCGGGAGGATCTGTCTTTTTGCCGCCCAACTTTTTAGGGTCAGGCGGCTGCCATTTTAGCTTATGGTTTTTAAATACTCGTCGTAACGCTCCGTTATATCCTTGCCTTTCCTGAAAGTGTCTTTTGTATAGCTGTAATGCTCTTCAAAAAACTTTACCTCTTTGTTGGTAAGGTCTATTGTATAGCGGTAATCCGCATTTATCCGCCTTTCATCCATCGTGCAATGCTCTTTAAGCATTTCGAGTTCCTGCTCGCTGTTATCAAGGGATAACAAGGGCAAAAAAAGCCTTTCAACGATATATCCCTGTTCAGGTGCGCTGCTGCTGTCGGCAACACATATAATAGATTTGCCGTTGCTCAATTTGATATGAAGATTTGAACGTGTCATAAATTGAGATTTTAAATTGTGGTTTACTAAATAGCTAAGTTTAAAAGGTTGTTTGCCATTTTGCCGTCTGCCGTAAAAAGATACTCGTTTGCTGCAAAGGCTTCCTTTAGGCTTTCATCACTTGTTTCAAATTCGTACTGCTTTTCAAGTGATTTGTATAAATAGTTGTTCAGCCGATTGAGGCATTCCCTTAACCATTTGTCCAACTTTTCTAATTCATAGTCGATGTTAGGCAATTCGGTTTCCCTGCTTGGTATGAAATGATAATCCGTCCACGTTTCAAGCCAGTAACCCCTGTTTGGTGTTTCGGTAATGCAGCTACATTCTATCAATCCTTTTTCGATTAACCTTATTACCTGTTTATCACAAGGGCATTCCTTAAAGTTTAATTCAAGTGTAGGAGCATATTCTTTCCACGCCTCTGAATTGATGCCTTTGATAAACTTCACTTCGTCTATGGTAGATTTAAACGTGCTGCCGTCGCCCTGCGACCAAAAACCACTAAAGAAAATGCCGTCATTATCTATAATAACGCCGATGGTTTTACAAATGGCTGTAAAGTCTTCATACTCGCCCTCATACCAACTACCATCCTTTACATTGAAATGTCTGTATTTTTCAAATGCTTGCTCTTGCGCTTCTTGGCTTAATTCGTCTATGCTGAATAGATTTATTGATATGCTTTTCATAACTACGCAATTAATTGGGTTAATAAAAATTCTTCTGTCCAAAATTCCTCGCTGGTGTGCTTGCCGTATGCTGTATAGTAGCCTGTACCGTTTGCCCGCAATACAAGCCTGTGACAGTCCAGTCGGTTTTCAGGTACGGTAAACGTTTCCTGCTCTTGCTCGTCAAGCTCAACAAATACCCATTCTTTACCGTTTAGCAGTTTCTCAATGTTCGGGTTGTCGTCTTCGCCTGTCCTGTAAAAATCTACTGCCGTATCATAGTAGTTCATTGAGCAGAAATAATGATTGCCCTCTAACGGCTTAACCAATGCAAGCCGTTTTGCCTGTTCCTGTTTCCATTCTTCGGATAGGTAGATAATTGCAAACTCGCAATTATCCCATTCGCTGTTGGTGTTGGCTTTAACCAAAATATGTGCTGTTGCTTTATCTGATAGTTTCATCGTTCTAAATTTTAGTAGTGTTTAACTGATTTTCGATTTTACGTTCTAATAGGGTGTCGAGTATTTCCCACTCGCTGTCGTACTCTGTTCCCTCAAAATGGTAGGTGTCCGTTTCCTCGTCTAATTCATAGCTGTCAAAGTCCTGGCTATCTAAGCAGGTGTCCGTTAGTATGCCGTCTTCAAATATTGCCTGACCATATACTAAGCATCCTAATTCCTCATAGTCCTGTGTGAAATTCACTTTGAAGTGTTTGGCTATCTGCTTAACGGCTTGCGTATTTGGCGACCATTTTGTTTCATACTGGAATACGCCAACACTTTCATTGTCCTGACTGATATTGTAGAAATAATCTCCGTGCGTGTCCTGTACGAAATCGGGTAATTGCCCGCAGTCGTCTTTCTGTTCCTGTTCAGCCATTGATTTGAATAGCTTTGTTATCTGTTCTATTGCTTCGGCTGTTCCCTCAAAAACAACCCAATTGTTGCACCAATTAGCCATAATTATTTATCGTTTAAGGTTATCTGTAAAAATTTGTCACTCCCGAAAAGCAGGTGTATCGCCTGTTTTAATTGCGGGTTGCATTGTGCATCCTCTGTATATTCAATCAGGCAATGAATAGCGAAAATTGAATTGTGTCCGTCAAAAAAATGGTCTGTAAACCAGTGCGGGCGTTTCCAAAGTGGTTCATTTTGTCTATCCCTTTTTGTGCATTCTGCACAAGCCTGTACCAAAATTCAGCAGTAAAAAATCCCTTTTGATACCAACCCTCACGAAAGGCGGTTTCATTTTGCAGGAAGTAGTCGCATTGCTTTTTTATAGCGTTTTGCAGGTTCTCCAGTTCTGCGGGAAACAGTTTGCATAATAAGCCCGCTTTATCGAGGTTATCCATTTTATCTAATGCTTTCATATCTTTTGTTTTTAGTAGGCGACCACCTTTGCAGGCAGTCGCCTTTGATGATTAATTGAAGTTGAAAATCTCTGCTCCTGAATAGGCAAAGTCTGTACACAGTTCAAAGGCTTTTTGGGTCTTTAGCTGTGCTGTACCACCCATAACAATGGATTGTAGTTTGGCTTCGCCATCCCTGTAATTGCGTACATTCTGAAAGTAGCCTGTAACGGCATTGTAAGCCCCGAATAATGTGCCTTTGGTAGTTGCCATTTGTTGGGTATCGCTTATCATAGCGTATTCAAAGGCATCATCTACGGTGTTTTTGAATACGGTGGAAACTTCATCTTCCGCACCTTTTTTAAGCAGGTTAAGCGTTTCTTTGTTCGGGCAAAGTGCCAACTGGATTAGCTTTCTTACTTCTCGGTCTGTTACCCTTACTTTAGCCCAGTCGTTAAAAATGTTCTCTAATTGTGTGCTTAGGGTGTTGGCAAGCCCCATAACCTTGTGAGCATTTTCAAGGCGTTGTTTTGCTCCTGACGTGTGTTTGATACGCACTACGTTGGTCATACTCCGCAATGATGCGTTCAGGGTGTTTTGGCATACGATACGGATAGGAGTAAACGCTGCGGTAATACTTCCGCTACCGTCGTGGCTTGTGGTTAAGAAGATGTACTTTTCGGTAACATCGTCGCCGTTACCTACTCGGATATAGTCGGGCAGCTTGGCAGTGATAAAAATGCGTTCCCCGTTGCCCAATGCTCCTGCGGTTTCGTACAATATCCCATCGCCTGCGCCTACAATAGCATCAAAGAAATTGAACGCCTCACGGTTTTGTACGATATGGTAGTCTTTGCCTACTACGCCCAACGGTGTATTGGTGTCGGTGCGGAGTGTGGCGAAACTGTTAGGTACTAAGATGTCATTGGCTTCAATCAGTTCTCCGCTGTCGCCTATGCTCATTGTTCTGCCCTGTGTAAATAGTGGGGATTTGATAACCTCGTAATCTAAACCTGCGTGTACTATTGCTTCTTCGCTTGTTGGGTACTGCTCTACGATTTGCCCCAAACCGTGCCACGCTTTTTGTTGAACGCTGAAAAATGAATGACGTCCTGTTTGCTCGTTGAAATTGATGTTGTGTGCCATAATGCTAAATTTTTGATGTTGAAAAAATGTTATTTACTCACTCGCTTTTCTCGTTTCCCGCTTCCCGTTGTGGTTTGCTCCGCTTCGCTTCGCATAAATTTTTCCAAAAGAAAAACCGGAAAAAAGAAAGCAGATAATCCAAGCGGGCTAAGCGGGAAAACCAAAAGGAAACGGAATAAGTCCCGGAGGGTGGCAAGGCAACACACAGCAACTCGGCAAAGCCGTCATTTTGCCTTGCCATTATGCCGTAGTCTTTTGGTTGGGCGTGTGCGGTGGCTGCCCGCTATAACTTAGCTGCCTTTTTACCGGTTGATTGTGGAAATTTTCTGTTCTAAAATTTTATGGCATTAATGACCAGGCTATCATAGCCTGTAATAGAGATTTGAAAAACGGAATAGCAGGGGGCGTTAGATAAGGGCTTCGTTTTTCAATTTTCTATTTAGCAAGTAGGTAATAAGCTCTTTTACAGCGTTGGACTGGGTAGAGGAAAGTAAATGTGCTTTACCTACATAAAAGTATGGGCATAAAAAAAGCAGAACCGTTAAGTTCTGCTCATTGTGATTAACTAAAAGCTGATTAGATTGCCATCATAAATGCTTCTTCCATAGCTTTGAATTTAGGGGTAACCAAATCCATATCCTTACTGATTTTTTGGCTTGTGATTTTAGCGTAAATCTGTGTGGTGGAAATGTTTTTATGCCCCATCATTTTGCTAAGGCTTTCAAGCGGTACACCCTCGGTCAAAAACATTGTTCCGAAAGTATGCCTTGCCGTGTGAAAGGTTACTTTTTGCTCCGTAATAATCTCTGCCTTTTCAACCAGTTTACCTATGTGCGTATTGCAGGTTGCATTGGTCGGAACCGGAAAGATAAATTCATTCCTTGTCGTACCCTGATACTTCTCAATGATACGCTTAGGGATTTCCATTAACCGAACATTTGAAGCAATATCTGATTTCTTTCTCCTGCTGATAATCCATTGATGACCGTCAAAGAATGATTGAATATTGTTCCTTGTCAGTTTTTTAATATCCGCATAAGCAAGTCCGGTAAAACAACTAAAAATAAACAGGTCTTTTACCAGTTTATACCGTGGGTGCGGTGGTACGCACATCATCAGCTTTTCAACATCTTCTTTAAGGATATAACCCCGGTCGGTTTCTTCCATATTGATTTCGTAATCCTGAAAAGGATTATCACGTATCAAGCCTTTTTTAATAGCCAGTTCCACAAGGGCTAATACAGGCATCGTGTACACCCAAACTGTATTGTGGGAAGACTGCAAATCATACCGGAGGTAAAAATCAAACTCCCGGATAAAATCGGAAGTCAATTCCCGAAAAGCCATATCATCACGATGATAGCGTTCCTTTATAAATGTGGTAAGATGATTGTAAACTGTGATATACTTGTTGTAGGTGCTTTGTGAGCGTTCTTCCTTTTCGACCAATTTTTTAAAATCCTCATTTTGGTTGTTGAAAACTTTTAGGATAGCATCATCCATTACGCCGACACCCAAAAATGATAGCTTTACTTTTTGGGCGGTCGCAAAGCCCTCGTGCTTCAGCATATCTTCATAAATCTTGTCGATACGCCCACGTATATTATCCAGTTTTTTATTGATGCTTAATGCCTGCGCACTTTTGCCCTGAACTCTTCCGTGTTTCAAATCCCAATTATTGGGGTTTATTTCTAACTTTGTTCCGAAAGTTTTAGGAGTTCCGTCAATGGTAATACGTGCCATAATCGGGGCATTACCGTTCTTTTTCAGTTCGTTCTTTTTCAGGTAGAAAAGTAGTTTGAACGTGGATTTTTTTGTCTGTTCCATAACTCAAATGTTTAATGTTTAAAATTAAATTACATTGAGTTACAAGGGAATGTAAAAAAGGATGCAAAAGACTGAAATATAATCAGTTAAGCTATGTAGTTACCTTTATCAATCGGTAACGAATTAGTAACTTAACCTTGTCATTTTAAGCCCAAAATCTATCAGACACCGACTTCCGAACTAAGACTACTGTTTTTATAAAGCCTTGTATAGCAAAGGTTTTAACCGTTTTGCTTATTTTTGCTTTTTACTAATCTTTTTTAAGAAAAAGATTTAAACAAAAAATCCGTCTCAATTTTGTTTGAGACGGATTTTATTTTAGAACAAAATTTTAATTATTTATACAGCCATTTCCTAATCAGCTTCGTATAATTCGGCATCACTACAAAAATCACTAAAAATACCAGACATCCTGTACTGATGAAAGTATCAAAATACCGATTGGCAGGAATATTCATTAATCTTAAAGAAGGCAATAACAGCAATTGCATCAATAATGATAAAGGATAAATTGCAGACCAAGTTGCCAGATATTGTTTCCATCGAACCGGAACT
This sequence comes from Epilithonimonas hungarica, assembly GCF_900102265.1. Classification (GTDB taxonomy): domain Bacteria; phylum Bacteroidota; class Bacteroidia; order Flavobacteriales; family Weeksellaceae; genus Epilithonimonas; species Epilithonimonas hungarica. The sequence continues at coordinate 372,696 of NZ_FNBH01000003.1, read as the reverse complement.
TTGTTTTCTTTTTCGCCATAAAATAGAAAATCCAGACCCGATTTGATTTCGTAATTGTCTTCTTTGGTGAATAAGGGATGTGCTTTGTCAATCAGTTTTCTTCTGGTATCAGATTCCATCCAGTTTCTGAGATTTTCAATCGTATCAAATCGGATAATGACCGTGTAGACAAAAGTAAGATTTGGAATTGGACGAACGATTTGCCAGTCGATAAAGCCTTTGGCGTTTTTGGAAACGGGCAGAATTTCATCGAGCCATTTTTCATATTCGGTTTGTTTGCCGTTGAGAACGTGATGGGTGATGACCACCGATGCGCCTTGGTTTTCCATAATCATTTTGGTATTAAAAAAATCAATAGGAATGGGCTTTAGCCCTTTCGTTCCCGAAAAATAATAGGTTAGGCTTTAGCCAAAACTTAATCTAAATTTTGGCTAAAGCCGAGTTCATTTAAATTTTAATCATCGGGCTAAAGCCCGACGCAATTGATTAGACTTTAAAGCGATTTCATAAATAATTTAGCCTCAAAAAAAGATTTCAGCAAAATATCTTTCACCTCTTCCAAAGCTTGTGTTGAAGCTGGATTATCGTCGACTGTTAATTCTAAAATATTTAATTTTTCCTCTAATAAAGCCAGCAAACCCATTATCGCAACACTCGATTTCAAATCGTGTGCTCTTAATTTCAGCAATTTGAAATCTTTATATTCATAAGCCAGTTTCAGTTCCTGCAAATGAGTCGGGACATTATCTAAAAACTGTTGCGTCACGGTTCTTTCAAAATCTTTGTCGCCATTGCTGATAGACTTCAAATAGGTAAGGTCGATGAACTCATAATTAGAAGTGATTTCTTCTGTTTTTACTTCGATTTTTTCATTTTCCTTCAGACCGAAATTGGAGATTAATTTGAATAATTCCTCTTCTTTTATCGGTTTGGAAATGTATTCGTTCATTCCACGGCTCATACATCTTTCGCGTTCGCCTGCCAAAGCGTGTGCGGTCATTGCGATGATTGGCGTGTTCAGTTTCAGTTCTTCACGGATGGTTTGCGTGGCGACATAACCGTCCATTTGTGGCATTTGGATGTCCATTAAAACCAAATCACAGTCGTTGTTTCTGAGAAATTCCACAGCTTCCAAGCCGTTATTTGCAGTTTCAAAATTGATGTTCCATTGGGAAAGGAGATGTTTCATCAGGCTTTGATTGATAGCATTATCATCTACGATTAATACTTTCAGAGGCGCATTCGTTTTATCTTTAAAATAATCGGTGTCAACTTTTGGAACTAAATTAAGCTGTTCTTTTGCAATTGTGTATGGAATATAAAAATGGAAAGTCGTGCCTTTTCCCTGTTCGCTCGTCACTTCTATATCGCCGTTCTGCAACTGAATTAGGCTTTTCACAATCGATAAACCAAGTCCTGTTCCACCGTAATTTCTGGTCGTTGAATCTTCTCCCTGATTGAATCTTTCAAAAACTTCAATGAGTTTTTCTTTATCAATTCCGATGCCTGTGTCAGAAACTTTGAAGCCGACAATGATTTCGTTTTCGGTTTGCTGTTTATTGTAAATTTCGATATTGATAGTTCCCTGATGTGTAAATTTGATTGCATTTCCGATGAGGTTGACCAAAATCTGAGTGAGTCTCGTTGCGTCACCATTCAAAGTATCGGGAATTGAAGTATCGATTTTGCTGGAAATCGTCAATCCTTTTTCCTTGGCTCGTTCAACAAAAAATGTTTCGACAGAATTCACCAATCCATTGATGCTGAATATACCTTTGGTAATGCGCATCATTCCGGCTTCGATTTTTGATAAATCTAAAATGTCATTGATAATCGCCATCAGATTTTCCCCGGAACGTTGAATGGATGAGACAAATTCTTTCGAAGTTTCATCCAAAGGTCTTTTCTGTAAAAGGTTGGTAAATCCCAAAATTCCGCTCAAAGGCGTTCTGATTTCGTGGCTCATATTGGCTAGAAAATTTTCTTTGGTCTGTGCGGCAACCGATGCTTTTTTCTCTGCAACATCCAATTCCTGAATTAACAATCTCTGACGTTTGAACTGACGTAGAATGTGATAACCGACAATGGAACCGCTCAAAATCAAAAGAATCAATAAGGAAATATCATACAATCTCGCTTTTTGTCCCATTGCTTCAGTCTCTTTGCTGAGGCTAACCATATGAAGTTTTCTGCTTTCGTAAATTTTAGCAGTGATGGACGTGATTTCGTTCGAAATTTTTCGAGCTCTTGGATTAGCAATGGAAGTGTTGTCGTCCATATTTCCAAGGGTGTGATAGCGAAGCAGTAATTTGTCTTTCGTTGTCTTCTTTTCCATTGCGAGAACGCTCAGTCTGTGAATCAGCTTTTCTTCAACGCCGTCTGAATTGTCTTTGGAAAGTGAATCGAGAAAGTTTTCTATCTGACTGATTTTTTGGTCGATTCCTTCGAGATGAGTCGTATCATTGGTTGCAATAGAAGCTCGGATTCTGCTTTCAACGCCAAGAATATCGCGGTCGATTTCACGCAAATGATTGCTGGAACGCAACTCGTTCAGAAGTCGGTTGTTATTTTGGATGAGTTCTTTGGTATTTTTAGCCGAATTGATTTGAACTGCTATCAATAGGAGAGAACCCGCAATAAATGTGAGGATGATGAAATAACTGAATCGTCTGTTTCCCATTACTGAGGATATTTTTTTCATAAGTATCTGTACTTATTTTGAATTGTTGAAAACCACCCCGTCAAAAATTCTTTGAATTTTCGCCATCCCTCCAATGGAGGGGGATTTTTGCGCTCTGATTAGAACGTTGAATCTGCAGCCCGACTTGAGCGGAAATCCTTTTTTGCTTGTTCTCAAGTTCTATTTAATCTGAAATCGTGTGCAAAAAAGATTGGGAGCGGAAGGCGGATAAAGCTGCCCAAACCTAACAAAGTGGTTCGATGTAGTCAAATAAAAATTTTAAAAGACATTCATTCTTGTGTTGAGTGCTTTTCGATAAGCATCTGCAACAGGAATGAATTTTCCATTGATCATAATTCCACCATCCTGAAGCGTGTCTATTTTGCCTACAGAAACGATGTAAGAGCGATGAACTCTGATGAAATGGTCTTTAGGCAAACGTTCTTCCGCTGTTTTCATTTTACCATGGATAGCAAACATTTTTTCCCGTGTATAAAACTTCACGTAATCACCCATTGCTTCTGCATAAAAAATATCGTCGAGCTTCAAACGCCTTGTGATATTGGAATCTCTCACGAATAAGAACTCATCTTTGGTGACTTCCACATCTTCTTTTCTGCTATCAAGAATTGCCTGAGCTTTACTTACCGCCTGTAAAAATCTCGCCGGCATCACTGGTTTCAGGATGTAATCTGCGATATTCAGTTCGAAAGCTTCGAGTGCATATTCTTTGTTCGACGTTGTGAAAATAATGATGGTGTCCTTCCCGGAAAGATTTTTTGTGAGTTCTATACCGCTCATTTCCGGCATTTCGATATCGAGAAAAATCAAATCGACGGAATTGGTCTGCAAGAAGTTGTAAGCCTCAATCGCATTAGAAAATTCATTGACAATCGTGAGGTTTGGTACTTGTTTTACCAAGTGCGCCAAAGTTGTTCTTGCGATATCATTATCATCAACAATCAAGGCTTTCATAGGGATAGTTATTTATGGTTGACGCAAATATAATTATTCCTTGTCTTATTTGCTTACTTTCTAAAGTAAGAACGTATCATCCAGGCCATTTCTTCGTGTGTTTCCATCAATCCTGTGATAAAGTCGCTTGTACCGTAATCCTTGTATTCTTCGGCAAAAGGCGTAACATTTCCTCTTAAAAACTCGATGATGCTTTCGTGATCGCTTAATAGATCTTTCATATAACCGAGTCCGTCGTTGGTCCTGTCGCTGTATTCAGTAAGATGCGTTAATTCAAGATAGATTTTCATTGTTGCAGGAGCGTAATGACCGATTTTTCGCATACGTTCTGCCACGCTGTCAATCAGTTCATCTAATTGTTTATATTGCTCTTCAAAGAAAATGTGATTGGCGTGGAAGTTGTCGCCAGTTACGTTCCAGTGGGCATTTCTGGTTTTGATGTAAAGTAAAGTTTCGTCTGCTAAAAGCTTTGCCAATTGTTCTGCTACAGCTTCTGTGTTTTGCTCTGTAAGTCCGATGTTTGTTTTCATAATTTTAAGATTTAAATTGAGCGTTATTGCTCTTTTTTCTGATGTAAAGTTCAGAATGAATCTTAAAAAAATGATGGATTTTTCGTCGAATGGGCAAAATGAGTCGGTGAATGAGGCTTAGCCTTTAGAAATGGTTTTTCAAAGCACGATCAATTCATTTTGACTATTGTCTTTTTAAGTAATTTTTTTGTGTTTAATTTTTTTCGTCTTTGGCATTTCCGTATTTTTATTGCTTAAAATTAATCTAATTAAAAAATGGAAAAACTTAATTATGGGATCGTTGGTCTTGGAGTAATGGGACGGAACCTTCTCTATAATATAGCTGACAACGGCTTTTCGGCTGCAGGATTTGACCTCGACGAGCAAAAAGTAAAAGAACTTCACAATGGTGCAACAGAGGGAACAACTGTGCAGGGAACTGCTTCTTTGGAAGAATTTGTATCCGTATTGGAAAGTCCAAGAAAAATTATTCTGATGGTTCCTGCCGGAAAACCTGTAGATGCGGTGTTGGAAAGCATTACACCACTTTTAGAAAAAGGAGATATTGTAATAGACGCAGGAAATTCTTATTTTGCTGATACAAACAGACGTATTGCTGCTCTGGCTTCGAAAAATCTACATTTTATGGGAATGGGAGTTTCCGGAGGTGAGAAGGGTGCTAGAAAAGGACCTAGTATAATGCCTGGAGGAGACCTGGAAGCTTTCAATATTCTAAAACCGATGCTGGAAGCGATTTCTGCGAAAGTCGAGGGTGAAGCTTGTACAGCCTATATGGGCAAGGGTTCTGCCGGAAACTATGTGAAAATGGTGCACAACGGAATCGAATATGCTATCATGCAGTTGATCAGCGAAGCTTACGATTTGTTGAGAAAAGGTGCAGGCCTTAATAACGACAGACTATACGAAGTTTTCAAAACTTGGAATGAAGGTGAGATGAATTCATTCTTAATAGAGATCACAAGAGATATTTTCCAACAAAAAGATGATTTGACAAACGCTTATCTTGTAGATAAAATTCTTGATAAAGCAGGAGCAAAAGGAACCGGAAAATGGACTTCTGAACAGGCAATGGAAATCGGGGTTTCTATCCCGACAATCGATATTGCGGTAACTTCAAGAATTTTATCAGCTTATAAAGATGAGAGGGTAAAGGCGTCTCAATTATATTCTAAAGAAGAGATCTCAAAGCCTGAAAATACAGAATCATTCATCAAAGAAGTTGGTGATGCACTTTATTTATCGACTTTGATCAGTTATGCACAAGGTTTGGCATTATTGGTAAAAGCTTCTGAAGATTATCAGTTTGACATTCCATTAAAAGATGTTGTAAAAATCTGGAGAGGCGGATGTATCATTCGTTCGGTTTTGTTGGAAAAATTCTATCAGGCTTATTCTAATGACGAGAATCTATCTAATATTTTATTGGACCAGGGAATTTCCGAAATCGTGAAAGATAAAATTTCTTCATTAAGAAAAACGGCTTCTTATGCTGTGTCAAATGGAATTCCAAGCTTAGGGATCCAGACAGCTTTAGGTTATTTTGATGCTTACACAACGGAATCTTTGCCGGTAAATCTTATCCAGGCTCAGCGAGATTATTTTGGGGCACATACCTATCAAAGAGTTGATAGAGAAGGTGTTTTCCATACTTTCTGGAATAGTGAAAACAATTAAATCTCGAAAAATGAGCGAACACACAATTTTGCAGCCAACGACCATTGTTATCTTTGGCGCAACAGGAGACCTAGCGAAAAGAAAACTTTTTCCGGCTTTTTATAATTTATATATCGATGGAAGAATGCCCAAGGGTTTCAATATCCTGGCGTTGGGAAGAGCAGAGAATACAGACGAAAACTTTAGAAATTATATCAAAGAAAATCTGGAAAGCTTCTCGAGAAAAAAAGTAACTGCTGAAGATTGGGCTGGTTTTCAGGCTCATATCAAGTATTTTCAGCATCAATTGGATGAAGAAGATTCTTATAAAAATCTGTATCAGAAATTAGAGGATTTTGACAAGGTCTATGGAACAAGAGGTAACAGGCTTTTTTACTTGTCGATAGCACCTAATTTTGTATCGGTTATTTCCGGTCACATCAGGAATACATCAATTGCTTCCGATTCTAAAAAAGACAGGATCATCATCGAGAAACCTTTTGGTCATGATAAGGCATCTGCAATAGAACTCAATAATCTTCTTTCACAAACCTTCAAAGAGGAACAGATCTACCGCATTGATCATTATCTTGGGAAAGAAACGGTTCAGAACATTCTGGCATTCAGATTTGGAAATTCGATCTTTGAGCCTTTATGGAATCATAGACATATAGAATCTGTACAGATCACTGTTGCAGAGGAAGTCGGAGTGGAAACACGGGCTGCTTTCTATGAGCAGACAGGAGCACTTAGAGATATGATTCAGAATCATTTGTTACAGATCCTTTGTATGGTTTCCATGGAACCACCTGTTTCGTTGGAGTCAAGTGAGATCAGAGATCGCAAGGTTGATGTTCTGAAATCGATCCGTAGAATTTCGCCCGATAAAGTTGACCATTATGCAGTGAGGGGGCAATATGGAAAAGGTACGGTTAATGGCGTTCCAGAAAAAGGTTATCGTCAGGAAGAAGGAATTGCCCCGGATTCCAATACCGAAACTTTCGCTGCAATAAAATTCTATCTCGATAATGAAAGATGGCAGAACACTCCTTTCTATGTCAGAACGGGTAAGAAAATGAAAGAAAAGCATTCTTATATCACGATTCAGTTTAAGCCACTTCCACATAATACATTTTCAGAAAGTTCACAGCTTTTATCAGCTAATCGATTAATAATCAACATACAGCCTCAAATGGATATCAGACTGCAGTTTATGGCAAAGAAACCTGGACTTTCATTAGAATTAAAACCTGTGGAAATGATATTTGATAATTTTGCTTGCCAGAATGATACGCCTGAAGCTTATGAGACCTTGTTATTAGAAGCTCTTTTGGGCGATTTAACTTTATTTATGCGTTCCGATCAGGTGGAAGAAGCTTGGGATGTTATGAAAACCATTCAGGAAACCTGGGAAAAGACCAAAGATTCTTCCTTCCCCAATTACGAGGCCGGAAGCTGGGGGCCGGAAGATAGTAATGCTTTAGTTGAAAGACAAGGTCACAAATGGGTTTAATTTAAAAATATAAAATGAATATTACAATATTTGATGATCTGGATACACTTTATAGAAAAGCGGCTGATAGGTTTGCTGAACTTTCGGAAAGATCTGTTCAGAAACACGGTAAATTTGTTGTTGCGTTAAGTGGTGGCTCTTCTCCAAAGGCAATTTTTAATTTATTGGCAACTCCGGAATACGCTGATAAAATAGAGTGGGGTAAAGTCTATTTTTTCTGGGTCGATGAAAGATGGGTTTCTCTAACTGATGAGAAAAGTAATGCTAAAATGACTTTTGAAACATTATTGAATAAAGTTCCGGTTAATAGAGATCATATTTTCCCAATGTATAAAGATGGAATTGAACCAGAAGAATATGCTAAAGAATATGAAGAGCATATCATATCAGTTTTGGGAAAAGAAGGTGTCTTCGACTTCATTCTTTTAGGGATGGGAGACGATGGTCATACGGCTTCTCTGTTTCCCGGGGAAAAAATACTCCATGAAAAAGAAAAATGGGTAGATGCTTATTATCTGAAACCTCAGGAAATGTTTAGAATAACATTGACGGCCCCACTTATTAACAAAGCAGAAAATATCTTGGTTGTAGCTTTCGGTGAATCAAAAAAACATGCTCTGAATGAAGCCCTGAAGGGAGAATACAATCCAGAATTATATCCAATTCAATTAATTGAGAAGAAAGAAACATTTCAGTTTTTTACAGATAAAAAAGCAATAGGATAAATTTAATTATTGATCAAAAAAATAAAACCTCTTTCAAAAATATTTGGAAGGGGTTTTGTTATGAAAAATTTGATTTGATATTATTCTATAATAACCTTGAAATGACTATTCAGATTTTCTCCTGAAACATTCAAGATATAAGTCCCGGAAGCTTTTCTGCTAGAAATGTTTAAAATGAAGATTCCTTTTTCCTTAGAATTAATTTTTTCATTAAGGATAATTTTTCCTGACATATCTCTTAGTGTTGCAGTCAAACTAGATTTTTTGTAATCAGGGAGTTGTATTGAGATTTGGTCTTTAACAGGATTAGGATAGATAATGCCTTTTTTAGAAAGGAATTTATCCGTGCTTAATGTCGTTTGGCTATACAAAGCTTGTACTTCCGAGAGAGGTAAAGCATAGTTAAACATTTTCAGCTCATCAAATGCGCCTTTATAAGGTGCTGGAGCTGTGGTTGACATTAATTCCAATTCTCCAATGTTTCCAATGATTAGATCACTGACCTCTCCAATTCCAGTAACAGCAGTTTCATCGCCTTCTGCACTAAGAACTCCGTTCGTGTAAATTCTCATTTTATGGGCAACAATATCTCTCATTATTACCACATTGACCCAATCACCCGTGAAATAATTTGCAATTGGGGAACTGATTTCTTTCTTGGTCACATCATCATCGATAGCAAAACGTAACTGACCGCCTTTGACTTCAACATTGTATCGTTTTCCTGTTGCTCCGGTTGTCGTATTTTTCGTAAATGAACCTTTGCATAAAACATAAAGACTTGCCGATGATGAAGAAGGAATCATACTCGTAGGAGCTTTCATCCAGAAAGAGACAGTGAATGAGTTTTTGTCAAAGAATATATGGTCTTGATTCGGAACACTTGCGATGTACATATTACTGGGTGAAGTCAATAGATCAAGCGCATAATTTTCCTTTCCTTGAATTCTGACATTAGAATTGTCGTAAGCGACATCCAATATTCCGTCATTTTCATAATCGGTGACATCCGCAATTTTTTCTCCTTCCAATGGTGCTTCTTTGAATGGCCAATGCCCAACGAGCCTTGGTGTAAGTGTATGGAAATTCCAAACGTCACCGGTTGCAGTCCCTTTTTCGTTCGAAGCATCGATTCTCCAATAATAAGTCGTTGCAGGACTTAATCCGGTCAATTGATAAGATGGAGAATTTGAATAATTAACATCCGCGATTTTATTTAAATTTGATGCATCCGTTCCAAGATAAACTGAATAAGCTGTCGTATTTGTACTTCCTGACCATTTCAAAAGTAGATTTCCGCTGGTCAATTCTACATTATCATTTCCTGTTATTGGTGTTGGATTTGTAGCTTTCGTCGGAGCTGAAGGAATCGGTGGAGTTGTAATTGATGCAATCGAAGTATAAACTGAAGATTCTGTTGCACTAATAGCTTTAACTCTGTAATAATATTGAGTATTTGGAGTTAAACCTGTTTCATTATAGCTTACAGTATTTGCAGACAAGGTTGCGATTTCAGAAAAATTATTTCCATCGGTCGAACGTTCCAGAATATAATTAGTTTCATTAATCGAATTATCGCTCCAGTTAACTGTGAAAGAACTTGCAGGCGGAACTTCTGTTGTCGTAACATTCGTGAAATTCAGGTCAGTTGGCGGAATTATAAAATCCGGCGGAGTTTGATAGGGTAAGCTGTTGATATAAACTTCAATATTAAGATATGGAGCGTTTGTAGTGCTCACATTCAATGCATCTGGTGTATATTTATCTAATCCGTTCGCATCTTCCCAAGCATCTGGCATTCCATCATTATCGGTATCCAAAGGAGCTGGAGCACCATAAACGTGTCCCGCGCCACCATTGGTAAAACCAAATTGAGATGTAAGGTCAGACTGAACATACACATAGGTCGCCGTTGTTCCTTTTGACTGCAGATCAGCAATCATCAGATTCTCAACCTGGTCACGTCTCGGATAAGATGCACCGACATTCAAAATTGATTTGTCATAAGCTTGTTGAGCTGTCAAAGTTGGATTTTTCATCGGATAATCATAAGGCTCTGATTTGATGGAATTAATATCACCCGTAGGAAAACCTGTCAAATCCGAAGGAATCAAAGTTCCGTTCAAGATCCCGTCTTTGTTATTATCAAAATAATTTCCAGAACCAAATAAAAAGAAATTGTCATTTCCTCTGTTGAAAGGTGTTGTAACGGTATTGCTCGTATTTGGCCCACCAATAAAATAATTATTAATGATATTCACATCAGAAGTTCCCGCTGAGTCTCCACCCATAATGTAAGCGTCACCCGATTCTGCATGTCCGTAGGTATTCCCGTAATTTCCCCAGTTATAAACGATGTTATTGACGAATTCATTGATTCCCTTTACCTTATTGTTGCGAGTCTTGTTGCAGATATACAAATTTCCGATCAAACTGATTTTTCCACCAGAAGGTTGCATCAATCCTCCAGCCGAGTGATTGTGACGGTGCAAACCTTGACCGATAATAGAATTCTGGATCGTTATATTGTCAGGACTTTCACCTTTGTTATCCCAGTTGATAGAGAAAACTTCGTCCGTTCCCCAAGTGAAGGACATATGGTCGAAAATCATATTCGTACCATTCGCAAGTCCTGATGTATCCTGACCTTGGGTTGTACTTCCAAAACGGATTCTAATATAACGGGAAATTGTATTACTTGCTCCTGTAAAAGTGACTCTGGAGCCAAGAAGAACAATTCCTTCTCCGGGAGCAGTCTGGCCCGCAATGGTTGTATTTTTAGGAATTACGATTTGGGATTTAGTATTGATGATACCGCCAACTTTGAATATCACAAATCGTCCTTCTTTACTCACTGCATCACGGAAAGAACCTGGTCCACTATCATTTAGATTGGTTACCAGATAGATTTCAGGATTTCCTGAACCGCGTGCACCTGTTGCAAATCTTCCAAAACCAGTCGCTTCCGGAAAGGCTAATGTTTGTGCATCAATACCAATAGTCGTTGAAATTGCTCCACAAAACATAAATAGCTTAAATATTTGCTTAATAGGTAGAATTTTTTCTTTCATAATAATTCTGATTAGTTAGAAATAGAACTTTTGTTGTGAGGGAAAATTAGAGACAACCACCAAGATGACTATCCTGTCCAATCCTGTTAATTATCAGGTTGTTATGGTTTTCGTGAATTTTATATTAATTAAATATGAACTGAAATTAAGATTTAATCAAGGTTTGAAGATAATTGAGTTTGCATCAAATAAAATGTTTTAGAATCAAAATTTAACATTAAATCAATAAAAAAATATCCTTTATATATTCATTAGAATTTTTTTGACAGGAGAGGGCAGGATGCTCCAAACTCTCAGAAACTATATTTTTATTTTCGTTTATTAGCTATATAAAATCGATTATGAAATTTCAAAATATATCAAAGCTTTTCCTGGCTTTTTCGCTCTGCTTTTCTTTTTCAGGATTAAAAAGCCAGGACAACTGGCCAGACGGTACCAAAATCGACAAATGGTTTAAAGAAAGCAAGCCCACAGACATCAACAAATTAGGCAAAAAATATATCCTTACAGACAATGGAGTGAAGAACGACAGCACGATTCTTCAGACCAAAGAACTTCAGGCAATCATTGATTTGGCTGCTAAAAATGGTGGTGGAGTTGTGGTGGTGCCGAAAGGAACATTTTTAATCAGTTCAATTTTCTTCAAACAAGGTACCCATTTGCATCTGGAAAATGGAGCAAAATTAAAAGGCAGTGATGATATCAATGATTTTCCAGTTGTAACGACAAGAATGGAAGGTCAGACTGTGAAATATTTTCCTGCTTTGATTAATGCAGACGGATTAGACGGCTTCACGATTTCAGGAAAAGGAACTCTGGACGGAAATGGACTTCGCTTCTGGAAATCATTCTGGAAAAGAAGAGAATGGAATCCTAAATGCACCAATATGGACGAAATGAGACCTAGAATTATCTACGTTTCCAATTCAAAAAACATTCAGATTGAAGGAATTACTGTTAAAAATTCACCGTTTTGGAGTACGCATTATTACAAAAGTGATTTTGTAAAATTGTTAAATCTCACTATTCTTGCTCCGAAAGCACCAGTAAAAGCACCAAGTACAGACGCAGTTGACATCGATGCGTGTACCAATTTCTTAATTAAAAATTGCTATATGTCAGTCAATGACGATGCAATTGCTTTAAAAGGCGGAAAAGGTCCGAAATCCGATAAAGACCCGAACAACGGTGAAAACAGAAACATCCTTATCGAAAACAACAGTTTTGGATTTTGCCACAGCGTTTTGACTTGTGGAAGCGAATCAATTCACAATTACAACGTGATTCTAAGAAATTCTAAGGTAAAAGATGCTTCAAGATTATTACATCTGAAAATGCGTCCGGATACTCCTCAACATTACGAATATCTTACCGTAGAAAACATCACAGGAAACGTGAAAACATTCTTGTATGTTAAAGGCTGGAATCAGTTTTTTGATTTGAAAGGCGAAGAAAGACCGAGAAAAGGATTGGCGAACAATATTACCATCAAGAATATCGATATCAGTTGCGAAACGGCATTCTCTGTTGAAAAATCAGACTTATTTGATTTAAAAGATTTCACATTTGAAAATTTGAAAATAAAAGCTTTAAAACCTGAAATACAAAACCTGAACAACATTCAGAATTTAAAGCAAAAAAATGTTAATGTGATGCAAGTAGCTTCTCTCACGCAATCTTACAACAAAAAAGACGATTCCGATACTGCTGCAAAATGAGTTATTTTACCAAAATATTCGTTCTTTTATGCTTTTGCTCACAGTTTCTGCATTCTCAGTCTAAGGAAATCCAATTCCTGAGCGGGACAGATTCTGAGCAGACAAAAGAATGGGATTTTTGGATAACTGGAGGAAGAAAATCAGGAAGCTGGGACAAAATACAGGTTCCATCACAATGGGAACAGCAGGGATTTGGCTCTTACAACTACGGAAGAGACTACGTTACCTACGGAAAGAATTTTAAATTTAACGACGAAACAGGTCTTTACAAACACAAGTTTTCAGTTCCAAATTCCTGGAAAGGAAAATCGGTCAACATTGTTTTCGAAGGTTCGATGACCGACACCGAAGTGAAAATCAACGGAAAATTGGCCGGAGCAATTCATCAGGGTGCTTTTTATGAATTTAAATATGATATTTCCGACAAATTAATTTTTGGAAAAGAAAATATTCTAGAGGTAAAAGTTTCCAAAATGTCGGCTGATAAATCCGTCAATAATGCAGAACGTCTTGCAGATTACTGGATTTTAGGAGGGATTTTCCGCCCGGTTTATTTGGAAGCAACTCCAAAAGAACATATTTCGTGGACGGCGATTGATGCAAAAGCGGACGGAACTTTTAGTTCAAATATTTACTTAAAAGGAATCACTTCAGTCAATAATTTAAAAGTTGAAATTTTTGATGTTAAAAATAATTTGGTTGGCGAATCTCAGGTTCAAATTCAAAATGGAGATACTTTAAAGCAGATTCAGTTTTCCGTTAAAAACCCGAAGCTTTGGACGGCAGAAACACCGAATTTATACAAAGCAAAATTCACTTTAAATAAAAACAAAAAAATAATCAGCCAAACCGAAGAAAAATTCGGTTTCCGAACCATTGAAATCCGAAAAGGCGACGGAATTTACATCAACGGAACCAAAATCAAAATGAAAGGCATCAACCGTCACGTCTGGTGGCCTGAAACAGGACGAGCGGTGAATAAAAATATAGATTTAATGGACGTTCAGCTCATCAAAGAAATGAATATGAATGCCGTTCGCTGTGCCCATTATCCACCGAATAAATCGTTTCTTCAGATTTGCGATTCTTTAGGGTTGTATGTTTTGGATGAATTGGCGGGTTGGCAAAAAAAATATAGTACTGAAATCGGCAAAAAACTGGTCAGAGAAATGGTTACAAGAGATGCCAATCATCCATCGATTATTTTCTGGAGCAACGGAAACGAAGGCGGACATAATTTGGACTTGGATGCAGAATTTGCAAAATACGACTTATCAAACCGTCCCGTCATTCACGCCCATCACAAACCAGGAAATGCTTTCAACGGCATCGACTGCAACCATTACGAAGATTATTACAGCACCAAAAAAATCCTTGAAGGAGAAAATATTTATATGCCGACCGAATTTCTGCACGCACAGGATGACGGTGGTGGCGGAACTTCTTTGGCTGATTATTGGGAACTTCACTGGAATTCCAAAAAAGGAGCAGGCGGTTTCCTTTGGGCATTTGCGGATGAAGGTTTGGTGCGAACCGATTTCAATAATCAAATCGATGTCAATGCGATTAATGCGCCGGATGGAGTAGTTGGTCCGCATCGTGAAAAAGAAGGAAGTTTTTATGCCATCCGTGAAATTTACAGTCCTGTAAAAATTGATTTTAAAACGTTGCCGACAGATTTTAATGGAACAATTCCTGTTGAAAACCGTTATCATTTTACCAATCTAAATGAATGTCAGTTTGAATGGAAACTGGTCAAATTCAAAACACCATTTTCGTCTGAATCCGGATTTAATGTACTTCAAAGTGGAAAAGCAGAATCTCCGGATATTAAACCAACAGAAAAAGGAAATGTTAGATTAAATCTTCCTCAAAACTGGAAAGAAAGTGAAGCTTTAATGCTGACTGCAACCGATTTTTTGGGAAAGGAAATCTACACTTGGACTTGGAAAATAAAATCGAACGATGAGATTTCAAAACAGTTTTCGAAGACTTTAATCAAAGAATTTCCGGTTTCTGTTGCGGAAAATGATTCATTATTTATTTTAAAATCAGACGAAAAAGAATTTTCAATAGGTAAAAAAGACGGATTATTAAAATCAGTCATTATCGATAAAAAAGGCAAAAAAATGACCTTCCGAAACGGACCGATTTTCGTGAATGGAAAAACGGAATTGTCTTCAATTAAATCTTTATCAGAAGGGAAAAATCAAATCATCGAAGTTTCATACAAAGACGGAAAAAAAGCAGTTTGGAAACTTAATTCTAACGGAATTTTAGAATTGAATTATGAATATTCACTTTCCGGAGATTATCAGTTTGCAGGAGTAAGTTTTGATTATCCCGAAAATTATGTCATCAGCGCAAAATGGTTTGGAAAAGGTCCTTATCACGTTTGGAAAAACCGTACTCAGGGGCAAACTTACAATGTTTGGCAAAACCTGAGAAACTCCACCAGAACAGGTTTTTCACCTTGGATTTATCCTGAATTTAAAGGTTATTTTGATGATGTTTCGTGGTTGCAATTGGATACAGCCGAAGGAAAAATGACAATCGGAACAAAGGAAGAAAAAATGTTTGTCAGACTTTTTGATTTTTACGGAATTTACGGTGCAGAAGGTTACCCGAAATTGCCAACTGGAAATATTTCTTTCCTCGATGCAATTCCGCCGTTGGGAACTGTTTTAGCGTTTAATATTAATAATGATACTTCAACTTTAGGTCCTGAAAGTGAACCGAATCATCTGAACGGGACATTTAAAAGAACACTATATTTCTATTTTGGTCTTCCGGATTTGGGCGATGAAAATAAACAGTTTACAATGCCAAAAGAAAATATTTTAACAGATTAAAATGCAGAACTGGATAAAATTTTTGACGCTTTTCTTAAGTTCGTTTTTGTTTGCTCAACAGACGACTTTCAAGTTTGATTTTGGAGGAAATAGAACTGAAAACGGTTTTATTCCCATCAGGCCAACCTCAAAATTCGATAAGAAAAAAGGTTACGGTTTTATGGATATTTCCGGTTTAAAATCGTTTGATAACGGAGGAAATGCTTTGACGGGAGACTTTATTACGAGTGACAAACCTTTCTATTTTTCAGTCGCAATTCCTGAGGGAAATTATAATATTACATTAAATCTTGGCGATACCAAAGGAGCATCTGAAACGACAGTTCGTGTAGAAAACCGCCGTCTGATGCTGAATGATATCAAAACAAAACAAGGTGAAATTGTTGAAAAACAAATTTCAGTTCACGTAAAAGACAGTATCATCCGAAATCAAAATGGCGAAAAAATCGGAATTGTAAAATTAAAACCAAGAGAAACTAAATATTTACATTGGGACAACTTATTGACGATTGAATTCAATGACAAAACTCCAAAAGTTTCTTCAGTTATCATTCAACCCAACCCAACAGCTAAAACCATTTATATCACTGGAGATTCAACGGTTGTAGATGCGCAGTACGAACCTTGGGCGTCGTGGGGACAGATGTTGCCGTATTTTTTCGTTCCGAATGAAGTTGTGATTGCCAATTACGCTGAAAGCGGAGAAACGTTGAAAGCCTTTGAAGACCGTCACCGAATCGATAAAATCTGGAATAAGATAAAACCCGGAGATTATCTTTTAATCCAGTTTGGGCACAACGACCAAAAAGCTGGAAACAGCATTAAATCTGGTTACAAAAAAAGGTTAAAAGAATGGATTTCGAAAGCCAAAGAATTGGGGGCAACTCCTGTTTTGGTTACTTCAATGAACCGAAGAGTTTTTGACGAAAATAATAAAATCGTTAATACTTTGGATGATTTTCCTGATGCAATGCGGGAAATTGCGAAAGAAGAAAATGTATATTTAATCGATTTAAATGCAATGAGTAAGACCTTGTTCGAAGCGATGGGACCAGAAAATTCTAAGAAAGCATTTGTTTATTATCCGGCAAACAATTATCCAAATCAACCAACAGTTTTAGCAGATGATACACATTTCAATACCTACGGTGCTTACGAACTGGCGAAATGTGTGGTTAAATCTATCGTTGACCAAAATTTACCTTTAAAGAAATATATCTCAAAGAATTATAAAAGTTTTAACCCTAATAAACCCGATGATATTGACAAATTCCATTGGCCAGAAAGTATCTTTATGGAAAGTTTGAAGCCTGATGGAAACTAAAAAATAAGAAATGAATATTCAATCTATCATAAAATTAAGTTTAATCTGTTTTGCTTTCGGAAATCTTTCCGCACAAAATCCGTGGCCAAAAACCACCGAGACCGCAAAACCCTGGACACGTTGGTGGTGGATGGGAAATGCTGTCGATGAAAAAGGATTGGATAAACAGCTGACAACACTTAATAAAGCAGGTTTTGGAGGCGTTGAAATTGTTCCTATTTACGGCGCAAAAGGATTTGAAAGTAAATATATTAATTATCTCTCTCCGGAATGGATGAAAATGCTTCAACTCACTACTTACAAAGCAAAAAACCTGAATATGGGCGTCGATATGTCGGTTGGAACAGGCTGGCCAATCGGTGGACCGCAAGTTGATGAACAGGATGCTGCTACGAAAATGATTGTTCAGACTTACACGATTTCAGCAGGCGAGAATTTTTCAGATAAAATTATTTTGAAAGATGAAAAACAGAAGAATTTAAAAATCATAAAATTAGATATTGTCACAGCTTACAATGAAAAAAATGAAGCGGTAGTTTTAACAGATAAAGTCAGTAGCGATGGAAGTTTAAACTGGAAACCGACGTCTGGAAAATGGACAATCTATGCAGTTTTTGTAGGTAAAACTTTGCAAAAAGTAAAACGTGCCGCTCCGGGCGGAGAAGGCTATACTTTAGACCATTTTTCAAACACAGCAACGGCTGATTATTTTAAAACTTTCGACAAAGCTTTTGGAAATTCAAACTATGGAATCCGTTCATTTTTTAATGATAGTTACGAGGTTTACAACGCAGACTGGACTGCTGATTTTAAAAATGAATTTAAGAAGAGACGAGGGTATGATTTAAGTCCATACATCAAATATTTGGTTAGTGATGAGCTAAATGAAATTGCAGGAAGGGTAAAATCGGATTACAGAGAAACTTTGAGCGAACTGATTTTGAATAACTTCACCGATAATTTCACGAAATGGGCACATTCCAAAAATTCTAAAAATACGAATCAGGCTCACGGTTCGTCAGGAAATTTACTCGATTTATACGCAGCAGTCGATATTCCGGAATCGGAAACTTTCGGAAGTACAAAATTTGATATTCAGGGTTTGAGAAGAAATCTGGAAGACATCAATACGAAGGAAGTTCCCGACATCAATATGCTGAAATTTGCCTCTTCAGCAGCCAATATTACCGGAAAACCTTTGATTTCCAACGAATCTTTCACTTGGTTGACAGAACATTTCAAAACTTCGTGGTCGCAGGTAAAACCTGAAGCTGAGCAGATTTTTCTATCAGGAATTAACCATATTTTTTATCACGGAACAACGTATACGCCGGCTGATGTTCAGTTTCCGGGTTGGCTGTTTTATGCTTCGACGAATTTTGTTCCTGAAAACAGCTTATGGCCAAATATAAAAGGTTTAAATTCTTACATCGAGAGAATTCAATCTGTGTTACAAAGCGGAAAATCAGACAATGAAATCTTGATGTACTGGCCAGTTTACGACCAATGGGCGAATCCGAAAGGGAAAGATATGGCGTTCAAAATTCATAATATTGAAAAATGGTTACATCCGACCGTATTCTACGAAAATCTTGAGAAATTAGGGAAATCCGGCTATTCTCTGGATATGATTTCTGATAAAATGATTGGTGAAGCGAAGTTTGAAAATCAGAATATTCAGGTTTCGGAAAATGGAGGTTCTTATAAAGTTTTAATTATTCCTCAATTGAATTATTTCTCTGAATCAACTTTAAAAAATATTTTAAACTTGGCTCAAAATGGTGCTTCAATTATTTTTCAAAACGAACCAAAAGATGTCCCCGGAAATTTTGAAGTGGAGAAAAGAAGAAAAGAATTACAATCTTTATGGACTCAAATTCCTTTTCAGCAAAATGGAAATCTTAAATCAGCAAGCTTCGGAAAAGGAAAAATTGTGTTAAGTTCTGATGTTGAAAAAGGGTTAGAATTCTTAAAAATTGAAAGAGAAAAACTGACCAATACAGGATTAAAATTTATCAGAAGAAAGTTTGATGGCGGAAAATATTATTACATCGTCAATCATACTTCCAAGGAAATCAATCAAAATATTCCGCTGAATTTTGTCGGAAAACAAGTCACTTTGATGAATCCTGAAAATGGGGATTATGGAATTGCCCAGACTCAAAATAATTCAGTGAAAATTCAATTAAAATCTGGGGAATCTTTAATTGTAAAAGCTTCTGAGACTGCAGATAATTCTGTTGCAAAGTGGAAATATGTTGAAAAAACAGAAGCGCCAATTGTTTTAAATCAACCTTGGCAATTAAGTTTCAAAGAAGGAGGTCCCGAACTTCCGAAACCCAGAAAGTTAACGAAACTTCAGCCTTGGACGAATTTCACAGAAGACGCTCAAACGCAAAGCTTTTCGGGAACAGGAGTTTACACAACGACTTTCAGCTTAAAGAAAAATAAAGCCGATGATTTTGTACTGAAATTCGACAAATTATATGAAAGTGCAAAAGTCATCATCAACGGACAAGATGCCGGAATTGTCTGGTGTCTTCCGTTTGAAATCAATGTCGGAAAATATTTGAAAAAGGGAAAAAATACCATTCAGATTGAGGTGTCAAACCTGATGGCAAACCGAATCCGTTATATGGACCAAAATAAAATTCAATGGCGAAATTACCACGAAATTAATTTTGTCAACATCGATTACAAACCTTTCGACGCTTCAAATTGGAAAGTACAACCTTCAGGGTTGGATGGCGAAATTCAATTAATTCCAGTTCATTATTCAAAATAAATTATAAAAAATGAAATATTATTTGTTGAAAAAGCACTAAAATAATTTTATCGAAGATAAAATCTTTGCGCCTTAAAAAAGTATTTTTCTCATTAACTTGCGTCTTTGCGAAAAACCAACAAATAAATTAAAATAAATAGATATGAAGCAGAATATCGTAAAAACATTAGCTTTAGGAACGCTCTTCACATTCGGATTTTCCAATGCTCAAAACAAACCGAAAGTCGTTTTAGACAACTTTTTCAATAACGAAAAAAAGGAAAATAAAGAAACCAAAG
The DNA here is from genome assembly GCF_900102265.1 of Epilithonimonas hungarica. Taxonomy (GTDB): domain Bacteria; phylum Bacteroidota; class Bacteroidia; order Flavobacteriales; family Weeksellaceae; genus Epilithonimonas; species Epilithonimonas hungarica. The sequence goes on along the minus strand of NZ_FNBH01000003.1, from coordinate 352,592 downwards.
TTCTGGAATCTTGGCATTACACGTGGAACGACACTTCCAACGGCGGATTTTCTTTACTGGGCGAGATTTTCCAGAAACAAGGTGCTGAAATTTCAACATTGACGACTGCTCCTTCCAAAAAAGATTTGAAAAAAGCCAACATTTACATCATTGTTGATGCCGATATCGACAAAGAAGCTTACGGCGGAAAAGCCAATCTGATTGACCCGACCAGCATCAAAAATCTGACAGATTGGGTGAAAAAAGGCGGTGTTTTGGTTTTGATGAGCAATGATAATGGCAATTCGGAATTCGAATATTTCAACAAATTGGCGGGAGAATTCGGGATTCATTTCAATGATGACAGTTATAACCGCGTTCAGAAAAGAGAATTTGAACAGGGAAAAGTAATGGTTCCTGCCGGAAATGAAGTGTTTTCTGAGCAAAAATTATATATGAAGGAAGTAAGTTCAATTGATGTAAAAGCTCCTGCCAAGGCCATTTTGATGGCAGAAGGCAAAAATATTGGAGCCATTGCAAAAGTCGGCAAAGGAACCGTTTTCGCATTGGGCGACCCGTGGTGCTATAACGAATATATCGACGGTAAAAAACTTCCGGCAGATTTCACCAATTATCAGGGAACTGAAGAATGGGTAAAGTGGTTGCTGAAGCAGGTTTCTAAAAAATAATCGAATCTGTGCAATCGATTGAAATACAATGATGGGAATTGTTTGGGCAGCTTTTCCGCCCTCCGTTCCCGCTTTTTTGTCTGCGCTTTGCTGCGACAAAAAGAGCTCCACTCAGGTCGGGCTGCGAGAGATTCAACGTTTAAAATGTATGATTAAGAACAAATATTGAAAGCGGATAAACAGGTTAATTTAATTGAGCATTTGTCATTCTGACGAAGGAAGAATCTCAGTCAGAAAAATTGAGATTCTTCACTACATTTTATTTCGTTCAGAATGACATACTGAAAGAACTAGTTTATAAAAGCATTTAGCCAGAACTTATTAAAAATAAAAGATTTTGAAAATCAAATATATCTTCATTACATCCGCCATTTTTCTTTCGCAAACTTTTTTTGCCCAAAGACAAATGGAATACCTGAAAAGAGGAATCGTTGCGATTCCTGCAGAGTCAGGCGTTTTTGTGAGTTGGCGTTTGCTGGGAACAGAAGCTCAAAATACTCATTTTGATTTATACCGAACTGAAAATAATTCAACTAAAAAGTTGAATGAAAAACCACTTTCAAACGAAACCAATTTTTTAGATAAAACCGCTGACAAAGGAAAAAATTATACCTATTTCGTAAAATCAAACACGCAACATCAGGATGTTGACCAAGATTTTGCAAAATATACTGCGAATCAAAAACCTTATTTTTCTATTCCGTTGAAAACACCAGCCGGTTACACGCCAAATGACGCTTCTGTAGCTGATTTAGATGGAGATGGTGAGTACGAAATCATCCTACATCAAACCGGAAGGTCAAAAGACAACAGCCAAAAAGGAGAAACAGACCCGCCGATTATTCAGGCTTATAAACTGAATGGTCAGTTTTTGTGGGAAATTAATTTAGGTAAAAATATCAGAGAAGGAGCACATTATACACAATTTTTGGTGTATGATTTAGACCAGGACGGAAAAGCGGAAATCGTGATGAAAACCGCCGACGGAAGCAAAGATGGAAAAGGAAAATTCATTGGTGACCCAACCAAAAATTATGTCAACGAAAACGGAATGATTCTTTCCGGACCTGAATATCTGACGGTTTTTGACGGACAAACCGGTACGGAAATTAATACCGTTAACTATGAAGTTCCAAGATTTGCTAGAAGTTTAAACCCAACTAACGAAGAAATGACCGAAACCTGGGGCGATGCCAAAGGAAACCGCATCGACCGATTTTTAGGAGCAGTTGCATATCTCGACGGAAAGACTCCAAGTGTGATTATGTCGAGAGGTTATTACACCAGAACTGCGATTGCAGCTTGGGATTTTAAAGACAGAAAACTCAGTCTCCGTTGGCTTTTTGATACCGAAAGTTCAGAAGAAAACAAACAATATCGCGGACAGGGAAATCATAATCTGAGCATTGCCGATGTTGATAATGACGGAAAAGACGAAATCGTTTTCGGTGCAATGACGGTTGATGACGACGGAAAAGTGTTGAACAGTACAGGCTACGGTCACGGTGATGCTTTGCACGTTGGAGATTTAGACCCTTCAAATCCGGGATTGGAAATTTTTGATATTCAGGAAAGATTTGATGATGCGGGAGCACATTTTAGAGATGGAAAAACAGGAAAGGTTTTGTGGAAATTACCTTCTACAGTTTACAGTCAGGCAAGTAAATTTCAGGGACCGGGAAGAGGTTTGTCGCTAAATATAGACCCTCGTTATGATGGTTCGGAATGTTGGGCAGCCGGTGCAGGTTTAAAAGGAGTTTACAGTGCAAAGGGAAAGAAAATCAGTAATAAAAATCCGGCAGTGAATATGGGAATTTACTGGGACGGTGATTTTTTAAGTGAAATTTTAGACGGAACAGTCGTTTCAAAATGGAATTGGAAAAAAGAAAAATCAACTGTCATATTTGATGCTAAAGATTTCCAATGTGAATCGAATAACGGAACGAAGAAAAATCCGTCTTTGGTTGTAGATTTATTCGGGGACTGGCGAGAAGAAGTAATGTACAGAACAGCTGATAATCAGGAATTAAGAATTTTCAGCACGACAATTCCTACAAAACACAGGTTATACACTTTGATGCATAATCCGCAGTATCGTTTGAGTATTGTATGGCAAAATGTAGGCTATAATCAGCCTCCACACACGGATTATTATCTGGATGAATCTGTGAAAAAAATCTTAAAGCCAAATGTTTTTACTGTAAAACCTAATTAATTTACCAGTTGAAATCAGTTTTTTTGAAAAAATTATATATAAATATTATGAAAAAGTTACTAACTGCAAGTCTCGCTTTTGCTTTGTTATTTGGAGGGATTTCTTCTTGTACAGCTCAAAAAAAGTCAACCGCAAAGAAAATATCTGAACTTCCAAATAAGAAAGAAGTTCTGGAAGTTGCTCAACGTGCCAACCAATATTTTATGAATAAATGGCCAGATGCAGGCAAGGAAGTCGTTGGAAAGAAGGTATGGCCAAGTAATCTTTGGACGAGAGCGGTTTATTATGAAGGCTTGATGGCGCTTTATAAAATTAATCCGAAAAAAGAATATTATGATTACGCTTTGGATTGGTCGCAAAAACATAATTGGGATATGATGCGTGGAACTTACACTCGAAATGCCGACAATCAAGCTTGTGGACAAACATATCTCGACCTTTATGAAATCGATGGAAGAAAGAATCCTGAGAGAATCAAATTCGTGAAGCTTTCTATGGATAGTATGATTGCTTCCGGAAAATCTGACGATTGGTGGTGGATAGACGCATTGCAAATGGGAATGCCGATTTTTACAAAGTTGGGTAGAATTACTGGCGACAAAAAATATTTTGACAAAAATTACGAGATGTACGCTTTCACCAAGTATAAACACGGCGGAAACGGTCTGTACAATGCAAAAGATAAACTGTGGTGGAGAGACAAAAGTTTTGTGCCTCCTTATAAAGAACCGAATGGAGAAGATTGCTATTGGAGCCGTGGAAACGGTTGGGTTGTAGCAGCTCTAGCAAGAACTTTGGAAGATACGCCTAGGTCTGATGCACATTATCAGGAGTATTTGCAGGATTATAAAGACCTTTTATCGGCTTTGCTTCCGATTCAGAGAGAGGATGGATTTTGGAATGTGAGTCTTCACGACCCAACTAATTTTGGCGGAAAAGAGATGACGGGAACTGCACTTTTTGTTTACGGAATGGCCTATGGAATTAATAAAGGTTTGATTGATAAAAAAGCATATTTGCCAGTTCTTACTAAAGCTTGGAATGCAATTGTAAAAGATTCTGTTCAACCGAATGGATTTTTGGGATGGGTCCAGGGAACAGGGAAAGAGCCAAAAGATGGACAACCGCTTTCTGTTAGCAAGGAACCTGATTTTGAGGATTATGGTTTAGGTTGTTTATTACTCGCTGCAAGCGAAGTATATCAATTGAAATAAATTTTAATTTTCTAAAGAATCAAAAGACTTAATAATGGAAATTGTTAAGTCTTTTTTTATTTAAATAAATAGAAATCAAAAGAGCTGTTTGATTTTTGGTAAATATCAAAAATTAGAAATAATGATAATTAGACATGTGCTTTGGTAAAATAATTTAATGTTAATTTATTATGAAATTACCTGTAACTATCAATTTAATAGTGTTTTAATAAACGTTTTCGAAACAGTAGAAAAAATCTTATTTTTCAAAAAAGTTAGGCATGACAGTACAAGATGCGCAATCGATTACATGTTGTTAATTTTCAAATTCAAGCAATACGATAATTATGAATGCATTATTAGGAGTTATTTTCCATTTTTTAGGAGGTTTTTCTTCTGGCAGTTTTTACTTACCTTATAAAAAGGTGAAAGGGTGGCAGTGGGAAACTTTTTGGTTGATCGGTGGTGTCTTTTCATGGATTATTGTTCCACCTTTGGCCGCTTTTCTTACAATTCCTGATTTTTGGGAAATTATTAAAAATGAAAGCTCATCGATTTTAGGACTGACATTTTTATTCGGAGCACTGTGGGGAATTGGTGGTTTTATGTATGGTTTAGGTGTTCGTTACCTAGGCGTTGCACTTGGAAGCAGTATCATGTTGGGACTTACTATGGTGATAGGTTCGCTTCTTCCTTCCATTTTTTATGAATTTAATCCGCAGGCAGGAAAAGATAATATTGGTTTAATGCTTTCCAGCGATTGGGGAAGAATGGTTCTTCTGGGATTGTTAATTTGTATTGTCGGGATTATCATCAGTGGAAAAGCTGGTGTTATGAAGGATAAGGAACTCCAAACCAGTTCCATCGACCCTCATGGTGTAGAATCTAAAACCGAATATAAATTTGGTTTGGGACTTATCGTTGCTATTATTTCCGGAGTTCTCAGTGCTTGTTTCAATTTCGGACTGGAGGCTGGAAAACCAATGGCCACGGTTGCAAACGAAGCATGGAAACTAGCAAATCCGGATCAGGGAGAATTCCTCTTTCAAAATAATGTAACCTACGTTGTCGTCCTTTGGGGCGGAATGGCTTCAAATCTTATCGGATGTCTTTACCTTTCATTTAAGAATAGATCTTATACCGATTATATCAAGAAAAATGTTCCGGTTGTAAAGAATATTATTTTCTGTGCATTAGCTGGAACGATGTGGTTTTTACAATTTTTCTTTTATGGAATGGGAGAGAGCAAGATGGGCAATGGTCCAAGCTCATGGATTTTACACATGGCATTCATCATCCTTATTGCAAATCTTTGGGGCGTGATTATCAAAGAATGGAAAGGCGTTTCCAAGAAGACCATCTCAACAATTGTTATTGGGATGTTGGTGATGTTCATCTCGATTTTGATTGTGGGTTATGGCAATTCTTTACGATAACAATTAAAACAATTTAAGTCGTTTTTTTCTAATATTTTATGAAAAGATATGATACAATTCTAATTTCAAATCAAGTTAATAGAAGGCACTGATTTTTATCAGTGTCTTTTTTTGAAATTAATATGGAATTCAGAAAAATATAATCAATTCAATCCAAAATACATAAAGCTTACTCTGGTTTTTATTTTCAAAAAATATTAACATTTTTTAAATACTATAATTTGTTTTTGACTTTATTTGTGTAAATATACTTTAAAAAATTATGATAAATTAATAAATTGATAATGCAGGATATTGCAGGATGCCAAACTTTTCCTAACAATGTACTTTGGCGGTATTAATTTAATATTACTAAAAATTAACATATGTCTTTAATCATTAAACACAAAGCAATAAAGGGAATCGTTTTTCCGGCATTTTTGCTTTCGTCTGCTTTTCTTGCTGGTCAAGAAACGGTCAGCGATACTGCACAGGTCAGTACCAAAGTTATTGATGAAGTGGTGGTCATCGGTTATGGAACGGTTAAGAAGTCCGACCTTACAGGTTCGGTGTCATCTGTTTCCGCAAAAGAACTTGCAGCTACACCAGCAATGAACGCTTTACAGGCGCTGCAAGGCAGGGCAGCTGGTCTTAATATCGTTACAGCAAGTGGTGCGCCTGGTGCCAGTGCCAATGTTACCATTCGTGGAGGTGCTTCCATCACGCAAGGCACGGAGCCGCTTTACATTGTGGATGGATTCCAGCTGGACAATGCCCTGAATGTCATCAACCCAAATGACATTGAAAGTATTGATGTGCTAAAAGGTGCATCTGCCATCGCTATTTACGGTGCACGTGGTTCCAATGGTATTATCGTCATCAAAACTAAAGGCGGAAAAAAGGGAAAAACTATTATCAACTATAACAACTTCACCTCATTCGATACATTGTCCAAAAGATTGGATATGCTTTCTAATGCAGAAGATTATGTGAAATATCAGTACGAAATGGCTAACTTGGCCGGAAGAACTGCCCAGTGGAGCAATTATTTTGATAATAATCTACCGCCTGAATCCCAAGGTTTCTACACAGGTGTGTTCAACAGAATCAGCGAAAGATATGCTAATGCACCCACGCTGGATTGGCAGGAAAAAATGCTTGGCGGTTCCGGAGTGACCACCAATCATAACTTTAATTTTTCTGTTGGGACTGAAAAGACACAGGCATTTGTCAGTTATAATTACAATAAACAAGACGGCTTGCTAAGCAATTTCAGTGAGACCAGAAACTCTTTGAGAGCAAATATTAAATCTGAGTTGTACAAAGGCGTAAGGGTAGATTTCAATACCGTTTTCAATTCCAATTCGCTTAATGGTGGTGGTGCTTACTCCGGGATGAAGAAGATTTTGCTTCAGCCGATCATTGGTGGGACGCGTTTCAGTCTGGACCAGCTTTTCAATACGCAAACGTACGGGGATTTTACTGCATTGGACCCGAGTTTTGATACAGAAAACCCGTTTGTGGAACTTCAGGCTTCCACTTCCAATGCACGCACAAGAAACTTTGTAGCGAATGCAGGAATAGAAATTGACTTTTTGAAGAATTTTACCTTCAGAACGGCTGGACAATATAATTGGAAAAACACCAAATCAACTTCTTTCTCCGATGAGAACTCCAGGGCAAATCTTACAGACCCGACAACTACGGGAATCAATGGAAAAATAGGAAACAGCGAATCCTACGGTTACCAGATTACGAATACGGTAACTTATAACAATACATTTGGAGATAAGCATAAGCTTAATGCATTGATCGGTCAGGAACTCGTATATTCCCAATCAGAAAGCAATAATCTGTCTCTGATAAAATTTCCTTTTCCTAACTTTGGGCTGGATGATATTTCCACAGCAACAGTTTCTGGTAAATCTACCGACAGAAGTAGTAATTCTTTGATGTCTTACTTTGGAAGGGTTAACTATAACTACGATGATAGATATCTATTAACAGCCACTATTAGAAGGGATGGGTCATCAAAGTTTGGACCGAATAATAAATGGGGTATTTTTCCATCAGTAGCCGCAGCCTGGCGAACATCCCAGGAGAGTTTCTGGCAGAATTCCAAAATCACAAATACAATTAATGATCTAAAATTCAGAGTTGAATACGGTGTGACAGGGAATAATGATATCGGAAACAATCTCTTTAAAACGACTTATTCCATTACGGATTATCCTATGAACAACACGCCGGGAACACCAGTTTACGTGACGAGTTCCAATCTTGGAAATCAAAATCTGAAATGGGAAGAAATGAAGACAACGAATGTCGGTGTCGATCTAGCCTTATTCAATAGTAGAATTAAACTGACATCTGAGTGGTATAATAATATTGTAGATGGAATGCTTCTAGAAGCGGTTCTTCCGACATCGTCAGGATACTCCAGACAATATCAAAATATTGGAAATATGAGAAATCGTGGTGTCGAGTTTACATTGAACACAATCAACTGGAGGTCTGACAATTTCAGATGGTCCACAGATTTCAACATCGGTCATAACCGTTCCAAAGTACTTTCATTAGAGCGGGGAAGAAATTCCAGAACGTTCAGCGTTGGAAGCAACAGAGCAGGTGTGGTTACCTATTATGCAACAGTTGGTGAACAGCTTGGTGAGATGTATGGCTATGTTTATCAGGGAATCTACACAACGGATGATTTCATCCAGAACGCCAATGGTTCATTGACTCTTAAAGATGGTGTGGTGAAACCAGCAACGGGAACACCCAAGCCAGGAGATATCAAGTTTGCTGCTGATAATGAAGCAGGAGACCAATTCACAAGAAAGATGGTGAAGATTGGTGACGCAACGCCAGATTTCATCGGAGGAATGAGCAATAACTTTTCTTACAAAGGTTTTGACTTAGCAGTATTTATGAAATTCAGCGTTGGTGGCGATGTGTACAATGCTACTAAACATAGTTTAAGTCCATATGCCTTGTTTCAGAACGTTCCGTCGGAATTCGGGACTAATTTCTATCATCTGATCGACCCAAATACTGGACAGCAGACAATGAACCTTGCCAGATTGAAAGAACTTAACCCTAATGAAGATTCAAGACTTTGGAGTCTTAGCAATACTAATACACAGACCATCACTTATCCGTCATCGTATTATGTAGAAGATGGTTCCTATCTTAGAATTGCGCAGCTGACCTTAGGCTATTCTTTACCTAAAAATTTCCTGAGAGACATTATGGTAACCAATGCCAGAATTTATGTTACAGTGAATAACTTAGCTACGATAACAGGTTATTCCGGTTTTGACCCGGAGGTTTCTGCTGCAAGTGGCGTGGCTGTGACACCAGGCTATGACAGTTCTACTTATCCAAGGTCCAGAAGTTACGTACTTGGAATTAACTTAACATTTTAATTTTTTTAAATTGATTTAAAATGAAAAATATATTTATCCAACATAGATTTTTAAAAAAGACGCTTGTAATGTCGTCAATGGTTTTGGCTGTTTTGGCAACCAACTCCTGTAATGAAGATTTTCTGGACCAGCCGGCTTACAACACAGCAGATTCGGATTTGGTTTTTCAAGACCTGCAGACCGCTGAGATGTTCGTATTGGGATGCTACAGAGGTCTGGTTCCCACAGAGATGTTCTATCAATTGGGCGCAGGTGACACAGTGAACCATTCTGTTGAAGCGCTCAATAATTCAAAATATAATGTTTGTAATTACAATTATGACGCTTACACACCATTTACGGTAACAGGGATCTACTCTGCTATGTATGCTGTCATCGAGCGAACCAATATTGCAGTGTATCAATTAGGGAAAATGCCTGCAAGTGAAAAACGTGACGCCTTGATTGGTGAGGCTAAGTCCATCCGTGCTTTTTGTTATTATAACCTGATTAGGATTTATGGCGACGTACCTTCGGTATTTGAGCCATTGGAAACACTGGACCCGAATGATGAAAATACATTCTATCCAAAACGTGCCTCTCGCGATGAAATCTATGACAGAATTGTAGGCGATTTGCAGGAAGCATCAGTGACTGTTCCTACATTGGCAGCCAGCGGTTTCGGGACCACAGAACGTTTGTCTAAAGAAGGTGTCAATGCACTGCTTGCAAGAATTGCACTTTATGCTGCGGGTTATTCGCTTCGTTGGGAGCTGAACACTTCCAACCCAGGTGTGGTTTCCCGCCGTTCGGACAATACAAGAGTAAGGGAACTTTATCAGATTGCAGATAATGCTTGTGCAGCTATCATTAATGGCGGTACCAAAAGTCTCGTTCAAAGCCAAGGTGGAAAAAGCGGCTTCGAGACATTATGGTTCAACTTTGATCGCCGAAATTTCGGTGCGGTCAATTCCGAAATGCTTTGGCATGTCGCATCATTGGGTCAGAATACCAATTCGGCATTCCAGGTCTATGCGCATCCGGGGTATAAGAATGGCGTTTTCGGTTCACGTTCTTCCCAGCAGATGATATTGCCGTCATACTATCTTTCATTCAACCAAAATGATACCCGTAGAGATGTGACTTGTACTTCTTACAGTGTCTACTTCCTGGAAGCCGGAGCTGCAGGTGATACATTTGTAGATGTAGGAACTACTTATTCTGCAATAATGCCTGGAAAATTCAGATTGTCCTGGTGTGTTGAGCCACAGGCCGCTGCTGACAGAAACCTTAATATTCCATTACTGAGATATGCCGATGTTCTATTGATGTATGCGGAGACTCAAAATTATCTTAACAATGGTCCTACAGCTGCTGCAAACGCTGCATTGACAGCCATTCGTACAAGAGCTGGTATTGGTTCATTGCCATTACCTTCCGGACAAACTGAGTTTTTAAAGGCGATTGTTCAGGAAAGAAAATGGGAGTTTGCCGGCGAGTTTATGCTCCGTACAGACCTTATCAGAACGAATAGCTTAACGACTGAAATCGAGGCGACAAGACAGGACATGAAGGATTTGACCAGAAGAGTTGGTAAATATGCTAATGTGGCCACTTACAGACTCTATAAGTTTCATAAAAATTCCCAGGTTTATGGTGATCCATTCTTAGCACTACCTTACATTGACATCACCGACCCAACGGAAATTGCTACCATCAAAAACGTTCCTACCAGTTCAGCAAATTATGCAGCTTATCAAACAGCATTAAGAGCGATTGTAGCAGCACATGGACAGCCTATTTCGACAGATGATAAATGGTATCCTACACAGATGTTTGAAGCATACACCAGTACGTTTAATGGCAATGCGAGAAAAGCAGTAGGGTTTGGAGCAGGATTCAATGTTTTGGGAATGGGTAACAATATGTATTCTAAGCCGTTTGGTTATGCTGAGAATGGAAATGCGTATCCGGGTTGGGTAGAGTCTGCCAACGATGGTCTTTTCTTCGGTTTCCAGACCAATAAAACAGAACTGTTGCCTTTCGCAGCCGCATCTGCAGGACACCCAATGATAGATAATCCAAATCTGACCCAATTGCCAGGCTATTAATATTTTACAAATTAGAAAGGGTTGGATTTGATATCAATAATCGTCGGATTGAAGCTGAATCTTATTTTAAATTAACTTTAAATCTAGGATTCATCAGTATAGTACGGGATGCCGTTGAAAATCCAACCATCTAATTTTGATGAAAAATTTAGAAATATAAAAATGGAAAACGTAAGAACATTTAAATATGTAGATTATTTGTGGGATGAAGAAAAAGCATCATCATTTGGAGACGACCAAGTTGCTTTATTTTTGTACCGTTCAAACATACTGGGAGCAGATCTTAGAATCACAAATTATGGAGGAGGAAACACAAGCTGTAAAACTATTGAAAAAGACCCTTTGACTAATGAAGAAGTTGAAGTAATGTGGGTGAAGGGTTCGGGCGGTGACATTGGAACTTTAACCAGAAAAGGAATTGCAGGTCTTTATACCGAAAGATTAAGAAATCTTAAAAATGTTTATGAGGGCTTGGCAGATGAAGATAGAATGGTTGGACTTTTCAATCACTGTATTTTTGATCTGGACAGTAAAGCTCCTTCAATTGATACGCCTCTCCACGGTTTGCTTCCGTTCAAACATATAGACCACCTTCATCCGGATGCTTTGATCGCAGTCGCAGCAGCAAAAGACAGCGAAGCAATTACAAAAGAAATCTGGGGAGATACAATGGGTTGGGTTCCTTGGCAAAAACCAGGTTTTGATCTGGGATTACAATTGGAAAAATGTTTAAATGACAATCCGGGAATCAGAGGAATCGTATTAGGTAGTCATGGATTATTTACTTGGGGCGATACTTCATATGAATGTTACATTAATAGTTTGGAAGTTATCGAAACGGCTTCTGATTATATCAATAAGAAAATAGCAGAAAACGGCCAGGTTTTCGGGGGGCAAAAAGTAGAATCTCTCCCTGCAGAAGAACGTAAAGCAAAAGCCGCTCAGATCATGCCTTTGTTGAGAGGTTTAGCTTCATCTGAGAATAGAATGGTGGGTCATTTCACAGACAGCGATGTTGTTTTGGAATATATCAACAGCAATGATCTGGAACGCTTGGCTCCGCTTGGAACATCTTGTCCGGACCATTTCCTGAGAACCAAGATACAGCCCTTGATATTGACTTTAGATAAAAATGAAGATCTGTCTGATTCCAAAGTTATTCTTGAAAAATTGAATCCACTTTTCCAACAATACAGAAAAGAGTACAAAGAATATTACGAGACTTGTAAACATCAGAACAGTCCTGCAATGCGTGACCCGAATCCGGTGATCATTATTTACCCTGGAGTTGGAATGTTCAGTTTCTCAAAAGATAAACAAACGACTCGTGTTGCAAGTGAATTCTATGTCAATGCGATCAACGTAATGCGTGGGGCAGAAGCCATTTCTGAATACACTTCACTGCCAAGACAGGAAGCTTTTGACATAGAATATTGGTTGTTGGAAGAAGCAAAACTTCAGAGAATGCCAAAAGAGAAGCCATTGTCAAGGAAAATAGCGATCGTAACCGGAGCCGGAGGTGGAATCGGACAAGCTATTGCAGACAAAATGGTGGCTGAAGGTGCTGTCGTCGTTTTCACAGACCTTGATCAGAAAGCTGTTGAATCTGTTACTGAAAAATACAGCAAAGACCAAGCAATTGCAGTTCAGTGCGATGTGACGAGCGATGAAGCAATAGCCAGAGCTTTCAATGAAACTGTTTTGGCTTTCGGTGGAGTGGATATCATTGTTCATTCAGCTGGTTTGGCAATTTCTAAATCATTAGAAGAGACCACTTTACAAGATTGGGATTTATTGGAAAATGTTTTAGTGAAAGGTCAGTTCTTAATGTCTAAATTTGGTGTTGAAGTTATCAGAAAACAGGGTTTAGGCGGAAACATCGTAAATATCGCAAGTAAAAACGGATTGGTAGCCGGTCCAAACAACGTAGCTTACGGAACTGCAAAAGCAGCTCAACAGCATATGACCCGCTTATTGGCGGCAGAATTGGCAGGTGATAAAATCCGTGTGAATGTTGTTAATCCTGACGGCGTTATCGTTGGAAGTAAAATTTGGGAAGGGAAATGGGCAGAAGGTCGTGCAAAAGCAAATGGGATCTCTGTTGAAGATTTGCCTGCGTTCTATGCAAAAAGAAACTTGTTAAACGAGATCATTCTTCCGGAAGATATTGCAAATGGCGTATTTGCTTGTGTCGCCATTTTAGATAAAACGACAGGAAACATCATCAACGTAGATGGCGGAATGGCAAATGCCTTTCCAAGATAAAATTAAAAAGTAATTTATTAATTGGGAGGCCTGTTCATGGGCAGGCTTTCTTTTTTAAAAAATTAAAGATATTATGATCATAGGAAAAGATATTATTGAACAATACAACAAAGGAGAAGTCGAGAACTTTGATTCAGATTTTGATTATCTGCAGAACAAATTGACAAGATCGGGGGCAAATGTTTCCGAGATTGTTGATAAGATCGCTGATTTTCAGGTAGCCATTCCAAGTTGGGCTTTGGGAGCTGGAGGAACTCGTTTCGGAAGATTTTCTTACGGAGGAGAACCTTCATCTTTGGAGCAAAAACTGGATGATGTTGGCTTGATTCACGCGCTTACACACTCTGCCGGAGCGATTTCCCTTCATATTCCTTGGGATATTCCAAGTGATGTGAAGGCAATTAAAGAAAAAGCAGTTTCTCACGGACTTGTTTTTGACGCAATGAATTCTAACACTTTCCAAGACCAGCCGAATGCAAAACATTCTTACAAATTTGGTTCTTTGAATACTGTTAACGAAGATTCAAGAGCTTATGCGGTAGAACATAACAAAGAAGTTATCAGAATCGGAAAAGAATTAGACTCAAAAAGTTTAACGGTTTGGTTAGCGGACGGCGCAAGTTTTCCAGGACAGCTGAATTTCCAGACAGCTTTGTCTAAAACTGAACAAAGCTTGAAAGAAATCTACGCAGGAATGCCGGAAGATTGGAAATTGTTCATCGAATACAAACCTTACGAACCTAATTTCTATTCGACCACGATCCAGGATTGGGGAACGTCTTTTATGCTGGCAAATGCTTGTGGAGATAGAGCTTATACTTTGGTTGATCTGGGACACCATTTACCCAATTCAAATATTGAGCAGATTGTTGCAACCTTGATGTATAAAGGGAAATTAGGTGGTTTCCATTTCAATGACAGCAAATATGGAGATGATGATCTGACGGTAGGTTCAATCAAACCTTATGCATTGTTCTTGATTTTCAATGAACTGGTTTACGGAATCGAAAATAATCCTCAGAATCCTTATCCGGCTTGGATGATTGATGCGAGTCATAATGTCAAAGACCCTTTGGAGGATTTGATCCAGTCTTTGGAGGCGATTTTAATTGCTTACGCACAGGCACTTTTAGTTGACCAAAAAGCATTGAAAGATGCACAATCAAACAACGATGTTGTTCGTGCACAGGAGATTTTGCAGAATGCTTACAGAACGGATGTTCGTCCGTTATTGAAAGCAGCAAGATTGAAAACCGGAGCCGCACTTGACCCGATCTCAGCTTACAGAAATCTGAAAGTAAGAGAAACATTGATCTCCGAAAGAGGTTTCGATACCAAGGCAACAGGATTGTAAGGTCCTATTTAAAATTGATAATTTCAACTTTTAAGAATTAAAGGTTTTTATTATAAGTAATTTATTCTTTACGACCATTAAGGCAGAATTTAGTTTTCCTAGACCTAAAAGCTCCTTAATGGTTTTTAAAAATTTTAAACCAATTATTAGAATAGTTCTGAGATGGAATTCGAAACTACTTTAATATTCAAAATAATTCATTGCAAGGATGTCCAAAAAGAAGAAGGTAAGCATCGTATTTGATATTGGAAAGACCAATAAAAAGTTCTTTTTATTTGATAAAAATTATAAAGAAGTTGTTCGGGAATATACAGAATTACCACTGACAACGGATGAAGATGGTTATCCTACAGAAGACATCATAGCATTACAAAACTGGATAAAAGATAATTTTCATTCGATATTGGATAATAAAGATTATGAAGTGAAAACAATCAATTTTTCCAGTTACGGTGCGAGCCTGGTTCATCTGGACCAGAAAGGAAATGTTCTGACGCCATTGTACAATTATACAAAACCGATGGAGCAGGAGATTCTTGATCTATTCTACGAAAAACATGGCGACAAACTGAAAATTGCCCGCGAAACAGCTTCTCCACAGTCTGGAATGCTAAACTCCGGAATGCAATTGTTTTGGCTGAAATACAAACATCCGGAAGTTTTCAAAAAAATACGTTACAGTCTTCATTTACCCCAATATTTATCGTACTTGTTCACAGGATTATGTGTTTCCGAGTTTACTTCAATCGGCTGTCACACCAATTTGTGGGATTATGATAAGAATGATTATCATGATTGGGTTTATGAAGAGGAAGTAGATGCATTGTTACCACCGATTGTTCCGACATCAGCAAGTATCAATACTTCTTATAAAGGTCAAAAGATAAAGATTGGCGTAGGAATTCACGACAGTTCTTCTGCATTATTGCCTTATATTTTGAGCAAAAAGAATCCATTTTTATTGGTTTCAACAGGAACTTGGAGTATTTCTCTTAATCCTTTCAATGATGAAAGT
The DNA here is from genome assembly GCF_900102265.1 of Epilithonimonas hungarica. Classification (GTDB taxonomy): domain Bacteria; phylum Bacteroidota; class Bacteroidia; order Flavobacteriales; family Weeksellaceae; genus Epilithonimonas; species Epilithonimonas hungarica. The sequence continues at coordinate 336,949 of NZ_FNBH01000003.1, read as the reverse complement.
CTGACGTATGAGGACATCGAAAATAATTGTCTGAATTATATGCGTGTTGATGGTAAACGCGTAAAAGCTTCGCGGTTTTTTATGGGAAATGAATATAGGATCCAAGTTGAAAAATTGTGTGCCCATTACGGAAAAGAATACGGATTCCACAGGGAAGTGCGTTTTGACCAGGATTTGTACCTACGTTTGATGAAGCATAAAGCCGTTTATTTTCGTTTTGAAGGAATCTCATTAAAACGAAAAATGATCAGTGAAACAGATCTGAATTCGTTTCCGACGTTTGAAGAAGCTTATCATCAATTAATGATAGAATTGATGGACCTACAGATTCATACGATTAAAAATGCCATTGGAAATTCCGAAATTGAGACCATTTACATAGATGGAGGCTTTACCGATAATGATGTTTTTATGAAACTGATGTCCCATCATTTCCAGCATTACAGTGTGATGTCAACACATTCTCCGCTGGGTTCTGCTTTAGGCGCCGCAATGGTGATCTCTAATAAAGAAATCGATGAAACTTTTTTGCAGCAACATTATAAGATGAATGTGTTGCAGCCTTTAATTTTTAATTTATAGATTATGTCATTTCCATTTGATATCAGATATGCGTCGCTTGAATTGTTGATCGAAAGAGCTAAAAAAAGAATGCCTCGTTTTGCATTTGAGTATCTTGATGGAGGCTGTAATGAAAATATCAACAGAGACAGGAACACAAGCGAATTAAGAGACGTTCTGCTCCGACCGCGTTATTTGAATAATACTTATGCTGAAGCCAATATGGAAACCGAATTGTTTGGCGTGAAATATTCAGCTCCTTTTGGCATCTCGCCTGTTGGTTTACAAGGATTGATGTGGCCGAATGCGCCAGAGATTCTTGCAAAAGCAGCTTTCAAACATAACATCCCTTTTATTCTAAGCACAGTTACAACAAGCAGTATCGAAAGAATTGCTGAATTAACGGAAGGGAAAGCTTGGTATCAATTGTATCATCCAAGGGAAGAGTGGTTGAGAGACGATATTCTCGATCGTTGTGAAGCTTCTGGATATGACGTTTTGGTCGTCCTTTCTGATGTTCCGACTTTCGGTTACAGAGCTAAGGAGATCAGAAATGGTTTGGCGATGCCTCCGCAATTGAATTTTAGAAATGTTTCCCAGGCTTTGGCAAAACCACAATGGTGTCTGGAAATGCTGAAACATGGTGTTCCAAGTTTTAAAACGATGGAGAAATATATGGATAAGAATATGAACGTGAAACAGCTGGGACAGTTCATGAATTCCACTTTTTCTGGCAGATTAAATCCAGACAGGATCAAAGCCATCCGTGATAAATGGAAAGGAAAACTGGTCATTAAAGGTGTTGCTTCCGATGAAGATGCGGAAGAAGCAGTACGTTTAGGTTTCGACGGAATGATCATTTCCAATCACGGTGGAAGGCAGCTGGATGCAGGAGAATCCACGATTGCTGTTGTAAAAGAAATCAGCGATAAATATAAAAATCAAATCAAAATAATGATGGACAGTGGTGTAAGAACTGGTCCGGATGTTGCCCGAGCTTTGAGTTGTGGCGCGGAATTTACTTTTATGGGGCGTACTTTTATGTATGCTGTTGGCGCTTTGGGAAACAAAGGAGGCGACCATATCATCGAAATGCTGAAAATGCAGTTTAGACAAGTTATGGAGCAAGTTTGTTGCGATAAACCTGAGCAGTTGCAGAATTTCAGAGTGAAATAACTGAATTATCAATAAAAATGGACCAAACTCATTTTCAGGAAGATCTATAACATAATGATATTAGCCAGAATTATTGCGTTTTCTTCTCTGCAAAACTGAAAATACTATGAAGCTTGATTTCTGAAAAACTATTGGATTTTATCTTTGAGGCCACAATCATAGCTTTTGCCAGAACAGAAGTTGGAAGTGGTTGCTGACTTTTGAAAAATCCGAATTTATTTAGAAATTTAATTATTTTCAAACCATAGACCTCACCGTTTCTGTCAGTGTTTTTTCGTTCCAGCATACCGGGTTTGAAGATCGTCGTTTTTGGAAAATGTAAATTTTTAACAGCTTCCTCCAGTTCTCCTTTCATTCGGGAATAGAAGATTTTGGAATCCGGATTTGCGCCGTAAGCAGAAACCAAAATATAATCATCTACTTGATTTTCTTTCGCTGCTTTCGCAAACTGATATTGATAGTCGTAATCGATTTTCCACTGGTTATCCTTACTTCCGGCAGTTTTCAAAGTTGTTCCGAGACAGGAAAAAACAACATCACCTTTCACAAGATGTTTCCATTCATCAGGCTGGTCAAAATCTACGATGTGCGCTTTGACTTTTTCATTATGAAAATCAGAACGTCTCCTCACAAAAATATCAATTTCATCAAAATCAGGATCCTGGCAAAGTTGATTCACGAGGTCGTTTCCTGTAGCGCCGGTTGCACCAATTACCAAAGCTTTCATATGCGTAAGATTTGATAATAAAGTTAAGGAATATTTTCAAGTAAATGATCAGACTTTGAAATCTAAAACTTATAAGTGGGAAAATGAAAAATATTTCTCTCACAAATCCAGCTAATTTTGCAGCTTAAAAAAATCTGCTTTATCTGCCAAATCTGCGAGTTTTTTAATTAATTCAGCTGATTGCGATACTCCGCCCAAATGATTTTAAACCATTCTGTAAAGTTTTCCGGATTTTCAGCTATTTCCTGTTGCAAATCAGAGATGGAAACATATCGGATTTCAGACACTTCCTCAGGATTTAAATTAAATTCCCCATCAAAGTTTCCTGTGAAGACATGATCCAATTCGTGTTCCCAAAGCCCATCTCCAACATCCGCTTTATAGATGAAATGGAATTTCTCCGTCAGCTCACAATCGATTCCCAATTCCTCTTTGATACGTCTTTTCGCTGCATCCAGATAAGATTCCTCGATTCTTGGGTGTGAGCAACATGCATTGGTCCATTGGTTGGGTGAGTGGTATTTTTCATTGGCACGTTTCTGCAAGATCATTTCTCCCTTTTCATTGAATAAAAACACCGAAAATGCACGATGCAAAAGCCCATTTTCATGCGCCTGCATTTTTTCCATTTGTCCTAAAACTTCATCATTCGGATTTACCAATACCACTTTTTCCATAGTACAAAAATAGGGATTTTAAAATAAATTTTTAAGAGCTAAATAACAACTTCGAAGAGTATTTTTTGAATATTTTTTAGGAGCTATTTCCCGCTTTCCGTTGCAATCTTTTTTGCAAGACGTCTCCTTTAAATAGAACTGTTGGTAAACGCAAAAAAGGATTTCCACTGCAATCGGGGCTATGGGATTTGTCTTTATTAGAACATTTATTCATAACTTAGAAGATTAACAAAGCCCGTTTTTCATTCCAAAATGATTTCGACAGCGAAGTTTAGATTCCTACGGAATGAAAATATTATGCTTATAAAGCATTTTTTATAAACTCTCAAACTCCAAAACTCGCCTTCCACTCATTCGTAAAATCAATAAAATCAGCAACAGACAATTCCTCCGCACGAATGTCAAGAAAACGATGTGAACTCATAGCTTCAGGAATACCAAGAACTTTCAAAGAATTGCTCATTTTTTTGCGTCTCTGTCCAAATCCGGCTTTCACGATCTGTTTGAACAAAACCTCATTTCCAGCCAAACCTGGTTTCAGATTTCTGGTCATTCGAATAACACCGGATTTCACTTTTGGTGGCGGATTGAACACATTTTCATGAACCGTGAAAAGATATTCCACATCGTAATAGGCCTGAACCAAAACCGACAAAATCCCGTAATCTTTTGTCCTTGGAACTGCCGCTGTTCTCTCTGCGACTTCTTTTTGGAACATGCCGCTCATTTCCGGAACATATTGGAAATTATCAATGATCTTGAACAAGATCTGAGACGAAATATTATAAGGGAAATTCCCGATCACAGCCAATTCTTCACCATCAAAAACTGTTGGAATATCAGTTTTCAGAAAATCTCCAACGAAATGCTGTTCTTCTAATTTCGGATAATGTTTTTTAAGATAATCGATGGACTCGTTATCAATCTCAGCAACGTAAGTTTCAACGTCCTTTTCCAGAAGAAATTTTGTAAGAACACCCATTCCAGGGCCCACTTCCAAAACTTTTTTATAACCTTCCAAAGAAAGCGAATCTACAATGTCACGTGCGATATTCTGGTCTGTAAGAAAATGCTGACCGAGATGTTTTTTTGCTCTAACGTCCAATTCCGATTTTTTTTGCAAAGATAGAATTATATTTAACGCAAAGGCGCAAGAATAGTTTCTAACGGATAAAAAAGAAATCGCAAAAGTTTTCCTTTGCGACTTTTATATGCTTATTTAAGTTAAAGGCAGGTAGCCAATTGCTATCAAATAATCAATACATCTTCGTCTTCACACAAGTCACATTTTTGATTTTGACTGGTTTTCTCACTTTCTTCAACATTCCTGTATCTAAGTTTCTTTTAAAAACGGTTACGTTTTGAGAAATTACGTTTGTAACAATAATGAATTTTCCAGTTTCATCAATTGCGAAAGTTCTCGGATGTTTCCCTTTCACAGATTGATATCCGATGGATTCCAAAGTTCCATTTTCTTTGATTTTAAAAATTGCAATATTGTTTTCTTTCCCTCTATTGCTCGCGTAAAGGAACTTTCCGTCCGGAGAGATATGAACATCCGAGCTCTCAAAACCGTCTTTGATTTCGTCCGGATGTGTCGGAATTCTCTGGATTTCTTCCAACTTGTTTTCAGAAAAATCATAAACCGAGATCATCCCAGCCAATTCCTCGATAGAATAAGCTAATTTTCCATCTTTGCTGAAAGTGATATGTCTCGGTCCGCTTCCCGGTTTTGTATTGATGAAAGTACTTTGGTTGTCAATCAAAGGTTGTTTTTGTGTTGGGTCAAAAGGATATTGCAAAATCTTATCTGTACCCAGATCTGCAAAAAGTACAGTTTTATAATCTGGTGAAAAAACCGCAGAATGTGTGTGCGCTTTTTCCTGTCTTTTCGGGTCAACGCCACTTCCTTCTGTGAATGTAAAATGTTGCGCTATCGAATCAATTTTTCCATTTTCAAGAAGCGGAAAAACAGAAATCGTTGCTTGATTGTACGTTGCATTAATGAGCCATTTTCCATTTTTGTCAACATTCACATAAACGGGATTTTCGCCACCGGTTTTTTGTTGATTGAGGAAAGTCAAGGATTTTTTATCTGCATCGAAAGCAAAGGAACTTACTGTTCCGTAATTTGGAGTTTTAGCATCAGATGAAGCGTAGATATATTTTCCGTCAGGCGAAACAGTGATGTAACCCGGATTGATAACATCAGAAGAGGAAGTAACTTTCGTCAGTTTTCCTGTTTTCATATCAAGTTCATAAACATAAACCGCGTCTGAACCTTTGTCCCAATTATAAGAACCAAAAAATACAAACTGTCTTTGTGAATATAGACTTTTGAAAATTAAGAGACTTAATAATATAAATATTTTTTGGAATTTCATTGGTGAAGAATTAATGTGGAATTAAACCTGACGGAATTAAATCTGTGTTGTCACAAATTTCCTAAAAATTCATCTGGAAACCAAACTGAACACCAAATTTTCTAACTTCGGACGTTGCAGAAGTATTATGATTAAGATAATTTCCTCTCCAGTTAAAATCGACTCTCAATATTCTGAAATTGCCCCAACCAATATTTTCGATCCCAAAACCATATTCGTAATAAGGCTTGTCAGGAGCAGTCAATTTCATACTTCCTGCATTCATATTGATGGTTTCTTGTTTCAGGCTTCCAACTCCCGAGCGAAAAAATGCAACTTCTCTTAATTTCAATTTTTTGATTAGTGGGATTTGAGAAAGAATTTTTCCATTGAAGTGGTGTTCCAAAAACAAAACTGCATAAGAATCTGCAACGAATTCATAATAATTCATCAAAGAGAAAACACCTCTTACCAGACCATAAGACTGGTTGGCGGGCAAGACATTTTGCAAAGCGAGTGGGAGAGCGTCAAAGTTTTTACCAACTTCCACATTGGCAAATAATCTTCCCCAGTTTCCTAAGATCACCGGTTGATAATAATAAAACTGAAGCTTGTTATAATTAAAGTCCGAATCGAAAACGCCTCCGACCCCTTTTGTATATTTAAGAATTAAAGTTGGATTGGTTGCCAAGGCGGTCATCTCGTACCGATCAATACCATAAGTGGAAAATTTGATTCCGGGTCTTGCGATAATGGTCGCTGTAAATCTTGTATCGTTCAAATCATTTCGCAGAACACCTTGTCTGTAATAATCGATATTGAAAAGATCGGAGTCGGCAGATCTGATGTTTTGTGTGGTTGCATCCAACTTGATCTGGAAGTTTTTCCAAGGCTCTATACTTGTGAAGAAATTGTATTGTTTCACAGAACTCATCGATGTTGTTTCACCGCTGTTAAGAACAGACGAAGAGGCAAATGAACGGGTCATGATTCCCTCATCGGTTGTTAATTGAACTCCAAGCTGCAAAACATCTTGTCTGTAACCTGCACCAATTTGGAAACGATTGGTTTTATTGAACATATATTTGGCCTCACCTCCGAATTTCCATTTTTCATCACGGAAACCGTAAGCGGTATAAGCTTGGACCCTCCACATATCGTTCTTTCCAAAATAAGTTCTGGCTCCGGCTCTTAGTCTCAGTCCTTCTATATCATTATATCCCCAAGTCTGGAAAATATTTCCAAAATCCAGCCATTTTCCAAAATGAATATAACCTGTGTTACCGATCTGGACCAGTTTTACAATCCGTTTATATTTCGGAACGTTTTCCAGTTCGTCATACATTTTGTAGATATTCTGTTCGCTTTCTGTCAGTTTTTCGGTTCTGTTTTCCAGCCAATAATTTTCATCTTTATCAACCAAATAGTCTTCCGGTATATAGACTTTATTAAGGAAGGAATCATCTATCCCTTTATCGAACTCATAATTGGAATAATTCGCAACCCGTTTTGCGATCACACTTTTTGCACCATCTCTATCATTAAGGACAAGATTAAGCGTAGTCTCATTTCTGGTCGGAATAAATGTAGAATCATCTGGATTATCGAATTCTAGATCGGTAGCAATATTTTTCACAAAGTTGATATTGATCCTTTTATTCGTTTCCATCTCCACTTTCATCACATTATATTTGTCCATCGAGATATAAAGTCGCCCTTTCAAAGCTAATGCCTCAGGATTTTTAGGCGTGAACCGGATCTCGTAACTTCTGACCGTATTTACTTCGATCGTATCTGTAATATTGTAATCAAAAACGCCGAAACCGTCTGTGGAAACTGGACTTGTAAAACCAAGATTCAGATAATTGATCGTATTATCATAAATGTTGATGTCCTTATACATGTTCTGGATTGTCTTCGCAACGATCTGGTTGTTTTTAAGTCCGGAATTCCTTATAGCCAAAAGGTCTTTCCTTTCTTTTTTAGGGTCATTTTTCCCGTAGATCTGGGTGATACTTTCTGTAATAAAAAGTGGTAAAACTGCTTTTCCTGCAATCTCAGAAGAATCGTTGTATTTGAAAATGATAGAATCCAAACCTCTGAATACTTTCTTTTTCGTAAAAGAACTGTCGATATTATCTAATCGGAAATCGATTTTCTCGTAAGTTTTATATTTATAGTCCTTATGGAGAAGAAGTCCGTTGGATTTCTTTTTTTTCCAGACCTGTTGCATGATCGCATAAGCCGGATTTTCTTTTTTATTTTTATACTTTTTTACCGATTTAATGGTAACGCTTTCAATTTCATTTTCTTTTTCGGTTTGCGAAAAAAGCAATCCGGAACACCAAATCAGAAAAAATGAAAGAATAAATTTTTTATCAAACATCGAGTCTTCGAACATTAAGCTATTAAAACTAAAATTTTATTAAAATATTATACTTGTAATGAATTATTTTCCTTTTTCATAGAAAATAACATTCACGGGTGCACAAACAGGGATGGACTTCTTTGTGGGAGTCAATTCTCCCGATTTGAGATCCCTACTGAAAATATTGATTCTATTCGTATCCTGGTTCGCGATCAAAACCAGTTTATTATTTGGGCTGATGGCAAAATTTCGGGGATTTCGCCCGGTTGTTTTGATTTGCTGAATTTTTTTCACTTTTCCATCCTTCAAGATTTTGAAAGTTGTGATGTCATCTGCATCATCACGATTCGTAACATATAAAAATTCCTCATTATCAGACAAATGGATATCAGCCGCTCTGAAATTAAACCTAACTTTTCTTGACAACAAGGTTTCTTCTTGAATTAATTCAATTTTTCCTTCATTGAAACTCAAGACAGACAGATCTCCACTGAGTTCCTGGACGAGATAAATTAATTTTCCAGATTTATTAAAAATAATATGTCGTGGGCCAGAGCCTTTTTTCGCATCAAATTCCCCCGCTTTTTCCAAAACCTCTTCTCCGGTTTTATTATATTTGAATACATAGATCTTGTCCAATCCCAAATCGGTTGCCAAAACATATTTCATATCCGGGGAGAACTGAACCTGATGAATGTGTGATTTTTCCTGTCTTTTTGGATTCATACCAACACCTTCAAATTTTATATTCTGAAAAACATCAGATAATTTTCCGTCAACATATCTTTTGAAAACATTGATGCTTCCACCGGAATAATTGGCAACAATTATATTTTGGTCGTCAGAAATGATAAAACACGGGTCTTCCCCCTGCGTTTTTTTCTCGTCTTTTTTGATTAAAGTTCCATTCGCTTCATCAATTTCAAATGACGTGATTGTACTTTTTTCGCCATTTTCATTAACTGAAAAAAGAAATTGCTTATCTGGACTAAGGCTTACAAAACTTGGATTGATTATATTCTCTGTATGGAATTTCAAATTGTATTTGTAAGTATTTTCATCAAAATCAAAAACATAAATTCCACCACTGCTGCACTTATCACTATTCGTATAAGTTCCAACGATGATGGTGTTCTGTGCGGATAAATTGGCCATAAAAATTATTGAAAAAATAAAACTGTTCCAGATTTTCATTCTAATTTGAGCTGTTTTTACAGATAAATGTTAAATTTTGCTCGAATTTATTACATTAAAAATTAAGCCAAAGACCTTTTAAGAGAAATTAACTTTAATTCACTGGAAAAGTCAGCGGATTTGCTTTAATCGATTTGTAAATTTAATTTTGTAAAAAATATGACTATGACCTGGAAAGAAGTTTTGAAACCAATTAAAGAAAGTGACTATTTTGAAAATCTTTGGAATAAGGTAAAAGTTGAATATAATTCGACGAAATGTTTTCCACCAAAAAATGAGATTTTCCGAGCTTTGGAATTGACGGAATTTGATGATGTGGAAGTTGTTATCATCGGTCAAGACCCTTATCATAATGATGGACAGGCTAATGGGCTTTGTTTCTCTGTTTCAGAAAATGTGACTGCGCCTCCTTCACTCAAAAATATCTTTATTGAGCTAAAAGATGACATTGGAATCGAAAGAAAAAACAAAGATTTGCAGGATTGGGCAAGGCAAGGTGTTCTGCTTCTTAATGCAACTTTAACCGTAAAAGCACACGAACCGAACTCTCATAAAGACCTCGGTTGGGAAACGTTTACAGATTATATTATCAAGCAAATTTCTGATAAAAAACAAAATGTAGTTTTTGTGCTTTGGGGAGCATTTGCACAGAAAAAATCTGTATTGATTGACCAAGGCAAACATTTCATCATTCAGTCAGCGCATCCTTCTCCATTTTCTGTTTACAGAGGCTTTTTTGGAAGCAAACCGTTTTCAAAAATCAATAACTATCTATTAGAAAAAGGTAAAAAGCCAATTGTTTGGGGATGATTTGAGTTTGAGAATGGATAGTTATAGAATTTTTTGATTGGATATTATTCCTCTTTCTCATACTTAAAAGTTACAGATTCGCTTTCTTGTTTTCCGCCAGGATAGGGTTTCAAATCGGTTAATGTAAATCTGTATCCTGAAAAACTGAAAGACTTGCTAACATTTCTTGGTAAAAAATCTCTCGTCCCAACCTGAAAATTGGTTTTCTGACTTCCAGAAGTTCCTTCAATATTAACTGTTGCAATGCCTTCCCAGACACAAGTCACATCAACCGGACAACGGCTGTCTTCCGTAATTTCTTTGAAGTGAAGATTGATCTTAGAATTCGGGATTTTTGCCGTTTTATTGATTCCGATTGTAATTGTGTTGCTTCCGTTCTCTGAATTCAGAGTCTGAGATTGCGTCGTACAATTGCTCATCAATAATAAAACCGGAGCGAATAAAAGTGTTTTGATATTCATCATTTATAATTTTAAAAGAAAATATAATAACCAACAACCAAAAACATTGCCAGTCCGACCATCAAACTAAATCCCGTTCCGTAAACAAATCCGATAAAAGCTCCTTTCATAGAGTTGAAAGCTTTTTTCCTATCATTAATGTCGTGCAATAATTCGCCAAGGAAAACACCTAATAACATTCCTATCAAAAAACCAAGCGGAATCGGGATAAAAAATAACCCGACAAGTGTTCCAATGAAAGAACCAATGCTCCCGTAACGTGTTCCGCCATATTTTTTGTTGGTTTTGGCTGGAATTACATAATTCAGGATTGTTGAAATTAATGTCAGTAAAACAAAAATCCAAACGTACATCATCGGCATTTCGTTTTCTGTCCCGAATTTGAATATCAGTAATCCGCAGATACTCAATAATAAGCCAGGCAAAACAGGAAGGAAAGTTCCCAACATTCCTACAAAAAGGAGAACCAAAGCGATAATGTCTATAAATACAGAATCCATTATTTTTAAATTTATTTAAAAATACAACATTCAAAGTAATGCCAAAAGAATTTTTTTTATCCTTAAATTTGTGAAATAATTCTCTTCAATGAAAAATGAACTTATAGATTACAAAGATTTTCTTCAGCGGATCAGTGATGAAATTCATTTCTTCTGCAAAGACTTTTTTCCTGATGAGTTTGTTTTGTCGACTCAGATTACACTTAAGTTTGTCCTTCTGATATTCCTTATTTATTTGCTTTCTTTTATCCTGAAAAATGGGATCAACCTGATTTTCAGATTCTTTTTTGATAAGGAAAAATATCCCGTGATGAAGTCGATCTACAAAGCCAGAGTTACCAATTCTGTGGCTAGTATTCTGGCTTTGGGATTCGGGAATTATGCCTTGTTTTCTATCTTTTACAGACATCCTAAAAGCTTTGTTTTTCTCGAAAGAATGATAGGTTTCCTGATTGTTTGGGCGATTGCGAACATGGCTTTCCGTTTCATAAGAGTTTTGCAGACTTATTACGAGATCCAGAAAGATTACTATAAAATCCTTGCGATCAATTCCATTACTCAAACGGTAAAGATTTTCGGAATTTTCATCTTTAGTGTCATTGCTATCTGTGTCATTTTTGGGATTGCAAGCAGTACGGTTTTAGGAAGTTTGGGAGCTATCACAGCTGTAATTGTTCTGATTTTCCGGGATACGATTTTAGGTTTTGTAACGGGAATCCACGTGGCTACTTCCAAAAACCTGAAGCCTGGCGATTGGGTAGCAATCCCAAAATACAATATTGAAGGAAATATCGAGGGAATTGACCTTTTGACAACAAAGATCAAAAATTTTGACAAAACGATCTCGACAATTCCGACCTATGATCTATTAACGACAGAAATCAAGAATTATCAGGTGATCTCTGACGAAAATACGAGAAGGATCAAAAAATCGATTGTTTTCAATATGAAATCTCTGAAGTTTGTGAACGATGATTTGATGAACCGATTGAAGAGAATCAATCTTATCAAAACTTATCTTGGCCTTAAGGAAAAAGAGATAGAGAAAGAAAGACGATCAATGGAAAATCCTGACGAGATCATCAATGGAACTCAGTTGACCAACATTGGTGTTTTCCGAAAATATGTTCAGAACTATCTTAACAACAGCGACAAAATCGACCAGAAAGAAATTATCCTTGTGAGACAATTGCAAAGTACGCCGGAAGGTTTGCCTTTGGAAATCTATTGCTTCGCAACCGAGGCTGATACAGAGAAATACGAGAATATCCAGTCTGATATTTTTGACCATTTGTTATCGGCTGCAAAAGAGTTTGAACTTGATATCGTTCAAAAAGTTTAAAATCAATTATTAATTATCATTTATAGGAGTTATGACCAAACTTAGTGTCAATATCAATAAAATCGCAACGCTTAGAAATGCCAGAGGAGGCGATGTTCCAAGTGTAACACAAGTGGCTTTGGATTTGGAAAGATTCGGAGCGCAGGGAATTACCATCCATCCAAGACCGGACGAAAGACATATCACGAGAAAGGACGTTTACGATTTGAAACCTTTGGTAACAACGGAATTCAATATCGAAGGAAATCCTCACAGACCTTTTATCGATATGGTTCTGGAAATTAAACCGGAGCAAGTGACCCTGGTTCCCGATGCTGATGATGCAATCACTTCCAATGCGGGCTGGGATTGTGAAAAGAATCTTGATTTCTTGAAATCTGTTATTACAGAATTCAAAAACGCCGGAATCAGAACTTCTATTTTCCTTGACCCGAATCCCGAAATGGTAAAATTCGCGGCAGAAACAGGAACGGATAGAATCGAGCTTTACACAGAAGCTTACGCCAAACATTATCCTGGCAATAAAGAATTTGCTGTAGAATCTTATTTTAAAACAGCTGTTGTTGCAAGCGAATTTGGTTTAGGAATCAATGCTGGACACGATTTGTCATTAGACAACTTAAAATATTTTGCAGATAACATCCCAAACCTGTTGGAAGTTTCCATTGGTCACGCCTTGATTTCGGAAGCACTTTATCTTGGTTTGGAAAATACGGTTCAGGCTTATCTTAAGAGATTGGCGAAGTGGTAATTATATTTTATTATTGATGGAAATTTTACATTCAAAAATATACGGAGAAGAAAGAACGGAAACGCCACTTTTGGTTTTTCACGGATTGTTCGGAATGCTTGATAACTGGGGAAGTTTTGGAAAAGAATTTGGGGAATTGATGCCGACACATTTGCTGGACTTGAGAAATCACGGCCGCAGTTTTCATTCAGATTCTATGACGCACGATGATTTGGCCAACGATATTCTGAATTATATGGATTTTCATAAGATCGAAAAAGCCAATCTTCTCGGACATTCGCTTGGTGGAAAAGCGGTGATGCAATTCGCCATCAATTTTCCTGAAAGAGTTGAAAAGCTAATCGTTGCAGATATTTCTCCAAAAGCCTATCCGCCACACCATCAGGGAATTATCAAAGCGCTTCAAACTGTTGATTTCTCTACGGTTGAATCTCGTCAGGATGTAGAAAAAGTTCTTGGAGAATATATTCACGAGAAGTTTGTGATTCAGTTTTTGATGAAGAATTTATATTGGACGGAGGAGAAAAAACTGGCCTGGAGATTCAATCTTGAAACTCTTGCTGCAAAATATACAGAATTTGTTTCCAATGCAATTAAGTTCGGGGTTTTTAATGGTCCGACTTTATTCATTGCCGGAGCCAATTCCAATTATATACTTCCACAGGATGAGTTTTTGATCAGACAACAGTTCCCGAATTACCAACTCATCAAAATAAAAAATGCGGAACATTGGGTTCAGGCCAATAATCCTGTTGATTTCAACGCTGCTGTGAAAGAATTTTTGCAGAATTAAATTATCTTTGTAATTCCTAAATGAAAAAATACCAAGAAACCATTTATAAGATCATTTTGATTTTTTCTGTTCTCATCAATATTTTTTTGATCGTATTGCTGTTTTTTGTCCTCAGAGATTCACTTTCTGGTCATGGAGAATGGTTTTTGGATGGCAGAAGCTTCTGGTATTTCATTGGTGTGATTCTCGCATATTCTTTAGCGAATTCTATTTTCATCGTTAGATTTTTAAAAATCAAATCTATTAAAGAATGATTCTAATAACTGGCGCAACAGGGATTTTGGGGAGAGTTATTGCTCTTGAACTTTTGAAAAAGGGAAAGAAAGTCCGTGCGACCAAACGAAAATCCAGCAACTTAAAAGATGTTTCAGAATCTTATCGGTTTTATACCGAGCGACCTGATTTTTATTTTGATCAGATAGAGTGGATGGATGTTGATTTCGAAGATTTGGATTCACTTCAAAATGTTCTGAAAGATGTGGACGAAGTCTATCATTGTGCCGCAAAAGTGAGCTTCGATCCAAAAGATGAAAAAAGTCTATACAAAAATAACTCTGAGGCAACGGAGAAATTACTCTTCGCAATCGACCCTTTGAAAGTCAAAAAGTTCCTTTTTGTGAGTTCCATAGCAGTTTTGGATGGATTTAATGAAAAGGGTGAAATGGATGAGAATTCTGATTTCAATGAAAAACTTCACCATTCCGATTATGCGATTTCCAAATATGTTTCCGAGATGGAGGTCTGGCGCGCACAATATGAAGGTCTTAATACAGTTATCATCAATCCGGGTTTGATCATCGGCTCCGGAAACTGGAATCACAGCAGTGGGAAATTGTTCAAAGAACTGTCAAACCGTTTTACATTTCCAGGCTCTACAGCTTATGTAGATGTAAGGGATGTCGCTAAAGTTGCGATTGAATTAATGGAAAAATCAATCTTTGGACAACGATTCATAGTCACTTCAGAAAATGTAAAATACAAAACGATCTCTGATAAAGTGCGGAAGGTCTTCGGAAAAAGTCCGGTAAAGATCATATCAAATTCGATTCTTGATTTGTTACCATTTTTCTCCATGATTTTTGGTTGGTTTATTCCAATCTTGAAATTGGGAAATAAAACCAATGTAGAGACCGTCAAATCAGACTCGAAAATAACAAACAAAAAAATTCGTGAAACTTTAGGTTACGAATTCATTCCTATTGATGAAAGTGTGGATTTTCATCTGAAAAATTATACGGAATCCTTAAAATCATAACTATCATTAATGAGCAACGTTACTAGTTTTCTTCAAAAAAACGTTAACCAATTTCCGGAAAAACCCGCCATAGGTTTCAAAAAAGACCATGAATGGAAAGAACTCAGCTGGTACAAACTCAAAAGAATTGTCTATAAAACGGCCAATGCACTTAAAGAAAATGGTGTAAAAGAGAACGATAAAGTTTCTATTTATGCTGATAATTCTGCGGAATGGATCATTTTTGATTTGGCGATTATGGCGATTGGAGCGGTTACAGTTCCGGTTTATTCTACCAATGGCGAAGACCAGGTTGAATATATCATCAAAGATTCCGGAGCAGAAATTATTTTTGCAGGAAATCAGGAACAATACAATGTCTGCCAGAATCTTTTGAACAAAGGTTTACCGCTTAAACAGATCATTGTTTCGAAAAAATATATCAAGTTAAAGGAAAACTCTTCCTACTTAGAAACTTTTATCGAGTCTGCATCTGAAGATTTGGAAATTGTTGAAAGAGGAGAAGATGATTTAGCAACATTGATTTATACGTCAGGAACAACCGGGGTTCCGAAAGGTGTGATGATTACGCATTCTAATTTCATAAAAGCATTTGATGCGCATATGGAGTTTTTCAAATTCAGGAATTTTGAGGAAGAGCATTCGTTGGCATTTTTACCTTTGACACACGTTTTTGAGAGAAGCTGGACATTACTTTGTTTACATTTTGGTGCAAAAGTTAGTTTCCTGGAGAACCCAAAACTGATTGCATCTGCACTGACCGAGGTCAAACCGACAATGATGTGCTCGGTTCCAAGATTCTATCAGAAAATCTATGCCGGACTAAACGAAATGGTCAATTCAGGTTCAGATTTGAAAAAGAAGATATTCAGTTGGTCGATTGAAAATGGTGCTTTGGTTTCTGAAAAAAAACGTTTGAATCAAAGTATTCCTTTTGGGCTTAATATTAAAAATAAAATCGCCAATGCTCTGGTCTTTGGTAAAGTAAAGAAAAAACTGGGCGGTAAACTTTGGTTTATGCCTTGTGGAGGTGCTTCTATTTCAGCAGAAGTGACACAGTTTTTTGATGCAATGGGAATCCATATCACAGTTGGTTATGGGATGACGGAAACGACTGCTACAATCACCGCTTTTCCTTTTATAAAATATAAATATGGAACTGCCGGGAAATTATTAGGAGATTCTCAAATCAAGATTGGAGAGAATGATGAGATCCTTGTGAAAGGAAGCGGGATAATGAAAGGTTATTACAACAAACCGGAAGAAACAGCCAAGGTTTTCGATGAAAATGGCTGGATGAAAACAGGTGATGCTGGCTTTATGGATGAAGAAGGCAATCTTGTGATCACAGACAGAATCAAAGACCTGATGAAAACTTCCAACGGAAAATATATCGCACCACAACCGATTGAGAACATGTTTTCGAATAACAATTACATCAATCAGATAATGTTGGTGGCAGAAGACAAACCTTATGTAACTGCAGTTATTGTTCCCAATTTCGAATCGATGACGGAGAAAATAAAAAGTTTAGGTGTGACATTTACCAATTGGGTAGAAGTCGTGAAGAACGAAAAGGTACTTTCTTTTTATCATCAATTGATCGATGACATCCAGAAGGATCTTCCTGGTTTTGAGAAAATCAAAAAATTCGTTTTGATGCCTGCTGATTTCGAAATTCAAAGTGGTGAGATCACACCAACGCTCAAAATCAAAAGAAATATTGTAATTCAAAAATACAAAAGTATCATCGATGCAATGTATCATCACGAATAAGTTTAAAATATAAGATCTCTGTACAAATAGGGATTTTTTATTTTTGCAAAATTCACTAAATTTACAAACCAATTTTATTAAAATCTAATTTTCTAAAGTATATAATGAACACACAGCAATTTGTAAACCGTCACATCAGCCTAAATGAAACTGATAAAGCGGAAATGCTAGACAAGATCGGGGTTAACAGTATCGATGAACTCATTTCTCAAACCATTCCTGACAGTATCAGATTAGAAAAAGACCTGGAGCTTTCTGAGCCGCTTTCTGAGTACGAAATGTTGCTTCACTCCAAAGATCTGGCATCTAAGAATGTCGATTTTGATACTTACATCGGATTCGGGTATAACAACACGATACTGCCTTCTCCAATCCAAAGGAATATTCTTGAAAATCCAAGCTGGTATACAGCTTACACACCTTATCAGGCGGAGATCGCACAAGGTAGATTGGAAGCGCTTCTTAACTTCCAGACTGTGGTTTGTGATCTGACTGGTTTTGCAATGGCAAATGCTTCACTTTTGGATGAATCGACTGCCGCTGCAGAAGCAATGCATATGTTCTTCAACAACAGAACGAAAGACCAAAAGAAAAATGAAGCTATCAAGTTTTTTGTTTCCGATCTGGTTTTACCACAAACGATTTCTGTTCTTAAAACAAAGGCAGAAGGTCTTGGAATAGATATTATTGTAGGAAATCACGCAACGCATCAGTTCAATGATTCTTATTATGGCGTGTTGTTACAATATCCAGGGAAAAACGGAATTGTTCTGGACTATACAGATTTCATTTCTTCTGTAAAAGGATTCGATTTGCAGGTAGTTGTAGCTTGCGATCCGATGTCTTTGGTTAAATTGAAATCTCCAGCTTCAATGGGTGCAGACTGTGCTGTTGGAACGACTCAGAGATTCGGTATTCCAATTGGTTATGGTGGTCCGCACGCAGCTTTTTTTGCTTGTAAAGACGATTATAAAAGAGATATTCCTGGAAGAATTATCGGTGTTTCTCAGGATATGTACGGAAAACGTGCATTGAGAATGGCACTTCAGACCAGAGAGCAGCATATCAAAAGAGAAAGAGCAACTTCTAATATCTGTACAGCACAGGTTCTTTTAGCTGTAATGGCAGGGATGTACGCTGTTTATCACGGCCCAAAAGGTCTTAATTTTATCGCTGACCAAATCCATTATAAGACCAATGCTTTAGCAGATGCTTTGAGAATTTTGGGTTATGATATTGTTGACGAACCTGTTTTCGATACAGTAAAGTTCAGACTTCATGAGGAGGAAAAAACATCTTTGAGGATGAAGATGAGAGACCAGAAAATCAATCTTAATTATTTCTCTCAAGGGATTGTAAGTATTTCTATCAATGAAACTACAACGGTTGAAAAATTAAATAAATTGGTTGAAGCCTTTGCTCAATTCAAAGCGAAGCAAGGTTATAAATTGACGCTCAAAGAAGAATATTCGATTCCGGCTGAATTGTTGAGAACAGATGAGATTCTTAAAGAAGAAGTTTTCAACAAATACCATACGGAGACTGAATTGATGCGTTACATCAAGCGTTTGGAAAGAAAAGATCTGTCTTTGACACATTCTATGATTTCTTTGGGTTCTTGCACAATGAAACTGAACGCGGCAACGCAAATGATTCCGTTGTCTTGGGCAGAATGGGGAAGTATCCATCCATTTATCCCGACAGAACAGGCTGGAGGTTATCAGCAAATGATAAAGCAGCTTGAAAAAGATCTGGCTGAGATCACTGGTTTTGCTGGAACATCACTTCAACCAAATTCAGGTGCGCAAGGCGAATATGCAGGACTAATGGTCATCCGCGAATATCATAAGAATAGAGGAGAAGGTCATAGAAATATTGTGTTAATTCCTCAATCTGCACACGGAACCAATCCGGCTTCTGCAGCAATGGCGGGAATGAAGATCGTAGTTGTGAAAAATCTTGAGAATGGAGAAATCGATTTTGAAGATTTGAAAGCGAAGACAGAACAGCATTCTGAAAACTTGTCTTGTGTGATGATTACTTATCCATCCACTTACGGATTCTTCGATGCGAATATCAAAGAAATTACAAAACTGATTCACGAACACGGCGGACAAGTCTATATGGACGGTGCTAACATGAATGCTCAGGTTGGATTCACAAGTCCGGGAAATATCGGAGCAGACGTTTGTCACTTGAATCTTCATAAGACTTTTGCAATTCCTCACGGTGGTGGTGGTCCTGGTGTTGGCCCGATCTGCGTGGCTGAACATTTGGTTCCATTTCTTCCAACCAATGCGAATATCCCGGTAGGAACAAAAGATGCGATTGAAGGGATTTCTGCAGCACCTTACGGTTCTGGATTGATTCTGAATATCTCTTATGCCTACATCAAATTATTAGGAACTTCCGGTTTGAAAAAAGCTACTGAATATGCAATTCTTAATGCTAATTATCTAAAAGAATTATTGGCAGAACATTTCCCAATCCTTTACGCAAACGCAAATGGTAGAGTAGCACACGAGTGTATCGTAGACTTCCGTCAGTTCAAATCTTTGGGAATTGAAGTGGCTGATGTTGCAAAAAGATTAATGGATTATGGTTTCCACGCTCCAACAGTGAGTTTCCCTGTAGCCGGAACATTGATGATCGAACCAACAGAATCTGAAAGCAAAGAAGAAATCGAGCGTTTTGCAGAAGCTTTGATCAGCATCAAAAATGAAATTGATGAGATTGCCAACGGAGAAGCTGATGCGACAAACAACGTTCTGAAAAACGCACCCCATACAGAGCAATTGGTTATCTCTGACAGTTGGGACAAACCTTACGGAAGAGAAAAAGCTGCTTATCCATTGGAATGGGTAAGAACGCACAAGTTCTTTGCAACTGTTGCAAGAGTGGATGAAGCTTATGGCGACAGAAACTTGGTTTGTACTTGTGAGCCGATTGAAGCGTATATGTAAGTAAGATTTGGATAACAGATTTATTGGTCTGGATTTATATAAAATAAAACCTCTCAATCACTTGAGAGGTTTTTGTTTTGCAATATTAAAAAACTATAATTCTTTTTGTCCAATTTCGTTGATTTCGTGGTAATTTTCTTTAGGATTCACACCATATTGGTTTTTGCCAGGCGTTCCTTCTGTACAAAATAGAATAAGTAACCAGATAGCGCCAATCAATGGGATAAAAGCGATTAGAATAAACCATCCGCTCTTATCTACATCATGTAGTCTTCTCACAGCAACTGCCAATCCAGGAAGAAGCGTGAACAAAGAATATATTAGGTAGATAAATCCGTAACGAATCTCGGAAGAAAAATTCAGACCCAATATATTGTCAAGAATAGTTGCTGCAATTAAAAATAGAGCATTGAACAATGTGTACATCCAATATTCCATTCGTCTTGCCCTGCCGTTAAAATCTGCGTATTGTTTTAGAACTTTTAAATACCAATTCATAGTTTATTATTTTTTTGTTAGTATCAAAAATAAGATAATTTTATTACCCGAAAAATTTAAATCAAAAATAATTAAACGTTAATTCTTGGCCTGTTTTTTTAAAAACACTACAATATCAGCAAGTGAGGATTTTGGAAACTCGTGACCGGCATCGCTTTGCTGAAGAACAAGTTCTGTGTTGTTTTTTCCTGTGAAATAGGTTTTGTCTCCTCCTGTTTTTTCTTTATCGGTGATTCCAAGATTTTTTTTGACAATTGGGATAGACTGCTCCTGATTCTGTGGAGAAACAATTCTGTCATTGTTTCCGATGTACATCCAGACCGAAATAGGAACAGCACCGGAAATAAGATTGCCGCCTTGTGCAGATGCAGAACAGATAGCTGTGATTTTGTCGCCTCTCATCTTCCAAAGTACATTTACAAATCTGGCACCGTTGGAATGACCGATGAGATAGATCCTACTATCATCTATTTTATAACGCCTATGAATATCCGAAAAGACCTCATCAAAAAATTGGATATCACGACCTTCCAAATCGTCGGTAAAAATCTGCCAGCCATTCATTCTACCATTCGGGTCAATGCCCGGAACTTTTCTACCAGGTAGGCCTTCCATAAAAATTACTAAAGCCTCTTTATAATAATTTTGAACATCAATCCTTTTACTTACAAAATTAGCATTGCCACCATGACCGTGAAAAACAAAGACCACCGGAACTTTATCAGATTTTGCAGTAGGTTCGTAGATGATTGCTTTTCGGGATGTGCCATCTATATTATAATTCTTTGTGGTTTGAGAAAAAATAAGAATGTTGAAAGCAAAGAAGAATAGAATAAAATAGTTTTTCATACTTATAATTTCTTCTTTGGATTGTTTTATCTGGGTAATGTTAAAACATAATAATTAAATTGTCTTGTAAATGAAAATAGAATTTGCACTCTTTAAAATAATTTATGAACAGTGTAGAAATTCTCAGCCACCTATTTTAATTACCAAATTTTTGGTTCAAAATTCAACAGAGATCTTAATTAAAAAATCCAATTATTTTAAAATTGAACAGCAACATTATTCTTTTAATATTTTAAGCGTCTCTATCAATGATGTAAGAATTTCCACACGTTGTTTTGAATTGAATCCAATTAATGACATTCTGAAAACGTATAATTTTTCAGATTCAGAAGTGGTAATATTCAAGTAAATAGTATTCCCTTTCAGATAAGAATGCTGTAATAAAGCTATTGGAAATTCTAAAACTGGAAATACAAAACTGTCTGCCCTGAGTGGATGTTTTTTCTTAATAGTCACAACATAACCAGAATTTTCAAATTCAGTATATCTTAATTTTGCAAGAAAAAAGGCTATTATAATCAATAATACCAGAAAGGAAAAGAAAACCACGTCTGTTTTTTTTAACACCAGGAGATACCATATTATAATTATTAAGTTCGTGGGTATTAAAAATAACAATAATGTTCCTATAGCCTCGATATTTTTTTTATTGCTTACTTTCATTGATGTAATGATAAAGCCAGATAGTCAAAAAACACAAATTAAAGGATAAATGATATTTCCTATAAAAAACAACTATCTGGCAAAATTTATAAAATAATAGAATTCTTGATCATGGTTTCCAAAATGTCCAACCTCCGCCATTAAAAAGTGCAAGCCTTTTAGCTCCGCTTTTATTGATATATACCAGCATTCCGGGAGCTGGGTCCGGAACATCGTCAGTGCTATTTACCATAGGTAAAACCATTGCTTTTGTATCGGATTCTAGTACTAAGACGCCCTCTGCACTAGTTGTGTCTGATCCAATAATAACTTTGGCAGCAGACTCCTCGGTGACCACAGCTGAAGTCGGCTGTATACCCATAGCTGTGGTAATGTCGGCCGTATTACCATTGCTTAAGTCCATCCATCCATCTGGCGATTCCGCAGAGGTCACCCCATTGTAGTACTTTATTTTTGCTTTTGTAGCATCTGTTGCATCTAGTATCAATGTGCCTTCCACCAAACCGGACCCGGAAGGTACCGTTCTGACATAAGGAAGAATGATACCTTTGTTCTGTCCAGTGGCAAATTCGAGAAGGACAGAGTTTTTTTGTCCTGCAGGAACTGTTCCTGTCGTATTCCCAAAGATCACTTGTGAAAAACTAAAATTGTAAAATGCCAAGGAAATTGCTAAAAATAAATTTTTCATTTTTTTTCATTTATTGATTTTTACCCGATATATTTTTTTAGACAATTTGAAAAATGCTAAATATAATTTTAAAGAGCAGAATTAATTTTTTATACTTTCTTACAAATAAACTATGGACAAGCCGGCTTATTGAAACAACTCCAAATCCCATCATGATAGATTTTTATACATTTTGCTGTCGTGTCATATACCATCATGCCTTCTTGAGGGCTGGTTATTTTAGGTGCAATAACGGTAGGACTATTTTGTCCTTCAATATCAATCGTTGAAAGTCTGGTGATTACAAACCCTTTTGTATTGGATTCTAAAGCAATGTGTCCTGATTTTCTTACCATAGGCCAATTATCCGAATCATCGCTTCCCGCCCTTTTCAAAAGTGTTATCCCAGTCGTTGTATCTGGACCATTACCAGTGATCACTGGCGGTCTGTAGCACGCACACGGAGCGATATTCAATCCATAACCGTAACCATCCATGATAGTAACACCCACGACATTTTGTGTCACAGTGACATTGTTCATGCCTGAATTATTCCAAGTGATTGTATTCAATGTATTCCCATTTGTTAGAACAAGAGGAAATAGTGGACCATAAGAGTCTTTGCTGCCAAAAAGTGAGATTGCTCCTGATGGGCTGATAACTATACGGATCAATGGATTTTCTGCATTTCCTCTCATTTGCCAAATAGCGGCTGATGTTCCATTATGGGTTGTATTGGTTTCATAATGATCCCCATCGGCAAATTGAACATTGATACCGGATGTCCCGGAAGATTGAAACTGAAGTTCCTGTGCGGCAATGAGAGTTCCGTTTATATTTAAATTAAAAGAATTGTCCAGTTCATATATATCAAGCACAAAACCATAATTAGAAGGAGGCTGTATCACATTCTGAGTTATAAAAGGCTCTGAGGAAGCAGAATAATTCCATTGAAAGGTATTACCATTGACCGGCTCTGTACATACCTCTCCGGGAGTGAATGAAACTGTATTGTTTATCAAAATATTATTGCAATTTCCTCCTAGTCCATTATTGGTACATTCATATTCAGCATCTGTTGGTGGAACGCCAGGTGTTGTGTTTGTAGCATCTGGATCTGTAACATCATTAGGGCGAAGTATTGATGCCTGTGACTGAATGCTTCCTGTAGTTGCCCCATTCGTAACAGTTACTGTGATAGAATAAGTAATTTCACACCCATTAGGAAGGTCTAGCTCTGATGAATAAGTATGGGTAGATGAATTATATGTTAATGCTACAGATTGACTACCACAAGAGTTCCCTGTGAAAATAAATGATTTAGGGTCTAACCCAGAAGGGAGAGTAAAAGTAAAAGGAGCACCTTGTACATCGCTGGGACCATTGTTTTTTACCTTGATAGTATAAGTAAGGTCGTCTCCTGTAGTTACATTGGTTTTATCCACGGTTAATGCTGTAACTTGCAGGTCGGCTGTCTTAACAGTTACAGACGTATCAGATTGCGCTATTGGTCCTTTGATATATGACCAGGTATCTATCGATTTTTCATTTCCAAACCCATTTCCAAGATTGGCTGTTGGTAGTGGGGCTGTATTCGCTGTCTGTTGGCCCCACATATGTCCTCCTGTTCCTGTAGGTCCGCTTAAAGAACCATTAACACTTGTATTGAGGGGATTGGAAGCTTTACCTTGATTATTGCCAGAAGAGATGGTGATATCAGTATCATTCCAATATACCCGGAACCGCTCATTGGATGGGTCCATCCCATTTAAAAGTTCCAATATGATACCAGATGGATTGATCTCCATATCGATATATGGAAAATGAACCTCAGCACCACGTAGCTGTACTTTTATGTCGATAGGTTGATCCCCTTGTGGCAAAGTATTACCATTCCCATCTTTCCCATCCCAAAAAATAGTATTGGCACCAGCATCTGCTATTCCCGCCAATGTTCTTGTTGCAAAACTCGCCGGAGTGGATAAACTTTCAATACTAACTGTGTATGATCCTAATACAGCAGCATTGAAATTGATATAACCTCCTTTGATACTGCTTACTTGTCCTGGTGTACTTTCTGCTCCCACAAGTGCTACATTATTTACAGTAGGTATTATAACATTATTTTTAAGCCATGTACTATTTCCAGGTACGCTACCACTTGCACTTGTCGGCATATCGGATGCTGGTTGAGCATAGAATATTTTATAGGTTATATTCTGTGCTGTATCAGCGATTGTTGGTGGCTGAACATACGATGATATACCACTCGAAAAATCCATACTCTTATAGAGATTGTTATTTCCGGATATGAATCCACGGTTATTCACGAAAAAAGTAAAACCAACACCATTACTGCCGTTGTTATTCACTCTATAGATATAGCCATCCCTTGTAAGTGCAAATAATTCTCCATAAAATCCTGAAGTTTGACCACTGCTTATATGGAGATTCACAACATTGGTATAGACACGTCCAGATACCCATGCTCCTGAAGATTCTACTGAAATATCCCAGGCTGCGATCAGCTCTGTACTTGTTCCCTGGGTCCAATTGGAGTCTGCTGCCACGCTGGTGACAGAAGGTGAGCTAGATGAGTTAACATCACCCGTTGGTAAAAAATCTATTTTCCAAATCCCTACTTGGTCAGATGCTGCTGTCCTGTTAAATGTAGAATATCGATTGCCTCCCGTTCCTTGTGAAGATAATCTAGGCCCGGCCAATTCAGCGGCTCTGCTACTTATTTGTCCTGTTGTATTATTTGCTGATGTATATACGGTACCGTTTGGGGCTGTCAAAGTAATTCTTCCGTTCCCAATTCCCTGGGCGCTGGAGGCGACATGTAATATTTCTCCTGCATTAACATATGCATAATGAGTTCCTGTGGTTTTAAAAGGCCAAGACGCCAAGGTTGATCCGGAAGTCCCATTATACGAATTACTGTACAAGAATGCTCTTCCTCCGGAGACACCACCAGGATAAAGGTTTTTTGACCCATCTGCAAAGAGATAACTACTATTGACCAGCAATAGGGTTATCAGCATAATTCGCCAGATACCAAAAGTTTGTAAAGTTTTTTGTTTCATTTTTGTGTTCATTAGGTATAGAATATAAATGTGTTTTCAGTCTGATTTGTGTTTGTGGGTATTGAGAAATATAGATGTGGCTATGTGTATTCTTTGTAACAATAGTGTAGATACTCATTTGATATAGATCTAAAAGCCGATTTGACTTGATATAAAATATGATAGAATTTATTTTGATGGAGGCTGTAATAAGTATTTGATAACCCCACGTTGCTCAATCGTATTTGTGAGAGACCATACCTTAAAAATACTTTTCCCAATATGAGATCGGGAAAAGTAAATGCTTTTTTCATCATTCGTATTTTGTCGTGTTACAAGAAACTTTTTGCGAAAATACAGGCAGGAAAAGGCTTTAAACAAACATTGTTAAGTGCGTATTCGGGAAAATGAATAACTAAAAGTGGATAAAAACTAGAAAATAAAACAATTGTAAGCTTTAGAAATCAGCAATATACATTTTCGTGGAAAAGAAAAGTTGTTTTATTGCTTCATTGCTTATTTTGCTTGGAAATTAGAGCTTTTTTTTAAATGTTCGATGAATTGTGACGGTGATAGTTCTGTTATTTTCCTAAATGCAGCAGCGAATTTACTTTGGGAAGAAAATCCAACTTCTTCAGCTAGTGTAGAAATTTTATATTTATGATATTGAGGGTCATTTTTTAATTTATCGATGATATATTTGATACGTAATTCGTTGATGTAATTTTTAAAGTCTTTCTTTTTATAGGTATTCACAACATAAGAAAGATATTTTGTATTGGTATTACAATAAGAGGCCAAATACGGGAGGGAAACAGTGCTACGGGTAAATAATTTTGATTGCTCAAACTTCTCAAGCTTAAGCAGTATTTTTTTCTCTGTCGCAGGTGTCATCATTGTATTTTGTTCAGAACCTTCCGATCGATTGTCATAATTGGTTTCATGATGGAGCTCGTTGTCGATATTATTTGGGGGAATTTCAAAATTCAGGTCCTGGGTCTTGATCTGATTTTCCATGAACTGTTTGAATTTATTGAAATTGTCTTTTTGCTTTCTCCTATATAAAAAAAAGTAAACTATTCCCGAGATAATAAGCAACAATGCTATCCAAATTGCAATGTTTTTTTTCTCCGTTTCCTTTTTTATATCATCATTGTTTTTGATAAGTTTTGAAACAGAGGCACTTATGAACGATGATGAATTGGTTTCGATCTTGTCAATAATCGAGTCTTGCTTGACCTTGGTCTCTTGAAGTTTATCAATATCCTTGATCAAAGAATAATACTCTTGAGAAGTTTCGTAGATCTCACTCTTTAAACTTAAATATGACGATTCTTCTGCAAGACGTTTAGCCTCATCCAATCTTTTTTTTGCTTGACCAACATCTTTTTTTGCGATAAATATTCGAGCAATGCCATTGATAACAAGTGCTTTCATAAAATTGTCCGGCATTTGCCCTAGATTTTTGAGTGCTATGTCATAATAGCCAAGTGCCTTATCGTACTCTTTGAGATAATAATAATTCAAACCTAAAAGCTGATTGTTATTGGCAAATATAAAAGGATTGGTTTGTCCGTTCAGGTCAAAATATCTTTGAGCTTCCAAAACGTAAGAGATCGATTTTGTGTAATCCTTCATCTCAAGTTCATAGTATGCCTTTTCTTGCATAATGAAACCCATTGTCTGATCAATGATTTTTTGATCTTTGATTTTTTTTGTTGCTTCTATCGTTTCATCGATATACTTTTTGGATTGTTCAAAAAGTTTTAATTGGCGATACTGAGTGGCGAGAAAACCTGATATTTTGGCTTTCCATATGAGATCATCACTCTCATTACTTATCTGTTGCGCTGTAACGGCATATCCAATAGCCTTTTTGATATCGCCTGATTGTTGTAATAATGACGCAGATAACATCAGACTTCTTACCTTGAAACGGGGAGTCTCTGATATACTGAATAGCGAATCAGCGATTTTCAGTGCTCTGGGAAAATCTTTCTGGGAAATGTCAATATAAGTTTTTGTATAAATCTTATTGTATTCTTCAGGATTCTGCGCGCTAACTCTTGCAAAAACTACGATAATTAAAAAAAAGAAAATTTTTCTCCAATTTTTTTGGTATAACCTCATCTATATTGTGTTATGTAAATAAATTTCAAATTTAATAAAGATGTTGCCTGCAAAAAATTTAATGACCGATTTTCTGTAAAATTTGTTAGTCCTTTTTCGGTAAAAGGACTTGCCCAAACTTAAAACAAGTGCTTAATAAACAATGTTTTATTATTAATTTAAGCGTCTAAGGTCAGTAATAAGACAAATGAGAATTTTAAACTATAAAGATTCTCATTACTGTATCATCACAATCCATGATCTATAAGGTATGATCAGTTCCCAAGACTTCTAAACAGATATTTTATTTTTCTATAGATTAATGTTTTTTGTAAAGATTAGCTTTTTCCAGACCAAAGCTGTTCATTCTAATGTATGGCGGATCTAGTCTCCAATCGGGGAGATTCTCGTAAAGTTGCTCGCCTAGTTTTATGATACCTTCTGTATGATCATCACCAAATTCATAGCTTCTATTTTTGGTGATGAGTTCAAGTCCTGTCTGTCTATCCCTAAATTTAGAAGGGACGGTAAAAGCATTAACTTCCAAAATATCCGTCCATTTTATGAATTCGGTTTTATCATCTAGTGTCACAGAGAATCCATCGCTTCTGTATTTGAAAATACCATCGAGTTGAAGGAGCCTGTCCATTTCTTTTTCAACCTTTCCATAATCGTCTTTATCTGTAGGACTATAGATTTTGGCAATACAAAAAATAATGATTGCAAGGCAGGCGAATATGACCAATGATGTAATGCCTTTGTTGTCAAAAATAGGATAATCGTAGCTGATGTATATCAACACCGAACAACTTACGGCAATGAGTATCTTCTCTAAATCTTTCAAACCAGATGAGTTGCTAATTTTAGTTGTAAAGATAATTATTTCAAGGTTTGAACAATGTAGAAGTTACGCTATCTGGTCTCTCAACATTGATTTTCTGATTTTTTCGATGAATCGATAATGGAAATGTAATTGTTTGGAACGTAGAAAATAAACATTCGATTTCTTTGTCCGTTCATGAAAATTCCAGCGCCTTGTCCCGTATTCATTTGTTTCGTCTTTTCACAATGCTAAAATAACCTGAATTCGGGATAAGGGATTTATTTAAATAATTGTATATCAAATACAAATGCACTATCAATAGCGTCGGGCTTTAGCCCGATGTAAAGATTGTAATTCAAAATCGGCTTCAGCCGAAATTTATGATAAGTTTTAGCTAAAGCTAATCTTCTTTTTCAATCTTTAAAATGGGCTAAAGCCCATTCCTATTGATATTATAAAACTTCTCTTATCCCGAATTCAGGTTAAAATATAACTGGAAGAGCGGAAATAAAATTGAAAATAATAACAATAATATGAACTTCAGACCTCGTTAGATTCAAAATATTAATCTAAATTGAGGAAATATTTTTATTTCTCTCTCTCGGTTTCCCAAAAGGATTATAAGATATTCCCACATTGAAATAAAAAGAAGGTTTTGCCTTAGCTTCCAAAATATAATCTTTGAAGGTATCTTCTTTATTGAATATTCTGGCATTGGGCGCGGCTCTCATTCCTGTTTTTAAAGTCCCGATGAAATTTCCGCCTAGTTTATGTTCGTAACTAGCTCCGGAATTGATCTCCAATTGGCGAAACTCATATTTTTTATCGTCCTGATAAATATAAAATGACGTGTTATCCATTTCTGTTCCGATAGAAAATCTTCCATTTGTGAATATGTTTTTCCTCATCATGATTTTGCTGGGTAGAATGATGTCAGCTATCCACCCGTTATCGAAATTATGTTTGTAAGTGATAACTGGAAGTGGAAATACAGGGATTTGCCCACTTGGGTCGATAAGTGCCGCTAAACCTAATGTGAATGTTGTATTTGCATTAGCAGTCACAATTACCGAGCCTGCCAGCATTCCTCTTACCCTTTCGAAATGCTGTTCACTTCCGTCCACAGATGCTGTCGCAGAATATATGGCTGTTTTACCAAATAATTTCGAGAAACGGGTCAAACTTAGAGATTCCGAATGATAATGGAAGTCCTGTTTATTGAATATGTTTTTGGGAAAAATAGAAATCGGATTTTCTGCATTAACGGATGTATACTTATAATTCAAGCTTGTACTTAACATCCATTTTGCATTTTTTATGAAGTAAAAATTCGCATTCACTTTCACTTGTTGCAGATTTTTGATTTTGTTGTCTGGTAAACTTTCACCATATAATTTGGATGAATATTTATGAGGTGCCAGTTGTATGAATTCTACATTGAGGTCTCTTGATTGAGGAAATTTGTCGGTAACAAAAGCTACAACTTTTTGCGGGATACTGTCTTTTTTTTGCGCGATGATTTTATTCAAAGGCAGAATAGCCAATGGAACAAAGATTTTGTTTGAAATTTTCATAGTTTATTTTAATGAATGGATTGTGGATTGGAAAAAATTGAAAATGAATATTTTGCTATAGAACAAATCGATTCCATTTTTTTTGATGAAGTCGAGGTGGCGTGAAAAATCTGTAATGCTGTCTTCTTCTACAAAGACGAACCAAAGTTCCTGAAGTTGATTTTGAGCTTTGAACGCAACCGATGTCAACAGGTCCAGTTGCAGATCATATTTAAAATCATAGAATAAAATTCCTTTCCTTACATTGTTTTCTTCGATAATATTGATCGGATGGCTGATATAGTCAATAACCGTAAGACTTTGATGATAAGATTCTATGAACTGATGCAAATCTATAACCTGAATTACTTTCTCTTCCTGCTGTGATGGTGTCATATAGAAACATTCCAGATCTATCTGATCTGTCAATTCCTGAAAAACGTTAAGTTCCATATTTTTATAAATTTTACAGAACAAAGGAATGGAGAATAGCTTCTTAGAAATGATTTTTTATACAAACTCCTCGATAATTTATACCAAATCCCCAGTCATAAAAATTGGTATAAAAAACTGCAGTGTTTGTATAATATTATCGGGTTTATAAACGTTATTGGTTATTTTTGAACTTTCTAATAAATATGTTGAGATATAAGTCCAAGGAATTAAGAGATCACTTTTTCATTGATCTGCTGGTCAAAGATCAATACAAGATCTTACGACATATCATATTTCTGCTTTTCTTTTTTGTATTACTTTATTTTGCTAGATTTTGGCATTGGTATATTGAGCCTTACAGATATATTATTATTGCTTTTGTTTATATATCATTAATAGCAATGGCGTATGTCAATATTTATGTTTTGGTTCCTTTTTTCTTTTTCAGAGCGCGCTATATTGCTTATTTTGTATTGTTGATATCAATGGGAATCGTCTGTCTTAATCTCATAAGCTACATCTTTGATCATTTCTTTTCTGACTATAGAATAAAAGCCCTTCTTAAATTCGAAGATAGAAAAGGAGGACTTTATGAAGGAGTGTTAATGTGCATCCCGATTATTTTTATGAGCACTACAGTAAAACTATTACAGAAGTGGATAAAAGATAACGAGAAAATTACAGAGCTTAGCAATCTAACCCTGAATATGGAACTAAAGGAATTACGTAACCAGATCAATCCGCATTTTCTATTCAATATGTTGAATAATGTAAAGGCACTGATAAGAACAGACCCTGAAAAAGCAACGACTGTCATCATCAAATTATCAGAATTTCTGCGTTATCAATTGTATGAAAATAATGAAGAGAAAACCTTTCTGACAGCAGAAATCGATTTTTTGTCAAACTTCATTAATCTGGAAAAAATAAGGAGAGAAAACTTCACTGTTGACATTAGAACAGAAACAGATAAGAAGTTGCTCAATACGATTTTTATTCCACCGAATTTATTTACGACTTTTGTGGAAAATGCCGTGAAACATAGTGTGGAAATAGGTGGCGGGATGTCTTATGTCAACATCAATATAGAAATCAAAAATCAACATTTGTATTTTGTCTGTGTCAATTCACGAAACCCAAATTATTCCATCGCAAATGGAAATTATGGAGGCCTCGGATTGGCAAATATCAAAAGACGATTGGAGCTTTTATATCAGGACAAATTCGATTTGAAAATACATTCCACAAACGAAGAGTATATCGTAAACCTAATCATCCCGATATGAACTGTATAATCATAGATGACGAACCATTGGCCAGAGCAGAGATGCGGTCGTTGATAAAAGAAGTTTCAGAGATTAAAATATCAGGCGATTTTTCCAATGCTTTGACTGCCTTGGATTTTCTGAAAACAAATGATATTGATTTGATTTTTCTTGATATAGAAATGCCTTTGGTCACAGGTTTGGAATTTGCAGAACAGCTGCCAAAACAAAGTTTGATCATCTTTACAACAGCCTATTCTCAGTATGCTTTGAAAAGTTATGAATTGGATGCTATTGACTATCTGTTGAAACCGATTGAAAAACATCGATTGGAAAAAGCCATCCGGAAAGCTGAATTATATGACCAATTACTTTCGCAATCCACAATCAAGAATACCATCGAATCCAATACTAATGATTTTCTTTTCATAAAATCCGACAGGCGATTTTATAAGCTAAATCTTGATGAGATCAAATTCATAGAAGGTCTCAAAGATTATGTTGTGATTCATACCAAAACTCAAAAGCTTATCACAGCAATGAACTTGAAAACGACGCATCTGAAGCTGCCTGCAGAAAAATTTTTGCGTGTCAGCAAATCTTATGTTGTCAATATCAATTTCATAGATTCGTTTGATAATCATAATATTTATGTCGATGAATCAGAGATTCCTTTGGGAGAGGTTTTTCGTGCTGAGTTTTTCAGAGTTTATTCTGGAGGGTCGCTTAATTCTAATCTATGATTTTTTAATTCTTCATTAATCTTTTTACAATAAGAATCATAAATATTTTTATTGATTTTTATGATTTCTTTACGGTTTTATCGTTTTTTTCTTTCAATTGCTTTTTCTATATTTAGGCGTTTTTTATCGCATTGTGTGGAATTTATTTTTGAATATTAAAACCTAAAAAAGAAAAACATAATTTATGACTATCAACTTGCAAAAAGGTCAGAAAATTGATATCAGTTTGATCAAAGATCGTGACCAGGGACATAATCGAGAAATGCATGGTGAACAAACCAATTAAATGGTTATTTGTGGAAATAGATATAGATTCATACGAGCATTTTTCCTTTGATCTGTGGATGACGATCATTAGGTCCAATCCGCAATTCAAACCGAAGAGGACAGTCTTATTAAAAGAATATTTTGATATTGATAAAAATGTAGAGGAAATTGATAGGGTTATTCGTCATTATGATAACTTGTTCAATATCATTTCAGAAAAAACAGGTAATCACATAGAAAGAGAAGAGGTTTTTTTCCTGATAATAGCATCTTTGGGAAAAGATATACAAGGAATCTCTGTGGATGACCTTCGCGGATTTTTCATGCGATCAGATAAGTTGTTCATAGAAAATATTCCGCGGATAATTTGGAAAGATATTGATCAGTTACTAAAAAAAATAAAAGAAAAAGAAAAAACGGCAAGTATTCTAAGCAATACAGCTTTCATCTATGGAGATTCTCTGAGGAAGGTTTTAAGACAATTGGAGCTGGAACAATATTTTTCCTTTATGATTTTTTCGGATGAAATAGGAATGTCAAAACCGAATATTAAAATATTTGAATATCTTTATAAAAAAACACAAGAATTACGACCACTGCACCGGTCACAGATCATCCACATAGGTGATAACAAAATTGCCGACCAAAACGGCGCTCTGTCATATGGGATGAATGCAAAGCTGGTGAAATTTTAAAAACATGAATAAAAGATTTAGTTTACACAAAATAGAAAATGAGTTTGATTGTCCCTTTGATGAAACAGGATACAGCCGGTTCAAATTTGGGGATACTTATTATGCGAAGTCCTTTGCGAAAGAATTATTTGATGGGTTTATTAAGGAATTTGGAAAAGAGATCTTGGCTCAGAATGAGATTATCCTTTTCCCAAGCCCTTACAATTCTATCCCGACCGCATCTAATTTTCTATGTTCCTACTTCAAAGAACATCTTAATTATTTTTTATTTGAAAATAGTAGAGCAGGTTGCATAGAAGGAAAGATACACAGACAACAGACTTATGTCCAGGATTATGGAAATATGAGCTTCGAAGAAAGGATCACATTGATATCCAATGATACTTATTATATTGATAAAAGCTTTGTTGATGGGAAATTCTGTATTTTTATAGATGATATAAAGATCACGGGAAGCCATGAGAAAACTGTAGATAGAATTCTGAAAGAATATAATGTAAATGGGGAATTCATTTTTGTCTATTTTGCAGAATTGATAAATAATGAGATTCATCCAAAAATTGAAAACCATTACAATTATTACAGGATCAAGACCACACAAGACCTGATAGAAGTGATGAATAGTGAACATTTCCGATTCAATACAAGGATCACTAAGTTCATATTATTAATGGAAGATTCTGATTTTGAGCAGATCTACCAGAATATTTCCGAACAAAGACGTGAAGAAATGCTACACTGGGCGATTAGCAACAATTATCATCAAGTGGAAGAGTATCAAAAAAATATTATTAAATTAAAAGATAAAATACAATGGCAATTAACTTACAAAAAGGACAAAGACAAAACATTAACGCTCCAAAATTCACAATCGGTCTAGGTTGGGATGCTAATAATTCTTCTACGGGAGGCGCTTTTGATCTGGATGCTTCGGTTTTTGTGTTGGGAGAGAATAAGAAATTGATAGCTGATGAATTTTTTGTTTTTTACAACAATCTTCAAACGCCGGACAAAGCGGTAACACATACAGGAGATAATCTAACAGGGGATGGTGACGGTGATGATGAACAGATCAAAATTGACCTTACGGGAATAGATTCCAGAGTTAAGGAGATCATCGTAGTTGTAACCATCCACGAAGCAGATTCTAGAAACCAAAATTTCGGACAGGTAAGAAATTCATTCATCAGGGTTTTCAATACAGATACCAATGAAGAGATCTTGAAATATGAATTAGACGAGGATTTCTCCATAGAAACAGCAGTGGAATTCGGTAGGATCTATGAGAGAAACGGCGAATGGAAATTCGAAGCGGTAGGAAACGGACAAAGAGAAGGTTTGGCTAAATATCTAAGTTTATATCAATAATGGAGATGGATTTACCTCAAGTTACCAATACTGTCATCGATAAAAATGGCAATGTAGATCTGGCTCAGCTCCAGACTGTTGACGTTCAGAAATATGATAGCCTTTCCGGCTCAATAGATGAACAGAATCCGAATTCGATCATCAATTTCGGATCGGAATTGCAGAATTCTCTGGCTAACCAAAGTGATTCTTTCCTTAATAATGTCAGAAAATCAAATTCGGGCGAAGTTGGTGAACTTATCAATAAACTTTTGGTAGAGCTCAACTATGTAGATGTTGATGAGCTGGAAGGAAACTCTGTGAAAAAGTTCCTTAAGAAGATACCGTTCTTTAAGAAAATGGTGACTTCTGTAGAAACTTTGTTTGTAAAATATGACAAGATCGTCAATAATATTTCTGATATTTCAAATAAAGTCAATGCCGGAATTATCAATTCCACAAAGGATAATGCCGTCCTGCAGACGATTTTTACAAGCAATATAGAGTCTGTGAAAAAAATCGAGGATTATATCATTGCAGGAAGTATCAGAATGCAGAAATCCAGCGAGGAATTGGCTTTGATGGAAATCAATGCAGCTAATTATCAGGATTATCAGATTGCCGACAAGAGAGATTTTATTGCAAGATTGGACAGAAGATTGGCGGACCTTAAAGTTGTTCGTTTTATTATTTTGCAATCATTACCTCAAATCAGATTGATTCAGAATAACAACGTCTCTATTGCGGAGAAAGCACAGACAATCTTGACGACGACGCTTCCAGTTTGGAAAAATCAATTGACTTTGGCAGTGGCAATGCACCGCCAGCAACAGAATATTGATGTTCAGAAAAAAGTATCATCCACAACAGAAGAGATCCTTAGAAAAAATGCACAGAGATTACAACAGAATACGATAGATGTTGCACGTGCCAATGAACAGACCATTGTTTCTATAGACACTCTTCGTGATACGACCAGCTCATTGATCAATACCCTGAATGAGGTGAAACAAATTCAGCAACAAGGAGCACAGTCCAGGCAACAGCTTGATATTGAGTTGAAAACGCTTGAAGATACTTTGAAAAAGCAAATTCAAAATTCTTAAATTAGAAATTGGATCACAACAAAGAGATATTAAAAAAAAGTAAAAAAAGATTACAAAAATTAAAGCTTCTAAGCAAGTTTTTTGATAACGTAGAGATCATCAACATCATTATTAGGACAGAACTTATTCAATCTTATTTTGATGTAGACTCTCTTAATGGACTTGATATCAATAAATTGGAATTGTTTCATCTGCAATATACCGATACGCTGATTGTCCTTTTAGAAAAGATCAAAAAACAAAAAGAGGCCAATATCCTTGCGATCTATAAGGAGATGGATACCAATGAAGAATATATTGATAGATATGTATCTCAAAAAAATAGTGGAAAAAACTTCGATATCGACAGGAAGTATCAGAATGCTCTAATGTCAGGATTTTTAAGGGCTTTGTATGATAATTTGACAGGTACTAGAAAAGAAATGGATTTTACCCAGATCAGAAGCCTGTCGAATAACTATTCAATCGATTATTATAGGAAAACAGCTAAACTAGAATACTTGATGAGTTTTTCGGATACCAGATATTATGAATATGACAATATAAAAGTAGAAAGAAAGTTATTAGGAAAACTGAATGTCGGAAATTTCAAGGTCAGATTTGTCTGCGGATATAATATCGAAGATCAAGTTTTTGAGTTGTATAAAATATCTGATAATGAGGAAGATTTTATCTGGAATTTACAAACCAATGAGTTTTACTTTTTAGCAGATGATATCGCCTTGCTTTTGGATAGATCTGCCAACACGTGCTCCAAGAAAAGTATAATAAACGAACTGAAGAACCGGAATACCGAATTGAAAACAAAATCAGAAACTATCAAAACCGACCTTCCGGAAGATATTTTACTATTATTAAGACGATACAAAGAGACATTGGATAACCAAAAGGTCATCGATCAGGTGATCAATGTAGATGAGGAAATGAATGTCCTCAATTCTATGCTTAACTTAGATTTAAATAACAAATTACAATAACATGGCAATTAATTTACAAAAAGGACAAAGGATAAACCTTCAGAAAGACAATGGATCTACATTACAAAACATCTGTGTAGGTGTTAACTGGGGAGCGATCGAGAAAAAAAGCTGGCTGGGAAGCGTTACAAAAGAAGCCGTAGATCTGGATGCAAGCTGCGCTTTGTATGATGAGGCGAAAAATGTTTTGGACGTTGTGTATTTCGGACAGTTAAAATCCAAGGATGGGGCTGTGAAACATAGTGGAGATGACCTTACAGGAGATATGTCCGGAGATGATGGTCTTGATAATGAGGTGATCACACTAGACTTTTCAAAATTAAGCCCAAATGTGAATTATGTAGCATTTGTCCTTAATAGTTATAAAGGTCAGGATTTCAAGACCATTCCATTTGCTTCTATCCGGATCTATGAGGGAACTCCTACACGTGTGACAGAAGTTTTTGCTACCTATAATATTGCTAAAGGTGACAATTTTTCCGGACATGTTGCCATGGTAATGGGTGTATTCTACAAAAAAAATGGCGAGTGGAAATTCAATGCAGTTGGGGAGCCTACTCGTGATAGAAAGCTGCAAGAAACCGTAGAGACCGTGAAACAGAATTATTTATAAAATTAAATAATAGAGTTGATTTACAAACGTTTACGAAATTGTAGCTCTTTATTATTTTGATAAGAGCTGATAGACGTAAAACGTAATAAAAAAATAAAAATAGTTATGGATAAGAGTATTATCGATTTACATCCTGGTCTTGTAATAGGTTTTGCTATCGTTGTGATAGTGATGTTATTGCTGGATCTTGGAGTTTTTAACAAAAAAGCACACGAGGTGTCTTCCAAAGAAGCAACGATCTGGAGTATAGTCTGGATTTCTTTATCAATGGTTTTTTCAGGTGTTGTGTATTGGGTTTTCAATCAGGATGCAGGCGGACATGCTTTGGCAATAGAAAAATTTACCCAGTTTCAGGCTGCTTATTGGATAGAAAAAGCTTTATCAGTTGATAATCTCTTTGTATTTATTTTGGTATTTGGATTTTTCAAAGTTCCAAGACATCTTCATCATAAGGTATTATTTTGGGGAATTATCGGAGCATTGATCTTCAGAGCGATTTTCATTTTTGCAGGGGTTGAATTGATTGATTTGACTTATTTGCCAGAAATGAACGTTTTCGGACATCCAGTCAAGATCAATGTGGTAATGACACTTTTTGGACTATTTTTAGTCTATGCAGGAATCAAATCCTGGGGTGGAGGAGACGATGATGACGAGCAAGATTATAGTGAAAGTGCCGGGGCAAAATTGATCAAAAGTTTCTGGAAAGTTTCCGATAACTATGATGGAGACAAATTCTTCACGATAAAAAACGGAATAAAAATGGCAACACCTCTTTTGGTTGTAGTTGCGGTAATTGAGTTTACGGATGTATTGTTTGCCGTTGATTCTATTCCAGCGATCTTTGCAATCTCGAAAGATCCGTTTATCCTTTATACATCTAACATTTTTGCAATTTTGGGGCTTAGGTCTTTGTATTTCCTGCTATCCAATTTCATTTACATGTTTAGCAAATTACCCTACGGATTGGCTGTTATCTTGAGTTTCATTGGAGTTAAAATGTTGATTTCGCCTTGGTATCATATTTCATCCCCTGTTTCGCTGGGGATTGTTGGCGGGATCTTGATCTTATCAGTTGTCATCTCTATAATGTTTCCGGATAAAGAGGATGATAGTAAAAACGCAGTGTAGTAATATTTGAAATAATAAAAAATTAAAGAGGCAGAATATTTCTATTCTGCCTCTTTAATTTTGACTAGACAATTATCTTACATCCCTAATTTCTATTTTTAATTACGACATAACCTTCCATAATTCTTCCGTCTGATATTTTGATTTGATACCAATAAGTGTCTGTAGGTAGTTTATGTCCATTGAATTTACCATCCCATTCGAATAGTTCTTCTTTTGTAATTGTATCTATAAGGAGTTTTCCATTTCTATCAATAATCTTGACCTCAGAATTAGGATAATTTTCTATTCCGGATATTTTCCAGGTGTCATTAATACCGTCTCCATTTGGTGAAAAGACATTGCTTAAAGAAAAAATGGTAAACGTTTTTGAACCAAGATTGCAATCCAAATTAGTTTTCACATAAACTGTATAATTCCCATTTGATATGTTTTCAAATTTGTTCGAAGTCTGCCAATTGACTTTGTCAAGAGAATAAAGATAATCTCCAGCAAGAGACATGATGATGTTTGCACTGTTGTTGGAAATTATTATACTTTGAATATCTGCTAATTTTGCTTTTTTCACAGTCGTACTTGCTGTGTTTTTACAACCAAATTTATTGGTTACAGTTACAGTATAGATTTGTTCTTTATCCGCTTTGATGGTTTGTGTTGTTTCACCTGAACTCCAATTATAAATATAAGTATTAAGCGGATCCGGGTCAGAGCCTGCATCTAGGAGAACTCCAGAAATTTCATCACAAAATTCCTCTTCTGCTCGAAGACTGATCTTCGGTTTTGGGTCTAATGTTAATTGGATTCTCACATTCTGATAACAACCCAAAGCAGAGCTTATTTTCACATCGAAAATATTAGTCCCAATGTTAAGTGGTGTATCACCAGTTACTAACTCACCTCGTTCATTTCTAATTTCAAATTGATAATCTTCAGGATTTGTGATAAGTTCTTTTTTATACTTATCAATATTAATAATCTTACTATCTGCAGTTGTATCGTTACAGAAAGTTTCAGAATAATCATTAGCAGAAAGATAGTTGGTCACAATATTTACAGTTACTGCCAGTTTTTGTGTGCTCTCACAAGTTCCTATAGTTTGGGATGCATAATATGTTTCTCCATTCATTAATGGTGTTGTATCTTGAATAGAATTTCCGAGATTATCGTACC
Organism: Epilithonimonas hungarica; assembly: GCF_900102265.1. Taxonomy (GTDB): domain Bacteria; phylum Bacteroidota; class Bacteroidia; order Flavobacteriales; family Weeksellaceae; genus Epilithonimonas; species Epilithonimonas hungarica. The sequence goes on along the minus strand of NZ_FNBH01000003.1, from coordinate 297,256 downwards.
ATTTAATGCCGGTTCCGTTTATAAATATATTGAGAAGAGTAGGATTCTGAGCAGAACAAAAAGTCTGATTCACGTTTCCGGTCGGAGGATTGGGATCTGTTAAAGTTACCAATATTTCTTTCTTTGCACTTTCGCAACCGCTGGAGTTTTGAGTAACGTAATATTTTGTATTATCTGTCAATACAGTAGCTAGATCAGTTATTATAGTTCCGCTTGCATCGTACCATTTTGGATTGGTTGCCGTAACTGCAATATGTGATATCGTTCTATTATCAATTTTGCAGAAGGTTTGTGTTGAATTTGCAATTGGTAAAGGTTGTGGTGTTATTTCTACCTGTTGTGTTTGGGTTTCGATATTTCCATTACCGTCATCATATTTCCAAGTGATCGTATAATTTCCAGGCAAAGAGTAAGATAATTGATCTGTAGTTGTTGCTGTTATTTGTCCTTTACAATTGTCGGTTGCAGTTGGAATTGTTGAAACTAATGTTTTACAATCTCCTATGATTTTTGGAAGATTTGTAATGTTTGGAATTGGTTTTATGTTGTCTCCTATTATAATTGTAATTGAAGTTGAAGTATCACAACCGCCTGTTCCAGTAACTTTACAGGTATAAATTCCGGCGTCAGCTAGTGTTGCAATTGGGATTTTTGGATTTTGTAGATTAGATTTGAATCCATTGGGTCCCGTCCAGTCATAGCTTGCTCCGCCAGTAGCACCTAATTCGATATCTTTTCCTATACAAACAGGAGAGTTGGAAGTTAACTGTGCAAACGAAGAACAGTCTTTAAACTTAGCTATGTACATACCATTATATACAGAACTTGCTGTTTCCTGAAAAGCTCCCGGAGTTCCTACATTTGGGGAATAACCACTAGCCATACCAAAAAAATAGAGATTGTCTTCATTATCTTTTGTAATCTGACCTTGTTGCGATCCCCAATAAAATGTACCCCAAATTTTATTAAGATTAGAATCATATTTTATTTGATAAGTACCTGCATATTTTTCCCAATTTTCAATAAAAGCATCTGGTGTACCTATTTGGTTTAACCATGGTGAATCATAACTTGCCATTCCGGAAACAAAAATATTTCCTTGAGCATCTATATATGAAGTGTGTTGTAGACCATCATAAATTCTATATTCACTTCTACTAATAATTGAGTTGGTATCAGTATCAATTTTATACAAAAGTCCACGCTCATATACACTATATTTTTGTGTTCTACCACTAAAAAACACTTTGTTACCTATTCTTCTTGCGTCTCGGAAATAGTCAGCATCAATATCATCATTTCCTAAATATGTGGAATATAATAAATTCCCGTTATCCGAAAATTTTATATATAATCCATTGGTTTTTCCATTAATATTTGTTGCCTTAATGGGATTCAGCATTACAATATCAGAAGCTCTACTAGCTCCCATTATCTCTATATAATTATTATCCGAATTAAATATTTGATAAAGGCTTGTCGCAAAATTCCCACCGAAGTATGTTATCCAATCTGTATCTCCGGAAGTTGAATCAAATCTTCCAATAAAACCATCTGTGTATCCGGCAAGTTTGGTTTCCTGAAATGAACCATTAGTTGCTAATCCATTGGTGCTGGTTGTTTCTCCGACAATATATAGTTTATTATTTTTAAAATGAATGTCATAAGGAACTTCTTCACTATTACCGCCAAGAATTTTATTGAAAATCATTGTTCCATCTTTTGAGAATTTGATTATAGAAAATCTTTTATATACATCATATTGATTACTGGTTGGAGTTCTGGGTAAATGTGTCATTCCAGTTGCATATGCATTAGAACTATTGTCAAATGATACATTCATGAATTCATCATAAAATTTGCTACCATAATACGTTCCCCATAATTTAGTAGAACCATCTTTGCTAATTTTTGTGATAAAAGCATCAGAAAAGCCACTTGAATTAAAATTTGGTTGATAAGCTCCCGTAGTTGCGATGTTAGTTTGACTCCAAGTAAGTCCTAATACAAAAACATTATTTTCTGGATCTGTTTTCAAAAGTCCATAAATATCTTCATTGCCACTCAAAAAGCTCCCCCAGATTCTAGTAGGAACAGGGTCAATAACAATTGTTTTGTTAGAATTATTAACCTCGGAATAGAAACCAAAAGTTTGGTTGCCAAGATCTTTATAGTTGACAGCAATATTTTGTTTTCTATCATTCTCTATCCAAGAATTCGGGATGTTTTCCTGCATTTCTCCAAATCTAAGATTCATTGATAATTTTCCATCTTTCAATTTAGTTTTAGCGCCTTGAAATTTCATTTTAATATCGGACATTCTGCCGCCGGGATGAACTAGGAAATTATACTCAACAGGTTTTGTAGAATCTTCTGGCTTGAAGAAAACCAAATCTATATTGTCGTAAAGATTTTTGTAAGTGATTTTTCTATACCGATGTACGAAACTTACACCTTCTTCTTTGTCAGGAAGGTTATAGTAGTTTTCATAGTCCAGAGATTTTTCCTCTGCAATAATTTCAGGATTAGCTTTGGAATCAACAAAATTGATTTCAACTCTATGATATTTGTATACTACAAGCTTATTGGAAAGGCTCTTTTTATTGCCAAAGTCTAAATCAGTTTTAACTTTTTGTTTTTTTAATTCTTTTTTTTGAGTTTCATAAACATCATAAGAAAAGCCATTCTTGCGGATTTGAACATTCAGCCCGGGAGAATTAAAAAGATATTTTACATCAGGATTTGATTTGCCATTTTGATCCACGATTTGACCTTTATTTTCATAAAAACAAAAATCCTGATTTTTTTTCTGGGCAAAAATTAAGAAGTGAATTGATATTAAGACTAACGAAAAGATCTTCTTCATTTATGGTTAAAAATTTTCCGCAAAGATAAAATTTATTTTAACAAAAATTTAAGATTTCCACCACTCAGAAAAAATTTGAGAATCACTGTCTAGCTCTAGTTTTTCACCAATTAAAGGTGTGAAGAGTTTGAAACTTTTATTCTGAGAGTTTTCATAAACTTTTTGCAAAGGTTCGTTCCAGGAATGTTGAGCTAAAGCGAATTTCCCTGAATGTACAGGCAAAATATTTTTAACATTGAGTTCTTCTGCAACTTTCACAAATTCCTCAGGCAAAGTATGAATGTATCTCCATTTTTCGTTGTATTGCCCGTTCTCGAGAATTGCCCAATCAAAAGGTCCGAACTTTTCCCCTATTTCTTTAAAATGAAAATCATAGCCGCTATCGCCACCAACAAAGATTTTTTTAGTCGGAGTTTCCAAAACATAAGATGACCAAAGTGTATTGTTTCTTTTGAACATTCGTCCGGAAAAATGGCGTGCCGGAGTAGAAGTGATTTTGAAGCCTCTGGTTATTTCTGCATCTTCATACCAATCCAATTCGACAATCTGATCTTCATCAAAACCCCATTTTTCAAAATGGGAGCCAACTCCTAAGCCACAAATTACTTTATCAATTTTTGGATGTAAACTTTTGATAGTTTTATAATCAAGATGGTCGTAATGGTCGTGGGAAATAATAAGAAAATCAATCTCAGGAAAATCTTCTGCGGAATAGATATCTGTTCCTGTAAAAGCTTTCGTAGTTCCTGGTATTGGCGACGCATTTCCACTGAAGACCGGATCAACCAAAAAACGTTTTCCATCCAATTGAAAATAATAAGAAGAATGCCCCATCCAAACCAGGAAATTATCTGAGATTAGCTGCTCTTTCAGATTCAGTTTTTTTGTTGGCAGGAGAAAGCCTGGTTTTTTGTTTGCGGTTTTATCGGTCAGGAACTCCCAAATCACTTTCCCCATTGTATAACCTTCTGCCAAAGGCGGTGTAAAACTCAGGTTTTGGAAAGCACCATCTTTGTAATTTGGTGATTGTTTCATTCTTACAAGGCGTTTTCCTTCGGCCTTTCCTCCGAATACAGGAAGGTTATAAAGATAGATTGCTAAAGCCAAAAGCAGGATGAGAAATGTAATGATCATAATTTATTCAGTCGTTTTTTTTACTAATAGTAACCATTCGTTATCAAGTATTTTGTAACCTTGTTCATAAACGAAAAAGTATTGTGAACCGTTTTTGTACGTTACGATCTGTGTGATATACTCAAAATCGAAACCGGCACTTAGTAACTTAAGACGATTGACTTTTGTTTTTCCTTCAAAATTATATTCAGAAAGTATGCGATAATTTTTGCGGAGCTTGTTGTTGATGTTCCGCATATAGTTTGTAGAAGTTTTGTTTTGCTTATTGTTATAAGCATTGCGACAGGCATCGGAACAGAATTTCTTGTCCGATCTGCCGATTATTTTGTCGCCACATTCTGGGCAGGTTGGAGTTTTCATTTGTGTTTTTTTATGAATTGAACTAAGTTATAAAAACTTGTTCATATTTCTTTGCTTCACTTCAATCTTACTTTTTTCTTGATCAATTTTCCATTTTCATCATTTATATCTTTTCCGAGATAGTAAATATTATTTTTCTCTCGGAAGATCATTTTTTGCAGATCATCACTATTGATCCCATCACAACCGGTTGGAATCATAAAAGTATCAATCATCTTTTTCCAATTTCCATTGATGTAAGAATAAGTTGTCATAGAGTAGGTGCAACCATTCATTGGGGCTTGATATATTGAGATCTCATCAATTCCATCTTTGTTCAAGTCGCCTTCATTGATTAATTTTATTTCACAGCAGCCAGTATTTATTGGACGTAGTTTTTCGTCAGAAAACTGGATCTGATATTCATCAGGCGTCCCATCTTCCACAGGATTTCCTTTTCCATTTTTTATTTTGATCGCTGTTGCTGTTATTTTTTGACCATTTCCTGAAAAATTGCCTTCGATTCTGTTTCCAATTTTTTTGTTTTGTGAAGTTTGTCCAAAAGCCCAAACATTAAATGTCAGAAAGATGATTATTATTCTTATCATTAATATTCTTTTTTGTGTATTACTGTTCTTTAAAATTATAAAAACATTTCCATTTACAAACGATTACAAACGGATATAAATGCTTTTTAACCGAATCAATTTTTCCTTTTGATGAAAATTTGCAACAAGAAAATCAGGAAATAAAAGATACGTCCTGCTTTTAAAAGTTCAATTTAAAAATTTAATAGTATGTCTTTAAGAAACAAAGTGATGCTTATTGGTCACACAGGAAAAGAAGTTGAGGTCTTCAATTTCGAAAATGGTAACAAAAAAGCGAATGTTACGCTCGCAACCAACGATTTTTATACGAATTCTGCGGGCGAAAGAGTAGAAGAAACACAATGGCATAATTTAGTTGCCTTTGGAAAAACTGTCGATATTCTGGAAAAATATGTTCCGAAAGGTAAAGAAATTGCCATCGAAGGAAAATTGACCTACAAATCCTATGATGACAAAGATGGGATAAAACGATTTGTAACAGAAATTAGAATTGATGAATTAATTCTTCTAGGTTCGAAATAATTATTAAACCTTGGCACGCTTCTAAGGTTTGTCAAGGTTTTTTTATTTTAAAAATATTATTATGAAAGTTAAAGTTTTGAAAGTAAGGATTTCCGAGGAATTTCAAACTACAGATGAAACTCTCGTTAATAATTTTCTTTCCAGATACGATGTAGGAATATGAATTCAAAATTAGTTCAGGATGAGATAAATTATTGGTCCGTTTTAGTTTATTATCAAGAAAAGTCAAAACAGACAAATTCTAATAAAGTCAGTGTGAGCTCAGAAGAAGAACTTTCTGAAGAAGAGAAAATTATTTATAATAAACTAAAAGATTGGAGATTCGAAAAGTCTAAAGAACTTGATCAACCTCCTTATATTATTTTTCACAACACACACTTGATGTCTATTGCGAAGTTCAAACCATATAATTTGCGGGATTTAGAACAAATAAGTGGTTTGGGAGAATCCAAGATCAAAAGATATGGTACAGAAATCATTGAGGTTCTGGCAAATGCTTAGAGTTGAAAATTTAAGATAAAATAACATTTACAAAGATTGATTTTATAATTTATCTCTTATTTTTGTTTTATGCTAAACGATCAGAAAATTGAAAAATTCAGGCAGATTGTAGAAAATAAGTTCCAGATCTACAATTCACTCTTTATGAGTTTGCCCTATGATAAAATGACAAATATTGGGATGTTGCTTCCTTTCCTTGCAGAAGAGAGTAAAGAAGGCTATCAACAAGGGAAATCCCCTGAAGAGATAGTAGAAGAATTTTTTCAGAAACATACAGAATTGGAAACCGAGGATCAAAAATTGGAATTGCTTTTCAAGATCATTCAGTACATAGAAAGACAGGTCGTATTGTTTGATAGTATAGAAGATGCCGCTTTCCAAAAGTTACATTCGGAAAGTGATCCAGGAACGGTTCTCAATCTTTATGATCGTGCAAATCAGGAACATCACCTGGCTGCGATAAGAAAGAAAATGGATGATTTTGCGATCAAGATCGTTTTTACGGCTCACCCGACCCAGTTCTATCCGAATGCTGTTCAGAGAATCATCCACGATTTGAGAGATGCTATCATCAATGATTCTGTAACACAGATCGATACCCTGCTGCAGCAACTTGGGAAAACGCCCTTTGTGAATAAGGAAAAACCAACGCCTCTGGATGAAGCAATGAGCATTATCTATTATTTAAGGTATGTTTACTATCAAAGCATCGGAGAACTTTACAAGAAAATAAAACAGACTTTTGGAACGTCTAATTTTACACCAAATCCAGATATAATCCAGTTAGGATTTTGGCCAGGAGGAGACAGAGATGGTAATCCTTTTGTAACAGCTGACATTACTTTGAAGGTTGCCGAAGAACTGAGGATCTCCATTTTAAAAGATTATTATGGACATTTGAAAGTTGTACGAAGAAGATTAAGTTTCCGAGGTGTTTCAGATATTTTGAAAGCTGTAAGTCAGAGAATTTATGATGCCATTTTCCAAGAAGGTGTAAAAGTCTCAGCGGAGGAGATCATTACTGAACTTAATAAGGCCGAAAAGATTCTTGTAGAAGAGCACAATGGGCTTTTTCTAGATGTTTTGGATGATTTCAGAGATCGTGTAAGAATATTCGGGACCCATTTTGCAACCTTGGATATTCGTCAGGATAGCAGGATTCATCAGAATGTGATCAATGATATCTATAAGAAAGTTATTGATGAAGATATAGATTCAAAAACAAACGATGAGAAAATTCAACTGTTATTGGATTCGGGTGCTGTTTTGAATCCTGATGATTTTGAAGATGATATGACCAAGGAAACCCTTAAGAGTATCTATAATATCAAATTGATTCAGAAAAATAATGGCGAACGAGGCTTACATCGTTATATCATTTCAAATTCCGACGAGGTGAAAGACGTAATGAACGTTTATGTAATGATGAGATTATGCGGTTATTCTGAAGAAGAGATCAATATCGATATTGTCCCACTTTTTGAAACGATGGAAGGCCTTGATAAGTCTGAACAGGTAATGCAGACTTTGTACAATGATAAAATTTATCAGAAGCATCTGGATAAACGTAACAGAAAACAAGTGATCATGCTTGGATTCTCAGACGGAACCAAAGATGGCGGTTATCTGAAAGCCAACTGGCAGATCTATACTTCCAAAGAAAAATTGACAAAGGTCTCTGAAGATAATGATATCAAGGTTATTTTCTTTGATGGCAGAGGTGGCCCTCCAGCAAGAGGTGGTGGGAAAACTCACGATTTTTATGCTTCCCAAGGTAAGACAATTGCCAATAACAAAATCGAGTTGACGATCCAAGGGCAAACTATCACAAGTGTATTTGGAAACAAAGATCAGGCTAAATTCAATTTTGAACAATTGCTGACTGCTGGTATAGAAAATGATGCTTTCAAAAGTTCAAAAAAAGAACTTAACGAGAAAGAAAGAGTTTTGATCTCTGAATTGGCAGACATCAGTTACAGAAAATATTCTGATTTGAAAGCACATCCAATGTTTGTTCCATATCTTCAGGAAATGAGTACTTTAGAATATTACGGAAGAGCTAACATTGGAAGCCGACCAAGTAAAAGAGGTGCTGGTTCTGAGTTGAAATTTGAAGACCTGAGAGCCATTCCATTTGTTGGATCTTGGGCACAATTGAGACAGAATGTCCCTGGATTCTTTGGCTTCGGATCAGCTTTGAAGGACTTGAAGGATGCAGGAAGATTTGATGAGATCAAAGAACTTTATAAAGGTTCGGATTTCTTCAAAACTTTGGTTCTGAACTCGATGATGAGTATGAATAAGACGTACTTCCCATTGACTTATTATATGAGAAACAACAAAAAATTTGGAGAATTCTGGAACATTCTCTTCTCCGAATTTGAACTATCTAAAGCAATGATGCTGGAGTTAACGGGTTACAACATCCTTATGCAGGAAGAACCTATTAATAGAAAGTCTATTAGGATTCGTGAAAAAATCGTACTTCCATTATTGAGTATTCAGCAATACGCGCTGATAAAGATCCAGAAAGAAGAAGGTAATAGAGAGCGTTATGAAAAACTCGTTATGCGATCTTTATTTGGAAATATCAATGCCAGTAGAAACTCGGCTTAAAACATATAAACCCTTCAAAATTTTTGAAGGGTTTATACTAATTATATTTGAAAATTACCAGAACTTCCACCATTGTTTTGGCTTTGATTTTATTATTTTTTGAGTGACTTTGGGTGTGCTTTGATTTTTAGCTGATGGATATTTTTCTTGATGTAGGGTATTTGCAGTATTGAACAATTTCTTATTTCTTGAACTCATTCCATAGACCTTCATCATATAAAAAGCAGTTGCGTTGAGTTTATTTTTAGTGAAACTATTAATGTTATTTTCAGTAAAAGTCAAAATACGATTTAAAAATTTTGTATGATATCCACCTATTTTTAAGTAATAATCAAAACTGAGATCACTTTTAAAATTGTCTTCAAACAAAATAATTTCTTCCAAATACATCAAATTATCATCGGTGTATTTGTCGGCTATGATAGATGTTATCATATGCAAAATGGTATTTTTTAGCTTTTTTTCGGTCGAACTAAATCCTTCTTCATAAATGTGGATATCAGTTACTCTGTTTAAATCTTCGTTTTCAATAATCTCGTCCAGCCAGTGGAGAGCATCTATAATAAGCGCACTTCTAATAGCTTCTTTTTCTAAGATTAACTCTGCAGACATCAGAATTTTTTTATAAATAGCGTCATCTAACTCCTGCCTTTCCATAATATTTGATATTTTATATTCTCTCAAATATAATTAAAATTTTTAGGCATAATTCTACTTAATTACTTTTCCCCATATTTGTAAAATAAATCATTACATAATGCAGGCATTACTTTTAGAGGACGATTCTGTCCTATCATCGGAAATTGCACTTTTTTTGGAGTCTCGGTCAATCAAAACGGATAAAGCGGAAGACGGAGAAATATTCTTGGATATTTTCTCGAAGAAGCATTATGATATTTTTCTTTTGGACATCAATGTTCCGAAAATCAACGGACTGGAAATCTGTAAAACCATTCGAGAAACCAATTCCGAAACACCAATTATCATTATTTCGGCTTATGATGGAATCGAGGAAAAAAAAGAAGCTTTCCTGAGAGCGGCGGATGATTATCTTGTGAAACCATTTTTGTTGGAGGAATTGTTGTTGAGAATCAACTCTCAAATGAGAAGACTGACTCCAAAAACAGAAGAGAAAGAGAAGATAGTTGTCGAAGATTTGATTATTTATCCGGAAGACAGCAAGGTTTTCCGTTCAGGAGAAGAAATCAATTTGACCGTGAAAGAATTTCAGTTGCTGGTTTTATTGGCAAGAGCAAATGGAAGGACGCTTTCTAAACAATATATTTCAGACGAAGTTTGGAAAAATCAATTCCAATCTACAAACAACGCTATCGAAGTTTACATCAACTTTCTCAGGAAGAAAATCGATAAAAATTTCAAAACAAAACTCATCCACACAAGACCTGGCTTCGGATATTACCTTAGTCCATTATAATAAATCTAATTTCTAAAACCTAACATCTTCCCAAAAATGTCTCTGAAACGTAGAATAGCAATTGGTCTAAGCATCGCATTTTCCCTTATTTTTGGGATTATGATGTTTATCGTTTATGTTTCTTTCAATGATTTTAGAAAAGATGAGTTTAAAGAAAGATTTCAGAAACGTTTGGTTTTCACGGTCAATTTCATTGAGAAATCAAAAGATTTTGAAAAAGAAGCGCCCATTTTTTTCGATGAAAATTCAGATAATGTTCTTCTGAATGAGAATATCATGATTTTCGGAGCAGAAAAAAACTTGGTTTACAGTACTTTAAAAGATAAAAAAATCACTTGGGATGAGGGTTTATTGAAAAGACTGGATACAGAAAAAACAATTTATAATGAACATTCGGTTCCAGAAGTTTATGCGACTCTTCGAAAAATAAATGGTGAGAATTATTACATTTTGACGAGTGCTCAGGATGTTACAGGGCAGTCAAAGCTTGACTTTTTAAAATATACTTTGATTTTTTCTTATTTCGTAAGTATTATATTGATTTGGTTTTTCAGTTATTATTTGGTTTCAAAATTCCTCGAACCATTGGAAATTCTCAAACAAGAAATCTCGGATATCAGCGTTCATAAGCTTACTTCGTCGGTTAGTGTTAAGAATTCTAATGATGAGATTGGCGTTTTGGCAAAATCATTTAATCTAATGACCAGTCGATTGGACGACGTTTTCCAGTCACAGAAAGATTTCAATTCCAGTGCGGCGCACGAGATGAGAACACCTTTGACAAGAATGGCTTTTCAATTGGAGAATCTGATTCAACTGGAGAATCATTCTCCGAAGACCACAACTACTTTGCAACAGATGTTACAGGACGTTTATCAGTTATCCGACCTTACAAAATCCTTGCTTTTACTTTCCAAATTTGATAAAGAAGGAATTGCAAGCGTTTACGAAGAAGTGAGAATCGATGAGGTGGTTTTCGATGCATTTGAAACGGTTCATCGTAATTTTCCTGAATTCAAAATGGATTTTCTAATTGATGAAGAAAGTGTTGAAGATTCAATTTTAACAGTAAAAGGAGTCAAATCTTTATTGGAAATTACGTTCATTAATTTGTTCAAAAATGCAGCTTTATATTCGGACAATCAGGAAGTTGATATTTCTATCAAGGAAACTGATTTTAGAATTATTGTGAAAGTCTTTTCCGTAGGGACTACCATTCCGGCTGAGGAAAGAGAAAAGCTCTTCGAAGCATTTATGCGAGGAAGCAATTCTCATAACAAAACAGGTTCCGGGCTTGGTCTGCGCATCGTAAAACGTATTCTGGAATATCACAGAGCAGAAATTTCCTACACATCACTTTCCGACAAAGAGAATCTCTTTACCGTGATTTTCAACAAGTAAAATATTAATTTCTCTCACATATTTTGCTAGTTCAACAGATTCCTTTTAATATTTGCAAAATCTGCGAGAGATTATTCTATCAAAATCTTTCATCTATCCGTCTATTATCTCTTATCTCAACAAACAATTAAGCTTTTTTTAAGTCCTATTTAAGTCCGTTTTAATCTCGGTAAGCCATTTTTGCAAAACCAAAACGAGATAAGAATGAACAAAATTACAACGCTGGTGTTATCCGTTTCGGCATTTGTTTGTCTTTCCGGACAACAGCAGATGTCTCTTCAGGACTGCGAACTGGCATTTCAAAAAAATAACCTCCAGCTTCTCGCCGCACAATACAATATCAATATGGCAGATGCCGATATTATTCAGGCAAAGATTTGGGAACTTCCTCAGATCAGTGGTTATGTCAATGCTGTTAATCCGCAGGACAAAAAGGTTTTCGACGTCGGGAGGGCAAAAGGCGCAGAAATCACACAATTGATTTACTTGGGCGGAAAAAAGAAAAATGAAATCCAATTTGCAAAGTCCAACAAAGAACTTTCGCAATTGCAGTTCAATCAATTGTTGGTTGACCTTCGTTCACAGCTTCGCGAGACGTATTACAACCTTGTTTACGAACAAAAAAAGCAAATCAGTATTGATGGTCAACTGAAGTATATGAATGAACTTTTAGCCGCTTATAAAATTCAAACAGATAAAGGAAATATTTCACTTAAGGATTTTGTAAGACTTCAAAGTATTGTCATTCAATTGAATAATGATAGAATCGAGATCAATAATAATATTCTTGGTTTCCAGCAGAATATGAAAGTTCTGACAGGAAGTTCAGAAAGGATCATACCTAGTTTATCAAAACCGGAAGAAAATGAAATTTTAGTTTCCCAGCCTTTCGGAGATTTGGAGATCCTTCAGGAAAAAGCTTTAGCAAACAATGCAGATTACCTCTATAATCTGAAATTGATTGATAACAGCAAGCTTTACGCACAATGGCAAAAATCACTTAATACGCCAAACCTTAATCTAGGAGCAGAATACGACCAGGCTTCCGGAACTTTCAATAATGAAATCAATCTGAAAGTAGGAATTCCAATTCCGCTTTGGAAAGTAAATAAAGGTAATGTTGAAAAAGCAAAATACGCCATTCAGCAAAACGAAAAAAACTCAGAATACCAAAAACTGAATCTCCAGACACAAGTAGAATCTGCATATCAAACCTGGAAAAATCAATATGACCAATATTTTGAATTGAAGCCAATTGATTTGGAAAACCTGGAAACGGTTTACAATGGGATTCTCAAAAACTTCCGAAGCGGAAACGTGAGTCTGATAGACTTTACAGACTTTATGGAGAGTTACAGACAAACCGTTTTGCAGGTTTATGAGATGAAAAAACAGATTATGATTTCTGCAGAACAGCTGAACCAATTAGTACAAACCAAAATCTTTTATTAATGCAACTTGAAATGAAAAAAATAATTATACCAATTATCCTATCAGCAATATTGCTTTCCTGTTCCAAAAAAGAGGAAGCAACACCGGAAGTAACAAAAGGTTTTGAGCTAAGCAATACAATGCTGAAAAGCACAACGTTCGCAAAAGTAGAAAAGAGATTTATCGAAGACGAATACAGTTTCTATGGAAAGATCTCTGCTGATAAAAATAAATATATCGACATTTTTCCTTTGGTTGGCGGTAACGTTCTCAGCGTGAATGTAGAACTAGGAGATTATGTCACCAAAGGTCAGGTTTTGGCAACGATTAGAAGTACGGAGCTGGCAGAAGTTCAGAAAGATGTCAGCGATTCCAAAACCGATTTGATAGTTGCAGAGAACAATCTTCGTGTTGCAAAAGAGATGTACGCCGGGAAACTGAATACGGAAAAAGACGTTCTGGAAGCTGAAAGCCAAGTCAAAAGAGCGAAAGACGCTTCAAGACGTTCCAATGATGTCAGTACAGTTTACAATGTGAAGAAAGGAAATATCTACAGTGTGATTTCGCCAATCAACGGTTATATCGTTCACAAGGACATCAACAAAGATATGGAGCTGAGAAGCGACAGAAGCGAGAATATCTTTGATGTTGCCAACACCAAAAATGTCTGGGCAATAATGAACGTCAATGAAGCGGATATCGATAAAATCACGCTCGGGATGAAAGCTCAGGTTTCCACATTGTCTTATCCTGACAAAGTTTTTTATGGAAAAATTGATAAGATTTTCAAGATCATAGACCCGGATACTAACGCAATGCAGGCGAGGGTAGTACTGGACAATTCGCAGGGACTGTTGATTCCTGACAGCAAAGCGACCATCAGAGTTTCTTCTTCGGAAAATGCGAAGGCATTGGCAATCCCTTCCAAGGCTGTGATTTTCGATGACAACAGGTATTTCGTGGTGGTTTACAGATCTCAGACGGATATCAAGGTCAAAGAAATTAAAATTCTCAAGCAGAATTCGGAGACGACTTACGTTTCAGAGGGACTTTCCGAAGGAGAAAGTATCGTGACAACCAATCAATTATTGATCTATCGCTCTTTGAATAACTAATATTTAAAGCTTTTCTAATAAACCCATCGGGTTTAATATCAGTAGCTGTAGGTGCAACCTATGGATAAGAATCAACATATCTTAAAGAATCCGAAGGATTCAATTTTAATAACCACAGTATTATCTGTGATTAAATATAAAATATGAACAAATTCATCAAAAATATCATAGCATTCTCGCTCAAGAACAAAGCTTTCACATTCATTTGGGTATCGATTTTGGCGGTCGCGGGATTCATCAGTTTCAAGAATATGCCGATTGAAGCATTTCCCGATGTTACCAATACCCAAATCGTCATCATCACCCAATGGAACGGGAGAAGCGCCGAAGAAGTAGAACGTTTCGTTACCACACCAATAGAGCTGGCAATGAGTCCGGTTCAGAAGAAAACCAGTGTCCGAAGTACCACAATGTTTGGACTTTCCATTGTCAAAATATTATTTGAAGACGGCGTGGATGACATCTTCGCCCGAAACATGGTCAATAATCAGCTAAGGACTGTAAGCTTACCGGAAGGTATTGACCCGGAAGTTCAGCCACCTTATGGACCAACAGGAGAAATTTTTCGATATACATTGGAAAGTAAAGGCCGAGATTCAAGAGACCTTTTAACATTACAGACTTGGGTTGTTGATAGAGCACTTCGAAGTGTTCCCGGCGTTGCCGATATCAATGTTTTCGGAGGTCAGGATAAAGTTTTTGAATTGAGTATCGACCCAAGAAAATTAGACAAATACAATCTTACACCTTCCGAAGTTCTGGATGCTGTAACCAACAGTAACCTGAATGTCGGTGGTGATGTTATCGAGAAAAGCGGACAAGCTTATGTCGTTCGTGGAATTGGTCTGGTAAAATCGATTTCGGATATAGAAAATATTACGGTTCATAGTGACGGTGGAAACCCGATTCTGGTAAAATATGTAGCCGATGTTCACGAAGGTTCTCTGCCGAGGGTTGGTCAGGCTTCATTGGATAACGAAAAAGATACAGTTGAAGGAATCGTAGTAATGCGAAAAGGCGAAAATGCACAAGAAGTGCTTCTTGCTGTAAAAGCCAAAATCGATGAGCTGAACAACAAGATTCTTCCGAAAGATGTGAAGATGAAAACCTTCTATGACCGTCAGAATTTAATGGATTTTACCACCAAAACGGTAATGCATAACCTTTTGGAAGGGATTATTCTTGTAACGGTTATCGTTCTGATTTTTATGGCAGATTGGCGAACCACTTTGATTGTTTCTATCATCATTCCATTATCATTGCTATTTGCATTTTTCTGTCTCAGAATGGCAGGAATGAGCGCTAACTTATTGTCATTAGGAGCAGTCGATTTTGGAATTATCATAGACGGCGCTGTCGTAATGGTCGAAGGATTATTCGTAATGCTTGACCACAAAGCCCACAAATACGGAATGGAACGTTTCAACAAAATGGCAAAAGCCGGTTGGATAAAACAAACCGGAACCGGACTCGGAAAAGCGATTTTCTTCTCAAAACTGATTATCATTACATCACTTTTACCAATCTTTTCTTTCCAGAAAGTAGAAGGTAAAATGTTCTCTCCATTAGCATTTACACTAGGATTTGCATTGTTAGGTGCATTGATTTTTACACTGACCTTAGTTCCGGTAATGTCGCATTTACTATTAAAGAAAAATGTAAGAGAAAAGAACAACCCATTTGTGAATTTCTGGGATAAGAGTGTAATGAAAGGTTTCAAATTCACTTTTAGAAATAAGAAAATAAGTCTTCTGGTTTCAACTGTAATCTTAGCTATTACACTATTCTCTGCCAAATTCCTGGGAACAGAATTCCTTCCTCAATTGAATGAAGGTTCACTTTGGATAACTGCAGAAATGCCGATGAGTTCATCGCTTAAAGAATCTCTGAAAACGGCTGACGTTCTCAAAAAAGATATAATGAGTTTCTCAGAAGTAACGGGCGTTCTGGCGCAAACCGGTAGAAGTAATGACGGAACCGACCCGAACGGTTTTGGTTTCGTACAGTTTGCCGTAAGTCTGAAACCAAGAGAAGAATGGAAAAGAAAAATCACTTATGATGAACTAGTGGGAGAGATTGATAAAAAGCTGAAGAATTATCAGGGAATCACCTTCAACTATTCTCAACCGATTTCCGATAATGTTGCTGAGGCTGTTGCAGGTTTCAAAGCAGAGAACGGAATCAAAATATACGGAGACAATCTTCATACGTTGGATAGATTGGCGGAAGAAGTTCTGGCTTCTATTAAGGATGTGGACGGAGTAAAAGAACCTGGAATCATAAAAAATATTGGACAGCCGGAAATAAGTGTAGTTCTTGACAGAAACAAAATGGCCGCTTATGGGGTTTTGCCAGCTGATGCACAAGCGGTTTTGGAAATGGCATTCGGTGGAAAAACAGCGTCTGAGATGTTTGATGGCGAAAGGAAATTCCCAATCCGTCTTCGTTATGCGGAAGATTACAGAAAAAATGAAGAAGACATCGCTTCTCTGATGGTTCCAACGCAGGATGGCGCCAAGATTCCGTTGAAGGAAATCAGTACGATTGAAAAAGAAAATGGTGCTGCGTTTATTTACCGAGATGATATCAAACGTTATATCGGGGTTAAGTTTTCGATTCGCGACCGTGACCTTGGAGGAACGATTGCCGATGCTCAGAAGAAAGTGGCTAAAATTAAATTGCCGGACGGTTACTCGATTGGATGGACTGGACAGTTTGAAAATCAGCAGCGTGCGACACAACGATTAGCTCAGGTGGTTCCTATCAGTATCCTGGGGATTTTCTTCCTCTTGTTCATTTTGTTTGGGAATATGAAGGATTCACTTTTGGTATTGGCTAATGTTCCTTTTGCTTTGATCGGTGCTATCATTGCACTTCATTTGACGCATATGAATTTCGGGATTTCTGCAGGAGTCGGGATGATTGCCTTGATTGGGATTTGCATCCAGAACGGTGTGATTCTGATTTCGGAGTTTCATCAGAATGTAAAGAATGGCTTATCTCTGGATACATCGATAATGGAAGGCGTGAAAGTGAGGACCAGACCGGTCGTGATGACGGCTTTGATGGCTTCGATTGGTTTGCTTCCGGCTGCATTGTCTACGGGAATTGGTTCTGAATCTCAGAAACCTTTGGCGATTGTGATTATTGGTGGACTGATTACCGCAACTGTTTTGACGCTTCTTATTTTCCCGATTATTTTCTGGATTTTTAACAGAAGAAAGAATGAGGTTATTAGCTAACACTTCGAGAGCCTCTGGATGACAGTTAAAATGCGAGATGTTTAATCAGAATTTGTCAGACCGAGGCTCTCGAAGCCATATAGAAAATTGAGTTATAGTTGTTACATTTTCTCTCTATTATTTGCGTTCCTCTAGGATTTTTCCAGAGGAACGTTTTGTTTGTCCTGAAGAAATTCAAAAAAGGTCTTGATGTTTTGATAAAAACAACTTGACCTTTTTGTGAAAACACCAAGTTGTTTTTAATGCCTTGTGCAAACGCTCTGTTCATCGGACTTTGCAAAGGTCATTTTTTGAATTTTTAATTAACTTCAATTTGGTTGAAAAGTTGATTCGGATTTGTCGGTTTCTGTTGAGCGAAGCGCACCCCGGCCTGAGTGGAGCTCTTTTTGTTTTTCTTTGGAAAAACAAAAAAGCGGGAACGGAGGACGGATAAAGGTGCCCAAATCATAAAAGTCATTGCTCAAATTCTTATCTTTGATATTAAAATTAAACAATGCGGAATTTTACTTTCCTTTTATTGCTTCTGATAGGCTTTTACGGGTTTTCTCAAAAATTTTCTAAAGAAGAAAAAGCACTCATCCTGGCAGGCGACGTGAAGACGGCACTGCCAATCTACCAAACGGATAACGAAGAGCAACACAAGGTTCTGCTGGCGCAATCAGAAGAGATCTCTCCAAAAGATAAAATACTGCCGATCTTGATTGAAAGAATGAGATTGGCTTTGGCTGGAACTGGCGGTGGTGTGGGGATTGCTGCGCCTCAGGTTGGGATCAACAGGAGAGTGGTTTTGGTTCAACGCTTTGATAAAACAGGACTTCCTGTGGAATATTTTATCAATCCGACAATCGTTTGGCGTTCGGAACTACTGAACAAAGGTCCGGAAGGCGACCTTTCCATCGAGAATTTTCGCGATGCTTTCTACAGAAGTTATGTCATCCGTCTGGAATATTATGACCTAGAAAACAAGAAACACAACGAGATGGTGGAAGGTTTCACTGCTGTGATTTTCCAGCACGAGATAGACCACCTGTCAGGAATTTTGATACCGGATAAACTGGAAAAAGAAAAGGGATCACAGTACAAAGAAATAAAAGTTTACCAGAGATCTAAATAATTAATCAGTCAAAAAACCAATTGCCAAAAATCAGTTAGGTCTGGTTTTTGAATAGAAAATGCCAATCAATAAAACCATACAACTATGAACTTTATTATCCGTTTGCTGATAACCGCCATTTCAGCATTTTTACTCAGCAAGATCCTTTCAGGTGTACATTTTGAAAGCTTTGGTGCTACTATTATTTTCGCTATCGTTTTGGGAATCCTAAACGTATTCGTCAAACCGATCCTATCGATTCTGTCATTGCCAATTACGATTATCACATTAGGATTATTTTCCTTCGTTATCAATGCATTGATGATTCTTTTGACCGATTATTTTATGGACAGTATGCAAGTGGATGGCTTCCTTTGGGCATTGCTCTTCAGTATTTTGCTATCACTGGTGACATCAGCTTTCTCAACAATATTTGAAAGCAACGATTAAAAAACAGAAAGAGTTTCAATTTCTTGAAACTCTTTTTTATTGGGCTTTTATCTCTCGTAGATTTAATTAAGCGGATCAAAGAATTTGCTCAGTTAGCTAAATCTGCGAGAATTTTTTATGTATATCTTTTATCTTTACAAAACCGTTTTCAGAATATTCCTTCGGACACGTGACAAGGTCTCTCTGGAAAGTCCTAAATAAGAAGCCACCATATGCAAAGGAACTCTATTGAAGATATCAGGATAAGTATTGATAAAATCCAGATATTTCTCTTCCGGACTGCTGCTGATGTTCATCAAGAGGCGTCTGTGGATTTCCATTGATTTTCTTGTCAGGATGTTTTCTACAAAAATATTAAGTTCAGGAATTTGTTCTCTCAGTTCGGCAAAATCTTCAAGATTGAAAGTAAAAATTTCTGAGGCTTCCATTGCTTCGATGTTGAGTTTTGAAGGCGTGCTGTTATAAAAACTTTCGGGGTCGGTTGTCCAGGACATTTCATTCACGAACTGGAGAATATGTTCGTTGCCATCTTCCGAAGTAGAATAAGTACGCAAAAGTCCTTTTGCAACAAAGATTTTCAAATTGCAAACATCACCTTGTTTACAGACGATTTCCTTACGTTGAAGTTTTATCAATTGACTTTTATATAAGATGAAATTGAACTTTTCATCTGTGAAATCGGGAAGAACTTTATGAAAGTAATTTTTAAGAATCTCTGACATTTTCAAAACTGAAATTATATTTAAAATTAATTCTTTTTATTGAATTAATATAAAAATTGCGTCAAATGACCTCGTTTTTGCTATTGATTCAAAGCTAAATTTGTATTAGAAATTTTAAAAAAAACAAAATTAAAAATATGAAAGTATTTGTAACCGGAGCTTCAGGATTTGTAGGCTCAGCAGTCGTAAAAGAATTGTTAGCAAATGGCCATCAGGTAGTTGGATTGGCGCGTTCAGAGGAATCTGCAAAGTCTGTGAGAGAAGCAGGAGCAGAAGTTTTGATGGGAGATTTAGACAGTCTTGATATTTTACAAAAAGGCGCAAGAGAAGCGGATGGCATAATTCACACGGCTTTTATCCACGATTTTTCAGATTATCAAAGCAATGCGATTAAAGACCAGAAAGCAATCGAAGCAATGGGAGAAGTTTTGAAAGGAACCGATAAACCAATTGTTGTAACTGGCGGAACTTTAGGATTACCATTGATTGATGGAAAAATTACGGAAGAAAGTAAAGCACCAGCAGAATCAATTAGATTCTCCGAAAAAGCCTTTCTGGATTTGTCCGAATCTGGAATTAATGCATCAATCGTTCGTCTTTCACCAAGTGTTTACGGAAATTCAGAACTTGGTTTCAAAGGTGGTTTTGGTGTAATGCTGGCAGAAATGGCTAAAGCTAAAGGATTTTCAGCATATATCGGTGACGGAAGTAATGTTTGGCCAACTGTTCATCGTTTAGACGCAGCGAAGTTATTTCGATTAGCTCTTGAAAAAGGTGAAAAAGGAGCGAGATATAATGCTGTAAATAATGATAAACAATTGTCAATGAAAGAATTTGCAGAATTGATTGGTGAAAAACTTGATATTCCCGTAAAATCTTTATCTGCGGAAGAAGCTCCAGAATATTTTACTTGGATGACGTTTTTTGTTGGTACAAATTGTCCGGCGACAAGTTTGCAGACTCAGGAAGCATTAGGATGGAATCCTACTGGGAAAAGTTTTGTTGAGGAATTGAATCAATATTTCTTCTAAAAAAATAAAAGCAGTCTTACTTTTTAAGTAAGGCTGCTTTTTTATTAATTCTTTACACTTTTAATAAAGTTCTCTGATTTTGCTTCCCAATCTTTATTCTCAAGAAGAATCTTCACAAAAGCGGTTCCGATAATGCCGCCTTGTGCTTTCTCGGTCACATTCTCAAAATCCGATTTATCTTTGATTCCAAATCCGATGAAAACTGGATTTTTCAAATCTAAAGAAGCCAATCTGTCAAGATAATTCTCATTTTTTAAAACTGCATTTTCGTTTCCCGTTGTTGAAGAAGAACTGACTGCATATAAAAATCCCGAACTCAAAGAGTCCAGATATTTGATACGCTCTTCCGAAGTTTCGGGCGTTACTAGGAAAGTGAAATTCAGATTGTATTTCTTTAGAATTTCTCCGTATTTATTTTCAAATTCAATAGGAGGCAAATCAGGAATAATCAATCCTGAAACGCTGACCTCTGCACATTTCTGACAAAAGTTTTCAAACCCAAATTGAAGAACAGGATTCAGATAACCCATTAATATTTTAGGAATCGTAACAGAATCTTTGATCTCTGCCAATTGTTCGAATAGTTTTTTGATAGACATTCCGTTTCTCAAAGCCAAAGAATGCGCATCCTGAATTACTGGCCCATCCGCAACAGGGTCAGAATAAGGAATGCCAATCTCCATCATATTAGCTCCCGATTCCTGAATTAGCTTGGCAATTTTTCCAGTATCTTCCAAAGATGGAATCCCTGCTGTGAAATATATGTTTAGTTTTTTCATATTTTTTTTGCTAAATGTATTCCTCCAATTTTATAAGCTAAATCTATTGGAATTATTTTTTGATTTAAATAAAAATTATTGTCCTGATACTTTACAATCCTTTCATCAACTAGAAAAATATAATATTCTCGGTCGTTCAGATTATGAAAACTATCATCTGTTATATCTTCAATATTGAGGTATTGGATGATGTTACGTTTCTCCAAATCTTGAATTTCCAAACGATTTTCATTTTCTGTAAAGCAGAACTTGGTTCCTAATCCAGGCATTCCAAACCAAGGCATTGCTTGTGCAGATTGCATTTGTATAGTTTGGCTTTCTCCAACAATGATAAAGTATTTTACAGGCATTTTTTCAAAATGAGGAGGAAGTGATTTTTTCTCGAAAGTTTCTTCTGCATTCCAAAAGAAAACAGTTTGATTTTCTCTTTCAGGATGATGGATATCTAATTGTTCAACATTGTCAGACAAATAATGTGAATATAATTGTCCTACAAATAAAGGAATTGTTGACTGCACAATTTTTTCGCTCAAATCTGGTGATAAGCTTCTTATTTCCTTATAGAAAGTTTCATTGTCAGCTGAAACAAGAATTTCACCTTTTCGTAAAGTTTCCTTTTTATCTTTGTTAAAGATATTATTAATGAATTTTTTGAACATAATTTATAGATTATAAATGTTTCAAATAAGTCTCCATATCCTTATCGCCACGACCAGAAAGGCAAATCACGACAATATCATCTTTTTCAAATTTCTTTTTGTCCAGAACTGCCAAAGCATGTGCGCTTTCCAAAGCTGGGATAATACCTTCAATTTTTGTCAGTTCAAAAGCCGATTTCAAAGCTTCGTCATCATTAATACTGAAAAATTCTGCTCTTTTTTGGTTGAAAAGATTGGCGTGCATCGGACCAATTCCCGGATAGTCCAAACCAGCAGAAATAGAATGCGGTTCAATCACTTGTCCATCTTCTGTCTGCATTACCAAACTTTGACTTCCGTGCAAAATTCCTAAAGTTCCAAGAAAAGTAGTCGCAGCAGATTTCCCTGAATCAACGCCAAAACCACCAGCTTCCGCTGCAATGATTTTTACACTTTCTTCATTTACGTAATGATAAAAAGTTCCTGCTGCATTACTTCCGCCGCCAACGCAGGCAATCACATAATCAGGATTTTCTCTACCGATTTTTTCGTTCAGTTGTTCTTTGATTTCTTTCGAAATAATACTCTGAAATCTCGCTACCAAATCCGGAAATGGATGCGGACCAACCACACTTCCGATAATATAATGCGTCGTAGAAGGATTATTGATCCAATCTCGCAAAGCTTCATTCACAGCATCTTTCAATGTTTTTGAACCGGATGTTGCAGGAATTACAGTTGCACCAAGCATTTTCATTCGGGCAACATTTGGCGATTGTCTTTGGATGTCGATTTCGCCCATATAAACTATGCATTCCAAGCCTAACAAAGCACAAGCTGTTGCCGTTGCGACGCCGTGTTGTCCGGCTCCGGTTTCTGCAATGATTCTGTGTTTTCCTAATTTTTTAGCCAATAAAGCTTGTCCTAAAGCATTGTTGATCTTGTGCGCTCCGGTGTGATTCAAATCTTCTCTTTTCAGATAGATTTGAGTCTGATATTTTTTGCTCAGATTTTTTGCGAAATAGAGTGGAGTAGCACGCCCGACATAGTTTTTCAGCAAATCCTGAAATTCATTTTGGAATTCTTCAGATTCGATGATCTGTAAATATTTTTCCTGTAATTCTGCAACGTTCGGATACAGCATTTCTGGAACGAAAGCGCCTCCGAAATCGCCGTAATAACCGTTTTTATCTGGGGTTTGAAAGTTCATTTATTTTTAAGTTTTCTAAATCGTTATATTAAAATTGCTTTATTCTGTTCATTCAGATTTTGCAAAATATTGATGTTTTCTTCAGAAGTATTGATGATTAAAATATCATCGTCGTCAGAATCTATCCATTCATTATTTTCAAATTCTGTTATGAAAATTCCCTTTCCATACAGGATTTTTATGTTATTTTTTTCATAGAATTGTCTTAAATCCATTTTGCAAAAACCTATGGTTTCAATTTTTCTTTCAGTTAGATTCGCTACTATTTTATTAAGCAAAAAACTACCATATCCTTTCATTTTTTCTATAGAAACAAATCCTACAAATTCAGCAAAGTTGTACAGATTCTTTTGGATTTCAAGTTTAAAATCAAAATTGATTCTTGCCAACGAAACAATTTTGCTATCAATTTCTAAAAGATGAAATTCAGAATTTTGAAATTTTATTTTAAAACTCGAAGCATCTAAATCAAGCCAATTTTCTATTTCCCAAGATTTCAAAATTAACTCAATTTCTTTGTCTGATAAATCTTTTGAGCGTTTAACAGAATATCGCATTTTCAAACTTATTTTGCTGTTATTTCTGGCTGATGCTCCACTTCAAAGTTCAAAGAATTGGCAATGAAACAATATTCATTCGCTTTCTGATGAAGTTCAACCGCTTTTTCAATCATTTCTTTTTCAGCAACAATAATCTTTGGTTTTAAAGTAATTTCACTGAATTTTCCACTTCCGTTTTCATTCTCAACCATTGTTCCTTCTGCAAAATCTTCATATTCCAAAACCAAAATTTTGTTCACAGAACAAAGATGAAGATACCACAATAGATGACACGAAGAAACCGAAGCCAACAACAGATCTTCAGGATTGTGAAGTTCTGGATTTCCTAAAAATGCTGGGTCTGATGAACCTAAAATATCACTTTTCCCATCAACTGAAATCGTATAATTTCTTTGATATGAACGATAGTTTTTTGTGGATTCGCCGGTGTTTCCAGTCCAGACTATTTTACTTTTATATTGATGATGTTTCATTTTTTATTAATAATAAAAATTCTTTTACTTTTTCTAAATCTTTTTTTCCCGGCTCGATTTCAAATTTTGAATTAATATCAAGAGAAAATGGTTGATAATTGAGGGTTGATAGTTGATGGATATTTTCGGTTGAAATTCCACCACTTAAAAAATATGGAAATGGAATTTCTATTTCATTCAAGATATTCCAGTCAAAGGTTTTTCCTGTTCCGCCAAATGCTTTGGAATCTGTGTCGAATAGGATATAATCGATGGTTGATGGTTGATGGTTGATGGTTTTTTGCAATTCATCAGGAGTTTGATTTCCTATTCTAATGACTTTTATAATCTTAATGTTCTCACCTATTATTTCTCTTAGGCGCAATATGAATTTATCATCTTCATTACCGTGTAATTGAATGATATCAAGTTGAGCTTCCGAAGCAACTTCAACAATTCCTTTAACACTTTCATTCACAAAAACGCCAACTTTCCTCTGATGATTGATTTCAGAAATCTGCTTTAAACTCAAATGATCCAGAACATATCTCGGAGATTTTTCATAGAATATAAATCCCAAGAAATCAACATCCAAATTAATCAGTTCCTGAATCTGATCAAGTTTTGTTAATCCGCAAACTTTTAGTTTTAGTTGAGTCATAAATTCATTATTAATAAAGAGTGTTTTTCGGATTTGAGCATTTCAAATCGAATTGTTGACAGATCTTGATAATCTCATCTGTATTTTTTTTATACACCAAGAATAGTGTCAGATCATCACCAAAACTTTTTCCAATTTCAAGAATTTCTTCGTTGCTTTCGGACAAAATATCATCTAACCAGATAAAGTATTCTTTGGCAGTCATTTTTTTGTCAAAAGGAAACTCGGGTAAGTCCTCAATAATATCACTGATTTGGTCGTGTATTTCATCTATTTTATCACCAATTATTACTATTTCATTAATTTCCAACGGAATTATATAGTCCAATGAAAGCGGATTGATCTCGTTCTCCTCATAAAGCCATAATAGGTCATTTTTTTCAGCGTAGTCATATGGATGATGAATTGCATGACCCAAATTAGATACAATATCGTTTAAATGTTCTACTTCATAACCTTCGGTTATTAGTTCCACCAACTTTTTAATATTCTCACTTCTTTTATTTTCCATAGCAATTATTGAATAATTAAATTCTCATTTTTGAAACAAATTCTCCGAATTTCTCTCCAGGATTTTCATTCTTCATAAAATATTCGCCCATCAAAAATCCATCAAAACCTTTTTCTTTCAGGAATATGAAATCTTCTTCATTGTAAATTCCGCTTTCTGCTATTGAGAAAATATCTTTTGGAAGTTGATTTTTCAAATCTACTGAATGTTGCAGGTCTACTTTGAAATCTTTCAAATTTCGATTGTTGATTCCAACAAAATCAACATTTTTATTAATATGTTTTAATTCTTCTTCAGAATGGATCTCCAGTAAGACTTCGAGATCTAAAGAATGTGCTAATTCTGTAAATTCCGAGACCTGAGTTGGCGAAAGACAAGAAGCGATCAGCAAAACAACGTCTGCTCCAATTGATTTTGCCTCATAGAATTGATATTCATCAATCATAAAATCTTTTCTCAAAATCGGGATATTAATGTGATTTCTGACACTCAAAATATCTTCAAAACTTCCACCAAAAAAATATTTATCTGTCAAAATAGAAACCGCACTTGCTCCGAATTTTTCATATTGGGAAACAACTTCCAAAGGTGAAACTTTATTGTTGATAATGCCTTTGCTCGGTGATTGTCTTTTGAATTCGGTAATGATTCCGGATTTAGATTTCAAAGTTTTTTTCAGGGAAAGAGTTGGTCTTCCGAAAAACTCCGAATCTTTCAGTTGTTCAATGGAAATTTTGGATTTTGCTTCTGTAACTTCCTGTTTTTTTCGTTCTATGATTTTATCGAGAATGTTCATTTTGTTTATTTTTTGGATTTTGTCATTCAGAGCGAAACGTAGTATAGCGAAGAATCTTTTTAGATTTTACACTTTGTTCGAAATGAAATTATATTGACATTTTTATTAGAAATTTATTCAATTTTATCATTCCAAAAATCCCAATTAGGATTAATATTGTTAATGAGATTTTCTTTCTTCATTCTTGAATAACCTTTTATTTGTTTTTCTCTTGCAATTGCTTGGTCTACATCTTGGAAAAATTCGTAATAAATTAAAAAGAAGCATTTATATTTATAAGTGAAGTGATTAGTATGAGATTCAGGATTAATATGCCAAAACAATCTGCCTTTCAAATCATTAGTTATTCCTGTATAAAGAACTGTTTTGTTCTTATTTGTCAGTATATAAACGTAATAATTATGTGTTCCTAAAGTTTTCATATTTTATTTAAAAGATTCTTCACTCCGCGATGCTACGTTCTGAATGACAAACTTTAAAGTTATTTAATAATACTTTTTAAGCAATTCAACGCCTTTCCACTTTCCAGACTTTCCTTTGCTAACTCAAGACAATCGTCATAACTTCCATATTTTCCAGTATTTTCCAAAGCAATAGAGGCATTAACAAGAACTACTGAATTTTGTTCTTCGGTTCCATTACCTTCCAAAATATTGATAAATAATTTCGCTGCGTCTTCTTTAGTTTCACCTCCGAAAATACTTTCTGGAGATACATTTTTGAATTTCAAATCTTCTGCGGAATAGATTTTTTCTCCAATTTTGCTAAAGATTTTAGTGTCTCCAGTCAAAGAAATTTCGTCATAACCATCCAAAGCGTGAACGATCATAAACTCGCTTTTCTGCTTTTGTAAAAGATATTGATAAACGCGTGCAATTTCCAGATTCGCCACGCCAATCATAGTGAAATTTGCACGAACCGGATTAACTAAAGGCCCGAGAATATTGAAGAAAGTTTTCAGACCAAGCTGTTTTCTGAGAGGCGCAACCGATTTCAAAGCGGGATGGAACAACGGTGCATGAAGAAAACAGATATTTCCTTTTTCCAGATCGGTTTTCAAATCCTCGGAATTATCCTTGAATTTGTAACCCAATTCTTCCAAAACATTAGACGAACCAGAAATAGATGAAGCTCCATAATTGCCTTGTTTCGCAACTTTTTGTCCAGTTCCGGCAACAATAAAACTTGCTAAAGTCGAAATATTGAACGTGTTTTTTCCGTCTCCACCAGTTCCAACGATGTCAACCAAATCTTTGGTTCCCAAATCGACAGGTTTTGCCAATTGCAAAAGTGCTTCACGAAAGCCTTCGAGTTCTTCCAAAGTAATTGTTCTCATTAGGAAAACGGTGATGAACGAAATGACCTCGCTTTCGTTGAATTTATTTTGTGAAATTTCAATCAAAATGGCTTTGGCTTCGGCTTTCGTCAAAGTCTGATGATTGAAAAGATATTGTAGGATTTGTTTCATAATATTGGTCCGAAGTCATATGTCTGAAGTCGGAAGTATTTGTGCGTTATTTTTATTCTTCTGACTTCTGACTTCCAGCATTCAACTTCAAAAAGTTCTCTAAAATTTGTTTTCCATTCGGAGTCAGAATACTTTCCGGATGATACTGAACCGCGTGAACATCGTACGATTTATGTTTTAAACTCATAATCATTCCATTTTTATCAATGCTTGTGATTTCTAATTCGGCAGGAAAATCATCGGGATTCACTGCCCAAGAGTGATAGCGACCAACTTCCAAAGTTTCCGGTAAATTATTGAAAATTTTATGCTCATTGGTTTGATTGGCCTCGGTCGCAACACCGTGATAGATTTCTGAAAGATTAATCAAACTTCCGCCGAAAGCTTCCGCAATGGCTTGTTGTCCCAAACAAACTCCGAAAATAGATTTTGTAGGGGCATATTTTTTTATCACATCTAATAAAATCCCTGCTTCCTCGGGAATTCCGGGACCAGGAGAAAGAATGATTTTATCATATTTTTCGATGTCTTCCAATGGGATTTGGTCATTTCTGTAAACATCTACTTTTTCGCCAACAATCTGCTCAATGATTTGAACAAGATTGTAAGTGAAGCTATCGTAATTATCAAAGACTAAGATTTTCATTTTCAAATTTTTTTAACATTTCTAAACCCTCTTTCCATTCTCCAAACCCGGAATCAGCATTGATATGTCCTGCATTTCCAATGTTTATAAATTCACTTCCCCAATTCTCAGCCAAAAATTTCGCTTTTTCCAAACTTACCCATATATCATCAGAACTAGCGACAACTATGGATGTAAAAGGTAATTTTTCTAAAGGGATAGGAGAAAAACCTGTTGCTGGAAAAGTATAAATAGGGGATTCTATATCACTTGGAGCAACCATTAGAGCTCCTTTAATTTGTTTTTTATATTTTTCAAACCATTTTACAATTGTCGTACAACCTAAGCTATGACCTATTAAAACGACATTTGAAGTTTCAAATCTTGAAATTGTTTCTTCTATATTGTCAATCCAATCTGTACAATCTGGTGCATCCCATTCCTTTTGATTTATTCGGTGAAAATTTTCACCGAATGTTTCGAAATAACTTTGCCAATGTTTTGGCCCAGAATTTCCCAATCCGGGAATAATGAAATATTGTATTTTATTTTCCATTTTTTAAATGTTATTAGCTTTTAATATTGCTTTCTTCAGAGCACCAAGTTTGTTATTCACTTCCTGCAATTCGCTTTCAGGATTAGATTTTGCTGTGATTCCGGCTCCGGCCTGATAGAATAAAGTGTTGTTTTTACTTAAAAAAGTTCTTATCATAATCGCCTGATTACAGCTTCCGTCAAATCCAACAAACCCGATACAACCTGCGTAATAACTTCTGGAAGTTTTCTCGTGTTCATCAATCAATTGCATTGCCCGGTATTTTGGAGCGCCGCTCAAAGTTCCTTGTGGGAAAGTGGTTGCAATCATTTCGTAAGGATTTTGGTCTTCTTTGACATCGGTCACCACTTCAGAAACCATATGAATCACGTGTGAGAAAAAGTGGATTTCTTTCAATTTTGAAACCGTTGTATTTTTCCCGTGGATGCTCAAATCATTTCTTGCCAGATCCACCAACATCGTGTGTTCCGCATTTTCTTTCGGGTCTTTTTTGAGCTCTTCTGCAGATTCCAAATCTCTTTCTATGTTTCCGGTTCTTTTGAAAGTTCCTGCAATGGGATGAATAATCGCTTTTCCATTTTTGATTATCAATTGGCTTTCCGGACTGGAACCCATTAATTTGTAATCGCCGTAATCGAAAAAGAACAGGTAAGGAGAAGGGTTGATATTTCGCAAAGCACGATAAACATTGAACTCGTCACCCTGGAATTTCTGTTCAAATCTTCTGCTCAAAACCAACTGGAAAACATCGCCGCGGAAACAATGTTTCTTCGCAAATTCTACCGATTCCAAAAACTCTTTATCAGTCAGATTTGAAGTTTCTTCTGAAGTAATTTCAAACGGAAAAACGGGTGCGTTTTTTTGATTGATGATACTTTCAAGTGTAGAAAGCTCTGATTTTAAACCGTTGATTTTGTTCTCGATCAGGAACATCTCATCATTGTGATGATTGATTGCAATCACGTATTGATAAAGGCGATAACGCATCAATGGAATTTTATTTTCCTCCGATTGTTCCTTGAATTTGATATTCTCAAAAAACGGAATCGCATCATAACTTGTATATCCGAAAAATCCCTGTGCTTGCTTTCCAATCTCGTGGTTTGGTTTTTCACATTTGAAACAATTGGAGAATTCCTGCATCAAATCAGATAATTTCTCATTTTCTAAATCGATTTTCTGAGGATTTTCAAGAGGGAATTTCAATTCAGCTTCGTCATAATTTCGAATTTCTATTCCTGCGATTGCATTGACACAAATAAACGAAAACGAATTTTCAGAATTCTGATTTCCTGCGCTTTCCAGAAGAATCGTGTCACGAAACTGGTCACGAAGACGAAGATAAATTCCAATCGGCGTGTAAAGATCTGCTAAACGGGATTTAACAGAGGTTTTTATATTGATTATATTATTTAATTTCATACGATTTAATTTTTTCCTAAAATCCTTCGACTCCGTCCAGGATGACAATTTTTAAAGCTAAATTCTGTCAGACTGAGACTCTCGAAGCCTTAAAATAAAAAAGACTTCAACAAAATTTGTCAAAGTCTATTATGATTGAGTTATAGTTAGTTCACAATTTAGAACACCGATAATCCTTTCAGACCCGACAAAGAGTTTGAAAGCCACCACCAGTTTTTGTTGTTCGTTATTTTCATAAGAGCAAATTTAGAAATGATTTTTAATTCTGCAACTATTTTTTTTCAAAAATCTAAAAATTGTAACCTAACTATTTGAAAATTATTTTATAACCTTCTGACTTGTAACCGATTCGTTGGTCTCAATTTTTACCAAGTAAGAACCTTTCTGATAATTTCTGAAATCAACTTTATTGTTATTTCCTTCAACTTTTTTGATTAATTTTCCGTCGATTGCGTAGATTTCTACAGATTTAATTGTATCATCAGTCTTGATATTCAAGAAATCAACAACTGGATTTGGATAAGTTTTGATATTATTTTGATTAACATCAGTTACTGCCAAATTGCTTTTTGTGAAACTAACATTATCCAGCCTCAAAGCAGTTGTCGTAGTAACTTTTTCTGTGGTATTACCGAATCCGATATAATAGACTTGGTCGGCAGTTGCTGTGTAAGTAACTGTATGCTCACTGTATGTTTGTTGGGAAACGGTGTGTATACTTAGATTTTCAATGATGTTATTTTTGTCCGGAGCACTTGCTACAGCAACTTTCAAAATTGCTGGGTCTGCAGATTCGTTTCCAATCGACGTGTAATATTTTGCCGTAACCGTTTCGCCATTTTTCAGATAGATTGGATAAGAAAAAATCCAGTCATTTTTTCCAGCAGCAGAAGTACTTGTATTGTTATAAGCGTAACCACTTCCGTTTTGAGCAACAGCTCCATTTTCTCCCATCAACCAAGTTGTAGAAGTCCAACCGTCTGAGTCATATTCGCCATAGTTCTCAACTGTTTTTTCGAAATCATAGGAATAGGGAAGTTCTGTAGGTGTCCAAACCGATTTTGGTCCGGCCCAGCCAGAACCACAATCTGCATTTTTCAGGAAGAACTGATATCTTTTTCCAGACTGCAAATTATCAAAATTCTTAGTCGTAGAAGAAGTAATTCCTTTGGAAGATACAGTTGTATCGAATGTCGTTATACCTGTATCATAATTGTTAATTCCGCTGGTTGATGACCAATCGATTTTTACGGAGTTTGGTTTAAGGTCAGAAACTGAAAATCCATCCAATAAAGGCATTACACAATTTGCAGATTGGCTGATATACAAATCATCCAAAGCCAGATAAGTTCCGCTATTGGTATTATTAACGAAAGCTAAATAAATTGTTTTTCCTTTATAATCAGAAAGGTCCAAAGAATGACTTGCATAATCGAAAGGCTGTTCCGCATCAATCTGGGTCAATGTTGAAAAAGATTCCATATTGTCATTCGTTTCCGAAATTTTGACGGCATAAGAATCCGTGTATTCGAAATCATAAGATTTTCCTTTCCAGTAAAGCGTTGGTGTTCCTGTATTTGGAATGGTGATCGCAGGTGTGATCAACCAATCGTTGGCCTGACCTTCTGGGACGTAATAAGACGTACTGAAAGCAATTTTGTTGTCATAACCATCATAGAACTGAATCCACGCTTTCTCATTAAAATCCTGGACCTGTGCCCATTCCGGAACTGTTAATCCGTCTGCATTGATTGTTTTGAATTGTGATAAAGGTGTGCCGTTGTTGTTCTCGAAACCTGCATTGAAAACCTGCGCATTGATATTAACCACTAATGATAAGGCTAATAAACTGATAATTTTTTTATTCAATTTAATAAATTTATAGATCCAAGGCAAAATTATGTATTGTGGTTCGGATATAATAAATCAGTTTATCAAAATGTATTCAATTTATAACGATTATGAATTGATATTCTTCAAATTATCAATTGTTAAATAACAAATCTCATTTTTATAGAAATGGTTTCATCTCGTCTTCTATATCCCGACGGAGGTTCATTAGTTTTATGGCGTATTCCTGCATTTGGATTTCCTGTTCTGATGTTGGAATCCATTTCGGAACCTGAACAGATTTTCCGTTTTCGTCAACGGCTACAAAAACAATGATGCAATGTGTTTTCTTTTCGAAGGTCTTTTCTTTGATATTTCGGGAATAGACATCTATGGCAATATGCATACTTGTGCTTCCTGTGTAAATCACCTTGGATTCTAACTTGACAATTTCTCCAATTTTAATCGGTTGGTAAAAACGGATTCCGCCAACGTAAACTGTCACACAGTAACTGGATGACCAATTGCTGGCACACGCATAACCAACCTGGTCTATCCATTTCATCACGCTTCCACCATGAACATTGCCTCCGAAGTTGACATCGGTAGGTTCGGAAATAAACTGGAAAGTAATAGGTTTGTTGTCCATTTTCTGAAATTTTGTATCAAATGTAAGGTTTTTGATGGGATTAGAAACTTCGATCAGAAGACAAATCGTGGTTTTATGCAGAATCTGCAACCTGGCCTGAACGGACTCTTCGAGAGCCTCAGAGTGACAAAGCGAGAGTGGAGGACAGATAAAGTTGCCTAAATCAAATCCTTAAAGAAAGTTAAAGTTTTGTGTTTAAAGCACAGCAGATGAGAACCTGCTTTGGGCGTAATATAAGATAAGTCCGCGACATAGCCAAGATGTGGAAGATAAAACGTACTTTTGCAAAATGAAAAAAGTATTTTATCTTAAAACTTGCGATACTTGTAGAAAAATATTAGGACAATATGATACAAGAAATTGGGAACTGCGTGAAATAAAAACCAACCCGATCACTGAGGAAGAAGTTGAAGATATGTACAAA
This sequence comes from Epilithonimonas hungarica, assembly GCF_900102265.1. Lineage (GTDB taxonomy): Bacteria > Bacteroidota > Bacteroidia > Flavobacteriales > Weeksellaceae > Epilithonimonas > Epilithonimonas hungarica. The sequence continues at coordinate 264,169 of NZ_FNBH01000003.1, read as the reverse complement.
CTTTCTGGTTCTTATGAAGCACTTTTCAATAAGAAATCTACGCAGATAAAGTTGCAGGAAATTGATCCAAAAGCCTTGCAGGAAAAAGATTACAAAGAATTACTCCTTGACCACTATACGTTCCTGAAACGTCCTGTTTTCTTGACCGGGAACGAGATTTTCATTGGTAACGACAAAGCCAATCTTGGTAAATTAAAAGAATACTTCTTCTCTCTAAAAGAGGATTGATTATAAAGAATTTTTGCTTAAAATCATCTTATTTCTTGGCTTTGGCTTGAGGAATAAGATTTTTTTTTGCTTAAATTTATCATTCAAAAATAGAAAATGAAACGTTCCGGAACTGCAGATTTGCCACTTCATTACGGTCAGGTTCCGCCCTGGCTTTATGAGCGTATGTCCACACTTGGGCTCGCCATCGTGGAAGTGATTCTTGCAGATTACGGAAAAGATGAAGTCCTACGACGATTGGCCGACCCGTTTTGGTTCCAGAGTTTTGGAGTAGTGATGGGAATGGATTGGCATTCGTCCGGCATCACGACCTCTGTGATGGGTGCTTTGAAACGAGCCATTAATCCGAATTCTAAATCTCTAGGAATCTATATTGCAGGAGGAAAAGGAAAATTCTCCAAAGATGCACCGAATGAACTGTTGAAAATTGCAGATTCAACCGGACTTGACGGGAATGAGTTGGTGCGTTGCAGTAAGTTGTCTGCGAAGGTTGATAACACGGCAATTCAAGATGGTTACCAGCTTTATCTGCATAATTTTATTTTGTCTGACCAAGGGAATTGGGCGGTTGTTCAGCAAGGGATGCACGATTCTGATGGAACGGCGAGACGTTATCATTGGCTTTCTGAGAATGTCAGTTCTTTTGTGAATGAGCCTCACACAGGGATTTCCGGCGTGAATCGTGGGAATATTCTTAATCTGACTTCTGCCCAAGCGGAACAAAGCAGAAACGGCATTGTTGATATCACAAAAACCGATTCTGAGAAGTGGATGCAGGATTTCCAACGGTTGATTTTGCCGGCGCATCACGAGGTTTTGGCAAGTGATGTGGATATGAAAAAGCTCGGAAATATTCTTTGGCTGGCGAGGGAAAATCAGCCTGAGAATTTTGAGGAACTGCTGATGCTGAAAGGTGTTGGTCCGCGAACGATGCAGTCTCTGGCTTTGGTGAGTGAAGTGATTCACGGTGCGCCATCACGATTTACAGACCCGGCTCGTTTTTCTTTTGCGCACGGGGGAAAAGACGGTCATCCGTTTCCTGTTCCTACCAAAACTTATGACGAAACGATTTCTATTTTGCGAACCGGAATTGAGAAAGCCAAGTTGGGGAACACGGATAAGAACCAAGCGATTAAAAAGTTACACGAGATTGCCGTAAAAACTGAAGAGAATTTCACGCCGGATTTTAGTGTTGAAAAAGTAATAGAAGAGGAGCGACAAAACTCCTGGCGATTTGGTGGGAAAACTGTTTTTGGTGATGCTAAACCGCCGAAACCGAATGACGGGATTCAGTTGAGTTTGTTTTGATTTTCAATTTTTTGTTTTAATATTCTAAAACATTTTATTCTTTTTGTTTCACTTTAGTGAAACTTTGTTATTTTTGTATTGTAAACACAAATATGAAATACAGAAGAATAACATTTTTCAAAAGCTACTTTCAAGATTTCTTCGACAAACAAAATTTAAAAGTAAAAACCAAAATTGTTTGGACTTTTGAGTTGATAGAAGATTTGCAAAGAGTTCCGGAAACTTATCTTAAACATCTGGAAAATACGGATGGACTTTACGAAATCCGTGTGCAAGTAGCAAGTGATATTTTTAGGATTTTCTGTTTTTTTGACGAAGGTAAACTGATTGTTGTTGCAAACAGCTTTCAAAAGAAAACTCAGAAGACACCTAAGAAAGAAATAGAAATGGCATTAAAAATCAAAAAGGAATATGAAGACAGCAAATAAAAATCTAACTACTCTGGAAGACTTCAAAGAGAAGAATTTTGGTAAGCGTGGAACCAAAGAACGTGATGAATTGGAAGCTGGTTACGACAATTTTAAAATTGGTGCGCTCATCCACGACACCCGTTTGGAGTTAGGAATGACACAAGAAGAATTGGCGGAAAAAGTTGGAACAAGCAAATCTTATATTTCTAAAATTGAAAATAATCTGAAAGAAGCAAGGATTTCTACACTTCAAAAGATTGTTGAATTGGGGTTTGGTGGTAAGCTGGAGTTGAGTATTAAGATATGATTTTTTTACTCTTTAGTGTAGGTACGAGCAAGATGCTCGCACCAGCGTGTGGGGAAGATTCTTTTCAGCTTAATAATGATAATATTATTCTAAAAGATATTACTGGAACGAGATATATCATTTTTGATGGTAGAATATTATAGATTTAAGTTTTTTATTTATGAAATATTTTTAATTGCTTTTATGAAAACAAACTTTGTAGAACTGGACTTGAATCAAGAAAATATTAAAAATATTTCTGTTGATAGTTTTAATAATTTCATTGCAATAACTTCTCAAAATAATATTATTGGGAATGATTTCAAAATTTCGTTAAATCAAAATTTTGGATTTCCCTTGATAAGAATAGTTGATAATGAAAAATTTTTAATTGTTGACGATAGCTCAAAACTAAAAGAAAATGCTTTTTTGATTGATTTTTTTGGAAATGTTTTATGCAAATTTTATGTTGGAATATGCATTCAGGAAATTAAAATTGCTAAAAATAAAATTATTGTTTCTTATTTCGATGAAGGTGTATTAGGAAAATCAGGACCAAATAATGATGGGATTTCTGTTTTTGATTTTAACGGAAATCAGATTTTTGGATATAAATCAAAATTTTCTAACAATAAATTCATAGATTGTTATTGTATGACAAATTATGGAAATAATAAAATTATATTTTATGGTTATAGTGATTTTCAACTTCACGAATTAAATTTAGAAAATCTAACAATTTCTGATTTTGATTGTCCATCAGATTTTTAGGTGCAAGTTCGATTTCAACAAAAGGCGAGAACATTATTTTTCATTCTTCTTATCGTGATAAAACTTCATTTTTCGTTTGGAATTTGAAGCTAAAGACATTAGAGAAGATTGAATCAAATGAAAAAAGTCTTATAGGAACGGATAATGGAACATTTTTCAAGTTCAATAAAAAATCTTTTATACTTATAAAACCATTAGAATAGTTATATACAATAAAAAAAACCTCAGAGATTCTGAGGTTTTTATTTCAATTAAATTGATTCTTAGTAAGAACCTTTCTCAATAAAATGAGCGGCAATTTTTCTGTCAATGCAATTGATGATGGACAGAAAATAGGCTTATTTTTGGTATTAAATCATTTACCGTTTTCTACAAAAAAGGAGGTGTAAGTTTATGTTTATGAGATAATAAAACCAATCCTGTTTTTGAGCTGATATTGAATTTTTCGAACAGATTATTCCGATAATAGTCTACGGTTTTTATACTGATATTCATTTTGGATGCGATTTGTTCATAAGTATATTCTTCTTCACAGCAAATCCATTTTATCAGTTCCAGTTCTTTTTTACTAAGGAAGAAAATCGGACTGAATTCAGGGTCATTTTTTCTCAATGTTTTAATATTTTCCTGAAGATTGAAATATCCGGTGTTGATGATTTGTTCAATAGCTTCTTTTAGTTCTTCTCCTGTGCAGGTTTTAGATAAGAAGCCTCTGGCGCCCAATTTATAAAATTGGGATTTGATATTTACAGAATCATTTTGTGTAAGGATAAGAAATTTTTCTTCGTTAATTATAGGTTGTAGCTCTGTGAGGATTTCTATTCCGCTTTTTTTAGGAAGAGAGTGGTCTAATATAAAGAGGTCTGTTTTTTCTTTGAGAGTCCCGAAATTCCGAAGCAGTTCTTCACCATCATTAAGTTCAGCGAGAATATTGTAATCGCCGAGGTTTTTTAGAAGTTTTATAATGCCTTGTCTCAGAATTTTATGGTCATCAGTGATTACTAGGTTTATCATTTTTGTAAATTGAGATTTTGGTTCCTTTTTCCGGATTAGATTGTATTGTACAAGAAAATCCAATGAGAGTTGCTCTTTCTTTTATATTCTTGATGCCGTTTCCGAATTGGTTGTTGACATCAAAACCATTTCCATTGTCTTCAATGCTAATCGATATTATATTTGTGTAATCTATTATTATATTTATTTGAGAAGCATTAGAATGTTTTAGGATGTTATTAATACTCTCCTGAAAACATCTGTAAAATATAATGTTTTCTTCTGTACTGGTTCCATAGTTTTCTGAGGAATTATTTATTTTTTCAAAATTAATTTTTATAATGTTTGTTTTTCTGATACGTTCCACCTCATTCAGTATTATTTCATCAATGGTATTTTTACCAATACTGAAGTCATTTAGCCAATGACTAAGGTCTCTTACAGAATCCGATATTTCCAAAATAGAACTTCTTATCTCGTTAATTGATTCTTTAGAGGACACTGCAAATCTTAGATTCTCCACAGAGAAATTAATAATGCTTAGCTTTTGCCCTATATCGTCGTGTAGGTCTTTGGAAAGGCTTTTTAGAAGATGCTCTTGAGATTCCAGGATGCTTTGCTTGATTTTTTCTTCCTCCATTTGTTTTATTTTGCTGTTTTCTTCTTCCAGTTTCAGCTTATCTTCCAGAGTTGATATATATTGTGATTTGATTTTGCGATAGCTGTATGCTATGGCAATTCCCATTATAAAAATCTCCAGCAACAAAACATAATAAAAGTAATTGGGATGGCTAATTTCATATATTGTCAAAATTCGGGAATAATTAAAAAAATAAGTTACAGGATTGATCAAGCCGAATAATACTGCTGCCAGAATACCTAGCGATGGTCTCTTATTTTGTAATCCCAGCCAGATTAATATTGTTATCTGTATCAGAACCGCCAGAGCAGAGAGCCCAATTGAAATATCCCAGATACCATTATAGATAGGATTGTCAAAGGTTGTATTGGCGTAATCTATATAAAACCAAAGACTGGCAAGAATCCCAAATGTAACATAAAAATCAAAAATTGTATTGAGTATTCTGAACTGCCCACCATTGTTTTTTCTAAAATCCAGAAAGCCTGTCATAATCTTCATACTCAGCCCCATTGCGATGACAAGCAAAAAGAGAGAATTGGTTTTCAGAATTGAATAGTATAAGAAAGGAACTTTGATAATGTTAATAAAAAATTCTTCCCTGACTACAATTATAGCAATCAAAACAAGATATAAAGAATACAAGAAATAAAATCTCCGCCTCAGAATAATGCCCACCACTAAACTTAAAACCGCAATTATAAAGGTAACACCAATGACAAAACCTATTTCCCAATAAAATCCATTCTCCCAAAAGAGGTTTTCAACAGGTGTGGTAAAATCCGAATAAATATTTTGATAGTAACGTGGATTCCGTATCTCCATATAGATTTCTGCAATTTCGCTCTTATTAAGTACGAAGGGAACATAATGAAACCGAATATCCGGAATATCCTGCTTATTAGCGTAAGAAATATTATATTTTTTTAAAAGTACAATACCTTGTTCTGTTTTTCTATATACATTAAGAATATCCAGTTGAGAATATATTCCCAGCCAATAATCTTTTCTGTTACCAGTATTTTTTATGTAAGCATGTACCCAAACTGTTTTGGTCTGCTTTTTCAGAATAAGATTGGAAGGATGGTCTACTTTTCTAAAATTATTATTGATTTGACTAATCTGAAAAACATTTTTTGAGTTGCTGCTGTCAATATAGTATGAGGACTTAGAAAAAAGAGGAATCCAGTTACCACCATTTACAAACATTGTATCGGCTTTCATTTGGGAAGTAATCCAAATTCCAATAAACAAGAACATTACAATAAGTAGATTTTTCATCATCAATCAAATTTACAAATAAATTTTTCGTGGACGACTAGGAAAAATCCTAGGATTTTTTTAGGATTTTGTATCAAATGATAAATAAGAAGGTGAGGTAATTTTGGAGCATTAATCAAAAATTACAATAAGATGAAGACAATTAATTCAATACCACATTTTGGGGATAAATCAGAAGATGTGAAAACGATTCAACAAATCCTAGCAGAAAAAGGAATTGCTAATTTAACCATTGACGGAATATTTGGAAATCAAACCCTTAAAGCCCTAAAAAAACTCCAAGAAAAAGAAGGCTTAGTAATAGATGGTATCATTGGCAAAAATACAATGAGGGTGATGGAAGTAGAATTGAGAAAATATATTGACCATAGTGGCAAAGTAACACTTTCCTGGGACAGGCAAGGCATTGACAGAAACTGGACGGAAATTACCTTAAGGAGTATTGAAGAACTATTTGATACTTCCTTTTCCAAATGTGATGATATTTCCGATTTCAGAAAGGACTATTATAGTTTATCAAAAGAACAGCGGATTATAGTCTGGGGTGAGCTTATTTGTGCAATGGCAAAATTTGAAAGCAATTGGAAAACGATCTGTAGATATCAGGAAACAACACAAGGTATTGATAGTGTAACAAAAAGACCAGTATATAGTGAAGGGTTGCTACAACTTTCTTATCAGGATAAACCAAATTATCATTTTTTGCAGTGTGATTTTAATTGGGAGCAAGATAAAAATCTAAAGGATAATGATCCTGCAAAAACAATTTTTAATGCCCAATACAATCTGGAGTTTGGAATAAGAATTCTTGCCTACCAAATCAGAAGAAAAAACAGTATTGCTCTTAGTAGCGGACTGTACTGGGCGGTTTTGAAAAAAGGAGGAGAAAGAATCTCCCAAATAGCAGCAATGGTAAATAATTTAAATTTTTAAACTATGAAAAAAACAATTTTGCTATTGATATTACTTTTTTGCTCGTTTGCTTTTGGACAAAAAGAAGGTTATGGAAAAACAAATTGGTCAAGTTGGTCTTCTTTGTCTTGCTTTCCTAATGTACAGTTTTCTATGAAATCTAACGGTTGGTCTTCATCTGTTAAAAAATATGAATATCGCTTTAAAATTAGAAATACAGGTTCGCAGAATATTCATTTTAGTACAGAGGGACATTTATCTAATGGTGAAAGATTTTTTTCCGGAAGATTCGGCCTAAAAGCAAATGGTGGAGAATATAATAATGGTATGGATGGAACTTTTAGTGACTTTCCTCCTAACCAAATTACGGGTTTTACTTTTACCGTTAGAAGATATGTAGAGAATTCTAAAGATGATTGGGGAATTCCATCTTATACTTGTAGTGGTGGACAAAAAGTTTGTGATGCTAATTGTAAAAATTCTAATAATAACCAAAATGGAAACAACCTCTTTGGGAATTCTCAAAACACCAATACAAGTAATACATCAAATCCTCAGAACAATAATTTAAATTCTGGACTTTCTTCGGTTGAAGAATATGATAAATATTGGAGAAGAAGAGAAGAACTTTGTCAAAAAATTCCAGATTTGGACAAAAAGGCAAAATATGTGTTGAGAAGCGATTATCCTTGCAATACAAGAGAAACAATCAATGATAATGAAAAAAAGTCTTATGCTGTTGATGCCTTAAAAAAAGACTGCCACAAACTGGAAAGTATTTTGGAAGAATTGCAAGGTTCATCAAAACAGGAGGAAGAAGAAAAACAACGCCTTGCCCAAGAAAAGCAGGAAAGATATAACTCCTACATAGAACAAGGTGACCAGGCTATGCGAAGCGAAGACTACGCTTCTGCAATGAACCATTACCAAAACGCTAAACAATATGCAAGCACTAATATAGAACGTTCTACCGCTGAAAACAAATATAACCAAGCTTTCGAAGCCAAAAAAACTGCAGAGAGAAAAATAAGAGTAGCCGAGCAGAAAAAAAGAGATGAACAAGAAAATATAGCGTATGCCTCTGGCCTCACAGCTACGGCAGGTGCAATGGCTCTTTTGCAAGATAAACCGAGCCTAGGTTTCACTTCTGGTAAAATATATTTGGGACTTAATATGGAGCAAATACCTATGATTTCCAACAACACAAACTCCTACCACGCCAACAAATCTTATGTAGAAGCACCGTTCAGACCCGGTTTTGATTTGGGTTTGATTTTCGGAATTGCTAACAACAAAAAAGTATCACTTTATCTAAATCCAAAATTGAGTTACAATATCAGCGCATTCGCTGCCGGAGTAAGCGGCTCAAGTATAGAATACGGCGGAACAGCATTGGTTCTCGGAAACTGGAATAAAGAATTTCCATTGAAATTTTATGCAGAAGCTAGCTATTTCAAGCGTGTTGGAGATTACCATTATGATGCAGATGCGGCAGCTCAAAGCTCAGGTGCTACCACAGCTACAGATGATGTGAGGGATGGCGAATATAATTATTCTGTAATACGATATGGAGGTGGGCTGATGCTTCATCAGGCAGATGACCCCGAAGAATTTTATGTCAAAGCTGGTGTCTTCTTTGATAAGCCATCTTTCTATCCAAATGGTATCAAACCAAATCTTGGATTTACTTTGCAAGGGATGTATAACCAAATAGGAAGTCTGGAATTTTATTATTCTCCAAAATATTTCATAGGTGGAACGGTAATGTATCCATCAACTCTGGAAAGAGCAGACAAATCTTATTTTGGAATCAGATTTACAAGAACCGGAAGGCTTTGGTAATGTCAAACTAAAAACACTATTAAAAATGAATACTTACATCAATAAAATATTTTTCTCTATTTGCTTAACAATCCTAATCGGCTGTAGTGACAGAAGTCAGATAGAAGGATTAGTTTTCAGTGACAAGGTTCAAACTGTAGATGTTAACAAAGAAATCACAGTTTCTAACAATAACAGCCAAAGTTATATAGGGACATTGAGAATCAATGATACAGATTACAATTATACTATATCCTATTACAAAATATTATATAATAACGGAACTATTCAGCAATATTTGGTGTCTGTTCTTATCAATCCACCATTAGGATTTGCCAAAAGCAATGGCGGTACAATTTATAGTGTTCCTGAAGGTATTAGTATTAATTCGGGAATGGGATATTTTTCAGGTTCACTTCCTATTATTAACTATTACAATAATACCAATAATGCAGCTAACACAGTTAAACTTGATGAAACTTTTTACATAGGCTTCAACATTGGGGGCAATACAGAATTTGCTTCTTATGGCTGGCTAAAGCTGTTGATTTCAAAAGATAAAATCACCATTTTCAATTACGGATACAAAACAGGAAATCCAATTAACGCCGGAGAAAACTAATTTTATTTTTCATATTAATAATTAAACCTTATCACTTAAGATGGCAAGGTTTAGTTTATTAAATGTCAATTTAGAAATTTCTAAAGCAATATTTGGTATATTTAAATTGATTTCAGTAATACTCTTTCTCAATAAAATGAGAGGCATTTTGTCTATAGGAACAGTAGCATTGGAGAAAATCATTATTTTATAAGCCAATAAAAAATAATGGAACGGCACACTCGGGCGGGGGTGGCACTCTGTATCGCTCGAAGGTGACGGTCACATAAATAAAACCCGCCTCAGAGATTTTCTGAGGCGGGTTTTGCGTATAATTAAATTGATTATTAATAAGAACCTTTCCCAATAAAATGAGCGGCAATCTTTTCGGCCAAGGCAATTGGATTTGGCGTGTTCACGTATTTTGTAAAACGTCTTAGTCCGGCTAGCATCATTCTTTGCTCGTCGCCTTCGGAGAAAGAAACGATGCCTTCTTTGGCGTTGGTTGCGATGATGTCAACGGCTTTGTAAAGATTCAGTCTTGCCATTGCTGCTTCTACAGAATCTGTATCGAAATGTTTCTCCGCTCTCAGGATGGCAGATTCTGCCATATAGATTTGGTTCAGGATTTCGGAAGCGTTCAGGAGAAGGTGCTGTTGTTTCTCGATGTCCATCATATATTTTTGAAGGGCAGAACCGGAAACCATCAGGAATACTTTCTTCAGATTTTTGATGACCTCTTTTTCCTCAGACATATATTCTGAATAATCCGGAATGTCGAAAGACGGAATTCCCATCAATTCTTTTCCTACATTTTTTGCAGGCGTCAAAAGGTCGATTTTCCCTTGCATTGTACGCTTGATGAGCATTCCAACGGCCAAAAGTCTGTTGATTTCGTTGGTTCCTTCGTAGATTCTGGAAATCCTTGAATCTCTCCACGCGGATTCCATTGGTGTGTCTTCTGAGAAGCCCATTCCACCAAAAATTTGAATCCCTTCATCCGCTGAATGCTGCGCTAAATCTGAAACGAAAACTTTCAGGATAGAACATTCTACAGCGAATTCCTCTACGCCTTTCAGTTCCGCTTCTTCGTGATTCATTCCGCCAGCAACCAATTTCTCGATTTTGTTTTCGACATCTTTTGCACCACGGTAAGAACCAGCCTCACTCACGAAAGCGCCAGTCGCCATCTCCGCCAACTTCTTGCGAATTGCGCCGAAAGTGTTGATAGAAACGCCAAACTGTTTTCTCTCTGTAGAATAAGTCAATGAATGGTTTAGGATTCTTCTTTGTGCATCCAGACACGCCGCCGCCAATTTGATTCGGCCAACGTTCAAGGCATTAAGAGCGATTTTGAAACCGTTGTTTCTTTCACCCAAAAGATTCTCCACCGGAACTTTCATATCATTGAAGAAAACCTGACGTGTAGAAGACGCACGGATTCCCAATTTATGTTCTTCCTCTCCGAAAGTCATACTCTCAGGATTTTCTAATTCTGAACGGTTGATGACAAATCCGGTGATGTTTTTGTCATCGTCAATCTTGGCGAATAAAGTGAAAGTATCTGCAAAACCTGCGTTGGAAATCCACATTTTCTGTCCGTTGATGATATAATGTTTGCCGTCTTCGGAAAGTTTGGCTCTTGTTTTTCCGCTGTTGGCATCAGAACCTGCATCTGGCTCAGTCAAACAATAAGCGCCGAATTTGGTTCCAGCCGCTAGGTCCGGAAGATATTTGTTTTTTAGATATTCGCTTCCGTAAAGTAGGATTGGTAAAGTTCCAATTCCCGTATGCGCGCCATAAGCCGTTGCCAATGAACCTGTAGAACCGGAAAGGTAATCGCAAGCCAGCATTGTGGTCACGAATCCCATTCCCAAACCGCCGTAAGCTTCCGGAACAGCAATTCCCAGGAATCCCATTTCACCGATTTTACGCATTACTTCTTCCGTATAAGCGTAATCTTTTTTCTCGAATCTTTCCTTATTCGGAACCACTTCTTTATCGATGAATTCCTTTGCAGAATCCCGAAGCATCTTTTGTTCTTCGGACAATTCCTCGATGCTGAAAATTTCCTGAGCAGTAATATCCCTTACTAGGAATTCGCCGCCGTCTAATGTTTTTGTATCTGTTGACATATTATTGTGATTTTAAATTTTAGATTATAAATTTTAAATGTAAGATTCGCTGTTATAAATTTTCAGATGAAGTTTTGATGATTTTAGTTAGAATATTAATGATGCTTTCGATTTCCTTTAAATAAGAATCAACCTCAATCTCTACAAGATTTGATGACTGATAAAGCTTTAACCAATATCTTGTTTCTCTTGCCTCTTTGTTTGCAATAGAAAGTTTTGAAATAAAATCTTTTTTAGATTGAGCAGCAATTGCTTCTTCTACATTTGCACCAATCGAAGCTCCACAACGAAGAATCTGCTTTGAAAGAATAAATTCATTCTGAGATTTACAAATCGCATAAAATTTAATTATACTTAATGCAAATTCAAATGTTTTATGTTGAATCAAATTATCTTCTTTGAAGCTCATCTCATCTAAAATTTATAATTTAAAATCTATAATTATTAAAGTAGTTCAAATACACTCGCTGCGCCCTGACCAGTTCCTACGCACATTGTCACAACACCATATTTGCTGTTTCTGCGTTTCATTTCGTCAAGAAGCTGAACAGTTAATTTAGTTCCTGTACAACCAAGTGGATGTCCAAGAGCGATGGCGCCTCCGTTTACGTTGACGATGTCTGGATTGATGTCCAATTCTCTTAAAATCGTCACTGATTGAGAGGCGAAGGCTTCATTCAATTCAAACAAATCAATATCAGATTGTTTAAGTCCAGCTTGTTCCAACGCTTTTGGAATGGCGAACATTGGTCCGATTCCCATAATTCTTGGCGGAACGCCGACAGTCGAATAGGAGAGAAGTCTCGCAACCGGAGTCAAGTTCAATTCTTTTACCATTCTTTCGGACATTACCATTGTGAAAGCAGCACCGTCAGAAGTTTGAGAAGAGTTACCAGCTGTTACAGAACCATTGGCCGCGAAAACCGGACGAAGTTTTGCCAAAGCTTCCACCGAAGTATCAGCTCTTGGACCTTCATCTTGTTTGAAGGCGTATTCTTTGGTCTGGATTTTTTCCTTTTCATCAAGGAAATTATATGCGACATCAATCGGAACAATCTGATTTTCAAATTTTCCTTCCTTGATGGCTTTCATCGCTTTCTGGTGCGAGTTGTAAGCAAATTGGTCCTGCTCCTCACGACTCACTTTGAATTCGTTGGCAACCGCTTCCGCAGTCAATCCCATTCCCCAATAATAATCGGGATGTTTCTTGGCCAAATCCGTATCAGGAATCGGTTTGTAACCGCCCATCGGGATATAAGACATACTTTCTGCACCACCAGCAATGATGCATTCCGCCATTCCAGCTTTGATTTTAGCTGCCGCAATCGCAATCGCTTCTGAGCCTGATGCGCAATATCTGTTGACTGTCACACCCGGCACTTTGTCCGTATCCAATCCCATTAGTGAAATCAGTCTTGCGACATTTAGTCCTTGCTCTGCTTCCGGCATTGCACAACCGACAATCAAATCGTCGATGCGGGCCGGGTCAAGATTTGGAACATCTTTCATCAGATGTTGTATCACAGTTGCCGCCATATCATCTGGTCGGGTAAAACGCAAAGAACCTTTCGGCGCTTTACCAACTGCTGTTCTGTATCCTGTTACTATATATGCTTCGTTCATAGATTTAGAGATATTTAGACAAGAGATTTGAGACTCTTGTCAGATTTAAATATTAATGTTTTTCTTGAGATTTTCTTTGAAGACAAAAAGCATTTTTTGAATTTCATCCAACTTATTTAGCAGTGATTCATTTACTTCTATGGATATGAAATTTAATCTTTCACAGATAATAAGTTGGGTTTGAAGTTCGTACGAAGAACCATAAGCGATATTTAAAAAATGATAAAATTCTTTTTCTCTTTCTCGTCCAGCACCTTCTGCAATATTCGAAGGAATAGAAACTGCACATCTTTTGATTTGAGAAGACAAACCATATTTTTCTTCAATCGGCATAGTCGCTAAAGCCTTATAAACTTCAATTACTAAATCAATAGAATCATTCCAGATTTTTAATTTTCTAATATTGTGCATATTCTAATTGTTTTTTATCAGCCTCTTGTCTCCGGTCTTAAAATCTCTTATCTAGTTTCTGAGTGGTTTTCCAGTTGTCAACATCGTCTGAATTCTTTCAAGCGTTTTTCTCTCGCCGCAAAGTGAAAGGAATGCTTCTCTTTCGAGGTCTAAAAGATATTGTTCGGAAACTTCAGTCGGTTCGGAGAGATTTCCGCCGGTCATTACGTAACCGATTTTGTTGGCAATCAATCTGTCGTGTTCTGAGGCGTAACCGCCGGCAACCATTTGGTCTGTCCCAACATAGAACATTCCCATTGATTCTTTTCCTAAAACTTTAATTTTCTCAGGAACTGGTGGTGTGTAGCCTAATTCGTCCAAAACAATCGCCTGACGTTTTGCTTCCGCAATCTGGCGGTCTTTGTTGACGACGATGATATCTTTGTCGGTCAAAATTCCCATTTGCTTAGCTTCGTGAGCAGAAGTTGCCACTTTTGCCGTCGCAATGTTCATAAAGTAATTTCGCAAATGATTTGTTTTAACATCGTCTGGAAGTGCACCTTTCAAAGCTCTTAAAGCGAACTCTTTCGTTCCGCCACCGCCTGGAATCAAACCAACACCAACTTCCACCAAACCGATATAAGTTTCTGCAGCTGCAACAATTTTATCTGAATGCATCGAAAATTCACAACCGCCACCAAGCGTCATTCCGAAAGGTGCCGCAATAACTGGAATTGATGAATATCTTAGTTTCATTGATGTTTGTTGGAACAAGTTAATGGCCATATTCAGTTCGTACCAATCCTGCTCAACAGCCATCATCATTACCATTGCTAAGTTGGCTCCAACAGAGAAATTATCAGCCTGATTTCCAACCACCAAACCTCTGTAATCTTTCTCAGCAATGTCAATCGATTTATTAATGCCTTCCAAAACGCCTCCTCCAAGAGAATTCATTTTTGAACGGAATTCGAAGTTCAAAATGCCGTCACCTAAATCAATTAACGCAGATTCTGAATTCGACCAGATGGTTTTTTCTTTTCTGATATTATCAAGAATAATGAACGCATCCAAACCTGGAATTGGTTCGTAAGTTTTTGTATTTTGATTGTAGAATAACTGCTTTCCGTTTTCCAATTTGTAGAAAGATTCGTTTCCGGAAGCCAGCATTTCCTTAACCCAATCAGCCACTTTATAACCTTCGCTTTCTACCAAATCGATTCCTTTTTGAATTCCTAAGAAATCCCAGTTTTCGAATGGTCCATATTTCCAGGCATAACCGGTTTTCATCGCATCATCGATAGAATAGAAAACATCGGTAATTTCAGGAACTCGCTGAGAAACATAAGCGAAAAGTGAAGCATAATGTTTTCGAATCAATTCGCCGGCTTTGGTTTGGTCTTTCAACAAAATTGGCAAACGATTTTTCAAACTTCCGGCTTCTTTCGCCGCCTTTACGATTGGAAGTTTTGGTTGTTTCGTCGGTTCATAACCAAGCGTTTCATAATTAAGAACAAAACGGTTGACATTTCCGCCAGCATCTTTTTCTTTATAATAGAATCCTTTTTTAGCTTTATCGCCAAGGAATTTATTTTCAATTAAATGATTCAAAGTTTTGGAATCTTTAAGCGCCTGAACCATTTCATCATTTTTAAGATTCGCCTGAAGTCCTTTTGTTACATTGAAAGCTGTGTCCAAACCAACCAAATCTCCCAATTTGAAAGTTCCGGTTTTTGGACGATTAAGCAAATCACCTGTCAAAGAATCTGCTTCTTCAATAGTCAAACCGATTTCCTCAGTCAGCTCCATAATTTTCGCCATCGAATAAACACCGATTCTATTTCCTATAAAGCCTGGAGTATCTTTACAAAGTACGGTTGTTTTTCCAAGGAATTTTTCGCCGTAAGACATAAAGAAATCAATCACAGATTTATCCGTTTTCGGACCTGGAATTACTTCAAATAATTTCAAATATCTTGGTGGATTAAAGAAGTGAGTTCCACAAAAATGCTTCTGGAAATCTTCTGACCTTCCTTCTGACATCAGATGAATCGGAATTCCTGATGTGTTAGAAGTTATCAAAGTTCCCGGTTTGCGAAGCTTATCAACTTTCTCGAACATCGATTGTTTGATGTCCAATCTCTCAACAATCACTTCAATCACCCAATCCGAATTTTTGATTTTCTCCAAATCATCTTCGAAGTTTCCAACGGTGATTCTGGAAGCGAAAGATTTATCGTAGATGGGCGAAGGATTGCTTTTCAGAGCGGTATCAAGATGGCCTTGAGCCACGCTGTTTCTGAATTTTTTACTTTCTGGATTTACGCCCGTCGCTTTGTCTTTTTCGGACAACTCTTTCGGAGGCATATCCAACATCAAAACCTGAATCCCGTTACCAGCCAAATGACAGGCAATTCCGGAACCCATCACGCCGGAGCCGAGGACTGTAACGTGTTTTATTTTTCTGTTCATTATTAGAATTATTTTTTATGATTAAGTTCGTTTGCTATTTTCAGAATGTCTGTCATCACTTCTTTGAAAACTTCAAATTTCTCAGGAGCAATTCTTTCCAAAACTTTTTTATTGAAATTAAGAACTACTTCTTTTGATAAGTTTCTGGAATTGATACCTTTATCAGTTAATTTGATAATGACTTCCCGCTTATCAGTTGTGGTTTTTTCTTTGTAGATATAACCATTGTCTTCAAGAAGTTTGATGATTCTTGTAAGGGAAGTAGGTTCTATAGCCATTTTGGGACCAAGGTTTGTACTTCTCGTTCCTTCTTTCGGGTCAATTTTAAGTAATGTAAGTGCTTGAACTGCAGTTGAGTTATACAGAGATGCCTGATCCGAATACATTTTCGAGACCGCTAACCAAGCCGACTTTAACATCAAGTCAATACTTTCGACTTTTTCTGAATTTTTCTTTTCCATAACTGGCATATTGAAGTGCTTTATACAAATATAAAAAAAATACTATGCATGCATAGTATTTTGATATTAAGTTATTTAAAGTGTTGATTTACAGATAATTAATTATTATGCAAATCTTATTAAATAAAATTAATGAAAATCTATTTAGTAGGAAATACTTGTTTTAATCAATGTTTGCAGAGACTGTTTAATTTCTTGAAAACTATGACAATTATCATGAAAATTCTCCGAATTCAGTTCCCAAAATTCATTTTTAAACGTCAATTTAAATTTTCGCAAATCCTGAGAGAAGTTTTTTTGTAAAAAAGAAAACATCATTTCTTTCTCTAATTTCGGTGCATCAATTTCCGGAGAATGAAAAGTTTTATTAAAATCTAAAATTTTCGGCGTTATCAATTCAGAATTGTTAAGAATCACTTCTTCAGAAATTCCACTGACGAGTTTTTGGCCTCTTATCCACCAGATTTTATCGGAAAATTCTTTTGCCAGTCGCCAATCGTGGGAAGAGAAAAGAATCAACTTGTTTTCAGATTTTGCTAGATTTCTGAGAAGTGATAAAATCATTAATTTGTTTTCTTCATCTAGATGTGTTGTCGGTTCATCCAAAATAATAAAAGGTGAATTCTGGGCCAATGCTCTTCCAATAAAGGCTTTTTGGAGATTTCCGTCTGATAACTCGCTTAATTTTTTGTTTTGATATTCTGATAGATTGAGGTTGTTGATGATTTCAGTAATTTCCTGTTTATCAATTTCATTTAACTTAAAATAATAAGGATAATGAATGTATTTTCCGAGCGAAATTAAATCAATGACAGTATAATTATCCGGAATTTCAGCTTTTGAAAAAACAATGGCAATCTGAGACGCTATTTCGTTTGGATCAAGTTTTTGAATGGACTTTCCATTGATAGAAATTTCGCCTTTCAAAAGCTTGTTTTGTCCAAGAATAGATTTGATTAAAGTCGTTTTTCCAATTCCGTTGTTTCCCATTAACAGGCAAACTTCGCCTAATTCCAAAGACGAATCAATCTCCGAAACCAATGGGTTTGAATAGCCAATTGTTGCTTGTTTTATTTCTAAGAAATACTTCATATTCTTTTATCGCAAAGGCGCAAAAGTTCTTTATTGTATTATTTTTAAAAGTCGCAAAGATTTATCTTCGATAAGTTTTATATGTTATTTACAACTCTTTTTATTCCGTTTTTATAATAATCTGTTCTGAAATTCATTAATAATCCTAATTTACAATTCGTCATTTTGAGATAAGTTAGAATTTGTGCTTTATGCACATCATTCAGATAATCAACAGTTTTTATTTCTAAGATTAATTTATTTTCTACTAATAAATCAATTTTAAAAGCATTCTCAATAACCAAATCATCATAGATTATTGATAATGATTTCTGTTTTTCAACTTTTAATCCAATTTTTTTGATGTCGTGGAAAAGACATTCTTCATATACGCTTTCAAATAAACCTGCACCGAGTTTTTTGTAAATTTTAAATCCTAAATCAACGACAATTTTTGCCAATTCATTTTCATCCATTGTGTGTTTTTTTATCGAAGATAAAAAACTTTGCGACTTTCATCAGTTTTAAAATCAATTTTTTGTGCCTTTGCGATAAAAACTATTTATTATTTTTCATCAACATCAACAATATCACAGGAATCCCAAAAAACGTCGTGATTATATTAATCGGAAACTGACTCAACTCAGAAATAATCGAAAAAATCTGCATTATAAAAATGCCCAATATCATATTCAGAATCCATTGATGCCAAAGTTGCGCTGGATTCCAGATCATTCTGCAAAAATGAGGGACGACAACACCAATAAATAAAATCGGTCCTAAAAAAGCCGTAACCGAAGCAGAAAGTAGGGAAGAAGCTACAATAATGCTGATTTTAAGCTTGGATTGACTGATTCCAAAACTTTGTGCATAAGCTGTTCCAAGCGCGTTTCCAATTAATGGTTTTATGGATTTGAAAGTGAAAATAAGTCCAATGATAATTAAAACTGTAAGAATCAGAATTTGAATCAAATTTGCTTGATTATTTGCTCCAAAAGTCCATAAAATATAGTTTTTCAAGCTTTGACTTTCCACATAAAACTGAAGAAATGAAACCACAGCACCAGCCAAAGCCGAGATCAAAAATCCGAAAATAATGATGAAACTTTTATCACGAAATCGATTTGAAAATAACAGCAAAATCATCATTAGAACAATACTTCCTATGATCGATGATAAGCTGATGAAACTATTTTGTAGAAAATCAGGAATCAGAATATTCTGTGAAAAGAAAATATAAAAGGCAACAAACAAACTGGAAACCGAAGTGATTCCTAAAACATCCGGACCGGCCAAAGGATTCTTGAAATATTCCTGCAAAAGGAATCCACTTGTCGGAATCGCAATTCCTGTCAAAAGCATTGCCAAGGCCCTATTGATCCTGAATCCTGCAATCTGAAAATTCTCGGACCCTGAATTGATAAAATCAGAAAAACTGAGTTTTGCAAAACCAATATTGAGATTGATGAAAAACGCAATAATCGCAAAGAGGATTATTAAAATCACCAAAACAGGAAAACGTTTCATCAAAAATTAATTATTATTTCAAAGATTTTTTAGGACTGGAAATCATTGCTTTTTCTTTATTATCAATAACTTTCGCAGAAGTATTATTGGCTAAAAGTTTCTCGATTTTCTGATTCAGCATTTCTTCTGTCATAGAACCAACGGTTTCATCAGACTTATCACCTTTTCTGATTAAGGTAAAAGGAATGGCTTCTCCGTTCCAGGATTGGAAATTTTGCTTGAAAAAATCTTCCTTCAAAAGCATTCCGTCCAGAAGAATGACATTATTTCTGATATCATATTCATCGGCAAAATCGCTGACATCCGTTGCCCAATCTGTTTTGTTGTCAAGGCTCACAAAAGTGAACTTTACAGGTTGATTGGTCAATTCCTCCATTTTTTTTCTGAAATGCGGAATTTCCTGCATACACGGTCCGCACCAGGTCGCGAAAAAGTTGGTCACATAAAGTGTATCAGAATGATTGGACTTTAAAACTTCCGTGATTTTTTCAGGAGAAAGTTCCGTCAGCTTTGCAACATCAGCTTCCGGTTTTGTTGGCTCAACTTTTATCGAATCTTCTTTTGCCTCGACTTCAGCCACTTTTTCATCATTTTTTTTACAAGCTAAAAGGCTGAGTGATAAAACGGAATATATCAGGAATTTTTTCATAGATTATTTTATTTAAAGTTGAAAACGAAGCTTTGCTATTTAGATTTTTTCTTTTCTCAAATTTGATTAAATTTGATTCTTGACAATGGAGAATCAATTAACAATCGCAAATCAACCTCAGTTTCACAGGCTAAAAATAGCTAAAAAACGGCAACTTACCAAAAATGCGTTTGCGTTGGAATTAGCGATTCCTGCGGAGCTGAAACTGCAATATCAATATCAAGCCGGGCAATATGTGACGCTGAAATATCACTTCAACGAAAAAGAAATTCAGAATGATTATTCTTTCACATCTGCACCTTTTGAAAATAAAATTGAATTGGCCATCAAAATCAATGGCGATGAAAGCTCAACCAACTTTTTATTCGAAAGTTATCAGATTGGTGATGAAATATCTGTGAGTGAACCTCTTGGACGATTTTTCATTCCCTCAAGACCGAACGAAAAAAGAACAATTCTGGCTTTCGCATCCGGAATTGGAATCACTCCGATTTTCAGTCATATCAAAAATATTCTTTACGAAGAGCAATTTGCAAGAATCTTTCTTTTTTATGGGAATAAGAGCTATGAAGATATTGTTCTGAAGCAGGAATTGGAAGATCTACAGAAAGAAAATGTCGGAAGATTCCAAGTTTATTATTTTCTGTCACAAGAACCTATTAAGGACAAACTTTTCCAGGGACGATTGGACGAGAGGAAAATTTCTTTGATCATCAATCAGATTCTCCATTTGGATGAAGAGGATGAAGAATCGACAATTTGGGACAGTACAGACAAAGTTTTGATCTGTGGTCCCGGAGCAATGATAAAATCCGTTGCGAATGCTTGTTACAATCACGGGGTCCCGAAGAAGAATATTCATTTCGAATTGTTTGAGGCTTTTAATGAAGATATTTACCCAACTGAAAAAGAATTTCCTCTGATTGAAAATGTGAATGTCAAAATCAAATTCAATCATATTGAAAAAGACGGAATTATTCTGAAAAATAACGAACGAAAAATCCTTCAGCAATTATTGGATCTGGGTTACAAACTGCCTTATTCCTGCAAATCGGGAATCTGTGGAAGCTGTCTCTGCTATCTGAAAAATGGAGAGGTGGATATGACAGAAGACGAATATCTGACCGAAAATGAGAAACTTCAGGGGAAAATTTTGCCTTGTGTTTCCATAGCGATGAGTAAAGACGTATATTTAGATTTTGATTTGCATTAAAATATGTTCAAAGCGCTTACAAATATTTTAAAAGTCCTTTTCAGACTTTTGGAGCTGGGGATTTTGCTGATGGTTTTAGCGAATTTCTGGGTGTATGCGCTTACCAGTGGAAGAACTTATACCAAAATCAGCAAAGTTCCGCCGAGAGATTGCGCTCTGGTTTTGGGAACTTCCCCAAAGATGCGTTCAGGTGTCGCAAATCCTTATTTTGTGGCGAGAATGGATGCTGTTGGAACGCTTTATCATCACGGAAAAATAAAAAAAATCATCGTAAGCGGAGAGAAAAGTGAAAATTATGACGAAACCGAAGCAATGACGAGATTCCTTGTTTATAATGAAGGTGTTCCGGAAAATATAATTGTCAAAGATCCAAAAGGTTTCAACACGCACAAAAGCATTTTGCGTTGTAAAAATGTTTACAAACAGAAAAATGTCAT
This sequence comes from Epilithonimonas hungarica, assembly GCF_900102265.1. Classification (GTDB taxonomy): domain Bacteria; phylum Bacteroidota; class Bacteroidia; order Flavobacteriales; family Weeksellaceae; genus Epilithonimonas; species Epilithonimonas hungarica. The sequence continues at coordinate 242,940 of NZ_FNBH01000003.1, read as the reverse complement.
CATCGTCTCACAAGGTTTTCATAATCTGCGAGCATTGTTCTTTGCCCGAAATAATGGAATGAATGCGCTTGGATTCGATGCGCAGGATGTCAGCAAGAATGAGAGTTTCTACAGAAACCATACCCGTGAATTTTTTGCCAGAGTTTTGGCAGTTTTCTATTATGTTTTGGGAATTTCTCCTGAAGAATAGTTTCTATCAATCAAGACCATTTCTCTGTAAAATTTCACACAATCCATCTTGGCAGATTCTTTGTAACTTATATATTGAAAAGTATAAAGGTCAAAGAAATGAAAAATTCAATCAAAATATTAATGACAGTTTTTGCAATGAGCTTGGTCTCGTGTGTTGCAACGACAGATTCTTATGGATATAACGACCCTTACTCACAAGGATATTCAGATGGTTACAGAGCGGGATATTATCAGTCTCCAGATGGTTACTGGTATGCTCCAAACATAGTTTATTATGATTATAACGGAAGTTACTATAGGAATGGCAACGTTTACAATTACAATAATAGAAGCAGAAATACGGTAATTGTTTCTCCAAGAAGAAGTTCTTTGCAGAATCAAATCCCAAATAGCGTACGTTCTCAATCAAATAGTATAAGAGTTCAACCCAATAATGTTAGAACTCAGCAAAATAATAACATCAGGGTTCAACCAAACAACATAAGAACTCAGCAGAATAATAACATTAGGGTTCAACCGAACAATGTAAGAACTCAACAGAATAATAACATTAGGGTTCAGCCGACTAGAAGAGAGTCTAATAAAATCAAAGTTGCACCTCAGAAGCAGGAACAGTCACAACCGCAAATCAGGAATAATGATAATTCTGGAAGAAGATAATAAAGAAAGCTGTAAATCACAGCTTTTTTTGTGGAAGGAATTTTAAGTTTTATTTGATCCCGAAAAAAAAATTATACTATTTTTGTAAAAAATGTAGAGATGCTCGTGATAGGAATTGCCGGAGGAACAGGTTCCGGAAAAACAACCGTTGTTAATAAGATTCTTCAACAACTTAATTTAGAAGGTGTTAATGTACTTTCTCAAGATAATTATTATCACGACAATCCCAACCTTACTTTATCTGAAAGAGAAGTTCTCAATTACGACCATCCAAAATCAATCGATTTTGAGCTTCTGTTAGAACACGTTAAAGCCCTGAAAAATCATCAGAGTATAGAACAGCCGATTTATTCTTTTGTGACGCATTCCAGAACGGGCGACCATGTTACTGTGGAACCAAGAAGTGTTCTGATCGTGGAAGGAATTTTAGTTTTGACAAACAAAGAATTACTGAAAGAATTTGACCTGAAAGTGTTTGTGCACGCAGATTCAGATGAAAGATTGATCCGAAGAATCCGCAGAGACACTCAGGAAAGAGGAAGAGATTTGCAGGAAGTCCTGCATAGATATCAGACAACTTTGAAACCGATGCATCAGGAATTTATCGAGCCTTCTAAAAATGAAGCAGACCTGATCGTTCCTAATATGAAACAAAATTCTGTTGCAATAGATTTTTTAACGACAGTGATTAACAATTCACTTAAAAAAGTTCATTAATCTTAAATCATTCATTATGAAAGAACTAATCAAAGATATCAAGAAAAAATCGCCGACACTTAAGTTTTTCCAGACTTACGTGTTCAACAAATATGTGTTGACATTGGTTGGATTTTTGGTCTGGATGATATTTTTTGATAGCACTTCTTTTCTCGTTATCAATGAGTTGAATGGTGAAATCAAACGCTATGAAAACCAACGCGAATTCTACAAGACAGAATACGAAAAGAATGACAAGTTCTACCGTAAACTGATGAACAACAAGCAGGAAAAAGAAAAATATGCCCGTGAAAATTACTTTATGAAGAAACCTAACGAGGAAATTTTCATCTTAGTAGTTGACAGTTCTAAAATTGCAAAAAAATAAACAAAATGAGTTTCATAGAAAATACTTTAGAAGATTGGGAAAAGCTTGTGAAAAAGCAGCTCAAAACAGAAAATATTTATGAAATTCTTTCTAAAGATAATCTCGAAAACATTACTGTAAAGCCTTATTATCAAAATAATTCTGAAACCAAAATCCTTCCGAAATTTGAAGAAAGCACACATCTTGTTGCAGAGTATCAGGATGGTCTGGAAGAACAGGCTTTTGCTTTTCTTTTGAATGAAAATGTTGAAAATCTTGAAGAAAAAGCAATTTTTATCAACAATCAAGATTTGGCAGAACATATTTTAACGGTAGATTCCAATCGGTATTTTTCTTTGATCGATATTTTTTCTGATGACAAAGCTGCTGAAATTGATGAGCATTTGGCTGGCGAATTATTATCAAAAACTTTCGAAAGACAGATTGGCGTTGATGTAAGTCTGCATCAAAATGCTGGGGCTTCTATCATTCAGCAATTGGCTTTTGCATTGGCAAAATCTAAAGAATTAACAGAGAAATTCGGTTCGGAAATTCTTGAAAAATTGGTTTTCCGGTTTGCAATTGGTTCCAATTATTTTTTCGAAATTGCTAAAATCAGGGCTTTCAAATATCTGTTCAATCAGTTGTCTAAGGAATTTGAAAAAGATTTGATTCCTTATATTTTTACTGAAACTTCATTTAGAAATAAAGCTAAAAATGATGCGGACAATAATCTGATTCGTTCAACTTTAGAATTGGCTTCTGCAATGATAGCTGGTGCAGATGCTGTTTTTTCTAATGATTATAAATTTGATGATTCGTCAGAACTTTCCAAAGAAATTTCATTCAAACAACAGATTGTTCTGGCTTACGAGAGTATCATCAATGTTTTTGAAGATGCGTCTTCCGGAAGTTATTTCGTGGAAGATATTACACGGCAATTCGCTGAAAGATCTTGGAAATTGTTCCTTGAAATCGAAGAAAAAGGTGGTTATCTTGAATCATTAAAATCAGGAGAAATTCAAAAAATGATCTTCCAACAGGCTGTGAAAGAACAAAGCTGGGTAGAAGAGGGGAAGATCAAATTGATTGGTGCCAATCTTTATCCCAAATTAGAGGCGAAGAAAACAGCTAATGAACTTTATAATGTTGATGAAATCAAGAAAGTTCGTTTGGCAGAAATGTTTGAATGATGAAATCGCCATTCATCAAAGCGGATAAATAAATACCAATGAAGATTGAGGCGATACTAAAAATAATAAGTATTTACATATGAAAGAACATTTCATTGATTTATTAGAATATAATTCTCATTTTAATCAGTTGTTGATCGAATCCTATCTTGAGAACAAAGATTCTTTTAATGAAAAAATGATCTCGCTTATCAACCATATTCTCAATGCGCAACAGATCTGGAATTCCAGGATTATTATTGGACCTTCATTCGGAGTTTGGCAAATCAATCCTGATGAAAAACTTTTGGAAATCAATCAATCAAATTTCAAAAACAGCATCAAAATTCTAAACGAAAGAAACCTTGATGAAATCATCGTTTACAAAAATTCAAAAGGAGATGATTTCCAAAATTCTATTCAGGGGATTTTATTCCATTTTATCAATCATTCTACTTATCACCGCGGTCAGCTTGCGATGCTGATGAAGCAAGCTGGACTAGAACCAATCAATACAGATTATATTTTTTACAAGAGAAATTAGAATTCCATTATTCTCAATTTTCGTAAATATTAGTTCATAATTCGTAACTCTTAACTAAATCACTATCTTTGCAAAAATTTTAGAAAATGAGCGGAGACGGAAATCAATCAGGTAGAAACAAAAAACCAAGAACTTCTGGAGGTAGCAGACCTTCCGGAAACTCCCGTAGCTCCAGCAATAGCAGAGGTAATTCTGGCAGTGGAAAATTTTTCGGAAATTCTCGTGGACCTAAGACGACAAGAGGTGGCGACCGCTTCGACAGTAGAGATAAATACGAAAATGGTGATAGAAAATTCGGTCCGAAAAAACCTTTCAACAGAGCCGAAAGAGATGAAGATAAAACCAAATCTTTTATCCAAAAGAGAAGATTTGAGAAGATAAATAAAGAGGTTTTCAAAGATACCATCAGACTTAACAAATATATTGCGAATTCTGGAATTTGCAGTAGGAGAGAGGCTGATGAGCTCATTACACAAGGTCTTGTGGAAGTTAACGGAAAGGTGGTGACTGAAATGGGTTATCAGGTTCAGAAAACGGACAGAGTGGTTTTTGACGGACAAAATATCACGCCGGAAAAACCAGTTTATGTTCTGTTGAACAAACCAAAAGGTTATATCTCTACAACAAAAGATGATAAAGCGAGAAAAACGGTAATGGATCTGACTGCGAACGCTTCTCCATATAGGATTTTCCCGGTTGGAAGATTGGACAGACAGACTACTGGTGTTATTCTTTTAACGAATGACGGTCATATGACAAAGAAGCTGACACATCCGTCTTTCAATATGAAGAAAATCTATCATGTCACACTGGACAGAAAATTATCAATCGAAGATTTGAAATCGATTGGTGAAGGAATTCGTTTGGAAGAAGGTGTTGCAGAAGTTGACAGTATCTCTTTCATCGAAGGGAAACCTAAGAATGAAGTGGGAATCGAGATCCACATCGGTTGGAACAGGGTTATCAGAAGAATCTTCCAAAAACTAGGTTACGAAGTGGAAGCACTGGACAGAGTAATGTTTGCTGGATTGACCAAGAAAAACATCAAACGAGGACACTGGAGAATCCTTACGGAACAAGAAGTGAACAACTTGAAAATGTTATAAATTAAAAGACTGAAAAATTTCAGTCTTTTTTTATATTTATGTATGAGTAAAATTTATGTTTTCAGTGGTTTAGGAGTTGATGAAAGAGTTTTTAACAATATTGACTTTGGAACTTTGGATGTTGAATTCATAGATTGGATTCAACCCTTGGAAAGGGAAAATTTGGAAAATTATGCGCTTAGAATTTCGAAGAAAATTACTGCTGAAAATCCTATTCTGATCGGTTTGTCTTTCGGAGGAATGCTGACTGTCGAGATCTCAAAAATCATTAAAGTTGAAAAGTTGATTCTAATTGCTTCTGCAAAAAATAAGTTTGAACTTCCATTTGTTTATAGATTATTTGGAAGACAGAATCTCGTCAAATTAATTCCAAAAAAGATTTTCAAACAACAAAATTCCCTTACCAATTGGATTTTTGGAATCGAAACTGATTCTGAAAAACAACTTTTAAAAGAAATTTTACAAGATACAGAACTTGATTTTTTCTCTTGGGCAATCAATGAAATCGCAAATTGGAAGAATGAAAGTATTCCTGAAAACTGTTTTCATATTCATGGAAATAAGGATAGAATAATCCCTATCAAAAATGTGAAAACTGATTTTGTGATTGAAAATGGAGGACATTTTATGACCGTAAATAAAGCAAAAGAGATCCAGGATATTATTTTAAGTTTAATTTAAAACAAAAAAACTTTCCAGAATAGGAAAGTCTTTTGTCCATAATTATTTCACTTCATTATAATAAAGAAGTTTGTCATCCTTGTCAAAACTTATGATTGTGATTTCTCTGTTTTTTGCTTCATCATTATTGAAGAATATAGCTCTCGCAGGAAGTCCAGATTCTGGAGTTAAATTTGGATTCCAATACAGAAGTTCACGCGTGTCTTTTTCAACCTTCCTGTAAGCATCACTGGTAATGTCTGGCTGTTCAAATTCAGTTGCTTTATCATAGCCTCTCAGAATGGTTTTGTTGGTCTGTTCTTTTTTATCGTCTTTCTGGTCGGCCAACATATTTCCTCTTTTTGTGTAAATAGCAACTGCATCACCAACCAGACCATCGTTTTTCAGGATTTTTACCATTGCAATATTGCTGACAGGAAGTGAATTGATCATACTTGCGTCAACAGGCATTTCATCCAAAAATAACTTCGCTTGTGAACCACGGATGCTTGGGACATAATTTCCGGAATTATCCATTGTGAAAGTCAATCCCGCAGCTCTGCCTTGCAACCATTGCATAATATTAAGGGAAGCTTGGGCATCTTGATTCTCATTGACCAGATCAAAAATAGTCGCATTCATACTGCTGAATCTCCCACTGGATAGTTCTTTATCCAATTTTTCTTTTAGATCGACTTTCTTTGCTGTTACCTTAACTTCTTCAATTAGGGTTTCCTCGTTAGCGGTTTTAAGGATCTGTTGATTTTTTTTGTTTTGAAGTGCTTTGGCAACATCAGAACCCACTTGGGAATTCTGCCCAGGATCTACCAAACGATAATTGGTAGGTGGTAAATTACTTTTGTAGATAATATTGTTTGTCAAAGGCTGGAAATAGATATTCACATTGTCAGATTCTGAAGCTTTATTCTTCTCCTGATTCAGGTAATAAGAAACCGTCAAAGGCTCATCAAAATAAATATTATTGAGATAAATAAAACCATTATCATCTGTTATAGCCTGAGAAATTCCTTTATCTGTTCCACCTGCATTGAATAATAAATTGACGCTTTTGTTTGGAATTGCACGACCATTGTTGGTAACTTTTCCTTTGAACGAAAGATTAGATTCCGGTTTGTATTTGATTTCCGGGGTTTTTCCAGCCAGAAGAGAATCCCAATCAAATCTTTTCCAACTTTCTGAAATCAACAAAGCATCTAAAGCATCAGTATTAGCATTTTTTGAAAAATACCGAGCCGGTGAAAAAATGGAAGAAGGAAAATCGCCTGTCAGCCAAAGTGCGCTCAAGATATTATTATCATTTGTGCTTTCAGTCTTTGTATTTTCTTTGACTAACACAGTGTAGCTTGGGTAATCTGTATCTGGTTCTAATTCAAAGCTGTTGAAAGAACGCGGGTCATTATTGAGAGACATTGAAACAAAGGTCGGTTGTTCGATGATCAGATTTTTTGGCTTAACGAAGCAAAGCCTTTTGGCAACAACTTCTTCTTTATCATTGAATATAACTAACTGCAAGACTGCATTTTTATCATCGCTTATTTTCGTCGGAATTTTACTTGAAATTTCTGCTGAAGTATTTTTGATGTTAGCTCTGTAGACCATTTGATTATTAATGATCCCAACAATGCTGTGGCCTTTCAAACCTTCTGCAAGATTATTACTTTTTAATGCATAATTGATTCCGTCGTTATCACTCGCTATCTGAAGATTAACTCCTGAATTAGAGACAGCTGGCAAAGCAATGGTTTGTTTAGTTCCTTTATTATCCTCAACAATTACTTTGTAAGTTTTTCCTGCTTTTGGCGTAAGATTGAAAGCGCTCACATTTTGGTCAAATCCTTTGAAACTGACCAATTTTTCGGCTGGCTTTTCCGCATCGATAATGTAACCGCTCCAGCTTGCAGGCGGAATGCCTTGAGAGAATAATCTTACAGCAATTTTCGTATTGATATTCTCAATAAAAGTTCCACTTTCCGGAAAAGCATTGGCGGTCCATTTGATATTCTTATCAAGTACCAATTTTTGTTCAGATTTTGGATTGTAGATTGGGACAGGCTTTATAAAATTGAATTCCTCAGGGAAATTTGCCATCCAAGCTGTGTAGGCACGAAAGAAATAAATATCTTCTTTCAAAGCTTCGGTCAATACAAAAGAGCCATCACCTTCGCCGTTTTTGAGCGCAATTGTTCTTTTGTCTACCAGATTTTTGTTGTGGTCGTACAATTCTACAAATAGTGTATTAGAAATGGTTGAACGCCTGTAACCATCGAAAACAAAAGATTTGAAATAGATATTGTCCCCAACGACATAATTGTCTTTGTCTAATAGAACATAGACTTTTTCCTGCGTGTAATTCTGTTCCAGATTCTGAATAGCTTTGTCTATTCTTCCCTGAGCTTTAAACGTCAAAATCCCAACAACATAAATAAAAAAAATAAAGATTTTTTTCATATCAAAAAGCTTCATAAATGTTAATTTTAGTTTCTCTCTGCAATTTAATTAAACAAAGGAAAACCCTTAGCATTTGCCAAGGGTTTTATATAATTTTTAACACGGCTCTTACAAAATCATTCCACCATCGATTACGATTTCAGTTCCGGTCATAAAACTTGCAATATTGTTATCCGACAGATAAACGACAGCCTTTGCAACATCTTCAGGATTTCCCATTTTTTTAAGGGGAATTAGCTCTGTCAACCAATCATTCAGTCCTTCCAAAGTTTTCGAATCCAATCCGGCCTTGGTCATGATTTCTGTTTTGGTTGGGCCCGGACTTACGATGTTCACTCTTATCTTTCTTGGAGCTAATTCCACGGCGGCTGTTTTTGCAATTGAATTAAGTGCGGCTTTACTTGCCTGATAAACAGAACTGTTGGGCTTATAAATTGAAGCAACAATTGATGATAAAAAGACAACAGATGCACCATCATTTAATAAGGGAATGAATTTGCTTAAAGTAAAATAGGCACCTTTGAAATTAATATCGATCACATTATCAAAGTTTTCTGAACTCATATTTTCTATGGAATCTGATTTTCCGGTAATTCCAGCATTAATAAACAAAATATCAATTTTTCCGAATTGACTTTCAATTTCATCTTTTAAAGATATTATATCTTCCAATTTTCCTTGGTCTGCAACAAAAGGAATTGCTCCCAATTCTTCTGCCGCTTTTTCAATAGCTTCCTTCCTTCTTCCTGTAACAATCACATTTGCACCTTCTGCGATTAATTCTTTTGCAGTTGCATAACCTATTCCGCTATTTCCACCGGTTACGATGGCTAGTTTGTCATTGAACTTGTTCATTGTTTTAAAATTTTTGACAAAGTTATTTCAAATTGATATACTTTTGTAACCAGTATCACAGAGTATATCAGTATAATTCATTATATCATTTAACTTTGCAACTATGGAAAGAGACCAGACCGAAGAACGGAGAGCCTTGCAGGACACCTTATATTTCATTGGTGGAAAATGGCGAATTCCCGTTATCAATTCACTCTGCAATGGTAACAAACGTTTTCGTGAAATCGAAAGAAGTATTCCTGGAATCACAACAAGAATGCTTTCAAAAGAATTGAAAGATATGGAACTGAATAAATTGGTAAAGCGAAATGTCTATCCAGACATACCCGTTTTAATCGAATATGAAGCTACAGAATATTGCAGAACTTTCGGAAAAATAATCGGGGAAATGATCAATTGGGGAAGAGAACACAGAAGAGTAATTGTAGAAGATAAAATCGGGTGATATATTATACTAAAAAAGCCCCTGAAAAGGAGCTTTTAAAATTTATTGGAAGAATTAATTAAATTCCGTTGACGATTTCATTAAGCGTTGCAGAAGGTCTCATTGCTTTATCCGTTTTATCAAAATCAGGTCTGTAATAACCATCAATTTCCTGAGGTTTACCTTGAGCACCAATTAATTCCTCATTAATCTTGCTTTCGTTTTCTGTCAAAGATTTTGCAACTGGAGCAAATTTAGAAGCAATATCAGCATCTTTAGTTTGATTTGCTAAAGCTTCTGCCCAATAAGTTGCCAAATAGAAATGTGAACCTCTGTTATCGATTGTTCCTAATTTTCTTCCTGGAGATTTATCTTCTGCTAAGAATTTAGCATTCGCTTCATCTAAAGCATCAGCCAAAATCTGAGCTTTTGGATTATTCTGAGTCTGAGCCAAATGCTCCAAAGAAGCTTGCAACGCCAAGAATTCACCTAGAGAATCCCACCTCAAATAACCTTCTTCGATAAATTGTTCGATGTGTTTAGGCGCAGAACCTCCAGCTCCGGTTTCGAACAATCCGCCACCATTCATCAATGGAACGATTGACAACATTTTTGCAGAAGTTCCCAATTCCAAAATAGGGAATAGGTCGGTCAAATAATCTCTCAGAACGTTTCCGGAAACAGAGATGGTATCTTTACCTTCTCTTGCTCTTTTAAGCGTTTCTGTCATTGCATCTTTCACATCTAGGATTCTGATGTCAAGTCCGGTTGTATCGTAATCTTTAAGATATTTCTCAACTTTTTTGATGATTTCTCTGTCGTGCGCTCTTACTTTATCCAACCAGAAAATTGCAGGCGTATCAGATAATCTCGCTCTGTTTACTGCTAATTTTACCCAATCCTGAATTGGCGCATCTTTGGTCTGGCACATTCTGAAGATATCGGATTTTTCCACTTTTTGCTCCAAAAGAACGTTTCCGTTTTCATCAAGGACTTTAACAGTTCCATCAGCTTCAGCCTGGAAAGTTTTATCGTGAGAACCATATTCTTCAGCTTTCTGAGCCATCAATCCAACGTTTGGAACAGAACCCATTGTCGTAGGGTCTAGCTTTCCGTGTGCTTTCATATCATCAATCGCTGCTTGATAGAAACTCGCGTAAGAACGATCTGGAATAATTGCAACTGTATCTTCTTCAGCCCCAGCTTTATCCCACATTTTTCCTCCGTTTCTGATCAATGCAGCCATAGACGCATCAACAATAATATCAGAAGGCACGTGGAAATTCGTGATTCCTTTGTCAGAATTTACCATCGCCACTCTAGGTCCGTTTTCAAGAACTTTATCGATGTCAGCTTTGATTTCAGCTTCCTGAGGAATTCCAGCAATTTTATCGTAAAGGTTTTGTAATCCGTTATTTGGATTGATATCTAAAGACTTGAAAGTCTCAGCATATTTAGTAAATACATCTTTGAAGAAAGTCTCAACAATGGCACCGAAAATAATTGGGTCAGAGATTTTCATCATTGTTGCTTTCAAGTGAGCAGAAAGAAGAACGCCTCTTTGTTTTGCTTCTTCAATTGCTTCTTGAACAAAAGCTTTCAACGAATTGATATTCAAAACAGAAGAATCAATTACTTCACCTGCTTTCAGGTTCGCGAAATCTTTCAGAACTTTCTCAGAACCGTCATTTCCGAAGAACACGATTTTGAATTTAGAATCATTTTCAACTGTTGTAGAAGTTTCCGTTCCGTAGAAATCTCCGCTGGTCATATGAGCCACATCTGTTTTGCTGTCAGATGCCCAAGCTCCCATTTTGTGAGGATTAGCTTTAGCATAATTTTTAACAGCTTTTGGCGCACGTCTGTCTGAGTTTCCCTCTCTTAGAACAGGATTTACAGCAGAACCTAGAACTTTAGCATATTTAGCTTTGATTGCTTTTTCTTCTTCAGTTTTTGGTTCAGCAGGATAATTTGGAACAGCGAAACCTTTAGCTTGTAATTCTGCGATTGCTTCTTCTAATTGAGGCGCAGAAGCAGAAATGTTTGGTAATTTAATAATGTTTGCTTCCGGAGTTGTAGCCAATTCTCCAAGTTCTGAAAGAGCATCTCCAATTTTTTGGTCATCAGTCAAGAACTCTGGAAAGTTAGCCAAGATTCTCCCTGAAAGTGAAATGTCTTTTGGAACGATGTTAACGTCTGCAACCGAAGTAAAAGCCTTAACGATAGGCAAAAAAGAATGTGTTGCAAGCATCGGCGCTTCATCCGTAAGCGTGTAGATAATTTTTGATTTTTCTGACATTATAGTAGTTGATTTTATTTACTGTTTTTTCAAAACATACAAATTTAGTGTTTTTATAATAATTTTCTAATATCAGAGATATGATTTTTGAGTGGTTTTCTTGTTAACTAAAATAAAAAAGACTGCTTATTGCAGTCTAATTGTATTTATTGTTTTTGAATCGAATAACTTGATGTATTAAAATCTAATTTTACAGAATAATTGCCAGGTTCTGGAACACTAATAAAACCTTGACCAGCAAGTGTTAATATATTATTTTGTCCTCCGTATTGTATTGTTCCATTTCCAGTATATGAATCTGTAAAATATATCACCGCAGGATTAGTAGTGGTGAAATATCCTGTAAATATATTCGAAGATGAAGACATAGTTATTGATTGATTTCCTACTGTTCCATCAGTGTAGTAAACTTTTGTATAAAGAGTTGCAGGAGGTGTGAAGGTCTTAACAGTCTGATAAGTTCCGGAGCCATTAAAATTAATTTTTGTTTTCAAAACATTACTTGTCGGAGTATATATATCTGATCCATTATAATCTAAACTTCCATCATTCAAATTGTCTCCAAAAGTATATGTTCCTAATTTTATAGAATTGTTGATGGTCGTAGTGGAAGTATTTCTATAATTAAAATTAGTGGAAGTATAATTGGTATAGTCATAATTCATAGTTACACCTCCATACGAAATATTTATAGGAGAAATCTGATAATAATTACTTTGGCTTACCGAAATATTATAGTATCCATTAGAAGGAATATTGATGGCATTACCGTTTTGAGTTAAATTTCCGGATAATCCATCACTACTACCTAAAATTACATTTCCTGTTTGATCTGCTAAAAATTTAATTTGGTCTCCTGATTTTAGATAAATGAAACCATTAAAACCAGAACCAAACGGTTGAATATTTTTGCCAAATTCAATCGAAGATGTCGCAGACCAATTATTAAAAGAACCATATAAATATAAGTTTGATGGACTTGTGCTTGATGAATTTGAAGTTGGTAAAGATAGTTGTCCAGCATCATTTACTTTCACTTCATAAGGAGTTCCGTTCGGAGAGACCAAAGTAATTCCTTGTCCAGCACCGGTCACAACAGTTTTGCTAACTTGAGCATAAGGAACACTCATCAATTGATTCACTCCAACATTAGTATAATTACTTCCGCCAGTTGGGTCAATTTCCACTTTTACAAATTTTGTATTCGTTCCCCAATTGATTCCGCCGAAGTTTCCTGTAGTTGCAGTCCCTTGTCCGATATTAAGATTAACCAAACCTTTGGAATTGGTTGTTTTTGTATGAGTCTCAGTATATAAGACAGTTCCTGTTGCAGAATTGTCCAGAATGCTGATTCTTAATTTTACATTTCCATTAGCAATTGGCGCACCAGCAGAGTTGAATGCAATTGTTTGATAAGTAAAAGCTTGTGGAACTTGTGAATAGGCTAAAGAAGCTAAAAATAAGCTTAAAGCGATATAGAGTTTTTTCATTTGGTTTTTATTTTTTTATAATTTTTATAGGTTTGATGTCTGTATTTGTAAAATAAAGTAGATAAATTCCTGTATTGAGGGAGCGTAAATCTATTTTATCCGATTCGATTTTTGTTTTTAAAATCATTCTGCCGGAATTGTCGTAGATAACAGCTTCGTCAATTTTAGTTTTCGAACTTAATTGTAGATTGATAAAATCGGCAGTAGGATTGGGATAGATTTTAACTTCGTCTTTCAATATTTCATTAATACCTAAAACCTTTAAATTGGTTTGGTATAAGATTCCCAGTGTTCCGGAATTAGCATCATCCGGATTAGACGGTATTACATAGATTTCTCCTACAGAATGGCTGAAAGAATTCTCAGAAACAGCACCGGAATTAATATTCCCAATGACCGACTGAGCGCTTCCTAACAAAGGAAAAACCAGTAATACACCAAAATAGAGTTTTTTCATTTGTGTATTTAATAATTTGGGCGCTAAAATAAGAATATTTGTTAATATTTATTTCGAAAAAAAATATCTAATTTTGAGTCTTACTAAAAAATAAAACAATGTCACAAATTACATTCAAAGGGAGTCCTATCAATACGGTTGGAACTTTGCCGGAAGTTGGAACTATCGCTCAGGAATTTACATTAGTCGGAGCAGATCTATCAGAAAAACATCTGGCCGATTATACTGGAAAAAAAGTATTGTTGAATATCTTCCCAAGCATCGATACGGGCGTTTGTGCTGCTTCTGCAAGACAATTCAACAAAGAAGCTGGTTCTTTGGAAAATACTGTTGTTATTAATGTTTCCAGAGATCTACCATTTGCGCTTAATAGATTTTGTGCGGCTGAAGGTCTTGACAATGTAGAAGTGTTGTCGGACTTCAGAGGGAATTTCGGAGAAGATTACGGCGTGACTTTGGACGATTCCCCATTGAGAGGTTTGTTGAGCAGAGCAGTTATTGCTTTGGATGAGAAAGGAACAGTAATCTATACAGAGCAAGTTCCGGAAATAGGGCAGGAACCTAATTACGAAAACGCTATCAATGCATTGAAATAAAATTTCAATTAAAATAATTCATATTAACGGAAAATCCATTACTTTAGATTTTCCGTTTTTTTATTTTATGGACGTACTAAAAAACATCTATCAGCATCCCGCTTTTTCTGAAGAAGGCCTCAGTCTGATCTTCAATAAACACGAAAAGATAAATTATAAGAAAGGTGATTTTTTCTTAAAGGAAAATGAAATATCCAATGATTATTTCGTACTGGAAAGTGGCGTTGTGCGTTCGTTTGTTTATGATATCAATAATGATGATATCACGATTAATTTCTTTACGATCAATGATATTATTATAGAAGCGTCTTCAATATTCCAAAGAATTCCTTCGATAGAAAATATACAGGCGGAGACAGATTGTGTGGTTTGGAAGATCAGTTATGAGGATTTTCAGGAATTGTTCCATAGTATTCCGGCGCTTACGGAATGGGGAAGAGCGTGGATGTCTTATCAGTTATTCTATCTTAAAAACCGTTCTGTGGAAATGATAACCAAATCAGCTACAGAACGTTATCTTTCTTTAATTGAAGAAAAGCCTGATGTTCTGAAATTTGCACCACTTAAAAATGTGGCTTCTTATCTTGGGATTACGGATACGTCTCTGAGCCGCATTAGAAAAGAAATTGTTAAAGGTTAATTTTAAACTTATTCTAATAAAAAGATCAGCAATTATGATTGGCTGATCTTTTTATTTTTATCCGGGCTTAGTTTCCGTTTTTCAGATATTGTCTTTGCATTTTCTTGTAAATAAAGTTTGACATCAAAACACTTATTTCATAAAGGATAACTAACGGAAGTGCCGCTGCCATCATGCTCAGAACATCAGCAGGTGTAATGATCGCTGCAACTACCATTATCAGGACAATAGCGTGTCGTCTGTAAGTTCTGAGGAATTTTGGTGTCAGTATTCCGATTGATGTCAAAATATAAACGGCAATTGGAAATAGAAACACAACACCCATCCCTAGTGTAACTTGCAAGAATAGAGTAGTGTAATCTGACAGATCGAAAAGCTGAACGATATTATCCGAAACCTTGAACAGCAACCCAAAATTGATCGCGAATGGCAAGATCAGAAAATAGCCCGTCAAAACACCGCACATAAAGAGGATCCAAATAGAATTGATATAGAAAATAGAATTCTTTTTTTCTTTCGGCATCAGTGCAGGACTGATGAATTTCCAAATTTCCCAAACGATATACGGAAAAGCCAAGACAACTCCCGAAAATATTGAAACTGCCATCATCACATTGAACTGTTGAAACAATTGCTTCTGCTGAACACTGAATTGTGCTGGTAAAATAAAACTGTCATTGCCTGTCAGTTCTCTGGAGTAATGATTCACGATCCGGAATGTCAAGAAATCATTTCTTGTAGGTCCGAAAAAAATATGGTCCATTACCCAATTGATATTGAACCCGACAATAACCGCCAAAATCACAATTGCCAAAATAGACCTCACCAAATGTGCTCTTAGTTCTCCGATATGCCCAAGAAAGGACATTTCCTTTTCTTCACTCATTATTCTATATTAATAATAAATTATAATTGATCTTATGATTCTTAAGATTAATTAATCCCTTCGTCAAGTAACGTATGAATGTCAATAATCCCGTAATATTTTCCACCGTTTGTGACAATTAATTGTCCGATATTATATTCTTTCAAAATTTGCATTGCTTCTTTCGCAAGATTATCTTTATCAATGATTTTTGGATTTTTACTAATGATGTCAGAAGCTTTTACTTTAGAAATATCATCTTGATCAAGAAGCATTCTTCTGATGTCTCCATCTGTGATTACGCCAACAATATTTTCATCGTCGATAACAACAGTGATCCCATGTTTTGAGCCACTTACTGATATGATCACATCTCTGATGCTCGATTCCGGAGAAACTTCCGGTTTGTTCTGAGAAACAAATTGTTCCACTTTTGCGGTCAGGTTTTTACCAAGACTTCCTCCGGGATGAAACTTCGCAAAATCAATATCTTTAAAACCTTTCAGTTCCATCAAACAGACTGCTAAAGCATCGCCAAGAGCCATTTGAACTGTTGTAGAGCTTGTTGGTGCCAATTTATTTGGGCAAGCTTCTTTGTCAACGTGAGTATTCAGAATAATATCAGACGCTTTTCCAAGTTTACTTTCAGGATTTCCTGTCATCCCGATTAGAACAGAAGAATAATCTTTCAGAAAGGGTAAAAGATTAACGATCTCCTGAGAATTTCCCGAATATGAAATGCACAAAACAATGTCCTGTTTTTGAATAACGCCCAAATCTCCGTGAATAGCTTCCGCTGCATGTAAAAACTGAGACGGTGTTCCTGTAGAGTTAAGCGTTGCAACAATTTTATTTCCAACATGTGCCGATTTTCCAATGCCGACAACTATCAGTTTTCCTTTTGACTCATTGATCGCCAAAACACTTTTGATGAAGCTGTCGTTTAATCTGTCTCGCAGTTTTTGCAATTCGTTAATTTCTATATCTAATGCCTGATGGGCATTGGAAATGATTTCTTTTGGATTCAAAACTTTTAAAAATGTTTGATTATTTTTTTTAATAATATTTATTTTGTATCTTCACGCTAATAATTTTAACAAGGAATGAAGTTTTCGGGCTTCATTTTTTTATCCACTAAAATCAAGGATTCTCTTGTTAGATCTTAGTCGTTTAACTTTCAACAAAATGCAAATTTAGCAAACAATATCTTAAGGATGGACACAAAAGACATCAACTTATCTGCAGAACTGAAAAAATATTTTGGTTTTTCTAAGTTCAAGGGACAGCAGGAACAGATCATCAAAACTCTTTTGGGAAATAATGATGTATTTGTATTGATGCCGACAGGAGGCGGAAAATCTCTTTGTTATCAGTTGCCTGCACTTATTTCGGAAGGAACAGCTATTGTTGTTTCCCCTCTTATTGCATTAATGAAAAATCAGGTTGACGCTGTTAATGGGCTGTCGTCTGATGAAGGCGTAGCTCACGTTCTTAATTCTTCTCTCAATAAGTCACAGACAAAGCAAGTTATGGATGATATAACGGCTGGTAAAACCAAGTTGCTGTATGTTGCTCCGGAATCCCTCATCAAAGAAGAATATCTTGAGTTTCTGAAAGAAGTGAAAATTTCTTTTGTTGCTATTGACGAAGCGCATTGTATCTCGGAATGGGGACACGATTTTCGCCCGGAATACAGAAATCTGAAAGGCATTATCGATAAAATTGCTGAAGTCCCTGTAATTGCTTTAACTGCGACCGCTACACCTAAAGTACAAGACGATATCCAGAAAACTCTGGGAATGAACAATGCTTTGGTTTTCAAGGAAAGTTTCAACAGAGCTAATTTGTTCTATGAGATCCGCCCAAAAGTGAACGTGGATAAAGAGATTGTAAAATTCATCAATCAACATAAAGGAAAATCGGGTATTGTCTATTGCCTTAGCCGAAGAAAAGTAGAAGAGTTTTCTCAGCTTTTGCAGGTCAATGGCATCAACGCTTTACCTTACCATGCAGGTTTGGATCAAAAAACAAGGGTTCTCCATCAAGATAAATTCTTAATGGAAGAGGCAGATGTGATTGTTGCAACCATTGCTTTCGGAATGGGAATCGATAAGCCTGATGTTAGATTTGTAATTCATTATGATATTCCGAAATCTCTGGAAAGTTACTATCAAGAAACCGGTCGCGCAGGGAGAGATGGAGGAGAAGGTTATTGCCTGGCATTTTATGACCCTAAGGATATTGAGAAATTAGAAAAATTCTTGGCTCAGAAACCTGTTTCCGAAAGAGAGATCGGACTTCAATTGCTGAATGAAGTGGTCGGCTATGCCGAAACATCGATGAGCAGAAGACAATATCTTCTTTATTACTTCGGTGAAAAATTCGACCCGATAAAAGGTGAAGGCGCAAAGATGTGTGACAATTCACAAAATCCACCAAAACTAAAAGATGCGACAAAAGACTTGAAAAAAGTTTTGGAAATGATCAAGTCTTTGGGTGAAAAATTCCGTACAAAAGATCTGATCTCCATTATTGCAGGGAAAGAATCTGCCGTTACTAAATCTTATAAATTAGAACAAACTGATTTTTTTGGATTTGGAAAAGCAGAAAGTGATAATTATTGGAAATCGATTATCAGACAAGCTACTGTTCAGGATTATCTTAAAAAGGATATAGAGACCTACGGTGTACTGAAACTTTCTGAAAAAGGAAAAGAAGTCATCGATGGGAAATCCAAAAGTACATTTCTAATTGCAGAAGATAGAGAGTACGACCTATCCCAGATCAAATCAAAAGCAGATAGCGATCTGATACAGACCCAAGCTGGTGGTGGACTTGACCAGTTATTGTTTGGACAATTGAAGGAGCTTCGTAAGACCGTGGCCAAAAAACATGGGATACCACCTTACACGGTTTTCATGGACCCAAGTTTGGAAGATATGACAGTCCAATATCCGATAACAGTAGAAGAAGTAGCCAAGATCTATGGTGTAGGAGAAGGTAAGGCCAGAAAATACGGAAAAGAATTTGCAGATTTCATCAAAAAATATGTTGAAGACAATGAGATAGAAAGAACCCAGGATATGGTGATGAAACAAGTGGCAAACAAATCCAGCCACAAGGTTTTTATCATCCAGAATACTGATAAGAAGATCGATCTGGAAGATATTGCCAAAGCGAAAAATCTCTCCATGACAGAACTTCTTTCCGAGATGGAAAGTATCATTTATCAAGGCACAAAACTGAATATCGATTATTATATCGATGAGAATTTTGATGAAGATATTGTAGAAGAATTTATGGATTTCATGAAAAATTCTGAAAGTGACAGTATGAAAACCCTTCTGGCAGAATATGGAGATGATCTTACAGATGAAGAAGTAAGGATTTTGAGAATCAAATTTATAAGCGATGTAGCTAACTAAATACACCAATTGTTGGAGAATTTTCCAACAATTTTTATTTATAGGATTTACCAATTCGGTTTTGTAATTTTGATAGATGAAAAAATCAATCATTTTCATATTGCCCGATCTGGAAACTGGAGGTGCAGAGCGCATTATTACAACGATTGCAAACCATCTTCCAAGAGACCGATTCTCCCCATCAATTCTTTTGTTAAGAAAAGAAGGTGCATATCTTGATTTTTTGAAACCGGATGTTGAAATCATTGACATTCAAACGCCTAGAATTAGAAACTCTTTGAAACCAATTCTTCTGGAGATCAAACGGAGAAAGCCTGATATTGTGTTTTCTGGTTTTGGAGAGGTGAATGCTTATTTGTCATTATTCATAAGATTATTTCCTAAAACCAAGTTTATAGCAAGAGAAACCAATGTTGTTTCCCAGCATGTGACCAGAAAAGAAATCCGTTTTTTTTATAAATTCTACAATGGATATGATAAAATCATTGCTCAGAGTAATGATATGCAACACGACCTTGTTAAAAATTTTGGTATCAAGAAAAAGAAATTGGTTAAGATCAACAATCCGGTCGATATCAATTTCATTGAAGAAAAACTGAAAGAATCCGAACGTCCAATTGAATTCTCTCATCAGCACAAAAATGTAGTTGCTATTGGAAATCTCTCCGCCAGAAAAGGTTTTGACAATCTTTTGAAAGTTTTTTCAAGACTTAAGAATCAGAATATTTTGCTTCACATTCTTGGCGATGGAAAGGATAAAGAAATGCTTTTACAGATGAAAGAAATGTTGGGATTGGACCATGTTATTTTTCATGGGAAGAAAAGTAATCCTTATCAATATCTCAAATATGCCGACTTGTTTATTTTATCCTCACGTTACGAAGGTTTCCCAAATGTTCTTTTAGAAGCTGGAGCCTGCGGGATCTATTCTTTGGCAAATAATTGTCCAGGTGGAATTGACGAAATCATCCTGGATCAAATCAATGGAGAGATAGCAAATATCGACAATTACGATAGCTTTGCTGAAAAAATAAAACACGCTGTACATAAAAATAATAACAAAGAGAATATAAAAGAATCAATCAAAAACAGGTTTTCCAAGGATATCATTTTGCAGATGTATGAAGACCTGCTTTGGAATATCTAAGAATTCAAATTAAATATGCTTAAAGAGATTTTCAGTGAAAATGGTCAGGGCATCATTTATATGTGGTCTATCCCGATTCATGCTGTTGTGATTTTAGGAGAGATGGTTTACAGTCATTTCAACAAAGAAAAATTATATGAAACCAGAGATGTTCTGTCAAATGTTTATCTGGCAGTTCTAAATTATGGATTAGACTTGCTAATGAAAGGCGTTTCTATGGCTGTGATGTTTTTCTTTTATCATCATCGTCTTTTCAATTGGGAATTCAATGTTTGGTATTTTGTGGCCGTTTTTGTTTTGCAGGATTTTGCCTATTACGTTTTGCATTATGTGGATCACCATTCCAGGGCATTTTGGGCAGTTCATATCACGCATCACAGTTCAGACCACTTCAATATTACAACAGGATTTAGAAGTCCCGTTTTACAACCATTATACAGATACTTATATTTTTCGCCATTAGCATTTTTGGGCTTCAACCCTTGGCATATAATGGTTGCCTATTCTGTATTGCAGGTCTATGGGACCTGGGTTCATACGCAAACGGTCAAGAATCTTGGATTTTTGGAATGGTTTATGGTAACACCTTCTCATCACAGGGTTCATCACGCTTGCAACATCCGGTATCTTGATAGGAATATGGGAATGGCTTTGATTATTTGGGACAGAATTTTCGGAACATTCGAAAAAGAAGTTCCTGAAGTTCCTATTAAATATGGAATCTATCCAAAGATGGAAGATAATGGTCCGGTAAATCTGGTTTTTTATGAATGGAGAAAAATAGCAGTAGATTTGAAACAGCCTGATTTGAAATTTACAGATAAACTAAAATATCTTTTCTATTCTCCGGGCTGGCGACACGACGGAACAGGAAAAACCGTCAGAGATTATCAGAGAGAAGAATTGGAAAGAAGAATGAAAAAACAAAAAACATTGTAATTATGAGAAAATTGATTTCATACATCGTTTTATTATTGATTTTAATTAATTGCAATTCGTCAGTTAAGTCCGGCGACTCAACGCTCAATGAAAAAGTTCCTTACAAAGAAGCTAAGAATTACTTTGTTAAAAATAATATCGATGCTGTAATTGATAGTCCAAAGTTTGAAACACAACAGGAATTTGATAAAGTTTTCGGAATGGCAACAACTATGAGAGAGAATGGTAAACCGACGCCAATTGATTTCTCTAAAGAATTTGTGGTCGCTCAAATCGAAGACCCTTCAACCCAAAGTATAGAACTGAAACCTGTTTCGATAAGAAAAAACAGTAATGTTCTTGAAATCAAATATAAAAGGATCGCAGGTGAAAATCAATCTTACACCACTCAAACTGCAATGATTCTGATTATTGATAGAAAATCCGAAGGCGATATCAATTTTGTAGAAGTTCAATAATTATATAGATTAAATAAAAAATTCCTGGATCTTAATTCAGGAATTTTTGTTTTGCTATGTCAAAAACGCGTTTGTCAATTGGCAACGGGAAAGGATTTGCTCCTTCCAGCGGAATCCATTCTGTCTTTTCGATACAAGGGTCTAGAATAAGAAGGTCTTCTTCATTTAAGATTTCAGCCAAATAATAAACTGTTATAAGTTGCTCATTGTCTCGGAATCTGGAAACCAAAAAATCATCTTGAGTATAAAAATGTTCCTTGATCTCGATCTCAAGATTTAGTTCTTCTTGAAACTCTCTTTTAAGGCATTCTAAAGTGCTTTCTCCAAATTCCAACCCACCTCCCGGCAATTTTAAAAGATGGTCTCCGGCATATTCTTCATGAAGTGCGAGTACTTTATTGTCTTTTATACAAAGCGCATACACACGAATGTTGATTTTGTCTATCATCAGTTATTGATTTCGGGTTTTAAAGTTATGATTTTTTGTGTTAATGACAAGGCTATTTGATAATTTATACGCCTTTTTGCGTATTTCAATAATTAATTAATAACTTTAAATTCGTTGTTTTATAGGAGTAATGACAAAAAAGAAAATTTGTATTGTAGAAGATGATCCCGATTTGCGAGATGCAATGGGATTGATGATCCAGTACACACAGGATTACGAGCTTTCCGGAAGTTTCAAAAACTCGGAGGAAGCTTTGGAAAACATTCCGGTTCTCTCTCCTGATGCCATTTTGATGGATATCAATTTACCCGGAGAAAGTGGAATTACCTGTGTTAGAAAGATCAAATCAAAACTTCCGCAAGTTCTTATTTTGATGTGTACATCTTATGAAGATGAGGATAAGATTTTCGCCAGTCTTCAGGAAGGTGCAACAGGATATATCTTGAAAACAGAAGGTCCTGCAAAAATCATCAGTGCTTTGGACGAACTATTTGAAGGTGGAAGTCCGATGAGCGGAAGCATTGCCAGAAAAGTAGTAGCCAGCTTTTGTAACTTCGAAAATAAAAAACTGATTTCTGAAGGATTGACTGCGAGAGAGCAGGAGATCCTTGACTTACTTTCAAAAGGTTTGATGAATAAAGAAGTGGCGTCTATTCTGGAAATTAGCCAAGGAACGGTTCGGAAACATATCCAGAATATCTACACAAAATTACACGTCAATACCAGAGTAGAAGCCGTGAACATCTACCTTAAACGATAAACGATGAAATCTTTTTTACTCATTATACTTTTATTTCTTTTTGCTGGTCATAATGGGCAGATAACAAAAGGTTTCGATAATTGTAAAACGAACGGATGTAAGGCGAAAGAATCGTTCAAAGCCTCAAAATATTATTTAGAAATTGACAGCATCAATCTTTCGCAGAAATGGCTTGATATCACCAAAGATCATCATCCGGAAAATAGCAATGATGCTTTGTCTTTTCATATTCTAAGCCTGCAGTCTGAAATTTTTTATTATGTTGGATTATCCCAATTTGGAAATCAGGAAGCAAAGAAAGCGGTGAAAAAAGCAAGGTTTCTTAAAGATAGTTTGTTGATTTCTGATGCTTATTTTTTCGAAGGACTCAATCTTTATGAGTTAGGAAAAAATAACGATGCTGAAAAATCATTCAGATTATCATTGAATTTTTATCCTGAAAATCCTAAAAAAACATTTTTTGAAACCATTGGAAATGAACATATTCTTAATAATATTTCTCAGCTCAAACGGACAATTGGAGAAGCGGATTCGGCTTTGTATTACAATCAAAAAGCTTACGATATTGCTCTGAAAAAGAACAGCAAAAGAGCTATCGCAAACTGTGAACAAACTTTTGGTGAAATCTATCAGTTGAAAGGGGATCTGATCCAATCCAACCAATTTTTCCTGAAAAGTATTGAATCGGCGAGACGTTTTAGGAACTTTGATGTTGCTTTGCTTAGCTACGGTTTACTTCTGAAAAATGAAGTTAATAATCCCAAAGTTTGCAAAAATTATTTCAATCAGGGAGAAACGCTTATCGAGCAACAAAATATAAACCTTTTTTTCAGACGAACTTTCTATGAATATGCTTTGCAGGCATTCGAAAAGATGAACTCATCAGAAGATATTCGAAAAGTTCAATCAAAAATCATTGTACTTGTCAACGAAGAAAAGTCCAAAAATAATGTTTACATTCAGGTCATCAGTAATCAATACATAAAAAACGAAAATAAGCTTCTGAATCTTGAAATCGAGAAACTCAAAAGAAAGAGAAAGATCTCTGTACTTCAGCTTTTGGTTGCTGGTCTTGCAATTGTGATCATGGCTTTGACCATTATTATTTTTAGAAGGAAAAATAAAATCCAACAAAAACTTCTTCAACAGAAAACCGATATCAGCAAGGATTTGCACGACGATATAGGAAGTGGTTTGGGGAGTATTCTTATCCATTCCGAATTGCTTTCAAATAACAAAATTTCGAGTGAACAACAGCAGAAATTATCTTCTAAAATCTACGAAGTCGGAAAGGAAATTTCACAAAAACTCAATACATTTATTTGGTCTTTGAGTAATGAGAATAACGATTTGAGAAACTTCTGTGAGTATGTTTTTTCTTACGCCAACAATCTCACGGAAGAAACTGATATCAAATTAATTTGTACAAAATCGAAAACTTTGGATCTATCAAAAGAATTGGATGGGCAAATCCGTAAAAATCTTTTCTTCTGCATCAAGGAAATTCTCAATAATTCCCTGAAACATTCTTCCGCAAAAACAATTAAAATCTCTGTGAATATAATTGACAAGAAGACTTTAGAAGTTATAATTTCTGACAACGGAACTGGCCTGAAAAAAGAAAACCAATTCGGAAACGGAATCATGAACATTAAAAACAGAATAAAAAACCTAAATGGAAACGTTTCTTTTCAGAATAATAATGGATTGACCGCAATCATTACGGTTCCTATTTGATTTCCTATACGCACAATGTCGTATTGTTTTGATTTTCAATTTGTTTGAATTTTACATCTATTAATAATTCAAACATTGGTAAAATGAAAACAAAATTATTTTCTTTTTTAGGTCTTATTGGTTTTACACTAATTTTTTCGCAGGATATCACCAGTACTTTTGATACAGATGACGAAGGCTGGCTAGTTGTTGGAGATGCCACAAGTAGTGCTCCGGATTGGCATTCTACAAATGGAAATCCTGGTGGTTATATTTCTGCAGATGACACAGTTGCTGGCGGCGTTTGGTATTGGGAAGCTCCAAGTAAATTCAAAGGGAATCAACTGGCGTCTTTTGGGAGGAATTTGAAATTTCAGCTGACTCAGAATAATTTTTCAAGTCCATTCGACTACTATGATGTAATTATCGAAGGAAATAATAAAACCTTAGTTATAGATTTATCTCCAAATCCTCTTGCAACTTGGACGCAGTATGTTGTGAAATTAGATAATTCTGTTGCTTGGAAAATCAACACGTTTGAAGGAGATCTTGCTACCAATAATGACATTCAAGAAGTGTTATCCAACATTGCAAGTCTTAAAATAAGAGGAGAATTCGAATCCGGTCCAGACACAGGTCAATTGGACAATGTGATTTTAGAAAGCAATTCTTTGTCTGTTGATGATATCCAAAATAAGAAGTTTCAGGTTTATCCAAATCCAACTAAAGATTACATCAATCATTCTAAGGACTATAAAAAGCTGGAAGTAATAAGTGTGGATGGAAGAGTATTAATGACCAATTCTAATAATTCTAAAATTAATTTGTCAGATCTTTCTGCTGGAATTTATATAATTAGGGTTTATAATCTTGATGATTCAATTAGAACATTTAAAATTATTAAAAAATAAAATATTAATTGATCAATAAAAGCAGAACTCGATTGAGTTCTGCTTTTTATTATTTTTTCCAAGCAATCAGCATTTCTCTTTTTCCAGGTGGGCCTTGTCTTTTCTCGACTTCGAAACCTAATTCTATTAAGGCTCGTCTCATAGTTCCTTTGGAAGAATAAGTTGTCAATAATCCTCCTGTCTTCATTTTGGATGCAACGATCTCAAATATTTCCTTTTCCCAAAGGTCAGGCTGAACTCTTGCTCCAAAACAATCAAAATAAACCAAATCGATAGGAGGTAGATCCATATTTTTTATATTGAAGAAGTCGTCTTTTATTTTTTTGAGATTAAAATTAACATCTAGTTCAACTAATTTTTCCCATTCCGTTTTGTGGATTTTTAAAGACAGATCTTTAAGGATTTGGTTCGGAAATAATTCAGAATAAGACAATTCTGATGCTTCTTCAAAAAAAATCGGATATTTTTCTACGCCAAAATAATTGATCACATGATTTTTGTCATTTCGCAAATATTCATCAAATGTTACCAAAACGTTAAGACCTGTTCCAAAACCTAACTCTAAAATATTAATTTCACAATAATTTATTAAATTAAGTCCATTTTTGACAAATACATGTATTGCCTCTTGTAAAGCACCATGTTTAGAATGATAGGTTTCATTTAAATCATTGATTAATAATGTATTACTTCCATCACTAGTGCTGATCAATTCTCTTTTCAAAGTATTTTTTTACAAAATTAAACTAAATTTTTATTATTAAAAAATTATTATATATTTGTAATACCTCAACAAAAAATTAAAAAATGATAATTCAAAAATCTACCAACCCAAGAATCTCAACATTCGATCCTGATAATTTTTCATTTGGAAACACTTTTATCGACCATATGATAATTTGTGAATATGAGAATGGAAAATGGGGGGACGTTCAATTAGTACCTTACGGTCCGATCGGTTTTACCCCTGCAATGATGGGGGTTAATTACGGGCAAGCATGTTTCGAGGGAATGAAAGCTTATAAAGATAAAGATGGTCATGTATTCCTTTTTCGTCCAGAAAAGAACTTTCAACGCATTAACAAATCCGCAAAAAGATTGGCAATTCCTGAGATTTCCGAAGACATATTCCTGGAAGGCCTGAAAGCTTTGGTAGATATAGATAGAGACTGGATCCCACACGGAGAAGGAATGTCTTTATATCTAAGGCCGCTTTTATTTGCGACAGAAGAAGCGCTTAAAGCTAGGATCTCAGAAAAATATATGTTCGCCATCGTTGCAACACCCGCTAAAAGTTATTACACCGCACCCGTTTCTGTAAAGATTGCCGACCATTATTCCAGAGCGGCAAGTGGAGGCGTGGGTGCTGCTAAAGCTGCAGGAAACTATGCTGCATCTTTCTACCCGACACAATTGGCCATAGAAGAAGGCTACGAGCAAATTATCTGGACGGATGATTGTTCACATGAGTATTTTGAGGAAAGTGGTACGATGAACGTTTTTGTAAGGATCAATGATACCATTTATACCCCAAAGACTTCTGATAAGATCTTGGATGGTGTTACAAGAGATAGTTTTATCCAACTTGCCAAGAAAAGAGGTATCGAATTGGTCATAGGTGATGTGAAAGTTTCTGATGTTATCGAAGCTCAAAGGAACGGAACCCTGAAAGAAGTTTGGGGTGTTGGGACAGCGGTTGTTACAAGCATTTTTCAAGCATTGGGCTACCAAGGCGAGCATCTTTTATTACCGGAACTTTCTGACGAAGAAAGTTTTGCCGCCATGCTGAAAAAAGATCTGGTAGACATCCAGACCAATAATGCAGAAGACCCTTTTGGATGGAGAGTTTTGGTTGAAGAAAATGTCTATAGTCTTTAGAGTTAAATAAAAGTAAATTGAAGAACAAAGACCGGAAATTATTTTCCGGTTTTTGTTTTAATGATAATTAAGTCTATTAAAATTCTTATTTTTGCACCTGTCCTCTGGAGTTTTTTGTTTTATTGCTAGAGAACACTTGATCCGATCAATGAAAAAAGTAATTTATATAGCATCTCTGATATTGTTGACAGCTTGCGCAAAGCAGCCAAATATCCATCAATCCGAAGAACGAACTATGACGGAAAGCGATTTGGAGATCTCCAAAAACAGAACCAAAGAACTTAATGATCTAGAACGATTGCAGATACAAGATTGGATCAATTCTCAAAGTGTGAAATATTATCCAATGGGAATGAATTATTGGGTCAACATCCCAAATCTCGAAAACAAACATCGCAAGAATGATGGGGAAAAAGTCTCCTATGAATATTATATCTATGATTTTGACAGAACCAAAGTTTACGAAACACCTATAGGAAATACAAATGTCACCTTTGGACGCTTCAACGAAATGGACGCCGTAGAAGATGTCATAAGATATCTGGAAAAAGGGCAAGAAGCGGAACTATTGATCCCATCTGTTTTAGCTTACGGGACATATGGTGATAACAAAAAAATAACCAATGATACACCTTTGATCATTAAAGTAAAAGTATTATAAAAAACAACGATATTATAAGCAATGAAGAAAATTATAGCACTTTCTATAACATTATTAACATTAATAAATTGTAAAACATTGGAAATAGACAAAGAAGTTTATAAAAGTCTGCCAGACGGACTTTATGGGAATTTGGTAACGAGCAAAGGGGATATTCTGGTGAAATTCGAAGATGAGAAATCGCCGGTTACCGTTGCTAATTTTGTAGGCCTTGCTGAAGGTAAGATCGAAAACAAATCCAAGAAAAAAGGAGAACCTTTCTATGATGGTACAATTTTCCACAGAGTGATCAAAGATTTCATGATTCAAGGTGGTGATCCTCAAGGAACAGGAATGGGAGATCCGGGCTATAAATTCGCTGATGAGAAAAACGATCTTCAACACACAGGAAAGGGAATTTTATCTATGGCTAATTCCGGACCTAATACCAACGGTTCACAATTCTTTATTACAGAAGTTGCAACGCCTTGGTTGGACGGAAGACATACTATTTTTGGTAAAGTTGTACGTGGTGAAGCCGTTATCGATTCTATTGCGAATGTAGAAAAAGGTGCTCAAGACAAGCCTAAAACGGATATCGTTCTTACCAAAGTTGCCGTTTTTGGTAAAGGAGACAAATACAAGCATTATGATGCATCAAAAGTTTTCGCTGAAGGAAAAGAAAAAATCGAAGAAAAAAATAAGGCATATTTAACTAAAGCCGAAGAAGAGAAGAAGAGAAAAGAAGAGGAGTTCAAAGCCAATCAACAAAAATTGGTTGATAACCTAAAGGCAGGAATGCAATCTACTCCTTCCGGATTATTCTATAAAATCACAAAAACAACGACTGGAGCTGCTCCAACGGCAGGACAAACTGTTGCTGTGCATTATGCCGGGAAATTGGTAAATGGAGAAGAGTTTGACAATTCTTTCAAAAGAGGGCAGCCTATCGATATTCCAATTGGTGTTGGACAAGTTATCAAAGGTTGGGACGAAGGAATCATGCTTCTTAAAGAGGGTGAAACTGCAACATTGTTGATCCCGCCAACTCTGGGTTATGGAGAAAGAGGAGCAGGAGGTGTCATCCCACCAAATGCATGGTTGGTTTTCGATGTGGAACTAGTTAAAATCGGAGGTTAACCTATACACATAATAACAAGAAAAAGGAGCGAAATTAATTTCGCTCCTTTTTCTTGTTAAAAATATTGGTATCTATTATACTAATAGCTGATAAGCCTTTTTAGCTCCGGTCACACAATCGTCATATTGTTCTTCGGTAATTTTCTCATCAATAATAGATTTGAATTCCTGCCAGAACGGTCCCGTATTTTCTCCATAAACTCCAAAATAATTGAACTCTATATTTTCGAATTCCGGGTTTCTTTTCAGTTGCTTTGCGATGACATTTCCACCCAAAGTTGAACCTTCCATAACGTATAAAGCACCAAAAGCCTCTGCTTCGTTTTCAAGATTTTGAGTAGGAGCTTCTGACTGTGTCTCAATGTTCAAATTATTTAAATCAACTTTAAGAGCATCCACCTTGCTTCTTAGGTCCAATTTCAATTCAGGATAACCTTTCAATTGTTCCTGGATCTGAGGTTCATATCTGCTGATCAGCTTATAATTATGAATCAGTAATTTCTTATAATCATCTAAAGTATATGACTTATCGAAGATCTTTTGAGATTGTAATTTCGCTTCTGTATCGTCGTGTTGTTGTTTTGTCTGTTCCTTAAGAAATACTGAAATCATAATTGGGTTTTTGAAATTTTAATATAAATGTTGTTCCTTTTCCACTTTCGCTCTCATAGCTTATTTTTCCACCCATCTTATCCATCAGATGATGAACAATGCTTAGTCCTACACCATTTCCGTGGAAATCTTTTGCATTACTCATTCTACTGAAGATCTTGAACATTTTATTAGAATCTTCTTTTTTAATTCCTATCCCGTTGTCGGATATCCTATAAGTTACATCATCTTCATAGACCTCTCCCACGATCTTGACTTGAGGTTTTTCTGATTTTGAAGAATATTTCACAGCATTGCCGATGATGTTCACAAAAACCTGATAAACCATTGTTTGATTCCCCAAAACTTCCGGAGTGTCCTCTATGATGATTTCTGTATGAGGGGAGTTGAAACTTATTTTTGACTCCTCAGCTAATTTATTGATCAATGAATCCACTTCAACCCGTTTGAGTTCTATTTCAGATTTTTTGATCTTGCTTAGCTCAAGTACATTTTTGATCATATCACTCATAGAATCAACCTGATTAATGATCGCATCAATGAATTTCTTAGAATTATCATTAACTTGAGACGTTCTCTGAAGCATCTGTGCATTTAGTTTGATGACAGTTAGCGGTGTATTGAGGTCATGCGAGATCGTATAAGAAAAGGTATCCAATTCTTGATTCAGTTCCTTTAACTTACTATTAAGGTCTTGAATCTGTGATGATTTGGTGTGAGATGCTTTTAGAATGACAGATGTGATCCATTTTGCCGATTCTATCTCCTTGATCTTCCAAGGTAGGGAAGTCCCTTTCACATATTCTTTCCAGACCTCAAAGGATTTTCTTGGGGAAAATTTGATGATCTCTATACCATCTTTTATTTCTGAAACAGTTCTTTTTTCTGGTTTTCCTGCCCATTTGATTTTTTGGCCTTGCTCTTTTCTCAGCCAGATCAGCATATCGGAAGTATTATTTCCCAAAACACTGATGATGATCCCACAACTGGTTTCCGGATTTTCTAATTCCGTATCGATCTTTTTACAGAAAGTATCGGAAATAAATATATTTTCCTCAAAATCCTGATTGTTATCTATGCTCCATTTGATGATCTTTTCTATATCAGAATTATTCGGTACACTTCCTGCCGTTATTATCTCATTATTGATTTTAATAATCATTCCATCAGCATCGCAAGTTTCTCTTATATCCTGAATATTATTCTCTAGACCTTTTTTAAAACTCTCTTCACTGAGGAGATTTTGCCGAAGCGAGATATTATTGAGATTGATTCTCTGATATTCTTCCAAAGTTTGTAGAGACCTGTTCGCCGAAAATGTATTGGCAGATGTCCGGGTAAGCGTCTCCACCAACAATCTGCTTTGTATGTCCAAATGTTTTGGTTTTGCATTTTGACAAGCTACCAATCCCCATAATTTACCATTCACAATGATAGAAGTACTGAAACTTGCTTCTACGCCTGCATTTTTGAGATACTCTCTGTGAACGGGAGAAGAAGACCTGGTAACGCTGTATGTCAGATCAATATTTTCCTTGGGAATGATACCAACGATCGGGAATGTTTTCCCAGAAACATGCGAAGTAATCCTTACTGGATTTTTAAGATATAGTTCCCTTGCCTGCGCAGGAATATCAGATTCCGGATAGTGCAGATGTAGATAACTATCAAGGTCAGGCTTTACCAATTCTTCTATCACTTCGCCACTACCGTCATACAGAAACTGGTAGATCATCACACGATCAAAATCTATGATCTCCTGAATTTCTTTTAGCAAAACAGCCCAGACATTATTGTCATTGGACATTCTCAGAATATTTTGAACTGCCGCATATTCCTTATTGATCTTATGATTCGGAAGGACTTTCTCTATCTCAAAAAAAGTGATCTCATTATTGGTATGGATACTTAAGGTATATTCTTCGTTTTTAAATCCAATATGCTGTATTGCAAGATTTTCATTGGAAGAATAATTTTCCCAATTGACATCGATATCATAATTTTTGAAAAATGCATGAATGTCTGTTCCAATGACAGAATCAGAACCTAAAGAAAACAGCTCCAAAACATTCTGGCTGTAAGAAACTATTTTAGAATTTTGAGTGCCAATTAGAAAACCGTATTCCTGGACTTCTCCACAGATATGAATGGGTTCCTGATCACAATTGATATATTCCTTGGGGTACATAATTGATTATTAATTTGATATACCTTTTGTGTTTTGTCTAGTAAAGATATATAATATAATTAACAATTGTTAATTATATTTGGAATTTGAGTTTTATATTAAAAATATTTTGTTTAAGATGTTGGATTTCAATTTCAAAAGTTAAATTAACAGATATAGGGTAATAAAAAAATGGCAATAACTGCCACTTTTTATTCTATTTCCTCAAAGGTTACTTCATATCATACATTATCAAAGCTGTGATGAGTTTCGGTTCGATCAGGGTACATTTTGGAGGCATTTTGATCTCTTTATCAGAAACTTTCAATAGATCCGTAAAACTGATGGGATAGATTCCGAATCCTACCTTATATTCTCCGTTGTCCACTCTTTCTTTCAGGTCGCTGATCCCATTTATATCAGATGTTCCCTTTTGATAGGTGATTTTATCGGTATGTTTCGCATTCTCTATTCCGAAGATCTTTTCGAAAATATATTTGTCGACTAAATGATGGTCCAAATCATTTCCATTTCTGTTTTCCTCACGGATATTGTGCTTCACGTGCAGGCTATAAAACTTACCATTTAGATACATGCTGATGTGGAACTTCTGTGAAGGGAAATAAGGAGCTTCCCCTTTTTCGTGAATTTGGAAATCCTCTTTTAGCTTTTCTAGAAAATCTTCTTCTGATAGGCCATTTAAATCCTTAAGAAGACGATTGTAGTCATTGATCTTGATCGATTGGTTAGAAACTATAAAGCTGTAAACAAAGTTATAGTGCTCCGTGCCGTGTGATCTTTTACTTTTATCTCTTTGTTTTTTTGCATATTCCGCAACAGAACCTATACGATGATGGCCATCTGCAATGTAGAACGAATCAATAGGGTCAAGAACTTCCTTGAATTGCTGAAGTTTCAGCCTGTTGTCAATTCTCCAGATCTTATGCTTTACGCCCTTTTCATCTTTGTAATTGATGATTGGAACATTCTTTTGTTCATGGGTCATCAATAATTCTACTTTCGAGTTAGAATGGTAGGTCAGAAGAACAGGCTCAGCCTGAACGCCTACTTTTTCAAGGTAATGTGCCATTTTCATTCTTCTTTCGGTGATTGTAGATTCATGCTTCTTGATTTTCCCTTCCCAGAAATCATCTACACTTACCAACCCCATAAGTCCTCTGAAGGTGGTTTTATCTGGCATTGTTTGTTCGTAGAGATAATATGCAGAATCATCCTGCATTAATTTTTTATCCTCTAACATCTCTTCAAAATTAGATCTGATCTTTCGAAGGTTTCTATCTACATCTTTTGACTTGCTAACAACAGCAGGTTTTATCATTTGAATGTAAGAATCGTCCTGTTGTGCCTTCTTGTTGATCTCTTCCTGAGTAAAATTATCCAAAGAATAAGTAGGAAAAACATCGACAAGGTCAGGGTTTGGTCTGATTCCTCTAAATGGTTTAAATACTGGCATATATTATAGTTGAGCTTTTATTTTAATAATTTGTTGTGCTAACTCTTCCCCGATTCTGTTTTGAGCATCGATCGTGTTTCCGCCGACATGAGGAGAAAGAGATAGGGCAGGGTTCATTAATATCAATACTTCCGGGACAGGTTCTTTTTCAAAGACATCCAAAGCGGCACCATAGACCTTTCCGCTTTTTATAGCGTCTAATAAAGCCACCTCATTGATGACACCACCTCTTGCTGTATTGGCAATGAAAACACCTTCCTTCATCAGTCCTAATTCTTTGGAATCAATCAGATATTCGCCTGTGAAGCCTGTATTGAGGCTTATAAAATCGGCATTTCTTAAAACTTCATCTAAATTTACAGATTTAATTTCGAAATCCAAGGATTGACCATCAAAAAAGGTAAGCTGAATTTTCTCAGTTTTCGGTGTTCTGTTGTAAGCTAAGATTTTCATTCCGAGAGAAATACCCATTTTGATCACTTCGATTCCAATATTTCCCATTCCGATGACGCCAAGGGTTTTTCCGGAAAGTTCAGTCGCATTGTTGAATGACTTTTTAAGCGCATTGAAATTGGTTTCCCCTTCCAAAGGCATCAATCTGTTGCTCTCGTGGAGAAATCTTGCCAATGAAAAAAAATGAGCAAAAACCAATTCTGCAACAGATTTGCAAGAAGCTTTTGGGGTATTGATGATATAAATACCTTTATCAATCGCATATTCTACATCAATGTTATCCATCCCGATTCCGCCACGACCGATGATTTTAAGATTCGGACATTCATCTATCAGATCTTTTCTGACCTGCGTGGCACTTCTCACCAAAAGAGCATCAACATTGTTATCATTGATGAATTTGCTCAGATGTTCAGGAGATACTCTGGCTTCCAAAACCGTAATATCTGCCTCTTTCAGAAGCTGAACTCCCTTTTCGGAGATTCCATCATTAGCTAATACAATCATTGTTTAATTCAAAAATCCTTTAGTTACTGGGTTTTCTTGATTTGTTTGAGTTAAAAATCAAGGTTGGCTAAGATACGACTTTTTCTCCTGATTAACATTATATTAACAAAAAAACGTCCTGAATTAACAAGGACGTTTCTGATTTATAAGGAGAAAAGTAATTATATACTCTTCATCACATCTACTAAAACCTGCACGCTTTCGATTGGCATCGCATTGTAAATACTTGCTCTGTAGCCGCCCACACTTCTGTGACCGTTCAGTCCACTGATTCCAGCAGCTTTCCATGCTGTATCAAAAGCTTCCTGCTTAGATTCATCTGTCAGAGTGAAAGTCACATTCATAAAAGAACGGTCTTCAACAGCTGCCACACCTTGGAAATTCGGATTGTTGTCGATTTCGTCGTAAAGCAATTTGGCCTTGGCATTATTCTTAGCTTCAGCTGCCGCAATTCCACCGTTTTCTTCCAGATGCTTCAATGTCAAATAAGAGGCATAAACCGCAAATACCGGAGGTGTATTAGACATTGATTCTTTATCGATATGAACTGCGTAATCCAGATAAGTTGGAATCTGTCTTCTTGTTTTTCCAAGAATTGATTTTTTAACCACGACCAAAGTTGCCCCAGCCGGACCCATATTTTTCTGAGCACCTGCATAGATCAGATCGAACTGAGAAAAATCCAACTGTCTGCTGAAAATATCAGAAGACATATCGCAAACCAAAAGTGTGTCTACTTTTGGGAAAGACTTCATCTGGGTTCCAAAAATCGTGTTGTTGGAAGTACAGTGGAAATAATCGTATTCTGAACCAACAGTAAAATCTTTTGGAATATAATTATAATTAGACTCTTTAGAAGAAGCAACAACATCTACATTACCAATCATTTTAGCTTCCTTTATTGCGCCTGACGCCCAAGTTCCCGTGTTGGTATAAGCTGCTTTTCCGTCCACAGACAAAAGATTGTAAGGAACCATCAAAAACTGAAGACTTGCTCCGCCTTGCAGATACAGCACTTCATAATCGTCGCCAAGATTCATCAGTCTTTTTACAATAGCACGAGCTTCATCCATTACCGCAACGAAATCTTTACTTCTATGGGAGATCTCCAAAAGAGACAAACCAATTCCGTTGAAATCAAGGATGGCTTCCGAAGCCTTTTGGAAAACTTCCTGTGGTAAAATACTTGGACCTGCGCTAAAATTATGTTTTTTCATTAGTTTATTTTGATTAAGTGATTTAGATTATTCGTTGTGAAGGAAGGCCTTTTTAGCTAGAAGTTGCTCTTCAGTTTCTACATGGTCTTCATCCGGTACGCAACAGTCCACAGGGCAAACAGCCGCACACTGCGGTTCCTCGTGAAAGCCTTTACATTCGGTACATTTGTCGGTTACAATGAAGTAATAATCGTCCGCAACAGGTTCCTGAGCTGCATTTGCATCTACAGTAAGGCCTGATGATAAAACTACCATTCCTCTCAGTTCTGTACCTTCTGACGCTTTCCAGTCTACAGCTCCTTCATAGATGGCGGTGTTGGGACATTCCGGTTCACAAGCACCACAATTTATACATTCATCAGTTATCTTGATAGCCATTGCTATTTTATTTTTAATTTTGTGCAAAATTACAAAAAAAAAGCCAGCTATGCTGAACGAAAACAAAATTTTGGGGCTCGAAAAATTAGGAAATTTCATCAAAGATTCTTTAAAAAAAGAGGAAGATAATTACAATGAAAAAGAGGAACGCTTAGCTTATCTGATGACGCGCTCTGAGATTGAAAATCCTTGGTTCACAAAAGAGAACCAAAGATACAATTTAGAACAATGGTCAGGACTTTTCACCAAAGAAAATATCGAAAACTGGCTTTCAAAATATCAACTTTCCAATACTCCTAAAAGAGTAGGGCTGATATTGGCAGGTAATATTCCGCTGGTTGGATTTCACGATGTTATTTCTGTGATATTGAGCAACAACATCCCTGTCATCAAATTATCCTCAAAAGACCGGTTGGTTTTGCCTTTCCTTTTAGAATTATGGAATGAATTTTCAAATCAAGAAATTGAATATCATATTGTTGAAAAATTAGAAAACTTCGATGCGGTTATCGCAACCGGAAGCAACAATACCGCGAGATATCTGGAATATTATTTCAAAAACAGCATGAGTATCATCAGAAAAAACAGAACTTCTATCGCGGTTTTGAAAGGCGATGAATCGGATGAGGAATTGAAGTTATTATCCAATGATATCTTCCGGTATTTTGGGCTAGGCTGTAGAAATGTAACGAGAATCTTGATTCCCAAGGACTTTAAGTTAGACAGATTATTTGAGAATTTCATCAATTACCGGGAAGTCATTAATCATAATAAATATGCCAATAATTATGACTATAACAAAGCGATCTATTTACTGAACAGAGATCTTTTCTGGGACAATAATTTTGTAATGATGAAAGAAGATGAGAAACTGTTCAGCCCGTTATCTGTGATTAATTTTTCCCGTTATGAAACTTTGGACGAAGTAAAACAATTCGTAGAAACCAACAAAGAAGAAATCCAAACCATTGTTGCAAAACCAGAATTGGGATTGGAATCGATTGGTTTTGGAGAGTCGCAAAATCCTTCATTGGATACCTATGCGGATAATGTCGATACGATGGCTTTTTTATCGGTGATTTAATTTATTTATCTTTAAACCACATCAATACTGACGATCAGTACGGAAAGTATGATACAGAGTAGAGCAACAAAAAAAAGTATATCAGCAATATTCTCTAATATATTAGACGTTTTTTCCTTTGTTGATTTTATTGCTAAAAATGATAAAATACAACTTATTGAAAGACAGAAAATAGCTCCCACAGCAAATTCGTCCAGATAAGAATGATGATTGAACTTGGTGATCTTCAAAGAAGTCAATATGACCAAACAAAATCCTAAAAGATTTGTAGAAGCGTTAAGTATATGTGGCGCGGTTTTGTTCATTAAAATATATTTTGATTAAATTTATCAAAATATTATACAAATCAAATAGTGTTTATCATAGTTTATAAATACTTAAAAATTTCTTTAAAACTCAAAATATCATTTTCGTAAAAATTAGCGAAAAAATTTTATATTTGTCAAAATACTCAGGCTATGCAATCAACTTATATAGAAACTCAACAAGTATCATTTCAGGACTTCAAAAATAGTGTGATCCATGATTACCGTTTGGGAAGAATTTCTCGTGAGATGTCATATTTGGGAAGGCGAGAAGTGCTTACGGGTAAAGCAAAATTCGGGATTTTTGGAGACGGGAAGGAGTTGCCGCAGTTGGCGATGGCGAAGGTTTTCAGAAACGGGGATTTCCGTTCGGGCTACTATCGCGACCAGACATTTGCTTTGGCAATAGACGCTGTTTCTATAGAAAGCTTTTTTGCACAATTGTATGCAGATACAAGCGTAGAAAGGGAGCCTGCTTCTGCCGGAAGACAAATGAACGGCCATTATGCAACAAGAAGTTTGAATGAAGACGGAAGCTGGAAAGACCTAACAGCCCAAAAGAATATATCATCAGATATTTCTCCAACCGCGGGACAAATGCCGAGGTTATTAGGATTGGCTCAAGCCTCTAAGATTTACAGATCTGTAAAGTTTGAGGGTTCCGAGAAATTCTCAAAAGACGGAAATGAAGTTGCTTTTGGAACGATTGGAGATGCTTCTACAGCCGAAGGTCATTTCTGGGAAACCCTAAATGCAGCGTGTGCTTTGCAGGTTCCTATGATTGTTTCGATTTGGGATGATGGTTATGGGATCTCCGTACCTACACAAAACCAAAGAGCTAAAGCGGATATTTCTGAGATGCTTTCAGGTTTTCAAAGAAACGAAGATGAAAAGCAAGGCTGCGAGATAATCCAGGTGAAAGCGTGGGATTATCCAGCATTGATGGAAGCTTATGCAAAAGCAGAACATTTCGCAAGATACGAGAGCGTTCCTGTCATAATTCACGTGACTGAAGTGACCCAGCCTCAGGGACATTCTACTTCCGGTTCTCACGAACGTTACAAATCGGAAGATAGATTGAATTGGGAATCTGAGTTTGATGGATTATTGAAATTCAGAGAGTGGATTTTGGACTATAATATAGAAATCGAAGGTCAGGAAGAAGTTTTAGCAACTATTGAAGAATTGGATTCAATTGATTCTGAAGCTAAAAAATTAGTGAAGGAAGGTCAGAAGAGAGCTTGGGAATATTATCAGAACACAATTTCTGAAATTAAAAATAAAGTTCTTCCAATGATCGAATTGCTTCAAAACCAGAATTCTGAAATTGGTACTTTGATTGAAAACTTCAAAAAAATAATTTCGGTTTCCAAAAAAGATGTTTTTTCATTGGTAAGGAAATCTTTGTTGGTGACAAGAACTAATCATTCTTCAGAAAGACAACAACTTCAGAATATTTACAATGAAATCCTGAAAGTTGAAAAAGATAATTATTCTTCCCATTTATATTCGGAAT
This sequence comes from Epilithonimonas hungarica, assembly GCF_900102265.1. Classification (GTDB taxonomy): domain Bacteria; phylum Bacteroidota; class Bacteroidia; order Flavobacteriales; family Weeksellaceae; genus Epilithonimonas; species Epilithonimonas hungarica. The sequence goes on along the minus strand of NZ_FNBH01000003.1, from coordinate 204,273 downwards.
CTGAATGGAAAGCAACAAATGTGAAAGAAATCGAACCAATATTCTCTGAAAATTCGGAAGATGTGGACGGAAGAGTTGTTATCAGAAATAACTTTGATAGAATCTTTGAAAAATACCCTGAAACTCTTGTTTTTGGTGAAGATGCCGGAAATATCGGAGATGTGAATCAAGGTCTGGAAGGACTTCAGGAAAAATATGGTAATGTAAGAATTGCTGATACGGGCATCCGCGAAGCAACTATTCTTGGACAAGGAATTGGCTTGGCAATGAGGGGTTTAAGACCAATTGCGGAAATACAATATCTAGACTATATATTGTATTGCCTTCAAGGGATGAGCGATGATTTGGCAACAGTCCAGTATAGGACAAAGGGCGGCCAAAAGGCTCCAGTAATTATCAGAACAAGAGGGCATAGGCTAGAAGGCGTTTGGCATTCTGGCTCGCCAATGGCAGGAATTCTAAATTTGTCTAAGGGTATCAACATCTTAGTTCCAAGAAGCCTGACAAAAGCTGCAGGATTCTACAATACAATGCTACAAAGTGATGAACCAGCTTTGATCGTAGAATGCCTGAATGGCTATCGATTAAAAGAAAAACAACCAGATAATCTAGGCGAATTCACAGTTCCTGTTGGGAAAATAGAAGTGACCAGAGAAGGTAAAGATGTGACTTTGGTTACTTATGGCTCAACTTGGAGAGTGGTGACAGAAGCGGCTAAGGAATTAGAAAAATTAGGAATTTCTGCAGAAGTTGTTGATGTTCAATCATTGATCCCTTTTGATTTGACACATGAAATTGCAGAAAGCGTGAAGAAAACCAACAGATTGGTAGTTATAGATGAAGATGTAGAAGGAGGAACTTCCGCGTTTATTCTTCAACAGATTTTAGAAAAACAAAAAGCTTTCAGATATTTGGATTCAGAACCCTTGACCATTGCCGCGAAAAATCACAGACCAGCATATGCAAGTGATGGGGATTATTTTAGTAAGCCTTCCGCAGATGATATTGTAGAAAAAGTTTATGCTATGTTCAATGAACTTGATCCGATTAAAAATCCTGCTATTTACTAATTTTTTAAAAATTAAATAATCCAAAGAAAACTTTTGAAGATTCTATTTTCAAAAGTTTATTTTTTTGAAGGTCTTCTATGAAATTTTGTTCGGTATCATGACGGATCAGAATATTTTCGAAAGTCGCTTTTCTATAGGAGTAAGCTTCCATAAAATCTTGATTGTCAATCCATTTTTGATGGTCCATTTTTTTCATCCAGCTCACGAATTCGGTTTCCGATTTTGTACGGAAACTTTTTTTTCTTTTTATTAAAGTATATTTCATAGTTTGTTTTTAGCAAATTTAACATTAATAAACCGTTATTCTTGGTTAAATTATAATTAAGTTTTCATTAAAAGTATTTGTTTCAATTCAGAAAATTTATTTAATTGTTTCAATAATTTTTGAAAGTTTAGAAAATTTAATTATATTTGTACAAGAATTTAATCATTACAAATATGAAACTCGACGAAGCCAAAGAAAAATACATCCAGACCTGGGGAACTTTTGCCACCAATTGGGGAATCAACAGAACAATGGCGCAGGTTCACGCACTTCTTCTGGCAAGTGGAAAACCGTTGTCCACCGATGATGTGATGGAGCAGTTGGAAGTTTCGCGCGGTAATGCCAATATGAATCTTCGGGCTCTGATGGATTGGGGAATTGTAAAAAAAGAATTCGTGAAAGGGGATAGGAAGGAATATTTCATTGCTGAAAAGGATGTCTGGTTTCTATTCAAACAGATTACAAAAGAACGTAGAAAACGGGAAATAGAACCTGTTGTCGCATTTTTGGAAGAATTAAAAAATGTAGATGACGATTCTCAGGAAGCCAAAGAATTTATCAAACTGATGGAAGATTTTGGAAACGTGACCAACAAGATCAACAACATAATGGACTTAGCGATAAAAAGCGATGACCATTGGCTGGTTGGAAAGATTACCAATTTATTGAAGTAAATGTCATTCTGAGCCTGTTGAAGAATCTAAAGGAATTCATTTTCCTTTTTTATTTCAAATTAATTTTCAAAAATTACTGAAAATATAAAAACATTAATAATTATGAAAAACCTAATATTTAAAATCATAATGTTCTTCCTTTTCAGAAGAAACCGAAGAACAAAGGGCGATTTCCTAAACCTTTAAAATCAAATACAATGAAAACTTTACAAAACCATGTTCTGATTTACGACAACGATTGTCCAATGTGTAATATCTATTCCAAAGGATTTATAAAAAGCAGAATGCTTGATGAGAATGGAAGAGAGGCTTTCTCTGAGATTTCTCCAGAAATCAAAAATATGATTGATTTTCACCGTTCAAAAAACGAAATAGCATTGATCAATACCAAAGAAAATAAAGTTATTTATGGATTAGAAAGTCTTTTGACAATCATTGGTAATTCTTTTCCGACTTTTGAAAAAATCGCGAGAGTAAAACCTTTGTATTGGTTTTTTCAAAGGCTTTACAAATTTGTGTCTTTCAACAGAAAACAAATCATTCCTTCGGCAAAAGATTTGACAAAAGACAATTGTGTTCCGGATTTCAATCTGAAATATAGACTTTTCTATCTTGGATTTGTTTTAATGTTTTCCGCTTATGTTCTAGGGTTTTATAATCAAAGATTGTTTCCGGATTTTAAAAACAACTTCGGGATAGAGTTCTTCATTTGTTGTATGCAAATCGTTTGGCAGAGTACATTTATGGGGATCTATCTTAAAAATAGAATTTGGGATTATCTTGGTAATATGATGACAGTTTCTCTACTCGGAACTTTACTTTTAATTCCAACTTTATTCTTTTATTTTAGTCAGATTTTCTATTTTATTTACTTCGGAATTGTTGTGTTCATCATGTTTCTGGAACATTTGAGACGATGCAGAATCTTACAATTTGGGATTGTTCCTACGATTTCCTGGATGATCTTCCGACTTACTTTCGGAGTGGTTCTTCTGTATATTGTCACGAATAGCTAAAAACTCAAGGAGCAAATCTGTACAATTAGCTTGACCTGTAAGCATTATAAAAAATTAAAAAGATGAAATTCCTAACCGCAGAATGGCGAAAACTGGCCATCATCAATTACGAGATCAATCCGGAAATTCTAAAACCTTATTTACCAAAAGGAACCGAACTCGATTTTTACAAAGAAAAATGTTTGGTAAGTCTTGTTGGTTTTATGTTTCTCAATACAAAACTTCTTGGGATTTCTGTTCCTTTTCATAAAAATTTCGAAGAAGTTAATTTGAGATTTTATGTGAAAAAATTGGAAAATGGGGACTGGAAAAGAGGCGTTGTCTTTATTAAGGAAATCGTTCCTAAAAAAGCTTTGAGCATGGTTGCCAACAAATTTTATAATGAAAATTATTGCACTTTGCCGATGGCACACTCAATTATTGAATCTGATAATGAACTTTCAGTTTCTTACAGCTGGCAAGCTTCAAAACTGAATACAATGACATTAAAAGCTGACAATATTCAGGGAGAAATGATTGAAGGCTCTGATTTCGAATTCATTACCGAACATTATTTCGGGTTTACCAAAAACGAAATTCAAACTTCTGAATACGAAGTGAAACATCCAAAATGGAATTTCTACAAAATCAAAAATTATGAACTAACAGTCGATTTCAAAGAAAATTATGGAAGCGTTTTTACTGTTTTAAATAATTCAAAACCAATATCAGCAATGCTTGCCGAAGGTTCTGAAATTGAAGTTCACACCAAGAGAAATTTGGAATTTACTATTAATTAAAAAAGCATTTTAAACCACATAGACACATAGTTTTTTATTTACTAAAAGATAAACTTTGATATTCTACTATCTGTTCTTTTTCCTTCCAAAAATTTAATATTATAAATGTGGTCAACCTAAAAACATTAAATACAATGAAAATAATCATCGCAGCAGGAACCGGTTTCCTTGGCAAAAACTTAGAGCAATATTTTCTAAATAAAAATCACGAAGTTAAAATCCTGACCAGAAATCCAAAACGTGAAAACGAGATTTTCTGGGATGCAAAAGCTTTGAGCAACTGGAAAGACGAATTAGAAAATTCGGATGTTCTCATAAATCTTGCAGGAAAATCCGTGGATTGCAGATACAACGAAAAGAATAAAAAAGAAATCTATAACTCCAGAATAGATTCAACACGAGTTTTACAACAAGCCATTGACGAATGTCAGAATCCACCAAGAATCTGGATAAATGCAAGTTCCGCAACCATTTACATTCACTCAGAAACGAATCTTAATACCGAAGCTAACGGAATCATCGGTGATGATTTCTCAATGAATATTTGTAAAAGTTGGGAAAAGGAATTCTTTAAAATAGATAATCAAAATATCAGAAAAGCCGCACTTCGAGCTTCTATTGTTTTAGGGAAAAATGGTGGCGCTTTTCCAAAATTTAAACAGATCTCAAAGCTTGGACTCGGTGGCAAACAGGGCAGAGGAAATCAATTGATGAGCTGGATTCATATTGATGATTTTTGTGAAGCAGTTAATTTCATTATTGAAAATGAAAATCTTCAAGGTGCAATCAATATCACGGCTCCCGGTCCTTTATCCAATGAAGAAATGATGAAGCAAATGCGTGAAAAAATCAAAATTCCATTTGGGATTCCAAGTCCGGTTTGGTTGTTAGAACTAGCTTCAATATTCATTAAAACAGAAACTGAATTGATGCTGAAAAGTAGAAATGTTTATCCTGAAATTCTTATTGGAAATGGATTTCAGTTCAAGTATGATGATTTTGAAAAAGCTTTGAATGAATTATGATTTAATTTTAACAATTATCAAAACAATGAGAAAAACAATCGACTTGGTTTATAACAATTTTCCTGTAAGAAACAATCCAGCAACTGAAAAATAGATGATCAACCCTGTAACATCTACAAGCGTTGCAACAAATGGAGCAGAAGAAGTAGCCGGATCTAGTTTTAATTTTTTAAGAATAAAAGGAACCATAGACCCGGAAAGTGTTCCCCAGAGTACGATCATTATTAAGGAGACTCCTACACTTAATCCTACAAACGGCCAATATTCCCCATAATTGAAAAAACCTGCTTCGTGCCAGATCATAATCCTTAAAAAACCAATAATACCAAGAATACTACCAAGAAATAGCCCCGTGAAGATCTCTTTTTTCATAACATACCACCAGTCTTTCAAACCGATTTCCTGAAGGGCCATTGCCCGGATTATCAATGTTGCTGCCTGTGATCCGGAGTTACCTCCACTGGAAATAATTAATGGTACAAACAGTGCCAAGACAACAGCTTTCTGGATCTCATCTTCAAAATACCCCATTGCAGAGGCAGTTAACATTTCTGAAAAGAACAAAATGATCAGCCACATTCCTCTTTTCTTTACCATTTCGATAAGAGAGGTCTGGGTATAAGGAACATCCAAAGCTTCAAGACCTCCAAATTTCTGGATGTCTTCCGTATTTTGAGATTCGATTTGATCCAAGATATCATCGATAGTTACAATTCCTACCAAGACTCCATTTTCTGTGATGATCGGTAATGCGCTTCGATCATATTTTTCAAAATAGGGAACTGCATTTTCTTTAGAGGTCGTTGTTTTGATCGCAACAAAATGATCATCACAAAGCTCAGATATCAATTGCTCTTCGTCAGCCAATAGGAGAGAACCAATGGTAATGTCATCTATCAATCGATTTCTTTCATCTACAACATAAAGAAAATTAAGAGTTTCCACTTTCTTTCCAACTTTCTTGATCTGCTGAAAACATCTTTTTACAGTCCATTCTTTTCTGATCTGGACGTAATAAGGCGTCATAAGACGCGCAATAGAATCAGCTTCGTAGCCTAATAATTTAAGAGCAACCCGTCGCTCCTGAGGATTCAGAAGGTTGATAGAGTATTTGATCAATTCATCCGGAAAATCTTCAAAAAGCTGGGTCCTGTCATCGGGAGACATTTCGTTCAAGATATCAGAAACCTCATGACTTGCAATACTTCTAATCGTATCTTCCTGGAAATCAGGGTCAAGATGTGAGAAAACTTCTGCCTTCTCAGATCTTGGTAATTTCAAAAACTGCAGGATACGTTCTTCCGCTGGCAACTTGCTCAGGGATTCGGCAATATCCGCAGGATTTAATATGATCTCTTGATTCTCGATACTTTAAAATTTTTGCACTGCAAAAGTATTAAAATCTTAAGAAAAAAAAGTATTAAGATTACGTAAATTAAGATGCTTTTCTTAGAATTACCTGTCGATTTCGGAGTTCTTTCTCCATTTTTCTGATGGCACCTTTTGTCCCGATGATCACAGAGTTTTCTGCACTTCCTAGCAATCTTGCATTTCCTTTATAAGTATCATAAGAAGTTTCCATTACAAAGTTCCCTTTGGAATCATACAATTTTAGGCTCACAACAACTTGATTAGAAAACACATACTTGCCAAATCCTACTTTGAAATATTTCACTTTCGGGATCACAGCAACGTCGGCATTATTATTTTTACAGATCTCTTTTATCATTTTAGAATCCACTTCATCAAAAGGAATAGAGGTATTGACCTGGAGATATTTGACACTGCCTATGGATCTCATCTTGTCAGATGTTGCATTGTAGAAGGCAGAAAAAGTAGGGTCTTTTATTTCTGTAATATCAGGGAAAACTTCTGGCTCGAAATAAAGGACTGTTTTTATACCGTTGATCTTTGCATCCTTGTTGAAATAAAGAAGGCTGTCCCCATAATTGGCACATGAAACAAAAAAGCAGATCATAAAAACAGAATAAAAGTGGTAATTTTTCTTCATTGTATTAATGCAGCAAAAATACAACCAAATTTCATTATTTATAGCAAAAATTTAAGATTTTTTAACAAAAACTTTTTTTATTATTTTAAATGTATTCATTATCGAAATCGGTTACAAATTATTACTTTTGTTTTTATGACTTCTATAGACAAAAGATTATATCTCATCGATGCCTACGCCATGATTTTCCGTGGGTATTTTGCATTTATTAAAAATCCTAGAATTTCGACAAAAGGACTGAACACGTCTGCCATTTTCGGGTTCACCAATTCTTTGATAGAATTGATCAAAAGAGACCGCCCAACACATTTGGCAGTCGTCTTTGATGTGGGAAGGACCAATGTTCGTCACGAAGACTATGCCGAATATAAGGCCAATCGTCTGGAAACTCCGGAACCTATTCTTTTAGCGAAACCTTATATCAATAGTATTTTAGAAGCTATGCATATCCCGATTTTGGGAGTTGAGGGTTATGAAGCAGATGATGTCATTGGAACGATTGCATGCAAAGCCGAAAAGCAGGGCTATAATGTTTTTATGGTAACGCCGGACAAAGATTTTGCACAGCTGGTTACAGATAAAATTAAGATGTACAAACCCAGCTCAAAAGGGGGAGATATTGAGATTTTGGGCGTTGAAGAAGTCAAAGCTAAATATGAAATCGAAAATCCGAAGCAGATCATCGATTATCTTGGAATGATGGGTGATGCTGTAGATAATATCCCAGGTTTGGAAGGTGTGGGCGAAAAGACAGCCAAGAAGTTTATCCAGGAATTTGGATCAATGGAAAATCTTTTGGCGAATACGCATCAGTTGAAAGGAAAACTTAAAGAAAAAGTTGAAGCAAGTGCAGAAAGAGGCTTATTATCCAAAAAGTTAGCAACTATTCTTTGTGATGCTCCAATCGAATTTATTGAAGAACAATACGACCTAGAAGTTCCGGATTTTGAGAAAGTAAAGGAAATCTTTGATGAACTGGAATTCAGAAGACTTTACGAAAATCTTTACCGTGCGTTCTCAAATAAAGAATATATAGAAGAATTGCTAGACAACAACGATAATAAAACTGAGAAAGCAAAAGATTCTGCAGTTCATAAAAATGGAACGATGGATCTCTTTGCAAGTTTTGAGCAATTGGAACAGGCGACCACAACAAAAACAAATATCAAAGAGAACGATCATCTTTACCAGTACATCGATTCCCCAAAAGCGCAGAAAATCCTATTAGAAAACCTTTTAAAACAAAAAGTCGTATGTTTTGATACGGAAACAACTTCTCTTAATGAGTTGGAAGCAGAATTGATCGGTATGAGCTTCTCCTATAAAAAAGGCTTGGCGTATTACATTCCGATTTCTGAAGATCAGGAAGAGGCACAGAAGACAGTTGAGATCTTCCGTCCATTTTTTGAAGACCAGAATGTTCTGAAAATTGCTCATAATTTGAAATACGATTACAAAGTTCTTCAGAATTACAACATAGATGTATCAGGGAAGTTGTTTGACACAATGATCGCTCATTATCTTTTGAATCCCGACGGACGACACGGAATGGATTATCTTTCTGAAATGTACCTGGATTACAAACCTGTTTCTATTGAGACCTTGATCGGAAAAAAAGGGAAAAATCAGTTGACACTTCGTGAAGTTGATATTCCTACTCAAACGAATTATGCTGCAGAAGATGCAGATGTTACGTTTCAATTATATGAATTATTTGCGCCCCAACTAGCTAAAGAAAACTTAGAGGAATTATTCTACACCGTCGAAATGCCGTTGATGAAAGTTCTTGCCAAAATCGAACTGAATGGTGTGAAGCTCGACAGCAATTGGCTGGCGAAGGAAAGTATTGATTTGGAAAATGATTTGCGACTATTAGAATCCAAAATATTCGAATTATCCGGAGAAGAGTTCAATATGAACTCACCAAAACAATTGGGAGAGATCCTTTTCGAGAAAATGCAGCTTGACCCAAAAGCGAAGAAGACCAAAACCGGACAATACGCTACATCGGAAGATGTGCTTCAGAAATTATCTTCCAAGCACGATATTATTTCATCGATCCTGGAATATAGAACGTTGCAAAAACTGAAATCAACTTATGTGGATGCTTTGCCAAGTCAGATTGATAAAAAAGATAACCGTGTTCATACCACTTTTGCACAAACTGTCGCAGCAACAGGACGTTTGGCAAGTGTAAACCCTAATCTTCAAAATATCCCGATCCGAACTTTGAGAGGACAACAGATCCGTGGTGCGTTTGTTTCTGATGAAGGAAAAAAAATCATCTCTGCCGATTATTCTCAGATCGAATTAAGACTGATCGCCGAGATCTCCGGTGAACAAAATATGATCGCCGCTTTCCAAAATGGGGAAGATATCCATGCTTCTACAGCAGCAAAACTCTTCGATGTGGCTTTAGAAGAAGTGACGAAAACACAGAGAAGTCAGGCAAAAACAGTGAACTTTGGTATTATTTATGGACAAGGTGCGTTCGGATTAGCTGATCAGACCGGACTTTCCAGAACTGAGGCCAAGAAAATGATCGATGCTTATTTCGAGACCTATCCAAGGCTTAAAGAATATATGAACGAGCAGATCGAGAAAGCAAGAAAACTCGGTTATGTAGAAACGATTTTGGGAAGAAAACGCCATTTGAAGGATATTAATTCAACAAACTTTGTGGTAAAAGGTCACGCTGAAAGGAACGCCGTGAATGCACCAATCCAGGGAAGTGCAGCCGATATCATCAAATTGGCAATGATAAAGATCGACAGTGAGCTGGAAATTCAAAAGCTAGAAACCAAAATGCTTTTACAGGTCCATGATGAATTGCTCTTCGAAGCACCAATCGATGAAGTGGAAACTGCGACATCTTTGATCAAAAAAGAAATGGAATCTGCTTTTCCAACGAATGTTCCTTTGTTAGTAGAAGTTGGTGTTGGGGATAACTGGCTGGAAGCGCATTAATAAAAATTATGAATTATAAATGATTTAATAAAATTTAAAAACAAACAAATATGAAAGCAGTAATTTTTTACGAACATGCGACAGACAAAACAATGGACGAGTTTATGGCCGTTTTCCCACGTCACGAAGAATTTGAAGCAGAGTTTATAAAGTCTGGAAAGGTTTTGGGAACAGGCGCTTTTGGAAACCCTGGTGAAGGGGCAATGGCCATTTTTGTGGACAAAGAAGCTGCAGAAGCTTTTGTGAATGGCGATCCTTTTGTACAGGAAGGTTTAATCGCTAAAGTCACCATCAGAGAATGGAATGATGAATTAGCCTAAAAGTTTTAAATTATGATCTCACAGATAATTCCAAAGATCCCTTTTATTGACAAAGGAAAAACAATTGATTATTATAAGAATCTGGGATTCGAGTTTGTTGCGGATTATGATAATTATCTGATCGCAAACTATAACAATTCCGAGTTGCATTTTTTTGAGTTCAAGGACCTTTCCCCAGCAAAGTCAGATTTTATGCTTTATCTCAAAATTTCGAATAACATTGATAAATTCTTTGAACAGACAAAAGCGAAGGGTATCGAGATCCATCCAAATGGAAACCTTGAAACAAAACCCTGGAACATGAAAGAGTTCTCTCTTTTGGATCCAGCCGGAACATTGCTGACCTTTGGAGAGAAAATATAGAACAAGATGGAAAAATTAACACTTGTTCCAAATTTAACCGGCGCTATTTTCATTATGGCAGGATTGGCCATGCTAATTTTTCCACCTAAAAAGATCAACAGTTTATATGGTTACAGAACGCAGAGATCTATGAGAACCATAGAAAACTGGAACTTTGCCCAAAGGCTTTGTGCAAAATTATTATTGATTGCAGGATCTCTACTTTTATTGATAGGAATTGGAGGAATAGTTTTTGGTCTGAATGAAAAAATTATTGATTCATTTGGATTGATCTCGATGATCATATTTGCTATTATCCTAATTATCATAACAGAAATTAGAATTAAAAAGTTTGAAAAGTCTTTGTAACAATCATTCCATTACTTCGACTTAATATTAAATTTGATTTATGAAATCGCTTGCGGTTACATATGGCATTAGAAAAATAAACTCTACATATGAAAAATATAAAACTATATGGTTTTTTGATGGGCGTTGCTCTACTTAACAGCTGTGCTTCTACAAAGAATTTTTCTTACGACGGAAAAGGCTTCAAGGATGCTTATAATAGTATTACTTCGGAGGAACTGAAAACCAACCTTTATGTGATCGCGGCGGACGATATGGAAGGTAGAGATACAGGAAGTGCCGGCCAGAAAAAAGCAGGTGTTTATATGATCGAGCAATACAAAAAAAATGGGATCGGTTTCCCTGCAGCTTTAGGTTCTTATTATCAGAAAGTTCCATCCGAAGCAATGAAGAAATATGGAGAAACTCTTCCGGATTCTGAGAATATTATGGCTTTCATAGAAGGTTCTGAAAAACCAGACGAAATTATTGTAATTTCTGCACATTACGACCACGTTGGAATGAAGAAAGGAGAAATCTATAACGGCGCTGATGATGATGGCAGTGGAACCGTTGCCGTAATGGAAATTGCCCAGGCTTTTCAGGAAGCTAAGAAAAAAGGTTATGGACCCAAACGCTCTATTCTTTTTCTGCACGTAACAGGTGAGGAACACGGACTTTTCGGTTCCGAGTACTATTCTGACCATCCTGTTTTTCCTTTGGTAAATACTGTTGCTGACCTTAATATTGATATGATAGGACGTGATGACCCGGAGAACAGAGGCAAACAATATGTTTATGTAATTGGTTCAGAAATGTTGAGTTCTGAGCTTAAGAAGATCAATGTTGCCGCAAATGACAAGACAGTAAAGCTTGAACTCAATTATAAATATGACGACCCAAAAGATCCTCAAAGATTATATTACAGGTCAGACCATTACAACTTTGCAAAGCATAATATCCCGGTAGCATTTTTCTTTGACGGCATCCACGAGGATTATCATAAACCAACCGATACGCCCGATAAAATCGATTATCCATTGCTTCAGAAAAGAACGCAACTGGTTTTCACAACGGCTTGGGAACTGGCTAACAGACCAGACAGAATCGTAGTTGATGGAAAAAATGACAGATAATAATTATCTAATTAAAGAATAAAAAGACGACAAATATTTGTCGTCTTTTTATTTGTAAGCTCATGATTCTATTTATCAAAATCCGATTGTTTGATCTCGGAACCTTCCAAAAAACGATAGAGATAAGGTGCTTTGTTCGCTGAACCTGTAAAATGTTTTTCCAATCTTTCTAAGATGTTCATACTCAATATTTTTCTTTGAAAGTTGTTGCGTCTTAATGGTTCGCCAAGAATGGCTTCATAGAGATGTTGAAGTTCCTTCATCGTAAATTTATCAGGAAGAAGATTGCTTCCCATTACCTGATAATCAATATTTTTTCTGAGATAGAGTAGTCCTTTTTCTATCATTTCCTTGTGATCAAAAGCCATATTTGGCAATTCGCTGATATTGAACCATTGGCAGACCTCGTTGAAAGAATCCGGAAAAGTGTAAGTCAACGTGTAATCTATTAATGCACAATAACCTACAGAGATAAAACGTTGATAGATCCAGTGGTTTTTATCGACTTCTATATTTTTATTTTCCAGAAGTTTTTGGTGGGTATTATTCTCTGTCCTTTTAATATCCCCAAATGTGTAGAATTGTTCCAAAAATACATCAGAAAGATGTGTCCTCTCGTACAAAGTTCTGGCTGCTGCATCATTGAGGTTCTCATCGTTGAAAATAAACCCTCCAGGTACAGACCAAAGATCCAGGTCATGATATTTCAACAAAAGAACTTTGAGAGTATCCTTATGAAAGCCGAATATCACGCAATCAACCGATACGTGTTCCACAAAATCATTGGTATCTATTAACTCTTTTAGGTTCTGTTTATTCTTGTTGATTCCAGTCATAGGTTATTGTTGTTTTATTTAGAAAAAAAGTGAGACCAAATATAATTAATAATGGCAAAGAAATGAACAAAGGATAATAAGAACTTGCATTTTTATGAAAAATAATAGCCATATAAAGCGATCCGACGGAGCTTCCTAAAGATGAACATACTACAATCAATGAAACAAATAAATGGGTTTTTCCTTTTGAGACCTGATTCAGAACTTCCGAATTGTAAAGCGGGAAAAGAGGAGACAGGAACAATCCGATTACAGGGATTATAAATATCAATAAAAATCTAGATTCGTTATAAAAACAGGATATTAATACTTGAGATATTCCTAATATGAAAAAGACCATAAAAAGGCAAACGAAAACCATCTTTAACCAATAGAACCTCAATACCAGCTTGCTTGTGGCAAATCTCCCAAGAAATGAGAACAAGGCCAAAAAAGCCGATGATTGTAATGCAAAATAAGAATTGACATGGAGATTATTTTTGAAAAAACTAGGTAGCCAGGAATTAAAACTTTGTTCCACAAAAACCATGAAAAAGACGATGATGAAAAAATAGATCAGCTTTGGTTTCAAAAAAAATTTCCATCCACCAGATTCTTTTTTTGTATCAGGGAATTGTTCCTCTTCAATTTCAGAATTTCTAAGCATCAATACATTGATCATACTTAAAATGGCAATCACCCAAAATCCGTACTTCCAATATTGTGCATAATCGCTTGTCAACAAACTTCCAAAACCGATATTCACAAAGAAGATACCTATCATAAAAGATGCATCTACGCTGGAAACAGCACTTGCCAGTTGTTTGTCCTTGAAATTATTTTTGATAATACTGAAAACCGAAATTTTTGCCAAGGCAAAACCGACACCTACGATACTCAACCAGATCTTGAAAAACCAAAATGCATCAACCAATGGGAGGGCAATAGAACTGATCATTATAAAGATCAAAGCAAAGATAAGGGCATTTTTGTTACCAGTTTTAGCGATCCAGTTGACACATAATAATGAAACTACAGCCATTGGAATATCCTTGAAAGATTCCAAAATACCAAGACCTTTATAAGAAACCTGATCTGATAATTGCAATATGATAACGCCCATGCTATTCAGCAACATTGAAAATATCAAAAAGCTGAGCATAAGAGGGAGTTTTATTTTGTTTTTATTAACACTCATTTATACGTTCATTAACTTTAAATTAACACTAAGGTGCATTTTTGGGGATTCCAAATATAATAAAAATAATAAATTTTCATGATAATTATACCGTTAAATGTCCTATAAATAAAAGGGTTATTAAAAAAAATGAAAAATTATTTTGTCATATCAAAAAAAAAGATACTTTTATTGTCTCAGTTTGAGATTAACAAAAAATTAATTAAAATATGAACTTAAAGTATTCAAAATGTCTTGGGTTAGCAGCTGTACTTTACTTCACAGCAAACTACTCAGCTCAGCAACGGGTAAGTGACACGGCTTCTAAAGAAAAAGTAATAGAAGAAGTAGTGGTTATCGGTTATGGGACTCAAAAGAAAAGCAATGTGACAGGAGCCATTGCCAGTATCAAAGCTTCTGATATTGAAAATATTCCAGCAGGTAAACCAGAACAGGTGTTACAAGGTAGAGCTGCAGGTGTTTCTGTAGTTACTAATTCTGGACAACCAGGAGCTCCTGCTACGATACGTGTGAGAGGAATTACCAGTTTTGGAGCTGGTAGCAATAGTCCTTTATGGGTTGTTGATGGTATAGTTGTCGATAATATTGGATGGCTTAATCAATCTGACATAGAAAGTATTGAAGTCCTTAAAGATGGTGCTTCTTCTGCAATTTATGGTGTTTCGGCGGCTAAAGGAGTTATTCTTGTAACTACCAAAAAAGGTAAGAAAGGAAGACTAAATCTTTCTTATAATGGTTTTTATGGTTTTGGAAATGCTTCAAAAAAATTAGATCTTTTGAACGCATCACAATATGCAACCGTCATAAATCAAGGATTAGTAAATGATGGTGGTACACCGCGTTTTTCAAATCCAGAATCTTTAGGAAAAGGTACGGATTGGCAAGATGCTATTTTCGGAACGGGTGAAAAATCTTCTCACGAGATAAGCATCAATGGTGGAAACGAAAAATCAACTTATTATGCTTCTTTTGGTTATTTTGATCAGACAGGAATAGTATTACCTGAAATGTCATATTATAAAAGACTAAACGCTAGACTTAATTCTACACATAAAGTTACTGATTATTTGACTATAGGGCAAACTCTTGCTTACACTCATACCAAATCACAAGGGATCAGTCCAAATGAAGAATTTGGTGGACCTTTAAGCTCTGCTATTAATTTGGATCCAACTACTCCTATTGTTGTAACAGATATTAATTCTCAACCCTTTCCATCAGATTATTCCAACCAATATATAGTTAGGGATGCGAATGGAAACCCATATGGAATTTCACATTATGTAAATCAGGAGATGACCAATCCTTTGGCTTTCCAAGAAATTCAACGCGGAAGATACAGTTGGACAGATGATTTTATTGGAAATGTTTTTGTTGAAGTAAAGCCAACAAAACATCTCAATTTTAAATCAAGTCTTAATGGGAAAAAATCTTATTGGGGAAGCCAAGCTTTTACACCTTTATACTATTTAAGTCCAAATTACAGCAATGTAAATTTTAATAATTTGAATAGAGTTAACGAAAACAAATTTGAATGGAGTATGGAAAATACTTTAAATTATCAAAATAAGTTTGGAGACCATAATTTGAATATTTTAGTTGGGCAGGGAGTTTATAGATATAATATTTCAAGCGGCGAAAGTTTAACCTATTCCAATTTGCCAGTAAATAACTATCAAGATGCTTCATTTAATTTTGGAATTTCTCAGGATAACATTACCGCTACTGGATGGGATGGGGTAGAAACCCGAAAAGTATCTTATTTTGGAAGATTAATCTATGATTACAAAGATAAGTATCTTCTTACAGGAACTATAAGAAGAGATGGTTCTTCAAAATTTGCTACAAACAATCATTGGGGAACTTTTCCGTCTATATCGTTAGGATGGAATATTAATAAAGAAAATTTTTGGCCAGAAAATAAAATTATTAATACTGTAAAACTTAGAGGAGGTTATGGAGTTTTAGGTAATGATGAAATGGATAATTTCAAGTTTGCAAACTTTATGGTTTCAGGAAGTAACTATACCAATTCTGGAAATAATATCATTATTGGATATGCACCAAGTACATTAGAAAATCCTACTCTGAAATGGGAAGAAACAAGTCAATTAAACATTGCTGCCGATATCAGATTTTTAAGTAATTTCACCTTTACAGCAGATTTATACGAAAAGAAAACAACTGGTATATTGAGACAAGTCAATATACCTGGTTACGTAGGTGTACCTAATCGACCTTGGGCAAACGTCGGGGATATGACCAACAAAGGTATCGAACTTGAATTAGGCTACAAGAAGAATTGGAATGATTTCGGGATTTCAATCAATGGAAATTTTGCAGCTGTTAAAAACGAAGTTACAAGACTTGAAAATGACATTGAATTTCAAAATTTGTATGGTTTTCAATCAATGGGGTCGGTTACAAGAATTGCTGTTGGTCAACCTTATGGTGTTTTCTTTGGTCATTCATATGAAGGTGTTTTCCAAAATCAAGAGCAAATTAATTCTTATACCAATAGCAATGGAAATATGTTGTTACCAAATGCCAAACCAGGAGATTTTATTTGGAAAGATATAAATGGTGATGGTGTAATCAATGAAGATGATGTAGAATATTTGGGAAGTTCTATTCCAAAATTTAATTATGGACTAACAGTCAACTTAAACTATAAAAATGTTGACTTTATGGTGTTTGCACAAGGGCAAGGTGGAAACAAAATTTTCCAAGGATTAAGAAGGTTAGATATGCTTGATGCTAATTATCAAACCAAAATTTTGGATAGTTGGAATGGCGAAGGTTCTACAAACGAAAATCCAAGACTAACAAGAAATGATCCAAATCATAATTATTCTTGGATGTCAAATTATTATTTGCAAAAAGGAGATTATTTAAGAATTAAGCTAATTCAAGTTGGATATACAATTCCAAAAGATGTTACAGAAAAATTTGGAATGGGTAAAGTTAGACTTTATATAACAGGTGAAAATCTTTTCACTTTTACGAAATATACAGGATATGACCCAGAAATAGCAGGAAGAAATAACTCTGACTCAGATTCTATAGGTATTGATAGAGCATATTATCCGCAAGCAAGAACTTTTTTATTTGGAGCCAACATTCAATTTTAATTTAAAAAAAATGAAATACAGAAAAAATTTATATAAAAGTCTTTCGATATTTTTATTATCGGGACTAGGTTTGGGAATCATCTCCTGTGGTGATGATTATATCAATGATGTGCAGAACTCAGGACAGTTTGATACTGAAAATTATTATCAAAATGAACAGCAAAGTTTTAGTAGCTTGGTTTCTGTTTATGATATTTTAAGAAAATATTCTGGAGGTTTTGAGAATACAGTAACATTTTTCAATGCTGGTTCTGACGATTTTTATTCCGGAGGTGGTAGCTCTACAGATGGAGCTGGAATTCAAGGCATTAACAACTATACCATCAATACTAATACTATGCCTGCTAGCTATTGGAGAGATTACTATCAAGGAATTGCAAGAGCTAATTTATTGATTGATAGAGTGCCTGGAGCGAATATGAGTGATAATCTTAAAAATAGATTTATTGCTGAAGCAAAAGTTCTTCGTTCTCTATATTATTTTGAATTACTAAGAATGTTTGGAAATATTCCACTTATTCTAAAACCCATCAATGCAACAGATGATTATTGGAATATTCCGCAAGCGCAACCAAGTGAAGTATACACACAAATAGAAAGTGATATAGTCGCTGCAATTCCAGACCTAATGCTTACTGCTGATGCTGGTGATAAAGGGAGAATTACTCAAGGTACTGCCAGAGCAATATTAGGTAAGATTTATCTTTATGATAAAAAAATGCCACAAGCAGCAGAACAATTTGCACAAGTGAATGGGACACCTGGAGGAACAAGTCAATATGGTTACAAATTAGTTTCTGATTATGCAAGTCTTTGGGTTGTCGACAACAAATTCACCACTGAATCGATTCTGGAAATTATGCATACAAATAAAGGAAACTCAGATTGGGGCTTTTGGGGACAAGGTAATGATGAGGGTAATTCTATAAACATTATGGTTGGTCCTCGTTCATATTCTTTGAATACTAATTTTCCTAATAATAATGCTCCAGATTTAGTATCAGGATGGGCTTTTAATCCAGTTACAAATGATTTATTCAACTTTATGCAAAATGATCCTAGATTGGATGCTACAATTTTAAATATTAAGCAACTCCAATCTGACAATAAAGTTACATATTCATCCGCATTTTCTGATACTGGATATTTTTTAAATAAGTATATGCCAACAAAAGATGAAGTTTCCACATTACCTGGAGCTGCTGAATTAAATTTCCGTCAAAACTATATTGCTATTAGATTAGCAGATACATATCTAATGGAAGCTGAAGCATTAGGAGCAACTGGAACAAGGGCACAAGCTTTATTAGATGCTGTTAGAGCTAGAGTTGGATTAGGTTCAGTTCCTGTTTCTTTACAAGCAGTTAAAGATGAAAGAAGAAGAGAATTAGCTGGTGAAGGCCACCGTTGGTTTGATCTCGTAAGATGGGGAGATGCTCCTTCTAAATTATCATCTAAGGGTTTTGTTGCAGGCAAAAATGAAATTATGCCTATCCCATTTAATGAATTACCAAATACTGCAATGCATCAAAATCCCAATTATTAATGGTATTCTTTAACATATCAAATTATTATTTTCTTAAAAGTGCTGCAATTTTTGCAGCGCTTTTTTCAGTTTTATTTTTTTCAGCACAAAAATCTGTTTCAAAGAAAAATCCTAAATCGGCAGCTGTCTGGCTCACAAAAGCAGACGAAACTGTAAAGCTTCAGAAGCAAAGCGATATTTTTTTTAAAAATACTTCCAATAACTATCAGACCATTGATATCGATGCCGGGCAAAGATACCAGACCATTGATGGCTTCGGATATACTTTAACTGGTGGAAGCGTTCAAGTAATTAATCAATTATCTCCCGCTAAGAAAGAGGAACTATTACAACAGCTTTTTTCAAGTAGTGATAATTCCATTGCTGTCAGTTATTTGAGATTGAGCATTGGTGCATCAGACCTCAATGGGGAGGTTTTTTCTTATAATGATCTTCCAGCTGGTCAAACAGACACATCCTTATCTCAATTTTCAATGGCCAAAGATCAGGCTGTTATTGATATGCTGAAAAAAATTCTGGCCATCAATCCAAATATCAAGATCATTGCAACACCTTGGTCACCTCCTGTTTGGATGAAAGACAATGGAAGCAGTATTGGTGGAAGTCTTTTACCCCAATATTATGGTGTTTATGCTCAATATTTTGTTAAATATATTCAAGGGATGAAAGCACAAGGAATTACTATTGATGCCATTACACCTCAAAATGAGCCGTTGCATCCTGGTAATAACCCAAGTATGTATATGACATCTGCTCAGCAAGGCGACTTTATAAAAAATCATTTGGGTCCTGCTTTTCAGAATGCAGGTATCAATACCAAAATTGTTCTTTATGACCATAACTGCGACAAACCGGATTATCCGATGGATATCTTAGCCGATGCTGAAGCGGCAAAGTATGTTGACGGTTCTGCATTTCATTTGTACGCTGGAAATATCGGTGTTCTAAGTAATGTTCATTTGGCTTATCCAACTAAGAATCTTTATTTTACCGAACAATGGACTGGAGCAAATTCTTCATTCTCAGATGATCTGATCTGGCATACAAAAAACGTCATTATCGGTTCTATGAGAAACTGGAGCAAAATAGCTCTTGAATGGAATGTTGCCAACGATGCTTCCTATAATCCTCATACCCCTGGTGGTTGTACAGAATGTAAAGGAGCAATTACAGTCAATTCCAGTGAAATGTTTACAAAAAATGTAGCTTATTACATTATTGCCCAGGCTTCAAAGTTTGTTCCTCAGAATTCCCAAAGAATTGCATCTACACAGCCTGGAAGTTTAAGTTCTGTAGGATTTGTAACACCTGGCGGAAAAATCACACTTATTGTTCTGAATGAAGGTAACAATACCGAAAACTTCAATATCAGATACAACAATAAAAGTGCAGCAACTTCTTTGCCTCCAAGGTCTGTAGCGACTTTCGTTTTTTAATCTGATAAATTAATTATAATGAAAAGTATCATTTCAATTTCTGGTATCGTTTTATTGTCAATTGCTATTTCTTGTTCTACAGCAATGGAAAAGCGGGTTTTGGTCTTTCAGGATGAATTCAGTGAAAATTCTATTGATCCATCTAAATGGACTTTTGAAACAGGAGGAGATGGTTTCGGGAATAATGAACTTCAGTACTATACCAAAGACCGAAAGGAAAATGCAAGGATCGAAGATGGAAAACTCGTTATCGAAGCCAAAAAAGAAAAATGGGAAAAGAATGATTACACCTCTGCAAAATTGGTAACCAAGGAAACTTTTCCTTTCAAATACGGAAGTGTAGAAGTACGAGCAAAATTACCAAAAGGGAAGGGAACCTGGCCAGCAATATGGATGCTGAGCGAGAACATCAAAGAATGGCCGGATGATGGAGAGATCGATATTATGGAGCATGTTGGTTATAACGAAGGTTTTATCCACGCTTCGGTTCACACCAAAAAGTATAATCACATCATCGGAACTCAGAAAACTGATACTATTATTGTAAAGGATGCAACAAGTGAATTCCATGTTTACAGAGCAGATTGGACACCTGAGAAAATCGAGATGTATGTGGATAACAAAAAATATTTTACTTACATCAATACAGAAAAAACCTACGATGCCTGGCCATTTGACCAACCATTTTACCTGATCCTGAATCAGGCTGTTGGTGGAAATTGGGGCGGAAAAGTAGGCGTAGATTCTGGAATTTATCCTCAGAAGTTCTTGATTGATTACGTAAGGGTCTATAAATTAAACAATTAACTAATAAAAAATTCTATTTAATTAGAATATCAAAGAATGAAAAGATTGATCATATCTTGTTTTATGACAGGAATTATCATTAATTGCAATGCGCAGAATTACTGGAAAAATGGCATAAAAGAGGGGAGAGTTATTATCACTTCTCAGAAAAATAATGAAAAATTTGCTAAAAAAGAGAATGCAAAATTCATAGATTTCCCTCAGCCGAAGGAAACTGATGTTTGTGTTTTTGTTGACCCTGATTTCAAATATCAGAAATTGATAGGAATCGGAGGCGCAATTACCGATGCATCTGCCGAGGTTTTTGCCAAATTGCCGAAGAACAAACAAAAGGAACTCATAGAAGCTTATTATGGTAAATCCGGAATTGGTTATAATCTTGTGAGAACCAATATGAACTCGTGTGATTTCTCCAGCGACAATTATACTTATGTAAAAGATAATGATACATCTCTGAATTCCTTTGATATAAAACACGATGAAAAATACAAAATTCCTTTGATCAAATTGGCTCAGAAAGAAATTGACCCGAAAGATTTCAGATTTTATTTCAGCCCGTGGAGCCCGCCAGCCTGGATGAAATCGAATAACAGCATGCTGAAGGGTGGAAGATTATTGGATAATTATTACCAGGTTTGGGCAAATTATTATGTTAAATTCATTCAGGAATATGAAAAGAGAAATATTCCGATCTGGGGATTGACGGTTCAGAATGAGCCAATGGCAACACAGACCTGGGAATCTTGTATTTATACAGCTGACGAAGAAGGAAAATTCCTTAGAGAAAATCTTGGCCCGACACTTTGGAAAAATGGTTACAAAGATAAAAAAGTCATCATTTGGGACCACAACAGAGATTTGATCTATCAAAGAGCAACTACAACGCTACAAGATGCAGAAACTTCGAAATATGCTTCGGGAATTGGATACCACTGGTATGAGACATGGAATAATAAATCCCAATTGTTCGACAATCTTGCTGAAACTCAAAGAGCTTTTCCTGACAAATTCCTGATCTTTACGGAAGGTTGCAAAGAACAATTCGATTTTAATAAAATTTACGATGTAAGTCTGGGTGAACTTTATGGAAGAAACATGATCAATGATTTCAACAAAGGAACCGCGGCCTGGACAGACTGGAACATTCTCTTGGACGAAAAAGGCGGCCCGAATCATGCTAACAATCTATGTTTTGCGCCAATTATCGCGGACACCAGAACAGGGGAGTTACACTATACTTATGAGTATTATTACATCGGTCACATTTCAAAGTATGTAAGACCAAATGCACAAAGAATCGGAACTTCGACCAACAAAGATTTTCTTTTGTCAACCAGTTTTATGAATGAAAATGGGGAACTGGTGGTAATTGTGATGAACGAAGGTAATGCAGATACAGATTTTAATCTCTGGATCGAAGGAAAATCTTCCAAACTGTCTGCACCGGCACATTCTATACAGACTATAGTTTTATAAATTATATATTTTTAAGGGTACGAACAGCAGCTGATCAGCTGCTGTTTTTTTATTTAACTGATTTACAATCAACCGGGTTCAGTCTACGTCCTTTGGAATAATTGATTGCTTTTGACGATTGATAAACAAGTTTTCCGGAATTATTGTCCGCATAATTTCCAATTCCTTCCAATAGAACGCCGCTGTCTTGTAAGAAATAAATTTCTCGTTCGCTTGTAACGCCTTCAGAAACAAACTTATAGTTTACTTTTAACGTATCTGCGGAAATAGTTCCTGTAATTTCGCCAGAAGACGAATCCTTCTCAAAGTTTTTGTATTTCAGTTTCCCGTTAACAATCCCATCAATAACTTTGTAAGTCATAAACATGGAATCCTTAGCCAGAACATTCAGATAGCAATAATCAACATTCTCAGTTTTTGAGATAATATTTTTTTCTTGATTCGGTATAGCCAACGTGTCTGGTTTTCGGTTTTCTACATTGGTTTGTTTACCATCGTTTTTTTCACAGGAATTCAAAAACATTATTCCACATATAATTAAAAATAATTTTTTCATAACAGTTTATTTATAATAGAATTGATTTAGAAAATATTATACCAAAAAAATCGATGAAAATAGAGCTACATCCCTCCCTTTTAAATAATTATAAAATGTCCTATAATTTATATTATGTTAAATTGGATATTTATTTCATTTAATTTCAGTCATTTATAATTTAAAAAAATAATCAAATTACTCGATTTTAAAATCTGCCAATGCATCAAGTTTTGGAAATCTTTTAACTGATATAAATTTCTTATCTGTACAATCGATTTCTGTCCAGCCTTTTTTGTGATTCAGATCGCCAACTTCAACGACATATGGTTGATACGTCAGATCTCTATTATCATCTAGAATTTCTCTGTACTGCACACCGATATCCAAAATACATTCGAACTCTGTATTGAGCCTGACATTTCTATAAATAAGATCAAAATGGGTTTCCCTGTTTTGCGGAATGTCAAAATAAGTTTCATAGCTGTAAGTATCGCCTTTAAGCACTGAGATCGCTTTCAAGGCAAAATATAAAGCATGTGTGTAAAACTCTCTTGTTTTTTCTCTGTTTAGATCATTCTCATAAAAACCGCCTTCAAATAAAATTGGTGTAACGCCAGCCTTCATAAAATTATCACCACTTGATGTCGGATAGAACTCATCTGTGTACTTGGCGATCCTGTTTGGTAGGATTTGTTTCATCTGCAGGTAGATTGCTGCAATGACAGCCATACTTTTTTTCCTGTTTTCCGTAACCGTCCTTTCCACATTTTCTGATGGTGCAAGAAATGATAAGGTTGCCGGATGTTTCCCATCAGTCGTGAAGATCGTACGTTGGTCGTGGAGATTAAGTGCATAATCGTAATTCCCTTCTAGAACGACAGATTTCAGGATCTTCATTTCAACGCTGGACATTCTCAGATAATCTCGATTGATATCAATATCAAAAGCGTTTCTTCTTGTCCATACTTCAGAACCATCAGGATTTAGCATAAAAATGAAATCCAATTGGATCGAATCAAAAAGTTTTTCTTTCAGTTCGGGATGCTTTTCCCAAATTGATAGCAGGTCCAGCATTGCCAGTGTTGCAGTAGATTCATTACCGTGCATTTGCGACCAGGCAGCAACTCTAGTTTTACCATTTCCAAGACTCATCATATAGATAGGTTTCCCAAAACTGGATCTTCCGATCTCTTTTATATAATCGCTGTAATTGCTCTGTAGATAGGAAAATAATTTTTCAGGAAAAATATAGCGTTTTGGGAAGTTTACATTTTTAAAATATGGAAAACTGAAATTCATTTTGACTTTTTGATTTTGTTCAAAAATAAGATTTAATCACACATAAAACCAAATTACATTTGTAAAATGATTAAACAAAACACATTGTCAGTTTGTCTGTTGATTTTTTTGTGGACTACATTATTGATATTTCATATATTTAAATTATTAAATATCAGTTATTTATATAATTTAATTAAAGTTTATTTGTAAAATTGCTTTAACGTGGTTTTAACCTTAATGATTTCATCTGTTCATCAAATCATTAAACATTATTTTTAAATGAAATCACTGATTTTTACAAATGTATAAATAGTTAAACCACAATCAAAATGCTATTTACTACACTATATTTACAATAAGTACATTTTGATTTAACTGGATCAGTGATTTATGTTAAATAGAATTACTCATAATTAATCCCACACTTCCCTGCCCCATTCACAAATAATAATGTTTGAAAGGAAAATATCAGGTATTTACTTCTTAATGAGCTCGATAAAGAACTTTTATATCGGATAAACCAAACGAAAACTAAAAAAAAGAGAATCAATAATTGGAATTATAAATCAAAGTTGTCAAAATTATATAATTGTATTGTTAGTAATTATTATTTTTATCACCATAAAATTAAAACCGAAAATTATTGTATAGTAAAATGCTTGATTTTAAATAATATATCTATTCCCATTTAAATCTAATTTTATATATATTAAAACTAATCGCCAATGCGGATAAGGATTTGGTGCTTATCCAATGTTTAGTTTTCAACATACATTTTTCTCAAGTATTATAAATAGTAAATAATTTGTTTTTTACTAACATTTATATTCATAATAAATTATATATCAATGATTTATTTTCAATTAATTAATGTTACAAAAGTAAATTCAAATACGTTACAAATGTAATTTGCATTCTATTTTAATTCGTTACATTTGTAATATGGATTTTAATGATAGAATTACAAAAGTAATCGAATACTCAGAGCTGTCTCCTGCAGAATTTGCAGAAGAGATCAATGTTCAGCGTTCAAGTATTTCTCATATTATTTCTGGGAGGAACAAACCTTCTTTAGATTTCATTACAAAAATCAAAGTTGCCTTTCCAAAAATAGAATGGGATTGGTTAATAAATGGAGAAGGTGAAATGCTTATGTCTGAAAAAGTAATTGAGCCTACTGAAGAAAAATCTGAAAGTGCCGAAAAGAAAAAGCCATCTTTACCAGATCTGTTTTCTTTGATCAATGATGAAAATTTTGGAATGACTGAAAATGAAGATAAACTCGAAAAACCAAAACCGCGAGAATCTGATATTCCTAAGCCAATGTCAAAAAAAAATATTTTAACGGATTCTCAGCCATTAGAGAATTTTGATAAAAAGCAAGAAAATTCATCTAAAAAAATTAGACGAATTGTATTTTTTTATCAGGACGGAACTTTCGAAACCTATGAAAATTGATTATTTTTGCAATCTATTGATGGCCTCATAGTTCAACGGATAGAATAGAAGTTTCCTAAACTTTAGATCCAGGTTCGATTCCTGGTGAGGCTACAAAATTTGACTAAGTTTCAAAATTTTATATTTTAAATCAAGGTAAAAAGTATAGAATCTTCTTTGCATTTGCTCTACCTTCTGAGCTACTTTTCCTTTCCGAGGGAAAAGGCAGGAATTGAACCTGCGACACAATGTTTATCCAATCTCGAAGTATGATTCTAAGACGACACTTGATTATTTTATATTTTTTAAAATCGAGCAAAAAAGCAGAAAGAGGCTTTACAATTTGGATTCGAAGTAACTCTTTCTTACGGCACCGATTATAAGTAAGGTGAAAAGTCAAACAATAACACAAACATAAAAAAGTTTGTAGTCTTTTTTCCATTTCAATTTTTATAAAATCAGTTTCTAAACATTTTATTCCTCCCAGTTTTATATCTTGAAATATCCTTCAAAATAATCTCATCATTAGGATTGAAAAATTTCAATTCATTCACGATTTCGGAATGGGCATTCACTTTTTCCGCAATTATTTCGTATGCAATATTCCTTGTTGTTTCTTGGAGCTTCTGATTTTTGTTAAACTCAATTTTAATAGCCTTTAAATAATTCATCTTTTTCTCCGAAGCCAAATCCTGATACAATTCCTGAATCTTTTGGTCCAAAGTTTTAACATCAAAGATATTGGCAAAATAATTATTAAGACAATTAAATCCATCTCTGTCTTCTTCCCAGCCTTTCAACAAAATTGACTGCGCTTCATCAGGCATTTCCATTTTTTTTCGATAGATGAGAGAAGCTTTTACCATTTGGCTATTATTTGTATAATCATCTACAACCATTTGGTAATAGGTATTTGAGTTTTTAATATCATTGATCTCTTTATACAGATCACCTACCTTCTCTTTGTTTCCAAGCTCTTTATGTAGATCAATTGCTTTTCTGTATTGTTTTGCTTTTTCGTAACAATTGGCTGCATCGGATCTATTGTTCAATTTTTTAAGATAGATCACAGCTGCCTCATTATATAGGCCTGCATTTTCCAAGGTTTTAGCGCCCCGATAATTATCTTTTAATAAGTTCATATAAACCTTTGCTGCTTTGATATAATTCTTCTCATCAATATATTTTTGTGCAAGTTCTTCATACTTATTGAGCAATCTATTAAAAAGTGAACCTTCCACATAAGCACTTCCTACCCGTGAATTTCGCCTTCCAGAATTTCCCCAATTATTTTCTTTACTTTTCAAAGCAGCAACGACTAAAGATAAAATAAAGACCACGACAATCACAAGAAATAAACTTCCAATAGCTGCCCAAAAACTCTCCTTAATAACCTGGGCCAACACACTGATGATCTTTATAATCGCCAAAATGAGAAAAGCAGCCAAAAACTTATCTATAAACTTCTGCTTATTCATCTTTATCTGATCTTAAAATGGTTTTATCTTCACTGAAAAGATAGTATAACAAAAACACAACGCAGATGATCAAGATCCAAGTAAACAAATTATATCCATACATTTTTATGACCGGATAAAAGAGATAGACCAGCATACCAACAAGAATTACCATCAAAGAAATCTTCACTGCAACAGGAATATTGTCACCACCCATATTCAAGGATTTTTTTCTGAAAAAATAAGAATATATGCCAATAACACCAACGATACCTAATATCAAATAGATGATCTCAAAAATTGAAATATCTTTTTCCTGAGAAGAAACCCCATGATCCAATGTTTGGACCTTTGTAGCTTTTTTAGAATACATTTCAGGTTCCTTATATTCTTTTGTTCCATAAAGACGACCTAAAGAATCCTCAATTAAAACCTGTTTTTTCTTTAAAATTGTTGACACAATTCCTTGATCTGAAGGTGTTCCTGAATCTGCTTTCTTTAGAGAATCTTTGATTTTCTTTTTATATTTTGCTTCATTTTGAGTTAGAAATTTCACGATCTTTTTCCTGTAAACCAGTTTCAAGGAATCTGTGGCAAGATTCGTTTTTTCATTAAGCGCTAAAATTTCAGACTGGATTTCATTGATTGGTCTTCCGCCCTCTTTTAAATAATCTTTATAACTTTTCTCATTGGTATTACTAAAGCTTAACGAGGCATTCATAAGCTCAGCATTTAGCCTTAACCTTTTATCGCCATACATCGAATCAATTTTCATATCGATATCTGTAACACCCGATCTATATGCCATAACAGCGGGAGGAGGAGGCGATTCAGTATAGGTTTCAGAAACATCCTGTAAAGAACCTGAAGATTGTTTTGGCGCTTCAAGTTTATTTGAATTAAAGTTGATCCTTATAACTGACAAGATGATCAGTACGGCAAAGATTATCCATACAGGACCAAAAGTACCTTTACCAGATGATTCTCTATTGTTGCCAAAAATACCGCTAAACCAATTATTTCCAAATTTGAAATTTGACCAGCCGTCTCCGCGTGAGGTTCCGGCAACATCCAGAGGAACACCAAGATCTGCAACTCTATCCGGATATTTTTCTAAATACTGCAGATATTTTTCTACCTCTTTTTTATTGCCCGCCATTACCTTTTTTAGATCGAAAGGCAGATTTTTCATCCATTCTTCCTCGGTCTGAGGTTTCTGAAGTGTTTCGAGGATTTTCTCATCATTCATCTCGACAGTGAAGCTTTCGATTTTTTGAGGGATCCTAATACCTTTCGAGGCTTTTATTATAATATCATTACTTTTTTGCGATTCCTGAAGTAATGCAACCCAATCTATCTGCTGTGCCAATTTTACCAATCCGAAATCGGGATGCATGATCATAAAATCGTGATAGATATTTTGCCAATCTTCCCGGGTTATTTTTGGATAAAAGATTGTATTCTCCGGAATAAACAGTTTATTATTAACACATTGAAAATAAGAATTTTTACCAATTTCTGTCGGAGCCAAATTGTCAAAGACCAAGAGGCAGCCGTACAAAACATTTGGTTCATTTGAAGGAATTGCATATGATCTTATCAGACTGATATTGATTCCTAAAAACTCCATTTCAGAAAGCCATACCAAAGGAGAAGAGCTCCTGATAAGAATTCCTTTTTTAGGATAGCTATTTTCGGAGAAAGGTTTAATGATCAGTTCCATAAGCCAAGATTTGATCAATATAAGCATCAAGATATTCCGAATACATTTCTTCTCTTTCCCTTATTTTTAATTTGGAGGACTCTGGTAAATAATATTCTGAACCACCAAATTCATAGGCCGTTGCGAGCGCTAAAAAGCCATCTTCCGAAGAAGGAATATAGAAAACCGGAATATTTTTATTACTACTTGTAAAAGTCAGCATTCCTCGCGAATCTGTAATAATCTCGCTACCATCGGAAAACATGAATTTATTTTTATCCTGCTGAGCCAAGCTCCTGATTCCAGATCTATTTTTATATAATGTCAGCGAGTTATCATATTTTTTTGCCAATTCATAACTAGAAATTACAAGATTATTTTCTGTATTGATCCCGATATTATTAAAACTACTTAATATTTTGGTTTCATTATGAATTTGTTTATTAATTTCAACTTCAACTTTTTTTAGATTTTTACTGATATTATCATTATTCCTGACCATTTCGATGGAAAGGTCACCATCTATATTTAATTTGAAAACGGAAGGAAAATCTTCCTGGTAAAGATAGAAAGCTCTGTTGAAGTAGATCGGTTCAAAGTTCAGTGGAATATGATGACCAGTAACATTAAGCTCAGAATATTCTTTCGTATTAAGATTAAGCTTAGAGACCAATTTCTTATCCGGCTGATATTGGCAAAGAATAAATTGCTGTTGTTTATTTCTTGCCAATGCAAACTTCCCTTTTGGCTTTACGGATATATTTTCTATCAAAACTTCACAGCCTCTATGGATCTTATATTGTTCGTAATAATTTCTGTTATAATAATTACTGGACACATAAGTCCTAAGCAACTGTTTTTTAGAGCTTAAAATATAGAATTCGCCTTCATACAAAAATGTGGCGATCTTGTTTTTCGGTGTTGGGAACAGTAACGGATAATTCTTTGGGACATCTATTCTCTTGTTTTTTTTGGAATTGTTATCATTGTGTCCTTCAGATTTTATTTGAGGTGGATTTGCCCACAACTCCTTAAGTGGTAGAACAATTTTCTGTATATGTTTCCTCGCTCCTTTGTGATGTTTGTAAAAATCAAGTTCCCCATTTGCGGAAGTTGTCACCAGAAATTTCAGTCGGTCCCTGTTTTCGTGAATGACTCTCTGAAGGTTTTGATTTGAGAGATTTTCCTGATTTGTGATCAAGAATACTTCCAGATCTTTTTCTTTATGCTCTTCCTCAAAAAATTTCTGAAGAGCATTTGATGCTTCTAAAACAGGACTTACCTGATTCAGATTATCAATAACCTGCTCTACTTTGTCTAAAGAAATTGGAATCGTATTTTGTCCCAATGCGAAAACCTTACATTCAGAATTAGCTTTCGGATGTTTGATCACAGCAATTGCCGATGCAAAAGCCAAAACTTTCGGAGTTCCCCAATTCCGAATGGAAGTATCAATCAAAATAATCCGTTCAAAAATGTTTTCCTCCGGTGGAATCTCCCTTTGGATATACAACGCTTCATTATTTGCCACACGATTCATAAAGACTTCATCTTCATTGGCAAACTCGGACAAAAGCATCCTACTGAAATCGCCTTTATTTGTCATATCAGAAACACCTCCAATTGGTTGCTCACCGGGCGAAAGATGACGCATAGGAATTTTCAGGCCACTCCAAATCCTTTTGATCAAACTTCCGACCTGAAAAGTTTTTGGGTCTTCCATCAATTCCTGGATGAAATCTTTATCTGTTTCAACAGTCGTTTCTTCTTCAATAATTTCGTCCTCCAGATCGTCAACATCAACTATGTTTTTCATAGCATTGATGATAGATTCGGTCGTTGGAAATTTGTTCTGAAGTAATGCTAAAACTTTGATATCTCTGTTTAAGACAGATTGCATCAAATCACTTTTGTGCGCTGATTCTGAGATTTTATGAGGTCTTTTTTCAAATCTTCGAATAATCAAATCCGAGGCTCCAGAAGAAATAATATTATGACAATCTTTGAAAATTGTTTTTAAAAGAATAATTTTATTTTGTCCCTTTTTAAAAGAGCGGCCAGAATGACTCAAATTTTCTAAAAAAGTAACAGCAAGTTCGAAATCATTTAAATATATATTCTTTTGTCTCTTCAAATGAAAAAAAGCACCATTTAAATTCAAATATCCATCTTGTAAAGCGTACAAAACAAGAAGCAGAGAACCAAAAGGTGGGAACCCCTGATCTTTCAGTTCCTTTAAAATTTCAATGACATAAGCCCGATAAGCAATCACACCTACATTTGGAATTGATAGAAGATTATTCTCAGAATATCCTGTGTTATCCTGAATATCTTCATCTGTTCCCCACTCCCAGAAATAATCATCATAAGACTGAAAATATGATACTAGATCCATTCTTTTGCTTTTTCAGTGAGACGAAATGAGCTTACGGACAATTTCTGAAGATCATTTTTATCGATGTTCAAATAACTTCCATCCTCTTTCCATAAAAGCCATTGATCCTGATCTGCATTATATTTTTTCTGTAGCAAGAAACTCAGATTTTTAAATTCAAAATCGAAACCCGCAGGTAAAAGATGTCCGTCTTTCGTCCAGTATGTTTTTCCGGGAAAACTTAATAATGGCGTTCCAACAAACAATGCCTTATCATTAATGACGATCCAATCCAATTTTTCCAATTTGAATTTTGGCAAAGTAATGATGATGTCTTTAATTTCAGCTATAGGACTTAACAGTACAACTGCCGGTTGTTCCTCTTCACTGACTTTTAATTTAATCTCAATTTTTTTATCGATTCCAAAAAAATTATTATTTGAAATAGGAAAAGTCAGCTTCAGAGCTTTATCGATTGGTGTCCAGAGCAAAGCCGTCCTCACTCTCTTGCTGGGAACCAAAGCATCTTTTCGGAACAGAAAACCTTCTCTCAATTCATACAATAAAAAATTAGGCAATTGTTGAATCTCCGACGAGACAGCTTGTTCATCGGTAAAACCCTTTAGCCAGATCACCTCCTCGTCCAATGCAACCTGAATATTTCCCCAATCACGCATCGAACCCAAGAATCCTTCATCAGCACGAGGAAGTTCCGCCCAATAGTCTTTTAAACCGTTTGAAGGATTTTTTGCCATAGACTTTCTATTTCTTGTTGGATGTATTGTTTTTGTTCTGGATTTCTGATCCAGTCGCAACGGGTTTGCAGATATCTCAGCTTGTCTTTGATCACATTTTGTTCTTCAAAACTCAAGTTTCCTAGATCCCATTTTTCTACCAGGATTTTTACATCCTTCATGACTTCTTCCGGATCAGGAGTTTTATTTTGTAAGGCCTGCGGATGGGATTTTGGATGATCATCTTTTTCAATGGTCCTGTTGATAATCCCCTCAAGTATCTCAATCTGTTCTTCAGTATCCCAAATGTGCTTCAATACCCACAGATCAGAAAGGACAGCCTCGTTTCTGCCGCATATCAATGCACTTGCAGCAATAAGATTCTGAAGTTTCACTGCTCTACGGTCAGAAATAGCAATTCCTGTATTTCTAAGATTGATTATAGTATTCAGATAGACTTCGTAAATTGGTTTGAGGTCTATCGCCTTACAAAGATTTTGAAGTTCTTTTATCTCTTGCGAAAGAATTTCAGGAATTTCTGTTTCAACATTATTTTCTAATTTTCTTCCAGCTAAAAGTACTTGTTGAAGCAGATCAGGATTCACATAGTCCACATTGATCCTGATCAGAAAACGGTCGAACAATGCATTCAGTGCTTCATCTTCTGGAAGAACGTTGCTTGCTCCCACGAACATAAGGGCAGGAAGATGCTTGGTCTCTTTCCCTCGCTTGAAGATCTTTTCATTTAAAGCCATCAAGAGTGAATTCAGGATCGCAGAATTTGCATTGAAGATCTCATCCAGGAAAACCATTGATGCTTCCGGCATCATACCTTCAGTATTGGTCAATAACTCACCTTCCTTTAATTTTCTGATGTCGAATGGTCCAAAGATCTCGTTAGGCTCTGTAAATCTTGTCAGAAGATATTCGAAATTTTTCCCGTCTTTTACGGTTTTCGCCAGTGTTCTCACGATTGCAGATTTTGCTGTTCCGGGAGGACCATACAAAAAAGCATTTTCTCTTGCCAATAGGCAGATTCCTAATAAATCTACTACATCATTTTTCCCTACAAATGTGTCTTTTACGTACGTGAGGACCGAGTTTAATTTTTCAATATTTTGAGTCATTTACTTATTAGTTTTTTAATTTTCTATTACTTTTAATTCCCTCCAAAAAACATCTTTATACATCCCGAATTCTGCAATAAGTAATTGATTGATGTATGGAATTTCTGCCAATTTATAAGCTTTCTTTTCCACGACTCTTTCGAGGTATAACTTTCTGTATGTATGGTCTTTCAGTTCTTCTTCCCAATTAACTTTTCCCAAATCCAGATCAAATCCAACTGCTGAATAATGGAATTGCTTTAAAATATTTTCCAATATCTTAATTAATGGGTCCTCTGAATCTGCGTTTTGCAAAGACAAAATAATTTGTGGTAAAAACCTTAAAGACAAATCTGCCGATAAGGCAGATGAAACATTAATTTTTCCTTTGAATGGTGGAATTAATTTTTCTAGATTTTTATCCGTATCTTTCCTGATCAAATATAGTTGTGCACTGTGATAAAGAACGTTGGCTGCCCAGATTGCTGCTTCATGGTCACAATTGATCTGATCAGACAAAAAATCTAATCTTTCCTTTTCAAATTCAGATTCAAGATAACTTATAGCATCTTGTTCTTCCTTTTTTGAAATTTTCTGGATATCTGTGAAAATGGTAATACATTCTTCCTCCCGAAGCAGAAATAAAGTATCTAGAAACGGGAATTTATTTTCCATCATTCAACAAAATTAAAATTATTTTTCTGAGAACAAAATTTTTTGACTTAGTCATTGATGATACACAAATCCTTAAAATAGACTTTTTACAAAAAATTTTAAAACCTTAACTTTGACGAAAATAATCTTTTGAAAGACCTCCTTCTTATCACTCCTCCTTTCACGCAATTGAATACGCCTTATCCTGCCACGGCTTATATTAAGGGTTTCCTGAAAACCAAAAATATATCAAGTTATCAGATAGATTTGGGTATAGAGGTGATTTTAGAGCTGTTCTCGAAGGATGGGATCCGGAAGATTTTCGCAAAAGATATTGATATCAAAACGATTTCCGAAAACGCACAGCGTATCTTCTCTCTGCGAGACGAATATATAAAGACCATCGATCAGGTGATTTTGTTTTTACAGAACCAAAATCCGACATTGGCGAGACAGATATGTTCTATGAATTTTCTTCCGGAAGCATCCCGCTTCAATCAGCTGGATGATATGGAATTTGCCTTTGGGAATATGGGTTTGCAGGACAAAGCGAAACATTTGGCGACCTTATATTTAGAAGATATTTCGGATTATATTGTAGAAAATATCGATTCTGATTTTGGTTTTAGCAGGTATGCAGAACGCTTAGGAAAAAGTGCCAATTCTTTCGATGAGTTATATTTTAAGATTAATTCTGAGGAAACTTTCATCGATCATATCACTTTAAGAGTGCTAAAAGAAAAATTAGACATTGTCCAACCAAAACTGGTTTGTTTTTCGGTTCCGTTCCCAGGAAATTTATATTCTTCTTTCAGATGTGCAAAATTCATCAAAGAAAATTATCCTCACATCAAAACAGCGATGGGCGGTGGTTTCCCGAATACCGAACTCAGAGAGGTGAATGATAAAAGAGTATTTGAATTTTTTGATTTTATCACTTTGGATGATGGCGAACTGCCTTTGGAACTGGTTTATGAAAGAGTCTTTCATTCTGAACAAATTGAAGAATCCCAATTGAAACGCACATTTCTAATTGAAAACGAGAAAGTCACTTACAAAAATAACTCCACAAAGCACGATTATAAACAAACACAAGTCGGAACGCCGGATTATTCTGATCTAAAGCTAGATAAATATATTTCCGTTATCGAGATTGCCAACCCGATGCACAGTTTGTGGAGCGATGGCCGATGGAACAAGCTCACAATGGCACACGGCTGTTACTGGGGAAAATGTACTTTTTGCGATATTTCTTTAGATTATATTAGGATATATGAACCTGTTTCCGCCAAAATTTTGGTTGACCGAATGGAAGAGTTGATCGCAACAACTGGCGAAACAGGATTCCATTTTGTGGATGAGGCCGCTCCCCCGGCTTTGATGCGCGAAGTTGCCTTAGAGATCTTAAGACGTAATTTGGTTGTAACTTGGTGGACGAATATCCGCTTCGAGAAAAGCTTTACCAGAGATCTCTGCTTTCTACTGAGACATTCCGGATGTGTCGCAGTTTCTGGAGGACTGGAAGTGGCTAGTGACCGATTACTAAAATTGATAGACAAAGGTGTTTCTGTAGATCAAGTAGCAAAAGTCACAAGAAATTTCACCGAATCCGGAATTATGGTTCACGCCTATTTGATGTATGGCTATCCCACTCAAACTGTTCAGGAAACGGTAGATTCTTTGGAAATGGTTCGCCAGCTTTTTGAAATGGGAATATTACAAAGTGGTTTTTGGCATCAGTTTGCAATGACAGCGCACTCACCTGTCGGAATCAATCCTGAAGAATATGGTGTAATTCCAGTAAAGCAAGAAATCTTATTTGCAAATAATGATATTGATTTTATTGATAAAACAGGGATTGACCATTCTAAATTTAGCTTTGGACTGAAGAAATCATTATTCAATTATATGCACGGAATTAATTTTGAGATGCCTCTACAAAGTTGGTTTGATTTTAAAATTCCTAGGACAACGGTCCATCCTGATTACATTCATGACTCACTTTTAGAGGAAGATAATTTTAGTCTTAAGCCGAATTCGAAAGTTGTTTTCTTGGAGAAAAATGTGATCGCTGAAGATTTTATTAAAACTAAAAAAGGCAATTCCTGGGAACTTTCACAACTAACTTTTCATTTGAAAACCAATATTTTGAAAATCGAATTGGCCAGAGAACAAGCACATTGGCTAATCAAGATCCTAAATGAAAATTCGATAGAAAGTGCAAAAAAACCAAGTCTCCAACAACTTAAAGATCAATTTGAAGAAAGTTTTGAAGATTTTGAATTGTTCTGGTTCTCAAAACCAATACAGCAATTGAAAGAAAATGGAATTATATTAATTTTGTAGGTATTAATCGATTCAACAATTAAATCTGTAAATATATGCTATCCACAACTAATTCAATAAAAATAGTTTCAACTTTTTCGGAACTTATAAATTCTGATTTTGAAGGAAAAATAAATGCCATTAATTGGCAACGAGATCTGGATGGTGATTTTGAGGAAATTGTTACCAAACTTGAATTAAATGAAAATATCACTGAAGTTTATATTGAAGATCTAGAAAATCTAATACTTTCAGAAAATGGACATATTGCAAGAGAAATTATCTTGAACGACCTTCGTTTACTAAATGATTTTGGAGCATCCCCATCACTCAATTTACTTAAGAATTATGAGCGAGACAATGAGTTCGATTTTATTTCGACAGATGTATATTCTTACCATGTAGATCGTTCTCCTATTGCTACAAGTACATTTTTATGTACTTATTATGGTACATCAAGCGATATTTTACCTAATGACCAGACTATACAGAAAATTTTAATTCCGGAAATCCGAGAAAAACTAAAAAAACTGCATAATGGTGAAGAAGAAGATTTTGAAACTTTCCTGAAAGAGTATTATTTTGACTTGCACTATCAACCAAAACCCGATGCTCATCCCATAAATTTAGGATTGGGAAACCTTTGGCGCCTGTCCGTAGATCATCCAGAACAAAAAGTTCTGCCCTGTGTTCATCGTGCCCCGATAGAAAATGATAAATATCGATTACTTTTGATCTGTTAAAAAAGCATTTCTATTTTTTATTCCCTTCAGCGTTTATCTAACTGTTGAATGAAGGTATATAAAAAAATATTTCCAAAATAAAAAGCGAACCATCTCTGATTCGCTTTTTTATATTGTTATAGTCTTGACTTATTCGCAAAGAATAATCCCTTTATCATTATTGAACTCTAACACACCACTCTTGATCTCATAAGAATAAGATGACTTAGCCTCGGTTTCCTTGATAAGGTATTTTTGGTAAGCAGAACCTACTTTTTCTGTATAGATCTTTACTTTCCCACCCACCAAAGCAGATACAATCGCAGCGTGATTTTTGAATATCTGGAACTGCCCACT
This sequence comes from Epilithonimonas hungarica, assembly GCF_900102265.1. Classification (GTDB taxonomy): domain Bacteria; phylum Bacteroidota; class Bacteroidia; order Flavobacteriales; family Weeksellaceae; genus Epilithonimonas; species Epilithonimonas hungarica. Next base: position 167,224 of record NZ_FNBH01000003.1, on the reverse strand, counting down.
TTTTCCTGGAAGAAGAACTGATTCTACTTCACCTTCAAAAATTACAAATTCCGGAGTTAAAATTTTTATATTCATTCTTTTAGATTTAAAGATTTCAGACTTCAGATTTCAGACATTAAAGTCTCTCATGTCTATAATCTGATATCTTGTGTCTAATTATTAAGCATTCTCTGCAAGCATTTTCTGCCCGGCAGCAATAGCTTCTTCGATAGTTCCCTTCAGGTTGAATGCAGATTCTGGGTATTGATCCAATTCTCCATCGATGATCATATTGAATCCTTTGATGGTATCCTTGATATCCACCAATGATCCTTTGAGACCTGTAAACTGCTCAGCAACGTGGAAAGGCTGAGATAAGAATCTCTGAACTTTTCTAGCTCTGTAAACTACCAATTTATCTTCCTCAGAAAGTTCTTCCATACCAAGGATCGCAATAATATCTTGCAACGCTTTGTATCTCTGAAGGATTTCTTTTACTCTTTGTGCACAGTTATAATGTTCTTCACCGATGATTTCCGGAGCCAATATCCTTGACGTAGAAGCCAATGGGTCTACCGCCGGATAAATACCTAATGAAGCAATTTTTCTATCTAATACAGTCGTTGCATCAAGGTGAGCAAACGTTGTAGCCGGCGCCGGGTCAGTTAAATCATCCGCAGGTACGTAAACAGCTTGTACGGAAGTAATTGAACCATTTTTAGTAGAAGTAATTCTTTCCTGCATTGCACCCATCTCAGATGCCAATGTCGGCTGGTAACCTACCGCAGAAGGCATACGACCCAAAAGTGCAGACACCTCTGAACCAGCCTGTGTAAAACGGAAGATATTATCCACAAAGAAAAGTACATCTCTACCTTGTCCACTTTCTCCACCATCTCTATAATATTCTGCCAATGTAAGACCAGACAATGCTACTCTAGCTCTTGCACCTGGTGGCTCGTTCATCTGTCCAAAAACGAATGCAGCTTTGGAATCCTTCATTACTTCCAAATCTACTTTGGAAAGATCCCAACCTCCATTTTCCATAGAGTGCATGAAGTCATCACCATATTTGATAATTCCAGATTCCAACATCTCTCTCAAAAGGTCATTTCCTTCTCTCGTTCTTTCTCCTACTCCTGCGAATACCGAAAGTCCACCGTGTCCTTTTGCGATGTTGTTGATCAATTCCTGGATCAATACTGTTTTTCCAACACCTGCTCCACCGAACAATCCGATCTTACCTCCTTTTGCATAAGGTTCAATAAGGTCGATTACTTTGATACCAGTGAAAAGAACTTCGGCTGAAGTAGATAACTGATCAAATTTTGGTGCTTCTCTGTGGATTGGCAAACCTCCTTCTTTTGACAAGTTCTGAAGTCCGTCGATAGCATCACCCACAACATTGAATAGACGTCCATTAACGCCTTCTCCAATTGGCATTGTGATCTGTAGACCAGTTCCAAGAACTTCTTGTCCTCTCTGAAGCCCATCGGTAGCGTCCATTGCAATACATCTTACAACGTCCTCGCCAATGTGCTGCTCAACCTCTAAAACAACTTTTTCTCCGTTGGTTTTAGTGATCTCAAGAGCGTCATATATGTTTGGTAATTGTTCAACTTCATTAAAGACCACATCGATAACTGGTCCAATAATTTGTGAAATTTTTCCTTTAATTTGGTTTGCCATTACTAAATTTTTACTTGTGCGCAAAGATAATAAAAGTTTGTATATGTGCATTGTCAGAAAAAAAGATTTTTATCATATTTGCATGACAATTTTACACACCATTTTTAGGTGTATTTTTACACAGGCAGAATTTTTGTTGTCTTGCCATAAAATTCAGGATTTGAAAATCATCAGAGACCTTACAGATTACCACTCGGAAACACCATTAGCATTATCTTTAGGTATGTTTGACGGTGTTCATCTCGGGCATTTATCCATCATTAATAAATTAAATGAAATTGCAGAAAAAGAGAATTTGGAATCTGCAATACTAAGCTTTTGGCCACATCCGAGAAAATTCCTGAATCCGGATGACGATGTCAAAATGCTGAATACGCTGGAAGAAAAATTGGAACTTCTGGAAAAAAGTGGAATCAGAAATATCTTTCTAAAGACATTTGATGAAGAATTCAGAAATCTTACAGGAACTGAATTCTGTGAAAAAGTTTTGGTTGATAAACTAAACGTTAAACATATTATTATTGGCCATGATCATACATTCGGGAAAAACAAAAGTGGAAATTTCGAATTATTGAAATCAATTTCTGATGAACTAGGCTTCAAAGTCAACCAATTGGAAGCTGTCCAAACGAATGACCTTAATATCAGTTCTACAAAAATCAGAATTGCTCTCTCGGAGGGAAGAATCAATGATGCCAACGAAATGCTGGGCTACAGTTATCCTTTGACCGGGAAAGTGATCCACGGAAAAAAATTGGGCAGGACCATTGGTTATCCAACCGCAAATATTGAAGTTCCTATCAATAAGTTACTTCCGAAAAAAGGCGCTTATATTGTAGAAGTTTGGATTGACGATCAATTCTATAAAGGAATGCTAAGCATCGGGACCAATCCGACCATTGATGATCAGAATGAATCTCTACATACAGAAGTTTACATTCTTGATTTTAACAAAGAGATTTACGATAAAGAGATCACTATCAAATTCAGGGATTTCCTGCACGATGAGATCAAATTTGATGGTTTGGAGAAATTGATCGAAAAGCTGGATGAGGACAAAAGACTGACGGAAGAATATCAGTTTTAAGAAACAAAAAAGGATAGCAATTGCTATCCTTAATTTTTATATTTCCTATGAAAATTATTTCAAAGTGAATTTGATTTTAGTTCTGATATCAGAAGAAGAACTTCCCACCAAAGCTTCGAAATCGCCTGGTTCTGCAACCCAATCGTGTTTTACCGGATCAAAGAAACTCAATGCCGATCTGTCAACAGTGATAGAAACTTCTTTGGATTCTCCTGCTTTCAAATAAACTTTATCGAAACCTTTCAGTTCTTTCAATGGTCTTGGCAGTGATGATTTCAAATCACTAATGTACAATTGTACAACTTCTGCTCCATCAACCTTACCAGTATTTTTGACATTAACCGTAAAAGTAATTTTATCATTCGCAGTCAACTCGGTTTTGTCTGACTTTACTTTTCCGTATTCGAAAGTCGTGTAACTCAAACCGTGCCCAAAACTGAATAATGGTTTGATATTCTTTGTATCATGCCAACGGTAACCTACTAAAATTCCTTCATTATAGGTAATATTAATTGGGTCTTTCAAATCTTTTCCTTTTCCTGCAGCCAATTCTTCTTTATTTCCAGGATATTCTCCCAAAGCGTGCGCCGAATTATCCTCTAACTTGACAGGAAAAGTGAAAGGCAATTTCCCGGAGGGATTTGTATCACCAGCCAAAACTGCTGCAATCGCATGTCCAGCTTCCGAGCCCAAATACCAAGATTGCAAAACCGAAGGCACTTCTTTGATCCAAGGCATTGCAACTGCGTTTCCGGAAACCAAAACAACTGCAAGATTTTTATTTGCTTTTGATAATTCAGAGATCAATTTGTCCTGATCATAAGGCAAACCGTAGCTTTCTCTGTCCATTCCTTCTGCATCCTGACGGTCACTTTTGTTAAGCCCTCCTACAAATACTACAAAATCAGATTCTTTGGCTAATTTCACCGCTTCAGCAATCAATTCTGCAGAAGAACGTGTTTCTTTTAGATTCTGGCCGGATTTCACACCATTATAATCGCCGCCAACATCCCCAACATAACCTCTTGCATAGACAACTTCGGTTTGTTTTCCGAAACGTTCTTTGATTCCTTCAAGAGGTAAAGTCTCATATTTTACTTTCAAAGAGGAACTTCCCCCACCAACTGTCATCATTTTGATAGCATTCTCTCCTATCACTGCAATTTTCTTAGTCTTAGACAAATTGATCGGCAATGTTGCTTTTTGATTTTGAAGCAAAACAATCCCTTCTGATGCAATTTGTTTTGCAGCAGCCATATGTTCTTCTGAAGCAATCGACCCAAATGGCTTATTCTTATTCATTGATGTTTTGTAAGCTAATCCTAAAACCCGTCTCACTTTGTCATCCAATTCCTTAGTTCCGACTTTTCCAGATTTGATCAGATCTAAGTAGGGTTTTGCTAAGTAATAGTTTTCATAGGCATTGCTCGTTCCCTTTGATAAACCGTTTGTCCAGGTTCCAAATTCCAGATCCAAACCATTATGAATCGCCTGATTGGTGTCCAAAACAGCGCCCCAATCTGAAATAACAACACCTTTATAACCCCATTCACCTTTCAAAATGTCATTTAATAAATATTGATTGTGACTGGCGTGCTGACCTTTGTAAAGATCATAAGCACCCATGATCGTCCAGGAATCACCTTCCTGAACAGCTGCTTTAAATGGTGGTAAATAGATCTCATACAAAGCTCTGTCATCTACGATCACATTACTTGTGTGACGGAAAGTTTCCTGATTGTTCAAAGCAAAATGTTTCACACTTGTTGCAACGCCATTAGATTGAACACTTTTAATGTAAGGCACAACCATTTGAGAGGTCAAAAATGGGTCTTCTCCCATATACTCGAAATTACGGCCGTTAAGCGGTGTTCTATAGATGTTGACACCAGGTCCAAGAATTACATCTTTACCTCTATATCTCGCTTCTTCTCCCAAAGATTTCCCGTAGATAGAAGACATATTTCTGTTCCATGTTGCGGATAATGCGGTCAAAGCCGGATATGCGATAATAGAATCATTCGTCCAACCTGCCTGATCCCACTCGTCCCAAAGCACTTCTGAACGTACACCGTGAGGCCCATCTGCCGTCCACAACTCAGGAATCCCTAATCTTGGAACACCGTGTGAACTGAATTTGGACTGAGCATGAATCAAGTTGATTTTTTCCTCCAAAGTCATCCTTGACAATGCATCTTCTATGCGTTGTTCTACAGGCTTGGAATCATCTAAATAAATGGGTGTTTTTTTCTGAGCAAAACCAAACTGTGTCATACAGCCAATTACAGAAAGTAATATTAATTTTTTTATCATAAAATTTACTTTTTTCAAATAGAAATTTTCGAATGCCTAATATACAAATTATTTTATTATCCCAAAATGAGAAAATAAAAATTTACTATAATCCATAACCATTCATAAGGTTTGAAAATATAAATTAGAATCTGTTTGTAAATTGAATTTTAATGAAATTAGCGTTTGAGAATTCAACTGTTTAAGATCTCATCTTTCAGCTTTTTTGTCAAAGATTTGAAGACCAAATCGTAAGAATGGTCAATTAATTTCAGAATCAATTCTTTTTTGAGACCTTCACAAAGAACTGAATTCCAATGGGTTTTATTTAAATGAAATGCGCCGTTTATTTGAAAATATTTTTCTCTGAGTTCCTCGCTCCAAGCCGGATCAGTTTTCACAGAAAATGTTGGCTGAGTACTTTCCAAAGGCAGAAACAGAAATATTTTTCCACCAACCTTGAAAACCAAAGTCTCGTTATCAAAAGGAAAACCTTCTGTTACAGCTTTTTTGGATAGACAATATTCTCGGATCTCCTCGATTTCCATTTTTTTAATTAACATTTTAGCAACCTATCAGTATAACAATAAATTTAACTTTTTCTAAAAAATTGTTACATTATTACATTGATACATTGTTACACTTTTAAAACTTAAAAGTATTCTTCGGCAACTCTTTATTGATTTCGATTTTATTGATCATCATTACATAATCGCTGTCTTTTTTAGGCGAAGACGACTCGATTCTGTAAGGCATTAATAAGTTTCCTACTTTTCTGTAATCAGAATAAGTTAAAGTTTCATCTTTCTTGATCTCACGGAAAAGTGAGTAATTTTTGACATCAAAGTAATAAATAGTTTTATTGACGTTCTTTGTCAATTCTACTTTGAAATAGATTTGTTCTCCGATTTTTTCTTTACCTAACAATTCTGCTTCAAAACCTTTGTTTTCCCAGTCTATAAAGTCATTGTCAAAACTCTCAGGAATGTAATCGTTATACTTTTGTAGCTTGTTCTGAGCGTAGTTCATTGCGTAACCATTCGTCCCGTCATAGCCTTCAACAGGTGTTTCCTTTCCACCCACTACAATTGCCGTTTTGGTGAGATTTGGGCGTTGCTGGTAGATTTTCATCAGATAAGAATCATTCACGCCAAGCGTTACCCGTCCTTGTATCTGAACCGTATTCAGAAGTTTCCAATTGGTAAGACCTCCGGAACTTTCGATATTTCTATCGATGATTTCCTTTGCGGTTTGTGCAAAAATTATTTGTGAAAATATAATAGCAAAAAGGACGATTATTCTGTTCATTCAAAAATTTTAGGATTTCAAAGATAGGATTTTTATTAAGTTTTGAACTTTTTAGACATATTAAATCTGACTAAAAAAGACATTAATCATTATATCAGCAGTTTTGCTTTCTCCAAATCTTCCGGAGTATCAATCCCAATCCCAACAAAATCAGTTTCTACCATCTTAATTTTCATTCCATTTTCCAAATAGCGTAATTGCTCTAGTTTTTCAGAAATTTCCATCGGTGTCATTTCCAAAGAAGAGAATTTGATCAAAGCTTCTTTTCTGAAAGCGTAAACGCCAATATGTTTGTAATATTTGACATTATAAGATAATTCTCGATGAAAAGGAATCACAGAACGGCTAAAATATAATGCAAATCCATTATTATCAGTAACGACTTTTACATTATTTGGATTCAGGATTTCCTCAGATTCTTTCAACTGAATTTTCAATGAAGCTAAGGAAACCTCTTTTTTATCATCATTAGAAAAAACATCAATCAGTTGTTTCAACGGTTCTTTTTTAAGGAAAGGTTCATCACCCTGAACATTGATGACGATATCACAATCGATATTTTTTACAGCTTCTGCAATTCTATCGCTTCCTGTTTCGTGTTCGCCTGTCATTACAGCTTTTCCACCGTTTTTGGAGATTTCCTCAAAAATCAATTCGGAATCTGTAGCAACAAATACTTCATCAAACAAACCTGTTTCCACAACATTCTGATAAGTGGTTGTGATAATGGTTCTGTTCCCCAAAATCTCCATCATTTTACCTGGAAATCTTGTAGAATTATAGCGTGCAGGAATGACTGCGATAACTTTCATATTGATATCAATTTAAAAATAAAAATGTAGCAATCATAATCAATTGCTACATTAATTTATATTATTAAGACTTTAGTTTAAAGCATTTAAAGCTTTCTCCAATTTCGGCAAACAATCTTTAATATCATCCAGAGAACAACCTCCAACAGAAGCTCTGAACCAAGGAACTGACTTATCATTTCCAAACGCTGAGAAAGGAACCAAAGCCATTCCTGCATTATTAATCAGATAGAAAACCAAATCTGTAGAATCCTCCAAAACTTTTCCGTCTGGTGCAGTTTTTCCAAGGTAATCGAGTTTGATTGTCAAATAAAGTGCTCCCATTGGTGAGATACTTTCGACGTCAAAACCTTTGGATTTCAAATCCTGGATTCCTGCATGAAGTTCTTTTAAACTTGTATTCAGTTTTTGTTTGTAATCATCTAAGAAAGTATCAACTGCAGAATCGTCAGCCAAAAACTCTGCAACGGCTTCCTGTTCTGGTTTTGGTGCCCAAGCTCCAACGTGTGTCAACAAAGCTTTCATTTTATCAATTACCAAACTCGGCCCGAATCCCCAACCAACTCTAACACCTGTCGCCGCAAAACATTTAGACGTTCCGTCAACATAGATCGTGTAATCTTTCATTTCCGGAAAAAGACTTACAGGATTGTAATGGTCTGCACCAAAAGTCAGCATTGCGTAGATTTGGTCATACATCAGGTAAAGCGGTTTTTCGTCTGCTCCTCTTCTTTTATTTTCTTCCAAAACCAATTCGCAAATCTCGGACAATTGCTCTTTTGTGAACATTGTTCCAGTTGGATTGAGTGGAGAACAAAGACAAAGCAAAACTGCGCCTTCTAAATGTGGTCTCAAATCATCCGCTGTCGGTAAGAAATTATTGGATTCCTGAGTCTGAACTTCAACCGCATTCGCACTTGTCAAGTAAGCATAATGATTGTTATTCCAGGAAGGAATCGGATAGATCACTTTATCGCCTTCGTCAACAATCGTTTTGAAAACCGCATAAATCAAAGGTCTGGAACCAGCTGTAATCAGAATGTCATTTGCCGAATAATCAAGATTCCAACGTTTTTTAAGGTCGTTGCTCACAGATGCTCTCAAAGATTGTAAACCGTTTGCTGGCGGATAGTTAGTAAGATTATTTTTATAGGCTTTCTCGATTCCCTGTTTCAATTCTTGTGGAATTGGATAGATATTAGAATTAAGGTCGCCGATTGTAAGATTTGAGATTTGTGCACCTTTGGCCTTCAAATCGTTTACTTCATTTCCGATTTTGATGATTTCTGAACCAACAAGGTTAGATGCGAGTTTTGATACTTTCACTTTTTTAATTTTAGATATTATTTCAGACTTAGAATCTGATTTTATTCTTTAAGGATTACAAATGTCTTAAATGTAACTGACTAATTCAAATTACACAACAAAAAAGTTCTCAAAACTAAATCACTTTAGTAATTGAGAACTTTATATTAAAAATATTTGGAGTTATATTTTGATCAAATAAAAATTTTCAATTACAAATTGAGGTCCTGTTTTACCTTGGCAATCTTTTCTTCCAGCTTAGGAAGTTTTTCAACAAAATCTTCTTTGGAAGAGATGCTGTCTTTCACAGAAACATAGAATTTGATTTTTGGCTCGGTTCCGGAAGGACGAACGCAAACTTTAGTTCCGTCTTGAGTATAGAAAATCAATACGTTAGACTTTGGAATATCGTCCATTACTTTTTTCTCGTTCTTGGAAACTACGAAACAAGTCTGCTCTTTGAAATCCTTCACTTCTTCTACAGGAGAACCAGCAATTTCTTTTGGAGGATTACTTCTGAAATCGCTCATCATTTGGGTAATTTCTTCAGCACCTGTTCTACCCTTTCTTACGACATTAATCAAGCCTTCGTAATAGAATCCAACTTCTTTGTAGATGTCAATCATATATTCGTAAACCGTTGTTCCATTGGCTTTACACCACGCAGCGATTTCACAAGCAGTCAAGATTGAACCACAAGAATCTTTGTCACGAACAAAATCTCCGGTCATAAAACCGAAACTTTCTTCGCCTCCACAAATGAACTTTTCCTGACCTTCAAAATCACGAATCATCTTCCCAATCCATTTGAATCCAGTCAATCCAACTTTGCAGTCCACTCCGAATTTCTCTGCAACATCAAAAAACACATCCGAAGTTACAATTGTAGAACCAATGAACTCTTTTCCAGTAATTTTTCCGGCTTTTTTCCATTGGTCAAGGATATAATAAGTTAAGATTGTATTGGTTTGATTTCCATTAAGAAGCTGCATTTCTCCTTCAAGATTTCTTACAGCGATTCCTAATCTGTCACCGTCCGGGTCAGTTCCGATAACGATATCAGCATTGGTTATTCTTGCCAAATCCATTGCCATTGACAATGCCGCAGGTTCTTCCGGATTCGGGGAATCTACCGTTGGGAAGTTCCCGCTTGGAATCATTTGTTCCTGAACCAAATCTAATTTTGTAAATCCAGCTTTTTTCAATGCTTTTGGAACGGTTGTATAAGTTGTTCCGTGAATCGACGTGAAAACGATGTTCAGATTATCTCTTCCAACATTTTGGTAAAGAGAATTTTCCATACAAGCATCGATGTAAACATCATCCTGGTCTTCTCCAACCCATTCGATCAGGTCATCATTTCCATCGAATTTGATATCTTCAAACTTGGTTGAATAAACTTCTCTGATGATATTTTCGTCATCCGGCGGAACAATTTGTGCACCATCATTCCAATACACTTTGTAACCGTTATATTCCGGTGGATTGTGAGAAGCCGTCAAAACGATTCCCGCATTACATTTTTTATCTCTCACTGTGAAAGACAATTCCGGAGTTGGGCGATGTTGCTTGAACAGCAGGACTTTGATTCCGTTCGCTGTCAAAACATCAGCAACAATTTTCCCGAATTCTTTTGAGTTGTGACGAACATCATAAGCAATTGCCACTTTGATTTCTTCGCCGGAAAATTGCTGATGAAGATAATTAGCCAATCCTTGAGTCGCTTGACCTAAAGTATATTTATTTAAACGATTGGTTCCAACGCCCATTACACCACGCATTCCTCCTGTTCCGAATTCTAATTCCCTATAAAAAGAATCTTCCAAATCCGGCGAATTGGAATCGATTAAAGTTTGAACAGCAGTTCTGGTTTCCGCATCAAATGTTTCAGAAAGCCAAAGTTTTGCTTTATCTAATGTTGATAATTCTGACATTATTTATAGTTTTTTGTTTTAATTAATTTTCTTGTTTTCCAAAGTCGCTTTTTCAGTTACTTTCAGTTTTTTCGAAGGATTTCCGTAATAAATCAACTTCGAAGTATTACCGATTTTACCTTTGATTTCTTCATCTACATTCAGTTCTGCATAATTTCCGTTCTGAGACTCAATTTCCAAATCTTTGATATACCAATATGGCGAAATAATGCTCGCAGTATCTTTGATATTAAGCTTGACCAAAGTCGTTTTCCCCAACAGATTAGCTCTGCTTTTGTTCGTCATTTCTATTTCAGCATTTTCTGAAATCACTGAACCGATAAATTTAGCATTATCTTTTAAATGAAGTGCAAAATTTTCAACTTTCATTTGACTTGAGATGTTAAGTTCTACAGAATCAGCTATTTTAATCACATCAAAAGGATTTTTGCCATAAATTGTAATATTATAGAAATCCACTTTATCCGTTTCACTTTTCTCTGAGATTGACAGATTTTTGTCTTTAACCTCAATATTAAGATTATCAAAGAAATTAGGATAAGTTTCTACATTCACAAAATTGTGTGGACTTTGCACATAAAACACTCTGAATTTTCCTTTTAAATCCAGTTTGGAAAATTCAGCCAATTCAACATCTTTGGACTGGATTTCTCCTTTTGGTTTTACTTTTCCGCAGGAAACGATTGTTAAGATTAGAAGTAAGTATAATAGTTTTTTCATATGAATTTAAAAACCTTCTATTATTAGTTCGTTGATTGTAAAATATATTATCGGCAAAACAATTATAAAGTTTACAAAAAGTAGAATAATTGACATTTTTCTTTTCGTATGTTTTAAAAATTGCTTTTCAAAAATAAAATTGAAAATTATTAATAAAATCAATACTAAAAACCAAAAGCTTTCATCTTTGACTGCTGTAGGAAATTCTTCTCTGACTCTAAAAGTTTTAAATACACGATAATCAAAATACAATGAATAAAATATATTAAATAGAATCAATCCAATTTTTAATAGCCAATATTTCATTTATAATTATATCATTTCCTCAATATGATAATTCTTCTGCTCACGGTTGGTTCTGATGATCAATTCGCCTAAGAATCCAGCTACGAAAAGTAAACTTCCGAGAATCATCATTGTCAATGCAATGAAAAACCAGGGATTGTTGGCAATCAGATTTCCATAGATTTTGAAAATATAAACATCAATCAGTTTTGAAATGCCAAGCCATATCGCAGATAAGAAACCGATGATGAACATCAAAGTTCCTGCAGCACCAAAGAAATGCATAGGCCTTCCTCCAAATCTACTCACAAACCAAAGTGTAACCAAATCTAAAAATCCGCGAACAAAACGTTCCGTCCCAAACTTCGAAGTTCCGTAAGGTCTTGCCTGATGCTGAACCGGTTTTTCGGTAATATTTCTGAAACCTGCATTAGCCGCCAGAACAGGAATATATCTGTGCATATCGCCGTAAACGTCAATAGATTTTACGACTTGTTTTCTGTAAGCTTTCAAACCGCAATTGAAATCGTGAAGCGAAACACCAGACACTTTTCTAGCCGCCGAATTGAACAATTTTGACGGAATATTTTTGGTCATTACATTATCGAAACGTTTCTTTTTCCATCCGGAAACGATATCGTAATTTCCAGCTTTCAGCATTTCGTACAATTCAGGAATCTCTTCCGGAAAATCCTGTAAATCAGCATCCATTGTAATTACAACATCGCCATTCACCTTTTCGAAAGCTGCGTGAAGTGCCTGAGATTTTCCGTAGTTTTTGGAGAATTTAATTCCGTGAATCTGTGGATTCTGAATTTTCATATTTTCTATGATAGACCAGGACAAATCTGTACTTCCGTCGTCTATGAACCAAACTTCGTAAGACAATTTATTGGAACGACAAACAGTGTCAATCCTTGTGAACAACTCTTCCAGAGAGTCTTGCTCGTTAAGCAATGGAACGATTATAGAAAGATTCATTTTTTTTATAAAAGATGTTAGATATTGATATTAGATTTTCAAATTTTAAGATAAATGATTTATTTAACAAAAGCCATTTAACTATTTATTATCCAACCTCTTATTCGTAGCGTTTCTTGTTTTTCAAAAAGCCAGCGATGATAATAGACAAAAGTAAATAAAATAGTAAAAAACCACCAAAGATGGCTGATAAAAATTGGAAAGAAAAATAATTTTTGTTCTCCTTTCTAGCAATCTCTCTCGCTAATTTTGCATCGTTGTAATTATCTTCCAATTCTTTAGCTTTCGTACGGTCTTTTTGATTTGCCGCTTCTACTTTCAGTTTTGCATAAGACTCATCCAGATTTTTCATTTCTGTTTGGATGTATTGATGATTCAGCATTTCTCTGGCATCTGTATCAACATAATTCAGGAAAGCGAAAATGGACAACATAGAAAGTCCACCACCTACGAACAAAGTCACAAAACATTGCTTGAAAGCTTGCGGATATGTGATTTTGTTGTTTCCACGCAGCCAAAGAACGGAAAGAAATCCAGCCAAAACATACAGGAAGGTCATCCCAAACGCATTGACTTTCATACTGGTATCAAAATAATTGGCATCTGCGAAAAAGTAATAAACAACGAAGAAAGTCAACATTGTCGCTAAAAATAAACCAAAGCCAACGGCTACAGGATTTTTTGTCATAATTTTATTTTTCTAAAAAAATTGAAAATTTTTAATTCTGAGAATCAGTTTTTTAAATTCATAATTGGATTAATAATCTCAATATCCTGTGTTTCTCATTTTTTAATTCAATATTAAATTTTATCTTTGCACCGGCAAGTCCTAAACAACCAGCTCCTGAGAATCCTCCAGGGTGGGAACGCAGCAAAGGTAATCGGTTGTAGCGGTGTGATTTAGGTAGCTTGCCATTTTTTGTATCTATACATTAAGAAATTCTGAGATTAAGTGATTTAGAAATCGAAAGATTCGACGAAGTCAAATTATTTAATCTCAGAATTTTTTTTATTTAAAATTCGAACTCCTCTCCTAGTTTTGGTAAAGTAAAATCGATGTTCTTATCTATGAAAAGTTTTTTAGCCTCTTCGTGATTGATTTCAATCGGTGGAAAAGTATCGAAATGACATCCAATTACTTTAGGAGTTTTCAATAATTCTGACGCTGCAAAAGCCGCTTTTCTAGGGCACATTGTATAATGTTTACCAACCGGAAGAATGGATAAATCTAATTTCCCGAAAACTTGCGGAAACAAGCTCATTTCGGCAGTTACACCTGTATCTCCGGCCAAATAAAGGTTTCTTCCATCAGCAAATCTAAAAATATATCCAGAAGCCAATCCGCCATAAGAACCATCCGGGAAAGAGCTTGTATGCAACGCAGGAACCATAGAAATCTTCAAACCGTTAAGCTTAACAGAACCTCCGAAATTAATATCTATGTTATTTGAATGCTTGAAATAACCACAAATCTCCGGCTGACTGATTACAGTTGCATCAGGATGGTTTTCTAGAACTTCTTTAACGTCTGCGATATGGTCGCCGTGCGCGTGTGTAATCAAGACATAATCGATTTTCTGAGCTTTGATATCAAATCCGGATTGCGCTTTCTGATAGTTGTAAAAAGGGTCTGAAAGAATTATTATGCTGTTATATGTGAACAAAAAACAGTTTTGTCCTAAGAATTTTATTTTCATTTTATATTATCTTTTTTTTCTTTTAATTATAAAAATTGAAAGTATTGCTACAATCAAAATTATTGGTAAAATTATCCAAAATGGAAAACCCACTTCCACTTCTGGAACTATTTTGACATTCTTGAATTCGGGAGTTTTATTTTTATCTTCATTTTGGTAATATAATTCTTCATTAGTTGTCTCCTTTACTTCTTTTCCGGAATCTTTGTTATCTTTAATAAGCTGAGCAAAGTAGGAAACCCGTTTATTTAACAACGGATTTTCGTATCCATATTTTTTTGAAAGATTATAAGCTTTCTGAGCTGATTCTAAATCGTAAACTATAGACAATGCGTTTCCCAATTCAAAATACAATTTTCCAACAATCTTATCTGTTGGTTTGACAAATTGAGTCCTTTCTGATAATTGGTAAGAAACATCATTTATGAACTCTGTCAATTCTATTTTTTTATATTTTGAAGTTGGAGTTTTATCATTTCCAAAATCAATATCCAAAAGATTTTCGAGGGTTCTTTTGCCTAATTTATTTTCTAAAATTTTTACGTGAATCCACTCAGAACCGTGATGAGAATCTTTGTTGAGTTGTAACGCTTTCTGGATATATTTCAGGGCATTTTTATTATCTCCAATTAATTCATAAGCTGTTCCCAAGTTAGAAGCGAGTTCATATTTATCTGGTTGCTTTTCTTCTATTTCTTTAAATATGGAAATTGCTTTATCATAATCACCCAGATAAACCAAAGAAGTAGCATAATTTAAATAGTTATCAAGATTTTTGGTCTTCTTATATTCTTCCAAATCATACTTTCCATTTTTTTCAATCATTGATTTGTCAAAATCATAGATATGCAATCCTCGGTGATGTTCCTTCATTGCATGAGTCGTTTTTCTTTTGCCATTGACATCTGTTCCGACAATCGAATAATTAAGACAAGCGAAAGCCAAACCTGAAATAACAAATGCTAACAAAAGTGAAATTTTCTTCATACTCACGAAGTTAATAATTTGAAAAAAATTAATTAACAAAATTAAGCCCGAAAGCTGTCAAAATAGCCATCATAAAAGTCAATATTCCGACCTGTTTTAGAAATGGGTCGAGTAATTTTGGTTCTTTTACAGCCATTATACTTCTCCTTAATTTGATGAATGGGAAAATCAAAATCATCACGATGAAAGGATAATATTTCCCCTGTGCCTGGAAGCCGTTGTACATTAGAAAAGCCAGCATCAAAAGAATTGGTAATTGCAATAAGATGATTTCGTAAATCATAGCATTTTTAAAACCAAGCTTCAATGCAAACGTTTTTTTGCCAGATAATTCATCATTAACGATGTCTCTCATATTGTTCAGATTAAGAACAGCCATACTCAACATTCCGACTGCTGTTGCAGGAAATAAAACGTCCCAACTGAATGATTTAGTAAACAGAAAATAACTTCCGCAAACCGAAACCAATCCAAAAAATACAAACACGAAAATATCGCCCAATCCCATATATCCGTAGGGTTTTTTACCCACTGTATATCCAATTGCTGCCAAAATACAAGCAATTCCTAATCCTATAAAAATCCAGAATTCTCTGATATTCGCTGGGTAAAAAGCAACGTACAATAATGCAATTGTTGCTACAAAAGATAAAATCGAAAGCAGAATAACTGCATTTCTCATTTGGATTGCTGTAATTTTTCCAGAAGCTACTGCTCTGCTTTCTGCTTCACCTATCCTATTTTTGTCCGTTCCTTTTACGCCGTCGCCATAATCGTTGGCAAAATTGGAAAGGATTTGATATAATAATGTTACGAGAAGTGCTAAAGCGAAAATTCTCCAATCCCAAGTTCCTCCATTCTCAGAAAGTCTCCATTTTGCAATGAAAGCTCCCATAATAATTCCACTGAGTGAAAGTGGTAATGTTCTAAGCCTCGCAGCCTGTATCCAATGTTTCATTTATTTTATTTCTGTGGCCTTTAAAATCGTTGATTTTTTTCCAAAATCCGCGCTATTTTTTAGTTCGAAAATGAGAGAATCATTATCGAAAGTAATTTCCATTAAATGTGAATGCGGCGTTTCCAGATAAATCGTTTTCAGTTCCAAAGTTTTTTCATCTTTCCAACGAAAACTATTTGTGATTTTCGCAGGATAAAGTTTGTAGCTGTCTGTTATCGATTTTCTGTCCGAAGTTGGCTGAATCCACATTGTTTCCTGCTGATTCCATTTTCCTGAAGTGAATTCGAATGGATAAGATTTTCCGTTAATAGTCAATTTCATTTCGAGTTTTTGACCATTCGATTTTAATTCGACCGATTGATATTTATCTTTGTTCTCAGCGAAACTAAACGTTTTGTTGATTTTCGGGAAGATGTCACTTTTCAGAGGTTCAATGGAAAGATTGTTCTCCAAGCCTTTGAGTTTCTGGTAAGCCGATTTATTTTCGGGAATCGCTTTTGGTTGAAAAGCTGGTAAAAGATGTTCCCAAACGAGATTTAATTCTTCCTGAAGATTGTTACTTTCTGCCGTTATAATCACAACTGCATCTTGTTCTGGCAAAACCAACATATATTGTCCGTAAGCGCCGTCACCACGGAAAGAATTGAATCGATTTCTCCACATCTGATAACCGTAACCTTGTACCCAATCGTTTTCGCTTTTAAGTTTTTCATCGGCATTTGGATTTTGTAAAATGTGTGCTGAACTGGCTTCTTTTACCCATTCTTCAGAAATAATTTGTTTGCCATTCCATTTTCCTTTTTGGAGAAAAAGCTGGGCAAATTTGGCCATATCTTCCGTTTTCACACGCAATCCCCAACCTCCTGTATTAATTCCTTGCGGATTACTTTCCCAATCGTAACCTTTGATTCCCAATGGGTCGAATAATCTTGGTTTCAAATAATCTGCAACAGTTTGACCGGTCACTTTCTGCATAATCGCAGAAAGCATAAATGTGGCCAACGAACTATAATTGAACTTACTTCCTGGTTTATTATCAATAGGAACAGCCAGATAAGCTTTTACCCAATCGTTTTCGCTTCCACGGATAAAATCAGGTTCTTTTTCCATTCCAGACGACATTGTCAAGAGATTTTGGATTGATAATTCTTTTAGATTATCACTGATTTCAGAAGGTTGTTTATCAGGAAAAAATGAAATCACTTTATCGGTAACTTTCAACTTATTTTCCTGAACGGCAAAACCAATTGCAGTTGCTGTAAAACTTTTACTGCAAGAATATAATCTGTTCTTTAAATCTTTCTGATAAGGATTCCAATGCACATCCGAAATCACTTTTCCGTGTCTCAGAAGCATAAAACTTTTGAACTCGGTGGATTGCAATTTATTTGCAGCTTGTAAAAACTTGACAATTGCTTCTGATGAAATCCCTTCTTTCTCAGGAACACTTTTTTGTAAAGGACTCTGAGCCGAAAACAATGCACAAGCAAAAGCCATTTGTGGCAAAACTGCTTTTCTGCAAATAAAAGACGGATTGAACATTAGAAATAAATTTAAAATAAATAATTATTTAGGAAATCCATTGGTCATCACCAAAGTTCGGCTTACGCTTCTCCAGGAATGCATTTCTGCCTTCTTTTGCTTCTTCTGTCATATAAGCCAAACGGGTTGCTTCGCCCGCAAATATCTGTTGCCCAACCATTCCGTCGTCTGTCAAATTCATTGCGAATTTTAGCATTCTGATGGAAGTTGGAGATTTTGCAAGGATTTCCTGAGCCCATTCGTAGGCTGTGTCTTCTAATTCAGCGTGAGGAATTACGGCATTTACCATTCCCATATCAGCCGCTTCCTGAGCCGAATAATTTCTACCTAAAAAGAAAATTTCTCTGGCTTTTTTCTGACCAACCATTTTCGCCAAATAAGCAGAACCATATCCACCGTCAAAACTTGTAACGTCCGCATCGGTTTGTTTGAAGATAGCGTGTTCTTCACTTGCCAAAGTCAAATCGCAAACCACGTGAAGCGAATGTCCTCCTCCAACTGCCCAACCATTTACCACAGCAATCACAGCTTTTGGCATAAAACGAATCAAACGCTGAACTTCCAAGATATTAAGACGATGTCTCCCGTCTTCGCCAACATAGCCCTGATGGCCACGCGCTTTCTGGTCGCCTCCACTACAGAAAGCGTGTCCGCCGTCTTTTGGACTTGGTCCTTCTCCTGTCAACAGCACAACACCGATTGAAGAATCTTCATAAGCATCATAAAAAGCATCGTAAAGTTCTGAGGTTGTTTTTGGTCGGAAAGCATTTCTGACTTCTGGTCTGTTGATAGCGATTCTTGCTACGCCATTTGATTTTTTATAAGTAATATCTTCGTATTCTTTGACGATTTTCCAGTCTGCCATTTTTTGAAAATTTAGGGTGTAAATATAAGCAGAATTGACGGGGTTTCAAAAGAATTATGTTGTAGTTTGACAAATGCTAGAGCTTCTTTTTTGAAGAAATTTTCTAACTGTGACAAATCGTGATTCTTGCGCCACCGCGTAAGGGATAGAAACGGTTATCCTTTTGTTTTTTTGGGATTCGGGTTCTATCAGAAAGACAAATGTTTATAAAAAAACAAAAGATATGAGTGGATAGCCCGACCCGCTTGTTTTGTTTGCCTTGGATAAAATTTCTTTTGCAGACCGAGCGTGAAAAGCAAACGAAACAAAGGGATACGCCCCAATAAAAAAGCTCCGGAAAATCCAGAGCTTATAAATTATATTGTAATGAAATTATTCTACAACTTTGATTGCGCTTGCCAAAAATCTTGTCTCAGTTTTTGGTTCTTTAATCGCATCGATTTCTGCCTGAGATTTTTTAGCGTCTTCTGCGTAATGTTGCAATTCTTTTACAGAAGTGGTTTTGCTCTCCGCACTGCCTTCCAAAACAACCGTTTTGCCTTCCAAAGCTGTTGGAACAAAGAATGCATAATCTTTCATCTTAACGAAGAAAGTATCACCGGAATCTGTCGCCAGACTTACCCAGCATCCTTTTTTAGGACAAACGCCAGTCACTTTTCCTTTCACAGAAGTTTTAGCAATTTTAGGTGTTGATTTCAATTCTTTGTTAAGCTCATCCGGAGAAATAGCTTTTTTAATTGCTTTCGCGGAAACGTCCTGACCGTAGAATTCTCCAACTTTAGCATCGCCAGCTGGCGGACCAGATTGTGCGAATGCAGAAACAGACAGTCCAATCAAAACGAATGCGAATAATATATTTTTCATATGAGGTTATTTATTAATTTTAATGTCATATGGAATCTAAACGATTTCATAATTTAATATTTATTTTTTATGATGTAAATTTAGAAAATTAAATTAATTGCAAAAAAATAATTTTTTGATGTAACGAAACAGACTTTCCAATTGTCTTACCTATATTAAAACAAGAAACTATAAAAAATCATTCTTATGAAAATAAAACTTTTATCCCTAGTTCTTTTGGCATCGGTTACCAATTTTTCTTGCATACAAACCAAAAACGGTTCAAATGATGTGATGTTTTCTCACCTATTATCAGATTCCGGAAAAGGCGATGTGATTGAAAAATCTTATTCGGTTGACTTTGACGAATTGCAAATTTCGACTTCTCTGAGCGCAGAAGTTTATAAATCCAGTGAAGAAAAAATTGTTGTTTACGCACCTTCTGACCTGATGCAATACGTGGTTGTAAAACAGGAAGGAAGAAAAGTTCAGGTGAAAATCCAATCTGAAGGAAAACTGAACATATCAACTGACAGAATTAAAATTAAAGTTTATGCTAGAGACTTTGACAGATTAGCGGCAAATTCCAGCGCAAGTATTGTTTTGAAAGATGATTTCAAATTCTCTGACCTTGATGTGAAAGTTTCCAGCTCAGGAAATATCAAAGGGAATATCAATGGAGATAATGTGAATATCCAGGCTTCCAGCAGTGGGGATTTCAACGGAGATGTCGTTGCAAAAAGCCTTAATATGCAATCTTCTTCATCTGGCGGAATCAACATCAAAGGAAAAGCAGACAATGTGAATGCGCAAGCTTCTTCTTCGGGAGACATCAAAGCTGAAGATCTGACTGCAGACAGTGCGGTTCTCACGACTTCTTCTTCGGCCGATATTACGATTGGTGTTCGTCAAAGCCTGACAGCTAGCGCATCTTCCAGCGGAGATATCAACGTCGTGAAAAGAGGCGATCTGAATAAAGTGACCAAAAACGAAAGCAGTTCCGGTTCTGTTAATATCCGGTAATTATATATTATTTTCTCAAACTGAAAAGAGACCTGAAATTCAGGTCTCTTTTGTATTTATTGAAATCAAATTCCGATTAGAACTTGATGATATCTTCCATTTTGGCATTTTCTTCATTTACCAACTCGTCATCTACCAAGATCTTTCCAGAGTGCTCATCAATAATGATTTTCTTTCTCTGAGCGATTTCCATTTGTTTCTGTGGCGGAATTGTGAAGAAAGAACCTTTTGGTGCTCCTCTTTCCAACCCTACAACTGCAAGACCAGTGGATGAACCTTGACGGATTCTTTGATAAGAAGCTAACAATCTGTCATCGATTTTCTCAGCAAATTCTTTAGATTTTTCCAATAGGTAATCTTCTTCTTTTTGAGTTTCTGAAACCAAATTATCCAACTCATTCTTCTTGTGGGTCAAGTGGTTTTTCAGTTCATCGATTTTAGCGTTCAAATCAGCCAAAGTTTCTTTTTTGTGATCGATTTTTCCACCGAATTCTCTGATTCTTTTTTCAGCTAACTGAATTTCCAATTCCTGATATTCTACCTCTTTTGACAAAGCTTCGAATTCTTTGTTATTTCTAACGTTATCTTGCTGCGTTTTATATTTATCAATAAGAGTTTGAGCTTGTTTCATCAAATCTTTTTTGCTGTTGATCTCAGCATTTTGCTCAGCAATTTCAGATTCGAATTTTTGGGCTCTTTTTTCAAGACCTTCAATTTCTATCTCAAGGTCTTCTACTTCAATCGGCAACTCGCCTCTTGTATTGCGGATCTCATCCAAACGGGAATCGATGATTTGCAAATCGTAAAGAGCTCTTAATTTTTCTTCAACAGAAATTTCGTTTACTTTAGCCATATCTATATAAAATAATTAACAGGATTTGTTTTTATTGTCGTTTTAGCGATTGCAAATGTAGTGAATTTTTCGGACAAAATTTCAAATAATTGTTGAGTTACAAATTGTTCTGACTCGAAATGTCCAATATCGCAAATCAGCATTTTATCTTCGCCTGAAAAGAAATCGTGATATTTCACATCGCCAGTCAAATAAGCATCACATTTAGCAGATATTGCAGACTTGATCCCACTTGCTCCGCTTCCTCCCAAAACACCTACTCTTTTGATTTTTTTCTGAGTTAAAGAATTGTGCCTGATGACATTAAGATTGAATTTTTCTTTTACGGATTTCAGAAAATCAGCCACATCCATTTCTCTTTCCAAATCTCCGAATCTTCCCAAGCCAGTATATTGATTTTCATTTTCGAGAGAAATCAATTGATAAGCGACTTCTTCATAAGGATGATTTTGTTTCATCGCAAAGAGAATCTGATGTTTTTTATAATCTTCAAATATCACAGAAAGTAGAACTTCATTCGCATTTTCTCTTTCATTCTGAGTTCCGGTTACTGGATTTGAGCCTTCCAAAGGTCTAAAAGTCCCGTTTCCACTAATAGAGAAACTGCATTCGTCATAGAAACCAATATTTCCTGCTCCCGCTTCAAAAAGTGCATCTTTTAATTTTTCAGCCGAATCAACGGGTACGTAAATTTCCAACTTTTTCAATTGATTTTGTTTTGGCATGAGGATCTTTTGATTCTTCAAATCAAGGGCTTCACAGATTTTATAATTAACACCAAAATAATCATTGTCAAACGCCGTATGAATTGCATAAATGGCGATTTTATTCTCCAAAGCTTTCAGAACTGCTCTCTCAACATAATTCTTTCCTGTAATCGATTTTAACCCGGAAAAAATGATTGGATGAAAACAAAGAATCACATTGAAATTCTTTTCAATTGCTTCATCAACTACAGATTCCAAAGCATCGTGAGCAATCAGAATGCCTGAAATCTCTCTTTCTTGATTTCCACAAAGCAGACCAACATTATCAAAATCCTCCGCTTGTCTTGCCGGAATTATTTTTTCAAATTCATTTATAAATTCTTTGATTTTCATATTCGATATTTTATCTGATAAACAATCGGTCATCAAAAGTAAACTTTTCTATTTTTTTAACTTTGATTTCGGAGGAACCAATATTTCTGGGATTAATGACATAATTGAATTCTCCTTGTACTGCTGCGGAGGGAACTTTCATTATAAGAAACTTATTCTCTTTAAGGAACTTATCTCCAATTTTCTGGGTGCTGTCCGGATGTGGAAAAGTATTCCAGTCTTTCGGCAATCGTTTCGGTTCAAAGAGATCCACATCCGGAATCTCTATATGCACAAGGCAATAATCTCGTGGTAAAATCCCCAGAGGAATATGAACAGCGATCTCCGTCACACACAAAGCAATAGATTGTGCTGTGTATAATGCAGCGTTTCCTTTGCTATTCCATCGTCCGCCAGCAATCTCTGCTCCTTTTCCCGAGAGGTCGCTGGCATAGATTTCTTTTGAAAGTCTGTAAACAATCATCCAAAGTTATGCTAAAACGCCATGTTCTATACGAGTCAACTCATCCATAAGAAGCGATATCCCAAAAACACTACCCAGTAAATCCTGTGGTTTTGTTTTTCCAAGAGCAACATTCTCTGACTGAAGCCATATCAGGAAATTATCGGAAGAACCAAAAACCTCCTCCCCTCTTTTGTAAAGCATTTCTATTTGTAAAATCTTTTCTGATTGTAATACATCAAAAGATTTGTCTTCTTTTTGATAACGGGACAATGTCTTTCCGGAAATATGTAAAAAATCTGCCCAATCCTGCATCGTAAATGGGAACTTTTTCGAAAGACCATCAAATATTTTAAAAGAAATACCTTTTTGAGCGATGTCTATCAAACCAAAAACACCAACATCATCAAAATTTTGATAACCATAAGCCATTACAGGCTCCTTAACAGCAATGACAGAAGGCTCTGGAGTTTTATATTTTTTCATTTTGCAATTTTCTTTTCACAAATATACGACTTTTGTCTTAATAAAAAAGACTTTTGTCTATTTTATTGTTATAAAATTGTTAGATGGTTTATTTTTGCTATTTTCATTTATTATTTCATGTTATGAGAATAAAACCAGAATTCGACCTCATTCCTGAAGAAGGTTGGAGAAAGAAGATTTACGAAATTGTTTATTTGTCCCACACAAAGGCAGGCAAGATCTTTGATATCAGTTTGCTTATTTTGATTTTGTTCAGCACCATTTTATTAATGGTAGAAACAATTCCTATTATAAGGCTTCAATATTATAAAGAATTCTATTACGCAGAGTTTTTCATTACATTAATATTTACAATAGAATATATTTTGAGAATCATTTGCATAAAAGACCGGGAAGAATATATTTTTAGTCCGTTAGGAATCATTGACTTTCTTTCCATAATCCCATTTTATATTAGTTTATTTTTTCCAATCTGGCATTTTGTCGCTATTATCAGAATGTTAAGAATACTTAGGATCTTCCGGATATTCAACCTTGCAGATTATATGCACGACGGCAGATTTATTGTTTCAGCATTGAAGCATAGCTCTAGAAAGATCTATATATTTCTTTTGTTTATGATTATTTTCATTGTCATAATCGGTTCATTGATGTACGTTGTAGAGGGAGGAAAAAATGGCTTTAGCAGTATCCCGCAAAGCGTGTATTGGGCTGTTGTTACTATCACTACTGTTGGTTATGGTGATATTTCTCCAGGTACGCCTGTTGGTAAAATCCTCTCAATAATCGTTATGCTCTGTGGATATAGCATCATTGCGGTCCCGACCGGGATCGTGACATCGGAATTTAGGAAGCAGAAAAAAAATAATTTTCAGTGTCAAAGATGCGGAAATCAAGACAATGATGAGGATGCAAGATATTGTAAAACATGTGGAGAAAAAATAATTTAAAATAATTTAATTTTACTTTACAAATAATTAAAAATAAACAATTACATTTGAATAATATAAAATAATATTTGAAAATAGTCAGATAACAATTTAATTACGTCCCGATGAAAGGTTTTAATTTCATACTTTGGATCCTACTTATAAATTGTTTGTGTGGTTGCTCATCGACCGCATCAGTTTCTGTCAATCATTCTTCTGAAATCCTTAATGTAAAACATCATACTTACAAAACCATAAATTTTCCAACTTCCGATGAGTTGACGGTTTATGCTGACTATTATTCAGGCAATGGAAAGCGAAGCCCATTGATCATCCTTTATCATCAGGCAGGTTTCAGCAGAGGAGCTTTTAGGAATATCGCTCCCAGGTTGGTCGAGCTAGGTTTCAATGTTTTAGCTGTCGACCTTAGATCCGGGGATATGGTAAATCATGTTATTAATCTTACCCAAAAGGAGGCTTTGAAAAAAGGAAAATCTACCGCATTTACAGATGTCATCCCTGATCTGGAAGCAACTTACTACTATGCTAAAAACAAATTAAAAGCAAAGAAAATAATCTATTGGGGTAGCTCTTATTCGGCATCGTTAGGGTTTTACATGGCTGCAAAACACCCATCAGATTACAAGGCCCTTATCGCTTACTCTCCTGGGGAATATTTCAAAATTGAAAATAAGAGCATTTCTACTTTTGCAAAAGATGTCAAAATCCCGGTTTATATCTCTTCTGCAAGAAACGAAGAATCCAATTGGAGACCCATATACAATGCATTAGAAACAAAAAAAGATTTCTACCTTCCTTCAAAAACTGCTGGGCACCACGGTACATTTACACTTTCTTCCTTTTATGACGATGCTGAAGAGAATTGGCAAACCATCATTCCTTTTTTGAAAAAATTGAAATAAAATCTTCTTCATTCTCGGAGAAAGTCCGTTTTGCTTCTTCATAACCGATTTGGAAAATTTCTTCTAACCTTTGTGGTTTTCTTTCAAAAGTTCCATATTTTGAAAGTTTTTTGGATGTGATGAACCAATCGCAAAACGCAAATTTATATATCTCTGTTCTGTGAGACAACAGTTCATAGGCACGGGTTGTAACAGAACGGATACTTCTGAGATCATTCAGTTCCACATCCTGCGGCGGTGTAACATAAACGCCAATCATCTTATCACATTCGTTATGAATGACATCCGCAGGAAAATTGTTCAAAACCCCTCCGTCACTGTACATTTCTTTGCCTATAAAATATGGTGTGGAAATCCCCGGAATGCAAGACGAGGCAATGATAGCGTCAACCACTTTATAATTTTTCTCAAAAACTTTTTGCTGTCCTGTAATAAGTTCCGTAGCAACAATTCTGACGTCTTTACTCAAATCCCCTATAGTCATTTCCTCAAAAATGGGATTGAGGTAGGTTGAAAAAATTGCTGAGGAAACCAAACCTGGTTGGTTGAATGTAAAATGTTTCCAATTGAAAAAGTAAACCGACTGAAAAAAATCTAAAATCTCTTCTGGTGATTTTCCAAAAGCATAAAGAGAACCTACGATGGAACCAGCACTACAACAAGAAAGAATATCAGGTTCAATATTTTTCTCTTTAAGAAACTTCAAAACCCCGGCGTGAGCCAACCCACGTGTTCCGCCTCCTGAAAGTACCAATCCTATCTTTGAATTTCCCATTGAGTAAAATTAAAAAAACCGTAGAAAATTCTACGGTTTTTATATATGAATATTATGTTATTCTTATTAGATATGGATCACCTCTCCATAAGCAGCAGCAGCAGCCTCCATAATAGATTCTGACAATGTCGGGTGTGGATGGATTGATTTGATGATATCATGACCAGTTGTCTCTAATCTTCTTGCTACAACTGCTTCTGCAATCATATCCGTTACGCCGTCACCAACCATATGGCAACCAAGCCACTCACCATATTTAGCATCGAAGATCACTTTGATGAATCCGTCAACATCACCATTAGCCGTAGCTTTTCCAGATGCTGAAAAAGGGAATTTGCCAACTTTGATCTCGTAACCTTTTTCTTTGGCCTGCTTTTCTGTCAAACCAACAGAAGCAATTTCCGGATGGCAATAGGTACAACCTGGGATATTTGCGTAATCAATCGCTTCAACATGAAGACCTTTGATCTTCTCAACACAAGTAATTCCTTCTGCAGAAGCCACGTGAGCCAAAGCCTGAGTTGGGATGATATCTCCAATTGCGTAATATCCAGGAACAGAAGTCTGATACCATTCATTAACCAAAACTTTTCCTTTTTCAGTTTTGATTCCAACTGCTTCCAGCCCGATTCCTTCTATGTTTGCAGCAATTCCGACAGCGGAAAGAAGAATATCAGCTTCAAGCATGATCTCTCCAGTTGCAGTTTTCACTTTTGCCTTCACACCATTTCCTGAAGTATCAACAGATTCCACAGAAGCGTTGGTCATTATTTCGATACCTGCTTTTTTCAGAGACTTCTCAACATGTTTTGAAACTTCCTCATCCTCCAAAGGAACAATGTTTGGTAAAAACTCCACCACAGTAACTTTGGTTCCCATGGAATTATAAAAATCAGCAAACTCAATTCCGATAGCACCAGAACCTACAACAATCATAGATTTTGGCTGTTCAGGAAGAGACAATGCC
This sequence comes from Epilithonimonas hungarica, assembly GCF_900102265.1. GTDB lineage: Bacteria > Bacteroidota > Bacteroidia > Flavobacteriales > Weeksellaceae > Epilithonimonas > Epilithonimonas hungarica. Next base: position 140,442 of record NZ_FNBH01000003.1, on the reverse strand, counting down.
TGTCTGTATCCGATCACTTTTTTACCATCCTGAGGAAGGTTTGGCAGTTCTCTTGAACGAGCCCCGGTGGCAATGATGATATTAGTTCCGGAATATTCTGTTGATTTTCCTTCCGCATCTACAACAGTTACTTTTTTACCAGCTTTCACAGTGGCAGTCCCCATAATGACATCGATTTTGTTTTTCTTCATCAAGAAAGAAATTCCACCGCTCATTTTAGAAGCTACACCTCTACTTCTTTGGATAACTTTAGTAAAGTCAAATCCTGGATTTTCCACTTTATTAAGACCATAATCCTCAGCGTGTTTCAAATAATTGAAAACGTGAGCAGATTTCAATAATGCTTTTGTAGGGATACAACCCCAGTTAAGGCAGATCCCTCCAAGATTTTCTTTTTCGATGATGGCTGTTTTGAAACCCAATTGAGCAGCTCTGATTGCAGTCACATAACCGCCAGGTCCACTTCCAATAACAATAATATCGTAGTTCATTGTGATTAAAAAATTTTAGCGAATTTACGGAAAATTATTGAAAGCATAATATGACAAAAAGCAACTCTTGGAGTTGCTTTTGTAATTTAGTTTTTTATCAATTTGAATGTTTCTGATTCTGTTCCATATTTCAATCGTACAAGATAAACACTTTGAGGATACTCTGAAATATCAAATGAATTAGAGCCTTTGCCCAAATTATTTTTCCTTAATAATATCTTGCCTGTATAATCATATAGAACAAATTCTTCGATATCTCGATTTGCATCAATTTTGAAAACACCTTTTGTCGGATTCGGATAGATTTTGGTCGAAAAACCCTTCTTATCCAAACTTTCTATCTCCAATTTTTTATTGATATACTCTTTCGTAACACCATTTTTACAATCAGGAACTGTTGAGCGTTGAAGAATTAATCTCAACAACAGATCATTCAATTTTTCAACCTCATATTCACTCGCCGTTGGCTTGATATGATTGTTGCCAATTCCGCTGTCATTGGTTAAAAATGTATAAGTTCCGTTCGTAAGCAGGGCGAATGTACGCATCAGATATTCCGTTTGTTTATCCGTATCACTTGCGGCAATTGGGATGATCGTGATTCCTTTTTCGGAAGCTGACTTAATTTTTTGATGGAGTTTTTCAATGTTCCCATCCGACAAGTGTGGCGGAGCATCCAGAAGAAGGAACATTATTTTTGTTGAATTTTCGTTGCTCCAATCCAATCGATCAATTGATGATTCCATAGCTTCCACGACTGCTTCCGGTGTGTCTCCTCCTCCATCTGCATCTTGTTTTTTAATGAAATTGATCAAGTTTTCTGCATTATTAGAAAAATCAAATTTCCTGGTCACATACTCATCACCGTTATCACGATAAAAAACAGAGCCATATCTTACATTGGTATTCTTCAGATTAGATTCAACTTTTTCCAAAACATCCAGTAATTCTGACTTCAGATAATTGATTTCGTCGCCCATAGAACCCGTTGCATCGACCACAAAAACCAAATCCAAAGGTCTTTTTCCTATGCAACTTTCATTGATCTTGATCAAATTCTGACCGGTTCGGAATTCTTTTGGATTATTTGACAAAATATTTCCGTCTTCATCAATAATAGAATATTGTTGTGAATTTAATTTTTGATCTATTAATGAAGAAATCCACAATTCTGCATTTCCACGATTATCTGTCACGCTTTCCCAAACCACTTCTTTTTTATCATCGATTAATTTTAATTTCTTTCCGATAATTGGATTGTTATCAAAATTGGTTAATTGTACAGAAACTCTTCTATCTGGGAAAAATTTCCAGGTATTTTTATATTGGTCAAGAATTGGGACTGCAATATCCTGCCAATAATCCCATTTGGAAAAATCATTGACTTCGCCTGCGGTTAGTTTTCCTGCTTCAGGTAATTCTTTTTCGATTTCAGTGATTGGAACTTTGTTTTGTGATTTTTTGAATAGTTTTTGCCAAAAAGTTTTTTTGTAACCTACTACAACTACTTCTTCAATATCTTTATTATAACTTTTTGAAGAACTTCCTGAAGTTCTGACACCATGCGAAATTGCAAGGCCGGCAGCTTTTCCTTCTAATGCCGAACTAACTTCTGAAAAATAAGCCGATTTAGCTTTTACAGTTTCGACTTTTCTTTCATCATAAGCATAATTCTCAGCAATTCCGGAAGACGTTTCCAATTTCTTCGAAATTGGTGGTGGCGGAGTTTCTGAATCTTTCTTTTTAATATATTTTTCGTCAAAAATAGCGACCGATTGTTTCTGCATAAAAATCTCATCATTTCTCTTTTTTTGAACTTCCAAGTCTATTTTATCTTTCTTAGAATCAACTTCGTGATAAGCAATAATCTCTTTTTCCTCAGCTGGTTTAATTGGATTTTTTACCAAATTCTCTTCAAATGTTTTATTGATTTCTTCAACTTTCTTAGGGATTTCTGATTGGTTTGGATTGATTGGTTTCCCATAATTTTTTGATGCAATTTGAGGTTCTATTTTAGCTTTATCGTCATTCATAAAATATAAAATACCAAATGTCAAAGCCAATCCTGCAGCAATTCCGTAAGGCAACCAAATCGGGATGATTCTTTTCTTTTGTTCTTTTTTATCTAATTTCTCTTCAACTTTTTCCCAAACTTTTTCAAAAGCAGGAAATGTTGGATTTTCTTCTGCAGATTTCCCAGCATCGTTGAACATTTTATCGATATCTTGATTTTCCATTTTTTTAAACTTTAAGAATTAATCGTTTGAAGCTTCACTAGTTCCTGCAATTTTTTGCGGGCAAAATTCACTTGGGATTTGGAAGTCCCTTCCGAGATGGAAAGCATCTGAGCAATTTCTTTGTGAGGGTAACCTTCCATTGCAAACAGATTGAAAATCGTGCGACAGCCTTCCGGAAGGAAATTAAGAAGAGACAAAATCCCTTTCTCCTCACCAGCGTTTTCCGGTTCAGGATCTGGTAGGTCCACAAAATTCTCTTCAATAGAAATTGAGAATGGCTGTTTCTTGCGAAGCTTTTGGAGACATTGATTCACGACAATCTTCTTTGCCCAGGCATCGAAAACCTGAAAATCTTTGAGTTGTTCCAGCTTTGTGAAAATAATGTAGAAAGAATCTGCCAAAACTTCTTCCGCATCTTCGTCGTTTTTCAGGTAACGTTTGCAGGTTGCGAAGAATCGTCCTGCATATTCTTCATAAAGTTTCCGCTGCGCATTGCGGTCTTTATTTCTGCATCTTATGTATATTTCGTATTCCATACATTGGCTTTTATAAGAAAAGATGCAATAGTTTAAAAAAGGTTGGAATTATTTTGAAAATTTATGAAAAAAACTTTGAAATAAAAAAAATCAAAATTCCAGATTCCATAGTTATTGTATCATAAAAAAATACCATCTTAAAAAGACGGTATTTTTTATTTATTTTTCAACAAATTACTTTGCGTAATTATCTGTATAATCTTTTTGTGAAGCTACGATTACTTTCTTAGCATGATCTGCGCCATAAACCAAATCGATTTTAACTTTTGCAGGCTCGGTCGGCAGGTTTTTATAACTTAAGAAATAGTGCAACAAACGATTGATCTCTGCTTTTGGTAACTCAGAAATATCTCTGATATGACCATAAACCTGGTCTTCTACCAAAACAGCAATGATCTTGTCATCTGCTTCTCCTTTGTCAATCATCTGGAAACCTCCGATTGGAATAGCTTCCATAAGAATATTACCGGAAGTGATATTATGCGAACTGAGAACACAGATATCCAACGGGTCATGATCACCTTCTGTAACATCTGTAGCACCGGTTGCCACCGCTAGATTTTTAACTTCTTCTTCGCAATACGTTCTCGGAACAAAACCGTACAATGCAGGAATAATGTTGGAGAACTTCTGCGGACGGTCTACTTTAAGATATCCGGTTTCTTTATCTACTTCATATTTTATAGTATCTGTAGGAACAATTTCTACAAAGACATTGACAACCTCTGGAGATTTTTCTCCAGCAGAAATCCCATGCCAAGGATGTGCTTTAAAATTAGGAATCATGTTTATTTTTATATTATTTTGTTAAGTTCTTTTCTAAGATTCTCGATCGTATCTGAGATATAATCTTCTGAGTTGACGTAACTCATTAAGAAAATAGTTTTGAAATCCTCTAACCTTGAGTTTTCGTTCAACTCTTCATAAGTCTTGTGAAGTAATTGAAGTACATTGCTCTTACTCGTCAGAATATCTTGCCAAGATGATCTGGAAATATATAATTGCTGAGAAGAATTGTATTCAAATTCCTCGGTGATATTCTTCTCAGTAAGGAAAACAAATTCGTGAGGCTGAAGGTCTTTATCAAATTTCATTACAAGGTTTGCTGGTTTCAGACGTTCCAAAAACAACGTCATTCTTTCCAAGGCCTGTAATTTTATTTCACTATTAGATTTGGTTGCCAGGAAATTGATTTCCTGTTTTTTAAGTCTGATGAAACTGTTCACAAATTGTTTTGCAAAAACCAAGAAAGGCAATGCGATGATAACTGCAACAGCGTAAGGTAAATAATCTGAATCAAACATATCTGAAATCGGTTTGCAAAACTAAGACTTTTTGAGCTAAAAAAGAATTTTTAATTAAGAAACAGTATTTTCTTAATGATCTGCTTCAACACTTCTTTTTTACTATTCTGAATACACGGATAAGGTCTTAGCTCCGGACGAAAACCACGGAAAAATTCTTCTACAGCAGGAATTTCGCTGCCTTCAAAATCGAAGATCTTGGTCTCTATATTTTCAGATATCACTTTATCTATCAAATAAGAAGATCCGCTCAACTTGACATATTCTCTTTCATTATAAGTGCCCAGCAATGCCAAAGAATACTTTTCCCTGTAAACGGCAATCATATTGATCAATTTTTGATGATAGAAAAAACCATAAAAATCCAACTTGTCATTTAAATAAAATTTTGAAAAAAGATTAATAAACTGCTCCATATCTTTTGTGTCAGCGCCTAAACCTGTGCTTCTTATGAATTCTTTAATAGATTGTAAATCAAAATTTTTAACAATTTCTGAATTATCCAAAACCTCCTGATCAAGTCTCAGTTTTCTTTTTCTTTTAGGAGAATATTTTTGTCTTACGGTTTCATACTTGTCAGGAAATATCAAAAAATTATTTCTTCTTTTCAGTGGTTTTGAAAAAGAATTGGCGTCGTTGTAAGTATAATATCTGATGACATAATTCTTAGTAAGATAATCGTGTAGCTTGTCATTGACATCTCGTAAATCGGTTTCAGAAAAAACACCCAATTGCTGGCAAAGTTTCGGATTGTGGACAATTTTCATCCCCATCTTTTTCACGAATGGGACAGGCATTACCGCTTCATAATCATTATAGATCAATAATTCCCAATTTTTATCTGTGCTAATGTCCAAAAAAAAACGTTCTGCATAGAATTTTTTCTGAACAGAATTTTCTATACATCGGTTATATTTATCAAAATCAATATCTTGATATTTAAGTCGCTTTATCATTATAAAATCCCTTCTTCTTTGAAACTGTAAAATTTGTTTTGCGTAATGATGATATGGTCGAGCAATTCTATTTCCAATAGTTTACCAGCTTCGTTTATTTTTTTTGTGATATTAATATCTTCTCGACTTGGTTTCAGACTTCCTGCTGGATGATTGTGGGCCACAATGATTCTTGTGGAAAAATGTTCCAAGGCCATTTTAAAAATCACCCTTACATCCGCCACAGAGCTGGCAATCCCACCTCGAAAAAGGCAGGTTTTGTACAAAATTTTGTTCTGATGATTCAGAAAAACTGCCCAAAATTCTTCTGTTGGCAGATCTGACAAATGTGGTTGTAAAACTTCGAAAACATCTTTGCTGTTGGAGATTTGTTGCCGCTCCAAAACTTCCTGCTGAGATCTTCTGTTCCCGATTTCCAGAGCTGTTGCTATAGAAATCGCTTTTGCTTCGCCTACTCCTTTGAATTTCATCAGATCTTTTATAGAAAGCTGACTGAGTCTATGCCAATTATTCTCTACTGAATTTAAAATTCTCCTTGCCAATTCCACAGCAGATTCTTCACGGTTTCCACTTCCCATGATGATGGCCAACAGTTCAGAATCCGAAACTGCGGCTTTTCCCTTCAACAGGAATTTTTCTCTTGGGCGGTCGTCTTCCGCAAGGGACTTGATACTCATCAGTTATAAGCGTAAAGAATTATTTTTTTATCCGACTTATCAATATGTTGCTCCAAAATCTTGAAGAAATTATCTGAAACCATTGGGCAACCCCAACTTAGACAGATTTCATTTTTTTGTTCCATATCTGGAACACAATCTAATCTGTGAAGAACGATTGCTCGTTTTCTAGCATTGTTATTGGTTTCATCCAACCCGTCCAATCTGTAAGACAAACCAAATTGACCTTTATATTTTTCTGAAATCGCATATTTCCCAAGGGATGAACACCGGGAATTATTTTGATTACTGAATTTTAGTCCTCCTTTTTGTTTTCCAGCTTCAGAACCAGACCCGTGCGCAACCAAAGCTTTTTGGATAACTTTTCCTGTTTTCAAATCGATGACAAAAAAACGGAATTGAGAAGACGGAATTGAAAAATCGATCAAAAAAGCTTTATCCTGATTATAATCTAAATCTTTTGTGAATGTTTTTAAATCCAATATTTTTTGAGAAAGATCATGTTCTGATTTTACAAAACCAAATGCCTGGTTTTCCTGAGATTTGACTTCGCAGGAAATTAAAAGAATTGAAAAAATAAAAAATAGAAATGGTTTCAAGAAAATATTAGTTTATGATTCAAAACGAATAATTATAAAAAATAATATGAATTTCAATTATTATTTTAGTTACAAAACGATCTGCCCATCTTTCATTACCAGTTTTCTGTCCGTGCTTTCTGCCAAGACAGAATTATGTGTGACAATCACAAATGTCTGCTGATATTTGTCTCTCAAATCAAAAAATAATTGATGAAGCGCATCTGCATTTTTAGAATCGAGGTTTCCTGTTGGTTCATCAGCAAAAATGATTTTTGGAGAATTGATCAGCGCTCTGGCAACCGCAACTCTTTGTGCTTCTCCTCCGGACAATTCTGAAGGTTTGTGATGCAATCGGCTTGCAATATTAAGGTCTTCAAATAACGAATGTGCCTTTTCAATCACTTCCTTTTCAGAGATCCCGCCTATCCTTGACGGTAACAAAACATTTTCCAAAGCTGTGAACTCTGGTAAAAGCTGATGATTTTGGAAAACGAAACCAATGTTTTTATTTCGGAATTTGGATAATTCCTTATCTTTCATTTTCAGATAAGAATTCCCATCCAAAGTTATTTCTGTCTTATATTTATCGATATCCGAAGGTTTGTCCAAAGTTCCCAAGATCTGAAGCAATGTCGATTTTCCAGCTCCGGATTCGCCAACGATAGAAACCACTTCGCTTGGTTTTATATGGATATCCACACCTTTCAGAACTTCCAGAGTTCCGTAGAATTTATGTATGTTTTTTGCTCGAATCATTTATTTAATGTGTTAATTTGAGAATTTGTTGATTCGATAATCAGCTCATTATCGAATTATCAAATCATCTCATTTATATCTTCGTCAATTTAGCAAATTTCAGAATAAGGTTTTTCTCGCCTTCGTTGGCAAAAATTACTTTAGCTTTGATATTTTGTGGGTCTGTTCCGTCCAAAAACTCCACTTTGCCGACTCCAAAACGGTCGTGTCTTACCATATCTCCTACTTCTATATCTTGTGAAGATTGTCCTGCAGGATTGATAATTCTTGCAGTTGCAACAGGTTTCAATGTTTTTTTCGGAGGTGGAACATTGGTATTTCTTTCCAGCGTTTTTTTCTCCTCTTTCTTTTTATAAAATCGAGGTTCTGAAGGTGTTTCGTCAAAAATACTAGAATCAAGTCCGGAACGATTGATAAATTTCAGTTCTGCAACAGGATTTATCATTTCTAGGTAGTGAGAATCAATTTCGCTTAAAAATCTTGAAGGTTCAGCATCAGTGATTTTACCCCATTGAAATCTGGAAACGGCGTAACTGAAAAATACTTGTTTTTCTGCTCTGGTCAATGCTACATAAAACAAACGTCTTTCCTCTTCCAAATCCTCTCTGGTCGCAGAACTCATAAAACTTGGGAAAAGATTTTCCTCGAGTCCAACTAGATGAACGATTGGAAATTCCAAGCCTTTGGACAAGTGAATCGTCATCAATGAAACTTTGTTCGTATCATCATCTTTGTCAGTTTGAGTGTCAGCCGAAAGTGCAATATTCTCCATAAAGTTGGATAAACTCGGGTCGCCATCTTCAATCTGAATCTGTTCATCAATAAAACCTTGCATCGAGTTCAGTAATTCCTGAATATTCTCTACTCTGGAAATCCCTTCCGGAGTTGCGTCTTCTTTCAAGAACTTAATCAAACCACTTCGTTTAGCAACTTCCATTGCAACATCGTAAACATTATCTGTTTTCAACATTACTTGGAACGCTTTTATCATCGCCCAAAAATCGCCCAATTTGGTAAGAATCCCATTATTAAGACCTAATTGTGGTGCATAAAAACCAAGATTATCAAGAACTTGAGAAACTGATAGATTCTGAGAATCTGCAAAAACAACCAATTTATTTTGAGTGGTTTCACCAATTCCTCTTGCCGGATAATTGATGATTCTTGACAACGCTTCAGAATCATTTTCATTAACCAAAATCCTCAAATAAGCCAGTAAATCTTTAACTTCTTTCCTTTGATAGAAAGACAATCCGCCATAAACTTTGTACGGAATATTCTTTTTTCTAAGTGCATCTTCAAATGCTCTCGTCTGAGAATTGGTTCTGTAAAGAATCGCAAAATCCGAGAAATGGCGCTGTTGCGTATTGTGCAATTCGTAAATATTAGCAGAAACGAAATTGGCTTCGTCAGCATCAGAAAGACTTCGGTAAATTTTTATTTTTTCCCCAACTTCATTCTCACTGAAAACATTTTTCTTGAATTGTTGTAAGTTTTTAGAAATCACAACATTCGCTGCATCTACAATATTCTGCGTAGAACGATAATTCTGTTCCAAAGAAACTGTAACTGCATCAGGATAATCCTTTTTGAAATTCAAGATGTTATAAATATTCGCACCACGGAAAGAATAAATCGATTGTGCATCATCTCCAACGACACAAATATTTTCAAACTTCGAAGCTAAAGCTTTGACAATCAAATATTGAGAATGGTTTGTATCTTGATACTCATCCACCAAAATATATCGGAATCTGTCCTGATATTTGGCTAAAACCTCAGGGAAACGAGTCAGTAATTCGTTGGTTTTCAATAACAAATCATCAAAATCCATTGCGCCATTTTTGAAACAAGCTTCCACATATTTTCTGTAAACTTCTCCCATGTGTTTCATATTGGCTCTTTCGTCAGCTTCCATCAATTCCGGATTGTTGAAATAAGCATTAACCGTAATGAGATTGTTTTTATATTGAGAAATTCTGGACATTACTTTTTTCGCTTTGTAGATTTCAGCGTCTATTCCCAAATCCTTGATGACCTTTTTCAGAACATTGAGAGCATCTTGCGTATCATAAATCGTAAAATTGGACGGATAACCAAGATAATGACCTTCGATTCTAAGAATTCTCGCAAAAACCGAGTGAAAAGTTCCCATCCAAAGCGAACGCGCATTGCTGTCTCCTACAAGTTTTGCGATACGTTCTTTCATTTCCTTCGCCGCTTTGTTGGTAAAGGTCAAAGCCAAAATATTGAAAGGGTCAATTCCATTGGTAATAAGGTGAGCAATCCTCATCGTCAGAACTCGTGTTTTGCCGGAACCTGCGCCTGCCAAAACCATCAAAGGTCCTTCTAATGTTGTAACTGCTTCAAACTGTGGCTCATTCAATCCTTTCAGATAATCCATTTTGGTTTCAAAATTTTAAGGTAACAAAAATAGCGATTTTTAAACAATTTATCATTGCCTCAGAAGTTGATATTGGATGATTATTAGTAATTTTGCATTGGCAAAAATAACAAGTTATGACTGCCAAAATCTAATTCTAAAGTAAAAATCAATCCATTGAAAATCAATTATATCAAAAAAGAAATCAGTTCTTTTTTTGTACTGAAACCTTCACCCAGAAGTTGGCACATTCCTTTTCTTGCAGGACTTGCAGTGGGAATTCCGTTATTATTCGGATATTTTTTTGCTGATGTCAGGTCCGCTCTTACAGCAAGTTTAGCCGGATTGGTCATCCTTTACATTCCGAATAGCAAAGACATTTTTGAGATAATGATGAAGATGTTTGTTTGTTCTTTCGGGATGATTATTTCTTATATTTTTGGATTGGTCTTTAGTTTTAATATGTGGATTGCGCCTTTTGCTTTCGGTATTTTTTCGGCAATTGCTTATTATATAGTGAGGTATTTCAATCTGAAATCGCCAGGAAGTTTTTTCTTCATAATGATGGCTTCAATGGCGATTGGACTTCCACATCATCCCGAGGCAATTCCTCAAAAAATCGGGATTTTTACTATCGGGACTTTGAACGCTTGCCTTATTTGTTTGATCTATAGCTTATTAAAAAACAAGAAAGAATCAAAGTCTGTTTTAACAACTTTCCAGATCAATCCTTACGTAAATCTTGTAGAATCTTTTATTATTGGAATTTGTATGTTTGCTTCGGTTTTGGTTGGGCAGATCTTTAAACTCGAATATCCTTATTGGATTCCAATTTCCAGCTTAGCGGTCTTACAAGGTGTGAATCAATATCATATCTGGAAAAGAGGCTTGCACAGGATCATTGGAACCATTATAGGACTCGGAATTGCATGGTTTATCTTCTCTTACGTGAATGATATTTTATGGATCTGCGTGGCTATTATCTGTCTTCAAATCATTGTGGAAATGCTGATCACAAGACATTATGCTTTGGCGGTAATGTTTCTGACACCAATGGGAATCCTGCTTGCTGAAACCGGAAGTTCCACTTCACTTAATCCTGATTATCTTCTAAAAATGAGATTATTGGAGATTTTAATCGGAAGTGCGATTGGTTGTGTTGGTGGATGGTTTTTGTATAATGAAAGAATTAGGTTCAATTCTATAAAACATTTGAGAAAGTCAAAAGTTGTTTTGAGAAAGAGCTTTCAAAAATGAAAAGTTCAGGATCAAACCTATTTAATATTTGAGACCAGCATAAGAATCAACAATATTGCCAATCCAATTAAAATTGCATTAGCTGTAGAAAGTTGCGTTTTATTGCTTCTGCTTAATCTGATCGCTTCCATTATCATAAGAACAAACCAACCAATAACGATCATAAGTGCTAAAACTCCAAGACCGACTTGCGAATCGTAAGCAGCCACAAATAAAAGTAAACAACTCGCAACTCCTGCAACTAACAGAATGATAGTTCTTATCAATGCATGAACTATTATTTTTTGATTGGTAATTTGAACGGTTGGTCTATCCTCCTTATCTTCCTTAATATCAAATAACTTATTAAATTCTTCGTTCATATTATTTCTGTTTTTGATACAATTTAATGAAAAAAGCGGTTAATCCGGCATAACTCAAAACCTGTAACATATTGGTTATCATGTAAGTATTTTGAGAAAAACCTATCTGAGGAAATAGATAAAACAAATGGGTTAATGTGAGGGTCACCAAAGAAATAATTGCAATTAGTGTATGATTTTTCATCTAAATATTTTTGTTGATCAATGTATCAACTAATATCGTTATTTTTTTTGAAACATTTTCTAATGAGTATGATCGGAAATCGAATTTCAGATTCCTCACTTCTGAAAGCTGCGTTTGCAAATCCTGTTTTTCTTTGATAATAAATTCTAGATCTGAATCATAAGTTGAAGGAAAAATTGCTGGTTTTCCATATTTGATAGCATCACCAATATTGCCACTAATCTTTGTTTTTCCATAGATTTCTTTGATTGAAAAGAACTCAGTTTCATTTTGAACCGGACAATACAAAACGTTTGCCTTTCTCATCCAATCATCAAAAACATCTTGTTTTATTTTTTCTTCAAAATATTGAATTGCAATAAATTTTGGAATATTATCCGAAAGTAGCTTTAACTTTTTCAATTCTTTTTCAGAAGCTTTTCCAAGTAAGATAATTTTATAATTGATCCCTGTATTTTTGAACTGTTTCAATTTTTCAAAAAATGAATCATAATCTCTTCTGCTTTGGGAAACAGCTCCGGGAATCACAATTCTAATTGTTTCTTGTTGAGGGCTTTGAGTATCAAATTGATTGAAAAAAATCGGTAAAAATCTCAGATTACTATTATTCGACATCAATTCATCAATTCCCAAAAGATATTTTGCTTTCCGATAAACTTCCGGAGCTTCCAAAAGTCCTTCTTTCAGGAATAATTTCAGACGATATTTAAAATCTTTTTTGAAAATACTTTTACATAATTCCCATTTTGAAGCTTTGGTAAAATTCAGATTATGAACAATAATCGCTGTGTTGAATTTCTGCACGATCGCTTTATAGAAAATAAAATGGCGATGAACGGTTCCAATGATGATCAAACCATATTTTTCCTTTTCCAAGACTTCCAAGAGTTGAGAATAATCGGTTAGGAAAACATTTTTCTCATTAATATTCAGGAATTTAAAAATCTTTTCGGAGAAGTAGAAATCCACAGAAATCTCATCAGAATCTTTGGTCAATTCATAAAAATTGGTTGCTAATTCTGCATGCGTATCGAGTTCTATGTAAGCGATTTTTTTCATAAACCAAAATTTCTGAAAAACTCTTTCCAGCGCAGATTTCGGATGAATTGTATCTCTTCTTTGCTGAGATCTCGTTTTTCTTTTTGTTTCAGAAAAGAATTGATGGTAATGAAAAATTCTTTTACAGAACGGTTTTTAAAACTGGATTTTGCTGAAGAGATCATTGCCAAAGGCAAATTCAAACCGATGTTATAAAAATACTGACCGAGTTTTTCCGCCTTTTGAGATTTGTATTTGTAAGCCGTCGGGCGAAGATGTTTTACCCAAAGTTCTTTGACAGTAACAACTTCCCAATTACTTTTTTTAGCCAGTAAAATATCGAGATTGTCCCAGCCCAGAACAGCCCGCAAACCATCCATATCTTCAAAGCACTCTTTCCTGTAGGCTTTTATCGGACCGCGAACGTGATTTTTGGAAGACAGATTTTCGAAGATCCATTCCTGATTTTTATTACTGAAATCTGCCCAGTTTTCATTCGGATTTCTGAGGTTTTTGATCTCAGGATTTTGTTTGTAATTCCTGATATACACCAAGCCTGAAGCGATTCCCGTTTTCGGATTTGTTTCGAAGACTTGATTAATTTTCTCCAGATAATTCTGAGGAAAGACAATGTCCGCATCATACTTACAAATCACATCAAAGCTTTTCCAATCAACAGATTCCAAACCTTTGTTAAAGGTTCTCACAACCTTGGCTCCCGGCTCGTGTTGGGACCTTTCGAGATCTAAAAGTTGGAAATTGGAAGTTGAAAGCTTGAAGTTTATTATAATTTGTTGAGTCCTATCAGTCGAACCATCATTCACGACGACACAAATAAAATCCTGAAAACTCTGGTTTTTCAGAGATTCGAGACAGGGAAGAATGTTATTTTCTTCGTTGTGAGTTGGAATGATAATGAGGAATTTCAAATCGAATTCAAAAAATTTAGAAGCCGAAAGTTACAGATTTTCTAATATTTTCTTTTACAAAAAAAATGTATTTTTAAAATCAATTAAAATTCCAATGAAAAAACATCTTATCCTTTTATTGATCTCACTATCATTTCAATTATATTATTCACAAAAAAGTTCAAGCTTGGAAATTGTTGCACCAAATTTAAAACTTGACACCATCTTTGTAACTTACCCTTCTGCTGCTAGAAATACTCATCTCTTGCACCACTATAAATTCACAGTTGAAGGTTCGAAAAAACTGGCGGAGCAAGGCGATATGAAATTGTCAGCAAAAGGAACTGTAAAAATAATAACAAACTTTGATTATCCTCAACCAGCAGCAATTTCTTATTATGATACGGTTAAAAATTCCGGAATGCAATCGCAGCCTTTTTTTGTTGAGAGCGGGACTTTGAAATTGTTACTTAAAGATGACAAATTGAATTTTGAACTTTTGTCTTCATCTCCTGCTAATTTCGAATATGATAAACTGAGTGCAATACTGAAACCTTATGAGAGCAGATTAAAACCTTACGAAAGTAATGATGCTGAAAATCTGGAAGGTAAAGAACTAGAACTTCAAAAATACATCAGGAAGAACCCTAAATCTTTTGTTGCTCTTTGGGAAATTATTAATGATTTTTCTAGATATGGCTATCACCCAGTTTATTTTGAAAATTTGAAACTATTTGATATGACTGTCAAAAAAACTTACACTTATTTAGAATTCGGTAAACTTTTGAAATTGGAAGCAGAAAAGATTTTTCCTGATGTTAACCTTGATAACAGTAAACATTTATCAAAAGAAACATTTAAAAACTATAAATTAACTTTAATCGATTATTGGGCAACGTTTTGCAAGCCTTGTATAGAAGATATGCCTAGGTTAGTTGAACTTTACAATCAATATAAAAATCTAGGTGTAAATTTTATTTCTATTGCTGATGAACAAACGCCAGAAAGAATGGTCAAAGCAGCCGAAATTCTGAAGAAAAATAATATAACTTGGGAAAGTTATTTTGATAAAAATAAAGATTTTCCGAAAAAACTAAATGCTTCTGGTTATCCTTTGCAGATTTTGGTAGATTCTGAAGGTAATATTGTTAAAAGGGCTTATGGAGAATTAGATGTTATCAAAGAATTTATGACAAATTATTTGAGTAATTAATAAAATTATCGATTTCATCTATAAAAATTTATTGATTAATTAACCGTAATCTTTCTTATTGAGAAGTTTATAAGAGGTAATTTTGCACCTTTGATTTTAATGTCATGGATGCAGCGATTGGACAAAGCAAAAACTTCTCATATTCCATTATTTCCTATGTATTTTTTACTTTTATAGGTTACTTCATCATCGGATTGTCTCTTTCAATTTTACCGATTTTCATTAATAAAGGTCTTGGATTCAGTATGTTGGTTGCCGGAATTGTAATTAGCTTACAATATGTGATGACTTTTGTGATGCGGGCTTATTCTGGGAAAATCATTGATAATCAAGGGCCTAAATCTGCTGTTCTTACGAGTATGCTAAGTTTTTCTTTGACAGGCATTATTCTGATTGTGGCATATTACTTTAAATTTTCACCGATCGTCAGCTTAGGATTTCTGGTACTAACAAGATTATTCACCGGTTCTGCGGAAGGAATGATAGGTGCAAGTCCCATTAATTGGGCGATTATGGCGCTGGGGGAAAAACATACGGCAAAGATCATTTCTTATAATGGCGTTGCTTGTTATGGCGCTTTAGCATTAGGTGCTTCTTTAGGTGTTACGATTATAAAGAACTTCAGTTTTTATGGATTGGGGATCTTGATCTTCATTTTAGGAATTCTTGGTTACCTGTTCGCTAGAACAAAGGAAAATATGTCAAACAAAAGGTCCGCGATTGAAGAAGAACAAAAATCCTTCTGGAATGTTCTTGGAAAAGTCGCACCTTTTGGACTTTGTCTGGCTTTGGGAGGTTTAGGATTTGCAACGATCTCTACTTTCATAACACTTTATTATGATTATTACCATTGGCAAAACGGTGCAATGTGCTTATCTGTTTTTGGAGTTCTATTTGTTGCAGCAAGATTAGTTTTCAGTAATGCGATCAATCGCTTTGGCGGAATCAACGTTGCAATAGTAAGTTTAGCAGTTGAAGCACTTGGATTAACAATTATCAGTTTGTCTTATCATCCTTATTTCGCATTAATTGGTGCCGGAATCACAGGATTAGGATTTTCATTGATTTTCCCGGCTTTGGGAGTTATGGCAATGAAAACGGTTCCTTCTTCCAATCAAGGCTCGGCATTGGCTGGTTATGGATTATTTATCGATATTTCTCTTGGTGTGACAGGCCCTTTGATTGGCGGTGTTGCAGATGCATTTGGCTTGCCTTATATTTTCCCTTTCAGTATTGGGATTGTGATGCTAGGTTTAGCCTTGGCTTATTATCTGAAAATGAATCAATCGAAATAAGATTTCTCATCCAAATTCTTCCTATTTTCGCATTTTAAATTGATATGCAGAAAGTTCTCAATCTTTTTGATTTCTCCCAAAAAGTAAATTACAGAAACGAAATATTCGCTGGATTGACCGTTGCAATGACGATGATCCCGGAATCTTTGTCGTTTGCGATTCTTGCAGGATTTTCTCCATTGACGGGGTTGTACGCCGCTTTCATAATGGGATTGGTGACAGCAATTCTCGGCGGAAGACCTGGATTGATTTCAGGAGGCGCAGGTGCAACTGTAATCGTTTTGATCCCATTAATGATCTCCCACGGCATCGAATATGTTTTCGCAACCGTTGTTTTAGCCGGGATCATCCAGATCATTATTGGAATTTTCAAACTCGGTAAATTCATTAGATTGGTACCACAGCCTGTGATGTATGGCTTTGTGAATGGATTGGCAATCGTCATTTTTATGTCACAGATCAATCAGTTTAAGATCCAGGGAACGGAAAAATGGCTGTCAGGAAATCCACTCTATACAATGATTGGTTTGGTTGCACTGACGATTTTTGTCGTATTAATATTTCCAAAATTCACAAAGAAAATTCCGGCCTCTTTGGTGGCGATTGCTGTCACTTTTGCTTTGGTAATGATATTCGGAATCCAAACCAAGACCGTAAATGATATCGCTAATATTGCCGGAGGTTTCCCACCTTTTCATATCCCGAAAATTGAATTATCTTTTGAAGTTTTAAAAGTCATTTTTCCATTTGCTTTGATAATGTCAACCGTTGGATTGACGGAAGGTCTATTGACCTTAAATCTAGTCGATGAAATCACGAATACCAAAGGAAACAGCAACCGCGAATGTATTGCGCAAGGAACCGCCAACATCCTGAACGGTTTTTTTCTTGGAATGGGCGGTTGTCCGATGATCGCACAGACTTTGGTTAATTTATCAGCCGGAGCAAGGGCCAGATTATCCGGAATTATCGCTGCTTTGGTAATTCTTTTAATCATTCTATTTGGTGCGCCAGTAATCGGAAAAATGCCTGTTGCTGCACTGGTCGGCGTCATGATAATGGTTTCTATCGGAACATTTGAATGGGCAAGTTTCAAAGCGATAAAACGATTTCCGAGATCTGATATTTTCGTAATGGTAATTGTTACATTGATCACTGTTTTCCTTCATAATCTGGCTTTGGCCGTTTTGATCGGAGTGATCATTTCGGCTTTGGTTTTTGCCTGGGAAAGTGCAAAAAGAATCCGTGCAAGGAAGTTTATTGATGAAAATGGAGTGAAATATTACGAGATTTTCGGACCATTATTCTTTGGCTCTACGACTATTTTTGCAGAGAAATTCGATGTGCTGAATGACCCCAAAGTAGTTATTATTGATTTTAAAGAAAGTCGTGTAGTAGATATGTCCGCAATTGATATTCTGAATAAACTGACCGAACGTTATCAAAGTCAAGGGAAAATCCTCCGATTGAAAAATCTGAGTCGTAATTGCAAACGATTGATAAAAAATGCGGAAAATGTGGTTGAAATCAACATTGTCGAAGACCCGGAAGATGGCGTTTTAAAGAATTGAGATTTATAAGGAATTTTTTTTTATAGATCTTCGAGAGCCTCAGACTGACAATATTTTACTTCCCGCAATTCGTTTAGAATAAAACACACTTGAGTTTTAGTTACAACGATCTGTTTAAAGCAAAACACATTTGAGTTTTGGTTCCTGCAATCTGTTTAGAACAAAACACACTTGAGTTTTAGTTACAACGATCTGTTTAAAGCAAAACACACTTGAGTTTTAGTTTCCGCAATCTGTTTAGAACAAAACACACTTGAGTTTTAGTTACAACGATCTGTTTAGAATAAAACACACTTGAGTTTTAGTTACAACGATCTGTTTAGAGCAAAACACACTTAAGCTTTAGTTCCCGCAATTTGTTTAGACTAAATGCTATTTTATTCATCAATGTTGATCGTAAGACTACCCTCCTAGCCACGATTGACTCTGAGTTTTTTATTTATAATTTGAATCGTCGAAACTTCGTTTTGCAGCGGCATCTTTTTTTGTCGTAGCTTAAAATTTTGTTTTGATGGCAGAACTTCTGAGACAAAAAAGATATAACACTTCGACAGGCTCAGTATAAACTACAAGCGGGATCAAGCTCCTAATTCATTTATAAAAACTCGATTTTCAGAATCCAACTAAAATCACGATTTTTGCAATCTCAAATTTTATTATGTCTTTAGAACAAGAAATCAGCAAAAGAAAAACTTTCGGAATCATCTCCCACCCCGATGCGGGAAAAACCACGTTGACGGAAAAACTACTGCTTTTCGGAGGTGCGATCCAGGAAGCCGGTGCTGTAAAATCCAACAAGATCAAAAAAGGAGCGACCTCCGACTTTATGGAAATCGAGCGTCAGAGAGGGATCTCTGTGGCGACTTCCGTTTTGGCTTTTGAATACCGTGACCACAAGATCAATATTCTGGATACGCCCGGTCACAAGGATTTTGCGGAAGACACGTACCGAACGCTGACTGCGGTTGACTCTGTAATTGTTGTGATCGACGTGGCGAAAGGGGTTGAGGAACAGACGGAAAAGCTGGTTCAGGTTTGCAGAATGCGAAACATTCCGATGATTGTTTTCATTAATAAACTGGACCGTGAAGGTAAAGATGCCTTCGATTTGCTGGATGAAGTGGAACAGAAATTAGGTTTGACGGTTTGCCCGCTTTCTCTGCCGATTGGTATGGGAAGCGACTTTCAGGGGATTTACAATATTTGGGAAAATAACATCCAATTGTTCTTGGAAGAGAAGAAACAGAAAGTTGGAGAGTCTCTGAAAATTGATGATATCAACGATCCTCAAATTGATGAATTGGTTGGTTCAAAAGCGGCGACAACTCTACGAGAAGAATTGGATCTGATCCAGTCTGTTTATCCGGAATTTAACCGTGAGGACTATATGAATGGTGATCTGCAGCCGGTTTTCTTCGGTTCTGCTCTTAATAATTTTGGCGTTCGTGAGCTACTGAATGCCTTCATCGATATTGCACCAATGCCGCAGCCGAAAGAAAGTGAAACCAGATTGGTAAAACCTGAAGAACAGAATTTCACCGGATTTGTGTTTAAAATCCATGCGAATATGGACCCGAAACACAGAGACCGTCTGGCGTTTGTGAAAATCGTGTCCGGAACTTTCAAAAGAAATGAAAATTATCTCCTTGTTAGAGAAGGTAAAAAAATGAAGTTCTCCTCTCCTAATGCTTTCTTCGCTGACAAAAAAGAAGTGGTGGACGAGAGTTTCCCTGGCGATATTGTCGGACTTCATGATACAGGAAGTTTCCGAATTGGTGATACGTTGACGGCTGGCGAAAAGCTGAATTTCAAAGGAATCCCGAGTTTCTCTCCGGAACATTTCCGCTACATCAATAACAACGACCCATTGAAAGCAAAACAATTGGCGAAAGGTGTAGACCAGCTAATGGACGAAGGTGTAGCCCAGCTTTTTACGCTGGAAATGAATGGACGAAAAATCATCGGAACGGTTGGTGCGCTCCAGTACGAGGTTATCCAATATCGTCTGGAACACGAATATGGTGCGAAATGTTCTTATGAGCCCATCAGCATCCATAAAGCGTGCTGGGTGGAAGCGGATGAAAAGTCTGAGGAATTCAAAGAGTTTGCGAGATTGAAACAGCGTTTCTTAGCGAGAGATAAATATGACCAATTGGTTTTCTTAGCCGATTCGTCTTTTACGATTACGATGACTCAGGAAAAATTCCCGAATGTGAAACTTCATTTTATCAGTGAATTTCAGAATCATTAAAATATATAATCCGCAGCGTTTTCTGCGGATTTTTTTGTTTTTCAAAATTATAAATCCTTTGAATAATTGATTATATTTGAATATTTATAACTATAAAATAAGCCAAGATTATCGCAAATCATATAATTTTTTTAGATACAAGCATATTAGAAGCAGAAAATTATTTCGAAGGAAGAAATATTAATATTCTGTTTGGTTTAGCTAAACAAAGTTTAATAGAGCTAAAAATAACCGATATTGTATTTCGAGAGGTTTCAAATAGAATTGATAATTATGCTATAAAGGCAATTAATCTATTTAAAACTCAAAAACTTAATTTTGACAAAGAAGCTAGAATTCTTAGAAATATTGACTTATTTAATGATAATTTTAAAAAAATTGATTTTAAGAAATTAAAACAAAATACGAGAGATGATATTAATAATAAATTCTTAAATATTTTAAAGGAATTCAATATTGAAATCATAGATTCTAGCATTATAGATATTAAAAATGTTTTAGATGATTATTTTGCAACAAATCCTCCATTTAAAGAAGGTTTAAAAAAGAATGAATTCCCAGATGCATTAAGTTTAAATGCAATAAAAGTATGGAGTGAAATAAATTCAAAGGATGTTATTCATTTGTCAAATGATAAAGACTTTGAAGAATATGTTAGTAGCTCTATCGACTGTACACAAAATCTCTCCACTCTTTTAGAATTATTATTTAAGGAAAATAGTGATATTCAATTTGAATTCATTACAGCCATATATCAAAAGTCACTAGACAATGTAAAATACTCAATTGAAAAAGAACTTGCAGAAGACTTGTCTAGTTTAGCATTTTCAGAAATGGAAAATGACGCTTGGTATGAAGATGTAGAAGTGGATTTCTTAAGGGTCGATGAAATTGAAATTGTAATTGGGGTAATCAATGAGATAAATGACAAATTATTTTCGTACGAAATTGAAACTAACATTTATTTTGAAGTAGAATGTTATTACACTGATTTATCAGCTGCATTTTATGATAAAGAAGATGGGGTATGGTTTGGGGAAGAAAGAAAAATTGAAATAAAAAGATATTGTGTAAATACTTTAATCTATTCCGATTATAAGTTAGAAGACAATAAAATTGATGGAAGTTTTATAGAGATAACAGATTTCGAGTTTAGAGATTTAGAGGAAGTATAATTGAACCTTTATTAATTATAACCTCTTATAAATTATAAAATAAGTTTTACTTAAATTAAAGCATCCAGTTTTGGATGCTTTTTTTAAAAAAAATTTTGTAAATCATTTGTAAAATAAATTTAAATACTTGATTTTCATCAATTTAAAATATTACAAGAATTATCGAATTCTTTTACAAATCATTCTTTTCGTTTCGGGATAGCTTTACATCATAAAATTATCCCAATGAAA
This sequence comes from Epilithonimonas hungarica, assembly GCF_900102265.1. Classification (GTDB taxonomy): domain Bacteria; phylum Bacteroidota; class Bacteroidia; order Flavobacteriales; family Weeksellaceae; genus Epilithonimonas; species Epilithonimonas hungarica. The sequence continues at coordinate 119,036 of NZ_FNBH01000003.1, read as the reverse complement.
AAATTAATATTGACCACCGTTATTTTAAGCACACTCACGATGTGTAAAAAAGCAGATCTACAGGAAGCTAATCATACAATCGCCAGTGCAGATTCTTTGATGGATAAAACTTCTGAAACTGTCAAAAATCTGGATTCTAATGCCAACGCTGTTTTAGATTCGGTGAATCTAAGAGCTAAAAATCTTATCAAAAATAAAGAAGATATCGAGAAAGCTTTTGAAAACAGCAAAAATAAAATCGATTCTATTTCTGAAAATATCGAGAAATTCAAAAAAAATGTCGAAGATAAAAAGCTCACTTCTAATATTGATTCGATAAAAAATCAAATCAAAAAAGAAATCCCGAAAACGACTAAAGTTCTTACCAAAGTCATCTACAAAGACAAACCTGCAAAAAAGGAAAATGTGGTTCCAGAAGCTTCTCCAATGGTAAAAAATGGTTCTGTGGAAATCAATGTCGACAACATTTCCGAATCCAAACAATCTCTCAGAGAAATCATCCGAAAATATGACGGAACTGTCAAAACCGAAAATCTGGTGAGTAATGATGAATTTCAGACACTCTATGTTACAGCGAAAGTTCCAGTTGAAAAGTTTGATTATCTTGTAGAAGACCTTCAAAATTTGGGAATCATCCGAAATAAAAATCTGGAAGAGAAAGGTGATACCTATAGTCCTAATAAATTGGGCAATCTGGAAATCACGCTTTATGACAACCACCTGAAACCTCAGGAAAATGAAAAAGATAAGACTTTTGGTGAAAAATCCGCAGATGCAATTTCATCCGGATGGCATGTGATTGGAAGTATTCTGTTGTTCCTTCTACCCTTTTGGCCGGTATTCCTGATTGCTGGAATTGGTTATTATTTTTATAAAAAGAAAAATCAGGACAAGAATCAAAATATTCCGAAGGATGATGACCTTAATGACAAATTGTAGTTTTGATTATAAAGATTAAAAGAAAAAGACGCTTAAATTAAGCGTCTTTTTTATGATTGAGATTTGATTTTAGTTCATCAAGCTTTTACTTAGATTAAGCGCATCTTGATTGGTACTGTCATATTGCAAAGATTTTGCTATATACTGCTTAGCTTTTTCTTTATCAGTATCCTTCTCCTGAAAAGCAATGAAAAAATAAGCGTAAGCCAGGTTCTGCTTATTAGCTTCTACCTCTTCCGGTTTTACTTTTGCAATGTATTTATCATAAGCAGCTTTTGCTCCTTCGTTGTTTTTTGCCGCCTGATTGGCATAACCAATGCTATAATATGCCGGTGCCCAATCTGGAATGATCGTTGTGATCTGATTCCAAGTTGCAATGGCAGATGTATAATCCTGAGCGTCCTGATAAGCCGTTGCCAATGCTACCAAAGATTGTGTGTCTTGTGGATTGGCAGCAATTTTTTGTTTCAGTGCATCTATTTGAGGGTTGGCAGTTGAACTTTGAGTTGTAGTTGCCGTTTGTGTTTCATTGGTTGTTTGGGCATTTACATAACCAACTGTTAGTAATGATAATCCAAACAATAAACTTTTAATTTTCGATTCCGTTTTCATAACCTTTTTATTTTAAGTTATGATGATTATCGCAACTACGATTCCATAAAGGCAATAAATTTTGAAATTTTATATTTTTTTAGAAACTTTTAATAATAATCAAATAGTGTTTAAGAAATTTTAAAATAATTTATTATTCAAACTTGTTTGAATCTTCTATAGTTTAGCTTTTAAAATTATTCATCATAAGACCACTTCAAAATACTTGTTCATCTGGTCCACAGTTCCCAAGCTGATCCTTGTCCATTTTCCTTTTTGTTCATAGGTTTTCCCACCTAGTATTTTGGCGTCTTTCAATTTTTTGAAATAATCGCCATTGTAATTTTCCAAGGAGAAATAAACAAAATTAGCTGATGATGGAATCGTTTTTATTCCTCGTTTATTAAATCCTGACATCACAAAATCTTTCACTTTTTGATTATTAACCAGAACTTTAGTAATGAATTCCTTGTCTTCCATTGCTGCAATTGCACCAGCCATTGTCACAACACTGATCTCTGCACCGCTCCAGCTTTGGAGCTTTTTCAGTTCAGCAATTAATCTTTCATTTCCAATGACATAACCCAATCTTGCACCGGCAAATCCATAAAGTTTTGAAAATGTTCTTGTTATAATCAGATTTTTGTAAACGTCAACCAAATCGCTGAGAGATTTCTGCGTCGTAAACTCGATGTAAGCCTCATCAACCAAAATGATGATATCATCTGGAATCGATCTGATAAAATTTTCAACTTCCTGTCTTGAAAGCAAATCTCCGGTTGGATTATTAGGATTGCAGATGTAGATGAGTTTCGTGTCTTTTTTGACAGCACTTTTCATCTTCTCGAGGTCGATCTTCTTTTTGTTGTTCAGAGAAATCACAGATTTTGACATTCCGAGAAATTCGGCAATCGGTTCAAAAATCGTGAAAGATGGGTCAGGAATAATGAAATGTCCCTTGTTAATAGAAACATATTTGGTAACCAATTCCAACAGAAAAGAAGAACCTGCAGAAACCAGTAGATTTTCTTTTTTGACCTGATTGCTTTCAGCCAATTTCTCACAAAGAACATCAGCAAATTTGAAATCATACATCGATGCTGAAGAAAGACTTTCTTGCATTGCTTCCAAAGCTTTCGGTGAAGTGCCAAACGGATTTTCATTGAAACATAATCGGATTGTTTCGCTGTCTTTTTTTAATAAGTTGAAATTCGGGGTTTCTTTTGCGAAAAACTCCAATGGAGAAATTGTGAGAGCTGCGCTTCCCAAAAAAGCGGTCTTCAGCCAGTCTCTTCTGTTGATTGACATCGTTTATTTCAAATTTTGAATAAAATTAAAGTTTATTCTTTATTCTTCAAGTTCTTTTACCCGATTTTTTACGATTTCCATCCGGCAAACCGACATTTTCATCGGGTATAATTGATTTAGTCTTCATTCAGAAATACATTTGGATCAGAAATTAAAACAAATAAAAAATGTCCTTACTTACTCCTCTTATCTGGCTTCTGATAATGTTACCGATTTTCATTATCTCTTTCTTCAAATCCAAAAAAGGAAATTTGAAATTCCTTCTGTTGTTCTTAGTTATCTATTTAACTGACAATTACATTCAGATTTTGACCAAACAATATTTGCCGGATTTTGGGCTCCGATTTTCTTGGTTGGGAAAATTCTTAAGTTTGGCAATTTCATTATCAGTTATCTATTTTGCTAATAAAAAAGACAGAAAAGAGATTGGTTTCACCACTTCTGCAAACTCAAAAAAACAGATCAAATTCGGCATTTTGGTTTTTCTTGGATTTTTGACATTTGATTTTATTTTCAAATTCATTCTGTTTCCAAAAGGTGGAGAATTTGATTGGGAAACATTTGCTTTTCAGGCAACAATGCCAGGTTTGACGGAAGAAATCCTTTTCCGAGGAATCTATCTTTGGATTTTTGACAAGGTCTTTTTACCGAATTGGAATTATAAAGGAATCACATTTGGTTGGTCTTTTGTGATTGTGACACTGCTTTTCGGAGTTGCTCATGGCGTTGTTTTGACATCGGATCATCAATTCAGATTTGACATTATTACAATCATTTATCTGACTTTGATTTCGTCTTTCAGTTTGGGAATTCTCAGAAAATTCTCTGGTAATCTTATCTACTCGATTGTTGGTCACAATGTGATCAATGTAATGAACGCTATTATTAGAATACTTTAGTTTAATTCTAATGCAAAAGCTTATTTTTGAAATGCCTTTTTACACAAGCAGAATGCAGACAGAAACAACAATAACCGAACCTCAATCCAATCAAAACATCCTGTTGGAATTCGAAAAATTCTATAACAAAAGCCCGAAAATAATTTTCCATTTTTTGATGTGGTTTGTGTTTTCAGTCTTGTTATTTCTTAATTATTATTTCGAACTCAGGCTCACTGTATTTGACAGCGTAATTCTGACAGTAAGAAATGCAGTCAATAACATGGTCGTTTTCTATATTTTCTTTTATTTATTAGTTCCGAAAATATTCCTATTAAAGAGAAAAACATCCATTATATTATTGATCCTGAGTATTCCGGTTTTGATCTATGTCTGGATGATCATCAACCATTTCATGTATGTGATCTATTACCATTTGGGTTACGAAATCAACGTTCCTGTTTATAAAGACATTATTAAAAAAAATGGCTCCATAAGCTTGATGGAAGCAATTCCTTTCAAGGCCGTTATTGGAAATGCGGTTCTTGTTATTTTTACAATGCTTCCTTTTTTCTTCGTTAAGATCTTGTTTGAAATCATCAAAATACACAACAGAACTACAGAATTGCAACAACAAAAACTGGAAGTCGAAATCCAGAATATCAACATCGAAAAAGACTTTCTGAAGTCTCAGCTCAACCCACATTTTCTCTTCAATACTTTGAATAATCTTTATGGTTTAAGTGTCAAAAAAGATGATTCTGCGCCAGAAGTTATCCTGAATCTTTCTGATATAATGAGTTACACGCTCTACGAATCCAATTCCGAGAAAGTGCCTTTGGAAAAGGAAATCGACTTTATCAAAAATTATTTTGAGTTGGAAAAGATGCGTTATCCGAAAGACAAAGATATTCAACTGGAAATCTCCGGATACGAACAAATTTCGGGTCTTTATATTGCTCCACTTTTGACATTTACGTTTATTGAAAATGCTTTTAAATACGGTTTAAAAAGCCAAAATCCTTTCATCAAACAAGAAGTTATTATTAATGAAAATCAATTCTTGTTCATTGTTGAAAATGACAAAGAAAAGCTGAGTGAGAAAAATAAATTCGGAGGAATCGGAATCGAAAATATTAAAAAGAGATTACAATTGTTATATCCTGATCAACATCAATTGGAAATCAAAAACCTTGAAAACAGTTTTAGAATCGAACTAAAAATTAATTTGTAATTATTTTCTCGCTGATTTAGGAAATTAAACTAATTTAAGATTTAAATAAAACCACATAGGCGCATAGAAAAATAGAATACTTCATAAAAAAGTTGAAATAGAACATTGACTATTTTATCTTAAATTCAAAGAAAAACTATGTGCCTATGTGGTTAAAAAATATTCACTTTTGTAACAATGGAAAAACTAAAATGTCTGGTTTTGGACGACGAACCAATCGGAAGAGAAATCATTGAAAATTTTGTCAGCGAAATTCCTTTTCTAGAATTGGTCTCTTCTTTTGGCGACCCTTTGGAAGCGATGACTTTTCTGCAAGCCAACAAGATTGATTTGATTTTCAGTGATATTCAGATGCCGAAAATCAATGGCTTGGAATTGGTTCGAGCTTTGGAAAATCCGCCAGTCATTATTTTCATTACGGCTCACCGAGATTTTGCCTTGGATGGATTTGAAACCGGCGCAACAGATTATCTCGTAAAACCTGTTCGTTTTGATCGTTTCCTGAAAGCTGTCAACAAAGCCAAAGATTATATCGAACTGAAACAAGGATCAACAGTTCATCAAGTCAATTCTGACCGAATTTTCATCAAGTCCGACGGAAAATTGACGAAGATTCTTTTAGACGAAATCCTTTATGTAGAGGCACAAGGCGATTATTTGAAAATAGTAATTAATAATGAAACTTACACCACTCTAGCCACTTTGAAATCGATGGATGAAGTTCTGAATTTGCCGAAGTTTTTCCGAGTTCAACGTTCATTTATCATCAGTCTGGAAGCTATCCGAAGCCTGAACGGAAATATGGTTGAATTGACGAACGGAAAAAGTATCTCAATTGCCTTGAACAAGAAAGAAGAATTGTTTCAGATTTTGGGGATTAGATAGAAGACCCTCAAGACCAAAGGTTTTTAAATATAATCTAATTAATCATAGTAACTTTATAAGCATTCAACTTCCCTAGTTTGTTAACAGACCTTACAACAACTGTCGAAAGTTTTTTCCCTTTAAATTCTGAAACTACATTTTTATTAATTATTTCCGGAGAAAGGATTTCTGTTTGCCAATTGTTACCATATTTTAGGTAAATAACATAAGACAAGGCTTCGGTTTGTTTGTTCCAATTGATTGAAACATTATTAGATTGTTTTTTCCAAGTTACATTCAACTCTGGTAATTCTTTAGAAGTTAGCCAAGTTGTTTCGGGAATCAAAACTTTTTCTTTGTAGGAATTGGTTTTTAATTCCTGTTGCATTGCGTAATTTTTTGTGATTCCGGCAATACTCCAATGCACTTCTCCCGTATTTTTTTTCAGGATTTGTCTTGTGACATCTATTTCCCGGGCGATTTCAGAAACGGGATTTGAAGATTTTACAGCAACAGTATTTAATCCGGGCCAAAGATGGCGGCCTTTTGTGTTCTCATCACTCCACCACTGCAAAAGAAGCGGAAAACTTTGCCCCTGCGAATCTACAGGCCAATACAACTGAGGCGTGAAATAATCAATCCAACCTTGGTTCAGCCAAAGTTTTGCATCCGCATACAATTCATCATATTGAGAAGAGCCTTTGATTCCCGTAGGAAAACCAGGTTTCCAAATCCCAAAAGGACTAATTCCAAATTTGACATCATTTTTCTGAGCTTTGATCTCGTCATAGATCCGCTTCAAGAATTTGTTAACATTTCCACGTCTCCAATCCGCTCTGGAAAGCGTTCCGCCAGATTGCTGATAAAGCGTCCAAGATTTGTAATCCGGAAAATCCTTTCCGCCATTATATTCTGCATAAGGATAGAAATAATCGTCAAAATGAATTCCGTCCACATTATATCTGGAAACAATATCTTTTACGACTTTTAAAGCTTGTTCCTGCGTTCTGTCGTCAGCTGGGTCAAACCAATACATTCCGTTTTTCAGCTTAACGATGTTGTCTGGCGATTTTTTAACCATTGATTCTGATGTGATCTGTCCTCCGTTGGAATGATGTGCACGAAACGGATTGAGCCAGGCATGAAATTCCAGACCGCGTTTGTGGGATTCTTCAATCCAAAATTCCAACGGATCATATTCCGGATAAGGAGCTTGACCAATTTGTCCGGTTAAAAAATAAGACCAAGGCTCATGCGGACTTTTATACAAAGCATCTGCAGAAGGACGGATTTGTAATATAACGGCATTAAAGTTAAGGTCAACTAGAAGATTCAGTAATTGTATTGCTTCCTGTTTTTGCTGGTCAACAGAAAGATTATTTCTCGAAGGCCAATTGATGTTGGCAACCGAAGCAATCCAAACCGCTCTGAATTCCCTTTTGATTTCAGGTAAATCGAAATTATCTAATTTGACAACTGGTTTTGGCGGAAGCTTGACTTCTGTCTTTACAACAGGTTTTTTAATTCCAGATTTGGAAGTTATTTTTTTAGTTTTTGTAGCACAAGAAACTACAAAAACAGCCAGCAATAATATTTGGAAAAATGATGATCTGAAACGCATAGTTTGCAAAACTAAACGATAATATCAGAAATACAAAAAAGCATCCGAATAATTGGACGCTTTTATAATTTGTTAACTTTTCTATTCAAAAATAATGGTCTTATTTCCGTCAATGAAAACCTTGTCCTCAAAAACTAGTTTGAGTGCATTTGCCAGAACAATCCGTTCTACATCTTTTCCCATTTTAGCCAAGTCTTTCGCTGTTTTGGAATGACTCACTTTGATAATATCCTGATAGATGATCGGGCCTTCATCCAAATCATTCGTTACAAAATGGGCCGTTGCTCCGATGATTTTAACACCTCTTTCAAAAGCCTGTTTATAAGGATTTGCACCAATAAAAGCAGGTAAAAATGAATGATGAATATTGATAATTTTACCTTCGAAATCCTTCACAAAATCAGGAGAAAGGATTCTCATAAACTTTGCCAAAACAAGATAATCGTAGTCGTAATCTTTAAGAATAGTTTTGATTTTTTCTTCGTGTTCTTCTCTCGTGAGATTTTCTGCAGGAATATAAACAAAAGGAATATTGAATTTTTCCGTCAATTCTCTCAAGTTTTCATAATTCCCAATAACCGCAAGAATGTTGAAATTAAGGTCTTTGAATTGATTTCTTATCAACAAATCCGCTAAACAATGATGTTCCTTGGTTACCAAAACCACCACATTTTTAGATTCATTTTGACTCAATTCAATGGAACAATCGCCTATTTGTTTCTTGAGCTGTTCAATTACTTTTTCAGGTTCAGCGATTCCGGCAACTTCGGTTCTCATAAAGAACAGGGATTTCTCATTATCCACGAACTCATCATTCTTGATAATATTGAGTCCATTTTCCAAAAGGATTTCAGAGATTCTGTAAACCAGACCTTTTTCGTCTTTGCAGGTGATTTTTATGGTAAATTGTTTCATCTTGGTTTTTGTTTTAAATTCAAAAAAGCCTTCAGAATATGAAGGCTTTTAAATTTATAAGTTTAAGATTTTGCTTGTCTTTCAACTCTTTTTCTATCTTCTTCGGAAAGAAGCTTTTTTCTCATTCTGATGAAGTTTGGAGTTACCTCGATCGCTTCATCACCTTGGATATATTCCATACATTCTTCCAGAGAGAACAAGATCTTTGGTGCAACACCAGTATCTTTATCTTTTCCGGAAGCTCTCATATTGTTCAATTGTTTAGCTTCCACGATGTTTACAACCAGATCTCCTGGCTTGTTTTGCTCACCGATGATCATACCGGCATATATCTCCTCACCCGGATCAACAAAGAATTTACCTCTGTCTTGTAATTTAGCGATAGAATATTCCGTTGCAGGTCCTTGAGTTTTACTGATCAATACACCATTGTTTCTTCCAGGAATTGCACCTTTGAAAGGCTTATATTCTGTGAAACGGTGTGCCATAATAGCCTCACCAGCAGTTGCAGTCAACATCTGAGAACGCAATCCAATTAGACCTCTGGAAGGAATCTCGAATTCCATATGCTGCATTTCCCCTTTGGTCTCCATAATATGAAGGTCACCTTTTCTCTGAGTTGCCAAATCGATAACCCTAGAAGCAAACTCTTCCGGAACATCAACTACCAAAGATTCATACGGCTCCAATTTTTGACCATTTTCGTCTTCTCTCAAGATAACTTGTGGCTGACCAATTGTCATTTCGTAACCTTCTCTTCTCATCGTTTCAATCAAAACTGACAAGTGAAGAATACCTCTACCAAAAACAAGGAAAGTGTTTGCATCGTCAGTCTGTTGAACTCTCAATGCCAAGTTTTTCTCTAATTCTTTGGTTAATCTTTCTTTAAGGTGATTTGAAGTCACATATTTACCATCTTTACCGAAGAAAGGTGAATTGTTGATAGAGAACGTCATATTCAACGTTGGCTCATCAATTGCAGTTCTTGGCAATGGTTCTGGATTTTCCAAATCTACGAAAGAATCTCCGATCTGGAAAGCATCGAAACCTACAACAGCACAGATATCTCCAGCCTTTACTTCAGTTACTTTTTTCTTTCCAAGACCTTCAAAAACATAAAGCTCTTTGACTTTTCCCTTCAATACTTTTCCGTCAGCCTGAGCAAGACCGATCCATTGTGATTCTTTGATCTCACCTCTGATTACTTTCCCGATTGCAATTCTTCCCAAGAAAGAAGAGAAATCAAGAGAAACGATCTGCATCTGTAAAGTTCCTTCCTCAACTTTAGGTTCAGGAACGTATTGTAAGATCCCGTCTAATAATGGGAAAATATTGTCAGTTTGTTCTAATGAGGTGTTGAACCAACCTTGTTTAGATGAACCGTAGAATGTTGGGAAATCCAATTGCTCTTCAGTCGCATCCAAGTTGAAGAACAAGTCAAAAACTTGGTCGTGAACTTCGTCCGGACGACAGTTTGGCTTGTCCACTTTATTGATAACTACAAGAGGTCTCAATCCAAGTTCCAAAGCTTTTTGAAGTACGAATCTCGTTTGCGGCATTGGTCCTTCGAACGCATCTACCAACAGGATCACACCATCTGCCATTTTCAGAACTCTTTCTACCTCTCCACCAAAATCGGCGTGACCAGGCGTATCTATTACATTGATCTTAACGTCTTTGTAATTTACAGAGATGTTTTTAGAAAGAATCGTAATTCCTCTTTCTCTTTCCAGATCGTTGTTATCCATGATCAACTCACCACTCTCCTGATTCTCTCTGAAGATGTTCGTTGCGTGAATGATCTTATCAACCAAAGTCGTTTTTCCGTGGTCAACGTGTGCGATAATCGCTATATTTCTAATGTTTTGCATATCCATTTTTTACGCGTGCAAATGTAGTGAATTTTTACGGGATGATGAACTGCAATTCAATTATTTTTAAAAATATGGCTAAATAATTAACATCTAATTAAAGCTTTGTTAATCAATAAATTAAATTACAGACTTCTCAGGATTTCTTTTCCAGCAACAGATTGTGTGAAAATCAGGTAATGATTCCCGCCGTCATTCAGTTTGTGTTTTTTCTTGATCTCTTCCGGTTTCAAAGGATAATTTTTGGAAATCAAATTATACTTCTCTCCTTTTTTCAAATCTTTGGCGTCGATTTTTTCTATTTCTAAAATTCTTCCTGGAAAATTTTCGATTTTATGTTCTGAAGTATAAAAATGTGTATTTGGATGTAGTTTTTTCAATCCGAATTTTTCTGAAATCATATTAAATGCTCCCGCCTTCAAAATCGAATTATTCGGAATATAAAGAAATTTCAAACTTTCTGAGAATTCTGACTTTGCAGATTTTTCATCCTTGAAATTGAATAAAAATTCGGGTTCATCAGATTCTAAATTAATACAACGAATCTCAACATCCCGCTTCTTTTGATTCTCAATAATTAAAACTAATTCTTTCACTTCATTCCTAACAGCAATAATTTGGATTTCAGTAATATTTTTCAATTCTGAAATCAAATATGAAATATCAATCAACGGCGATAATTTTACGATGATTTTATCTGAAATTGACCTTAATTTCTCTTCAATTTCTAATAGATCAGGAGAAAGGTCTTCGAGTAGAAATTTCTTTTTGTTTTGCTGGTCTCTTCTTGCCGGGTCAAGATAAATGACATCAAAAGTAGCATTGTCAGTCAGACTTTCTAAAAATACTTCAAGATTTTCATTGATGAAATTAGCTTTTCTGTTTAAGGTTTTCCAGTTGTGTTCAACAATAGAAATCAATTCGGGATTTTGTTCGATCAGCGTAACTTCATCAAAATTCTTAGATAAAAAATAAGCATCAATACCGAATCCACAGGTCAGATCAATAAAGGATTTGCCTTTTAGATCTTGAGCTTTATATTCTGCGGTTGATTGTGATGAAGCTTGTTCAAGATTGAGATTTGGAGGGAAGATAATTCCTTCTTTTATTAAAAATGGAAATTTCTTTTCTGCTGTTTTTTTGCCTTTGATCTGCTGAACAATTTCCTGAATCGAAACATCCGGAAATGGCGATTTTCTCAATAATATTTTAGTTAAATCACAATTGAGATTTTGATTGATATAATGTTGAATATCAGAAGAAATTAATTTTGAAAAATCCATTAGTAAATTATCAATATCCTTTCTTTCGAATTTAAAATATAAATTCTAAAAGTCACAAAGATAAATGATTCGAAAATAATCTGTGTTTAAACCGATTTCATATTCTCACCGTCACGAAAATTCAGCCTTCGGAAAACCAAACCGGAAAGTATCGTTAGAAAACCTACAACCAAAAAAGTGTATCGGAAAGCTGTGTGCACTTGATTTTTAACAAAAGTCGTATCGCCTTCAAACAATTTCAAAACAATCAGACCAAACGCAATCCCGAATCCAATTGCAAACTGCTGATTTACTGATACCAAAGAATTCCCACTGCTATTTTGATAAGGTCGCAAATCGGCGATGGAAATCGTATTCATCGATGTAAATTGAATCGAATTAAAAAATCCAAGAATCAACAAAATTGGCACAAACCAGTAAATCGAACTTTGAACACTTGGGATTGCTAAGCAACAAATTAAAATCCCGATGATAAATGTATTGACCATCAAAGTTTTGCGATAACCAAACCTATCCAAAATCCCAATCACAAAAGATTTTCCAAACATCGCCGTAAGCGCCATTGGTGCAATAATCCAGCCCGAAGTCAGCGCCGATTGTCCATAAGCGATCTGGATCATTAGCGGAACCAAAAGCGGAATGGAACTGATTCCAAGTCTTGTTGCCAGATTTCCTAAAATCCCAACTCGGAAAGTCCGAACTTTAAAAAGATTCAGTGGAAAAATTGGATTATTATCTGTTTTAGCATGTTTGTAGTAGAAGTAAAGCATCAGAAATCCTAAAGAAAATATCATCAGAACAGGTGTGAGATTTTGTGCATTTCCTAATATTTCCAATGCGCTCGACAGTAATAATGATGCCAATGCGAAAATCAAAAATCCCTTCAAATCAAAGTCGATGACAGGCGACCTGTAATTCGGCATATATTTTAAACTGAGACCAATTCCTAGAATTCCTATTGGGATATTAATCAAAAAAATCCAATGCCAGCTCAGATAATCGACCATATATCCACCAACTACAGGACCCATTACCGGACCAATCAGTGCAGGAACGATAGCGAAATTCATAGCTTTCAGAAGTTCATTTTTATTGAAGGCCCGGATCAATGCCAGCTTCCCAACCGGCGTCATCAAACTTCCGCCAACACCCTGAATAACTCTGGAAATCACCAATTCGGTCAGGTTTTGAGATAATGAGCAGAACAATGAACCTAACGAAAACAAGACCAGCGAAAGAATGAATATTTTTTTGGTTCCGAATTTGTCTGCCAAAAATCCGCTAACAGGCATAAACAAAGCCAAAGTCAATACATAACTGATGATGGCATTCTGCATATCCAAAGGCGATTCCTGTAAATCTCTGGCTATGGATGGCAAAGAGGTATTCAAAATCGTAGAATCCAGCATCTGCATAAAAATCGCCGTTCCCAAGATCAAAGGAAGGAATTTTTTGACTGATTCAGTAGTTATATTGTCACTCATAATAATCAAAATAAAAAACCTGCAGTTCTGCAGGCTAAATCTATACCAAAGGCTCTTGCTGACTTAAACAATGAAAACTTCCCAATCCCCAGATAATGTCGGTAGAATCTATTCCAACAACTTCCCTATCCGGAAAACATTCCTGGATAATTTCCAAAGCCAGCGCATCTTTGTCACATCTGTAAGTCGGAACAATCACCGACTTGTTTGCGATGTAAAAATTAGCATAAGAAGCCGGTAATCTTTGTCCGTCGCAATAAACTGCTTCTGGCATCGGAAGCTTGATGATATTGAGTTTTTCGCCATTTAACAAAGTCATTTCTTTTAACTGACGAAGGTTGGTTTGAAGGATCTCATAATTGTCATCTTCAGGATCATCTTCGATAACTGTCAGAACTGTATTTTCATTCACGAAACGGATTGTATCATCCACATGACCGTCTGTATCATCGCCTACAATTCCGTCATCTACCCAAAGAACCTGTTTTTGTCCGTAATATTTTTTCAGGAATTCTTCCACTTCTTCCTGAGAAAGATGCGGATTTCTGTTTTTATTAAGAAGACAAGATCTGGAAGTTAAAACTGTTCCAGCACCGTTGAATTCAACGGAACCGCCTTCCATAATAATTCCAGGATAAAGAACCGGAAGATTTTTTTCTTCAGCAATCTTAGTCGGGATCACATCATCCAATTCGAATGGCGGGTATTTTCCTCCCCACGCATTGAATCCCCAATCAACAATGATTTTCTTTGGTTCTTCTCCATTTTTATTCACTAAAAATGCCGGACCGTGGTCTCTGCACCAAGCGTCATTAGTTTCATTGAAATAAAACTCAACTTTTGATATATCTGCGCCAGCTTTGGAAATGTGTTCCATTGCAAAAGCCTGCATTTCCTGGTCTTTCACATTGATACAAACAAATTCACCTTTTGTCAATTCAGCAATAAATTTGGCATAAGCAGGATAGATCAAATCGATTCTTTCCGGCCAGGATTCCTCCTTGTGAGGCCAAGACAGCCAGGTTGCTTCGTGTTCTTCCCATTCTGCTGGGAAAACATAGTTTTCCAAGTCCAAGGTCTGATGTCCGATGTCAGAAGATTGTAATTCGGAGTTATTATTATTGTTCATTATCTAATTTTTTGATGAGAGCAGTAATCATAGCCAAAATCTCTTCGCTCATCTCATATATTTTATTAAAATTTTCTTTTGAAATAATTTTTCTTTCTCTTGCTATGAAAATACAACTTACTACCTCTATGTTAGAACGTAAAGAATATCTTAAAAACTTGATGAATTCTTTATTTGATTGCCCTGTAGAACCTTCTGCAATATTCAAATTAATAGAATCTGCTGCTCTTTTAATTTGAGAAGTAAGAATAAACAGTTCTTCCTTTGGAAATTCTCTTGTGATATTATGAACTAATGTTGATAATTCCAAAGCTTTTTGCCAAACCCGTAATTTTTCAAATTTAAAAGCCATAATATTTTGAAGTCAGAATATCTATTTTTATTATTAAATTATATTGTTTCCGAATTTAAAATCTTCCGACATCGGACATCTATCCTCTGACAATTAGTTTTCGTCAATAAAACGTTTTGTGATCGGCGAATAAGTGTCGATTCTTCTATCTCTCAAGAATGGCCAGTGCTTTCTCATATAATCTGTTTGAGCAAGATCAACTTCTGTTACAACAACTTCCTCTTTATCGTGAGAAGCCAGATATAACAATTTTCCTTGAGCATTCGTTACAAAACTTCCTCCCCAGAATTTCATAGCACCGTCCTGTTCAAAACCCACTCTGTTTACAGAAACTACAGGAACACCATTCGCAACTGCGTGCGAACGCTGAATCGTCTGCCAAGCATTATATTGATCTTGATTGGTTTCTTCATCTTGGTCTGTTGCCCAGCCAATTGCTGTTGGATAGAACATGACGTCTGCTCCCATCAATGCTGTAATTCTTGAAGCTTCCGGATACCATTGGTCCCAACAAATCAACACTCCAACTTTCCCAAATTTGGTGGGGAAAACTTTATAGCCCAGATCTCCTGGCGTGAAATAAAATTTCTCATAAAATGCCGGGTCATCCGGAATATGCATTTTTCGGTATTTCCCAAGATAGGTCCCATCTGCATCGATAACAGCCGTTGTATTATGATAAAGTCCCTGTGCTCTTTTCTCGAACAACGAAGCAATGATTACAACTCCCAATTCCTTCGCAACTGGAGAAAGTGCATCTGTTGAAGGACCCGGAATAGGTTCAGCCAACTCGAAATTGTCATAATCTTCTACATCACAAAAATATAATGATGTAAAGAGCTCCTGTAAACAAATGATTTGAGCACCTTTTGCGGCGGCTTCTTTTATTTTTTCAATGGCTTTGTTCAAATTTGCTTGTTTGTCGGCAACACAAGACATCTGAACGGTTCCGATTTTAACTTTTGACATTTAATCTAAATTTTTTACAAAAATACTAAGATTCTAGGGAATCAAAAATTCAACCAAAAGATTTTTAGATCAATATTTTAAAAAATTAATTAGGTCATCTGTATTTTCTATATTCTAAAACTGCTAAATATCTCTGAAAACTTTACCTTTGCACCAAATTAAAATGCGATAGAATTATGATGAATTATCATACGCGAAAATGGATAAAACCGGAAGACCTTAATCCTAATCATTCGCTTTTTGGAGGAAGACTTCTGGAGTGGATCGATGAAGAAGCGGCACTTTATGCCATTATTCAGTTAGAAAATACAAGAACGGTAACCAAGTATATCTCCGAAATCAATTTTGTAAGTTCTGCAAAACAAGGTGACATCATCGAAATTGGAATAGAAGCAGTTGAATTCGGAAAATCATCATTGACGTTACGCTGTGAAGTCAGGAACAAAATGACACATCAGATCATCATCACAATTGATAAACTTGTTTTTGTAGGATTGGATGAAGACGGAATGCCAAAACCCCATGGCAAAACAAAGATCGAATATGTTGAGGATAGATTATATGTAAAAAATACGTCTTCTGAAAATAAGTAAGCAATTATTGATTTTGATATCAAGAAAATTTCAGAAACATAGGGATATTTTGAAATCCTTGAAAGTAAATAGAATCTAAATTTAAATTCTATTTTTTTATGATATACCACGGATAATTCCGTTCAAAAAATTTTCTTTAAATTCGTGAAGTTTAAATTAAAGTTAATGAAAAGAAAAATCCTTTTATCAGCCTTGTTCTTTCCGGCTGTAATGGCGTTTGGTCAGCAATACGGCGGAATGTGGATTCCGACAGAAGTCAATGAAAAAGAAATGAAGGAACTGGGAATGAAAATCTCTGCAAAAGATATCTTCAATCCTGAAAAAGCGAGTATCAAAGACGCTGTTGTACAATTTGATGGTGGCTGCACTGCAGAGATCATTTCTCCAAATGGACTTTTATTAACCAACCACCACTGTGGCTATGACAATATTCAATCCCATTCTACTGTAGAAAACGATCTTTTAACTAATGGTTTTTGGGCGAAAGACATCAATGGAGAATTGCCAAACCCCGGCGTAACTGTTGATTTCATAACTGACATCAAAGAAGTTACAAGTCAGATTCTTGCAGGAACAGAAGGCCTTGCAGGAAGTGATCTGTCTAAAAAAATCAATGACAATATTGATGCCTATAAAAAATCACAGAAAACAGAATCTTATCAATCTATTTCTGTAAGATCTATGTATTATGGCAACAAATACTATGCGTATGTTATAGAAACCTACAAAGATATTCGTTTGGTTGGTGCTCCGCCTTCTGCTATCGGAAAATATGGTTCTGATACAGACAATTGGGTTTGGCCAAGACATACAGGAGATTTCTCTATGTTCAGAATATATGCAGATAAAAACAATAAACCTGCAGAATATTCAAAAGACAACATTCCTTATACTCCCAAACACTTTCTTCCGATATCTATAAAAGATAAAAAGGAAGATGATTTCACTTTTGTTTTTGGATTCCCTGGTAGAACAACAGAATATCTGCCAGCTATTGCAGTTGAAAAGATCATGAATGAAACAGATCCTGCGATGATTGCTGTACGTGATGTTGCTCTCAAAACTCTTGATGAAAAAATGAGAGTTGATCCTGCAACTAAAATCAAATATGCTGCAAAATATGCACGCGTTGCAAACTATTGGAAAAAGTGGATTGGTGAAGTTGAAGGTCTTAAAAAATCCAATGCTGTTGAGAAAAAGAGACTATATGAACAAACTTTGATTTCAAAAAATCCAGCTATAAAAACAACTATCGATGGGTTAAATGCAAAGTATAATGAACAAGCACCATATAACCTTCACAAAGCTTATTATTCTGAAATTGTAAGGAATTCTGAGACATTTACACTGGCAGGTATTTATTCAAATTATATTAAAGCATACGAAGATGATAAAATGGATGCAAAATCTTTGGAATCTTTAAAAGCAAGATTAAATGAAATTTATAAAGATCATGACGCAGAGTTGGATGCAAAAGTGACTGCAAAAATCCTTGCTTTATATGCTAATAAAACTTCAACTCGATTTATTCCAAAAGACTTTGATCAACTAAAAACTGAGAACAGAAATATTGGAATGATGGAAAATCTTTCTAAGATTTCTATGATAACAGGAAGATCCAATGATGATAAAAATATTGCAAAAAATATAGATAAGGCTTTTGCAGATCAAAAAACATTAGTTGAAAATCTAAAAAAAGATCCACTTATTCAAATGTTTGGAGCATTCAAAACTTCTTATCTTGAAACAACGGATAAGCAGGTTACGACTTTACAGGCTGATATAGACGCTTTGCAAAAAACCTTTATGGCTCAGCAAATGGAAACGGACAAAGACAGAAAATTCTTTCCTGATGCCAATTCCACGCTTCGTGTAACTTATGGAAAAGTGAAAGGCTCTGATCCAAGAGATGCCGTTTCTTATGGTTATCAAACCCATCTTGCCGGCGTTTTGGAAAAATATATTCCCGGAGATTATGAATTTGACCTGCCTAAAAAATTAATCAATTTATATAACACAAAAGATTACGGAATCTATAAAGATAAAACAGGTGACGTTCCTGTAAATTTTACAGCAACCAACCATACAACCGGAGGAAACTCTGGAAGCCCTGCATTGGATGCTTATGGAAATCTTATTGGTCTTAACTTTGACAGACAATGGGAAGGAACAATGAGTGATATCAATTATGACCCGAAATTATGTAGAAACATCATGGTCGATACAAAATACATTCTTTTTGTGATCGATAAATATGCCGATGCAAAATGGCTATTGAACGAGATGAAGATCGTAAAGTAATTAAATTTTAAATCAATACTGCTTTGCCAAAGATGATCATCTCTGGCAAAGTTTTTTCTGATGAGCTTCAAGACCAGGTTTTTCCGAATTATTAATCCATTGTCAAAGAATTTTTCCTTTGATCAATTTTCAAAGCTATTACCTTTTGAGAGTATTATTTTGGTTTATCATCTGGTCTCGGACAATGATGTAAAGCACGTTAAACATCTTTTTCCTTACCGTTCTCCCAAACAATTTGAAAAAGACCTGGATTTTCTTTCAAAACATTTTGAATTTATTGACTGGGATGATTTTATTAATAAAAAGAAAACTTCAAAACCTAGCGTCCTATTGACTTTTGATGATGGTTATCGTGAGTTTTACGATATCATCTCTCCTATTCTTCTTAGAAAAGGAATTTTTGCGATCAATTACATCAATCCAAAATTCATTGATAATAATGAAATGATGTGGCGAAATAAAGCCAGCCTGATTGTTTCGGGAATAATTGAGAATAAAAATTTCCAAGATAAAATGTTCGAATGGACAGGAAATAAATCAAAAGATATTATTTCTTCGGTCCTAAGTATCAACTTTAAAGATAAACACCAATTGGATGAGATCGCAGATCATTTAGAAATTGATATTAAAAACTATCTTAAAACAAATCCTGTATATCTTACGGCAGAACAACTACAAAAACTAAAAAATGATGGCTTTGGAATTGCTTCCCATGGTTGGGACCATCCACTTTACAATCAGCTTTCCTTAATAGAACAATTGGAGAACACGCAAAAATCTCTTGATCATATGAATGAAAATCATTTTATGATTGATTCTTTCGCTTTTCCTTTCACAGACCATTTGGTCAAAAATCAATTTTTCGATTCGGTTTTTAGTCAAAATCCAGACCTGAGAGTTACATTCGGTGCTGCAGGTCTGAAACTGGATTCCAATGAAAAGAACATCCAGAGAATTCCTATAGAAATTAGAAATTATTCGGTTGAAGAGGTTCTTAAAAACGAAATTATCTATTATCAATTTCTTAAAAACATTAAGAAGAATATGATTAAGCGAAGCTGAAATTATGCTTTGAATAAAGTGTTTCTTATATTTGTTAAAAATTAATGATAGGTGATAAAAATCGTTGGATTAAATAAAAACCAGTTAAAGGGTTTTACAAAAACCGAAGCATTTCGAAACTTTGAATTTGCCCCAATTTCAGAACTAAGAGAGATTTCTCATATCCATAATCCACGAGCAAAATCTGAAGATAATTTACTTTTTTTGGCCTATGAAAACGATTGTCTTGCCGGATATTTGGGAATGTTGCCCGATGATGTAACTGATAGAAATGGTCGTAAAGTTCATTTTGGATGGTTGTCTACATTATTCGTCAGTGAAAAATTCCGGGGTAAACAAATTGCTCAAAAATTACTTTATGCAGCGGAGGAATCTTATAACAAAAATCTTATGATCACCGAGTTTACACCAAGTGCAGAAAGATTATACAGAAAGATCGGAATGTTTGAAGACCTAAGTCCTAAAAAAGCTGTTCGGTATTATTACAAATCCAATTTGGCAGAGCTTTTACCTTCTAAAAATAATATTTTTCTAAAGAACAAAACCTGGCTGAAACGTTTTGATAATTTTATCAATATTTTTATTCCTTATCTAGGAAAAGGAAAAAATCACATATATAAGATCTCAAGATCTATTGATGATCATCTAAGCAAATTCATTTCTGATCAAACTAAAAATCCAATTGCGAGAAGCTCGGAAGATTTCCAATGGATGTTGAATTTCCCTTGGCTTTCACAGGAAAAAGAAGAGCCTAATTATCTTTTTTCATCTTATTCCAAAGATTACGAAATGTTTTGGGTTACAGTTTATGAAAATCAACATGTTGTTTCCGCAATGTTTTGTTCCGTGAGAAACGGTCATTTGAAGATGCTTTATTATTTTGGAAATTCTAAAATTATTTCAGAGATCTTACCAAAGATCATCAGGAAGTATAAAGTGAAAATGATGACGCTTTATGATGATCATCTTAATCATTCAATTAATGATCTTCCCAAAGCTATCTACAAAAGACCATTGGAAAGAGAATATCTTATCCATAAAGGTTTCAAAGAAAAATTAGGACAAGACTTCGATTTCAGTTTTACAGATGGAGACGGCGATTTTTCATTTACTTAAATAGATCAATGAACATTGAACTACAACATTTAAATGATTTAATTTTAAAAGAATTAAATCTTCAACTTTCAGAAATCACTCCAGATTTGGAATGTGAGGAATATTCTGGTTTTAATTTTAAAATTAATCAAACCAATTATAAATTCAGAAAGTCAAAACTGACACCGAAGAAGGTTGGTCAATTTGTGACCTTTTGGAAAAGAGATTTATACGGAAAAACGGTTCCCTTTGATGTTAATGATGATTTCGCTTTTTACATAATTTCTATTGAAGAAAGCGAAAACTCTGGGTTTTTCTTGTTTCCGAAAGTTATTCTAGAAAAAGAAAATTTAATTTCCAGCGAACAAAAAACTGGTAAAAGGGGTTTTAGAATTTATGCAGATTGGCATTTCCCAAATAACAAGCAGGCTGAAAAAACAAAACTCTGGCAAACCGAGTATTTCATCAATTATTCTGATTCAGATGAATTAATTTCTAATCAATTTAGAAAAATTACAAAGCTCTAATACTCTATTTTTCACAATCACACTTTTCCCTTCTGTGTCGTTTAAGCTCATTATCCCAAAACGGATAGAATTTAATTGCCAGATAAAATGCTGCGGCATGAAGATGTTTATGTTTGAAAAACACCGGAAAAAGATTTTCACTTCCCAATATCAAAGGTCCCAAACGCAAATAACCACCGAAATAAAGATGTTTATATTCTGACAATGATGTGGAAACTCCATAACCAAACGCTTCTTTCTGAACCGAATAATTGGCGTTGACCATATTGTTGCGCCTGACAGAATTCTTGAAAAAAGGAATCCTCTGGATCCAATTGAAATTGATGAAATGATTCTCTTTGACCCTTTGGCTGTAATTAGCATTGATACTCGTAGGTAAACCGATCCGGAATCCATTTCCCACAAAAGAAGCATTTTCATCGCCATAGGCTTCTTGACTTATTTTTCTAAGATAGTCTTCTGGGGTCGTAAAATCCTCATCTTTGAAAACCGGATTATTTTGTAACCATACGGTTTTTCCATTTTTGAAAGAATGATTGATCCCCTGTCTGAAATTCACAGAACCGATGTCCAAAATATTCAAGGAGAATTTAGAATTATATTCATCCTCCCGTTTGTCTTTATCCATCATCGTGATTCCTATATCCAATCCCAGCCCTGACCCGTTCTGCTTGTATTCATATCTATCGTTCTCAAAGTCATAATTGGTAATATAATTCAACGAAATATCGTAATTAGAGGCATAGATATTCTTATAATCAGGATCTTCTGTAGGTGCCGGCTCACTGGCTGATAGATCTATATCCTTATGACTGATGATATTGGCGGCGTCCAGACCCATTTCATATTTTAGATTGATACCCAAAATCCAATGTTTATCAGAGTAAGGAAAAATCTCAGTCGCAGCATTCAATCCAACCTCATTCCAGCTCATGGTTGCAGATGAGAATGGATTCATTTTATAATCCGAAGGCTGCGGGACCATCTCGTTCCCAAAGCGGAAATAATTATCCAGTTTCAGAACCGCACCTTGCGCTCTCATGCGGCTGAATAATCCAAATACATATTTTTTTTCTTTTATAATTGTGGTTATAGAAAAGGATGGTCCCATGGCATCATAATTCATCAGAAGATCAGCCCTTTCTTTGTTATAAAAATCGAAAACATTAGATTGGTTCTCACCTTTTATGTTCTTCTTTGGATTCGCAATTTGAATTTCAGCATTCAATAAGCCTAAAACGTTCTGTTTTGAAATGTAAGCGTAATTATTTTGTAGAAAGATATCAGCTGATATCAGATTGACATCCCAGGGATTTGTATTAAAGAAAGCTTGTGTAGGAGAAAGAACAACAGAGTTGATCCCACTATAATTATCATTGGAAAAACTAAAATTATTTTGTGCCGCGATTTTCACAAAGCAGAAAATAAAGAGACAAAAATAAAATAGTTTCAACATTATATGTCCGAATAAATAGCAAACTAATTTACACAGAAAATATTGTTGAAAACTTAAAAAAATTAAACAAAAGTTATTATTGTCAATAAAACGATAACTACAAAACAAACCTTGCCAAAGATCTAAACTATGACAAGGTTTGTTTTTGTGTGAAATTTATTTTAAGAATTGAATCCTTCGATAATCTTTGAGAAATCTTCGATTTTAAGCGCAGCACCTCCAATCAAGCCTCCGTCAACATCGGGTTGAGAGAAGATCTCTTTGGCATTATCCGGCTTCACGCTTCCTCCGTAAAGGATAGAAACTTCGTCAGCAACCTCTTTACCATATTTGTCAGCGATCAGGCTTCTGATGTAGGCGTGAACTTCCTGCGCTTGTTCCGCAGTCGCCGTTTCGCCTGTTCCGATTGCCCAAACTGGTTCATAAGCAATCACGACTTTTTTGATCTCTTCGGCAGATAAAGTGAAAAGAGCAGTTTCTGTTTGGTTTTTAACGACCTCGAAATGTCTTCCCGCTTTTCTTTCCTCCAACTTCTCGCCGTTGCAATAGATCGGTGTTAAACCTTTGTCCAAAAGCGCTTTTACTTTTCTGTTTGCGTGGCTGTCGGTCTCTCCGTGAAAAGTTCTTCTTTCTGAGTGAGAAACCAAACTTCCGTCAGCAGCTATAGAAGCTAACATATCGACAGAGATCTCTCCTGTGTAAGCACCACTTGCATATTCGGAAACGTCTTGAGAGAAAACCCCTACTTCACCATTTTTGAAGACTTCTTTAGCGGTTGTGAGATACAAAGCCGGGGGGGCGATATAAACCTCACAGTTGGTTGTATTATTTTTTTTGTATTCTAAAAGCTGAGCCATCAATTCCTGAGCTTCAGCATAGGTTTTGTTCATTTTCCAGTTTCCTGCAACAATGTTCTTTCTCATTATATTTTAATTTAATTTCCAAATATTTTTTAGTAATATATAAAATTGATGTTCTTCATCTGTTACCTCATTATCAGCTTTGATCAATGATTTTGCGAATTGGATGAAGTCTTTCCTTTCAGCTTCTGTAGAATCTTCCTCGAAGCATTTTGCGTGGAATTCAAAATGTTCTTGCCATTGGTCAGCTGTAAGTTGTGCAATGATCTCTAATTCGTCGTCCAGGTTCAAACGAAATGGAAATTCCTCAGCCATATATTCACGAACTTTAAGTCCTTCTTCTGGTTTTATAATTCCGTCCACAGCTGATAAAATCATTAGTAAATGATATCCAGCAATTGGTTTATTTGATTTTCTCATTATATAAATTATTCTTTTTCTAAGTAATCTTTAGCTCCTAATTTCTCCACGATTTTTCCTTTTTCCAAAACTAAAACAAAAGGATTGCTTCTCGCAATGGTTTTGATAGCAATTTCATCCATCATATAATTGGGGATTTGCCTGTAAAAATCAGGTTGTGTACTGGTACCGTAAACTTTAGCTTTTTCTGATAAAGCTTTGGTTTCCGTTTTTTTAACCAATTCTGCATCAGCTTCTTTTGGTTTGTAAGTAAAAATGATAATAACCCTTGGCTCTTTCAAGATCTCATCCGTGATAGGATTACCATTAACATCTTCAATCTTGAATTTGGAGATTTCAGATTCGTAACCTTTTTTGGAGATTTCGGAAGTTGTTTTTCCGTCTTCGATTTGCCAATTGGTGTCTTTCCAATATTCTTTGTTGATATATTCGTCCTGGTCTACTTTTTTCACTTCGCCAGTTTTGGAATTTTTAAGTGAGTAAAACGTCTTATATTCTGAAGGATTTTGTGCAATTTTCTGCTTTTCTGAGGCTAAATCTGTTCCGATAGCATAAGCTCTGAAATCAATCATCGGTTCATGAGCAATTCCTCTGTACATCACGAAAATCATTACTAAGACAAAAACGCCTAACAATGGTAATTTCCCAAATCTCACTTTCTCATCTTCTTCCCTTTTTCTATAAAGAACAGCCAGAATCAATAATAAAACTAAAAGTGTAATATCTTTCCAGAACGATTGCCAAGGTGTGAATTTCAAGGCATCTCCGAAGCATCCACAATCTGTTACTACATTGTAATAAGCAGAATAAAATGTCAGAAAACCAAAGAAAACACAAAGCGCGATCAATGCATAAATTGTTTGTTTAAGCTTGATTTTCATCAATAACATAAATCCTAAGACCAACTCCAAAACAACCACGATAATTGAAAATGCCAAAGCATATTTTTCCAAAAATGATAAATTGAAAACAACTGGTGAAAAGTACTCTTCCAGTTTGAAAGAAAATCCCTTCAAGTCTACAGCTTTTACAAATCCGGAAGCAATAAATATTATTGAGACAATATATCGTAAAATTGTGCGCATAGTTTTATTGTGTTTATATTAATTTTTGAATTTAATCAGACAAAAAACAGCATAATTCAGCATATCAAAATAGTTCGCATCCAAACCTTCGGATACCAAAGTTTCTCCCTGATTATCTTCTATTTGCTTGGTTCTAAGAACCTTTTGATAAATCAAATCCGTAATAGAAGAAATTCTCATATCTCTCCAAGCTTCGCCGTAATCATGATTTTTGCGTTCCATCAATTCTTTTGCTTTTTGAGCGTAAGAATCGTAAAGATCGATGATTTCTTCCGGATCGGCATTCAGTTCATCAGAAAAACCTTTTTCCAACTGGATCAATCCAATAATCGAGTAATTGATAATCGCAATGAACTCGTCTTCTTCGCTTTCGTCCACCATTTTTACATCCGTCATTTGTAACGTCCTGATTCTATTGACTTTGATATAGATCTGATCTGTGATAGAACTTGGGCGAAGAACGCGCCAAGCGGTTCCATAATCTTTCATTTTCTTTTGAAAAAGGTCTCTACAAGCCTTAATAACGTCGTCAAACTGGGCGGATGTATTGTGCATAAATCTGTCTATTGGTTCAAAGATACAAATTTAGTTGAAAGTTAAAAGTTGACGGTTATCAGTTTTTGAATCTATAAAAATAACTTAGGCCCAATACATAATAACTCACAACTAAATTTTATTTTTGTGATATGGACTTTTCTAAAACCAACTCTAAGTTTTCCTTAATCAATCGCAACGGCAGATTGATCGATCTATCAAAGCCAAAACTAATGGGAATCTTAAATCTAACCCCGGATTCCTTTTCTGACGGAGGTAAATTCAATAATGAAAGGTCAGCCTTGCAACAAGCTGGAAAATTATTGAAAAACGGCGCAGCAATCATTGATATTGGTGCGCAGTCGACTCGTCCAAATGCTGAGTTTCTTGAAGCAGATGAAGAAATCAAAAGAATCGGAAATATCATTTCATTAATCAAAAAAGAATTTCCTGAAAGTTTGATTTCCCTCGATACATTTTATTCGGATGTTGTGAAGTTTGGTTTTGATGAAGGAATTGATATTGTGAATGATATTTCTGCAGGTCAATTTGATTCTGAATTATTAGATACGGTTTCAAAAACGGGTTTACCTTATATATTGATGCATAATAATCCGACTTATGGATCGATGCACGATAAAATCAAATTTGATGATATTATTCTTTCTGTCAATCGATTTTTCTCAGAGAAAGTTGATCTTTTAAGGCAAAAAGGAATCAAAGATATCATTCTCGACCCAGGATTTGGATTCGGGAAAACCATTGAAGACCAATATCAAATGATTGACGATCTTGAATATATTGGATTTGGCAAATTGCCAATTCTGGCTGGGATTTCAAAAAAATCATTCATCTACAAGCCTCTTGGAAAACAACCGAACGAAGTTGAAAGAGAAACATTAGACCTACATCGCAAGCTATTAGAAAAAGGAGCAAACATTATCCGCCTTCATAATCCGGAAACTTTGATTATTTAAATTATTATTATCTTGATTTTCATATTTTTAAAATGATCTGGCAGTAAAATATAATTTTAATTTTTTATGTAAAATTTTCGCAAAAATCCTGAAACACTCGATCAATAAAGAAATTTTTATAAAAATTCAGCATTGATAAGTAATTATTTAAACAAATTATAATTTAACAAAAATATAAAACAAGTGGATATTCAATAATTTTATCAGAAAATACTTGGTTATTTCAAAATAATTTAACTAAATTTGAGAGAATTTAAAAAATTAATTTTATGAAAAAAATTCTATTTTCTTTGCTGGCCTTAGCAGGCTTATCAACAACAAACACTGTAAATGCACAGTATGTTGTATTTCAAGACAGTTTTGAAAGTTATACCGACTTTGCAATTTCAAATGTTGGCAGCTGGACTTTACTTGATGTAGACAACAGTCCTTCCGGAGGATTTAACGGAATCACTTTCCCTAATGGAAATGGTACCAGCAAAGCCTTTCAGGTGTTTAACTCAACTACTACTACTCCCGTTTTAACTCCTTCTGAAACTTCTGATTGGACAGCCAGAACAGGTCAAAAAACAATGGCCTCTTTTTATCTCACAAGTGGAGCTTCTAACAATGACTGGCTTATTTCTCCAAAGATTCAGTTGGCTGCCGACGGAGGTGCGTTAAGTTTTTGGGCAAAAAGTTGTGATTCAGATTATGGTGCAGAAAAGTACAGGGTTTACATCTCTACTACCGGTACTGCTGTTGCAGATTTCACGCCGTTATCAGCTGTACAGACTACACCATCGGATATTACTTGGCACGAATTTACAACTAGCTTGAGTGCTTATGCTGGACAACAAGTCTATATCGCTATACAATGTTCTTCTACTGATCAGTTTGGCTTTGCAGTTGATGATTTCAAAGTAACAACTTCAATTGCACCAACTACCGCTCCAAACTGCTCCACTTTAACATCTCCGACAAACGGAGCCATTGATGTAGCATTCACATCCACAACATTATCTTGGGCGCAATCTGCTGGGGCAGAATCTTATGACGTATATTTAGACAAAAACCCTAATCCCACAACTCTTGTCCAAAATGTAACAGGAACAAGCTATACTGCAGCTTCCTTAGACCTATCATCTACCTATTACTGGAAAGTAGTTCCTAAGAACACAGTAGGATCAGCAACCGGATGTTCCGTATATTCATTTACGACTGCAGCAGCTACTTATTGTACAGCTGGCGCAACATCTACAAATTGGGAAAAAATAAGCAATGTTACCTTTGCAGATATCAATAACAATTCGACAGCTACAGCAGGATACGAGAACTTCACATCTGTTGTAGGGAATGTACTGGTTGGATCGACCTACACCTTCTCGGCCTCATTCACTGGAACATCCTATGACGCTGATCAAGTTACGGTTTGGATAGATCTAAATAATGATAAAGATTTTGACGATGCGGGCGAACAGGTCTTGGTAACTCCTACGAAAGTATCACCTTGGACAGGATCAATCACCATTCCTACTGGAGCAACCATAGGAGCAACTCGCATGAGAGTGAGATTAAATGACACAAGTTCATCTTCTTCCAATACTACCCCGTGTGGCACAGCTACTTTTGGACAAGTTGAAGATTATACTTTAAACATTGGAACATTAATAGCAGTTAATGAAGTTTCTAAAAATGGAATCAAAGCCTATCCAAACCCAGTGAAAGACATCTTCACTATTGAGGCTGCAGGAAAAATCCAATCTGTGAAAGTGTTTGATGCTACCGGAAAACAATTGCTAACTAAAGATTTGAACGAGGTTAAATCTCAGATTGATTTAAGTAAATTCAGCGCTGGTGTATATGTTGTAACAACTACAATGGTAGATGGAAGCACAACATCAACCAAAGTGATCAAGAAATAAATAACTGATCCTAATAATTTCAAATCCCGCCAATTGGCGGGATTTTTTTATAGAAATATTTGTAGTTCAGAAAAAAGTTGTACTTTTGCAACTCGAATTTTTAATTAAAATTAATTAACATTATGAACAATTACGAAACTGTTTTCATTTTAACTCCCGTTCTATCTGATGCCCAGGTGGAGGAAGCAGTGAAAAAATTTGAAGACCTATTGACTTCAAACAATTGCGAAATCGTTGCCAAAGAAAATTGGGGACTTAAGAAATTGGCTTATCCTATCCAATTGAAAAAGAATGGTTTTTATACCCTTATCGAATTCAAAGGAGAAGGAACTGTAGTTGCAGACCTAGAAACTGCTTTTAAACGTGATGAGAGAGTTATCCGTTACTTAACGACTAAACTTGACAAGCACGCTGTAGATTATGCAGTAACAAGAAGAAGCAAACTAAGATCTGCTAAAGCTTAATTATTAACCTTTAAAATTTTAAAACAATGGCAATAGATGATATGGCAAAACAAGCCTCTGCTGGAGGTGAATCAGAAGTAAAGTTTCTTACTCCACTTGATATCAATACAAAATCTGAAAAGAAATATTGTAGATTCAAAAAATTTGGAATTAAGCACGTAGATTACAAAGATGCTGACTTCCTTTTACAATTTGTAAACGAACAAGGTAAGATCTTACCAAGAAGATACACTGGAACTTCTCTTAAATATCAAAGAAAAGTATCTGCTGCTATCAAAAGAGCAAGACACCTTGCTTTGATGCCTTACGTAGCTGACTTATTGAAATAAGAAAAAATAATAAAAGAAGTAGGCTCGCCTGCTTCTTTTGTTGCTGAATAAATTAATTAATTCTAACTTGATTTAGATTTCAGATTTCAGAAACCAGACTAATAAAGTCTAATATCTAATGTCTAAATCTAATATCTAAAAAAGGACAACAACAATGGAAATTATCCTAAAAAAAGACGTGGAAAACTTAGGACTTGAGTTTGATACAGTAAACGTAAAACCAGGTTATGCAAGAAACTTCTTGATTCCTCAAGGTTTTGCATTATTAGCAACCCCTAAAAACAAAGCTGCTTTAGAAGTAACTTTGGAATCTAGAAAAGAAGAAGAAGCTAAATTGGTAGCTGCTGCTAATGCAGTTGTAGAACAATTGAAGAAAACTACAGTTACTATTCCTGCAAAAGTAGGTGCTGGTGACAAGTTATTCGGTTCTATTAACAATGCTGACCTTGCTGCTGCTTTGGAAAAAGCTGGTGTTAGCGTTGATAAAAAGTATATCAGAATCCCTGGTAATACGATCAAGAGAACTGGTAAATTCTCTGCAGTTGTAAGACTTCACAGAAATGTTGAATACAACTACGAGTTTGATATCGTTTCAGACGCTCCAGTAGAAGCTCCAAAACCAGTTGCACCTAAGGCAAAAGTAGAAGAAGAGACTTCTTCTGAAGAAGCTTAATCGAATAAAGATTCAAATAAAAAACCACTTCAGATGAAGTGGTTTTTTGTTTTATTATAACTGTCTTTTAAGATTTCTTTGGTTTCCAGGTATTAAAAAAATCTTTTACTTTTTCAAGGCTATAACCACTTCCTTCTTCTAGAACTGCGCTATCCTGCGTATGGATTTGTTTTCCATTTTCGTCCAGAATTATAAATACCGGGTAACCAAATTTTTCTCCAGGATTTCCATAACTTGTAAAGATTTTTTCATTTTTATTTTCTGGTGACCAATTCAAATGGTAATAGATGTAATTATTATCAACAATTTGTTTCAGTTCAGGCGTTTGCTGCAAATAATTATTGAATCTCAAACACCAGATACACCAGTTCCCCCCAGCCTGTATTACCACATTTTTATGCTCTTTTTTAGCAAGTTTTACAGCATTTTTGATATCCAATTCTGCGTTGGCTTCTGGATGATATGGTTTAGGTAATTTAGCCTTTTCTTCGGCAGCAGCCTTTTTCTTAGCTTCGATTTGTTCTTTGGTAAGCTCAGTGGTTTGAGCATTTGTAAGAGAAAATAAAAGTACACCTCCGACAAATAACAATTTCTTAACAGATTTTCTCATTATTATTTATGATTGATTTTAATAAAGACCAAAGTTAATCAAAAATTCATCCATTTTTCAGTATATTTGCCAATATTCATTATACATTGAATCAATTTTTATTCGGCATATTATTACTAATTTCCAGATTACCACTCAGAATATTATATTTCTTTTCAGATATAATGTTCTTTGTCAATTATTATATAGTAGGCTACAGAAAGAAAGAAGTTTTGGAAAATCTTAGAAATTCTTTCCCTGAAAAATCGGATAAAGAAATCAAGGATATTTCGAAAAAATTCTTCTCCAACTTCTGCGATTACCTTGCAGAGATGCTCAAAGGTTTTACAATTTCCGAAACCGAATCCAGGGTAAGAATGCAGCACTTGAATCAGGATCTTTTCCAACAGGCCAAGGACGAGGGCAAAAATATCATAATGCTGTCTGGACATGTTTTCAACTGGGAATGGTTCAATGCATTGGCGACACTTATACCCCAGAAAGATTGTCATCCTGTCTACCGTAAGATGAGCAGCCCATTTTGGGAAGAAAAGATCAAATTAATCAGAAATAGATTTAATAACAAATCCCTTGAAGCGACTGAAGTCATCAAACACATCTTCCGAAACCAAAATAACGGAAATTCGGCTTATATGTTCGTAGCTGACCAAACCCCGAATGTACATTCTGTTAATTATGGACTAAAGTTCCTGAATCAAAAAACCCCGGCTTTCATTGGATATGACAAATTATCAACTAGAATGGATATGGTTTTTATCTATTGCGAAATGAAGAAAGTGAAACGTGGATTTTATCAAGTGAATTACCATAGAATTTATCCGGACGGAGAAAAATTTGTAGAACACGAGGTCGTGAAAAAATTCCATAAATTGTTGGAGAACACAATCAGAAAAAATCCAGATAATTGGCTTTGGTCACACAGAAGATGGAAATATAAGGATGCCATAAGAACTTACGAAGAATAATGACTGTCGCAATCACAATCCTCAATTGGAACGGAAAAAACTGGTTGGAAAAATTCTTGCCATCTGTAATTAGATATTCTCCTGATGCAGAAATTTTCGTTATTGATAATGCTTCTACAGATGATTCGGTTCAATTTTTAAATAATAATTTTCATTCGGTCAAAATCATTCAAAATCAAAGTAATTCCGGTTTTGCCGCGGGTTATAATGAAGGATTAAAGTCGATTAACGCAGATATCTATTGTTTATTAAATTCTGATGTAGAAGTAACAGAAAACTGGATTTCTCCAATCATAAAATTATTCTCTGAAGACAAAAACATCGCAGCAATTCAACCAAAAATTCTGGATTACAATCAAAAAGAAAAATTCGAGTTTGCTGGCGCCGGCGGTGGATTAATTGATAATCTCGGTTATCCTTACTGCAGAGGCCGTATCTTTGACGATATTGAATTTGATAACGGTCAATACGATGACGAAACTGAAATTTTTTGGGCTTCCGGTTGTTCATTATTTATCCGCTCACAAGATTTTTGGAGTATGGATGGTTTTGACGAAAGATTCTTCGCACATCAGGAAGAGATCGACCTTTGTTGGAGACTGAAAAATACAGGAAGGAAAATCTATTACACAGGAAGATCCAAAGTCTATCACGTTGGTGGTGGAACACTTAACAAGCAAAATCCGCAGAAAGCATACTTAAATTTCAGAAATAATCTAACGATGATGCTGAAGAATCTTCCTTCATCAAAGGTATTTTTCATTCTGTTTTCCAGACTTTCTTTGGACGGGGTTGCCGGAATTTATTTCGGATTCAAAAATGGATTTTCACATCTTTGGGCGATTTTTCGTTCACATATGGGATTTTATTGGCAACTACCAAAATCAATCCAGTTGAGACAAAAAAATCAGATCGATAATTATTACCAGACGAGATGGTTGATTTTCAAACATTTCTTGGGCTCAAAAAATGATCAGTAATGGATTTTATTGCTTTAGATTTTGAAACCGCGACGCACGAGAAGAATTCCGCCTGTGAATTAGGAATTTGTATTGTAGAAAATGGTCAAATCAAAGAAACCAGATCTTGGCTGATAAAACCACCATCTTTTCCTTATTTCAATCATCACAACATCGCTGTTCACGGGATTACCTCGGAAGATGTGCAACATTCCCCCACTTTTGCTGATGTTTGGTATGAGATAGAAAACCTGATGTACGGAAATCTAATGATTGCCCACAACGCTGCTTTTGACGCCAATGTTCTGAGAGGCTGTCTTGAGCATTACGGTTTTTTCAAACCAAATATAAACTATCTGTGCAGTATTGGTGTAGCGAAAAAAGCTTGGAAAGACCTTAAAAGTTATGGCTTGAAAAATCTGGCAGAACAACATCAGATCAAATTCAATCATCATCGTGCAGATGCTGATGCAGAAGTCTGCGCAAAAATCTCATTATTAAGCTTCGAAAGATTGATGATAACCCGTAATGAAGAAATTAAAGATGTTTTTAGCAAAAGAATTAAGATTTTATAAAATTATCTTAGAAATCTCAGAAGAAAAATCTAAGATAATTAAACTTTAACATCAGATTCAGTCAGGGATAATTAATTATTTCTGTCCTTCAAATATTTCTGCCATTCCCAAGTGGTTTTGAGCGCTTCTTCCAGGGAAGTTTCAGACTTCCAATTGAGTTCTTTTTCGGCTTTGTCTGCATTAGCATAAGCAATTGTGATATCGCCTTCTCTTCTAGGGCAGATCTGGTAAGGAACCGGCACATCATTGGCCAACTCAAAAGCTTTTACAACCTCCAGAACCGAAGAACCTTTTCCTGTTCCCAAATTGTAAATATCAAGAACTGTTTCTTCCTCTGAGTGAATCAATTTTTGCAGAGCCGCAACATGTGCTTTCGCCAAGTCCACAACGTAGATATAATCACGGATCGCTGTCCCGTCCGCCGTTGGATAATCATCCCCCCAAATACTCAATTTTTCTCTGATACCCGCTGCTGTTTGTGTAACGTAAGGAACCAGATTATTAGGAATCCCTGCCGGCAATTCTCCTAGTAAAGCTGTTGGATGCGCACCTATTGGGTTGAAGTATCTTAATAAAGATACTCTTTTTTGATAAGCTCTCGAGAAATCTTTCAGAATATCCTCGCCCATTTGTTTGGTTTTTCCGTAGGAAGATTCGGCTTCTTTCAGAGGTGTATTTTCATCAATTGGCATTTGGTCTGCCTGTCCATAAACCGTACAAGATGAACTGAAAATGAAATTGGAAATATTCCTTTCTTTGAATTCCTGAAGAACATTGATCAATGAAAACAAGTTGTTCTCATAATATTTCAAAGGCTCTGTCATACTCTCTCCTACTGCTTTAGAGGCGGCAAAATTGATACAGCCTTCGATATCATGTGCATCGAAAACTTGCGTTAATAATTCTTTTCTTCTTAAATCAAAAGGGTAAAAAATAGGACGTTTGCCTGTGATCTCCTCAATATTATCAAGGATAAATTTTTCCGAATTTGATAAATCATCTACAATGATGACATCAAAATTATGATTGATCAATTCTACAACTGTGTGTGAACCGATATAACCGAGACCGCCTGTTACGAGTATGGACATTTAATTAATTATGGGTTATGAATTATTAGTTTTCTCAAAGAATTCCAAAACAGAATCTGTAATATATTTCAATTGTTCTTCATCCAATTCTGTGTGCATTGGTAAAGAAATCACTTGATCAAGTAATTTATCCGTATTTACAAAATCTGCTGGATTACTTTCCTGGTAATAAGCTTTCTGTTTTCTAAGCGCCACTGGATAATAGATCATTGCAGGGATTTCTTTTTCTGTTAAAAATTGCTGTAATTCATTGCGTTTTCCGTTGGTAATCCTCAAAGTATACTGATGAAAAACGTGTGTTGAGTTTTCTGCCCTTTTAGGCGTCAAGATGTTCTCATTTTCGGCAAAAGCTTCATCATAATAATCTGCCGCTTTTCTTCTAGCATCATTATAAGAATCAAGATTTGGCAATTTCTTCCTCAAAATCGCTGCCTGAATGCTATCCAATCTGGAGTTGACACCAACTTCGTCGTGGTAATAACGCTCGTACATCCCATGGTTTACGATTCCTCTTAATCTGTGTGCCAATTCGTCGTCATTTGTAAAAATCGCACCACCATCACCATAGCAACCAAGATTTTTTGATGGAAAGAAAGAAGTAGTTCCAATGGTTCCCATTGTTCCTGATTTCTTTGATGTTCCGTTTGAGAAAATAAAATCAGCACCAATGGCTTGCGCATTATCTTCAACGACATAAAAATCATGTTCTTTGGCAATTTTCAGGATTTCTTCCATATTTCCGCATTGCCCGAAAAGGTGAACAGGGATAATAGCTTTGGTTTTTGGTGTAATTGCCTTTTTGATTGCTTCTGTGTCAATAGTAAAAGTATCATAATCGACATCTACTAAAACGGCTTTCAATTTCAATAAATGAATCACTTCAACCGTAGCAGCAAAAGTAAAATCTGCAGTAATTACTTCATCTCCCTCTTGTAAATCCAAAGCCATTAATGCAATTTGAAGTGCATCTGTTCCGTTGGCGCAAGGGATCACATGTTTTACATCCAAATAATTTTCAAGGTCGGCTTGAAAGGATTTCACTTCCGGACCATTTATAAAAGCGGCAGAATCCATTACATTGAGAACGGCATTATCAACTTCACTTTTAATTTTATAATACTGGCTTTGTAAATCAACCATTTGGATCTTTTTCATACTCAAATATTTATTATTAAAGGCATTTGAAATCGTTATGAACATTGCTCCAAATATTTTTTGAAAGCCATTTCAAATGCAAAAACATTATTTTGTAAATTTACATTTATTTATCAGTTTAAAAAATCAAAATCCCTGAAACGTGAGAAAAATCTTTACAATTTTATCAGTTAGCTTTTCTTTAATTGCAACGGCTCAAACCGAATTAGTTTTTGTTTTCTTCAAGGATAAACCCAATAAAGCGGCTTTTTATTCCAGCCCTTTAACTGAACTGACACAGAAATCTCTCGACAGAAGGGCAAAACTTGGGATTGCATTGACAGATCAGGATGCGCCGATAGAGCCAACTTATGTTCAAAATATAAAAAATCTTGGCTTCACAGTAACAGATTATTCCAAATGGCTGAACGGTGTCGCAGTAAATGCTACATCTTCCCAGATACAGACCTTGTCCCAGCAAAGTTATGTTGACCACGTAGAGAGTTTTGTGAAAAATCCAAACGGCGGAATCAGAAAGGAAAAGATTGAAAAATTTAAAGAGTTCAGTAACCGTGATGCATTGACAACTTTCAATTACGGAGGCGGACTGAACCAGATCAACCAGATCAATGTTCGTGCACTCCATGTTGCCGGTTTTACAGGAGCTGGAATGACCATCGCAGTTATCGACACTGGTTTTCCAACAGTAGATACGGGAAATGCTTACAAAAGACTTCGTGATAACGGACAGATCAAGGGCGGTTATAACTTCATCAGTAAAAATACAGACATTTATAATACTTCGCTCAACACCCACGGTTCTATTTGTATGGGAGCAATTGGTGGCTATCTGGACAATCAGTTCGTAGGAACAGCACCTGATGCAGATTTTTATCTGTATGCTTCGGAAGACGGAGCCAATGAAATTCCCGAGGAAGAACTCTATTGGATAGAAGCCGCGGAGGAGGCCGACAGAAAGGGTGTAGACATCATTTCTACTTCTTTGGGCTATACAGACTTTGATGATAGCAGATATGACTATACTTATGCCGATATGAACGGAACAACATCTTTCATCGCAAGAGGGGCACAAAT
Source organism: Epilithonimonas hungarica (assembly GCF_900102265.1). Classification (GTDB taxonomy): domain Bacteria; phylum Bacteroidota; class Bacteroidia; order Flavobacteriales; family Weeksellaceae; genus Epilithonimonas; species Epilithonimonas hungarica. The sequence goes on along the minus strand of NZ_FNBH01000003.1, from coordinate 82,889 downwards.
AGCTGCCGAAAAGGGAATTTTCTTAACTGTTTCCGCAGGTAACAGTGGGAATAGTGCCTGGCACTACTTAGGGACACCCGGAGATAACGAAAAGGTCTTCACTATCGGTGCCGTTACAAGCCAAGGGAACGTTTCCAGTTTTTCATCTTTCGGACCAAATTCTGCAGGTGTGATAAAACCGGACGGAAGCGCTAGAGGAACAGATACTTATACTGTTTACGGAAGTCAGGTTACACAAGCCAGTGGCACTTCTCTTTCCAATCCGGTGGCAGCTGGCGGTGTGGCCTGCCTTTTACAAGCTTTACCCGCAGGTACACCATTAGAAGAAGTAAAGGCAAAACTGAGACAAAATGCATCCCTCTATCCAAATCCAACTTCACAAATGGGTTACGGAATTCTGAATTTTTATAAAACTTATCAATCCTATCTTGGAGTGAATGAGGTGAATAAAATACAAATTAAAATCTATCCAAATCCTGCAAAAGACCTTATCAATATTACTTCTGATAAAAAGATCAATTCAGTTGAAGTTTATGATTATTTAGGCCGATTGATCAAAACAGAATTCTCAAACAAAGTCAATATTTCCCAACTTTTAAAAGGGAATTATCTTTTGAAAATAAAGACAGATTCAGGAGAGTCTATAGAAAAACTCATTAAAGAATAAAATAAAAAAAACGCTGAGAGATTTTTCTTAGCGTTTTTTATTTGTCAAATTCCTTTTTCATCAATAAGTCTTTGTCATATCACTCGGAATTACAAGATTGAATTCTGTTGGAACAAAATCTTTTTCAGGTAAAGACAAATCCTGTTTTTCGGACTCAAAAACAGAGATTACTGCGATTTTAAGATTTGGATTTTTCTTTTTCAGATACCAATAGATTCCGCCGTATTGTTTGCTGTGATAATCGCCGTTGTAATGGATAAAGGTTTTTCCAGACTGCAAATTTTGAAAAATCGATTCTGCCATAGTTGCATCTTTTACGGCTTGAGCTGAAACAAAATTCATTAATTTCATTTCGTCAACATGGTCGCCCATTAGAGATCTCATTTCTTTGTAACCCGGCGTTTCCAAAGTCACTTCTATTGGTAATTTCGCTATATATTTCTTCTCGGTCTCAGGTAACTCATTCAAGCTTTTGATGCCGTTTTTGGAAGTTTGAGAAGCGTATTTTCTAGGAACATTGGTTGCAATGAAATTTAGTTTTTTGTCTTTCGCAAAATCAACCAAAGGTCTGTAATCAGTTTCGTAATTTTTCCAAAGTCTTACCGAATCTTTCAGATTTTTAGCATCGATTTTTCCTGCGAGATAAGAATTCAAAGCTTGTTGATTATCTCGTTCGAACATTTCCGCACCTAAAATAATCTGTCCATTTTTCTTTTCAAAAAGTGCTTCCGTAATTCTTTTTTCCAGCCAATGATTGATAGAATTATCATGATGTTCTCCAATGAAAACGACATCGTATTCTGCCAGTTCTTTGATTAATTTTTTGGAAGAAACTTCTTTTGATTTTTTATTATAGAAGTTAAATACATCAAAATTTTGAGCATTTAGATTACTTAAACTAATTATAGCAATAAACAATAATAACTTTTTCATTAGCAATAAAATAAAAAAGTCGTTCTAAAGTAAATTAAAACTATAAAACGACCTCAGATCAATAATAATTATTTCTTATTTATAAACCGGCAACCAAGTCTTTCCACTCCTGAAGTTCCGGATTACCCGGCTTTCTTTTTCCAAAGAACTGAACAATAAATTCACCTTCTTTGTTGAACACTTCTACCGAAGTTACTTCGCCGTCTTCTGTTGGTTTTTTCGTGATCCAGGTTTCACCAATTTTGGTTGTATCAAGGTGCAAGTTAAAATCAGGGTCCATTACATTAAACCATTGCTGATGCCAAAGCGTCTTTTTAACTTCTCCTGTGTGAATCTGAATAATTCCTCTGTTTCCGACAAAAACCATTATCGGAATATGTTTTTCAGAAGCATCTTCCAAAACATTCACGACTTTAGAATTATCTATTTTTTGAGCAAATCCTTCCGGAGCTAATCTCAAAGCCTGAGTTCTGCTAACTCCGAATTTCTTGGTCATCATAAAGAAATCGTGTGTGTCTTGTAAATCTTTCCAAGCTTGTTGGAAACCAGCTACATCAATCTCAGAATCTGCTTTTTCTTCAGGTTTTGGAGCAATTGGTTCCGTCGCGATTTCTGTGGATTGCTTGTCGGCTTTATATTTTTGTGTTAAAGCATCAAATTCTGCTTCGTTGCTTTTGTTTGTCAAATAGATCTTGTGAAGTGCCAAGCCATCTTTCCCAAAGAACTGGAAACTTTTTCTATCGCCTTCAATCACAGAAAAAACGAATTTCCAAGAGTTGATAAAGATTCTCAAATCGATGTCTTCTCCTACGAAAACCTGCCCGTGTGGATTGCTGAAATCTGGATTCAAATAAACGCCTTTTCTCTCGTGAACGCATTCGTCGTTTCTTGTCAAAGCCATTACTTTGTCAAGCTTTACAACCTCCTGCAAAAGCGACGCGAATTCTGGTTTAAGAACCGTCACGCCATTTCCTATGTTTGTAGCCAAAAGTTCTGCTTCGCTAACGCCTAATTGTTCTGCGGCGTTTCTTATTCTAAGATGTGGATTTTCTGCTTTCAGAGCTTCCCATTTTGTTTTTAAATCGTTTATTAATGTACTCATATTGATTTGTTTTTTGATTGTTTGCAATTTATTATTCCACGGGTTTCACCCGGGGCTACTTTTATTTAACCACTTCGTGGTTTTATTTTTTGATTGTTAGAACTTTGTATTCTCTTTTTACTAATGTTCCGGTTTTGCTGGTTATCCATTCTTCTTTATCGGAGTGGATCATTCTTTTGAAATTTGTTTGTGCTACCAATTCTTCTACGTCTTCGTAGTTATAAAGCTTGAAATCCGCTGTAAAAGGCAGATTTTTCATAAAGTCTTTCTTCGCAAATGTTAGAACAAAACTTCCGTCTTTCTTTAGAATTCTGTAAATTTCATTAAAGAACTCCACCGGATTTTCCCAGAAATAAATTGTATTGACAGTCATTACCTTATCGAAGCTTTCATTTTCAAAAGGAATTCTATTTCCGTCATATAATTGAAATTTGGCTTGAGAAACATATTTTGAATTGATATTTTCGGCTTCGGATTTCATTGTTTCAGAAATTTCCAAGCCTGTGTATTGGATATTTTCTGCAAAATCCAAAAGATAAGACAAATGTCCTGCGTTGCCATGTCCAAGTTCCAAAACCTTTTCGTTATCCATTAAATGCAAAGCTTTGGTGGTTTCTTTGGTCATCGAAATGTTGGTCTCGTTCATCATTTTAGCGACTTCTCTTCCTGTTTTTCCTTCCGGATTTGCCAGGTTTTTTGCTAATATTTTGAGTTCTTGTTCTGTCATTTTTTAGTTTTTATTATAACAGAGAATCTTACGCAGCCCGACCTGAGTGGAGCTCATCCGCCAGAGGCGGATAGCGGGAACGGAGGGCGGATCAAGCTGCCATAATTAATCTGTCTTTAAGTTTTTTAACCAAATAAGATCATTGTGCTGTCTTTGACCGGATGTTTGCAAATGGTACACGGAAAGTTGTAAGCACGGCTGATTTTTTCCTCTGTAAAAACCTCTTCCGGAGCGCCGTAAGCTAACACTTCACCTTTTTCCATTAGCAGAATTTTGTCGGCGAAACTTGCAGCCAAATTCAAATCGTGTAACACAACGATTGCGGTGTTATTATTTTGAGTAAATTTTTTAATTAATTCTAATGTATTGTACTGGTGTTTGATGTCCAGATTATTGAGCGGTTCATCCAAAAACAAAAGCCTGTGTGCAATCTCGTTGTCCAGCTGAGCCAGAACTCTCGCCAAATGAACCCTTTGTTTTTCACCTCCGGAAAGCGAGTTATAATCTCTGTCCCGAAAATGAATAATCTCTGTTTCCACCATAGCAATTTCCGCCGATTTTATATCTTCCAAGGTCGGCTGAGAACCGAAGTATGGATAACGCCCCATCATCACAACATCTTTTACCAAAAGCGGAATATCCTGAGCGTTGTGCTGAGAAAATTTGGCTTTATGTTTTGATAATTCTTCGAGTTTCCAGTTGTAAATTATTTTGTCTTTGAATAATATCTCTTGTTTTTTATCGGTTTTAATTTCGTTGGCCAGGACATTTAGTAGACTGGATTTCCCTGCTCCATTTGGACCAACAATCGCCAGAAACTCACCGTAGCCGACATTGATATCAATACTTTTCAAGATGCTGACATTTTGACTTTGATAATTGATTTGGTGTCCTTTTATCATCTCAAAGTATTTTTATATTTGATCAAGATCGCAATGAAAATTGGACCTCCGATCAATGATGTTAAAATTCCGATTGGTAATTCTGACGGTGCAACGATTGTTCGGCTGATCGTGTCCGCAAGCAATAGCAAAATACTTCCACAAATCGCTGACAATGGCAAAATGAAATGATAATCTGAACGGAATAACAATCTTAAAATGTAAGGGACAATAAGTCCCACAAAACCGATTGTACCGGAAAATGCTACGCACGTTCCTATCATCAATGATGTTATCAATACGATTTGTTTTTTCAAAGTCTCAACATTGATACCCAAATGCTGTGCATCTTTTTCGCCCAATAACATTGCATTCAATGCTTTTCCTTTTGGTAAAATAATGATGTATGAAAACAATAGAACAATAGATAAAATAATGTTCCTTGTCCAGGTTGCGCCCGCTAAACTTCCGAGATTCCAGAATGTCAAGTCTCTAAGCTGTTCGTCTTTTGAAATGTAAATCAAAAATCCTGTAATCGAAAAGCCAATTGATGTGATAGCAACTCCGGAAAGGAGCATCATTACAACGTTTGTTTTTCCTGCACTTGTTGAAATCCTATAAACGATAACCATCGCTAAAAATGCTCCTATAAATGCAGAAACGCCGACCAAGGAATTTCTTATGAGTTCCGGAAGATATTGTTCAAAAGTATGTCCGAGAACAATTGCAATCGCTGCTAACAATGTGGCTCCCGATGTTAAACCAATCGATTCTCCTGTTGCTAAAGGATTTTTGAACATCCCTTGTAAGGTTGTTCCAGAAACGGCCAACATACTCCCTATCAAAACTGCCATAATGATGCGTGAAGTCCTGACTTCCCAGATCACATATTTTTCACTTAATGATAAAGAAGAATCACCAGTTAAAAACTTCCATAACACTTCATATGAAGAAGAACCACCGAAGTCATAAACTCCAATATTTAAAGCTAAAACCATCATCAGTATTAATAAAATAATACCGATAATGGCGTAAAATGTAAGACTTTGTGATTTCAAAATATCAATTTTTCTTCCATAGGTTTGACCTATGGTTATTAATATTGAACCCTTTGGGTTCTGTTTTATTTTACATTGTTTTCCATAGGTTTTACCTATGGCTATTCAAATTGAACCCTTCGGGTTCGTTGTTTTGATTATTTTGAATACTCGATTAAAAGTTTGTTGAGGCTTAATGCTGCTTCTCCAACTCTTGGCCCGAAAGATGATAATAATCCACCATCAAGCGCAATCACCTTTTTGTTTTTCCCAGCATTGGTTTGAGGAACACCAGGCATTTTAAGAGCTCCTTCTATCCCTCCGGAACCCTGTAATCCGCTTGTGAAGAACAACAATACATCAGGATTTGATTGCACAACTGCTTCCGGAGTCAAAGGTTTGAAATCTTCGAAATCGTTAGCAGCATTTTCTCCGCCAGCAATCTCTATAATACTTGCCATTGGTGTGTTTTTGCCTCCAACCATCATCATATTTCCCCTTGCATAGATGAAGAGAACTTTTGGTTTTTTAGCAATTGGCTGGATTTGTTTTACATCAGCATCAATTTTATCCAGTAATATTTGCTGATTTGTGTTCCCTAAAGCTTTTGCAACCTGGTCAATCAATTTTTTGGTTCCATTGATAGAAAACTCCTGTTGGAATAATTCGGTCTTGATTCCGGAAGCTTTTATTTTTTCTAACAGATCAGGATTGATATCTTTATCAGAAGCTAAGATCAACGTTGGATCAAGCTTCATAATTGGTTCGATTGTCATAGAACGAACGTGTCCTAATTCTTCAGCTGTCGATTTCAGACTTTCAGGATAAGTACTTGTAACATCAATTCCAACAATCTCTTTCTCATGGCCAAGTGCAGCAACAATCTCTGTAACACCTCCGCTAATGCTTACTATTTTTTGATCAGAAACTGGAGCTTCTGTTTTTATTTCTTCTGGTTTTGCAACTTTAGAGTCTTCTTTTTTGCATGAAAAACCTGTTAAAAGAAGTGCTGACAAAACAGCTATTTTGATATTTTTCATATGTTTATTTTGGTTTGGTTAAAGTGGTTTGTACTCGAATTGTGGAAAGCCTCTTACTCCCTGATCGTTTGTCATTCTCAGAAACTTAATCTTAAAGTAAAAGCCTTCGGGATCTTTCAATACATAAAACCTGTCTCCATAAGTTTCTAATCCATTTGTACCAACAGGATTTCTCCAGTTTGCTCCTATAGTTCTGTGATCTGTATAATTGAATTTTGACATATCAATATCAGAAGCTTTGAAATTGTTATAATATTCCGTTGCATTGACATTTGAAGGAATCGTAACTTGATAAGAAGCAGCGCCTCCCATTATGTTATCTAATACAAAGTCTCCATAAATATACGTCCCTGCCCCTTCTATCACATTGGTGAATACCGTAAAACAAAGATCCCATTTCTCTTTCTGAGGCTGAATAAGGAGCTCCCTCTCATTCTTCAAACTAAAAAAACTATAGTTGTAATCTGTATTTTTATTAATAATGTATTCTTTATAGCTTGTATCGGAAACATTAGCATATTTAATTTTATATGCGGTGCTTCCACTTCTTGTAATTTGGATCTTCATCCAACCTCTATCATCTCCAACCGTAGTGATTGAGCCCACAGGAACACCCCCAGAATAGATATCTTTACCCATATTTAGAAGATATACAGCATTATCCACATCATTAATTGCTATTTCTGAAATGGCTGTTGGACTTATAGGAAAGTTTCCTTTAACATCATCCACATAAGCAACATTACTCGGGTCGAAGTTAGCAACCTGAACTTTTGTCTTAAGGACTGCAACATCCGATTCTTTTACTTGATTAATATCTGTAATGTTAGGAATTTTCCCAGCAGCCATTACAATAGAAGAATTAAGGATCACTTTAAATTGATCTCCAGAATAGAAAGCTAAATCCCAATCTGTACGTCTGTTAAGTGTTTGTTTTGGATTGCCTTCAGCATCAACTTCACTTAAATCTACCCAAACTTGATTAGGCTGGGTAGGACCTGCAACATTTGGATTGGTTATTTTTCCCTCTATAGGTGAAACTGACACTGGATCCTCGTTATCTCTAAGGCATGATTGAAGGATAAAAGTAGTCGAGAGTACTATAAATAATAATTTTTTCATTTCTCTGTTTTTAAAAATTATAATTGACTCTGGCAAAATAACTTCTGCCATAGAATAAGTTTTGCAGATCTGTACCCGCATTGTGTCCGTCTCCTGCTTGTGTTGTATTTCGAATGCTTGTAATATCAAAGATATTTTTCACACCCAAAGCCAATTCAAAATGATTATTGAAAAACGGTTGGCTAACTGTAAAATTTAGCATACTGAAATCTCCAATGTCACCTAGAACATAATGCCCCGTGTCGGATGCATCTTTAAATTCCAATGTATATAACTTGCTTCTACCTGTATATTTGTAGTATAAAGCAAACAATGTGTTAGTAATTGGTAAAGTATAATTAGCCGCTGCATTGACTTCTACATAATAATTAAAATCATCTTCAGAAGTTGTGTTCCCTGTATTTAAGCTTTGAGAAATCCCTAATGTAGAAACTCCTGCATTAAATGAAAAATTACCTTTTCTTGCGCTAAAACTCCCACTAAAAAGAATAGATTTATAATTATCAATATTCAAATAAGTATATTTCATAGGAATATTACTGATGATGACACTTTCTATACGGTCTTTAACATCCATGTACATTCCACTCAAACCTGCATTCAGTTTCCAATCACCTGAAGTTGCGGTGGCATAATCCCAAAAAGCACCAGCGGAATAACCTGTTTCCGGCTTTAGATTTTCATTACCTCGGATATCATGATTAGCATCAACCCTCCATGTATAAAGTTCATCATATTTGGGGAAGCGGTTAGCCGATCCAAAAATCGTTCTTATATTAGACTTTTCAGAAGTTATAAACCTTGCTGTTAAAGAGTAATTATATTGGCTATTAAATTTATCACTTAAAGCTAGTCTTACTCCAGGACGGAAAGAAAGCCATTTCAGAGGATTCCATTCTGCCGAAACAAAATTAGCATAGTTAAAGATGACCCTATTTACATTTCCTTCCCCATCGGGTCTATTATTGTCCGCAAATGTTGATTGATCTGCAAAACCTTTGGTCCTATCTAATTCATACCCCACCTGAAAATTGATCTTCTCACTATCCAAAAAATTACTGAACATTCCTCGGGAATATAAAACTTCTGATTTATAAAAAGTTCTCTTAGCTTCTTTAGATCTCACATACCGATTAGGCACATCATAGAGAATATCCTGAGATTGCCTTTCTTGGATTTGATAAGAAAAATCGCCATTATAATTGATCCTAGAGCCTAATTTGGTTGTAACATTAAGTTGATGAATCCAGCGTGTTGTAAAATAATCTTTATCGCCCGCAGTATAAGTTTTTTCACCGCCAGAAAGTGGTAATATTTTGGTGGTTGGGTCGTAGTAATTAATTTCCTCGTTCAGAAAATTGACTTTATAAAACAAAGTCGTATTATTTTTTGCATAGCGAATCGCAGCATTAGAGATTAATAAATCCTTAGGTTGCCATTCATAACCTCTTTGCCCGCTGTTTGTTTCGTCAAAAAACTTATATCCTTTTTGAACACCTTGATATCCTTGAAAATCATTATGATTAACATCAGCAGTTATGGTCAAGTTATCAGAGATCTTGTAACCTATATTAAGACTTTGAATGTGTCTTCCATTCCCTTTTTTATACCAATCATAATCCTTACCAACTGTTTCTTCTTGTAAAGAGGCATTGATATTAATTTTCTTTTGGTAATCTTTTTTTGTAATGATATTGATAACACCAGCCATCGCATTGTTACCATATTCTACACCCATTGACCCTTTTACGATCTCTATCCTCTCGATGTTATTAACATTGATCTTAGTTAAATCAAAGATATTTCCCATTCCTTGATCATTCACAACTGGTATATTATCGATTAAAACTTTGGTATATTCACCACTCAAGCCCATTATATTAGCATTGGAATCTCCAGAACTAGAATTTGGTGTTATAAGAATATTAAGATTTTGGTTCAGAACTTCAGCGACATTGGTAACCGCCATATTTTTTATTTGTTCCGCAGAGATAACTTCTACTTTGTAGATGGATTTATTAATAGATTGCGGAGTATATTGCCCTGTAATCACGACTTCTTCAATATTTTTTTGATTAAGAGTGTCCCTCTGCGCATATGCTAAATTCAAAATCGCTACAGACAGAAGGCTCATCGTTCGCTTCTTCATTGAAAAAAATTTTTGCGAAGATAAGATTTTATTTAGAATCATTAAAAACAATTTTGTACTTTTGTGGAATAATTCTAAATAACAATTAAATCTGAATAGGATCTATGAAAGCAAAACTACTTTTAGCCGCGTCATTATTTGCCGTAGTTGCGCAAGCCCAATTATCAACAATTAATGAAGATTTCAATAATTTCACAGCTGGAAATGCGACTTTCCCTCAAAACGGCTGGTCAGCCGTTTTACCTACAGCACCATTTCCACCACAGCCCATGATGCTTGTTGTTGCTGCCGATGCCACCAATAAAGTCATTCAGGCGTATCCCGGAAGCAGCTCAAATCAACCATTATATCTTGTAACACCTCAGATTGTTGCTCCAGCCGGAGACAAAGCCATCTCTTTTGATACGGGATTAGTAGCTTCTTCACCTGGCACCACAACGATCCAGGTAGGTGTTGCATCCAGCCCTACCGATATGACAACTTTCGTGGCCATAGGTGACCCAATACAAATTACAAGCACTGCCATCCAAAATGTAAAGGTGAATGTTCCTCTTTCTACCGGAACTTATCTTGTTATAAGACATACGCCAACTGCTGCGCATACGGCATTACAAATTGATAATGTAAAGTATGATACGAATTTGGCAGTTAACGAAAGTGCTTTCAACTCAAGCAATGTGAAATTTGCCGTATCTACAGATAACTCAACATTAAGATTTGTATCTCCCATCTCCCTTTCAAATGCAAAGATCTATTCTGCATCTGGACAATTGGCCAAAGAGGGCAAAATCAATGACAACAGTTTTGACATCAATGGATTGAGAACGGGCGTTTACTTCATTGTTATCGAGAACAAAGACGGACAAACTGTAAAATCTAAATTCATCAAGAAATAAAATTGGATATTTTTCTATTACGTTAGCCTTTTAAGTTTTCTTAAAAGGTTTTTTTATACTTTGTGGCAAAGAAGAAAAACAAATATGATTTTTATCATTTCAATAATTATTTTAATTTTTAATCATTCTAAATAAGAATTAATTATTAGTTTTGTAGAATCATTCTAAATAATTAATTCTTCATAAACATGAAAACAAAACTATTATTTGCAGCTGCACTTTCTCTTTCGGTAAGTCAGACTGTTTTATCCCAAACCGATGAATTTGGTTATACTCAAGTAGAGCTCACAACAGGGCCTAATTACTCAAACAGAGTATTCTTTGACCTGTCAGCCAATAACATCGTTTCTCAACCGGCCAACAGTTGGGATGTTGCATTTTATAGAAACAGCTCTTTTGGATTCGGTTCCAGAATAAATGATGCACAAAATATTGAAACTTATCAGGCGTCCAACAATCCAGCCGATTGGGACAATATCGATATTGCAAATATCGGCTCATGGGGCGCAGCTCTATACAATCCCGATCAGACAACTTCTATAGAAGAAGGTGCATTTGAACAAGGTTCTGCAACATACGGATGGGGAGAATATAATGTAGGAAATCACCATATAGAAGGTAAGGTTATCTTTGTATTGAAATATCTTGGAACAACACCTTCTTATGTCAAGTTCATGATCACGGACTATTTCGGAGGGTATACATTCAAATATTCCAAATGGAACGGAACTTCTTGGGATGCGACCGAAACCAGAACTATAGCTAACGGAACAGATGATGCTTTCTTTAACTATTTCTCTTTTACAACTGGAGCCAAAGTAGAAAATATGGAACCTGCAAGAGCCAACTGGGACCTCATGTTCACAAGATATTTTACTTTCTACAACAATATCTCGATGTACAGATTATCAGGAGTCATCCAATCTCCTAACATCAGTGTGGCATATGTAAAACCGGAAACTCAGGCAACAGCTATAAATAATGCGCCTGCTGAAGCATCTTTCTCAAAAAACATCACCACTATTGGACACTCTTGGAAACCGACAACCGGAGTATATACCGATGTCGTTTATTACATCAAGGAAGGAAGCAACTATTATAGAATGTATTTCACTTCTAATGGAGGTGCCACAACCGGCAACATGTACTTCAAATATAAAAATGTGACAAACGAATTGGCTGTGGCAGATTTCGGTAAAAAAGGAACTTTCGGGATCTATCCAAACCCTACCAAAGAAGACAAAAAAATCAATATCCTATTTGATGTAAAAGAAGCAGCTTCTAAAAACGGGAATATCGAAGTATTTGACTTCTCAGGAAAAAAAGTATATGAAACGGCTATCATAAACAAGTCTGGTTTCTCTACACAAGAGGTTGACCTTAATAAGCTTTCTACAGGAACTTACTTGGTGAAGATCACTTACGGAGGACAGACAGAAACTAAAAAGCTTATCGTAAAATAAGCCATATTTTCAGATTTTATTCTTTATAGGAACCACCTTCGGGTGGTTTTTCCATTAATTGTGATTTGGTAAAATAATGAGTAAATTTGTAGAAATAATTCAATCAAAGTGAATTCCCTCATCAACAAAAAAGTAAAATTCCAAGACCTTGAAACCAAAGATTATCAGCCAAGCTGGGATTATCAGGAAGAATTGCTCAAAAATAACCTTGAGATAAAAATCCATAACAGGGAGAATCCTGAAGATCAGAAAACAACTGAAAATCATCTGCTTTTTGTAGAACATCCGCATGTTTATACTTTAGGGAAAAGCGGTCACGAATCTAATCTTCTTGCCAACGAAAACAAGCTAAAGGAGATCAACGCTACTTATATCAAAGTAAATCGTGGCGGTGATATCACTTATCATGGTTTTGGTCAGATCGTTGGTTATCCTGTTTTGGACCTAGAAAATTTTTACACAGATATCCATCGTTATATGCGTGATCTGGAGGAGGTCATCATCAGAACTATTGCAGAATATGGACTCAAAGGTGAACGCTCCAATGGTGAAACCGGGGTTTGGCTGGACGTCGGGAAACCTTATGCCAGAAAGATATGTGCAATGGGCGTAAAGGCATCTCGTTGGGTCACGATCCACGGATTTGCCTTGAACGTCAATACCGACATGAAATATTTCGAATATATCATTCCTTGCGGGATCACGGACAAACAAGTTACTTCCCTAAAAAGAGAATTGGAACATGAAGTTGATATCGATGAAGTAAAGCAAAAGATCAAAAAACATTTTGCAGATGTTTTTGGATGTGAACTGATTTAAAATCTCATTTTACATCGTCATTCCGATATCGATCCCTTTGATCTTTCTGTAAAGGTCGGTTGCAAAATTATCCGTCATTCCGGAAACAAAATCGATTACGCCAAGAACCTTCTGATAATCCGTTCCTTCTTCATAGAAGAATTGCTTGGGAAGCAGTTTCAAAGCTTTATTATCATAGGATTTTCTTTCACTAGCCGATTTTAAAATTGATGGGATGAAATGATCCAGCAACTCGTACATGACATTATAGCCAGCATTCTCAATTTCCACAACCGCCTTGTGATTGTATATTTTTTCAATAGAGAAGCTTTCTATATCCTGTAAGGTTCTATTTTCAGACTTATAAATATCGAGAAGTCCTTTTTCCAAATTTCCATCAAGGATCTTATCAAAATTACTTTTATAAAGTTCCACCGACTTGTTGATCAAAGCATTGATGACCTTGGCCCTCAGATAGGAGACCTGTTCATTCTCATTGCCAATAGAATTGAGTTTACGTTCTACTCTATCAATATCATCTGTCTCAGATTTGATCAATTCAAAAAACAGATTTTTACAATCAACAGTTGAAACAATGCCCAACCTGTGAGCGTCCTCCATATCGATGATGTTATAACAGATGTCATCCGCAGCTTCTACCAGCCAAACAAACGGATGTCTTTTGAAAATATAGGGATCATCGTTTTCGGAGATCATATTTGTTTCTTTGGCTATCTCAAGGAAAATATCTTTTTCATTTTGAAAAAAACCGAACTTCTTTCGATGAATGATACCTTTCTTTTTAGCAATTGCTTCACAAGGATACTTTGCAATACTAGCAAGAGTCGCAAATGTCAACTGGATCCCGCCTGCATCTTTTCCTTGTTGCTGCTGAGCCAAAACTCTGATCGCATTGGCATTACCTTCAAAATTTACAAGGTCTGCCCATTCTTTTTCATTGAATTTTGGCTTCAGGTCGTTTTCGTTTCTTTCAAAATAACTGGCGATCGCATCCTCCCCAGAATGCCCGAAAGCAGGATTCCCAACATCGTGGCAAAGACACGCCGCCGCGATAACGTTCCCCAGATTATGGAGATAAAAATTCTTGGAATCTTCCGTCAGATCATTCTTAAAACTGTCGTGGATGAACTCGCCGATCACGCTTCCCAGGCTTCTCCCAACGGAAGAAACCTCCAAAGAATGTGTCAAACGGTTATGAACAAATACACTTCCCGGAAGCGGAAAGACCTGCGTCTTATTCTGAAGTCTTCGGAAAGCCGATGAAAAAATAATTCGGTCAAAGTCTCTCTGAAAATCTGTTCTCGAAGCCTTTGTATGGGGATTGTTTCCTGTTCTCTGGTTGGTGAAAATCTGGTTTAAGTTCATCATTTTTCAAAATTAGTTCAAATTTTATTTTTATCGGAATAATATTTGAGATTTTATCCTAAAAATCAATTATGCCAGAAGGACCATCCATATTGTTAATGAAAGAAGACCTCCAGAAATTCGTAGGTAAAAAAGTTATCACAGCAGTTGGAAATGCAAAGATCGACAGAGATCTGCTTATTGGTAAAACTTTAAAAGAAATCAGGCTTTATGGGAAACAAACCTACCTTATTTTTGATGAGATCAATGTCAGGATCCATTTGCTCATGTTTGGTTCCTATGAAATTGACCAGCAAACAAAACCTGACAATAATCTGCGTTTAGGATTAAGTTTTCAAAATGGCAAAGCATTCTTTTACACCTGCTCTGTCAAACTTTTACCAAATGATTTTCTGAAAACCATTGACTGGGAAGCAGATGTAATGAGCAACATTTGGAATCCTGAAAAGACCAAAAACAAACTGAGATCCAATCCCGAAATGATGGTCTGCGATGCATTGATGAATCAGGATATTTTCTCGGGAGTCGGCAATATCATCAAGAATGAGGTTCTTTTCAGGATCGCTGTTCAGCCTGAAAGTCTTGTTGGAAACCTTCCGCCAAAAAAACTGAATGATCTGATTACAGAAGCCAGAAATTATAGTTTTGAATTTTTGAAGTGGAAACGGGAATTTGTACTTAAAAAACATTGGAAGGCACATCAGAAAAAGAATTGTCCAAAATGCGGAAGACCATTGATCAAGAAAATAACCGGAAAATCTAAGCGTAGAAGTTTCTTTTGTGAAACTGATCAAAAATTGTATTAAGGATATCATATCAAAAATTTCAGTCTTTAAAAACAAATAAAATTGAAGATCCTGCCGATAAAGCAGGATTTTTTATTTAATTTTAATCAAAATATTATTCTGATGAAAAACGTCATAAATCCAGAAACGTTGAACTTCCTTTCAACACTTGAGATCAATAATAACAGAGATTGGTTCAACGAAAATAAAAACCTGTATCTGCAAGCAAAAGAAAATGTTGAAAATGTAGTCAACGAAATCATTTCCGGAGTTTCAGAATTTGATAAGAGCGTAGAACGATTGGAAGCAAGGAACTGTATTTTCAGGATCTATAAAGACACAAGATTTTCCAAAGACAAAACGCCTTATAAAACCAATATAGGAGCCTCTCTCGTAGAAAAAGGCCCAAAAACACTTAATAATGCAGGCTATTATGTTCATTTGGAACCTGGTAAATCGTTCCTTGCCGGCGGTGTTTATATGACCGAACCTAAGAATCTAAAAGCCATCCGTGAAAAGATAAGTTCTGAAGGTGAAGATTTCTTGAAGATACTCAATAAAAAATCATTCAGAGACAATCTTGAATTACAAGGTGATAGATTGGTAAAAGTTCCTCAGGGTTTTGATAAGGAAAATCCAATGGGTGATTATTTGAAATTCAAACAATTCACAGTTTTTCATCCTTTATCAGATGAAGATGTTCTTGATGAAAATTTTGCCAAAAACGTGGTGAAACTCTTTAAAGAGATTTATCCATTTAACCAGTTTTTGAATGATGCGATCAGCTCATCAAATTTAAATTAATTCTTATAACAAACGATCTGATATAATTTTTTCTTCAGATCGGAAATTTTATATTTGAAAACTATCAGAATTTTTCCTGATCATATACAAAAAATCAAAACTATGTTACTAGCGATCCTATTACCTTTTGTCTCATTTTTTATTCGAGGTAAAATCATAACTGCAGTGATCTGCTTAATCTTACAGATTACCGTCTTGGGCTGGCTTCCTGCCGCTATATGGGCTGCCTTGTCGCTTAATAATGCAAGAGCTGAGAAACGCAATAAAGAGTTGATTCGAGCAATAAGAGAAAATCGACAATAATTTTATAATTAGATGAATATTTAAATAAAAAAAGTGAAGCACTTCTGCTCCACTTTTTCATTTATAAAACATCTTCAGAATCAATATCCAAAAATATCTTCTAGGCTTACTTCTTGGAACTCTCCCATTTTGTTGACAGATTCTATATTCAGGTTTTCCTTTTTCCCAATGATGGCTGTATTAAATTGCAATGGCTTGATCTCAGAATTGTAAAAACTAGTCAATTCCGGCAATGTCAATTTCTGGATCTCAGCATAGATATCTTTTCTCACATCATAATCGATTCCCAGTTTTTTAAGTGACAATTGGTTATAATAAGTTACTGTCCTGTTGATCCTGTTAGATGCGATCTGTTTAAGGGCCGAACCTTTTGCATTCTCGAACTGAGCCGGAATCTGTGGGAAATCCGTCATTAGATCCGTCATTGCCGATACAGCCAAAGGTAGTTTATTTGCCTGCGTCCCGATATAGGTCGTTACATAATTCGGATGATTTTTCTCTGTCGCATTAGCATAAGAAACATAAGCAGAATAAGCTAAAGACTTACTTTCTCTGATCTCCTGGAAAACGATGGAAGACAATCCTCGTCCAAAATACTCATTGAAAACACTTGCTTTCCCGAAATTGACAACATTTACATCACCAGCTTTGGCTACCTTGGACATTTCCATCTGTACCATATCATAAGGTGTGAAATATACTTTCCCTGCTGTTGCCGGCTCAGCATACATTTTAGCTGCTGCAGGCTGTAGTTTTGTATCTACAATATATGGTTTTACTGCTTTTTCCAATCCTTTTTGGTCTTCTCCGTAAAGGAATACTTCGTAAGGATATTGGTTAAGTGTTTTGATCTTGGAGGTCAACTCAGAAACATTGATACTTTTCAGACGGTCCTTGGAGATAACATCAGTTAGCCGGGATTCTTTTCCAAATTTCGCATAATTAGTGAGCGCAGCCATGATCCTGTTCTTATCTTTCTTCGCAACTTCTCTGGATTCCAAGATCGTATTCACTGTTTGATCATAGATCGCCTGATCTGCTTTCACATTATTGATCCAGTGATTCATAAGCTCAACGCCCTTCTTCATATTGCTTTCCAATCCACTCAATGCAATGATCATCTGGTCATTCGATGTTTTGAATTGATTAGTGATCCCAAGTTTATAAAACTCTTCTTTCAATTGTTCCGGTGTGTATTTGTCTGTCCCAAGATATTGAAGAACTGTTACGCCAAGTGCCAATTCCTTATCGTTATCTGTCCCGAATGGGAATACATAATTTACCTGGGCCACTTCATTATATTTGTTCTTGATGAAGCTTACTTTCTTGTCTTTGATCGTAGAAGTCGCAATTGCAGTTTTGAAGTCAACGAACTCCGGTTTTATGTCAGACGATTTTGTATTGATAATATCTTTCAGGAATTGGGATTGAGCTTCTCTGTTCAGTTTGATTGGTGTAATTCCCGGATTTTCTACACGTACCAATTTGTCATTCACACCTTTTTCTTTGTAAACGACAACATAATTATCCTTAAAGAAATCATTCGCAAATTTTACAACATCTGCTTTGGTAATCGCTTCATATCGGTTTATTTCGTCCAGTTCCTGCTCCCAGGTTCTGTTGCCAATATAAGTTGAATATAATGTTGTTGCCAATCCGTCAGCTGTTTCCCAACGTTTCATTCTCTGAACTTTCAGATCGTTCACGATAGCGTTCAGCATCCAGTCTGGGAATTGTCCTTTTTTAACAAGATCGATCTGATCCAATAACAATTTTTTAGCCTCATCAAAGCTTTGCCCTTCTTTAGGAACAACTGTGAGGACAAAGGCACCGTAAGTTTTGAATGGTGATTCATAGGCACCAGCTCCCAATGTTTTTTGTTTTTGATTTATATTGAGGTCAATAAGACCCGCATCACCGCTGTTACTCAATATTTCCGCTACCACATCTGCCAGTCTTGCTTCTTGGGTACCGTTGGAATCTGTTCTCCAGGCCAAAGACATTCTAGGTGTAGATGGACTTTTCACAGTTCTGGAAACGATACTTGTCATCGGTTCTTCAGAAACCATTTTTTTCATTGGCAATTCCTTGTATTTGAAAGTTCCAAAGTATTGGTCCACCATTTTTATGGTCTTGTCAAAATCCAGGTCTCCAACCAAAACCATCGCCATATTATTAGGCACATAGTAAGTATCAAAATACTTATGGATCGCTACCATAGACGGACTTTTCAAATGCTCTGAAGTTCCAATTGTCGTTTGCTGTCCGTTCGGATGTTTTGGAAAGAGCGCTTCCATCATTGCATAATTCACAAGACGCCCGTCGTTATCCTGAGCACGGTTATATTCCTCATAAACTGCTTCCAGCTCTGTATGGAACAATCTCAAGACCAATTCTGAGAAACGCTCCTTCTCTACTTTCAGCCATTTTTCCAGCTCATTGGATGGAATATTATTCTTATATACTGTCTCGTCCAGCCAAGTATGGGCATTGGTTCCTGTTGCTCCAAGGGAAGAGATCGCTTTATCATATTCGTTGGCGATCGCATATTTGGATGCTTCCTGGGAAACTTCGTCAATTTTCTTATAAAGTGCCTTCTTCTTTTCCGGATCTTTTTCCAATTTATGCTGTTCATAAAGATCAGAGATCTGTGCCAATAAAGCCTTTTCTTTTTCCCAATCCTGAGTTCCCAGATGTGAAGTTCCCTTGAAAACCATATGTTCCAAATAGTGCGCAAGACCTGTGTTATCGCTTGGGTCATTGTTAGAGCCTGTTCTTACAGGGATATAGGTTTGGATCCTTGGTGCATCGTCGTTTTTAGCGAGGTAGACCTTTAGTCCGTTTTTCAGGGTATAAACTCTTACGCCTGACTGGTCATTTTTTACAGTCTCGTAAGTATAACCTTGTTTATCTGTTGAGGTTTGCGTTTCAAATTTCTGTGCCATTGCATTTATCATAAATAAGAGTGAAATTGAAATAAAAATTTTCTTCATATTATACTTTTATTTTTTTAATTTTTATTTTGGTGCGTAATTTACGCAACATTTTATTAGTCACAAAGAATTAAGGATTGTTACTTTGGATTAGAATCAAAAAACACAGATCATAAATCTGTGTTTTGTTATTTCTGTAGTATTATAGGTGTTCTAATTCTAGATGATGGATTTCTACTTTTGCATTTTTGTTCCAAGCTTTTAATTTGAAACCTAGATAATATTTATCAGGAAAGTAACTTATATTGTCAACTGTAAATTCGGATCCAGATAGATCATTTAATAATTTACCTGAGAACTTCCCTCCCTGTTTTATAATTTCCAAGGTCAAAACACCATTAAAGTCTATTTCAGGAATTTTTTTTTGTTCATATGTTACAGATTCTCCTCCTGAACCAGAATATCTATAAATCCCTTTAGCCTTATCAAAATCTTTTATTTCTTTTTTCCGTGGATACAGGTTTTCCAATCTGCCATAATCATAGGTCACATCATACGCTGCAGGAGTACCGAACAAGACCCATTTTTTATATTTTTGAATGCTTATATAATACCCTTTTCCGATATAAATATAGAATACATCATTCTCTGTGTTCAGATCAATTTTCAGATCCATTGTTATTCTAAAATCTTTAGAAAAATCAAACTTATTGATGTTTCTGAATAATCTGGCTTTTTCATATACAACTTCTTTGCTTATTCCCAAATTCAGCCAATCTCCGGAATTATAATTCTGAGTCGTGATATTAAGATGATTATCTTTTATTTCGGTATAATTAGTTGTCAGTATATAAGTGTAGAATACTTAGTAAAAACAGGTTCTTTATTGAGGTTCCAATTGTCTGCAGATGAGAAATCTTCAACAATTTTTAATTTAGGGGAATTAATATTGTTCTTACTTAATTTTCCAAGAGTTGGAGTGATAATTTTTATTTTTTCTTTTAATTTTTCCTCTTCTTTAATCATTCTATTGAGATCGGAAAAAAAGTCAAAAATTTTGAATCCTACACCAATGGCATTATTGGTAATATTCCCTTGTGTGATATCGTAGATACCGTTATAAAACATCAGCCCGTCACTGATATTTTGTGATAACTGCTGGAATTTTTGATTGGGAACTGCACCCAGCAAAGAAGAATTGACAAGTTCTACATATTGTAATGTATTTAGATCGGTTGAGTTTATGGAATTAAGGTTCGTAGAAAAATCAGCATTCTGAAGATAATCATTGACGTCGGAATTGTATCGGTAAACAGTTGCCAAATATGCTTTGGCATTATCATTATCCAGTTTCCCATCAACAAGCAGACTTTCCAACAATGTTCCGAACTCCTCGTTAACCAGTTTTTCAAAATTGTTGTTTTGTTGTGCAGTAAAAAATATGACATTGCAGAAAAACCAAAGAAAAGTAATTTTTATTCTCATAATTTCTTGTTTAATAATTAGGGACTGCATCCCATTCGGACTTTGGAATTACGTCTTCACAAGGGCATCTGTTTTGATCCTCCAAAATAGCTTTTAGTCCTGCAATAATGGTTTTATTATATGCCTGACTTGCCTCGGCATTGTACGTGCACTTAGCAATTGCAGCAGCACCGCAAAAGGTCCATGCTTGAACTTCAACGGGATCCTCTTGGCTCAACTTCAAATATTTATCATACAGAGGGCAGTTATCTACAGATTCTATAGTTTCACTAGGATTGGTACTGGAAAGGGTAAACAGAAACTCATTACCATCATTTTTACCAGAATAGAATTTGTTATTCCCAACAAGTCTTATATAGTATGTATTATACTTTGGCTCTGTATTATAATAGTAATCTGAAGTTGTTTTCTTATAGATATTCGATTTGTTAGGTTCTATGAGACTGATCTCATCACCACTTTGTTCAATACTTACAGTATAGTTTCCGTCGCTTGATGTATAATTGCCTGTTTGCAACGCTTGTGCATTGAGCAGAAAACAGGCTAAAACTAATAAGATGAAATAAAATTTTGTCCGCATAATCTTAGTTTTTAATTCAAATTTAAAATTAGAGCAGTTAATTCAAACTTGAAATACCCTGTTTAAGGTATTTTGACCCTTTACAAGACAAGAATAAAATATTCTAGAATGGAATTCGTTTCTTTGTTTTTTATTCAAATCAATATAAAATGTCCAAAGAGAAAGAATTTAAACTAATCAATGTCTATCGGCATATCGCATTGGTAGAAGCTGTTTCCTATTTGATCCTACTTTTTATCGCGATGCCTTTAAAATACATTTGGGATATCCCAGAGGGTGTTAAATATTTTGGGTGGATCCATGGCGTATTATTTCTTTTCTATTTTGCAATTCTGATCGCAGCCGCTTTCAAGTACCGTTGGAATATTTTAAGAATTATCTATTATCTGACAGCATCAGTAGTACCCTTTCTGCCTTTCCTGATCGATAAGAAATTGAAGCAAGAATCCTTAACTGCATAAATAAAAAACGGAAACTTGCGGATCCGTTTTTAGTTTTAATATTGATTTCTATTGTTATCCTACTTTCACCATTTCCAACGCTTTTGGTAAAAAAGTGTTCGGAAAAATTTGTCTGGCTTCGTCTGTCATTACACTTAGATCGCTGTAACGATTGGAAAAATGTCCTAGAATCAGCTTACCGACCTGGGCTTTCTTGGCAATAGTAGCGGCTTCCAAAGCTGTGGAATGTCCAGTATAATCCGCCATATCTTTCAAGTTATGAAGGAAAGTGGACTCATGGTAAAGAACGTCCACATTTTCGATGATCGGGATGATGTCTTCCTTATATTTGGTATCGCTGCAAAATGCATAGGAGACAGAAGGTTTCGGGTCTGTCGTCAACAAAGAGTTTTTAATCACATTTCCATCTTCTGAGACGAAGTCTTTTCCCAGACGCAGATTCTGGAAATCACAGATCTCTATTTCCTTATGTTTGGAGATCTCATTCATATTCAGATGACGTTCTTTTGGTTTTTCTTTGAAGAGATAACCGTTGCAATAAATCCTATGATTCAATGGGATCGTGTAGACCTCTACCCTTTTGTCTTCGTAGATTTTTACAGATTCTTTCCCTTCGAGCTCGTGGTAAACCACTTCAAAGCCTTTATAGGTCTCGGTAATTTCAAAGATCGTATCCATCATTTTTTTGATGCCTTTTGGACCATAGATGTTCAAAGGCGTCTTTCTTCCCAATAATCGGAAAGAAGCCACCAATCCGGGTAGTCCAAAACAATGGTCACCATGAAGATGGGAAATGAAAATATGATTGATCTTGGAAAATCGCACTTTTGCCTTGCGCATCTGCACCTGTGTTCCTTCACCACAATCGATTAGAAAATGACGCTCTTCCATTTCCAAGAATTGAGAAGTTGGAGAGGAATTAATGGTCGGAATTGCTGAATTGAATCCCAAAATTGTAAGATATGTGCTCAATTTTCTTTTTTGTATTGAAAATTAAAAGGGTAAATATACGAAAACATCACAAAAATCACAACGCACCCCCTCTAGAATTCAGGAAATCCAAGAATAACTTCAAAGCTTCACTTCTGTGGCTGATCTTGTTCTTTTCTTCAGGCAGCATTTCTGCAAATGTTAAATTGTAATCGTCCGGAACAAAGATCGGATCATAACCAAATCCGTCTGATCCGAACACTTCATTTGTCAAATTACCGTAAACCCGACCTTCAAAATAATGTTCGCCATCTTGGTCCTTGAAACAAAGCACCGTAATGAAATAAGCCCTTCTATTCGGTTCGTCTTTCATTTCTTCCAAAACCTTCTCGATGTTCTTTTGGAAATTGTGATTCCCTGCATAACGCGCCGAGAAGATGCCTGGTCTGCCATTGAGAGCTTCCACTACGAGACCACTATCATCCCCTATACTTGGTTTCCCTGTTTTCTCGAAGCAATATTTGGCTTTTATGAGAGCATTTTCAGCAAAGGTATTTCCATCTTCTATAATCTCGTCATTCAGATCATAATCTGACAAGCTCGTGACGATATATTCTGACCCGAGAATCTGCTGTATCTCTTCTTTTTTATGTAAATTATGTGTTGCTATAAGGATTTCCATATGTTGTTATAAATGATAGTTGATGAGTGATAATTGATTATAATTTAATTTTTGAAAGTTCGAAGTTTTGACAAGGTTTGAATTGATGCAAATGTTGGATTTTGCGAAGCGCAGCCCGACCTGAGTGGAGCTCTTTTTCTTTTTATCAAAAAAGAAAAAAGCGGGAACGGAGGGCGGAAATAGCTGCCATAAATTTAATCTTTATAAATAATATTCTTCTGAATTGCAAAAAAGTAAAATGGAATTGCAAAGACCACAATACCAATTACCAAGATCAATTCTTTGTTAATATGCACCAGATCGGAAAAAGTCTCTGAATCCGAATACAGCATCATCACTGCCGAGGTGAAATTGTTGAATGCATGAAGCAATATCGGCATCAGCAACGACCTGGTCTTGTTGTACACCAAACCTAATACCAAACCGAGTAAAAATGCACCTGCAAATTGCCAAGGATTGAAATGTACCGCTCCAAAAATGAAGGCAGATATAACAATCGCCATCGTTGGTTTTACTTTATTATTGACCATTCCTTTCATAATAATGCCCCGGAAAAGAATCTCTTCCAAAATCGGCGCAAGAATGACCGTCATAATGATCAATGAAACTGGATCTTTCAAAAGTTTCGCAAATTGGTCATTGTAGATCTTGTAGATAGGGCCAAGCAGGTCACCGGTCGTAGGAATCAGTTGTGTGGTATAATCTGCAACCAGCATCATCCCAAACATCATTGGAAATATCAAAAGATAGACACGAAATGGCTTGGTAGAGAAATCGAAATTGAGCTTACTTCCGTCTTTTCTGACAATGAAAAAATCAAAAAAGAGAATAGGGACTATCATTGTCGCCATATACATAAAAATGTTAAAAATACCTGTATCACTGATGTCCTCGCCAAATAATGCCGAGAACCCTAAACCGATCGCATAAGCAACCGATTGTCCAATGAAAAGTCCCACTACCAATAAAATCCCTACGAAAAAATCGACTTTGTAATTTTGATTTTCCATTATTTCAGTTCTTTCATATAGATTAAAGGTTCTGACTGGAAAGTTACGTCTTCCGGATGAAATATCTTGAAATAATCTCTCAAAACCAGATCACATCTCACAACACCTGATTCAAAATAATCATTGGCATTGTCTTTCTCTCTGTTATTTATCATATACAGTTTTCCGGAATTGAAGACTTTCATTTTGCTGTAGTTCGGATTCATTGTCAGTAGTTCTTTTTTGTTTTTGTGAGGACTGATGTTGATCCAGTAATCTACGTTTTCTGACTTGACGAAAACTTCTTCAAAACTCAACGGAACAGAAGATGATTCTTTGTTGTCTTTCAGAATGTAATCTCCGCCGGCATCCTTAATCAGCCTTGCTACGAAAGAGCTTCCTCCTGGTAGGAACCACTGGCTTCCGTACATCTCATTGCAGAGAACTAAGGAATTTGATCTTGATTTTTTTGATAAAGCCTGGATTTTTTTGTAATTATCTTCTATATTTTGATAAGTTTTTTTCGCCTCTTCTTCTTTGCCGAGGAGTTTTCCGAAAAGCAAAAGGTATTTTGATTTTTCTAATGGATCCTGTTCCATAAAATCGTCGAGGAAAATGAGCTCGATTCCGTTGCTTTTCAGGACTTCGTAAGTGTTGGCGAAGTTGGGAACGTAATTGGTAAAGATAACATCCGGTTTGTTGGAAAGGATTTTTTCGATGTCGTATTTTTGTTCGTTTCCGATGTTCAAAATTTTATTTTCATTGATCAGCTGATGGATTTTTTCCGAGAAAATATATTCGGGATTAGAGACACCGGTGATTTTATTTTCTAAATTCAGTTCAGAAAAGAAACCGATCAGACTCGAATTTAGCAACATTGCTTTTTTGAAAGGCAGATTTTTGTTTGGAATTACATTTTTGAATTTTCCCGATGTCAAAGTCAAGCTATTAAAACCCTCAATATAATTAACTCGTGATGAGATGGTTATATTGTCATTTGATATTTGGATGTTTTCTTTTTTGCAGGAGATTGAAAAAAGAAATAAAATTAAGAGTAAAAAAATACGTTTCATCTTCCAAAGAAAGCAAAAAAGTACTATATTTGCAAACCTTTAAACAAGGCCTCGTGGCGCAACTGAATAGCGCATCTGATTACGGCTCAGAAGGTTACAGGTTTGAATCCTGTCGAGGTCACAAACAGCCAAATGGCGCCAACTAAAGACAGTTGGCGCCATTTTTATACCAATAATTAGACTTGTATGTTGTTAGATACAGTCCTGTCGAGGTCATAAAAACCAATGGCTAAATTTTATACTAATATTGAGTTTTTTTGAAAATGTTCTTATTGTTATTCTATATTTTTTAGAACATTAAAATATATTGTTTTCCAAATTCAATATCTTCTTTTGGATTTGAAAACAAATTCATTTTCAACAGAGAGAGAATTATGAATTACGCCTTTAAATCAAAGGTGAATGTACTTCCAGCCCCATATTCACTTTTAACAGTAATTTCACCGCCTTGTGCTTCAATAAATTCCTTACTGATGCTCAATCCCAAACCTGTTCCTTCTTTTTTGCTTCCCGGAACCCGGAAATAGCGGTCAAAGATTTTGGATAAATATTGTGGTGCGATTCCCTGCCCTGTATCAGTAACAGAAAACTGAATCTTGTCATCAATTTTTCTGACGTCAATATTAATATTAGAATTTTCGTAAGAATAACGAACGGCATTTGAGAGCAGATTATTAAGGACCCAAGCTGTTTTTTCACTATCAGCTAAAACCACTGACAAACCTTCTTCTATGTTGACCTTAAAATGAATATGTTTTTGTTCAGCAGAAGATCTGTTTGCACCAATAGCATAATCAACAATATTTTTGATATCTGAAGCTTTCATATTAAGCTGTATCAAACCGCTTTCTACTTGTGTGATGTTAAGCAATTCTCCTGTAATTTTCAATAGACGGTTGGAGTCTTCTCTAATTCCATTGACTAGATTTTTCTGTTCACTATTCAAATCTCCTATTTGTTCATTTTCCAGTAATTGTAATCCCATTTGGATAGAAGAAATTGGTGTTTTGAACTCGTGAGAAACCGTACCTAAAAAATTGGTCTTAGCTAGATCCAATTCTTTGAATGGCGTAATGTTTCTAAGCATGATCACCTGCCCAATAAAATGACTCTGCTGCTCACCGGTCGGAACGATATTGATGTCGACAATTTCTTTTTCAAAATAACTCTCCTTTCCGTTGGCATAGATCTTCATCGGTTCTTTTTCAGGATTTATCTTATCCGGAACAATCACATCTTTGATAATATCTCTTACCAAATCATTATTTACAGCAACATCCTGAATCAATTTTCCCACAAAATTTTCTTTTCTGAGTCCTGTAATTTTCAGAGCTTCATCATTCACAAAAAGAACTTTTCTATCCTCATCAATTCCGATAACCGGGTCGTGCATATTATCTATCAAAGTTTCAATACGTTTTTTTCCTCTGATGATTTTATCAAGTCTGCTTTCAGAATATTCCTGAAGTTTTTCCGCCATTATATTGAATGAATTTGTTAAATCTCCAAACTCACTTCGGCTTTCAAAATGTACACGTTCTTTATAGTTTTGATTCGCAATTTGCTTTATACTTTCAGTAAGGCTTTTGATGGGATCTGCAATATTTGAAGGGAGATTGACCATCAGTATAAAAGCTATAATAAAGCACACCATTCCTACAGAAGAAATAACAATA
Organism: Epilithonimonas hungarica; assembly: GCF_900102265.1. Taxonomy (GTDB): domain Bacteria; phylum Bacteroidota; class Bacteroidia; order Flavobacteriales; family Weeksellaceae; genus Epilithonimonas; species Epilithonimonas hungarica. The sequence continues at coordinate 55,987 of NZ_FNBH01000003.1, read as the reverse complement.
ATCGCATTTTTTGCCGTCGAATCTGCAACCGTACTTTTATGCTCAATGGCGCTCATATTGATTTGCATCAGTTCAGCGAGGTCTTTCCTGATAGAGGTTTGAAGGCCAAAATTGGCAGGATGTTTTTTCAAAGCTTCAAAATGTATGGCAACATTATCTGTAGCTTCCTTTTCGCCGGGTTCGGTCACATTTTTCTGCTGTTGTTGAAGATGTTTTTCAAAAACGCTGAATGCCAACGGGTCAGAATCAATTTCCTCCAAAGCCAGCAACATATTTCTGGAATATTGAAGTGTATTATAGTTAGCTTTCAGGATATTATTGGTGTCTTTTTTAAGCTGATTGATATACCAACCGCTTAAAACTGACAATACGAATATCATCATAAAAAGCACTCCGACACCTATATTGAGTTTTGTTTTTATTTTCATTAGGACAAAATTACTAAGTCTATTTTTCCCTGGGATAATTTATTAAGCAATGTATTGAAAGTATCTGTCGCCAAAATTACTTTCCATAGATTTAAATGAGGTCTTCCGATGCAAACCGTTGTGATTTTTCTTTCTTCGCATTGTTCCATGATAGCGTGAGCAACTTTTGTATCTTCAACTTTTATGATTTCTGCTCCCAGTTCAGTCGCCAGTTTAAAGTTATTGATCAAATGTCTTTGTTTATCCAAAGCAATTTTATCAGAACTCTCTCTGGGAATCTGAACATACAGAAGATACCACTGGCTGTTGTAATAATTAGCTAATCTCGCTGTTTTTCTGATGACGTTTTTCGCAGTTTTTTCGTTTGAGCTAATGCATGCCAGAAATTTTTCTTTTTTGACCGACTTATGAATCGTAACTTCCGTCTCCACTTTTCTAGTCACCTGCGAAGCAACTTCTCTCAAAGCCAATTCACGGAGTTGTAGAATATTTTCAGATTTAAAAAAATTATTGAGTGCCGAATTGATTTTTGATTGGTCGTAGATTTTTCCGGCTTTCAAACGGTCAATCAATTCTTCGGAAGTAAGGTCAATATTCACAACTTCATCAGCCTGGGCCAAAACATTATCTGGAATACGCTCTTGAACTTCAATATTAGTAATCGATTTAACATCTTCATTGAGACTTTCAATATGCTGTATGTTGACTGCACTGATGACATTAATCCCAGAATCCAGAATATCCATCACATCCTGCCAACGTTTTTCGTTCTTGCTACCTTCAATATTGGTATGGGCCAATTCATCTACAATCACAACTTCCGGGCGAAGATTGATAACCGCCTGTACATCGAGCTCTTCTAATTCTTTTCCTTTGTAGAATAACGTTCTTCTCGGAATGATAGGAAGTCCGTCCAGCAAAGCATGGGTTTCTTTGCGATGATGTGTTTCGATATACCCGATTTTTACATCAATCCCACTTGCTAAAAGAGCATGCGCTTCCTGAAGCATACGATAAGTTTTCCCAACACCGGCACTCATTCCGATATAGATTTTGAATTTTCCCCGTCTTGATTTTTTTATCAGATTGAGAAAGTCTTGTGCAGAATTTTTTTCAGCCATAAAGAATTGCCTTATTCAAAGTTAGTAAATCCCCTGCCAAAATTTTAACAAGGGATTCTTAGTAAATATGGAGATTTTTAAAAACTCACGGCAAGAGATGTCACTGCCATCAGATTATTATTTTTAAAATTATTATCTCTGTTGATAAAGATGTCGTCTTTGCTGCTTAGATTTTTAAGTTCGGTTCTCCAAACCAAATTGGGAAGAATCCAATAATCTGCGTTTACAGAATAGCCAAACGTTTTAAACCCATTTGCAGTTCCTGTCGCAATGATTACCCCTTTTTCATCGCTGTAGTATTCTCCTCTTGCAGCAAAACTTAATTTTTCTGTTGGAGAATATTTAGCAACCACAACCGGAGAATACCAAATATTATATTGGTCACTTCCTTTGGCTTTCTGCTCTGCACCAATGTCGAAACCTGTAATCAGCGCCAACTTTTTACTGATTTGGAAACTGCCGTACAAATTATGGAAGTATCTCATTTGTCTGATGCTGTCCGGTTTATCATTTCCGATGAATGAGCTGCTGTTTAAAGTAATTTTTTCGTTTGGTTTGTAAGTTAACTGATGTCCAAAAGCAACCGTAGAATTTCCATCCACACGCTGGATTCTTTGCCATCCGTTAAGAACCAAACCGCTTACAAACCATTTTCCGCTGTCGCTTGTATAAGAAATTTTTGCTCCACTTTCGAAATACGGAGAATTGTCTGCCAAAATACTTCTTGTCAAAGTAAAGCAGTCTTTGCTGATAGCGCTTTCAAAACCGATGTGCGAAGGCAAAATCCCGGCATCAACCCAAAGATTTTTGTTTTTTGAGATTTTTACTCCGATATTGGCTTCATAGATATTTTTCAAAACACCCGCTTCAGCTGCGTAGTTGGAGTTCATATAAGTTCCGACACCCAAAGCAACATTGGCTCTTAGTTTTTCAGTTTCGTAATTGGCTTTTACAAATCCTAAATTAAGGTTGACCTCGTTGTTTCTGTTGTGGCTGTACACAAATCCCGGTCTTGTATTGTTTTCAGGATTATTAAAATCATACTGATAATACACTTCTGCGTAGCCAGAGATTTTCAAAGGGTTTTTAGGTTCAGTTTCTTCCTGAGCGTGTAGCGTAGAAACTGCTCCAAGAATTGCAAATACCAATAATGATAGTTTTCTTTTCATTTCTAAATTTTTTATAATTGGTGAGAAGTAAGATGTAAGAAATTTTTCAGTAGTTTCTCACTTTTAGCTTCTCATTTTTAACTTTTCACTCTAATCCGTTTAATGCGATATTGAGTTTTAAAACGTTGATTTTTTCTGTACCGAACATTCCAAGAAAAGGAGATTCGACACTTTTTTCGATAAGTGAATTGACTTTGCTGATGTCTATTTTTCTGATGCTTGCAATTCTTTGAGCCTGAACTTTTGCTGCCTGAACAGAGATATTCGGATCTAGACCAGCTCCACTTGCAGTAACAATATCGGAAGGAATTTCAGATTTCTGAACACTTGGATTGTGTTTCATAAAGTTCTCGATTCTTCCTTCAACATCTTTCAGATAATCAGGATTTGAAGGCCCTTTATTGCTTCCTCCCGCTCCGGCGGCATTATAATCCACAGCTGAAGGACGAGACCAGAAATATTCGTCTTTATCGAATTTTTGTCCAACATTGGCATAATACTTTTTACCATTGTGTTCGATGATTTCTCCTTTACCATTATTGGGAGCAGTCTGAGCAATGCCAAAAATTAAAAGTGTATAGAATCCTGAAAAAAATACAGCACAGAAAAGCGTTAATCTGATAGCTGGTAATATATTTTGTTTAAACATTTTATTTAATAATTTAAATGAATAATGACACGATTAAGTCTATGATTTTGATACCGATAAATGGAATTAAAACACCTCCCAAACCGTAAATCAAAAGGTTTCTTCTCAATAATGCACTTGCACCGATTGGTTTGTAAGCCACTCCTTTCAAGGCTAATGGAATCAACATTGGAATTACAATCGCATTGAAAATTACCGCTGAAAGAATCGCTGATTCAGGAGAATGAAGTCCCATAATATTCAGGCCTTGTAATGCTGGAATTGATGCAATAAATAATGCCGGAACAATCGCAAAATACTTGGCTACGTCATTCGCAATGCTGAATGTTGTCAACGTTCCGCGAGTCATCAATAATTGTTTTCCGATTTCAACCACTTCAATCAATTTGGTTGGGTCGTTATCCAGATCCACCATATTTCCGGCTTCTTTTGCAGCCTGGGTTCCGCTGTTCATCGCTACACCCACATCTGCCTGAGCCAGAGCCGGAGCATCATTGGTTCCATCTCCCATCATTGCGACCAGTCTTCCTTCGGACTGCTCTTTTTTGATGTAGTTCATTTTATCTTCAGGTTTCGCTTCTGCGATAAAATCGTCCACACCTGCTTTTTCAGCGATGAATTTTGCAGTCAATGGGTTGTCTCCGGTAACCATTACGGTTTTGATACCCATTTTTCTAAGACGGTCAAAACGCTCTTTGATTCCTGGCTTAATGATATCCTGTAATTCTATGACTCCAAGCGCTTTTTCATTTTCTGAAACCACAAGCGGTGTTCCTCCGTTTTGAGAAATTTCTCTGACTCTTTCTGCAACTTCTGGCGGGAATGTGTTTCCTGCATTTGTAACAATACTCTTAATTGCATCAGTTGCGCCCTTTCTGATTCTTGTGTCTTCATAATCAATCCCTGAACTTCTTGTTTCTGCTGTGAAATTGATGTAAGTAGGTAAGAAGTGAGAAGTTAGAAGTGAAAGTTCATTTTTTATTTCACTTTTTACATCTAACTTTTCACTGAGCTCTACAATGGATTTCCCTTCCGGAGTCTCATCTGCCATAGAACTTAGAACAGCTGCTTTAATCAATACTTTTTCATCAATTCCATTAGCTGGATAAAAATGTGTTGCTTTTCTGTTTCCGATAGTGATGGTTCCTGTTTTATCTAATAGTAAAACATCAATATCACCCGCAGTTTCTACTGCTTTACCACTTTTAGTAATCACATTTGCTCTTAGAGCTCTGTCCATTCCTGCAATACCGATAGCTGATAATAATCCACCAATCGTAGTTGGAATAAGACATACAAATAATGAGATAAATGCAGCAATTGTAATTGGCGTATTAGCATAATCACCAAAAGGTTTCAAAGTAACTGTAACGATAATGAAAACCAATGTGAATCCCGCCAATAGAATTGTCAACGCAATTTCGTTTGGTGTCTTCTGTCTAGAAGCACCTTCAACCAAAGCAATCATTTTGTCCAAGAAACTTTCCCCTGGTTCTGTCGTTACTTTTACTTTGATTTTGTCTGAAAGAACTTTCGTACCTCCCGTCACACTGCTTTTATCACCACCTGCTTCACGGATTACGGGAGCAGATTCTCCGGTAATGGCACTTTCATCAATCGTGGCTAAACCTTCAATGATTTCTCCGTCAGACGGAATAATGTCTCCTGGCTCGCAAAGAAAAATGTCTCCTTTTTTAAGTTGAGAAGATGGAACAATCGTCAATTCATCATTGAAAATTTCTCCGTGAGGATTAATCCATTTTGCCGGTGTTTCTTCCCTTGTTTTTCTAAGCGAATCTGCTTGTGCTTTCCCTCTTGCTTCTGCAATAGCTTCTGCGAAGTTGGCAAACAATAATGTGATGAATAGAACAGCCGTTACAATAACGTTGTAAACCAAACTACCCTGGTTTTGTTCTCCTAATGCAATCCAAACGCAAACGCCTGCCATTACGAGAGTTCCTACCCAAACCATAAACATTACCGGATTGCGGAACATTTTGGCAGGATGTAATTTTATAAAAGATTGCTTCAATGCCTCATTGACTAATTCTGCCTGAAACAAATTGTTATTTCCTTTCATTTTTTTAGTTGTTAGAAGTAAAATGTAAGATGTTAGAAGTTTTTAAACTGTTTTTTATTTTCAACATAATTTTAGTTTTAATTCTCAGAATCAAGTTGAGAAGTTGATTTGCATAATTATTTTTACTTATTTTTAGTTTTTAAACATATTTTGATGAAACCACACAGAAATTTAAAAGCCTGGAGCGACAGCATTTTGTTAATAAAAGATTTATATCTCATTACCAAATCTTTTCCTAAAGAAGAACTTTTTGGCATTATTTCGCAAATGCGGAGAGCTGCGTTATCAATCCCTCTAAATATTGCCGAAGGTGCTGCAAGAACCAGTAAAAAAGAATTTGTTAGGTTTCTTGATATTGCTATAGGTTCTATTGCGGAACTTGATACTCTGTTTATCATTTCATATGAGTTAGAATTTCTGTCGGATGAAGATTTCAATCAGTTAAATTCAAAACTCGACTTAATCGGAAAACTGGTTTATGGATTAAAGCGAAAATTGATTAGTGAGTGATACTTAAAGAGTAAGAAGTGAGAAGTGAGAAGTAAGATGGATTAGGTAATCTTACACTAATTATTTTAAATTAACATTTCACTTTTTACTTCTCATTTCTCACATACTAAAATATTCTGCAATAGGTCCTAAGGCTAGTGCCGGGAAAAATGACAACGCTGCCACAATTGCGATAACTGCAAATACCATTAAACCGAATGTTGCTGTATCTGTTTTAAGTGTCCCTGCACTTTCAGGGATATATTTTTTGGCAGCAAGACTTCCAGCAATGGCAACCGGACCGATGATTGGCAAGTATCTCGCCATCAGCATCACAATTCCGCAGGCAATATTCCAGAACGGATTGTTATCTGCTAAACCTTCGAAACCGCTTCCGTTGTTGGCACTTGAAGATGTAAACTCGTACAACATTTCACTGAAACCGTGGAAACCCGGGTTGTTTAGCCAACTTCCATAATCATCAGGATCATGAGCCACCATATAACTTGAAATTGCAGTTCCTGTAAGAATCAAGAAAGGGTGAAGAAGTGCGATAATCATTGCGATTTTCATTTCTCTGGCTTCGATTTTCTTACCTAAGAATTCAGGCGTTCTACCAACCATCAATCCACTGATGAAAACGGCAAGGATAATAAAGATGTAAAAATTTAAAAATCCTACACCAACACCGCCGTAGAAAGCGTTGACCATCATTCCAAGCATTGTATTCATTCCGGAAAGCGGCGTCAGTGAGTCGTGCATTGCGTTGACAGAGCCATTACTTGTAACCGTTGTGTTAATTGCCCAATAAGCCGAAGCCGCAGGTCCGAAACGGACTTCTTTACCTTCCATACTTCCCAGATTCTGAGCAATTCCCATTTTTTCAATGGCTGGGTTTCCGTTTATTTCATTAATAACTGTTGGTATTAATAATAACAAAAAACCTATGGTCATCGCCCCGAAAATCGTCAACGCCAGTTTTTTTCTTCTTAAAACATAACCCATTGCAAATACCAACGCAATTGGAATCAGCATAATAGAAACTGTCTCGACAATATTGGTAAAGTAACTTGGGTTTTCTAGCGGATGTGCAGAGTTGGGCCCAAAAAACCCACCACCGTTGGTCCCTAATTGTTTGATCGCTACAAAGCCTGCAACAGGACCACGGCTCACTTCTACTTTGTCTCCCTGTAAAGTTGTGATCGAGTCTTTACCCTCAAAAGTCATTGGTGTTCCGTTGAAAGCTAATAAAGAAGCAACAACAACTGCTAGAGGAAACAAAACTCTTGTACACGTTCTGATGAATAAGAAATAAAAATTTCCTAATTTATCTGTCGTTCTCTCTTTCATGGCAAGGAAAACAACACCTGCAATGGCAATACCACAGCCTGCAGAAATAAACTGCCACAACATTAATGTTAATTGTCCTAAATAAGATAACCCGGATTCTCCCGAATAATGCTGAAGATTGGTATTGGTCACAAAACTTACTGCGGTGTTAAATGCCAAATCACCGCTCATTGATGGGTTATTGTCCGGATTGAGAGGAAGCCAGCTCATATTGGTCAACACAAACATAGAGATAAGAAACCAAACGATGTTGATGGTAAGTAATGCTCCAAGATGTTGTTTCCAGTTCATTTCCTTTTCAGGATTGATGCCGGCAATTTTATAAAATAGTTTGTCTAATGGATTAAAGATCCCGTCGAGCCAAGTTTTTTCGTTGCTGAATATTTTACCGATGTATCGACCTAGTGGAATAGCGAGTAATACCACCAACGCAAACATCAATATAAGTCCTAAAATTTCTGTGTTCATAATCTTTTTAGTTAAAAATGATTTTCTTAGTCAGAAGTAAGAGAGGTTAACTTTCCACTTCTAACTTTTTACATTTAACCTTTGTAATTCATTAGTTTAAAATTCTTCTGGTTTTACAAGCACGTAGCACATATATGCAAATACGGCGATGGCGATGATAAATAATGCTGTCATATCTTTTCAAAATATTTTACGGTTAGAAAAAAGAGTACAAAAAGTACAATACCCGAGATGGTTAATACTAGTGTCATAGTTTATTGATTAAAAATTCTGTATGTAATTCCAAAGAATATAATAAGTCCATAAAGGATTGCTAATAGATGCCAAGATTTCAGTCTCCTGTACATTCTGATCTTCCATTTTTGCATGATCTATTTTTATATTATGCCAGAATATTGTCAAATCCGACTCCAGAAAGAAAAAAAATTCACAAGCAATTAATTATCAGAAATTTAAAATTTAATTTGAATTTTTTAAAACAAAAAACCCTTTCAAAATGAAAGGGTTGATACTATTGTTATGATAGGGTTTTTTATTTAATCTGATATTCCTCTATTTTTCTGTATAATGTTGTGAGCGCGATTCCTAATAAATCTGCAGTTTTGGTTTTATTTCCGTTAGCGTAATTCAGTACTTTTTGAATATGGATTTTTTCCGCACTTGCCAATTCAAAAGCAGATAACGTTTTTGAGCTTGAGTTTACAGAATGATTTTTTTGAAATTCCGAAGGAAGAGAGTCCGATTTTAATTCCAAACTATCGGAAAGAATAATACTTCTTTCAATGATGTTTCTAAGCTCGCGGATATTTCCCTTCCACGGATGTTGCTTCAGAGCTTCGAGATATTCGGGAGAAATAGCCGTCATTTTCTTTCCTGCTTTCTGGCTGAATTTAGCCAAAAAATATTTTGCCAATTCTTCAATATCAATCACCCTTTCACGAAGCGGAGGAAGCTGAATATTGAAAATATTGATACGATAGTAAAGATCCTCCCGGAAATTGCCATTCTCTATTTCATTCTGCAAATCACGGTTGGTCGCCGCTATGATTCTTACATTAACTTTTGTAGGCCTGTTATCCCCAACTTTCAGAAATTCTCCGGATTCTAAAACACGGAGCAATTTTGCCTGCAGATCCAGAGGCATTTCGCCGATCTCATCCAAGAAAACCGTTCCGTTGTTGGCTTCTTCAAAAATTCCTTTTGCATCTTTTACAGCGCCGGTAAAAGCACCAGCTTTGTGTCCAAACAATTCGTTTTCCAACAGTTCCTTAGAAAAAGCAGAACAATTGATTGCAATAAAATTATGTTTGGTTCTGTTACTCGCATTATGAATCGCTTGTGCAAAAACTTCTTTACCAGTTCCTGTTTCTCCTGTTAAAAGAACGGTCGCATCTGTTACTGCCACTTTTTTTGCGGACTCAATAGCGGATTGGATCGTTTTTGATTTTCCAATGATATTATCGAAAGAAAGCTTATCTCCAAGTTGTTTTTCGAGCTGGATCAGTCGTTTGTTAAGCGCCACTTTTTCAACAGCTTTATAAACAAGCGGAATGATTTTGTTGTTATCATCACCTTTTGTGATATAATCGAAAGCTCCGTTTTTTATCGCCTGGACGCCATCGGGAATATTGCCATAAGCTGTCAGAAGAATAACTTCGGTTGCAGGATGTTTTTCCCTGATGACCTTAGAAAACTCAACACCACTTCCGTCGGGGAGTTTAACATCGCTTAGAACAACATCGATATCTGAAATATCAAGTCGCTTTTTGGCATTCTTCAAATCAGAAGCCTGAAAAACTTCAAAACCTTCCAAACTGATAATTCTGGAAAGCAATATTCTTATTTTTTCTTCGTCGTCGATGATGAGGATTGTGTTCAATTGGAAATATTATGAGATTAAACGTAATCAAATTTTTGAATCGGAGCTACCACATTGTCAATAGGGTATTTTTTACTTTCTGCCATTAGTTTTCAACTTTCATACAAAGATAAATTATTTGAAAACGATTGGCAGATTTATAAAAAGGCTTTTTATCAATTAATTTTAAGATAATAACTGTTCGTCTTTTTTTATCTTAAATTTCCATGATCATAAATCTCATCCATCCTTCTTGTATTTCGAATAACAGATTGAATATTTGACACTTAGTAAGAACCCGCTTTGCAGGTAGCAACTGATGGTGTTGGGAGTGACCTCTGCAGAACTGGCAGTTCCAAAATAAGAGTTGCCTTTTTTAAGGATATGTTTTCTAGGAAATTGTCGCCATTTAATGCTTATCAGAACGATTGATCAACTTTACAAGTTCAAACCATATCACTGAAATAAATCCCACCAAAACCGAAATCAATAGATCCGAAAGCTTCAAGGTCTCAAATCCGAAAAATACTGTTATTGGTTTAACATAAAGCATCAATATTACCATAAAAACAGTAATTGATATGATAAGTAAAACAAGGTTGTTCTTGTATTTCAAAGTAGTAAAAAAAGAATAATAGAATGAGCGGTTGATCAACGTAAGAAAGATATTGGACGTGATCAAAACTGTAAATACCATTGTCCTTGTCAATGCCTCATCGTAACCTCTTTGAACAGAGTATTGGTATATGAACAACGTACCTGCGGTAATGACCAGTCCTTGCAGAATGCTTGTAGATAATTCTCTCCAGTTGAAAAAAGTAGTGGTCAATGCTTTCGGTTTCTGTTGCATCGCATTTTTTTCCATAGGCTCGTTCTCGTAGATTATGGAACAGGTAGGTCCCATAATGATCTCCAGGAAAATAATATGGATCGGTGAAAATATGTTGGGATATACCCAGCCTAAAGCCAACGGAATAAATACTGTAAGGATGATCGGGATATGAATTGAAATAATATACTGAACAGCTTTTTTCAGGTTGGTATAGATCTTCCTGCCCATCGCCACAGCATCCACCATTTTGGACAGATCATCTTCGAGCAAGATCAGTGATGCTGCCTGCCTGGCGATCTCTGTCCCTTTTTTACCCATTGCTATACCTATATGTGCAGCTTTCAAAGCAGGACCATCATTGACACCATCACCTGTCATTGCAACAATCTGGTCTTGGGATTTTAAAGCAGTAATGATCTTTAACTTGGCTTCAGGAAACATCCGGGTGAAAATAGCATTTTCCATCACGCTATTATTCAATTCGTTATCGCTCATTCTCATCAATTCGTCACCTGTAATGCTATCCTTATAGCCCTTGAGACCTATCTGTCTGGCAATTGCCTGCGTGGTCTCAGAATTGTCTCCTGTGATGATCTTCACTGCAATGCCAGCATCGTAAAAACCCTGCAATACCTTTTGTATATTCTTTTTCGGAGGGTCATAAAATGCAATGATGCCTTTGAATTGAAATTCAATATCCTGCTGATTTTCAGGATATTGAATTCCTATAAAATTGGAGATGCCTACGCCCAAAACCCTGAATCCATCTTTTGCCAAAAGCTGTATCGCTTCATTGATCTGCAGCTTTTCATCTGGAGTGAGACTAGAAACAGCCATCAAAGCTTCCGGGGCTCCTTTGGCTGCAATAATTCGTTCTCCTGAATTGTTTTCGAAGATATGGGTCATCATCGGCGGTTTTCCACCCAAAGGATACTCATGGATAAGATAGTAATTGTGCCGTTCATCTTTTTTATTAATATCCTGATATGTTTGATGCAGTGCTATTTCCATCGGATCAAAAGGAATAGGCTCGCTTGCCCACATCGCTGTAGTGATCAATCCTATTTCATCAACTGTTAAATTATCCCCAGGCTGGAATATTTTATTTGCGGACAGCAAAAAAAGTTTAGCCACGCTCATTTTATTCACGGTCAATGTTCCCGTCTTGTCTGTACAGATCACGGTTGCACTACCTAGTGTTTCCACAGTTTTCATTTGCTTCACCACGATGCCCAGTTTCATTAGGCGCCACGCACCTAAGGCCATAAATGTGGTAAATGCCACAGGAATCTCTTCGGGTAGGATACTCATGGCCAAAGTAAGTGATTGCAGTAAACTGCTCAATACATTTTCAGAATTCCAATAGTTGATTGCCCAGACAACCATAAAAACAATTGCACCGGTAATCGCCATTTTCTTCACAAAATTCGCGATCTGATTTTCCAGAGGTGTTTTTTCTTCGGTAATACTTTCAAGGCTACTTCCGATCTTGCCCAGTCTGGTCTCATTGCCTATGGCAGTTATCACTGCGACCGCTAATCCTCCGGCTACCGTCGTACCGCTGTAAATGAAATGATCTTCTTTTGTTTTGTCTTTTGATACCGAAAGAGACTCGCCTGTCAGGATAGATTCGTTAACGGAAAAATCGTTGGAATGGATGATACTACCATCTGCTGTGATAAGGGTTCCTTCCTCCACCATCAAACTGTCCCCTATCACCAGGTCTTCGCTTTTGATCTCTACAATGCTTCCATTTCGGATCACCTTGCATTTGGGCTGGGAAAGATCTTTCAATTTTTCAAGCGCATTTTTGCTTCTCGAATATTGGTAGAGTGAAATAGAGGTCGTGAATACTATGGCAGCCGTCAGAAAAATACCGTCACCTGTCTTTCCGCTTATAAAATAAATAGAAGCTGCAACCAAGAGTAAAATCAGCATCGGATCTTTCATGATGCGAATGAAAGTATCGATGAAAGTATTTTCCTTCTTGTAATTCAACTTATTTCGTCCATACTTTTCCCTAGCCTTGATGACCTCATTATCGGATAGACCTTTGATATTGAAATTATGGATAGGCATTGTAAATGTTTTTAAGATTAACTGTTAATGATTGATCATTATTTTGACTAGAAAAGATCAGAAGTTATTTACTTTCAATTGAGGTCTTTTCCATTAGATCACTTCTTCTTAAGAACGTTCATCAGGTCTTCCAGATAATCCGTTTGTAATTCCTGAATTTCCAATAGTTTTTTGTTTTGGTTGACCAGCAAATGGTCTATTTTTTCACTCAGTAGTTTTATTTCCAGTTCAGCCTTCAGATTGATCTTATAATCGTGTTCGCCTCTGATCCTGTCTTTCTGTTCCTGCCGGTTCTGGCTCATCATAATGATGGGAGCCTGGATTGCAGCCAGGCATGAAAGAATTAAATTCAATAAGATAAATGGATATGGATCGAAAGGTCTTGTCGACAAAATCCATATATTGATAAAGATCCAGATCATTATAAATGAGAAGAATACGAGTATGAATGTCCAGCTACCCCCAAAAGAAGCGACCTTATCTGCTAGTTTTTCTCCAATCGTCAGGTCTGCCTCGATTTCGTCCTGGATATTTTCAGAAAGGATGGAATTATTTTTAATGGCATCCATCACATCCAGGTCTATGATCTCCAGCTCTCCCCTTTCCTCGATAATCAATGAGGTCAGATACAACCTCCTGTATTGATTGAGCTCGGTAATGGAAATAAAATCATCTTTGCCGAACTGAGGGAAATTTTTATTGATGAGATCATATATACCTTCTCTAAGGTCTGCTCCTTTGACCTCTTCTCCTTCCGGAATCTCCTGATGACCGATGTAGCTGGTTTGCATTTGTTTATATTTTAAATGTATTGGCAATAAAACATCTGGACCTCAACTCATCGACCTAGAGTTTTTTGCCAATAAATAAAAAACAACGACAGGCCTTGCAAAATTGACGTTTCAAATATTGACTAAAGATAGGGATCGATTGACAGGTAAAAAAATGACGCTCGTCACATGTCGGGATGATCTGAAGCACGTATTATTAAGAAGAAAGCTTGTAGCTTCGAACAAATTCTGGTTATAGATAAAATGCCTTTTTTTCAAGTATTATTATATAAAAAGCAGTCCCAATAGTCCTTTATATTAAAAGGATTGATGACTGCATTTGTAAAGTGATATATTATTCGTAGGATCAGCCTTCAAGAATTTTTTTCTTTTCCTGATACTCTTCGGTTTTGATCTCTCCTGAAGCATAACGTTTTTTCAGCAGATCAAGTGGTGAATCCTTTTTTTTCCTTTGTCCCGGTATATCATAAGGCGTAGCAAAGATCCAGAAGATCACGATGCACCAAATGACCCACCAAACAAGGTCCATTCCCCAGAAATGATAGTTATAATAATCGTAAAACATAATTTTAATCTTTTAAATGTGAACGTAGAAACCATGCCATTTTCTCGTGTTCTTTCATAAGCCCCGTTATGAAATCTGAAGTTCCCGCATCGTGAACTTCATCGACAAAAGTTTTAATATGTTCGCGTAGTATAATAATGATACTTTGATGGTCTGCCAATAGTTCTGTAATAAATCCTTGGCTGTCGTTTTTCTCTCTTGTCTGTTCCGTGAGATGTGTCAGGTTCAGATATGACCTTAATGTTGCAGGTGCATAATGCCCCAGAAAACGAATCCTTTCGGCAACATTGTCTATTGCCTCATCCAATTGTCTGAACTGGCTTTCAAAGAATTTATGCTTTTCATAAAAATCAGAACCTTCAACATTCCAATGGGCATTTTTTGTTTTGATATACAAAACATTCTCATCTGCCAATATTTTTACCAATTCATCTGCCACGGTTTGGCGATGAACATCTCCTATACCTATCTGTATTTTCATAATATTATTATTAGTGGTTTGCTTATTGATATTTTTGAACTGTTTTTCAGCCCTCATTGTTCTGATTTTCAGCTTTATGCACTACCGGCACTCCTGATTTGTTTTGATCATCAGTTGATCTCATTGTAATAATTTTTTAAGATCTAATGATTGCTAAAAGGCGTATTCGTAATCAACAGCCAATTCATTTTTCACATGCCATATACCTGGTGTTTTCCATGCAATACGGCCTGCTTCTTCCTTGGCATACCAAGAGTTGACCACTCCCGTCAATGTCACCGTTGTGCCTGACACTGAAACATCGATATCGCTATCGTCAATCGAACTTCTTCTAAGTGCGTTTTTAACTGCTTTCTGCTCAATCTTATCGTGAACTTCAGACTTGATCTTAATATTGTTAATTACACCTTTCACACCTTTAAGATATTTTACCGCTCTTTTGGCGGCTTCTTTCTGGTAATTCCAAGGCAGTTCGCCCTCCAAAGTGATCCATCCATCTTCAACTTTTACCACTATTTTTTCATCCGGAACAGACCAGTCCGCCTTTAACGCTGCCAAAGCATCATTAGCAACGTCGGCATCAGTTTTTGACAAGGAATTGGGAAATTTCACTTCAATGTCCTCAACCAAAGCTTTTACGCCAGCCACTCGTTTAGCGGCATCTTCGGCTTCTGTCTTTTTGATGTAGCTGTCAACTGTACCTGTTAAAGTAACGACACCGTCTTTTACGATCACCCCGATCTCTGCTGAATGCAATAGTGGCTCCCATTTGATGGCATCCTGAACGTCTTTCTGTAATTCTGAATTAGTTTTCATTTTTTTGAACTTTTAATTTTGGAAATTTGAAACTGCATTAGTAATACTGATCTTTAAAAAGTATGATAAGCATACTTAGCAATGTTGTTTCCTGTTAAACAATTTTTAATTTTGATTTGATCCTTTGAAAATCGATTACGTAATCCTTTCGTTATTAAAGTGTTCCAAAGTTCCGTAAACTTTACTTGAAATTAAATGATGCTCATCATCATTGAATCTGATTGTCGTCAGTATCAAAATTTTGCCTATACGGTTTGCAGTAAATAGTTATCTACGAAAATCGAATGATGATGCACTTTGCATTTAATGAGATAATAATGACAACACCATATCATTTTTTTTAGTGATCAAAGTCATTAATTACTGAGTTCTTTATACAAAAATTACAGTATTGTTTCTAGAGTTGGTAGCTATATCGAACTAAAAGATCTAGTGTATCCCAATAACCTGATGATTTTTGAAACCCTTAAAACCAAATGTAAAATTGATAGGAATCCAACACCTCTGGCACGACATTGCACCCAGAGATCTATACCCTTGATATAATCCAGAATTTTTTTGAGGAATAGAAGGAAAGGCTATGAAGGTACCCGATTTCAAAAATAAAAAATATGCTTTACTTGTATTAAAGAAAGTATGGCAGATTACCTCAAGACCTGTTTATACTAAGATAATAAAACAGGCTCAATCACTATTTTTTTTTCTTTCGTCCTTTTTTTTCTTTTTGTTGAAATAACCTCTCAACAGAAAATTATGTTTGGCGGCATTTTCTATCTCCCTCAGTTCATCAACGCCTTTTTCAACGTTAGTGATTATAGAATCGACCGATTTCCCAAGCTGTGGATCGTTTGTAAGCCTGGAGATGACATTATCTTTATTATTTATATTTGAAGTGAATTGTACCAACTCGTCTGAACTAGTCTCAATATTTCTGAGTGTTCTATCTAATGAAATTGCCAGACTATCATTTGAAAGTATTTTGGAAAGTATATTGTCCTTATCATTTAATTTGATGGTAAATCGACTGATCTCATTGGTGCTGTTGTTCAAATTTGATATTATGACCTCTACATCCTCTGCCCATTTTTCATTGGTCAAAAGTTTTGCTACGATTCCGTTCTTGTTTTTAAGCATGGGCATAAATTGAGCGAGATCTTCAGAACTCTTTTGGAGGTTTGTAATTGTTTTGTTTATCCTTGCAGCAAAATATTTGTCGTTAAGGATTTTTGTCAATAGTCCATTTTTATTGTTCATCTTTTGACTGAACTGGACCAGCTCATTCGTGATTATTTTTGTATTATCTGCGCTCTTTTTTATGCTGGAAAGTATATCCTCTATTTCGACGGTCTTTGAAGATGCGATAATGTCGTTATCTTTTACAGTACTTGCAGAACTGGTCCCAGGTGAAATGATAAAGACCTTATCACCTACCAGACCATCCGATGCAATGCTGGCAACAGCATCTTTTTTTATGTATTGCTGTACATCTTTTCGGATCAAAAGATCGACCATTACCAGTGAATCTGAAATGAATTTGATCTTGCTCACCGTACCTACATCTATTCCCGATAAACGCACGGCACTGCCCTGCTTTAGCCCACTGACATTTTTAAATTCTGAACGCAGTACAAAGTTGGACCCGAACAGATTTCTGTTGAGGCCGATAAAGTAAACGGTCATTATAAAAAGGATGATCCCTGCCACTACAAAAACCCCAAGCTTCAAATTATTCAATGATTCTTTGCCCATAACTGTTTATTTTTCAAAAAAGGATCTTACCCATTCGTCCGTATTATTTTCAATATCTCTGAAACGGCCTTCAGTTTTCACAACGCCGTCTTTGAGGACTATGATCCTGTCGCTGTTGTACTTGGCACAGGTAAGGTCATGTGTTATAATTATTGAAGTGGTCTTATATTTTATCTTTATCTCAGATATCAGATCGATTATCTCACGAGCGGTGATGGTATCCAGTCCTCCTGTCGGCTCGTCATAGATCATAATTTCCGGCTGGATGATCAATGCCCTGGCCAGCCCAATTCTTTTCTTCATTCCACCGGAAAGCTCTGCTGGAAATTTATCTATGGATTCCAGCAATCCGACATTTTTCAGCGCGTCCATTACATAGGATTCCATTTGTGCTTCGGTCAGTTTTTTGTTGTGATGCTGTAAGGTAAAAACCAAGTTCTGCCTTACGGTCATCGAATCATACAATGCAGCACTCTGAAAGAGAAATCCTATTTTCATCCGAACCGAGTTGAGCCCGTCTTCATTCAGTTTTGTAATGTCCTTCCCAAAAACAATGATCTCGCCGCTATCTACCTTTGTGAGGCCAACCAGACATTTTACAGTTACAGATTTTCCCGAACCCGATTTGCCAAGTATGACAAGATTCTCGCCTTTGTTAATGCTAAAATTAATTCCATTCAGAACTTTATTGTCGCCGTAAGATTTATAAACATCTTTAAATTCTATCAATACTCCTTCGACAGCAGGCTCGCGGTGTGTATCTTGGATAATTTCTCTGGTTTGCATGATATTTAGAAAAAGAGGTCGGTTAGTTGTACTGCTATCATATCAATGATAAAAATGCTAAGCGATGCGGAAACCACAGCAGAGTTGGCTGCTTTGCCAACGCTTGCAGTACCTCCGGAGGCATTGAATCCCTCATAACAGCCAATAATCCCTATAAAAAAACCAAAAAAGAAAGTTTTTATAGTCGCGGGTAAGATATCCTCATACTCCAAAGAATCGAATACTGTAGAAAAGTAGTGCTGTAAATTGCCACCGCTATGCATACTGATGCCCACAAACCCTCCCATAATGCCTATCAGATCAGCATAAAATACCAAGATCGGAATCATTAATGTCGTAGCCATTGTTCTGGTTATCACCAGATAACGGTATGGATTGATGGCCGCAACTTCCATAGCATCGATCTGCTCTGTTACTTTCATCGAGCCCAATTCTGCTCCCATCCCGGACGATATCCTGCCTGCGCAGATCAGAGCTGTGATCACTGGTGCAATCTCCCTGATCAGAGATAACGAGACCATGCTGGGTATCCAGGACTCGGCACCAAATTTAGACATTGCCGGTCTGGACTGGATGGTCAATACCAGACCCATAATAAAACCTGTGATCGTCACTAATGGTAATGATCTATAGCCCACCGCAAAACATTGCCTGATAAATTCCTTGAATTCGAAACCCGGTTTAAAGATCTCCCGGAAAAAACGGACGGAGAAAGATGCAATACTGCCGATGAGCAAAAAACTGTTTTTCAGATCGGATTCCACGACTTTTATATCTATTATATGGTTTGTTTATAATCTCTGCCAAATGAATAGGTTTTTATAATACTGAACGCATTTGGGACAATCGATTATCTATAGATCATATTCATAGTCCACTTTCAATTCATTCTTTAGATTTTTTATACCTGGTGTTTTCCAGACGATCCTTGCTGCCTCTTCTCTCTGATGCCAAGTATGTACTGTGCCTGTGAGCCTAACTGTTGTTCCTGATACGGAAACGGTAATTTCCCGGTCATCAATAGAGCTTCTTTTAAGTGCTTTCATAATATCTTTCTTGTCAATAGTATAATGATGCATCTCGGGTACAATGGTGATGTTGTTGTATATACCTTTGATCCATGGGAGATGCTGGATCGTATTTTCAGTAACGTCCCGTAAATAGTCCCAGGAAAGTTCTCCTGTCAAAGTTACCCAGCCATTCTCAACCTTCACTTCTAGTTGTTCTTGTGGAATAACGGGGTTGGCCTCAAACGCTGCCATGATCTCTTTGGCTATTTCAATATCATTTTTTGTTTCATGTTTCTGTAATTTCACATCGATGTTTTCTACAAAAATGTTGACTCCAAAAACCTTTTTCACGACCTGTTCGATCTGTATTTTTTTAGCATAATTGTCCACAGTGCCTGTAAGACAAACAATGCCGTCTGTGGCTGTTATGCCGATATTGATGTTCTTTAACTGTGGTTCCCAGTTAATGGCATCCTGAACATCTCGCTGTAATTCTGCATTTGTTTTCATTGTCTTGCTTTATCTTCCAAAGTTCAAGAAATTTCAAAGAAAATAAAATAATGAAGATCATAATAATATATGATGATGGTCAAATTGATCTTGTCTGTTTTTTGTATATTATAGTTTTTTTGAACGCTCTTTATAAAATACATCGGATATCAGTAATAACTGATATTATTTATCAATACTAATTTTATTGGTCTTATCATCTGATCTGGTAAGTCGCCTCTTGGAATCCATGTTTTCATTCCTGTTACTTTTCAATAAATCCTTCCTGCTGCATTCTGTTGCGAATGACATGAGCGATTTCGGAAGTTAGACGTCTGACACCTTTGGGATCGTAGGTTGCCGTGATTCCGGACCATATTATTCTATCATCCTGAATAGAATAGATGACCGTTTCTATAATGAATTTTTTAGTAATTGTATAATAACCCGGAGTATTGTAATGCATCCAATTTCTGTAGTAATATTTTACAAAGTCATCATAGTACATCGGATACATATAATACTGTGCAGGTTCATAAACTTTTTCTTTGTCAACATCGATCAAACGCATAGTAATGGCCGCATCAAAGCCATCATTTTTAATTTTATGTCTCAATGTCTCTTCATCTTTGCGGTCAAAATTTTCGTCCAAATAACTGTAGGAAGTGACCCCTTTTCCGTTGAGGTATTTTACCATTTCATCTTCGGCACTACGGCGGTTGGTCTCGTTTCGCAACAGAGCCACCACCAAAACTTTTTTCCAGTCTGAAGGATGGATCTGTTTGTCGGATGCCCTCCAACTGCTGACGATCTGAGTGGAATTACAGGAATTCATTAATATCATAAGAATTACCAAAAGACTATACTGTACTTTTTTCATGATATATATTTTTAATGTTAGAATGACCATTACCAAAAACATTTCAAAGGTCTTGAATTGTTCTGCGAAATGATATGACGCCGGTTACTTATAAATCTGATACTGGTCAGGAACAGGATTAGATCATATTTTTTAGTGACCAAGATCATTATTTGGGAAGACAATTATTTGGAATTTTACAATACCAATTCCCATAATATGAAAGCTATTGCAACTTTTGTAGTTCTTGTTTTCTTCAACCTCGTTTTACAGGCTCAAAATTCAGATAAAACGACCAGAATTGCTACGTTATTGCAGGATAAGACCAATCTTTCGAAATTGTATTATCCAAAATCAGTTCTCAGATTTTATACGAAAGACAATATGGGATATACCTGGTTTGAAGGCTCGAATTCAGACCAACCTGAAATAGCAGTACTGTTGCTAGGTTATGCCGATCAATTTGGATTATCTTCTTCAGGTTATCATTGCCAGGAGCTATCTCCTGAAAAATTGATGGCAATAATTGATTCTAAATTTAATGACTCAGACGAAAGGGCTTGGCTGGATATTTTGATGACAGATGCTCTTATTACTTTCATCAACAATCTACATTTTGGAAAGTACAATCCAAAATATACCTCATCTGATATCGATGCCGGCTATATAAATGGGTTTTGCTCTGATGATAAATTGAGCTTTGCACTCAGCCAAAACGATTTCCTGAGAACTATTCTCGAAGTTCAGCCTCAGATCCATGCTTACAAACAATTGCAGGATCATTTGAACACACTCTATGCAAATGACCTGGTCAATACTTCTCAATCACAGATAGAGAAGATCGTCATCAATATGGAGCGTCTAAGATGGATAAATACTATAAGTGAAAATTATATTTTAGTGAATATCCCATCTTATTCATTAGAACTTCATACAAATAAGATACAACGTGATTTTAAGGTGATCGTAGGAAAACCCTCGACTCCCAGCCCTATCTTGGAAAGTGTGGTCACTCATTTTACGACGGCACCTGACTGGAAGGTCCCTCAGAGTATATTTCGAAAAGAAATGCTGCCAAAGATCCTAAAAAACAGCAAATATTTGACAGACCACCATTACTCAATATATGACAGAAATGGTAATGAGGTCACAATCAATCCAGCACGTCTGAAAGAGATCAGCAGAAATACCTCTTCATACAGCGTCAGACAGTCGTCAGGCTGTGATAACGCATTGGGAGCAGTAGTCTTCCGGTTTGAAAACACCTACGGTATCTATCTACATGATACCTCACAAAAGCAATTATTCAACAAAGAAGAAAGGGCATTGAGCCATGGCTGCGTTCGTGTAGAACAAGCTGATAAGCTTGCCAAGTTGTTATTGGAAAATGATCGTTCTGAAGATCAACTGCCCATTTTGGAAAATGCTATGGCCAATTACAAAAGAAAAGACTTTGTTTTGAAACAACCCATTCCCATCATCATCACTTATCTAACATATTCAATAAAAAACGGGAGACCTGTATTTTACAAAGATATATATCATCTTGACAGCGGTCTGATAGAAAAAGTCATTGCAAATAAATAAAAAATATACATTATGAGAACAATTTTAGTAGCCACAGATTTTTCAAAAGCTTCCAAGAATGCGGCAAACTATGCTTTGCACCTGGCAAGTCCATTAAAGGCCAATATCGAATTGTGCCACGCCTTTTCCCTACCTTCCGAAAGTCCTATGCTGGGACAGATCTCTTGGGTATTATATGAATATCCTGAACTGGTCGAAGAGAACAATAAAGAATTAAAAAAACAGGTTAAAGATCTGGAACAAAAGGAAAACAAGTTATTGGGAGATGAGGCCTTCCCTTTTCACCCATCCGTGGACTATCTGTCGGAGGTCGGCGATACGATCAAAGTGATAAATGATATGGCATCGCACAAAAATACTATTTTGATCGTTATGGGTATGACAGGCGCCGGAACGATCAAACGGTTTTTCCTGGGCAGCAACAGCATTCAAATGATCGATAAAACAAAGTACCCGCTTCTTTTGATCCCTGAAAATCATAAATACAAACCCATTACAAAAATTGCCTTTTCCACAGATCTGAATAAAAAAGATGTGAAGACAGCACAATCTCTGATCAATTTTGCCAAATACTTCAATGCTGAATTATTGATCACGCATATTCTTCAAAGTACGAATGATGTGACCGAAGACAGAAACTATGAACATACAAAAGAAAAATTCCTGAAAAATCTGGATGGCAAATATTGTTATAATTGTATATACAGTGAAAATGTAGATTATGGTCTTGACATATTGAAAAATAAGGATATTGATATTCTGGTGATGGGACATCAGCAAAGAGGATTCTTTGAAAGTTTAATCAAGAGCAGCCACGCTGTGAAGCAAGCAGAACATATGCAGATCCCACTTTTGATCATACCAGAAAGTGCAGATACCGTATTCAGATTCTGATAAATGACAATTTATTATGCATAAAGTGCTGGTTATTTTTAGCAAACAGACCTCAAATTTAAATTTTCAAATATTAATATTATAATTTAGATATAAAGTCTTAAATTTATAAGATTCAGATACTTATAAATCATGGAAAGTTCAAAACTCTTGCATGCTATAATCGAAACTGCCATTGATGGTATAATTACAATTGACAACAGGGGTATAATAGAAACATTAAATCCTTCAGCACTTAAAATTTTCGGTTATACGGAAGAAGAGCTGATAGGCAGGAATATTTCCGTTCTGATGCCGGAACCCGACAAATCAAGACATGACGGCTACATAGCAAATTATCAAAATACAGGTAGAAAAAAGATAATAGGTAAAGGGCGAGAGGTATGGGGGCTGAGAAAAGACGGAACCCAATTTCCTTTCAGGCTAGCAGTCAGCGAGGTCCAATATCAGGATAGGATCGTTTATACCGGTTTTATCCATGACCTCTCAAAAGAAAAAGAAGCTGAAGAATATCTGAAAAAATATACCAGTAAATTAGAAGAGACTGTTGAAGAAAGAACAAAATCGCTCAAACAAATGCTTCAGAAATTAGAAGAAGCCCGGGAGGAAGCGAACAAGTCACTGGAAAAACAAATAGAACTCAGCAAGATAAAAAGCCGCTTTGTATCGATGGCCTCCCATGAATTCCGTACCCCTTTAAGCTCTATGCAGCTTTCAGTAGCATTGATTGAAAAATACCTGCAGATTTCCGATAATGCACAGATCATAAAACATCTTCATAAAGTTAAAAGTATGATAGGAGGTCTCAATTCTATCCTTAATGACTTTCTTTCACTGGAAAAACTTGATACTGGAATCATCACACCTCATTACGAGTTATTTGATATTGTGAAGTTTGCTGAAGAACTTACAGAAGAGATGCAATTGATCAGCAAGGAGGACCAAATTATCATCTATCAACATACAGGACATGAAAATGTCATATATCTTGATCAGCATTTATTAAGAAATTGTTTGATAAACCTGATAAGCAATGCTATAAAATATTCCGGCGAACATACCCTCATTGAATTTTCGACGGAAATAAATGAAGAAAAATATATTTTGACATTAAAAGATAATGGTCTTGGAATACCAAAGGAAGACCAGCCTTCTCTTTTTCAGCCCTTTTTCAGAGCGCATAATACCGGTAATATACCCGGAACTGGTTTGGGGTTGAATATTGTTCTTAGATATGTCAATCTGATGCATGGACAGATTTATTTTGAAAGCGAAGCTGGAGCCGGAACTAAATTTATACTATCATTTCAAAAACAAATTAATGAACATTGACCATGTTCCTTTAAAGCAATGGAAAAAAAACGCATTCTGATCATTGAGGATAATGAAGATATCCGTGAGAATACATCTGAAATTCTTGAACTCGCGAACTATAAAGTATTTCAGGCCAGCAATGGAAAACAGGGAGTGGATATGGCCATCGAGCATCTACCTGATGTTATCCTGTGTGATATCATGATGCCTGAAATGGATGGTTATGGCGTGTTGCATCTATTGAGCAAAAGAGAAGATACGGGACTTATACCATTTGTTTTTATTACAGCAAAAACGGATAGAACAGAGATAAGAAAAGGAATAGAAATGGGAGCAGACGATTACCTCACTAAACCCTATGATGATATTGAGCTTCTAAATGCGATAGAGAGCAGGCTGAAGAAAAAAGAACTTCAAAAAACTCTTTATACTTCCAACCTTAGTAGGATGACGAATCTATTTCAGAATATAAATGGCCTTGAGGAATTAAAAAGGTCATTTGACGAAAGGAAAATAAGGTCTTTTAAGAAAAAGCAGGTCATCTATTATGAGGGAGACTCTGCAAATAATATTTATCTGGTCTTATCAGGAGCGGTAAAGACCACCAAAATGACAGATGATGGTAAGGAACTGATGACAGGCGTTTATCATGCGGATAACTATTTTGGGATTGTTTCCTTGTTCTCAGGAAAGGAATATAAAGAAACTGCTGAAGTATTGGAAGATGCCACACTTTGCTCTGTATCAAAAGAGATAGTCGATCAGTTACTTCATAAATATCCTGATATAGCAGAAAAATTCATTAGTATCCTGGCGCAAAATGTTAGTAATCATGAGGAACAACTATTACAGCTGGCCTATTTTTCTGTCAGAAAAAGAATGGCAGAAGTACTGATCAGACTACATAGCGGCCATCCAGATAAGAATAGTTTTGAAATTTCCAGAGAAAATCTGGCGTGCATGGCAGGCATGGCCAGTGAAACAGTTAGCAGGATCCTCGGCGATTTTAAAGCTGAAAAACTTATCGATAAAAATGCGGGTACCATAACAATAGTTGACATCAGTGGTCTTAGAAAGCTTAAAAATTAACTAAAATCATCTTTTTTAATGACCATGCGCACTATTTGGAATTAATCTCTTCGATATATTTGAATATTGAACAGACATTATGAAGGTCATCATCTACAATATTAGTCAGGACACAAAAAAGTCCCTTGCCTTATTGAATCGCAAAAAACATAAAATTACTATCATTACAGATCCATTAAAGGATAATAATATGCATTTCTCGGATGAAAAAGACGCTGTTATCTGTGATGAGACCAGCATTTCACCATCGATTGTAGGAAAATTGAATTCCTTTGGTGTAAAATACTTAATCCTTCGGTCAATGAAGCAGTTACCACTTCAATTAGCGAACTCCGAATATCATGGATTAAAGTGCTCGAAAATCGAAATAGATGATTCAGGATCAGAGGCATTTCAGATGATCAAGATACTTGATGCCTGGCAAGCTGAAAGCATGACGTGATCAGAATCACAACAAAATGAAATTACTGTCATAGTGTGAAAGATATTCATAATATACCTTTGGGATATTAATTAAAAAAAATTCCAATTATGAACACTTTACAAAAAAACAGCACGTTACCGTCGTTAAAATCCTTAATAGAAAACTTTTGGACAGCAGACGGATTTCTTGGCCAGCCCATTTTTGCCAATAATATGTATCCTACAGTCAATATTATTGACAAGAATAGCACCTATGAACTAACAGTTTCAGCACCAGGTTTTAAGAAAGGAGATTTCAAAATAGAAAATGAAGACGGACTACTTACGATCACTGCAAAAACCAGTACTGAGAATAAGGAAGAAAAAGAAAATTATCTCAGGAAGGAGTTTTCTACTTCTTCTTTTTCTCGTAGTTTTCGTTTGCCAGACAATATAACAGAAGACCAGATCAAAGCAAATTATGAAGATGGTCTGTTACGCATCCATATAACAAAAAATGCTGCAAAAAGAAAAGAAGTCCAGGAAATTAAAATAGACTGACAACATTTGCATTAGTCAATACTTGATCTGTTTTAAAATTAGTCAATTTGATTATAACTGTCAGATCAAGTATTGACTAATTCAGTTTATGGCTTGTTACCATAGATTTCCTTTAATGCATCACTCAATTTTTTTGGCTTTCTTCCTAATAGTTGCTTCATATGAATACATTTCACTTCCTGTCAATTCATAAATTCTATTTTCGTCATTAGTTTGCAAGTCTATTAGCAATTGCTTTACCCATTTCCCTGCGAAGAGCATATGCTACTTTCCCTTTTCCGGCAGGTAAGTAGGTCAAGACGAGTTCAGCTTTAGATACTACAAGTTTTTAATAATTTCGAATAATCTCCAAGGAAAAGTTATCGTTTGAACCTGAAGGAGCATCAACAAATCCTTTCGTATAAAGCGTGTAAATTCTGTTGGGATAAAAAACAACCGAAGATTTCTGGAATAGTGTATTACCGGTTTGTGTATCTTTTATTTCCACATTATATTCATTATCTTCAACATTTACAAAAGGGGAAGCTGTTTTAAAAGGAATATTGGATGTGATCAAATGACCATCAAGGTAAATATCTACGTTCGGAGCACCAGGAGAGAGATTTATCAGTCTGATGCCTGCGCGATAAAAACCTGGCACTTCCAAATGGTCTTCGAAACTAACAAGTTCCAGCTGGTCAAAATTGTTTACGGCAAAAAGAGAAAAAACATCTCCTCCATTTACTTCTCTTTGCTCAGTATCCAGAATATTTCCATTATTATCGCGAACAGTGAAAGTCCGCATCCCATCATAAAATCGATAGTATCCCTGAGCATTTGCATAGTTCAGTGCATTACCATTGATTTTATTTTCATCCGCAAAAAAATACAAATCTCCCGAATTGGGACTTGCATTGACTATTAATCCGCGGGCATCGTTCTGTTCTACATAATAACATTCATCGTCATCATCACAAGATATTAAAGTTGTTACCGCCATTGCAATGATCATTAATTTGAAAATAAATAATTTCTTCATAACATAATAATTTTATTGTTTATACAAGCAAAACTATTGAGTAATAACATTTAAAGAAATCAAAATTTGGATGAATTGAACAAACAAAAACTTCAATTGAACATTTGAGATATTGAATTTAATTGCAACGATTTTTCAATTAAAGGCTAAATAGCCATTAGTAGAAAGCAATTATCAAAATATCACTTGCGAATAGGGATGAAATATAAACTACGATTCCAACCAGTCTTTGAAAGCAGCAACTTTTAACCTGCTTACAATTAATTTTTCTGATAGGCCGAATTTTGTTTGAACAATGACTTTTCTATTGAAATATGGCTCAATAGACAATACTGCTTCTTTATTAATCAAAACCTGCCTGTTGATGCGGAAAAACTGTTTAGGGTCACAAACTGATTCGATGTACTCCAAATTCTTAAAAAGAGGGGATTTGTCGCCGTTGATGGTGTACATGTAAACAGTTTCAAATTCAATGTAAAAAAGAGCGATTTCTTTTACATATTTTACCAGTGTTTTATCCCGATATTGTGTTAGAAAGCTTTGCTGGTACTGAGTTATAGCAGGAAATTGTAAAGGTGTAGCTGATTTATCCCTAAAAGTTTGAGCTAGCCTTTTATATTTGTTTAGTGCGGCGTGAATGTCTTCCTCCTTGAAGGGTTTAAGGATATAATCAATGCCGTTGTTTTTAATGGCTTGTAAAGTATACTCATCATAAGCGGTACAAAACACTACGGGAACAGTAACGTCAATATGGTTAAAAATCTCAAAGCTATGCCCGTCGGCTAACTGAATATCCAGAAAAATCAGGTCTAATTTTTGCTGGTGTTTACTTAAATATTGCACGGCTTCGGCTACCGACTCCAAACGTTCGGTTACCAAAAAATCTTCATCCTGCTCAATTATTTCTTTCAGCAACTTGGAAGTATGTAATTCGTCTTCTACTATCAGTACGTTCATATTATTTCAGTTGAGAATTTAGATTGCATCCTCCATTAAATAAGTTTAAGTCTTACCAGAAAGTAATCATCTGTCGATTCAATATCAACTCCGTTTTCGATATTTAACAACTCATACCTCTTTTTCAAATTTTCCAATCCATAGCCGGAAGATGAACTGTTGGTCATCCTGGGTTGAACATTATTTTTAATTTCAATATAATTATCGGCACTTTTGATCTCAATATACAAAGGCATTTTCGATGTCATCATATTATGCTTAAAACAGTTTTCTACCACGGTTTGCAATGCCAATGTAGGAATTTGGTGTTCGTACAATTCTTCAGCAATCTGGATACTGATTTGTACGGCATCCTCATTTCTGTTCTTCATTAGAAATAAATAGGATTCCAATACCTTTACCTCATCAATCAGTTTAATCAATGTGCTTTCGTTGTACCGTAAAGTTTGCCGGTAAAAATCGGAAAGACTGAGGATAAACTGTTCAGATTTCGGGTCTCGATGCCGCACCATTGTACGAAGGGTATTGAGTGAATTAAATAAAAAATGCGGGTCGGCTTTGGTGCGTAATGCTTCTAATTGAACCTTGTAGTTTTCTGTTTGTATCTGCTGTTTTTCCAGTTCCAGTTGTGCTACTTTTTTGTTGGCACGAAAGGCATATTGAATTATTAAAAATGGAATAATGGCAATAAAATACCTCACCACAAACATCCATTTCAAATTCTTATTTTGAAATAGCGGTGTGAGCAGAAATATATTGTAAACTATAATAAGTAACGCTGTCGCTGCAATAATTGATTTAAGAAATCTGTACGTTTCTGCTTTTCTAGAAATATAATCCAGCAAGATCCAAAGCAGGTAAAGCATTGCAGAAACAGACGCCCACCGAAGTAATATCAAGGAATCAACATCAAAAATGTTTATAATCCCCCTCGTAGTAATCGCATTTAATGCCGGAAATACGATACATAAAGCAATGGGCAATATTTTTTCTATGGGTAATTTCATTTTTATGATAAAGTTACAAAAGATAAGGTCTTCTAGAACGGTTTAAATAAAATACCCACTTGAATATTCCATCCGTTGTTGTCTATTTCATAGATGGGGTCGGGCTTTTCACCTAAAGGCATAGTAATAACCGTCCAAGGTGTAGTAGCTGTATCATCATAAAGTTTGTAGCTCTGTCTAAAATTTCTACCGACCCCAATATTCAGTTCCCAGTTTTTTGCAAACTGATATTCCAGCTTTGCCAAACCAGTCCATTGATTGACCTGGATAAACTGATTGTCACTTTCCGTTGCTGAAAGCCTGTAGCTGGATGCATCTGCGGATACTTCAATCCCGGCACTCCATTTATCATTAAAATGGTAAAGCACTTTTGGTTTGATGGGGAACTGCCCCGTAATGCTCCATTTATCATTGGGTCTGTAATCTACATCAATGAATGGGATAATCTGGTTACCGAAAAACTGTCTGGAATAAGCCAGACCCCAACCTGTACGCAACTTTTCGGAATGTTTTACCCTGTAACGCAAGCCTGCAGTATACCTGAAATCTTTGCCACTCACATCTTGTAAATCTGAAAACAATCCTGTTTGAGCAAAAAAGGTCAGGCTTTTTCTGTCTGATAATT
The DNA here is from genome assembly GCF_900102265.1 of Epilithonimonas hungarica. GTDB lineage: Bacteria > Bacteroidota > Bacteroidia > Flavobacteriales > Weeksellaceae > Epilithonimonas > Epilithonimonas hungarica. The sequence continues at coordinate 26,464 of NZ_FNBH01000003.1, read as the reverse complement.
TATAGATCCAGACTCCCTGCAAAGTGAGACCGTGTAAATTGCCGGTATGATCCGCCGGGAAATTCTGTAGCGATAAATTTTTGTAACCCACTATTCCGACAATGGTATGTTGTTTTTTTTGGAATACCGGAAGTTTGAGTTTTACATCAAATAAATTGGCATTAGCAACAGTATCGTTATATTTTAATGTCGAAACTGCATAGTTGACATTCAATAAATCCCTATCCTGAGCAAGTAAGCTATTTGCAAATAAGAATGTCATTAATAAAAGATATTTATGTTTATTCATCTTTATTTTTTGTAGATATTGTAATGCCCAAACCAAGATTTACAGAAATGCCTGTGAATGCAGAGACGCTTCCTATAGGTTGTTTAAAGGCAGAAATATTGTATTGAAGATTGCTGTTTAATGAAAATGATTTTCCTAGTCTATAATTGAGTCCTGCATAAATGTTATAATATATACTCTTCTGGCTCTGCTTTTCTATATCCGTATTGTTGTCTCCGCCGCCAATAGTTCTGTTAGCAGTTCCGCCTCCGGCTATGGCGTTTATTATTCCGGAATCTATCCCTGTATTGATGCTTAATCTACTATGGGTGTATACCACAAAACCCAACCCAAGGCCACATCTTATCATTGCACCAGCATATCCGGAACCATTTACAGTAATACCGTCAGGGTCATCCCAATTTATATTGTCTATATTTTCCTGTTTACCAGAATAGATCAATGCAACATCAACATTGCTGTATAGACGGTTGCTGAAATAATAGCCTGCCCTCAAATTCCACAAAGTTTTATAGTTGGTAAAATCGACCAAAGTGTTTTTATCAAATGTTGTTTTATACTGATTTCCGATATGATGACTTCCTGCTGTAATCTGAAAGAAAATATCGCCTTTGCTTTTTTTGATGGATCTGTAAATTGCCTTCTGCTGGTTTTCGTTTTGCAATTGTCTCATCTCTTTCATACCCAAGACTTCATATTGTACAGAAGTTTTTCCGGATTGGCTTTTTTGCCAGATTTCTTCTGCTGTAGTATTGACATAGTTGTTGCAATAGTTATTTAATTTATCAGATAGTATATGTACGCTGCCCGTTATTTTACTAAGATTAGTAAAAGTGTCGCAGTTTATTTTATTCGATGAGCCTTGCCATACCAGATGTACTTCATTTCTGTTTATATAATCTGTTTCATAGCACCATTTTGTAAAGTCTTCTAAAAATTGTTTCAAAGTTTCATTATTCAACCAGTCAGCAGCTTTTATGTAGTAGAAGCAAGCATAATCATTCATTCCGCTAATGGGTATTTTTCGAAGTTTATCATTTTCATAAATAGTATCTAAAGTATTTCCGCTATTGACGATAATTATGAATGCCTTCATCCCAGGAAAAGCAAAATTGTTTTGCATTCTGTTGCTTTGTACCAATACTTCTATAGTTGTATTGTTGAATGAATAAACTCTTCTTATTTGTGCATGAAAAGACCCCCAGGTAAATCCTATGAGAAATAAAAGAATTGTGTTTTTGCCCATCTTTATTCTTGGAATATTCTTTTTTGTTTTTACTACAATTTTCCCCACCCATCATACTAAAAAACAAGGTATTATTGCATTTTTTCACCCACCAGTACATATCGTTCTGTTCCGTTTTCAGAGACAAGTTTTTCGTAATATGTATTATCGATCTTGTAATATCTCTTACCATTGATTGTTATAGTTTCGACTCCCGCCGGAAGAGCGATCAGATAGGCTTCCTTCGGAATTTCGACAATTTTGTAACTATTGGGCTGTTCCTGGATGTAGTAAACCCCACCAAAATAAAAATAAGTTCTTCCTCCGATTACAACGTTGGTATACCCGACTGGCAATACCCTCACCCGCAACCCAACCGGGGGAGTCACCACCACGTACCCACTGCGATGCGGTTTGTAATAATACCCGTTCGCATAGCGATAAGAAACACCGCTATAAACCACGACAGTGTTGTTTCGTGGCACAGCCCTTACAATACGTTGAGCTTGCAGATTGGATGATAGACCGGTAAGAAGGGCTATCGTAAAAGTGAATTTGGTAAATAACTCTTGAATAGTTTTCATAATAGTATTTATTTAAAATTTATTTTTTTTCTCAAATCAATGATTAATAGACATCGAGTTTTTTTAAGATTGGCCTTATAATTTCCAGTCAACCGATTAGTAAATGATTTTCCCATCTACCATTTCAATAATTCGGTCGCAATTGGCAGCAAATTCGTCATCATGGGTAACGGCAATGATGGTTTGCCCTTTTTCCCTGGCTAGCTGGCGAAAAATATCAAACACAATTTTGGTGTTTTTACTGTCCAGATTTCCCGTAGGCTCATCGCCCATAATAATGGCTGGTTCGTTTATCAAAGCTCTTGCGATAGCAACCCTTTGCTGCTGACCACCCGATATTTTGGACGCCTTTTTGGTTTCGTGGCCTTTAATATCAAGCAACGTCAATAGTTCCATTGCTCTTGCTTCTATTTCGTCTTTAGATTTCTTTTTAAGCTTCAAAGCCGGTAGCATTATATTATCCAATACGGAAAATTCCGGCAATAAATAATGAAACTGAAACACAAACCCGATATGCTCATTCCTGAACTTGGCTAACTGGTTTTGTGTTAACCCGGTAACCATAGTGTCATTGATAACGATGTTTCCTTCGTAGGATGTATCCATTGTGGAGAGTAGGTAAAGAAGGGTAGATTTACCCGAACCGGATTTACCAACAATGGCAACAAATTCACCTTTGTTTACATCAAAACTCACGTCTTTCAATACCTGAAACGTTTCAGGGTCGTGAAAGTATTTTGTAATTTTATTTGCAGTTAATGCTTTCATTTTTAATTTTTAATAACATCCATAGTAATAATAGTAATAGCAATAACACTCGCATTCATAACCGTATTCGTAATAATAATTGCAGTACTGGTAGTAATAGTAGCAATCCAGGTAATAAATAGATAGAGTTAACAAACCAAAAAAAACTGTCAGCCAAATGAATTCCGAGCCTTCATTTGGTAATAACTTCTTCTTAAAATTATTCTGTTCCATTATCCTCTTAAAATTTCTACAGGGTCTACTTTGGATGCTTTTCTGGCAGGTAAATAGCCTGCAATAAACGTGATGGCCAAGCCAAATACCATTGCCAAAATATAATCAGAAGGCAGATAGGTGATGGGTAATGTGTCAAAAGATGCGATCTTAAATGGAATGCTGTCTACCATAAAAGCAACAGCAAAACCTAATAACAAGCCTATAAAACCACCAATTAAGCCGATAATGACAGATTGGACCAGGAAAATGTGTACGATGTCCTTTCCATCAAAACCCATTGCTTTCAGGATGGCAATCTCCCGTATCTTTTCACTCACGGTCATGTTCATAATGTTATAAATTCCAAAACCCGCAACAATAAGTATGGTAAGTGAAACAGCAATCGCTATGATGTCCCGCAGGGTATTGGCAGATTCTAATTGGGCATTGCCTTCCTGCCAGGCTTCTGTTTTGTATTTAATATCTGGACACACTTCATTGGCAATAATTTTGGCATCGTTGTAGTCCTTTACATTTGCCATCACATCTGTTGCATAACTTTTATTCTTAGACAATAACTGTCGTGCCGTGTTGATAGAAATAATTGCACGGCTCTTATCAACACTTCCGCTCCCGGTTTCTAGTAATCCCACGACCTTAAAAATTTTATTTACGCCATCGGAAGTAGTAAGCGATATATTGTCACCCATTGATGCACTTAACTTATCTGCCAATCCACTGCCCAGTACCACAGCATCCGAACGCTTTTCTAAATCATACAAATTACCCTCTGTTATATACTCCGTGGTGTTGAACATCTGGATTTCATTCACTACATCAATGCCAGAAAGTGAACCGCTTACTTTGGTCACGCCATTTCTGAAAAATACGTTTTGATTGACCTGCTCGGTAATGGCGACAATGTTTTTGTTTTTTTGCAATACATGTTTTACTTCATCGGCATTGAGTATACCTTCCGTATAATTGATGTGCCTGGCATTGCTTACCATATTCAATGTATCCGAAGCATTCTTTTGCGACAACAATATTGTGGGTTCTCCGGCAGGGTCATTATATACCCTTATATGTGACATTGAGGTAAAAGTGATATCGGTCTGAGCATTATTTACACCGTTCATAAAGCTGTTCATAAAAACGTACATCGATATCCCAAATGTTACGCTTAGTACCGCTACGATCAACTGTTTTACTTTGGAAGTAAGATGTGTCCAGGATATCTTGTTATTTATATTTGTCATTTCTTTCTTTTTTTAAATTCCAGCACCAAAATGTAAGTCCATACCTATATATTTTCTACTCTCCACCAGGTTTTGCAACACCTTCTTCCTTACTTTTTCCCTTCGGTAAAAGGATGATATCTTTTTCGGTCAAGCCTTGTTTTACTTCAACCCAATTGCCTGATTTTTGTCCGATCTTTATTTCTTTTTCTTCACCATTTTTTAACTCTACATATTTGCCACGGATGACCGCTGCTGATGGAATGACCAAAACTTTCTTTGTGCCTTGCTGCTTAATATTTGCTTGTAGCTGTGTACCCGAAAGTAAAAGCTGTGGTGGATTTACAAAGGCTGCCTCTACTGTGAATGATTGTGCCGCCTCGTCAAATGCCGGAAGTATTTTGGTGATCGATGCCGTAAATGTGGTGTCGGGATAATTGTTCATTTGCACAATCGCTTCTTGACCTATGGAAAGTTTTGCAATATCATCTTCTGCAATAAATAGCTTCAGGATATTTTTACCACTGCCGATTTTGGCAATCACCTCGCCCTTTCGTACCAATTCGCCTTTCTTTTTTAAAACCTCCAGCACAATACCGTCCTTATCTGCTTGTATGCTGTAATCGTTTAAAATGGCCTGCTGTGTTTTTACCTGTTGCAAACTACGGTCGGCATTTAATTGTAATGCATCCTGTGCCTGTTTGTAACTTTTCTCCAATACCTGCAAGCTACTTTGTGAGGCTTTGTATTGTAGTTCTGCTTTTTCATATTCCAACTGCGATACAGAATTTTTCTTGCGCAAATCGGCATAACGCTGATAGTTGATCTTGTCAAGATTGAGCTGAGTCTTAGACTGGTCAATCTGTGATTTTATCTGCTCTAATTGCGGTGCATTGGCCGATGAATTTTGTTTCGCATCGTTATAAACTACTCGTGCTTCCTGCAACTGCGTATTGGAAACATCACTATCAATTCGCACCAGTAATTGTCCTTTAGAAATATAATCACCTTCACGAATGCTAAATTCCCGGATAGTACCATCGGCAGTCGCGGAAATTATATATTCATCCTCCTGCTCCATGTGGCCGCTTGCAAAAATGGCTTGCTGTATAGTCTTGTATTGTGGTGTCGTTTCCTCCTGAGGGTTGCAAGACAACAGGCCGAACATTGGAAGATAGAATAACCCAACTATTATTTTATTTGTTTTCATTGATATTTTATCATAACATTTATGATTATACTTAAAATTGCTTACGGATATAAAGCTTGTAATAGCTGATATATTGGTTGCTGAGGCTTTGCATATATTGATTTTGCACTTCCAGTAAATCCTTGAATTTATCCAGTCTCTCATCCAAGCCAATGATGCCGCTGTCGTAGCGATTCTTGGAATGTGTATCATTTTTATATTGTAATTGCAATACTTCTTCTTGTTTTCTAAAATCCTCAATTCCGTGCCTGTACTGTATTTTCAGATTGTCATCATCTTTTTTTACCATCAACTTTTTGCTGTCCAGTACCATTTGCTCTTGTTCCAATTGTATTTTCGACTGTTTGATTTTTGACTTGGTACTGAAGCCATTGAAGATGGGCACACTCAATTTTATTCCCAAAAACTGTTGTGGAAGGCTATTGGCTCCCGAAAAATCCGTCATCTTATCTGTTCCCCAATTGTAATTATATTGATAGCCCAGTGTAAGTGTTGGATAATGCAGAGATTTGGTTTGAGCCAATTGTTGCGCGCTTAGTTTTACCTGTGCTTCCTGCACCAATACCTCCGGATGAGACGTTGTTGTTACAAGAGCATCACCGGTATCCATTTCTCTATCGAGAAGTTCATCTTTCAAGGCAATGGGTTCATCGATGTTGAGTTGTGACTGCAATTGATTGTACAGTTGTTCCAAAGAAGTGGCAAGGCTGCTCACTTGTTGCTGTGCCTGTACCAGTTGAATCTTGCTGCGGTTCAGGTTTTCTTCCGTGAAAATTCCGGTGTCATATTTATCTTTTGCTATTCGGTAAATACTATCTGCCGCCGCAATATTTTCTTTGCTTATTGTCAAATATTTTTCCGTTAGCAAAATGGAAAAATAGGTCTGGGCCAGTTGGTTGTAAACCTGATATTTTGCATTGATGGTACTGGCTTGGTCCAATTGTAATGCAGCTTCGGAAGTCTTAATGTCAAACCATTTTTGAAAGTTCACAATATCCCAATTGGCTTGTACGCCGGTACTGTACATATATTTCCTTCCAAAAGTATATTCATTGAAAGTACCTTCCGGTGCAGCAGGATTGAATAAATTAGCCGGAACCAGGGTTGGCTGTATGGTAATGTTATCATTAAACCCGGCAGATGCATTTACAGTAGGCAATAAGGCTGTTTTGGATGCTTTGTTTTTTACAGCAGCTATTTGTTCCTGATGCAACGCACTTTGGATAGAGATGGCATTTTTATCTGCATAAGCCAGCACTTCCTGCAATGAGCCAAACTGTACCTGACCCATTGCATTGAAGCTGGTGAAACCCAATAGTGCCAAAATAATAGTTTTCATTGCCTGGAATAATTTAGAGCTTGGTCCAGGTTAGGGATTTAGACATCATGCCATAGCTCGCTTTAATGTACAGCGTAGTATCCCCAGAAAGTGAAGCCGTGCATTTTGCCGTTTTCCCCTTTTTGATAATGTGCAGCGTACCATCCGCAAATGAAGTCGTACCAGTTGCTTTCAGAGCTGTGATTTGCTTTTTACCAACTATGCCATTGTCTTCGGCCTTTCTAATGATGGCATCATAAACATCACCGCTCTTTACAAATTCGATGATACGGGTTTTGTCTTCGTTTGTCCATTTGCCCAAAATTTTATCATTGGTTGTTTGGGCAAAAATATTGAGGCTGAAAAGCAGCCCGGTTACCATTAAAATAATCTTTTGCATTGATATTAAGTTTTAAATTCAATACAAAGATGCAATCGCTTTTGGCGTGTTCCTCGGTGCAATTGGGTGAGTTGAACATTTTGCGGGTCGAAATGAACAGAGAAGGATTTAAATAAAAACTGTTGCAATTTAAAATACCTTCAAAAAAAAGACCGATTGTTCTATTTTTTATTTAACTTTGCATCGGATAAGAATTGTAGCTTATGAAAACTCAGAAATCCGAAAATACCAAACAACTGATCATAGAAAAAACTGCGACTGTTTTTAACGTGAAAGGATATGCAGGTACATCCATAAACGATGTAATGAGCGCCACCGGTCTTTCGAAAGGCTGCATCTACGGTAATTTTGAAAATAAGGATGAGATTGCATTAAGCGTATTCGACTACAATTTTGGTAAGGTTACACAGCATATGAAAGAGCGTATTTTAGCAACTGAAGATTCTATCGGAAGGTTGCTTGTTTATCCCCAGACCTATAAAAATTATTTCAGATATCCCTATCTACAGGCTGGTTGCCCTATCTTAAATACTGCTACGGAGGCTGATGATACACATCCATTACTCAAGGAACGCGTACAAAAAGCACTTGGCCTTTGGAAAACATCTATCGAAAATCAAATCAAACGTGGTATGGAAAGGAATGAAATAAAAGCAGATACCGATCCAACCGAAATCGCGATTGTCATGATATCAATGATCGAAGGCGCGTTTATGCAGGCAAAGGTCAACAACCATATGACAGAGCTTAATATAGCCATGTCTTTTTTAGAAAAACTGATCAAAGGTCTGAAAGTATAATTTTTTTACTTACAAAAAGACCGATTGGTTTATTTTTATTAATCAAAATATTAAAATAATAAAAATGGAAACATTTGATATTACCGTTATCGGGTCAGGTCCCGGCGGATATGTAGCAGCCATCAGAAGTGCCCAATTGGGATATAAAACAGCCATTATTGAAAAATATAATACTTTGGGTGGTACATGTACCAATGTAGGTTGCATTCCCACCAAAGCGTTGCTGGACAGTACGCATCATTACACCAATGCACTTAACAGTTTCGGAGTACATGGCATCGAATATTCGGATCTCCGGCTGAATGTTGAACAACTTTTTAAACGCAAAACAGAAGTAGTGGACAAAAACACACAAGGGCTGGATTTCTTGATGAGGAAGAATAAGATCACGGTTTTCCACGGCTCAGGTTCTTTTGTTAATAATGAAACCTTGAAAATTGTACACGATGATCAGACCGAGACCGTTATTAATTCGGACAAGTTCATTATAGCTACAGGGTCAAAACCGGCAACAATTCCGGGCATTATTATCGACAAAAAGAGGATCATCACTTCTACCGAAGCACTGGAATTGAAGGAAAAGCCCGAGAGCATTGTGATTATTGGTGGCGGTGTGATCGGTGTGGAAATGGCTTCCATATTCAACAGGATCGGAACCAAAGTGACCATCTTAGAATATGCGGATAATCTTATTGCTACGATGGATAGTGAATTAGGCAAGGCTTTAACGAAGATTCTAACCAAAGAAGGCGTGCAAATCAAACTTCAGCAGGCCGTTTACAAAGCTGAAAACCTGGACAACACAGCTAAAGTGTATTTCAAAAATAAACAAGGAGAAGAACAAGATCTAACCGCTGATTATATTCTGGTTGCTGTCGGCAGAAAACCTTATGTAACCGGTCTGGGTTTAGAAAATGCCAACGTGGAATTGAATAACAATGGTACCCTGAAGGTCAATGAATTGCTTCAGACTACAGCTCCAAACATTTATGCGATTGGAGATGTCGTGGGTGGTGCGATGCTGGCCCACAAAGCAGAGGAAGAAGCAGTATTTGTGGTGGAGAGGATCAATGGTCAGAAACCTCATATCAATTATGACCATATTCCTTCGGTAGTGTACACATGGCCAGAAGTGGCTTCTGTAGGTACTACCGAGGAGCAATTAAAGAAACAAGGAGTGGAATATAATATCGGTAAATTTCCTTTTGCCGTGAATGCCAGAGCAAGAGCGGGGATGGAAACGGAAGGTTTTGTAAAGGTCCTTTCAGATCCGAAATATGGCGAACTTTTAGGAGTGCACATCATCGGCGCCCGGGCAGCAGATCTGATCGCACAGGCCGTGGTCGGATTGGAATACGAAGTGACAGCAAATGACATGGCCTCGATGAGCTATGCCCATCCAACCTATTCCGAGGTGCTGAAAGAAGCTTATACCATAGCATCAGGAAGACCATCATTGAATATTTAATATATTTATATTTATTATTTTTTTAGAATTATGTCACAAAAAATCAGGCTCGCATTCTTAGATGATCATCCCAGAATTATGGAAATTTGGGAATCAGCGGTCAGAGCCACACACAACTTTCTTGCCGAAGAAGACTTTATTTATTTTAAACAAGCCATTCCAAAGGATTATTTGCCTAATTTAGAAGTATTTCTCCTTATTGAAAATGATGAACCCATCGGGTTTTCATCAGCATCGGAAGGAAATCTCGAAATGCTTTTTATCCATAATGATTACAGAGGCAAGGGATACGGAAAAAAACTATTTCATTTTATGAAGGAAAATCATGGGATTACGAAAGTTGATGTCAATGAGCAAAACCAACAGGCGATCGGCTTCTACGAGAAATTGGGATTCAGGCAAACAGGAAGATCAGAAAAAGACGGCTCGGGCAAAGATTATCCTATTATCCACATGCTAAGATGAAATAGTCGTCATTATTAAAATACTATAAATATTAATAATAAAATATATAAAAATGATTGAAGGATTATATGAGACACACATTCAAGTAAGTAACTTAGAAAACGCGGTTCAGTTCTATACTCAAATATTGGGACTTCAGTTTGCACACTATGATGAAACCAGACCTATTGCATTTCTCTGGATCGGAGAAAATAAAACGGCAATGCTTGGACTTTGGGAACAAGAAGGCAATCTCCATAAAAGGCATTTTGCATTCACCTGCTCAAAAGATTTTATTTTAAAATATGCAAATACTTTTTTAGAGAAAAGCGGATTAAAGGCCTACAATTTTCTCAAAAATGGCAGCAATGAACCAATGGTTTTTGCCTGGATGCCCGCACTTGCTCTTTATTTTGACGATCCAGACGGAAATCAACTGGAGTTTATCCATATTTTGAACGGCAAAAGTCAGCCAGAACTTGGCGTGCTCAGCTACGAGGAGTGGCAAAAGATCAATTCATCTCATTAGATAAATACATATGAATATAGAAGACAACTATCTGGAAATAAACAGAGATTCGTGGAATACGAGAACAGAAGCTCATATCAATTCTGATTTTTATAACCTGGACGCCTTTTTGAAGGGGAAAAGTTCATTAAAAGATATAGAGCTTAATTTACTTGGAGATTTGACAGGCAAATCCGTATTGCACCTGCAATGCCATTTCGGACAGGACAGTATCTCTTTAAGCCGTCTGGGAGCAGATGTAGTTGGGGTTGATTTATCCAATGTAGCAATAGAACAGGCACAAAAATTTGCTGAACAACTTAATGCCCCCGTTCAATTTATTTGTTGCGATGTTTATAATCTGCCCGATCATTTTGATCGTCAGTTCGATATTGTCTTTACAAGTTACGGAACGATCGGCTGGCTTCCGGATCTGGATCGGTGGGCAAAGATCATTTCGAAATTCCTGAAACCCGGCGGTACATTTGTTTTTGTAGAATTTCATCCAGTTATCTGGATGTTTGATTCGGCGTTTAAAAAGATCGAATACAGATATTTTAATTCCGGAGCCATTATAGAAACTGAAAAAGGGAGTTATGCAGATAAAGAAGCGGATATTGAAGTAAAAACGATCGGCTGGAATCACAGTTTAGGCGAGGTCTTCAGCAGCCTGATACAAAACGGGCTGGTAATAACTTATTTTGAAGAATTTGACTATTCGCCGTACAATAATTTTAGTCATTCGGTAGAATCTGAGCCAGGTAAGTTCAGAGTCGCTCATTTAGCGGATAAAATCCCTATGGTTTACGCTTTGTCAGCAATAAAAACTAATGTAGGACAATAGTGTGATCAATTAATATATAACATGATAAGATGCATAAGCTATTACTTTTTACATTTATTATTTTTTCATCGGACATCAACACTCAAAATTGTTCATTATCGGATTTCTCTAATTTTGGCCAGCAATAAGGTATTGCCCTTATCAACAGGCTTCTTCCGGCAGTGATGCTCAAAACCAGCCCATACGCTCTTCCGTTTGTTGCGGTCATGGTCTGAATGTCACTTAGCCTGAAAATCAATATAAATCTTTCATAATTAATTTCTGTTTATAAGAGAACCATATTATTAAGGAAGTGACACTTGATATCAAATTTATTTTTAAAATACTTCTCCGAAAGCAAAACCCATCAATGCCTCTTAAGTACATAGTCGTAGGTGAAGGCGGTCCTCCGGTCCTGAAGGTCCCATTTTGATGTTTCTAGCCTGACCATTTCCCCATACTTTTTGCTGATATCCCTCAACGAATTGCCAACCGATTTCCGGAGGTATTCACTATCGCTGGTTCTATGCTGGCTTATGAGATCGATGGCCACTTCTGGATGCGTTTTAAAATAAGGTCGCCCCGTCCATATCCGCAGGCCTTCGGTAACTGCACGACAAACATTGGGATGTTCATCACCGAGCCAGGCTTTGATCTCGGGAAGTGAACTCTCATAGCCATTATCTTTACAGTACTGATCAAATGCCTTTGCAATGATCTCCTGTACCTGCCAGCTTTCATCCGATCGGGCGACTTCCTTTAATAAACCGAGTACAGAATTATCTTTGGACGCAATATATCCTAGGATGAAGATGGCACAGCATCGGGCTTGGTAAAACTCACTTCGGAGCATATCCACAGCTATAGCTTTTGACTCCGATAAAGTTTTATTGTCGACTATTTTTTGAGCTTCCAATTCAAATGGTTTGAAGCCGTGTTCCACTGCTGTCAATTTCTGTATAAGCACATTCATTATTTCCTTATTTCTTCATGCAATTTACAACTATTAAGACAGTTGTAAAATTAACCAACAGGCAACAGATAAACGTGTTTTAAATTCGAGTATTTCAACCTTACTCAACAAAAAATTCGGTCTGCCGTTTGTTGACATCATCCAATTGCATGATAAAATTTATTAGCTACACTTACTCTTTTATTTTAGAGCTTTTTATATAGAAGTTAGGAGCAATATCGACTTTATTAATATAAGTATCATTTAGATTATTTGATTTCCAGGAAGTACTTGGTGAAATCCGGTCTTCAATACCAATAATCTTAATTGGCATTGTAAAATCATTAACACAGTTTGTAAATCGGTACTGCGGAACCGGAAGAATCGATTATTTTAAAATAAATTTTCAGTAAAAATACATCAAAGATTAATAACAGGGAAAACGATTGTAAATAAAGGCTTTACAATCGTTTTTGATTTTTTGGTAATGTGATAAAAAGCAGAAAAAAGCGAGGTTAGGCAAAAGTAAGGTTACTAAAACGTTACTTTCAAGCATTAGAAATAATCGTTTTAAATCTCTGTATTTCAGCTTTCTGCATAGTTTTTCATATTGTTCCGTAGCTCACATAAGTTTAATTTTATCATTAAGAATTGTGAGTATGGAAACGACAAAAAAATCAACATTTAAGGTATTGTTTTACCTTAAAAAGAATGCCCCGAAGAAAAACGGAAAAGTTACGGTTATGTGCAGGATTACCGTAAACGGCAAACAGTCTGCATTCAGTACCAAGCTGGATATTTCCGCAACAAATTGGGATTTGAAGTACGGCAGGGTTTTAGGCAAAAGCCGAGAAGCCCAAGAGGTAAACGGCAAACTTGACAAAATCCGTTTGGGGATTGAAGAATGCTATTCCAAAATCCTAAAGAACGAGGGAGCGGTAAACATTGCCAAACTTAAAAATGTTTTTCTCGGAATGGAAAGCGGAGAACTGACCTTTTTCAAATTTTACGAGCAGTTTATAGCGGACTTTGAAAAAAAGGTAAACAGCGGACTTCGGGTACAAGGCACATACCTCAGATATAAAACGCTTTTAAAGCACCTGCGGAATTTTGCCTTTGCTAAATACGGTTATACCGATGTAATGTTTAACGACCTTACTTCTAATTTTGTACAGGATTTCGACTACTATTTACGTGACGATTTAACCCTAAATCATAATACTATTTGGAATTATATGATTGGCTTTACTACGCTTTGCCGTTTGGCAATAAGCAGAAAGCACCTCGCTTTTAATCCATTCAGCGAGTATAAGAACACCAAAAAGGACAAAGACAGGGGTTATCTGTTGCGGAATGAATTGGAACAGCTAGTAACGTTTAACTGCGAGAAAAAGAAAGACGAGTTTGTTAAAGACTTGTTTGTCTTCAGTTGCTTTACAGGACTTTCTTATTCAGATATGAAAGGACTTAAAAACAGTAATATCCAAGATTTCTTTGACGGAAACCAGTGGATTATTGTCCGCAGGAGAAAAACAGCAACATCGTCCAATGTAATGCTGTTGGATATTCCCAAAATGATTATTGAAAAGTATGCAGGACTGTCAAAGGACGGCAGGGTTTTTCCTGTTCCGTCTAACAGTTCCTGTAATGATAGACTAAAAGCAATATCCAAGCTGATTGACTGTCTTAAAGAGAAAAAAGTAACCTTTCATTTGGCACGTCATACGTTTGCCACCTTGTTTTTAAGCGAGGGAGTTCCGCTCGAAAGTTTAAGCAAAATGTTAGGGCATAAAAATATTGCTACCACACAGATTTACGCCAAGATACTCAACGAGAAAGTTGGTAAGGATATGCAAAAAGTATCTCATAAATTCAAAGGTTTGGAACAATCTTTTGTGTCACAATTGTAGAAGTTTTAAAGAACTGTCAGTCCTGTTATTTATAAATAACAGGACTGCTTACTTGTACTTAAACAACCAATTTATATTAATAAAAATGCTTGTTTTTTCACAGCTTTATTTTCTAACCGCCATATAACATTTTTCGTGTTTCAGATAATTGGAATGAAATCATAACACTCAATTTAATATCTTTGTCAAAATCAAAATGTTGTATTGTAACAGTTACTTGGTATATATGTATGGACAATAGGCAATCATATTTAACTTTAATTGGAAGAAGATTAGCATACCTTAAAGCAGAGGTAGAACTACTCAATTCCCTTAATTTAACAGATATTAATGTCTATGCGGAAAATTTTTACCGAGATTTTTTCAATTTGTTTGGATATGAGTTTGAGAACACTAATTTCATTGAGAATAATTTTGCTCATATTGACTTAATTGATACTAAAAATAAATTGGCTATTCAGGTAACTTCCCAAAATGATAATAAAAAAATTAAGGAGGCTATTGATGGATTTTACAAAGATACCAATCGTAAAGACTATAAATTAAAACTTTTGCTAATCGCTAAGGATGCTAAACATTATAAAACAAAATTTGGTAATAACTTCAACCATAAGGAAGATGTCCTTGATATAAAGAAAATCTTAGCAGTAATAAATAATATCACAGATTTTGATAAGATTAAAAGTATTGCAGATTTTCTTAACGAACAGGTCTTACAAGAAAGGAAGAAGACAGAATCCAATGAGGTAGAAACAATAATGGCTTTGATTGAATATTTAAGTAAGGATGACAATCGAAGTATATCGGAGAAACCTGAAAATGTAGACCCACAATTTAAAATTTACAATAGATTCTCTGACCATAGTGTTTTTTTGATAAATTTATACTCAGACCTTTGTACTGTCTATCAACAACCTTTATTTGAAGCTAAACAAGGGATTGATAGTGTAAAGGCAATTAAAATATCAAATTATTTAAAAGATGAAAGCGATAAGATTTTAACGGCTGAGGCTAATAATCCTCAAATAGCGTTAGAAAGATTAGTTGAATTGTTTTATGGTAAACTTTCTGAAAACGGCATTAAGTTCGACAAAATAGCCATAAAATATTATCTATTGGATGAATTGATTAACTGTAATGTATTTCCAAATAATTAACAATGTTAGTATCTAAAGACGAAAATATAAAAACTTCATCTGTATATGTAGCTTCTTTGATTTTGAAAAATATTCAACGTCAAAAAGTGGATAAAATTTCTATTTTCGAACTATCTAAAGATCTTAAAAAACATAACATAACACGTTATCGTCATTTATTTTTTGGACTTGCGTTTTTATATTCATCAGGAATCATTGATTTTAAAGAGCCTTTTATTTATGTTAGAAAACAAAAATGATTAAAATTAATAGACTATATAGCGAGCCTCAAATATTTGCACCAATCACTTTTGAATATGGGATAAATATTATTATGGGAGAAGAGGCGGAAAGCACCAATAAGAAAATTGGTGTAGGTAAGTCTATTTGTATAGAATTTATAAACTTTTGTTTACTTAAAAGAATATCCGACAGCAGGTTAAACCTAATTCCTAAAAAATATACTGAAATAACAGAAAGTCAAATCAAATTAGACCTAGACTTTGATGATAAAAAATTGACTATTTCTCGTTCAATCAAAAATCCGGAGCAAGTAACTATTTTTGTTAATGGAGAAGAAAAGAACTTTGATAGATTGGATGATGCTTCGGACTATTTAGGGAATTTATATTTTGAACGTTTTTCTACAAGCTTAAAACGATTAAGTTTTAGAAACTTGTTACAACCAATTATTAGAGATGAAAGGTCGGAATTTAAAGATTTAATTCAGTGTCACGATACAAAAAAAAGGATACCACCAGATTTTGGACCACATCTTTTTTATTTGAATATGGGACTTGAAAAATATTCAGAAATTAAATCGTTGAACGATAATTTGAAAAAAAAGAAAGACTACTTTTCTGAAATAAAAAAAATAGTAACTCAAAATGATGAGTTAAAAATTCAGGATGCCAAAGCCCATTTAAATGAGTTAGAAAGTGAAGTTTTAAAAATCAATAAATCCATTGAGGGATTAAAGAATAATGAATCCTTTGAATTACTTCAGGAAGATTTGGTAAAATTGGAAAGTAGATTATCTGAACTTAGAACACGTCAACAAGCCATTAAATACGAGATTAAGCAAATTGATTCTTTACCAAAGCCAGAGAATATTAATGAAAATGAAATTTCTATAATATTTAATCAATTCAAACAAGGTCTTGGCGATTTAGTAGAGAAATCTTTAGATGACTTAAAAGAGTTTAAAAACAAAATTGATGGTTTTAGAAGCTCTATTGTAAATGACAGATTAATTGCTTTGAAAAAAGAACTTAATCAACTAAATGAAGTAGTTAGAAAATTAGATAATGATTATTCTCAAAAAATTAGTCTTATAGATAATGGAGAAGTTTTAAGAGATTTAAAGACTTCAATAAAAATATTTAATGATAAGAACAGTGAATTGAGCAATCTTCGTTCATTGATTGAAAGATATGATACCGCAGAAAGAGATAAAAAAATATTAGAGGCAGAAAAAACTGTTCTAATTTCTGATTTTGATGAAGAATTATATCAAAAAGCTAAAATAATTAAAAGTTTTAGAGAAACGATTTTAGAAATTCACGAAAAAATAATGGGTAATAGAGAAGCTCATTTCGAGATTAAAACAACAAAAAACAAAAATGTTATTGAATTTGTTATGAGAACCGATGATGATGGTAGTCATTCTACTGAAAGAATGAAAGTATTTATCTATGATATTTCATTGATGCTTAATGAATACACAAAACAATATCACCCAGGATTCTTAATTCACGATAATATTTTTGAAGATGATGATTCTATTGAAAAAAGCTTAAATTTTCTCTATGGCTACAATGAAAAGAGTCCTAATGAATTTCAGTATATCGTTACATTAAATAGTGACCTTATAGAATTAGCTTCCCAAAATAATAAATTATCATTCAATGTCAATGACGTAAAAAGAGCATCATTTACAAAAGAAAATAGATTTTTAGGGTTAAAGTATAATGAAACCAAATAGCAACACAGCCCACCGCTTTAAGCAATGGGCTGTTTCTTTAATTGACCGATACGGTTACAGTTTCAAACAATCGGCTAACGCTGATAGTTATCTTCCAACACCTTAATAATATCGCTTTCACGAAAAAGGATTTTCCGTTCGAGCTTGATAAAAGGTATCAGTCCGTCATCCCTATACTGTTGCAGTGTCCGTTTGCTGATATGCAACATCTCGCAAACCTGTTCGCCTGACAGATAAATTTCCCCTTTTAAGAGTGGATGAAAATATTCCCTGATATACAGCAGTTCGTTTTTGATACCTACCATAGCTTCAAGCAGGGCAAGCATATCCTCGTTTGAATTTCCAATTTGTTTCATTTCTTTTGCTTTTTTAATGGTCGCTCTCCTTGCATTAGTAACTCCACTTCAGATAATCTGAAATAAGTCTTCCGATTGATTTGCGTTGCTCCAAGAATGCCCTTTTCCCTGTAAGTCTGCAACGTTCTTTTACTGATGTTCAGTAGTTGGCAGGCTTCCTGTTGGTCGAGCCATTTCGTTGCCTGTTGCAATGCTTTGTAGGGTGCAGTCATTTCCGAAATCAATAGAGAAACTTCCTTTACTTCCCTGTGCAATGCCTTTAAAATCTGAATGTCTAAAACTGTTATTTCCATATCTGCATCATTTAAACCTCGAAAATAAAAGCTATTTACATAGGTCATTCCAATGTTGCCGTCAGAGGTAGCGTTTGGCTTACAGTTGCAGAATACTATCAAAGATTTTTTTTTTAATAAAAATCTAAAAAAGAACAAAAAGGTAGCAAAGATAAGGCGGACACCCACCGCACCGCCCAACCAAAAGCTTACGGCATAATGGCAGGGCAAATATGGTGACTTCGCCCAGTTGTTGTTGTTGTGTGATTGCCCTGCCACCCTTCGGGATTTATTCCGTTTCCTTTTGGTTCTTCCACCTGTCCGCCTTGTTAAAATGGCTTTCTTTTTTTTCTGTTTTTTTCTTTAGGAAACAATTTTAAGAAGGAGTTACGCATCCTGACCAAAGGACGGTTATCAAAATAACGGCTTGTGCTTCTCATTATAGATTTCGTTAATTAATTCACCGAACTCCTGAAAGTGGTACTCGATGATGTTGTCCAGATACGCATAAATCGTTAGTTTGTCGATGCCCATAATATTGGTAAGCCTGTTAAATCTTTCGTGGTGTTCCTGCCGTACATAGACCGATTTACCCCTATTTGCAATACTGTTCGGAATTTTAAAGAACTGTCCGCAGTAGTCCTGTTTGGTCAGCTTCTTTGGCTTGGAGGTACTTTTTTTCGTACTGTTCATTAACGGTTTAATTTGTTCCGTTTCTGTTGCTATTTCCTCGGGTTCTTCTTCTGCCATAACACGCATAATAGCTTCCTCATCCACATCGAGTTTGGCAAAGTCTTTCCGATGTGTTATTCCTTTTTGTTCCATCAAAGGTTGTTTCTTTTCATCAGTCAGGAAATTTTCAATAGAAAAATCCTCTTTTTCGAGTTGCTGACTTTTGTTTTCTTCGTGTATCATATCTCTCAATTTTAATATTATATCTATTTAGCTGTTAGCCTAGCTAAGCATTCATCTGTATATACTATTGTATCTATGTAACTAAATATCTACCTACGCAAGTGCATACCTTTAATTAGCTAGTTTATTAACTCAAAAATCTGTAATAGGTCTGCATTCAATCACGCAGATTTGCTGTCGGGATTTATGCCGATTGGCTATATAGTTAAGGTTATAACCAATCAGCCAGTTAACCAGTTACAAAGGAAACAAAAGCAATTCCAATCCTCATAAAGGTGGTAGTATTTGGCGTTTATTGGCATTGTTTGGCGTGATTGTAAGTCGTTGTTATTCAAATGGTCTTATCGAACTTTGTAACGAAAGCGATGAACTTTTTCAGCTAACTCCAATCCGTTTGCAAAACGGATTTTTATGAACTCCTGTTCAGAGCAAGTTATCTCTTGAGGTCCTCGAAATAAATTTCCGCACCTCAAGAGCACTTGCCCTTGCAGGGGGCTGGAAACGGCTCCGAAGTCGCCCGTTTGTTTAAAAATTAAAATTGGATTATTATGGAAGAGAAAAACAGAAAACAGATTAGGAAAACAGGACGAAAACCAAAGATTGACCCTGCGGTCAATCGGTATTCCATCAACCTGAATGCAGAGGACAATGCCAAATTTCTTGCACTCTTTGACCAATCAGAAATCAAAGTAATTGCTCATTTTATAACAGCCTGTATCTTTCAGAAGACCGTAAAGACCGTAAAGATTGATATGGATGCAATAGAATATCACGAAAAGTTGACCCGATTTTTTAGCCAGTTCCGAGCAATCGGAACAAATTACAATCAAATTGTGAAGATATTATACCGCAATTTTTCAGAGAAAAAAGCAGGAACATACCTTTTTAAATTGGAAAAAGAAACGATAGAATTGGTAAAAGTTACTAAAAAGGTTATCCGTTTAACACAGGAATTTGAAGAGAAGTATCTGAAAAAAGAGTAAAGTTATGATTGCAAAAATTGGAAAGGGAAGCAATATGTACGGAGCGATTTTGTACAATCAACAGAAAGTAGATAAAGAAAACGGAGCGGTTCTGCTCTTGAATAAGATACCTGACACAGTTGACGGCAAGTATTCCGTAACCTATTTTAACAAATGCTTTGAGCTGTATTTATCGGCAAACATCAAAACGGAAAAGACGGTACGCCATATTTCACTGAACCCAGATCCTGCGGATAAGGTCAGCGATGAACAATTTATGGAAATGGCACAGGAGTATATGGAACGTATGGGCTATGGCAACCAACCGTACATAGTTTTCAAACATACGGACATTGATCGCACGCACATTCATATCGTTTCAACCTGCGTAGGTATTGACGGAAAGAAAATTCCCGATGATTACGACCATCCACGTTCAATGGCAATCTGTCGGGATTTGGAACAGAAGTATAATCTGCAAAAGGCTACTGAACAGGAGCAGAAACAAGCCAATAAAGTTTTCAAGCCTGTAAATCATAAAAATGGCGACATCAAAAGTCAGATTGCTTCGGTAGTACGGCATCTGCCAAAGTATTATAGCTTTTCAACTATGGGTAGCTACAATGCGTTACTTTCTCTTTTCAACATCACAGTGGAGGAAGTCAGAGGTGAACGGAACGGACAACCTGTAAACGGATTGGTGTATGTAGCATTGGACGAGAATGGAAACAAGGTTAGCAATCCGTTCAAAGCATCGCTATTCGGAAAAGATGCAGGCGTTGTACAACTTCAAAAACACCTTGAACAGTCCAAAGAGAAAATGAAAACCAATACTGCAAGGTCTGTTCTGAAAAACATGGTTGAACTTGCCATTCATACGACAAGCAACGAAACGGATTTTAAAAAGCAATTGTCCGAGCAGGGCATCAATACAGTTGTCCGTAGGAACGACAGCGGACGGATTTACGGTATGACATTTATTGACCACGAAAGCCGTAGCGTTTGGAACGGTTCGCAATTGGATAAAAACCTCTCGGCAAACGTGTTCAATGATTGGTGGAACAATGGAAACAAACCCGAATTGAAGATACAGAATAACCCTGTTTCTAAAGCAAATAAAATAGACAGCGTACCGACAAAAGACCTTTTTGAATTTCTTCCAAAAGAGCATTCGTCCAATTCCGATTTAGGATTGCTCAGCTTATTACCCGATGCACAGGGCGAGGACTACGAGGAAGAACAGTTTGCCAAACGAATGAAAAAAAAGAAGAAAGGGAGGAGATTGTAATAATCTGTTTTTCTTACTATAAAATCGAACAATCCTTGCAAATTCCCGTGAGTACACAATTCACACTTTCAACATTGTAGCCATTGGGAACAGAAAAATTAACAGCTTCGGGTAAACACTCTATTGTCTGACATTTGACACAGCGAAAATGAAAATGATTATCGGCAAAACTTTTTTCATCACATTTTATACATATGGCAAAATATTGTTTTCCGTCTTCGGCTACAATTTTATGCACTAACCCGTCCTCACAAAAACGATTTAATATTCTGTAAATAGTAGCCCTGTCAATTTCTACATCTATTTTTTGTTCAATCGCATCACGGCTCATTGCTTTTCCTGTATTTGCCAACAAGTTAAAAATAACTTCTTTTGACGGTGTATTTCTACGTTTCATATCTACTATTTCTCTTTGGCAAAGTTAATGCAAATTATTTGCATTAACTTATTACTACACTGTCGCAATAATAGAAACTTTTTTATCTTTGCCAAAAGATTTGAATAAAATGACAGCAGAAAAAACCTTAAAATTTGATGGAATAGAAGTTTTCACTACAAATATCAAAAGCAAAATTCAGGCAGAACGCATTGTACAAATACTTGAAAGCAGTTTTCCAAAATTGAAAATCAATTTTGATTTATGCGAAACCGAATTACCTTATCCTTGTGGACATACGATTTTACGAGTTGAAGACAACGAAATAAATTCAGAAAATATAATTTCAATCATAAAGCAATCGGGGTTTATGTGCGATATTTTAGAAGATAAAGTCTGTAAATAATAAAGAATATGACAGAATTTTGGGAAGAAGCATTTAAAGACAAACAAGAAATGTGGGGCTTAGAACCTGCAAAATCTGCCGTTTTGACAAAGGACATTTTTCTTGAACATAATATCAAGAATGTCCTTATCCCAGGAATTGGGTATGGACGTAATGCACAAATTTTTATTGAGAAGGGAATGACCGTAACAGGTATTGAAATCTCGCAGACAGCCATTGATTTGGCTCAAAAACATTTTGGAAGCGGATTGAAAATTTATCACGGTTCTGTTACAGATATGCCTTTTGACAACAATTTATATGACGGAATATTTTGCTACGGTTTAATTTACTTGTTGGATAAGGACGAAAGAGCAAAATTGATCCAAGACTGTTTTAGTCAATTGACCAAAGATGGATTAATCATTTTTACAGCAATAACTAAGGACGCTCAAAGTTATGGACAAGGAACGCTAATAGGCAAAGATCGTTATGAAATGTTTGGTGGAGTTAAAATCTTCTTTTATGATAGGCAAACCATTGAAGAAGAATTTGCCGATACAGGACTTCTTGAAATAACCGAAGTGACAGAAAACTATCCGTTTTACTTAATCAAATGCAAGAAAAGAACACTATAACGAAGAAGAACTTATCCGTTATATAGATAGGCAATTGTTCTATTGCCTGAATATTTTTTCAGAAATGACAAACTGAACTCAATATAGAAAAACTATTTCCCTTTTATCTTTTTTCTATGCTTTAGTCCAAAATCAATTAAAGCATTGACAACTTCTTCCGTTTCTTTGGCGTGTGCGGTAAGTGCATAAGAAACGGTAACAGGTTTGGTATTATTAACCGTTCGGGTAATCAGCAAATTATCTTCTAATTCCTGAAGCTCTTTAGATAGAACTTTTGGTGATATTCCCAGAGCCATTTCTTGCAAATCTTTAAACCTCATTGTGCCATAGTTCTGTAAATTGTGCAGGATACAAAATTTCCATTTGCCACTCAGCAGTTCAATGCCATCTTTTAATGCCAATATACTTTCTTTATTGATGTCACTCTTTTTGTCTTCCATAAAAATAGTTACTTTCCAAAAGGTAATGAATAGCAAATATAAATCGAATATCTGATAGTTTTGTAGTCAGAAATTACAAAAACAGTTCATTATGAAAGTAACAGTAATCGCAAACATTTCGGCTAATGGAAGAATTTTAATAGCCGATAACCCTCATCATCAGCTACCACCAGAAACGATGGAATTTTACGTGCAATTTGTAAGACAAGTTGGTAACGTTGTGATAGGATTGAAAACGTTTGAAAATTTTCTAAAATTCCCAAAAGAAGTAAAAGAGCTTTTTAATGGGGTAGAAATCATCATCTTGTCTGATAAACCTTATACAGTTGATGGCTACAAGACCGTAAGTAGCTCAGAAGAAGCCATCGAATATATGTATGGAAAAGGTATGCAGGAAATTGCTATTGGAGGCGGAGCAGGTACTTTCAATGCCTTTATCGACAAAGATTTGGTTACAGATATTTATTTTAACATCAACCCAATAATCACTGGAGCTGGAGCTATTTTAGGAAACAACAGTGAACTTAACGCTAAATTTAAACATAAAGCACAAAAGCTTAAAAACGGTTTTGTTCAGCTACATCTAGCTAAAGAAGGAATAAAAACGAACCTATAGCCCTGGAAAACAGGAGTTGAACCGATTCCTGAATTTTTATTTGTAATAACAAGACAGAAATGAGTTTAAAGAAATTGTGAAATAGATGGACATTATCTTTTGTTTTAGCGTTTGCAAGTTATCCATTATATAAACTGAATGATATCTTCATTAAATCATATTATCTCAAAGAT
This sequence comes from Epilithonimonas hungarica, assembly GCF_900102265.1. Taxonomy (GTDB): domain Bacteria; phylum Bacteroidota; class Bacteroidia; order Flavobacteriales; family Weeksellaceae; genus Epilithonimonas; species Epilithonimonas hungarica. The sequence goes on along the minus strand of NZ_FNBH01000003.1, from coordinate 2,791 downwards.
ACAGCGAAAAGAAAATGCTATTTCGCTGTCTGCACCTAATGCAATTGATGAAGCATATCAAATGACTATATACCTAAAAGAATACTTATGGTCTATACGAGAGGGTGTTACAAAGCAAGGTTTTAAAAACCATTGGGAGGAGATCAATTTCTTTCGCAATATCAAGCCATATATTCTCTCCAAGCTCATTTATCACAATAAGATATTTCGCATACAGACAGCTTGCCCTGTTGATGGTGGGAAAATGTATGCGAGTTATTTTTTGGAACAGTTGAAGGAATTAAAACAGGAATACAGGGAGCATATCTACAATTCAGATTTTTACAGATATTACCGTTCAGGAAGAACCGATCGTGATGAAACTTACTTTAGGTTAGGCAACATCAATTTCCACGATGGTTTGAACAGTTTTGTCTTTGAAATTGACCCTCTGTTTTCAACTTATTATGATAACAAAGTGGCTCGGATAATAGCCAATGAACTACTCTATACCTACATTCTCCAAAAAATCAATGATGATGAAATGGCAGATTTTTCTGCGAGGGATATATCTGATAGCATCCTTTGGACGGATACCAAAAATGCCTTGATAGAACTGATTTATGCTCTTTACGCAAATAGCTCTCTTTCTAATGGTAAAATAGGTATACGCAAAATCAGTTTGGCTTTAGAAAGAATGTTTCAAATTTCTTTAGGAGATTTGCATCATTCTTTCCACCGAATGAAATATCGTGCTGGATCCCGAACAGCATTTTTAGACCAACTGAAATCTTCTTTGGAAGAATATATGGACAAAGATTTATAAAAAATACTTCTAAGATATCCTTGTCAAAAACAGATGAATAAAACGAAAGAGAAAAAAATGTTCTTTAAATTCTTATAGAAAGAAATAGCTGATTTCTTCTAGTATTACTTGTAACAAATGCATTTTCAAAATTTTCTAAACCAAATTTGTCTATTCAAACAACTACCTTTTTTACAGCCTAAATAATGTTTAGTAGCTAAAAGTTTACTATTTTAGTGGATTCTTAAGGATTAAAAATCCCTAATCAAATAACGCTTATTTCAATGTCAGAAGAACAGAAGAAAATATTAGAGCAACAGCTCTGGAATATAGCCAATACATTACGTGGAAAAATGAACGCCGATGAATTCCGAGATTATATTTTGGGATTTATTTTTTATAAATACTTGGCTGAAAAAATGGAAATCTATGCAAATTCCATTTTGGAAGAAGATCAAATTCAATTCAGAGATATCAAAGAAGATACGCCTAAAGGTTTAGAATATATTGAAGCCATTCGAGAAGAAGCTCTGGAAACATTAGGGTATTTTTTAAAACCTTCTGAGCTATTTAGCGAAATTACCAAAAGAGGTGATAACAATTTTATTCTTGAAGATTTACAAAAAATCCTGACCAATATCCAGCTCAGTACAATGGGTACACAAAGTGAAGAAGACTTCGAGGACTTGTTCTCTGATATGGATTTGAATAGTAATAATCTGGGTAGAACTGCTGATGCTAGAAATACACTTATTGTAAAAGTTCTAAAGCATCTCGATGAAATTGACTTCAAATTGAATGATACAGAATTGGATGTTTTAGGAGATGCTTATGAGTATTTGATCGGTCAGTTTGCCAGCGGTGCAGGAAAAAAAGCGGGAGAGTTTTATACGCCTCAAGAAGTATCCAAAATTCTTGCAAAAATTGTTACAACAGGTAAAAATCGTTTAAAATCGGTATATGACCCAACTTGTGGTTCAGGATCATTACTATTACGTGTTGCAAGAGAAGTAAAAGATGTCAATAATTTCTACGGACAAGAAATGAACCGTACAACGTACAATCTTGCTCGCATGAATATGATCTTGCATGGAGTGCATTATCGTCAGTTCGATATAAAACAAGAGGATACACTAGAACATCCACAGCATTTAAACGATATGCCATTTGAAGCAATTGTCGCAAATCCTCCTTTTTCAGCGAAATGGAGTGCCAATCCATTATTTTTAAACGATGACCGTTTTAGTCAATATGGAAAATTAGCACCATCAAGCAAGGCTGACTTTGCATTTGTGCAACACATGATTTATCATTTGGCAGAGAATGGAACAATGGCTATTGTTCTTCCTCATGGTGTGTTGTTCCGTGGAGCATCAGAATTACACATCCGTAAATACCTGATTGAACAGAAAAATTATTTGGATGCAGTCATCGGCTTGCCTGCCAATATTTTCTACGGAACCAGTATTCCGACTTGTATTCTGGTGTTTAAAAAGTGTAAGGAAGATCCTGACCATATTTTATTTATCGATGCTAGTAAGGAATTTGAAAAGGTAAAGAACCAAAATATGTTGCGGGAAGAACATATTGATAAGATTGTTGAAACCTATCGTAACAGAACGACTATTGAAAAATACAGTCACTTAGCTACTTTGAAAGAAGTTGAAGAGAATGACTACAATCTTAATATTCCAAGATATGTGGACACTTTTGAAGCCGAAGAAGAAATCGATATCCTAGCCGTAATGCAGGAAATCAAATCTTTAGAAGCAAAACGAGCAGAACTGGACAAAGAAATCGACGTGTATTTCAAAGAATTGGGACTTGTTTTTTAATTTTTTACATCCTTAATGTTTTTACTAACGAAAATTGAATCATCGAGATGATAAATAAAAAATTAAAAGTAGGTAACGTTCCCAATTTGAGATTTCCTGAATTTACGGAGGAGTGGGAAACTAAGAAGTTGGGGGAAGTAGCAACAAATGTTATGTACGGTATGAATGCTGC
>NZ_FNBH01000008.1 GCF_900102265.1 Epilithonimonas hungarica | reverse complement strand
ACCCACGTTTTTAAATTCAATTAATTATTATCTGATCTGATTTTCAACAACTTATCATTGAAAATCATTTCCATCACTAACTTTGAAACATGACCAATTTTATTTCCGGTTTAGCAAACTTCATAGCTGTAGCCCCCCTACCTACAATCGGTTTATTATCCTTTATCCAAAAAATTCAAATAAATATCTTCCTCAGAATTTGTTTTTTCATTAGGCATATAATAAATGAAATTTCTCCAAGATTCTGGATAATCAAATTTAGACCATTGAATTTCAATTTCTCTAAGCTTTTGATGAATTGAAATATTTGAATTCTTAATAGCTCTTAAGTAACTAATCTGCCAAATATGCATTCCTTTTGCTATTTCTTGGTCATTTAGTTTTTTTTGTAGAATATCCAATAATATAATTTTATTATCTTCATTTAGATTAATATCTACTAATGTTATTTCATCAAAATTGAGATTAAAATTATTTTCATTAATTATTGCAACTGTTTCTTTGGCTGTTAGCCAATCATTTTTTAACCCAACAAACAAAACAGATTGTGTTATAGTAAGGTATTTTTTAAAATCTATCATCGTACTATTTGATTTGGTATTCCATTAACAACTCCACTTGGGATAAATCTTCTATGTGTAACACCTACGCCATGATCTACTATCCATTCAAAAACTCCATCCTGACCTCTAAGGGAGCCTCCTATTTGATACAAATTTCTTGTAATGCCACCAAAAATCAAATTTCGACGCATACGTATAGAGCTTACCTAAATTTTGTTGGAATTTTTTCTAACTGTTCTTCTAAATGCCAATCTTCAGGTATTTCCTTAGGATTAAACCATTTAGCACCTTTACTTATCCAAATATCTCTATATTGTTTTATTGAATCAATTTTATAGTCATCATTACCCGATTCACATCCACAACATGGACAGATTAGATATGTTGGACTTTCATCTTCCCAAAATTCATCGGGAAAAATATTAAATCCACAAACTCTGCAATTATATTCTATCATCTAAATTCTACTTTAAATATAAGCTTATCATTAAATTTATTAATATCGTCTTCTTTTATAAAATTCTTCAGAGCTTATTGCAGCATTATAATTCCCATACATATCTTCAAAAATTTTTCTACGTTGAAGATATATATCAAAAATTTTTTCTTTAGTAATAATATTATATTCGACAAAAGTTTCTTTAGAATTTAAACTTTTTAATTTACCATTAAAGCTAAATAAAAAATTAAATAAGTCATCTAATGCTACAAAAATCGAACTAATAGGATTGCTTAGAGTTATTCTAATTGATATACAAACATCACTTTGAATCTCTATATCAATCCAAAAAGAATCTTCCTTTCTGTATACATATTTTTTATTCTCTAACAATTCTATTTTACTACTACCTTCTAATATTTCTTTAATCGGTTTATTTGAGTAAAAAAGGAAATTAATAGATTCTAATCCCATAATATTTAAGGTGTTTGAAAAGTTGTACTTAACCAATTTGGAAAACCAACAGGGCCACCTGTATTTTTAACCGTAATTACTGGCTTAATGCCTACTTCCATATATGCTACAAATCTATGATGCCCATCTTCAATAAATGTCCTTCCCCCTTGCACATATGCCTCTATTGCAGGAATTTTCTCTCCTTTCATTAACAAAGTTTTATATTCTAGTACTTTAGCTGGATTTATCCAATCTTGTGTTGGCAACACTTTATTGAAATCTGTTGCAACAACATTAATTCCTTTTCCATATTTGAAAGCCGTAGCTCCCCAACCCAAAAATGGTACCATTGCACCAAAGCTCAATGCTGCCTGTCCTCTGTTGCCTCTTCCCAAGGATATCAGACCATTCATCCCATCAGCAACCTCCCCAAAAAAGGGAATAGTTCCAAATCCATCCAGCATACCTTGCAAATCATCAGCAATGTTATCGCCCATCGCTGCGTGCAGCCTGCTTCTTGCCTGCTCACCATACCAGTTCCCTATTGCGCCTCTAATACCGCTCATCAGAGACAGGCTGTTAAAGGCATAGTTGACAGAGGAGTTCCAAGTATTGGAATTTCCCTTTGCCTGTATCACGACCTCCTGTATCATATTGGACATCGTGAACTCCCCGCCATAGCTGAAGTGCCCTGTCATCCCGTTGCTATACGTCCTGTCACTTGTGAAGCCGTCTCCCGTGTTCGTCCACGTCGTGCTTCCACTTCCAGACCCATACCAGAAGCCCATCATCCAGTCATTCGTCACCCTTCCATCCGGGTCATAGTTCATTGCAGGGTTGTTGCCAACATAGGCGTATGGACTTGTGGAACTATAACTTTCGGATAATTGGTCCATCCCGAACCATCTCCCAAGGTCAGGTTGGCTTTTTGTTTTTATTTATAAATAATCAATGGGATTTTCAGATTCTAATTTTTCCCTAGTCTCAATTATCTTTTCTCTTAATTCTTTTGCAGTAGTAAAAGCTCTAGAATCTAATTTATGATCTTCTTCATATTCTGAAAATCTGCTGGAAACTTTACTTAAATCGGAAAATACTAATTTTTCAATATTGGTTAGAGTATTATTATCAATTCCTAAATCGTATGAATAATAAAATTCATCGCAAAAAACGGATGCAGTTATAAAATCAGTTAAATACATATCCATTAATTGATATAATCTTCTTTTATCAGTTTTATTGTACATATGGATGAATTAATTATTTTGTAGAGTATTTAAAATGCCAAATAGAATTAGATGCTTCATCATAAAGAACTTCTAAATTATATAATTTTCCATTTTTCGACATTTCGATATAATGCATTAACGCTGCTGATCCTCTAGGATCAGGAACTCCAACCGAACCTTTTATTGCCTGTTCTAAAACTTGTACGGGAACAGCCCTCGCTGGATCAGCCATATGTTCCGCTGCCTTTGCTCCAAAATTAAATAATTCTTTCCCTGCTGTTTTCTCAGCAAACTTCATAGCCGTAGCACCCCAACCTAAAATTGGTATCATTGCGCTAAAGCTTAATGCCGCTTGTGCTTTGTTTCCTCTTCCCAAAGAGATTAATCCATTCATTCCATCGGCAGGCTCTCCCAATATAGGAATCGTACCGATACCATCCAGCATAGATTGCAAATCATCAGGTATACTATCTCCCATAGCGGCGTGCAGCCTGCTTCTTGCCTGTTCTCCTCTCCAAGCACCAGCATTGCTATCAGTAATATTGATATTATATCCAACAACCCCTTGAATATCTCCATTATATGCTCCATTGCTATAACCTACAGTATCGTGACCGGAACCGTTGGTCCAGAAAGTATAATTACCTGTTCCGCCACCCTGTAAGAAGTTAACAAAAGAAGTAAATTGCGCAGATGAAAAAGAACCTCCTGTCGTTGACCAGCCTGCATTGCCATTGGAATCAAATCCTCCAAAACTTGTAATTTGATTATTATTGGTTTTATCCCATAGTGTTTGGAGCCATCCAGGCAAATCCCTCCCATCGATATCATAAAACATAACCGGATTGTTCGCAGCATACGCATACGGACTCATCATGTGAAATTTCTCAGATAATTTATCCATCCCGAACCATCTTCCCAGGTCCGGCATATATTGCCTCCATCCATAGTCATAAAAGCCCGTCTCCTGCAGTTCTTTCCGGTTGTACTTGTAGTTCAGGAACGACCCCATCGTATCAAAGGAAGAGTCCACGCCCTGCATGTTCATCCCAAAGGGATAGTAGTCGTTCCGGTCAAGAACATCTATGC
>NZ_FNBH01000006.1 GCF_900102265.1 Epilithonimonas hungarica | reverse complement strand
AAATGTATAACCAACAAAAATTAGTAAGTTTATAAACCGAAAATCCTCCTTAAGGATTTAAACTAAAATGTCTAAGTTGGTTTGAAGACGTACATATACTAAACACCCTATTCATCAACAATTGAACTTTTAACTATTTTTGAGACAAAATTTACATACTCTTTATGCTACATTTTTAGATGGATTAGACATTAAATTTTGATACTCTTTTATGGTTAAATTTCCTAAAGCCGAAATCGAAGATTCGACGAAGTCAATGAAAAATTAAACTATCATGATCCTGTAAAGAAGGATGAAGCCGTGTCATTTCCAAGGCAGCAATACTTGTATCCTGGGCTTTTCATCGTCTCACTTAACGGCCAGCCTATAACTTTTCTGTCATATAAATCAATGATCGTCGTGAGATACAACCAACCCTGACCTGCGGATATACGTAATGTCAGAGACCCAAACCTCTTTGCTGCTTTTAACCTGAAAGTTTTGATTTAAATAATTCTCTACAACAGTGTATCGATGAGAAGAAACCTAACGAAGTGGTTCGGCATAGCCAATTGGTAGTCTTCTTAAATTTTTTCTTTACAATACTTCTCAGGTCACGCACTCTCATCAGTTTGGCAACAAAAGGGCGAGAAGCTCTTATTCCTTTTGATTCCAGTTCCCTTACAATCGGGGGCTTCCATATCTGCTACGGCTCCAATGATAGATACTGAAGATCTCCGCAGATAAAATGGCTCTTCTTTCTGATCGTTTAGTAGGTTTCCAATGATAGAAACTGCTCCTGCTTACCTTTGACACCTCACACATCTTCCCGCCAGGAAACACTCCAGCGTGTTCTTTGATAAATTTATATCTTACCCGTCTCTCCCCAAGAAGATGCCTACCGCATTTTTTAAGATGTCACATTCTAGCTTTGTTTCTTCAAGTTCCTTTCGAAGTCTCAGCAGTTCTTCGCTTAGGATCAGAGGAAATTTGTTTTCCTTTGTAAGCTTACCTTCTTTATGAAGTTTTCGCCAATTGACTAGACTTTCTTTACAAATTCTTGGGACATTAAGGATACATTGCCCCGTTGTCCACTTAAAGATACTGCTTGGATCTTAAATTGACCTCGTCGAATCTTCGATTTCTAGACTGTAATTTTTCTGAGCTTTTTCATACTCTTAAAGTTAAAGAGTATAAGAATCGTGTCCTAACAAAGTTAGCAACTCCACAGAAATCAAGTAAAGAACTTTATGACAAGAACAGATTTGAAAAAGCATTGTACAAAATAATTAAAAATCACAACCGTGACGAAGGCATCTATTGGTCATTGGTTGCGTACTATCTTAATGCTTTGTGTAAGAAGGATTAAAAAGCGACTCCGATTGGCATTCCAATCGGAGTTTTTATGTAAAAAAGTAAAGTAGCATGTGGAATCTTATAAATTTTGTCATTTAAAATCAATGTTTAAAGATGAATGTTTAAAGATGAATTGTATAAAATAAGGTAGATTTTAAGGTGGAAAATGGTCGTATTTTGAAGAAATTTTGTAGATATTTATCTACAACGGCAAATAATTTACGGTATTTTTAATTTATAAATAATTTGATTATAGTATTTTATTAATGTGATAAATATTATGATATATAGTTATATATAAATCTGATAGTAATTTTTGTTTGATTTTTTACAATTGCAATTTTGTAACATATTGATTGTCTATCGATTATATTGAGAAACAGTGCTTTGAATTGCTTGCAGGATTAAAAAATATTTATAGATTTGATAAAAATATATGCCGTTAGTTGGTTGTGTTAAAATATATTTTCAGCACATTTCTAAGATATATATTTCCATCGTTGGTGTTATTACATATTTAACCTAAATATATTTTATTATGTCATTTAAAGCAAAATTCAAAGCCGCTGGTATCGAGCGCAACATCCTGTCTGTAGATTTCGGAATGTTACAGCAGACAGACCCGACAGGAAGGCCTTCTTCCATCGCAAGAGGCGGGAAAATCCACTTAACGGTTGAAGGAACGGGAGCTACCGATCTTTTTGAGTGGATGACGAATTCATTTGAAAGAAAGGACGGGACAGTTACGTTTGTCAAAAGAGACAGTGATGCTACCCTGAAAGAGCTGAAATTCAAAGAAGCTTACATTGTGAAATATACTGAAGATTTTGATTCGACAGGTGAAAATCCGTTAACAGAGTCTTTCGTACTTTCTGCAAAGGAAATCGAGATGGGCAACGCTTCCCACAAAAACGAGTGGGTGTAATCCTACACTGAAAAAACAAATATTTTTATCAGCTTGTCTTCATTTAAAACCTCTCTTTTTTGGAGGGTCGGGAAACTATATCCTTATTCGGAAATTTTAAGACGATCTAAAAGCCTGATGAAAAGTAAAAAATCAATTATTAACGCATTATAATTAAAAAATTATGTCATTTAAAGCAAAATTTAAGGTAGCCGGAAAAGAATTCACTGCACTTAACGTAAGCTACGGATTATTTCAGGAAACAGATGCAACGGGAAGACCGTCAACGGTAACCAGAGGCGGCAAGATAGATGTCGTTGTAGAAGGTACAAACTCAACAGAGCTTTTCGAGTGGATGACCAATTCATTCGAAAGAAAGGACGGAAGCGTTGTTTTTTATAAAAGAGACAGCGACGCTACATTAAAAGAACTGAAATTTACGGAAGGCTATCTGGTAAAACACAAAGAAAACTTTGATTCTACGGGAGAAAATCCTTTGACTGAAACCTTCACGATCTCTGCAAGAAAAATCGAAATGGGAACAGGCGCCTACGAAAACGAATGGCCGGGTTCCTTATAGATTAAAATATGGACGGGCAATATTGTATTGCCCGTTTTTTGGCATTTTTAAGTATAAAATCGGAGTAGTACAGTGTAGCATAAATTGTATAACCTTCAGGTAATTTTATCGCTTATCATTTACAATTAATCATTTATAATTAAAAGTATGTCCTTTTTATCAAAACTAGAATTAGACGGCAACACCTATAATATTTTAGAGTGTAAATATAATTTCATTCAACCCGTTGATGGAACCGGAAAACCGAAAGGAATGCCAAAAGGTGGAGACATCATCATTAAAATTGAAAGTACGGGCAATCCCGAACTTTTAGGATGGATGTTGGATCATAACCAGATGAAGAACGGAAAAATTATTTTTTATCGAAGAGATGCAATGAGCAAACTTCAGGAACTGAATTTTGAAAAAGCATACTGCATCGAGTTTACAGAATGCTTCAATGGTCTTGACAGCCAGCCTTTGCAAATAGAGATGCGTCTGATTGCCAAGAAATTCAACATCAACGGAGCAACTCACGAAAAACAGTGGCTGGAATAATGATGCTGGATAAGTCGTAATTGAGAGTTGGTTTTCATCTGAATAATCAGTAAAAAACTATCATTAATCACTCCTTTTTTATTTCATCATTCATTAATCACCCATCAATAATAAATATAGTATGGAAAACCAAGATTTCTCGGCCATATTTGGCACTTCCCGCAGATTTGAAGACTGGCTTCACGACAAAACAAACCCTTTGGTGTACTGTCTTCTGACCTTAGACGGAAAAGAGTTTATCCGTAAAAACAGCTACACGGTAGAACTGAGCCAGAAAACCAATGACCACGACAGCTTTACGATTGTCGTTCCGGATGATGCCTTAGACACTTTTCAAGGCTATGTGATGGAGAATTCCAAAAATTTGCTCGGAAAAGAAATAGGAATTACCTATTGGCGTTTTGGTACAACTCAGCATTATTTCAGAGGCATTATCGGCAAGATCAGAAACAAAAAAGACGAAGGCGGAGGTTATGGGGATCTTCATATTACAGGTTATGCACCAAGTATTTTGCTGGAAAGCGGAAAAGACTGCCAGAGTTTTGAAGACAAAACGCTGGAGCAGATCATCAAACAGGTTACCGAAGAATATCCGCAGGAAGCTAAAGTAGAAGTTTCCTCCGATCATCTTAATGAATATAATAAAAAAGCCTTTCCTTACACGGTTCAGTACAAAGAATCCGATTACGAATTTATTAAGAGGCTCGCCATCCGTCACGGAGAATATTTCTATTATAACGGCGAAAAACTAATCTTCGGAAATACCGTACAGCCTATTTTGAAATTGGGTGAGAATGTAGATTTAATAGATGTTGAGTTTGAGATGCGGATGCAGGCTCAGGATTTTACATTCATAAGTTATGACACGCAAAGCGGAGCTAAAATAGAAAAGAACAGTAATGGTGAAAGAAGCGAATTCAAGGAAAGCCCATTTCAGGTGATTGCAACCAATGCCTCTAAAAATATTTTTAAGAAGAAGCCAAAAATGCATTTCAACCATACAGGAATCCACGACAGTTCGGAAGGTCAGTTGGAAGAAGCCGTGCGATTAGAAAAAGAAAGGCGTGAAAACCTGATGCAGGTAAAAGGCAGAAGCAAAACTCCGGAACTTAAGATCGGTGGCAGAGCCCAACTTTCGGATATCAACGGCAAAGCGATGGAAACCTATAGGATCATAGAAATCAAGCATGTTTACGAACCTGGTGATTATTACAACGAGTTTGTCGGAATCCCGGATTTGTTCAATGCAGTACCATTTATCGACACCGAAGCCGTACCAAAAGGTGAAGAGCAACCTGCAAGAGTGATGGATAACAACGATCCTATGGGAATGGGAAGAATCCGAGTACAGTTTCCGTGGCAGGAAGATAAGAACCAGACAACGCCTTGGATAAGATTAATTCAGCCCCACTCTGGAGCAGGAAAGGGTTTTCATTTTATTCCTGAGATTGGTGAGGAAGTTTTGGTTGGCTTTGAAGCAGGAAATGCAGAAAAGCCTTTTGTGATGGGGACGCATTATAATGGTGGGGAAACCTCTAGTTTTCATACTGAAGGGAATAATTTGAAGGTTACTAAAACCAGAAGTGGTCACACTATTATTATGGATGACAGTGAAGATAAAATGAGCATTACCATTTTGGATATTTCCGGAAACACCATTTATCTTGACACCGTAAAGAAAAGCATTACGATTACCGCTCCCGAAACCATTGATATTATTTGCAAAAATCTTAATATCAAAGTAGAAAAAAATATGAAAACCAATGTAGGACATAATCAGGAAAATACAATTGGTAAAAACATAAAAACGGTAGCCAAAGAAGAAATAAGCCAAGATAGTGGTAAGAAAACTATTATTGCAAGTGGTGACAATACCGAAATATCTGCAAGGAAAGATTTGGATTTGTATGGTAAGAAAAATTTGATTGGCTTTACTGATGGCAAAACCGAATTTGGCGCAAAGGAACAAATGCACATTTATGGTGCAAATTCTTTAATAACTGCGAAAGACAAGATTGAATACAAAGCTCCGAGTATGAATAAGCTTCCTGAGAATGGAGAGTTCAAGTATGGGAAGGAAAAGAAGATTTTAAGCGTAAAATGGATGTGTAAGGATGCTGAAAACCAAATCGAAAAAGGGTATGTTGGGGAGAAAGTAAGTATTATGGTTCATACACGTAATTATGAAGAGGGAGAAACTTTGTCTATCAACGTCAAGGAAGTAAATGGAAAAGAGGTTGAAGAAGGAAAAACTACTGTTACTTATTCTGGTAAAATTGATGCAAAAGGTTTTGCTATTTTGGAAAAAGAGCTTAAAGAATCTCCAAAAGAAGAAGCCAAAAAAGCAGAACAAATAAAACAAGAAGAAGAAAAAAAAGCCAATCAGATTTATAAAACGGTTAATGGTAAGGGGCTCACTTTTAATGAGTGGAAAGAGTACGAGCAAAAAGCTTGGGAAGAATATCAAAAACATAAGAAAAAATAGAAAAAATGGATGGAAGAACTTTTTTTGTAGAAATTGATGGTGTTGAGTATAAAGATGCTCTTTTAGCAATAGACATTAGTATGGATATATTTGTAAATGAAGATGGTAGAGAAATTGGCAGAGTTCCTAATAAAGGAATACGGACACAAAAAAAAGAAAGAAAGGAAAGAGATATAACACTCGCAGACTTAGAAGTAGATTTGGCATTTGATAGAGGGCAAGCAAACGAAAATGATGTCATTACATTTACAATTACCGCAAAAAATAATGGACCCAATAAGGCAATTGGTGCATATGTAACCAATGCTTTGCCTGATGGATATGCTTTTATCAGTGCTACGCCTTCTGTAGGAACTTGGGCTGATGAACAATGGACAGTTGGAGATTTAGAGGTTAACCAAACAGCAACACTTGTTATGAGAGCAACTGTACTGAACAGCGGAAACTATGTCAATGAAGTACAAATACATTCAACAGATACGTATGATAGATTCCCAACAAATGATATGGAGAAAACAGGAAACAGAGTTTTTGTAATGAAAACCAAAGACAAAACTTTTGATTCCGGAGCTAAAGGAGCTAATCTTTCAGGAAGAGATGTGAGAGATACGGAAACCTTTATTACAACAAACCTACAAAGACCAGAAATGTTTACTGCAGATTGTTTAGCTTACAGAAATACTGTAGAAATTACACCGAAAGAATCCACAAGGCAAGCAATGGTAAATGTTGTGATAAGAGATGATGGCTCTGGCGGTACTTTTGATGTAAAACCCGATAATAATAAAGAGTATGGAGGAGCTATTAATAAGGATGGAGAGGTGTATAATATTAGTGAAGGTGCACTTATAGACCTTTCCAAAGCTACATACGCTTCTGTTTCAATAACTCACAATGTTGGAGATTCTATTTTTCATTCTCATCCAAGTGGTTCATTAGGAGAAGAAAAAAAGAATACAGGTACAAGTGCATCTACCAGTGTCCCAGGATTTGGAGGCGGAGAGGAAACTAAACAATATGGTCACGCTCCTTCTAATGTTTTTGATGATGGTCACGGTCATAAAATGGGGGATGTTTTTTTTGCTGATAATACTATAAGGTATGTTTTTGCAAGAAAGTCCCCACAAAAAGTATATATTTATAATGATGCTGGTGTATTAGCTACACTACCACATCAATATTTTGTAAATTTTAGAAGATAAAAAGATAATATAATGAAGAAAATATTTTTATTATCAGTTTTATTATTACTGAATCTCTCAATTTTCACTGTAAAAGCACAAGAAATTACTTGGGATGATATTTTACTCGAAAGAAGCATAAAAGAATTACACAATATTTTAAGCGCATCTAATGATGATATGGAAAGAGAATTTATGGGAAATCATCTATTAATAAGAGAAGATGGATATTTATTGGATAATCAATACTTTGATACAAATACTACTCGACGAATTAAAGAAAAAAATCTTGGAGATAATTTATTTTGTAATAAAAGAGAGTTTTCAAAAGTTTTTAGTCTTCTCAAGACAAATAAAATTAGTTTTTTAAAAGCAACCGTCAAAAAATTTCACTTTAATTCAAAAAATGAATATTACATTTTTTTTGAAACTATGTCTGCTATTAAGTCAAAAGGTAGCACTATTGATTTTCATTATTATAATACTTATGCAGTGTTTTTATATAAATGGAATGATAATTACAATAAAGGTGATTATGAATTAAACAAATCTCAATTATTTAGAAATTAAAATTATTATAAATATGTTATCCGTAAGAGGCGGTGATACTCCTGTTGAAGTTCCCAATGATATGAAAACCTATCAAAAAAAATAAGGTGATGAATAAAATAAAATTTTTTGCAGAAAAAAATCCAGTCATATGGGCTTTAATAATGGGAATTATTTCTTCTTTCATTTTAATTGTTTGGGGAATATCTCAAATAAAACAAAGCAAAATAAATGCATATTATGAAGATACTAAACCGATACTTGAATTTATAAAACTGATTTTTTATTTTGCATTGCTATTTCTATTCTTCACCCTTTTTTCTTTTATAAAATCTCGTGGGTTTGTATTTCGATTATTAAATATCATTTTATTTTGTACAATACTTTTTGCTATTTATATACAAGCCTCTAATAATTTAGAATATTTAGACGAAAAAATATATTTCATTTCTGTAAAACAATGGACAGAAAATGGATATGAACCGCCCGAAGAAGAAATATCTGATACTTTTTATTGGCTTATTTTTATGTGTCTATCTTTTATCAATGTACTTTTATTAAACCTACTACCAATTAATTTATTAAGTAAAAAGAAATAATTATGGAATATTTTATGAATACTTTTCGGGGATACTATAATGTCACAAGTAAAATTGTTGAAGATGATTATAAGTTTATTGATGAGAATCGTTTAATTAATCCAAAACCAATGGTTTTTGAATATAAGGAATTACAATGGGTAAAAGAAAATTTATATGATTTTGTTCAGAAAAGCTATGAGCTGCTTTCAAAAGAAACTTTGGAGCAAGTAAAAACAGTCAGCATTGAGAATATAAAATCAAGGCCTTATATTTTTACAGCCTATTCTCATACTTTTGATGAAGATATTTATTTGTTAACAATAAAGGACACCAACAATAAAGCATATAATGTTTATATCATTAAATATGAAACGATGGAAGGAATTTACAAAGATGGCGAACTCATTAATCATGATTTGGTCAAAAAAATTCGTTTTGAAAACGAAAAATGGTACAGGAATTTTTTCAGCAATGAAGATGATTATAACAAAAATAAGTATTCTGACAATAAAACAGAATCAACCAAAGAAAAAATTTCAAACAGCAGATACAATACCTTACTATACGAAAAAGAAATTTACAAAACCTTTGAAGGGAAATCTTACACCTATGAAGAATGGAAAATCTTTGAAGAAGAACAATATAAAATATACAATGAGAAAAGAAATAAAAAAGGCTTTTGGGATAACTTATTTGGATAATTAATATAATAAAAAATGCCAAAACATATCACAGATACCACCCAACTAAAATGCGACAAAGGAACAGCAACAACTCCTATTGCAGTAACAAGCCAAACCTTTATGCAGATAGAAGGTAAATTACAGGCAACAGAAGAAGACAAAAAGCCAAATGTAAACATCAAGCCTTTTGGCGTTTGCAGTATTACGAGGTCTTCCTGTTCTCCCGCTCCAATAAAATGGCAAAACACCTCTGTTTTTGAGATAGATGGCAAAAAGGAATTGTTAGATGATTCAACCTGCCAATGTTCTGTTGGTGGTAAAATATCTATAATAAAATCTGCACAAAATTTCTCAGAAGAAGGAGGTAGTAGTATTTATCAGCCAATAGCTTATTCTCCTAATGAAGAGCCAGAAGATAAAATTAATGGATATTACTACAACTACGATGGAAGTTTTGAGGGAAAAGTTGCAGGACAGAAAAACGGTAACGAATCCGATGTTTATGCTTGTGATGGAAAAGGCAAAGAAAAGGACACTTTTGTGAATGCTAAAAAATTGAAAATTAATTATAGTGATTTTGGCAGAGTTTGTAATATTGTTAAGCACGAAGGATTATCAAATGAAGAAAATGAATATATATTTATAGCTCATGCTAATTATAATGAAGGAAAGGATAAAGGAACAACAATGCTTGGAAGGTTAATGACGGGATATTCTTCTGTTGATATTAATGATAAAAAAACTGCATTATCTGATACCAAAGATGATACATTAAGTAAGTACTCACGAAAGGGAGTTATTGATGCCTTGTTAAGAGATATTGATACTTCAAAAATTGACCCAACAGACGGTGCAAGATTTTGGGACGGAGTAGATTTTTTAGCTTGGGGAATAGATACAGAACTTAAGGCAGACAGTAGCTCAAAAACGGGACATAATAAATTTGATGAATATGATTTTGTAAAAATTAAAAAAGGCTTGTATGATAAATTTGTTGCTAAAATAAAACAAAAATATCCTAATGGCACTCCTTACGGTTCATCACATAATCCTAAAACAGACAAAGGCAGTCATATACATAAAAAAACATCACGAGGAATGAGAGCAATATATACAATACCTGCGGATGATTTTAGCAGAAAAGAATATTGGACTACAGGAGATTTTTATTATAAGAATAAGACAAAACAAGCAACTGGTATAATTGCAACACAAGTTGCAGGATATTCAATATTTTGGAAAGAAATTAAATAGAAAATATGAAAGCCTTATACATTTTTTTTATTTTTTCTTATAGCTACTGTTTTGCTCAAAATCACAAAACAATAATAAAGGAAGAATATGTTACTTTAAAGACTTATGAAAATGATAAATTAGTAAAAAGTGATAGAACAAAAAAAACTTTCACTTATGTTTATGACATCAGTTCAAAAAAAGACTCTATATCGTATTATGATATATCTTATGAACCAATAGATAAAATTTCACCCACGATTTTTGTATTAAAGAAAGAACAAAATGAAAATAATTTACTTTTATTAATAAATGAAAATGGGACTTCAGATACATTACATATTTCATTTTTCGATAATTCCAAATCAATAACTATCAATAAGGATATTTATTTTTTAAATTCTTTATATTATAATCAATTAAAAAGCACCATTTTAATTAATAAAAATATTTTAGATTTAATCGACCTTCTAGATGACGATTTAGGAGACTATCCGTATCAATTTAAAGATTTATTAAAAATTACTTCAAATAATAAATATAAGAATAGTAAATTAAAAATTTTAAGTGCAAAAATATATACAACAAGAACACAATCTGATACCCAAGATATCTGGAATGTAAACTACAAGTATAATAAAAATGGTGTATTAATGTATTTAATAAAAAAATCGAATGATGAAGAAATAGGTTATGAAAAAAAATTATTATCCCAAAAAGGAAGAGAATACAAATACAAAATATATAGTAATGTAGAAAGTCGATTTGAGGATAATAATGTGATAGCTTTTGATACTGATAAAAATACTTACAATGCAATTCTGAGTCATTTCCAATTTGGGAAGGTTAAAGAAGAAATTTCACAATTGAAGAGGTTTTCCTTACAAAATTTTGTAGCGGAATAATTCTAACCCGGATAGAAGCGGTTACCCCACAGTAAGCATTGGACTTTTGGCTTTGGCACGAGGAGTATGAGCGGATAGCAGGAATAGCTCCTAAAAAATTACCTCTTATGGAAAACCAAGATTTCTCGGCCATATTTGGCACTTCCCGCAGATTTGAAGACTGGCTTCACGACAAAACAAACCCTTTGGTGTATTGTCTTCTGACCTTAGACGGAAAAGAGTTTATCCGTAAAAACAGCTACACGGTAGAACTGAGCCAGAAAACCAACGATCACGACAGCTTTACGATTGTCGTTCCGGATGATGCCTTAGACACTTTTCAAGGCTATGTGATGGAGAATTCCAAAAATTTGCTCGGAAAAGAAATAGGAATTACCTATTGGCGTTTTGGTACAACTCAGCATTATTTTAGAGGCATTATCGGCAAGATCAGAAACAAAAAAGACGAAGGCGGAGGTTATGGGGATCTTCATATTACAGGTTATGCACCAAGTATTTTGCTGGAAAGCGGAAAAGACTGCCAGAGTTTTGAAGACAAAACGCTGGAGCAGATCATCAAACAGGTTACCGAAGAATATCCGCAGGAAGCTAAAGTAGAAGTTTCCTCCGATCATCTTAATGAATATAATAAAAAAGCCTTTCCTTACACGGTTCAGTACAAAGAATCCGATTACGAATTTATTAAGAGGCTCGCCATCCGTCACGGAGAATATTTCTATTATAACGGCGAAAAACTAATCTTCGGAAATACCGTACAGCCTATTTTGAAATTGGGTGAGAATGTAGATTTAATAGATGTTGAGTTTGAGATGCGGATGCAGGCTCAGGATTTTACATTCATAAGTTATGACACGCAAAGCGGAGCTAAAATAGAAAAGAACAGTAATGGTGAAAGAAGCGAATTCAAGGAAAGCCCATTTCAGGTGATTGCAACCAATGCCTCTAAAAATATTTTTAAGAAGAAGCCAAAAATGCATTTCAACCATACAGGAATCCACGACAGTTCGGAAGGTCAGTTGGAAGAAGCCGTGCGATTAGAAAAAGAAAGGCGTGAAAACCTGATGCAGGTAAAAGGCAGAAGCAAAACTCCGGAACTTAAGATCGGTGGCAGAGCCCAACTTTCGGATATCAACGGCAAAGCGATGGAAACCTATAGGATCATAGAAATCAAGCATGTTTACGAACCTGGTGATTATTACAACGAGTTTGTCGGAATCCCGGATTTGTTCAATGCAGTACCATTTATCGACACCGAAGCCGTACCAAAAGGTGAAGAGCAACCTGCAAGAGTGATGGATAACAACGATCCTATGGGAATGGGAAGAATCCGAGTACAGTTTCCGTGGCAGGAAGATAAGAACCAGACAACGCCTTGGATAAGATTAATTCAGCCCCACTCTGGAGCAGGAAAGGGTTTTCATTTTATCCCTGAGATTGGTGAGGAAGTTTTGGTTGGCTTTGAAGCAGGAAATGCAGAAAAGCCTTTTGTGATGGGGACGCATTATAATGGAAGCGAGACAAGTTCTTACCACACCAGTGGAAACGACAAGAAGGTGATTCACACAAGATCAGGAACCAAGATTATCTTAAACGACGCTGAAGGTTCTGTTTTTATAGAAGATCCGAGCGGGAATACTTATCTGATGGACGGACAGGGAAATATTAATGTGAATGCACCGAAGAATATGAGTTTTACGGCGGGAGAGAATGTACTGATCAATGCAGGAAATAATATTATAGCTTCAGCTCAAAAGAATGTAAATATTTTAGCTGGAGAAGATATTACAGAAACAGCTAATGACGATTATAATCTTACAGCGAGTAATATTATAGAAACGGCTGAAGTGGGAAGAAGCTCTATGGCTAAAAAAATTACTGAAAACATGCAATCTGGGGCTTACATAAGCACGAAAGAAGCCATTAATGTAGAAAGTGCCAAAGAAGTAAACGTCAATAGTGGAAAACAAGTGAAAATGCAATAATATGGCTGGAGAAGGTGGAAATATTATACGCAATGTATTTGGGAAATCTTACAAAGAAGCGGAATCTATAACCAAAGACGCTTCTAAAGGAAGTTTGGAATTTAAATCCCCTACAGAAACTACTTTTCATGGGAAAAATGGAGGAAAGAAATTTGATGAGTATCAGACAAAAAAGGATCAAACTTTATTGGTTATTAAAGTAGAAGGCCCATTGGATGATAATGGTAAAAAATTGGAAGAAACTAAAGAGGGATTGAAATACTGGTTTAAAGCAACTTTTAATAGATCTGCTTCGAAGAGTGAATATAGAAAACTTGCATGGTTATATAAAATAAATGGAATCCCAATTCCTTGGATTGTTGATTATTCTTTGTTAAATGGAAATACTCAAACTATACAGGTAAAGATTCCTTGCTATAATATGCGTGTATATGCATATTTTAAAAGTCCAACAGACAAGGTAAGTGTTGAAGTTAAAATAAATAATCCATTACCTGTATATATAGATAGATTTAAAATCAAAGGATTAGATAGACAAGGGAAAAACATGGCTGATGATTTATGTTATGGAGTTGGTGTATCGAATCAATATCCTGCCCGTTATACAATAAAAGATATTGAAAGTAAAGGTATATGGATTAAAGGAGAAATTAGAGATAAGACAAATGATGAACTATGGATAGGCTTTAAAAGAATGGTAAAGGATCTATTTTCAGTTGGAGAATTAGAGACTGTGGCGTTGGACATGATTGAAAAATTCAAACGAAGCGAAGGAGGAGAATATACCAATTCAATACTTACTAAATATGTTCAAAATCACCCATCAACAACGAGATTTTGTTTAAGTATTGAAGACGAAATTGCAGAGAGATTAAATAAGTATAAGGGAACAACTAATATTGAAGATGCACAAATTCATTTTACAGATAATGAAAGTGGAAAATTTGGGAAAAGAAGTTGGGGACATCCACAGTTTTCAACATTGAAAGATACCTTTTATGGAGGACTTACAATATGTATGAATGATACGTGGGCATATGAAATAAAGCTAATAAAATTCAACAAATTTGATAATGGCAATTATGAGGCAACATATAAGATTGCTCTCTATGATCATTTTGGACTTGATATGCCCGATATAGAAAAAAAATTATTACTATCTAATGGGATTTAGATATTGGTTTATTTTACAACACATTAGAGGCTTTAAACCATTTGTAACAAAAGTTGAGTTCGAAAAAACATTCAAAGAAAATATTTCTATTGGAAAAACACAAAGGGAAAATAGTAGAAGGCTTGAAAAAGAAAGAGAAGATAGGTTACGAAATATGGGAAGAAAAAGACCTGGAGAAATTTAATTTTTTCAAATTGATTCTCTAAAGAAAAATAGGTATAACTACCTATTCAAACACTTTATAAAAAATAAATAATGAAGCATTTAAAATTTATAAAAATTCTCGCAATTTTCATTTTGTGTTTTATTATCATGGGTTGTGATGATAAGAGGGTTGAATTTATCTCTTTAGATAAATTAACTTTTACAAATGATTACTATAAGGACTCTGTAAAGACTTCGTATTACATTTTAATTAATAATCCCAATTCTGTGAAAGATTCGTTGAAGTATGACATAGTAAATTATGTGAAAAGTAGGTTGAAGCATGAGAAGATATTAATGCAAAAAAATATTACTTCTGTTGACTTTGTTTTTTACAAAAAAACAAATAACACTTCTTACTTTATGAAAAACAAGGAAGATACCGGAGGGTTTTCAAGTGAAGAAATTTCACATTATAAAGAAGATTATATCGCTAACTACTATGTTCAAAAGTGTAACAAAGGAACAATTGAGAAAATTTACTTTTATGACTTGCCGGAAGAAGTTATCGTAAACAATTGTAAAAATTAAAATTAATTTTTTTAAATGGATACTCAAATAAAACCAAGTCAAAAATATACAGAAACCGCTATGCTTTACAAGGTAAAGCAAAACGTAAGTGTTAACTTTCAAGAGAAAAAAGAACTAATTACAAGTTTTGTTTTCAGTATTTGTCAGCATAAAAGAAAAATCTCTAATATGGGTCTTTGACAGAACTTATGACAGTTCATATCCTACGGATAACATCTATTTGGATTTCCTATTGGCGGTGCGGCAGTTGGAATAGAAACAGGTCCTGATGCGCTGATTACAGGTGCTGTAGGAGCACTAATATTTGGAACAGCTGGCTATTTTGGAGCAGATTGGGTAGCGGATCATATTGATGAAAATTAGAAGAAATTATGTTTAATTTATTTACTAAAAAATTTTGGTGTCATTTTTATTTGTCAAGCGAATTATATTACCTTGTAAAAGATATTAATCCTGATACGATTAGCATTTTTTTTAAAAATGAAAATATTACTTTCTCTAGGTTAAAGATTTACAATATTTCAAATAAACTGATTTATATCTCAATTGCCTTTGAAGAAGAAAAAAGTATTTCTCAATTTAAAAATTATATTTCCAAATTTAAAGAGCCCTTTCCACCAAATTATTTTTTATTCTCTTACTGTATCACTTTTATTAGTGTTTTCTATTCTAATTGTTTTTAGAAATAAAAAACAGTAAACAAATTGGTGCTAAATTTTGGCAAGATGGGGATCATGCATTATGGAATTCAACTGGAGCATTAAATGGTGTAAAAGCAGGAACTTGGCCAGTTGGAGTACCTTCTACATATGATAAATATATACCAATTAAATGATGAGCAAAATAAAAAAAGCACTAATAATAAGCTTAATATCTGTAATAATCGGAGGTTTACAAATGGCTGTTTTTTTGCCTGATGGAACATCTTGTATAGACGGAAAAAGTTCTTTGCTGGAGGGATTTTTATTCTTTATGCCGATTCAGTTTATTTTGGTTTTTTGTTTGAGCTTAGTAAATAAAAAATGTATCATTTATTTGATTCTATTAATGGTGTTTATATTTTGGATTTTTATTAATAAAAATGAATTTACAAATAGACATGCTTGCTGGTCTACTTTTACGGAAGGTGAAATTATTAAAGCAGTTTTATTAAAATCTTCTTTTACATGTTCGCTATGCATTTGCGCATTATATTTGGCTATTATGAGATTTATAAAATGAAAGATTGACAATAGACTAATAGGATCTAGACCTTAATAATGAAATATTATTTTAAAATTTTTATGCTACTTATTAGAGGATTTTGACAGTAGTAAGAGGGCTATAAACATAAAAAAACACAAAGAAAATGGCAAAAAAAGGATATATCATCGTAGAAGGTGCAAAAGCGTTTTGTTCTAGTGCACAGGTAATTAAAAATAAAGGAACCGCAGTACCTATAAAAGTCACAAGCCAGAAAAAAAAATTAGGTAAAAATAAATATTTTGCTCAGGAAAAACCTATCGCTACCTATTTAGATGACAAAGCTGAAAATTTTAATAATGGTCAAGGTTTTGTAATGTGTCAAGATCCTAAAAATACATCTACGGGATATTCTCCTTGTAAAGCGAAATGCAGTATAAAATACAAAGACTATTATGAAAATGTAGAATTCAATAAGAGTATGAAGGTACTTTTGGATGTATCGACCGGCACTTGCCCAGGATATGGAGTTCCGGGTACTATTCAGTTTGCAACGACAGGACAATCCAACAACGCATCTCAAATCGATGTAAAAGAAGCGGATGAATTTTCCGTAGCCAATGCTTCTCCACAATGGGAAACTAAAGATCTTGCTGATAAAACCAAAGTATCCGTAAGTTCTATTTCAATGATTTCCCCGATTCCTATTACAGAACTAAAAGATACGTACTATTATATTCAGCAGGCAAATAATTCATGGAGTCCGTTTTCAAATTTTAATATCCTTACTCCGAAACTTACATTAAAAGCAAATTTCAAAGGAGAGGTTACAAAAATTATTTGGACACTTTTTAAAGGAGAAGGCGTAAAAGATAAAGTGAAAACTTTTATTGGATTAGGAGCTACATTTAATCAGGATTTGGATAAAGTTTTTCAAAATTTGGAAGAAGGAAAATACAAGATTGAAGCTTACGGAGGAAAACCCGGAGATGCCAAATGCACCCTTGATATAGAAGTTGTAAAAGACTTTGTAAAAAAAATAACCATTCCTGCCTCTTCTATTATCAATATTCCCGTTCCGGTATCTCTTGAACGTAAGGTTGGATCTCCATTAGAGCAAGGCAGAATTTTAAATAAATCAATACAAACTTCAGTTATTCCTTCTGCCTATTGGAGAATAAAAGAAGGAAATAATATTTTGCACAATACTTTTGCAGGAACTACTTCTCCCAACATAGTGTCTGTAATATCATCCCCCTCGGGAATCTTAGTAACCTTTAAAAACAAAGGGAAATATATCATAGAAGCGTTTACTAACCCTAATGAAACCAAGCCGGAAACGGCAACAATAGAAATTAAAAGTACTTTAGGGATAGAAACCATAGATCATGGGAGTTCCTTACTAAGATATAATGACAATTTTTCTGTTTGGGTAAAAGGTTTTAATGCAATATACATCCCCGATGGTGCTTTTAAAACTGTGAACTGGTATCTGAAAAAAGAAGGAACCGGTAGATTACGGGCTCTTGAAAATTCAGCTTCATTCAAAGCCTTAAAAATAAATAAACGAATAGATGAATTTCTTTTCCGTGATGCAGGTCTTATAAACGGTAACTATTTTGGGAAATATTCCATAGAAGCCTATGCAAATCCTTTAGGAGCAGGAAAAGAACCGCAATTCAGCGGAGGAGACTGCTTCAATTTTGAGGTTATCAGGAATTCCATAGATCAACTTGCAATTCCTGCAACTACAGTACCGCAGGGAACAAAAGTAAAATATACAGCCACCGCAAGAATATCTCCACTAGTAAGCGGAGAAACCATAAGAGTAGAAGTACCGCAAGGAGTTACCAATAACGGAGATGGTACACTTACTTTTACCGAATTGGGAGAATTTACCATTTCTGCTCACATGGAAGGACAACATACTGATCCAAAAGTAACGGAAACTAAAATAAAAGTGGCTCATCCAAAGCTAAAACGAGCGCTTTGGGCTTATGGAACAGGAATAAAAAGAACCGAAACCGGCTATGAAGAAGAGACCTACGGATTTTTAGAGATTGACGGACTGCAAAACCAAGCCCTGAAAGTGAAAATTTGGGTAAAAGGACAAGAAGATGGTTTTTATCAAGAACCTGCAAAATATATGCTGGAAGAAAAACCGGTAACGCTGAACAGTGAGGGTAAAGCATCCTTCCAAATTACCACAAATGCAACCTATAAAGAAAAAATAGAAAAAGCCATCCCCAAAACCGCAGATAATCCCAATCCGCAATACAGGTTGGTTTTTACCATAGAACCGCAGATTGCCTCTACAGGAGATATTATTTTTCCTTCCAATCTTTCCATTGAAGGAACAAAATCGGTTACAATACAGCGTGGTACCACTCTATTGGAAGTTTTAGAACCTAATGAAGAACTTACTCTTACTACAGAACAGAAAATAGTTTCCATCATTTTTTCTACGGAAGACGGAAAAGACATTCAGCGTACACAAACATTCTACGGGAAAACCCACAAACTTTGGGTGCATACTGTAAATATGCAGGAGGAAACATTGAAAGTAGATGTTTTTAAAGAAGTTCCTAAAGAAGGGATGAATGAAGTGAATCACATCATTTACACCCACGAAAGCAAACAGAGCTACAACGAAGAAAAAGTAGGCAAAGATGGTTTGTTGGAAGTTTCCTTCACTGCAAAAGAAGAATGGAAGACGCCACCAAAGAATTTTGATTATTACATTGCCCAGGTTTCCCGACAACTGAAAGATCCTGCTGATCCTAACAAAAAGATATGGAAAGCAGATAAAATACAGGTTACTATTAATGATACTCTTCCGGCCGATCTAGTAAGAACAGAAGATATGGAAAAGTTGGGTATAAAAGCTTACAAACAAGACGGAACCCCTTTCACACAGGCAGAAATGTTGGAACTGAGAAAACAATTTATTTTCTATCAGCAAGGATGTTTGAAAGTATCACAATTAACAACCCCGGAAGCCATAGAAAATGATGTAGTTCCTGTGGTGGTGGAAATGGCGGAGGCGAAAACAGAAGGAGGAGAATGCCAAAGATGTAGAACTAAAATAACTCTACCAGAGCTACAGCAAGTTTTTTTTAATGGTAGTAAATCACTTATGGAAAAATGTTTACCATATATTAACGAGTATTTTGAGAAGTTTCAAATAAATACATGTAAGCGCAAAGCCCATTTTTTTGCTCAAGTAAGAACGGAAACAGATTTAGTGACATTAACTGAAAGTTTAAACTATAAATATGAAACTCTTTTAAATAGTGATTTATCATATTATAGTGGAAATGTAGAAAGATGCAGACGAGATGCACATAATGATAGAGCCATTGGGATCAATGCTTATGGTAATAAAAATGGAAATAGAGTGGGGACTGAGGATGGTTATGTTTTCAGAGGAAGAGGCTTTATCATGATAACAGGTAGAAATAACTATGAAGGGTTTCAAAAATTTTATAATAAGCATAGAGAAGAGTTAGGATTACCAAAAGAAAAATTTGTAGCATTGGATGGAAATTATTTGGAAGAGCACCCTGAAAAATTGGCAGAAGAAAAATATGCAGTTTTATCCGGAATAGGTTTTTGGATAGACAAAAACTTAAATGAAATTGTTACTGCAGGAACAGATGAATTAAAAGTAATAAATGATTTAGTTGATAATATAAATTCAAAGACTAAATCAAGAGATAAGAGGAGAGGCTCATACCAAGGAGGGAAATATACTTATAAAAACAAAGAATATACTTATGAAATCGGTACCAAGAAAATTTTCAAGGTTGATGAATGTGGAAAAAACGATACGGTAACTTCTTTAAGTTTAGAAAATTCTGATTTGAAAATTAAGGAGGGCATTGAATGGCTTTTAACAAAAGCCATTTCTCAAGATGATGTAGCTAATGGTGTGGTATATAAAGTTCCTTATGAAAATGATCAAAACAGAACGTTGGCTAATGGTGAAAATACAATGGATTGTTCTGAACTTATATGTAGATATTTAGCAAAAATAGAATGGTGTTCAAAAGGATGGGCAGCAGGAACTGCTGTGCTTTACGATTATGCTCAAGATAGTGCAAGCTATTTAGTAAAACATGATAATCTAAGTTACAAGCCGCAAATAGGAGATATTTTTATATGGAAGAATTTAAGTGGCGGAATGGGACACACTGGAGTTATTATAGATTACGATGAAGAAAACGACGTGGTTTCAACAATAGAGGCTATATCTTCAACTGAAAAACCTATTGGATTGGATAAGTCTATAAGAATGCGAGGTGTTACTAAGCTAAAGTGGAAAAGACTTTCAAGTCATCTACTCTCACATGCTCTCACAAAGAAAAATAAAAGTGGTGGTACAGATAGCTTAACTAGTTGTAGATTTTATACTCCCATGCTTCATTATTCAAAAGTAGATAAATTAATGAAATGGACGAGTAGTTCAGCATATAAAATTGATATAATAAAAAGATAAACAGATGAATACGAATACCAATAAATTTTTTCTTCTATTATTTACACTAATCTATTGCGTTAGTTGTTCACAAAACAAAGAGAATCATAGTATAATACAAGATAATACCACAACTATGAAAAATGATAATAAAGATAAAAACATGAAAGAGATTGAAAATCAAATTAAGTTACAAAGAAGCTATACTTGTGGTGATATTTCGGAATCTGATGAATATGTTTTTAGTAAAAAAGATTTGGATATATTACTTCCTTTAATTGAAGAAATGTTGCAATCCAATGGTTATATGAAGCCAGATTATGCAAAATTTAAAGAGGTTATTGAAAGAAAATTTCATATAAATATTGATGAAACATCTGATGATATATTTATAATTAATCGAAATGATTTTGTTCAGTATAAGGGAAGTTTAGACGAAAATTTATATGATTTATGTTTGACGAACCTTTTTATAGATAAGAAAAGAAAATTCGTAACACCAATGCTTTTATTAGAGAATATTTATGACTCAAAATCGCAAAAAATAAAACAAAATCTTAAAATATCATTATTTAATAAATATTTATTTAATAATGATAAATCAGGAGTATCATATTTGGTAAATAATGAATCAGAATTTATGTATGATATACTGGTTCTATTTAGGTTTGATGACATTGTAAAATCTAATAAAAAATCTCTTAACATTTTTTATTCAAATATGGAGATGGGCGATAAGTATAAAATTGGCGATGTAATATTTAATAAAAACAAGAAAGAGAATTTATTTATATGTAATAATTTGCTGTCAACATTTTCTGATTTGTTTAATGAAAATAAAGAAATTCAAAAAATTCTCCCTTTAAAATACTATAGTTCGAGACTTATTGATAATCAAAGAAAAGATATTTTTAAAGAAAAAGAAAAAATGAAAATATTGGCTTATTTGGCAAATATATATGATTCATTATTCAAGCAATATCATCATGATGGACAAAATTGGGGAGAAATGACCATATTGGCAGATTATCGAGATTATCTTGATAAAGAAGAATGGGAAAAAGTAAAACAAGAATATCAGAAAAACAATTATTATAATCTACCCAACTTAAAAGCAATGGTTGACTATGCTGATATGTTTGATAGTGTGGGAGCTCCAGATTAAATCAAGCAAAAACACATAGGATACTAGCCTATAAACAAGACGGAACCCCTTTCACACAGGCAGAAATGTTGGAACTGAGAAAACAATTTATTTTCTATCAGCAAGGATGTTTGAAAGTATCACAATTAACAACCCCGGAAGTTATTGATAATGATGTAGTTCCTGTGGTGGTGGAAATGGCGGAGGCGAAAAAGGAGAAAACTTGCTGGTGTGATAGACCGTTTCTTGAAACGGATATTAGAAGTTTGGTTAATCATATGAGAGGAAAAGAAGAAATTTGGGAATCAACCCACATGGATCGTGAAAGTTTTGCTGATTTAACGATAGAATTAAATAAAATGTTTAGCACATATTCTATTAATAAATGTATTCAAAAAATAGCTTTTTTTGCAAATGTATATTCTGAAACAAGTTTTTTTAGAACTGCAGGAGAAGAAAAAAGCGATCATGCTTCTAGTGGCTACAAATATAAAGGCAGAGGAATACAGCAACTCACAGGAGATGGAAGTGCTCCTGTCGCCTATAAAGCATATAATGAAAAAGTACCCGAAGATATTGAAACTTATCCCGAATTAGTAGCAACCAAACTTCATTTGGCTGTAGATAGTGGAGGGTGGTTTTGGTCGATTTATAAAAAAATACCAACATGGAAAGAAAATCCTAGAGGAAATTATTCTCAAGCTGAGAAAGATGCTATGAAATTTAAAAGAGAATATTTTAGCAAAGCTTTAGGTAAAACTTTAAATGAAGCTTCCTTATTAATGGAGGATGACGAAGAACGTTATTATTATTTGATCTGTAAAATATTAAATGGATATACTTTATCTCATAAATTAGAAGTAGATCCAAATGGTTGGGATGCAAGAAAAACAGGTCTTTCTAAACTTAAAACATGGTTTAAATATGATAAAAATGCTTGTAAGGGGGAAGAAATTATGGTGCCACAACTGGCAGGAGGCAATGCAGAATGGCTAGAAGTTGCATGGCAGGAATATAATACTTATAAGGGATATGTTGAAAAAGAAACCCCCTTAAGTGAGAGGATTACAGAATACTTTAACTTATCAAAATACTCTCCTGCAGTTCATTCCGAGCCTTGGTGCGCCACTTTTATTTATTGGTGTTTTCAGCATACAAAAAACTTTAAAGACACCAATGTTAAAGGAAATGTGGGAGCTTTTGACTGGGGAGAAGCAAATAATTCCAAGGTTGGAGGGGACACGGGGAAGGATGGTTGGACAAATGGTGAAAAATCGGAACCTTTTGTAGGAGCAATCATTGTATTCACTTTTTCACATGTTGCGATTATTGTAGGTGAAAATAATGACGGGAAAAAGTATGTTTATTTAGGTGGTAATCAAGGAAGTAAAAAATCTGGTCATCAAAAAATTTGTTTCGGATCCATATCTAAAAATAGTAATGACATATTTTTTATTATGAAGCCAAAAAAATATACTCCTTCTGAGGATGAAAAAAAATTACCCAAATATGATGTTGATGCAGAAAACTCTGCTTTCTCATCAAGATAATAAATCGAATTATGATTAAACATTTTAACTTGTTTTTGTTTTTAACCTTACAACTTAGTTGTCAAGAAGTAAAACATAATGAAATTACAGAACAAAAAAAACAAGACTCAATTAATAGTATGATTAATATAGTATTAGAAAAGCAATTAAGAAATGGTGCAAATCAATATTTTAATGAGGCAGGAGTAGAAATAATTAAAAAACCTTTTGAAAAAGGAGAATTAGATGTTACTATACAAATTGTAAAAAGTATTTTAAAATCTAACGGATATAAAGTATTAATCAATAATGAGTTTAATAAAAAAATTCAAATTATTTTTGGTAGAATAATCAATCCCAATTCTGAAAATAAATATTTGTATATCAATTATTTTAATAAATGTGATAAAGAATTTAATTATAGTCCAAATAATGGGATTGACTATTTAGGGACTTATATAATTAAAAATGAGAACTTCATAACTGATTTTTATTATGTTCCTGAGATTATAAATTATCAAAAAGAGTTTCCAGAAATTGCAAAAGTTGAAGAAAATACTCCTATAAAGTACGTAGATAAGGATAATAATGACTATTCAATTGAATTATGGAAAGATTTAGAGAATAACAATGAACCTGAATATAATCTTTCAGATAAAAGAAAAAAGAACATCCGAAGCATTGTTGCTCGCAATATGTATCTTTTCAATGATAATAAAGCACAGTACAAATGGCTTATCCTAAATGACCAATATTTTATGGAAAGTTTGGTAAAAACTTTTGGATATACAGAAGATTCAGATTTACTCAAATGGATAATAGAAAGAACAAAATTTGACAAAAATAATCCGCAAGATTATGGCAAATTGTTTTGGATAAAACAATGCGATGGAACTTTAAAACTTCATGCAAATACATTTAAGGTATTGCAAACATTATATCAGCCAAATGACAATTCTGAGAATCGTTTTATTTTAGACAATATTCAGGCATACTTAGAATATTTAGGGAATCTTGAAGATATAAAAACTGAAAATATTTCAGAAGCTGATAAAGTCAAAATAATGGCAAATCTTACTTACTTTGCCGAACAATATAAATATAATAAAAATTTCAATAGTAATAGTAAAATGATGGGGAGGTTACGGTTTTTTCTTAATGATGAAGATATAGAAATTTTAAAAAAGAACAATTATTTTAATTTACCAAAATTTAAAGAATGGTGGGATAATGCAGATTATGACGAATATATAGTTGACTACAATCAAGTATGGGGAAGGGACAATGAACCAATAGATTATAATGAATGGCGAAACCAACATCCTAAAAAGTAAAAATGAGATTTCTTCTTGTACTAAATTTCTTTTTCAGACCCCACCAAAGAATTTTGATTATTACATTGCTCAGGTTTCACGACAGCTGAAAGATTCCGCAGATTCAATAAAAAAATCTGGAAAGCAGAAAAAATACAGGTAACCATCAACGATACTCTTCCGGCCGACCTAGTAAGCTATTGACACCAGTAGAAGCTTTTATAATAAACTTAAAGAAGTATTTAAATATGATAAGAATGTTTGCAACGGAATTATCAATAATGTTTCTTTGGGATGCGACGGAAAACCGGAGATAGATTTGAGGTCAAAAATGACTTTTTCGCCTCAAAGAGGAGCTACAGATTGTAATATAAGATGTAGAATAATCATGGAACCTCTGTCTGTTCATGCTGAAAACCCGACAGGTGCAGATAATACTTCATATTACCAAACAGCTATTGAGAATAGTTCGCATACACAATTGGTCTTGAATCAGACAAATTTTGAAAACGGAGTAAAATATATAGACAAATCATTAGAAGCGGGACATCCAGTTTTAGTAGGTGTAAATCATGCATTAAATTTCGGATACAACGAACAAACTAACACCACCGATCATTACGTAATAATAGTTGGCAAGTTGTGTGAAAATGGAGAGGTGAAGTATAGATTTTGGGATGTAGGAACTAGAAAAGGAGCGTCAGAAGATTATAAATTTACTTTAATGAAAGATAAATTATTTACTGATAGGACAAGGAAAAGTGGTCACGACTATACCGTTACCCAAATAAGAAGAAATATAAATAACTCAACAGGTAGATTAATTACATTTTAATATGAAAAAATTATTGTTACTATTCATAATCATTCATTCACTTTACAGTTGTCAAACTAAAAAGAATGAATTTGAAAATACTACTTTGGTTTCTGTTGAAAAAAAAGATAATACATATCTAGTTAATGATAGATGCGATGGAGGCTATCCAGTTTTAAGATTTTCAAAAAATGAATTTTATTTTTATGTTCCTCAAGAAGGCTCATATTATCATATCAGGGACTTTACAACCAATAAGGGCAATTACACATTTGTTACAGATAAATATAAAAATTTAAAACAGGATAGTTTTACAGAAAGGAATATTAAGTGGAAACTGATAAAAATGGAAAATAATTTTTGGGAGTTTTCTAATAATATCAATGTTGCAAAATATAAAGTAATTGATAGTTTGCTTTTGCAAAAAAGCAAAATTTTAATAGTTCATCAACCATGTACAGATTGTTTTGACAAAGAATTATGTGATGAATGGAATAAAAAAACTATAAAAACGAAAGAACCAGACAAATCAAAAAATCTTTATTGTTTATTTAATGAAAGCAATTATGAAATTGAAGTAAAATATAACAATCAAATCTATAAATATGAAAATTTAGAATTTACTGGATTTCGCTATTCTAAAATTTTTAGTAAAGAAAATAGCATTTTCTGTGAATTTAAGCAAGATTCTGGAGGGAGAATAATTTGTGAATACAATTTTAATGCTAAAGACAAACAATTATATTTAAATAAAATCACCTATAAAGTTTTTGATAAAAATGAGCAAGGTAGCAAAAATCAAATATTTACAAAAAAAGTAAACAAAAAAATTCAAGATATTGATGGTGATGAACTGCTACAAAATATACAAAAAAATAATTGATGAATACTAAGCAAATTGAAAACTTACTACAAAAACAATTAGAGAGGGGAATTTATATTTACAATGATTTAGGAATTATACAAAAATATTCAGAACAATTTCCTGTAGAAGAATTAGATGTTACAAATGAATTAATCATTGATGTACTACATTCTAATGGCTATATAAAAAAGGTGAAAGTTCTAGATAGTTTAAATAAAAAAATGAATTGTATAGCGGTATTCTTTTGCTTTATATTAATTCACTGTCAAGAAAAAAATACAAGTATGATTAGTTCTACAAATAATAAGGAGCAGTTTAAACAGAGTGAGTTCCAGGCAGTTTTAATAAAACAAATAAAAAATGGTGCCTCTTCAGAATACGGAAGTTTTGATGATTATTCGGAAAGGGATCTTAATGTTTTAGTAGATATTGAAGATTCAATTTTAAATTCAAATGGTTATAAAATACCAGATGAAAAAGATTTTTCCAACAGAATAAAGAATATATTCGGAAGAATTATTAATTATTCTTCCTCTGTGAACTATTTAAAAATAGATACATATAATCCGTGTGATAAAGATTTAGTATTTAATGCCCTTTCAGCTGATAATCAAAATATTTATGTGTCAAAAAAAAGTAAGATTGTAACATTTTTTTATCCATTACCATTAGTTTTAGATTATCAGAAAAAATTCTCAAAATTATTGCAATATGAAAAAGAACCAATAATTATTGAGACGAATGAAGGGACTCAAAGTGTGATTCAATGGAAAGATTTAATAGATCTTTCACAACAACAGAAAAAAAATAATCAAATTATTATTGCTCGTAATATGTATCTGTTTAATGATAATAAGGCACAATATAAATGGCTTATTCTTAATGATCAATATTTTATGGAAAACTTAGTAAGAACTTTTGGTTATACACAAGATAAGGAACTTGTAAAATGGATGTTATTAAAAACATTACCTAAAAATTATTCTAATTACAACAAAAATATTGAGAAGGAATTTGAAAAATTACTATGGACTAAAAATTGTGATGGTAGTATTTCTATCCATCAAAACACTTTAGAGGTTATAAAAGAATTGTCTAATCCAGGTAATCCGGATTATATCTTATGTCTCGCCGATTATATTCAGCATGGTTTATGTCTCGGTTGTGATACAGAAAAAAGAGAGGATTTGACATTTCAACAAATATCAAAAATTGCAGCATATCTTTTAGAATTTGGAGAGCAATATAGATACGATTCTCAATATGATTTTAATCAAATGTTCCTTGGTAACTTTTATAATTATTCTGATCATAATAAAAGTTACATTAAAGAATTTGAAAAAAACAAGTTTTATGGCTTAAAAAACCTTAAAAATTGGTATGAAAAAGCTAGCATGGAAGAAGATATTTTTAAGAGTAATGAGTTACCAGATAATCCTCAGCCAATAGATTATTATTATAAATCTAGAAAATAGTTTCCATCATTTTTTCTACGGAAGATGGAAAAGACATTCAGCGTACACAAACATTCTACGGGAAAACCCACAAACTTTGGGTGCATACTGTAAATATGCAGGAGGAAACATTGAAGGTAGACATTTTTAAAGAAGTTCCAAAAGAAGGGATGAATGAAGTGAATCACATCATTTACACCCACGAAAGCAAACAGAGCTACAACGAAGAGAAAGTAGGAAAAGATGGTTTGTTGGAAGTTTCCTTCACTGCAAAAGAAGAATGGAAGACACCATCTAAGAATTTTGATTATTACATTGCCCAGGTTTCACGACAGCTGAAAGATCCCACAGATCCCAATAAAAAAATCTGGAAAGCAGAAAAAATACAGGTAACCATCAACGATACTCTTCAGCCGATCTAGTAAGAACAGAGGATATGGAAAATAATCTTCTGACAATAAAAATGTTCGAGCCGCAAGGGATTGTAAATCAATCTAATTTAATGAATATCAATACTAATCGGTTCAAGTTCGTGTTAGAAGGGGTTTTGTATTTTATAGAGTTCTATTTTAAATCCTAAATCTTTCTTGATCATATTGTACTCCATTATTTTATTTTTATTTTTGTGTACAATGAAAAAGATAAAAGTAATCGAACTTTTTGCCGGCGTTGGCGGTTTTAGAATAGGTCTGCAGAACAGCAACAAAGCGTCTTCGAAAGAGAATTTCGAGGTTGTCTGGAGCAACCAGTGGGAACCTTCTACCAAAACTCAGCACGCTTCTTTGGTCTATGAATCAAGATTCGGTAAAAAAGGACATTCTAACCAAGATATTTCCACAGTTCCAAGCGAGGAGATTCCGGAACACGATATGTTGGTAGGCGGATTTCCTTGTCAGGATTATTCGGTGGCCACCACTTTGAAAAATTCCAAAGGTCTCCAGGGTAAAAAAGGTGTTCTTTGGTGGGAGATCTACAGAATATTGGAATCTAAGAAAGACAAACCCAAGTTCCTTTTTCTGGAGAATGTCGATCGTCTTTTGAAATCACCTACGACACAACGGGGAAGAGACTTCGCGATCATGCTGAAATGTTTGTCAGACCTTGGATATGCCGTGGAATGGAGAGTTGTGAATGCTGCAGATTACGGGATGCCACAAAAAAGAAGACGGACTTTCATCTTAGGCTATTTGAAAGATTCAGCAATTTATAATTCATTAATAAAAACCCCAGAAGTTGATTGGCTTTTGGATGAAGGTGTTTTTGCAAAGACCTTTGAAGTTGGTCAGATTTCCGAGCTCAAAACTTTTGACCTTGATCAAAGTGTCGAGGAAATATCAACTTCATTCAACAAAGAAAAAGGAGATTCGCCTTTCCAAAACTCCGGAATGATTCTCAACGGAAAAGTCACTACAGTGAAAACCTCTCCAAATTACGAAGGAAAAAGGACTTTATTAAAAGATATCCTGATTCCTGCAGATGAAGTTCCGCAAGAATATTTCATTGATGAAAGCGAAATTGATAAATGGAATTATCTGAAAGGTGCAAAAAAAGAAGTGCGACAATCGGCAGATGGTTTTTCTTACAATTACGGCGAAGGTGCAATGATCTTCCCTGATAATTTGGAAAGTCCTTCCAGAACAATCATCACAGGAGAAGGCGGAAAATCGGCTTCGAGATTCAAACACGTGGTAAGAACGAATAAGGGACTGCGAAGATTGACACCCATTGAACTTGAAAGACTGAATATGTTTCCGGATGACCATACATTATTGGAAGGCGTAAGCGATGTTAAACGGGCTTTTTTCATGGGAAATGCATTGGTTGTAGGAGTGATCGAAAAAATAGGTGAAATGCTTTTAAAATTTAATCAAAAAGGATAGATTCTTTTTGCAACACCGATCTTGATCAGCCAATTGAGGTATAACTTAAGATTCAAGGGTTTTTCATCTTTTTGGACAGAAAAATATAAACATCCCTCTTGCTTCTCTTTTAGATTACGAAGAGGGATGTTTTTTTCTTGATCAGAATGTCTGATTTGTGCATCCAGATCATTCAAAGTATCCCAATCGAGTCCTATATTCTCAAGATATTTTCTAAGTTTTTTTGTATCGACACTTGTAATTGAACAGCTTTCAAAACCTTCCTCAATAGTTTGAGTTTTTATTCTTATATCCGTGATCAGAAAATAATGGTCCGTGATCTTTTTATGATCGAATAGCCAGCCTTTTCTCCAGTTTCCATTCTTCAGATAACTTAGTTCAAAAGTAAATGTCGGTAAAGAATTATTAAGATAATCCAGCTGTGCCTTTTCATCAATATAATATTCTTTCCCGCTATGGACGAAGATCAGGTCCACACCTTTATTTTGGAATTCAGTATCAGTAACTCGTGTGAAATTCAGATTTAATTTCTCATAGATCTCATCCAAAAATTGACCTAATAAATGTTCTTTATTAAGGTCTTGATCAAATGTTGACATCGATTTGTGTTTCGAATAAAGATACTATTTTTTCTTATTCTTCTCTTCGATCCAGCGGCTCATATATTTTGTCGAGTTCAAATGGTGGTGTTGCAGGATTTTCCCCAGATAATTTTCGGTTCTGTGATTGTCCAGATTTTCCATTAATTCTGAAACTTTATTTATGAAAGAATCTGCAAACAAATCTTTCCTGAAAACAGAATCCAAAATCTGGTAACCGTTTTCCTGAGCCTTATTCCAAATATTTTCATTCTGATAAAGTTCAACTGCTTTCGCAACAAAAACCTCATCAGAATCTTCAATAAATCCATTCCAGGGCAGATCCTTGTGCATCGTTTCTGCTCCGATTGAACTCGTCACATTGGGTAAACCAAACTTCATACTTTCCCAAAGTTTCCCCTTCAATCCTGCTCCGAACGGAATTGGCGCAAGAAGAACCTTCGATTGATTAAAAATCTCTTCCACAGAATCTGCTCTTCCTTTCACCAGAAAACCATCTTTTGCGTTATGAAGTTCTAAAACTTTCTGACTCATGTAAGCACCATAAATATGAAGTTCTGCCTCCGGAATTTTTTTCTTGATTGATTTCCAAATCTGTTTCAATTTCAAAACCGTTTGCCAATTGGGTTCGTGAAGGAAATTTCCAATGCTGACAAAATGTGTTCTATCTTCAAAACGTGTTCTGTTTTTCTCAAAACTTTCTGTCAAAAACGGAATATAAAACAATAGATTTGGATTGATTTTAAAATTATTTACCAACAAATCATATTCAAATTCCGAAATGATCAATGACAGATCACAACGCAAGATCGAAGCTATTTCTCTCTTGAAAATATCATTGACCAAATCTTCATTATTAACTTCCCTTTTCTCAACAAAAGCTTTTCGCCTTGCTTCTCTAAGGAAATGTAAATCTTCTGTGTCAATAATTTTCAAAGCTTTTGGACAATTTTCAGAAACCCGCCAGCCAAATTGTTCCTCGGTTACATAGCGGTCAAAAAGCACAACATCAGGATTGAGCTCTTTTATTTTTTCATTAAAACTTTCGTTGTTGATTTCAATTTTTTCGATTTCAATTTTTTCTGAGAATTCGATATTGTTGGAAGCTGTCAAAAAAGTGATTTTGTGATTCGCTTCCGAGAACAATTGGATGAGCTGCATCATTCTGTGACCTGCAGCTGTAGAAGCAGGCTCCGGAATAACAAGACCAATAATGACAAGATGTTTCATGTGGAACAAAAATAGAGATTCTTAATTGAATATTTTGGGCAGCTATTTCCGCCTTCCACTCTCAATCTTTTTTGCAGAAAATTTTCACAAGCAATAAAACTTTTGTACAAGCAAAAAAAGATTTCCGCTCAAGTCGGGCTGCAAGTTTCAACATAAAACAAACTAGATTATAACCACAAAGTTTGTCATTCCGTAGGAATCTAGACTGTTGAGATTCCTACGGAATGACAAATTTGATTTTATAATTTAAGGCAAAAATCAGTTTCAATATCATCCCAATTCAAAAAAATAAATGCTAATTTTGATGTATGCGAATAGAAAACGAAATCAAATTAGGATTCAAAGATGTGATGTTTCGCCCGAAACGTTCTACACTCAAATCCCGCAGCGAAGTTACGATAGAAAGAGAATTCACTTTTTTGCACACGCAGAAAAAATGGAGCGGTGTTCCGTTGATTGCAGCCAATATGGACACGGTCGGAACTTTCGAAATGGCAGAAGCTCTTTACAAAGA
Organism: Epilithonimonas hungarica; assembly: GCF_900102265.1. Lineage (GTDB taxonomy): Bacteria > Bacteroidota > Bacteroidia > Flavobacteriales > Weeksellaceae > Epilithonimonas > Epilithonimonas hungarica. The sequence continues at coordinate 34,193 of NZ_FNBH01000006.1, read as the reverse complement.
CAAAATCATCACAGCCATTCACAAACATTATTCAGTTGAAGAATGGAATCGATTCCTTGACGGAAAATCTGACGAATTCTACCAATACATCGCACTCAGTACCGGAACGGGTAAAGCCGATGAAGAGAAAATCAAAACGATTCTGGATGCCAATCCGAAGATTCAGTTTCTTTGTATTGATGTCGCAAATGGATACTCCGAACATTTTGTTCAATTTGTAAAAAAAGCAAGAGAAAATTTCCCTGACAAAATCATCATCGCAGGAAACGTTGTAACAGGCGAAATGGTGGAAGAACTGATTTTAGCGGGAGCTGACATCATCAAAGTCGGGATTGGACCAGGTTCTGTCTGTACGACTCGTGTGAAAACAGGCGTTGGCTATCCTCAGCTTTCCGCAATCATCGAATGTGCTGATGCGGCGCATGGTTTGGGAGGACAAATCATTGGTGATGGTGGTTGCAAAGTTCCCGGAGATGTTGCCAAAGCTTTTGGCGGCGGTTCAGATTTTGTGATGTTGGGCGGAATGTTCGCCGGACACGACGAAAGCGGCGGTGAGCTAATTACAGAAAATGGAAAAACCTTTCGATTGTTCTATGGAATGAGTTCTCAGACTGCAATGGATAAACATTCCGGAGGTGTTGCAGAATATCGTGCTTCCGAAGGGAAAACGGTTAAAGTTCCTTACAAAGGACCTGTTGCAGAAACAGTAAAAGATATTTTGGGAGGCGTTCGTTCAACTTGTACTTATGTCGGCGCATCTAAGTTGAAAGAATTGTCTAAAAGAACAACTTTCATCCGAGTTCAAGAGCAGGAAAATCAGGTTTTTAACGGATAACATTTGAAGAAAATCTTTCACATAACCAATGGCGACTATCTTGCTGAAGATTTGAAGAAAACTTCGGTCGATGGCGAGATAATTGTTTGTCGTGAGGCTTTGATTTCTGGAAATTTGAAAACCGATTCTCTGGAAGAATTTTGGGAATTAAGAGCCAGATCAATTTCTGGGGATTACAATGTTTCCAAGGAGGGTTACTATGAAAAATCAGTTTCGGAATTTGAAAGGATTCTGAATATTCCTGAAGGCTCTGAAGTCAATCTCTGGTTTGAAAATGATTTGTTTTGTCAGGTTAATTTGTGGTTTTGTATTTCATTAATTTCAAAAATTAATAATTTAAAAATCTATCGGGTTTTTCCAAAGGAGACTGTAGAAAACCATTGGAAAGGTTTTTCAGATCCAGAAGGTTCTGACTTGGAAGAATCGTTGAAATCCAAAGTTTTATTTAATAAAAATGATATTGAATTGGCTCTGAATCTTTGGAAATCTTATCAAAATAATGATATTGATTATTTGAAACAATTATCTGAAAACCAATCCGATTGCTTTCATTTTTTAAAAGAAGTTATCGAAGCTTACATTAATATAAATCCAGAAGATTTTATTAAAAATCAAATTGAAAACGGATTGACAGATTTTGATTCGGTCTTTAAAAAATTTCAGGAAGAATTAGGGATTTTTGGTTTTGGAGATTTGCAGGTTAAGAAGATTTATGATAAAGTTTTGAACAAGAAATAAAAAAACCAGCCAAATTCGGCTGGTTTTCTATTAAAGATTATCTAGTTCTCTTCTCAAAGCAATCGAAGCTTTTTTCACCTCTTGCGTCCAATCATCGGCCGCATTTCCGTCTGCTCCGTCAGAAATATATTTCAGACATAGAAAATCGATATTCTCATATTCCGCCACTTTCGCAAGCGCAAAAGCTTCCATATCAATGACATTGTATTCTGGATTGATATGCTCCATTTCGAATTGGTCACCGGAACCACAGATTCCGTTGGGTAGATTTTCTATATCTAGTCCGTATTTTAAAATAATGGACTCTTCAGAAAAAGGTGTTTCAAACTTCTGAAAACCCAAAGCTCTGACATCCATATCTCTCTGAATGAACCGGCTGCAATTCACAACACTTCCTCTGTCAAAAATTGTACTCCCGGCAGTTCCCAGATTGATAATCAAATCCGGATCAGTTTTCTGAATGGCTTTTGTCACATTATAAGTCGCTTTAACTTTTCCTATTCCCACAAAGACTTTATTGTAATTTTCGAATTCCTTTCCTGCCTCAGATTCCAAAGCAAAAACCAATAAAATGTTATTATAATTTTTTCCGTTGATTGTCATTATTAATGTGAATATTATCTAAATAATTTAAAACAAAACCTTGTCTTTTTTTCTTAATTCTTCCAGATATTTGCTTTTATCATCACGATAAAAAAGATTCATCGTCTCAAACGGAATCATTTTCAAATCTTTGTTGACAATATGAACGCAGGATTTTTTAACCGCTCTGACATCAAAATCGTGAGCATCCATAAAATTCATAATGATGATTCTGAACAGATTATCGTAATCCAAATCTGGAGCAGAAACTTCCGGAAGACAACATAATAGTTGGTTAACTTTAGGCTTCACTTTATCCACCGAAATTCCTGTGCTGAAAATATCCAAAAGTTGCATCTGCAATCCTGTATCTTGTTCATAAACAATGGTGTTTCGGGTTTCATTATTCAGCAAGTCAGCCGGATTAATATATCTTGTTAAAGGAATTGTTTCTCCTTCCAGTTTCAAAATATAACCCATTGCCAAAGCATCCGGATTACAAGGAACCGGAATGATGTCGTCTGAATTTAATAACGGAAACTGATTCAAAATTTCCTGTCTTACTTCTGTTAAAGTTATCTTTTCGTGAGCCGAATCTTCCCTATTTCTTCCGGCAATTTCGACAGGTTGAAAAGTGATTCCTCGCACACATTTTTGTTTTAGAGCAAACTCGATGATTTTTCCAATTTCATCAATATTCTTATCTTTTTGAAGAACGATTACAAGTGTTGTCGAAAGATTCAGAGCATTGAGTTTTTCCAAAGCTTTCATTCTAACATCTGTCAAATCCTTTCCTCGGAAATCTTTCAGAACCTCAGGCTTAAAAGAATCAAACTGAAGATAAATTTCAAATTCAGGCGCATAAGTTACCAGCTTTTCAGCAAAACCCGGGTCATTGGCGATTCTTACACCATTTGTATTCAGCATCAGATGTTTAATCGGTTTTGACTTCGCAATATCCATTATTTTGAAAAACTCCGGATGAATCGTCGGTTCACCTCCACTGATTTGAACAACATCCGGCTCACCTTCATTTTTAACAATGACATCAAACATCGCTTCAATTTCTTCCAGACTTCTGTGGCTTCCGTAATGTGGCGAGGACATCGCGTAACAGGTTGGGCAAGTCAGATTGCATCGGTCAGTAACTTCCACAATAGAAAGACAGCTGTGTTGCTCGTGATCTACGCACAATCCGCAATCGTAAGGACAGCCATATTCTACATCCGTTCCAAAATGCACCGGCATTTCAGACGCTTTGTTGTAGTTTCTAATGTTTTTGTAATAATGAACGTCGGACGCGATTTTAGTTTTAAAAAAACCGTGGTCAGGGCACCTCTTGGTCATAAAAACCGATTCATCCTCAATGATAATTTTAGCACCTACTCTTTTCAGACATTCCGGACAAAGACTGATGGTGTAATCGTAATAAGTATAGTTTCTTACAGGCATGATTCAAATTTTTACATTCCTCCGCATATCATTCCACTTATCAAACCACAAATCAATAATGAAATCAGCATTGTCTGCCAAAACTGAGAATTGGAAAACTTGCGTCCGTCTTTGGATTCATAAATTGATTTTACAAAAAATGTAATGAAAAGGGAAATAACAAGAGCCACAATTATCATAATACCAATAATCATTGCTACTAAACCTCCCAAATTACCGACTTCTAAAAGCGTTAGAGTTTTCATCTTTTATTGATTTGATTTTTGATTCAATGTGTTTTTCATTTTAAAGATATAATAAATTATCACAACAATACACACCAATTGAATCGTTCCGAGATTTCCTATAATTTCGATTTTAGGTTTTATAAGATCAAGCATCAATCGAAACGTGAAGTAACTCAACATAAACAATTGAAATATAAAGCCTGACGAAAATTTTGATTTGATTTGTATCCTCTTCAAAGTAATCCAAAGAATGATGAGAAAAATAATCTCATAAAGCGCAACCGGATATCTGAGATATTGGTCGCCGAGATGCATTCCAAAAACCGAATCAGTCGGAATCCCATAAGTTTCCTCATAAACTCCAGTAAAAAAACATCCAATTCTCCCGATAATCATTGCTAAAATCAAAGGATAAACGATTAGATCTCCCGTACTTTTTTGATAACCAACAATCTTTTTTGCTAATTCCACTCCAATTAATCCAAATGATAATCCTCCAACAATAGTATTATTGGTCCAAAATCTTTGGATATTAAAATCATTGAATAACAAATAAGGATTCTCCAAATTCCCAATCAGCTTTGAGCCAATCAAAGCTCCAGCAGTCGCTCCAATAAGAACCGCTGCCGAACTACTGAATGACATTTTCTCCGATGATTTTCTTTTCAAATAAAAGTAATAACGCATCGCCAGAAAAATCCCGACTGTTTCAAACACAGGATGCGCCAAAACAGTTTTGCCGAAAATCTGAAACGTCAATGGAAAATCGATTATCATAATTTCTATAAAAAAAGCTTTTTGCATAGTAAACAAAAAGCTTTATAAATAATTGATATTGTTTTAATTAAGTCAACATTCCTCCGTCAACATTCAGAACCTGACCTGTAACGTAAGAAGATAATTCACTTGCGAAGAAAACACACGCATTGGCAACATCTGCCGGCTGCCCTCCTCTTTTCATTGGGATTCCGTCTCTCCATCCCTGAACTGTTTTTTCGTCCAAAGCAGCTGTCATTTCAGTTTCTATGAAACCTGGAGCGATGGCGTTGCAACGGATATTTCTGGAACCTAATTCCAAAGCGATAGATTTAGTAAAACCAATTGCTCCGGCTTTTGAAGCGGCGTAATTGGCTTGTCCTGCGTTACCTTTCACACCAACAACCGAAGTCATATTAATAATAGAACCGGATTTAGCTTTCATCATTGGTTTGATAACCGCTTTCGTCAAGTTGAAAACCGAATCCAGATTAACTTTGATAATCGTATCCCAATCGTCTTTTGACATTCTCAACATTAGGTTATCTCTCGTAATTCCGGCGTTATTCACCAAAATATCAATGGTTCCGAACTCCGCCAACACATCCTCAACCAATTTTTGAGCGGCGTCATAATCCGAAGCGTCTGACTGATATCCTTTGATTTCTGTTATTTTGCTTAATTCTGATTCTAATTCCTTAGCTTTTTCAACAGAACCAGCATAAGTGAATGCGATTTTCGCTCCTTCTTTGGCAAAAACTTCAGCAATTCCTCTTCCGATTCCACGCGTCGCACCTGTTATGATTGCAACTTTACCTTGTAGTAATCCCATATATTTTTATAATGTTTTCTAAATTTGTTATGGCAAAAATAATACTTTAAGAATTATTCACAATCAGAACAATCTCTCCTTTTAAAGTTTTGCTTTTCGAGAATTCAATTAACTCATTGATTGTCCCTCGTTTAGTTTCTTCGAATTTTTTAGAAATTTCCCGGCTCAGACTTACTCTTGTTTCCTCTCCAAAGAATTCTTTGATTTGCTCCAATGTTGTATTGATTTTATGTGGACTTTCGTAAAGAACAATTGTCTTCTTTTCTTCAGCCAATTGTTTCAGTTTGGTTTGTCTCCCTTTTTTCTGAGGAAGAAAGCCGGCAAAATAAAAATCGTGATTCGGCAGTCCGGAAACAACCAAAGCAGGAACAAAAGCCGTTGCACCAGGTAAACAGATCATTTCTAAATCTTTATCTGCACAGGCTTTCGCCAAAAGGTAGCCTGGGTCTGAAATTCCGGGTGTTCCGGCATCTGTAATAATGGCAATATTCTGTCCATTTCCCAAATCCTGAACAACTCTTTCAGTTGCCTGATGTTCGTTATGTAAATGATAGGATTTCAGAGGTTTGGAAATTTCGTAATGTTTGAGAAGAACGCCAGAAGTTCTTGTATCCTCACACAAAATATAATCCACTTCTTTCAGAACTTTCACAGCCCGGAAAGTCATATCTTCTAGATTTCCAACGGGTGTTGGAACAAAATAAAGAATACCGCTCATCTACAAAAACCTATTTTCAACCAAAGTCCACAATCTCTGTGCGTATGAATCCACTTTTTTCCAATCCCTTTCGTAATAGATATCACTCAAGAATTCCTGAGCTTTTTCAACTGAAGTAAAAGAATTCAGCGTATTAACCACTTCATTCAATTCACTTTGGCTTCCGTTGAAAAGATATTGAGAAAAAGCAATTCTATCATTCAGGTCAAGCTTGAATTCTGGTTTTGGTTTCGGCGCTTCCATGTAATCTGTAGGAACATTATTTTTCAAAAGACTTCCTGAGTTTTGAGCTGGAGCAGATTTTTCTTCTTCCTCCAAATGGTCATCATCAAATAAAGATTTAGCTATTTTAAGGCCTTTGATGTGGGCCAGTTTGAATTTCTTATCATGATGTTCCTGTTGAGTTTGAGATTCGTAAACTTCCTGAGCATCTTCCTTGGGCTGGGGAGTATTTTCTTTTGAGAACTCTACGATTTTTCTTCTGTTTTCCTCAAGTTCTTTCAGCTTAGCTTCTTTTTCTGCCAATCTCGCTTCATAATCATCATTAGAAACCTCAGCAATTGGTTCTTCTTTTTCCATGGCAAAAGAAAACTGACTATCTTGCATTGGTTCGAGTTTTTCAGCTGGTTCGTCTAAAAGATTTTCCTCCTCACTCTCAATTTCAGCCACTGCTTCAACTATTTCTTCGTGGTAGTTTTGAGCTTCAATTTCACTGACAACTTCATTTTCTAAAATCGGTTCTTCAATTAAATCTTTATTCTGAGCTTCAACTTCGATTTCATTTGCAATGATTTCTTCAGGCTGATTTTCTTCATTGATTTCATTAACAACTTCATTTTCAAAAACTGATTCATCAACCAAATTTTCCTCTGCATCAATTTCAGCAAAAGAATGAACCTCTTCCACTTCCGGAACATCATCAAAAATATCGTGAACTTCAGTTTCCTCAACAACGATTTCCGCAACCTTTTTTTCTTCTTCAAATTCTTCAATAGAGATCAAATCAGAATCTATGTTTGTAAATTGATTATCAATAATTTGTAAAGGTTCAATGTCTGCTGACGAAACATCAAAATTCTGAGAAACCTTAAGGAAAGAAAAATTTTGATAAAGCTGATTAATTTCCTTTTCTTTCTCCAAAATAGCTTCATATGTATCAGATTTTGATAATTCTGATAAAATAATTTTGATCTCATCGAAAATTTCTTCGTAAGTATCTTGCAGGTTTTGCATAATATATCTTATTAATTTTTACTTAAATTTGATGTTTATAAATTTAAGAACAATTTTGTTCCCAAAAGGTTTTTGCTGTAATTATTTTAATCTATGAATGCTGTAAAATTTAATTGCAAAGTTGCTATTTTTTACCAGTAAAACATTTTTAAGTTGCAAAATTTGATTGAATAAAAGTCAGTTTGCGCCTTAAAAATTAGATTAGAGAAATTGATTTTGTGCCTTTGCGTTGAAACAAAAATTTTAAAACAATTTTTTGCTAAATTAATAATGTTTTTAGAAAATACAATTAATCATGCCAAACAAAGCGGTTGGATGGAAGTTATCTGCGGTTCTATGTTCTCCGGAAAGACGGAGGAACTCATCAGAAGACTCCGTCGTGCGGAAATGGCCGGTCAGAACGTCGAGATCTTCAAACCGAAAATCGATACAAGATATTCTGAGGAAGATGTTGTTTCCCATAATCAGACGAAAATCCGAAGTACAGCTGTGGAAAGTCCTTCCGAGATTCTTTTGTTGGGTTCTAATTGTGATGTTGTTGCGATAGATGAAGCCCAGTTTTTTGACGAAAGTATTGTAGATGTTGCCAACCAATTGGCAAACAACGGAATACGAGTTGTGATTGCTGGCTTGGATATGGATTTTTTGGGTCGTCCTTTTGGTCCAATGCCCAATCTGATGGCAACTGCAGAATATGTGACCAAGGTTCACGCAATTTGTAAAAGAACAGGAAACCTCGCCAACTATTCTATGCGGACTTCTGCAGGAAAGGAATTAGTGGAGCTTGGAGAAACTGAAGCTTATGACGCAGTAAGTAGAAGAGTTTTTGTAGATGAAGTTTTAAAGATCAAAAAAGATTAATATCATTATTTTCATTAAATTTGTTTAAATTTTAATAGTAAAAACTCTCAAAAAATGATATTAGAAATTAAAAATTATATAAAGATTAGCAATTCGATTGATGAGATTTTGAAGAATTCTCCTTTTAAAATCAAATATATTATTGAGAAAAGCGGAATTTCTGAACCTACTTTTTTTCGAAAAATGAAGGAAAAGAAGTTCAATCCGGAAGAGTTGCTCAAGATTGCGGAAATCATTGATCCAGAAACTTCTCTATTACAAACTTTGGAAGAAGCTGAAAAAGATTTTGATAATGGAATCTATTTTTCCCACGATGATGTAATGAAAATTTCTGAAGAACGTTTTTTGAAAAAGTATGGAAATAAGGTGGTCTAAGTTTGCGCTCGCAGATTTGGAGCAGATAGAAGATTATATCGGAAATAGATTTACTTATAGAGAGTATCAAAATTTTATTATAATTCTGAATCATAAAATCAGTTTAATATTAAATAAAAAAGTAATTTTCCAAAAACTTGAAAAATTTCCCAACTATAACAAGCTTCTGATTACGGAACAGACAACTTTAATATACAAATTAGAATATGATTATTTGAAAGTCCTGAGACTGTACAATAATTATCAGGATGAAGATAAAAAATTTGTAATAGACGATTTATAATCCATGAATTATACAGCAAAAGAAATTGCACAAATAACAAATTCCAAAATTATTGGAAACGGTGAAATCAAAATCAAAAATATTGCTTTTGACAGTCGAACGATCTATTCTACAAAAAATACTGCGTTTCTTGCGATAAGCACCAAAAAGAATTCCGGGCAGAAATATATCGAGACTGTCATCGAAAAAGGAATCGATACAATTATTACTGAAAATAAAATCGATAATCTTTCTATCAATCAAATCATTACAAAAAATTCGGTCGAATTTTTACAAACGCTTGCCAAATATCATTTTGAGCATTCTAATATTAATTCAATTGGAATTACGGGAAGTAACGGAAAAACAATTCTTAAAGAATGGCTTTATCAATGTCTTTCTAATGAGTTTGTTACGGTTAAAAGTCCCAAGAGTTTTAATTCGCAAATCGGTTTGCCTTTGTCATTACTTCAAATCGATAAAAAACACGAATTGGGAATCTTCGAGGTCGGCATTTCCAAACCTGACGAAATGGAAAAACAGGAAAATGTTTTCCACCCAAAAATTGGATTATTAACTCATATTGGAACAGCACATTCAGCGAATTTCAGTTCTGAAAAAGAGTTAATCAATGAAAAATTAAAACTTTTCAGACAATCGGAAATTATATTTTTCAATTCTGATAATGGATTGACAAACAAATCAATTCGTCAATTATATTCAAGTAAAAAATTAATATCTTATGGGTTAAAAGGTAAGAATGATATTACAATAATTTCTAATATTAATGACCGAAATCAGGATATTAAAATCAAATATTTTGATGAAGAATTCTCTCTTCCAATCAATCAAAGAGATGAGGCAACTTTGACCAATGTTCTGGCTTTGATTGGAATTCTGAAAGAGCTCAGCTTGTCAAATCTTCAAATCAAAGAAAAAATCGATGCGCTAAAAGCGGTTGAAATGCGTCTTGAAAGTATCGAAGGAATTAGAAATAATCTGATTATCAATGATTCTTATAATCTGGATTTGGATTCTCTGAAAATTGCTTTTCAGTTTATTGGTGAATATAACAAACCGAAAAAATCTCTGATTCTTACAGATATTCTGGATTCTAATGAGAATTCGGAAGAATTATATTCCGAAGTTGCTGAGCTGGTCAATGAACAAAAATTTGATAAAGTTTTCTTGATTGGTGAAGAAATTAGTTCGTTTTATAAAATATTTAATTCTGAAACTTTTACTTTTAATGACACAAATCAATTTATTGAAAGTAAAGTGATTAATGAAATCGAAAACCAGGTTATTTTACTTAAAGGTGCTAGAAAATTCGAGATTGAAAAAATAAAGGAAATTCTTGAACTAAGAAAACATGACACAGTTTTGGAAATCAATCTCAATGCGATTCTTCATAACATCAATTTCCATAAATCATTACTAAAACCCGAAACCAAAATGATGGCAATGGTAAAGGCTAATGCTTATGGATTAGGAAGTTATGAGATTTCCGAATTTCTTCAACATCATCATATTGATTATCTTGGTGTTGCATTTGCAGACGAAGGCATTGAGCTTAGAAAAAAAGGAATCATTACGCCAATTATTGTAATGAATCCTGAACAGCACAGCTATGATAGCGTCATCGAATATAATCTGGAACCTGAAATCTACAGTCTTCGAGTTTTAGAATTATTCAATGAACAATTGATAAAATCTGGAAACCAGCAGAAATATCCGATTCATATCAAGCTGGAAACAGGAATGCATCGTCTTGGTTTTAAGGATTTTGAATTAGATGAATTAACTGAAAAATTAAACTCGATGAATGTCAAAGTTCAGAGTATTTTCAGCCATTTATCTTCTTCTGATATGCCAGACGAAAAAGAATTTACATTGAACCAGTTAAAAAGTTTTGAAAAGAATTCCAGTTATTTAATTGATAAATTGGGTTATCAGCCCATAAGACATATTTTAAATTCTTCCGGAATTACAAATTATACTGGTTATCAATATGATATGGTTAGAATTGGAATCGGAATGATTGGAGAAACTTCGAATCCAGACATCAAAAAACAACTTCAGCATTCTGTTAGTTTCAAAACTGTGATTTCTCAAATTTCGGAAGTAAAAACCTATGAATCAGTTGGTTATAGCAGAAGATTCAAAGCTGAACACGACACAAAAATTGCTACCATTCCGGTTGGTTATGCAGACGGAATACCCAGATTGATTGGAAATAAAGTGGGAAATGTGGGCATTAACAATCAACTTTGCCCAATTGTCGGCAGCATCTGTATGGATATGATGATGATTGACGTGGATAATGTTGTAGTAAAAGAAGGCGATTCTGTAATAATTTTCAATTCAAATCCTACTCTTGAAGAATTTTCAAAATATTGTGGAACAATTACTTATGAAGTATTAACTTCGATTTCTCCTAGAGTAAAAAGAATTTATATAAAAAATTAAAAATGATTAAGAAACTCTTTTATCTGATTCCATTTTTAGCTTATCTGATGAGTTATTCTCAGGTAAAAGAAAATCTTGTCATTCCAAAAAATCCTAAGATTGGATTATCTCTTTCTGGCGGAGGCGCAAAAGGATTTACACACGTTGGAGTCTTGAAAGTTCTGGATTCTCTTGGTGTTAAAATCGATTACATCTCCGGAACGAGTATGGGCGCTATCGTCGGCGGTTTGTACGCTTCCGGCTATACAGGAAAAGACATCGAGAAAATCGTAATGGATACGGATTTCTATTCCTTGATAACAGAACCAAAAACGAGACAAGAAACTTCTTTTTTCAATAAAAGTGTTGACAAATATCTGTTCACAGTTCCTTTGAAAAACGGAAAAATTTCATTTCCATCTTCCATCAGTACAGGACAGAGAAATGTTTATATGCTGAAAGAATTGCTCAGAAATGTTTCCAATATTGATGATTTTTCCAAGCTTCCAATTCCATTTATGTGTATTGGAACTAATCTGGAAAGTGGAGAAATGAAGATTTTTGAGAAGGGAGATTTGGTTTCGTCAATTATGGCAAGTTCTGCTTTTCCTTCGCTTTTAGATCCTGTAAAGATTGGAGATAGCCTTTATGTTGATGGTGCAATGACCGTTAATTTTCCTTCAAAACCTCTGAAAGATAAAGGAATTGATATTGTGATTGGAGTTGACCTCAATCAGCCATTGGCAAAGCGTGATAATCTCACTAACATTATTTCGATATTGAACCAGATTGTTGATTTTGGTATTCAAAAAGAAACAAAAAATCAATATAAATATACAGATATCAACATAAAACCGAACCTTACCGGAATGACTGCTACAAGTTATGATGATAAACGAAAAATCCTTGACAGCGGTTATGTGGAAGCTCAAAAATATGTTGATATTCTGAACGAATTGCCCAAACGTAATTTCGAAAGAATAAGGTCTTCTATCAATCCAATCTATTCCAGTGTTTACAAAATAGACAGTCTTGTCGTGGAAAATGGCAGAATATATAAGTCCAACTACATTCGTGGAAAAATGGGACTTAAATTACCATCTATGCAGACGTATGGAAGTATCAACAAGATGATTGATAAACTCTACGCAACCAATAATTATAAATTTATCAATTACGATATCGTTCAGGAAAATAGTGGAAGTTATCTCAAATTATATGTTACTGAAGACGATTCCCGACATTTTCTGAAGTTTGGACTTCATTACGACGAAGTTTTCAAGACCGGCTTGCTGCTGAATTATTCTGCAAAAAGATTGCTTTTTAGAAACTCTAACCTTTCCTTAGATGTTATAATTGGAGATAATCCCAGATATTATTTCAATTATTTTATAGATAATGGTTACATTCCTGGCTTTGGAATTTATTCTACAGGAATGACTTTTGACCTCAAAAACTTTGATAACAATACAACCGAAACTTGGGATTGGTTCAGAAACGAGGTCTTTTTACAATCCGTTTGGAAAGACAAATTTGCAATTGGTGGTGGTTTGAGTCACGACTATTTTGAAAGTGATATAAACGGTTCAAATAAAAACGTAGAAAAATATCTCAGTCCATATCTATTTCTGAAAAGTGACACGCAAAACGACAAAGATTTCCCGACTAAAGGATTTTATCTTAATGCTGAAGGAAAGATCATCGACCTCTTCAATTCAGAATTAGAGAAAAAACCAATTACTATCAAAGCTGATATCAAGATGAATTTCTTTATTTCAAAGATGTTCACTTATCGTTTAAACCTTTACGGCGGGATTACGATAGGGGAAGAAACTCTTCCTTCTTTTTATAAGTATAGGGTCGGAGGAATTTTTGAACAATCTATTGTCAATTTTAAAAGATTAAATGGTTATCAATTCGCTTCTTTGGCAGATAATAATATTTTCATTGCATCTAATGATTTCCAGTTAAGGTTCAGTAAAAACTATTTTTTAGTTGGTAATTTCAGTCTGGCAAATATGTTCAGCTCTATCAAATTTGAAGATGCAGTAAAACTTAATTACAGTTCTCTTGGACTTACTGCAGGTTACAAATCACCATTTGGACAGATAAAAATCAATTACAGCAAATCTCTCAACAAACATAAAGGCGTTTTCAGTGTCATTTTAGGACATTGGTTTTAAATTATGATAAACTATTTTTTTGAAGAAATTGACAAAGTAGAAATCCATCCAAAAACATCAGAATGGTTGGAAAACTTGATTCAGGCAGAAAACAAGAAGCTTGGCGAAATCAATTATATTTTTTGCGACGACGAGTATCTTCTCAAGGTCAATCAGGATTATCTCGACCACGATTATTACACAGACATCATCACATTTGACTATGTGAAGGGAAAAACCATTTCGGGAGATATTTTCGTATCTTTGCCGCGCATTTTGGACAACGCATCTACTCTATCCCAAAACTTTGAATCAGAATTCAATCGTGTTTTGGCTCACGGGATTCTTCATCTTTGCGGATACAAGGATAAAACCGAGGAAGAACAAACCCAAATGCGAGCAAAAGAAGATTTTTATATCAATCAATTTAAAAATTTTTAGGAGCTATTTCCCGCTTTCCGCTCATACTCCTCACGCCAATGCTTTTCCCAAAGCTAGTTGCGGGGTAACCGCTACAATCGGGGCTAGTTCCAATATTATGGTTAATGTTCCACGTGAAACATTACCTTTAAAATATAGAATATGATAAGCGAAATATATGACGTAATTGTAGTCGGAGCAGGTCACGCTGGTTGCGAGGCTGCTGCTGCTGCTGCCAATCTTGGTTCAAAAACGCTCCTTGTCACAATGAATATGCAAACCATTGGACAAATGAGCTGTAATCCTGCAATGGGTGGAATTGCAAAGGGACAAATTGTAAGAGAAATCGATGCAATGGGAGGCTATTCCGGTATTGTAGCTGATAAATCTGCAATCCAGTTCAAGATGCTGAATCTTTCCAAAGGCCCTGCAATGTGGTCTCCAAGAACACAGAACGATAGAATGATGTTTGCAGAAGAATGGCGTTTAGCTCTAGAAAATACGCCTAATCTTGACTTTTTCCAGGATATGGTAAAAAGCCTAATTATCGAAAATAATAAAGTTTCTGGCGTTATAACTTCCCTTGGAATCGAAATCAAAGCTAAATCAGTTGTCCTGACGAATGGAACTTTTCTCAACGGTTTGATTCACGTTGGGGATAAGCAATTAGGAGGTGGAAGAATGGGAGAACCAAGAGCTTTCGGAATCACAGAACAATTGGTTTCTTTAGGTTTTGAAGCCGGTAGAATGAAAACCGGAACGCCGCCACGTGTGGACGGAAGAAGTCTGGATTATTCTAAAATGGAGGAACAAAAAGGCGACGAAAAACCTCAGAAATTCAGCTATTTAGACACACCTAAATTAACCAAACAATTAAGCTGTCATATCGTTTATACGAATGAAACTGTACACGATATTTTACGTGAAGGATTTGATAGAAGTCCTATGTTTAACGGAACTATTCAGAGTTTGGGACCAAGATATTGCCCAAGTATTGAAGATAAAATCAACCGTTTTGCGGAGAGAAACAGACATCAATTATTTGTAGAACCAGAAGGTTGGAGAACTGTGGAGATCTATGTGAATGGATTCAGTTCTTCCCTTCCAGAAGATATCCAGATCAAAGCAATGAAACATATTCCAGGCTTTGAGAATGTAAAAGTTTTCCGTCCTGGTTATGCCATAGAATACGACTACTTCCCTCCTACCCAATTGAACCATACATTAGAAACAAAACTGGTTGAAAACCTTTATTTCGCTGGTCAAATCAATGGTACAACAGGTTATGAAGAAGCTGCCGGACAAGGTTTAATTGCCGGAATCAATGCTCATAATAAAGTTCACGACAAAGGAGAGTTTATTCTTAATCGTGATGAGGCTTATATTGGCGTTTTAATTGATGATTTGATTACCAAAGGAACGGAAGAACCTTATAGAATGTTCACTTCCAGGGCAGAATACAGATTACTGCTAAGACAAGATAATGCTGACATCAGATTAACCGAGAAAGCTTACAATCTTGGATTAGCAAAAGAAGAAAGACTTAGAAAAGTTGAGGAAAAAATCGCAAAAAGCGAGGAATTAGAAAACTTTCTAAGAGAAACTTCTCTCAAACCAGGAATTATCAATCCTATTCTTGAAACAATCGAATCCTCTCCTGTTGATCAGGCATATAGAGCTGCTCAAATCTTGACACGTCCAAATATGACTTTGGAAAAATTAGAAGGAATCGAAGCCATAAAAGATGTAGCTTCTACTTATGAAAATGAAGTAAGAGAACAGGCAGAAATCAATATAAAATACAAAGGTTATATTGAGAAAGAAAAGGAAAATGTTGCTAAATTGAATAGATTAGAAACTATTAGAATTCCTGATGATTTTGATTATTCAAAAATAACATCTCTGTCTGCAGAAGCTAAACAAAAAATGGGTAAAGTGAAACCTAAAACTATTGCACAAGCAGGAAGAATCAGTGGCGTTTCACCAGCAGATATTAATGTACTTTTGATATATTTGGGAAGATAAAAATATAAATGTTCCACGTGAAACATTCCAAAGAACAATGTTATTTTTCATTGTTCTTTTTGTTTAAAAACTTTTATTAAGAATGAAAATTAAAGACCATTTTCTTACACAAGAAGAATTTGAAATTATAGAAACTGAAACAAAAGGCGTTTTTAAAACCTTTCCTATTCCTTCTAATATTTCAAGATATTATGAGAGTGAAAATTATATTTCGCACCATCAGGATAACGGAAGTTTGAAAGAAA
This sequence comes from Epilithonimonas hungarica, assembly GCF_900102265.1. Classification (GTDB taxonomy): domain Bacteria; phylum Bacteroidota; class Bacteroidia; order Flavobacteriales; family Weeksellaceae; genus Epilithonimonas; species Epilithonimonas hungarica. The sequence goes on along the minus strand of NZ_FNBH01000006.1, from coordinate 18,022 downwards.
AGCTTTATAAATTTCTACAGTCTTTCAATCTTCAATACAAGAAAACGATTCTTTTGGACAGAATAAAAAAAGGTTCTAAAGTTTTAGATTACGGTTGTGGTGCCGGAGAATTCATAAAATATATTGAAAATGATTTTCAAACTTCTGGATTTGAACCAAATTCTGATGCAAGGAATGCGGCTATTAACAAAACATCAAAAGCTAGAATCATTGATGATATTAATTCAATAGAAAATGAAAGTCTTGATGCAATTACGCTTTGGCACGTTTTCGAACATATCGAAAATCAAAGCGAGATGTTGGAAATTTTTCACCAGAAATTAAATGAAAAAGGATTGTTAATTATTGCTGTTCCAAATCCAACTTCTTATGATGCAAAACACTACAAAGAATTCTGGGCAGCTTATGATGTACCTAGACACATCTACCATTTTTCAAAAAACGGAATGGAAAATCTGATTTCTAAAAACCCAAATTGGAAATTAAGGAAAATCAAACCGCTCCTACTCGATTCATTTTATATCTCGATGTTGAGTGAAAAATATAAGAAATCACCTCTTTTTTGGCTAAAAGCAGTCTTTCATGGAACAATTTCGAACGTAAAGGCACTTTTTTCGAACGAATTTTCAAGTTTGATATACATTATCGAAAAAAAATAGAAAATGGATTTTTGAGTAGTTTATGAAAGTCAATTTTCAGCTATTTTGTTCAAAAATTGTTAATAAATGCAAAAATTTAAAAAATCAAAAACATTTCTCAATTTTAAATTAAGTCCTTGAGAATCGCTTAAAATATTTTTCTTGAAGATATTATTCAGGTACGTACAAAAATAAAAACCGACAAATTGCTTTGTCGGTTTTATATTTTAGAAAATGAATTCTTATTTGTTAATTGCTGCAACACCTGGAAGTTCTAATCCTTCCAAGCTTTCCAACATAGCTCCACCTCCTGTTGAAACATAACTCACTTTATCAGAATAACCGAATTGTTTTACAAAAGCAACACTGTCTCCCCCTCCCACTAATGAGAAAGCTCCCAATTTTGTAGCTTCAGCAATACTTTCTCCTAAAGCTATAGTTCCTGCAGCAAAATTAGGCATTTCAAAAACACCGATTGGACCATTCCACAAAATCGTTCTTGAATTCAAAAGAACATCATTGAAAATTTCTCTTGACCTTGGGCCTGCATCCAAACCTTGCCAATCTTCAGGGATCTCTCGGATATCCGCTACTTTTCTTTCAGCTTCGTTGTTGAAATCATCGGCAATCACAACATCAGTCGGAAGATAAACATCTACGTCATGTTCTTTTGCTTTTGCAAGAATCTCGATAGCAAGATTCAATTTATCATCTTCAACAATAGATTGTCCGATTTTTCCGCCAAGTGCTTTAATGAAAGTAAATGACATTCCTCCACCTATAATCAAATTATCAATTGCTGGAAGAATATTTTCTATTATTGTAATTTTCGTGGAAACTTTAGAACCTCCAAGTATCGCAGTTACAGGTTTTTCACCGGACTTTAGAACTTTATCAATTGCTACCAATTCTTTTTCCATCAGTAAACCGAAAAATTTAGTAGAAGGAAAGAATTCTGCTATCACAGCTGTTGAAGCGTGTGCTCTGTGAGCCGTTCCGAAGGCATCATTCACATAAGCATCACCTAATTTAGATAATTTCTCAGCAAAAGCCTCGTCACCTTTTTCTTCTTCATTATGAAAACGCAGATTCTCCAATAATAAGATCTCTCCGGCTTGTAGGTCAGCTGCTGCTTGTTCCGCCTTCTCTCCTATCGATTCTTCCACGAATTTTACTTCCTGACCAAGAACCTTAGAAACCTCGCTCAAAACGTGTTTTAGAGAGTATTTATCATTCACTTCTCCTTTTGGCCTTCCTAGATGCGTCATCAGGATTACGGAACCTCCGTCAGCAAGAATTTTATCTACAGTAGGCTTTACAGCAGTAATCCTTGTATTATCAGTTACATTAAGATTTTCATCCTGAGGAACATTGAAATCAACTCTTACTAAAGCCTTTTTGTTTTTAAAATCGAAATCTTTTATTGTTTTCATATACAGATTTATATTATTTCATTTGCTATAATGCAATCACTTTGCAGCGATTTCATTTAAAATATAATTTAAGGTTTTTACAGAGACTCGAAATCAATCCTCCTCTCTTTGTTTCACAAATTTAAAACTAATTCCCTCCTTTTAAAAATTTTATTCTCAAAAAAAATCCACAAACTTATTTTACATTCATAAACAACTTTCTTTTTCTTTTTATAAAAAATAAGATTGTAGTATATTGTTGTAGAAGAGAGTATGCGGATAAATAAATATGGAATATTTTGTCACAGGAAATGTGAAGTAATTAAGACCTTTTTAACATATTTAAGATTCTATTAATCAAATAATTAAATAGGTTATCAACAAATGTTTATAATTATAAATTTTCTCTCTTCTTCAAAACCTTCTTGCGGATAAACGAACCTGATCTCCAATAAAAGTTTTTTGAAAAAAAGAATTATTTGTTCTCCATAAAAGTGCATTACTAAAATTAATCAATTTTTAAAAGAATTATTTGACAGAAGTTATCCACAGGTTTTCTAACAATTTCTAACATTCTATTATCTTTTTATTAATGATTATAAATTTTGTTTAATTAATTATCATTATAAATTTTATATTATTGATATTTAAATAATTAATTCAAAATATTAATGTTGATTATATTAAAATACTATGCCAACAATTACAAAATATGTAGTAATTTTATAATGTCAAAAGTAAAAATGATAATTTTAAAATGAAAAAGATAGCAATAGCCGCTGACCATGCCGGTTTTGAATACAAAGAATTGATAAAAAAATACCTCGAAGGTAAGTACGAAGTTCAGGATTTTGGCACCTACTCTACTGATTCTGTAGATTATCCGGATTTTGTACATCCCGCAGCAACGTCTGTGGAAAGCGGAGAAAACGAATTGGGAATCTTGATCTGCGGAAGTGGAAATGGTGTTCAGATCACAGCAAATAAGCATCAGAAAATAAGATGTGCGTTGTGTTGGATGCCCGAGATTGCATCATTAGCGAGACAACATAATGATGCGAATATGATTTCGATTCCTGCGAGATTTATTGCAAAAGAATTGGCATTCGAGATTGTAGATAGATTCCTCACTACTGATTTTGAAGGTGGCAGACATCAGAACAGAGTTGATAAAATCGCATTTTGCTAGATATAGAGACTTACAATTTGTAAGTCTTTTTTATTTTAATTGACCGCAAAAAACTGAATTATTAATAAAATTGTATCTTTGCAACGCATTTCACAGAGAAAGTTCTTTCTCACGAAACCATAAATTAATACAAAGGTTTCCTGAACTCCCCTATTTTATTTTATCTTTAATAAAAAATTAAATCCATTTTTGGATTAAAATAAAAATGCAAGAAATATCTCTACTAATTTCCAAGATTGGAGAAACTCAAGTCTTCTTCAAAAACCAAGCTCAAAGACAAGTGAATGTGGCACTTACTTTGAGAAATTGGTTGATTGGTTTTTATATTTCTGAATATGAGTTGAATGGTAACGACAGAGCAGAATACGGAAAAAATCTGTATAAGGAAATTGAAAAAAGACTAAAAAATTCTGGTGTAGAACAAATAAGAGAAAGGCATCTTTATATTTGTAAGGATTTCTATATTACTTATCAAAGCATTTTGCTGACAGCGACCGCAAAATTGTATTTAACTGAAAACCAACAAAATGAAATTTTGCGGTCGCTGTCAGCAGAATCTGAAAATGATGATATTAATAAAGAAAATCATTGGAGTAATGATTCAAATAAATTAATCAATCAATTAAGTTTTTCGCATTTCATCGAGTTTCTAAAATTAGAAAATAAAACCAAAAGGACTTTCTACGAAACAGAAGCTGTCAAGAATAATTGGTCGGTTCGGGAATTGCAGAGAGCCATCAATTCTATGCTTTTTGAAAGAACTGGTCTCAGCAAAGACAAGCAAAAAGTCTTGGAGGAACATCAAAAATCTGAAAAACCTCAGGCAGAAAATTTTTTCAGAAGTCCTTATATTTTGGAATTTTTGGGTCTCAAAGAAGAAAATTCTTACACAGAAAATCAATTAGAACTCAGTATTATCAATCATTTGCAGACTTTTCTTTTGGAATTGGGCAAAGGTTTTTGTTTTGAAGCAAGACAGAAGAGAATTACATTTGATAATACGCATTATTACATAGATTTGGTTTTTTATCATAGGATTTTGCGATGTAATATTTTGATAGACTTAAAATTAGGAGAGTTTTCTCACGCAGATGCTGGTCAAATGAATGTTTATCTCAATTATTACAACGAAAACGAGAAAAATGAAGGTGATAATCCACCAATAGGAATTATTCTTTGCGCCAATAAAAATGAATCTTTGGTAAAATATGCTACCACAGGACTTTCTCAGCAGATTTTTGTGAAAAAATATATGGTAAGCCTTCCAAAAGAAGAGGAGTTGAAAAGAATCATAGAAGAGGAACAGGATAAATTCTAAAATAATGAAAATATATTTTTCTATTCTGATGATTTTTTCTTTTTTGTGTTTATTAGCGCAAGAAATAGATTCATCAAGTACAAATGATATTACAGAAATTGTGAGAACTCAGGAAGATTGTAAAAAACATTTTGAAAAGAAAAAGAAAAGAGATGAAGAAGAAATAGAAAAATTAAAAAATATCAATTTCGAAAATTTTTTTCCGAAACTTTTTGAATTGCAAGAATTTAAAAATATAAAATCCAATAAAATAAAAATACTTTATTTATATATTGAAGATGGAATTCCAATAGCAAATAATGTAAAAAATTATAATTGTATTGAATATTATAATCAAATTTCCTTTTCGATTTATCAGAAATTGTGGAATAAGGAAAATTACAAAAGATTTCAAAAATTTTTCAAAAATAAAATAATTATTCCTTCAATTTATTCTAATGGAATAAGAATAAAAGAAGTAAATGGTAATTTAATATCAGCAGATTATTTAACCGAAAATGATATTAAACCTATATATGAAGGGTTGTATATAGATTCTGAAAATAATAAGAAAAAATTCTACTATACTTCTGATAAAAAACCTAAAAAAGAATTAGAGTTGTATCTTGATAAAAAAGAAACACAATCAAAAAAATCTTTAATAATTTATGCTTTAAATGTATTTCCTACATCATACATGGATTTTTCTAATGTATATTTTTTTGAATTGGAATTATATAACGGAGAAAAAAGAATCAGGAAGGAATTATTTTATCAATATGTAAACAATCAATGGAAATTGATTGAAACAAAAAATTAAAAAATGAAAAACAAAAAAAATATAAGTCATAAAAACGAACAGAAACTTCTGGATTTAGGAAGGACGATCCTTCGTTTTATGAATCAGAAAACATCCAAAATCTACAATTATAAACAGATTGCAGAAGGGATAAATTACAAAAATCCAAGACAAAGAGAGCTTGTGATTCAGGCGCTTCACAGGTTGCAGGCAACCCAGAAAATCAAAGAAACAGAGAAAGGAAAATACATCGTCAACCTCAATATAGAAGGGACTTTGACAGGCGTTATAGATTTCAATCAATCCGGAAATGCTTATGTAAAAGTTGAAGGAATCAATGATGACATCTTCATACATCAGAAAAATGTAAAAGACGCTTTGCAAGGCGATAAAGTCCTGATCGTAACTTACAATTTCAAAGGCAAAAAACTGGAAGGTTCTGTGGTAGAAGTTTTGGAAAGGGCCAAAGACACTTTCGTTGGAACTTTTCAAAAGATCGCGGAAAAAGATTTCGGGTTTGTAGTTTTGGATAAGAAGAAGCTCAACACCGATATTTTCATTTCCAAAAACCATTTCAATGGTGCAGAGGACGGCGATAAGGTCATCGTAAAAATGCTGGAATGGAAACCAGGAAGCAAAAATCCGGAAGGCGAAATCACAACTGTTCTTGGAACGCCTGGTGACCACGAAACAGAAATACATTCAATTTTGGCAGAGTACGGATTGCCTTATAATTTTCCGCCAGAAGTAGAACACGATGCAGACCAAATCGACAGAAGTATCAATGCGGATGAAGTGGCGAAACGTTGGGATATGCGTGATATTCTGACATTCACGATCGACCCGAAAGATGCCAAAGATTTTGATGATGCCTTATCTATCAGAAAATTAGATAGCGGACTTTGGGAAATAGGCGTTCATATTGCTGATGTTTCGCATTATGTAAAACCTGGGACCATTTTGGATGATGAGGCTTATGCGAGAGCAACTTCGGTTTATCTGGTTGATAGGGTAGTTCCGATGCTTCCGGAAGTTTTGAGTAACGATGTTTGCTCACTGCGTCCAAATGAAGATAAATTCACATTCTCAGCCGTTTTTGAACTGGATGAAGAAGCGAAAATCCATAAACAATGGTTTGGCAGAACGGTTATCCATTCCGACAGAAGATTTGCTTATGAAGAAGCGCAGGAAAGAATTGAAACCAAAGAAGGAGACTTGGTTGAGGAAATTCTTCAGTTGGACAGATTGGCTAAAATAATGCGTCAGGAACGTATCAGAAATGGTGCAATTACGTTTGACAGAAGTGAAGTTAGATTCAATTTGGATGAAAATAACAAACCGATTGGCGTTTACTTCAAAGTCAGCAAGGATTCCAATCACTTGATCGAGGAATTTATGCTTTTGGCCAACAAAAAAGTATCCGAATTTATTTCACTTAATAAAAGAAATGAACCAACGGGAAATACTTTCATCTATAGAATCCACGATGACCCGGACCCAGCGAAATTAACGGCTTTAAGAGATTTTGTAGGAAGTTTCGGTTACAAAATGGATTTGGCAAATACTCAAAAAGTCGCTGAATCTTTGAATAAATTATTGAGTGATGTAAAAGGAAAAGGAGAAGAGAATATGATAGAAACTTTGGCTATGAGAAGTATGAGCAAAGCCGTTTATTCCACAGACCCGATTGGACATTACGGACTTGGCTTCGAGTATTATTCGCACTTTACATCGCCAATCCGGCGTTATCCGGATTTGATTGCGCACAGATTGCTACAACATTATTTGGACGGCGGAAAATCGCCTAACAAAGAAGAAGTGGAAGAGAAAGCAAAACATTGTTCAGCAATGGAAAGATTAGCTTCTGAAGCGGAAAGAGAAAGCATCAAATTTATGCAGGTCAAGTTTATGGAAGACCACGTTGGCGAAGTTTTCTCAGGCGTTATTTCCGGTGTTGCAGAGTATGGTTTCTGGGTAGAAATCCCTGAAAATGGAGCAGAAGGAATGATAAAATTGCGAGATTTGGTGGATGATTCATACTCTTTGGATGCAAAGAATTATGCGATTATCGGTTCCAGAACAGGTAACACTTACCAATTAGGAGACGAGGTCAAAATCAAAGTGGTGAAAGCCAATCTGATTGCTAAGCAACTGGATTTTAAGATTATTAATGACTAAAATTTTCATCAAAATTGCGTTCTTTAGAGTTGGAGAATCAATTTTGATGAAATTTAAACATTGCTTTAAATTTTAAATCTCTATTTTTACAGCCGGTTCTGAAATTTAAAAAGAATGCTCGAACTCATTTTATACGCTGTCGGATTAGGAATAATGCTAAGTTTGGTCTTTATCGGACCTATTTTTTTCCTGTTGATAGAAACCAGTTTTTCCCGCGGTCCAAGACACGCCATTGCTTTGGATATCGGTGTAGTTTCTGCCGATTTACTTTGTATAGTTGTCAGTTATTATGCCAGCGCAGATTTGGTAAGTCTTATCGATAAACACCCCGGATTTTATCGTATTTCGGCGTTTCTCATTTTGATTTATGCCATTTATATGCTTCTCTCTAGAACCAAAATGCACATCGAAGGCGAAGAAAAACTCATCGACCAGAATTACATCAAGACCTTTCTAAACGGATTTTTACTCAATTTACTAAATATAGGAGTCGTTTTATTTTGGTTAGTTACCGTAGTTTCAGTCCGAAATGCCTATCCAAAAGTTCAGGATTTTATACTTTATATTGGGATTGTAATTGGAACTTATTTGTTAATTGACCTTTCCAAGATACTTTTAGCAAAACAATTCCACGATAAATTAAATCAAAGAGTTGCCAACAAAATCCGAAAGGCAGTGGGTTGTATTTTGGTATTATTTAGTTTCTTTATTTTCCTTCAAAGCTTCAAAAAGTTCAATAAGTTCGAGGAAAAATTAGAAAAAGCAGAGAAACAACAGCCGAAGATCAAGTAGAGATAGTTTGGGGCAACTTATCCGTCTGTAGTTTATCCTGAGCAAAATCAAAGGGCCCAACCGCTCAAGTCGGGTTGCAGATTCAAAATAAAAAAGAAACAGTCTAAACACAATTTTTGCCATTCCATAGGAATCTATACTGTTGAGATTCTTACGGAATGACAAAATCGATCTTTAATCAAATTATTTGCTGAGTACTACGGCTTTATGAGCTTTAAAATATTTTCAATAAAAATAAAAAATCTTTGCGACCTTTGCGTTAAAATCAATACATCAAACAAACACAAATGCAAAACATCACTTTCCCAAAACCACTCAAAAAGGGAGATAAAATTGCCATTATTTCGCCAGCAGGTTCTGTCGAGATTCCACAATTGGATAAAACGTTAGAATTAATAAAGTCCAAAGGGTACGAACCCATTTTAGGCGAAAATCTGTACACAAAATACCAAAACGGCTATTCATACGCCGGAACAGAAGAACAACGGATAAATGATATCAATTGGGCTTTAAACGACCCAGATATTTCTGCAATCTGGGCTTCAAGAGGTGGCTATGGATGTCAGCATTTGGTTCAACATTTAGATTTGAAAGGATTCAAGAAGAATCCAAAATGGTATATCGGCTATTCTGATAATACGGTTATTCAAAGTTATTTGCTGAAAAAAGGTTTTGCATCTATTCACGGACAAACGATTAAAACTTCAAGTTTTGGCGTTACAGAAGAAAGTTATGAACTGATTTTTGATATTCTGAAAGGCAAAAAACTCAATTATAAAATCGATTCAAATCCAAATAATAGAGTAGGAGAGACTTCCGGAATTCTAATTGGAGGAAATTTGGCGTTGGTTTATGCACTTTTAGGAACTCAATATTCCTTTGATTTCGCAGATAAAATTTTATTCATAGAAGATATCGGAGAAAATTTCTACGCTTTGGACAGAATGATTATAAGCTTGGAATTAGCCGGCATTTTCAAAAAGATCAAAGGATTAATTGTTGGCGGAATGACCAATATGGGCAAAGAAAATGAGAATAAAGAATACGAAGAATCTTTCGATTCCTTCACGTATCAATTGATTGCCGACAGAGTTTCCAAATATGATTTTCCAACTGTTTTTACCTTTCCAAATGGGCATATTTTTGACAACAGACCTTTAATCATCGGTTCAGAAATCAATCTGAAAGTTGGTAAAAAAGTAAGCGTTGAGTTTTATCAATCATAATTTAAAATGGCCGACCACAACGATTTTGGTAAAATAGCTGAAGACTTGGCTGTTGATTTTTTAGTCAAGAATCACTACAAGATCCTGGCTCGCAATTTCCGTTACCTGAAAGCAGAGGTAGATATCATTGCTGAGTTCAAGAATCAAATTGTCATTGTAGAAGTGAAAGCTAGAAATACAGATGCTTTTCTGGAACCCCAGGAATCTGTTAACAAAAAGAAAATCAAATTGTTAATTTCCGCAGCTAATTATTTTATCGAAGAAAATAATATTGATAAGGAAGTCAGATTTGATATTATTTCGGTGCTTCCGAACAAACAAAAAACTTTGGAAATCCATCATATTATCGATGCTTTCCAAAGTTTTGAAATATAATATATTCAAAAGAATATAGGCGGATAGATGATAGATTTTCATTCAAAGTCTATCATCTATCCGTCTATTATCTAAAAAGTCTAATTTACTTTATCTCCACACATCCAACTCTACCACCCGCATTTCCAGTAGGTTGCGTATGGAAATCATCAACTCCTGCGTGGATTACGATTGCTTTTCCAATGATGTTTTTCATTGGGTCATCACATCCAAGGCACCATTTATCCGTAGTAAAGATCAATTGTGCTTGCCCGTTTTTATCAGCTTCCAGATTTCCAATATCTCCCATATGGAAGTGTTCTGTGTCCCATTTTCCGTGGTCGTCTTTTGATGGATTCCAATGTCCGCCGGCAGATGAAGCGTCTGTTGCGCTACAATTTCCAAATTCGTGGATGTGAACAGCGTGAAGACCAGGTGTTAATTTGAAAACACTCAGATCCATTTCGACTTTTCCTTTTTTCTGTGTAAAATTAGCTGTCCCTTGAGTTTCTGTATGGGATTTTGGGCGAACGATATATTGTTTCGATACCGTTTTGCACGAAGCCAAAGAAAGACCTGCAATGCCCACAAGTAGTAGATTTTTCATAAGATAGTTTATTTGTTATTTTTGATGTAACAAATTTAAAGCCAATATTATAAACCTAATGTTTTACGTGAAACATTTACGATTCGGTTAGGAATATCTACAGTTCGGTTACAATTAATTTAATATTAATATTCCCTGAAATATCTTTGAATCAATATTAAGAGATATGAATTCGCCATAATCTTGAAATATAGATCCCAACGAAGATATACGATTTCATATGACCTTAAAAGCAATAAATAAACTATAATATATGAAAACTCAAAGTAAAATTATCAGTCTATTATTATTTTTGGTAAACATTAGTATTTGGTCACAAATTACTATCTCCGGAAAAGTAACTTATAAGAATAAAGCATTGAAAGACATCAATGTAACGCTTAAAGATACTTATGACGGTGCAACCACGGATGCCAATGGAAATTATTCTTTCACCACTACAGAAACCGGAGATAAGACTTTGGTTTTTTCAGGACAAAATTATGACGAAGTTGAATTTCCTGTCAAAATTGAAGGAAAAGATATTTCTATGAATGCTAATCTAAAAGAGCAAATTAGTGAAATCAATGCGGTGGTGATTACTGCGGGAAGTATAGAAGCCAGCGACAAGAAACGTGCGACAGCTCTGTTGACACCTTTGGACGTTTATACAACAGCCGGAGCTAACGGACAGATTTCCTCAGCTTTAGGTTATTTACCAGGCGTTCAGAAAGTAGGAGAGAGTGAGGGATTATTTGTGAGAGGTGGAACTGGAGTGGAAACCAAGATCTTTATGGATGGCAACCTGGTCAATAATTATTTCACCAATTCTGTTCCGGGAATTGCCGGGAGAGACCGTTTTAATACATCATTATTCAAAGGTAATGTGTTTTCAAGTGGTGGATATTCTGCGGTTTATGGGCAGGCTTTGTCATCGGTTTTGATTTTGGAAAGTGTGGATCTGCCGGATACGACATCATTTGACTTCGGAGTTTCCCCGATTTTCCTTAGTGCCAATTATCAGAAACTTAATCAGGAAAAAACAGCTTCCTGGGGCGTTGCAGGCGGTTATTCTAATCTCGGATTGATGGGGAAACTGTTCAACTTCAATACAGATTTTGACAAATATCCACAAGGTTACGGATTCGATGGGAATTTCAGAATCAAAACCAAAAAAGGAGGTTTCATCAAATATTATGGAAGCGTAGATGAAAATAAAATGGCAGTAGGATCGGAGAGCCTGGAGCCGGATTCTGACAAAAATATGGTCAGTCTGAAAGGTCAGAATATGTATCATAACCTGTCTTATAGAGAGAAATTCGGGAAGTATCTTTTGAATATCGGAACGTCTTATACATACAATTCCAGCGACTTGAATTTTGTGACTTTTAAAGATAATGTTGAGCTATCTAATACGCCAATCAACAACCAATCCAATTACATCAATGCAAAAGCAGTTGTTGAAAGAAAAATCAACAAAGCAAGTGTTTTGAGAGCAGGATTTGAACTGAATAATGCTGATGAAACGATGAAATATGGAACATTTGAAAGAGATTATAAAGATTTGATCTCTTCAGCCTTTGCAGAAACCGACTTGATATTTACTAATAATCTAACCGCAAAAATCGGAGCCAGAACAGAACATTCTTCTTATCTTGATAAATGGAATTTCTCACCAAGAGCTGCTTTGGCTTACAGAATTTCCAAAGACTGGACAACTTCTCTGGCTTACGGAATCTTCTATCAAAATCCGGAAAGCAAATATCTTTACAGCAAGAATTTTGATTTTCAGAGAGCAGACCATTATATCTTTCAGATTCAGAAAAATTCGGATGGGAGAAGTTTGAGATTTGAGGCATTTTATAAAAAATACGATGATCTGATCAAAACCATTTCATTAGCAGACAATGTCTCTTCGGCAAATAACCAATATTATCAAATTGCAAATAGCAATGCGGGAAAAGGTTTTGCGAAAGGAATCGAATTATTCTGGAGAGATAAAAAAACGTTCAAAGACATTGATTATTGGCTGACTTATTCCTATCTGGATTCTAAAAGAAACTTCTTAAACTATCCTTTTAGTTTAGCTCCGAATTTTGCTTCAAAACATACTTTCAATGCGGTGGCGAAGAAGTTTGTAATGGAATGGAAAACAGGATTTAATTTGTCCTATACTTATTCCAAAGGAAGACCTTATTATGATTTGGTTTCCGAAAATGGAGAGAATATTGTTCGCCATCAAGGGAAATTAAAAGATTACAGCGGGCTGAATTTCAGTATCAATTATGTTCCAAGCGTTGGCAAGAAAGATTTGAAGTCATTTACTGTATTTGTTTTGAGCATCAATAATATTCTTGGAAATAAAAATATTTACGGCTATAATTATTCTGCTGATGGCAATAGCAGAACAGCTGTTAGACCGCCAGTGAATACGTTTGTTTTTGTAGGAGTCTTCGTAAGTTTTGGAGTTGATAAGACGAATGATGCGATTAATAATAATTTGTAAATGATTTAAAACCACAAAAGGCACAAAAGTTCTGTGGGTCTTATTTAAATTCAAATTACTGAATCTTTGAACTTAATAGATTCTTTGCGATAAAATCTTTCGAATTACAGCTCAGACATAAAAAATCACAGTTCGGTAGAATAAAATTTAATTGAAAGAACAATCATTCTATCTTTGAATCAGAAATTTAAAATAACAAATAAAAATATTCATTATGAAAAAATTAATCTTAACAATCAGCCTTTCCTTAATAGGATTTACAGCATTTGCTCAAACAGCATTTGAAAAAGCAATGACGGAGAAAATTGCTAGTGTGGAAGATCACAAAACACCCGATGAGTTCACAGCTTTGGCCAACGATTTTGACAGGATCGGGATCAAGGAAAGTACGCAATGGCTACCTTACTATTACGCCGCATTTGCAACCATCCAAAAGGGAAGAATCCTGATGCGAGGGGATGATAAATCTGGTTTAGATGTAGTTGCCGCCGATGCAGAGAAATATATTGCCAAGGCAGAAGCTCTCAGTCCAAACAATGCTGAGCTTTTTATCCTGAAAAAAATGGCCAGCGGACTTAGAATGATGGCAGACCCGATGTCCAGATATATGAGCGAAGCACCGATTGCACAACAAGCATTGGCTAAAGCTCAGGAATTGGACCCAAACAATCCGAGAATCACAGTTCTACAAGCAGAAGATGCTTATTTCACGCCGGAGCAATTCGGTGGTAGCAAAACAAAGGGTGCTGAGTTGTTCAAAAAAGCGATTGAGCAGTTCGGTACTTACAAATCAAAATCTTCCCTTGACCCAAAATGGGGAGAAGCTGAGGCGGAATATTTTCTGGGTCAGAAATAAAAACAAACATTCATATTTCATCAAGTCCTTCGTTTTTGGCGAGGGATTTTTTATATCCCAAAGTTCCTTGATGCGTCAAAATTTGTCGTGTTATATTTTCAAGATGTTTATAATTAGTTGTTTATGATTTTGAATTTAACATAATAAGTGAGTTTGTATATCCCTTGTATATCCGTTCTTCGATAGTTGTATATCCTTTGTATATCCTATGTTCGATGCTTGTTCGATAATTCGATGGGGATAATTTCGGAAATCATTACAGAAAACATTGATTATTGTGGTTTTTCCGTAAGGTGATTCTAAAAAAAATAATTATTTTTAAAGCAAATTATAAAGCGACACGTTTTGTCGCATCTCCTTGCTATCATTGCATCGAGAGAATAACAATTAAAAAAACTCATAACATGAAAAGACTCAGCATCGGCGTGGGCATTCTTGTCCTGTGCCATGTCCATGCCCAAAAGGTGAGCTGGCAGAGGGATATCCCTTCCTCCACACAGGATTTTCTCACGACGATGACCTCTACTATTGACAGGCAGATATTGCTTTCGGGAAGCTCCATTCAAAGTCGGAAGACCGAAGACGGAGGTCAGAAGCAAAACTCAGGTTACGACTATCATATTGTAAAACTCGACCAACAGGGCTCCAAACTCTGGGAGAGATATTTTGGGGGAAGTAGGCACGATTATCTTGCATCAAGCATTGCAACAGAAGAGGGTGGATTCGCTTTGGTAGGTACTTCGTTTTCCAATATTTCGGGAGATAAAAATGAGAATAATTTTGGCGGGAGCGACCTATGGTTGCTTAGATTAAATGAAAATGGGGAGGAACTCTGGCAAAAGACATTGGGTACAAAGAGCAACGATGAGGCTTCTGCGATAGTACAATCTACAGATCAAGGCTTCTTTGTTGCAGGGAATATTAACAATCATAAAAAGCTGTTCGGTTCCAAGGATGTGTTTGTCTCAAAACTGGAAAAAGATGGCAAGTTAAAACAAACCATTATTCTGGGAGGAAAGGCTTTGGATGAAGTCACAGATATGATCCCTACTCCGGATGGAGGTGTTGTTTTGCTTGTTTACTCCACTTCCGGAAAGGCCGTCAACATCAATAATACTGACAGAACTCATTCTCAAAATAATGCCCCCAATACCTCGAGCGAAAATATAAACCCAGAAATAACTTCAACCGTAAAAACTTTCATTGGTAAGTCCGAGGACGGTTTTGGGAATGGAGATTATTGGATCGTGAAACTGGACAAGAACGCCAATATAGAGTGGCAAAAGACCTATGGAGGAACAGGCGATGACAGGCCAAAAGCTATTGCCAATACCCAGAATGGATACATCATTGCAGGGGAAAGCAGAAGCAGTTCGTCGGGCAACAAGAAAGGAGATATCAAAGAAGGAACCGATTTATGGGTTATCAATTTGGATAAATCGGGTAATGATATATGGCAGAAAAACTACAGCTTTGGTAACCGTGATGTTGCTATGAGTCTGGATGTTATCAGAAAGACCAACAAGGATAACTATAGTGAGGATAAAGGCTTCTTGCTTGGTGGTTATACCCAGGCAGAGGAGAAGATGGAGAAGGATGATGAGAAGTTCTGGATGCTGTATATTGACACGAATGGCAAGGAGGGATGGCGCAAGTATGTTGAAGGAAAGGAGAAGAAGAATGAGGAACGACTGGTCTCTGCGAAATTACAAAGTGATGCTTCATACCTTTTGGCCGGAACAAGCGCGGAGGAATTGGGCAAGGAGAACTGGAAAATAGTGAAGCTTAGAGATGAACAGCTGGATGACCTGATGGAGAACAAGGATATCCGGATCTACCCGAATCCTGTGAGGGACCATGCCTATGTGGAGATAGGACTGGACTACCAAAGTGCAGATATCTATGTTTATGATATGGCTGGGAAAGTGATCCAACAACTGCAAACAAAGAATAAAGTTACCAAGGTTGATACCAGTAAACTTCCGCAGGGTGTTTATGTTATCAAAGCCAATATCCCGACACAGAAAGATAAAAAACTAACTACTAAGATCGTGAAAGAATAAAACACTATGAGAAAATTACAATTATTACTAATATTATCGATAGGAATATTTTACAAGGGTCAGGACAATTCCCTGGCCGCTTCCGTCAATACCCCTGCAGCCTATCAGACGGGTGTACCTGACATATCGTTTCCCTTAACAAGCCTTCCGGCCACAAAGGATATGACCATCAATTTTGGACTGGCTTATAATGCCAATGCCTATAAAAGAGGGGGTTTTTCAGGTCTGATCGCAAAGAACTGGGCACTAACAGGAAGTAATTTCACAATTACAAGAAGCGTGAATAATGAATCACCTGACGAGATAGATACTATAGAAGCAAAAGAATGGTATTGGGATGATATTTATTATTACAATCTCAATGGCGAGCAAGGAAGTTTCAAATTTGAAAAAAAAGGCACTTATCCCAATGACACTTATAAAATCATCAAACTGACTCCCAGCAACCTGATTATCGATTGCCAGAGAATTGCAACTACTTGGGCAGGAGAGGCTAGAATCGTACAGTCCTTTACGGTAACGGATAGCAAGGGATACAAATATTATTTTACAGACTATGATCAGAGTAAAATGGTTTATTACACTCCATATGGAGGACAACCTACAATGAAATTAAGGAATAATTTCTATGTGACAAGGGTAGAGGATGCCTCAAATAGAATAGTGGTAACGTTCAGCAATGCAAGATATGCGAACGAGGACAATGATGCATGGTATTACCTACCGCAAAAAGTTACAACAGCATATGGAAGTGTCAATTTTGTGCATGGATACAGCAATAGTTATAATGATAGGTTTCCATTACAGGACAGTTACTATATTTATAGCGTTACTTTGAAGGACCATAAAGAAAATTTCATATCAAAAAGTATATTAGATATAGACACGGGCACACCATATGAATTCGAATTTAATCAGATCTATAGCAGAGATCTTCACAAAATCCTAAACGTAGATAAAAATGATGTTATAATTGATAAAGTTGATCTTAGTTATAAGGTCTATCCTTATGTACCTTATGGTACGATCCTGCCCCCTCCTTTAGATCTGGGCATATTGAATATGGTCAAGTTCTCTTCCGGCAAAAAGATCGAATATAATTTTGATTACACTAAAATAGCCTCCCCAAGAGATTTAAACAGCGCGGCGTTTATTGGTTATATACAAAATCCTAATGTATTTGTTTATGGAATCAGTTTTTATACGACAGAGAGGGAGATCGTTATCGATACCAAAAATCAAAACAGAAATTACCCTTTGCGTTCATCCTGGTTTTTACACAGACCAAGAACCCAGATAAAGGTAGGATTTCAAAGACTGGAATGGTATCCCAATGGAACCACTGATAATCCTAGCTTAGGTGGGGATCTGCCGATGAGTTTTGAATACCGCTTGGTAGATCCCACTGTAGTCGGTGCCGCGGAACATTCTAGAACTGATACAGGTACCTATATAATAGAACCGGACCATAATGTATATCTTCAGGTAACAGGAACGGGGGGGAAAGGCAAATTTACCATAGTTGAGAAAACCTATTTGCCTCCGCCATACGAAAATGTCATATCAGGAAGTCTGGTGCTTGAAAGTATGAAATTCTATGATCTGGCCGAAAACTCTACACATTATGATAATGGGACGGAGACCTATGAGTTAAAAAAGAGCATCAACTATGATTACAGTCTTTTTGATGGTTCAGGATTGTCCAGTGGTGTATCATCTTTGAGTGAAGAGGGAGTAATGATTTATAAGAACCTCAAAATAACGGAGAGTGATAAGGCGGGTTATACGAAATATTACTTCAAGACAGCTGATGATTATCCTAATCATATTTTCAATAATGAGTTGGCAATACCTCATTTCAATCTGGTTAAGAACGGTCTTTTAGAAAAGAAGGAGGTGTATGATGTTAATAACATCAAGAGAAATGAGACCAAATATGATTATAGTTTTCCAACATTTGATGAATCAACACAATATATGTATTCGGGCTCTAATGGTAGGGTTATCTACACTGCAGAATCTTTCTTTGACAAGATCACGACGACAGATATCACATACGATTCCAATAGTAATTCCTTGACGGATATCTCGGAGAAGAGTTTCAACCAGGCGAACAACAATTTGAT
>NZ_FNBH01000005.1 GCF_900102265.1 Epilithonimonas hungarica | reverse complement strand
AAGTAATTGATGAGCGTTTTTTTTTGGTATATGGCCCCGTCCATCTATCTGTCCGGATGGGCCTTTTTTGTACCCTATAGGACAAGCCCGTACCCCACAGCCAGGTGACAATGGAGATAAGGCCCCTGTATCCCCTTCATACACCGGAAGGGAGAGATATCAGGCTTATTTTTACTATTTTAGCATTCTTAACTAGTAAAATGAGAGATATTAAAATAGAATTCAGAAAACCGATATATCCAATTGGTAAATCACTGGAAGAATATCTTGAGAAAAATAACAGAACTACTCATATTAAAATCTTTTATGAGGATCTTTTGAGATTTTCGGGTTATACTTCCTTAGTTGATAAAAATGGAAAAGATACTTATTGGCTGGATGTTTTCTATCCTGAATTTGAATATTTAGAGATTGAGACTAGTCTTAACAAGATATACACACTTTTACACTCTGATGGTGATGAAGAAACTTTACCGTTTTTAAAAGTTGATTCTATACATTTCTGTACATTTGGAAACTCTAAACCTTTTAGAATCAGAGTAAGGAATATTCTCAATGATAATTATACCAACTTCTACATCAAAAAAGCTGATGCCTCAAGAATTTATGGATTAGAGTTTGAAGATATCTTTTCACCGAACAGAATCAACTTTCTTGTTTATAAAGATACGCTGATTGAAGAACATATTTTAGGAATACCGGGTGATGTTTTCATCGAAAATTATTTACCAGATTGTACTGAACCTGAAAAAGCTCAAATTGCAAAAGAATATGTAAAATTCAATGAAAGATGTATGATAGGATTACTAGGTGATATGCGTTCATACAACTATGTGGTGATTCCTATTCATGATTTTGACCAAGTGGTTTATAGAATTAGAGCAATCGATTTTGACCAACAGAGTTATGAGGGACAACTTAAAATATACGTTCCCCAATATTTTAAAGAGAATTTCAAAATGGTGGAACTCGTAAATGAAAAACTCAAACCTAATTCGATAGAGCAATATAGAAAAGAGGTAAGGTCTGCTATTGCTAAAAGAGTTCTGACAAGTAATCAGAGATATAAAGATTTGATAGAAATTATGAAGACAGATAACATTTCCACGCCAGAAAAAATCTCCGAATTGAGTACTTCTCTTCAAAAATTGACTTACAATTCCCAATTCAAGAAATGTAAAACTATGGGCGAAATATTGGAAACAGGAATTAACTTTATCATTAAGAATTACCAACATTCCCAAATCAAAAAATAGAGAAGCGCTATAAGCCGGATTCTGTTGAAGCTTGTTATTTATCTACGATTGACATTACTGAAAATCTTGAGCTGCTTACCCCTCATCAACGGACGAGCCGCCCTTGACTGATGATATACTTAGCATTGCACCGTATAGAGTTTACCTGGTTTCACTACAGCCGAACTGTACTTGCTTTCTGTTGCACTTGTCCTATTTTTACAAATGGCGGATGTTATCCGCTATACTGCCCTATGGTGTCCGGACTTTCCTACCCAAAAATGAATTTGAATCAACAAGCCACGCTTCTCAGTTGGCAAAAATACTTAATTATAACTTAATTCTTTATCATTTTCTGAGATAAAATAAGCTGTCCATCTTTATAAGCATTGATAATATAATTCTGAGAATTGAGTCTAGAGATATCGATTTTATCTTTTTGATTAGGATCTATGTTTTGTTTTTTGATTAACTTTCCGGAAGAATCAAGAATTTCGACTTTGATTTTCTCATTGGAAATTGATTTACCTTCCAAGATGAAGTAATCTTTCGCAGGATTTGGATATAGAACGAAATCATATTCATTTGATTTTATATCCGAAACTCCAAGCTGTGTTTTGCTGATTGTCCAACTAATGGTGGAGAGATGGATTGTACTGTGATTATTAGTTCTTACCATTGTCGTGTTATCATAAACACTGAAGAGAACCGTATTATTTCCAACATTCAATTGATCCGGTTGAATTGTGATATTACTGACATCATTCTGAATAGTCGTTCCATTGACTTTCCACTCGGATTTTAAAGTGTTGGGAATTGGGAGAATTAGGTTTACTACTAAATCAATATTTGAATTTGTACTAATTGTAGAAGTATTTGTTGGTGTAAAACTATCAATAGGATTTTTAACCGTATGAATTTTTTCAACCAAAGTTTCCTTGCAAACATTGCAGAACTGTTTGTTCAGATATCGCATTTCGCAATTCTGATGCGGACGATACCAAGCTGTATTTTCAGAAAATTGATAAATCCCGACACTTCCTGTGTTCAGCCAATTTTTCCAACGAACTGTTTCCGGGTCAGAAGTTTTTGTTTTATTAGGAGATTCTCCGGAACCGGAAAACCAATACTCATCAGCCAATTTTCCGAAAGAATGCCCTAACTCGTGATAGGCAACATCCGGAGCTTGCTCGTTCCTGGAAAGGAATGCATAAGTTCCACCGCAGCCTCCATATTCCGTATCGTTTCCTAAAATTAAAGCCATATCGAATTCAGGGATATTGGCGGCTAAAGTTTGAGTGACTTTGTTTACACTTCCATATATGCAACGGTGCGTCCCGGAGGTATCATAAGAGGTGTTGAAATAATTAGTCGGATTAGAAACCGGAATTACCGGTTCTGTAACGTCAGAAGCTGTTCCCGGATGTTTTACGCCACTTTGCGGGGAGATCACTTTAAGAGCATAAACATTGAAATAATTTTTATAATTGGAATAAGGTTGTTTATTCATCAAATAATCAGAAACAAAGGTTGCATCTTCCATAAAAGCAGATTGCTCACTTGCAGTATAGCCATCTCCGAGAATGACGAGATTGATTCTTTTGTCTTTCGAACCATTTTGTACAAGAGGAACAAGATCAAAAATCTGAGCTTCAGAAGCCCCTGAAATTAAGACCAATAATAAATAAAAATATTTCATAACTGTTATAATTTTAATTTGAAAATAAGTGTAGAATTGTTATTTTCTACTTTATGAATTTCCATCTCAGCAACATTTCCATTATCATTGTATCTGTAGAAAAATTCGGCTTTGTCTAGTTTGCCAATTTGTTTTTCTATCGAGTCTTTGTCATAAGATTCAAAAACCGGCGACAATGGATTGTCAATGATCGATGTTTTGCAGATCTTATTATTCTTATCCAGCAAAACAATTTTATAATTGCTGTTTGTAATATCTTTTGCTGTTCCAAACTCTTCATTCTTGAAGAATCCATCAGACTCTTTTCTTTCCATTAATTTTATAACTTCTTTTCCGTCAGATGCTTTTTCAACTTCAAAAAATAAATAGACCATTTTGGGTTCTGCTTCCTTGGTATCATTTTGGTTTCGAATTCCAAATTGATTTGTCAACTGATTTGTACAGCTGAAAATAGAAATCAATAAACAACAAAAAAGTGTTTTGATAATTTTATTAATAATCATAAGTCAAATATAACCAATAATATATAACGAAATTAACATTTGTTTAACAAAATAATTAAATCCTTGGATCAGCTTTGCAGAACGAATAAATTCTTATCTTCGTTCTCGGAATGGAGAATAAACAGAAAGCGTTTTCTAAATTAATAAAGGATAATCAAGGACTTATTATCAAGGTCTCACGCCTTTATACCCATTCTGCAGAAGACCAGGAAGACCTTTTTCAGGAGATCGTGTTACAACTTTGGAAATCCTACGACTCATTCCAAGGTAACTCCAAGATCTCAACTTGGATGTACAGAGTAGCACTTAATACTGCAATTACATTATTCAGAAAAAAAACACGACAACCGCAAACAGATGAATTACAGGATTTTCACAGCAAAGATTTTTTAGAAGATTCTGATGAAAAACAACAACAGATTTCCTTGCTGTATAAGGTCATCAAGATGTTGCCGGATGTAGAAAGGGCAATTGTAATGATGTATCTGGATGATGAACCTTACAAAGAGATTGCGGACACACTGGGTATTACGGAGGTTAATGCCCGCGTGAAAATGAATAGATTAAAGAAAACATTAAAAGAATTGATGATAAAGCATGCCTAACTCAGAAGACTTTGATATAGATTCGTTGAAAAAAACGTGGCAAGACCAAACGATTTCTGATGGATACGATCAGGATGAAATTGAAGTGATGCTCAACAGAAAATCCAGAAATTATGTAAAATACATACTTTGGATCAGCATTGCCGAATTTGTTATTTTTGGTCTTATCAATTTCATTGCGCTTTTTTCAACAGATTTCCATACCGATTTTACGAACATTCTCAATAAACTTCAAATCAAAAATCAATCTCAAGTTGAGTTTTCTTTGGATAGGATCTATAATTGGATGAAGATTATAAGCCTCCTAATCACAGGTGTTTTTGTTATTATTTTTTACAGGAATTATAAAAAAATTACGATTGAATCTAATCTCAAAAAATTTATCACACATATTTTAGGTTTTAAAAAAGCAGTTAATCTATTTATTTTCAGTAATATCATTTTGTTGCTTTTGTTCATAGGTAGCTTTACAAGTTTTATTATTTTTACGATAAGACAACAAAATATTAAGATAGACAATCCAACATTTTGGGGCCTGATAACCGGTGTTATATTAAGTCTTTTGATCTGTATCATTATCATTTTGCTTTATTACAGGATCGCTTACGGTATTATTTTGAAAAGGCTTTCCAGGAATTTGAAACAACTGGAAAAGATAGATTCGGAAAAAGAAATTTAATTGATTTATTGGAATCAAGATAAGTCGGGCTGTGAAAGATCCACGATTTTATTTTGCGTTAAAGTTCTATTGATGGATTATGACTTTGATACAATTTTTCCTATCTTTGCACCCACTAAAAAAAGATCTTTGAAATGCTGGGAAGACGACAAATTCGCGAAAAAATTGTAGAATCTCTATATTCTTATTATCAAAACCCCATCAAGTTTGATGTCCTTGAGAAAAATATGTTCTCAGAAATCAACAAAATCTACCATCTTTACATCTATGAGCTTAATTTTCTGGTTGGATTGAAGCGTTTAGCAGAAGATCAAATTGAGATAGGAAAGAACAAATACCTTAAAACTCAACAAGATATAGACCCAAATCAAAAGTTGATCAGAAACCAGATTTTACTCCAGTTAGAAGATAACGAGGAAAGAAGAAGTTTCTCTGAAAAACATAAAGAACTGATCTGGGATCCCAATGATGAGCTACTTGTAAAAACTTTTCAAAGAATCAAAGCCGGGAAACGTTATCAGGACTATATGGCTGATAATGAGATATCCTTCGAAGATGACCAAAAATTCATTGGTAAATTATTCTTAAGATACGTTGCTGAGAATACAGATCTACACGAGAGATTCGAAGAAAAAGAAATGTCTTGGGCAGATGATTTTCATATAGCTAATTCTATGATACAGAAAACCATTGGCTTTATGAAAGAATCAGAATCTTCTCACACGCTGATAAAAATGTTGAAAGATGGTGAAGATGAAGAATTTGCAAGAAAACTATTAAGAAGGTCTCTTAACAATTGGGAGGATACAGAGAAGAAATTGGAAGCGAAGTTGTTGAACTGGGACTTGGAAAGAATTTCTCTTATTGATAGAATTATTCTTGTCGCGGCCATTACAGAATTGGACAACTTTCCATTAACAGCTTCCAGAATTATTATCAATGAATATATTGATGTTTCCAAAGTCTATGGAACGGATAAATCCAATATTTTCATCAATGGGATTTTAGACAAATACACAAAGGATATTAATCGAATATAAAATATTTTTAATATGAAATCAATCAAAATATTAGCAGTAGCTGCACTTTGCACACTTGCTTTTTCTTGTAACAAAAAAGAAGAAACATCTTCTGTAAAAAGCCCCGATTCAGCACAAGCAAGTACTGTTGTGGACGCTCTTTCCCAAGAGTCTGCTAATCCGGACGATGCAGCATTGGTAAAAGAAGCGCAAAGCAAACCGTTGACAACTATCGCGTTCAGCGAGACTGACCATAACTTTGGAGACATCAAAAAAGGAGAAAAAGTAGAGCATATCTACGAAGTGACCAATACGGGTACCAATCCATTGATTATTTCTAACGTGAAACCAGGTTGCGGATGTACAGTTCCTGATTTTACAAAAGAACCAATTTTGCCAGGAAAGAAAGGAAAGATCACTTTACATTTTGATTCTACGAACTTCGACGGAGCGGTTAATAAAGTGGCTGATGTTTTTGTGAATGTAGAAAAAGCACCAGTTCGTTTAACATTCTCAGCTAACATTTTACCATAAGATTATGCTTACAATATTTTTACAGGCTGCGGCACCAGCACAGTCGATGACACCAACGTTGCTAATGATAGGATTGATGTTCGTTGGATTTTATTTTCTGATGATACGTCCGCAAATGAGAAAGCAGAAGCAGGAGAAATCTTTCCAGGAAGCACTTAAGCCGGGTGCGAAAGTGGTGACTACTTCCGGAATGCACGGGACGATTTTTTCTATTAATGAAGATGGTGTGGTTTTAGAAACATTGAGCGGGAAGCTTAAATTCGAAAAAGCTGCAATCTCTAGAGATTTCACGATCGCAAGATTCCCGGAAACTTTTGGAGTAGAAAAAAAGAAATAATTTAAATTTTTATTAAATATAAAAAGCCTGCATCAATGATACAGGCTTTTTGTTTTATCATAAAATTATTAAATCATCATTTCGTCACATTATCCACAAATTCCAAAACCGAATCCTTGCTCCAATCCATGGAACTATCTTCCTTTTTAAAAATCCTTCCATCTTTTCCTATCAAATAAGTTGTAGGAAAAGCAACAGGCAAAATTTTCGGGTCAAGCGGACTTTCCGCAATATAAACTGGCACCGTATAATTATTCTCTTTCAGGAATTTTTTAACATCTTCCTCCTGGTCCTGCATTGCGATCAGTGCAAATTCAAGCTTGTCTTTTTTTAGATCATACAATTTCTGAATCGTTGGCCATTCGGTTCTGCAAGGTGGACACCAGGTTCCCCAAAAATTAAGGAAAAGAACTTTTCCACGAAGGTTTTTCAGATTCGTACTGCTTGTATTGATTCCCTTCAGATCGATGTCTAAAACCTCATCAGAAAGCATCGTTTCATTATTGATTTTCGCCACAGTTGGGCTCATGGCCATTTGTTCCGATACAAAATCACGAAGCGGTTTTATGAGCGCAAAAGCCGATAAAACAACAATGATGATAATGTAGATCATATTTTTTCTCAGAAAATTCATATCAAATATCTACAAATTGAAATTTACAACAACTCCAGAAGTTCCCCAATCGTATCAAAGCCTCTGTTTTTAGCATAATAAGTCTGTAATTCCACATAAAATTGGTCTCTTGAGAATTCCGCCGGGTTTGCTTTATGTTTTTCCAAAAGTTCGGTTCCATGCTTTGGCCTTGGTCCCCAATGTGCAATTTCATTGAAGTTTTCATCCAGAAAAATCACAATTGGAATAGATTTTCCGCCGTTTGTCAAATAACTGTCAATCAAACTTGGTTCTTGGTCACGATAAGAAATTCTAATTTCAAATTGTTCAAAAAACTTCACAACAACAGGGATCACCTGACTTGCGTCGCCACACCAAGCTTCGGAAATGATCAAGATTTTCCCATTGAAGTTTTTCTTTGCAAAAGTTTCGACCTGTTCAGAATTCGGAAGATATTTGTCCCACATTCTGTTCATCCTTTGGATTCCTAATCTGTAATACTCTGCATAATCAGCCTCCTGAGTATTTTTTGGATTTCCTAATCTTTCTCCTGCATCACGAAGATATTCTGTATAAGAAACTGCGTTGTCCCAATATTGTTTGATGTCCATTATATTTTTCTGGTTTTATTGATTAAATACATATCTGCCAAAACAAATGCAGCAAGGCCTTCCACAATCGGAACAGCTCTTGGAACTACGCAAGGGTCATGTCTTCCCTTACCTTCCACAGTTACAGACTCGCCGTCTTTGTTGATACTTTCCTGTGGACGGAGAATCGTAGCAACCGGTTTGAAAGCTGCACGGAAATAGATATCCATTCCATTGGAGATTCCACCTTGGATGCCGCCGGAAAGATTGGATTTCGTGGATCCGTCTTGATTGAAAAGATCGTTGTGTTCCTTTCCTGTCATTTTAGCGCCACAGAATCCGCTACCATATTCAAAACCTTTGCAGGCATTGATATTCAACATTGCTTTTCCTAACTCTGCGTGTAGTTTGTTGAAAATCGGTTCGCCTAATCCGGTTGGAACATTCTTGATAACACAAGTTACCGTTCCGCCAATCGTGTTGCCTTCTTTTTTGATTTCTTTGATTCTTTCAATCATTTTATCGGCCGTTTCCTCATCCGGACAACGAACGATATTGCTTTCGGTTTTAGAAAAATCCAAAGCCTGGTAAGGTTTCTCACAGAAAATCTCGCCAACCGAAGAAACATAAGCATTGATTTCAATTTCAGGAAGAAGTTGTTTTGCCAAAGCGCCAGCAACGACCCAATTAAGAGTTTCACGGGCAGAAGATTTTCCACCACCACGGTAATCCCGGATTCCGAATTTTTGGTCATAAGTATAATCAGCGTGACTTGGGCGATAGGCTTGTGCGATATGGTCGTAATCTTTGGAACGTTGGTTTTCATTTTCTACAATGAATCCGATAGGTGTTCCCGTAGATTTTCCATCAAAAATTCCTGACAAAAATCGAACTTTATCGCCTTCTTTTCTTTGTGTAACAATAGCAGATTGTCCAGGTTTTCTGCGGTCAAGCTCAAGTTGAACTTTCTCTATATCGATTTCCAGACCAGCGGGAAAATTGGTAATAATTCCGCCGTAAGCTTCTCCGTGACTTTCGCCAAAGGAAGAAAGCGTCAAAAAGTTTCCTAAAACATTAAACATAAATAAGAAATTAGATAATAGACGGATAGATGATAGTTTTTTTAATCCGAGACTACTGTTACAAATTTACTGATTAAAAACTTATTTTTTGAATAAATTGCCAGTCTATTATCTATCTGTCTATTATCTGAAAATCTATCTTTGCAAAATGAATACTCGTAAAACTGTTCTGATTCTAGGAGCTAATTCGGATGTTGCAAAACAAGCCATCAAACTTTACATTAATAAAGGCTATTACGTGATTGCAGCTTCCAGAAATCTAAAATCCCTGGAAAATTTTGCTGATGAAAATCATCTGAACAAATCCAAATTTGAGATTAAATATTTTGATGCCACAGACTTTTCCTCTCATCAATATTTTTACGATGAATTATCTATAAAACCTAATATTGTTGTTTATGCAGCGGGTTTTT
This sequence comes from Epilithonimonas hungarica, assembly GCF_900102265.1. Taxonomy (GTDB): domain Bacteria; phylum Bacteroidota; class Bacteroidia; order Flavobacteriales; family Weeksellaceae; genus Epilithonimonas; species Epilithonimonas hungarica. The sequence goes on along the minus strand of NZ_FNBH01000005.1, from coordinate 230,487 downwards.
TGATTGAAAATCAGGAAGCTTTAAAAAACTTCGATGGAACTTTTGAAATGATGAAGACCAATTATATCGGTGCCGTTTCTATTCTGAATATTATTGCATCAGATATCTCGAACAAAAATCTGGAAAGAATTATTGGTTTGTCATCATTATCGGGTGTTCGTGGACGTAAAAGTAATTTCGTTTACGGAAGTACAAAATCTGCTTTTACACAATATCTAGCAGGACTTCGACAAGAATTAAATTCAAGAAAAGTTATAGTGAATGTTTTAGTGATTGGTTACATTAATACAAAAATCAATGCTGGACTGGAACTTAACAAAAACCTGATTATGGAGCCTGACTATGTTGCTAAATTTATTATTAATGCTGGAACCTCATTTGAAATTATTCCCAACTGGAAATGGAAAATCATCTATTGGATTTTAAAATTATCTCCGGAGTTTTTGGTAGCAAAGTTGCCTTAGTAAATAAAAAAAGCGGAGAAAAATTTCCCCGCTTCTAATTTATGCTTTTAGATCCAATTTCAGTTCCAGTTCAGTGAGTTGTTCCTGATGAATCGGAGCTGGTGCATCTATCATCACATCTCTACCGGAGTTGTTTTTCGGGAATGCGATATAATCTCTGATGACCTCGTTTCCGTCCAAGATTGCGACCAATCGGTCAAATCCGAATGCTAATCCTCCATGAGGAGGTGCTCCGTATTTGAAAGCGTTCATCAGGAATCCGAATTGTGCTTCTGCTTCTTCTTTTGAGAATCCTAAAAGGTCAAACATTCTTGATTGCAGATCTTTATCGAAAATTCTGATAGAACCTCCACCAATCTCATTTCCGTTCAGAACCAAATCGTAAGCATTGGCTCTTGCTTTTCCTGGGTCGGTTTCCAACAAACTAAAGTCTTCGGTTTTCGGAGAAGTGAAAGGGTGGTGCATTGCGTGGTATCTTCCGGATTCTTCATCAAATTCCAACAAAGGGAAATCTACAACCCAAAGTGGTGCAAACTCATTTCCTTTTCTCAATCCGAGACGATTTCCTAATTCCATTCTCAAGGCTGAAAGCTGTGTTCTAACTTTGTCTGCATTTCCGGACATTACAAAAATTAAATCTCCTGCTTTTGCGCCAAATTCTTCTGTAATTTTCTTCAAGTCTTCTTCAGAATAGAATTTGTTCACAGATGAAGTTACAACGCCATCGTTTTGGAATTTGATCCAAACCATTCCGGTAGCTCCGATCTGTGGACGCTTTACCCAATCAATTAATTCATCGATTTGTTTTCTGGTATAATCTGCAATTCCTTCAACATTGATCCCAACAACCAATTCAGCATCATCAAATATTTTAAAATCTTTTCCTTTCACCAATTCATTCAGCTCCACGAACTCCATTCCGAAACGGATATCCGGTTTGTCGTTTCCGTATTTTTGCATGGCATCTGCAAAGGTCATTCTTGGGAAATCTTCAAAGTCTCTTCCTGTAATGTCTTTCAATAACGTTTTGGTCATTCCTTCAAAAACATTCATGATGTCTTCCTGCTCTACAAACGCCATTTCGCAATCGATCTGCGTGAATTCCGGTTGCCTGTCGGCTCGCAGATCCTCATCACGGAAACATTTCACGATCTGGAAATATCGGTCCATTCCGCCAACCATCAACAATTGTTTGAAGGTTTGTGGTGATTGTGGAAGCGCGTAAAATTGTCCCGGATTCATTCTGCTTGGAACCACGAAATCTCTCGCACCTTCCGGAGTTGATTTGATCAAAACCGGCGTTTCAACCTCGATGAAGCCTTCTTCTGAAAGATAATTTCTCACTTTCTGCGCCATTTTGTGACGGAAGATCAGTTTATCTTTCACAGGATTTCTTCTGATATCGAGGTATCTGTATTTCATTCTCAATTCTTCGCCACCGTCGGTTTCGTCTTCGATGGTGAAAGGTGGTAATTGAGATTCATTTAAAATAGTAAGATTTTCAACCAAGATCTCGATGTCGCCTGTTGGGATTTTCGGGTTTTTGGAAGTACGTTCGATGACGGTTCCTTCTACTTTGATCACAAACTCACGACCTAATTTCTTAGCCGATTCCAAAAGTTCTTTTGAACTTCTTTCTTCGTCTAAAACCAATTGGGTAATTCCGTAACGGTCTCGCAAATCTATCCAAATCATAAAACCTTTGTCACGGATGGTTTGAACCCAACCGGAAAGTGTTACTTTTTCATTCAGATTTTTCAGCGTCAGTTCGCCGTTTGTGTGTGTACGGAACATAAAATTTAGTTTAAAGTTTAGAGGTTCAAGGTTTAAGATTTCGTATGTTGACTTTGAATTCCTGAACTTTAAACCTTGAATTTTCGAGTGCAAAGATAATGATTTGTACGCATCTGACCTTGAGAAAAATATTCGGATTAACCTCGTTTGATTCTGGCAGAATTCTCATATCAGCAATTGCCAATGTAGATTTCTTTTATAAAGCAGGATTTTGGGCATTGTTAACTAAAGATAGATAATGGAAAACCTTGACAAGGCTGATCATGATATAGTTTGTAAAAAAAACGCCACCTGTTTTAGGTGGCATTTTTTCATCATTTGTGTTTATCGGTATTAATTTTCCCAACTATTCTTCTAATGTATTTTGAATTTACCCTGTCGTTTTCAAATTCTAGAAACAGAACAGTTCTGATGCCCCACCAGGTTTTGCTTAGTTCATAATGCCAGACATCTGCCGGATAGAAATTAAAGCCGTTTCCTAGCTCTTCCTGCACTTCTTTTTTGGTCATACCCATAACGTGATAGCTTTGTGCGTCTTTTTTTCTCATCTGTATTAAGTAGAGATTTTAAACTTATGATTATTGTTTTATGATTGTACGGTTTACAACCCAATGAAAAATTAAGGCATTACTTTTACGTTCCGAAGTCCATTTTTTAGGTCTTAGACCTCATTTTTCACGTTCTGAACCTCAAGTTTGGGGTTACCTAACCTCATTTTTGGGGTCTCGAACCCCATTTTTTAGGTCTTAGACCCCATTTTTGGCGTCCTGAACCCCAAATTTGGGGTTGTACAACCTCATCGTTGCACTTCGGAACGTCAAAAATGAGGATTTATTGATTATTCTGTAGGTTCAAAAATCAATTGCGTCGGGCTTTAGCCCGATGAAAGGTTTTGCAGAATCAAAAAGGCTTTAGCCAAAATCGACAATAAGTTTTGGCTAAAGCCGACTCTTCATCATTCTTTTTGAAAACGGCGGGCTAAAGCCCATTCCTATTGATTCTTAGAGTTGATTTAACACTAATTATCATAAGCTGCTTTAGATGCCTCAGCAAGGTTCCATCAGTCATTTCAAACCATCAAGGTTTCTAAAACCTTGATGGTTTAACAACTTTATAGGAAAAGCTGAGAGAATACTATTTTAGCAATGTCAGGGTAAAGCTATTATTGTCGATACCAGCACGAACACTGTATGATGTACAAGTAGGTGCGGTGCCTTGAGTCCGAGCAAACATATAATAAGTAGCTGCATCTAAATACGCAATTTGCGTTGTGAAAAAATAGTCAAAACGACCATTTCCAGGAACCGTATGTATATCTTGAGTAGGAAAAGCGGCAGTAGATCGGTTAAAAACAGTAGAACTGTTTTTATTTAGATTGAGTGCTAAGATAGTGCTACATCCAAAAGGAGCTTTGTCTCCAATATACTTGGTGGTAATAAAGTAATACCCCGGAACAGTTACTACAGCAGAGGCTCCTGTATAGGTCATATTTGTACCGTTACCACCTGCATCATCAGTAAGGTTTAAATTCGTAGTTACTCCCGGAGTAGAATTGATAATTATAGAAGCTGTTGCATCTTTCCAAGAAGCATTTCCATCTATGTCAGATGTCAAAATTTTGTTTGTTCCTTGCGAACCATCTACCAAACGGAAACCTGTTCCAACGCCATCTTTGGCTTTCACGTGGAGCGTGGTTGTAGGGTTTGGCTCATTAATCCCGACATTGCCTGTACCGGTACGTAAGATCAAAAGTCCGTTTTTGGTAGGGTCAGAATTGTCTGTTTCCAAGGCAACGCCAAGAGAATTGCTATTCACACTCACGTATCTATTGGTGGTACCCGTGATACCAAGATGTGAAGGCAAGCGGTGATACAATCCGCCGGTTCCGCTCAGTTTGATGCCGTTGTCTACCAAAGCAGGGTCATATTCTATCCTCGCATTTCCGTAGCCGAGGTGCAGATGGTCGGTAGGGTTTACGCGTCCCAATCCTACATTTCCGTTATTCAGAACCGTTACCATTTCTTGTGGCGTTGCCGCCGAGTTGTTGATTTTCAATGCTTTGGTCGTATTATCACTTCCTGCCGAAACAATATCTAAGGTTGCGCCGGGAGTATTGGTACCTACTCCCACTTTTCCCATTTGATAAATATCCTGAGTATTGGCAGTTGCTCCGGTGTTAGTAGCTACATTATACCAAGGTTCTGTTCCGGAAGCAACGGCAGTTCCGCTGTTGAATTTTTGCCAGATGCTGCCATCAAAGTAATAGTAGCCTTCTGCCGCAATGTTGATGGTTTTGGCTCCGCTCACACCTGCATCCGAGCTTGCGCTGGTTGCATAGATGATGGTTCCCTTTTGTTCTGCGAGATACTTTGCGTCTTTTCCTTTGATTTCCTCTCCCGACAATCTTGGGGCGATGAAGCCTTCGGGTTTTGTACCATCTGTTGTTTTTGCGGTGACATCCAAAGTTGCTTTTGGGTCTTCATTATTGATCCCAACCTGTCCGAAAATAAAATTGGCGGCAACGACCGCTGTCACAAAAAATCCTTTTTTCATCATAATGTTTACATTTTTCATTTTATAAAAATTCTTATTGTGTTTTTAGAAAGTACAAAAGTAGAATTCAAAATGATAAAGAAAGAGGAAGATAGTCTCGAAATTAATAATTACAGGAATGCATAAATGGAGTTAAATATCTGATAATAAAACAGTTGTGAATTAGTTTTGATGATTTTGAAGAGAGCCGGATTATTGAGCAATTCCAACAAAAAACCTTGACAAGGCCAATATTATTGATTCTCCGGAATCTGTCTTTCTTTTGTCAGAAACTTTACGAAATTGGAAGGTGAAACTCCCGCAAGATTTGAGAACGCAATTGTAAAAGTATTGTGCGAAGAGAAACCACATTCTTCTGCCAAATGACTGATCTTATATTTCAAATATTGAGGGTCATTTTTAAGTTTGTGAATGATGTAATTGATCCTCAGTTCATTGATATAATTGTTGAAATTTTTATTTTTATTGCTGTTGATGACCGTGGAAAGATAGGCGGTATTGGTGCCGAGGGATTCTGCCATAGAAGAAAGAGACAGGTTTTTGTTTTTGAAGCCTTCCGATCTTTCAAACTTCTCCAGTTTTTTCAAGATCTCGACTTCTTTATCAGAAGAGACGGAAAATGTTGTTTTCTCAGCAGCGGAATTGGAAATTACAGGTGCAGGAATCAGCGATTCCTGGTTTTGCAGCTTCTCTATTATTTTTTGGTAATTGGCAAATTCTTTTTTGGATTTTCTGTGGTTTCTAATTCCAAATCCGATAGAAATAATGAGCAATAAAACGATTGCTGATATAATGATAACTAAATTTCTTTTGGTTTTAAAAAATGATTTCTGCTGTTCTTTATTGATTTTTGAAACTTGGGCGTTGGTATCTCTTTTCTCGAGTTCATCAATTTTTTGGATTAGTTCATCATAAGCTTTTCTGTGTTCTAATTCTTTAGTAGGTTCCTTTAAATCTGAATAAACCGCTACTAGTAAGTTATGACAATCTTTTTGGAGATATAAATCGTCCATTTTTTTGGCAGACTGTAATGCCGAAAGATATTCTTGTTCTGCTTTTTCATCCTCTTCTTTTGAATAAAAATAATTGCCAAAATTGAATGAAATATATGCTTTCGCTTTTGAATTGAGATTTTTTTTATCAAGATTCCTGGCAACATTCAATACAGATAAAATTTCATTTAAATCTTTTTCGTTTTTCTTCTTTTTCTTTAACAATGTATTTGCAAGATTATTAGCAAACATTACCTTGTACATATTATTCTTTTCAGATTTTAACTTTGCTCCTATATTGTATGCTAATCTTTGATTTTCTAAGATAGAATCAAACTGAGTGTGTTGCTGGTCGAAAATCGTAGCACGTCTGGTGTATGATTGCGCAAGGATTTTTGTGTTATCTTCGCTATGATCTTTTTTAAAATTAGATTTGGCGGTTTGTATGGCTTTCCAATTTTCATTTAAACCATCGTCAAACAATCCCAAATATGCATATTCATTACCAATAGCATTAATCATATCGATTTCGTAATTGACCTTACCCAATTTTTTATAAACGCCCTGAGCTTCTTCAGCATATTGGATAGACTTTTTGTGTTCTCCTTTTATTGAGTAAATTTCAGAAATTAAGCCGGCGTTATGAGCAAAAGTGATCGAGTGGGTATTTTTGGTCAGATTGTAAACTTTATTGGCAATCTTTAATGCCTCATCCGGGTTCTCATAAAGAATTTTATCAGCTTCCAGTCTGAGCTTTTCTGCATTTTCAAGAGTTAATTTATTATTTGTCTGCGAAAAAGCGAGAACAGAAAACATCAGAAAAAAGGAAAAGAAGAATCTTCTCCTCAATAAATTAATCATCATTTGTTTTGTTTTATTTTATGCAAAAATAGTACATATTCCTACTTGCTAATTCCAGACAGATTACAATTGAAAATATTAAAAAGAAAAAATCAGTTTTGAGTATTGAAAATCAATATATTGTAGTTCAAATCTTTGGGGTAATAAGTGACCTATGTAGGAAAGGAATTCGGAATTTCTTATTGCTGTAAGTAAATATTACCAATAAATATCATGACTGTACGAAAGCTAAAATTACAATTTAAATAAGTTTCCAAACGCCAAAGATGGAGTTCTTGACTTCAAAGAATGAAGTTTTTGCCCCAAAAAGCTATATTGCTATAGAAATTTTCCTAACTTCGTGCAAATCAATAAAATATAATCTTATGGGAAAAGGTGACCAAAAATCTACCAAAGGAAAAAGAGTACGAGGAAGCTACGGAAAAACAAGACCAAGAAAAGCTGCGAAAGCTGTTGTAATTGTAGAAAAGCCGGTAAAAGCGAAAGCTGAACCAAAGCCAAAAGTAGCTAAACCGAAAGCTGAAAAGGTAAAGAAATCTGCTGAAGAATAAAAAAAGCCGTCTCGTTTTTAAATGAGACGGCTTTTATATTTATAAAAATTATTTTCCAAAGATGCTTCCCAGCAATCCGCCAAGTCCGCCTTGTTGGGATTGTTGCTGATTGCCGCCACCAAGAACGCTTCCTAAGATATCACCTAAACCTCCGCCAGAGGATTGGGACGCACCACCAAGAACACTTCCAAGAATATTGCTCAATGGGTCGTTGGATGCCTGAGCCTGCTGAGAGGAACTACCAAGGATCCCGCCTAACAAATCTCCAAGTCCACCACCTGAGGTCACGTTGCTTGCTTGCTTCTGCTGGCCGATGTAACCCATAATAACAGGAGCCAAAGTTGCCAAAACCGGACCGATCTTGTCCATAGATATCCCAGTATTCTGAGCCAGTTGATTTTCCACATTGGCTTTTTCCCCACCAAAGATGTGACTCAGGATAGAATCCCCTTCTTGTTCTCTGTCAAGTGCCTGAGAAGGATTGTTCAAGATGCTTCCGTCGTGGTCTCTGTCTAGAGCGGCATTCAGTTTGTCGGCTTCTTCAGCATTTTCTGATTTCTTTTTCAGGTAACTGATGACCAAAGGTGCAGCTACAACAAGAAGAGCAATGATTTGATTTTTGCTGATCCCGAACTTGTTTTCAGCTTGTTCAGCGACTTGATTTCCAGCGCTGCCGGTGATAAGGTCTAATAGACTCATAATTTATGTTTTTAATTTGTAAATCAAAGATAAAAACATTTGGCAATTTCTGCAGAAAAAATTTTAATTTTTAAAGATCGGAACATTACTGCACGCTTCCCCAAACATCAGGGACTTCACAAGTGGTTTCAGTTGTTCCACCAGTTCAACGTAAGCATTGTTTGGGATAAACTCGTCGCTGCAGCCTTTTACCAAGACACGTTTGTCTCGCAGCTCAGAAAAATCATAGGTCTGGATGGCGTTATGCATCAACAGAACTTCCAGATCTTCTCTGTTTCCGAACACAATTTTCTTTGCAGCATCCGTAATTTTGGAAGTGATCAGAAAATACGCCCATAACGGGATGATCACATCCTCGGAACAATAGATGTAAACATAGGCATCTTTATAAATTTCCTCATCAATATTTTTGATCTTTTCACGGAAGTCTTTTTCCTTCAGGATCATTCCTTCCCAAAGAAAATCCTTGATGTCGATTCCCAAACGTTTCCCTTTCGGAACAAGGTCAGAAATATCAAAATTCACCAACCCGCTGTTCGCAACTTTATTTACGATATCTTCCATTTTGTAATTTTAATAATTTTTTTGGAGCTTAATCCCGCTTTCCATTACAATCTTTTGCTTTTCCTTATGTGAAAGAAAAGCAAAAGGATTTCCATTGCAATCGGGGCTAGGCACTGGTCTGTAAAACAAAATTTTCCCAGATGAGAACTTTCTCAATCCTGATCGCTTAAAAAGCTTTAATTTTGTTCAAAGTTAACCATTTTGAACGGAAAACTTCTTTAGATCTATCTATCGAAAAGACTTTCAAAATCTAAAACCCAGAAACCTTGAAATATTATATCATAGCAGGCGAAGCTTCCGGTGATTTGCACGCTTCCAACTTAATGAAAGCCATCAAACAAAAAGACCAAAGCGCAGAATTTCGTTTTTGGGGAGGCGATCTGATGCAGAAGCAGGGCGGAACTTTGGTCAAACATTATCGGGATTTGGCCTTTATGGGATTTTTGGAAGTTGTTCAGAATCTGAGGACCATTCTCAACAATATCAGGTTCTGCAAAAAAGATATCCTGGAAAATAAGCCTGATGTTTTGATCCTGGTGGATTATCCGGGATTCAACTTGAGGATTGCGAAGTTTGCCAAAGAATTGGGAATCAGGGTTGTTTATTATATTTCGCCTCAGCTTTGGGCCTGGAAAGAAGGTCGTGTTGAAACGATCAAAAAATACGTTGATGAGATGCTTGTGATTCTTCCTTTCGAAAAAGATTTTTACAAGAAACATCAGGTCGAGGCGCATTTTGTAGGACATCCGCTTCTTGATGCGATTGAAGGTTTACCACCGATTGATATTCACAAATTCAAAAAAGAAAATCATCTGAATAATAAGGAAATTATTGCGCTCTTGCCAGGTTCCAGAAAACAGGAGGTTTCCAAAATGCTGGAAACCATGCTTTCTGTGAGAAATGATTTTCCAGATTATCAGTTCGTGATTGCTGGTGCGCCAAGCCTTGACAAACATTTTTATGAGCAGTTTGTAGATGAAGATGTTCATTTTGTCTCCAACAGAACTTATGATTTGCTAAGATGTTCCCAAGCTGCTTTGGTAACTTCGGGAACAGCAACTTTGGAAACCGCGTTACTCAATATTCCGGAAGTGGTCTGCTACAAAGGAAGCCGAATCTCTTACGAAATCGGGAAACGATTGATCAAGAATATCAAATATATTTCTTTGGTCAATCTGATCATGGACAAAGAGGTCGTAACAGAACTCATCCAAAATGATCTGAATACTAAAAACCTCGTTGAGGAGCTTGATAAGATTCTCAATACAAAAAAAAGAGATGAGGTTCTGAATAATTATGAAGTTCTGAGAACAAAACTTGGTGGAAGCGGAGCAAGTCAAAATGCTGCGGAACTCATTGTAAATCCTAAATAATGGAATTAGAAAAGTTATTACAAAAAATAGAATTGCTTTTACCAGAAATCAATAAAGAGAAATTAGAAATTTCTAAAACTTCTGTCGGCTGGCATCTCGAACATTCGCTTTTGATCATCAATGGAAGTCTGAAAGGTTTGACTATGACGAATCCGGACAACTATAAACCGAAATTCAGTATCAAGAAGTTTGTGTTTCTCAATTTTGGAATGATTCCGAGAGGGAAAATTAAATCTCCAAAACAATTTGTTCCACTGGAAACGCCAACCAAAGAAAGCGCCGAAAAACTTTTGAATCTGGCTAAAGATAGATTAGAAGCAGTGAAAAACCTGCCTTCGAGATCTTATATCACGCATCCCTTCCTTGGCGACCTGAATAAAAAAACTACACTTAAGTTTTTAAGCCTTCATACTAATCATCATCTTAAAATCATTGATGATATTTTGAAAGTTTAGAAATTATAAAGTTCAGGCACATCAATTCTCACAGAGATTCCTACGGAATGACAAACTTTATATTTTATTTCTTATCTTTATTCTAGGACACTTCGACTTGGCTCAGTGTGACAACTCTCATCTCATTATTAAAATTTGACGTTGTCAGTCTGAGGTTCTCGAAGACTCAAAACACACAAAAACACAAATGAACTTCAATGAAAAAACAGCCATTACTGATATTGCTGCTATGCTTTATTGCAGGAATTCTTTTTCAAGAGCACCTGATTATGAGTCAGGCGCTCATCTTTCAACTTCTTATAATTTCAACTGCTTCTCTGTTTTCTATATTAGTTAAGAATAAATTTTTTCAACACATCAAACATTACTGTTTAGGATTTTTCTTTTTCTCAATTGGGATTTTTGTTCATTTTCATAATTCGGAACAACCCAAACTTCCGATTTTAAAACAAAAAGAAACGATTGTTTTTCAGCTTGATAAAAAACTCAATTCCAATGAGAAGAACCGGAAGTATTACGTTGATGTTCTCGATATATCGGATTTGAAACAAAAAGAAAATCTTCCGGTAAAAACGGTTCTCAGTATTCCGAAAGATTTAGAAACATTAGATTTCAAGCATTATTATAAAGCCGAAGTTTACATCCACCAACCGGAAGAAATCAAGAATGATTTCCAGTTCGATTACAAAAAGTATTTAGCAAGGCAAGACGTTTATTTTCAAGCTTACCTCCCGGATGATATTCTGAAAACCGATAAAAGATCAATTTCTGTTGAAGATAAAATCAGGCAAAAGCGATTGGATGTCCTGACCAAAATCAACCAATCATCATTGTCTCCAAAGATTCAGGAATTTCTCAAAGGAATCATTTTGTCGGACAGAACTGAGATGGATGGAGAAACGGTTAAAGATTTCAATCAAACTGGATTGACGCACCTTTTGGCAATTTCCGGCTCGCATATGGTGATTATTTTCTGGATTGTTTTAACAGTTTTTAATCAAATTATTCCTGTCAAATTTAGAAAAGCTTCCATTGTATTGAGTATTCTTCTTATTTGGGCTTTTGCTATTTTCATCGATTATGGAAGTTCTGTGATGCGAAGTTGCCTGATGATCTCATGTTATTATATTATGGTTTTGTTGCAGCGAAAATCAGATTTGTTGCATTCTTTGGCATTGTCGGCTTTTATTCTTTTGATTGTAGATTCAAATCAATTGTTTGATATTGGATCTCAGTTGAGTTACGTTGCTGTTTTGGGAATCTGGTGGCTGACGAATCCAATCAAGAATCTATTCAGAAAACCAAAATTCAAAGCGGAAAAATTATTTTACGAAATCTCTGCAATGACCTTTGCTGCGCAGATTGCGACTTTGCCTTTAGCGATTTATTATTTTCACCAGTTTTCCTTTGTTTCAATTATTGCGAATTTTTTGATTATTCCGTTGTCTGAATTGATCATTATTTCTTCTTTGTTAATTGTGGTTTTGATTGCTTTCGGATTGAGTCATATTCCGTTTTTGTATAAAGGGTTTGATATTTTTGTTGAGTATATTCTGAAAATCATTCATTGGTTTTCTGGTTTCGAATCTTTGATGACAAAGAATATTCCACTCAATATTCTAGAATTAAGTATTCTTCTTTTATCGATTTATTTCTTGAAATTCTTAATCAAAGATACTATCAAACCAAAGAGTCTGCTGAGGTTTGGATTTTGTCTTTTCGCATTTTTTGCAATTAGAATTTTGTTTAATATTCATCAATATAATAAAGACGAAATGCTGGTTCATAGTTTTTACAGGGAGAAGATCGTGAGCGTAAAAGATAAGGACCATGTTGTCTTTTGGATGAAAGAGAATAAAAATGAAAGTAAGATTTTAGACTTTGTCATTAATCCCTATTTGACTTCTAGAAGAATTAATGATTTTAAAATCAACTATATTCCTGCAAATTCACAATCCTTTGTTTATCGGGGAAATAAGGTTGAACTAAAATAGTTTTAGTTAAAATCAACCATTGAAAACTTTCCCTGAAAAGCACGGACGTTTATCTCTGCAAATGTCTTGTTCATAGGACTTGCAAGAGGTCATTTTTTCAGATTTTGAAACGTAAAAAAGCCTCAGAAAACCTGAGGCTTTTTTTGTCATTTATCAAAGAGAAACTTATTTTACAATCACTCTTTTTATAAAACCTTCCGAGGTTTTTACAAGATAAACGCCTGTTGAAAGTCTGGATGTGTCGATGGTTAAGGCATTGTTTTCCTTAGATAATAGTTTTCCTGACATATCGTATAATTCGTAGCCCTGGGCTCTGTTGAAATAAAGAAGATTTCCTTTGCTCACAGGATTTGGGAAGATGTTGAACGTTGCTTTTTCGTTTTTCACATCACCCGTTGCCAACTCCGGAGATAGCGCTATTTCGTACATTGACAAAGTTCCACTGATCTCGTTGGCGATTACCACATAACCTTTCCCTGTTGCAGAGTTTTCGGGAGCGATGTATGTTACTCCTTCCGGACCATTATCTCCTCCATAAGCTGATGTCATTCTGGAGTGTTTGTAATCTGTAAAAGTTACGTTGTTCGGATCGGTTACGTTATAGACCATTACGCCGCCGGTTCTTTCTAAAGTGATGAAAGCGAAAGTCTGTCCTGCAATCGTTCCCAATGTTACACCTTCTGGTTCTGGACCTTTTGCACGACTTCTTGATTTTGCGCCATTCGCTTCGTTGTCTGCATTGAAGATCAAAGGATGATTCTCGGCAATATACCTTTCGAACTGGTCGCCACTATCATAAACAATAGCTTTTGTATCCGCATTGAAGATAGAGAAAGATCTTGCTCCCAAAGCATTGATTTCCTCAAAATCTGTGTTGCTATCTGTGTTTCCATTCACATTCGTCACTCGGAATCTTCCTAAATTATGAGAAGCTTTCAAGATAGAAGCATTCGGGAAATTAGCTGGATTCAGAACATAACCGTTTGCCCCAACCGTTGTTCTCTCGCTGAATCCTCCCAAATCTTTTTCATCACCTTCATTAGCTGTCACAAGATAGTTGGTATTTCCAATCCTGAAAGAAGCCATTGCATCCGGATTGTAATAAGCTTTCACTGGCCAGTTCGCAATCAGAACTTCGCCGTTGTTGTCGGAAGCATCGAAGCCATTTCCTGCAAGGCTCATATCCTTTTTACCTAATCCCCAGATGTTTCCAAGCGTGTCTGTTGTAAGGTCAACCTCAATGATCCCGTTGTTTTCCTGGCAAGAAACCCAAGCTTTTTGACTATCTGAACTGATGGCAATATATTCCGGTTCCAAATCCTGGGCAAGTGTACTCGCAGATTTTACTTTTCTCCCGCCTGATATGATGAATGCTGCTTCCTGGGCATTGTATCCCGCAAAAGAAAGCGTCTTGACATTAGATTGAGTTAAGTTTGCAATCCCTCCGGAAATATCAATAATACTGATAGAACCTTCCGGATCGATGGTGTAAGCATCATTGGGTTCGCCCTCGTTTGCGGTCATTACTTTTTTACCATCCGGTGTGAAAGTGACCATATCCGGCAAAACTCCGACCGTTAATTGCTTCAGAAAGTTTCCGTTAATGTCAAAGAAAACAACAGAACCATTAGCTTGGGCATTTGCTCCGTTTGGAGAAGCTACGGCAAGGAATCCGTTTTTCACGGCGATACTTGTGATTCCTCCGTAAGGTTTCATATCCACAGTTTTGATTACAGTTGGTGTCAACGGATTCGAGAAATCGATGATGTCAAAAAAATCAGTCAAAGAACTAATCGTGAACAATCTTTGAGTTTGCGGGTCGTGAACTACAATTTCCGTAGAACTGTTACCATTACTGGAAGGGTCAAAACTTCCGATATAATTTAAAGTAATTTGGCTGGAAGGAGCAGGTGATGGTTTATCGTTATCGATAATATAAACTGTAGAAGACGCATCTCCTGAAATAGCAGCACCAACAGGATTTTCAAGACTTAGAACGAAATATTCCGCCTGTTGTTCTGGTGTCGAGTCATCAATAATTGGGATGTTAACGGTGTAAGTTGAAGTTCCGGGAATGATATTAATAGTTTCAGAAGTAAATGTATGATCACTGCTGTCCGCAGTTCCGAAAGCTGGTTTCGCCACCAGATTGACTGTTGCATTAGAAGGGTTCGTAACATTGATTTTGAATGCCAAAGTTCCAGCATTCTCATCAACTTTGATCAAAGTTTTGTCTAGTGAAATAGTTGTCCCTGCTGTTGTGAATGTACTCGAAGTTGAAGCTGTTACAGCATTGTCACTTTCGTCCTCTATCACATTTGGTTTCAAAGCGAAATAATAAGTCTTATCAGGAATTAAAGCAGAGTTCGGAATTACTGTAATTTGATTATCAGCAAATGTTGTGGTGAATGGAACTGTGGTTCCTGAATTATTATTCAATTTTAATTCAACGAGATTCTGAGCATTGGCTGAAGTTATCGGAGCATTGTCAATCAATCTTACATTCTCATTGAATTTGATTGTAGGATTAACACTTATCGAAGCATTGTTGGTATTGTTTACAGGTGAATAAGTTACGGTTGGTGCGGTCGTATCGGTCCCTCCGATTTTATCTGCGTCAACTGTGAAATTATCAAATCTGTTATTTCCTACAGAACCGCCCGCGCCTGCAACGAATTCTACTTTCAATTTAAAGTTTGGATTGTTGGATGCGCCTGTAATAGTTGAAAAATCCAGAGTGACTAATTTAGGATTGGCGTCTTGTGGCAAAACAGCTCCTTCCGAATCACTATCAGCGGTATAATTGTAAGTTGTAAAAGTTGTCCCGTCCAGCGAGTAGGACCATTTTTGTTTTCCAGCGCCTGAACCAGACCTTCTTGTAGAGAACTTTACAACTACATTGCTATAGCCAGTCGTCGGGATATTAAACTGAATATTTCCATTGATAGGGTAATTGTATCTCAAGTGGGTTCCGGAAGCGTCGCCATTTCTTGCATTAAGATTTTCTGCGTTGAAATTTTGACCTGTTCCTCCTGCAAAGTCAACAAACGTATCTGAACTTCCAGTCCCAGTTGATGAGGCGTTGATAGAACCGTTCAATAAAGTGGAAGTCGGTGTGATAATGCTTGCGACATTAGCATTGTTGTTGAAGTTCCAGTAATGGACTAGGGTTTGTGCCTGAGTTGTGCCGTAAAACATAGCAGCAATAGGCAATAGACCTTTAAAAAGGTAATTGTTTTTCATTTTTACTTTATTTTTTTATTAGATTCGAGCAAAAATGAATATAAATATCGGATGCGGTTTTAATTGAATCTTAATAAATATTTAAGGTTTTTTAATTAATATTCAATTAAAATGAATGGTGTTTATTGAAACAAAAATGCCGAAAACATTATCAAAATATTTTCGACATTCGTTATTTGAATTTTATTTTTTTGTTAATTGTAACGTCATAGAATCTGATTATCTGACTTGCGGCGCCACTTTTTCTCCGAATAATCCGATGGATTTCATCATTATATCGTGAGACGGGTCCCCAACATCCATATGTCCGATGAATCTTGTGAGCCCAAACAGCTCTTTCACATCGTTGATCTTCTCTGCAACTTCATCTGCACTTCCAATGAATAGCGCGCCTTCTTTGCTTCTCCCCCCGTCATATTGTTCTTTGGTATAAGGTGCCCATCCTCGGCTTCTGCCGATTCTGTCCATCTGGGACTTGTAATTGAAGAAATATTGGTCAATCGCATTCTTGTCATCACTTACAAAAGTGTGGGAATGGATGGCAATCTGCATTTTGCTCTCGTCGTGTCCGGCTTTCAGGTATTCCTGTTTGTAAAACTCGATGAGGTTTCTAAATTGTTTTGGCATTCCACCGATGATCGCAACAATCAAAGGTAATCCCAGTTTTGCTGCTCTTAGAACAGATTCCGGAGTTCCACCAACAGCGATCCAGATTGGTAAGATGCCATTGTTAAAAGCTCTTGGATAAACAGTCTGGTTTTCCATTGGACGACGAAGAACTCCGCTCCAGCTTACATTTTCCTCATTGTTGATTTTCAATAATAAATCCAATTTCTCCTCAAAAAGCTGATCGTAATCTGACAGATCATAACCATATAAAGGAAAAGATTCGATGAAGCTTCCTCGTCCAACGAAAATCTCTGCCCGTCCTTTTGAGATCAGATCTATCATTGAGAAATCTTCGTAAACTTTCACCGGTTCTGATGAACTGAGAACTGTTACGCCGCTTGCCAGTTTAATATTATTTGTGATACTTGCAGCAGCAGCCAAAAGGATCTCAGGAGAAGAAACGGCATAATCTGCACGGTGGTGTTCGCCCATCGCAAACACATCCAGGCCAACCTGGTCCATTAGTTTTACCTGCTCAAGGATTTCGTTAAGTTTTACGCTTGCATCTCTATATTTTCCGGTTTTCGTGTCAAGAGAAACATCTCCGAACATCCCAATTCCTAATTCCATAATAGTTTCATTTTTTATAGAAACAAAATTAGGACTTAGGAATTTGATTCACGTTGATGTAAGGTAATTTTGATAAATGATTATTTTGTTTTCCTTTTCTTCAGATTATAGTAGATGCTTTTCACCAATCCGTCTGCAACGGAGATTTTTGGGACATAGATATGTTTGATATCTGCCCAGGTCATAACGTTGTTGAAAATTTGTAGAGCCGGCACGATAACGTCGGCACGGTCTTCGCGGAACTGATAAAGATGCATCCTCTCTTCTACAGACAGGTTTTGCATCTCTTTCAGGTATTTTTTGATAACAGAGACCGGCATTGGTTTACCGTCTTTGGTTTTGCTGAGTGAGAATATTTTGTTGATATTACCGCCGGAACCAATTGCAACAACCGGCTGCTTGCTCTTGATCTTTTCTTTGATCTCGTCTTTCATTTCCTCCCAGATATTTGGAGTTACAAAACCGTTTAACAATCTGATTGTTCCGATGTTGAAAGAATGTTCGTACTTCATCTTGTTATTTTCGTAGAATGTCAACTCGGTAGAGCCGCCTCCTACATCCACGTAAAGATAAGCGAAATCTTTGTCCAGGCCTTCTGCAACGTGATTTTCATAGATCAACGTGGCTTCTTCGTCTCCGGTAATGATCTCGATCTCGATACTGGCCTGTTCTTTTACGATGTCGATGATTTCTTGTCCGTTTTTCGCATCACGCATCGCACTGGTAGCACACGCACGATAATGTTCGACTTTGTACATTGTCATTAGTTGACTGAAAATCTTCATCGTGTTAATCACCATCTGCTTTCTCTCTGCGCCAATCTCGCCGTTGCTAAACACATCAAAGCCTAATCTCAGAGGGATTCTCAGGAGATTCAGTTTCGTGAATTCTGCTTGTCCTTTTATTTCCTTGACTTCGTTGATGAGCAGTCTTGCGGCATTACTGCCTATATCTATAGCGGCAATTATCATTTTTCTTGAGACGAATTAGAGTATAAAATTAAAGTAAATTATTAATATTTCTGATTTTTGAGATAATTATAGGTTTCTATCTGCGACCTGTTTTCGTTTTTCTTATCAGATTCTACATATTCGTTTCTCATATTTTTATCAAGAATTCTGGCTTTAACATTATCCTGAAGTTGAATTTCCAAAAGCTCTTTCAGCTCTTTTTTTAGATTTTTTTGAAGGATTGGAGTTGCAGCTTCTATCCTGTAGTCCAGATTTCTTGTCATCCAATCGGCAGATGAGATGTACATGTTTTCTGCACCTTTATTATAGAAATACATTACCCTGGCGTGTTCCAGGTATTCGTCCACGATACTGATGGCGTATATTTTTTTCTTGAAATTCTTTTGATTCACAGCACAATAAATTCCCCGTACGATCATTTTGGTATCGACACCGGCATTTGCAGCTTCATAAAGTTTAAGGATCAAGGTCTTATCGCTCAATGAATTGACTTTGATTATCATCTCGGCCTTTCTTCCAGCTTTGGCTTCTTCGATTTCTTTATCGATATGAGCAATGATCTTTTCTCTCATGAACTGAGGGCAGACCATCAGACTTTTGCAGGTTTTCAGAACTGCTGTTGGGTCAGCTTTGGGTTTGTTCAGAACATTGAAAACTTTATTGATATCTGCCATTATTGCCCTGTTGGATGTCATCAGTAAATGGTCTCCGTAGATCTTGGCAGTTTTCTCGTTGAAGTTTCCTGTGCTTACAAAGCCATATTGCATGGTCCTGTTGTTGACCCTTTTTTTGATGACACACAGTTTGGCGTGGACTTTTTTATTCGGTATCCCTAAAAGTACCTTTACGCCTTCCAGTTCCAATCTGTCTTTCCATCCAAGGTTATTTTCCTCATCAAATCTGGCGCGCAGTTCCAACATGACGGTTACTTCTTTTCCGTTTCGTACAGCATTGATAAGCGCATTTATTATTTTGGAACTTGAGGCTAATCTATAAGCTGTGATCTGGATAGATTTCACATCTGGGTCCATCGCTGATTCTCTCAATAGATCGATCACTGAATCATACGAATGGTACGGGAAAGTCAATAAAACATCTTTTTTGATAATGACATCTGTGACCCTTTGTTTATTAGCAAATTCCGGATGGATGAAAGATGTTCTTTCAACAGGTTTTTGATAAGCTTTGAAGACATCGGGAAAATCCATAAAATGCCTGAAGTTGTGAATCTTCTGTCCCGGAATAATACTGTCTTTTTTGGTAAGATTTAATTTTTTGATAAGGAATTCCAGCAGAGCTTTATCCATTTCCTTATCAAAGACAAAGCGGGTTGGCTTCCCTTTTCGTCGGCTTTTTACGCCTTTTTCTATTTTGTCTGCCAAGGTTGTTTTGATATCATTGTCAAGGTCAAACTCGGCATCTTTTGTCACTTTGAAACAATGTGCCGTAAATTCGTCATAGCCAAAGTAGGAGAAAATGTGCGGAAGATTGTAGATGATAACGTCTTCCAAAAGCATCACATCTTTTTGCTCCGGATTTTGAGTCGGCAACAGGACAAATCTACCATTTGCAGTCACAGGAAGTTCTATGATCGCATATTGGCTCTCGTATTGCCATTCTTTTCTGCGCATTGCAATACCAATGAAAAGACTTTTCTCACGCAGGTATGGCATTGGTTTGTTATCGTGAAGCAATATCGGGATCACATTGGATTCTACCTCCTCATCAAAATATTTCACAACGAATTCCTTTTGTTCTTTTGTAAGATGTTCGTGGTCTTTTATGAAAACCTTTTCTTTTGCCATCTCACGCTGAACATCTTTCCATGTTTTGTCAAAGTCTTCCTGTTGGTGGATAACCAGCTTATTTATTTTTTGTAATATTTTTGATGGCGCATCATAAAAAGACTCTGCCAAAACTTTTTGTTTGAAGTCCATCGCACGTTTCAGTCCTGCAACTCTGACACGGAAAAATTCATCCAGATTATTGGAGAAGATCCCAAGGAATCTGATTCTGAGATGTATAGGAACGCTCTTGTCCATTGCTTCCTGCAATACTCTGGCATTAAAGCCAAGCCAGGTGACGTCGCGTGGATTAAATTCTTGTGCCATTATAGGGTTTTTGATAATCTCAAAATTAGTAAAATCCATTGTATTAATTTGGGATTGTAAACTACAATGTTTTGCCTGTTCCTTATGTTTCTTAAATGTCAATTAAATTTTAAATAGAATACAAATGCCTTGTAGAAGCCATTAAATGATAATGTATTAAATTTTTAATAAAAAAGCTTTGTTTTTTTAAAAAATTTAATACATTTGCCTCCCTTTTATTGAAGATTTAAAAATATGAAGAAAATTTTATTTACATTAGTAAGTGTTTTTTGTCTTAGTGCCTATGGACAAAGAACCTGTGGAACAGACAAAAAAATGGCAGAGTTTTTTGCTGCCAATCCACAAGCGAAAGCTAACCGAGAAGCTTTGAAGGATTTCTTGGTAAACAACGACTACAAATCTAAAAAAGCAGGACTTGTCACAATTCCTGTGGTTGTTCACGTGTTATATTCTAGCACTGCAATGAATATTTCTGATGCTCAGATTGCGTCTCAGTTGACTGTATTGAATAATGACTATCGTAAACTGAATTCTGATTTCGGTACAATTGTGCCTGCAGGATTCCAAGGCGTGGCTGCTGATATGGAATTGGTTTTCTGCATGGCAACAAAAAAACCTGATGGTTCTACAACTACAGGAATCGAAAGAAAATCAGTGGCGTCAGGTTTTAATTTTGATGATAATTATTACAAATCATCTGGTTTGGTAGCTTGGGATCCTACAAAATATCTTAACATTTGGGTTGGGAATATGTCAGAAGACTATCTAGGCTGGGCATATTTGCCAGATTCTGCGGGTGCGGCTTATGATGGACTTGCGATTGGCTATAAACAATTTGGAACTACTGGCACGGCTACATATCCATATAACCTAGGAAGAACCGCAACTCACGAGATTGGTCACTACTTTGGGTTGGAACATCCTTGGGGTTCGGTTGAAGATTATGGAGATACACCAAATAAAAATAACTGTGGAAAAACAGGTTGGGATGATTTTTGTGCGGATACGCCCGCAACATATTACCCTCATTTCACGAAGCCAACGAATGTAAATATTTACACCTGTGTTTCTACAACACTTGGTGCAATGTATATGAATTATATGGATTACGTTTATGACAGACAAATGGCAATGTTCTCTAACGACCAGAAAACTATAGCTCAAAATACAATGGCAGGTCCAAGAGCGAGTTTATTGAATTCTAACGCTTGCTCTCTTTTAGCTGTTGATGATGTAGAAAAGTCGAACTCGATCAGTCTTTTCCCAAATCCAGCGGTTAATTATATTTCAATTGCTTCACCTTTGGTTAAAATCAATGAAGTTGAAATTTTCGGAAATGATGGAAGATTGGTAAAAAAGGCAAACATCAATAATGAAATTGATAAAATTGATGTGAAAGGCCTTCCTGCTGGAACTTATTATGTAAGAACTTATGATAATGGTAACTTCATCAAGTCAATGAAATTTATCAAACACTAAACTAACTATTTTGACTTAAATGAAACTCCGTCCCGTACGGAGTTTTTTTGTTAATGACAATTTGTCACTTTTTATGGCGTGGTACAAATATTGAGAATTGCTGATTGTAAATAATTAATAATAACAAAAAATAACATATAAAAATGAGTAAAATAATCGGAATTGACTTAGGTACTACCAACTCTTGCGTTGCAGTAATGGAAGGTAAGGATGCTGTAGTTATCCCTAATGCAGAAGGTAAAAGAACAACACCTTCTATCGTGGCGTTTACAGAAGATGGAGAAAGAAAAGTGGGTGATCCTGCAAAAAGACAGGCTGTAACGAATCCAAAGAAAACGGTATATTCTATCAAAAGATTTATCGGGACACACTTCAAAGAAGATGCTCAGGAAATTTCCAGAGTTCCTTACGAAGTAGTTCCCGGACCAAACGATACCGTGAAAGTAAAGATCGATGACAGAGAATATACACCACAGGAAATTTCTGCAATGACGCTTCAGAAAATGAAGAAAACTGCTGAAGATTATCTTGGGCAGGAAGTAACAAGAGCGGTGATCACTGTTCCGGCTTACTTCAATGATGCTCAAAGACAAGCTACGAAAGAAGCTGGAGAAATTGCAGGCCTTAAAGTAGAAAGAATCATCAATGAGCCTACAGCAGCTGCTTTGGCCTATGGAATGGATAAGTCTCACAAAGACCAAAAAATTGCAGTTTACGATTTAGGAGGTGGGACTTTCGATATCTCTATCCTTGATCTAGGAGATGGCGTTTTCGAAGTATTGTCTACAAACGGTGATACGCATTTAGGTGGTGATGACTTTGATGATGTGATCATCAACTGGATGGCAGACGAATTCAAAGCTGAGGAAGGTGTTGACTTGAAATCTGATGCAATCGCATTACAAAGATTGAAAGAAGCAGCTGAAAAAGCAAAAATCGAGTTGTCTT
Source organism: Epilithonimonas hungarica (assembly GCF_900102265.1). Taxonomy (GTDB): domain Bacteria; phylum Bacteroidota; class Bacteroidia; order Flavobacteriales; family Weeksellaceae; genus Epilithonimonas; species Epilithonimonas hungarica. The sequence continues at coordinate 208,196 of NZ_FNBH01000005.1, read as the reverse complement.
CTTCTCCTCAAACCGAGATCAATCTTCCTTATATCACAGCTACAGCTACAGGTCCTAAGCACTTGGTTAAGACTTTGACCAAAGCTAAATTTGAGCAATTATCTGCAGACTTGGTAAGACGTTCTATGGAACCGGTTGCTAAAGCATTGAAAGATGCAGGTCTATCAACTTCAGATATTGACGAAGTGATCTTGGTAGGTGGTTCTACAAGAATCCCGATCATCCAGGAAGAAGTAGAAAAATTCTTCGGTAAAAAACCTTCAAAAGGCGTTAATCCGGATGAGGTTGTAGCTATTGGGGCAGCTATCCAAGGTGGAGTTTTGACAGGAGATGTAAAAGACGTTCTTTTGTTGGATGTTACACCGCTTTCTTTGGGTATAGAAACGATGGGTTCTGTTTTTACTAAATTAATTGAAGCAAACACGACTATTCCAACTAAAAAATCTGAGGTGTTCTCTACAGCATCTGATAACCAGCCAGCTGTAAGCATCAGAGTGGGACAGGGTGAAAGACCAATGTTCAACGATAACAAAGAGATCGGTAGATTTGACTTGACAGATATTCCACCAGCACAAAGAGGAGTACCTCAAATCGAAGTAACTTTCGATATCGATGCAAACGGGATCTTGAGCGTTTCTGCTAAAGATAAAGGGACAGGTAAAGAGCAATCAATCAAAATCCAGGCTTCATCAGGCCTTTCTGACGAGGAAATCGAAAGAATGAAGAAAGAAGCTCAGGAAAATTCTGCAGCTGATGCTAAGAAGAAAGAAGAAGTTGAGATCTTCAATAAAGCAGACGGATTGATCTTCCAGACTGAAAAACAATTGAAAGAATTTGGCGACAAATTATCTGCAGACAAAAAAGCCGCAATCGAAACTGCTCACACAGAATTGAAAACCGCTTTTGAAGCTAAAAACAGCGATGATGTGAAAGCTAAGACAGAAGCTCTTGATGCGGCCTGGATGGCGGCTTCAGAAGAAATGTATGCACAAGGTCAACAAGCTCAAGGTGCTGATGCAGGACAATCTCAAGGAAATGCAAACGGGGCAGAAGATGTTCAGGATGCAGACTTTGAAGAAGTGAAATAATGATTGATTAACATCAATTAGAAATAATAATAAAACCGCTGTAAATTTAATGTTTATAGCGGTTTTTATTTTTAGCTGATCATAATTGTTTTGAAGGATGCTTTTTTAATGTTATCTCGAATATATTAATACTATGATAATGGCATCGCTATTTTAAGAACGGAGATTTATCAACTGATTTTTACTCCAATAGACAAGTTGCTCGATGGAATCATACAAGGAGAATAAAAATTGTACGAATGTTTTTTGAAATCGGAGAAAGAAAAAGCGGCCTCGTCGAGAGTCGATTCATGAAATAACAAAAGCTTAACCCAAAGATTAAGCTTTTACTTTTATCCAATTATATAATGAACATTATGGTTTCCAAAAACTCCATACAGTTCCATTAAATACTGCCAATTGTTGCTTTACAGTATCAAAGACCATCATTCCTGGTGTAGGATTTATGATATTCAGATGTGGACTTGCTACCTTGGGCAGAACCATTGCACGATCCGTATCTGTAAGTACCATTATTCCATTGGTCGTATCGTTATTTGCATTTGTGCCTATTGCTACTTTAGCACTAGCGGATTCTATTTTGTCGTCTTGTAGCGAAGTATCTAATGTGTTGTTTGCAGAAAGTGTTACGGTAGAATTATCCGCTCTTATCACATTAACGGGGTAGGTAACATTAGTAAGGTTAAACCATGCACCATCTTTTCTGTATTTTACATTTTTGTCCGAAAGATCGAATATAAATGTGCCATTTTCTATTGTTCCCTGCATACCTCTGTAGCCAGTTCCGGTTGTGGAATTATAAGCAACGGGCTGATCGTTGACTGTGGAGGTCCAAGGTAATACCATTCCCTTTTTATTATCTGCGCTATCGTAAAACTCCAAAGAAATGTTCGGATTTGTTACCGTATTTGCAGGCTGTATTTTAGAAAGTTCATCTTTTCCTATGGCTACCTGTGCTTTTGCATGCAAAAATAAAATTAAAGCAACCATAGCTGTAATATTTTTGATATTTCTCATTTTAATTGTTCTATTAAACCTTCAATGCATTGTGAGCACATTGAAGGTTGATTGTTGTTGACTTCATTGAATCAGGTTTTGTGATAATGGAAATCCCGGCTTGCAGAGATCACACAGTCCAAAACCTCTACCGATAATATTAATCCGGACAAGCTTGTGTTTCAAAACAAGGCCAAGAGGGATTTGTTTCACCAGATTTTACTGCATATATTTTAATACATTTTGCCTCCACATCGTATACCATCATTCCAATGATAGGATTGGTAATATTAGCAAGAGATGCTGTGGTTGGTACTCTGTTAATTACAAATCCTTTTTCTTTGGATTCTAAAACAGTCCATGCACTTTGTCTGACCATAGGCCAGTTACCATTATTTGTTCCGGCTCTCGATAATGCCGTAATGCCATGCTGAGAAGGAATGTTATTTCCGGCATCAGTCACTGCTGGTTTGTAGCAATGTGTAGAATTTACAGTTATGGTAAACGTCTGAACAGCTGAAGTATCAATTCCTCCATTAGCTGTGCCTCCATCATCCTGAATACGTACGCTTACCAAAGCTGTTCCGGAAGCATTCCCGGCTATCGTGTACTGTAGTTGCCCAAGTGCCGTGATCGTAGGCTGAATGCTAAACAAGGTATTATTATCATTGGTAACGATAAAACTAACAGATTGTAAAGATTCATTGGCAGGTCCCTTACTGATGTTTGTGGCCCATCCTGCTACTGTGTAAGTTGTAGCTGAAGAAGTCTGTGGGTTTGCCTGATCAGCACCTTTTGTAAAAGACGGCGCATCATTTACCGGATCTACAGTGATTGTAATACTGGTTGGATTGGATTTGTACCCTAATGAGTTTTCTACTGTATAAGTAATAGAGTCATTACCAAAATAATCAGGTACAGGTGTAAAAGTTACGTTTCCACTGTTATCAACAGTCCATGTTCCATTAACTGTTGTGTAGGTAGTTTGCCTTCCGGCAGTTACTGGATCCAAATCTACACTGGCGCCAACTAATGTACCGGAAGTAGCCGTATCGTTTGTTAAAATATTGAATGTTTTTGCAGTGTCTTCCAATGTGCTGGTAACATCAGGATTGCCAATTGGGTTACTTACGGCAATACCAAAATTAACATTCGTATTGTTAGTGTTGTTTCCGGCGGTTACATTAAGATAACCATTAGTAGAGTTACCTCCGGTCAGAGAATTTGTGGAATCATTATCAATTGCTCCGTTGAAAACTGCTCCTGCCGGCAAATCAGAAGTTGCAGGTACTGCAATTCCATCACCGTAAGGTGTTGTTTTAATGTAAACACGATAATAATTTGCCGTTGTGTTAGCAAGATACGAGAACTTGTACGTCCCATCGGGATCGACAGTGACGGAAGAGATGGCGCGGTTTGCCGCTGGGGTACCTGTTGTTGCGCTTTGCGTTAATATTGCATATAACTGTTGTCCTCCAATCTGTGAGATAGGCGTGCCATCCACCTTTTGTGGGGCGACTGAGCCGTTCTGATCATTGTAAACCGTTCCAGAGATCTCATTGTTTACATTGTTGGTAATCGCAATCTGACGACATACCTGAGTTCCGTTTCCACAAGTATTTGAAGGTGTTGCACAAACATTGTATGTTCCACTTTGTCCGGCATTGTTAAAGTTAACAAGAATTGAGCTCGATCCCTGTCCGGATGTGATAGTTGCACCATTTGGTACGGTCCAAGTATATCCTGTGGCACCTGAAACCCCTGAAATTTTGAAGCTTACACTACTTTGGTCATCTCCAAAAGCACCAAAATAAACTCTAACATACACATAATCTATATTTGCAGTTCTTGTAGCAGTCGCATTATTATATACCTGGATCCGCAGTTTTGTATTGGTAAAATCCGCAGCCTGCCAAGTTGTTCCCCAAAGATCAGTATCTCCTCCATAAATGACCGAGGCATCAGAGTTTGGCCAAAATGTTCCTGTATTTGCCTTATTGTCCCCTACGGCAATATTGTTTTTCAGAAGTTGAATGACATTATCACGTATGCTGTTTGTATTATTAGCATTTCTTTCTATACCAATGGCAATTCCCGATATGTCATTGGCACTATATCCTGTAGGAATAGAAATAGCAGGGAAAGGAATTTCTAAATACTGTGAAGTCCCGCCGTTTGCAGCAATATTTGTAGCTGAAGTATTAGCATTGTTACTGCTCGTGATATTGGTCAAGTTGGTCCAAGCGGTTGTACCAGAAGCATTATTATTGGCTGCAGTATTGGGAGCGGCTACTGCTCCGGTATCACCTGTGGTTCCATTGGCGCCTGTAGTAGTAGAAATAACACCTGTGCCAGTTATGGCTCCAGCAGAAGATACAACAGCTGTTACAGGTGTGCGTCCGGATTCACAGCCTGTATCGGGGTTGTAAAAAGATACATAATAAGTCGTGGTGCTGGATATGCTCGGTGTCGTAAAAGATGCTCCGGTTGCCAAAGGAGTTCCTCCGCTGGAAGCAGCGTACCAACGGTATTGCTGATTACCTTGCGCGCCACTCGCTGTAAGTATTTCCGTACCTGCATCACAACGACTGGATCCTGTTACATTTACCGGATCTACATAGGCGGTATGAGAAGCCGAAATAGTATCTTCATATAATCCAGGGGCTGCAGCTGTTGCAGTATTTGTAATAGTTCCCTGAGCATTACAGTTTACATTTACATCAAAGGTTATGGTCGCTTTTGCACCAGGTAGTAATGTTATATTGTCTCCACTCACTATCACATTTGATGGTACACCATTTAATAAAGTTCCTCCAGACGCAGCGTTGGTCTTGTTTTGTGTGGCTAGCGAAAGTGTATATTGCACTGTCAGATTGTCCACGGTCGTTGTTTTTGTACCCCATGTGCCTCCACTGGAGTTAACTAAACGTATACGGGTATCTGCTGTTAAATAGGCAGCCCCGATAGTCCCGGTGAATGTCCCGCTTGTATTTCCACTGACACTGCCTATCGAAACATAGGTTGACCCGTTAGCAGATACCTGAACATCCAATGTTCCGTTTGTGGCACTCTGTGTATAGGCAAATGACAACGTGGCATTGGTTGCTCTTAAAAGATTGACTGTTCTTTCAATACCTCTTCCGTTTGGTAAAGTTACAAAACGCAAAGCGTTGGACGCAATTGTGATTTGTCCTGCGGCGGGATCTGTAGCTTCTCCTATTTCAGTCCATTCATTTTTCCACCAAGCTATTCCGTTATTCCGGGCATAAGAAACAGAGTTGAAGTTATCCGCTACGCTTTCCGCTTCACTTATTGCGGGTACTGAAATAGCGGTCGTATTAGGGACATAGGTCAATCCTGCCGGTAATGGATCGGTAAGTGTGACATTTTCCGCAGTAGTTCCAATGTTATCCAGGACAACGGTATATTTTCTTGTGGTTCCCGCAACAAAGTTGTCGGTATCAGCCTTTTTGGTAATGTACATCAGTTTTACCGGGTTTCTCACGGTTGTCGGGTTGGTGAAAGTTCCTCCGGCGGTTCCGAACTGTAGAGAAAACTGGCGGCTTGTTCCTGCATTACTTTTACCTAGTGCAAATGTAACTTTGGTATAAGGGAATTTGTACTGTGCAATAAAGGCTGCAGTATTTTCGAAATTTATTCCATCAAGCTCCGTTGTAATGCCTCCAAACCTGGTACGTCCGGTAGGCTGCTGGGTAATGGTCAGTCCACTGGTGGCATCTATCTGATAAGTTGAGTAACCACCTATCTCCACAAATTCGCTTCCGTCTATATCGGCCGCTGTAAAGTAATATTCCGAAATATAAGCCCTGTTATTGGTAGTAACCTCATAAAACTCAAGCTCAAACAAGATGTTTCCCCCAGTGGCGGCTGTTGTTATCCTTGGTTGAAATCTCCCCGGAAGTCCTGTTCCGGCGGTTTCATCATCCAACATTGTTAGAGTTGTACCGGTACCATTGATCTCTTTAATGGTAAGGACACCGTAAATGGTAATACCGTTGGTTGTGATAAGATTGTCATAGCGCCAAACAGAGCCAGCTGACAAACCATTGTTACCCATATTGGTGATCAGTGTACGATTGGCATTCAGGAAATTAAGATTCTGTCCGGGAACGGCAAGAACAAATGAGTTTTGTTGCTGGGCAGAAAGTGAAATGCAACTTGGCATTATAACAAATGCGAATAGTAAAAGCAGTAGCTTTTGTACTGCATTTTTACTAAATGCAGAATATAAAGTATATTTTTTCATTATTTGATATATAAATATAAGCTTACCTTTCCGCTAGAAAGGATAGCTGACGATAAATAAAGTTTTCATGACTATAATTAAGAAAATATCGTAATTACAGTAAATTTTCTAGGATAATAAAAAAGGGGGGGGACGTGTACGGGAACTTTCGTTATGTAAGTTATAGAGAAATCGGATTTTGTAAAAACTCCGTTTTTCTTCATAAAAATAATTAAAAATGAAAATATAACGTAATAAAGAAATGTCATATTTCAAATATTGATCAGGTAGTATTACCGGTCTTTTACTGGAGTCTGAGGTGGTGAAATAACAACTATCAACATTTTTCCAATGATGTTGGAGCAAAATTGCCTTGTTCGCATCAGCGGGAGACGTATTTTGGATTAGTTTTTTAGAATCTGATTTCTTTTTTTGATGCTTTAGCTTTGTTGTTCCGTAGGCTATAAACTTTTTATCTTTTTTACTTTTGGAAGATAAAGCTTGTGCTGGATAAGACTGAGAATTGTTAGATTGCGAGGCTGAAACCTGGATGTCTCCAGTGAGAACGGTGTTTTTTTCTACATAAAAAACCGTACCCTCAACAATCGTGATCTGACTGTAAGTATTGATAAAAAAAAATAATAGGAGAATAGATAACAAAGATTGTGTTATCCTGTATTTTTTTATCATTTTTGTGTTATAAATTTTCGCAAATTTATATTAAATTATTTATATTATTGAATATTTTTAAATAATAATTGTTTATATAACACAAATTTAACATAAAACCTTTTCTTAATAGCTTATTTGAATTTTTGCTTTATAATAACGTATTGATAATCAGCAGTGTTGTTTCCAAAGAAAGAGAATAGAACTCAGGATCTTTGGATTTCAAAATTTCGTTGCCACTTTTGGAAACATATTTTTAATTTCTTTTTTAATGAATTTTGACTATAAATATTTAATTAAAATTAATTAACTATAAAAATAGTGATAAATCAAAAATAAATCTTAGCTTTGAACAACTATAAAAATAGTTATAAAATTTAAACATGGTAATAATTCGTAACCTATGAAAAAAACGTTCGCTTTTATCTTTACTTTATTATTCATTGTCTTCTATTTTGGGCAAGATGATCACAAGAACATTGATCAAAAAGTAGATCGATTTTTCAATCAGCAAATGAAGAATTTAAAAATCCCGGGAATGGCAGTTGCGGTCATAAAAAATGGTAAAATCATCAAGAAAACAACCTATGGACTTGCAAACCTCGACTGGAAAAATAAAGTTACCCAACATACTAATTTTCAAATCGCATCCTGTACGAAACTTCTGACGTCCACACTTCTTTTGAAAACCATGTATAATAACAGGATCAGCCTGGAGGATCCGGTTTCAAAATATATTGCCGAATGTCCGAAAGAATGGAGTGACATAAAAATAGAAAATCTGATCAGCCATTCCAGCGGTATTGCCGACTATTATGAGAGTGATGTGTATTTGCCAACCGAGAAAATTGTGGACGCCGTCAAAAAACTTCCTTTGGTTTTCAAAACTGGATCAAAGCAGCAATATGCACAATCAGATTTTATGGTCTTGTCTTATATTTTTGAAAAGATCTATAACAAGCCTTTTGTCCAGATCTTGAAAGATGAAGTTTCCATTCCTTTGAAAATGGATGATGGCGCTTTCGACATGGAATTCAAGGTAAACGGACAATTCCTGCGTACAGATATTATTCCGGAAAAAGCCACGACTTATTACGACCTCAACGGTAAAATGCAAGCCTACAAATATCTCTATCCGCAATATACCTATCCTGCCGGTGGTTATTTTGCCTCGGTAGATGATATGGCAAACTGGGCGGTAGGTCTGGACAATGAAGTACAATTCCCAAAATCATTTTCTGATAATTATATCTACAAAACAGAAACAATTGCGGGCAAAGCTGCTGATTTCTCCAAAGTCGGCTGGGTAACTGGTACAGAAGACAATGTCCTGTATGCGGGACATAGCGGCGGCCCCGGACTGGCTGATATTTTGAGGTTCCCGAAAGAAGGTTATACAATTATAACTTTGTCCAATGATGGCGAACTTTTACCCGGTTTTTCCAGAGCTGTTGCTTCTTTCTATATCAAAGAATTATCTCCAAAGCTTAAAATAGAAAAATTTGAGAGAGATTAGGGTAAGCTGCCAGATCTCTGGGCAAGATATTTATTGTTTAATAAGAAAATCCATAAATTCGTTTGATGTTAAATAGATCAATAATGAAATTTTCAAAGATTGTTATAGTATTGGCGTTATTTGCCATGCAATTGGGGTTTGCTCAGGCAAAGGCAGATGTTGTATTGGATAAAGCTTTGGCGCAAGCCAAGACAGAAAATAAAAATGTCCTTTTGATATTCCATGCTTCGTGGTGCGGCTGGTGCAAACTGATGGAAAAGAATATGAACCTGCCAACCACAAAACCACTTTTTGATAAGAGTTATGTGACTGCTTATGTAGATGTTCAGGAACGTGGGGAAAAGAAAAAACTCGAAAATCCCGGCGGACAGGAACTGATGAACAAATATAAAGGAGAAACGGCCGGGCTTCCTTTTTGGCTGATGCTGGATTCCAAGGGAAACGTTCTAGCGGATTCTTTTGATGACAAAGGTGAAAATATTGGTTCGCCCGCAAGTCCGGAAGAGGTTGCTGCATTTCTTGTAAAACTTGAGAAAACGTCTCATCTAAATAAAAACGAACTCCAAAATATAGAACAGGTTTTCGTGAAGAAAAATTAAAAAATAATCCCCGAGTTTTAACTTGGGGATTTTTATTAGGCGTCAATTCTAGGTAAGCATTTTTCTACTAATTGATAGACGGTTTTCAATCGCGCTACAACTTCCTCCATGTTCTTTGTGAGTCTTTTCACTTCCTGTGGATCTTTGGATCTCAAAACTTCGTCACCACTTTTAGAAACACATTTTTTTATTTCAGGGCTTGTAATCTGTCCTTCAGGTGATCGTTTCGATTGGATGCACTCGCAGGATTTTTTTGCAACTTCTTCTTCGATGGTTTGGGCATTGGTGAAAGAGAATGTCATTAATAAAAATAAGAATAGACAGTATTTTTGATAGGGTGACTTCATATTGATGAATGTTTGTGTCAAAGATAAAATATTGTGGGTTTCTGTGATTATTTGTTTTAATAATGTCTTATCATTTTTTGAAATTCAATCATAATTTTATGGTTGATAGGTTTTTGTTAATTATAATAGTTGTTTATTGTTTAAAAATTAAATTAAATGAGTTATTTGTGTGGAAATAATTTTGAATAATGTTTGTTTTTGGCTGAAAATATAAATATATTTGAGTGTAAAAGGTGTTGGGTTGATAATCAGAAGGGTTAAGTAGACAGTCAGAAGACTTGAGAAGATAGTCAGAGAAATTAAGAAAACAATCAGAAGAGTTAAGAAGACAATCAGAGAAGTTAAGTAGGCAGTCAGAAGACTTGAGTAGATAATCAGAAGAGTTGAGTGAACAATCAGAAGAGTAAAATAAAACTGTAAATAAAATTAATTCAAAAACGTAGTGAATGGGAAATAACAATTTAAACTATGAAGAGTATCCTGCGATTGGCGATGCGCTGATTGCAAGTTTTAACAGAGACCAAAGCGAATTGGCAGAACATTACAAAATGATGAATGCCGATTTTGTTATCGAATTTCAAAATGCTATTGATGCGGTGCGGAAAACGGCATCTGTGCTGGCAAAAACGGAGGAACTGAAAAGTGTGACCAGACAGTTGTACGGACTGGCGGATGAAGCCAATCAAAAGCTATTGTTTCTGATTGATTATGCGAGGGATGCCGGACTTGAGTCTGCTTCTATATCCAACATCCGAAGCAAACTGACGACAAGGAATATCGAAGGTGCTGTGTATGAGCTGCGAGAAGTGCTGCCTTATCTGGAAAGTCATCAGGCAGAACTAGACGCTGGCAATATGCCGAAAGATTTTTTGAAGTACTTTCCTCCTATTCTTCCTCAGCTGGAAGCCTGGAATGCGGAGCAGATCGCTATCGTGAGTAACCGAAAATCTTTGGTAGAGGGCAATAAGATCTTGTTTGAAAACGCCTACAGCTATATCTCGAAAGTGAGCAACAATGGTAAAAAGGTTTTCAAGGATACGGTGAAAAAGGATGATTATACGATTTCGAAATTGCTGACCAAGGTAAGGGTAGAAGGGAAAGGTGAGGAAGGGCCTAAATCCTGATTTTTGAACTATATAAGAAATCCCTGGGCGAATGCTCGGGGATTTTTTAATTATTTTGATCTATCTTTCCAATAGGCTAATTGCTCTTCCAGATTTTTTATCCTTGCTTCGTATTGCTCTACAAGTTTTTCAGAAAGTTGATTAACAACAATTGCATTTGTAGAAGTGCCACCTTGTTGTTGGTTATTAATTACAATTTCTTCAGGGAGTAATTCCAAAAAACTTTTGTCGTAGACCTTTGCGATTTTTTCCAGAGTAAAGATATCAGGAAAGCTTTTGTCGGACTCGTATCTTCTGTAAGTAGACTCCGAAACGTCCAGCCTTTCTGCGATGTCCATTGTGCTGAAACCTTTCTCGCTCCTCAAGCCTCTCAATTTATTTCCAATTTTCATATCTTAAAACTAATTGAACAAAAATATGCAAAAATAAAACAGTAATAAATAAATTATGATATAAATTTTGACAAAAAATTTATCAAAAATGGTTGAAAATTTTTCTTTTTTGAACAATAATATATCAATTCTAATGAATAGTTTTGTCTCTGTTATCCGGAAAACAAATGTGTAAAAAATTTATTAAAAACTAAAAAACGATTTATTATCGTAAAAAAAACAATTTGAATTATGAAAAAAATGTTTAAATTTGGAGTGTTATTGATTTTACTTATTAATGGTTTTGCATCGGGACAAAATTATATGAATCCAAATGCCGAAGATTTATTAGCAATCACAAATTCTCAATCGACTAATAATAAAATCAGATTAAAGATCTGTACAACCATTTCTTGTTGTGGGGTTGGGAGTATTGGAGTGGAAATTTGGTCAGATACAGAATGTCATTACATCGTAACGAATAAAAATAGTAACAGCAGTATTGCTGTAATGAGCTTGGGGGATAGTTTTGCTGAAAATGCCGCTAATAAAAATTTGAAAACTATTAAAATTGAAAATGATCAAATTTTGTATGATCCGAACAAAACATTAGGTGATGATCAGGCTTACGCAATGAAGGCAGGGGAATATAAAATTATAGATGGACAAATTGCTTTTGAACCAAGCGTCATAAGTGCCAGGTCAGTTTGTTGGGTTGAAACACATCAGGGTCACATTTTTGGACATGAATATAGCTATTCATATGCTTTTTGTGTAAAAGTTCCGTTCACTAAAAATGCGACTACGAATGTTGGCGGAATCTTAACAATTGATCTGTCTCAAAACAGTGAGTTAATTGCCTTATCACAGAAAAATGAAGGACTATTATCTTTCGATGAAGATATGATACTAAACAATAATATTGCTGAAACTAAAAAAGCTGGAGAAAAAATAATAATCAAAGCTGGGAAATATAAAGTAAATGAAGATGGGCTTATTGTTATCAGGAATTTCTCTACAATAAAAAACTAAGTTAAAATGAAAAAGAAACTGTTAACAATTTTTGGGATTTTACTGGTCACTTTATTTATAATATATAATGTTGGTATAGATATAGGAAGTCTACATCTTGGAAAACGAACTGATGATATTGAAGTCAATAATCAATATGACATAAGATCTAGCGATTTTTATAAACAGTTTCTTTCTACGGATCAATTAGTTGTTGTTAATTTATGGGCGACGTGGTGCCAACCTTGTGTAGAAGAAATGCCAATGTTTTTAGAACTTCAGAAAGAATTCCCGGATGTGAGGTTTGCAACGCTTTCTATAGATAAGGACAGCGGGAAACTAAAGGATTTTCTTATGAAAAATAAATCGCTCCCGGATGTTACCCTCCAGAATGCAGCTTACAGAAAGGCTATCCGTAATTTCCTGGAAAATAGAAGCGAGAAGAGTCTTATTTATACGGAAATTGTCCCGATCACTTATTTTATTAAAAGTGGTAAAGTTGTAAAAAAGATCGAAGGTTCTATGGACAAAAAGAAAATCACTTCAATTATCGGCTCATTAAAATAATTAATAAAACCAATGACAAAAAACAATTATCTACTGATTGCTTTTTTGTTGCTCATTCCTCTTTTTTTTAAATCCCAAAATACAGGTCTTGACAAAGGCATTGCTATTGGAAATATATTGATACAAGGTTTTTCTGCAATCAAAGGAAATGGAAAATCCGTTGATCCCAATGCAAAAACAGTAGATAGTTTTTGTTTCAAAAACAAAATGGATGAAAAAATTGCAGTAAACTTAGTTGGAAAAATAGAAGATGAGGAAATTAAAAAAGCATTAGTGATCCCGAAAGAATCTAAAGAATGTATATATGACTTTCCAAAAGGTATTTACACTTATGAAATACTTTTGAATAAAGAAATTTATCAGAAAGGAGAATATAAAGTTTCGGAAGAAACGATCATGACAATTAATAAATGAAAAATCCCCGAGCGAGAGCTTGGGGATTTTTTGCTACTAATATTAAAATTGCTTCACTTCGTTCGCAATGACAGTATTTTCATTCGTTAGAAAACAAGAGAATAAATTATCTTTGCAATCCTAAACAACAAAAAATGTTTTCAAAAATTACAGTTCACAGAGTCGGGAATAAGATCAATGGAGAATCCCTAACGCTTTCCCAGGAAGAGCTTCAGTTGGAAGAGGAGATGAAGGAATTGCTCGGGAATTACTTTATGAGCGCTTTCAAATCCGAAGAACAGTTCCAGTTTTATAGCGATTCTTATCTGGTGAATAACCCGGTTTACAGTTCTGTGTCTGAGATTTTTGAAGATAAAGCCAAGTTCCAGTGGGAATCTGAGAATATTGCCAAACACCTTTACGAAGCGGCAGAAAATCCACGGGTTCAGGCTGGCGAGTTGTTCGTTGTTTATTTTGAAGGCGAGGTTTTTGAATCGGCTGATGGCAAGAGTGAAAAAACAGATTCTATCGGGATCTTCAAAACCGAAAAGAGAGAAGGTTTCCTAAAAATCAATCCTCAGGATGAGTCTTTTGAAATTGAAAGAGATTTTGGGATCAGTTTGTCCAAGATTGATAAAGCGGCTTTGATCTATAACAGTGAAAAAGAGAGTGGCTATATCTTGTCGGTTGTCGATAACAACAAAAACGGTGACATGTATTATTGGTTCGAGGATTTCCTGAAAGTAAAACAACGCGATGATGAATATTTCCACACCCAGGAAACTCTGTCTGTTTACAAGGATTTTATCACGCAGCAATTACCGCAGGAATTTGAAGTTTCCAAAGCTGACCAAGCTGATTTCCTGAATAAGTCCATTAATTTCTTCAAAGAAAAAGAAGAGTTCAAGTATGATGATTTTGTAAAAGAAGTTTTGGAGGACGAGAACGTGATCGAAAGTTTTTCCAACTTCAAATCGGATTACGAACAGGATATGCAGATCTCGATTTCGGAAGATTTTCCAATTAATAACCAGGCGGTTAAAAAACAGCAGCGTCATTTTAAATCGATTATCAAACTCGATAAGAATTTCCACATCTACATCCACGGTGACAGAAAAATGATAGAGACCGGACAGGACGAAAAAGGAAAATATTACCGTTTGTACTTTGAAGAAGAAAAGTAAAAATGTAAAATAATTCTCTCGCAGATTGGGCAGATTTTGCAGATAATAAAAAATCCACTCTATTTTCTTGATCTGCGAGCAATTTAAAGCCAATAATCTTTTTAGAATTTAACATAATCTCTGTTTTTCACAAAAAATTTCTACATTTGCATTGATGTTAATTAGAAAAAACAAGGTTGTTAGGAATTTTATCTCGGTATTTTTTGCCGTGATGTATCTTTTTGTGGCGTTGTTTTCTTCACAATTACATAGCCACGCAGGCGAATCTTACTTCAAGGATTCGGGTTTCAAAAAAACGGAAAAGAGCATTTCCAAAGAAGTTTCCAAGAGCCAATCCGGTGACTGTTTGGCTTGTCATTTTCTGGCGACAGGTAATTCCCTGGTTCCGGAAGAATTCGCTTTTCATTTTGAAAACCACACCAACGAAACAAAGCAAACTTTTTCTGTACAGGAAAAAATATGGTCTCAGACCAAATTCACTTTTCAGCTTCGTGGCCCTCCGTCCATTTCATAATTGATCTAAATCTAGGGTAAAAGCATAGGAAAATTCAAGCTTCATCAAGTATCAATACTTTGTACTTTGAACCTTAAAAATCTTTGCGATTAAATTTATCCCCGGAATAGATTAAAAAATCCTTTGTCGACTATTTTAATTTTTATTAATGAAAAAATAAGCCTTTGGGGTTTGTTTCGGCTATTAATTACAATTAATTACAATTTGTACATTTTTATTTGTGCGAATCCGTCGATGATTACAACGAATTTCAAGATTCTTTTAAATATGCTTTTTGAGAAAAAAAGTATGCAATCTTTTATTTTACAATGAAATTGATATATAGTTTATTGCTGGTCTTTTGTGGATTGGTAATTACAAATGCACAGAAAACATATACTGTTCAAGGAACTGTTCAGGATTTTCACGACAAAACGATGCTGGAAAATGCTGTGGTAAAAATCGGTGAATTCTCAACCAGAACAGATAAAACGGGAAAGTTTTCTTTTAAACAAATTCCTGCAGGTCAATATAAACTCATTGCAAAACATCCTGATTGTAATGATTATACTGAAAATGTAGGAGTTACGCAGGATGTTCATTTGACCATTAATTTGGAGCATCATATTGGCGAAATAGAAACGGTTACGATTCACGTGGACCATAAGACCAAAGGTTCTGTGATTATGAGAACGCTGGATAAAACGGAGATCGAAAGAAATTCCACAGAAAATCTGGGCAACTTACTTTCGAAAATTGCAGGCGTTACAGCGTTGAAAACAGGAAACAATATTACAAAACCTGTCATCCGAGGATTGTACGGAAGCCGAATTTCTATCGTGAACAATGGTGTGAAAATGGCGGAACAAGAATGGGGAGTAGAACACGCACCTAATATCGATGTCAATGATTTTGAACACATTGATGTGGTGAAAGGTGCATCTGCTTTGAAGTACGGGAATGAAGGCGTCGGCGGCGTTGTCATTTTAGAACCGTCAAACCTTCCAAAGAAAGATACTGTAATGGGAAGTGTAAGACTTTCGGGGATCTCTAATGGTAGAGGCGGAGAAATTGGGGCTAATGTTCTCAAAGCCTGGGAAAACCAATGGTTTGTAAAAGCGGGTGGAAGTTACCGAAAAACGGGTGACGAATATGTTCCGCACCATACGTTACAAAATACCGGAATGGAGTTTAACTCCTTTAATTTCTCTTTCGGGAAACGTGGTTTTTTGCAAGGTTTTGACGTTTCGTATAGCGGAACCAATCAGGAATTCGGGATTTACAAAGGTGCACATTTGTCAAGTCCCGAAGATTTTTACAATGCCGTTAACTTTGGGCAGCCTTACTTTTTGGACAACTTCAGCTATGATATTGACCATCCGAAGCAACAAGTAGAACATCATATTGCAAAACTGTCGGCTTACAAGCGTTTTGCTGATTTTGGGAAGTTGACTTTCCAATATAGTTTTCAGCTTAACAGAAGAAAGGAATATGATATCCGAAGAGGCGAGCTGAATGAATTGCCTTCTATGGATCTGAGGCTCATTACACATTCGGCGAGTTTGATTCATTTGCTTGAACGTTCCAATTGGAGTCTGGAAAGCGGGATTTCTGCGGGTTACCAGGATAATTATCCAAATCCTGCGACCAAAGCAAGACGCTTGATTCCGGATTATTACAGGTATGATGCAGGGGCTTTTTCTGTTTTCAAGTATAGATTCAGTTCCAAACTCAATGCAGAGGCTGCTGTGAGATATGATTTCAGCAGATACGATTCATATAAATATTATGATTCGGATAAATGGGAAGCAAACTATGCGGCGATCTTCCCACAGTTTTTTGTACAGGAATCCGGCAGCAGAACTTTGACGAGACCTATTTTGGATTATCATAATCTATCTGCTAATCTTGGATTGGACTATAAACCGACTCAGGATTACGAGTTTAGGCTCAATTTATCAAGAACCGAAAGAACGCCGAATCCTGCGGAACTTTTCTCGGATGGATTGCATCATTCTGCAGCCATTATGGAAGAGGGAAATCTAAACATCAAGAAAGAAACGATCTATAATATTAATCTGTCATTGGCAGGTCATTTTGATTTGTTGAGAGGGTTACATTTGGAAATCAATCCTTACTTGATGTATTCTGACAGTTTTGTGAATCAAGTTCCGAGCAGTATCCTGAATACCAATAGAGGTGTTTTCCCGGTTTGGACCTATCAGCAGGTCAAAGCCAGAATGATGGGAGTGGACGCCGATGCAGAATTGTCTATCTTGTCTAATCTGAAATGGAGATCGGGTTTCAGTATTTTGAGAGGTGACGATCTTTCGAATAATGAGCCATTGATTCTAATGATGCCGGCTAAATTGAGAAACTCAATCGAATTGATGCTTAATAAGCCAAAGAATTTCTACGTCACTTTGGAGAACGAAAATACATTTAAACAAAATCGTTTTCCGATAAGAAATCTTCCGGTAACTTTTATTAAAGATGGCGTAGAATATAATGAGACAGTTGATTTCAGTTCTACGCCGGCCGCTTATGCTTTATTTAATGCTTCCATCGGAGCAGACCTGTTCAAAAATCTGAATTTTAATTTCAGAATCAATAACCTATTTAACACAGAGTATCGTGAATATCTTAACAGGCTGAGATATTATATGTACGAACCGGGAAGGAACTTCGTGGTTACTCTGAAATACAATTTTTAATTATTAAAAACTTAAAATTTAAATCAAAATGAAAAAATTTATCAATATTACATTAGTTCTTTTAGTTTCACTTTTCATCTTCTCTTGCCGAAATGATGATGACGCAGTTCCAGAGGATGTCCATGAGCACGACGAGATCGGGAAAGTTGTTTTAACATTGACGAATAAGGCTGACGCAAGTGACGTTCAAACCGTTAATGTAATTAGCGGACAGGCAGACGGGCATTTGCATTTGCATACCGGAGATACTTATACGGCGGTATTGGATTTCCAGATCAAACACGATGACCATTATCATTCTTCTGATGAGATCGAGGAAGAAAAAGACCATCACTTCATTACATTCGGTCCAGCGAATGCTGACATTATTGTGATAAGAGCTGCAAACGATATTGTAAGAACAGACGGACAAAGATTAGGATTGAGAACAGAATGGACAGTTAATTCTACACAAGAAACCGGAAAAATGAATATCAAATTAATTCACGGCCCTGCAAGTGTTAATCAAAACTATCCTTCCGCCACCAATCAATTAGGTCAGACCACAGGAGGAGAAACCGATGTTGATATTACAGTGGATGTTCATTAACTGATATTTTAAATTATAAATAAAGATGTTCTTTTTGAGGGCGTCTTTATTTTTTATATTGGAAGTGTGGAGTGGGTTTTATGTTGAAAAAATATTTAAATATTACTATTAATTAACATATGATAAAAATATTATTCATAGTAAATTCCTAATTTTGTTGTTGATTTGTTGGAAATTAACACATTCTGACAAATATTTTTGATTTATCAAACACACATAAAATGAGATGATTAAAATTTATTTTAAGAATGACGGATATTTGTTATTCCTTCTATTTTTGTCAATAAACTATTATTCCCAATGTACAAGTTGTACGGTTACAAATCCTACAAGCAGTAACTATACATTCTCTTCTGGTAGTGTTGTTTGCTTTACGACAAACACAACCTTGAGCGATGTGACTTTTGAGAATAATTCCAAGATTTGCATTGCGCCCGGAGTTACTTTGGTCATACAGAATAATGTTAATTCTGCCAACGGAAGCAATGTTACTTTTGAAATCGCAGGAACATTACAATTCAATCAAAATCCGAATATCAATTCTAATCTTACCATCAATATTGCAAGTGGCGGGACAATGAGGTCCGGAAGTTCAGGGAATAATAATTTCACTTTCAGCGGAACTGCAAATACATTGACCAATCGAGGGGGCGTGGATGTTGGCGTTCTAGGATTTGGAAATAACGATGCTACTAACGTTATAGATAATTACGGGACATATTCTATTACAAGTAATATCAATATATCAGGAACAACCATATTTAGAAATTTTGGGACTATCAACGTCGGGCAGAATTTCAGCAGCAGTAATGCAACCACTTATATCAATTGTGGAACGATGAATACAGCTCAGGGATACAATCTGAGCAGTGGAAGGGTTATCAATACAGGTGTCTTCAATGTTGGAACGGGGACAGTGGATATGGGTTCGAACAGTCGTTTGGAGAACTACGGTACATTTTATTCCAAAGGAGCTATAAACGGTTCAAGCACATCTTCCATATATAATGAAGGACTTTTGAAAATAACGACTTGGCAGCCTAATGGTGCGAGCATCAAAGGACCAGCCTCATCTTCAAAGAAAGGGTTTGTATATGTCATCAATCCGATCAATCCCAACGGAGCCAAAGTTGGACCTAACCTGGATTTTACAAGATATTCACAGTACGAGGCCACAATGATAAAATCAGGAACTCAAGGCTCAACAGCTATTTTTGCCAACGCACCCAATTATATAAATACTTCTGGAGCTACCACGACGGCTGCTTCGGCAAATGTGACATTCGATTGTTCGGCGGGTGGAACTTGCGGGGCTTCTTTGACTACCAATATTGGATTGTGCCCGAATATGGATGGTAGCTTTCCGCCAATCGCAAATAGTGATAATTTTGCCATCAATGCAGGTGCTTCCTCTGTAACATCTGTTCTGGTCAATGATCTTGAACAGTATAACGGAGTTGTGGCGACAACTTCTAATGTGATCCTCACGCAGGTTTCTACATCCAATCCCAATGTTACGCTTAATACATCTACAGGTTTGGTACAAGTTGGTTCAAATGTCTTGACGGGAAATTATACTATAACTTATCAGATATGTAGAGTTAGCCTACCTAGTAGCTGTAGCACAGCAACTGTTATGATAAATGTAGCGGGGGGAGACCCAGTTTGTTATAAACCGGCAATCAATTCTGGAACAACCTTACCTTCTCCAAGTGGGATCACATCTTTGACAAGAGCTAGCCCAGGAGATACAAACTGGCCGGAAACAAGGAAAGGGGCCTGGCTCGTTTTGGAATCCAAGACCAAAGGTTTTGTTGTTAATAGATTAACGACAACCCAAGTGGAACAAATTCCAGCTGATGATCTGAAAGAAGGAATGATGGTTTACAACACGACATTGAATTGTTTACAGATCAATACGGACGGAACAGCCTCTGGCTGGAAATGTTTCAATACACAAGCCTGTCCTGATTAATAAAAAATAAACACACAAACAAATGAAAAGATCCTTATTGTCAATTTTTATTCTTATTTATTATTTCGGTTTTTCCCAAGTTGCAATTGGAAAGACAGTATTAGAATCTGCATCTTCCTCTATTGAATTTGGCTCAGAGAACAGAGGTCTGGTCCTTCCCTGGGTGACGAGCGAAAGTGCCGTTTCCGGAGTTGTAAATGGAACCTTGATTTTTGATGTTAGTGACAAAAAAGTAAAGGCCTACGTAAATAATGCATGGAAAGACCTTACCATAGCCACCAATGGTTCTGCTGATACGAGTTTGCAAGATGGTTTGACAGAGCAGACAGATGCGAAAGTGTCATTCGGAACAGTAACTTCCACGCCGGGGATCTTGGTTTTGGAAGATACAAATAGAGCTATGATCCTGCCAAAGGTGGCCAATCCACACCTTAATATTGTTTCTCCGACACCGGGAATGATAGTTTATGACACGACAAAAAAGATGCTGGCTGTTTTCAATGGGACGGTTTGGACTTTTTGGAAAGCTTCTTAAGAACATCATTTATAAAAAATTATGATTTTTTATAAATATCAAGATCGTATTTAATTTTGAAGTTCCTCAGAATTTGCATACTTTTGCAACCTAAAAATTTCAATTAATGAACGTTACAGCTAAAAACCACGATGAGGTAAGTGCACTACTTACGGTAACATTGGAGAAGGCAGATTATAAGGAAAAAGTAGAAAAGCAATTGATCAACTATGCGAAAAATGCGCAGATTCCCGGATTCAGAAAAGGGAAAGTGCCATTGAGTATGGTAAGAAAACAATATGAGGCTGGAATCGCTTTCGAAGAAATCAACAAACAGGTTTCTGAGGCTCTAAACGGTTATGTAAACGAAAACAAACTGAGATTGGTTGGACAACCGGTTCCTCAGCCAGTCAACGACTTCAATCACAATGCAGAATCTCTATCCGTAGCTTTCGAAGTTGGATACGAGCCAGAATTCACTGTGGATTTGACTAAATACGAAGCACCTCACTACAAAGTAGAAGCTTCTGACAAAGAAATCTCTACAAGTGTAGAAAATATGCAAAAACGTTTTGCGGAAAGATTGCCAGAAGAAAAAATAGGTAAAGATTCTTATGTCGCTTTAGAAATTGCTCAAGTTGTAGAAGCTGATGCAGAAGGGGAGCACCACCACGCTCCAAAAAATGTAACGATTTCTAAAGAACAGAAAGAAGCTTACGATCTGGTGAAAAAATTGAAAAAGGACGATTCTGTAAAAGTTTCTAAAGAAGATCTAGTTTCTAAGGAAGAATTGGCAAAACAATTAGGATTCAGCAAAGAAGAAGCAGAACACCTTCACCACAACGAGGTTGAAGTAACTGTAAAAGATATCTACGGATTGAACCTTGCGGAACTTAACCAAGAGTTGTTCGACAAAGTTTATGGTAAGGATGTTATTACAACTGAAGAGGAATTGAGAGCGAGAGTGAAAACGGAATTAGATGAGTATTTCCAACAAAATGCTGATGTTCATTTCGTAAACAAAATCCTAGAGCAAGTTAACGAGAAAGAAGAAATCAAATTACCGGAAGAATTCCTGATCAAATGGTTATTGTTCTCTAATCAAAATATCACTTCTGAAGCACAGGCTAAAGAGATCCTTGAAAACGAAAAGAACATTATCAAAGGTCAAATCCTTGAAGGAAAATTGATGAACGATAATGAGATCCAATTGGATTATTCAGAAGTTCTGGGACAAGCTGAGCAATTGGTAAGAAATCAGTTAGCGATCTACGGAATCCACCACTTAGGTGATGATGAGGTTCAGAAATATGCTGCGGAAATGTTGAAAGACGAAAACCAGGTAAGACAAATATCTTCTGAAGTTGCTATGGCGAAATTGAAAGACGTTATCTTGGAGAAATCTAAGAAAAACGAAACTTCAATCTCTCACGATGAGTTTCTTGAAGTATTGAAGAAATAATTTTCCTCAAAATATATTGAAAAACGCTCCAGATTCTGGAGCGTTTTTTATTTGATTAACGTATGTTTCAGATTGTCAGTCTGAGGTTCTCGAAGACTCATAAAATTAAAAATTCAAGAACAACCTTGGATTGACCGGCTGATTGTTTTTATGAACCTCATAATGAAGATGAGGTCCTGTCGATCGACCCGTATTTCCCGATTTGGCTATGGTTTGTCCCACTTTCACTCGGTCATTGGCTTCGACCAGGATTTCTGAAAGGTGTCCGTATAAAGTCGCCAATCCGTTACCGTGCTCGATGATCACACAATTTCCATAACCACCTTTTACACCAGCGAAAATCACTTTTCCCGATGCTGAACATTTCACCGGGCTTCCATAAGCGACTCCAACATCCAAACCTTTGTGGAATTGCATTTGGTCTTTCTCAGCAGGTGCATTGCTGGATGCATTTTTATCTTCTTTTACAATCGCTTGCCTTTTTATAACATTACCAAGACTGTCTTTTTCTTCGGCAATATTGGAACTATTTGCAACTTCTGTAGACTTTTTGGGAATTGGATTTTTTCGGATTCCAAAGTTAGACGAGATATAACCATCAGTCGGAATTCCCAAGGGAACCTGCTGTAATTTTTGTTCCAGGTCGATAAGATATTGGCTGTATCTGTTGCTGACTTTTGCCAGGTAAACTTCATTTTCCAGACTATCTTTTGCCAATCTTTCGATCCTAAGGTCAGATACGTTCTTCGATTTTAAAAAACCATCGATGCTTCTAATACTTTGGTCAACCAGTGCAAGGTCGGTTTTCAGCTGCAGATGGTCGATGCTGTCCTTTTCGTTGTTGATTTTTACAAGATTGACCTGATAGACCTTGTCATCTATCCCGTTGTAAAATTTTGCGATGACCAATCCTTCGATAAAGCAAATGATCAGCAATAATATGAGAACAATGTTCTTTTTCTTTTTCGATCTTAAAAATTGAACCATTAATAGGGTTTTTAAATGGATTGCAAAAGTAAGAAATTTTTATTTTTTCTAATGTTAATAGGTGTTCGGAATATAATTTGATTAAAGAAAGTTAATTATTCTTAATTTATTGTTAAAGAAAATTTAGATGGATGTAAATTCATAATTTACATTAGATTTGTAACAATGAAAAAGACGAAAAAGAATGGCAAAGAAATTGACTAAATCACCTAAGAATGTACGAGTTGGCGTTTTGGGAAGCGGAAGTTTTGCAACTGCTATCGTGAAAATGCTTCTTGAAAATTGCAAAACGGTTAACTGGTGTGTTCGTAACGAGTTTGTAAAAGGCGCTATCGAGCAACGCGGACATAATCCGACTTATCTTACAACGGTTAATTTCAATCTCAAAAAACTTCAGATTACTACGGATATCAATGAGTTGGTCTCCAATTGTGATGTGATCATTCTTGCTGTTCCTTCTATTTATCTGGCGGAATCTATGGAAAAATTGACTTGTGATTACCAGGACAAATTATTCTGTTCTGCCATCAAAGGGATTGTTCCGAAACATAACGATATTGTGGCGCATTATCTTCGTGATGAGTTCAAGATCGGATTCAAAAATCAGGCGGTCATTGCCGGTCCTTGCCATGCAGAAGAGGTTGCGATGGAACGCTTATCCTATCTTACCGTTGCTGTAGCGGAGCAGGATGATGCAGATATTTTACGAGAAGTTCTGTCCTCTTTTTATATCAAAGTCAATACGAGTTGCGATATTCTCGGAAACGAATATTCGGCGATTCTTAAAAATATTTATGCTATTGGAGCTGGGATTGCGAGCGGTTTGGGTTACGGAGACAACTTCATTGCGGTTTATGTTTCCAACGCCATTCGGGAAATGGAAACCTTTCTGGAAGCGATTTATCCTGAAAAGAGAGATGTGAACGACAGTGCATATCTGGGCGATTTGATTGTAACGGCTTACTCGCTCTTTTCCAGAAACAGAAACTTAGGAAATTTAATTGGCAAAGGTTATACCGTGAAATCGGCAATCCAATCGATGAGTATGGTTGCAGAAGGTTATTATGCTACCAACGGAATCTACGCCATCTGTAAAGAAAAGAAGCTGAAACTGCCTATCATCAATGCAGTTTATGATATTTTGTATGAAGGGAAAAGTGCAGAGAAGCAATTTGCCAAGTTGACGGATAAATTGACTTAATATTTTAAAACCACATAGACATATAATATTTTGAAATTTTAAAATACTTATTCAATATTAAATAGCTATTTTAACTCTATCAAATTTGTATTAAAGATTTCAAAAAATAAAGTAAATCTTAATGAAAGTTAATTAACAATTATAGAAATACAATGGAATAGAATTTGCAAATTTTGCATCTGAAAATGAAAATATCAAACACAAAATGAAACATTCAAAATTTAAACTGGCTCAGGAAGCTATCAA
Source organism: Epilithonimonas hungarica (assembly GCF_900102265.1). Classification (GTDB taxonomy): domain Bacteria; phylum Bacteroidota; class Bacteroidia; order Flavobacteriales; family Weeksellaceae; genus Epilithonimonas; species Epilithonimonas hungarica. The sequence goes on along the minus strand of NZ_FNBH01000005.1, from coordinate 183,904 downwards.
ACACAAAGGGTTCTTGCAGAAGATTCCTGCGGTTTTCAGGATGATAAAACTTTATTACAAAGGGGAATATAAAATGAAATTCACAGACATTCTGTTGCCTGCTTTGGCTCTGATTTATGTGATTTCGCCGATCGATATCATTCCGGATTTCGTTCCTGTTGTAGGAGCTTTGGACGATTTGGCAATTCTGGCTTTTGCGATTCCATTGCTAATGAAAGAAGTAGACAAATTCCTGCTCTGGGAAAGCCGTAAAAATAATCCTAATGTTATAGACGCAGAAATTGTAGAGTAACAATAAATAAGAATCCCGATTCATTTTGAATCGGGATTTTTTTATTCAATATTGATAACAGTCTCTATTTCCGGAGCAAACTGCTTAATGGTGTTTTCCACACCCAATTTCATCGTAGAACTACTGATTCCACAGCTGGAACAATGCCCCAAAAGTCTTACAATAACGGTTGTTCCCTGAACATCTACAAGTTCGATATCACCGCCGTCTTTGTTAAGAAATGGTCGAATACTGTCCAAAGCATCCATTACTTTGGTTACCAGTTCTTCCTGAATTTGATTTGTATTATTCATTTTATTATTTTTTCTTAGGCGAGCAACCGGCCATTGTTGTGATTTTAACGGCTTCGGTTGGTGGCAGATTGGTGTTTCTTTCTACAAGGCTTTCTACCATATTTTGGGCAGTTTTGGTGTAGATTTCAGCGATTTTGGAATTTTCCTGCAACGCTGCTGGCCTTCCAACATCTCCAGCCTCTCTGATGCTTTGAATCAATGGAATCTCTCCCAAAACCGGAATTCCCAAATCTTCTGCCATAAATTGGGCACCTTGTTTTCCAAAGATATAATATTTATTCTCGGGTAGCTCTTCCGGCGTAAAATAAGCCATATTTTCTATCAATCCCAAAACCGGAATGTTGATACTTTCCATATTGAACATTGCGATTCCTTTTCTTACATCGGCCAATGCAACATGTTGAGGCGTACTCACAATAACCGCTCCAGTTACCGGAACTTCCTGAATAATAGATAAATGAATGTCTCCAGTTCCTGGAGGAAGGTCAATTAAAAGGAAATCCAATTCGCCCCAATCCGCATCACGGATCATTTGATTCAACGCTTTAGAAGCCATCGGCCCTCTCCAGACAACCGCTTGGTTTGCACCTGAAAAATATCCGATAGACAGCATTTTCACGCCGTAATTTTCAATTGGTTTCATCAGATTTCGGCCGTTCACTTCTACAGAGATTGGTCGTTGACCTTCTGTATCAAGCATTGTAGGAACAGAGGGTCCATAGATATCAGCATCCAGCAATCCAACCTTGAAGCCCATTTTTGCCAACGTTACCGCAAGGTTTGCCGCAACCGTAGATTTTCCAACGCCACCTTTTCCGGAAGCAATGGCGATGATATTCTGAATTCCCGGAATCTGTTTTCCTTTGATTTCATTCGTCACGGGAGTTGCAGGCAATTCAGGAGAAGCGATTTTCAATTTCAAGTTGATATGTTCCCCGAATTCCGAAGCAAAAGCCTGCTTCATCGCCACTTCCAGTTTCTTTTTCTCGTGCATTGCCGGAGAATGAGAAGTCATATCAATATATACGTCATTGCCCATCACCTGGAAATTACTTACAAGGTCATCCACTTCTATCTCTTTCAGAAAATCCTGAACTTTTGATTTCGTCAGCATAAATTTATTATTCTTAAGTGGCTACAAAATTACGGATTTTAAAATTAATTTAGAATTAATTGAATTTATGATTTTGTCTATGTTGATGATTTTTGGCAGGCGAGTTGGGTGGGCGAGTTGGAGCGTTTTTAGTGTTCAAGATAATCATTCAGTAAAAAAAATCATCAACTCTCAAACACTCCCACACTCCACCGCAATTAGGAGCCGGGAACCTGCTGTCTGTTGCAATTCCTTGCGCCTTGCTTTCCCATCGCTAACTGTGGGATTTCCACTACCATCAGGGCTAGGGATTTTGTCTTCGAATTTAGTTTTGTCAATGAAAATAAAATTATGTCATTCCGTAGGAAACCTAATGAAGTGGTTCGACGAAGTCAATCTCAACACATAATGGAATTTCAATTTATAAAGTCTTCGAGAGCCTCAGACTGACATTGCTGAATAAAGAAGTCTTACTATAAATGTCACACTGGGCGGAGCCAAAGTGTTTTTCAAAAAATGATTATTAATCAACCCTAAAAGTCAAATTATTATCATTCGGATTTCCATTGGTGTTGAGTGCGCTGTAAGGCGTCGTGAACCAACCACTTTTGTTCATTACAAACCGGAACTCATAAGTCTTTCCTTTCTCGAATTGAGATTTCGGCAACACCAATTCAAACGTATTTTTGTCCTTTAATACCATTTGATAAGCTTTATTCCCAGGATTCCAATCATTGAATGAACCTGCAACAGACATTTTATCTATAGCTTCAGCGTTTAAATCTTTAGGGATTTTGTAAGTGAAAATCACGTTATCATTCTCAATCCTATAGCCATAAATTTCCTTTTTGACATTAGGCTTGTTGATAATTTCAGAAGCTACCGATTCTTCTCTTGACCAATACGGATTGGCCAAATGTTTATCAATCAATCCTGCAATGTGGTTGACGATAAAATAAAGAGGCGGAAAAGCATTGTATTTGTAACCGTTTGACATAAAAATGATAGACAAATCATTCTCTGGAAAGATACTGTAAGCACTGATGTTTCCACCAGAAAAACCATAAGACATTATGTTTCCAGTTTTGGTAATTTCCCAGCCGTGCGCAAAAACATCTTGTTTATTGGTATAATCAAAAGATCTCCACATTATCTTTTTTGTATTGTCTGTCAGGAATTTGTTTGTGTCAAGATTAATGCTCCATTGCAGAAAATCGGGAAGCGAAATTGTCAATCCGTTGCCAGGATGTGACCTTAGACCACCAACGTGCGTAGATTTTTTATACTGTTTAAGCGAATCATTGTATCGGTATAACTGAATACGATTTGGAACTTCTTCAATAGAATTGGACGAAAATATAACCTTGTTGTTAGCATCTGAAAATTGATTTTTCTGAACATAATCTTCAAACTTTTGTCTTGTGATTTTTTCGATAATCATCGCCAAAAGCATATAATTCGTCTGATTATAACTGAATTGATTTCCAGTTTCAAATTCCATTTTTTCTTTGGACAGCCTTTCAAAAACCTGAGCATTAGATGCATCAGCCGGAATATCCTCATAACGAGCAAAATCCGGAATGCCAGAAGAGTGTGACAAAAGATTTTTTATTTTCACATCTTGCCACTGTTTTGGAAGATTATCAACATACTTCGAAATTTTATCTTCAAGCGAAAGTTGTCCTTTTTCAATCAATTGAAAAACAGCAACATTGGTAATCAGTTTCGTAGTAGAATAAACCCGGAAAAGAGAATGTGAATCCACTTTTTTATCAGACTCCAAGTTTTCTCTGCCGTAATATTTTTTGAAAATAATTTTATCATTTTTTACAACGCCGACCGCCAAACCTGGAATCTCATAAGTTTTCATTACTTCGGTAAGATAGTTGTCGATTGATTTTGTTTTCTCTGCTTTTTGGCAAAATCCTAAAAATGAAAGATTTAGGAATAATAGGGTCAAGAAAGCTTGTTTCATTAGTTATTGGGTTATGACATAAGGACAATTCTGGTCTTTGATTTGTTACATTAGAATACAAAATATTAATTCTCCAACTGCCCTTCCCACTTACTCACTGCAGACGTCGCCAATGCATTACCAAGAACATTCGTCATACTTCTTCCCATATCGCAGAAATGGTCTATTGGTAAGATCAAAGCAATTCCCTCTACCGGAATATCAAACATTCCACACGCCGCCACGATGATTACTAGACTCGCTCTCGGAACACCGGCAATTCCTTTACTAGTAAGCATCAGAACCAAGAGCATTATGATTTGCTGTCCAACAGGCATATCGATGCCGTAAATCTGAGCAATGAAAATTGACGCAAATGTCATATACATCATACTTCCGTCAAGATTGAAAGAATAACCCAAAGGCAAAATGAAAGAAACAATCCTGCTGTTGCAACCAAATCTTTCCAGTTCTTCTACCAATTTTGGGAAGACGGCTTCGGAACTGGTGGTGGAAAAAGCAATTAATAATGGTTCTTTGATTCTTCGTAACAATTCGAAAAGACGATTGCCGAGAATCATATAACCAACTAATAACAGAACCAACCAAAGAATTCCCAGTGCAAAGAAGAAATCCCGGAGATAAATGGCGTAAACTTTGAAGATCTCAAAACCATTGGTAGCAACCACTGCAGCGATCGCTCCGAAAACGCCTAGAGGTGCCACCCACATTATATAACCCACCATTTTCAAAATGGCATGAGCGATCACGTCCAATCCTTTGATTACAGGTTTTGTATATTCTTCACCCATTGCAGAAAGCGCAATTCCAAAAATTACAGAAAAGACAACAATCTGTAAAACTTCATTGGTTGCAAAAGCTTCGAATAAACTTTTTGGAATAACGTGTTTTACGAAGTCTTCCATCGAGAAACCTTTGCTATTATTCACGATTTCGGAAGCTGAAGAAGTATCTGTGATTGGAAGTTGTGTTACGTGGCCCGGCTCCAGCCAATTCACTAAAACCAGACCGATTAACAAAGAAACCAGGGAAGCTGTTATGAACCAAAGCATCGCTTTTGTCCCGACACGGCCAACCATCTTGATGTCGCCCATTTTTGCAATCCCAACCACTAAAGTTGAGAAAACCAAAGGCGCAATGATCATCTGGATCAGTCTGATGAAAATCGTTCCCAGAAGTTTTATGTTTTTTGAAAAGTCATCGGCAGAATCGGGATAATTTGTATGGACAATGCCTCCTAAAACGACACCCAAAATCAATGCGACGATAATTGCGATAAACAGTTTATTCTGACCTTTCATAACTTTCTATATAGATTTAAATATTTTGAACACCAAGTCCACTAAGATTTAATTTATTAAAATGTTTTAAGGCTCACCAAGGCGTAAAACTTAACAAAGAGTAAAATTCTCATATAAGCGAAGCGGCTTTGTGAACTCTTGAGCATTATTCTATCAATTCTTTGTGTGCTTTGTGTTCCAATTACATTGCTAAAATTTCTTCAACATAAATTGTAACTGAACAAAACTAATATTTTTGAGAGAATAACCACCAATATTTTAAATTAATATTAAGAGAATCAAAGAAAAATCGCCGATTCTCATCAACAAAAATAAAATAGCATTCATGCACAGTTCAAATTAGATTTCGTTCTTTGTATAAATCTGACTGTGAATAAAATTGCCATTGATCAACGAATGAAAAGAGATGTTGAAATTGTCATTATTTCTGATGTGCATCTTGGAACTTATGGTTGCAAAGCCAAAGAATTACTAAGATATCTGAATTCTATCCGTCCAAAAACATTGATTTTGAACGGCGATATCATCGACATCTGGCAGTTCAAGAAGTCTTATTTTCCCAAGTCTCATCTCAAGGTTGTCAAAAAACTGATTTCGTTTGCGACCAAAGAATCGGAGGTTTTTTACATCACGGGAAATCACGATGAGGCGTTCAGGAATTTTACAGATTTTGAATTAGGAAAACTGAAATTGTGTAACAAGCACGTTCTGAAACTTGGTAATCAGAAAGCCTGGATTTTTCACGGCGATGTTTTTGATGCGTCGGTTCAACATTCCAAGTGGATTGCGAAGTTGGGTGGAAAAGGCTATGATTTGCTGATTGCAATTAACAATCTTGTGAATTGGGGATTGGAAAAAATGGGAAAAGAAAAATATTCCTTCTCAAAAAAAATTAAGAATAATGTCAAAAAAGCCGTAAAATATATCGGTGATTTTGAACTGACCGCTTCTGAACTGGCCATTGAAAATGAATTTGATTATGTAATCTGTGGTCATATTCATCAGCCTCAGATTCGAGAAGTTGTTAACAAAAAAGGAAAATGTATCTATCTGAATTCCGGCGATTGGGTGGAAAATCTTTCCGCTTTGGAATATCAGAATGGCGACTGGAAACTTTTCATTTACGAAGATGAAAAACATACGCTTACAGATGATGAAACGGACGAGATGAAGGAAATTGACAGCACTGAACTGATGAAAATCGTAACTCAGATTGTTTAAAAGTCTTCGAGAACCTCAGAGTGACACTGCTAAAATAATTGTTGTTAAAATTGTCATACTGAGCTTGTCGAAATGTCTATTTTAAAATTATAAAAACACAAATATTTAAATTTTTTTAAAGCAATATGAAAATATTATACGCCTTCCAAGGCACAGGAAACGGACATCTTGCAAGAGCTCAGGAAATCATTCCCATTCTGAAAAAACACGCGCTTGTGGATACTTTAATCAGTGGACATCAGACCCAACTGAAGTCGGATTTTGATATTGATTTTCGTTTCAAAGGGATTTCTTTGCTTTATAATAAAACTGGCGGTTTGTCTTACAAGAAAACGTTTTTTGAAAATAATTTTTGCAAAGCTGCGAAAGTGATTAAGGATTTGGATTTAAGTGCGTATGATCTGATCATCAATGATTTTGAACCTTTGACAGGTTGGTCGGCGAAATTGAGAAATTTACCAATTGTAGAACTGAGCCATCAAGCTTCTTTAACTTTCAAAGAAACACCGAAGCCAGAGAAGAAAGATTGGTTCGGGGATTTTATTCTGAAACATTATGTGCCTTGTGAAAAGAAAATCGGGTTTCATTTTGAAAATTATAATTCGCATATCAAAAAGCCGGTCATCAGACAAAAGATCAGAAAGCTAAATCCCGAAAACAAAGGTCATTATCTGGTTTATCTTCCAAGCTTTTCGGATGAGGTCATCACTAATTTCCTGACGAGAATTGATGTTCAATGGAAAGTTTTTTCCAAATATGCCAAGCAACATCAGAAGTTCAACAATGTTGAGATTTTCCCGATAGATGAGAACAGGTATTTGGAATTCTTTGAAACTTGTGAAGGAATTCTTTGTAATGCAGGCTTCGAAACACCTGCAGAAGCTCTTTTTATGAATAAGAAATTATTCGTTATCCCGATTGAAAATCAATACGAACAGGAATGTAATGCGTTTGCACTTCACAAAATGGGAATTGCCAATTCTGACAAACTTGACCCAATCAAAATCCGGGAATGGATAAATTCTGAGAATAGGATAGAAGTGGATTACCCGGATAATATTGAGAGTATTATCACAAAAGAGGTTTTGTATTGATGAAACCACATAGGTACAGTAGATTTTGTTGTTGCAAAAAATAACTAAGATGAAATGGCTATTAGAACTTCTGGGTCTTTTCTTTTTTAGATTTTCTTATGTGCCTATGTGGTTAGATTAGAATCAACTCTTATTTCCGCCGATTTTATTGAATTTCATTACTAATGACAACATAAAATACCGTCTGAGAACCAGATCTTCCCGGTCTTCGATATAATTGTCGCCGATGTTTGTGACAGCGTTTTGTCTTTGATTCAGTAAGTCATAAACCCGGAATTTCAGCATCATCTGTTTTTTATAAAATTGATAATTCACACTTGCATTCCAGAAATAAGATTTTCTGTTGAAGTTTGCCGACATATTATTATTCTCTCTGAATCTGAAATCATTTTCGATGAATAAATTATTAGCAAGAAAATAATTGACCATTCCCAAATTCAGATTTTTGTTGGATGTCTTGGTTTTATCCAGACGATAATTGGTGTAATGGGACTGCGAAAAACCGTAGCTGTAAGATGCTCTCAGATCGATAATGTCTTTCAGTCTTAGATTTAAATTAAATCTTGGCGTCACACTGAAAATATCATTCGTGAATTCTGAACCATCCACAAATCCTTTTCGATAATTGAAATTAGAAGAGAAAGCTGGTGTTAATTTTAGCTGATTTCCGTTCCATTTAATGGTTTTTGTAAAATTGGAAATGAGATTCAGTCTTTTGTTTCCGCTGATGTTCGCATACGAACTGAACTGTTTTCCAGTCTCATCAAAATAGGAATAATCCACAATGTCATTTTCCCAATAACTGAATTCCAATCTGACATAAAAATTCATTGTTCTACCAATGTTAGAACCCATAAAATTAATATTGGTCGAGTTTTGCCAAGTACTCTTCAGATCCTTATTTCCCTGAAAAGTCAAAAGCGGATTTGACTCGTCTCGGAAAGGGTTGAGTTCCATAGCTGTGGGAATCGTGTAACTACCTCGGTTGCTGATTCGGATATTTTTAAGTTTGGTGAAATTATATTTAAAATTAACATCATATTCTGGCAAAGTGAAGTTTTTCTGAAATCCAGAATTCTGAAGATTAAACATCGTGCTGACATCCAATTTAGAAATATTCAGATTCGTACTTGCGTTGAAAGATATTTTGCCACGGTTAAGATGATAACCGATTTCAGGATTGATGTAAGTGCTGTTTTGATTCAGAATATTGGACAATAGAGAATTGTAAACCGAATATTGATTATTTGCAATATCAAAATCATTCACAATTTTTTCATTATCACGAGTTTGATTATCATAAGTCACGATCATAGAAATCGTGGAATAATCTGTAATTGGTTCGTAATATTTGACGTCTGCAAAGAAACTATTTCTTGAGTTTTTGGTCTGTGAGCGTTGATTTCTGTAATCATTGTCTTCCGGAGATTGATAGAAAATGGTTTCCTGAAGATTAAAATTGTCATTCTTACTTTCCGAAAAAACATTCTTAAGATACGCTGAAAAAGACCTTCCGTTTTTCTGAAATTTTTTGGTAAATCCAATTTTTGGAGAAAAACTATTGTTGACAGAATTTCCTCTGGATGAGCTCACATTGCTATTGAGTTGCTCATCATCCCGAAACGTAAAACTCTTGCTGTCATTAGTTCTGTCTATGTTGGTATTTGTGAAATCTATAGATAAAGTGATTTTGGTGGATTTATTGATTTTATAATTCGTATCTGTACCGAAATTGAATTTTCTTGTGTCCGTATTTCCACTTCGTTCCGTGTCTTTATCAAGTTTATATTCTGGCAAAAAAGTCGTCCTAGAAGTTTTGGAATAAGTTTCCAGATTGTTATCATCATATTGCAGACTGAATTTTTCCAAGTCGAGATTCTCTCCGATTTTATCAATGTAATTGAGCCCGATCATCGAGGTCCTCATAATTCCTTGGTTTACAGAGCTGCCGTTTATTGCGGAGTTTTTGCTTTTGGTTCCATTGTCAAAAAAACTATCGACGGAAAACCCAGCTGTGTTGATGTTGTTGGAAGCACCAATCAGAGCGATATTTCTATTATTTTGAGCTCTTGTGAAAAACATAGTTCCCTCGTAGCGGTCGTTGCTTCCGTAGCCAAGCATCACATTATTGAGATTGACTTTGTTGTCTTTTTCATCAATATTAAAGTTCACGGTCAAGCTATCGGAAATAGGAGCTCTTCCTGTAAATTCTTCTTCCTTGGTTTTAGACGTCGTGATTTGAATTTTCTTGATGATGTCTGCGGGATAAGTCTGCAAAGCAATGCTTCCATCTCGATTGAAGAAAGGCTTTCCATTGATGAGGATTTTGTTGACAGGTTGTCCGTTAATTGTCATTTTTCCGTCGGCATCAGTTTCTACGCCAGGGATCTCTTTTAGCAATTCATCTATTTTGGCGTCAGGTTTTACTTTCAGATAAGATGCATTATACTCAACTGTGTCTTTTTTGATTTTGACCGGCGAAGCTGTGATTTGGACTTCCTCGATATTCGTGATTAAATCTTTTTCTAATTTGACGGTTCCAAGTTCTTCATCTTTAATAATAATTTCAAATTTTTTAGAAAGCGAACGAAATTTATCTCCGGAGATCTGTAAAAAAGAAGTTTCTTTTTGCTCAGGGATCTTGATTTCAAAGTTTCCTTTATTATTGGTTCCGGTAAAATTAATGATAGTAGAATCCTTTTGTTTTATTAATGAAATTGTGGCGTTTTCAATTGGATTGTTATTCTCGTCAGTCACTTTCCCGTTGATGTTGTACGTTTGGGCATTTAGTCTTAGACAAATCAGAATAAAAAGAAATAGGAGTTTTCTCATCAATAGTTTTTAATAGTTAGGAGTTAGATTGGAAATTGACTTAATGTTAAATGCTGAACCTCAAAAATAGAAAAACCCCTGAAAAGTCAGAGGTTTCAAATTTTATTAAAGTTTTGAAATTAAGCTTTCAAATATCTTGCGTATGCATAACCTTCTTCACCGTCAGCCGTTTTGATCTTCCACCAATCTTCTGAAGATTGCTCAACCAAAGTTACTGTTTCTCCTTTTGCAGCTTTCCCTACAATAGAAGCTTCTGTAGAAGGTTCTTGTCTGATATTAAGATTGGATTCATCAGTTGCAACAGTCAAAGAAGCACCAGCAGTCAATCCGGAAACCTGAACATCGATATTGACATCGGTTGCCGTATAAGATGGGTCAATTGCGCCTAAAGCATTCCAAACTGTGTCTTTTGCAGCACTACTTGCAGCTTTTCCTGTGATGTACAAAACACCGTCCTGCTCTTGAACAGAAAGGTCAGAAAGTCCAGCAGACTGAGCTGCAGAAACCACACTTGCGTATTTATCTTGTAAGCTCATAATTATTTAACAGTTATTTTGTTATCGTATTTACCAATTTTTAGTGCATCTACAGACTCTTTTACTTTTCTTGCGTTAGCAGAAGTTGTAGTTCCTGTCAATGTCAAAGTTCCTGCAACATCTTCAGCTTTCACACCAGGGATGTCTTTCAATGCATCATTCACTTTCTGAAGAACCGCTGCATCAACAGCATTAACTTCTACAGACGCTGCTACTGGTGCAACAGTTGCCATATCGTGAACATCTTTCACACCTTCTACTTTTTTCAAAGCTTCGATAGCAGCCTGTTTATCAGCTTCGGTTGCGAAAACTCCGCTTAAGTGTGCCTGTCCTTCCTTCACTTCCACAGAAGTTCCAGGATAAGCAGTGATTGCAGTTGTTGCCTGTGATGTCAAATCGGCATCAGAGACTTTCTTTTTACAAGAAACGGCTGTCATTGATACCATCAGGGCAAGAGCAGCGATTTTAATTGTTTTTCTCATAGTATAAAATAATTTATATTGTGTTTTTTATAAGTATTAAAATTGATGCCAAAAGGAAAATTCATTCAAATCCTGATAGCTATTTTTAAACTTTCACTAATGGTAAAATTAAATTATTTTTTGATACTGAAAATAATTTTAATTAAAATTAACAAAATTGATACCCAGTATTTTAAATCGACAAAAACATACTTAGCAATAATGTTTTTTTAATTTTGATTACTGTAAAAAGGATATTCTTTTATGATTAAATTTAAGAGACAAAATTGAACAAAAAATTATTTTATCCTCAAAAACTCCTTCGCCAGCTCGATCATTTTCGGGTCGCCGGTGTATTTGCCTTTTTCATCAGATAACTTAACTGTCGGAATCCATTCATTATTGATACCTTTTACGCTGATGAGCTTCATGACGATATTCATTGGTTTCAGTCCGACATCATTCGTCAGATTGGTTCCGATTCCGAAAGAAATTCCGATTCTTCCTCTGCAGTAATTGGTAATTTCTTCTACTTTTTCGAGATTCAAACCGTCTGAGAAAATAATGTATTTGAATAATGGATTGATGCCTTGTTTCTGATAATGCGCAATGGTTTTGTCTGCAAATTCCAATGGGTCACCGCTGTCGTGACGAACGCCGTCAAACAACTTTGCAAATTTCTTATCAAATTGCTGGAAGAAAACTTCCGTCGTATAAGTGTCGGAAAGTGCAACACCCAAATCGCCACGGTAAACATCCACCCAATTTTCCAATGCGATAGAATTCGCCATCTTGAAACCAAATTCCGCCGCGTGAAACATAAACCATTCATGCGCGTGAGTTCCAATTGGTTTTACGTTGTAAAGCATTGCCAAATGGACATTCGAAGTTCCGGTGAAAGTTGATTTCTTGTCTTGAATCAAAGCATCCATTACCAATCTATGAACTTTGTACGAATGTCTTCGTCGAGTTCCAAACTCTGCAAACGGAACACCAAGTTCTGTAAGATGTACGGCTTTTTCGACCGTCTTATTGATGACTTCTTCGTTGGTTTGTCTTTCCAGATGATTCATTTCATAATGAAGTTCGCTGATGAGCGCCAATAAAGGAACTTCCCAAAGAATCGTTCTGTACCAAAGACCTTCGACAGAAACTTTTAGTTCATTTCCGTTTTGCTCGATCCTTACTTCAGACGGGTCGTAATGAAAACCTTCCAAAAAATCGAGATAGGGAAGGGCGAGATAAGGACAAGTAACTTTCAGATATTTTTTTTCATCCTTGGTCAGTTTCAGTTCTGCCATTGCGTTGACAGACTTTCTGAGTTCTTCAGCAAAACCTTCTGGAAACTGATGTTTGCCACGGTTGATGAATTCGTATTTTACAATTTCGTTGGTAAATAATTTCACGACTGCATTTTGCATTGTGATTTTATAAAAGTCATTATCCAGAATAGAATTCAGCCGAACTTCGCGCATAAAAATATCATTTACACAAATCTAAGGAATTTTGTTGAGGAGAGTTTTGAACTTGATTGATTTTGATCATTAATACATTACTTTCACATTGTACAAATTACAATTCTTACTTTTGTCAAAATTTTTTGAAATGGTAAAAACGCTGATGTATTTTGTAATCGGAACTTTAATTAGTTTTTTCTTAAGACGTTTTACAGGGGAGCAGGCAGACTTTTGGGTGGAGCTTTATGTAGCTTCTGCTTTTGGAATTGGTTGGGGATTGGCCTATTTCGTTGACCATCCGGAATGGTCTTTACCAAAGAAAATGGGGATTTCCTTGATTGGAATTGTTTTCTTGGTTGCTGTTGGATTGCTATGTTTCGATTTTGAAACTGCCGTTCCATCTATTATCAAATTCTCTACGGTTTTTGTTGCCTATTATATGATTGCAAGCTTCCGGGAAAGTAAATCGTTGAGGTATTAATTTTAGAAATATAATTTAAAAGCCGGACTCGATAGAAGTCCGGCTTTTTATTTTTAATGAATCATCAGGAAACTGACTACACCTAGACCTATAACCAAAAATATAAAAGCAAAGAAATTAAACATAAATAGAATACTTCCGATAATAAAACTGATGACACCGTGTGTATGATAGACCTTATAATGTGCGATAAAAAAATAAATGATACTGTAGAAAAACAAGACATTCATCAATAAATAAATGATTATACTGATTGAAGTATGTGTAACAGTTGTCAATTTATATAAAAAGGAAAATAATAAAAACGTCAGTAACAAGAAGCTGAAATAATGAAGTGTGAAGATCCCATGGTCAAAATACCACCATTTTTTCTTGTTATGGAATATCCAAAGAAAAAATGCAAACATTGGCAAGTAGATAAAAAGTGCTTTTGGAAGATTATGGAATGAAATCTCAATAAGGTTTTTGAGGATTTCTCCCTTGCTTACACCTTTTTCTTTGAGCTCAAAAAATTTATGGGCAACAGGAACATTGATGAAATCATAAAACGCTGGATTTTTTGCTTTTGCAGAATCAAATGATTTTTGATTTGTATAACCATTAAACTTAAAATCATCATCCAATTTCTTGCTCATATCAAAGCTGTCTTCGATATCGCTTAATCTTGCAGAATCTTTCAGCAAAGCATTCACCTTACTAATTGTCACAGAATCTGTTCCTTTCATTTTTTCTTCCGTTCTGATGCTGTCAAGCTTTTCCGAAGTTTCTGCAAGTCTGTTCAGTGAGATTGTCTTTTCTTTTTCAGCGTTTTTTTTACCTTCAAAATCAATAGAGAATGGAGGGAAAACAGCAAAAAGGAAAAAAGTTATGAAACTGATGAAAATGTAAAGCTTAACAGGCGGAACAAATTTTTGCCTTTTACCTTCGAGATAAGTAGTCGTCAGTTTCCCGGGTTTGAACAGCAGATTTTTAAGAGTCCCCCAAAATTGCCCGTCATAATGGGTAAAGTCTTCTATAAAATGGGTGAAGAGATAATGAAAGGGCTGTCTTGTTTCTATGTTTTGTTGTCCACAATGCGGGCAGTAATGTTCTTCAACAATATGTCCGCAATTAAGGCAGTCTTTCTCTTCTCTAAGTTTTCCGTGGCTCATTTTATAGAATTTTCCTCAAAAATATAAAAAACTCGAATTATAAATAAAGCTTATTTTGACAAATTTCAGAAAGTTTTCAGTCAATTAATGATTCGTTAACTTGCTAATTTGCAGAAAATTAAAATATTTTTCCGGGGAAAATTTTTCATCCGAGAAAAAATTCATACCTTTGCACACCCTTTGAGGGAAAATTATGTTTAATCGTAAACGATAAATTGTGAATACATTAAGTTACAAAACAGTATCGGCAAACAAGGCTACAGCAAATAAAGAATGGGTTGTTGTAGACGCTGCTGAGCAACCGTTGGGAAGACTAGCTTCTACCGTTGCAAAGATTTTGAGAGGTAAGCACAAAACGAATTACACGCCACACGTAGATTGTGGAGACAACGTGATCGTTTTGAACGCTGGGAAAGTTACACTTTCCGGAAACAAGTGGGCAGACAAAACTTACATTTGGCACACTGGATATCCAGGAGGTCAGAAGTCTATGACTGCTGATGAGCTTAGAAAAAAAGATGCTCTTAAAGTATTAGAAAGATCTGTGAAAGGGATGCTTCCTAAAAACAGATTAGGTTCGGCTTTATTCAAGAACCTTTATTTATATGAAGGAACAGAGCACAAACACGAAGCTCAACAGCCAAAAGTAATCAATGTTAACGAATTTAAATAATTGATATGTCTATAGTACACAAAATCGGAAGAAGAAAAACTTCTGTTGCAAGAGTTTATGTGAAGCCAGGAACTGGTAACATCACTATAAACGGTAAAGATGCTAAAACTTATTTCTGTACGGATGTTTTGGTTTATAAAGTGAATCAGCCATTTTTGTTAACAGAAACTTTAGGTCAATATGACTTAACTGTTAATGTTTTTGGAGGAGGGATCACTGGTCAGGCAGAAGCTATCAGACTTGGTGTTTCTAGAGCGCTATGCGAGATCAACGAAGAATTCAGATTGGCTCTTAAGCCACACGGATTGTTGACTAGAGATGCAAGAATGGTAGAAAGAAAGAAACCAGGTCAGAAAAAAGCGAGAAAGAGATTCCAATTCTCAAAACGTTAATTTTTTTCGGACATCAGATCGGACGTCAGATATTTTATCGATTGTCTTATTTCTGAAGTCTATTATCTAACCAAAAAATATTGCCCGTTATGTTTAGCATCCAAACTTTACTCCCATCTAAAGTAAAGTTGATTGCAGAAAAGCGGAACGTAAACTAACAAAAACAAGAAAACATGGCAAAAGCAAATGTAAAAGACCTTTTAGAGGCTGGTGTACACTTCGGTCACATGACCAGAAAGTGGAATCCAAATATGGCTCCATACATTTTCATGGAGAAAAACGGTATTCACATCGTAGATTTACATAAAACAGCTGTTAAATTGGACGAAGCTTGTACGGCTTTGGAAAAATTGACTTCTGCAGGTAAAAAAGTCCTTTTCGTAGCTACTAAGAAGCAAGCGAAAGAAGTAGTGGCAAAACACGCTGCTGAACTTAACATGCCTTATATTACAGAAAGATGGCCAGGTGGTATGCTTACAAACTTTGTAACTATCAGAAAAGCGGTTAAGAAAATGAACTCTATCGATAAAATGAAGAAAGATGGTACTTTCGAAACTTTATCTAAAAAAGAGAGATTGCAAGTTGATCGTCAAAGAGCTAATCTTGAGAAAAACTTGGGGTCTATCGCAGACATGGTTCGTCTTCCTTCAGCTATCTTCGTAGTTGATATTATGAGAGAGCACATCGCAGTAACAGAAGCTAAAAAATTGGGTATCCCGGTTTTCGGTATCGTTGATACTAACTCAGATCCTAGAAAAGTGGATTTTGTGATCCCAGGAAATGATGATGCTTCTAAATCTATTGATATGTTGTTGAGCGTAGTTTCAGAATCTATCAAAGAAGGTTTATCTCAAAGAAAAGCAGACAAAGAAAAATCTAAAGAAGAAGGCGAAAAAGTTTCTGCAGACGCAGATGCTGATTTCGATGCAGAATAATCAATAGATCTTCTACAAAATAAAGGCGGTTCAATTATTTGAATCGCTTTTTTATTTATAAAGATCTGGGCAGCTTTATCCGCCTTCCGCTCCCAATCTTTTTTGCAGACGATTTCAGTCTAAAAAGAACTCGGCGACCATGCAAAAAAGGATTTCCGCTCAAGTCGGGCTGCGCTTCGCAAGATTGAACTTTTATTCATTAATTCAAGATTTTTCATTTAGTTAAATTTTTACAAATAAAAAACCCTTCCAAAGTTTCAAACTCTGAAAGGGTTGTATTTTATAAAATCAAAAGTATAATTACCCTTTGAATTCTCCCATCGCAATGAACTTCTCCTGACGGTCGCTTACCAATTTTTCAACAGGTTCTTTAGAAAGTGTTTTGATATCTTTTAACAATACTTTTTTTACATTTTCAAAAGTTGCTGCAAGATCATAATGAGCACCTCCAAGCGGCTCGGGAATGATCGCGTCAATCAATTTTTGTTTCAGCATATCATCAGCTGTCAGTTTCATTGTGGTCGCTGCAGTTTCTTTATATTCCCAGCTTCTCCAAAGGATTGCAGAACAGTTTTCCGGAGAGATTACAGAATACCAA
This sequence comes from Epilithonimonas hungarica, assembly GCF_900102265.1. Classification (GTDB taxonomy): domain Bacteria; phylum Bacteroidota; class Bacteroidia; order Flavobacteriales; family Weeksellaceae; genus Epilithonimonas; species Epilithonimonas hungarica. Next base: position 167,119 of record NZ_FNBH01000005.1, on the reverse strand, counting down.
GTGTTTTCCATCATATAGACCTTGTTTCCAACACCAATTCCCAAAGCGCCACCACTTGCACCTTCACCAATAATCACAGTAATGATCGGAGTTTTCAATTGGCACATTTCGTAGATATTTCTGGCGATCGCTTCACCTTGTCCACGCTCTTCTGCTTCAAGACCAGGATAAGCTCCAGGTGTATCAACCAATGTCACTACAGGAATATTGAATTTCTCAGCCAATTTCATAAGTCTAAGAGCTTTTCTATAACCTTCTGGATTGGACATTCCGAAACGTCTGTGCTGGCGTTCCTTGGTTGTTCTGCCTTTCTGGGTTCCGATGATCATTACCGTATTTCCACTGATGCTGGCAATTCCACCCACCATTGCAGGGTCATCACCAAAATTTCTGTCTCCGTGAAGTTCTACAAAACTTCCCGGATCAGCCAGACCATTGATATAATCAAACGTGTAAGGTCTGTCCGGATGTCTGGAAAGTTGAACTTTTTGCCAGGGTGTAAGATTTCCGTATATTTTTTTCTTAGTTTCCTCTATTTTAGTCTTGATCTTTTTGCAGGATTCATCAACATCGATACCGCTTTCTGTGCCTAATTGTACACATTTTTCGTATTGCTCGATCAATTCTTTTACAGGTTGTTCAAATTCTAAATACTCCATATTTTGTTTGGATTAAACCGTTCAAAAATAATCTATTTTTTTTAAATGGATTCTAATATTAATAAAAAGTCTTCGAGAGCCTCAGACTGACAAATTAATTAATTTGAATTGATAGCTTTTTCAATTCTAGCCAACGTCTCTTCTTTTCCAATGATGTTCATAATATCTGGAACATCAGGACCTTTAAGTTCTCCTACTAGAGCAAGACGAAGTGGCATCATCACTTTTCCCATTCCCAAAGAATGCTCTTCTGCAAAATGATGAATCGCTTCTTTCAAGGTTTCTGAATCAAATTCTGATGTCTCCAGTTTAACAGATAAATCTTTTAGAACTGCAGAGGTTGTATCGTTCCAAGCTTTTTTCAATGCTTTTTCATCGTAGGTTGTTGGTGCTTCGAAGAAGAATTTACCATCGTTATAAATATCAATAACGAAAGTTGCTCTTTCTTTCATTAATGAAACTATTTTCATTAATTTGTCATCAGAAAGATTCAAAGATCTTACTTCATCGACTTCTTTTAACAATTCTAAAACTTCTTCATTCGATTTAATTTTAAGATATTCTTGGTTAAACCATTTTGCTTTCTGAGGATCGAATCTTGCGCCTGCTTTATGAACCTTATGAAGGTCAAATTCAGCGATCATCTCGTCCATAGAAATTATTTCTCTGTCATTTGCAGGTGTCCAACCAAGTAGTGCTGTCATATTGATGAAAGCTTCAGGAAAATATCCGGATTCTTTATAGCCTTTCCAGATCTCACCACTTTCCGGATCTTTGAAATCCATCGGGAAAACCGGAAAACCAAATTTTGCGCCGTCTCTTTTGCTTAATTTTCCTTTACCCTCAGGTTTTAGAATCAATGAAAGATGTGCAAACTCAGGGGCTTCCCAATTCATCGCTTCGTAAAGCAAAACATGCAAAGGCATGGATGGTAACCATTCTTCGCCTCGGATGACGTGTGAGATCTTCATTTCGAAATCATCAACTACATTCGCGAAATGGTAAGTTGGCATTCCGTCATTTTTAATCAAAACCTTGTCATCCAAAGTGTTTGTATTTACAGAAAAATTTCCCCTGATAATATCCTGAAGATTCAAAGTTCTGTCAACCGGCATTTTGAAACGAACAACATATGGAATATTTGCATCCAGTAATTTCTGGACTTCTTCCTGGGAAAGAGAAATACTATTCTTTAATTGTTGTCTTGTCTGATAATTGTAAGAGAAAACATCACCTTTAGCTTCGAAGTCTTTTCTGATGGCGTCCAATTCTTCTGGCGTATCAAAAGCCAGATAAGCATAGTCGGTTTTCAAAATCTGCTCTTTGTACCTATCATAAATATCTCTCCTTTCAGATTGCCTGTAAGGAGCATAAGGACCGCCAATTCTTGGACTTTCATCAGGGATAATTCCACACCATTCCAAGGAATTCATAATATAATCTTCTGCACCTTCTACATACCTTGCAGTATCGGTATCCTCTATTCTAAGGACAAATTCTCCTCCCTGATTTTTCGCAAAAAGATAATCATACAAAGCGGTTCTCACACCTCCTAAATGTAAAGCTCCTGTTGGACTTGGTGCAAAACGCACTCTTACTTTTTTCATAAATAGATATTTATTTTACAAGCCATGTTCATGACCAAAAAATTGTGGGGCAAAATTAAGAAATTCTTCCCGTTTTGTCTTTTGAATTTGGTTAATCTTTTTCGAAATGGTATTTTTGTGTATTAAAATAAAAACTATGTTAGAAATAGGCGAAAGACCTTGGGGAAAATATTTTGTGCTAGCAGATGAGCCACATTATAAATTGAAACGAATAGAAGTCAATCCCGGACAGAAATTATCCTACCAATTCCATTACAAAAGACAGGAACAGTGGACAATTATCGAAGGCAATGCAACCATAGTTTTGGATGGTGAGGAAATCCCTTTGGCTTACGGACAAAGCATCTTTATTCCCCTTGGAGCAAAACATAGAATCATGAACCTTACAGACAAACCTGTTGTTTTCATAGAAGTGCAGACAGGAACTTACTTTGGTGAAGATGATATTGTGAGACTGGAGGATGAGTATGATAGGAGTTGATTTTGTTATCAACTTTTTTATTTTGTTTGGATAATTATTATTGATAGATTTGATAACAAATCAAAATACTATGAAAAAAACATTTGTTTTCTTACTTATTATAATAAGCACCCAATTTATTGCACAAAGTTTTGGTCTTGGAACAAATCTAGTAATGGGGCAGATATACAGTTCTTCAGATAGAAAATATAAGGTTGTGTTTCAGAATGACGGAAATTTGGTGATACTGAATAGAAATAATATTGCACAATGGAGCTCTAGGACTGATGGAAAAGGGAAGAAAGCAGTGTTTCAAATGGATGGGAATTTTGTGGTCTATGATTCTTCTGCAAATGCGGTCTTTAGCTCTAATACTAATAATAAGAACGCAATAAGAATGGATATGCAGACTGATGGAAATCTTGTTATCTATAACCGTAATGGTACGGCGCTCTGGGCTTCGCAAACTTCTACGGAAAATGGGAGTGGTTCCAGCAACAATGGTAATTATAGAAATGGAACCATATATAAAGGATATGTTTTTGAAAAAAACAAAAAACTTTATTCTACAAATATGAAGTATTATATAACCTTCCAGAATGACGGAAACCTTGTTTTATACAGCAAATTTAGCCAAACGCCACTATGGTCCAGTAAAACGGATGGTTATGGAAACAGGGCAGAGTTTCAAAATGATGGAAATCTGGTAGTGTATAATAATGCGGACCGCCCAGTATTTTACACCAATACCGAAGGTACAAATGCACAAAAAATATCCATACAGAATGACGGTAATCTGGTCATTTATGATGCTAGAGGCATTGCTCTTTGGGATAAAAATAAATAATGCGACTCGGGCTCTCAAATAATCTTGATAATGATTATTGCAGCAGTATTAATTAAATACTACCTTTTCTGTATAAAATATCCTGAAACATTAGAACAAACTTCTTATATAAAGTTTTATTTTTTTTGTTAAGGATAACTTCAAATATTGTTTCTTCTGTATGTGTTTTTTAGAAAAAGAAGATATAAAATCATTGATGTTTTTGGAAGGAAAAAAAGACAGCTCTTTCCATAAAGTCTTATATAAAGGATGGAAATCTGCGAAATTTTTATAATTGTCAGAATCAATCTCTTTCCATTTATCAAAGAATTCTGAAGTGTCAAAATCATTTTTATGTCCCCAATTATTTATTTTTTCTGAAATTTCATCTTCATTTCTTGCCCAAGATTGATGAATTAGATAATAATCCAAGGGAAGAATTCTGCCAATATTGGTATTTCGGGCATATGCATACTTAGGAGTGTTTGTAATGAGCATACATTTCTCTTCAAATGGAACTATGACAAAATAGCCTTCATTATTCTGCTTAAATAGGGTAACAAAATTTACTTGGAAATTTATGGGTGTCTTAGCAGGTTTTCTTAGTAAATATTTATTTTTTCGTAAAAATTGAGTTAACATTCTGAAATCATAAGCATATTCATCTCCATCCATTTGAATATGCCAGCCACCCGCCCCCATTTTCTCCGCCATCATATTTCTCTGTCTGGTTTCCAGGTCCATTGGCTGCATTCCATCTATATAAAAAGCATCTTTATACAATACAATTTTATTCTCGGTGTCGAGTTTTTTTATATCAATGAAAACATTTTCTGGAATATGGATCTCATTACCAGCCCAAGTTTTATGATTAGCATCATAGCTTATTACGATATGATCTGCATACTCATAAATGTGCTCAAGAGATGTGAAGATATAGGAATAGTCATAAGATAGAAGATACCCGACCTTAATAACGCTTTTTTTGTTACTCATGTTTTATTTTTAATTCCAATTTGGTATATAGCCCATCAAATATTCCTTTTATGTAAGCTTTTGCTAAAGAAAGTTTTAATTTTTTCAAAGCTTTTCTTGTAAGTCTCCATCTTTCTTTGGTGACATAATTTATATTTCCGTTATATAATCGACAAATCCAAATGCGATTTCTGGTCATATAATATTCATAAAAGCTGCCTTTATTGCTTGCAATATTATAAGCTTCACATTTTGTGTTGACTGCTATTTTCCATTTTGTGTTCTTGAGAAGGCGCATACACCACTCAGATTCTTCATAATACATGAAAAAATCTTCATTCATCGATCCTATTTCATCTATTATTTCTTTTCTGAACATAAGGGCACTCCCGTCAATATAATTTATATTGTAATTAAAATGTTGTGTTATTACATTTCTCTTATCTTCTTCAGAATTAGTATGTCCGCCCATAAAACCTTGTTCAGGGAACAATAAGCCACCATCTGAAAATATTTTATTACGGTCATTTCTATAGCAGATCCTAGGTCCTATTATGCCAATATTGGTAAATTCCCTTAAGTTGTCATATAATCTTTTAATGTTGTCTACTGATATTTCAATATCAGGATTCAATAATAGGAAATAATTCTTTCCATCTTCAATTGCTTTTTTTATTGCCAAGTTGTTACCATAGGCATAGCCACCGTTATGATCACTGAGAATGATATTCACATTTTTTTGACACCCTAGTTCTTTTATCAGCTCTTTGTCTTTAGAATTATTGTCTACGACATAGATCGCTTTTTCCGGGAAATTCTCATTTAATAAAGAATTGATTTCTCTGTTGGTGTCGTCAAAAGAATTATAGTTCAGTATGATAATCGCCAGGTCATTCATCGCTTAAAGTTTTTTTCCATTTTTTTTCTGCATTTTGTTCATCAAAATTATTATTAAAATATCTTTCCGCATCTTTTTTTATCTCATCATAGTAGGGTTTATTTTCCAATAAAGAAACTATGTTGTCTCTGAATTTTTCGGGGTCATCCGCCACTAAACATCCATTTGATAACTTTGATGAGAAGCCGTCAATCGATCGTTCGGTTCCTACTATAGGAAGCCCGTAAGAAAGAGCTTCTATCACTTTGATTTTAATGCCAGTACCTTCCAACATTGGGCAGATAGCGATTTTAGACTGTCCATAATATTCCTCTAAGCTTTCTACAAACTCTATTAATTCCACATTGGTCTTTTTTTCAATGCGCCTGCAGATTCTTCCGATAATTACAATGTTAATATTTTTTGGTAAGAAAGGATAAACATTTTCAAAGAACCATTGCATCGATTTTATATTGAAAATATTTTCTGAACCGACAAAAATTAAATCGTATTTTTTCTTAAGATTAGTTTCAAAATGGGCAGGAAAAGAAGGAGGTATATTTATTACTTTTTTTCCTAAAAATCTTTTAAAAACAATATGTTCGTCCTCTGATATTGTTATTATTTTATCAAACTTTGAGAGATTATTTATTTCTTCATTAAAACGTTTGCCAATATCTAATGATTTGTTTTTATAAAATTCATTTAGTGTGATCCAATCATGTGTATCAATAATTTTTTTAGTGTTTTTCATTGATACATCGTCGATTAATCCTGTCCAAAATTCATAATTGATGATAATAATATGATATTTGCCCTTGTTAAAAATTTCCACGAATTCTTTCTTTGCAAAATTTGTCAATGCAAAATTATACGGATTAGGTTTTGTAAAATTTTGTAAAATTTTATGTTCCCAATAATCCAAAGAAGTCTTTTTTTTTGGTGGTCTTTGCCTAATTAAAAACAAATTATCTACAATATCCGAATTGACTTCTGTGGTGTCATTTTGTTCACTGTAGATTTCACTTACACCTACCAGATCAATATGATTTCCTAATTTTTTTAAAATAGAAAGTGTTGTCTTTGCTCTAGTTACATTTCCAGCTCGGCTAGAAAATGGATTTTCCGGGAAAAAAAATAGAATTTTTTTTGTCATAAAGATTTAATGGCTGAATTGTATTTGTTTATGATAGCATTCCATGAGTAATTTTCTAACACATAGTTTTTGGCTTTGTTACCCTCTAAAATTAAATCATTTTGTTTGTGTTCAATATAGTAAATAAGAGCTTGGGAAAATTCAAAACTATTAGTGAAGCTTTTTCCTGTTTCGCTTTTTTTGATATGAGAATATAAGACTTCACATGCTTTGTTTACAATTACAGGAACTTCCAATAACATAGATTCCAATGTTATCAAAGAGAGACTCTCGTAAAATGAGGGCATTATAAGGGCGGAGGCATTTGCAAGCAATGTGTTTTTTAAAGTGTGGTCTACAAATCCTGTTAGGATTATATCATCCCCAAGAATTGTTTTTTTATCAAGAGAATTTTTGCCGACCAATACTAATTTTATATCTAGATATTTTGAGTTTGCCTTTTTGAAATTTTTAAAATACTCGATCATCATAACACAACCCTTATCTTCTACAATTCTTCCTATGTAAATAAAATATTTTTTGGGAGAAAGGTATTCAGGTAATTTGCTTGTTGTTGTATCATAATCATCAAATCCAATTCCAGCGATTTCGGATTCTATTTTTTTTGTCTGGGGATAGACTTTTTCCACCAGATCTTTTTCTGTTTGGGTATTATAAAAAATAAATTTTGGACTGGAAAACAATTGAGCATAACCATCAAGATAGAATTGGGGTTCATCATGAGCTGTAGGAATTAGAATGCTTTTTTCAGCTATTTCTTTAATTCCAATATTGGTAGGGTGATAAAGATAAGTAAAGAAGATAAATGCATTATAATCTTCTTTTTTTTCTTTTATAAAATCAATTAAATCACTTGAGTAAGGGCCTTGTGCTTCCAGCCATTCATTAAAATCGATTGCTTTTTTATTGTATTTTATTCGTTTGTAGAGTAAGTAAGGAAAATTTAAAAAATTTAAATTTTTCGTACTGTATCTATAAATATTTTGAACAATTTTGCTAAGCTGATTAAATCTTTTTAAATCTTTTTTTAATGTTTTGAATCTTCTTACTTTAATATCATTGATGAGTTCCGTTCCTTCAGGATAATAATTATCCCAAAATTCATATTCTATTGCACAAGTTGTAATGACTTCAGTATTATAAAGAGGAGATAATTTTTCAGCAAGCAATCGCGCATGAAGCTCAGCCCCTCCGTTTATTTCCAAACCATATCTTTGAACAACTATTGCAATTTTTTCTTTCATGATTAAAATAGGTAAACCAAGGGGAATTAATTCCTGCCTTTTATTTTTTTTAGAATTTCATTTATTTTTTTTCTAGCCTTATTATAAAAACCTTTTTCAAGATATGTCACTCTTTTCTGTAAAATCTTGTTTTCACTCAATAATTTGATCAGATTGTTTTTTACTTCTTGATTATCTCTTTCTTTCAAAATTGTATTTTCAATAATTTCCAACCTTTTTTTCATTTTTTTGCCTATTGCGTCCAATGAAAAATAATTTTGAATATCTTCTTTTGCTTTCTTTCCTATTTCAGAGGCATAGCTCTGGTTTTCAAATACAAATTTCATCAATTCTGCTGCATGATCCGTATCGGGATCAGACCAATAATTGTTTTTTGGTAAAACGCTCAAATCATACTCATGTTTTATCATTTTATATTTCACCAAAAATGAATTATTGATATTCATGAAATCTAGATTGCCAGAATAACCTGTTGCAATGACCGGCTTACCGAGTGCCATTGCTTCGGCCATTGTGAGACCGAAACCTTCCGAACGATGTAGGGAAATGTAACAATTGGCTTTGTTCATTAAGGCCAACAAATCATTTCTTCTCAGCATTTCTTCTTTATAAATAATGCTTTTATTGTTGCCAATTCTTGTTTTTACTTGGCTTCTTGCTTTTGAAAGATGACTTCCTGGAATAGAAGTTTTGAGAACAAGTTTTACCTTTCCATTATCCTTGCCAAAAGCTTTTTCATAAGCATCTATAACTGCTAACGTATTTTTACGCTCAATGAGACTGTTGTAATCAAAAATGAAAAGAAAATGATAAGATTCACCAGTAAGGTCGGTCTCGAAGTTTTCATTTATATCCTTTTTATCAATATCGATTGCATGAGGAATGTTAATAACGGGGATGTCGGATTTTAAAGACATAGAATCAAGACAATACTTTGAGCAGGTCCAAATCTCATCATAATATTTGAAATATTCTACATATTCATCTGGGAATTCTTCCATTTCCCAAGCCCAATATCCAATATTATATTTGTTTTCAAAAAATTCAGAAGATTTTTCTTTTAAAAAACTCCATATCGTATCCATGTTAACATGAACGATATTGACAGGATAATCATTTATATTGTCATCAAAGTTCACAGAATTATCGTTTAATCTATGACCGAGTTGCATATTGAAGTTGATAGGTTTTGCAGGAACTCCTACTTTTTCTAATGCTTTAAGATTATTACGGATAGCTTCTCCAAAACCAATTTCGGCGTTGAAAAGTCCAGACATATTTACTCCAAATTTTTGCTTTTCTTCACTCATAGCAAATTTTCATATAAAAATTTCTTTTAATTTTTTTTCAAAATCAATTTCTTCATTCAGAACTTTGTCCTTATAAGTTTTAAAATAAGAAATATGTTCAGGATAATTCTCAAGAACGTCTTTTATTTTATTTAAGATCTTAGGAATATTATCATTACTGAAATCAAATTTATACTCATCGGGAATCATCAGGTCTTCATAATATGCAGATGAACCATTTTTTCCAGAAATGATGCAGCAGTCTTGTGAAACCGATTCTCTTAGCATTTTATCTCTTCCCGGATTTTCTCCAAAATCTACATATAACAGAGATTTTGCCATCAGGTTTTTTATCTCTTCAGCATTCATGTTTTGGATAGGAATCCAAGTGAGCTCCGGAGAATTTTTGATTAATTCCGCAATCTCTTCCTTCCCTTTTTTAGGATTGTATAAAATATTTTTATTGGAAAGGTCTTTTTGGATCTGATCAGAGTTTTTCAGAAAGCTTGGATTGATGTAATCACAAACAAAATCTATCTGATTCTCTGGAACTTTATGACTTTTCAAATACAAACTGGACCTAAACGATTGTGCCCAATGAAAAACATTTGGAAACGATTCAAAATGATACTCTTTGTCATCCTGTTTATAGAAAAGCTTTGTCAAAAAACTTTGTTTTCTAATTCTATGGTCCATCAAAATTTTGTAAAAATCTACACTTAACCACCATATGATCTTTTGACTTTTGGGAAATCTCTTAACCAGAAAAGTCATAGATTCCGGAATGATCAGAATATTGTCAGGATTATCTTCAATAAAGGAGATCTCTTTGGTTTTATATATGTTGTAGTTTTTTGCTTTGGCGTTTGTCCGTTTAGGGATATATCGCATAAAAACGTCTCCAACACCCAACTCGATCAATTTATTAGATAATTGATGCAAGGCTTCCGGTCCGCCTGTTACTTTTTTCGGAGGACAGAAGATGACAATTTTTGATGTTTTTTTATACGAGATCATTAAGGAAAGAGTTGATGAAAATTTGATAACAAAACCTTGCCAAATTTATCAGCTATAATAGCATATAATTTTGAAAATCACAACAGTTTAATTTATCAATTCATCCACCCAGTTTTCTACCAGATATTTATCCAAAATCTCTTGAGGGATAACCTTATAAGGTGATTGCAGAAAAGATTGCGGGATCTTTATATTGTCTACATCCTCGATTACAAATATATTTTCCGGATTATAAAAATCATAGGTCACAATGTCGGTGTTGGTCGTGATCAATTTTTTCTTTAGCCCCAGACTCTCAAAAACACGGAAACTTAAGCCTTCTTGCTGATTTCTATTGACATCAAGGATTATTTCCGATTCCTCCATCAAAGCATTGATCTCAGAAATCGATAATGTACATTTTGAAAACTCCAAATAGGGATCATTGTTCTCTTTGGAAGAGAAAATAACGATCTTGCTCTTGATGTTAAGATCATACAAAGCCTCTGCAATTTTCTTGATTACCGGAAATCTCTTGTCATAAGAGCTTATGTTGAAAACTTTGTATTTAAAATGTTTTGGTATTCTATCAATCGTTTTATAAATAAAATTTGGTTTGAAGATCAGATCATATTTGTCGCAGTCTTTCCTTTCAAAAGAAAAAACTTTATCAAATAAGCCAAGAATATTTTTCGTATTCGGATATCTGTTGATAGAATCGTTAATGAGGAGAACAGACTTTTTAGCCTTTTGATTGACTGTTTCAATAGTTTGTTTGGATAAAAAATCAGCTTTGATGTAGATAACAGTATCTATATTATTGATATTCTTAATTTCATCCGTAATAATATCATTATAATGAATGTGCTTAAGATTTACGATACCTAGATTTTTTGTAATAAAATTAAAAGCCTTATGAGTAAAATCTGGGTAAGTATACTCAAAACTATGAAAGTTGACGTGCTTTACCCGATATGATTTTTTCTCCAACGCATCTGCGATGTATTGATTGTAACCCCAGTTGTCAAAGGTAATAAGAAGTATATTTTTTTTGTCTTCGTGCATTCTGCCTTCTATTCTTATGATATAGTTTTGTCCAAAAATTCTTTCAATTCTTTCTCAAAATAGTTTGGTTTGAAATCCGAATAGCTTTCCGAATTTGGGATAAAATCCTTTACATGCAAAAATCTGTCCATTTTTGGATTACTTGTCCAAGCCCAATCTTCTAATTGAATTTGTGGTGAAAATATAGTAAATGTAGGGATTTTCAAAGATTTACTCACATTAGTTGCACCTCCTTCATTTCCAATCAAACATTTGCAAAGACTAGCTACTGCAGCAAATTCCCTTAAGCTTTTGGTGCGAAAATTTTTTATGACCAATTTTTTTACATCTTCTGGAAGTTGATTGTATAATTCTTCAAATAGATCCTCTTGAAAAGGCATATAATTGCAAAGCAGTTTCGAATTTGGTTTGCATTGAAAAATATACTTAATAACCTCCGCCATATATTCGATCGGATAGGTTTTTTCTTCTGAACTACCGAATGTACTCAGCATGATCAGATTATCATCAACAGACAAACCATTTTCTGAAAGGATTCTATGTGCGTTTTCTATTTCTTCTTCTGAAAGATAAATTTTCGGGAATGTTTCTTGAAAATCGATACCCAAAGGTTCTAACATTTGTAATCGATGCTCAATCCCAAATGTTGTGTTTTTTGATTTTAAATTTGTTGCCCTTTTTACCGGGAAATTATACAAAAACTGAGTGTAATTTTTGAAAAATCCAATCCGTGTTTTTGCTCCGGAAAGTAAAGTCAGGATTCCAGTTTCTATTTTGGAGTAAAGGTCAATAACGATATCGAATTTCTGATTTTTTACCTCTGATAAGGTTTTATGAAAACTGTCTTTAAAAAAAATAAAATGATCGATGTACGGATTCCCAACCAAAATCTGAGCGTGTTTTTCTTCTAACAGAAAACTTATCTCAGAATCTGGAAATTTATTTTTCAATAATGGTAAAATTGTACTTGTAACGAGAACGTCACCCATAAATTTTTTCTGTATGACCAATATCTTCATTCTAATTACCGAACTCCAAAAATGTTTTTTCGATAATTTTCACACAATCCAAAAGTTGTTCCTCAGTAATGACCAGTGGTGGTGCTAATCTAATAATATTTCCATGAGTAGGTTTCGCTAGTAAACCATTCTCTTTTAGCTTTACACAAAGATTCCAGGCAGTTTTGCTATCTGGCGTATCATTGATAAGAATTGCATTCAAAAGGCCTTTTCCTCTTACTTTAGTAATTAAACTTGTTTTCTGAATCAATTTTTCAATTTCCGAACGGAAAAGTTGTCCAAGTTCTTCAGCTCTTTCCGAAAGTTTTTCCTCTTCTACAACATCCAAAGCTGCAACAGCAACAGCACAGGCAATCGGGTTTCCTCCAAACGTAGAACCATGTTGTCCAGGTTTGATGACATTCATGATTCCGTCATTTGCCAAGACTGCAGAAACAGGATACATACCACCTGAAAGTGCTTTTCCAAGAATCAAAATATCAGGCTGAACATCTTCGTGATGACAAGCTATCAGTTTTCCGGTTCTTGCGATTCCCGTCTGAACTTCATCAGCTATGAAAAGAACATTATATTTTTTACAAAGCTCCGAAGCGCCTTTCAAAAATCCTTCGTCTGGAACATAAACGCCAGCTTCTCCTTGGATTGGTTCTGTTAGAAATGCCGCAATATTCTTAGCTTCATTTTTAAAAATTTCTTCTAAAGCAGCTAAATCATTGTAAGGTATTTTTATAAATCCGGGTGTAAAAGGTCCATAGTTTTGGTTGGCGTCTGGATCATTTGAAAAGGAAACAATAGTTGTCGTTCTTCCGTGGAAGTTATTTTCACAGACTACTATTTTTGCAGCATTTTCTGCAATACCTTTTACTTCATAACTCCATTTTCGTGCTAATTTTACAGCCGTTTCTACAGCTTCAGCGCCGGAATTCATTGGAAGTACTTTATCAAACCCAAAAAGAGTTGTGATTTTTCTCTCGTATTCTCCAAGATTTGAATTATAAAACGCTCTTGATGTCAGCGCTAGTTTCTTGGCCTGATTTACCAATGCCGCCACAATTTTTGGATGAGAATGTCCTTGATTGACAGCAGAATATGCGGAAAGGAAATCGTAATATTTCTCACCTTCAACATCCCAAACGAAAACACCTTCGCCTTTTTCCAAAACTACGGGTAGCGGATGATAATTATGAGCACCATACTGATTCTCGAGTTCGATGAAATATTGAGAATCCTTTTCCTGAATTGCTGTCGACATACTTTTATTTTTTACAAAAATAATAAATTTGATATCAATCATAGCTAATAAAAATGCCTAACTTTCAAAGTCAGGCATTTTATATATTTATTAATGATCTTTCTAGATATGATTATCAAAATTTCTATCCATAACAAAATCTTCCATGAACTTGGTCGTGTAATTTCCAGCAAGGAAATCCTCATTTTCCAATAGTTGTCTGTGGAAAGGAATCGTGGTTTTCACACCTTCGATATAGAATTCTTCCAAAGCACGCTTCATTTTGGCAATTGCTTCGTCTCTTGTTTGAGCCGTTACGATTAATTTTGCGATCATCGAATCATAATTGGAAGGAATCGTGTATCCAGAATAAACGTGAGTGTCAACTCTTACGCCGTGCCCGCCAGGGATGTTAAGTTCTTTAATTTTTCCGGGAGAGGGTCTGAAATCTGCGTAAGGATCTTCAGCATTAATTCTACACTCAATGGCGTGCATTTTTGGATAGTAATTTTTTCCACTGATTGGCGTACCTGCTGCCAGAAGGATCTGCTCACGAATTAAATCGTAATCAACGACTTGTTCAGTGATTGGATGTTCTACTTGGATTCGGGTATTCATTTCCATGAAATAGAAATTTCTGTGTTTATCTACCAAGAACTCGATAGTTCCAACACCTTCGTATCCGATATATTCCGCAGCTTTTACAGCAGCAGCACCCATCTTTTCACGAAGTTCGTCCGTCATGAAAGGAGATGGCGTTTCTTCAATCAATTTCTGATTTCTTCTTTGGATAGAGCAATCTCTTTCGGAAAGGTGGCAAGCTTTCCCAAATTGATCTCCAGCAATCTGGATCTCAATATGTCTAGGCTCTTCGATTAGTTTTTCCATGTACATTCCGCCATTTCCGAAAGCAGCAACTGCTTCCTGAATTGCAGAATCCCAATGCCCTTTTAGGTCTTCTTCTTTCCAAACGGCCCTCATCCCTTTTCCACCACCACCGGCGGTAGCTTTGATCATCACAGGATAGCCGATTTCTTTTGCGGTCTTCTTGGCATCCTCATAAGAATCGATCAAACCTTCAGAGCCTGGGACACAAGGAATTCCGGCTTCTTTCATGGTCGCTTTGGCCGTAGCCTTATCGCCCATTTTTTCAATCTGCTCAGGAGTTGCACCAATAAATTTGATTCCATTTTTTGCACAGATCCTTGAGAAATTTGCATTCTCTGAAAGAAACCCGTAACCAGGATGGATTGCGTCTGCATTAGTGATCTCTGCAGCTGCAATGATGTTAGGGATTTTTAGATATGAGTCTTTGCTCATTGCAGGACCGATGCAAACTGCCTCGTCTGCAAAACGAACATGAAGACTGTCTTTGTCTGCTGTAGAATACACTGCAACAGTTTTTATCCCCATTTCTTTTGCCGTACGCAAGATTCGCATTGCGATCTCACCACGGTTTGCGATCAATATTTTTTTGAACATAATTTTAATTAGTTAATTAGATGATTAGTTAATTAGATTATGAGTACGAAACTTAAAAGTTAGTGGTCTAACTTCTAATTTCTAACTTCTAACTTCTAACTAAATTATGATGGGTCTACTAAAAATAACGGTTGGTCATATTCTACAGGAGAAGAATCCTCTACCAATATTTTTACAATTTTTCCGCTAATTTCTGACTCGATCTGGTTGAAAAGTTTCATTGCTTCTATTACACAAACCACTTTTCCTTCTGTTACAGAATCTCCTACGTTTACGAAAACGTCTTTGTCTGGGGATGGTTTTCTGTAGAATGTCCCGATCATTGGAGATTTGATAGTAATATATTTGCTTTCATCTGCAGAACTAGCTGCATCAGAATTTACAACAGGTGCAGAACCTGGATTTGCAACAGGTGCAGAAACCGGGGTTTGGTAAGCAACTTGCGGAGTTACGTAACTTACAGCTTCGCCTCCAAGCGGAGTTTTGATATAGATCTCGAAGTCTTTATTTTTATATTTCACCTCGGAAACACCTGCCTTTGCAACAAATCTTACAAGATTCTGAATGTCTTTTATATCCATAAAATTTTTAAATTGTTTTGAACGCCAAATATAATAAAAAACCACCCAAATTGATAAAATCCGAGTGGTTTTTTATGCTAAGTATAAGATTATCAAAGATAGATCTTAGTTTTCTTCTGTAGTTTCTACTGTTTTCTCTAATACGACCTTGCCTCTGTAATAAAGTTTTCCTTCATGCCAGTGCGCTCTGTGGTATAAGTGCATTTCTCCAGACGTTGCGTCTTTTGCCAATTGAGGAACTACAGCTTTGTAGTGTGTTCTTCTTTTATCTCTTCTTGTAGACGACTGTCTTCTTTTAGGATGTGCCATTGTTAGTACTTTTTAAAAATTCTTACCGAATTATATTGTTGTTATTTCTTAATTGTTGTCTTTTAATTTCTTCAAAGCTTCCCATCTCGGGTCTGTGCTTTCTTCTTTTTCTTCGACTATTTTTGGACTGTATTGGTCTAATATCTTTTGGTATTCATCATTGTCTCTTATGGATGGCGCCAGTTTTTTCATCGGAATAGATAAAACTACTGCTTCATATATAAGATTAGCGAGATTGAATTCACCGTCTTTTTTGTTGATTGTAATGACATCTTCGTTGCTGTCATCATATTCTTCTCCAAATTTTACAAGAATCTTCAAATCATTTTCAATGTTTTCAGAAAATTCATCATTGCTAATGTCGCAAATCAATTGAACGGTCCCTGAAACATTAATGTAGAATTCCAAAAAAGTAGTATGCTTGTCCAAAAGAACATCAGCAATGATTTTTGGATTGAAAAATTCCTGCTCAGTCTCAAATAAATCAAAGAACTCTTGACCGATCTCAAATTTGAAATCGTGTTTTCCCGGTTTTAAGCCTATAAAGGCAACGTCATAGTTTCTAATTCTGTCCATAAAAACGGTTTGCAAAAATAATTTATTTTTTTTAAATAACAAAATCTTTTTTGGAAATACTTGAACTACAAAAAATTACTTCATAAAAGCTTGGTTTTTTTGTCTAATTATTTTCCATAGGAAGGTCCTCGTCTATACCATTATTTACATGGGTAGCTTTCGGACGAAGACGATTGCTCATCAGGTCGTGATATTCTTCTCTGTTTTTAAAAATGTGAATTGCTGTAAAAATTGCTTCTGAAAAAGATCTTTCGTCTGCCTGGTTTTTTCCTGCAATATCATAAGCAACACCGTGGTCCGGAGATGTCCTGATAAAAGGTAAACCTGCGGAATAGTTCACGCCTTCTTCATAGGCAATTGTCTTGAATGGCGCCAATCCCTGATCGTGGTACATTGCCAAAACTGCATCGAAAGCTTTATATTTTTCTGGCTGGAAAAAACTGTCCGCCGGATATGGTCCAAAGGCCAAAGTTCCATTGTTGAAAAGTTCTTTTATCGCAGGTTCTATGATCTCTATTTCTTCTTTGCCGATTACACCACCGTCTCCAGCGTGTGGATTGAGTCCCAAAACTGCAATTTTCGGTTTTTCCACGCAGAAATCCTCTTTTAAAGTTTTGGACAGCTGAGTGATCTGCTTTTTCAATTTCTCTTTGGAAATGTTCTGTGCGATCTCTGCAACAGGAATATGATGTGTGGAAACGGCCACTTTCAAATTGTTGGTTACCATAAACATTATCGCTTTTTTCCCGGCTTTTTCTTCGAAATAACCAGTGTGCCCTGCATGAGCAAAACCATATTTCATCATTTCATCCTTATTAATAGGCGCGGTTACGATAACATCGATTTCGTTATCTAAAAGTGCCTGTGTGGCTTTTTCCAAAGAGTCAATCGCCATTTTTGTGGATTCTTCCGTAGGAACACCGAATTCTACATTGCTATTCTCCTTGGTAAGATTTACCATATTGATTTTCCCGCCCTGAGCTTCTTTTGCAGAATTGATGTAATTGAAATTGGTCTGCAGCTTGAAAATGTTCTTCTGATAAGTAAACAGTTTTCCTGAGCCAAATATAATTGGCGTGAAAAAATCTGTGATGCTTTTGTCTTTCAGAGACTTTAGGATAATTTCTGGGCCGATTCCGTTGAAATCGCCGATGGAAATTCCTACTCTGATCTTATGGTGTTTGGAGCTCATTTGCTTATCTTTGACGTTTAAAATGAATTTTACAAAATTACGTTTTTTTAGGTTAGTTTTTTAACCATTCTTTGCTTAATATTATTATAAATGATTTTAAAATGCAAAGTAAATAGCCCCGATTGAAACGGCATCTTTTTTCTTTTTTTGCTAAAAAAGAAAAAGATATGGTGGAAAGCGGGATTAGGCTCCTAAAAAAATATTAAATCACAAAACAAATGTTCACAGGAATAATAGAAGCGACCGGAAAAGTTGAGAAAATTGACAAAAACGAAAGTAATATCGATTTTGTACTAAGTTGTCCTTTCACCCACGAATTGAAAATCGACCAAAGCCTTGCCCACAACGGTTGTTGCCTTACTGTTGTTGAAATTAATAATGATACTTATAAGGTAACTGCCATCAATGAAACGCTGGAAAAAACCAATCTTGGATTCTGGGATGTTGGAACGGAAGTGAATTTGGAACGCTGTTTGAAATTCGAAGGTAGATTGGATGGTCACGTTGTTCAAGGACACGTGGATAAAACAGGAACTGTGGAAAGTATAGAAGACCAGAACGGAAGTTATTTTATTACAATTAATTACGAAGAGTCTGTAGAATATACGACAGTTCCGCAGGGCTCGATTACGGTAAACGGAACGAGCCTGACTGTTGCAGAAAGTGGAAAAAATCAGTTTTCTGTGGCAATAATTCCCTACACTTGGGAGTTTACGAATATGAAGCATCTGAAAAAAGGTGATGTCGTGAATCTGGAATTCGATATTATCGGCAAGTATGTTGCGAAACTTTTGAAAAAACAAAATGTCATTTAGTGATTATAAAGGTTACCGGTTAAGAAACAGGGTTTTTGTTGGGTTTTTGGCGATTTGCTTCCTTAGTATTCTTACTTCGGCAGTTTTGTCATTTGTGATTTTGCGCGACAATGCCAAGAAGCAGAGCAAAACGGATATGCAGAACAAATCCGAAGCGCTGATGTCTTCTTTGGATTATGCACTCAGTCATGTCCAGGTCGAGACCAAAGATATTCCCACGGTTCTCGAAAACAAAATCTACGAGATTGCAGATATCAACAAACACGATATTATCATCTATGACCTGAACGGAAATTATCTCCTTTCTAATAAAGAGCCGAATCTTGTTGCTCAGAAAAAAATGCCTGCGGATGTTATAACGGCAATCAAGAAAAACGGGAAGCAATACGATGACAAGTCTTATGATGAAAAATTAGAGGCTACCATTGTTTCTTCCTATATGGTTCTGAAAAACAATATGCTGGAAAATATCGCTTATGTTTATTTTCCGTATTATCACAATGAGAGTGCCTATATGATGGTTTTCAAACATTATTTTGCCTACATCATTGGGATTAATCTTTTGATCGTTTTGTTCAGTATTTGGTTAAGCTGGATCATTTCGAATAATTTGACGAAAGCGATTACACGTTTTACATCAATGATCAGCCGAATCAACTTATTTGATAAAAATCTTCAGCCTATCAAATATTATAAGAATGATGAGCTCAATGCCTTGGTGAAAGCTTATAATAAAATGATTTCCGAGATAGCAGACCAAAGGGAACGCCTAAGCTATATCGAGAAACAATCGGCTTGGCAGGAGATGGCAAAACAAGTGGCGCACGAAGTTAAAAATCCGCTCACACCAATGAAGCTGATGATGCAGAATTTTGAAAGAAAATTTGACCCGAATGACCCAAATATCACTGCGAAAGTTAAAAACCTTAGCGAGGTTGTGATTGGTCAGATCGATGTCATCAGTAGAGTAGCGAGTGCTTTTTCCGAATTTGCGCAATTACCCAAGAAGAACGATGAAGAAATCTCCCTGAATAAAGAAATCAAAAATGTGCTGACGATTTTCAGTGATGAAAATATCTTTGTACACGCCAATCACGATAATATAATGATGAAGATCGATAAAGATTATATGGCGAGAATCATTACCAATCTTGTGACGAATGCAAGTCAGGCAAAAGCTGATGACAGGAGATCTGTTATCAATGTTGATTTGGAAAAAATTGAAAAACGAATCCGAATAACTGTTCAGGATAATGGAGTGGGGATTTCTGATGATAAAATCAATAAAATATTTGACCCGAATTTCACTTCAAAAAATAGTGGAATGGGAATCGGATTAACAATGGTAAAACGAATGGTGGAAGATTACAACGGAACGATAACTGTGGTTTCAGAAGTTGATAAAGGCGCAACTTTCACCATCTCAATGCCGTCTAATTTATAAATGAAGCCTTTCCGATTTCAACAATTTGATATCGATCAAAGTTCTGATGTTTTCCGAGTAGGAACAGATGCAGTTCTGTTGGGAGCTTTGTCGACCGTTGCTAATGCAAAACAAATCCTTGAGGTTGGAACTGGAACAGGGATTATTTCTTTGATGTTGGCACAAAGAAATCGAAACGTCAATATTTTAGCAATTGATATTAATTCGGAAGCAGTCAACATTTCACAATATAATTTCTCTAACTCAATTTTTTCAGATAGAATTAAAAGCCAGCTTAAGGATTTTAAAGATTTTTGGACTGATGAAAAGTTTGATTTGATCATTTCAAATCCGCCTTATTTTGAAATTAATAGTTCTGGGAAAGATATTTTGGCAAGGCAAAGATTGGAATTGGATTTCTTTGATCTAATTCGAAAAGCTTCGCAATTACTTTATGATAAAGGTTTGTTTTCTGTTATTATTCCAATTGATTCTGAAAAAGAATTCGCCCAAATTTGTTCAGAGAATAATTTATTCCTTCAAAGAAAAGTTATCATCAAAGGAATCAAAACCGCTGAGCCAAAAAGAGTAGTTTTGGAATATTCTTTAAAAAAGTCAGAGATAAAAGTAGAAAACTTCGTCATAGAAAAGTCTCCAAGAGTTTATTCGGATGAATATCTGGAGCTTACAAAAGATTTCCATTTATTCAACAAAAAACCTCTCTGAAATTTTCAGAGAGGTCCTATATTTTAAAAACATTAGAATTTGAAATCTAACATATAAATTCTAATCTCTAACTTCTGATTTTCACTCAAAAAGTTCCGCAGTATCCAAAACAGAAACTTCGCCATTTTCACATCTGATAGCTTCGCCAGGATAATTCTGGATCATATGATAATCGTGTGTCGCCATTACAACAGCGCAATGGTTTTCCTCCGCAAGGTTTTTCAAAAGCGTCATAATATCGTTAGACGTTTCCGGGTCGAGATTTCCCGTTGGCTCATCGGCAAGGATCAATTCAGGGTGATTCAGAAGCGCTCTTGCAATTGCAGCACGTTGTTGTTCTCCTCCGGAAAGTTGATGCGGCATTTTGTGCTTTTTGGTTTTCATTCCAACGCTTGACAAAACTTCATCGATTCTCGTTTCCATTTTATGTTTGTCTTTCCAGCCTGTTGCCTGCAGAACGAAAAGAAGATTCTTCTCAATATTTCTATCAGATAACAATTGGAAATCCTGGAAAACGATTCCTAATTTTCTTCTCAGGTTAGGAACATCAGATTGCTTCAGTTTTTTCAGATCAAAGCCTGCAACTTGTCCGCTTCCGCCCTGTAAAGGAAGTTGTCCGTAAAGAACTTTCAAAAGTGAACTTTTTCCCGAGCCTGTTTTCCCGATCAGATAACAGAATTTTCCTTTCTTGATATGAAGGTCTACATTATTAAGAACAGTAAAGTTTTTCTGAACAATTTTGGCGCTGCTCAAATCTATAATATCGATACCTGGGTCATTTCTATGCGGCATAATTTCGGAAATTGAAAGTTTGTGAAGTTCAAAAATAGCAAAAACTTATTTTTCCGCTTTTACTTTTGGCAAATTTTAACAACAAAAAATGCTTGAAAATCATTCAAGCATTTTTTGTATATGATAATTAAAGAAAATTATCTCTTAGCGCGAGATGCACTAACAGTTAAACTCTTTCTGCCTTTCGCTCTTCTAGCTGCCAACACTCTTCTTCCGTTCGGTGTAGACATTCTTTCACGGAAACCGTGTTTGTTTCTTCTTTTTCTTTCAGATGGTTGGAATGTTCTTTTACTCATCACTAATATATTTAGTTCGTAATTATCTTTTTATTTTCAGACTGCAAATATAGAGATTTTATTTTGAGTGGCAAATATTTAAAAACTTTTTTGTGTTAATTTTTCACTTTCCATTTATTCTAATAATTTGGGCAGCTATTTCCGCCTTCCGCTCCCAAACCTAACGAAGTGGTTCGACGAAGTCAATCTTTTTTGCAGAAGTTTTCACAATCATAGAACTGGATTACGCGCAAAAAAGGATTTCCGCTCAAGTCGGGCTGCGGATTCAGCATCATAATAGCATTTGTTATTAGGAAAGATATGAAAACATTAAACAAAAGTCTTCGACTCCGCTCAGACTAACAATGTTGAAATATTATGCTTAGTATTAGAGCTGTCACACAGAGCATTTCGACTTCGCTCAACATAAACTCCATCGAAGTGTCTGATTTGAATTGAAAAGTTCTGTTTTCTAAAAGTCTCAATTATATTTGTAATAGAAAAGTCAAAGATGATAAAATCAAAACAAAACTCTGAACATTATTTTTGGGGTGAAAATTGTGACAGCTGGATTTTGCTGAACTCAGAGAATCTTTCTATTAAACTGGAAACGATGCCGCCTCGTTCAAAAGAGCAATTGCATTTTCATAAAAATGCGCAACAATTTTTCTTTATTTTGAAAGGAAAAGCAACTTTTACAGTAGATGGAGCAACTTTTGAAGTCGCAGAACATTCAGGATTTCATATCACTCCTAATAAAAATCATTTGATAGAAAACAGGTCGGATATCGATTTGGAATTTCTCGTCATATCAAATCCTTCAACAAATAATGATAGATTTGCAGTAGAAAAATAAAAGATGAGATCTCTATATAATCTTTCTATTCATTTAATGAGTTTCGGGATGAAAGTCCTCTCACTCTTCGATTCAAAAGCAAAAAAAGGAGTGCGAGGAAGAAAAGAATCTTTGAAGATCGTTCGTGAAAAAATTAAAGGGAAAAAGGTACTTTGGATGCACGCAGCAAGTTTAGGCGAATACGAACAAGGTTTGCCTGTTCTCGAAAAATTGAAGGAACAGTTCCCAGAACATAAAACTTTGGTGACTTTTTTCTCACCTTCGGGTTATGAAAACGTAAAGAAAAGAAAACAGATTGCGGACGCGATTTGTTACTTGCCCTTTGATAGGAAAAAAGACGTGAAAGAGTTTGTTTCCACTTTTGAAACTGAGATTTTCTTCACTGTGAAATATGATTATTGGTATAATCTTTTAGAAGAGTTAAAAAATCGCAAAACAAAAATCTATGTGATTTCGGCTCTGTTTTATGAACATCAGGTATTTTTTGAAAATTATGGGAAGTGGTTTGCAAAACAACTGCAGAAAAACATTGATTGGTTTTTTCATCAGACAATCAAGTCTTTAGCTTTGGCAAAAAAAATCGGGTTGGCCAATTCTACAGTTTCAGGAGACACAAGATTTGACAGAGTGAAACAATTTCTCGAAAGAGATAATCATTTGGAATTTATAGAAGAATTCAAGGCTGATCAAAAACTGATCATATTGGGAAGCAGCTGGCAGGCGGAAGAGGATATTGCACAGGTTCTTGTAAAAAAACTCCCCGAAACCAAAATTGTAATTGCACCTCACGATCTGCATCGGGTCCCACATTTGCAAAGATTATTTCCGAACGCTATATTATACAGTTCTCTTACAAATTCTCACATCCCTGAACTCTCAAACTCTCAAACTCTAATCATAGATAGCATCGGTAAACTTTCCAAATTGTATTCTTATGCGGATCTGGCAGTTGTTGGTGGCGGTTTTCATTCGACAGGATTACACAATATCTTGGAGGCAGCGGTCTATGGCGTTCCTGTGATCTTTGGCAACCAGTACAAGAAAAATCCGGAAGCAGATGCGCTGATTGAAGCAAAAGGCGGAAAAAGTTTTGATGATTTTGTGGCTGCTTCAGTTTTCATCGAGGAAATGATGAAAAAAGATTTGACCACAGAAGAAGGCGAAGTTTCTTACTTGAAAGAAATGGCGAAAAACGCCGGTGATTTTGTAGCTTCTCAGCCAAACTCTACAGAGATTATTTTGAGGAAAATCATGTCTTAAACACAAGGTTCACAAAGTTTTTGCACAAGGCCCGCTAAATGCTTGATTGTGTGTTTTGTGGAAAGCTTGGTGTCTTTTGTGGTTAAAAGATTACCTCGAAAATCCTTCACTCTTAATTCCTTTCACAATCAACTCAAAATGTTCTGGAATGTTCTCAGATTTCAGCCAGTTGAAATCCAATCCATTATTGATGCAAAGTTTCTGGAAATAAATATTTCCATCTATTTTTTCATTGAGGTTTTCAAGGAATTTATCGATTTCCATCCAGTAATCTTCGTCCAGTTTTTTCGTTAAAATCAATGCTTTGAAGATTTTATTAATGAGATAAATATAAAGTTTGTAAACATTGTCAAATCTTTGTGTTCCAAGTTTTTCGTTGTGTTCCAGGATTTCATTAATTAAAAATAAATTCAAGGAAACATCGCCAAATTTATCCGTTGTGATTTTCACGTGTTCTGTGATTTCTGCACTTATTTTTCTGATAAGAACGAGGAAATATTTTTGATTTGCAATGTATTTTGAAGCCAATGTAACTTTCTCACGGATGATTTCTTCCATTGCATCTCGTTTGTCATCAACCGTTTCAAGGTCAATCAATTCAAAATAGAGTTTTTTGGAAAGCAATTTATCTTTCTTCAACAATCGGAAAATCAATTTGTCTTTTTCTGATGGAGAAAATTCGCTCAAAGCCTGTTTGAATTCTTTTGAATATTCCATTAATTGAAGATTTTTGAATATTTAATAAAACCGTTAAATGCCCAATTTGCCGTGTAATACAACGATTTCAGAGTCGAAAATTTCATATAATCTTTATAAACCAAATATTGGTCCTTCATAATATTCGTTTTATTTCGGGAAACGCTGTTGGGAAGCATTCGATATTTTGATAAAGTCTTTTTTAAGGGTTTTCCCTGTGGTATTTTCTTCAAAAGTTCCAGCCACATTACGTGGTCTTCTCGTTTTGTACCTTCCGGAAAATAAAATTTCCCAACTCTTTTGGAATCGTACATTGATGCTAACAAAGACAATCTGCAGGTTTTCAAAAGGTTGTTGAAATTGACAATCGTATCCGCTTCGAAATCGCCTAAAACCGGATTCAGATTTTCATCGCAGCGGGAATAAGTAGAGTAGGCCAGTTCTGCATTTTCAGATTTCATAAAGCTGACCATTTCTTCGAGGAAATTCGGTTCCCAAAAATCGTCGGCGTCCAGAAAAGTTATGAATCTTCCGGTTGCATTCTCCAACGAAATATTTCTTGCGTGTCCGGCACCTCCATTTTTTTCAGCTTTGAAAACTTTGATTCTTGGGTCGTTTTGTTTTTCAAGAATTTCTACGGAATTGTCTGTGGAACAATCATCAGTAATCAGCCATTCCCAATCTTGGAAAGTTTGATTGAGGACAGAACTGATGGTTTCATCAAGATATTTTGAAGAATTGTAACTCGGTGTGATGATTGAGATTTCCGGCACTTGCGATTTTTTACAAAGATAAAGATATAGACTTTAAGATAATAGATGAAAGATAAAAGACTTTTTGATTGCGAGAACACTTTGACTCCGCTCAGTGTGACAAATGTAATACTGACTGTTATTTAATGATTTCATACTATTTGTCATTCCGTAGGAATCTCGACAGCTTTGTTTAGATTCCTACGGAATGACAAACGTGTGGTTATGACAAATGCTGATTCGAAGTGGGAATCTGCGCCCCGGCCTGAGTGGAGCTCTTTTTATTTTTTGCGTTGGGAGAGGATTGGGAAAATAAAAAAGCGAGAACGGAGGACGGATAAAGGTGCCCAAATAATTATAAATGTTGAAAAAGTGAATCCGAAAATTTAAAATTGTCTATTTATTTCAAAATCTTAACTTTGTGAATCTTAAAAAATTATTCATTATTAATTCTTAATTTATAGAATGTTTTACGACCATCAGCAGATAGAAAAAAAGTGGCAGAAATACTGGGAAGACAACCAAACTTACAAGACTTCCGACTCAACCGATAAACCGAAATTCTACGTCCTCGATATGTTCCCGTATCCTTCCGGAGCTGGACTTCACGTGGGGCATCCGCTGGGATACATCGCATCGGATATCTATGCGAGATTCAAGAGACATCAGGGTTTTAACGTTTTGCATCCGATTGGTTATGACAGTTTTGGACTTCCTGCTGAGCAATATGCAATACAAACCGGAACGCATCCTGCAATTACGACTGAACAAAATATAACGAGATACGAGGAGCAATTAAGAAAAATTGGTTTTTCATTTGACTGGAGCCGGGAAGTGAGAACTTCGGACGCTTCTTATTACAAATGGACGCAATGGATTTTCATCCAGTTGTTTCATTCCTGGTACAATAAAGATACGGACAAGGCGGAATCTATCGAAACCTTAATCAAACATTTTGAAGAAAAAGGAACGGAAGGTTTGAATGCCAATCAAAATGAAGAATTAAATTTCACTTCAGAAGAATGGAAAAATTATTCTGATATTAAGAAAGAAGAGATATTATTGAATTATCGTCTGGCCTTCCGTGCGGAAACTACCGTGAATTGGTGTCCGGCTCTCGGAACTGTTTTAGCAAACGACGAAATAAAAGACGGGAAATCCGAAAGAGGCGGTTATCCTGTTTTTCAAAAGAAAATGATGCAGTGGAGTATGAGGATTTCTGCATACTCGGAAAGATTGTTGCAAGGCCTTAAAACTTTGAATTGGCCACAACCGTTGAAGGATGCTCAGGAATATTGGATTGGAAAATCTCAGGGAGCGCAGGTGAGATTCGCAACTGAAAATGGAGAAACGATTGAAGTTTTTACGACAAGACCTGACACGATTTTCGGAGCGACCTTTATGGTTTTGGCGCCGGAAAATCCTTTGGTTCAGAATTTAACAACTCCAGAACAAAAAACTGAGGTTGATCATTATATAGAAGAAACTTCCAAAAAAACAGAACGTGATAGGATGGCTGACGTGAAAAACGTGAGTGGTGCTTTCACGGGAAGTTATGCCATCAATCCGTTTACTGGGAAGAAAATTCCGGTTTATATTTCGGATTATGTGTTGATGGGTTACGGAACCGGAGCTGTGATGGCCGTTCCTGCACACGACGAGCGTGACCATAGATTTGCAAAGAAATTCGGATTGGAAATTATCAAGGTTGTAGAATCTGATGTGGATGTTCAGGAAGAAGCTTACGATTCCAAAGATTCAGTTTGTGTGAATTCTGATTTCCTGAACGGCTTTAATTATAAGGATGCGAAATCCAAAATAATTGTTGAAATCGAAAACCGAGGAATTGGTCACGGAACGACGAATTACAGACAGCGTGATGCGATTTTCTCCAGACAAAGATATTGGGGCGAGCCGGTTCCTATCTATTATAAGGACGGAATGCCTTACACTTTGCCAAATTCCGCTTTGCCTTTAGAACTTCCTGAGGTTGAAAAATATCTACCGACAGAAGACGGTGACCCACCATTAGGAAATGCGAAAACATTTGCGTGGGACGAGGCGAATCAAAAAGTGGTTGACACGGATTTGATTGATGACAAAACAGTTTTCCCTTTGGAATTATCGACGATGCCAGGTTGGGCAGGAAGTTCGTGGTATTTCCTGAGATATATGGACCCGAACGACGATGAGGTTTTTGCTAAAAAAGAACTGACCGATTATTGGGGACAAGTTGATTTATACATAGGAGGAAGCGAGCACGCAACTGGTCATTTGTTGTATTCCCGTTTTTGGAATATGTTCTTGAAAGACAGAGGTTATATTGAGCAAAATGAGCCTTTCCAAAAGTTGATTAATCAAGGGATGATTTTGGGGATGAGTGCGTTAATTCATAGAATTGATGGAACAAATAAAATTGTTTCTAAAAATCTTGCAAACGAATATCAAACTCAAAGAATTCCTGTTGATATTTCTATGTTGATTGGAACAACAGATGAAATTGATGTTGAAAAACTTAGAGTTTGGCGTCCAGAATTTAATGATGCTGAGTTTATTCTTGAAGATGGAAAGTTAATAACCGAAAGGGAAGTTGATAAAATGTCTAAAAGAACTTACAATGTTGTCAATCCAGATGATATATGTAATGAATACGGAGCAGACGGTTTAAGGTTGTACGAAATGTTCCTTGGTCCTTTAGAACAATCCAAACCTTGGAACACACAAGGATTAAGCGGTGTTTATGGTTTCCTGAAGAAATTCTGGAACTTGTATTTCAACAATGATAGTTTTGAAGTTTCTGATGAAGAGCCGACGAAAGAGGAATATAAAATCCTTCACACCTTAATAAAGAAGGTGAATTTCGATATTGAGAATTTTTCTTTCAACACTTCTGTATCATCATTTATGATTGCTGTGAACGAATTGCAGAAATTAAAATGTAATAAACGCAATATTTTGCAACCTTTGGCTGTTATTATCTCACCATATGCACCACATATTTGTGAAGAGGTATGGAATTTGCTCGGAAATAATGCTTCTATTGAATTTGAACCGTTCCCAACTCTTGATGAAAGCTATCTTGTTGAGGATGAGATAGATTATCCGGTAAGCTTCAATGGAAAGATGAAATTCAAAATCAAATTAGCTGCTGAACTTGGTAAGGAAGAAGTCGAAAAACTAATGATGGAGAATGATGACGTGAAGAAGTTTTTAGGAGATAAATCAGTTAAAAATTTCATATTCGTACCGAAGAAAATCATTAATATTGTTAGCTGATTTAAGAAAGCCTTGTGAAAGATTAAGAAAAATT
The DNA here is from genome assembly GCF_900102265.1 of Epilithonimonas hungarica. Taxonomy (GTDB): domain Bacteria; phylum Bacteroidota; class Bacteroidia; order Flavobacteriales; family Weeksellaceae; genus Epilithonimonas; species Epilithonimonas hungarica. The sequence goes on along the minus strand of NZ_FNBH01000005.1, from coordinate 138,670 downwards.
ATTATTCTCGCCATTGGAAATTATAGAAATTAAAATCATAATTTATGTATGACAAATTTGTATATCTTCCATTAATGTTTCCAAAAGAGATAATGAATTCATAAAAACACTGCTTCGATTTAATTAATAATTAAAATAAGCTGATTTAATAGATAAAAAAATTACAAGTCAAACAGAAAATAATTTTGCATTTTTCAAAAAATTGACTTTATTTTACACGATAAAATTTAACAATTATAATTTAGTTTTAATATGGAAATGAATGTTTCAAAAACAGACGAGCAAGTAGTTGCTAGAAAAAAGGGAGGTCTTAATCCTGCTATAATCATCCCAATTTTATTGGCTGTAGGTATTGCGATCTTTTTATTTGTATTAGGTAATCCTTCAAACTTTCAAGAAGATGCTCGTATTGCAGGCGCTCCTTCAGTAGCATTTGCTGACATCGAAAGTAAAGAACTTCATCCTCATGGATTGGGTGTTATCTATATGGGAGGAATACTTGTTCCTGTTTTGATCACTTTTATGATCATCGTTATCGTTTTTTCAATCGAGAGAGCTATCGTATTGAACAAGGCTTCGGGAAATGGAAATGTTGATAATTTTGTTGTAAAGATCAGAAGCTTGCTTAACAATAACAAAGTTGACGAGGCTTTAGAAGAGTGTGACAAACAACAAGGTTCTATCGGGAATGTTGTAAAAGAAGGTCTTACAACATACAAAGCTTTGGCTCATGATACTACTTTAGACAAAGAACAAAAAATGGCAGGTCTTAACAAAGCTATCGAAGAGGCTACAACTTTGGAGATGCCAATGTTAGAGAAAAACATGAATATCTTATCAACTCTTGGTACTGTTGCAACTTTGGTGGCACTATTGGGAACGGTAATCGGTATGATCCGTTCATTCCAGGCGTTAGGTGATGCAGGAGGAACTCCTGATGCTGCTGCTTTATCAATCGGTATCTCAGAAGCATTGATGAATACAGCCTTAGGTATTGGTACTTCTGCTGTTGCAATTATTCTTTATAACTATTTTACAGCTAAAATTGACGGTTTGACTTACAAGATTGATGAGATTTCCATGAGCATCCAACAATCTTTTGCTGAATTTCACTAAGAAATTAGGCATTTTATTAAAATGTATTTTTACATTTTAAATTTCATCAAAAAGTTAAATAGACAAAAATAATGGCGAGAATTAAACCAAAAAGACATGGTGTAGCTCTGGATATGACAGCAATGTGTGATGTAACATTCTTACTTCTTACATTCTTCATTATGACTACCCAGTTCAAAAAGCCCGATGTGGCACAGATAAAACCGCCTTCTTCTATATCAGAGAAGTTACTTCCTGATGCAAGTCTTATGACCGTAAGTGTTACTCCGGATGGTGTATTTTATTTTCAACCAGTAGATAATGGATCGGAAAAAATACAACTTTTAGATAAAATGGGACAAAAGTACAGAATGACTTTTACTAACCCGGAAAAAGCTGCATTTGCAAAAGTAGAAGCGATTGGCGTACCAATGAGTCAGCTTAAAAGTTATTTGAATCTGCCTGAAGACCAACAAAAAACTTACAAAGCAAAAGAAGGAATCCCTATGGATAGTACAAATAAGCAATTGATTGATTGGGTACAACAAAGTCTTGCCGTTAATCCTAACTACAAGTTAGCGATAAAAGGTGACGTAAGTACAAAATATCCGAAAGTAAAAAGCTTATTTGAAGGTTTGAGAGATATTGATTTTCTTAAATTTTGGTTGATAACATCACAAGAAGGTAAACCTGGAAATTAAATCATACAGAAATGGCAGAAGTACAAGTAAAAGAGGATAGCGGGAAAGGCGGCAAGGTCCGTTCGAAGAAGCATAATCCCCGAGTAGATATGACACCGATGGTTGATTTGAATTTCCTTATGTTGATGTTCTTCATGTTTACAACAACATTTAGTAAACCCAATGTAATGGATCTTGGTCTTCCGGCAAAACCGAAAAAAGATCAAAAACAACCAGATACAGAGATTAAATTAAGTAATTCAATTTCTGTGATCATAGGAAAAGACAATAAAGTATTCTATCATCAGCAAGACCAAGCAGGTCTTAATGATGCGACTCTTATGGAAACTACATTCGATAGAGAGGGAATTAGAAAAGTGATCGAGCAGGCAAAAGCTGGTGCAGCTGATAAGGATTTGTTTACAGTCATTATCAAACCAACAGACGATGCGGTATATAAGAATTTTGTAGATATTCTCGATGAAATGGCTATTACCAAAAATGAAAGATACGGTGTTACCGATATCAAGCCTTGGGAGTTAGCTATTTACAAAAAGAAAGTTGGAGAGTAATCTCTATACTACAATATCATATTTAAAATATCAAAAATGGCAGACGATAATTTGAAATACGATCTCAGTCTTGACGAGATAGTATTTGAAAATAGAAATAAAGAGTATGGTGCGTACGATCTTAGAACGGCGTATCCTAAGTTGCTTACAAGATCTTTCTTTATAGGAACGGCTTTTTTTCTTCTTCTTGCAATTTCGCCTCTTATTTATCTTAAGATTCAACAGATGAATGCTAGAGATAAAGTTGAGGTAGATGCAAAACTGGTAGATATATTGGATGAACAACCAATTATCGAGCAACCGAAGGAAGAAGAACCACCACCACCTCCTCCTCCAAAAGAAGAGGAAAAACAGGAAGTGATTCAGAATGTTGTTCCTGAGCCTAAAAAAGCTCCTAAGATTGAAACACCACCACCACCAATTACAAAACAATTGGAAACTACTACGGGGCTTCAGAATCAAGAAGGGGTTAAAACTCCATCTTACACGCCACCGCCACCGCCACCATCAACAGGGAAAGGTGTGGTTGCAGAAGTTAAACCTGTAACTAATGAGGTTTATGAGTCTGTGGATCAGAATGCAGAATTCCCTGGAGGAACCAATGCTTTCAGAAGTAAGTTCAGTAATAATTTTGATTCAGGAAGTTTGGAAGGAGAAGGAACCCTTAAAACAGAAATTACTTTCGTTGTAGAAAAAGACGGTTCTCTTACCCAAGTAAAAGCGACTGGTCCTAATTCAGATTTCAACAGAGAAGCAGAAGCTACTGTTAAAGGAATTAAAACTAAATGGACTCCAGGTAAAGTTAATGGACAGCCTGTAAGATCTAGATTTAGATTCCCAGTTACAATGAATTTCCAATAAGGATTTAATTTGTAATGGATTATATAAAAGAGAAGTTTTTATAACTTCTCTTTTTTTATTAGATTTGTGTTATGTTTAAATGGCTTTCTTTAATTGTAGGGTTTCTCTACATAGCGTTCGGGATTTTTATTATAGTTTATAGATACTTAAGTATCATAGAGTCTAATATAGCTTATCCACTAGGTATTTTACTGGTAGCTTATGGAATATTCAGATTCGTAAGAGCTATAATTGCGCTCAAAAATGATAATTAGAATGAAAAAAGTATTCTTCATGATCATAGCAAGTTTTGCTATGATCTATTCGTGTTCAAAGGATAAGGAAATTGACAATCCTAATAAGGGGGAGATCACGGTAGAAGCGGATGAATCTTTCAAAAGTGTTGCAGAAGCCTTGGTGGAAAGGTATACTGCGCTTAATCCAAAAACAAAGATCAATCTTGTTATCAAAAAAGAAGATCTGGGGCTGCTGGATCTTTTAGATAAAAAGGCAAGAGTTGTTGTTATGTCCAGAGAACTATCACAAAAAGAAAAAGAGGCTTATGATCAAAAGATTGACTTGCCTTGGAAACCAGCAAAATTTGCTGCTGATGCTGTACTTTTTGTTGTTCCAAAAGATTCACCTTTGGAATCTATTTCTATGGATGAGATCTCCAATGAACTTCAATCTGATAAAAAACGTTTGATTTTTGATGGGACCAATTCCAGTAATCTTAATTTCATCGCTCAGAAATTTCGGAAAAACCCAGCTAACTTGAAATTTTCCATTATCAATGGAAATGAAAATGTTGCGGAGCAGCTTAAAAATTATCCAGATAAGATAGGCGTCATAAGCTACAATACAATTAGTCGCCCTTATGGTAAAGAAGCGGAAAAGCTTAGAAATGAGCTGAAGGTCCTTAAAGTTATCAAGGATAATAAAGCTTACGATATCTCTAATGATAATTTGAAAAACATGACCTATCCATTTACAAGAGTTTTGTATTTTCTTACAAATGAAGCTTATTATGGTCTTGGAAACGGTTTTATTAGATTTTCCTGCCAACAATTGGGGCAGATCGTTGTGGAAAAAGAAGGTCTCCAGCCATACAACATCTTTAAAAGGGAGGTTCAAATGCGATAATTGTTTTTTTTAATATTTTTTTAACAGAAAAAACTTTGTATTATAAAATAATGGTCTGAATATTGCGAATCAAACCACTGATTAATATTTTTAGAAATAATGAAAACCGAGAATATAATGAATGTATCAAAAAAAATCGTTTTAACAGCTGCAATTGGATTCTTTGCAAATTTATCCTTTGGGCAGTCTGTACAAGATGGAATTAATTATGTAGATAGTCAAAAATATGCCAAGGCTAAACAAAATTTCACAGACCTAATCAACAAAGACCCAAAAGATGCAAGCAACTATTTCTATTTGGGAAACACTTATCTGACTCAATTTGATCCTAACTTCAACGAAGCTCAAGATAGTTTTAATAAAGGTCTTGCCGCCGATCCTAAAAGTTATTTGAACAAGATCGGATTGGCATCCATTAAATTAGGTAAAGGAGATAAGTCAGCAATTGCCGAAATCCAACAAATTGTAAAAGATTCTAAGGAAAAGGATGCTGAAGTTCTTTTCAGAGCTGGGGAGGCCCTCACTCTTTTCGAAAAAAACAGTTCGCCAGACCTGGCAATCACTTTCCTTAACAAAGCTGTAGAAAAAGCGCAAAAAAATGGCGTTCCTGCAAACTACTATTATTCTTTGGGTGATGCTTATAGATTGAAAAAAGATCCTGGTAATGCAATGTCCGCATATGATAAAGCTGTTGCGGTCGCAAAAAGCAAAGCATCTGTTTATACAAGAATGGGAACACTTTGGATGGCTGCTCAAAGATGGCAACAAGCAAAAGAGAACATTGATAAAGCAATTGCTGTTGATCCAACTTATGCACCAGCTTATAAGGCTTTAGCCGGTTTCAATATCAAATATCAAAAAAATGCTGAGGCTACACAAAACTTGATCAACTATACAAAATATGCGGATGATGACCCATATACAAAATTGGAGATTGCAAAACTTTACTTCACAAACGAAGATCTTGCTAATGCAAAAACGACATTAGATTCGGTTTTTGATAAAGTTGATGACCCTATCAAATATAGATTGAGAGCTTACATCCAGTACGGAGATGGAGATTATACCGGGGCTCAACAAAATATTGAAACGTTTTTGTCAAAGGCTGAAAAAAGTAGAATCCAGCCATCTGATGAAGGTTTACAAGGTTTAATTGCAGCAGGTATGGGCAAAGATGAAAAAGATGCTGCTAAAAAAGCGCAGTTGGATGCACTTGCTCAACAAAAAATTGCTATTGCAAAAGCTGCAAAAGATGAAACACTTAAATGGGATGAGGAACTTGCAAAAGTAAAGGGAGGAATCAATTCTGCTTCTGTTGACCAAGGTCCGACTTCTCCAGAAATAGAAGCGCTTAAAAAGAAGATCGTAGAAAATCCTAGTGATACAGATTCTCTTTACAAATTGGCAACAGAATATCAGAATGTTCAAAACTGGAATGGAGCTATCCTCACTTGGGGCAAAATGATTTCTGCTTTACCGGATTGGGCACCGGCATATTATAGCCAAGGTTATGCTTATCAGCAAGCCAAAAATAATGATATGGCAAAAGCTTCTTATGAGAAATTCATTTCTCTTGTAAAACCGGCAGAGATCGAAGCTAGCAAACCAAGTTTAGGTTATGCCTATTTCTTTATTGCATTTATGGAAAAGGATACTGATCCTGAGAAGGCAAAACAAGATATTGCAAAATCTCTGGAATATGAACCAACATACCAGGATGCGATCAACCTTCAAAAAGCTTTGAATAAATAATTTAATTTATTAGTTATAAAAAACTTCCCAGCCTCGAAAGTTGGGAAGTTTTGTTTTTAGTAAATTTGCACAAAATATTTTGAGTATGAAATGTGATATTCTCGCAATAGGAGCACATCCGGATGATGTGGAATTAGGATGTGGAGGAACTATTATAAAATTCATTTCTGAAGGAAAGAAAATCGGTGTTATTGACTTGACCGAAGGCGAGTTGGGAACAAGAGGGACTGCAGAGACCAGAGCTGTTGAGGCAACAGATGCTGCAAAGATCTTAGGGATAAGCGTGCGGGAGAATTTAAAACTGAAAGATGGATTTCTTAATAATTCAGAAGAATATCAATTGAAGATAGTTGAGAAAATAAGAAAATATAAGCCCGAAATTGTATTAGCCAACGCAATAGACGATCGTCATCCTGATCATGCAAAAGCTGCAAAACTAATATCTGATGCTTGTTTTTTATCTGGTTTAAAGAAAATTGAAACATTTGATAATAATGAATTGCAAGAAGTATGGCGCCCGAAACATATTTTTCATTATATCCAATGGAAAAATATTGAACCGGATTTCGTAATTGATATTACAGGATTTTTAAATAAAAAAATAGAAGCTTGTCTGGCCTATAAAACACAATTTTATAACCCTGAGTCCAATGAACCTATTACGCCAATTGCAACGAAAGATTTCTTAGAGAGCTTGACTTACAGGGCTCAAGATCTGGGAAGACTTTCCGGAGTAGAGTACGCGGAAGGTTTTACAACAGAAAAATTAATTGCAATCAAAAATTTTGAGGGAATAGTTTGCAATTAAATGATAAAATGCTATATTTGCACACGCAAAAACGGTGATTGTAGCTCAGTTGGTTAGAGCGCCGGATTGTGGTTCCGGAGGTCGGGGGTTCGAGACCCCTCATTCACCCCACAAGAAGAAGCATTTCGATTATGAAATGCTTCTTTATTTTTAGAACATGACATTCAGATATAAACAAAAAAATCACATCTTATGATGTGATTTTTAGTTTTTTAAACTTCATCGTCAGAGTCTATTGTAAAGGATTTAGATTTGAAGTCTTTGTCATGTCTTTCAGAGATAACATCTTCGCCTTTTTGCTGGATGATAAAATCTGTAGATTCATTGAATAATTCTTGGAAACTTTTGAAATCTTCTTTGTAAAGATAGATCTTATGTTTTTCAAAAGTTGCTTCACCATTTTCCCCGAAATTCTTCTTACTTTCTGTAATGGTTAAATAATAGTCACCTGCTTTTGTCTCTCGCACATCAAAGAAATACGTTCTTCTGCCTGCTTTCAACACTTTAGTGAAAATCTCATTCTCATGTCGTTCTTTAAATTCACTCATCGTTAAATATTTTTTAGAAATCTGTATTAACAAATATAACAGAATTCTCGGGAATTCAAAATTTTTTGTTAAAAAAAAGTGTTAAATACGGTTTTTTCTTAAAATTTTGATAAATTTTAAATGGTTTTATGCTGAAATTAATTTAGATATAGGATTTCATCCGCACGTTTTGCACTTGATTCTCTGTGGGTTATTATGATGGAAGTTGTAGTTTTGATATCGTTGTCGATATTCTGTAAGATATTTTCTTCTGTTTCCGTATCAAGTGCGGAAAGGCAGTCATCAAAAATTAAAATATTGGGCTGCTTTATCATTGCCCGGGCAATGCAAATTCTCTGTTTCTGCCCACCAGAAAGCATTACGCCACGTTCGCCTACCATCGTTTGGTATTGTTCTTTGAACTCCTCGATGTTTTTATGGACATCTGCTTTTTTCGCCATTTCTACCACCAAGCTTTGGTTTGGCTTGTCAATAGCAAATCCAATATTATTTTCAATTGTATCCGAAAATAGATAACTTTCTTGTGGAGTGTAGCCAATTTTGTCTCGGTAAAGCTTCAGATTATGCGTTTTTAAATCTTTTCCATCAATAAGGATCTCTCCTTCATCAGGGTCGATCAAACGACAAAGAAGCTGTGCGATCGTTGATTTTCCACTTCCTGTTTTCCCCATTATCGCAAGCGATTTTCCAGCATCAATTTTAAAACTTAGATTGTCGATAGCTTTGATGCCTGTATTTGGATAAGTATAACTTACGTTTCGAAATTCTATTTCACCATTTATTGGATAAACTTCATGATTTGTATTTACTATTTCTGACCTCAGATCCAAGAATTCATTTACACGTTGCATACTTGCTTCCGCTCTTTGATTGACAGATGTTACCCAGCCCAACATTGAGAAAGGGAAAATTAGCATATTGATGTACATAAAGAAGTCTGCAATCGTTCCCACACTCATTTCCCCGGCAATATATTTTTGACCTCCGATATAAAGAATAGCCACGTTCAAAAGTCCAATAACGAAAATGATGATCGTAAAAAAGTAAGCTTCTGTTCTTGCCAGATCAAGTGCTTTGTCTTGATAATCTTTAACCTTTATGCCGTAATTTTTCTCAATATATCTTTCTTTACTAAAGAACTTTACAACACGGATCCCCGAAAAACTATCCTGTACAAAAGTCGAGATTCCGGATTGGCTTTTCTGCATTACCTTCGATTTCTTGTTGATGATATCACTTACTTTATAAATGCCGTAAGAAAGAATCGGAAGAGGAATCAGCGTCCAAAGTGTCATCTGCAGATCTGTCATGAACATATAAACACTGGTGATGATCAGTAAAATAATCAGGTTGACGACGTACATAACTCCGGGTCCCAGATACATCCTGATAGCGACAACATCTTCGCTAAGACGATTCATGAGGTCACCTATTGTAGTCTTTTTGTAGTCAGTAACAGATAATTCCTGATAATGGGTATAGATCTTATTCTTCAGTTCATATTCTATTCTTCTGGATGCCACAATGATGGTTTGTCTCATCATAAAAGTGAAAAAGCCTGATAGGAGAGAGCAACCGATCAGGATTCCGGAATTGATGAAGATTACCTTGAAATATGTCCAATTATTTTTGACATTATCAATGATATTAAGGTCAGAAGATAGCTTAAGCGTAGAATAATTTTTCTCAATTATATTGATAGTCTGTCCGATGTATTGGATTTTGTATATCGCAAAAAAGTTACTCAGAATAATGAATAAAAATCCCCAAAAAAGTAAGACGCGATGTTTCCAGAAGTATGGATTCAGTGTTTTTAAAGCTTTCATTTTTCAAACTTTGTTTTTCCAAAGCCGATGCAAAATTAATGATTTAAAATTTCAGAAAAGGTTTTAAAAATAGAATTGAGATTTCTTAACAAATGGTAAGAACTTTCTGAATTGATAGAAGGGGCAAGTTGACATTTATCAGTATTTTTGTACTCGAAAAATTTAATTAAATGAATCCGAAACCTAAATACGATGTTGCGTTGGTAGGCGGTGGAATTATGAGTGCAACTTTGGCAACAATGTTACACGAGTTCGATCCGAATCTGGAAATCGCAATCTTCGAAAGACTGGAAAAAGTGGCCAAAGAAAGTTCGTCTGCATGGAACAATGCTGGAACAGGACATTCAGCATTCTGCGAACTGAATTACACACCTGAGAAAGAAGGGAAGATCGATATCAAAAAAGCAGAATATATAGCTGAACAATTCGAGGTTTCCAAACAATTCTGGTCCTATCTTATAAACAAAGGCATTATTGATAATCCGAAAGAATTCATCAATTCTTGTCCGCACATGAGTTTCGTATTCGGAGAAAAAGACGTGAAGTTTCTTAAAAAAAGACATGAAGCTTTACAGAAATCTCCGTTGTTCCAAGGGATGGAATATTCTGACGATCATAAAAAGCTTACCGAGTGGATCCCATTGATGATGCAGAAAAGAATGGCAACAGATCAGCTGGCTGCTACCAAAATGGACTTGGGAACTGATGTTGATTTTGGAAAGTTGACTGTAAAGCTGATAGAACATCTGGACAAAACAGAATCTGTAGAAGTTTTTACCTATCACGAAGTAAAAGATATCGATGCGGACGGACATGGAAGTTGGAACCTAAAAGTGAATGACAGGAAAAACCTTCATAAGCAGACTGTGAATGCAGATTTTGTGTTCATTGGGGCTGGCGGGTATGCTTTGCCATTATTGGATAGTTCCGGTATCGAGGAAAGTAAGGGTTACGGTGGTTTTCCAATAAGTGGACAATGGCTGGTAAGCACAAATCCGGAATTGGTGGAAAAACATAATGCGAAAGTTTATACCCAGGCTACAGTTGGTGCCCCTCCAATGTCTGTTCCTCATCTTGATCTTAGGATGATCGATGGTAAAAAAGCTCTTCTATTTGGTCCTTTTGCAGGATTCTCGACCAAGTTCCTAAGAGAAGGAAGTTATTTGGACTTGCCGGAAAGTATTAATTTTAAAAATATCCGATCATTATTCGGGGTTTGGTGGCACAATATGCCTTTGACGAGATATCTGATCCAACAAGTGACGATGAACAAATCTCAAAGGATGTCGCATCTAAGAGATTTTGTTACCGATGCCCAGGAAAAAGATTGGGAACTGAAACAAGCCGGACAAAGAGTACAAATTATCAAAAAAGACCGTTTTGAAGGCGGGAGATTGGAGTTTGGGACAGAAGTTGTTGTGAACAAGGATAAAAATATCGCATCGCTTTTGGGAGCATCTCCTGGTGCTAGTACATCTGCATTTGCAATGATCATGGTTTTGGAAAATTGCTTTGCGGATAAACTTAAAACGGACTGGAAAGACAAACTTGTGGAGATGGTTCCAAGTTATGGCAAAAAACTAGCCGAACATCCGGAATTGATCCAGCAGATCAGAGCGTATTCTAAAGAAAAATTAGAATTGGAATATTAATTTTTGAACTCAATAAAAAATGAGTGAAACAATTGTAAAACCATATATTGCAGAAGAGCTTCTTGAGAAGATCAAGTCTGAAATTGTAGAAGAAAAACAGGTGATTCTACATTGCTGTTACAAATCAGGGTTTTTTCTTGAAGAGAAGATCAGGATCTGGTCTTCCACTTATCTGGTTGACAGGCAATCTGAGCATGTTTCCAAACTTGTTCATTTTGAAAACATCAGCCTTTTTCCAGAGTGGACCGATGTGCCTTTTGGAAAAGAATATTGGTTTACATTAGTTTTCTCAGGATTGCCAAAAAGTTGTAAGGTATTTGATTTTATAGAACTTATTCCACAAAATGATGAATTTTTCCAAGAAGGAATTGTTAGAAATTCCTCAGACGTTTATAAGATCAAATTAGATATGTAAATAAAAAAGGTTCAGAATTTCTGAACCTTTTTTATCTTTAAGAAAGTTTTTGCATCTCTTGTCTTATCTTTTCCTGAAGACCTTCCGAAGCTGGAACCAAAGGAAGCCTTAGGTAGTTCTTGATGATTCCTTTTTCTGCAAGAATAGTTTTTACACCACAAGGATTGCCTTCTGCAAAAATCAGTCTGGTGATCTCTACCAAAGAATTGTGGATCTTATAAGCTTCATCAACTTCTCTTTTCAGAGCCAGCTTTACCATTGTTGAAAATTCTTTTGGATAAGCTTGACCAATCACAGAAATTACACCGTCCCCACCAGCCAGAGTTACCGGCAAAGTATATTCATCATCACCAGACATCAAGGAAAAATTCTCGGGTTTTTGTCTCAAGATGTCAAAGTATTGAAGGATGTTGGGAGCGGCTTCCTTTACCATAAAAAGATTTGGATATTCGTTTGCCAATCTTAGGGTTGTAGAAGCTTCCACGTTTTGTCCGGTTCTTCCCGGAACATTATAAATGATGATTTTTTCGCCAGTTTCAGCCAAAGCTTTATAGTGCTGGTAAAGTCCTTCCTGATTGGGTTTGTTATAATAAGGTGAAACGGATAGTACCGCATCAAAATCTGACAAATCAGTTTCTTTGATCTGTTGTACGACCTCGGAAGTGTTATTTCCTCCAATCCCTAAAACCAATGGTAGTCTGTTGTTGTTGATTTTAGTGATGTGTGCGATCACCTTTTCCTTTTCTTCCTTGGAAAGTGTTGCAGCTTCCGCCGTAGTTCCCAGAACAACGAGGAAATTGGTTCCGTTGTCTATATTGTAATCGATTAATTTGGTAAGAGAATCAAAATCCACAGAGAGATCTTCGTTGAAAGGTGTTACCAAAGCTACACCTACGCCTTTTAGCTGACTCATTTTTATTTTAAAATTAAATTTATCAAATTTAATTTATTTTAATAAATTCACAAATATTATATTTGTCATTATTTAGTCTTCCAAGCCTAATACACTTATTTCAGAAAATTAGAGAATGCCGTATAATACAATAAAAAGAATATTACCTAAAGATTTTTTAATAAAGAATGAAACCTTTTTAAGAAAAATAATTTATCTCTACTATATTGGTAATTCTTATCACTGTCCGATTTGTGATAAATCATTCCGGAAATTTCTACTGAATCAACGCGGGGAAAAATTATGTCCAAGCTGTGGAAGTATGCCCAGAGACAGACGCCTTTTTGCAGAATTCAAAAAAGAATACTCTGGTAATGATATTATTAAATTATTGGATTTTTCCCCTTCCAGGTCATTGTATAGAAGACTTAAAAAATCCAGGAACATCCAATATTTCCCAACCGATCTTTCTACGGATTTCATAGCAGAATATCAGTATGATATTACCAACATTCCTGTGGAAGAGGGCTTTTTCGATTATATTTTCTGCTATCATATTTTGGAGCACATAGAGGATGATGCAAAGGCAATGGCCGAACTGTACAGAGTTCTGAAAAACGATGGAAAGGTATTCGTGCAAACGCCCTTCAAGGAAGGTGATATATATGAAGTTCCTGAAGCAAAGACAGATGAGGATAGATTGAAGTATTTCGGACAGGCAGACCACGTTAGGCTTTATTCTGTAAAAGGTTTGGCAGAAAGGTTGGAAAAGGCAGGTTTTATCGTAACCATCAAAACTTTTGATCAAGATAACGATTTAGGTTCCTCGAAAAAAGATACCATTTTACTTTTGAAGAAAAATTAACAACCCATTTCATTGACCAATAATTAATTAGTTGGTTTACAAGCCTTAAAATCATTAGATTTGTATTCCTATTTTCTAAATAAAAAATGAAGAATAAATTCCTTGTATTCGGAATCATTGGATTGCTTTTGATCGGATGTAAAACGCCGCTCAATATTGCAGACATCCATACCGAAAAAAACATTTACATTACCAGTCAATTACAAGACGACAAGGCGATGGATGCCGTTATCCAACCTTATAAACACGAGCTGGAAGGTAAGATGAACACCAAAATCTCCCATACCAATGTAGAGCTTAATAAATCCGGAGATAATAGCAATCTCGGAAACCTTTTGGCGGATTATACTTTTGAAGGTGCGGATGCATGGGCAAAAAATAACAATATACCTCCTATTGATGCTGCTGTAATCAACATTGGCGGAATTAGAAATATAATTCCGAAAGGAGACATTACCCTGAAAAATATTTATGAAGTGATGCCCTTCAATAATGAAATTGTAATTGTAAAAATGTCCGGAAAGGTTATTGATGGTATGTTCCAATATTATTTAAAAACGCAGCAAAATAACCCGGTTTCTCATATGATAATAGAAACAGACGGAGGAGATATGATATCGAAAAAGCTTATCAACGGCAAAACAATTGATGAAAACAAAACGTATTATATTGCAACATCGGATTATTTAGCTTTGGGAGGAGATAATATGTTTTTCTTCAGCAAAGGCGAAATGATTCCTACAGGTATCAAGATGCGTGACCTATTTCTGGAAAAATTTAAACAGAACCCAGAAGTTTCTGTGCCTGATGATGTAAGACTGATCTTCAGAAATAAAAAAGTGCAGGAATAATGAAAAGAAAAGAATTTCTAAAGTGTATAGGAGGTGGGAGTCTCGCTTTGACATTAACACCTAATCTTTTGTTAGCGGAACAATTTGACATATTGAAAAAAGAATCTGCACACAAGCTGACAATTTTGCATACCAATGATCAGCACAGCAGGATTGAACCTTTTGCCGATTCGTTTAAAAGCAATCCCAATCAGGGCGGATTTGCGAGAAGAGCATCCCTGATCAAAAAAATAAGGAGTGAGGAAAAAAATGTCTTGCTTTTGGATTCGGGGGATATTTTCCAGGGAACACCTTATTTCAATTTTTTCGGAGGCGAATTGGAATTTAAATTAATGAGCATGATGCAATATGATGCATCTACAATGGGGAATCATGATTTCGATAATGGACTGGAGGGATTTTTGAAAGTATTACCTAATGCGAAATTTCCATTCATCTGCTCAAATTATGATTTTAAAAATACGATTTTAGATGGGAAGACAGAATCCTATAAAATATTCAACAAAAATGGGATCAAAGTCGGGATTTTTGCGGTCGGAATAGAACTTAATGGTCTTGTTGGGAAAAAAAATTATGGAGAAACAGTTTATCATGATCCCATAGAGATAGCACAACATTATTCTGATTTTTTAAGAAGCGAGAAAAAATGTGATCTGATCATCTGTCTTTCACACATAGGTTTTGATTATAAAGATGACCCAAAGAAGATCTCAGACAAACATTTGGCAGCAAAGACTTCTGGAATAGATTTGATTTTAGGGGGACACACACACACTTTTTTACCAGAACCGCTTAGTTTTCAAAATAAAAATGGTAAAAATGTGATTGTGAATCAAGTAGGTTGGGCTGGGATTTTATTGGGAAGATTGGATTTTTATTTCGACAAAAATAAGAATGTGAAAAATATTTCGTGGAATAATCAGTTAATAGATGAAAACATAATAAGTTTAACATGAAGAAAATTTTATTAATTATATTAGTTTTTATAACTCTTATTTCTCAGGCTCAGTCTAGTAAGTGGAGCGATCTTTTCTCTTATAATAACGTGAAAGTGATAAGAGAAGATGGAAATCGTCTTATTGCAGCAACTGAGAATGGTATTTTCTATTATTATCCAGGTACGGGAGAAATCAAAAAATTATCAAAAGCCAATGGTTTACATGAGGTGAAAATATCGGCGTTTGATTATAATGCCACTTCACAAACAGGTATTATTGGTTATGAAAATGGATTTATGGATGTTATTACACCCAATGGTATATTTTTGATTGTAGATATTCCTATATCATCCAATATTAACAAAAGAATTAATCACATATCTATCAATGGTGACAAAGCAATTATATCTACCGGGTATGGGGTTTCTATTTTTAATATATCTAAAAGAGAATTTGGAGATACGGCTTTTTTCTCAATAGGAACAACCTATGAAGCTGTAAATTCTGCAGTAATTAAAGATAACATAGTATATGTTGCTACTAATAAAGGGATCAAATTTCATGAGATTAATGCAACTTTTGCACTTTATTCTGAATGGAACTTGGCCTCCAATATTATAGAAACTGATATAAATGCTGAGTTTACTAAAATTGATGCTATAAATACAATCGCTTTTGCGAAGAAAATAAAGATTGATGCAAATACATTTTATTTTCAAGTAAAATATAGAACGGGTAATAGCTTTTCTACAATTAATAAACAGTTTGTAGATGTCCAGGACGTAAGAGTTACCGACACCCAAATTATAGTTACCGATAAATCTCAAGTATATATATATGGAACTAACGGCATCCAACAAAAAACTTTTGATGCTGGAGAGAACATAAATACAGCTTTGATTTACAATAATGGCTTGTTCACAGGGACACAGATTTCCGGTATATATAATGAACAAAAAAATAGTTTGAAACCAGATGGCCCATTTAATAATACATCTTATAAGTTATCGTTATTAAATAATCAGATATGGGTTTCTACAGGTGCTAGATCGGAGTATGATACATCGATTCCTAAGCGTGTAGGATATTATCATTTTGATGGTAATTCCTGGATTTATCCAGATTTATTTAAGCAAGATACCAGTATATATTATAACGTCTTAGATGTTGTTCCTAATCCTTCTGATCCGACAGAAGTTTTTTTTGTAAATTATTATACTTTTCCACAATATCATTCTTTTAAGGGAATTTATAAAATGTCAAATGATAATTTTGTAAAGTCATATGATATACCCTCTGCAAATATATATCAAAATCGACCTATAGGGTGTGTTTTTGATAGCGGAAATAACCTGATTTGTACGGTAACTATGATAGATGGCGGATTAGGGACAGGATATTATTATCTGGATAGAGCTACTGATAAATTAATAATGAAAAACCTCAATGTATCCAATGGAGCACAAAAACCATTAGTGAAAGATGGGGTTTTATATATTCCTATTCCAAGGATTACGGGTCTTATCATGTATGATTATAATAATACGATCAGCAATACTTCAGATGATAAATTTAAGGTGCTTACTAATCAAAATAATATTCCAGAAGGAGGGGTTGTGTCTACTGCTATTGATAAAAATGATGATCTTTGGATCGGCACGGCGATAGGACTCAGGGTTCTTTCAAATCCAAAATCGGCAATATTAGAAGATAATCCGCAAACAGATAATATCATAATAGAAGAAAATGGTTTGGGGGAAGAATTATTTAGAGATGCGGAAATATTACAAATTACAGTAGATTCTGGTAATCAAAAATGGGTCTCTGTAGACGGAGGGGGTGTTTTTTATATGAGCTCCAATGGAGACAAAACCATTTATCATTTTACCAAATCCAACTCTCCATTGCCCAATGATAGTGTAACGGATATCCAAATTGATGAAAAAACCGGAAAGGTATATTTTGCCACCATAGATGGTATAATGGTTTATCAAGGCGATGTTACGGAGGTGACCTCTAATTTTGGAAATGTTCTGGTATATCCTAATCCGGTAGTTTATGCCCAATACAAAGGTAATGTGAGAATAAGAGGATTAGCACAAAAAACCAACATCAGAATTACAGATGCGGCAGGTAACCTTGTACATTCTGCGGTTGCAAATGGTGGTTATTTCGAATGGAATCTCAACAATAAAAGAGGCGTAAGAGTAGCGTCCGGTATCTATTATGTTCTAATGACCAATGAAGACGGTACAGATACTGCAACGGCTAAAATTGCGGTTGTAAACTAATGAAATGACACAAGAAGTTTTCTTATTGTCTTATACAAAATATGGAGATCACGATGCTGTTCTCCATTGTTTTTGTAAAAAAAACGGGTTCGAAAGTTTTTTCGCAAAAGGAATCTATGCACCAAAAAATAAGAAGAAAGCCTTTCTTTTTCCATTAAATGAATTGGTGCTTTACACATCGGACCAAAAAAAAAATATTCGGAATGTTACCAAAATAGAACAGAAACATTCTGAGCTTTTCACATCAGACATTCGGAAAAACTCGATTCTGTTCTTTATTTCCGACCTCTTGAACCAGGTTTTGAGAAACGAGAATCAGAATCAGAATATTTATTCAGAGATTTCTATTTTCCTGGATCAGTTGCAAATGGATAATTTTCAATCTCATCTGATATTCATTTTTAGACTTTTGAAACAACAGGGTTTGCAGCCTCTATTTTCGGATAATGATTTCTTAAATCCGGAATCTGGAAATTTTGAAGAACGAGAAACGCACCACTTTTTCGATAAGGCTATTTCCTCAATTTGGAAAAAATTGATTATTTCCCAGGATCCATACGATATAAAACTAAGCAGGATAGGAAAACAAAACTTCCTGGATTCTATTCTGGTTTATTTTCACTACCATTTTACAGATTTTCGAGAACCGAGGTCTTTAGAGATCATTAAAGAGATTTTTTAAAAATTATGATTATAAAAGCAGAGATAGAAGATATTCCAACCATTCAAAATTTAGCCAAAAGATCTTGGAATGTTGCTTATGCGGATATCTTGAAACAAGAGCAAATTGATTATATGTTGGATCTGATGTATTCTGATCATGCAATTAGGATTCATTTAGAAGATTCAAATTTCCAGTATTATCTGATCAAGGAAAATGATGAATATCTTGGTTTCATCGGTTTTGAGTTCCATCAGGAAATGGGTACTGCCAAACTTCATCGGATCTATTTTCTAAAAGAAGCTCAAGGAAAAGGATTGGGAAAAAAAGCTTTAGATTTTATAAAAGATGAAGTAAGAAAAATTGGTGATAAAAGAATTACTCTGGCTGTTAACAAAAATAATCAGGCTAAAAGTTTCTACGAATCTCAGGGTTTTCAAGTTTATAATGAAGGGACTTTTGATATCGGGAATGGTTATGTGATGGATGATTATCTGATGGAATTTATACTTTAGAAAGAATTTAAAAACAAGACAAAAAAGCATTTGTTTGTTTGCAAGTGCTTTTTTGTGTTTTTCTTTTTGATAAAACTTAAGTTTTATTTTGAATAAATTGTTAAAAATATAAATGTTAAATAGAGCTGTATTTTGCCTTTAATAATTGTAATTTCTTAAGAAATATGATTATTTGTTTGATTTTTAAATATTTAATTTATTTCGTATATTTTGATAATTCTGTTTTTTTAATATATATAGATTAAATGTTAATTTTTAATGATCATTAATTGAATTAATTCTTATCAAATTTTAATAAATGCATAATGATACATTAAAATTATATTTCACGTATAATTTTAGTTTTGTTTCAGAACGAAATCAAACACACACCTGATAGTAATTTTTCTTCATATACTATTTTTTAAATTTAGAAAGCCAGCTATTTATAGTTGGCTTTTTATTAATAATAGCTAATGATTAACTGATCTGCGACCACTTATTCTTCCCTTTATATTGCCTGATATAATATTGTTTCATCATTTGATTATCCGGATGATTAAGAAGAGAATCTTGTTCCAGAATCTTTTCTACGGCTAGTTTCGAAGCTTTGATAATAGCTGAATCTTCTATAAGGCTTAATTTCTTAAAATCTATAACACCGCTTTGTTGAGTCCCAAGAATGTCGCCAGGGCCACGCAATTCCATATCAACTTCTGAGATTTTGAAACCGTCATTTGTCTGAACCATTGTTTTAATTCTTGTTCGGCTCTCCTTGCTCAGTTTGTCGTCAGACATCAGAATGCAATAACTTTGTTCCGCGCCTCTTCCAACGCGTCCACGCAACTGGTGAAGCTGAGACAGTCCAAATCTTTCCGAACTTTCTATGACCATTACAGAAGCATTCGGAACGTTGACACCAACTTCTATTACGGTCGTTGCAACCATTATCTGTGCTTGTCCTGAAGCGAAAAATTGCATATTGACATCTTTCTCTGCAGGTTTCATTCGCCCATGAACCATTGTTACATTATAACTTTTGAAGAAATTCATCACATTTTCCAAACCTTCCATCAGATTTTTATAATCCAAGGTCTCCGACTCCTCGATAAGTGGATAAACGAAATAGATTTGGCGGCCTTTCTCTATTTCTTCTCGGCAGAAATTATAAACCGATAATCGGTCTTTTTCCCGTCTGTGAGCGGTAATAATTGGTTTTCTCCCAATTGGCAATTCATCGATCACAGAAACATCCAGATCCGAATAAAAACTCATCGCAAGCGTTCTTGGAATCGGTGTTGCAGTCATTACCAAAATATGAGGCGGAATATTATTCTTTGCCCAAAGTTTTGCCCGCTGTGCCACCCCGAATCTATGTTGTTCATCGATAATTGCCAAGCCAAGATTCTTGAATTTTACTTTGTCTTCCAAAATGGCGTGCGTTCCGATCAGAATAGAAAGTTCACCGTTTTCCAGTTCTTCGTGTATGATTTTTCTTTCAGAAGTTTTGGATGAGCCTGTCAAAAGTCTCACCTTAATGCCTGTTTTATGTAATAATTCCTGAATTGAGTTAAAATGCTGCTGCGCCAGGATTTCCGTCGGAGCCATCATACATGATTGGAAACCGTTGTCCATCGCAATCAGCATTGTTAATAATGCAACCATCGTTTTTCCTGAACCAACATCTCCCTGCAAAAGCCGGTTCATTTGGGTCGAACGCTTCATGTCGGTTCGGATTTCTTTCAGAACGCGTTTTTGTGCGTTGGTTAATTCGAAAGGAAGATGATGTTCATAGAATTGATTGAAATAATCACCTACAATCGGGAACGGATTTCCGAATGATTTGGTTTTCTGATGAAGTTTTTTGAGTCCATAACCCAACTGAAAGAAAAATGCTTCTTCGAATTTCAATCGTCTGTCAGCTTCTTCGAATTGTCTGAAATTTTTTGGAAAATGGATATCATAATAAGCATTAATTCTATCCATCAATTTCAAAGATTTCATCAAATAATTGGGTAAATTTTCCGAAACTAAATTTGGTAGATCTTTCAGAAGACTGAAGATGACATTTTGAAAGAACTTGTTATTAATTCCCCGTTTGCTGAGTTTTTCACTTCCGGGATAAATTGGTAACAAAGTTCCATACAAGGCTTTTTTTTCATCGGCTTCAATCTCAGGATGGGACATAGAAAAATTGCCGTTGAAGAAACTTACCTTTCCGAAAATAAAAATCTCCTTGTTGAGAGGAATTGCATCTTTCATCCAATTCGTATATCGAAACCAAACCAGATCCATCGTTCCAGTATCATCACGGAATTTGGCTGAAAGCCGTTTTTTCCCCTTTTCGTAAACCAATTCCTGAATATCCGTTATTTTTCCTCTCAGTTGAATATCTGCATCCGGTTCTTTCGTGAGATTTCCAATTTTGTAAATTTTACTCTTATCAATATAGCGGATTGGGTAGAAGGTCAATAAGTCTTCCACAGTCGAGATTCCCAGCACGTTTCTGATGAGTTTTGCGCGTTCGGTTCCGATGTTTTTGAGAAATTCTATGGAAGTTTCTAAAGTCAAGAAAAGAAAATTTGTTACGACGAATTTCGGGAAATAAAATATAACCACAAAAGTCACACAGGGAAAATGAAAAAACTTATTTTATCTAGAGAATTAGAATAATGCTTTGTGGCTTTTGTAGTCTAAAAGATCACTCTTTTATCTTCGACTTGAATTTTCTTTGATAGCTTTCCCATTCTTTTCGGGTCTTGATGTTTTTATACTCATTTTTGGCGATCATTGTGAAATATGGTTCCACTTCTTTCGCTTTGAGAGCACCAGACAGGCTTGTGATCGGGTCGGTATTTTCATCCAGAAAGATCATTGTCGGGATGATGTTGATGTTCATATATTTTGAGAACTGATGTAGCCCATTCTTGCCCTTTTTGCTTTTGTAGTCGGGATTTGTGAATTTATGCCCTGCAAAAGTTACGGATTCGTTTCCATCGCTCTCAAACTTGACAGCATAATAATATTGATTGATGATCTTTGCAATTTCCGGATGATTGAACGTGTACTTCTCCATCTCCCTGCACGGGGCACACCAATCTGCATAAAAATCGATAAGGATTTTTCTCGGTTCTTTTTTCTGAGCCTCCAAAGCCTGCGAAAGTGTTATCCATCGGACTTGGGCCATTCCAAAGAATCCTGTTGTTAAAAGAAATATTAGTATTAGTTTTTTCATTTGTGTTTTTTTTTATTCTTTTAATTACATTCTTATGGTTTTAGACGTTTCAATTACCTGTTTTACTTTACACCCTGCATCAGTTTTTTTACGAATGGTGATATCAAAATTAATATTACTCCGGCAATCAATGCATATAATCCCAATTGTTTATATCCATCGGTATAAGTGATAAGAGCATCGTGATTGGTGGCTCCGGATTTTACTTTTGCTAATCCTGCTCCAATTTGTCCTGCAACATATTGCCCATAAGCAGAGGCTAAGAACCACATTCCCATCATCATTCCCTGTAGTTTTTCTGTGGATAGTTTTGTCATAATGGAAAGCCCGATGGGAGATAAGCATAACTCACCAAAAGTAATTACCAGTAATGCGATCGTGAAAATATTAAGAGAAGTGATTCCTTGCAGATTAGCGAAAAATTTGGTTCCGAAAAGAATATAATAACCAAGTCCCAGGAATATAAATCCTAACCCGAATTTGTTGATGGTATTCGGCTCCAGTTTCTTTTTGCTTAACCAGATCCAAAGTAGCCCAACCAACGGTGCCAGGAAAATAATAAAGAAAGCACCTCCGGAATTGTTAACGCCATTTGGGTCTAATCCGAAAAGGTCTTTGTTGAGGTTATTCGCTGCGAAAATACTTAGTGAACCACCGCTTTGTTCGTAGATTCCCCAGAATAGAATTGAGAAAATAATGAAGATCAAGGCTGCCCAAAGTTTTTTACGTTCAGGTGCAGTAACCTTCGTCATCTCATAAAAAAGGTAGAGTAGTGTCAATGGCCCGACAGTCCACATAAAATAATCAGTGTACTGTGGAACGGAGACCATTATCATGATCAACGGGATGAAGATCAATGAAAGAATGTAAACGCCATATTCTTTCCATTTTTCTAGTGGAGAAAAAGAACCATCTTTATTAATTTTTTGAGGAGCAAGTCCAATTGGCCCCAAACTTCTTTGTGTGAAAATGAAATTGATCAAACTGACAACCATTACAATTGCAGCTAATCCAAAAGCAACATTCCATCTTTTACTTTCAGGGATTAGATGAGAAAACATCTCGCCTTTTCCAATAGCGATACAAAGATAACCGCCTAAAAGTGCTCCCAAATTGATTCCTGCATAGAACAAAGAGAATCCAGCATCGGTTCTTGTATCGTTAGGTTTGTATAATTTTCCAACCATTGTGGAGATATTCGGTTTGAAAAATCCTGTTCCCACAACAGTGAACGAGATTCCCAAAAAGAAATAATCGTGAGGATTGGCAGCGAGAATAAGGCTACCGATGATCATCAAAATTCCGCCCCAAAAAAGAGATCTTCTGAATCCTAGAATCTTATCTGCAAACAAACCGCCCACAAAAGTAAATGCGTAAACAAATGCCTGTGTTGCGCCATATTGGAGATTAGCTTGTTCATCGCCAAATTTTAATTGAGAGATCATAAAGAAAACGAGCATCCCCCGCATCCCATAGAAGCAGAAACGCTCCCACATTTCTGAGAAAAATAAAGACCAAATTTGTTTAGGATATTTTCCTTTGAAACTCTGGATTTCTTCAAGTGTAAGATTCATAATATAATTGATAAATAATTCAATTCGTGACGCAGTGAGTCACAAATTTGTTTTGATTAAAATTATTCTAATCCAATTGCTGACACACTACGTCAACAATTGGATTCTGACATACGAATTTAACAAAAAACCACCGAATATCCGGTGGTTTGAATTTATAAATAAATGTGAACGGTTTTTACTTCACACCATGCATCATTCTCTTAAGGATAGGCGATAAGAAAGCCAGCAATACAGACGCAATTCCACAAAGAACTACGAAAACCATAAAGAATTCGAAAAGGTTGTGAATGGTGAATCCTGCAAATGTTGTGTATTCTGTTGGCAATTGTGCTGTAGAGAAAGCTTTTACTTGATCTGCATTCAATGTTACTTTTTTGTCAAGAACATCCTGAAGGTTAACACCAATTTCTTGTGCTTTTGCAAATTTGTCTCCAGTTGCAGGGATGATTGCTCCCAAAGTTCCAGCTAACGCATAACCTGCAGCATTCGCGATGAAGAATACACCATATAATAAAGATGAGAATCTTTTAGGTGCTAATTTACCAACCAAAGACAATCCAATTGGCGATAAACAAAGTTCACCCATTGTTTGAATCAGATAAAGCAAGATCAACCATTTGATTGCTAATAATCCTGAGTTCCCAAGGTCTTTTACATTATAAGCGATGATGAAATAAGATAATGCAATTAATGCCAAACCGATCGCTTGTTTCAAAGGAGAAACCGGCTCTTTTCCTTTGGCTCTTAATTTATCCCAAAGTAAACTGAATGGTAAAGCCAAAAGCACAACAAAAAGTCCATTGAAAATCTGAACCATTGATGGCGGCATATCCCAGCCAAAAATATTTCTGTCAGTTTGATTATCTGCGATGAAGGTTAGTGATGAACCTGCTTGTTCAAAAGCCGCCCAGAAGAAAATAATAAAGAACGAAACAATATAGATGACCCAGATTCTTTGTCTTTCGATTTTATTTTCAGCAGAACTCATAATTAAGAATGCTAATGAAATACCAGCTGCATAAATGAAAGGATAGATGATTCCTTTGATCAATTGTCCCATTTCCACAGAATTAAACCCAAATTCTCCTACCAAAAAGTATCTGAATACGAAGAAAAGAATGACAAACAAAATCGTTGTAAATCCTATAAATTTTCCAGAGAATTTAGCAGTCTGAGATTCACCTTCTTCAAAGTCTTCGCTTGTATTATGCTTTGGTAATCCTCCGATTGGTCTTCCTTCCGGTGTTACAACATATTTGTTCTTAAGGATGAAAAACGTTACAGTCCCGATGATCATTGCGATAGATGCCGCAAGGAAACCCCATTTGAAAGCAAAAATATCTCTTACTCCGGCTGCATCTTTTACGTCACCAACATATGGACAGATAAACTGACCCAGGAATGCTCCAATGTTGATTCCCATATAGAAAATCGTGAAAGCAGAATCCAGTTTAGATTTCTCTTGTTTTGGATAAAGACTCCCCACCATTGATGAGATATTAGGTTTGAAGAACCCGTTTCCGAAGATAATTACAAAAAGAGCAAACCACATTAGACCTTTTGCACCGCCAAGGTTGTCAGAAAAAGTTGAAGCACTCAAGAAAAGCAAAAATTGCCCAATCGCCATCAAACTTCCTCCTAAAATGATACAGTTTCTGTTACCCAAATATTTATCAGCAATGAAACCTCCTAAAAGTGGCGTTAAATAACACAATGCCAAGAATCCACCATAGATGATAGAAGCATCGGCTTCTCTTATCAGTAGAGAGTTTACCATAAATAAGGTAAGCAATGCTCTCATCCCGTAAAAATTAAAACGCTCCCACATCTCCGTCCCAAATAGGACCCACAAGCCTTTAGGATGTTTCGAACTAGTCTTTACTGTCTCCATATAAATTAATTGTTAAATTTTCTTAAAGGTAACAAATATAGTTTTTTTTCATCAACGGTAAAGTTAAATTGCAGACGATTAACACATTCAGCCAGATTATTTTTATATTATGGAAATTAGAAAGTCAACGCCGGAAGATATCAATGAAATAATGGATTGCATCAACACCGCAAGACAGCTGATGCGCGAAAGTGGAAATACAGTCCAGTGGACCAATGGTTATCCATCAAAGGAATTGATGTTGGAAAGTGTAGAAAAAGATTATAATTTTTTGATTATTAATGATGATGAAGTGGTTGCAACCTTCGATTTTATTATTGGTGATGACCCTAATTATTCATTAATTGAAAACGGAGCTTGGCTGAATGATGAAAAATACGGTGTCGTTCATCGTTTGGCTTCCAACGGAAAAGCAAAAGGTGTGGCACAATTCTGTTTCGAATGGTGTTTTCAGCTATTCCCAAATATCAGAATTGATACCCACGAAACCAATGTCGCAATGCAAAAAGTCTTGGAAAGACTCGGTTACCAGAAATGCGGAATCATTTATGTAGCAGACGGAACACCAAGATTAGCATATCAGAAGATAGATAATAAATGATAATCGATTGATTGTGATTCAAATCAATAATCATTTATCGACCATCATTTATGATTAATGTCCACTTTCCTTCATTATTTTATTAAGTCTTTTCAACATCGATAATCCCAACAAAGTTGCGAAAATCAAAAGTCCAAAATTAACCAAGAAATAATTGGCTTTGTTTTCATAATTATACCAGGTGCTGGCAAGGATTCCAGATAATTTATTCCCCACTGAATTCGCTAAGAAGAATCCACCCATCATCAATGCGGTCAATCTTGCAGGGGATAATTTTGAAACGAATGATAATCCCATTGGCGACAGACAAAGCTCACCGATTGTTACGACGCCATATCCGGCAATCAACCAAAGTGCAGAAACTTTTTCAGCACCATTATTTCCTGCGTAAACCGCACCAACCATTACAAGGCAAGATAAACTGGTGATGAATAACCCTAAAACGATTTTACTAGGTGTCAAAGGTTCTTTTCCACGTTTTCTCAGCATTGCCCAAACACCGACGATTATTGGCGTTAAAGCAATAACCCAAAATGGATTGATGGATTGAAAAAGTTCTGTGTTGTAAAGGAAAATAGGTTTATCGGAATTCGATTCCAATTCTGATTTTTTCTCCGAGGAAACATTTCTAAAGTAAATATCTTTTCCTGTTTCTTTTAAGGTTTTTCCCTCAGTATCTTTCTGAGAACGGAATTGCTCATCAAAAATTGGGGTTTCCTTATCGGCGTAACTTTTTTCTTCAACCAGATAAAGCGAAGCCAAAGGTTTTTCCACAGATTCGGAAACACTTCTGTCTGTATAGTAATTTGCCCATCTAGTCAAAGCTGTTCCATTTTGTTTAAAAACCGCCCAGAAAAACATACTGATGAGGAATATCGAAAGCAAAGCACCAATCGCAGGTTTTTCCAATGGATTGGATTTGAAATAAAGCAAGACATAGAAGTAAATAACAGGAACACAAGCGAAAATAAATGCATCTGTATTTGTGCTACCAAAAATATTAGTTCCCAAAATCATCGTTGGAACAAACCAGCCAATAACGCCGGCAATAATCGCCGGAACAAAAACTTTCATCAGGATTTCAGACAGTTTTGTATCACCTTCCTGGCTTGGTTTCATAATAGCAGCGTGTCTATAATGCTTCAGTCCGATTGTGAAAATTACCAATCCAAGCAACATCCCAACGCCGGCCGTAATAAAAGCCTCGCCCCAACCGAATTTATTCCGCATAAATGCCGCAATAATGTTACAGATAAATGCTCCGATATTGATTCCCATATAAAAAATGTTGTAGCCAGAATCTTTATTTGCTTTGTAAGGCTCTTCGGAATAGAGATTTCCCAGAAGTGTAGAAATCGTAGGTTTGAAGAAACCATTTCCAATAATAATCAATGCGAGAGAACCATAAAATAATGGCAATTCTTTGAAAATACCTACACCAATATAACCTGCAGCCATCAAAACACCGCCAAGATAAATGGATTTGATGTAACCCAAAACACGGTCAGCTAAAAATCCGCCAAGAAAAGGCGTCAAATACGTCAAGGCAATGAAAGTCCCGAAAATATCATCGGCATCTTTGTCAGGAATTCCCAATCCTCCGGCAACGCCTTGCGGCTCTATCAGATACAAAACAAAAATTCCGAGAATCAAATAGTAACCGAAACGTTCCCACATTTCTGTGAAAAAAAGGAAAGGCAGGCCTTTAGGATGTTTAGTTTTCATAAAGTTAATTTGTTGATTCGTAAAAATAGAATTTTAAAATGAATTAAAAAATTTTATAACTTTGATAGAAAGTAACCGAAATGCCAATTACCATAAAACATTTACAAGACAATATACAGACACTTCCGGAAGATTTCTACGAAGAAGTAAACGATTTTATTGATTTTTTGAAATTCAAGTATTACTCTGATGATAGTCAAAATGAAGTTCCGCAATGGCAAATTGAAGAAACAAGAAGAAGATTGACATATACTTCTGAAAATTCAACCTCGATTGTTTCAGAATCTGAAATGAATGATTATATAAAAAGGTTAAAAGATGAATTGTAGAATTGAATTTTCTGCATTTGTAAAAACAGACTTAAAAGAAATTGACGATTGGTATAGAAAAATTAATAAAAAGCTACTTCTTAGATTTTACGAAGAATTTGAAAATGAGGTGAAATTTCTTAGAGAAAATCCGCTATCCAAAGAGAAAAAATATAATGATTGTAGAATTTGTTATTTGAAAGATTTCCCATTCGGAATCCATTATAAATATGATGATTTAAGCAATTCAATTTTGATTATCGGTATTTATCACACCTCCAGAAATCCTAAAATTTGGCAAACAAGATTGTAATAAAAAATCCTTTTAAAACTTAATTTAAAAGGATTTTTATTTTATTGATGAAATTAATTCTTACAAATTCTCCAAAATAAAATTCGTCATTTTTTCATAAAGCTGAGGTCTTGTTTGTCCTCCAAAAATGCCATGGTTTTTGTCCGGATAAGCCATAAAATCAAATTGTTTTTTATTTTGGATCAACGCCTCAGAAAACTCCATTGAGTTTTGGAAGTGAACATTGTCATCAGCAGTTCCGTGAATCAAAAGGAATTTCCCTTTCAACAAATTTGCAAAAGTAGTTGGCGAATTTTGGTCATAACCTTCCGGATTTTCTTGCGGAGTCTGCAGGAATTTTTCTGTGTAAATGCTGTCATAATATCTCCAGTTCGTCACCGGCGCAACAGCAATTCCCAATTTGAAAACATCAGCGCCTTTTGTCATTGCAAGAGAACTCATATAACCACCAAAACTCCATCCGAAAATCCCAATTCTGGATTTGTCGATATAAGATTGGTTTCCAAACCATTTTGCAGCAATGATTTGATCCTCGATTTCGTATTTACCCAATTGTTTGTAAATCACTTTTTTGAATTTTGAACCTTTGAAACCTGTTCCTCGTCCGTCCACACAAGCTACAACGTAACCTTTCTGAGCCAGCATTTCGAACCAAATTCCGTTTCCTCCGTCCCAAGAATTTGAAACCTGCTGAGAACCTGGACCAGAATATTGGAACATAAACAATGGATATTTTTTATTTGGGTCAAAGTTTTTCGGTTTGATGATCCAAGCGTTGAGTTGGTCGCCAACAGAATTTGGAATAGTAATGAATTCCTTCGCTACAAAATTATCTTTCTGAAGCTTCGCAAGCGCTTCATTATTGTTTTGTAATTCTTTAATTTCTTTACCAGAAGCATCCTTCAAGACATATTTGTTTGGAGAAGACGCTGTTGAATTGGTGTTGATGAAATAATTAAAAGTCTTGCTAAAACTTGCCGAGTTGTTTCCTTCAGGATAAGAAATCAAAGTTGTTTTTCCGGAATTGATATTCAGTTTTGAAACAACTTTGTTCAAGCTTCCTTTTTCAGTTGTTTGGATGTAAGCTTCCTTGGTCTTTGGGTTGTAGCCATAATAATCTGTGATTTCCCAATTGCCTTTTGCCACTTGTTTTTTCAGTTTTCCGGATTTGTCGTACCAATACAATTGTCTGTAACCATCACGTTCGGAAGCCCAAAGGAAAGAGTTGTCGTCCAAAAATTCCAAGGTCAGATTGTCGGTTTCTATCCAGGCGTTGTCTGTTTCGGAGAACAGTTTGGTTAAGTTTCCGGATTTAGTATCCACTTTTATCAAATCAACTTTGCTGTGATGTCTGTTGCTGGTTGCGATGACAATTTCGTTAGCGTCATTCGTTTGCCAGATTTGTGGAATGTAATGATTCTCAAAACCTGCGATATTTAAAGCAGTTGTTTTCCCTGGATTTAATTGATATAATTGAGCAGAAACAGTTGAGTTGGTTTCTCCGGCTTTTGGATATTTGTACCGCATTTCGGTTGGATAAAGCGATTTCCCGTAGATTGGAATGTATATTTCCGGAACTTTTGACTCGTCAAATTTCACGAAAACAATCGCATCGCCTGCTTTGTTCCACTGGTAATAATCTGCGTGACCGAATTCTTCCTCATAAACCCAGTCTCCAAGTCCGTTGATTATAGAATTTTTCTTTCCGTCTGTTGTGATTTGAGTGATTTTATTTGAAGTCAAATCCTGATAAAACAAATTATTGTCAACTATGAAAGCGACTTTGCTCCCGTCCGGAGAGAATTTCGGTTCCTGAATGTAGTTTCCGTTATTAAGAGGCGTTACTTTATTTGATTTCAAATCCTTCACATCAAATTTCCCTAAAAACGAATGCCTGTAAATCGACTCACTTTCTTTTTGCAACAAGATTTTGGACTCATCGGCAGAGAAAATATACGATTCGAATTTTCCATCCACGATGTTTCCGGATTGTTGAGACGTTTTGTAATTGTATTTTGCAATGCCGTCTTTCTCGATGGTAGCGTAGTTTTCGCCGTCATTTAAGGATGCGATTCCTGCGATTCCTTTTCCGCGATAGTAGCCGGAATAGATTTTATCGAGTGTAATTTCTTGTGCATAAGTATTTTGTGAGAAAACTGCTGTCATCATAACAACAGAAAATAAGACTTTCTTCATTTTTAAGATTTTAATGACGTAAATATAATAAAGATTAATTGTTTTAAAGCAGAGTAGATTTAATGTTAATTTTATCTGTAACTATCTACTTAACTCTTGTAACAACCTATTTTACTCTTCTGACAGTCTACTTTACTCTTCTGATTGTCTACTCAACTCCTCTGATTGTCTACTCAACTCCTCTGACAGTCTACTCAAAACCTTTGATAGTCTACTCAAGACCTTTGACGGTCTACTCAATATCCTTGATTGTTTACTCAAGTACTTTGATTATCTATTTAAGATCCTGGACGACATACTTAGTTAGTTTGATTGTTAAATTAAATCGTTTGATAACCTAATGAATTCCTGATAACTATCAACCAACAACTATCAACCAAAAATCCCTATCTTTGCGCCATTATTTTTCTCACTTAAAACGTTTATAGCATGCAACTGTACAACACCTTAAGCGCAGAAGAAAGAGCCAGACTTATTGATGAAGCTGGTAAGGAACGCCTTACATTGTCTTTCTATGCGTATGCCAAAATTGAAAACCCAAAGAAATTTCGCGACGAATTATTTATAGCCTGGAACGCCTTGGATGCGCTCGGCCGAATCTATGTGGCGCACGAAGGAATCAATGCTCAGATGAGTGTTCCTGCGGATCAATTTGAGGCTTTCCGAGACACTTTGGAAGCGTACGATTTTATGAAAGGCATTCGCCTGAATGTGGCTGTGGAGCAGGATAATCACTCGTTTTTGAAATTGACGATTAAAGTTCGAAATAAGATTGTTGCGGATGGTTTGAATGACGAAACTTTTGATGTGACGAATAAAGGAATTCATCTTAAGGCTCAGGAATTCAATGATTTGCTGGCCAATCCGGATACGATTGTAGTGGATTTCAGGAATCATTACGAAAGTGAAGTTGGGCATTTTGAAGGCGCAATTACGCCGGATGTTGAAAATTTCCGAGAAAGTTTGCCAATTATCAATGAGCAATTGCAGGATTATAAAGAAGATAAAAACCTTTTGATGTATTGTACTGGCGGAATCCGTTGTGAGAAGGCGAGTGCGTATTTTAAACATCAGGGTTTTAAAAATGTTTATCAGCTTGAAGGCGGAATTATCGAATACGCGCGTCAGGTAAAAGAGGAAGGTGTTGAAAGTAAGTTTGTTGGGAAGAACTTTGTGTTTGACCATAGATTAGGGGAGAGAATAACGGACGATATCATTGCGCAATGTCACCAGTGTGGAAAACCTTGTGATAATCACACGAATTGTGCGAATGATGCTTGTCATTTGTTGTTTATCCAATGTGATGACTGTAAGGCTGCAATGGAAAACTGCTGTTCTACAGAATGTTTGGAAACGATTCATTTGCCTTGGGAAGAGCAGGTTGCGAAAAGAAAAGGTCTGCAGGTTGGGAATAAGATCTTCAGAAAAGGAAAATCCGAATCCTTGAAGTTCAAAAAATCAGGTAATTTACCCGATAAACCTTTGGCTAAAGCTGACACCAAAGATATTCGCCAAAAGATAAAAAGTAAAAAAGTCTTAATTGGTAAAGGAGAACATTATTATTCTAAATCGAAAATAGGACAGTTTTTAATTGAAAATAAAGAAGTTTCAGTTGGTGACAAAGTTTTGATTTCTGGCCCAACGACTGGCGAGCAGGAGTTTATCATAAAAGAAATTTTCGCCAATGGCGTTTCTTCTGAAACTGCTAAAGTTGGAGACCAGATTACTTTTGAGATTCCGTTCAGAATTAGATTGTCGGATAAATTGTATAAAATTTTGGAAGACCGAGATGACAAACAACGGTAGAATGGAATTGATGGCACCGGCTGGCGATTTTACATCAATGCAAGCAGCTTTGGATAATGGTGCAGATTCTATTTATTTTGGTGTAGAGCAGCTTAATATGCGAGCTAGAGCATCAATCAATTTCACAATTGATGACCTTCCGGAGATTAGCAGACGTTGTGGGGAAAAAGGGGTGAGGACCTATCTTACACTTAACACGATTATATATGACCATGACTTGTCTATTATAAAAACACTTCTAAACAAAGCAAAAACAGCCAACATTACTGCTGTAATTGCGATGGACCAGGCGGTGATTTCTTATGCAAGACAAATCGGGATGGAGGTCCATATTTCTACACAGATCAATATCACGAATATTGAAACGGTGAAATTCTATGCGCTTTTTGCCGATACAATGGTAATGAGTCGTGAATTAAGCATTAGCCAGATCAAAAAAATATGTAACCAGATCGTAAAAGATGACGTCAGAGGACCTTCTGGAAATTTGGTCGAAATCGAGATTTTTGGTCATGGCGCGCTTTGCATGGCTGTTTCTGGAAAGTGTTATTTAAGTTTGCATTCGGCTAATTCTTCTGCAAATAGAGGGGCGTGCAAACAAAATTGCAGAAAGAAATATACTATTATAGACCAAGAAACAGGTTTTGAAATAGAACTGGATAACGAATATATGATGTCTCCGAAAGATCTTTGCACGATCGGTTTTCTTGATCAGATCATAGATGCGGGTGTGAAAGTTCTCAAGATCGAAGGAAGAGGACGCGCTCCCGAGTATGTTGCAACTGTGGTGAAAGCTTATAGAGAGGCAATTGATGCTATTGCTGAAAATAATTTTTCTCAGGAAAAGGTTGCAGAGTGGATGTCGCAGTTGGAAACTGTTTATAACAGAGGATTCTGGAATGGGTATTATCTTGGTCAGGAATTAGGTGAATGGTCTGATAGTTCCGGATCCAGCGCTACTCAAAAGAAAATTTATGTTGGAAAAGGACGCCATTTTTACCCAAAATCTAATATCGCGGAGTTCCTTATAGAGGCATACGATTTGACAGTTGGTGATAAAGTTTTGATTCAGGGGCCTACGACAGGTTCTCAGGAAATGGTTGTAGAAACGATGCGAGTTGATCAAAAACCAGAAGCGGAAAAAGCATCAAAATCTGATGTGATCACTTTCGAGACCAACTTCAGAGTTCGTCCTTCTGACAGATTGTATAAAATAGTTCAAGCCTGATAGAGAATTTTGTCTTTGATTATTAATAGAAATGATAATTGTAACACTTCAGCGGGATAAATGTATCGGTTGTAATTATTGCGCAGAGTTTGCGCCGGAATTTTTTAGAATGTCTAAAAAAGACGGGAAGTCCGTATTGTTAAAATCTATTGATAAAAAAGGCTTTCATACAATGAAAACGTCACAATACGACGCTTCCGAATCTTGTGATAGGGCTGCCAAAGCGTGTCCTGTAAATATAATTTCGGTCAAAGAAAATTAAAAATGAATCTTAGTCTTACTAAAAAAGAACTTCGAACGATTTATAGAGAAAAAAGAATGGCTTTATCACAGGATGAGGTTGTTTTTTTGTCCGAAAAAATCTTCAAAAAGTTTATTTTACAATTTAATATTATTGAAAATCAAAAGATTAATCTTTTTTTATCGATTGAAAGGTTTAATGAAGTGAATACTCAGATTTTCATTGATTATTTTTTTGATAATAAAATAAGGGTTTTTGTTCCGAAAATTAAAAATGGAAAAATGATTTCTGTGGAGATCTTTCCGGATTCTGAATTTGAAATTAACAAGTTGGGAATCAAAGAACCAATTTCAAATATTGATTCAAATGTTGAATTGGAATATGTTTTAACGCCTTTGCTATACTGTGACCGACTGGGAAATAGAGTAGGATATGGGAAAGGTTTCTATGATGCTTTCTTTTTTCATAATTCAAAGATTCATAAAAAAATTGGCTTAAATTTCTTTTCTCCGAATGAAGATGTTGCTGATGTTTTTGAACTGGATATAGCTTTGGATGGTTTAATTACACCTTATGATTATTTTGAATTTTAATTTAAGTATTTGAAAATCATTGTATTTTATTTGTAAAAATATTTACAATGATATTACAAGTTATTTATTAATGATTTTTATCAGACCGTTCTACCTTTGTCTTGTAATTATAACACGATAATTCACAAACAATAATATTAATAATTTAAATTTTTAGAAAATGAAAAAGTCATTATTTGTAGCTGCTATCGCTGCTATCGCTCTTGTAGCTTGTAAAAAAACTGATAACGTAGAAGCTAATGCTGTTGATTCAGTAGACGCTACAGCTGATTCTGCTGTTGCTGCTATCGATTCTACTGCAACTGCTACAGTTGATTCTGTAAAAGCTACTGCTGATTCTGCTAAAGCTGAAGTAAAAGCTGACGAGAAAGCTGCTAAAGAAGAAATCAAAAAATAATTAGATTCTAATCTAATTAAAACAAAACCCGCTAATTAGTGGGTTTTGTTGTTTTTGTACTGTCCGATTCCTTTTGATAGAATTTGGTAAAGTAAAACTTGAACTCTTTTTGGAATTTAACGGGAGAAGCTTTTAATAGATATTGGGCTTTTCTGTTAACCGTAGTGATGTAAGTTTTCTTGTTGTCATAATATTCTACATCGAAAGTTGCAAAATCCAGAGTGTCTTTTTCGTGTATGGATTTGGATGTAGTCAGATTGTTTACTTTTGCAAATTTCACTTTCAAACTGTCCATTTCCTTTAATAAAGGTTTTAGATTATTGGAATCTTTGGATAGAAAGTGAGCTTGCATTTGTGTGTAAATAACAGAATCAATTTCTGTGTCTTTGTTCCCTGAGGTATAAAGTGTTGATAGGTCTAATAGATCCTGGACTTTTTGCGAAGTAATAACATTGATTGCTTGTACGCTGTCTAGTTTTGTCTTGGAATAGGTTATTCTGTTATTGGCATTTCGAAGGGTCTCCAAAGAGTTGTCCTTGCCGTCATATTTTTTATCACAAGATATAATTCCAATGATTATTAGTGCAGTAATTATTAAAAGATGATATAATTTATTTTGCTTTTTCATCGTCAGTAATTTTGAATTTGATCATTACTATTTTTCCATTTTTCATTTGAGAATCAATTACTTCCAGGTTTTCTAGCGATGTTGTAGGAAGTGTGACCAGCGAGATGTATTTCTGTTTGTCCATCGTTTCAATGCCATATATGTCGCTATCAACAACTTGATAGATCAGGGCATTGTCACTGATGAGCTTGTTTAATTCACTTGTTTTTTTCTTAAAATCAATAATTGACTTCGAATAATAGTAAAGCTGGATCGCATAATCATTAGGTTTCAACTCGATATTTTCGGATGAAGGTGCTGATGTCAAATCTCTTGTCACGGTATCTGTCCTGTAAAAAGGCGAAGAAATAACCATCTTGAGATTTTTGCTTTTTGTTTCGTAGACAAATTTTGAATTAGGCTTTACTTTGAAGAGGATTGGAGATTCATTTTCTCGGATGATTTTAACGTCCAGTTCTCCCTTTATGGATGAGTTTCTATCTGCATCAGTAAAAGCATAGGTGTACTTTTTATAAAAAAGGTTGTCATAAAATACTAAAATAAGAACAACTGCAAATAAAAATGCCGAAATCCCCAACCAGAGATATCTTTTTAAGAAATTCTGTTTTTCACTATTGAAATTGATGTTTTGATTGATTTCATCAAAAGCTTGATTATCTATGGAAACAAGTGGTTTCGTAACTTTTTCTTGAAGATTGTTTATGGCTTCAGAAGCTGGTACTTTCGTTTCAGTCGTTAATTTAGACTCTATTAATACAGGTTGTTCAACAACTGCTAAAGGGTTTTTCTTCTTAAACTCAGACCAAGAATTATATCCGGAGTAGATTGCTAATATATTGAGCATATCAATTCTTGGGGTTTTTTCCAGTGAGTTATTTTTGAAGTAGGTATAAAAAGTCTTTTCACTAATATTTCCCTTGGCCTTTTGTCTCAGGTCTTCCTGAAAATAAATAATATCAATGCCCTTCCATTTGGAAATGTCATCATAAGATGGCGAATGCGTCTCAAGATATTTCTCCTGAACAGCAGCTTTTAAGGACTGAAAATATGAAAATTCTATATCGCTCAAAATTCTATATATTCTTAATTTATTGATTTACAGTAGTTCTTATTTGTAAATCTTGTTTTACAAATATATTACAATTAATTTTCAAAACAAAGATATTTTATCGGTATAATTTTGCCCTGTTCAAATAATGGACGATCTATTAACTAACAATTTAAATTTAATTATTATGAAAAAATCATTATTCGTAGCTGCTATCGCTGCTGTTGCTCTTGTAGCTTGTAAAAAAACTGAAACTGTTGATACTGCTGCTGCTGATTCTGCTGTAGTTGATTCTGCTGTTGCAACTATCGACTCTGCTGCTGCTAAAGTTGATTCAGCTGCTGTTAAAGTTGACTCTGCTGCTGCTAAAGTTGATTCAGCTGCTGCTAAAAAATAATCTTAACCAAGTTAAGAATTTGAAACCGCTTTTCGAAAGAAGCGGTTTTTTTATTTCTCTAATTTCTGTCTCAAGATTTCGTAGCAGGTAATTGCTGCTGCATTACTGAGATTAAGAGAATCTATTGTTCCTGACATCGGGATCAAGACATTTTCTCCCTTCCCTTTCCAAAAATCACTCAAACCGGAATGCTCTGTTCCAAACAAAACGGCAGACCTGGTTTTCAAATTTTTTTCCTGGATGTTTTTTGCATCTTCACTCATAAAAGTGGTGAAAATATTATAATCATTGATTTTTAAAAATTCCATTGTTTCTTCATTTGAAGCTTGGAAGATATTCATTCCAAATAGACAACCAACACTGGAACGAATGACATTCGGGTTGTAGAAATCTGTCCGTGGGTCGGTAACAATCAAAGCATTGATTCCGAAAGCTTCACAACTTCTCAGGATAGCACCAAGATTTCCGGGTTTTTCCACGCTTTCTAAAATGATGATTGCAGAATCCTGCTTTGGTTTGAACTCGTCAAGGTTTCTTTGCTCTAATTTATAAATCCCAATAATTCCCTCGGTAGTCCCTCGATAAGCGATTTTTTCATAAAGCTTTTCGGAAACAAAATGAATTTTAGAATCGGGTAATTTTCCATTGAAAATGCTTTCGCAGATAAAATATTCTTCGGGTTGATTTCCAAAATGCAATGCTCTTTCGTTCTCCTGTTGACCTTCTACTATAAAAATACCGGCTTTCCTTCTGTCCTGATTTTTGGATAGAAGTCGGGTTAGTCTTTTGATTTTTTCGTTTTGAAGGCTTTCTATGAGCATTTTGAGAATTTTTGCAAAGATAATAAATTGTAAAAGTTTAACTTCCATCTTCTGACATCTGTCTTCCAACAAAAAAATATATATCTTTGTTTTATGATTTTACGAGGAGAAAATTTAATCAAAGAGTACGGGCCAAAAAAAGTGGTGAAAGGCGTGTCATTAGAGGTTCAACAAGGAGAAATTGTCGGACTTTTGGGACCAAATGGAGCAGGTAAAACGACTTCCTTCTACATGATTGTTGGATTGGTGAAACCGACTTTGGGAAATGTGTTTCTGGATAAGCAAAATATCACACAGGATGCGATGTACAGACGTGCCCAGAAAGGAATAGGCTATCTGGCTCAGGAAGCTTCGGTTTTCAGAAAGTTGTCTGTGGAAGATAATATTTTGGGTGTTTTACAATTGACGAAGCTTTCCAAAAAAGAACAACAAAAAAAATGTGATGAATTGATTGAGGAATTCCATCTGGAACACGTTCGTAAAAATAGAGGAGATCTACTTTCCGGAGGTGAAAGACGTAGAACCGAAATTGCGCGTTGTCTTGCGACAAGTCCTAATTTTATCCTTTTGGATGAGCCTTTTGCCGGAGTTGACCCGATTGCGGTGGAGGATATCCAGAAGATCGTAAGGTCTTTGGTGGAGAAAAATATCGGGATTTTGATTACCGACCACAACGTTCAGCAGACTTTGGCGATTACGAATAAAACGTATATTATGTTCGAAGGGAAAATCCTGAAAGAAGGGATTCCTGAAGATTTGGCGAACGACCCGGAAGTGAGACAGGCTTACCTTGGGGAAAACTTCCGTTTTGAGAAGATATAGGTTTTATCGCAAAAGCACAAGATTTATAAAAATGAAATAATTGAAAGTCGCAAAGTTTCCTTTGTGACTTTTTTATTGCTTAATAAATTTATTTTCCAAAAACTCTACTGACATACTATTGTCACAACAGCATCGTAAATTTGTATCAGATAAAACAAACTATTATGAACGCAAACGCAAAAGTCCTGGACTCACAACAACTTTTAATCCATTGGCAAGGTCACAGAAATCTTACAAGAAGAGTAATCGAAGCTTTTCCGGAGAAAGATTTATTCGGGTTTTCAATTGGCGGAATGAGACCATTTTCAAAATTGGTTCTGGAAATGATTGCTATCGGCGGACCAGCTTTGAAATCCATTGTTGAAGGAACAATCAATACATTTGATGAATCTTTCAATCCGACAACCAAAGCTGAGCTTCTGACAAAATGGGACGAAGAAACCGAAATCATTAATGAATATTTCAGCCAAATCACGGAGGAAAGATTTCAGGAGACATTCAACTTATTTGGGCAGTACGAGTTTCCGATTTATCAGAACATTCTTTATTTCGTGGACAACGAGATCCACCACAGAGGTCAGGGTTATGTTTATCTGAGAGCTTTGGGGATTGAACCGCCGTTTTTCTGGGAAAGAGAAAGATAATTTTATACGCTTGATTTGATTTTAAAGTCTGCCAAAAAGCAGACTTTATTTTTTGTTCAATTGATTAGAAATCTTACTGATCAAATCATTCATTGTGTCTTTAAGATATTTGGGTTCGATGATTTCAGCAAAATCTGCAAACGTAATCAGCCAGCGCGGAAAACCCTCTTCAATCCATTCGGTTTCAAAAGTCATCAGCATTTTGTTGTCACTTTCTTCTTCAGCAACCAATCCGTAATATTTTTTAGAATTGACAAGAAAAGGCAATATTTTTTTCTCAACCAAAAGCCGAACGCCAACTTTTTGATTCTTTGATTTTTTTCGGTAATCGCCAACATTCCCGTATTCCTGATGAAACGGATTTTCAGTTTTCTCAATTTTTAAAATCCTGTCCACACGAAATTGTCTGAAATCCTTTCGCATCGTACAAAACGCCATCACATACCAATAATTGACTTCGTAGAAAATCCCGACCGCTTCGATGATCCTTTCACTAGCCTCATCTTTAACATTTTGATAATGAAATTTCAATTGTTTTTTATCAGCAATACTTTCCAGGATTGTTGGAATGATATTTTTGACATTATCCGAGTTTTCCGGGCGATAGGAATAGATATCAATCTGATTTTCGATATTCTGAACGAGGTTCTTTTCCGAATTTCTGATGACAGCTTTCACCTTTTCCATTGCGGAA
This sequence comes from Epilithonimonas hungarica, assembly GCF_900102265.1. Lineage (GTDB taxonomy): Bacteria > Bacteroidota > Bacteroidia > Flavobacteriales > Weeksellaceae > Epilithonimonas > Epilithonimonas hungarica. Next base: position 99,182 of record NZ_FNBH01000005.1, on the reverse strand, counting down.
TTGTAATGGGAATCGAGGCTTTCGTGAGAAAATTTCTGCATCAGTTTTTCGGCAGTGATGAAGCTCAAAACTTCTTCCTTCGTAAACATCACGGGTGGAAGTTTGTAGCCGTCGACCAAAGAATAACCGGAACCGGCTTCACCAAAAATTGGAATTCCCGCATTTTCCAAAGTCTTGATGTCTCTGTAAATGGTTCTGATACTTACATCAAATTTATCCGCTAAATCTTGTGCACGGACAATGGATTTAGTTTGCAGTTGTGTCAGAATAGAAGTAACGCGGTCTATTTTTTTTATGTAATGGTCTTCATTCATCTTTATAAGTTTTCACAAGTCTGTCAAGATTCAGGCTTCTTGCAGATGCATCGAAGATTTCGCGGTAAGTTCCGTCTTTTTCATAGAGTTCTTCGTGCGTCCCGTTTTCCACAACGGCGCCTTTTTTCATCACATAGATCATATCAGAATCCAAAATCTGCGACAACGAATGGGAAATAATGATCACGGTTCTGTCCTTTTTAATAGCGTCAAGAGAATTTTTAATTTGTTCTGTTGCAATCGCATCCAGACTTGCGGTTGGTTCGTCAAGGAAAATAATCGGTGGGTTTTTCAGGAATAATCTTGCAATGGCAATTCTCTGTTGCTGACCTCCGGAAAGCTGTGTCGCATCGTGATTGTAACCATCCGGCAAATCCAAAATCTGCTCGTGAAGATAAGCTTTTCTTGCTGCTTCTTTGATTTCTTCTAAAGTTGCGTTAAGATTTCCGTATCGAATGTTATCTTCAATACTTCCTTTGAAAATGTGATTTTTCTGAAGAACCAGACCAAGGTCATCACGGAGGTATTCATTATTGAAATCATTCAGATTGTTGCCATCCAAAAGAATTTCTCCGGAATCAGGTTCGTAAAACTTACAAAGCAAATTGATAACTGTTGATTTTCCAGCGCCACTTAGTCCAACCAAAGCGGTCGTTTTTCCGTTTTCGATTTTCAAAGAAACACGGTGAAGTGCTTTCATTCCGTTTGGATAGGTGAAATCGACATTTTTGATTTCAAAATTCCCTTTGATAGGGATATTATCGATGGTCCCGTTCGGCTCTTTTTCCTCGTCGTCATTCAGAATTTCAAAATAAGCTTCGGCATAAATGAATGCATCGTTCATATCGTCATAAATCCTGTGAAGCTGACGAATAGGCGCAGAAACGTTGTTGAACAACATAATGTGAAGCATAATTGCACCAATTGTCATCTGCTGGTCAAGCACAAGATAAACTGTCAAAAGGATAATCAAAACAACACCGAATTGCTCTATAAAAGTTTTCAATCCGTCGTAAATAAAACTGGTTCGCCTTGTGTAAAGTTGGCTTTCCATCAGCTTCATCTGAAGATTATATTGTTTTCTTCCTTCAAATTTTTCACGAACAAAACTCTTGATAACCATTATGGAATTGATGAGATTCAGAAGTCCGGACGTTTTCTGCTCACGCTGATTTCTGAGTGTCCGTCTTACATTTCCCAATTTTTTTGCCTGCCTAGACGTCACATAAAAATAAATCGGAATTACGAATGTGGAAACCAATCCTACATAAATATTCTGCATATACATCACAACCAATGCAATAATCGCAGTTGAAAACAACGGAAGAATATCGATGAAAAAATTCTGAACGAGTTTGGTCAAGCTTTCAATTCCTCGGTCGATACGGATTTGAAGTTTTCCGGATTCGTGGCGGTCGTCATTGTAATAGGCAATTCTGTAAGTCAAAATTTTGTCAATCGCAGCCTGTGATAATTCTGAGCTGACATTGATTCGGATTTTTTCGCCATAAAATTTCTGTCCGAATTGAATAAAAATATTCGCCAGTTCTTTTCCCAAAAGTATGATTGAAATCAGAATCAAAACGTGAATCCCTTCTTCCATCGGGTTGGGAAGTTGTGTCAGTTTTGTCACTTCGTCAACAGTATATTTCAAAACCAAAGGATTCACCTGAGCGAATAATGCGCCGATAAAAGTCAACAATAATGTCACGAAAATCATCATTCGGTAAGGTTTGATGAAGCGTCTCAACTGAAGATAGATATGAATAAGATTGGTGGTTTTTTGAAATGGCTTTTTCATTACAGCAATTTAAGAAAAATATAAACCACATAGAAACATAGAACTTTAACACATAAGTTTTAAATTGATTAATCTTAAAGTCACATAAGAACACATTAGTTTTTAAATCTTCGATTTTCGGCTTAAGTGAACTTATCTTAACGGATTTTAAAGTTAATCTTAAGTGGCTAAAGTGTTTTAAAAATTCTATTGTATCTATGTCTTTCAAAAATAAAAATCTTAATTTTAAGCTTTCATAAAAACTGAAAATGAAAATATATACAAAAACTGGTGACAAAGGTGAAACCGGACTTTACGGCGGAAGCAGGATCTCCAAAGCCAGCGCAAGAGTAGAATCCTACGGCAATATCGATGAGCTAAACGCGAACATTGGCGTAGCTAAATCTCACATTGATGACGAGAGTGTCATTGATCAGCTGAAAAAAATTCAGTTCGATTTGTTCACGGTTGGTTCCGAAGCCTCGACGCCAATTGATAAATTGTTTTTGGCTAATGGAAAAGCAAGATTGCCTTTGGTGATTTCCGACAAAGAAATTGAAGAATTGGAAACTTGGATGGATGAGATGGAAGAGAAAGTGGAGCCTTTGCAATATTTTATTTTACCTGGAGGCGGAAAAGCGGCGACTTTTCTTCATGTGGCGAGAACGGTTTGCAGACGTGCGGAACGCAGTTTGGTTTTTCTCAATCAATCTGAAGAAGTGCGTGCGGAATTAATCAAATATTTGAACCGTTTATCTGATTATCTTTTTGTTCTGGCAAGATATGTTTCAAAGCTTCATAACGAACCCGAAGAATATTGGAATCCTAATGATAGAAGTTAGAATTAATTATTTTAAATGAAAAAAGCACTTCTTTTCATCAATGGAGATTCTCCGAAAACGATTCCGGATTTGTCAGGTTATGATTTGATCGCCTGTACAGATGGTGCTTTTCATTATCTGAAAAAACTGAAATTTCCTTTAGATAAACTGGATTTAATTTCGGGAGATTTTGATTCACATAAAATTGAGGAAGAGATTATTCGGCAAGCTCAGGCTCATCAATTCGAAATTATAGAAACGCCTGACCAGAACAAGACCGATTTTCATAAAGCTTTGGAAATTATTATCGAAAAAAGTTTTGAAAACATTGATGTTTACGGTGGAAGTGGAGGAGAGCAGGACCATTTTCTTGGGAACCTGAGCGTGGCTTTTGTTTTTAAGGATAAAGCGAATCTTCGGTTTTTTGATCAATATTCGTCATATTACTTTATTCCAAAGAAATTCACAATTTCTGATGTCAAAGGAAAAATGATTTCACTGATGCCTTTTCCAATTGCGAAAAACATTGAAACCAAAGGATTGAAATGGCCTTTGTATAAAGAAGATCTGATTCTAGGAGAACGAATTGGAACACGGAATATTGCTGAAAATAAAGAGGTTGTGATTAAATATAAAAAAGGTGATCTGCTGATTTTTGTCGGGAATTAATTCATTAATTTTTATAGAATTATTAACGTATATATTCAGTTTTTTTAATCATTTTTGCATCGTAAAACCAATTAACTTTTTTTAGCCAGAAATGAAAATAAAATATTCTGAACTAATTGACCAAACGCTTTATTTTCCTACAGAAGAGTTCAATGTAGAAGAGAATAATCTGAAGTTCCACGATATCAACCTGATGGAAGTTGTGGAAAAATTCGGAACTCCTTTGAAGTTCAATTATCTACCAAAAATATCTCAGAATATAGAAAGGGCAAAGTTTTGGTTCAAAGAAGCTTTTGAAAAGACCGAATACCGCAAGAATTACAGATATTGCTACTGTACGAAATCCAGTCATTTCGCATTCGTTGTGGAGGAAGCTTTGAAGAATGATATCAGTATGGAAACGTCTTCCGCATACGATATGGATATCATCAAATCCCTTTATGACAAGGGGAAAGTAACTAAAGATATCGAGGTGATCTGCAACGGTTTCAAAACGGATGATTACCTGGCGAAAATTTCGGATCTGATCAATAGCGGATTCGAAAAAATCACACCAATTCTTGATAATTACAGAGAACTTGATAAACTGACGGAAAGTATTGACAGGACTTTCGATATCGGGATCAGGATCGCATCTGAGGAAGAACCAAAGTTCGAATTTTATACCTCGAGATTAGGAATCGGTTACCGTGATATTATTCCTTATTACAGCCAAAAAATTGCGGAACATCCGAATGCAAGGCTGAAAATGCTTCACTTTTTCATCAATACAGGAATCAAAGACACGGCTTATTATTGGAACGAGTTGTACAAATGTCTTCGCGTTTATGCAAGATTGAAAAAAATTGCGCCTGAAGTGGATTCATTGAATATAGGTGGTGGTTTCCCAATCAAAACATCGCTTAATTTCGATTATGATTATCAGTATATGGTCAACGAAATTGTTTCTCAGATCAAAAAATTCTGTGAAGAAGAGGGTGTTGAAGAACCAAATATCTATACAGAATTCGGGAGCTTTACAGTTGGCGAAAGCGGAGGGCATCTTTACCAGATCATTTCTCAGAAACGCCAGAACGACAGAGAAAAATGGAATATGATAGATTCGTCTTTTATGACCACTTTGCCTGATACTTGGGCAATTTCCCGTCACTTCATTATGTTACCATTGAATCGTTGGGAAGATTCTTATGAGAGAGTTTTTCTTGGTGGACTGACTTGTGATTCAGATGATTATTATAATTCTGAACAACATACCAATGCGATTTACCTTCCTGTCTATAACGATACAAAACCTTTGTATATAGGATTTTTCCATACCGGTGCTTATCAGGAAACGATTGGCGGTTACGGTGGTGTTCACCACTGTCTGATGCCTCAGCCAAAACATATTTTGATTGATAAGGATGAAGATGGAAATTTCACATACGAATTGTTCAGAGAAGAGCAGAGACCGGAAGATGTCCTGAAGCTTTTGGGATATTAAGTTTTGATAATAGACATTAAGATAAAAGATAATAGACAAAAAAGCGTCCTGATATTTTCAGGACGCTTTTTAATTTATTTGATCTCTGTGATGAATTCCTCTTTTGGAGTTCTGTATTTTTTCAGATTTACCAACCAGTCTCCGCTAGTGTCTCTGTAACCTAAAGGTAGAATTACAACACTTTTCAATCCTTTTTCGGCAAATCCTAAAAGCTCATCTAAAGCTTGGTTGTTGAAGCCTTCCATCGGAGTTGCATCCACTTTTTGTTCAGCAGCTGCAGCGATTGCCAATCCGAAAGAAATATAAGCCTGTTTTGCTGCGTGTGTTGCGTGCCATTCGCCTCCAAGAGGTTCGTACATTCCCCAAAGTCTTGCTTTGTAATCATCCATCGCTTCTTTTGGTATTCCTCTTTCAGCAGTCGTTTTTTCGAAGACTTCAGAAATGCTGTTGTGAGAATAACCATCCCAAGCTGCCCAAACCAAAAGGTGCGAACCATCTGTGATCTGAGCCTGGTCGAAAGCAATCGGTTTAATTTTTTCTAATAATTCTTTATTTGTGATGACAAATATTCTGTAAGGCTGTAAACCTGAGGAAGAGGGCGCCAGTCTCGCCGCTTCTAAAATGTAATCCACTTTATCTTGAGAAACGATTTCACCGTTCATTTTTTTAGTTGCGTAACGCCAGTTTAAGTCTTCTAATAAACTCATTTTTTATAATTTTTAATTTGAAGATGCAAAGGTAAATAAGAAAAGTTTATTTTTGTAATTAGGTTACGAAAAGTTATTATTACTAAAAAGTAACTTATTTGAAAATCAATTCTTTGTGGATTTGAATTAATGAAAATTTAATATTTATAAAAATAAAAGCTCATATGAAAATAAAATGCCCAAAATCTAATCTTGCTGCAGTTCAGGATACAATGGATGTCTTAAAAGGGAGATGGAAAATTGCCATTATCGCAGCTTTATGTTATGATAAGATGCGTTTCTCAGATTTACAGAAAGAAATTGAAGGTGTTTCCGCAAAAATGCTGAGCAGTGAATTGAAAGATTTAGAAATCAATCAATTGGTGAAAAGGACCGTTCTCAGCACACAGCCGATAAGTGTAGAATATGAATTGACAGAGTACGGATGGACGCTGAAAAAGATCATCGAACATCTTGCGGAATGGGGAATCCGGCATCGCAAACAGATTACCGGAAAAGTTTTGGAATATTGATGGATTTTGATTTTTTTTAAATTGAATTGAACTTAGAATTTTTTATCTTTATTGTTTTGTCTTAGGATTGTCAAATTATGCTGATAAGATTCTTTTCCATCATTCTGTTTTTTGTGTTAGCAACAAAAGCTAATGCCCAAATTACGGATGCGCAAAATCTGACAAAGGACATCGAGGCATTGATGTATTCTGACCCAGAAAAAGCACTGAAAACGGCCCAGTATATTGTTTCTAATCAGAGTTTTGGAACTGTGGATGATGTTTATAATGCATATCTTTTGCAGGTAGAAATCTACATCAATCTCGAAAGATACAGTGACGCTGTTGTCAAATTAATTTCTGCAGACAGACTTTCTTCCAATGTTTCCAACGGTTTTCTGAAAGCGAAAAATGATTTTCTGCTGGGGGAAATTTACGTTAAAACAGGTTTTCAAAATGCAGTTTCTCATTCTATTTCGGAGTTGGAAAAAGCCTCGGAATCTTTGGAAGGTGAAGAGAGAAATACGGTTGTCATATGGAAAACTGAACTTGAAATTCAAAAATTATATTCAGAGAAAAATTATAAAGATGCTCTGTCATTAATTCAGAAAAATATAAATCTGCAATCGGAATTGTATCCGAATTTCGGAATTCAGTTTCAATTGATTCAATCTGAGATAGAAAATAGACCATTTGCTATTAATCTTAAAGACAATCCATATTTCAAATTTTTATCCAACATCAATTTTCTCAAATCAAAAATCAAGAATAATGATTTTCGAGAATCAGATTTGATTTTGCTTAAAAAACAAAACCCTCAATACGGTGATGTTTTTTACAAAGATCTATACAAAAATTGGTCTCAAAAAGTTTGTAATGGCAGTAATTCTGAAGACTGTTTCCGTGTCAGAAAAGAATATATCAAACTTTTAAAACTTTCAATTTCTGATTTGCAGAATGCGCGTGTGAATGTCATCAATCTCATCGACCAAAAAGAAAAACAAGCCAGTAACTTGGCAAAAGATCTTCAAAACAAAATCCTGTTGGTACTAATTGTCATTGCATTTTTATCGGTTATTGGTTATCTGATCTACTTTTTAATCCTGAAAAACAGAATTAAAATAGTCAATTCTGAAATCGAAAAGAGGATTATTTCTGATGAATATGAGCAAAAGCTGAGCGATCAACTGAAAGATTTTCAGGCAAGTAATGTGTTTGTGATTCCGGAAAAGACGGAGAATCTCATTCTTTCCAAATTAGAAATTTTTGAAAAATCACAAGAAGTTACCAATCCGCATTTGTCTTTGGCCGTGTTGGCGAAAAGACTGGACACGAACTCAAAATATCTGTCAGAGATCATCAATAAACATAAAGAAAAGAACTTCAATAATTATCTTAATGAATTAAGGGTTAAATACATAGTTGGGAAATTGGAAAATAATCCGGAGTATTTGCAATATAAAACGAGTTACTTGGCAGAAGAAGCTGGTTTTGCTTCCAGAACTACATTTACCACGATTTTTAAGAATGTGACAGGAACGAGTCCGTCTCAATTTATCGAACAATTAAAAAATAAATAGTGGTGAAAAAGTTATTATTTATTTTATTTTGGATAATTTCTACTGTTGTTTTTGGACAATCCGAAAGTCGCGTTCAGCTTGAACAGGAAATCACGGCTGCAGACAGAATGGCTTTTGCAAACCCTGATTCTGCACTGATCACGTTGAAAAAGTTGGAGCCGAAATTAGATGATGACAGATTAAAAAGTAAATTTCTTCTGGCCAAAGGAAGCGCTTATTCTGTAAAACACCTTTCTTCAGACGCCTTGCGACTAGGTTTGGCTGCGCTTAATAATTCTGAAAAATCCAAGGATTCTTTGATGATGATCAATTCTTTGGGTTTTATCGGAAATCAGTATTACATTCTGAAACTCAATAAAAAAGCAATTAATTATCTCAATAGGGCAGAAACGCTTATTGATTATTTGAACGATAATTCTCTGCAACAGGTGACTGCCAATATTTATTTTGTCAAAGCGCTGATTTACAAGGATAATCTGGACCCGGAGTTCGCCATCAGATATTTTGATAAAGCCATTAATCAATATAATAAAAGTAAAGATAAAAGCAGCCTTCTGAATATCAATATTACCAAAATGCAAAAAGGTTATTGTTTGATCGAAATCGGAAAATCGAAAGAAGCGGAAATAGTTTTTTCTGACGTCATCAGGGAATCGGAAAGAAACAAAATTGCGGAAGTCTATTCCTATGCAAGAATTGGTTTAGCGGCATCTCTGGAAGGTCAAAAGGATTTCATCAAAGCCAATCATATACTTTTGGAGACTGAAAAACAGATTGGGAAATCACAAAATATTGAAATGTTGACGGAAATCTATGATGCACTCAGTCAAAATTATCTTGTTCAAAATAATGAAGAACGGTATTTCTTTTATAACCAAAAACTGGAAAAAAATCTTTTAAAGAATGAAGAAATAGAGAAAAAATCTTTCTCTGATTTGCTTGATAAAAACGTTGAGTTACAAAATTTAGAATTGAAAAATAATCAGAGATTGTTTTATTTTTTTGTGATATTAATATTTTTATTCACATTCGGAAGTTTATTTTACATCAAGAAAAGAATAAACCAACTGAAATCGGTAAAAGCCTAGAATTCTTTGTGAGTTTGCTATAATTATTTGTTTTTCAGGTGTTTAATGCTTTTAAAAGCTGTTCTGATTCTTGTAAATTCTTTGATTCTAAACAGCAAAAATTTTCTTTTCATCAATTTCGTAACTACATTTGATCCATAATTTAAAATTGAATGATATGAAATTGAAAAACGCTTTTTTTGCTTCTTTGCTTTTATCAGGAATGATGTCCGCACAGAGCATCTCTATCGATACAACCGTACCTGGTAATCCTGCTCCTGAAAACAGTATTTTAGAATATTGGTATTGGGCCTATGGCATCCAGGTTACAGGTAGCGGTTTTGCTGCCAATTCTGCAATTAAGTTTACCTCCGTAGATCCGCAAGGTGGTTTGAGGTCATTGTCTTCTAGCACAGATGCTAGCGGAAATGTTACTTTTCAGTTCAATGGCTGGACGAATACATCTCCTCTGGGTTACTATACACTTAATGTGGCAGATGCTTCTGGTAAAACAGCTTCAGGAAATTATACAGTTATAAAAGATCCTAAAAATGTTATTACCGGAACTGCCGCCCCTGTAGAGTTTAAAATGTCCGATTTTGTATCTGGCTCTACAGTTAAGGTGAAGAATCTGGTCCCATACGGGCAAGTTAAAATAAATGTTGCTGATCCTGCTGCGAATGGATGGGAACTTAATAAGGATGAAGAAATGTATGCCGATGAAAATGGCGAGTTGGATGTAGATTTCAATTCAGATTCAAGACTTTTCGCACCGGCGGGAATGGTTCCTCTTCAGCCGGTAGAAGGTAACTGGAGCTTGAGCTATAATGACTGGTCTGGTGAAGGTCTTAAAGGAAGCACCAAAATAAGGGTATTGCCAAACAATCCGAGTACCTCGTCTTATTGTGACGTTACTGCAACTATTTCTGAGCCTATTACTTCTGTGACTTTTGCAGATATATCTAATGCTACTGATCCTAATGCCAGTAGTTCTTACGAGAATTTTCTTTCCAAAGTTGGAAATCTTGAAAGAGGCAAAGAGTATAAGATCACAGTTAAAGGTAATACAGCCGGATCTTGGAAGGTAAGTACTTTCACAGCTTTTATCGACTGGAATCAAAACGGAACACTCGATAATGAGAACGAGATCTACAGAATTGGTTTTGTAAAAGGAAGTACAGGAATGGATACTCAAGTTGCAGAATTGGATATCAAAGTTCCTGATAATGCAATGGTGGGGAATACGAGAATGAGACTTCTAAAAGTTAATTCACCTTCCACGTTTGCAATGTTCTGGCCTACCGGTGCTTGCGGAAATTATAATTACGGACAAATTGAAGATTATACTTTGAATGTAAAAGAGGCATTGGCAACGAGCGAAACTTCTTTAAACAAAGTTCAGTTCTATCCAAACCCTGTGAAAGATGTTTTAACAGTTTCCTCAAGCAAAAAAGTAAACTCGGTTTCTGTTTACAATACAGCTGGTCAATTAATAAAAACAGTTCAGAATACCAATACAATTGATATGAGCAAACTTTCTGCAGGCGTGTATGTTGTGAAAACTGATGTGGAAGGCAAAACAGAAACTTCTAAAGTCATCAAGAAATAATCAAATTTCTTTCAAATAATCTAAGAATCTTTTCGGCTATTGTAAAACTATCTTTTATGGATAGCCGAGATTCTTTTTGCCAAAATTGAACCTATTCTCAAATAATTTATATGAAAAAAACTTTATTTTTTTTATCAAGCCTTGTAGGAATTGCAGCTTTCGCACAAGTAGATGTAACTGCAACCTCAGGAACAGGAGCGGCGACTTATGCAACAGTTAAAGACGCTTTCGATGCCATCAATGCGGGAACTCACCAAGGTGCAATCAATCTTACCATAACTGCTAACACTTCGGAAACAGCAACTGCTGTTTTGAATCGTAGCACAGGAACATCCAACTTTACTTCGGTAACTTTGAAACCAGCAACGGGTGTTGATGCAACTATTACCAATGCTGCTACCGCAGGCCCTGTTTTGAGGATCTTGGGAAGCAACGTTACAATAGACGGAAGTAATAATGGCTCCGATTCCAGAAATCTAAGTATTATCAATGGCTTTGCGACTGGAGCATTGGTTGTTGCGATGGGTTCTTCTGATAGTGCCAATCCACTGACGAATGTTACAGTGAAGAATACGACCCTTATCAATGGTGTGAAAACTTCGGGAAGCGGTATCATCGTAAGTAACACGGCTGGAGCGCAAACTGCAGGATATTTTAATAACATCCGACTGGAAAATAACTCCATACAAAAATCCTATCAAGGAATCTATATGATTGCTGTGTCTGCGGTCGGAAACGGTTCTGGTTCAGTGATTACTAAAAATGACCTTTCTACAAGCGGGGAAAATTCTAACAGATTTATGGGAATCTATCTTGGAGGGACAGACGGTGTGATAGTTTCGGAGAACAAAATCGGGAACTTTGAAAATACTTCTAATGATGTAAAAAGAGGGATTTGGCTTGCCGTTTCAACTATGAATACCACTGTTTCCAATAACATTATCGAGAATATCAGTGTGAATAATGCAGGTGGAGGTAGTGTAACAGGGATTCAAATTTTCAACAATGCAGGAGCAGGTGGTGCGCCTACAGCAAATAAGATTATTGGAAACAAAATTTCTAACTTTTCTAGCAATGGATTCAATAGCTCTGTTACAGGAATTAGTTTAGGCGGGTCAACTGTAGGAACTGTAATCAGCCAGAATGATATCAATAATCTGGTCGGTCTGAGAACTGCAACTACTGTAGGTTACGGAGCTGAAGCTATCATATTGAGTGCGGGAACTGCATCTAATACATTGGTAAGCAACAACTTCATTTCAAAAATATCCAGCTTTGCAGCAAATACCTCAGGTGCTACTTACACTGGAGGAATTTTGATCAATGCGGGAACAGGTTATAAAGTCTATAACAATTCGGTTTATCTGACAGAAACCCAGAACGATGGAACCAACAAAGGTATGCCTATAGCATTTAGTTCTACTGTTTCTACAGCGGGTGCAATAGACCTTAGAAACAATATTTTTGTTGTCAATTTAGCAGATACTAGCATTCCGGCATATTCTATTTCGGTTCCACCGGTAGCGGCGACATATTCTAATATTGATAATAATATCTATTATAGTACAGGTCCGAATTTGGGACAAACCCCAGGAGGTCCACCTGCATTTACTGATATTGCAGGATTGAAAAGTATTCTTGGAGGTAATAACAATTCCTTAAAAGCTCTTCCAAAATTTGTTTCTGCCATCAATCTCCATCTTGTTCTGGATTCTGAAAATTCTGCTATTGATAACAAGGGTGTTGCTATTGCAGATGTTACTGCGGATTTTGATGGAGAAGCGAGAAGTGCTTCCACGCCGGATATTGGGGCAGACGAATTTACCATTGCCACAATGGCAGTTGGGGATGTTGCAGGAAAAACGAAAATTCAGGTTTATCCAAATCCTGTGAATGATGTGTTGACAGTTTCATCAGACAAAAAAGTTGATCACATTTCGGTTTATGATGTTGGCGGACAATTGATCCAGGAAGTCAGCAATTCTAATGTCATCGATCTTACCAAGTTATCTTCAGGAGTTTACTTTGTGAAAACAATTTTAGAAGGCAAAACAGAAATGACGAAAATAATCAAAAAGTAAATCTATTCATCATAATTATTAATTTGAACGAGACTGATCTTATCGGAAAGGTCTCGTTTTTTAACATTGATGATCTGGGTAATTGTAACAATCATATTATGAAGAAAATTTTTGCTGTTCTTTCTCTTTGTGGCGGAATTGCTCTAGCTTCAGCTCAATGGAGTCCTACTACATTGAAAGGAACGGATTTAAAAGAAACAAAGTCCAAGAAATTCTATTCTCTCGATCTTGATTTGATAAGAGATCAGTTGTCAAATGCACAAGCGATGGGAAGAAATAATAAACCAACCTTCATTGATCTGCCAACTTTAGACGGTAAGACCGAACGGTTTGAGGTTTATAGCTTGCCGGTTGTCGAGAAATCTTTGGCAGATCGTTATCAACTAGGTTCTTATGTCGGGACTAAGGTGGGTGAGCCTACGGTTTGGGTAAGATTCAGTGTGTCTCCATACGATTTACAATCGATGATGTTCAAAGATGGACAATATGAATTTATTGAACCATTGGACAAAGAGAAAACTGTTTATGGTGTTTTTCCAAAAACTGAAAAGCAAAAAGGAGAATCTGCATTTTCCTGCACAACCAATGAATCCCCGATCAGTAAACACCAAATTGACCAATTGGCAAAAGGTGCAGATTTTTCGAATTCAGTAACAGATTTTAGTAAAACAAGCGATAAAAAATACAGAACTTATAGGTTAGCAATCTCTGTAATTGGAGAATACACACAATATTTCGGTGGCATTCCACAAGCTTTTGCTGCGATCAATGCTACGGTAACAAGGGTAAATGGTGTTTTTGAAAAGGATTTTGCAATCCATCTGGATGTGCAGGATTTTCCTCAGTTGATTTACACCAATCCGTCAACCGATCCTTACTCCAATGCCAACGTAGGAATTGGTGGTACTTGGAATCTGGAATTACAGCAGACCCTGACTTCTGTCATCGGGAATAATGCTTATGACATCGGCCATTTGTTTGGAAGAACCGGAGGTTCTGGAAATGCTGGAGATGTCGGGAATGTGTGCAGAAATCCGTCCGGCAATTTGGATGCTAATTCAAAAGGAGCAGCCTTCAGTACACCAAAGACAGGCGGTCCGGAGGGCGAACGTTTCGATATCGATCTGGTGGCCCACGAGATGGGACATCAGTTTGGAGCGGACCATACTTATTCTTTTGACATTCAGGCTGCGCCGAATCAAACGGCTCATATGGAACCTGGTTCTGGTTCAACCATTATGGGATATGGAGGCATTTCGATTTTTGATAATGTACAAAACTATTCTGATTCGTATTTTCATACAAGAAGTGTGGAACAGGTTCAGGATTATGTCAATTCCCAGCCTTGTGGAAACAGCAAAACGATTGATAATAGCCCTCCTGTTGTTGCAGTTTTACAAAATAAGACCATTCCAAAGGGTACAGCTTTTGTGCTGAAGGCGGATGCTTCTGATGCTGAAAATGACCCATTGACTTACAGTTGGGAAGAATATGATCTGGCGACAGCTCCGGTAAAATCAGTTACTGATAATAATACTAATGGTGCCAAATTCAGGTCATTGCCTCCTTCTGGCTTACCTTACAGATATTTTCCGAAACTAGGTACGGTGATGGGCGGAAGTTTATCTAACGCAGCAGATTGGGAATCCGTTTCCAATGTGGCAAGAACAATGAATTTCCGGGTTTTGGTTAGAGATAACAATCCGGACGTGACACAACAGCAAACTGCATTTGGTTCACAAACCATTACAGTGGGGAATGACGGACCTTTCAAAATGACAGCATCAAAGGTTTACAATAACGTATCAAGTCCAATTACCTGGGATGTTGTGAATACGCATATTGCACCTTATAATGTGTCCAATGTGAAAATCGATTATTCAGTAGATCAGGGTTTGACTTGGAGTGTTTTAACGAATTCGACACCTAACGACGGATCTGAATCTTTTGATTTTTCAGCAATTACTTCGAATTCACAGATCATTGTGAGGGTTTCTGCGGTTGATAATGTTTTCTATGCTTTAGGAAATATTGCTGTGTCAAGTGTTGGAGCATGTGACGGTTCTGCACCGACTAATTTATTAGCTGCTGACATCACACAGACCACAGCAACTGTAGATTGGGACCTGGTCGCAGGAGCCAGCTATACTTTGAGATATAAAAGATCTTCAGAAAATAATTGGACTGTAATTAATAATATCAATACCAACCATTACGATTTATCTCAATTAGAGATCAATAGATCATATGATGTGGATGTAGCGGCTATTTGCAGTGGAACAACGGGGGCTTATGCTGGTCTCAGATTCTTCACTGGTGCCCATAGCTATTGTACAGCGGAATCTACATATTTGAGTTCTGAAAAGATTGCCAATGTAACGTTCGCAGATATCAATAATAATTCTGCTTCTAATGCAGGCTACGAAGACTTTTCTAATGTTATCGGCAATGTGACGGCTGGGCGGATCTACAACTTCACAGCATCTTCTACGACTGGTTCTTCAGATTTTGATCAGGTAATTGTATGGATCGATCTCAATCAGGATGGCGATTTCGATGATGCTGGAGAAAAAGTTTTAACCACCAGTTATAAAACATCTCCTTGGACTGGTGTTGTAACAATTCCCGCGACTGCTGTAGCTGGAAGAACAAAGATGAGGGTAAGGCTTTATGGGGCTATTTCCAATCCCAATACAACGCCATGCGGAGCTTCTTATTATGGACAGGTAGAGGATTATACTTTGAATATTGGACAATTGGGAGTTTCTGATATTAGCAGTGGCTCTCTCAGATATTATCCAAATCCGGTTACTGATATCCTGCGGGTGACCTCTGACAAAAAAGTACAACAGATTTCTGTTTATAATTCTGCCGGGCAATTGTTGCAGGAGATCAGCAATTCCAATGTTATTGACCTTTCGAGATTATCTTCTGGGGTTTATTTTGTAAAAGCTTCTGTGGAAGGCAAAACAGAAACAGCAAAAGTGATCAAGAAATAGTATAATATTTAATTTGTGTTTTTACGAAGCGAGGCTGATCTTATAGAGACGCCTCGCTTTTATTATTTGAATTTAACTGTTAACGGAAACCTGCGCTTCTTTTTACCAACACCTGCGCTGGAGTTGGCAGAAACCTAAGCAAGAGTTGCCCAACTCCTGCGCAGCTTTTTATTCATTAATAGCCAGGTCTCTTTTGGAAATTTATTTCCGGGTAAAGTTATAGGTTTTTCCGTTTTGCAAAAGCTGCAATTGATTTGGAAAAAAATTGATCTGGATCTTTGCAGGTACAAATTTGAACTCATCTTTATCTACATATTCCAGTTCAAAAGAAGTTTGACCTTTTCCCTGCGCAAACAGTTTTCCGTCTTGTGAAAAGATTTTCAAATCCATAGGAATATCCGGAGAGGTGTAATCTCCAATATATTTCTGGAATTTTTCTGGTGTATCCACAGATTTGGTAGCATCAACTCCGAATTTCGGATAGGTATAATCCATATCATAAATTATACTCAAGATTCCTAATCCTAAAGCATTATGAGGATATTCTTCTCCATTAATGATCATTGAAACAGAATAATCATCTTTCGGATTATATGATGTTATCGAATGACTTCCGGCTGTATCACCACCGTGTCCAAAAGAAACTTTGGTATAAAACGGGACAGCCATTAATCCTAATCCAAAATCTAAAGGCTTTTTAGAAGTTGGCATCATCCTGTCGAGTGTCTCTTTCTTCACGAACTTTCCATTGAATAAAGCATTAATGAAAAGATTCAAATCATTAGGAGTGGAAACGATATCACCCAAACCAATACAATTGTGAAAGTCAAAATCCTCTATTTCTAACCATTTTCCGTCTTTATTTTTATAAGATCTGAAAACATTGGTAGGGTTGTCCAGAACTGAAAAAGTGTTTTTCAAATTCGCTTTGTTTGTAATGTTCTCTTTCAGAAGCACGTTGTAAGGTGTTTTTGTGATTTTCTCCAGAATCCTGCTCAAAAGATAGTATCCGGAATTGGAATATCTCGTTTTTTCTCCCGGCTGGGATTCCACGCCTTGTGCCTTGATCGTATCAAGAATTACTTTGTCTCCAACCGGTTTTTTGAACAACCACTGGTATTGTTCTCCAACATAATCGCCCAATCCACTGGTGTGATTTAACATTGTTTCAATTGTGATTTTATAGGCATTTGGAGCATCTGGAAAATATTTGGAAAGTTTATCACTGAGGTTCAGCTTTCCTTTTTCTACCTGTTGCATTAGCATAATAGCCGTAAATAATTTGCTGACAGAACCAACTTGATAACGTGTATTGGAATCCCATTTTACATTGGACAATTGATCTTGACCAAAGTTTTTCTGGTAAACTTCTTTCCCGTTTCGGAAAATGGAAATACTTCCAACAGACTGTTTATTCTCTGTCATATAATTCAGTAAATCATCAATCTTTTTGGTGTTGATCTCCCTGCTTCCAAGGTCTTCGATTTTTGATTCTTTGGAGATTTTGTCCACATTTTTTTCATTGGTCCTTGAAAGATCCAGATTGAAATCTCTGGAACGTTGCGTAAAAGTTCCCTCAAAATGGTCGGTCTTGAATTGTCCTTTGTAAGACGCATCCAGATCCTTCATTTCGAATATCAGCTCGTTATTTGCAAATTCGGTTCTATCAACGGTAATGGTTTTGTCGCCTTGTTTTGGGCTTTTAGCCGTGGAAATGTATTTGTTCCCATCTTTTTTAATATTCAGAATCAGAGGGAGTTTCATTGCTCCAAGGTCGATTTCGCCTTGCCAGGAACCTGTTAAATCTTGGGTGTGAAAAGTCTGTGCCAATAAGATCAGCACCAATAAAAATTTGGTTTTCATATGTTTGAATTTTGTTTAAAGTATAGTCTGGCTAACGATGACCAGGATAAGTGAAACGACTGCAAAAAGAACAATGTGCTGCCACTTTTTGATATTGGTCGCGGTTTGGAATCCGTTGTAATAAAGTACAAAGCTGTAAATCATAAATGGTAATGTTGCCAATGCAAAAGCGGTGACCAAGATGAGGTTTATAGTTTCTATTTGATTGGGATTGCCAACACTTTTTGTGATACTCTGGGTTGCATTCTTCAAGAATGACATACCGGAGACTGGCATTATTATGATCAGCGGAATAGCGGATACCAGAACCGTGTTGATGATATCAATGATACGGGTCTTATTATTAAAGAATAAAGCAAGAATAAATAGAACAAGAATTGCGAAAATTGTACTCAAAGAATTGATTCTTACAACATCCCAAATCGTCTGGTTTTCTTTCAAAAGAGAAAGATGGAAAATGCTGTCATTTACATTTCCGGCATAGTAACAGCCAAAAATATTCAAAACAAAAAATAGTATTCCTGCGAAGAGAAGATTTTTCTCATCAAATCTCCCGAAAGGGTTAAAAATGGTTTTCCAGGTCATAATTTATTCTTTTACAGTGATGTTTGGATTGATTCTTAGAAGTTCGTTTTTTAATTCTTCAAAATCTCTTGGCGAAATCACGATACTGTTATTTTTATAATATATTTCCACTCTTCCAATAATGCTTGGAGCTGGTGAGGAAAGCAGATTCCAGCTCTTTTCTATTTTATAGATTTCTTTAACATCAATTTTAGTTGTCCCAAAAATTGAATTTTTGATGTAGAGAAATTCATCATCCAAATAATATTTTATAGAAAAACAAAGCCATAAAACCAATACGAATATGAAGATAGGAAAGAGCAAGGCTATCCAGTTAAGTTTTAGAATTTCTTGATAGGTTGAGAAAATCATTACCACTAAAATAAATAATAATAACTCCCAACCGATTCTCACAGGAATACTTTTCATAATTTTCAGTTCTGAAGTTTTTTTACTTTCTCGATGAGATCATCCATTTTGTTTCTCATGGTCGGATAAGAGAGTTCTGCTTGTTTCGCCATTTCTTTGATACTTCCGCTGGATAAAAAAAAGTTGAGGACAAACTCTTGGTCGTCTCTGCTCAGTTTCAAAAGGACCGGAAGTTCATAATCACCATTCACTTGAGTTGCGCAAGAAGGGCATGTCATCTGACTGACGTTAAGAGTATGGTCGCAACTTGGGCATATGATAGGAAGCTTCATTTGTTTTAATTTTGTGTTACAAATGTAATAATTATTTTAATAAAATTAAAAAATACTTTAATTTTATTAAAAATCAATTTGAATTAGATCCATAAAAAAAACTTCCGGAATAGGAAGTTTTGGTTTTGGTAAAATCAATTAATAAAACTGATTAATGATTGATTTCAGTTTTTATTTTGTTGTCATCGGGTTTTATATATTCGTTATAGCTTCCTTGTGAATATGCCTTTTGTTCTATACTGGTAGTTTTTGTGGTCGAGGAGGGCTTCCAAAAATTTTGTTCATATTTTTTGGAAACGCTTAGTGAGCAGATAGGACTTTTGGATGTTATTTTAAGCTTTACCAATGTTATGTAATTGATCTCAGAAAAAAAGAATTGAGGAATTTTCTCTGTCGATTCCTGAATCTCACCGTTAGCGTAGGTAACAGTCCATTTGTAAAGATAGTCGGAGATCCTATTTTCATTTGGGAAAAAAGAAATGACAGACTCACTGACCTTAACCTCTTTGAAATCATCGATGTTTATCCCACAATTGTTTTGTGCGACACCTGGTTTGTTTTCAACAACTTCAACTGTTTTTCCACATTCTACAGGTCCTTTGTCGGTCAATATCGATACGCTGATGTTGTTTTTACCAACATCTTTAGGCGTTAAGTTTATTTTGTTGGTTTTGAGGCTTCCTTCGAACGTTACATTCTTGTCGTTTGATGATTTCCATAGATAGCATTCTTCACACTGGCCCTTTGTATCTACTGTGAAAGAAGTTGTTTCATTTAATTTTAAAATATTGCTTCCAGAAATTGTACATTGTGCATAAGAGGAATTGATCGCCCATAGTCCGGCAACCATAAATAAATATTTTTTCATGTTTTTGTGTTTAGATTCCTCCTTTAAATGCAAAAATCATACCTGGATAACTCCGAGGTTGAATTTTTCTGTAATTGGAGCATGGTTGGCAGCTTCTATTCCCATACTGATCCATTTTCTTGTATCCACAGGATTGATGATCGCATCTGTCCAAAGCCTTGCTGCAGCATAAGTTGGCTGAGTTTGTCTGTTGTAATCTTTCAGTATTTTGTCAAGAATCTCCTTTCTTTCATCCTCGGATATCTCCTTTCCTTGCTTTTTAAGAGCCGATTCCTGGATTTGAAGAAGAACTTTTCCTGCTTGTGAACCACCCATTACTGCAAGTTCTGCCCAAGGCCAAGCTACGATCAATCTTGGATCATAAGCTTTTCCACACATGGCGTAATTTCCTGCACCGTAAGAGTTTCCTGTGATCACTGTGAATTTGGGAACTACAGAATTGGAAACGGCATTTACCATTTTTGCACCATCTTTTATGATGCCGCCGTGTTCGGATTTGGAACCGACCATAAAACCAGTGACATCCTGAAGGAAAACCAAAGGGATCTTTCTTTGGTTGCAATTGGCAATGAAACGTGTCGCTTTGTCAGCCGAATCGGAATAGATCACACCACCGAACTGCATCTCTCCCTTACCACTTTTTACCAGTTTTCTTTGGTTGGCAACGATTCCAACGCTCCAGCCGTCGATTCTTGCTGTTGCACAAATAATACTTTTCCCATAGTCTGGTTTGTATTCTTCGTATTCAGAATTGTCGACAAGGCATTTTATGATATCAAAAGTGTCATATTGCTCTGATCTTGCAATCGGCATTATTCCAAAAATATTTTCAGGATTTTCTTTTGGTGGAAAACTTTCTATCCTGTCGAATCCGGCTTTGTCAAAATCTCCGATAGATTTCATTATATTTTTGATCCTGTCCAGAGCATCTTTGTCATCTTTTGCTTTGTAATCTGTAACGCCGGATATCTCACAATGTGTCGTTGCACCTCCAAGAGTTTCATTGTCGATGTTTTCTCCAATTGCAGCTTTTACAAGATAGCTTCCCGCTAAGAAAATACTTCCGGTTTTGTCCACGATCATCGCCTCATCACTCATAATTGGGAGGTAAGCACCTCCGGCTACACAACTTCCCATGATGGCAGAGATCTGAACGATTCCTGCTGCACTCATCTTGGCATTATTCCTGAAAATCCTTCCGAACATTTCTTTGTCTGGGAAGATCTCATCTTGCATTGGTAAGAAAACACCAGCAGAATCAACCAAATAGATGATTGGTAAACGATTTTCCATGGCTATTTCCTGAGCTCTAAGGTTTTTCTTTCCTGTGATCGGGAACCAGGCCCCTGCTTTTACCGTAGCGTCATTCGCAACTACAATGCATTGTTTTCCAGAGATGTATCCTATTTTCACAACCACGCCACCTGCGGGGCAGCCGCCTTGCTCTTCATACATTTCGTAACCTGCAAATGCGCCGATTTCTATGGATTCAGAATTTTTATCAAAAAGATATTCCAATCTTTCTCTGGCGGTCATTTTTCCTTGGTCTCGTTGTTTTTGGAGTGCTTTTTCTCCACCCCCCAACTTAATTTTTGCCAGGTTTTTTTTAATGTCAGAAAGTTTTAGCTTGTTAATATCTTCTCTTTTGTTGAACTCTAGATCCATAAGGTTTTTCTTTGGCGTTAAAGATAAAATTTTTTAGATAATGACAAAGCAATTGTATCAGAAGATAACATAACATAATATTTTTTGCTTTTCTACGTTACATAAACAAAATGAAATGAATTTTTAGTTAGTTTATGTTTATTTTTAATAAGTTATTATTAAAAGATCCGTATAAAGATTTTGTACGGATTTTTTTGATGTCGATATTCTGGAACAAAAAATAACTTTGCCTTGTCTACTTCTTATTAATCAGTAATTTTTGTCATAAGTTTGCAAATTGAAAGATCAATATCATATTAATGAAGAACTCTTATTTGCTGAGGTTACATTTTATCGTTTTTTTATGGGGTTTTACTGCCATTTTAGGAAAACTGATTTCTACAGATGCCAATGTTCTCGTCTTTTACAGAATGTCATTCGCTGCAGCTTTTCTATATTTATATATCAGAATTATCAAGAAAGAAAGTATAAAGATAACAAAAGTATTATTGTTTAAACTTATAGGAATAGGAAGTGTGATGGCCTTTCATTGGCTTTTCTTTTTCCAATCCATAAAAGTTTCCAACGTTTCTATTGCATTATCTTGTCTGTCATTATCTACATTGTTTGCATCATTGATAGAGCCTTTGGTTTTTAAAAGAAAACCGGATTGGATAGAAGTTGTCATTGGACTAATTATAGTAGTTTGTATTTCTTTGATATTCAATGCAGAACTTAAGTATAAAGAAGGTATTTTCTATGGGATCTTATGTGCGCTTTTCGGAACAATATTTTCGGTTTTCAATGGGAAGATTTTTGGAAAAACGAGTTCCGGAAATATAA
The DNA here is from genome assembly GCF_900102265.1 of Epilithonimonas hungarica. Classification (GTDB taxonomy): domain Bacteria; phylum Bacteroidota; class Bacteroidia; order Flavobacteriales; family Weeksellaceae; genus Epilithonimonas; species Epilithonimonas hungarica. The sequence continues at coordinate 77,098 of NZ_FNBH01000005.1, read as the reverse complement.
TTTTCTATGAGATTGCCGGAGGATGGCTGGTCATTAGTTTATTTTTTCTTTTTACTGGACAAATTTCTTCGGTTAGCGAAATAAGTTATACCGATATTGCGTTAATAGTATTGTTGGCTTCTGTTTTTACAGCTTATCCAATGTTTGAGAGTGTGAAGCTTATGAAGTTCATTTCACCTTTTACATTGATCTTGACTGTAAATCTGGAACCTGTTTATGGGATTATTCTGGCTTTTTTTATCTTTGGGGCATCAGAGCATATGAGTCCTGTCTTTTATATCGCTTCTTTGGTGATGATAATTGCTATCATTGTCAATGGTATTATAAAATCGAGAAGAAAAAAAGAAGATATGACTACAGAACCAAACCATCTGTAAACATTTTTTGATGAAAAGAATTTTATTTTTTTTACTGTTTATTTTTTGTCAAATTTTTGATGCCCAGATCATCAGAAAATATTCTAATGAATTCCTGAATATCGGTGCTGGTGCAAGAGGACTGGCAATGGGAGGCGCTGTTGTTTCCAATCAGGATGATGTGTATTCCCCAATGTGGAATCCCGCCGGACTTTTGCGGATAGACAGAGATTGGCAAGCTGCTGCAATGCACGCAGAATATTTTGAATCGATAGCCAAATACGATTATATCGCATATGCCAAACCTTTGGACAATGAAAATGGCGTTTTTGCAATCTCTTTGGTAAGACTAGGTGTGGATAATATTCTTAATACAACTCAATTAATTGATTCTGAGGGTAATATTGATTATGATAAAATCAGTTCCTTCTCTACTTCAGATTATGCGGCTTTGTTCTCGTACGCATTTCATCCAAATGGGAATCACAGATTAGACGTCGGGGCTACTGCAAAAGTGGTTTACCGGAATGTGGGAAAATTTGCGAGTGGTTATGGTTTTGGATTTGATCTGGGAGCAATTTATCATACAGATACAGATTGGAATCTTGGTTTTATGCTAAGAGATGCTACAACAACTGTCAACTTTTGGACAATCAACCAGAAAGAATTATCTGCTGTTGTTAATGGTGAAGAATTCAACCCTGCTCCCGCAGACAAAATGGAAATCACGATGCCAAAACTAAATCTTGGTGTAAGTCGCACTTATGAATTCAATAGAGACCTGAAACTTTTGCCAGAAGCAGGATTGAACATCGATTTTGCGAAAACAGCAGCACTTATTTCCACAGATTTTGCTAGTATAACGCCTTATGTCGGTGGAGAGCTGATCTTCCAGGACATGATCTTTGTTAGATTAGGACTCAACAGATTTCAAACGCTTTCGGATATTGAGGATCTGAAAAGAAAAGTATCTTTCCAGCCAAGTGCGGGTATTGGGATCAAATATAAGGGCTTGACTTTGGACTATGCGATAACCAACTCCGGGATTGGCGGTTCTAATTTTTACTCCAACTTCTTTTCTCTGAAATTGGATATAAACGGTTTTAGGAATTAAAAAAATAACTAACTTTCACCAATGAAAAAGCTCTCAATTTTTTTATCTGTGTTTTTACTTGTTTTGATCAAAGCTCAAAATATTTCTGATTATAAGTATATTTTAATTCCAACAGAATTCAGTGATTTTAAAGAAAACAGATCATATGGTCTTAACAATTTTTTAGAAAGATCGTTGAAATCAAAAAAATATATCGTGCTTTCCGAGACAAAAAGCCAATGGCCACAAGATGCATTGACGAATCCATGCAAAATTCTGATTGCCGATATTTTGGATGATAAAAGCATGTTTAGAAACAAGATCATTCTTCAGTTCAAAGATTGCAATAGCAAAGTGGTCTATTCCGAAAAATCCAGTAGTACGATCAAAGAATTTGAACAAGGTTATCAGGATGCACTGAAGCAAGGATTGGTTAAAGTCCCTATTTCTAATCCTAGTCAGGAGATAGAAAAGCTTGCTGAATCTAAGTCTACGGAAGAAGTCAAGAGAAATGATGATGTTAAAATAACTCAGGCTCCAACGGCACAAAGATACAAGAATGGAAACTTGAGCCTGCAGAAAATTCAAATTGACGATAGTCAATTTATCTTGGTGGATGGAAATAGTTCTGTTCCTTATGCAACTTTCAAATCAACCAATAAAGCAGATGTTTTCCGAGTGAAACTTGCTTCCGGAGAATCAACGATCGGTTACTACGAAAATGGAAATATTATCATCGAGATTCCTAAAAGCAACGGTGATTTTACCAAAGAAGTTTTCTCTGCAAATTAAATTCGATGTAAATATTCAATATATAAAAGCTCCAAATTCTGGAGCTTTTTTAAATTAGGAATTAGAAAAATTTGACCTTATTTATTAGGTTGCGGTGTATATCTCAAATATGGTTTTATAATTTTTACACCTTTCGGGAATTTTTTCTCGGCATCTTCCTGTGAAACAGCTGGCGGAATGATCACATCTTCTCCATCTTTCCAGTCGACAGGTGTTGCTATGCCATAGCCATCAACCAATTGTAAAGAATCCAAAACTCTCAATATTTCTGTGAAATTTCTTCCAGTAGAAGCAGGATAGGTAATAATCAACCTTACTTTCTTATTTGGGTCAATAATTAATAGAGATCTTACAGTCAATGTGGCACTAGCATTCGGATGGATGAAGTCATAAAGTTCCGAAACTTTCTTATCCTGATCGGCAATGATTGGAAACTCTACTTCTGTATTTTGAGTTTCGTTGATGTCTGAGATCCAACCTTTGTGATTATCGATTCCATCAACACTCAAAGCCAAAACCTTTGTGTTTCTTTTATCGAATTCTGGCTTTAGTTCGGATGTTTTCCCAAGTTCTGTCGTGCAAACAGGTGTGTAATCTGCGGGATGGGAAAATAGTATTCCCCAAGAATCACCCAGATATTCATAAAAATTAAGATTTCCTAAACTGCTTTCTGCGTCAAAATCCGGAGCGGTATCGCCAAGTTTAATAGACATATTATTAATATTTTATAATTAAGTGATAACAAATTTAATAATAAAAATCTCAATTCATACTAAATTAGTATTATTTATTTTTAAGGATAAAAAAAACCACAGATTCTGCGGTTTTAAATGTATTTGTGAAAGTTGCGATTACAAAGTTCCAACTTTGCTGTCATTAATTTTGTATTTAGCAATAACCTCTTCGTAAGTCATTTTCTTTAAATCTTCAGAATTTGCATTTTTTCCATAGACTGCAGGAACTAAAACTACTCTGAATGTTTGATTATTTAAATACTGTGGTGTAGTACTGATATCATAAGTTCCTCCGGCATATATCATAAAATCATTTTTAGAAAAATCAAAATCATAATCTAATTCTCCTTCATTCAAGTAAAGGGTTCTAGGTATTTGTTGCCATACAGGAGAGTTGCCGGTTGTTCCCGTTTGTCTGAAGATGATCACATAGTCTTGATCTAGCATAGGATTATTGAAATTCTGTCCATAATGCCAACCATCCGTTGAATTATATGAAAAATTAACATTTCTCAAATCATACACAGCTGGATAATCAACATCTACTTGTACATAATCATCATCGTCATCCTTACAACTGAAGATGAAAACGCTAGCAACTAGCAATAATAAAAGGGGCAAAAACTTTTTCATAGGTATAAATATTTTACGTTAAAATTTTAATTACAAATTACAGACCATAAAAATAGCTTTTTTCCGTGGAATTAATATCTTTATGGAAACTTTCTGAATTTTAGATTTTCAAAATATGAAAAGGTTAAGTCTTCTTATAATAACTTTTATTTCGCAATTTTATTTCACTCAGTATCAGCCCAAAAATATTTCCAGTTTGGAAATCAAAAAAGCGAATGATTGGGTAGATAAAACTTACAATTCACTTTCGCAAGATGAGAAGTTGGGACAATTATTTATTGTTGCACTTTATACCAATAAAGATGAAGCTCATATCAGCCAAATTAGAAATATTGTTAACCAAGATAAAATTGGTGGATTAATTCTAATGCAGGATGATGCTGAGAGAGAAATCAATCTGGTTAATGAATTTCAAGCGAAATCAAAAGTTCCATTAATGATCGGGATGGATGCGGAATGGGGATTATTCCAAAGAATTGCAAAAGCACATAAATATCCTTGGGCAATAGTTTTAGGAGCAATTCAGGATAAAAATTTGATTTACGAGATGTCTGCGAAGATTGCCGAAGATTGCAAGAGAATGGGGATCAATTGGGATTTTGCACCCGTTGTAGACGTGAATACAAATCCAAATAATCCGATTATTGGAAACAGAAGTTTTGGTTCAGATGTCAATAATGTGGTGAGTTCCGCTTTAGCTTATTCCAACGGTTTGCAGGATAACAAAGTTTTGGCAGCCATCAAACATTTCCCAGGTCACGGAGACACTTCTACTGATTCTCATTTGGATTTGCCTGTCGTTTCCCATAATTTGGAACGATTGGAAAAAATAGAAATTGCACCTTTCAAAGCCTTGATGAATAGAGGAATTGGTGGCGTTATGGTTGCGCATCTATATGTTCCGACTTTGGAAAATGAAAAGGGAATTCCAGCTTCGGTTTCTAAAAAAATCGTGACCGGCATTTTGAAAGAAAAATTAGGTTACAAAGGGTTGATTATTACCGATGCCCTTAATATGGGTGCAGTTGCGAACAAATTCAAAGCGGGGGAATTGGATGCATTGGCTTTCAAAGCTGGGAATGATATTATGCTGTTTTCACAAGATGTTGCAACGGGAAAAAAACTGATTCAGCAAGCGATTGATAAAGGAGAAATTTCCCAAAACAGAGTAGAAGAGAGCGTGAAGAAAATTCTTTTGACGAAGTATTATTTAGGTTTAGATAAATACAACAATATCAATCCTGAAAATGTTAATGATGATTTGAATAATGCGTCCCATTCTGCTCTAGTTCAGAAAATGTATGCAAACGCGTTGACATTGATCAAAGACGATAAAAAGCTACTGCCATTGGATTGTAAAGAAACTTACTACTATGTTCCATTAGAAGAAGCACCTTATGAAATTTTTCTAAACCAACTGAATACAGGAACAACCGTGATTGTTAAAAATACTAATGAAATCAATACAATCCCAGCCAATTCAAAAGTGATCATCGGTTTTCATAAAGATAATTCTACAGCCTACAAACCTTACAAAATTTCAGATGCAAGCAAGAAGGTCTTATCAGATCTAAGCAAAAACCAAAATATAATTCTAGATGTTTTTGGAAGTCCTTATGCACTGAAGGATATTGATATTTCTAAAGTTTCTACAGTTCTGGTTTCTTACGAGAACAATGTTGACTCGATGAAAGCTGCAGCCAACGGAATTCTTGGTCAAACAAAAATCTGGGGCAGACTTCCGGTGTTGGTGAACAATAATTTAAAATTCGGAATGGGAATGGATATTGAAGCTAAAAATCCAGCCAATCAAACTGATAGAAAAAATAGCTTAGAAACAAAAAATTCTAAGACTGTAATTGAGTAAATTTGTTACGCTTTAAAAAAGCAAAAAAGTCTTTATACTTTTTACATAATACATTGTACAAAAAGAAATGAAAATAGGAATACTTTGCTATCCAACTTACGGCGGAAGCGGAATTGTGGCAACAGAATTAGGAATGAGTTTAGCCGATAAGGGCTTTGAAGTTCATTTCATCAGTTCGGCTTTGCCAGCACGTTTGGACGTTACCAATCCGAATATATTTTTCCATAAAGTGAACGTTCAGACCTATCCATTGTTCCAGTATCAGCCTTATGATATCGCATTGTCGTCGATGATTTATCGTGTGGTGAATCTTTACAAGTTGGATATTTTGCACGCACATTATGCGATTCCTTATGCTTATGCAGCTTTTACAGCAAAGCAAATGTTGAAAGCGGATAACAAAGATGTTCCTTTGGTTACGACACTTCACGGAACGGACATTACTTTGGTAGGTCAGCATCCGAGTTACAAGCATGCGGTTGAGTTTTCTATCAATCAAAGTGATGCGATAACATCGGTTTCCGAAAGTTTGAAAAAAGATACACTTCAGTTTTTCAATATTCAGAAAGAGATTCAGGTGATTACGAATTTTATTGATAATTCCGAATTCGAAGAATGTACAACTTGCCAACGAGAACAATTTGCGAGTGACGACGAGAAAATCTTGATTCACGTTTCCAATCTTCGACCGGTTAAGAGAATTCAGGATGTTTTGGAGATTTTCAAAAATGTCAACAAGAAAATAAAATCAAAACTGATTATCATAGGAGAAGGTCCGGAAATGGAGAAGATTTCCGAATTCATGGAACATAATCCCGATTTGATTGGAAAAATCAAATTACTTGGAAAAGTCAATAATCTGTATCATATTTTACAGCTTTCTGATGTGTTTCTTTTGCCTTCAGAACAGGAAAGTTTCGGTCTGGCGGCGTTGGAAGCAATGGCGGCGAGAACACCAGTTATCAGTAGTAATGCGGGCGGAATCCCGGAAGTTAATATTCAGGGAGAAACTGGATTTTTGGCGGAAACCGGGAATGTGGAAGCAATGTCCAATTATTGTATCAAGCTTTTGAGTGATGAAAACCTTCTTGCTGAAATGAAAAAGAATGCGAAAGCACAAGCCATCCATTTTGATTTGAAAAACATTCTTCCGATCTATATCGAGATGTATGAGAATACAATCGCAAAATTTGAAGAAGCAAAATATAAAGAAGTTTAAAAGTTTTTATTTAAATATGATGTGAGTCGCAAAATTAATTTGCGACTTTTTTGTTGTTCTAACTCATAATTATTTGAACACTAATGGTTTGTTAAAATTTATTTTATAAATTAGAGAAAAATATTTCTAATAATTTACAAAATCATCAAAAGCACAACATTATGAGTATCAAAAAACATTTTCTTACATTTTTCTTTTTGTTCATTAGCTTTCTTGCGTATTCTCAAATCGATACGGTTACAATGACTGACGGCAAAGAAGTCCGTGGAAAAGTCGTGAAATACAATCCGAATGACATCCAATTTGTTTATCAGAACGAAACTTTGGAGTACACGCTCAACAAAAAAGACATTTCGAAAATCACATTTTCTTCCGGTCGCATCGAGTATCTTAATGATATGAATGACTCCACAAAATCCAATCAGGCAGTTGGCGATTATCACAACAAAGTGGCGATTCTGCCTTTCGGTTATGTGAAAGACCAAGAGAAAACCAACGAGACGATGACGAAAAAGATCCAACAGGAAACTTACACGATTTTCAATTCCAAAAAACAGAATCTCAAATTCCAAGACCCGACTGAAACCAATGCATTATTATACAAGGCAGGAATCAATGAAAGCAATCTTCAAGGCTTCACAATGGGCGAAGTCTGTCATATCCTGAATGTGGAATATGTTATCAGCGGTTTGGTGTCTATAGAAAAGTCAGGAGTTTACACATCAAATTACGGAAGTTCCCAGACCAATGCTTCACAGAAAAATAACAGTGTGAAGGTCAATTCTACGGACTCGTCTTCTAGCAGAATTTACCAGAATTATGAGACCAGCATTACGATGAACATTTTCTCTATCAATGGCGACAATCTTTTCACACAGAATCATAATTCGTTTTGGCCTTACGAAAACGCCTATAAAACCACTTTGGATTATTTGGCGAAAAGAACTCCGCTTTATAAGAGATAATTTTGTTTGGGCATCTTAATCCGCCTTCCGCTCCCAAACCTAACGAAGTGATTCGACGTAGTCAATCTTTTCAATTCACTTCGTTGCGTAAAAAGGATTTCCATACAAGTCGGAATGCGAGTGATTCAACGTCAAAAAAATATTTGAGAATTAAAATATTTCTGTAAATTAACCTTCCGTAGTTCTTGCTGCGGAAGGTTTTTATTTAACGAAAAATCACAGACACAAATGAATGAAGAAATATTACAATATCTCTGGAATTTTAAGAAATTCCGGAACTTTGATTTTGTCTCTACAGACGGACGAAAAATCGAAATATTAGAATTCGGAGAATGGAACAAGAATTCTGGTCCGGATTTTCTCTTTGCCAAAATTAAGATTGACGACCTAATTTTTGCAGGCAATATCGAGATTCACACCAAAGCTTCTGATTGGTTTTTCCATAATCATTCCGGCAATCCTGAGTTTGGGAACCTGATTCTTCACGCTGTTTATCTCAATGATTGTGATATTCCGGAATTAGAAAAACAGAATATACCAACACTTGAACTCAAAAATTATATTGATAAGGAACTGATTCAAAAACATCAGAATTTAAGCCAAGAACATTCTTTCATTGCGTGTGAAGAATTGTTTGATGAAAATAGAATTCCCTTGTTTTTTGAAGAAACTGTTTTGCTTAAAAAGTTAGAAGCTAAATCTCAAATCTTTGAAGAGTCTTTAATAAAAAACCGAAGTAATTATGAAGCAGTTTTGTTTCAAAATCTGGTCTATAATTTCGGATTGAAAGTGAATGCGGAAATTTTTCTTCAAATGGCAGAAAGTCTGGACTTTTCTGTGATTCAGAAAATCAAACAAAATGATATTCATTTGGAAGCTTTATTCTTTGGAATCTGTGGATTTTTGGAGGAGTCAAAAGATGAAATAATGCAAATTTGGAAACGGGAATTTGATTTTTTGAAAGTGAAATTCAATTTGTCAGATTTTAAGATTCATCCAAAATTTTCAAAACTTCGCCCTCCCAATTTTCCGACAATCCGATTGTCACAATTAGCGAATCTCTATCATTCTCAACCGTATCTTTTTTCAAAACTAATTGAAGCAAGATCAATTGATGATCTATATAAAATCTTAGAAGATGTGAAAGCTTCTGAATATTGGGATAATCGTTTCAACTTTGGAAAGATTTCATCCGTTGAAAGTAAGAAATACCTCAGTCAGGATTTTATCGATTTGATTATCATTAACACGATTTTGCCACTGAAATATTTCTATCATAAAAACCATAATCCAGAAATTGTTGATGATATTTTCGATTTCTATAAACAAATGAAACCTGAGAAAAATTCTATTTTAGATGAATGGAAAAAATTAGGAATGAAGTTTGAAAATGCGTTGCAAACACAAGCTTTTCTTTATCAATACAAAGTATTCTGCAATCAGAAAAAATGCTTAAATTGCAGTATTGGTTTTCAATTACTGAATAATGATAGATAATATTAGACACAGATTCGAGAGAGAATGGTTTGGAGTGCTTACGAGATACGGAACTAAATTAGGAATCCCGGTTTCCAAACTACGTGTTTTCTTTATCTATTCTACATTTGCAACAGCTGGGATTTTCTTTATTTTCTATCTTACTTTGGCTTTTTTGCTTTGGATAAAAGATTGTGTTGTGACTAAACGACCTAGTGTTTTTGATTTGTAAATTTATAATTCTGAATAAAAAAATCCGATTGAATTTTCAATCGGATCTATATTTCAAAAGAAGTCTAAAATCTGACCTCTAAAATCTAATGTCTATTATTTAAGGATTAGCTGTAGAAATGTTTGCTGTAACATATTCTCTGTTCATTCTTGCGATGTTTTCAAGAGAAATACCTTTTGGACATTCTACTTCACAAGCGCCGGTATTTGAACAGTTTCCGAAGCCTTCTTCGTCCATTGCTTTTACCATATTCAGAACTCTTCTTTTTGCTTCTACGCGACCCTGAGGTAACAATGCGAACTGAGAAACTTTCGCTCCTACGAACAACATTGCAGAACCGTTCTTACAAGAAGCTACACAAGCTCCACAACCGATACAAGCCGCAGCATCCATTGCTTTGTCTGCATCTTCTTTCGGAACCGGAATTGCATTGGCATCCAGAGTATTTCCGGAAGTGTTCACTGAAACAAATCCACCAGCTGCCATTACTCTGTCAAATGCACTTCTGTCAACCACTAAATCTTTGATCACTGGAAAAGCAGCACTTCTCCATGGTTCGATGTGGATGGTTTCGCCATCTTTAAAATGGCGCATATGCAGCTGACAAGTTGTAATCCCAGTATCCGGACCATGCGCTCTACCATTGATGTAAAGTGAACACATCCCGCAGATTCCCTCGCGGCAGTCGTGGTCAAACGCTACAGGGTCTTTCCCTTCGTTGATCAACTGCTCGTTTAGGATATCCAACATTTCCAAGAATGAAGAATCCGTAGAAACATCAGAAATTTTATAGGTATCGAATTGTCCCTTCGATTTATTATTTTTTTGTCTCCAAATTTTCAGCGTAAGATTTAGGCCTTTTTTTGCACTCATTTTTATATATTTTTGAATGGAGATTATTTGTAACTTCTTGCTTTAACTTCAATATTCTCATACACAAGCTCCTCTTTGTGTACTACAGATTGATTGATGTCCATACCTTTGTATTCCCACGCAGCTACGTATTTGTAGTTTACATCATCACGTTCTGCTTCTCCATCCGGAGTAGAGTGGTCTTCACGGAAGTGTCCTCCACAAGATTCGTTTCTGTTAAGCGCATCGATTGCCATCAGTTGTCCTAATTCCAAGAAATCCGCCACTCTGAAAGCTTTTTCCAATTCCGGATTCAAGTTATCAGCTTCTCCCGGAACTTTTACATTTTTCCAGAACTCATTTCTAACTTCCTCGATTTCTTTGATTGCTTCTCTCAGTCCTTCAGGTGTTCTTCCCATTCCAACTTTGTTCCACATAATGTGACCTAATTGTTTGTGGAAATGGTCAACAGTGTGTGTGCCTTTATTGGTCAAAAAGAAATTAATTTTGTCCTTGATTCCTTTTTCGGCATCGTTAAATTCCGGAGTTTCTGTTGATATTTTTCCGGTTCTGATATCTGCAGAAAGATAATCAGCAATTGTATAAGGCAATACGAAATAACCGTCGGCCAAACCTTGCATCAAAGCAGATGCTCCTAATCTGTTGGCACCGTGGTCTGAGAAGTTGGCTTCTCCAATTACAAAACATCCCGGAATTGTAGATTGTAAATTATAATCCACCCAAACACCTCCCATTGTGTAGTGAACCGCAGGATAGATCTTCATTGGTGTTTTGTAAGGGTCATCAGCAGTGATCTTCTCGTACATTACGAATAGATTACCATATTTCTCCTCAATCCATTTTTTACCAAGGTCATAGATCTGTTGTTCCGTTGGATTATGAATATGTTTTTCGATAGCCGCTTCTTTACCTTTTTTCATGATTTCTGTCGAGAAATCCAGATAAACGCCTTCTTTCGTATCATTATTTTCAATTCCGTAACCTGCGTCACATCTTTCTTTTCCAGCTCTGGAAGCAACGTCTCTTGGCACCAAGTTTCCAAAAGCAGGATATCTTCTTTCAAGATAGTAATCTCTATCTTCTTCTTTGATATTTTCTGGTCTAAGTCTTCCTTCTCTGATGGCAACTGAATCCTCGATGTTTTTAGGAACCCAGATTCTTCCGGAGTTTCTAAGGGATTCTGACATCAAGGTCAATTTAGACTGTTGAGTTCCGTGAACCGGAATACAAGTCGGGTGAATCTGAACATAACAAGGATTTGCAAAATAGGCTCCTTTTTTGTGGATTTTCCAAGCTGCAGAAACGTTTGAACCCATTGCATTGGTAGAAAGGAAATATACGTTTCCATAACCTCCGGAAGCAATGACTACTGCATGAGCAGAATGTCTTTCGATTTCACCAGTTACAAGGTTTCTTGCGATGATTCCTCTTGCTTTTCCATCAACAATTACAAGGTCAAGCATCTCGTGACGGTTGAACATCTGGATTCTACCTTTTCCGATTTGACGGCTCATCGCAGAATAAGCTCCTAATAATAACTGTTGCCCGGTTTGTCCTTTTGCGTAGAACGTTCTTTTTACCTGAACTCCACCAAATGAACGGTTATCCAATTGACCACCATACTCACGTCCGAATGGAACACCTTGAGCAACACATTGGTCAATAATGTTTGCAGAAACTTCAGCTAACCTGTAAACGTTAGCTTCTCTTGCACGGTAATCCCCACCTTTGATAGTGTCATAGAACAACCTGTAAGTTGAATCTCCGTCACCTTGGTAATTCTTTGCAGCATTGATACCTCCTTGAGCTGCAATAGAGTGCGCTCTTCTTGGAGAATCCTGATAGCAGAACGCTTTTACGTTATATCCCTGTTCGGCAAGAGTTGCAGCGGCAGAACCACCTGCTAATCCTGTCCCAACAATGATGATATCTATTTTGTCCCGGTTGTTTGGAGCAACCAAGTTCATATGGTCTTTATGATTTTTCCATTTGTCCTTAAGTGGACCAGCAGGAATTTTTGAATCTAAACTCATAATTTACTTTTTATTATTGAGTAACGAAGTGATAAATTGCGATGATAATGAACCCAAGCGGAATAATGATAGAATACCAATTCCCAAATGCTTTGATAAAAGGGGTGTACTTTGGATGTCTTGCTCCAACTGATTGGAAAGAAGACTGAAAGCCGTGTGCTAAGTGCAATCCTAATAATACGAAAGCAATCACATAAAGAACAACTCTCCATACATCGTGGAATTTGTGGTGCAATTCTTCCCAATATCTCAATTCATCTGGATTGTTTCCTTGGATATACTTGTAGCTGATCTCCGGAATCCAGAAATCGTAAAAGTGCAATGCTATAAATGCTAAAATTACAGCTCCTGAAATAATCATATTTCTGGACATCCACGTTGAGTTAGCAGAACCCTGGTTCATAGCATATTTTACCGGTCTTGCATTGTTATTTCTGATTTCCAGAACAAATCCCATCACAAAGTGGAATACGACTGCAAAAATCAAGATTGGCTGCATCAGAAACTGAACTGCAGGGTTATATCCCATAAAATGCGATGCCGTGTTAAAAGCATCCTCACTGAAAATGGAAATCATATTGGTGGATAGGTGCATCACCAAAAAAATCAGCAAGAACATTGCTGAAAGTGCCATAGCATATTTTCTGCCTATAGAAGACGTAATCCCTGCCATAATTCTATTGTTATTTTGAATTTTCACAAATTTAGAAAATAGTTGAATCATATAACATTGAGAAATGTCAGAAAAATATAGTTTGTAATCTTTCTAAATAACTTTAAATGAATGTTAACAATATTTCTGGTTTGATGATCATTCTATGTTAAATAAAAAGAAAAATCCCGAAATTACTTCGGGATTCTGGTCTATTATAATTCTTTTCTCAATCTTGCAACTGGAATATTCAGTTGTTCGCGATATTTAGCAATAGTTCTTCTTGCTATGTTATACCCTTTTTCTTTCAGGATCCCTACAAGAGCATCGTCCGTGTAAGGTTTTCTTTTATTTTCTTTGTCAATCGCTTCCTGCAAATGCTGTTTGATTTCTTTTGTTGAAACCTCTTCGCCATCATCATTTGTTAGCGAATCTGAGAATAAGTTTTTCAAATAGATAATTCCGTTCGGGGTGTCAGCATATTTGCTTTTTACAACTCTGGAGATTGTAGAGATATCAAATCCTGTAATGTCAGCAACATCTTTCAGGATCATTGGTCTGATGTTCTTCTCATCGCCGGAAATGAAATAATCTTTCTGAAGTTTTACGATCGCCGTAATGGTTTGCAGAAGTGTATTTTGTCTTTGATTGATCGCATCGATGTACCATTTTGCTGCATCTAATTTCTGTTTGATGAATAGTGCGGCCTGCTTGTGTTCTGCAGATTTTTTGTCGTGAGAATAAGTTGTAAGGATCTCTTTGTACTCGTCAGAAACACGAAGAGATGGTGCATTTTTGTTGTTTAATGTTGGAATGACTTGATTATCCTTTACCTGGATCACAAAATCTGGGATGATCTCTTGATTGATAGTAATAGTCTGCGTGTCAAAATTTCCACCAACTTTTGGCGACAATCTGGAAATCTCGTCCAAAGCGCCTTTCAGATCTTCTTCATCGATGTCATATTTTTGAAGGATCTTGTTGTAATGTTTATTAGCAAGCGCATCAAATTGATTACGTAAAATATTTCCAGCCAAGATCACGGAGGAATCAGAGCTTACTTTTTTCTCGATTTGTAAAAGCAGACATTCCCTCAGGTCTCTTGCTCCAACACCTGGCGGATCCAATTTCTGGACATAATTTTCCAAAATATCGGTCACTTTTTCCTGTGTTGTATAAACACCTTGTGAAAAAGCAAGGTCATCAACGATTGATTTGATCTCTCTTCTCAGATAACCGTCTGTATCAAGATTTCCTATAAGATATTCTGCGATTTTCAGATCTTCTTCATCAATGCTTGAAAGGCGGATCTGTTCCAAAAGATAATCATAAAGCGTTTGTCCTTCTGTTAAAAGAGATTGGTTGTCAAATTCTTCATCGTCTGCAGAATAATTGCTGGAAGCGGTTTTGTAACTTGGCTCGTCATCATAAAGATATTCGTCAACATCAAAATCGGTTTCGATGCTCTCATTGCCTTCGCTTTCGTATTCTTCATCAGCTTTTGGATATTCTTCTTCGGAATTTTCGTCCTCTACTTTTTCTAAAGCAGGATTTTCTTCCAATTCTCTTTCAAGTTCTTCTTCAAATTCCAAAGTATGAAGCTGGATCAACTTCATCAACTGAATTTGTTGAGGCGCTAATTTTTGTCCGAGTTTAAGTTGTAGATTTTGCTTTAGCATAATTTTGATATTTGTCAATTAAAGTCAACTTTACGAAGTTAGAAAAATATTTTTTAAAAACAATAAGTTTAGCACGATTTTTGATGAATGATATTTAGCATTAAAAAAACCTTCAGAATTTCTGAAGGTTTTTTTGCTTTTTTTATATTTAGTCAGTTTCTAAAATTCTGCATTTTTAGGTGTTCTTGGGAAAGGAATCACATCTCTGATATTCGTCATTCCGGTTACGAAAAGTACCAATCTTTCAAGACCTAAACCAAATCCAGCGTGCGGAACAGAACCGAATTTTCTAGTGTCAAGATACCACCAAAGTTCGTGCTCGTCAACACCAAAATCTTTCATTTTCTCAAGAAGAACATCGTGTCTCGCTTCTCTTTCAGAACCGCCGATGATTTCGCCAATTCCTGGGAAAAGAACATCCATTGCGGCAACTGTTTTTCCGTCGTCATTCAGTTTCATATAGAAAGCTTTGATTTCTTTCGGATAATCGAAAAGAACAACTGGCGTTTCAAAGTGTTTCTCCACTAAATATCTCTCGTGCTCAGACTGCAAATCTGTTCCCCATTTCTCAATCGGATATTGGAATTTTCCTTTTTTATTTTCCTTCGAGTTTAATAAAATCTCAATCGCTTCCGTGTAAGAAACTCTCTTGAAACGCTTCGCTACCACGTTTTGAAGTTTTTCAATCAAGCCTTCTTTAGCTCTGTCTTTTTCAGGCTTTCCTTTTTGCTCTTCTTCGAAACGTTTGTCAAGGAATTCCAAATCGTCTTTGCAGTTATCCAAAACGTACTGAATCACATATTTCAAGAAATCCTCAGCAAGGTCGATGTTATTTTCAAGATTGTTGAACGCCACTTCTGGCTCAATCATCCAAAACTCAGCTAAGTGACGCGTTGTATTAGAATTTTCTGCACGGAAAGTAGGTCCGAAAGTGTAAATTCTTCCCAATCCCATCGCTGCAGTTTCACCTTCCAATTGTCCTGAAACAGTCAAGTTGGTTTTCTTTCCGAAAAAGTCCTGAGAAAAATCAATTTCTCCTTCTTCGGTTTTCGGCATATTGTTAAGGTCGAAATTCGTAACGCCGAACATTTCGCCAGCGCCTTCTGCATCAGCGCCAGTGATGATTGGCGTATTGATGTAGAAAAATTGATTTTGATTAAAGAAAGAGTGAATCGCAAAACTCACCGAGTGACGGATTCTGAAAACCGCCCCAAAAACATTGGTTCTGAATCTCAAATGCGCCTGCTCACGCAATTTTTCCAAACTGTGTTTCTTTGGCTGAAGAATCGTTGATTGCAATTCCTCAAAGAAATTGTCACCCAGAATCGTGATTTTTTTCGCAATGATTTCCACGGTTTGTCCCGCGCCTTGGCTTTCCACCACTTCACCTACAATTTTCAAAGACGAAGCCGTATTGATTTTCTTGATGGTTTCCTCATCAAAACTTTCAAAATCAACCACGATTTGCAAATTATTAATCGTAGAACCATCATTTAGCGCGATAAAACGATTGGAACGGAAAGCCCGAACCCAACCCTGAACGGTAATGTCGTGATGTAATACTTTTTTGTAATCTGCTAATAGGTCTTTAATTGTCTGTCGTTTCATTGTACAAAATTAATGTGCGCAAATTTACGAAAAAACGTTGTAAATAGATATTAGATATAAACTTTAGATTAAAAAATGAAAAACTTTTGCGCTTTTTATTTATTGACACTTAAGTTTATGTGAAATGACGATAAATAGTTCACACAAGAACAATTAAGTTTTATAAATCTTCGATTTAACTTATGTGAACTTTTCTCCACGAATTTTTAATTTATTCTTAGGTGACTTAAGTGTTTAAAAATTTGCTTAAAGTTTTGAATATCTTAATTCAACAAAACAGATTTTTTAATACTTTTTCCATTTCGTATTTTCCAGGCGTGATACGAACTTGGAACATCGAACTGCCATTTCGGTAAAATTAAAATAATCAAAATAACATCCAGATGCGAGATAAAACCCAAGACCACAGAAAGATAAAAAGCCCAGCCAGCTTCGGAAAATCCAATAAGGGAAGTGAAAGCGATGAGCAAACTCAATCCCCAAAGTTTGGCCAGCCAAGCGTGTGTACAAGTTTCTTTCCCGAATTTCCAAAGACTGATGATGTAGCACAAAGCTTCCATTATGAAAATCAAAGCGATGCTTTTCCAGTGTTCTTGGACGATTTCGGGATTCAGAAAATAGGTGGCGAAACCAATTGATAACCAAAAGACCAAATCGGTTTGGCTGTCCAATCGTCTCAGTTTTTCTGATGAAACGCCAACTTTTCGGGCAATGATTCCATCAAAAATATCGGTGAACAATCCGAAGTACATTAATGTTAAAATCAAATTACGAGAATTTTCGATTTCAAAATAAGCCAATAGAAAAATAATTGGCGCAATAAGAAATCTTGTCGCAATGAGAATATATGGCAACTTTTTCATAATTAATGTTTTTAAATATTATTGAATACGGTTGAATTTCTCTGCATAATTAATCGTTCGGCCAGCCCACATTATAAAAAGGAATGAACCGTTATTGTCATTATAGCTGTGAATCACTAGATTGTTGTCCGTCGTCAAACCGATTCTGGATTGGGAAACTTCGCATCCACCGAGAAAGTACGGGATTCCGGTACATTTTGTGGTTCTGTTTTTCAAGGTCAGGATTCCATTTTTCAAAGTGGCGTTCAACTTGTAAGAATGTTTTACCGAATCATTTTTGAAGAATGTCAATTCCAGTTCGTAGAGTTTTGTGTCTAATTTTTTAGATTTGATTTCCAAAAAATCACAATCTTCCAAATCTTGATTTTTTAAATCCAACATTCTGGCAATTCCAATGGATTCAATTGGTTTTGATAGTAATGAACTTGAGTTATCATAACCTTTGAATTCATATTTTCCTTCGATTGATTTCCCATTGTTTTCAGAAATCTTTGTCAAATCATGTTTGATTAATTTTCTGTCAAAACTCACGCAAGATGTTAGCGTGGTCAGAAGAATGGCGAGTCCTAGTATTTTCGTTTTCATAATCTTATCTTTTATTTATGATTCAAAATTATATTCGAAACCCAATCTTATCAATGCGGAAAAGAATTAATATTTTTTCTAAATTTGTGAAAATCGCAAAAGATGTATCAGGAACTTTTATTGAAACAGATTCGAAGCAAAATTGGAGACAAATCTCTGAACGATGAGATTGCGAATGTTCTCAACATTAGCTACGACGCATCGCACCGAAGAACCTCGATGAAATCTAAATTTTCTTTGGAGGAAAGTTTACAGCTTGCTAAGTTCTACAATATTTCTTTGGATAGATTTCTTGAAAATAGCGATAATCTTTTGGTGAAAAAGACAAAAGCTGTAAGTAAAACTGAGGATTTACATTCGTTTTTTGATAATACTTTGGATATTTTAAGTTCTATCACTTTTTCAGAAAATTCTGTAATTTATTATTCTGCGAAGGATATTCCGTTTTTTTATACGTTGTCGGATACACCTTTGTCCCGATTCAAAATTTATGTTTGGATGAATTTGCTTAACTCCAAACAGGTTTTCATTCCGTTTCAGGATTTTCAACCCGAACCTTTTAATTCGAAAACTCAAGTTTTAAAGGAAATTTATGAAAAACAAAATGTGATAGAGCTTTGGAATGATATGACGATTTCAAGTATTTTACTTCAGGTTTCTTTCTATTTTGAAATTGGACTTCTCAAAAAAGAAGATGCTATAAACATACTTTCAGAACTGGATGATTTGATTCATTACATAGAAAACAAAACAGAAACAAATCCTCGTTTTCAGATTTATCAGAACGAGCTGGTTCATCTTTCCAATGATATTTTCATATCAAATGGTTCGCAGTCAACTATGGCGATTCCGTGTAATATGTTTGGATATCTCTTGACGAACGATATAAAAACTTGTAATGAAACTCTGAATTATTTTGAACATCAAATCAAGAACTGCAAATCTCTTAACACAGCCGGAAATAGAGATAGAAAGCTGTTTTTCAATAGAATGTATCAGCAGATTGAAAATCTGAAACAAAAATTGTAAATATGAAAACCCTTCGTAATGGCGAATTTTTCGGGCAGACCAATGAGAAGCTAAGTTTCGATGGATTGACCATTACGGATACAGAATACACGCATCCTTTTGTCGATTGGCATTATCACGAGAATCCATATTTCACATTTCTGCTTCAGGGAAATATGCAGGAAGGCAACAAGAAGGAAATCTACGATTGTTCTGCCGGAACTTTGCTTTACCATCATTGGGAGGATGCGCATTACAACGTGAAACCTGATATTTTCACACGAGGTTTTCACCTTGAAATCACAGAAGAATGGTTTGAGAAATTCCAGATTTCGAAAGAAAATGTTGAAGGAAGTTTCAATATCAAAAATCCTTCTCTCAAATTATTGATTTACCAGATTTTCAAAGAATCGAAATTGAATGATAATTCTTTTGAAGTTAGTATTAATCAGATTTTGTTGAATCTTTTCAGCCAATTGTCCAATCAAAAGCAATCATCTAAAAAGAAGCCGATTTGGGTCAATCGGATTGATGAAATTCTCCACGAAAGTTTCACTGAAAAACTGAATCTGACAGAACTTTCAAAAACACTCAACGTTCATCCAATGCATTTGAGTCGTGATTTTCAGAAATATTTTCAATGTAATTTGGGCGAATATATCAGAAAACTGAAAGTTGAAAAATCACTGATTTTATTAAATCAAAATAATTCGCTTTCCGATGTTGCTTTGGAATGTGGATTTGCGGACCAAAGTCATTTCATCCGTTGTTTCAAGGAAAATGTCGGAATCACGCCTTTGAAGTACAAAAATATTCTGAAGAAATAGCAATGTTAATTTCATTCTATTTTTTCCACAAATGATAATCTAACTTTGTCACATAAAATTTACAATGAAATCAATCTTTTTATTTGTCCTGATTCTTGTTTTCGGTCTTTCATTAAGCCAGAGCAAAAATATTATTGAACCGGAAAAAATCGAGAATGATGTTCAGAAAAAGAATTTGAATCAAATTCTGTTTTTGGATAAAGTCGTTTCGCTTGAAAGTCTTCAAGAATCTGACTTTCTCAAAACAATGACTTTTCAGGAAGATAAAGATTTTGATATTCGTGTTTTTCTGGATAATTCTTTGGTTAATTATTTACACCAACTTGATAATTCTTTGACGGCTGATGAATTGCTTAAAAAAGGAAATTATCAATTCAGTTTCTATGTCGACGGGAAATTGATTTATACCGAAAATCTAAATTCCGGAGCTGGAAAAATAGAAGATAAAAAATTCAAAACCAATTTCAGAATTCCGTTTTTGAGTACAAAAAATGAAGATTCCTGGGGAAGATACCTTTGGTCTCGTTTTTATTTTGCCAACAGTGGAGTAGATGCGCTGGAAGTAGGAAATCATACTTTGAAAATCGAAATCAAACCATACTTAAAAAATCCAGATTTGAAAGTTGGAAATGTAATTGCTTCAGGCGAAATCAACTTAATCGTTCCAAAAAAATACGTTTCCGAAGAACAAATTGCGGTTCAAAAAATCAAACAAAATAGTGGTTGGAAAGTTTCGGATGAGAAAATTAATCAAGAAAAAATCAGACTTCTGAATCAAAAAATTGCAGAAAACAGATTCAGAGAAATCACTGGAATTGTCGTCATTAAAAATGATAAATTATTGTTAGAAGAATATTTCAATGGTTACAACAGAGACAGTTTGAATGATACGCGTTCCGTCGGAAAATCGTTTTCTTCTGCTTTGATGGGAATTGCAATCAAAGACGGTTACATTAAAAATGAAAATCAACGTCTGAGTAATTTCTACGATTTGAAACAATTCGAAAATTATTCATCTAAAAAAGATAGCGTCACAATCAAAAGCCTGTTGACAATGAGTTCTGCTTTCGATGGTAATGATGAGGATTCTGATTCTCCGGGAAATGAAGAAAACATGTATCCGACAGATAATTGGGTAAAATTCGCTCTTGATTTGCCAATGACAGAAAATAAAATTGGAAAAAACTGGCATTATTTCACATCCGGAGTTGTGGTAACCGGAGACATTCTGGACAAATCTGTTCCGAATGGTTTGGAAAAATATGCTGATAAAAAACTATTCCAACCGCTTGGAATCACGAATTACAAATGGCAATTTACGCCTCAGCAAAAACCATCTTTAGCAGGCGGATTGCGAATGAAAGCTTTGGATTTTGCTAAATTCGGGCAGCTTTATAAAAACGATGGAACTTGGAATGGAAAGCGAATTCTGAATAAAAACTGGATTCAGAAATCTTTTACCAATTATTTTGCTGACAACAAAGAATCAGAAGGTTACGGTTATTTGTTCTGGCGAAAAGTTTACAAAGTTGGAAACAAAAATTTCGAATCTTATCAATCCAGCGGAAACGGCGGAAATAAAATCATTATTCTCAAAGACATTCCAGTCGTAATCGTTATTACAGCGAAAGCTTACAATAGACCTTACGCCCACTCTCAAGCTGATAAAATTGTTCAGGAATATCTGTTGCCTTCCGTTTTGAATGAGTGATTTTTACTCATCCTTTTTCGAAGGCACCAAGAAAACATCCATCAAACCTTCTGGTAAAAACATTTTGATGAATTTCTCTTCACGGTTCACTTCCAGAATCCAATCTTTGATAAGCGGAATGATGATTTCTTTTCCGGCAAGGTCTAAGATGAAATAATTCTGAGCTGTCATATCATTAATAGAAACGATATTGCCGCAAGATTTTCCGTCCTCTTCACGGATTTCAAAACCGACAACTTCGTGGTAGTAGAATTTTTTTCCAGTCAATGGAGGTAGGGTAGAAAGCGGAAGATAAACGCCTTTTCCAATCGTCTGATTTACCAAAGTTTCAGAAGAGTTTTTGAAAGAAAGGATTTTCGTATCGCCTCTCTGCCACTGCTGTTTCTCAACAAAAAACGGAACAAGCAATCCATTGATTTCCAAAAAAATCGATGTCAGTTTGTCATACATTTCAGGTTGGTCTGTGTCCAGTTTTAGAATCACATTCCCCTGTAATCCGTGTGTTCTGGTAATTGTTCCTAAAAAATAGCAGTCTTCTTTTCTCATTATTTCCGATGATGAATTTTATTAAACAACAAAGACACGAGATTATCGTGTCTTTGAGATTGTATCTTTTTGTAAAGAATTAAGCCTGAGTTTCTTCAGTTCCTTCTGCTTCAGCAGTTGGTTCTTCAGTAGCAGTTTCTTCTGTTGCAATTTCTTCAGCAGGTGCGTTTGCAGCCTCTTCAGCAGCTTTTGCATCAGCTTCAGCTTTCGCAGCAGCGTCAATTCTTGCTTGGTTTACTTTAGCTTCAGCTTCCAAAGCCGCTTTTTTAGCGTCAGATTTTGCTGTAGACAAACCTTCAACTTTACCTTGTACCTTAGCATCTTTAGCATCAACCCAAGCAGCGAATCTCTTCTCAGCTTCAGCCTCGTCAAAAGCACCTTTAGCAACACCTCCTTGAAGGTGTTTTTTGTACAAAGCACCTTTGTAGGAAAGGATAGCTCTTGCAGTATCAGTTGGCTGAGCACCGTTGTTCAACCATTTAACAGCAGAATCAACGTTCAAGTCGATAGTTGCTGGGTTTGTAATTGGGTTGTAAGTTCCTAGCTTCTCGATGAATCTACCATCTCTTCTAGCTCTTGCATCTGCAACCACGATGTGGAAGAAAGGTTTCCCTTTAGACCCGTGTCTTTGTAATCTGATTTTTACTGACATATGTTTAAAAATTTTGGGAACACGTCCCGGTTAAATATTAAGTCCGCAAAGATACAAAAAAAGTTGAAAGTTCAAAGTTTCTGATTCAAAGTTTTTTAAAAGCCGGGAACCTGCTTTCCGTTGCAATTCCTCGCACCTTGCTTTTCCCATCGCTTGCTGTGGGATTTCCACTGCAATCAGGGCTATGGGTTTTGTCATAATGAGGAAGTGTCCTGTATATGATTATCTGTTTTTCAGCAGAATCCAGGAATTATATCTGTGAATAACTTCAGTGTCCGGTTCTGTCCATTCCAAAGTGTACCAGAATGTGCCGGTAGAAAGAAGTTTTTTTCCATCTTTCCCATTCCAGATGTAATTGCCATCTTTCCCTATGAATACAAATCTACCAAAACGGTCAAAGATTTTGAAAGTGACATTATTTTTCAGACGCAGAGCAGAATAGTCCAAAACATCGTTTTTGCCATCGCCATTTGGAGTGATCACATTCACAAGGTCAATATTGGAAAACTCACGTATAGAAGGGATGCATTTTTTGGAACTTCTCACATAAATATGCTGAATACCTTTCGGGATATTATTGAATATGTTGGAAGATTGCCAAGTAAAGTTATCCAAAGAATATTCGTAAGGTGCAGTTCCGCCAGTTACGGTTACTGTCAATCTATCATTCTCTATTTCCAGAATCTTAATAATGACTTCTTCCTCCGCAATTACTTTTACAGTTTGTCTGGTTGTACAATGGTCAAACATAAGGTCTACCCAATGCTCACCTACTTTTAAAGCACCAGAAGAAGATTTTGTGGATCCGGAACTCCATACATAAGAATCAAAGCCAGGCCCTGCGTCAAGCGTGATGTTGTTTTCTTTGCAGATGATAACATCTTGTATAAGGCTGGATATTTTTGGACTCTGGAATATTAATTTTAATTCTCCTACACTCGGACAGTCCACACTATTTTGAAAACGGAAGAAAAAACTTTTATTAGCTTTCAGGTCTTGTGAAAAAGAAATACGATTGATATCTTTTTTTGCATCAGCCAGTGTCTCGTATGCCGTAGCAGTGGCTTGTGTTGTAAATTGTGCAGTGTAATCGTTCAGGTTCACCATTTCATTTCCGGAACGGTCTGAGTCACAAATTTGTATTGGCTGTACAGGGCTTAGTGTAATTTGGGGCGCAATTTTAAAATTAATAGTTCCAAAGACAGATGGGCAACCATTTTTACTTTTCACTTCTACTATTACAGTTCTATCAGAAGTGAATGTAAAATCATTTGCCAATGCAATCCCTGGATTTGTGGACAAATAATAATAAACGTTAAAATCGGTAGGATTGATGACGATGGTTGGTGTAATGTTTGAGAATTTCAAACTAACAGAACCATCAAGGTCATTGTCACAATGGTTTGCATCGTACAGACTGGTGTCAACATTTGGTAACGGGAAGAAACTTAGGATGATCTCTGCAATGTTTTCACATCCGGAAACTGTTTTTACCCAGGCAAAGACAGATTTTTCCACTGAAAAATAAAGACCAGGTGTTAGTATTTCTGTTCCGGGAATATGATCTTGTGCATCCTGAAATGTCAGGTAATATTTGATATCTGCAATACTTTCGCTAGTAAGATTTGCAGAAGTAAGATTGAAAATGCCTTCACCGCTATTATTTTTACAAGCTTTCAGTTCTGGTGTATTCAATGTCAAAGGTTTCCAATTGACCTTGATTGTCTCTACCCGGAAACATTCTGTGACCGTACTTTGGATCCTGTAATAATAATCGTGATTCCCAAGTGTGATCGGATTTGTAATTCTGTTCTCGTCATAAGTTGCATCTTCATAAGTAGCATAATACGTAATGTCGAATTCTGGATTGCCATTTAGAATATCAGTGCTATAGACAGAAAAATCATATAGAAGACTGCTATTACATACATCAATTGGAGCTACTGCCCCGAAAACATTAGGCGCTGTCCCAAATGGGTCTCCCAGCAACGCGGTTCCTGTCCAATTAAGGGTGAAAGCGCCATTACCAATTGGTCTATCTATAACTAAAAAGTAAGATTCACCTGCAATCACGTCCATAGATTTTATATAGCCATCGCCCAACTCTCCAGGGCCTTCTGAAAAATCTCCTGCGGGTTCAGTATCTCTCATTCCAGTATGGTTATCTGCAAGGAAGGCTGCCTCCGGATTAGTTGTAGAGCATCTAACAGAGAAACCAATATTACCACAAGAGACGTTTGGTCCGAAGATCCAGAAATCGTAATCTACATCTATAGAGCTACTTGTCGGAATAAGGTCAAATCCTAATGTTCCCGTAGTTTTAGCTGTGAATTTTAACCATAAAGAATTATGTTCTTCACTTTTGCATACTCTTGTACTGTCTAATTCCTGAATACCATAACCAGTTGGGTTAAGTGTAATGGTTTGATTTCCACAGATTTGAATATAGTTAACGCAGTCGTTTGCTTCTCTGTTCTGAGAAAATATCAGGGAAAAAAGAAAGAAAAAATATAAAATGGATAGCTTTTTCACGAAAGTTATTTAGTTTGGTGCAAAACTAAAAATAACATTGTCTCGTCACAAATATTTTATATAATCATTTAGTTCAATGTTTTCTTGTAAGTCTCCAAAGTTCTTTCTTTTAGAAAATTTGTGCTCCAATATCTTCGAAGCAGATATCTTGGTCAATCAGTTTTTTGATTTCAAAAGTAGTCCTTCCTTTTTCTTTGACTACAATTTTTTTATGACTAGCTTTCGCGAAGAATTCTTCATCATAACCTCTCTCAATTAGAATTTCTTGTATATCGCGATTGATTTTGCCAGAGTTGTCCAGCAATTCGTTGAAGACAATCAGCAATTCTTTTTCGTTGAAATTTTATAGATGTTCATTTAATCCAAACTTCCCATATAGAACAATCCCAAACATTGTTGATTCTCTTCAATTTTCAAAGAATTTTTCAGGTTATTTACGATTTTCGGAGAACTCCAATAGCATCCGATTCTGTGAGCAGTGCAAGTGAGGTACATATTCTGGACAGCCATAGACGTTGCTGCAATCTCTTCCCAATCCGGAACCAATCCACTGAATTCAACAACGATTGAGATCACAACATTCGCTTTCGAAATTTTGAATCCGATGTCGTCGTATTTCTTCTGCAAAAACTGAAATTCTGGCGTCACTTCTTTATAAATATTTTGAAGTTCCTGACCAAGCTTTTGTTTCTCTTCTCCTTTGAAAACTTTGAAGCGCCAAGGTTTCGTACGTTTATGATTCGGAGCCAGAACAGCATTGCTGAGAATTTCGTCAATGATATGTTGTGGAATTTCTTTATCAGTATAATCTTTTGGGAAGATGCTTCTGCGTTCTTCTATAATATGTTTGAGAATTGTTGCGTTTTCCATAGTTCAAAGATACAAGAACAAAGATGAAAGAACAAAGTAAAAAGAAACGAGAAAAGATTGAAGCGAGAAACTTCGGACATCCAGAATCCGACTCTAAAGAATCTCCACGATCTCCTGATGAATTTTATTAAGGACAAAATCATCGCCCACTTTCTTTCCGAGCATTATCTGCGCCATTGGACTTTCCGGAGAAATGGCATAGAAGCGGTCGCCTTGAAAGAAAAATTCCCCCAAAGAAACGGAAATGTAAAAACGGGCTTTATTGGTAATGACAAGAGACCCGAGTTTTATAGTCTCTGAGACAGAGTTCAGAACTTTTCGCATTTGGGTCTGCATACTTTTAAGCGAAACCATTTGTCTGTCCAAATGATAGATCTCTTCCTGTATTTCCTCTCTGATAGAATCGTATTTTGATGTTTTTTTAATGTCCCGGCTAGCTTCCAGAGAAAAGTTGAGGTAAAACTCCAAAGTTTTCACTTTCCCCGAAATACTGTCGTTCACAAAGTCCCGTAATTCACTTTTATTATAAATCGTCTTCTGCATAAATCCAATTTTAAATAAAGATAAAGAATTATTTTTTTAACAGATTGTAAAACTAGATTTATACTTATTTCAAAAGCTGACTTTCTTTCACAATTTTTCTAACTCCCTGCTCAAAATAATAAGCGATATCCAAGTTCTCATTCGCTTGATTTTCCATTACAATCACGCTGGTTTTTGTTTTTGGATAATACAAATTTACGGCTGTAAAACCTTCGCCTGGATGAAAACCTGTGTGTCCGATTTCATTGATTTTAGCTTTATCATTAATTCTTAATCCATATCCATAACCAATCGGATTCTCACTGAAAACCTGATGTGTCGAAGTTATCGAATAATTGGTCATTAATTTATAAGTCTCAGGCTTTAGCAATTTTCCATTGTGTAAACATTCGTTCCATTTGGCCAGATCGGGAGCTGTGACAATCAAATGACTTCCAAAATAATTAGTCGGATTAAAGTCTGATCTTTCATTCAGTTTAAAAGTTCCGTCTTTTCTGATGGTATGACCTTTTGCCAAAAGTTTACTGCTGGTTTTGGTAGGGTAGGCGCTGCCATTCATTTTGCATCTTTCGAATAAAGCCGTTACCAATTCCTGATAACTTTTACCGCTTTGTTTTTCCAAAACCAATCCTGCAATGTAATATCCAACATTGGAATAACTGAATTCCTTCCCTGTTTTAAATTTCAAATTTGGTTTCAAATCATCGCTGTAAAGTCCGGAAGTGTGATTCAACAAATGATGAACGGTTACCGTATCTGTCCAAGAATATTTGAGATCCGGAAGGTATTTTCGGATAGGCTGCTGCAAATCGATTGTCCCTTTTTCTACTTGTTGCAAAATCAATGTGGCAGTAATCTGCTTGGCAATCGACATTGTAGAAAACTTATTGTAGATTTCCAGAGGTGTTTTCTTGTTGAAATCAGCATAACCAAAAGCTTTCGCATATTTTTCCTTCCCGTTTTGCTGAATGTAAACTACGCCGTTGAAAGTTCTGGGATTTGTAGTTTTGATTAAGCTATCAATTTTTACCGGATAATCGTCTTTTTTTTGAGCTGATGAGTTACAAGAAGTAAATAACGTAATAATAGCAACCGAAGCCACTTTGAAAAAATGTCTCATTTGTTTTTGAATTTGGTTAAGTTTTCTAGTTTGAAGAAAAGGATTTATTCTAAAAGGTCTGGTCGTCTTTCTTTTGTGATTCTCACCGCTTCATCGTGTAACCAATCTTCAATCGCTCCAAAATTTCCACTCAATAATATTTTTGGAACAGATAACCCTTTGTAAGTTTCTGGTCTTGTGTAGATTGGTGGGGATAAAAGGTTGTCCTGAAAACTATCTGTCAATGCACTTTGTTCGTCATTCAAAACGCCGGGCAACAATCGGATTACAGAATCTGCTAATACGCAAGCCGCTAATTCTCCGCCAGTCAAAACATAATCGCCAATGGAAATTTCTTTTGTGATATGCAGATCACGAACACGCTGGTCGATGCCTTTGTAATGTCCGCAGAGGAAAATCAGATTTTTTTTGATGGATAAAGTATTGGCAGTTCTTTGATTCAGAGTTTCGCCGTCTGGTGTCAGATAGATGATCTCGTCGTAATCTCTTTGAGATTTCAGTTCAGAAATGCACTTGTCCAACGGTTCTACCATCATTATCATTCCTGCGCCGCCGCCGTAAGGTTCGTCATCTATTTGGCGATGTTTGCCAATGCTCCAGTCTCGGATATTGTGAAAATGAACTTCTGCCAGCCCTTTTTCCATCGCTCTTTTGAGGATTGAGGTTTTGAAAGGACTTTCCATAAGTTCCGGAAGTACGCTGATGATATCGATTCGCATATTTTTTATAAATGATAAGAGATAAATGATTATTGATGAATTGTAATCATTTATCAATAATCATTTATATTACTGTTCTGTCGGGTTTTTCTTAGATGGCGCAATGATCAACCTTAATGAAGAGTCTTTGTTGATATAGCTCCACATCCAGTTGAAGAAAATTGCCAGTTTGTTTCTGACACTCAGAATCAGCATCAAATGTAAGAACATCCAGAAATACCAAGCAAGAAATCCCTGAAATTTAAATTTCGGCAGGTCAACAACCGCTCTGTGCTTCCCGATGGTTGCCATAGAACCGCGGTCGATATATTCGTATTCTGTCCAGTCTTTTTCAGAATCTTTTTTGAAATTTCTCGCCAGGTTTTTCCCCTGATTGATGGCGACATTAGCCAATTGTGGATGCGCCTGAGGATATTTTGGTGTCTCCATATAGGCAATATCCCCAATAGCGAAGATATTATCGTAACCTTTCACTTTGTTGAATCTGTCAACAACATATCGGTTTCTTATGGTATTTTCTTTGTTGAAATCATCAATGATGTTTCCAGTAACTCCGGCTGCCCAAATCACATTATTGGTTGGAATTGAGTTGCCACTTTGCATAAAGATCGTTTCTCCATCGTAATCTATTACTCGTTCATTTTTCATAAATTTCACTCCCAACTGAACGAGATATTTCTCTGCAGCTTCTTGGGATTCCTGGCTCATCGTTTCCAGAGGTGTTTCTCCTGCGCTGATCAGAACGATGTTGAGATCGGAGAAATTCATTCTAGGATAATCTCTCGGAAGAATGTTGGTCTTCATTTCGGAAAATGCACCTGCCAATTCAACTCCGGTTGGTCCGCTTCCTACGATGACGAGATTCCAGTTTCCATCATCGCTGGCTTTTCTTTCAATAATCATCTTTTCGAAGGTCATCAAAATGTGGTTACGAATCGTAATGGCTTCTTGCGTATTCTTCATTCCAAGAGCCAGATTTTGCATCTTCTGATTGCCAAAGAAATTGGTTTTACAGCCAGTTGCAATAACTAGTTTGTCATAAGTGAAAACACCATCTTCGCCAATGACCTTATTCTCAGAAGGAATGATTTTTTTGACTTCCGTCATCCGGAATTGGATGTTTTTTGACTTCTGGAAGATTTTTCTGAAGGGGAAAGAAATATTGGAAGGTTCGATTCGTCCGGTTGCAACCTGATAGAATAATGGCTGGAACATATGATGATTCATCTTATCAATGACCATTACCTTGTATTTTCCCTGATTATTAAGATTTCTCGCAAGTTGTAAACCTGCGAAACCACCTCCGATGATGACGATCTTTTCCCTCATTGCGATTTTTTTATAAAATTAAGGTTTTTATTTTGCTTTGGACTAATCAAAAATTATGCTTAAAATTTGCGAAAAGAATGATTTCTGTCATTTAAAAATAAAAAAAGAACCCTGCCAAAAATAAATTTGACAGAGTCCTAAAAACACAAATGATGAAAAATTAATTTTTATAGAAACCGTTGGTTCCAATTCCGGATTTGAACGATTTGATTTGAGTCCCAGTTGAAGCATTATAAACATAAGAAGTGCTTTCTCCTGTGAAGCTTGCGTCTGATACAAATATTTTGCCATCAATGATATTAAAGCCATAAGAGCCATAACCTGGAGCCGTGAACAAAGTTTTGATTTCAGAAGTTGGAGTCGCTGTCATTTTAGAATAAACTTTGTTTCCGCCATCAATGAAGTAGAAATAACCAGAATCGATTCTTAGTTTCTGAGCATTGGCAATTCCTGTCAATGTAACTGTTGAGAAAGTTCCGTCTGAAGGATTGATTTTGTAAATGTAAGAATCTGTTGATGTAGAAGATAAAGCATATGCAGAACCTTCGTATGAAACTAAGTCTTTTATTTCTCCCGAATCTGGAAGTGTTATGGTTTTGTCAATATTATTAGTAGATGGTTTTACGATGGTAATAGTATGTCCTGTAATATCCATTGTTCCCGTTGATGCATTATATAATGAGCCATCTGTCTGAACAAGAATGTTTCCTCCAGCTTCAACTACTTTTTCTGCATAACGGTCAAAATTGATGCTTTTGATAAAAGTGTTGTCAGCATTATTATAGATGTTAAGTTTATAAGTGCCAAAGAAATTGTTGTTGGTGACGTAATATTGGCTGTCTGTGAAAGCAATATATCTTGGGCTAACAAGATTAGAAGTTACCGTTGCATTTTTCTGAAAATTAAAACGATTGGCGATTACAATTTTGTTACTATTATTAAGTACTAAAAAAGCATTGGTCCCTTTGAAACCGATAGTTTGAAGAACGTCACCAAGGTCTTCGTTATTAACAGTTTTATAGATTCCTGATTGGCTTGTGCTCAAATCAGAAGACAAAAAATCTACTGTCGCATCCGGTTTGTTAAAAGAACCTTCGTTAGCTATAAGAATCCCGCTATAAGATGTTTCCTGATTGTTGAAATCGAAATCGTCATCGTTACAAGCTGCGAATGTCAGAAGAACAGATGCGAAAAGTCCGGTTAGTAATTTGTTGATTTTCATATGTAAATTTATTTATTGTTTTAAAAATTTAATTTGAGGTTGACCGCGTAATTTCTTTGAGGCATAAAGTAATAGTCAACCGTCTGATAAATCTGATTGGTCATATTATTGACTTTGAAACCAAGCTGAAACTTCGAAGATAACTTAGCCGTTATTCCCGAATTCAGAATCATATAATCTTTCAGAGACTTTTTCTCATTTTCATCAACGTAAGTTTTTCCGTTGTAGAAAGCCTGTACAAAAAATCCGATAAAAGAATATTCATAATTGGCATTGAAATTAACCCTTTGTTTTGGAACATATCTCAATTGCTTCTTCGTTTCCAAATCTACTGAACGGGAGTAAGTATAAGACAAATTGCTGAAAATGTGATGTCTTTCAAAATTTTTATCAAAAGTCAAATTGGCTTCCAATCCGTAAGAATCTACTTTGCTAATGTTTTTCGGGGTCCAAATCGTCGATGTTGCTTGATTCCAAACAATTTCATCAACAATGTGCATATAGTAAGGCGTGATTCCCAGTTTGAAATTCTTATAACTGAAATTATGTGACATCTCTATTTGATTTGAAGTTTCTGGCTTCAGATCAGGGTTTCCGCCAGGTTGCCAATACAGATCATTGAAAGTCGGAGCGCGGAAGTTTCTCGAAATATTCAAAGTCGTTTGATACCAATTGTTGATGGTGTATTTTCCGCTTGCAGAGAACAAAAATGGACTTTTATAATCTTCTACAATTTCTTGTTTTGCTCCCAATTCCCAATAGAATTTTTCAGATTGAGAGTTTCTGTATAGCAAAGAAAAACTTCCCAAGTTCCTTTTTGGAGTTTTGATTCCCGAGCCAAATCCTTCCGCTTCGTTATACTGATATTCTGTAATGAGGTTGAAAGACGAGTTTTTCGAAACCAAGAAGTCATAATCATTCTTGATAATATATTGTTTCCCGGTTCCACCGCTGGTTTTACTTTTATTAATATCTCCAAAATACTGAAAATTGTCTTCCAGATAAGCAAGTTTGAAATTGTTTTTTATCGATTTTGAATTGAATTTCCAACCGGCTAAACTTCGGAAGGTCTGAACCTGATATTTCGTTTTAGTTTGATTTTCTGAAAAAACAGGGTAGTGTTGTTCGCTGTCGTAAAGTTGGCTTTGCCAGTAGAATTCGTTATTTGGATTGATTTTGTAAGCTAATCCAAGATTGAAGCTTGTATTCTGATATTCTCCGTTTCGGTTGATAAATTTTCTTTGAGGAACT
Organism: Epilithonimonas hungarica; assembly: GCF_900102265.1. Classification (GTDB taxonomy): domain Bacteria; phylum Bacteroidota; class Bacteroidia; order Flavobacteriales; family Weeksellaceae; genus Epilithonimonas; species Epilithonimonas hungarica. The sequence goes on along the minus strand of NZ_FNBH01000005.1, from coordinate 45,108 downwards.
TCATAGTCATTCTCACTTCTGGAATGATTGATATTAACATTAAAACTAAAATTCCCATTACTGAATTTCGCCTGAGCAAGAGAATTACTTGTTCCAAAAGAACCATATTCCGAAAATAAAGTTCCGCTAAAACCTTTATTAAAATTCAAAGCATTGTTAAGGTGAATAGAACCTCCGATTGCACTGCTTCCATAGATCACACTTCCGCCACCGAATTTGATTCCGACATTTTCGTAGCTCAAAGGATTCATATTATTGATGTCGCCTTGTCCGAGAAAAATTGAGTTGATATTGATTCCGTTCCAGACAAAAGCGGTTTGCTGTGCAGTTGTTCCCCGAAAACCTGGCGAAGAAGTTGCGCCACGTCCGTTTTCTTTGATATAAATATTGGATTGAAATCTCAATAGATCTGATAAAGAGGTTGAATTCTCAAGAATTTTATCAGAATTCAGATTCGATATTTTCGCGGTTTTAGAAACTTTACTGAATTGATTATCAATAAATACGGTATCGATCAAAGATTCCTGAGCGGAAACCTGACCTATCAATCCAATGAAAAAAAATGCAAAAGTACGTTTCATCATAACCTGCCTTTCCTCCGAAAGCATTTTAATAAATTTATCATTGGCAGGTCTCCTGACTTTCGCTGATTTTGCGCCTTCTCACACGCTTATGGCGGGCAATGGCAAGATTGCAAGATCTTCTATCGCGATTTACAGTTGCGGGGACAGTTGAAGAATTACACTCCATTCCCTTTTTAATCCGAAAAACTCGGAACCAAATTTTTGCAAATATAATGAAGTTCAGATGAAAATTTTAATTATTCTTAAAACTGAAGCTCTCCAATTTCTGGTTTGCCGATATTTTTGTAGAAATTTTCCAATGGTTTCGGAAATGATTTGTCATCAGCTTGTTTTTCATCGACGATCAGAAAGTCATTATCAGAAGCAAATATTTCAAATTCCTTTTTCGGATCTAGCTCAACCGTGTTGATTTCTATTGACAGGTTTTTATGTGTCAATTTGTGATTCACAATTTTTGAGTTAATGATAAATTCTTCCCATTCAGTAGGGATCGAAGTTGGAAATTCGTACAACTTTTTCCAGATAAAATCATTGCCTCTTTGTTTAATTAAGAATTGGTTTTTATGTTTGACGAAGAAGTATTTCAAACTTAGATCAGAGACTTTCGTTTTCTTTGTTTTTACCGGAAATTCAGAAACTCTTCCGGTCTGGTAGGCAATGCAATCATCATTCACGGGACATTCTCCGCAAAGTGGATTTTTTGGTTTGCAGATCTCCGAACCAATATCCATTATCGCCTGATTGAATTCCCCAGATTTGTCGTCAGGCATGATCAATAGAGCCAGATCGGAAAAATACTGGAAAGCTTTGGAGCTTGAAATATCAAAATCATCAGCAAATATCCTTGACAAAACCCGATAGAAATTCCCATCAACAGCCGGGATCTTTTCCTCAAAACAAATGCTCGCGATTGCCGCAGCGGTATATTTTCCGACACCTTTTAGTTTTAAAATTTCATTAAAATGATTAGGAAACTCGCCTCCGAAATCTTCTACAACTTGATGAGCCGCTTTGTGAAGATTGATCGCTCTGGAATAATAGCCTAAGCCCTTCCAATATAATAATACGTCATCCTCTGAAGCATTGTGAAGTTCTTTTACAGTGGGGAATCTTTCTATGAATCTGAGATAATGACCTAGTCCTTGTTTTACCTGAGTTTGCTGTAGAACGATCTCACTGATCCATATATTATAAGGATGCTGGTTTTCTCTCCAGGGAAGTTGTCTGGCATTGGTATCATACCACTTTGTAAGCTTTTTTCCAATGTGAAGAAAATCAGCATTTTGTTTGTTTGTTTTCAAAAATATGTCTTATATTTGCACACCAAAAATATAAAGAATTTTAGAAAATGACAAAGGCAGAATTGGTAAATACCATCTCGAACAAGCTGGGAGTAGAAAAGAATGATACACAGAAAGTTATCGAAGCTTTTATGCAAGAAATCAGAACATCTATGTATAACGGAGATAACGTTTACTTAAGAGGTTTCGGTTCTTTCATCATCAAAACAAGAGCAGCTAAAACAGGAAGAAACATTTCTAAGAATACAGCGATAGAAATCCCTGCTCACAATATCCCTGCTTTCAAACCTTCAAAAACTTTTGTAGAAAAAGTAAAGACCAAAGTTGCAGTAAAATAATTAATCGAGTATTAACAGTATAAAAAAATATAAATTATGCCAAGCGGAAAAAAGAGAAAAAGACACAAGGTTGCAACTCACAAAAGAAAGAAAAGAAGAAGAGCAAACAGACACAAAAAGAAAAAATAATTTAGCCTTTTTGAGTCTTAAACATATTAAATATAGTTGGCACTTTGCCAGCTATATTTTTGTTTTATATTTACAACCTAATTTTAATAAAACCTTTTTATGAAGTTATGAAAAAAGAACTGATTATTTCCAATGAGGGAGATGCTTCAAAAATTGCTTTATTGGAAGATGGCCGCCTTTTTGAACTTCACGAACAAGAAACAAAAACCGATTTCGTAGTCGGTGACCTTTTTTTAGGTAAAATCAAAAAACTTGCACCCAACCTCAACGCAGCATTTGTCAACATCGGAACAGACAAAGATGCTTTTCTCCATTATCAGGACCTGGGGCCGCAATTCCTTTCTTACCAGAAATTTCTCAAGAACACGATCTCAAAAAAACAACAGTCTCCGAGTCTCAAAAATTTTGAAACGGTAAAAGATATTGATAAACTGGGAACTGTTGATAAGGTGCTTTCTGCCGGAGATCTGGTATTATTGCAGATCACAAAAGAACCAATTTCTACAAAAGGACCGAGAATCTCTACACAGATCTCTCTTACGGGTCGTTTTCTGGTTCTGATTCCTTTTGATAACAAAATCTCCGTATCCAAAAAAGTAAGTAATCCGGAAGAAAAAACCAGACTGAAGACTTTGATAGAAAGTATTCGCCCAGAAGGTTTCGGTGTGATCATCAGGACAGTTGCGGAAGGCAAGAAAGTAGCTGAGCTTCATAACGATATGAATCAGCTGGTGAAAAAGTGGGAATCTACGTTTAAAAATATTCAGAAAAATAAAGTCCCGAGTAAGATCTTGAGCGAGGAAGATAAAGCGTCTTCGATTTTGAGAGATAACTTCAATCAGGATTTCGTGAGTATCATTTGTGATGACGAAAAGATGGTTGAGGATATGAAAGCTTATATCGAAGTTATTGCTCCGGAACGCAAAAATATTGTTCAGTTCTACGATTCGCATATTCCACTTTTGGAGTATTATAATGTCGAAAAACAACTGAAACAGAGTTTTGGTAAGCACGTGAATATTCCGGCTTCCAAAGGTGCTTATCTGGTTATTGAACATACAGAGGCGCTTCACGTTGTAGATGTGAATTCCGGAAACAACATTTCATCTGCCAACACGAACAAAACTCACGCACTGAATGTCAACAAAATGGCAGCAACGGAAATCGCAAGACAGTTGCGTCTTCGGGATATGGGCGGAATCATCGTTGTCGATTTTATTGATATGACCGACCCTGAACACAGAAAGGAATTATACGAACATTTTCGTGAAGAAATGAAGCGTGACAAAGCAAGACATAAGATCTTGCCACCTTCAAAATTTGGTTTGATCCAGATGACAAGACAGCGTGTGCGGGCTGAAAAGCACATCGAAACGTCTGAAGAAAATCCCAACAAAGACGGCGAGATCATCGCTCCGATCGTGATTGTCGAAAAAATGGAAGATTCTATCAGAACCATTATGCAGACAGAAAAAGGAAAACTTTTCCTACACGTGCATCCATTTGTGGAAGCCTACCTGACCAAAGGATTGACAAGTATCCAAAACAAATGGTTTTTGAAATACAAAAAATGGGTAACCATCATTCCGAGAGATTCTTTCAAGATGCTGGAGTTTCATCTCTACAACGCTCAGAAGAAGGAATTAATGAGTTTCTCCAATTAATGAATTATAAACAGACTTTTTATTAAGTCTGTTTTTTTATGGACAAAATTGACGAGTTGATCGTTTTCAAAAATAAAATTTCCTTTAACTAATATTTAACGCACCAATTCTGTTATTTAAAATATAATTATGATACTTTGGTTATAATTTTGATACGAACTACTTAAATATAAAAAATATATGTCAAGAAAAATTTTATGGATAGATGATGAGGTCGATTTGCTGAAACCACATATCGTCTTCCTAGAGAATAAAGGATACAACGTTACACCGGTGAATAATGTGAATGAGGCGTTGGAAATGATAGAAAAGGAAAAATTCGAGTTAACTCTTCTTGACGAAAATATGCCCGGAATCTCCGGTTTGGAAGCAATTCCAATGATCAAAGAAAAGGATAATGCACTCAAGATCGTAATGGTTACGAAAAGTGAGGAGGAACACATTATGGAACAGGCGATCGGTTCTCAGATCTCAGATTATATTTTGAAACCTGTAAATCCAAATCAAGTTCTGTTGTCACTTAAGAAAATATTGCAAAGCGAATCTCTGGTCGAGCAAAAAACAATTGTAGATTATCAGCAGGAATTCCGTAATCTAAGTATGGAGTTATCCTATCTCAGAACTTATCAGGATTGGGCAGAATACTACAAGAAAATCTTGAGCTGGGAAGTGAAATTCGATAAAGTTTCGGATAATGAGTTTGCAGACCTGCTTCAAAACCAAAAAGAAGAAGCCAATATCCAATTCTCAAAATTCATCGAGAATAATTACGAAGAATGGCTTCGCGGCAACGAGAAACCGATGATGAGCCACACGCTTTTCAAAGATAAGGTGAAGCCAGAATTGGAAAAGGAAAAAGTCCTTTTGCTGATGATAGATAATCTGAGATACGACCAGTGGAAAGTCATAGAACCTCTGTTCACGAAGTTCTATAACAAAACTTCCGAGGACTATTACTTCAGTATTTTGCCAACAGCGACCCAGTATGCAAGAAACTCATTTTTTGCAGGATTGATGCCTTCAGAGATTGAAAAAAGATTCCCGGAATATTGGTTCAATGACAATGAGGAAGGGAATAAAAACGAGCATGAGAGAGACTTCTTGGAAGACCAGATGAAACGTTTGGGATTGTCCAGCAAATCAATGAAATATCTGAAAATCCTCAATTCGGACTTCGAAAGAAAGATTTTAGATGATTTCAATCAACATAAGAGCAATGATTTATTAGTTATAGTTTACAACTTTATCGATATCCTGTCTCACGCAAAAACAGATAATAACATTGTAAATCAATTGATCAGAGATGATAAGACTTTCAGGTCTTTGACTTACAACTGGTTTGAAAATTCTTCCTTGTTGAAAATTATCAAGACTGCAGCAGAAAATGGATTCAAACTGGTCATTACAACCGATCACGGCACAATTTATGTTAAAAAACCTAGTAAGGTAGTTGGTGACAGGGAAACCTCTACAAACATCCGATACAAGACCGGAAGAAGTTTGACATATGAGGATAAAGATGTTTGGGCGATAAACAATCCCGACAAACTCTTTCTACCAAAAGGAAATTTGAGTTCAAAATATATTTTCGCAAAGAACAATATATTTTTAGCATACCCGAAGAACTACAATCACTTTGTAAATTATTACAAAGACACTTATCAGCACGGAGGGATTTCCCTAGAAGAGGTCATCATTCCGATAAGCATATTAGAACCCAAGTAGTTTTTTCATAGTTTATTTGATTTGGGTTTATTGGGCGGAAAGAGGCAACTTTTTCCGCCTTTTTCTTTTTTAGGAGCAAGAGATTTGTCCATTCTTTTCACTTGTCCCACCCGCTATCCACTATATCTTTTTCTTTTTCCCATACTGTCAGGCTGAGCCTGTCAAAGCCAAAAAGAAAAAGGATGCCGTTCCTATCGGGGCTATAAGGTCGTTTCGTATTTCTTTTGACCATTCAAATCAAAATTCCGACCTTTGAAAATTATAAGGTCATATATCAACTATCATTCATCAATTATAATAAAATGAGAATCATTTCCTACAACGTCAACGGAATCCGCGCTGCCTTTACAAAAGATTTTTTGGGCTGGCTCAATGTTGCAAACCCAGATGTCATTTGTATCCAGGAAAGTAAAGCGGGAAATGACCAGATCGATATTGATAGTTTTGAAAAATTGGGATATCACAGTTATTGGCATTCGGCAGTTAGGAAAGGTTACAGTGGAGTAGGGATCGCTTCAAAAGTAAAACCAAATCACGTCGAATTCGGTTGCGGAATAGAAAGCTACGACAACGAAGGAAGAGTTGTCCGAGCAGACTTCGATGGATTTTCCGTGATTTCGGTTTATGTTCCTTCGGCTTCCAATATCGAGAGGCTGGACTTCAAAATGCAATTCTGTTTTGATTTTTTGGATTACATCAAAGAACTCAGAAAAACCATCCCAAATCTCATTATCAGCGGAGATTTTAATATCTGCCACGAGGCAATCGATATCCATAACCCAATTGGTTTGGCCAATACATCTGGTTTCCTTCCAATGGAGCGAGAGTGGATGACCAACTTTATGGATGAAAATAAACTCACGGACAGTTTCAGATATTTCAATGACCAGCCGGACCAATATTCTTGGTGGAGTTATAGAGCAGGTTCCAGAGCAAGGAACAAAGGCTGGCGCTTGGATTACAATTTCGTTTCCGAACCACTGAAAGAAAAAATGACAAGAGCCGTAATTTTAGCAGAAGTCAAACACTCTGACCATTGTCCGGTAATGGTGGAGTTGGATCTATAGATGATAAATGATAATCGATAATTGATGTTTCATCAGCGATTATTTTTTATCTAACCTATCACTTATCACTTATCAATCATCATTTAACAATTATAAAACTGTGCACGAACAATTCAATTTTATCATCGAGGTTTTAGGAACCATTTCTTTTGCAATGTCAGGCAGTTTTGCGGCAATGCAGAAGCGTCTTGACCCTTTCGGTGTTTTGATCATTGCATTTGTAACTTCTGTTGGAGGTGGAACAGTAAGAGATCTACTTTTGGATGTTCCGGTTTTCTGGATGACGGATATGCTGACTTGTTCATTGATATTTTTCACTTGTGTATTTTCTATGATTTTCAAATCTATTGAGAAAAATTTCAAAGTCACTTTATTCATATTTGATAGTTTCGGACTAGGATTATTCACGATCATTGGAATTCAAAAGGGGCTGAATGAAGGCCTTCATCCATTGATATGCTTGACCTTGGGAACAATTACAGGCTGTTTTGGAGGGATTATTAGGGATATTTTACTGAATAGAATTCCTTTGGTGTTCCGAAAGGAGATCTATGCAACTGCTTGTATTATCGGCGGAGGAATATTTTTACTTTTATCTAAATATTCTATTCTTTCTTATGGACTTATTCAGATTTTCACCATTATTTTGATTGTGACCATTCGGACCCTCGCTGTAAAATACCATTGGCAAATTCCGAAATTTTATGGCTATGAGCAAAATGATGAAATGTAGCTAAATTTTATTTTTTATTGAAATATATAAACTTGATCAGCTTTAAATTTATATATTTGATAAAAAAATAAAACTTATGAGAAAAAATGTACTATTTTCTTCTTTAATATTGATTTTTCTTTCCGGTAACTCATTTGCGCAAGATTTCAAATTGATCAATTCTGACAATCAGAATATTACTGTTGATTTTGATCTCGGTCATTTTGAAAAAACAGAGAAAAGTATCAACGGGAAAAACTATCATTCATTTTCCAAGCAATATTCTGTTCTGATGTCCGAGGCGGGAAATCCTGCAATGCCATATTTCTCCAGATCCATTCAGCTTCCTGAGAAAGGAGACTTCAGTTACAAAATAGTATATGATAGTTATGAGGATATCAATAATATTGACATCGCTCCGTCTAAAGGAAACCTAAAAAGAAATACCGACCCAGAAACAATTCCGTATGTCTTTGGAGAGAGTTATAAAAAGGATGATTTCTTTCCCGGAAATTTGGCTCAATTTGGAGATCCTCACATTCTGAGAAATACGAGAGGTGTTACGTTTTCACTTTTTCCTTATCAATACAATCCGGTTCAACACAAACTTAGAATCTATAAAAATCTGAGAGTAGAAGTTGTGCTGAATGATAAGAAAGGAACCAATGAAATTGCCAGTAGAAAAGCAGATAATACATTTTTCAATGATATCTATTCAAAACATTATCTTAATCATATAACTTCAAATAAATATGCTCCGGCTAAAGAAGAAGGTGATCTGTTAATTATCACAGCTCCTGCATTTGAAAGTCAGTTAAGTTCTTTAGTGAGCTGGAAACGGGAAAAAGGTATCAAAACAACAGTTGTGAACACGACAACTACTGGAACTACAGATACGGCTATTAAAAATTATATTACCAATTTCTACCAAACCAATCCTAATTTGGTCTACATTCTTTTGGTTGGTGATTCCGGAGATGTTCCTTCTCATACTTATGGATACAATGGGGAGCAGCTTTGGAGTGATTCTTATTATGGGCAATTTACAAATGATTATTATCCGGAAGCTTTCGTAGGAAGATTATCTGGGAATAGTGTTGGTATCAAAACAATGACAGACAGAATTCTGGAGTATGAGAAAAGTCCTATTGCGGGTGATTGGATGAAAAATGCTATCGGAATTGGTTCTAATGAAGGGAATGGTTATGGAAATGATGGAGAAGCGGATTATGTACATCTTAGAAAAATCAGAACTCAATTGAAGAATTATGGTTATCAAAACGTTTATGAATTTTATCAAGGTTCGCAAGGTGGTGAAGATACTGCGGGAGAGCCAACACCAACGATGATCAATAATGCAATGAATTCCGGCGTTGGATTATTCAATTACACAGGACACGGTGACCTTAATCTAATGGTAACAGGAAACTATACTTCTACATATGTAAAACAACTGAAAAATAACGGGATGTATCCTTTTGTGGTCTCTGTGGCTTGTAATAATGGGACTTTTGTCGGAAAGACTTGCCTTGCTGAAGATCTGATGTCGGTAAATTATAACAATTCTCCAGCTGGTTCTATTGCAACAGCGGCTTCTACGATTCTGATGGCTTGGGCAGAACCTATGGAAACGCAGGATGAGATGACGAATATCCTTACAGAAGTTTATGAGAACAATAAAAAAGAAACGATTGGAGGGTTGTTTTACAACTCGCAAATAGGAATGTTGGAAAGTTATAATGCTTCGCCAACAGCTGTTGAGGTCATGCAGACCTGGGTTCTTTTTGGTGACCCTTCTGTTGTTTTCCGATATGATACAACCAAAGATCTGGAGTTGCAGCATCCAGATCAGATTGATCCAAATACGCAGACTCTTACTGTTTCCTGCGAAGAGACAGATGCGGTCATTTCTTTGACTAAAAATGGTAATATAATTGGTTCTGCACATAGCAAAGATGGAAGTGTTGTATTTGATTTAAGTGGAATTGCTGATGGAGAATCATTGATGATCACGGCAACCAAGCAAAACCTCAAACCATATCAGGCAACGATTGAAGTTAAAACTTTAGGTGTAGCATCTTTCAAGAAAAATGGAATTAGTATTTATCCAATTCCTGCAAAAGATATTGTGAACTTGGTCTGGGAAAACGCTAAACCGACAAAAGTTTTGCTTTATGATCTAACAGGAAAACTATTGCAGACAATCAATAACACATCTGATAAAAAACTGGAGATCAATGTTTCCAAATATCCAAAAGGAACTTATCTATTAAGATATGAGGTCGATAACAAAGCTTATTCTGAAAAGCTGATTGTTGAATAACCAAAATCTGTATATAAAAAAGGAGCGAAATAATTTTTGCTCCTTTTAATTTTATTTAACTAGAAGAATTTTCCTCTGTTTCTCATGTTTGGGTTGTGCATATGTTTTTGCATCGTTGGCATTTTCAGTTGTTCCTTCATCATTTTGATCTGGTCGGTCATCATCCCGGCAGAATCCAATTGTTTTGCTTCTTCCAAAAGTTTCTGAGCCTCATTTTTTCTTCCTTTTGAAAGTGCAGAAGCCGCCAAATTCAATTTTGCCATTGCTCTGTCGTGCTTCATATTCAAACCATAATCCAAAGCTTTTTTCATCAATCCTTCTGTTTTTTGTGGATTATCCTGAGCTGTTGTCAAAGCTTGCAGATAATGGAAGTAGCCGTATTGGCTCTTATGAAGCTGAGATTTGTAATTGGTAATATTGGATAAAAACTTCGCTGCTTTTTCCATATTTTGTTTTCTCAATTGCCAGAAAGCCAAAAGGATATTTTCATTTTTGAAGAAAAGTGTGATAGGAATTGCAGAAAGTACGATTAAAACAATTCCCCAACCCCATTGCCTATTAAGTATAAGAAACACTCCTGCAATAATGATTAATGCCGCTATTACAAATTTTATGTATTTGTTCATTTTTAAATTTTAGGTTGCAAAGATAAGAATTACCGAGAAGAATTTTAAATAAAAACAAATTCAAAATCTATATTAAGTTTAATATATCTTTAAAAGAATCATTGATTATTAGTTTTAATTTTTATTTTTGCGGAAAATTAAAACTAATAATCAATGATGAAAAAAATCTACCATCTACCGATTCTCTTTTTGTGCATTTTATTTTCTGTTTTTCATAATGCTCAAAATGTCATTAATTCTCAATTGAATGAAATAAACCGTTTTCCTGGTTCAGACCCAAGAGGAATGAAATTGTTTGATAATGATCTAATCTTCTCAACTGCTGGAAACGCATTTGGGAGAGAGGTCTACAAATATAATTTCAATACTCAGAAATCGGAACTTTTAAAGGACTATACATCGCCTGGTCGCATTATCAAAAGCTCATTTTATAATTTGAATGGTAAGGTTTATTTTTTTGCAGAAGGCACATATAGTAAACTTGAACTATGGTGCACTGATTTGAATATGAATAATACCTTTAAGGTAAAAGATTTGAATGAAGATACTTATTCGTCATATGTAAATACTTTATTCGGGAAAACTATCGGGGATAAACTTTTTTTCTCATATAGAAATAATATCTATGTGAGTGATGGTACAACTGAAGGAACCATTAAAATTCCAAATGTAACATTAGTCAATAATCAGTTCACTTCGCTGAATAATAAGGTTTATTTTTTTGGTAATTCTGCTCTGTATGGTCAGGAACTTTGGAGTTCAGATGGGACTCAAAATGGAACCCAAATAGTAAAAGATCTAAACCCGGGAAGTGGTTCTTCTGTTGGTACTTATTATGATAAACTGTACACTGTGAATGGTAAGATTGTTTTTTCTGCGGGAGTCAGTCAAACACCAGGGTTATACACTTCAGATGGAACTTCTAACGGGACTATTTTTTTACAAAACATCTCATATAACTATCAACTACCAGATTATGAAAATGCAATAACAAATAAACTGCTCTATTTTGTTAATAATAGTCTTTGGATAACGGACGGAAATTTAGATGGTACAAAATCTATTAGTGGTCAGATCAATAATATTAAAACAATTTTTCCTTTTAAAAATAAATTATATATCAATACGACTACTGACACTTATGTGGTTGATGAGAATGACCAAGTCAGTATTTTAAGTAATAATTTTGGGATAAAACTAGAAACTGTTTCTACATCGTCTAACCAAAACTTTCTCGTTTTGAAACAACTCGATAATAATACAGACTCTTTCGTATATATTTATGATGGTAACGAAGTCACTAGAACAAAGATCAAGTATAATGATGAGAAAAGTTTTGTAGAAAGAGATAACAAACTTTATTTTTCTGGCTATATAGAATCTTATGTAGATTTTTATACAGTTTATAAAAATACTGAACTCTGCTATTATAATATCAATGATAAATCTTCCGGAATAGAAAATGAAATTTTTTATAATGCTCACAGTAAGCCTAATAGTTTTGTGAAACTGAATGACAATCTTCTTTTTATTGCATCTGCAGGTTTTTATGCACAGATATTCAAAAAAGGTTTAGATGATAAGATTGTTCAGTTAAGTAATTTTTCTGATATTAATATTAATAATAATTTCTTTTCTGCTTTTGATTCAGAAAAATCGGGGAATTACATTTATTATTTTTTGGAGGATAATTTTTTGTATAGAACCGCTGGAAGTATAAATGATACTAAAAAAATAAATTTACCCAACAATGAAAGATTGTTAGAGCTTATTTCTCTAAATGATAATAAGGTTTTAATAAAATCGTATAATTCACTTCACGGTTTTATGAGACTTTGGACACTGGAAAATTCTTCTGAAAATCTATCATTGATTTTTGAAAGCCCTTCAAATTATTCTTCAGGTGCAAAGAAAGATTATATAAAAACAAACTCCGGAATTTATCTTAAAATGATGGATAACAATGCAACATCAATCTGGAAAACAGATGGAACTGTTGTCAACACAAAAAAAATAATTGATTTGGAATCTTATTATTTCTATAGAACTTTCCTAAATAAGATTAATAATAAGGTGCTTTTTGTAGAAAATACTATTAATTATACAGTGCCTAATAGATTATATGCCATCAATGATGAAAGTGATAATGTCGTATTAATCCAAAATAATGATAAATATGATGCTGATGCAAGTTTTATTATCAATAATAAAGTTTATTTATTTTCAAGTATTCTTAATAATGGTGTAAACAAAAGGTTATATATGACAGATGGTACATCTAATGGAACGTCGGTTCTTACAACTCTTCCTTTTTTTGATGTACAAACAGCTATAAAGTGTGGGAATTTTGCTTATTTTTCTGATTCCAGTAGTTCATCATTATTTTACAGAACTGATGGAACTGAAATAGGTACATTTAAATTAAATAATTTTCTACTATACAATAGGCCATATGTTTGTTTAAATAATGAACTTTATTTTCAAAATGCAAATAATGTTTTTGGAAAAACAAAAGGGACTAGCGCTGACGATTTTACACCTATTCAAATTAAAGTGAATGATAACTCATTAACTGGTTATTATTCGTTAGAACAATTGTTTTTCGATAAAGGAAAATTCCACTTTTCTATGGATTATAAAAGCTCTGGTCAAGAATTATTTATCACAGATGTTGTTGAAGAACTAAACACGAATGAGTCTCAAACTTCAAAATCCGAAAGAAGAATAATTATTTATCCAAATCCAACGGATGATATAGTCAATATACAACTCGATAACAGCGAAAAAGTTGAGCACATCGAAATTATAGATATTGCTGGTAAGAAAGTTCTGGAATCTAAAAATTCTAGTATAAGTATAAAAGAACTTCCTGTAGGAATATTCTTTATCAAAGTCAAAACCAATACAAAACTTTATTCTTCAAAAGTTATCAAGAAATAATCATGAAAAAAATATACCTTTTATTAGTTTTGATTTTATCAATTACGACTAGTGCACAAAATATTCTTAATACAAAATTAGTAGCTCATAACTATTCTGGAAGTGGAAGCCCAAGTTATATCGCAGAATATGAAGGGAAAATTATTTTTTCTGGAAATAGACCTTACGAATTTGGAGGAAATGAGCTGTGGTCTTATGATGAAGCTTCTGGAAAAGCAAAAGTACTTAAAAATTTTGCACAAAGCTTTAATAATTATTACAGCCGAATCAAAAGTCCTATAATCAATTTCAAAGGCAAGCTTTATTTTGTAGGCACCAATTTGAACGACAATAATAATCAATTATGGGTTACTGATGGAACAGAGGAGGGAACCAAAGTTGTAAAACAATTATATAACTCTTCTGCCGCTTATGTTTATATAGATATTTTCACCAACGGAGAAAAACTATTTGTGGTCACAGATTACCAATTGTGGTCTTCAGACGGAACATTTGCGGGGACTATTGCTTTGACTGGTAAAAATTACAAATCACAATATTATTTCCTTAATAATAAGCTTTACTATTCCGAGAATAATTACAATCAACATGTCATAATGGAATCAGATGGAACAGTTGGAGGAACAAAACCATTCAAGGTTTTTGAAGCTACTGATTCTTCTTTGACAAGTCTTAATTTTGGGATGATAAAATTCCAAAATCAATTGTTTTTTTTGGCTCGAAATAATGGCATAAAAGCTTTATGGAGTACAGATGGTACAGAAGCTGGGACGAAAAGTATTATACCAATTAATGATGTATCTTCTTTAAATGGGGATGTAGTCAATGATAAAATAGTTTTCTATGATTCTAAAAATAATTTGTGGTCCAGCGATGGAACACAGGCCAATACAAAGATTGTAAAATCATTTACAGAAACTATTTCCAAGATTTTTAAATTCAAGGATGAAATTTATTTGGATACCAATCTAAATATCTGGAAAACAGATGGTAGTACTGAGAATACTGTTCAGGCTAATCTTACGACGAAAGATTCTGATCTGGATTTCGCAACGTTATCAAGTAAAAAAAATTATTTGATATTTAAATCTTCCGAGCAGTATAACAGTGGCATATGGATATCTGATGAAAATGCTAGCAATGCAAAAAAAATTAATTTTGGAAATGGTTATTGGGATGGTAATTATATAGAACTAGACGGTAATATTTTTTTCTATGGATTAGATGGGCAGGCAGGAACAGGGATTTCTGAACACGGCGGAGAGCTTTATAAATACAATGTACTTACCAAGGAAGATAAGCTGGCTATAGATACTAATTTTAGCTATAATAGCTACCTTTCTTCTTATCTGAAAATTGGCAATAGTCTATTTTATATTGCGAGTACTAGTTCGATAGGTCAAAAACAATTATTCAAGAAGTCTATTAATTCTGGTGAATTAACTCAAGTAAGTAATTTCACGGCTAATATCGGAACTGTGGATAAAACTTTGAAAGTGGGAGATTTTTACTATGCATACAGCAATTATAACAGCAATGGTTTTATAAAGTCTGACGGGATCAAAGACAATACAAAATTTATCCCAGTGACAGAGGAGATTATCAGTTTCAACAATTTTAAAGATCAAGCTGTAGTTTATGTAACGAAAAGTGACAAACTAAAGGTTTACCTTTTGGAAAATAACTCTTCGATTCCTGTTCTATTAAAAGAAATGCCATTTTATAGTAATGACTATTATTCTAAATTGAACAATGGTTATATGCTGGATGATTTCCTGTACTTTTCTTTTATGGATGAAAATAGTCGTTGGTCAATCTGGAAGACCGATGGAACAGTTACAAATACTAAAAAAGCGATTGACTTCTCAAATGAAAGTGTCCAAATGTTAAAGATTGTAGGCGTAATTAATTCAAAAATTGTCTTTTATAAATCGACTAATGTTCAGAGTGGATATGTTGATCTTTACAGTTCAGATGGAACGCAAGCCGGAACTTCACTATTGAAAAATATCAATACAAGTTTTACAAACCACTCTTTGGTTAATGATGGGATATTATATTTTTTGACATTTAAAAGTGGAACTATTAGCCTTTATAAAACGGACGGTACTATTAATGGAACTGCTCTTGTAAAAGCATTGGGAAGCACCAATTTATCAGAATCTTCATCATATTCTGACTCTAATGTTTTGACTAAATGTGGCAATGATATGTTCATACTGCACAATAATAGACTATATAGAAGTAACGGGACAACTATTGGAACTACATATCTTTCTGCTAATCTTACTGAGAATGAAATGGCTTGTAGTAAAAATTATTTATATACTTTAAATACGTCTGATCCAAGAATAGTAAGATTTGGAGGAATAAATACGTCATTTAATGTAAATATTGTAGATAGTAATACAAACATTGAAGAGGATTATTCCGTATTAGCTGTTCCTTTTAAAAATATTGCAAGCGATGGCAATACATTATATTTTTCTGCTTATACCAATAAAGCGGAATACATACAACTGCATACAATAGATCAACTTCCTGATTTGCAAGTTGAAAATTTAGAAGGAAAAGATAAGATAGCAATGTCTGTTTATCCTAATCCTACTTCAAGCTATGTAAAAATTCAAAGTCCATCTAGAATAAACAAAGTAGAAGTGTATAATTTTTCTGGAGTAAAAATATTTGAATCAAAGTCTGATAATTTGGATTTTATAAGGTTGAATTCTGGTATTTATCTGGTCAAAGTATATACGGATGATTTTATAGAAACTAAAAAAGTAATCAAAAAATAATATCAGGAGCACCAAGTAAGGTGCTCTTTAATTCTTATTAAAAAACTCCCAAACGATTTTTGCCTTAGACTTTCCGAGAATTTCTTCCAAAGTGGCCAGGTCTGACTCTTTGATCCTTTTAACCGATTTCAGTTTCGATAAAAGCTGTTCAACAGATTTCGGACCAACACCTTGGATTTCTTCCAGCTCAGATTTTATCGTCGAATTTTTTCTTCTCGTTCTATGATGTTTTACGCCAAATCGGTGCGCTTCGTCCCGCACGCGCTGAAGGATTTTCAGCGTTTCAGCTTTTTTGTCAATATATAATGGAATCGAATCTTCCGGAAAATAGATTTCCTCAAGGCGTTTTGCAATCCCGACAATCGTGATTTTACCATAAAGGCCGAGTAATTTCAAACTTTTGACGGCGGAAGACAATTGCCCTTTTCCACCATCGATCAGAATCAATTGGGGTAAAGGTTCGCCTTCATCAAGCAACCTTCTATAGCGACGATAGATGACTTCTTCCATCGTTTTAAAATCATCCGGACCAACCACGGTTTTTGGATGGAAGATCCTGTAATCTGCTTTGCTTGGTTTCCCATCTTTGAAAACGACACAAGCCGAAACCGGATTAGTTCCTTGTATATTGGAGTTGTCAAAACCTTCGATATGTCTTGGTTCTATGGGCATATGCAAGAGTTTTTGCATCTCTGCCATTATCCGGTTGGTATGTCTTTCCGGGTCAACAATTTGAACTTGTTTCAGCTTTTCAAGACGGTATTCTTTGGCATTTTTCTCAGAAAGTTCTACAATTCTTTTCTTGTCGCCGACTTTTGGAACGATCAATTTCACATTCGGGATTTCTATTCCCAAATGAAATGGAATCAAAATTTCTCTCGATTCAGATAAAAATTTCTGACGAATTTCGATAATCGCTTCTTCCAAAATATCCTCATCTGTTTCCTCAAGAACTTTCTTGATTTCTGTTGTAAAACTCTGAACAATCGAACCATTCCTGATTTTAAAATAATTGACATAAGCCGCCGTTTCATCGCTTGTCATCCCGAAAACATCCACATCATCAATACTAGGATTCACAACCGTATGTTTTGCTTGATAATCATCCAGAGATTCGATATTCTGCTTTATCATCTGAGCTTTTTCAAATTCCAGGTTTGCAGCAAAACGATACATTCTGTCCTCCAGATATTTCTTAGCGTAACGGAAATCGCCTTTGATAATTCCTCGGATCGCTTCTACTTTTTCATCATAATCTTCTTTGGATTCTAGGTCTTCGCAAGGTCCGTTACAGTTTTTGATATGATACTCCAGGCAAACGCGGTATTTTCCTTCAGCGATTTTTTCAGGAGCAAGATTCAGGTTGCAGGTTCTTATTTTATATAGATTTTTAATCGTGTCCAGAAGAATTCTTGCAGGTCTTACCTTGGCGTAAGGTCCAAAATATTCGGAACCATCTTTTATTTTTGTTCGTGTAAGAAAGATTCTTGGAAAATCTTCATTCTTGATGCAGATCCACGGGTAGGATTTGTCGTCTTTCAGCATCACATTGTAAAACGGCTGGTGTTCTTTTATCAGATTGTTTTCTAACAAAAGAGCGTCATATTCACTATTTACAACAGTTGTTTCCAATCTGTGTATCTTAGAAACCATGATCCTTGTACGATAACCGGAAAGATTTTTGTTGAAATAAGAAAGAACTCTTTTATTGAGTTGCTTTGCTTTTCCCACATACAAAAGCTGGTCGTTCTTATCATAATATCGATAGACGCCAGGTTCTGAAGGAAGGGTTTTGAGTTGAAGTTCTAAGTTGGGATTCACAGAACAAATTTACGCAATATGAATTATAAATTTAGGGCTTGTTCAAATTTTTAAATCTCGTTGATTTGGCAGATCGAGCGAATTTTGCAGATTTATTTTAGATGTAAAATTTGCCCGATCTGTGAGAATATTATTTTTTAAAATTATCGATTAATTTGTACCTTGCCTTTACGAAACCGAAATATTATGAACGAAATCATTTGTCCGAATTGTCATAAGGCCTTTAAAGTGGACGAAGCGGGATTTGCGGAGATTCTGAAACAAGTTCGCAACCATCAATTTGAAGAAGAACTACAAGAGCGGTTAAGGATTGCTGAAAGAGAAAAAAACAGTGAGATTGAACTTAATAAAGAAAAATTCAAAAGTTATCTCCAAGAACAGCTTTCCAAAAAAGATGCTGAAATCTCGCAGTTAAAATCACTTAGCGAATTGGAGATGACAGGAAAAGTTTCGGAAAAGGAAAAAGAAATTCTGGAACTAAAAGCGAAAATTGAAAAAGCCGAAACCGAAAAAAAATTGGCAATCTCAGAAGCGGTTCAGAAAGTAGAAAATGAAAAAAACAGTATCGAAAACGAAAAAAATGAGCTTAGAAATAAGCTGAAAAATAAAGATATGGAAAAAGAACTTTCGGAAAAATCTTTAAAAGAACAGTTTGATGAAAAACTCAAATCAAAAGATATTATCATCAAGTACAAGGACGAGGAGATCGACCGTGTGAAAGAGATGAAAGCCAGACTTTCCACAAAAATGCTTGGTGAAACTTTGGAGCAGCATTGCGAGATCGAGTTCAATAAACTGCGTGCAACCGCATTTCAGGATGTCTATTTTGAAAAGGATAATGACTCTAGGTCAGGAAGCAAAGGTGATTTTATCTATCGGGAATTTGATGATTCCGGTAACGAGATCATTTCGATAATGTTTGAGATGAAAAATGAAGCTGACCAAACGGCAACCAAAAAACGCAATGAAGATTTCTTCCGCGAACTGGATAAAGACAGAACTGAGAAAAAATGCGAATATGCAGTGATGGTTTCATTATTAGAAGCCGAAAATGAGTTTTACAACACAGGCATTGTAGATGTTTCGCACCGATTTTCGAAAATGTATGTAGTTCGGCCACAGTTTTTTATACCAATCATTACACTTCTAAGAAATGCTGCTATGAACTCTTTACAATATAAAAAAGAGCTTGCTTTGGTTAAGAACCAAAATATTGACATTACTAACTTTGAAGAAAAAATAGATACTTTCAAACAAGGATTTGCTAAAAATTATGAATTGGCAAGCCGACAATTTAAGACTGCCGTTGAGGAAATTGATAAAACAATAACGCATCTTCAAAAAACAAAAGACGCATTACTTTCATCTGTTAATAATCTGCGTCTTGCAAACAACAAAGCAGAAGATTTGACAATTAAAAAACTGACCTATGGAAATCCAACGATGAAGGCAAAATTTGACGATTTAAAATAAAAAAATAATCAAGTTTGAAAGAGACAAAGAATGTTTGGCTCTTTTATTTTAAATCTTTCTATTCTTGGCCAGCATCGGAATTGAAATCAAGCCCATTACAAGCATAATTAGGATTTGTAAAGGTAGTGTTATGAAAGAGTAGGCGAGGCCTAATTCTCCACCTTCTAAAGCATCTTTTCCCATAGAAATGAATAAGGCTGTGAATCCAAATTTCATTGCCAAATTGAATGCGCCAATTCCGCCACTTGCCGGGATTATCATTCCCAAAGTTCCAACGACTAAAATGAAACAGCCGTCAGCAGGCGTGAAATTGGACGTTTCCGGAAGTGCAAAACAAACCAAATAAGATGCAAAGAAATAACAGATCCAGATTCCTACGGTGTACAGGATAAATTTTCCTTTTTGTTTTAATTTTAAAATTGATTTTAATCCTTCGAATATTCCCTTACCAAAATTGATCATTTTGTTATAAATAGAAAGCTTTTGTAATGACTTTCTGAAAATAAAGAATAGAATTAGAATGAAAATAATGATACCTAAAATTATATAGTTTGTATTAGAGCTCGATTGAGGTGCTGTTTGGTCTTTCTGTTTTGTCGCAGCTTTATAGAAAGCTAAAAGCGCATCATATTTGAAAACCAATGCCAACAATGCGAAAATTCCCATACAAACCAGATCAACAACACGTTCCAGAATGATCGTTCCAAAAGATTTGTCAACCGGAACTTTTTCAACGCCATAAAGTGCAGTTGAACGGGCAACTTCGCCACTTCGGGGAATAGTGAGGTTCATCAGATATCCGAAAGAAAGCGACCAGAGAGAATTACTATTGGAGATTTTGTAACCCATTGGTTCCAGAAGAAGATTCCATCTTACAGCTCGGAAGACGTAGGCTGAAACTCCAAAAACTGCTGCAAAAGCCACCCAAAGATAATTGGCTTTTTGCAGGGACCCTTTGATCTTGTCAAAGTCCAATCCTCTGAGTGCAAGCCACAGAAATAACCCTGCAATTGCAATAGAAACTAAAACGGTAAGGACATTTTTGAGTAATGATGGCTTCTTATCTTCCAAGGTTAATTATGTTAGAAGATTGGTAGTTTCGTCTGGGAAAACAATTTTTGGCTGAAAATCTTTTGCTTCCTCAGGTGTCATCTGTGCATAAGCAATGATGATTATGACGTCATTTTTCTGCACTTTTCTGGCAGCTGGCCCATTAAGACAGATCTCTCCGGATTTTCTTTTTCCTTTGATGACATAAGTGTCAAAACGCTCACCATTGTTGACATTTACGATATAAACACGTTCGCCAACAATAAGCCCCGCTGCTTCAATGAGGTCTTCATCAATAGTAATACTCCCGATGTAATCAAGATCCGATGCAGTGACACGGACTCTGTGGATTTTCGATTTAAAAACTTCGATTAACATAGGCACAAATTTACATTAAATAATAAAACTGGAAAAAATTATATTTGAAATTATATTACAAGACCTTATGTAATTAATATTAATCTTTATGAATTTATTAATCTTGTTATTATTTTTTAATATTTGGTTTGATTATTGATGAATAGAGGGAATTATATAATAAAATAATGCAATAAAATGAGTGTTTCCGTTAATTATTGATTTATCAAAAATTCATCATTTTAGATGTAAATGTAGATTCTTCACTAAATTTTATAAAAATATTTGCACGATATCAAAATTGTCTTATATTTGCTATAACAACATAACTTTAATTAATAAATATTATGAACAAGTCTGAATTAATCGACGCTATCGCGAAAGATGCAGAAATTACAAAAGCTGCTGCTAAAAAAGCTTTGGAATCATTTGTTGCTAACGTAACAGAAACACTTAAGAAAAAAGACGGTAAAGTATCTCTAGTAGGATTCGGAACTTTCTCAGTATCTGAAAGAGCTGCAAGACAAGGTATCAATCCTGCAACTAAAAAACCAATCAAAATTGCTGCTAAAACAGTTGCAAAATTCAAAGCTGGAGCTGATTTGGCTACTGCAGTTTCTGGAGCTAAGAAAAAATAATCTATTTGAAAAATTTTCAAATAAAAAAACCGTCAATCGACGGTTTTTTTATTTTTTATGACCCAGGGTTTTCATCATCCAGAAGATGTCCGAAAAAGTCCTTTTTTGTTTTAAGATAAGAAGCACTTGCATCATTAGATTTGATTTGGAGAGGTATCCTGGAATTAAAATTGATATTGCTGTTTTTAATGATTTGAATTTTTTCAGGATTGTTTGTCATTAAATTTAGAGATTTTACATTCAGTTTTTCCAACATTTCTATTGCAATCCCAAAGTCCCTATCATCTGCAGGCAGTCCTAATTCTAAATTTGCCTGTACGGTGTCAAGACCTTTTTCTTGTAATGCGTAAGCTTTCAGTTTATTAATAATGCCAATATTCCGGCCTTCTTGTCTGAGGTAGATAATTAGTCCCCCGTTTTCCTGCATATATTGCATTGCAGAATTCAACTGCTGCCCACATTCACATTTTTTGGAATGAAAAACTTCACCAGTGATACATTCTGAATGGATTCTTACATTAACAGGCTTGCTCAAATCCGTATTTTTAGCAATCAGAGCCATATGGGGCATCCAATCTTTTTCATTTTCAGAAAAAGCCATCATTCTGAATTCCCCAAAGTCTGTGGGAACATTCGATTCTGCTTGTAATTGTAACATTAAATTAAGAAGTGTTAATTGGAAGACATAGAAGTTTCTTCAATTTTTGATTGAGATGCTTCTAAGAGATTGATATTGGTTTTGATCTTCACCATATACCTATTCAGAACTTCATCGTCATCTTTTATCAAGAATTTTCTTAATTTCTGAATCTTTTTATAATATTTTTCAAAATCTGCCAGAGATCTGTGCTTTGTAGGCTGGTTGAAATCTCGAACAGCACCCAAATAATCTGAAAGTGAAATTTTCAAAGAAGAAATCTCTCTGTTTACTGCATCATTCCTGAATTTTGGAAATGTTGCAATCAAATTGGAAATAGACGAGGCGTAAACAATAGCTTCCGGAGAAAGATATGCATAAGTATCTGAAACAGCACCAGATTGTAATTCATCTGATGCCGCTGAACTTGTAGAGCAAGAACCTATAACCGTTATTATTACTAATATTGCTAAAAGTTTACTGAAACTTTTCATTTTTTTTGCATTTTTTGATATAGGATCGGGTTAAGACTTTCATCATTATACATCTTCATCTGTTTATAAAGTTTCATCTTAACTTTGCCGTTCTCTATGTCATCAAGTAGCTGGTCTATTGCTGTTGACAGATCTTTACGTTGTTCCAGAAGAACTTGTAATTTTTGTGAACATTGCAATTTATGTTCTTCAGAAGCGTCTTCACGAGAAGCTTCTATAGACATATGATAAATTTTCAAAGATAAAATAGAGAATCTATCTATACACCAAGCTGGAGTTTCGCTGTTGATCCTAGCATCGGGATTAGGAGTAATGTTTTCAAATTTTTTATAGAACCAGAAATCAATCTGCTCGACAAGGTCGGTTCTTTTTTGATTAAGTTTATCAATTCTCCTTTTTATTTTTAAAGCCTCTACCGGGTTGATATCTTCTTCTCGAATAATATCTTCCAAATGCCACTGAACGGTATCAATCCAGTTTTTTGAATACAAAATCCATTCCAAAGTATTAGCTTGGAATGGATTATTTTCTGGTGAATCTACGTTGTCTGTAATGTGATAATCGTTAACCGATCGATTAAAGATTTCCCATGCTTTTTCTGTCAAACTCATTAATGCTTCGATTTATTTAAGAAGGATTGTTGTTTGTTGGAGTAGAAGAGTCATTGTTTTTCTTGTCCTCATCTTTTACAGCATCTTTGAATTCCTTGATGCCTGAACCTAAACCTTTCATTAATTCAGGGATTTTTTTGCCTCCGAATAATAAAAGTAGTATCAAAGCAACAATCAAGATGTGTTGCCAAGATAAGCTTAATATAACTGTGGATAATGTCATTTTAAAAATTTTAGCAAAGTTAAAGTATTTTTTAATACGAAACCCATCCCAAAGGATCTACAGGATTTTCTCCATTCCAAATCTGGAAGTCTAAGGTTATAGATTCATCAAAATCACTGCCAACCTCACCAATAAGTGTTCCTGCAGAGACCTGCTGGTTGGCTTTTACCAATGTTGTCGCCAAATTAGAGTATACGGTAAAATAATTACCATGTTTTACTACTACTGTACGGCTACCATTGATAGATTGTATGCTTGATACCACACCAGGGAAGACACATCGTGCCTTTGTACCTGGGGAAACAGCGATCTTGATTCCGATATTATCTTCAATAATATTTTTGAAGACAGGATGTGGCTGTCGTCCGAAACGGTGGGTGACACTTCCTTTTTCTACAGGAAACGATATCCTGCCTTTATTATCTGCAAAATTACTGCCGACTGTGGATCCAACGCCATAGCTCTTCATTACTTTTTTCTCGGCTTCATCTTTGGCATCTTCATTCTTCTTGTTGATTGCTGCCTCATTGGCTTTTGCAGCAACTACTTTGTCATTGGCCGCTTTTGCCCTTTCCGCAGCTTCTCTGGTTGCTTTTTCTGCGGCCGCTTTTCTTTCAACGGCTTTATTGGTTTCAGCTAATTTTTTTTCTTCTTCAAGTTTTTTAGCGGCTAGTTCATTCGCTCTTTTCAATTCTGCCTCAGCCCTTTTTCTTTCTGCTTCAGCATCTGCTAGTTTTTTTCTATTTTCTGCCTCTATTCTTTCTTTCTCTTTTTTAGCAGCTATGTCGGCCAATCTTTTTCTTTCCGCCTCAGCTTTTCTTTCTGCTTCCTCTTTTGCTTTTGCCAGTCTGATCTCTTCAGCTATGATATTTCTGATCTGGCGCTCAAGGTCTTTTGACTGTACCTGCTTCTGTCTTATTTCTGCGGTCAATCTGGCCTCATTCTTTTTGAACTCATTTAGGAGGTCTTGCTTTTGTTTTCTTTCTATCTCTATGGTAGCAAGGTCCTTTTTCTGAGAGAGTAAAAGATTATCCTTTTCGGAAACAGATTTTTTCTTTAAAGCAATGTTTTTCTTTATCTCATTCGCTTTGTTAGAGATCTCTGCAGCTTTTTTGTCCTGGTATTCGGAGTATCTTTTCAGATATTCTATTCTGCTGAGTGCCTCCCCTATATTTCTGGAAGACAGGATGAAAGTGACTTTATTTTGAACACCTTTTGTTTTGTAGGCCTTTACAAGAATCTCAGCATAGTTTTTTCTGAGAACTTCCAATTCACGGTTGTTTTTATTGATCTCCAATTGGCGTCTATAGATATCATCTTCAATAAATCTCTTTTCTTTTTGGGTATTAGTGTAAACTTTTTCTCGGAGGGTAAGTTTTTGGTTTACAGCATTGAGATAAGATATGGAAAGTTTGGATTCTTGCTTAGTTTGATTCAAGGTGGCATTAAGGGAAGAAATCTGTTTCTTCAAGTCTGCATTTTGTTTTTGCAGAACTTCTTTGTCTTTTTGTCCAAACGCACTTCCGAAAAGGATGATACTTATAAATAAGCTTAATTTCTTAATCATTTGATCTCTGTCTTTTTGTAATTGGCAGGAACGGAATAAGTAGTTTCCATTCGGGAAAAATCAAATTTCGTATTTTCAATTAATATTTCGTCCGTTTTCTTAGCTTTTATAATTATTTTAACACTTTTTGGAAAGCTCTCATTATTGAAGATTTCCCTGTTGGAGTAAGTGATTTCCAACTGATCGTTATTTAAAGTGTTGGTCAGTAAAACATGATTTAGGTTCAGATCCATGTCGTAATCCAGAGAAATATTATATTCTGTAGTTTTCCCGTTTTCGGTGATTTTTTGAGTCTCTTTTGAAGATAGATTGAAGCCTTGCAGATTTGGTGTCAATCTATAATTCTCATCGGAAACCGGGAGGAAGGTTTTTCCCAAAAGTAGATTTTGTAGTGAATTATAATCGATGAAATTAACATTCAGAAGTTTGTTTAGATAACTGAAATCAGAATCGATGTACGTTTTGTCCAATTTATAATAACCTTTCACACCTTCAGGAGTCGCCACACCTCTGGCTGCCTGAAGGATGACCGCGGTTAAATTCATCCATATCTTTTGTCCGTTTTCAACATAGATCACTGCATCCAAGGTAGGGATGAAAGAGCCGGTTCTTGCATCAATCTTACTGTTGATTTTAACGGCATCAAAAGTAGATTTTTTCTCGATTGATGAGAAAAATTGAGTATTGTTTTCAATTGGTTTCGTAGTACTTACGGGAGGGTTTTCCGTCTGTTTTTTCTGAACACTGCAAGAAGTTATTAATAATGCGGAAAGTATAGTTAAAATATATGGCTTCATAAACTCTTTTAGGATAAGTCTAACAATATTAACGCCAAAAACTGGCATATATTTTCAGATCGGTATCTAAAAAAAACTTTGCCAAAATTCAAAACTTTGACAAAGCTAATATGTTATTAAATTAAATTTAATCTTTTGAAAGGAAATCAAGAACAGAATAATCTCCCAAAGAGATCTCTCTTGCTACACCGAAATATTTTGCGGAATTTCCAATCATAGAATTGCTCAAATTTCCATGGTCTATAATCGTGTTTTCCTGTATCAAAGAATTATCGATATTGGAATTGATAACAACCGTGTTTTTCCCAATAGAAACATTAGGTCCTATTCTGGAATTGGTCAATTTCACATTTTCACCAATGAAACAAGGTGGTATGATCATGCAATTTTCGATAACGGCAGATTCCGGATACTTTGACATACATTCTTTTTCGTATTCCAGAATTTTGCTATTGGTCTCAACTGTTGCATTTTTATTGCCACAATCCATCCAGTCATCCACTTTCCCGAGAGAGAATTTAGCGCCTTTTGCTCTAAGGTTCTCTAATGCCGTTGTCAATTGATATTCTCCACCTTCAGTAATGTTGTTGTCCATTATATAGTCGATTTCTGACATTAATTTCTCAGCAGAATTGAAATAATAGATTCCAATGATGGCAAGGTCAGAAACATATTCCTTTGGTTTTTCCACAAAATCGGTTATAAAACCATAATCATCCAGTTTCACAACACCGAAAGCCGAAGGGTCATCTACTTTTTTTACCCAGATCACACCGTCAGCATTGGTGTCAAGATGAAAATCTGCACGGAAAAGTGTATCTGCAAATGCGATGATCACCGGTCCGCTCATACTTTCCCTGGCACAGTTGATAGCGTGAGCTGTTCCAAGAGGTTCGTTTTGTGTGTAGATGCTTCCTTTTGCGCCTAGATTTTCAGCTACTTTGATAAGAGATGCTTCTACTTCCGGACCAAAATCTCCAATGATAAAAGCAATCTCTTCAATCGGCTCATTAGCTACTTTTGCAATGTCTTCTACAAGTCTCTGTACGATTGGTTTTCCTGCAATTGGAATTAGTGGTTTTGGGACCGTTAATGTATGTGGTCTTAATCGTGAACCACGACCAGCCATAGGAACTATTATTTTCATAAATTTGTTATTAAATTTTTGCTATTAATTGATTAATAGATGGTTGAACTATTGTTTTATTCCTGTTTTATTAAGGATTTTCTGAGGAATTAATTTCTCTTTTCTTAATAAAATCGTTGCCAAAAGTATAAATATAACATTACCCAACCAAATGTTTTCTTTTAAATATTGATAACATACCAGCGACACTAGCATGGTAATAAGAATGACAGTTATATTTTTATAAATGTTGTAAGGAACTGGATATTGGAATTGACCCCAAACGTACGATATGACCATCATAAAGAAGTAACTTGCAATGGTTGCCCAGGTCGATGCCCAATAACCGTATTTTGGAATAAAATAGAAATTAATCAGAACTGTAATCAATACTCCAATTGCTGAAATGTAAGCGCCAATAATTGTTTTGTCTGTCAATTTATACCAAATCGAAAGGTTAAGATAGATTCCCAGAAACAAACTTGCAAAAAACAAAATAGGAAGAATTCCAATGCCTTCGTAATATTCAGGATTGTTGATGTAAACTTTTGCAATCCAATCGAGATTGACTGATAAAAACAAGACAATCAAACAATTGATAGCAATGAAAATGTCCATTAATTTCACGTACATTTCTTTAGCATTCTTATTTTTAGAATTGCTGAAAAAGAAAGGTTCGATTCCCAAAGAATATGCTTGACGGAAAAGAATTACAAAAGTCACAACCTTTGCAACACCACCATAAACGCCCAACTCATGTCTTCCAATTTCTTCGGGTAAAAGGAATTTAAGGAATTGTCTGTCAAATGTTTCATTGATAATTCCTGCTAAACCTGCAATGGTGATTGGCCAGGAATATTTTATCATTTTTTTCCAAAGTTCCCAAGAGAAATGCTTTATTCTTGCGATTAATAATTCTTGAGAAAGCATCAGGAATGTAACAGAACTTGCGACCAAATTGGCCACAAAAACATAACCGATTCCAAACTCAGAACTGTATTTCAATCCAAAAATTCCGTCCGGATATTTTGGAAGAATGATGATGAAAAATACAACTAAAAGAAAATTTATAATTCCGTTTGTGATTCGGATTCCGGCATATTTTAGAGGTCGTTCATTTTTCCGAAGCATCACAAAAGGCATTGCGCAAAAAGCGTCCAAAGCCAAAGTCACAGTAAGAATTGCCAGTAAATCTACTTGGTCTGGAGTTTTGAAAGCAATTGCCAACGGTTGGCGATATAATAAAGTGAAAAATAAATAGATTAATGTCACCACCAAAACACTGAAAAACGAGGTCGAAATCAGTTTTCTGTCATCTTTCTCATCCAATGCAAATCGGAAAAATGTAGTTTCCATTCCGTGGGTCAGAAGCACTGCAATAACGCCGGCTACAGAATAAAAATCGGCAAAAGGAGAATAGGCTGTAGGACCAAATGTTCTCGTAATAATTGGATTAATTACAAATGGAAACAGTCTGATAATCACAGTTGTCAATCCATAAAGAGCGGTTTGTCCGAGAAGCTTTTTCATCTAATAGTCTATTGTTTTCATCGGTCAGATGGAATCTGCGATTTCAATTCAAAAATTTTTGCAAAAATAATCTATTCTGAGAAGAATCCGATTTATTTCTTCAGCTTATAATTCATAAAGAAAACCAATTTTCCACCTTTCATAAGGTCCTCGTGCTTCAATTTGTAGCCATCAAACGGTTTTCCATTCAGTTCGATTTTTTCGATGTAAACATTCTTTTCTGATTGGTTTTTAGCTTCAATTTCAAACGTTTTTCCGTTCTCCAAATTCAGTTTTGCATTCACGATACTAGGACTTCCAATCCAATATTCATCGGAACCTGGCGAAACGGGATAGAATCCCAAACTGCTGAAAATATACCAAGCGCTCATCTGACCGCAATCGTCGTTTCCGCCCAATCCATCAGGTTTTGCTTTGTATTGCATTGTCAGAATTTTTCGGATTTGAGCCTGAGCTTTCCAAGGTTGTCCGGCAACATTATAGAGATAAGCTACATGATGCGCCGGTTCATTTCCGTGAACATATCCGCCGATAATTCCTTCTCTGGTAATATCTTCCGTATCCGCAAAAAACGCGTCAGGCAAATGCATTGAAAATAATTCGTCAAGTTTTTCCCCGAATTTCTGTTTTCCACCCATCGATTTCATTAATTCCTCAGGATTGTGTGGGACGAAGAAGCTGTAATTCCAGGAATTCCCTTCGATAAAGCCTTGTCCGTGCGTGCTCATCAAATCAAATTCTTTCTTAAAACTTCCGTCAGACAATCTCGGTCTCATAAAACCAATCGATTTGTCAAAGACATTTTTCCAGTTTTCGGAGCGTTTCAGATATTCATTATAAATGTCAGTTTTGCCTAATTTCTTGGCAATCTGAGCAATCGCCCAATCGTCGTACGCATATTCCACCGTGTTGGAAACCGAAGTTCCGTTTTTCTCCGCAGAGATGTAGCCTTTATCGATGTATTCGCCGATGCCTTCGTAATTTCTCTTGTTGGAAGTCGCAATACAAGCCTTCAAAGCTTCTTCCGGATTTCCAGTGTAAGTGCCTTTGATAATCGCATCAGCAATCAAAGAAACCGAATGATAACCGCTCATACACCAGTTTTCATTAGCATAATGCGACCAAACCGGCAGCATTTTCAAACTGAATTGGTCATAGTGTGCCAACATCGACTGAATCATATCATTATTCCGTTTTGGCTGAATAATGTTGAAAAACGGATGCAAAGCGCGGTAAGTGTCCCAAAGTGAAAACGTGGTGTAATTAGTAAAATCTTTAGCCTGATGAACATTCTGGTCAAGACCTTTATATTCTCCATTGCTATCCATATAAGTTGTAGGATTGATGAATGTGTGATACATCGCCGTGTAAAAATTCACTTTTTCATCTTCGGAAATTGTGTTGACAACTATTTTATTCAATTCCTTATTCCAATCATTCTGAGCCTGAGATTTTATTTTTTCAAAGTTCCAATCGGGCGTTTCTTTGGTTAAATTTTCCAAAGCATTGGCTTGACTGACTGGCGAAATCG
Source organism: Epilithonimonas hungarica (assembly GCF_900102265.1). Lineage (GTDB taxonomy): Bacteria > Bacteroidota > Bacteroidia > Flavobacteriales > Weeksellaceae > Epilithonimonas > Epilithonimonas hungarica. The sequence goes on along the minus strand of NZ_FNBH01000005.1, from coordinate 15,049 downwards.
CAAATTTGATTTGAACTTTTTCATTCTCCTGAGTATCGAAATCAAAATGCATTCTGATTTTCTTTCCTGCAATCTCCGGGAAATTTTCGTCCTGATTCCATTTTCTCCAAAATCCTCGGTAAGCTTGTTTCGTATCAAAATTTTTCTGACCATAAGATTTAAATGGTTTAGAAAATTCCATTGCAAAATAAACCGCTCTCGTTCTTGCCCAACCGTTGGTTTGTCGGTAACCTGTGATTTTGTGGTCGTTTTCAATTCTTATATAAGTCCAAACATTTTTATCATCATAATTGTAAATTCCTGCCATCAAATCCAGAATAATGTGCGCATCATCCGATTTAGGAAACGTATATTGATGAAAACCAACTCTGGTTGTAGCAGTCATTTCAGCCAGAATATTATAATCGTCAAGCTTCACTTTGTAATAGCCGGCTTCCGCTTTTTCGTTTTGATGAGAAAATCTGGAACGGAATCCACTTTCTGGATTTTGAGCAGTTCCGGGATTTAATTTTAACTCTCCAACTGTCGGCATTATCAGAAAATCTCCCAAGTCCGAATGTCCGGTTCCGCTGAAATGCGTATGTGAAAATCCAACAATCGTTTTGTCTTCGTAGCGATAACCAGCGCAATATTTATAAATATCAGGATTATATTTTCCATTGACTTCATATGAAAGAGAATCCGTTTCCGGACTCAGCTGAACGGCGCCAAAAGGAATCGTTGCACCCGGAAAAGTATGTCCCATTTTTTCGGTTCCAATGATTGGATTGACGAATTTGACAAGGTTTTCTAATTTTTGGGAACTGAATAACGAAGTGAATAAAACGGGTAGAATTAAAATGTATTTTCTCGGAGACATTCTTTGGAATTTTGAAGCAATTTAAGAATATTAATTTATGATTGGATTAATTTCAACCACATAGACACATAGAATTATTGGGACAATTAATATTAAAAAAATAAACATAGTAGAATTGAATCTATTTGAACTTAATTATATTTTTTAAAACTATGTGTCTATGTGGTTCAATTATTAAGATTCAAAACTTGAGTAATAATTTTCAAAAACTTAATTTTGTTTCTGTCTAAAAAAGTAAAATGAAAATTCTAATAAAAAATGCTCAAATCGTAAACGAAGGAAAAATTATCCAAAGTGATATTCTTATCGAAAACGATTTGATTTCTAAAATAGATTCCAATATTAATGAAGAAGCTGACCAAGTTATCGATGCTTCCAGAAAGTATCTTTTGCCTGGAGTAATTGATGACCAGGTTCATTTCCGTGAGCCGGGTTTGACGCAAAAAGGCGATATCGAAACCGAATCAAAAGCTGCGATTGCCGGCGGAATAACAAGTTTCATAGACCAACCCAACACTGTTCCGAATGCTGTGACTCAGGAATTATTGGCTGATAAATATGAAATTGGTTCTCAAAAAGCTTATGCTAATTACGGTTTTATGATGGGCGGAACGAATGATAATCTGGAAGAAATCCTGAAAACAAACCCAAGAAACGTTCCCGGAATCAAATTGTTTCTAGGTTCATCAACAGGAAATATGCTGGTTGATAATCCTGAAACTCTGGAAAATATTTTCAGCAATACCAAAATGCTGATTGCCGTTCACTGCGAAGACGAAGCAACAATCAGAGCCAATACTCAAAAATATCTGGATGAATATGGGGAAGATATTCCTATAAAATTTCATCATTTAATAAGAAGTGAGGAAGCTTGTTATAAATCTTCCTCAAAAGCAATTGAATTGGCAAAGAAAACCGGTGCAAGACTTCATGTTTTTCATTTATCGACGGCGATTGAAACGGGCCTTTTCAGAAATGATATTCCTTTAAAAGATAAAAAAATAACAGCAGAAGTTTGTGTTCATCATTTGACTTTCACGAATGAAGATTATGAAACAAAAGGTGGATTAATCAAATGGAACCCTGCGGTAAAAACTCAGAAAGACAAAGATGGACTTTGGGAAGCTTTGCTGGATGACAGAATTGATGTAATTGCCACCGACCACGCACCTCACACCTGGGAAGAAAAACAAAATGTTTATACGAAATGTCCTTCAGGAGCGCCTTTGGTTCAGCATTCTTTGTTAGTGATGCTGGAGAATTTTAAAAACGGAAAAATTTCTCTGGAAAGAATTGCTGAAAAAATGGCTCATAATCCTGCAATTTTGTTCAGAATTGAGAAGAGAGGTTTCATCAGAGAAGGTTATAAAGCAGATTTGGTTTTGGTTGATTTAAATCAAAACTGGACAGTTGATAAGGAAAACATTCTTTACAAATGTGGCTGGAGTCCACTTGAAGGAATTGAGTTTCATTCAAAAGTTACCCATACTTTCGTAAACGGAAATCTTGTTTACGAAAATGGAAAAATCAAGGAAGAAAAATTCGGGGAGCGATTGCTTTTTGAAGTTGAAGAATAAACAAAGAAAAGACAAATTTGCTAAGCTGCAGATTTGCCTTTTTTGTTTTAATTTCTCACAGATTTAGCTGATAAAGCAGATTTTTATTGTCTGCAAAATTTGCTCAATCTACGAGAGAGTATTTATCGAACAATCACTTGAAATTAATCAATTACAATACTTTCAATACCTTTTTCCAAAGCGGTTTCCATAATTCCTGGGATTGCTAAACCTTCTGCACGAAAAACACTGACATCTTTAACGCCATAAAAACCAAAAACATTCTTAATGTAAGGAACATTAGAATCAAAAATCTGATAAGGACCTTCAGAATAAATATTTCCGGACGTGAAAGCGATGTATAATTTCTTGTCATTCAACAAACCTTTCGGTCCATTTTCATCATATTTAAAAGTGTATCCTGCTCGTGACGTAAAATCAAAATACGCTCTGAGTGTAGCAGGAACAGAGAAATTGTACATCGGAGAATCAATAATAATAATGTCAGCTTCCTGTAATTCTGAAATTAAATCTGTTGAATATTGGTTAATTTCCGCCTGTTCAGGAGAATGGTTTTCCGCTGGAGTAAAAAAAGTGTTGATGTGTTTTTCTTCCAAAAGAGGAACTGAATTTTTTGTTAGATCACGCTCTTTTACAATAACGTCAGGATATTTTTCCTGGATTTTTTCAATAACAGCAGTTCCTAATTTTCTGCTTGCAGACAATTCTTTTCTCGGACTTGAAATGATATGAAGTATGTTTTTCATTTTTGATGATTAAAATTCTTCAGCAAAATTATGTACATTTGCTTATCAAAAGTTAGTAGTAAACAAAAGGTTAGTAGTAACCTTTTGGTTAGTTTAAGATTAATTTATGGAAAATGATATTGAATTAGAAGAACCGATTACCAAAGTAAATTGCCAAAATCATCTTTCTTCCGTGGAAGATGCGCTTTATGTTATCGGCGGAAAATGGAAACTGAAAATTATTATTGCATTGCAGGAACACGGAAGTATTCGATTCAATGAACTCCAAAGAATTGTCGCTGGAATTTCTGCAAGAGTTCTTTCAAATGAGTTGAAGGATTTGGAATTGAATGGTTTTGTGAAAAGAATTGTGCATTCGGAACAGACTCCGGTTGTGGTGGAATATATTTCGACAGATTACAGCAAGACTTTGAAAACGGTGATTATGGCACTTTCCGAATGGGGAAGAACACATAAAAATAATATTAGAGAAGATGTTTTCGAAAAATAAATACTCTCGCAGATTAAGCAGATTTTAAACAAATCATCTGCTCTATCCGTAAAATCAGCGAGAGAAAAAACATCAATTAAAAGATTGTCGAAATTCCAACGGTGACATTTTCGTTTTCTTTTTAAAAAGTGTAGAAAATGATTGAGAATGTTCAAACCCCAATTCATAAGCAATTTCACTTACCGATAATTCCGTTGTTGAAAGTTTCTCTTTCGCTTTACTGATGAGTTTTTCGTGAATATGTTGCTGTGTATTCTGTCCGGTCTGAATTCTTAATAAGTCACTCAAATAATTTGGAGAAAGATTCATCGCTTCTGCAATTTGATGAACTGTCAGAAGTCCTTTTTCAGAAGATTCTTTATCAAAATAATCATTCAAAAACGTTTCAAACTTCGTCAAAAGCTGATGACTTCCACTTTTTCTCGTAATAAATTGTCTTTCGTAAAAACGTTTGGAATAATTCAAGAGCAATTCAATCTGCGACAAAATAATTTCCTGCGTGTGCTGGTCGATGTGCTGACATTCCTTATCGATTTTATTCAGAATTTCAAGCAAATCGTTTTCCTCATCCTCAGAAAGATGCAACGCTTCATTCACAGCATAAGAGAAAAATCCGTAAGACGAAATCGTATTCGCCAAAGAATGTTTCAGCAGAAAATCTTCGTGAAAAATCAAAAGATAACCCGTATTTTCACATTCCATCGTCTGCAAATCGAGATACTGAACCTGGTTCGGGGCCGTAAAACTCAGCACACCTTTATCGTAATCGTAGTGTTGTTGACCGTATCTTATTTTTCCGGTCGCATTCCGTTTCAGAGCAACACAATAATACCTACTCGTAAAACCTTTCCAGACGTCATCGTCAATAAAAACACTTTCCGAAAGATTCACCACACTTACCATCGGATGTTTCGGTTCCGGAAGCGACAATAATCGATGAAAAGCTGAAATAGATTTTATCGTGTTCATAATTTGAAATTCTAAGTATTAAAGTTAATAATTTGGGCAGCTTAATCCGCCTTCCGCTCCCAATCTTTTTTGCAGAGGATTTTCAGTTCAATAGAATTTGAGACCAAGCAAAAAAGGATTTCCGCTCAAGTCGGGCTGCAATCTTATTGCGTTCCAACTTTACGATTGATAAACTTCCAGCCAGAATTTGTCATTCTGACGCAGGAAGAATCTCTGAGATTGAATTGAGATTCTTCACTACATTTCATTTCATTCAGAATGACAGATTACAAATGATTTAATTTAGATAAAAACTAATAATCCAAAAGCCCCATCCCAAATTCATCGTAAGTTGCACCCGTATCTGTTCCTAAAGGTACAATACTTTCCAGCTTCTGAACATCAGATTCACTCAAGATAATTTTGCTGGCTTCAATATTCTGTTCAAGATATTTTCTGCGTTTCGTTCCCGGAATTGGAATAATTCCTTTGCTGATAATCCAAGCCAGAGCCAGTTGAGAAGAAGTAATTTCTTTTTCCTTTGCCATATTTTCAATCGCTTCCACCAATTCAATATTTTTTTGAAAATGTTCTCCTTGAAAACGCGGAATTCCTCTTCGGAAATCATTTTCAGGCAAATCATCAATCGAACGGATTTGTCCGGATAAAAATCCTCTTCCCAAAGGAGAATACGCCACAAAACCAATTCCCAATTCATTCAAAGTTTTGATGACACCTTTTTCTTCAACCGTTCTTTCAAACAGAGAATATTCACTCTGAACTGCTGAAATCGGATGAACGACATGCGCTCTTTTCACCGTTTCAGAAGAAACTTCAGACAAACCGATATAACCGATTTTTCCTTCCTTTACCAAATCGCTCATTGCTTCAACCGTCTCTTCAACCGGAACGTTTTTATCGAGACGGTGCATATAATACAAGTCGATGTAATCTGTTTTTAAGTTTTTCAAAGAACGCTCAATTGATTTTTTCACATAATCTTTCTTTCCGTTGATTTTCCACGTGATTTGTTCGTTATCATCAATTTCCCAACCGAATTTTGTTGCAATCACATATTGGTTTCGGTTTCCTTGAATAGCTTTTGCAATCAGCTGTTCATTTTTAAAAGGTCCGTACAGATCTGCGGTGTCGAGAAAATTTCCACCCAATTCCAAAGAACGATGAATGGTTGCAATAGCTTCTTTTTCGTCGGCTTTCCCATAAGTATCAACTTCGCCAAAACCGGTCATTCCCATACATCCCAAACCGATATTTGGAACGATTAATCCCTGATTTCCTAATTTTACCTGATTCAATTTCATATCGTTAAATTTTACTGATACAAAATTCAGCAGAAATTAAAAGCCTGATGTATGCAAAACGACGGATGTTGTATGCAGATTACTGATATCAATTAAATGACTTTCGAAATTCCAGAGGTGAAATGTCGGTCTTGGCTTTAAATAATTTGCTGAAAGACTGAGAATGTTCAAACCCCAATTCATAAGCAATTTCACTCACAGAAAGTTCTGTTGTAGAAAGTTTTTCCTTTGCCTTTTCAATGAGTTTTTCGTGAATCAACTGTTGCGTGGTTTGTCCCGTTAAAGATTTCAGCAAGCTTCGCATATATTGTGGAGACATATTGAATTCTCCAGAAAGATATTGAACACTCGGCAAGCCATTTTGAATGATATTTTTTCCTTCAAAATAATTGTTGAGCAAAATCTCCAGTTTTTCCAAAAATTGGTGATTTGCTTTATGACGTGTTATAAATTGTCTTTGATAAAATCTTTCAGAATAATTTAGAAGTGTCTCCAGCTGGGAAATAATAATATTCTGACTGAATTTATCAATATTCATCTGATATTCCTGCTTGATATTTTCAGTGATCTGCTGGATTTTAATTTCCTCATCTTCGGATAAAAATAAAGCTTCGTTCACGGAATAATCAAAGAATTCATATTTTTTAATCGCATTGGCCATAGAAGTGTTCCAAAGAAAATCCGGATGGATCATCATCATCCATCCGGATGGCGGTTTGCCGTTTTCTTCTCGTATGACGCCTAAAACCTGATTGGGCGCCATACAAAACATCAGACCCTCATCGAAATCATAGTCCTGCTGGCCGTATCTGTATTTGTGATTCATATCCCGTTTGACAGAAATCATATAAAAATCAAATATCAGATTCTGTCTCCCAATTTCAGAAGTTTGGGTCATATCCTCAAAATTAATCACACTAATTAGCGGATGTTTCGGCTTTGGCAGACCCCGCAACGTGTGAAATTCGGAAATGGTTTTGATTCGAATGGGCTTGTCAGACATTATTTTGATATTTAATGAATATAAAGGTACACATTATTGTGCCTCAGGAAAATAAACATCACTTTTCAAATCTTCCATCAATGTTGGATATTGTGGATTCCAACCTAAAGTTGATTTCGTTTCTTCGCTGGAGGTTTGATTATTGAGTTTCGCAAAATGACCGAACCAGCCAAAATGTTCCGCCACTTCTTCGTTGCTGATAGAAACTACAGGAACATTCAGTCGTTCCGCAATTATTGTTGCAATATCTACAAAAGGAATTCCCTGTTCTGCAACTGCGTGGTATCTGGTTCCGCTTTCAAAGGGTTTTTCTAAGGCTAATCGATATAATTTTGCAACATCTAATTTGTGAACGGCTGGCCAAAAATTCTTGCCATCGTTTATGATTGCCGATTTGCCAGTTTCTTTTGCAAATTTTATTAATGTAGGAACAAAACCAATGATGTCGCCTTTACCGTGAACTGATGGCGATAATCTTACGATTGCCACTTTCGCGCCTTTTGCGGCAACAGCATCGGCTGCATTTTCTGTAGCAATTCTTGGATGCGGATGGTCAGCAAATAGGTCTTTTTCCGTTGTGATTTTGTCTTTTGAAAAAAGTGCTGTTCCTGATGTGATAATAAAAGGCTTTTCAGTTCCCAATAACGCATCACCAATAGTTTTAATCACTTTTTCATCAAGCTGACACATTTCTTCAAATCTTGTAAAATCGTGCACAAATCCCAAATGGATCACCGCATCAGAAGCGGTTGCTCCGGATTTGAGACTTTCAAAATCATTCAAATCGCCTCGGTGTGCTTCTGCTCCGGCTTCAATTAATTTTTGCGCTGATCCTTCTGAACGGGACAATCCTAAAACCTGGTGACCGTTCGCTAATAATTCCTGTACTACAGCTGTTCCTACGAAACCTGTAGCGCCTGTAACAAATACTTTCATTTTGATATATTTTAATGAAGCAAAGTTCAGATAACGCTGGTGTAGTCTTGTAGCCGAAAAGTATTATGTTGTAGCCGAAAAATTTAATTAAAAGATCTCCGAAATTCCAAAGGCGAAATATCAGTTTTAGCTTTAAACAATTTGCTAAAAGACTGTGAGTGTTCAAATCCTAATTCATAAGCAATTTCACTTACCGAAAGTTCTGTTGTAGAAAGCTTTTCTTTAGCTTTTTGAATTAACTTTTCATGAATGTGTTGTTGTGTGGTTTGTCCAGTCAGAGATTTTAACAAGCTTCCTAAATAATTAGTTGAAATATTCAGTGATTCAGCAATATAATTGGCAGTTGGCAAACCTCTATCGATGACTTTGTCATTGAAATAATCTTCAAGAATATTTTCTAATTTGTCTAAAACCTGATGATTACTCTTTTTTCTGGTGATGAATTGTCTTTGATAAAACCTTTCGCAGTAATTCAGAATAACCTCGATTTGAGAAATGATGATATTCTGGGTAAACTCGTCAATTCCAGACTGATATTCCTGTTCGATTCCTTTAAAAAGTCTTATCAAAGTCTGCTCTTCTTTTTCGGAAAGAAACAAAGCTTCATTCACATCATAACCGAAAAATTTATAATTGTGAATGGTCTTTGCCAATGGCGTATTCCAAATGAAATCGGGATGAAAGGCCAAAAGATAGCCAGACGGTTTTGTGTCGTACTTGTCGATAATCATCTTCACCAATTGTCTCGGTGCGATAAAGCACATCAAACCGCCATCAAAATCATATTGACTTTGACCGTAATGTAGTTTCCCCTGAATATCACGCTTGAAACCCATAAAATACAAATCCTGGATCCAGCTGATTTCTGATTCCTCGATTTGATATTCAACCAAACTGTAATCTACCAGACTAATGAGCGGATGCTGAGGTTGCGACAATCCTGAGATCCTGTGGAATTCAGCAATCGTATTGATATTATATAATTTTCTGTTGGTCATTATTTCAAAATTAGGCAACAGTTTGTGACTGTTGCCTTTACAAAGTTAATAATCTGTAGATGTACTCAATGTTTTGAAATCAGAAATTTCATTTTGGAGCGCATTTAATTTATTTCCGGCAATATTGAAAGCATCAGAACCCAAAACCAAATGAACCGGAGGAGTCTGCATTTCTGTCAATTCTATCATTGCAACCGCTGCTTTTTCAGGACTTCCAGGTTGATTTCCGTTGATGTCTTTTTCATGTGCCGCTTGAAGCTGTCTTGCTACAGTATATTCTTCAAGCTCAGTTTTCGGCGTTCTGAGTGAACCGCCAGTCAGGAAATCAGTTCTGAAATATCCGGGATAAACCACCGTTGCATTCACTCCGAATTCTTTTACTTCCGCAGCCAGAGCTTCGGTAAACCCAACAACTGCAAACTTAGTTGCACAGTAGATTCCCCAACCTGCAAATTCTCCCGTCAATCCACCAATTGAAGCAATATTAATGATGAAACCGCTTTTTTGCTCTCTTAAATACGGCATTGTTTTTCTGATGATATTCAAAGAGCCGAAAACATTGGTGTCAAAATTCTGGCGGCTTTCTTCATCTGTAAGTTCTTCTAAAGTTCCCAATTGTCCATAGCCAGCATTGTTTACAACAACATCAATCCTTCCGAATTTTTCTACAGTTTTTGAAATGGCTTCTGAAACAGAATTTTCATTAACTAGATCAACTTCTAACGGTAGAAATGTTGAGTTTTCTCCGTTGATGACTTTCTGGAGTTCTGCAATGTTTCTTGATGTTGCTGCCACAGAATAACCTTCTGCAAGTAATTTTTTGACTAAAGTTAAGCCTAAACCTTTTGAAGCTCCTGTCACGAACCATACTTTTTTTGTACTCATTTTGATTGTTTTTTGATTGTTAATTATTTACAATGCAAAGTTGAAAAATGATGGGAAGAACATTGTGACCAAATCAAAGATTGTTGTAGCCAAAAATAAGATGCTATATTTTTTACGGTTATATTTTGCGCATAGCTTTTGTTAATTTTCTTTACAAAATAAAAATCTAAATTTACCACTGACACAAATCCTTAAATTTTAATTATGAATCTATATACACAACCAATGTTACGCGAAGGTGCACTAAAAGATAAAGTGGCTATCGTTACAGGAGGCGGAAGCGGACTGGGAAAAGCAATGACCAAGTATTTTTTGGAACTGGGAGCAAAAGTCGTCATTACTTCCAGAAATTTAGAGAAACTTCAGGGAACGGCAAAAGAATTGGAAGAGCAGACTGGCGGAAAAGTGCTTTGCGTAGCATGTGACGTGAGAAATTGGGACGAAGTGGAAGCTGTGAAAGACATCACCTTGAAAGAATTCGGGAGGATTGATATTCTTTTGAACAATGCTGCCGGAAACTTCATTTCACCAACCGAAAGACTGACACATTCAGCTTTTGATTCAATTTTAGATATTGTTTTGAAGGGGACTAAGAACTGTACACTTTCAGTTGGAAAATATTGGATAGATAATAAAGTTCCGGGGACAGTTCTTAATATTGTGACAACCTATGCCTGGACGGGTTCGGCTTATGTTGTACCGTCTGCTTGTGCTAAAGCAGGCGTTTTGGCAATGACGAGAAGCCTTGCAGTTGAATGGGCAAAATATGGAATCCGTTTCAATGCAATTGCGCCGGGACCATTTCCTACAAAAGGAGCTTGGGACAGATTACTTCCGGGAGATTTGCAGGAGAAGTTCGATATGAAGAAGAAAGTACCATTGAGAAGAGTAGGGGAACATCAGGAATTAGCCAATCTTGCCGCTTATCTGGTTTCCGATTATTCGGCTTATATGAATGGGGAAGTTGTGACAATTGATGGAGGCGAATGGCTTCAAGGAGCAGGTGAATTCAATATGCTGGAAGATATTCCGCAGGAAATGTGGGATATGCTGGAAGCTATGATTAAAGCTAAAAAATCGAATTAATGCTTTAATTATAAAATGAGAAGCTTCTCACAGATAAAAACCAAGCTTGTTGTTCATCAATAACAAGCTTGGTTTTTTTACGCTATATCCAGTCTTGTTTTTATTAATGTAACAAGTTTCAAGATTTTTTGACTAATTTTATTTAACAATAAAATCTTTCCTCTAATGAAATTCAAACTTCCGCATTTGATTTCTGCTGTTGCAATATTTGCTTTTGTCGGCAATGCTTACGCTCAGGAATCTCCAAAGTATGATTACACAGAAGCCTTCAAACCATTTTTCTATCCTCAGACCGGAACTGAGACCCGTTCGGCAAGCGGGCAGCCGGGACACAAATATTGGCAGAACTCGGCCGATTATCAATTGAATGTCAGCCTTAACGAATCAAACAATGAATTAACAGGTTCAGCCGAGATTGCTTATACCAATAATAGCCCGGACCAATTGAGTTTTCTGTGGCTCCAACTTGACCAAAATCTTTTTTCCAAAGATTCTAGAGGAAATGGTGTGATTCCATTATCAGGCAGTAGAAATGGTGCGAAGGGAGAAGCTTTTGACGGCGGTTACAAAATCAAATCTGTAAAGTATGAAGGAAAAGATGTGAAATATACGATTAGCGATACCAGAATGCAGATTGACCTTCCAAGTGATTTGAAAGCAAACGGTGGCGTTGCAAAATTGAAAATCGAATATTCTTTTGTTTCTCCAAAGTATGGCTCGGACAGAATGGGAGTTGAAGACACCAAAAACGGAAAAATATTCACATTGGCACAATGGTATCCAAGAATGTGTGTGTATGATGATGTAATGGGTTGGAACACGTTGCCATATTTAGGAGCTTCGGAGTTTTATTTGGAATACGGGACTTTATCAGCAAATATTACCGTTCCGGCTAATCATTACGTTGTAGCTTCGGGAGAGTTACTGAACGAAAAAGAAGTTTATTCCAAAGAAGAGATCAATCGTTGGAATGAAGCTAGAAAAAGTGACAAAACTGTGATGATTCATACGGAATCTGAATTAGGTAAAGGAAGTAACTCGGGAACAAAAACCTGGAAATTCAAAATAGAAAAAGCGAGAGATTTTGCCTGGGCTTCATCGGCGGCTTTCATTATCGATGCTGCCAGAATCAATCTTCCAAGCGGTAAAAAATCTTTAGCAATCTCGGCTTATCCTGTAGAAAGCGCTGGTGATAAAGCTTGGGGACGCTCCACCGAATATACAAAAGCTGCTATCGAACATTATTCGGGGAAATGGTTTGAATATCCTTACCCGGCCGCAACCAACGTTGCCGGAAACGAAGGAGGAATGGAATACCCCGGAATTGTATTCTGCCATAGAAATTCAAAAGGTGCCGATCTTTGGGGAGTGACGGATCATGAGTTTGGACACACTTGGTTCCCGATGATTGTCGGTTCCAACGAAAGAGTTTTTGCCTGGATGGATGAGGGTTTTAATACGTTTATCAATGAGTTATCGACGGAAGCTTTCAACAAAGGTGAGTATTACCATAAGCAGGATATCAGCAAAATTGGGCCATTCGTTCAGAGTGATAACTTTGAGCAGATTATGGTTGGTCCGGATAATATGAAGGAAAAAAGCATCGGCGTTTTGGCTTATTTCAAACCCGGAGTAGGATTGGGAATTTTGAGAGAAACTATTCTTGGGCCTGAGAAATTTGATAAAGCATTCAAAACTTACGTTCATAGATGGGCATTCAAGCATCCGACACCTTGGGATTTCTTCCATACAATGGAAAATGTTTCTGGCGAAGAACTGAACTGGTTCTGGAGAGGCTGGTTTATGAATAAATGGAAGGTAGACCAGGCTGTAAAAGTTGTAAAACCTGTGAATGGCGATTTCAAAAACGGAGCACAGATCACGGTTGAAAATATTGGACAATTACCAATGCCGACAACTGTCTTAGTAACTTTCAAAGATGGAACCACGCAAACTGTGAAATTACCTGTTGAGGTTTGGAAACGTAATACAGAATGGACTTTCCAAATCGATTCGACCAAAGAAGTAACTCAAGTAAAACTTGATCCGCAATCTATTGTTCCGGATATTAATCCTAAGAACAATGCTTGGCCGAATTAAGATTTTTAGAATCGAGAAAACAAAAAAGCGTTCCAATTGGAGCGCTTTTGTATAAAAAGAAAAGTCTTTTATCTTTTCTCTATCATCTTTAAATCTATTTCAAACAAATCATCTCAGTCACTTCCACGTCATAACCGGAAAGAATCGGTTTGATATTAGGATTCTGGGTAATTACTTTAAATTTGTTAATTCCAAGGTCTTTCAAGATCTGAGTTCCGATTCCATAGTCGCGGAAATTAGGAGCAATTGTTGGCTGTTCGCTAGTTCCGTCCTGGAAATTCAGGAAATGTTTAATTCTGCTCAACGTATTTTCTTTGTTAGAAACATTGTTGATGAATACAACTGCACCTTTTCCTTCTTTGTTGATAAGGTCAGTGATTTGTTGCATCAACGGATGTTCACCATTGGACAATCTGCTGAAAACATCAAAATAAGTTCCCGTTGATTGGACTCTTACAAGCACAGCTTCATCCGCAGACCAAGTTCCTTTGGTAAGGGCATAATGGATTTGTTCAGTTGGTTTCTCTTCAAAAACGTAGAATTTGAAATCACCGTAATGCGTTTTGATGTCACGCTCTTCGATTCTTTCCACAAGGTCGCCCTGCCTCATTCTGTAGTTAATAAGGTCTTCTATCGAAATCACTTTCAAATCATGTTTTTCCCCGAATTTCAAAAGATCTGGTAATCTAGACATACTTCCGTCTTCATTCAGGATCTCGCAGATCACGCCACCTTCTTTCAACCCAGCTAATCTTGTCAGATCAATCGCTGCTTCAGTATGTCCTGCTCTTTTCAGAACGCCGCCTTCTCTTGCACGCAGTGGAAAAATATGTCCAGGTCTCATCAAATCGCCGGGCTTGGTTTCCGAATCCATAATCGCCTGAATTGTTTTTGCACGGTCGCTTGCAGATATTCCGGTTGTGGCACCTTTTCCAAGAAGATCCACAGAAATAGTGAAAGCTGTTTCTTTTGGGTCGGTAGAATTAGCTACCATAGAGTGGAGTTCAAGTTCGTCACATCTTTTTTCGGTAAGTGGCATACAAATCAAACCTCTTGCGTGCGTCACCATAAAGTTCACAATCTCGGGCGTCGTAAGCTCAGCAGCAGCCAGAAGGTCTCCTTCGTTTTCACGGTCTTCGTCGTCTACTACGATGACCATTTTTCCATTTTTAAGGTCCTCAATAGCTTCTTCAATCGTATTAAGTTGGAATTTATCCATTATTTCTAAAAAATTTTTGCAAAGATACTTATTTAGAACCTAAATAAAGATTGTAACAATCAATTAAAATATGTAAAACGTGTATGTTCAAAAGCCAAAGACACTCCCATAGAATTATCATATAAAGTTATATACAATATATAATAAGTGTAGTACTTATAATTATAATGATGTAAACTAATTTTATCCCTTTGAAATGATCTCCTATTTTTTTAAGATGAATTATAATTCTTTTCTAGCCAATTCTGAATAATAGTTTATATTCCTTTTTCACTTATAATATGTTGTGCGTTCCATTCTTTCATATTTGAAGTTTAATTAACCTTTCTTTTTAGATTCAATTATACTGTTTAAGATTAATATAACCTTTAGTTATATATTTTAAATTTGAATTAATACATTTAATTTATTGTCAAAGCTTATTTAACATAATGTGGATAACTTTGTTGTTTTTATAAGTCACTGTTAAATAATAATTTAGTTAATTAAGTTTTACACAATTGTAAACTAATTGTTAATTCAATTTGGAAGTAGTTTATATTTCAACATACATTTGCAGAACCAAAACGAGAGAATTGGCAGCGCAGGAGGGGGTTATGATATCTGGTTGGGATTTTTGGTTGTGTGCCTTCGGGTCGACTATAAATATTTCCAGAATAACTTGCCGGGTCGGAAAAAATAGCTATCTTTGCATTCCCTTATCGAGAGAAGGGGAGCGCAGGAGCGGGACCGGGGGTTTGAGAAGGGGTTAAGGTCACTTAAAAAAAACTTTAAGATTTTCTTCAAAAACATTTGGTCATTAAAAAATAATTTTCTACTTTTGCACTCGCAAATCGGGACAAGATGACAGAATTAGATGTCCCGGGGAAGCGAACAGAAC
>NZ_FNBH01000001.1 GCF_900102265.1 Epilithonimonas hungarica | reverse complement strand
ATCAAATTGTTGTTCGCCTGGTTGAAACTCTTCTCCGAGATATCCGTCAAGGAATTACTATTGGAATCGTATGTGATATCTGTCGTCGTGATCTTATCGAAGAAAGAATCCATGTAGTATTTTACCGTTCCATTAGGGTTCTCGTACAAATAGAGTTTGGTCTCATCAAATGGCGGAAAGGTATAATCATAGATCGTTTCATGCGTTTTGATATTATCTGCCCCATACACCTCTTTTTTATCCAACAGCCCATTTTTGACCAGATTGAAATTGGTTTGTACATCGATGTTATTGAACATAGTAATGGGATAGTCTCCTGCTGATTTATAATAATATTTGGCATATCCTGGCTTATCACTCTCTGTCACTTTGAAGTTTTTATAAATGAAGACATCTTCCTGGTCCTCAACTGGTACACCACTCGATAATCCCGAACCATCAAATAAAGTATAATCATAAGTAATTGTTTTTTTGAGGTCATAAGTATTAAGAGCATCATTATTATAAGGGATACTATTTTCAGCAATATCATAGAATTTCGTACTTTCCAGCACAGGAAGCCCCACTTTAATGTAAGTTTCATAAGGAGGCGCTTTTAAAGTTTTTTCCATAACATCAAAGGTCCCCTTTCCACCAGAACCATAAACTTCCAAATATAGATTATGGGAAGGTATTATGATATAATTATCAGTTTTGCCGATTAGAGGGGACAAAATTTTCCCCGTAAGAGCATCTACTAACCTGTATTCAAATTGTAGCGGGAGATCTTCCCCTAAAGTAGGGTTTTGTGTAGTATCATTGGGATACCACTCACCTCGCGAAAAACTTACAAAAATCATTGTTTCCGCATATGTAAATTTGGATGCATCCAAATAATATTTTGTCTGATTTTTAGTGTCTATATTATGTTCGACCTTAGTTGTATATTCATGTATTCCATTGATAAACACGCCTGGGCTTTGTAAATAAGGCAAGTTGGAGGGATTATTATAATCTACTGGATTCTTTACTTTGTTAAACCCAAAATTATATTCGATCTTTTGTCCTGATGAAAAGCTGATCTTGCTTAATAACTCTTTGTCCCGATCTACTGCACCACTTATACCATATGGGTCATTTGTATAAATTTTAGTCCCAAAACCAATCTTATCCAAGACAACATTATTTTTATCCATCTTTTCTATTCCGCTAATATCCCTATACCATATATCGCTAATACCAAAATCAGTTTCTTCATCATCAATATGATTAGAATGTATATCCAACTTACTTTTAGAAACAAAATTTCCCTTATGATCCTTCAAAATAACACTGTCTATAAAGTAACGGTCTTGAATCGGGAAATCCAGTCCTTGAGAATCACTATCCCCATGCCCAAAATTAACACTTCCATAAGCCGTGGTGACTGTTGTTGGTAAATAACTCCAAGTATCATTTTTATCGTTGGCATATTTTGTGTTGTTGAACGTGGCCACAGTTCTATTTAAGGCATCCTCCACCCTTGTGACATAGAAAGTATTTCTAAGCTTCATGGTAGGTGACGTACCAGTCCCATTACTATATGTAAATTTACTTTCATCATATTCTGTAAAATAATATTTATATCCTTTACTATCTTTTACTGTAAAGGACTTTACAACTCTTCTATCGCCAGCCCAAGTGATTGCTATCCTTTCTGATTCGATAATGATATTACTGGGGGTCAATTTTATGATCTTATATGTATCATTTGGATAGACTCCATGTTTTTCGAATTTGAAACTGCCCTGTTCACCATTGACATTATAATAATAGATATCATCCCAATAATCATTGGTCTCTATTTCGTCTGGGTAACTATTTTTAACAGCTCTTGTGATGGTAAAATTACTACCCGTCAGCGCCCAGTTCTTTGCAATCAATCCAGAGTAGCTACCTTTCCTGTAAGCATTGGCATTATAGGCGAGTCCAAAATTAATGGTCATATCCTTGGTGGCCGGAAGACTTACTAAAGGAAATGATATATCCGGTACGCCCGTCTGATAGGCGGCTGGAGAATTGACAGAAGCAGCCAGAGTATTATCCTGTGCTTTGTAGGATATACCTGCCAATAAAATAAATAATAATTGTAATCTTTTTCTCATAGTTTGTGTTTTATTCTTTCACGATCTTAGTAGTTAGTTTTTTGTCTTTCTGGGTCGGGATACTCGCCTTGATGATATAAACACCCTGTGGTAATCTTGAGGTATCCACTTTCGTTACCTTATTCTTTGTTTGTAACTTCTGTATAACCTTACCTGTCATATCATACAGATAGATTTCGGCTTCATTGAAGTCCAATCCTATCTCCACATAGGCATAGTCCTTCACAGGATTCGGGTAGATCCGGATATCCTTGTTCTCCATCAGGTCCTCCACATCACCGTCCAGCAGTTTCACCACCTTCCAGTTCTCTTTGCCCAGCTCCTCTGCACTTGTCCCTGCCAATATGTACGAGCCGTCCCTGTTCAGTATTGCACTCGTCAGTCTCTCTTCTTTCTTCTTGTCCTTCCCTTCCACATACTTCCTCCACACCTCCTTGCCATTTCTGTCGATGTACAGCATCCAGAACGTCTCATCGTTCTTCTCCACCTTGCCTTCCGACTGCGTGAAACCGCCGATGAGGAATCCTTTCGTCCCGTCCTGGTTCTTTTCTCTCTGTCCCTTTATCTCATTCAATGACATCAGCACATCCCTGTTCCTGAAATTGTAAGACTGCTGCCATTGTTCATTGCCGTCTTCATCCAAAGCCAAAACCCAAAGATCAGTTCCTTCTTCCAACTTAGCTCTCTTATTTCCCGAAGTCTGTGATCTACTTTCGCCACCGATAATGTAACCTGAATCTGTTAGTGCCATAGTTCTGACATGATCATCTTCACTCCCTCCAAAGTTCTTTTCCCACTGGACATTCATATTCTTGTCCAATTTCACGATCCAATAATCCCCTTCTCCATAATTCTGTTCTTTCTTACCATAGAAAGTAATATCATACGATTCAGAATATTGAGGATTTGATGCTGAAGTATTAGTATTGCTAGTAGAATTGTTTACGGATGATTCAGAATGATTGTTTTGTGAGGATATTGGATTTAGATCTTTAGAATTAATCTTTGATCTGGTTTGACCTTCATACATTCCACTTCTTGAGTAGATACCTAACAAAGCTCCGCCATCTTTCGTAGGAATCACTTTCTCGACTTCATCCAAGCCATTACCCCCGAATATTAATTGGCTGATGATTTTTCCTTTCTGATCCAATTTTGTGATGAGGACATCTTTAGAACCGTAGCCTAATTTGGGATGGTTGGTTGAACCTGCCACAATATACCCTTGGTCTGTTGTCTGGGTAACACTTCTGGCTTCTTCATTATATCGTGTTCCTATCGTCTTCTGCCATTCTTCTTCCCCGTTCTCATCAATCTTGATCACCCAAATATCAGAAGAGCCATTGCCTTTGTCCTTCTTGTCCAGGGCCGATGAGGAATACGAGGTGCCTGCCAACAGAAAACCACCTTCCTGAGTGGAAATGGTGGAACTGAGGTAGTCATGACGATTCCCCGAGAAATACCTCTCCCAGACCTTTTGACCTTGTTGGTCAAGTTTTAGGATATGATAATCGTAACCATTGTTTTGATTGGAGCCTGGGTTCTGATCCTTTTGGATGGAAGATCCGGATACCAAATACTGTCCGTCTATCGTGACAGCAAGCCCGGAAAGGAAATCCTGAGTATTGGAATCTATGTTCTTTTGCCAGCTCACCTTTTGGGCATGGGCATGGACATGGCACAGGACAAGAATGCCCACGCCGATGCTGAGTCTTTTCATGTTATGAGTTTTTATTGATTAAAAATAGTTATACGATCTATCTGATCTATTTTCTTTGATCTTTTTGCAAAAATAAATTTTAAAAACGACAAAACTTGACGTATTATATATTTTTTTATTAAAATTTTATAGTTTTTATCTTCGATAACGGATTTTACTATGTAATATTTTGATTTATTCGTAAATTTTTATTTCTTAATAAAATATACACTAATAAAAAAACTGATCGGGGCTTTGTATTATATTATATCCATTCATTAAAAAATCAAATTATATAATATTAATCCGGAATAGGGATCTTTAAAACGCAAAGCCGCACAAAGAATTAACTACCTGATTCAAAATATAAGATAAACCAAGACGTAAAACTTATCAAAGTAAACATCGTTTTGCATTACTTTGACAAATGAAGTGGCATTGTACAGCTTAAAAACGTTTCAGAAAGTAAATATTGCTTGTTTTCCTTTGCGATAAAATAATTAAATTTCTGAAAAACAATTATTTAAAATATTACTTATCCCGAACGCAGCTTCATATATGCTCCATAAAGAAAGATCCACTCTAGCGAGTGGATCGATCGTTTAGATAACCTGGTGTTGTCCCAGATAGAAACTGGTGGATGCCGAGGTCTGCTTCTCGTTGTTGAGAAAAGCATAGGCCTCCATCGTTTTGCCGATGCAGTAGTTCGGGAGCGTGACATCTGCCATCAGGTCGGAGCGCATTACAATGCCCTCAAAGATCTCAAAATTCTTCAGCTCCGCACAGTAGCAAACGATACTGACCTGGTCTGACGGAGCAGCATTCCCCTGGGTACTGTTGTCCTCCCAATCCAGATGCAGCACGCCACCTGCCTGTGTAGTCAGTACCGCATTCTGAAACCCTGTAAGGTCACCTTTGGTAATGAGCACCTTGTTGTAGATCAGCTCCGGAACATCTTTCTGTACCTCAACCGCCTCATTGATGGTATAGGACACCGCCATATTCACCCTGGACCTCACACCACTCGACGAGCCAAAATACCGTGACTGGATGGTTTTGAGCGGCTGAAGGAAGGTGATGACCAATTTGAACCTGAGCTGCTGCATAGCCTGTTTTTCTGATGGAAGCCTCTGGGTCACTTTGGGACGGCTCCTGATGATGTCCTTGCCCCGCCAGTTAGCGCCTACTACTGTTCCTACTTTTCCTGAGAATCCGCCTAGGATCCCTTTGTTGATTGTTGCCATAACATTTGGTTTTTAATGTTTAATGACACGAAGGTATAGCAGAAAATATCACTCTGTATACCCCTGACAGGTTTTGACCGGTTTTGATTGATTTTGACCGGGTATCTGCTGCATTTCTTCGGAAAGGCTTCGAGGTTTCTTCGGGTCTTCTTCGGAAAAAAGATGTTTTTTCCGAAGAAGACCCGAAGGATTATCGAAGAAAACATGAATGGAAGTTGAAACATGTTCTTTTTAGTTGTTGAGGTTTTGATATCCTTCGACTCCGCTCAGGATGACAGTTTTGATTTTGAGAAAAACTTCTCGCAGATCTAGAGTATCTTGCAGGTTTTTTAATGCAAAGAAGTTGGACGGATGGTGGTGCTTTGGGGGTATTCGGGTCTGCCCAAGATGCTATATATTTAACCAAAATTGGGATAAGGCATAATGATCAAAGTATTAGAATTTAATATCACATCTTATCCCGAACTGAGATCATTTATGGAAAATGGTGTTTGTTGATCTGGAAAATATATCCCTCTCTTCTGTAGGCACTATTGCTTTAACTGATAATGTTTATGTAGTTCTATTTCAGC
This sequence comes from Epilithonimonas hungarica, assembly GCF_900102265.1. GTDB lineage: Bacteria > Bacteroidota > Bacteroidia > Flavobacteriales > Weeksellaceae > Epilithonimonas > Epilithonimonas hungarica. Next base: position 1,593,979 of record NZ_FNBH01000001.1, on the reverse strand, counting down.
AGGTCTTCTATCGACCTACGGGAATAATAATATTTACCACCCAGCTTGATATATTTTATCTTTTTGTTTCGCCTCAAACGGTAGATAGAGCTGTCGCTCAGGTTGTAGATCTGTTTGAGGTCAGCACTGTCCAACAGATCTTTGGATTGGCTTTTGGTCCCAAAGTTGTCCAGACGGTTGAGGATCTCATACAGCAAAATAATAGATAGGTCCTCACCCGGATCGGAGGAATAGAAATTTGTTTTCATCATTTTAGTTTTTAGGAAAATAATATAAATTACTTATAAAACGAAAATAATATTGATTATATTCTATAATTAAATAAAATTTTACCATTTTACACTATTTTTTATCAAGTAGCAGAAATTAAATATTTAATTAGAAGTAAAAACCTGTCCGCTCGTCAGTTCGAGTAGCGGAATGAAGTGGAGCATATCGAGAACCTCGTCTTATAAATACAAACGGTTCTCGATACAATTTTTCTCCGCCCCTGCTCCGAAAAATCACTCGAACTGACGAGAGCTCAACAGTTCTAAATCCAAATAGGTTTAAAAAAAATATTGAGAACATCAATTATTTCTTATATTTAATAAGATCTTATAATCATGCTTTTATCTTATGTCTATATTTTAGAATGTTCCGACGGCACTTATTACACAGGAGTTACAGAAAATGTCTATAAACGGCTTGATGAACACCAAGATGGTAAACACTTTGGTTCTTATACATTTAGCAGAAGGCCTGTGCAATTAGTTTATTTTTTTCAATTTATGGATATAGAGTTAGCCATTGTTTTTGAAAAGAAGATTAAAAAATGGTCACAGGCAAAGAAGCTAGCTTTGATAGAAGGTCGTTTCGAAGATTTGCCCAATCTTGCTAAAAAAAAGTTTAAATAGTACAAGCTCCTCGATATAATTCGTCTAATGACGAATCACTCGAAGTGACGATATTATATTCAAATAACCAAATAAGACGTTAGTTCGAGTGTTTTCGTAGCAAAGCGAAGAAAATGTATCGAGAACCCCAATTATACACCTAATCCAAAAATTTCCAATACAATTCGCTTAAGAACGAATCACTCGAAGTGACGGTTAAAAACTTCTCTATAATAACCATCCATTCAGCCTTATATCCCAAAGTTCACAAACAAGCTGAATCTGGATCTGGCTTCGATATCGCCGCCCGCCAATTGCGCATAAGCAGGTAACATCAGCTCACTGCCAAGACTGAACTTCTTGTAAGATATCTCAAATCCCAGTTTACCATACAAGGCACTGCCAGCAGTCCTGGGCATCACTTCGCCGAACTGCCTGTTCCGATCATAAACTTCACCCTGTAATCCAAGCTTCCCTGAAAAAATGCTATCCTCATTGCGCCAAAGTCGGTAAAACCCTGTTGCCACATAGTTCCACTGGTTACCGAAGCGGTAGTGTTTCCTGTTTTCGGTCTTGATGGTATAATCGGTATTCAGCATTAATGCAAAGAGGTTTTTCTGAAATTTGTAACTCAATGCCAACTGGTAATCCCAACTCCCTGTCCCCAACTGGAAACCCGGATTAACTCCCGTAATGCCTTTCTCATCAAATTTCCCCAACGGAATCTTCATACCAATACCGCCATTCAGCTGATGGTAATCGCTTTTGGATCTAAGGATTTCGTAAATCCCCATTACGCTGGCATCCCCTATTCCGCTGATATTGATATCGCCCTGTAAGGTTTTCTTCTCATGAAACTGAAACGGAAGGCTTCCATAGATACTCAATTTCTGGGTCACAGGAACCTTACCCCAGATCTGAATGGTATTGAAATACTGGTCCTGCGTCAGATCCTGCATGAACAGGTTTTCTTTGGCCCTATAATGCTGTGCGAAGTATTTGACTCCGACGAACTGGGGATTGAGCAACGACTCAAAGCCGGAAGAACCGTTGCCGGCAGCACAACCGCAGGCATCGCAGAAGAATTCTTCGTATCTGGATAAAGACTGTAACCGGTTTTGATATTGAGGGATATAGAGGCTGTCTCTATTGGCTTTTATTTGCTGAGACAGGATAAAAAGTATCAGGAATAGTATTGATTTTTTCATTTGTTGAGGGTTTGTTTGAACCATAAAGGCACAAAAGTTTTTATTGATTGTGAACACAAAGCGCACTAAGTTTTTATTTAAAATGTTATTAAGGTTCACAAAGGCGCTTGCTTAGATAAAATTGATATTTCTCGCAGATCGTTTCGATTTTGCAGATCATTAAATCTCCTTGACCTGTTTGATCTGCGAGATAATTATTATTGAGATTGCTTCACTTTGTTCGCAATGACAGTGACTGTCGCTATTCTGCAAATTGTTTATTGGTAATAAATTGCTGGTCGCTGAGGGTTTTCAGGAAAGCGATGATGTATTGTTTTTCTAAAGTGGTCATTGGGATACCGATGTGTCCGTTTTGTTTCAGAAGCGGGTCCAGATTGGCTTGGTTCTCTACGTTATCCGAATAAAAATTGAGAACCGCTTCCAAAGAATAAAACCGGCCATCGTGCATATAAGGTGCGGTGTATTCTACATTCCGAAGACTTGGCACACGGAATTTCATGTTATCATTCCAGTCCAATGTTACGTGGTATCTTCCACGATCATCATACTGTGCATTATAATACATTCCTGTATTCCGGTAACTTTCATCCGTAAACAATTCCCCCGAATGACAACCCGCACATTTGCTTTGAAATAATGCCAGTCCTTGCTTTTCTTCATTGGTGAATGTTGCTGTACCTTTTTTCATTCTGTCGTATTTGGAATCGGCGGAAATCATTGTGACCATAAACTGAGATAAAGCTTTCAACACTCTTTCACCTGTAATATTCTCATCGCCATAAGCTGCTTTGAATAGCTTCTTGTAATTGGCATCTGCATTCAGTTTTGAAACGACTTCGGGCAGAGAACTGTCCATTTCAAAATCGGTGGTAATCGGAACCAGAGAACGTTCATCCAGGTTATGGCTCACGCCATCCCAAGTATAGTTTTTAAGAAATGCCATATTCTGGATTGCCGGTGCGTTGCGGATTCCCAATTTATCATCAATACCGTGGCTCACAGGATGCCCGTGGTGTGTGAACGCATACTCCTGAATATGACAGAATCCACAAGAAATGGTATTGTTACGCGACAATTTACCTTCATAGAATAATTTCTTACCCAAGGCCACTCCATTCACGGTTAAGTGATTTTTATCGGTATCAAATGCCAATGCTGGAAAATTAATCGGAATTTCCAGATTGTAAACCTTGTCTTCTTCAAAAACTTCGCCTTCATATTCATCGGAGCAAGATATCCCACAAAGCACAATGAATAAAATCCAAAGAGAACAAAATCGTTCCCTCTGGAATTGTTGAATTGAATTAATCATTATGAACGTGGTCGACTTTGAACATATTGATGAGATTGTTGCTGACATCCACCAGATGCTGACTGCTTCCCATCGCCATATTGTTATTGGTATCTAAAGTCAATGCCTTATTTCCGCTCAGGTATTGATTAAAGTCTGCCAAGATATGTACAGAAGGTGTAATATCCTTATGCACTCTCGCTGTAGTCGGTAAATCTAAAACTACTTCTCTATATAGATCTGCCGTACCGTTGGCCGTCGTGTCACCCATATTTCCGCAATGGTTCATAAACTCTGTGTCAGGAGATGATGTTCCATACTTACCTTCCAGTTTTGTAAAGATGTAGCCGGCAGCCCACGACCAGGCCATCCCTTCCTGCTTGGCCTTTTCCCAGAACAGGCCTTGCCCACCCTGGCCAATAAGATAAGCTGTTGGACTAACACCTAAACCCAATTTGATTTTCTTGTAGTTGCCTTTTGGGATTTCGGTAAGATTGACATAGACGATCCCTCCTTTGGCTTCTTCTTGGTTGATGATGAAAGCGCCTTTGTCGGGGTTATTATAATTGTATTTGAATTCGGCTCCATTTTCATCAATCAATGAGATATTGCTAATGATATATTTTAGGATTGAGAACTGGTGTTTCTGTCCGTTGACCGAAGTTTGTGTGGTCTGGTTGAGAACGATATCGCCAAGGTTGTTGAAACCGTTCTCAAACTTGAGTTGAAGATTTCCAGTTGCGTCGTCCTGAATATCTTCATCAGCGCTGTTACTACAGGATGAAAGAGTTATTATTGTGATGAATAGTAGTGATAAGAGTTTATAAATTTTCATTTGTCTAGATGTTATGTTGTTAAACTGTTGATTTGTTAAATCGTTTAACTGTTAATTGTGTAATTTTTGAACACAAAGGCACAAAAGGTTTTGAGCGATTCTTAGTTTGTAAGATACTAAGGTTTGACTTCGTCAAATATTTTTTTTGAGCTGTTCTTTTCGTTTAAGATTTTTTTCAACGCAAAGGCATAAAGGCTTTTTGAGCGATTCTTTGTTTTAAGGCGCAAGGTTTGACTTCGTCAAATACTAATAATTCTCTGCTGTCTTTAATTTAAAAAGACGGTTATTTTTTTGCTGAAATACGTGTTTTGTGCTCTGCTGCGATAGGGAAAGCAGCGGTTACCCCACAGGGCAGCGGCGGAGCGAAGCGGAGCCGTTGACCGAGGAGTATGAGTGGATAGCCCGACCCGAGGGTTGCTTTAGCGTCGGAGAGGGAATCGCCCTAATAATAAATTGAAAATCTAAATAATGGGAGGTCTGAAAACGTGTTTCAGGAACAGATAAGAATAATCTGTGGTATGTGTGAAAATAAGGCTGGTAAAGAATCTCTGCCCTACTGTTTTGACCGCAGAAATATCAACCGGAATGTAATAGTCGATGATCTTCTGTGTCGGACTTTTGGATTTGGAATCTTCCGAGCTGTTTTTTGCAAGCTCTTTTCCGAGGTAACATTTGCCGTTGCAATGCAGTTCCGGCTTTTTCTTGTTGATACACAAAACCTCTGAAATATAATCATAGTTAACCACATACTCCACCAATGGCAACACCGGTTTGAGCACCAAATAAAAGACGAGTAACAGGTTAAAGATTAATTTCAAAAGTCAGTTTTAAGGATTTTAAAAAGCACAGACAAGCTGTGCTTTTTTTGATATATCGAGGTTGTTATTTAATAGCTTCCTCGTATCTTCTGCTGATCTCTTTCCAGTTGGTGACGTTCCAAAGGGCTGCCAAATAATCTGCTCTTTTGTTCTGATATTTAAGGTAATAAGCGTGCTCCCAAACATCAATCCCGAAGATTGGCGTTCCTTTGACCTCAGCAATATCCATCAAAGGATTATCCTGATTACCAGTAGATGTAACAGCCAATTTTTTATCCGCCGTCACAACCAACCAAGCCCAACCCGAACCGAAACGGTCTGCGCCGGCTTTGCTCAGTTTCTCTTTCAACGCATCCAGACTTCCGAAGGAATCGTTGATCGCCTTTGCTAATTTAGCAGAAGGCTGTGTGTTTTTCTCAGGCGTTAAAACCGTCCAGAACAACTCGTGGTTGTAGTGTCCACCAGCGTTGTTTCTAACCGCAGGGCTTTCTTTGGAAACGTGGGAAAGGATCTTTTCCAAACTTTCTTTTTCTAGTGGAGTTCCAGCGATAGCCTTATTAAGATTAGAAACATAAGCCGCCGCGTGCTTTGAATAATGGATTTCCATTGTCTGCGCATCGACAGAACCTTCCAAAGCATTGTAAGCATACGGAAGTGGCGTTTGCTTGAATTGTGCTGCTGCAAAAGTCGCTGCAGATATAGCACTTGCTAGAAATATTTTCTTGATTTTCATATGAATAAATTTAATTTATTTTTATTTGTCATATGTTATCGCCAAAACTTCAATGTTATTTAATATTAGAGAAAGTCTTGGCGATTTCATAATAACTTTTTTTAGTAATTAGACATTTATTATTTTAATAATTTTCTGATATCTTCTATCAATTTTTCCCTGTCCGGATGGTACTTTCCTCGCAGACTGGTTTTTGTTCCAGCTTCATCTTCATAATTCAAACCTGAATAATAAAGAACCGGCATATTGTTCTCATCGAACCTGCAACGCAGATTGCCTTCTTTGTCCACCAAAGCGATCATCCCGCTGTGGTTGAGACTCTCCGCATCATCTTCCTTGTCCCCTACATAGATATCGAACTTATCCGCTAAGTTACCGATATAATCTCGGTTTCCCGATAGAAAATGCCAATTGGGTGAGGTTGCACCAATCATTTTGGCGTGATTTTTCAGCACTTCCGGCGTATCGTTTGTCGGGTCTATACTGATGGAGATGATCCCGAAATCCGGACTATTAATTTGCTCATCGATATATTTCATATTCGAATTCATCACGGGACAGATCGTGGGACAACGGCTGTAAAAGAACTCTACGAGATAAACCTTCCCCAGCATATCCTTATCGGTAACCTTTTTAGAATTCTGGTCTGTGAGCGCAAATTCCGGGACTTTCATTACCGTATAAAGACTTTTCCTGAAGTAGCTCATCCCAATTCCTATGACCAAAAATAATACCGCAAAAATGACAATGGGCAGAATCAGTTTGCTTTTTTGGAAAGACTTCTGTTTCTTTCTATTTGTCATTTCAGGGCGTATTTGGTTGGATTTTTCCTGAATTCTTTTTTGCAATGGTCACTGCAAAAGCCGTAAGTTTTGCCTTTGTAAATGACAGTATCTTTCAGGAATTCGACTGTTTTCATATGACAGATCGGGTCATCGGCATTCACGACCTTTACTCCCTTGAGGTCGGTCTTGGGTTTCATCTTGGAAACCTGTTTTACTTTGGGTGTTTCCTGTGCACAAGATAGTGCAGACACCGAAAGCAGTATCATCAAAATATTGAATTTCATTTTTTGAAGTTGATTTAATGATAAATTTTAAACGCAAAGGCGCAAATATTTTTTAGCTATTAACTGTTTAAAGTCGCAAAGACTAAAGTTAAAAGCTCGCAGATGTTATTAAGCCAACGGTGGATGGAATATCCTTGAATCTAATGAGAAATTGTAGAATGAACTTAAATAAGAATTCTGTTTTTGATTGTCCAAGCTGAAATTTAAATTATCCAGAACTGTGAAAATATTCCCTACAGTAAATAATTCTGAGAATACGGAAAGTTTTAATTGGTCTTGTTTTGCAGAGTTCTGAGAAGATTTGGAAAGTTCTTTGACCAAGTAACATTTTCCTTTACAGTTCATTTCTTTTTTTGCTCTGTTTTCGCAAAGATTTTTGGTGATGTAATTGTAATTCACGGTATAATCAATCAACGGCATTACCGGTCGTAATGCAATTATGAAAATGATGAATAAGGAAATTAAAGCTTTCAATACAACAAAAATAAAACATTAGTCCCGGATACCAAATGATATTTGACAGTAGATCGTAAGAGTTTACTGAAACTTAATTTTGAAAATAAAAAAGGTCAGAAGAAAAAACTCCTGACCTTTTTATTATGATTTGAAATTGATCAATCAACAATTACTTTTGTGCTGCTAGATTTTGTTTTCACAAAATAAACACCTTTAGAAAGCTTTTTCAAGCTGATCTTTTCGTTGTTGTTAACATTATTGATCGTCTGAACCAATTGTCCATTGGCAGTGTAAATCTGAACTGTTTCGTTCTTAGAAATTCCACTGATGAACAATTCGCTGTTCTTAACAGGGTTTGGATAAACAGTCAGTTTTTGGTTTTTAGAAGCTGATTCTTCAACTGCCATTTTCGCATAACAAGTCCAAGATAAGTTATCAAAAGATACCCTGTTGCTTGTTGTGTCATCTACTAGCTCGATCACTACATTGCCATCTACGTTGATATCATTGATCGTATAAGTCTTGGCCGTTTTGGAATAAGGAATCTGGCCCTTCACCACTCCATTGATCTTCAAAGTATAATTACCATCCGAATCACTGAAAGGCAGATAGGTTTTAACCGTCAATGAACCAACACCTCCAGAGATTGTAGAAGATTTCAACGAACCTTTTCTCAAACAGATCGCTCTGTTGTTATCGCCATCGATATGAATTTGTTTATCTGTTCTGGCATAAGTGGCAGTCCATGTAATGCCTTTATTAACCCATTGTCTATCAAGGTAAGATGAGTTAGTAGCTGGTATAGTTTCAAAATCCTCAGTTCCACAAGTTGTCTCTGGCTCACCTGGATTTCCGTGTCCTGATGTTGTGCTCTCTACTGTATCACTATTGTTAGATTTATTACCTGCCGCATCTTTTGCTACGACATACAAAATATAAGTTGTAGAAGAATCAAGTCCTGAGACTGTTCCGCTCGTTGTAGTAACCGTAGTTTTATATGTATTGTTCGCATAGATATCATATCCGCTAACCCCAACATTATCGGTAGAAGCTGTCCAGGATAATGAAATGCTAGAAGAAGTAGTTCCTGTAACACTAAGATTTGTTGGTACAGTTGGTGCCTCTGTATCAGTAGTACTTCCGCCATTGAAAGTATCCGGCCAAGTATTCTGAGCCGCAGGCCCACCCCAAATAACAGTTGCCAAATATGGGTTATCGATGAACGGGTTTCTGTTCTTTTGCGTGTTAGCCACCACATTGTTTCTTTGTCTTTCGAAGTCAGAAACCGGGTCTTCAACATTCCATTTCAAAAGGATATCCGGAAAGTCTGAAGAGTATGTCGCCGGATTCATTGTGATATTCAAAGGCAAACATCTTGTGTTATATCTTACATACATATACATTAGAATTCTCGCTACATCACCTTTCCACTCTTCACCCGGATACCATCCACCACGGCTAGTTTTGTAAGCTGTAGCTCCAGTTCCGTCATCAAATAACAAACTTCCTCTTGTACTGTTCAAAGTATTGTCTGCGGGACGAAGGTGGTGACCATCTGCTCCAGGACCAGAAGTTCCCAAGTTAGGTGTTCCTTTGGATTTTGCATAAACGTGCTCACGATTCCAAGAACCATTGATAGCACGGCTTCTCTGGTGTGTTCCGGAAGCTTGAGAACCGTAAATCAACAATAGATTTGAGGGGTTTTGTGGGTCAACATCACTACTTTTCAAAAGCGTTTGCAATTCGCTGTAAGAAATGGTTTTGGTGTGTGTTGTTGTGATTAAAGTTGCAAGTTCACTCTTTAATTCGTTTTTAGTTTTGTTGAAGTTAACTCCTGAATAGTAAGATGGAGCCGACTGTGCAAAACCAACCAACGAAATAATACTTGCAAAAAAGGAAATCTTTAATTTCATAAGTAAATATTTAATTATTTTTTAATAACTCTTTATAATTCTATTTTGATAAATGATATCGAACGGGTTATCCTCAACAGTTACTGAGACTTTATTTTCAAATTCCAGGAAAAAACTTTCATCAAATCCGTAAAGTTTAGCTGAAAGATCATCTTCATTTATTGATGTTGAAATTTTCACATCAATCCCTTTTTCTAATTCTTCTTTCGAAAAACTGATATCATTTAATTTTAAATTTTCGCCAAGACGAATGGTAGCTATCGATAGGCCCGGATGTGAGTCTCCTGCGCCTACAAAAAGCATGTTTTCTTTTACATCGATCCAGATGACATACAAAGGCTCTTTTTTTCCACCTACATTGATTCCTTTTCGTTGTCCGATCTTGAAATTTTCTACTCCCTGATGTTCTCCGACCAGAAAACCATCAAACAACGAGTACTCTTTTTCCCGGGATCTCCAGATGAGTTCATCTTTCTTTGAATGAAATCCTGGCAATTCTCTACTATAAATTGGAGAACTTGCAGGTATTTCAACTATTTGGCCTTTTTTGGTCATCTAAAACAGAATAATTTTTTTGTAACAACCCCTATCGATATCGGGGGCGCTAATATAGAAATTTATATTTAAACAGAATATAACTTATTATTAATTTCGAATTTTTAATGAAATTTTATGATTTACGCAAAATCAGCAATAAATTGAATTTATAAAAAATGAATTTAGTTATTCAGGAAATTCGACTTTGAAACCGATGCCGCGAACAGAATCGAATCTGATCCTTTCATCTTTCTGAAAATATTTGCGCAATCTGGTCATAAAAACATCCAGACTCCGGCCAAGAAAGTAATCGTTTTCGCCCCAAAGTGTTTCAAGGATTTCTTTTCTGTTAATGATTTTCTGGTTGTTTTTAGAAAGTAAAAGCAACAACTCGGATTCTTTCTCGGTCAACTGAGTCGTTTCATCATTGAAAAGCAACTGAAACTGTGACGGGATGAAAGAATAATTGCCGAGTTTAATGATTGCCTTTGTAGAATTCTGTTGTCTTTTCAGAATATTTTTGATTCGTAAAATCAATTCTTCTGGCTCACAAGGTTTTGTGATATAATCATCGGCACCAAGTTTTAAACCTAAAATTCTGTCAATACTTTGTCCTTTTGCTGTCAGAAATAAAAATGGAATATCAGAAGTCTTTCTAATTTCTTTGGACAATTCAAAGCCATCAATTACTGGTAACATTACATCAAGAATTGCCAATTGGTATTGATCAATCTGTTTTTTATTTTTCAGAATTTCTTCCGGATTCGCAATCCAATTGACCTCAAAATCGGAAAATTCCAAATATTGTTTCAGAACCATTCCCAGATCCTGGTCGTCTTCTACTAATAAAATCTTAGGCTTCATTGGGGATCATTATTTTAAATGAAACACCTTTCTTTTTTGGATTCACTTCGATATCGCCTTTGTATTTATCAATGATTTTTTTAACTAAAAAAAGACCGACTCCAAGACCGTTCACGTGAAGATTTTCATCTCGCGTGATGCGATAATATTTATCAAAAATATTTTGTTTTTCTTCTTTAGGAATTCCGATTCCGTCATCGGAAACTTCCATTTCAATGGATTTATTTACTTTAATCAAAACCTGAATTTCCTTTGCACCATATTTTGATGAATTATCGATGAGATTATCCATAATTTGCTTGAAATCATTTTGAAACAACGATTTATTCTCAGTAAAATCGATTTTAATTTTGAAATCGATTTTATCAAAGGACTTTTTAATTTCTGAGAAGTAATTTTCAATCTCTTTTTTATCAATCAAAATATCATCAGAATCGTTGTTGTGAATGGACGAAACAATAGTCTCCAGACGTTTGATTTGGCGTTCCAATAAGGTTTTGGTTTCAGAATCAGAAGATTGGGCGATGGAAAATTTCAGGGTTGTAATCGGCGTGTTCAGTTCGTGAGCAATGGAATCGATGGTTGTGTGGAGCTGTGAGATCTTCTTTTCTTGGCGATTCAGGTTTTTGATACTGTTTCGGAATAGAATTACAATCAGAATCACAATCAACAAACTAATGATAATCAACGGAATGATTTTCTTTAAAACTAAAATTTTGACATTCAAAAGTTGAAAGCTCGATTTAGATTTTACCAGATAATAGTTTTTTTCATCCAGCTTCAAATCTGTATTTTCCCTGGTTTGGCGGCTTGACCATTTGCCTTCGTTAATTGTCAATGGTTTTGACATCTTTTTTACAGTTTGATACAAAATAAGCGAGCGATTAGTCGGTAAAAGCTCCTTTTTCTGAACTTCATCCAAAATCGAATAGATTTCGCTTTTCATTGCAATCTCAAAACCTGAATCTCTAATATTGTCTTTAAGAGTTTTCTCCAATTTTTGATTGTATAATTTCTCTGAACTGTAAATCCTTTCGGGATGTAAAATCTGTTCTTTTTGTATCGTAATTCCTTTTTTCAGTCTGTCGAAATCGCCAACCAATTTTTCTTCATTGGTTTCGTTTTCATATTTTTCCATTGTTTCCAACGTTTTGTCTGCAATGATTCTCGCTTGTCTGTTGAGTTCTTTTTCCTCGAGACGATAAGAATTGTAAATGTAATAGCCTTGCAGAACAACCAAAATAACAAGGCTGAACGTGAACAAAATCATCGTGATGTTTCTCTTCCGATTCATATTGATTTTTCTAAAACCACAAAGGAGCAAAAGTTTATTAATTATTACAAAAATCCTTCGACTCCGCTCAGGATGACATTTCTAATACTAACTGTTTACATTGTCAGGCTGAGCGGAGTCGAAGCCTTTATTTAATATTCCAAAAATACAATCAAATTTCTTTCAAAATAAGCATTAACCTTCCATTAACCGTTCATTAACAAAACTTTCCTGCGTTTCGTCTCAATTTTGTCAAAATAATTGAGAACTATGAAAACTTATTTGATAATGATATTGATGATGCCAACTATAATCTGGAGTCAGACTATCAAAGGACACATCGAGAATGAAAATCAGGAACCTATTTCCGAATCAGGCATTGAAATTAATGAAAACAAATCGATATTCTATTCTGACAAAGAAGGGAATTTTAATATTGAAGGCATTTCGAAATTTCCTGTCTCAATAACAATAAAAAAAACAGATTATCAGGATTATGAAATCACACTGGAAGAAGATGAATTTCTGAATATCATCCTCAAAAAAGACACTGTGAAATCCATTGAAAGTGTCACAATAAAAGCCAACAAACCTTTACTGAAAAGAAAAATCGACAGATTGGAATTTAACATCGATAAAACGCCACTTCAAAATCTAAATGCCTGGGACATCTTGAAAAACACACCCAATATCTTAGTGAAAAATGAGGAACTAAGTGTTCGTGGAAATTCTCAAATCATAGTAACAATAAATGATAAGAAAACATTGATGACGCAGGAACAATTAAAACAACTTCTGGAAAATACCGATGGAAATAATGTTTCTTCCGTTGAAGTTATCACAAATCCGCCAGCAAAATATGAAGCTCAAGGAGGCGCTGTTATCAATATTAAAATGAAGCAAAATGTGCTTTCCGGCTACAAAGGAAGAATCTCAACAAGATATACGCAAGCGACTTATTCCAAAGGATTAATTGGAACGTCGCAGTCTTATAACACAGACAAATGGCAGTTGACCGGAAACTATAACTTTGTGACCGGAGATTATGTACGATATAATTTTGATGTTGTAACCTTTGACAAAGACAAAACCCGCTGGGAAAGCGATATGGTGAGAAAAACACACGCTCACGAACAGCACGTCTATAATTTTTCCGGACAATATACAGTAGATAGTTTGTCCACCATCCAGTTTGGTTTTGACGGTTACAATGCGCCCAACAACAATGGTCATTACAATGTTCCAACCAATATCTATAACACAGAGAACAATCAATTACAATCTTATTATCTGACATCCAACAAGAAAAGACAATATGATAACAGTTTCAATTCTTATCTGGTTTATGATAAAAAGTTCGGAAATCATAATCTGACCTGGACCAATAACTCCAGTACAAAACGCTTCAAGGAAAATCAGGATGTTGAGACTTTACTGAATTTTGACGGGCAACCTGAAAGCAATAATAGATTTGCGAACAACAGTATTCAGGATATTTCGCTTTATGCCACACAATTGGACTATCGATTTTCAAATGACAAATTCACGTTGGAAAGCGGACTGAAATACAGCTTTGTAAACAATAAAAATGACCTCGATTTCTTTGACGGAACAAGCGGAACTTTGATTCCTGATTTAACAAAAAGTAACCTATTTAATTACAAAGAGAATATTTTTGCTGGTTATATCTCTTCAGAATACAAATGGAAAAAATGGGAAATGAAAGCTGGTTTGCGTTCGGAAACGACTCTTATAAAAACCAATTCGGACAATCCTGTGGTGGAAAACAAGACAACAAGAACCGGGCTTTTTCCTACGTTTTATCTGATGTATAATTTGAAAGAAGACCAGCAATTAGGATTCTCGTACGGAAAAAGAATCGACCGACCGAACTATGATTTCCTGAATCCTTCCAAATCTTATTACAACCTATATTCTTATTTTCAAGGCGATGCCTATTTGAAATCGACTATCATTCATAATCTTAGTTTGACCTACACTGTAAAAGACTGGAATTTTGAAGCCTGTTACAGCTATATCAAAGACCCTTCTATGGAAATTTCTATTCAGAATCCGCAGACTTTTGAAACAGTTTATAATTATACCAATATCGACCACGGACAAAATCTGGGAGTCAATTTCTCCAAAAGCATTTCTATAAAGCCCTACTGGAAACTGAATCTTTTTGGAATGGGAGAATTTCAGGAAAATTATTTTATGGGAACAGACAAAATTCTTTACAAAAATGATGTCTTCTTTTACAATGCGAATGTTTCGACACAAATCACTTTGGACAAAGCAAAAACCTGGGATTTGAATGTGTCTTATGTTTACAATTCCAAGACGATCCAGGGTTCTTTTGACATCAGTTCATCTCAGAGAACCAATATCATCGTCAATAAAAAAATGTTTGATAAGAAATTGGAAGCGGGTTTGGTTTTCAATGATATTTTCCGAACAGATAAGAACATAATCTCGACAAGATATGCTGACCAAAACCAGTATTTCAAAGATTATCGTGATACGCAGTATGTTATGATAAATCTGAAATATAACTTCGGAAACCAGAAAGTGAAAGATGCAAAAGCCGGACGTAAGACCGATGAGCAGAATAGATTGTAAAAAAAAACCAGCAAAAAGGTAAATCGCATGATTTACCTTTTTTATTTACATAGCAATTTACCAAACAAAAATTATAACTTAATTATCAATACTTTAAAACAAAATAGTACAATTATAGTATATAGAAATCATTGTTAATAAAGAGGATTTCTATTCATTTGCACATCAATTCTTATGGATATCTGTCTGGATTGAAAAAACACAAATGATGAAAAAAAATACTCTGGTTTCACAATTTCTTGTGAGGACTTTTGGTACATTTTTATTACTTATTTCTATTTCGGGCTTTGCCAAAATTCATCTTGACGAGGATATTGTTTCAAGTATTGAAAACAAATCCAAGTCATCAGAAGAACAAAGTCCTCAACCTGAAAAGGCCAAGATCTATGTAACTGAAGGTGTAGTGATCACTAATTTAAGCAATAATATAGAAATTGTTTTGATTAGAAGCAGGTCCAATAAAAAAGAGAAGAAAAAAAGCAGAACAACGCCAGTTGTAGTAACTTTTAAGCCCAAGAAACAAAAATACACGATAATAAAACAGGCTGTTATCGTACAGAAGTTCATCCCCAAACCTTACTCTTCAGAATTATTATTTGGCAAGGCTAGCAAGTTAGATACTGCAACAATCACTTCATCTCAAAATTACAAGTCAAAAATATATGCTATAAAAGACTTTGTAAAATTTACTTTATTTATTTTCCTTGTAATTTTCCTTGGTTTTTATACCTACAACATTAAAATTCTAAAAACAGAATCTTCTTTATATTCTGTGCGTCCTCCCCCATTTCTCGGTATTTTATAGACAATAGTCTGAAAAAAGACTTGAATAAGCACAATTAATTATAAAAACGATGAAATTAAAATTATAAACCGCTTACTTCCAAGTTATGCGATTCGTTCCTAATCGCAAATGCAAAGGGCATCAAAATACTATCAATAGCATCAAAAGCTCTTGAAATGGCAATTTGCTCTGCTGCTTAATTAAATAAAGGCTAACACAGAGATTGAATTTTTTAATCTTAAACATTTTGATCTTCGGAAATACATCTTTCTGAAGATCCGGATACCCTTATGCCAAAATTTAATGGAGCTAAATAATTTAATTCCTTTAGTATAGCATGGTTACTATTTACAAAGCCTTGTAAAAGTGAACATATTATAACTGCACCAAAAACTATTTTTTTAAATCAAAAACATTTCAAAAATGAAAAAAATTATTTTCATAATCTCTGCCGTGTTTTCCATATCAGCTTTTTCACAAGTTGATAACAAGACTCACAATACAACAAAAACAGGTCTCATTGCCGAGATATGGACAGGTGATGAACTCAGGACTGCCGACAACTTTGAATTCACGGATAAGAAAGTTGTATTTATATCAGAACCGGATTCTAAGCCACAAGGCAGGACCAATAACATCACCGCAAAGGGATATTATTACTACGATGCCAGCAGTAGAAAATGGTTAAGACTAGAGCATCTGCCATACAATTCTTCAGTTAATCCACTTGAAAAAACAAGAAATAAACATTAATAAGGGAAAAAATGAAATTAATATTAAAAAACACAAAAATAATTGTCCTGATGCTTTTTCTTTTATCGAGTATAAATGGTAATGCACAGGTAACATGTAGTGGAGGAACTACAAATATACCAAGATCCGGCTCTGTGGTGGTAAACGGTGTGACCGTCACCACTACTTATACAGGTGATATTCAAAATTATTCTTATGGTGCCTGGTCCAGTTGCTCAGGAGCAGTTACCACATCCAACAATTCATTACTTGTAGGTGCTGGAGACCTATGGAACCCAACAGCCTACAGTCCCTGGAGTGTCACGCTAAATTTCAACAAGCCGGTCAATGACCTGGTAGTTGTTCTAACTGCAACAGGAACAGGCGGATACCCTTCTTATAATGAAAATTTTATATTTAATTCCAATGGAGGTACAGTCAACATTACGGCTGGAACAAACTGTTATTCTACAATAAGTGGTAACACCATTTATTCCGGTGCCGGAGCTCCTCTTGACACAAGTGGAACAAGTGGCGGCGGCGGAGGGCTGTTCAAAATATCTGCACCCAATGCTTATACAAGTTTGACCATTAGCGGAAATGGAGGTTTAGCAGGTTCACTCATGGCAATATGCGGAGTATCGATAAAACCAGCTTGCTCAGCAGGAACTACAGCGCCTACAGTGAAGAACCTATCATACTCTTGTCCTGCTACTTATATAAATCTCAACACGGCACATACAGGAACGGTTCCGTCCGGAGCATCATTGGTATGGTTTACAAATAGCGCACATAGTGGAACGGCGCTTTCTGGAACTCAGGTCACACAGGCTGTCGCAGGAACATATTACGCCTTTTATTATGATAGCACAAACGGATGTTATAGTCCAGCTTCAAATTCTGTTGTCGTAACTAATCCTACAATCACTGCTCCATCCGTCCAAAATCTATCATACTCCTGTCCCGCAAATTATGTAAATCTTAACACGGCACATACAGGAACTATACCTTCCGGGACATCTTTGGTCTGGTTTACAAACAGCACACATACGGGAACGGCACTTACAGGAACTCAGATCACACAAGCTGGTGCAGGAACATACTATGCTTTTTATTATAGCAGTACAGGAAACTGTTACAGTTCAGCTTCAAGTCCTGTTGTTGTTACAAACCTTACTTCTTTGGACAGTGACGGAGACGGGATTCCCGACGCCTGCGATCTAGACGATGATAATGATGGGATCTTAGATACCGAAGAATGTTCAAATGCCTCACAACAGCTTATTATTTATTGGAATAGCGGAAATTATACTGCCTCAATCTACACATCTGCTCTCACAGCATCCAATAGTATTGCAGGTGCCGGATTAAGCAGAACACTTCAAACTTCGCATAATTACCAGCAACTTTCAGGAATCAATGCTGTTAATGAATCTCAAGCGATAGCAAATAATGAGTATATAGAATATACAATAACTCCTAGTCAATATATCGCTATAAAAAGTGTGGGATACTATTCGATGAACTCTGCTCAGACAGGAGAAGATACACAATATCATTATTTATTGAGAGTATCTGATGATAATTTTTCTACAAGCAATATTTTGCATGGAGATAAGACCTACAATCCTAATCTGGGAGATCTGGTTTACAGTGTAACAAATGGTACTTTCTATATGCAACCAAACAAGGCTTATAAATTCAGAGTATATTTTTATACCGTTAGCGGAGGTGCTTCTGCAACTATAGGACATGATGATTTTAAACTGATCGGATTTGTCGAATGCGACACAGATGGCGACGGTATTCCTGATAGATTAGATCTGGATTCTGACAATGACGGCTGTTTAGATGCTCTGGAAGGAGGTGCTGACATTACAACTTCCCAGCTTGTAAATGCCGCAGGTAACGTAAAAGTAGGAATCGGTTCCACTGCGTCTAATCAAAATCTATGCGCTAGTTCAGCATGTGTGAACAGTAATGGAATCCCTCAATTTTCAACCTTACCCGCCAACTATAGCAATATTACAGGTCAAACAATCGGTAGTTCCCAAAACAGCCTTATAAACAGCTGCACAACTTCTAATTTATGCTACAAACCTGGAGCTACAGGAGGAATAACACTAGAAACCAGCCATGGTATATCAGCATTACAAAGAGCTGGTGAAGATGATAAGGATAACTGGCCAATGATTAGGAAAGGAGCATGGACTGTTCTAGAATCCAAAGAAAAAGGATTTGTCGTAAACAGAATTCCTGCAACCGCCAATCTAAACCTTATTTCTAATCCTATCGAAGGAATGATGGTATATGATGAAGAGGCAGATTGTCTTAAAATATATACCATCAAAGAAGGAACAACAACTCCAGCTTGGTATTGTTTCAATACTCCGGCTTGCCCGAATCAATAACAAATAAAAAGATAGCAGAGGTGAAAAACTTTAAAAATCACCTCTATATCTTTCTTTCTAAACACAATAA
This sequence comes from Epilithonimonas hungarica, assembly GCF_900102265.1. Lineage (GTDB taxonomy): Bacteria > Bacteroidota > Bacteroidia > Flavobacteriales > Weeksellaceae > Epilithonimonas > Epilithonimonas hungarica. The sequence continues at coordinate 1,575,488 of NZ_FNBH01000001.1, read as the reverse complement.
AAACAATGAAAAAAAGTATTACAGTACTATCAATACTATACACAACTACCATCTTTGCACAGGTAGCGATTGGTAAAAAAGCAACAACAGCAGGATCCGATATTTCCCTTGAATTTTACGACTCTGCAGATAATGTCAAAGGAATTGTTATCCCATGGGTATCTACAATACCAGACACTCCTGTCGTTTATAATTCTACAACGGGGTCAGGATACAGAGGAATGCAGGGAACAATCGTAGATGGGACAATTATTTTTGACCTGTCGGACAAGAAGATGAAATATAGAAAAGCCGGTGCATGGTTTGACCTTACAGGAGATCCTACTTTTCCGTTGACGGTTAAAGACAAATCAAATAATGACATTACGTTCACACAGTTCAACAGTATTGACTCTTCATTACAAGACGAGAAAAAGGAATCGAATAGCGCAAAGGTAACTATTGGCATAAATGGTGAAAGCGATACAACTTCAGGGATCCTTGTTTTAACAGACACCAATAAAGCAATGGTATTACCCAAAGTAGCAAACCCACATCTGAACCTCATGAACCCCACTCCAGGAATGATGGTATATGACACGACCAATCGACAATTAGCTGTCTATAATGGTACGATATGGTCTTTTTGGAAACCCTAGAATAATATTGACGATTGGTCTATAATGAATCAACTGAATTTTACATGATCTATAACAACCACTCTTCGTCTTATTTGTGAAAGTATAGACAGAGTGGTTTTTAACTAATAACTATGAAATAAACTAAATTAATTATAAACATAATATATTATAACAAAAATATTTGTTAGATATTTACAAAATACACACTCATAATAACTGTAATAAATCATTATATCAAAATAATTTATAATATTAATTTTGTTTATTCGAATAAGTTGGCCTTCTACTACTATGAATAAAATCTTACTATATATATTGTTATGTCTTCCTGTTATTTTTTTTTCACAAAATGGACAAAAAATTAAAGAGATCGAAGTGCTATTAGATTCTTCTTATATAAAAACAACAGAGTTCGATCTGCCCGGAGCAATTAAATATGCACAGAAAGCACTAAGATCAAGCAATCAAAAAAAATATTCGCGCGGAATAGCTATCAGTAATTTTCGCATTGCCCAGTGTCTAACGGAATTAAGCATCTATAAGCAAGGGTTAGAATACCTTGATAAGGCACAACATGAAAATCAAATTCTAAAAGACCCGAATTTAAATTTTGAGATAAGAAGGGTTCGTAGCCGGATATATGGCAACATGAAACTACTTCCAAATGCCATTTCTGAAAGCAAAAAAGCATTAGAAACCATTCCGGAATTAAAAAAAGATGAAACTGAAAAAAAATTTGCCCAGACTCTAATTAATGAAAATATCGCCTTGATCTATAGATCAATGGAAAAACCTGATTCTACATTTTATTATCTTAACGAAAACCAACTGATATTAGAGACACTGGAAACTCAAAAATACCTTTCAAGCATCATTAATAATTATGTAGAACTAGGCAATTATTATCTATCCACACACGATCCAAAAGCAGCCCGGTCCTTCCTGAGCAAAGCGATCAATACAGCAAAAACCCATAACTACCCTTTTCTTTCTCATACATTCAGGTCCTACGGTGATTTGATGATATATAATAAAGAAAATGATTCTGCAATAATATATTACAAAAAAGCGCTAGAAATCTCTGAACAAACCAAATTAAAAAGTGAGATTCCGCCTATTTATCAAAAGATGAGCAATGCGTATCATCTTTTGGGGAATAAAGTTCTGGAAGAAAAATATAAATTACGATCTCTCGAGCTTCAAAACAACCTGAAATCCGAAATGCTTTCTGCATCCAGCCTGATAATCAATTCTATCCTTTCTGATCAAAAAGATGAATTCACAAAAAAAGATGCAAAAGCAAATTATACGATAATCACAATAACGGTTGCTGCAATCGTTCTATTTGTAACTTTATGGTTATTATACAGGAGAAAGGTCAAAAAATTTAAACATTTAAAAAAAATATCTTCTCAAAAGGAAAAAATGCTTATTCAACAAAAGGAAGAGATCACGCTGCGTTACCGAGAAGATACTCGAAATCTGGAACAAAAGATCAATCAATCCTTTGATGATATCTTTGCTTTGGCAAAAAGTAATAATCCCGAATTTTTCACACGTTTTCAGGAAGTCTATCCAGAAGTGATAAGCGCCATACTTTCCATAGATAGTAAACTAAGAATATCAGAATTAACACTTTGCGCGTACTTTTTTCTAGGCTTCACTACAAAAGAAATAGCACTATACACTTTCAAATCAATAAATACTGTTAGAAACAGGCGACAGAACCTCCGTAACAAATTACAAATACCAGCAGATGAAGACCTTGAACTATGGTTTAAAACTTTGTCCAGAAAGAATTAATATTAGAACTATTCCAATAGGAAAGCCAAAATTTAATATATTATTAATATGGCTTTGCATTTGATTGATCGATGATGTATAAATTAAAATTATACATTATCGTCTTGTTTGGCCTTATTAGTTACCGGATTGGCGTACATCTCAAGAAAACTATTTTTCAGAGTCTCATCGGAACTATCGATACGCATTTCCAAACGTCGCTCGAATAATTGCTTTTCCTCTTTTGTGTAATGTTCAGAATACCGGTCAGTTTTATGAAGAAGGTCGTAAGCAATATATTTGGTTGGCCAAAGTTTATAGTTTTTTATGATGGAATCATCTATGACCTGAGCGATCGCCTGAAGTTGTTTGTTCTTGTTTTCATATTGTGATGCGATGTTGTCCAATTCTTCATTTAGAATATTGCCTGCATGTAGATGGATATGTTTTTTTTGTCCCAAGGCACCACTCAGAATTGTCTTGAAATCTTCATTATCATCTTTGGCATAGGTCTCATTTCTTGATTTTGCCATCAGTTGTGGCAATTTTAGCGCATCTGTAGGATCATATTCATAAGATATCGATAATGGGACTATTTTCAGGCTTTTAAAAAAATCTATCAATGGTATATCACCACCAGCCATTGCCAACATCTTCAGTATACCTTGTTGTGTAAAATCATTTCCGTCTTTGGCTCGGCCTTCTCGCTGCGCAATCCACACAGAACGATTTTTCTTCTTCAAAAGATCATAGATATATTCTGACAGAAGTTTCGAACTGCTCAACTGCTCACGAATTGGCAGATCTCTTTGTACCAAAAAATTTCGGGTCAATTTTGCCAAAATATTGATAAAAGAGTTTTGGATAAGATTATCCCCAACTGCAGAAGCCGTCAGCATCAATCCGTTATCCAGCAATACCAGATTCAACAAAGAGGTGTCCAATACAATATCTCTATGATTTGAAATGAAAAGATAAGCTGTATTTTTATCCAGCTTATCAAATCCAGAAGTACTTAGACCATCTGAACTTTTATTAAGGATCTGACGAACGGTATGCGAGATGATCCGATTTTGAAAATCATTTATAGAATGTATATTTTTAAACTCATCAAGCCAAAAATTCTCATCACGATTTGGAAATGTAAACTGCATGAGCGCTTTCATCATCGGATGTCTGGCCACATTTAGCAAAGCTCCATTCACTTCTTCATCATAAAAATACCTGATATCATCGATCTTCGACATAGTTCTGTTAAAATAAGATTTTGCAAAAAAACGAAAATTTATCGGACTTATCTCCTGAGATCTATAATAATCAGAAGCAACAACAACCTTGTGATCAAATCAAATGATAAACACGTTATAATGATCAATTATTCAAAGGTTTCTTTTTCAATTGGTCCTGATCGAACTTCTTTCTCAAACCAGCGGCATTCACTATGACAAAAGCGGTGATGCAGAGATACATCGAGAAGTAGACCATCAACATCTTAAGTCCGGAAACACCCATGAACATTAGCAAGATCTGAGAAACAAAACCCATAAGCCAACCAACCATAAAAATAACGGTCACAGAAAAACCAAAGATACCAAGACTCTCGATCGGTTTGTAAACACCAATTTTTTTTAATATCCAGAGCGGAATTATTAAGATCACCAGTGCAAAAGGATGAAATGCAGCAAAAGCCACCAAAACTCCAGGTTCTGCTTCTATATTTCGCAGGATATCTATCATATTAAAAGGCAATTCCATCGTATTTTTTTTCTTGTTCGGAGATCTGAAGCAATTGCTTTTTCCCGTAAAGCATCATTTTTGCCAAAATCAAATTAGGGAATTCTGCAATTCCGATGTTGTACATCGTCACACTTTCATTATAAAACTCTCTTCGGTCAGCAATTGCATCTTCTATCTGAGAAACACGACCTTGTAGCAATTGGAAATTCTGATTGGTTTTGATATCAGGATAATTTTCCGCAATAGTGAAAATCGATTTCAATTGCTCCTGCATCTGATTGGACAACTCCACTTTTTTTTCAGCCGAGTTGGCATTAAGGAAATTGGTGCGCAATTCGGTCAACTTCGTCAACATGGATTCCTCGAACCTCATAGACTCCTTCACCACTTTTATAAGATTCGGAATTTCATCGGCTCTTTGCTTCAAAAGCACATCGATGTTCACAAAGGATTTCTCAACATTATTTTTGAGCATCACCAATCTGTTGTAGGTCGAAACAATCACATTCAAAAGTCCTAAAACGACCAGTCCTAAAATAACGTAAGCGAAAATCTGTATCATAGTTTTGTATTTTTTTTAATTTAAATTTATTCTGATGGCTTTGTTACTTCTGCACCTTCAGCTTGTTGTTGATCAGTACTATCAATTGGTTTCGTCTGTTCATAGCTATCATAGATGTTGTCATAAAAATCCGTGACAGATCTCACAGGTTTTGAATTTTTAAAAGGCAGATCCATATTGATCTTTCCAAACTTTAAACCATTATTGGTCAAACTGATCGGTGTAAGAAAGATCAATGCAGTCAGGATCACCCAAAAATAAACGAAATACCCGGCAGATTGTAGAATTGGCCTTAATGTATTATAATTTTCCACACTTTTTACAGGTGAGATCCCGAAAACATCTTTGATCTCTTCCTTTTGAAAAACAGGTTCGTTATTTTCCTGCAAACCAGCTTTACCTATGAGTAAAACTTCCATATCCTCTTTCAGGAGATATTGCGTGTATCGCTTCATCGAGGATTGATATTGCTCATCAATCTCAAAATCTATGAACTCAATATCATCGGTTACCACTTTGATTTGACCAGATTTATCTTGTAGGAAAAAAGGATTACAAATGGTTTCCGAGGATTCCAAAGAGTAAGAATCTTTACCATCTTTGTCCGTGCTTACAGTTTCTATCGTATAAAGATAGCCAATGCACTCTTTTTTTCCGATACGCGCCATCATCGGCTCAATTGTCTTTGACGTTCCAGAGATCTCTGCCAATCCCATTGCCACAGAACGGATATTGGAAGTTGGAAGTGTGCGCTGGAATTTGTAGAACCTTTTTTTGTTATTTGGTTTTAAAGATGTTAAAAACGGAAGAATAATGAATACAATGATGATAAAATAAGGAACACCTAATGATAGGACCAATCCAAAGAAAATCAATCCGGAAAAAGTCAATAAGATCTTTTTCCAAATAGGAAGTGCTGGTTTTCCACTTCGTTTTCTGCGTTCATCTTCTTCCTTGGAACTTTGAAGTCCACTTCTGATCGCTGAGACAATCATCCCGAGAATTCCTAAAACAAACACAGAAAGAAACAAAACAATTGCAACTAGTGCTCCCGATCTGCTGTCATATAATGAAGCAAGCCAGATCAATAAAGGATTTAGAACAAAGAAAAGCCATTTTGGTTTGAGATCGATCTCATAAAGTCCCATCAGAATAACTGTATGGAAAATAGCTACGAAGACGCTCATGAGCATCAACATGAAAAGAAGCCCGTTATCAACTTCTAATGTTTTGTAGAATTCTGAAAACTCATTCATAGGCAGAAAATACGTTCATCAAGCTTTGGCTAAGATATAATTTAAAATGGATATCCGATCGCAATATTCAGGATCAGGTTGTCTTTTCGCCAGGAGCTGTCTCCAAATTTCACTCTATCCAAAACCCAACGGTCACCTTTTTCATAATAAGGCACTTTCAAAGGCATTGCAAGATCTAGTCTCAAAACAAGAATTGAAAAATCCAGTCGTAAACCTACTCCGGCGCCAACCGCTACTTCACTCAAGAAATCTTTGGAGAACTTTCCACCAGGTCTTGTATTGATGCCTTGTTCATTGATATCATCATTCACCAACCAAATATTTCCTGCATCTACAAACGCGGCCACATTCAGGAATTTGTAGATATTGGCTCTGTATTCCGCATTCATTTCCAATTTGATGTCACCTGACTGGTCAAAATAGAAAGTCGCATTCTGAGTTCTAGGATCATAACTTCCAGGGCCTAATGTTCTTGCTCGAAAGGCTCGGATACTGTTACTTCCACCCACAAAAAACTGTCTGGAATAAGGCACAAATTCTGAGTTTCCGTACGGATAGGCAATTCCGGCAATAATTCGAGAAGCGAAATTCGTCTTCTCATTGAATTTGTGGTAGAACCTGAAATCGTGTTCCATCTTCGCGTATTGACTGAACGGAACACCGAAAATATTTTTCTGATCGCCTTTTTTCGCGTTTGCGCCTGTTAGAAATCCTGTGATATTTCCTGCCAGATCCAACATTCCACGGTAATAGATCGTGTTGGTCTTTGGCGAAGTGGTGTTGGTGTAAGTGTAAGTATAAGTTGGTCCGAAGATCAGTTGCTTATCCACAACCCTTTGCAAAGTCGGATTGGCTGGAATTCCATTGGCTGGATCTCCGTTGATCTGTTGGCGGTATTTTTCAGTTACAGTTTGAGGTGCGACCATTGTGATATCGATGACCTTCAGATCATGTTCTTTTCTCACATTTTCTTTCCAAACATAACCAAATGACGCATTGAAGTTGTGTAGTGTGTACAATTCCGTACGACTTTGATATTCATAACCCAAGTTGATATTGGTCCTCGGAACGAATGCACTGGAGGAATTAAATCTAAACGGCGCAACAATTCTAGGAATAGAAAGTTGTGTATTCGCACCAACCCGGATGATGTTGTTCGCATCTTTCGGTCCACCCAACTGCACATCGAAAGCTCCATAAACAGCCGCTTTGAATTGCTCAGCACCACGGAAGAAGTTACGGTGCGTCCAGTTCAGGTTCACCTCGCCTCCACCATAATTGGCTGAGTTGGTTCTTCCCAAAGTTTCCAAACGCAATGACTGGATCTGTCTTGGTGTCAGTAAATAATAGGCATCGAATTTATGATTCAAAGAATCTGAAACCACGAACTCATTCTTCACAAATTTGAAAACGCCCAAGCTGATCAGTCGGCTCAAGGTTAGATTATGGTCTTTCCTGTTATAGACATCTCCTGGTTTGAAGTATAAAGCGCGGTCAAAGATCCTCGGTTTGAATTTATGTTCCGGATCGATTACATAGATATCTTCATAAGCATATTTGGAAAGGGAATCTTCGCTCATTGGAACACTATATTTTCCGTCTTTCACATCACGAATGTTATAATTTGGGAAAACCACTACTTTATCAATGGAAAATTGTTTCGTTGCCAGATAAGGTGTTTGTTCCTTCAGTTTGACATTCAGTTCTACTTTATGATTTTTTGCCACCGTACTATCTGCCTGAACGATGATATTGTCCGGATGGAAATAATAGAAACCTTTTTCCTTCAATCCATTATCAATTCTTTCCCGTTCAGCTTTGATGACACCAAGATCAAATGGATTTCCGACTTTCAAAAGGGATTTGTCTTTCAAATTCTGAATTTCCTGATTGATCAAAGTAGAATCTTCCTGAAACTTAACCTGACTGATCAAATATTGATTTCCAGGCTTAACTGTATAAATGACCTGCGCCTTCTTGTTTTTCGAAACCGTATCGTAAGTCGCCTGCGCATTGAAGTAACCTTTGTTTTCGGAATAATTAACCAAAATATCCTTGTTGAATTCCTTATCGACATCGCCTAGCAAAACTGGTTTTTCTCCAAATTTATATTTCAACCAATAATTGAAACCTTTCTCTTTCTTAGGTTCTTTGGCAATATTGTAAGCATACAATTTTGGTCTCAGTCCAAGAAAACTTGAGTTGGGTTTCGGCGTCAGATTTTCTTCCAGTTCAGCCTTCAAAGCTTTCTTTTGCTTTTTCGGAAGGCTGTCGCTTTCAATTTTAACTTCGGCACCTGTATAAAGCATTTGTCCGTCTTTCAGAAATTTGGTATTGCTGCAAGATGAAATGATCGCAATGGATGACAAGGCAATAAATGGTCTAAAATGGATTGGAAATTGGCTCTTCATTATTTAAAATCTACTACTTGGTTATTGTTTTTTTCTCGTTCTCTTTTTCTTTTTTCTCGCTTCGAACTCTGGAAGATCTCACGGAATTTATCATAATCCAAAGTGATGATGAAACCAACTCCGGTTTCCACGATCTGACCTTGCAAAGCCACCTGGTATTCGTTCTTACGGTAAGCCCTCAGCATATATCTGCCATCTCTGGAAAGACTGTAATCTATTGTGACATCGCCTGCGATATTGGTCGTACTTTCATTTTGTCTGGCGTCGCCTTCCAATCCGAAGTTACTTCCTACAGAGACTTTCAGACGGTCATTGAGCAATTTTTTACTGATATCGACATTCAGATCTGTTCTTGTATTTTGAGTTCCTGTTGAATAATCTTCAGAGGACTCCAGATCGAAATTCAAATCAACACCTTTTATCAAGTCGGAAGCCAAATTATTTAATTGTTGAGAAAGGATCTTGCTCACACTTTGTCTCGCCAAAGTTTCTGTGGAAAGTCCCGCACTATTTTCGAAAGGATTTTCACCAATGAAACGATTCAGTAAAAGTAAAGCAAAAACCTGCTTGTTCATTTCATTTTCATCGGTTCTGAGTTGAGTGAGTTTTTGATCTACAATATCTTTTACGTTGGACGAAACGGAATTATTTTCCTCGTCGGTCGTGATATCAAACGTGATGGCAGGTTTTAGCAATTCACCTTTCATCTGAAGCAACGTATTGAATTCCATTCTCTGTTTGTACTGGTTGAGCGTCGCTGCACTTTCTCCACTGATCTGCTGTTCCACAAGGTCAAGGGGCGCGGTCTGGGTTTTATAAATTGCCGTGATGTCAAGTGTTGCCGCGGTCGGTTCGCCAGTCCAAGTGATCGTGCTTCCTTTTTGGATCTCGAATTTACGTTTCAAAAGACTCACGGTCATATCATAACTTCCCTTATCTACTTCGTAAACGCCGACCAACGTGGTTTTTCCGGATGGATCGATTCCGCCAGTCAATTCTGCTTCACCTTGAAGTTTTACAAAATCGCCGTTGGCCTTGTCAATGATCACCGACATCTTCGCTTCCTTGCTGACCTCGATGTTTACGCTAACATCCATTCCTTTGATCTTATTTTTGGCGGCCAAGGAATCTGCAACAATGGTTTTGTTTAATGCGATCTGGTCTTGATCAATAAATTCCACAATGCCGTCTCTTTCCTGCAACGATGGACTTGATTGAGGCAAAACAAACGTAAAATCTGTATCATCCGAAACTGCCAATCTACCATCAACTTTTGGAAGGTCTAGGTTTCCTCTCACTTTTAAAGCAGCGTCGATAGACAAGATTCCGTACATCAAAGCGTCATTCGATTTTTCAGAATTTACGACTTTGAAATCTTTTGCATTAATATCAAGATTAAAGGCAAAATCCCTGTAGGTCTGAGTCAAAACCTGACCGTCAATCTTAAGTGAATTCCCGTCCTTGTCATTAATTTTAAAATCATCAAACTCAATTCCTCGGGTGGTGAAAGCTATTTTATCATTGATCTTTCTGAAATCACTTCCAGTTTGCGCGATCATCAATCCGACATCATTCATTTTCACATCACCGAGAATTTTCGGCTCAGTCGTTGTTCCTGTAATTTTCAAATCGCCTGAGAGATAACCTTCTGTATTTGTGATCGCATTCATAGAAAGACCTTGAAGCGTTTTCATCTGAAGTTGATTCATCGCAAGATTCAAATCAAAACTACTTGCTGAAGTGTTGTAATTTCCTGTGATTTTCACATCATTTTCGTTCCCGGAAAGCGCAATATCAGCACTGATGATATCAGCCGACGTGTTATTGGCCTTCAAAGCAAGATTCCCGACCGGACTTCCGTAAACGAAAAGGTCAGAAACATTGATGTCGGCGTTGAAGTTCATTTTCTTGTTCAGATCTCTCAACTGCGCTGTTCCATTGATCATTCCTTTTGCCAACAACGAATCTTTTTTGATAATCTCCGTAATGGTTTCAATCCTGAAATCTTTCAAAATGATATTCAACGGACTGTTCGGCGAAGTATTTTCTGATTGAACCAAGATCTCACTTCCAGAATTTGATAGTCTAAAATTATCAGCGAAAATCCCTTGACTTCCAATCTGGATCTTGTTACCGTCAGCAACCGCCCAATCCATATAATTTAACTTCAAACCATTTGGGTTTAATGAAATTTCTGTAATGTCATTCATCGACTTGGCGTTACCTGCGATCAGGAATTGCGTGGCGTCTTTTTCGTCTTTCGTTGTAATGTTATAATTAATAATATTATCCGCGACATCACCATTGATATTGACTTTGTTCAAAGCAAAACTTTCACTTTTCAAAGCTGCAACATCGAGATTGTATTGTAAAGCTTGATTTTCGTTGGTGATCTTCAAGTTTGTATTTTCAAGTGAATTGGTGCCATACAGTACTTGCGGAATCTTTGCATCAAGTTCTATTTTTTGAGAATCTGCGTTGTAATTTCCAGTGATATTGATGGTTTCAAAGCTTTTTAATTCCGGAACGAACTTTCTGATCAAATCATCGTTTTTAATCGTTGTGTTGACCGTGAAAAATTGTCCAGCATCAATCTTCGCCGCTTTTCCAGGTTTTTGGAATTGATAATACTGGTTAACCGTTTGTGACAATGCACCGAAGATTTGGGTCAGTTTGTATTTTCCGTTCAGTTCCACATCTGCGATCTGAGAATTGAATTTAATCTGCGTGGAATCTGCTGTAGAAACGGCTAACAAATTCACTTCCTGGATGGGATAAACTTCTTTGGTATCAGAAATGGCAAAATTCTTAAGATTCAAATATCCATTCAAATTATCCGGGTCGAGACTTTTGAAATCACCATCGATTGCGCCAGCCAAGATCATTGGCGAACTGTAAAAACCAAGTTTGTTTAAATCTAATTTGTTGATATTTCCATTGACTTTCACCGTCGGATTTTTGTCGTCATAAACGCCGGAAGCGGTCAACTGAAGATTTGCATTCGGATCTTTTGAATTAAGAACAATGTTATAAGCACCACGATTGATCTTGCCAACCAAATTCATATTTTGATAACGATAGCCTTTGTAGGTCGCCGATTGCACGTTGCCAACAAGGTTCGCATTAGCCTTTTTGAAATCAAAACCTTCACCTTTCGCAGAGATCTGAGCGGTAATTGCACCGAGATCTTTGTTTTGAATGATCTTCCCTATTTGTAGATTCTGAAGATTCGCTTTCACATCGTACAACTCACGGTTTTTTCTCCGCATGTCAACTTGCGCTTTTATTCCGGCATTTCCAAGTGTGGAATACAGACTAAGATTTGTATTTACAACCTTTGTCGTACCTTTCGCAAAACCTTTGATACTGAAGTGGGAAGGCAGTGAAATGTTGGACGGGATCGTGCCTTTTGGGACCAAATTGAAAATCGTTCTTCCGGATGAAGCTAATTCGCCGATCCTTAAATCGTAATACAAATTGTCAGGATTCATCGCATTTCGGATTCTTCCTGAGGCATTTAGACGGAGTTGATCAAGACCAGAAACCTTCAGTTCATTGATCAAAAGGTCATTTACCAGACCTTTTACATTGGCATTGACAGAAAGAATTGCGTTTGGATATTTGCTAAATGGCGCGGTATTTCTGAGCGTTGGAACCAAGTTCAGAATATCAGAAAAACCGATTTTGGAATCTTTGATATTTGCAGAAATCTTGACTGAGCCAGGATTTGCCGATAATTGCTCAATTGAATTATAATTAAGGACAACCTCGTCTCTTAAAATCGTCTTTGAAGTTTGAAGATAAAGGTCTTTCAGATAGGCTTCTTTGTCCGAGTAAACAAAATCCGTATTGAATTTCTGAATATCCAAACCTCGTGATTCCTGGATCTCCGCAAATCTCACGCTTCCTACAAAACCATTGTTTTCCATTTTGAAATCGCGAACATCGAAGTTCAGTTTTCCGAAATTAAGATGGTTAAAATCCATTCCTGACTTCGTTGGCGCAACTGCTGTATTATTGTAAGCCACTTTTACATTCTCAAAGACCAATTTTCCGAGAAGCACTTTCATTGCTTTTTCCCGCGTTGTATTTTTCGAAACTTCTGGTGCTTTTTCTTCTTTCGGATTGGCGTTTGAAGCTGGAAGGAATAAGTTGGCGTTGATGTTTGCACCTGTCAAATAAACAGTCCCAACGTCATATATATTATTTTGAAGGTCGAGATTGTTGACTTTGGTGCTTAATTCCTTGAACAGAATCTTCGCAAAAGTTTTAGAATTGTCATCGCCATAATCGATGTTGAAATTAGTCAGTTTGATTCCGCTCAAGCCCAACTGCATTGGTTTTTTCTGATTGAGCGAATCCACTTTATCCTCCACATTTTTGGAAACTTCTTCGATCAGATCTTGTTTCAGTCTTAACTTCAAACCATCCAGATTGATGTCGTTGACCGCATATTTGTTATTTTGAAGGTCGAAAGTTTTCACCCGCGTATCGAATGAATTGAAATATAACTTGATATCATTTTTAGATTGCTGATCATTGAACGTAACGCCAATATCTTTTAGATTGATTTTATCCAGAGAAATGATAAAAGGCTTGGACGGGCTTTCCTCTTTTTCCGAAGTTGCGAACGCATCCATAATATAATCAAAATTGAATTTCCCCTGCGGATCGCGGACAACATTAGCGCGAACGCCTTCCAGATCTACCGACGTCAGATCAGCTTTCGAATTGATCAATTGCCACATATCTAATCCAACATCAAATTTTCTGACCGCCAAAAGCGTGTCGACTTTTTGACCTTTCAAGTATAGATTCTCGATGACCAAACTGTTTGGAAAACCGATGTAAACCTTTTCCAGGCTCACTTTTGTTTTGATCTTCCCTTCGAGATAGACAATCAATTTATCCTTAATAAAATTCTGTACGAACGGAAGTCTTAAGCTAAAAATCAGCAACACAAAAAAAACCAAAATAGCAATTATGGTTCTGATAAAACGTCTGAACAGCTTTCCTTTATTGAGTTTTTTCAAATCTTGATGGTTTACAAAATATGCTACAACAAATACCGTACTATAAAGGTGTTTTATTAAAAATAATTTATCCTGATCATGTTATAATTTACAAATAATTATTTTTTCTTAAAATTATTCTTCAAGATTTTTAAAGAAGGTAAATTTTTTTGATCTGGATAAAGTTCTATTGTTTCGCTTCCCGGCAAAACAATTTAAAACTACAATTAAACAACTGATTTACAAATAATTAAATCCAAATTCAATTTAAATTAATATATAAAACCTAAATTTTATTTGGAAGTTAAACTAAAAAGTTCATACTTTTGCTAACGCTGTTAGGAAAACTAAAATGGGAGTACACGAACGACGACAAAGAGAAAAAGAATCAACACGCGCCAATATTTTGGATGCAGCTTTCTCTTTGGCAAAAACCGACGGTTGGGCTTCTCTCTCTATCAGAAAAATTGCTGACGCTATAGAATATAGTGCTCCAGTAGTTTATGATTATTTTGAAAACAAAGAAGCAATTCTATTCGAAATCTCTCTGAATGGTTTCCATAAATTACACATCGAATTGCTGAAAGCGCAGAAAAAATACGATACTCCAGAAGAGCAACTTATTGCGATCGTGGATGCCTATTGGAAATTTGCTTTTAAAAATAAGGAGTATTATCAGTTGATGTTTGGACTGGGAATGCAGTGTAGCGGAAAAGGATTGATGAAGGAAGAGTTTTCTTCGTTTCAGGATCTGCTTTACGATTGTACTTATGATATCATCAAGAAAAAAGGGTCCAATCCAGACAATGCCTGTCATTCTTCACATGCTTTGTTTTCAGCTGTTCACGGCTTGATCTCGATCATGATGATGCGTAATGATGACATCCCTTCTACGATGAACAAGACAACGCTTGATGAGACCGTTGCTGCTTATATAAAATCGTTATAATTTTTTTTTGAATTTTCAATTAACACTGTTAGGAATATTAACACAGTATTAATTTAAATTTAATTAATAAAACAAATAATAAATCTGAGATATCAATTTTTCACCAACATGTAGCACTGTCAGTGAAAAGAGCAAAATCCAGGTCTAAATTAAATTAATCACATAAACTCTCTAAATATGGAAACAATATAAAACCAGGCGCTAATATTTTTGATTTAAAATCTAACAATGTTAGATAAATTAACAAATATTTAATTCAATTACACTATTACTTAAATTAACACTTAAAAACTTGAAATGAAAATAACTAACAATTCTAAACTTATTGTACTTATATCGAGTATCATCTTTTTACAAAGTTGTACAAAAGCTGCGGACAATACGGCAATGGCCTTCCCTACGCCGGAACTTCCGGTCTATACCGTTATCACTTCTCCTGCTACGACTTACCAGGAATTTCCAACCTCATTGGAAGGTAAAAACAATGTGGAGATCCGCTCGCAAGTAGACGGCTATCTTGATAGGATCTATGTGGAAGAAGGTTCTTTTGTAAGAGCTGGACAGCCTTTGTTCAAAATCGACCCACGCGTTTATGGCGAACAAATGAATATGGCTTCCGCTAATCTTCAGGCTGCCAATGCCAATATTCAAAAAGCTAAAGTAGAAGTGGAAAGACTTCAGCCTTTAGTGGCAGACAAAGTAGTTTCCGATGTTCAACTGAAAACTGCAAAAGCCAATTATGCAGCCGCCGTTGCAGCGGCTGCTCAGGCAAAAGCTTCGTTGGGAGGGAGTAAAATCAATGTCGGATTTACAACTATTACAGCACCTGTGAGTGGTTACATCGGAAGAATTCCTTACAAAAAAGGAAGTTTGATTTCCAGGACCGACGCTACTCCACTGACCTTGTTATCAGACATCAGCCAAATCTATGCTTATTTTTCTTTGAGTGAACTGGATTTCATTGCGTTTCAAAAAAAATATGCAGGAGCAACACTTGAAGAGAAACTTAGAAATATGCCGGCTGTCGACTTGGTCATTGCAGACGGTAGCAATTATCCTGAAAAAGGAAAAATGAGCATTATCGACGGACAATTCGATAAAACAACCGGTGCCATCAGCGTTCGTGCTGTATTCCCAAATCCAAACGGAACTTTGAGAACCGGAAACACAGGCCGTGTCCGTATGCCGCAATTATTATCAGATGCAGTTGTAATTCCGCAGGAATCAACTTTCGAGATTCAGGATAAAACTTATGTCTATGTTCTTGGAAAAGATAATAAAGTGATCGGAAAACCTGTGAAAATCTCAGGTAAAACAGAAAATTACTACTTTATTTCCGAAGGATTAAACAAAGGTGAAAAAATCGTCTTCACAGGAATTGGAAACCTTAAAGACGGTGTTCTTATCAAACCGAAAACGATTTCTTCTGACAGCTTATTGAGAGCGAATCCTTTGTAATAAATCATTCAGAAGAACAAAAAATTAAACTTGTATGTTAAAACAATTTATAGAAAGACCGGTACTTTCAACGGTCATCTCCATTATATTATTGCTGTTGGGAGCACTTTCGGTTTTTAATCTGCCGATTACATTGTTTCCCGATATTGCACCACCAAGTGTTCAGGTAACGGCATTTTATCCGGGTGCGAACGCTGAAGTTGTTGCCCGTTCTGTTGCCGTTCCTATCGAGGAAGCAGTGAACGGTGTTGAAAATATGACCTATATGACATCCAATTCCAGCAATGATGGAACGATGACCCTGAGCGTATTCTTCAAACAAGGTTCAGATGCGGACAATGCTGCGGTGAATGTTCAGAATCGAGTTTCTAAAGCGATGAGCCAGCTTCCACAAGAAGTTGTTCAGGCGGGAATCTCGACCCAGAAAGTTCAGAACAGTTTCATCATGTTTATGGGATTGTATAGCGAAGACCCGAAAGAATATGATGAATTGTTCCTTCAGAACTATATGAAGATCAATATCATTCCGCAGCTGCAACGTATTCCGGGGGTTGCTCAGGCCCAGGTTTTCGGGACCAGAGATTATTCGATGAGACTTTGGCTGAAACCGGACCGTTTGGCGGCTAACAATCTTTCTCCACAGGAAGTTCTGAATGCTGTTAAAGACCATAACTTAGAAGCTGCACCGGGTCGTCTTGGACAAGGAAGCAAGGAAACTTACGAATATATCCTAAAGTATAAAGGTAAACTCAACAAGAACGAAGATTACGAAAATATTGCAATCAAAGCCAATAATGATGGTTCTTTCCTTAGACTGAAAGATGTGGCGAGAGTAGAATTTGGTTCTTATACTTATACTGCTGCGAACAGAGTTGACGGAAAACCGGTTTCCGGTTTCGCAATCCTTCAAACTGCAGGTTCAAACGCCAACGAAATCTTAACCGAAATCGAAAAGCAGGTTGAGGAATTCAAGACAACTTTACCAAAAGGAGTGAAACCAATAATCATGTACAATTCCAAAGACTTTTTGGATGCGTCCATTCATCAGGTTGTTGAGACTTTGGTCATTGCGTTTATTCTGGTATTTATCGTTGTTTATATTTTCCTTCAGGATTTCCGTTCAACATTGATTCCGGCAATTGCAGTTCCGGTAGCGATCATCGGTACATTTTTCTTCCTGCAGTTATTTGGTTTCAGTATCAATATGTTAACGTTGTTCGCATTGGTCCTTGCCATCGGTATTGTTGTGGATGATGCGATCGTTGTCGTAGAAGCCGTCCATTCCAAAATGGAACATACGGGAATGTCTGTGGAACACGCAACAGTAAGCTCTATGTCAGAAATTTCCGGAGCCATCATTTCGATTACTTTGGTGATGTGTGCGGTATTTGTTCCCGTTGGTTTTATGCAAGGTCCGGCAGGTGTCTTCTACAGACAGTTTGCTTTCACATTGGCAATTGCGATTATGATCTCTGCAGTCAATGCATTGACATTAAGTCCGGCTTTATGTGCATTATTCCTGAATGACCCTCAGGGAGATCATGCCGAACGCGGCCAAAAAAAGGGTTTTGGAGCTAAATTCTTCAACGCTTTCAACGTGGCTTTCAACAATATGACCAGAAAATACATTTACAGTCTTAAATTTTTAATTAAAAATAAATGGGTTGCTGTAGGTGGTTTGGGGATTATCATCGCTGCAAGTATTTTCCTGATTCAAAAAGCGCCGACCGGATTTATCCCGACTGAAGACCAAGGTTTCGTTTTGTATGCTGTGAATACGCCTCCGGGAAGTTCATTGGAAAGAACGCACAAAGCGACCGAACAAATCGATAAAATCGTAAAAGGTGAAAGTGCGACCAACCATCTTTGGGTTGCAGACGGACTGAATTTCATCAGTAATGCCAATGCTTCGCCCTACTCTGCAGGTTTCATCAAACTGAAAGATTATGAAGACCGCGGTGATATGAAAGACCCAGACCAAATCGCAGCTACCTTGACAGGAAAAGTATCCCAGGTAAAAGATGCAAATGCGTTCTTCTTCAACTTCCCGACGGTTCAGGGATTTGGTAACGTTTCCGGTTTTGAGTTTATGCTTCAGGATAAGACCAACGGTTCTTTTGAGCAGTTGGGAACTACCACCCAGGCTTTCATTGGAGAATTGATGAAACGTCCGGAGATCGCATTTGCTTTCACCACTTATGCGGCAGGAAATCCTCAATACACCATTGATGTTGATACCGATAAAGCGAATCAATTAGGTGTTTCAATCACCGAACTAATGCAGACGATGCAGATCTATTACGGAAGTAGTTTCGTCTCGGATTTCAACAGATTCGGGAAATATTACAGGGTAATGGCCCAAGCCGATATCCCTTATCGTACAGATACGAATTCTTTGGACGGAATCTATGTCAAAAACAATCAGAACGAAATGGTCCCTGTAAAAACGCTTGTAACTTTGAAAAGAACTTTCGGGCCAGAAACGGTAACAAGAAACAACTTGTTCAACGCAGTTACAATCAACGGAACACCAAAACCGGGTTACAGTACAGGTGACGCCATCAAAGCTGTGGAAGAAACAGCAAAACAATCACTTCCGAGAGGTTACGGCTACGAATGGACCGGAATCACACGTGAAGAAATCAAAACCGGAGGACAAACGGCTTTCGTTTTCCTATTGAGCATCTTGTTTGTGTACTTCCTATTAGCAGCACAATATGAAAGTTATATCCTTCCGTTTGCGGTCATTCTAACGGTTCCAACAGGAATCTTCGGCGTGTTTGCATTCACGGGATTGGCTGGTATCGATAATAATATCTACGTTCAGGTTGGACTGATCATGCTCGTCGGATTGTTAGCGAAAAACGCCATCCTGATCGTAGAATTTGCGGTTCAAAGAAGAAAAGCTGGAAAAACATTGATTGAATCTGCTTTACAAGCTTCGAGATTAAGGTTAAGACCAATTTTGATGACATCATTTGCCTTCATCATCGGGATGCTTCCGCTAGTTTGGACTCAGGGTGCGGCGGCCAAAGGAAATCACTCCATCGGAATCAGTACGGTCGGAGGAATGTTTACCGGAGTTGTATTCGGGATCTTCATTATTCCGGTGATGTATGTGATCTTCCAATATCTGCACGAGCAAATGCCAAGCAAAAAGAAACGTAAGCTGAAAAAAGAAAAAGCAGCCTTGAACCTGATTTAAATTTTAAACGCAAAGGTGCAAAGTTTAAAAATCTTCGATTTTTTTTTGCGACTTGAAGAGAAGCTTATTAAGGATAAATTTTGCGTCTTTGCGATAAAAACTACATCAAAAAATCAAATTAATGACATTGTTTTGGAACAGCGAATCGCACGCAGCCCGACTTGAGCGGAAATCCTTTTTGCTTTTTTGCTAAAAAGTAAAAAGATTGCGAGCGGAAGGCGGAAATAGCTGCCCAAAAACAATAAGTAAAAAAGAACAATAAATGAATATAATAACTAAGATAAAAGAGATCTTGGTCTCAACGGTGGTCATAGCAAGTGCGGTTTCCTGTATGCCCAAATTAGCTTTGGACAAAGTGAGCCCGGAACTTCCGGAAACGTTCCAATACACGGCAACAGCCGATACAGCGAGCGTGGCAAACCTGGAATGGCGACAATTTTTCAACGACCCGATCTTGCAAGGCCTGATCGAAAAAGGAATCAAAAATAATTATGACCTGCAAATCGCCCTGAAACAGGTTGCTTCTTCGCAAGAACGATTGAAACAGGCCAAGTATATGCAATATCCGGAAGTTGGTTTTGGCGTTACTGGTCAGATCACAAGACCTTCCGACAATAGTCTGAACGGACAAAGCATAAACTTATTCCTGGGAAAAAGTTATGTTGAAGATTATAATGCAACGTTCAATTTGTCATGGGAAGCCGACATCTGGGGAAAGATCAAGAATCAGCAGGAAGTTTCCAAAATGCAGTATCTGCAGACCTATGAAGCGACAAAAGCAATCCAAACCCAGGTTGTTGCAGCAATTGCCCAAGGCTATTACAATCTCTTGATGCTCGATAAACAATTGGAAATCGCCAAATCGAATTTAGAATTAAGTAATAATACACTTAATATCACAGAAAAGATCTGGCAAAGCGGCGATGCAACGTCACTTGGTGTTCAACAATCAAAAGCGCAGAAGGAATATACCGAACTTCTGATCACACAACTTGAACAGAATATCAAAATCCAGGAAAATGCGTTGAGTATTTTGATCGGTGAAAATCCGGCCAAAATCAACAGAACGATCGAAATGTCCGACACTTCCCTACCTAAAAATCTATCTGCGGGACTTCCTGCAGCAATGGTAAGCCGTCGTCCGGATGTTCGTCAGCAGGAACTGGTCTTGTTGGAGTCCAATGCTTTGATCGGAATTGCCCAGGCTAATATGTACCCTTCTTTGAAAATCACGGCCAATGGTGGTGTGAATTCTTTCAAAATTGATAATTGGTTTCAGATCCCAGCATCGTTATTCGGCTCTGCATTAGGCGGAATCACGCAACCCATTTTCCAGAAAAGACAATTGAAAACAGACCTGAATGTCGCAAAAATCCAAAGAGAGAAAAATGTTCTGGCTTTCCGTCAATCTGTTCTGAATGCCGTTGGTGAAGTTTCCGATGCTTTGGTTTCCAATGAAAGCCTGAAAGTTCAGGAAGAAAAAGCGAGCGAGCAAGTGACAACCTTGAAATCAGGAATCCAAAGTGCAGAAAAACTTTATAAAAGTGGCCTGGTAAACTATCTGGAAGTCATTACAGCCCAGGGAAATTCTCTCCAAGCCGAATTGAATCTTGCCTCCATCAAAAGACAACGGCTCAGCAGTATTGTTGATCTGTACCGTGCACTTGGTGGCGGTTGGAAATAATAAATTTAAGTTATTTTTTGTTTGATAGATGTGGTCTTTCGGGACCGCATCTATTGTTTTATATTCTAAAATAATTAAAAAAGAGATTTAATTTGTATTATTAAATTTTCCAAATACTATTTTTGTACAATGAATCAGGATACAATTTGCGCATTAGCGACAGCCAACGGAATTGGAGCAATAGGAATTATCAGAGTTTCCGGTAATGAATCTTTTGAGATCGCCAACAAAATATTCGAAGGAAAAAATCTTGAAAAGGCCGAATCCCATACAGTGCATTACGGTTTCATAAAGGATGAAAACGAAACGATAGATGAAGTCATGATCTCTGTTTTTCATGCTCCAAAGACCTTCACGACAGAAAATTCCGTTGAGATTTCTTTTCACGGTTCGCCTTATATCGGAAAAAAAATCCTTGAAGTTCTGATCAAAAACGGAGCAAGAATGGCAAAGGCCGGAGAATTTACGATGCGAGCGTTCATGAATGGAAGAATAGACCTTTCCCAGGCCGAATCTATTGCTGACCTGATCGCATCCGAAAATGAGGCCTCCCGAAAGGTGGCGCTTAACCAATTGAAAGGCGGCATCTCCAACGAAATCTCATTCCTGCGAAATGACCTATTAAATTTCACTTCGTTAATTGAACTCGAACTTGATTTTGCGGAAGAAGATGTGGAATTTGCCGACCGGAGCGCTCTTAAATCCTTACTTCATAAAATCGAAGATAAATTAAGCTCCCTTATCGAAAGTTTCCAATACGGAAATGCCATTAAAAATGGAACGGCGGTCGCCATTATTGGTAAGCCAAATGCCGGAAAATCCACCCTTCTGAATGCTCTATTAAAAGAAGAAAGAGCAATTGTGAGCAATATTGCCGGAACAACAAGAGATACAATCGAGGAAATCCTTCATATCAAAGGTCACGCTTTCCGATTGATCGATACGGCCGGTCTACGTGAAACTGTAGACGAAATTGAAGCAATTGGTGTAAAAAAAGCCAAAGAAAAAGTTGAAAATGCCGAGATCCTGGTCTATCTCGCAGATGCCGGAACAGAGGATCTCTCGGAAGATATCGAAATGATAAAGTCTCTATTGAGAGAAGATCTGAAACTGATCATCTGTGCTACAAAAATAGATGAAGTGATCCCGACTCAATATGAAAAGTTAGAACAGATCTTCAGAAATGCAATCTCAACTGATTTTGATTTTATAAAAATATCAGCGGTTGAAAACCAAAACCTTCAGGACCTGAAAAATGAGTTGTCTTCATACATAGAACATCTGAAATCTGAAGAAGGCAATGTCGTGATCACCAACCAACGTCATTACGAGGCTTTACAGAAATCCCTCGATTCGGTTAATCGAGTCGATGAGGCCGTGAGTTCACAAATCACGACCGAGCTTTTGGCCTATGAGCTTAGAAATGCTTTAGAATATCTTGGGGAAATATCCGGAGAGTTCAGCAATGATGAAGTTTTGGGGAATATTTTTAGCAAGTTTTGTATCGGGAAGTAAAGTTGATAAATAACATCCAAATAAAATATAATAAAACACTATTAATCAGTTTGTTATTCGATTGTAAAGTTTTCTTTGTTTTGATGTTTTTTGCTACAAAACAAAAATTTTTGCGACATATTTGCGTTTGTTTATATATTTGTAGCAAATTGTAGCAAAAATGAAAGTCCATATCAGAAAACGCTCAAATTCAGCAGGAGACAAATATAATTTAGCATTGGAGGTTTACTCAGGATATTCTGTGAATGAAAACGGAAACTCGAAGCCTAAGCGAATTACAACTAAATTAGAATATTATCTCTATACAAATCCTAGAACACCTCAGCAAAGAACCCACAACAAAGAGGTGGAGAAAAAGGTGGAAATTATCCGGGCTGAGAAAGAAAAAGAGTATCTGAATAATAAATACGGTTTTAAATCTGAAACAAAAGTAAAAGCTAATTTCATTGATTACTTTGCCAGGCTCACAGAGGAGCGTATGGAGAGTATGGGGAACTACGGAAATTGGGATAGTGTGTTAAAGCATTTGAAGAAATATTCCGGAGAGAATGTCTCCTTTGATGATGTTGATGTTGCTTACTGCGAAGGTTTTAAAAATTACCTTCAAAAAATTGCAAAGACAAAATCCGGTCAGTCCCTCTCTGGGAATTCTGTAAGTTCATATTTTACAAAAATGAGAGCCGCTCTTAATCAGGCGGTAGATGACGGAATTATTCTAACAAACCCTTCCCATAAAGTTTCAACACCAAAGCCAGTTGAGAATGAACGTGAATTTTTGACTTTAGAAGAAGTTCAGGCATTATTCAAAACAGAGTGCAGATATGATGTGCTGAAACGAGCATTTTTATTTTCCTGCCTTACAGGAATGCGTTGGTCAGACGTAAATAATCTGGAATGGAAACAGGTTCAAAAAGAGAGCGAAAACTGGAAAATTAATTTTCATCAGCAAAAGACGAAAGGCTTACAATATCATTACATCAATGAGCAGGCGAGAGAATTGATGGGTAAAGAGCAGGATGGAGAGGAAAGAGTTTTCGTAGGACTTCGTTATTCTGCATATATGAATACAGCTTTGCTACAATGGTGTATGAAGGCAGGAATCTCAAAGCATATTACATTCCACTGTGGAAGACATACATACGCAACCTTACAACTTAGTTTAGGGACGGATTTGTTTACGGTTTCAAAACTTTTGGGACACAGTGAAATCCGTACAACCCAGATTTATGCTAAAGTGATCGACAAAAAGAAGATTGAGGCGGTAAATACTATTCCAAAATTTGACATTTAAAAATATGAGCAAGAATAAAAAATTAAAACTTGGGACATATTCCAATGACGGTTTAGGAATGGGTTTAGCAGATATCCAGTTCTCTGATGAAGAATTGAAAGCAGCAAATAAAATCATTAATGAAGATTTAGAGAAAATAAAAATGGATTTTACAGAACAGCTATCAAGGCTTGATGGTTTTATAAAAAATGAAATTGGAGCAATACCTCGAGCAGAGGATTTTGTGCTTTGGTTTTTTGATAAAAAGAGAATTCGAGAAACAGGAAATTACTTATCAAAGATTACTGATGAAGAGATTATTGATTATGCTAGAGAATATGTTGAATATTTGAACAATTATATATTTTCTTCTAGTGAAAAAGAGGTATTTTTGAAACTAAATTATGGTTCAAAAAATATGGAAATAATTAACTTACTATATGATAATTTGAATCCTGAAAAAATTGATGTAAACTTTTCTGACTTTAGAAATATTTTTTCATCGCAAGAAGTAATTAAAAAAATTAGATGGAAAGGGACAGAAGTACAATTCGTAAATCTCTTTACTCAGATAAAATTTGAAAATTTGAATATATACCCATTACTGTCAATGTTCTTTCTAAATTGTAAAAGTAAGTCTTTTTCTCCTGAACAGCTGTCAGTTTCTAAATCTAAAGAGACAGAGTATAGAGGTAAATCCTATGTAGAGAATATTCTAATCAAAGTAAGAGAGATTGCGAAAAGTTAAGGTAGGTATTCTTAACTATTACTAACTTTTAATTATTGACTTTCATTATACTTTTGTTTTCATAATAAAGATAATCAATATGGAAACGCAAAGTATTGAACAAAGACTTGACAAAATTGAGCAACTTCTTACAGCTCAATCCTTACAAAACAAAATCGTTCTAAACATAGATGAGGTAGCCCAATTTACAGGACTTTCTAAACTTTACCTCTACAAACTGACTTCTAAAAACGAAATCCCGCATTCCAAACCTAATGGGAAAAATGTATTCTTCAACAAAGTTGAAATTGAAAACTGGTTGTTGCGAAACCCTCAAGCTACCATTGAAGAATTAAGAAAGGAGGCAATAAATTATTCCTTGAATAAACTTAAAAATTAAGCCAAAACTCACGCAAAGATTTTCAAAATCTAATTTGCCTCCATCTATGAAGTTAATATATACCACCATACCCGTGGAAGTGTGTCAATATGCTTTAGTTAATCGTAAGGTTAACCATTTATTGATATACGTTTATCTCAAGCATATTTCAAGTGGTCATATAAAGTATGATTCTTCATTATATGGAGCGTGGGCTGTAGATTTAGGCCTTAATGGAAAAACAGTTAGGAGTTGTGTGAAGTGGCTCATTAAAAAGAAATGGATAACCGTTAATAATAAGATTCAATCATTACGAATAATAGGATATAAACAACTATGTAAAAAGCTGAAGTTTAAATCTCAATCGGCTGTAAGATATGAACCAGAAGATTTTTTAAATTTCAAAGATTTCTGTTGTGCATCTGTAGTTATTTATTATTTGTTGAAGAAACGCTTTGTAGATAGAAAACGATGGTCGGGGTCAAAAATGGGAGATTCCAGTACGAGCCATTATTCTTATCCGAAAGGCTATTATACTTTGCCTGTAAGTTATCTGGCTAAGTGTTTAGGTGTAAGTTTTTCAACAGCTAATAATTATAAGAAGAGAGCAGAAAAAGCAAGCTTAATTACAGTCAAGAAAAATCAACCATATTTTTATGATGAGAAGGGCAATAAACTCACCAATAGACATCTGATGATATATAGATATCAATATCCGGAAGAAAATATTGGGAGATTAAGAAAGGGAAAAAAATACCTTAAAAAAGTGGAGGCGGATTTTATAAAGCCTGAATTTTCAACTATGAGAAAACATTTTAAATAAGGGAAAAAATGTGAAGGTAATTAATGGGATAATTAATTAAATAGAAGATGAATCAGCAAAAGAGAGACCGAGCAGACAGGTCAGAGATAGCAATACGGATAGGCGAGATAGTCACTCTACTCTTAAAGGGCGAAAATAGAGAAGATATATTGCGTTTTAGTGCGGAAAAATTCCAAATAAAAAAGAGGATGGCTGAGAATTATCTCTCTAAAGCACAATTTCTGATTGAGAAATCAGTAGAGAAAAATATAAATTATGACTATGCCAAAGCTATCAGAAGATACGAGGAGCTTTATCAAAAATCACTAAAGGAGGGAGATTATCGTCTGGCAGTTTCAATCAACAAAGAACTTGCAAACCTGCAAGGCTTGCATAAAGTACAGATTGAACATAGTGGAGAGGTAAAATTCATTTGTAACGTGCCGGATTAAAGTAGCTTTTATTATGATTATTGATTTTTCAAAATATTACGTTCCTAAAGCAAAGCAAGAAGAAGCTCACAAATGCCGAGCTAAATATTTATTATTTGGAGGAAGTTTTGGAGCAGGCAAATCGTGGTTTCTAACTTCCGAAGCTATAAAAAATGCAATGATGTTCAAGGGTAACAGATTGGTCATTGTCAGGAAAGAATTGTCAGTTTTGAGAAGAACTACTTTAGTAACTTTTCTATCCATTTGTCCACCGGAAATAATAAAAAGCTTCAATCAAACAAGTTTAGAAGTTACTTTTATCAATGACTCTGTTTTGATTTTCATAGATGCAAATATTGCAAAAGATCCACTTTTGCAAAAAATTAAAGGGTTAGAGATTGGATGGTTCGGTATTGAAGAAGCAAATGAGGTCTCTCTTGATGTTTATAATCTTCTCAAAACTCGATTACGTTGGGTTCTTCCTAATGGAGAGAAACCTAGATATGAAGGAAGGTTGACATCAAACCCGGAGGCTTGTTGGTTAATCCCTACTTTCATTCAGTCAAAGAATATTGATGAAGTTTATATCCAAAGTGTAACGACCGATAATTATGATGAAAACAGTGAGTACGTTCAGAATTTAAAAGCTACTTTTAAAGACAATCCGAAATTACTTAGAAAATACCTGTATGGCGATTGGAGTGTAGTGGATTCAATCAATCAGCTAATACCTAGCGAAGCCATTTTAAAAAGTGCGTATGAAATTTCAGGTACAGAGGTAACTTCGCTGGGTGTGGATGTTGCCAGATATGGAGATGACAGAACAGTTTTTACTATTCTTAAAAACGGAAACATAGAATTGATAGAGAGTTACCTACAAACAGCCATTACGGAAGTTGTGACAAGAACTATTCAATTAATCAATGATTATCAGATTGACCCTAATTATGTAGGTATCGATAGCGTTGGTGTAGGTGCTGGAGTGATAGATAGTTTAAAACAACAAGGTTACAACGTTATTGAGATTTCAGGAGGAGCAAAACCAGAGGAGAACTTTCAAGAAGAGACATTCAAACCTCATAATCTGCGCTCTCAAGTTTATTGGCAACTCAGGAATGATTTTGTGAATGGAAACATCGGAAACCTCAACAATGAAGGCTTAAAACTTGAATTACAATCAATCACTTACGAGATTTATTCTGATAAGACTGTGAAGATAATAGGCAAAGATGCTATAAAAAGAATATTAGGCAAAAGTCCTGATTTAGCAGACAGCTTGGCTTATGCAAACTGGGTAAGAGAATATAGAGGAATGCCTATTTTGGCTATACCTCCTAGTGCAGGACGTTAAAATTAAAGTAACTTTAGTTTTCGTGAATTTTATATATTTGTCGTACAATTAAAAAACAAAACTATAAGACTAAAAGGTTGTAAATAACATATAGATATTGCGTTAGCAGTTCGTTTTCTTTGCTCAAATACTGGTAATATTTTAAACTAAGGAAAAATGGAATGTGAAGACGCCCCAGTCTGGGGTGTGTTCTCTTCATTTCTTTAGTGGGTTATACCAGTAACCAGAGCAAAGGATGTAAGTTGATTCACACCCTTTCTTGTTTCTAAAACTAAAATCTAATCTATATGTCAACTCTTAATTCAAAAAAAGCTTCAGCAAGGCTAATTCTAAATTTTTTCAAAGTAATATTTGGAATATCTTTCATCATTGCAGGATTAATTACAATTTTCAAAAATTCCTTTCTTGGTGGTCTGCTTATCATTCTTGTGGGCGTTTTACTATTTCCTCCGGTTTCGGAAAAATTGAAACAAAATCTTTCATTCTGGAAGCACAGACCTACAAGAATTATTTCTTTAATGGGAGTTTTTTTTCTTGCAATTATAATTTCGGCAATTCAAAGCCAAGGAAAATTACAAGCTGAAAAAAATAGTGATGCAATTAGTAAATACATAGAAGCCAACAAGAATAAGCCTTATCTTAACAATCTAAAGTTACTTGAAAAGTGGGATGATATTTTTGAATCAAAAATTACATTAGATAAATCTTATTATTATTTTGATGACTATTCCAAAGATTATAAACCTTTAGATACTTTGAAAGACGGCTCAATTACTTATGGTTTATTCCTTGAAAACAATAAAAACAAAATTTTATCTACAGAAAAATATATTAAGCCTATAAAAGAGTATGGACAACTGAAAAAATATTTTATCAAGTTTACTGTAAATAAAAAATTTGAGGTTACAAAATCTGTAGCTGTGTTTGAGAATGATAAAAAAAATGTTCAGGAAATTTCTGATCCAAACTTTGATTTGTCACAGTATGCCAATTTAAACCTCATCAAAATACAGACAGAAATGTATGAGAAAACTTTGGCAGATACACAGAAAAAACAAGATGAGGTAAGATATGCACAGGAACTAACCAACAAAAAAGCTAATTGGGAAAAAGAATGTATCAGTGGTTATGATGGTTCTTGTAAAAATTTAGTGAGATTTGTTAAACCTAATTTGCCAGACCCAAGCAGTTTTGAGCATATTGATACGGCTTTCAAAAGAATGGATGATTATGTTCTGGTAATAATGAAATATCGTACTAAAAATACTTATGGAGCATTAGTGATTGGAGTTGTTACCGCTAAAGTAAGTTATGATTGTGAAGTGTTGGAAATTAATCAATAGCATGTGACAAAGGAAATTTATGACTCTACCTCTTTTTTATAAAAAAATATTAGCTAAATGTAAGAAATATTCATTTGATATTTGAAAACTTTAAAACACAATAATTATATTAAAGAATTGATTTTAATTTCTTGGTAATCAATTAATTAAAAATTGTTAGACAAATATGCTTAAATCATTATATTTTGTATTTTTGTAAAATGGCAGATATACATTCTAAAGAGGTTAGGACTTATAATATGAGCCGGATTAGGGGAAAAGATACAAAACCGGAACTTCTGGTAAGGAAATTTTTGTTTGCCAACGGTCTGCGTTACAGGTTACATGATAAAAAATTACCGGGGAAGCCAGATATAATTTTGCCCAGATTTAAAACAGTCATTTTTGTAAACGGGTGTTTCTGGCACGGACACGAAAATTGTAAATATTTTGTTATACCAAAAACTCGGACAGAATTCTGGACAGATAAGATTGAAGGAAATAAAAAAAGAGATGAAAAAAATATCACTCAGTTAAAAAATGATGGTTGGAATGTAATAATAGTTTATGAATGTCAACTGAAAAAAGGAAGACAAGAGATAACATTAAATAATATTTTAGAAAACATACAAAAGCCGGTTATTAATTGATAAAGTATGGAAGAATTGAACTACATAGATTTATTCGCAGGAGCAGGTGGACTTTCGGAAGGATTTATCCGTGCCGGATTTAATCCAATTGCTCACGTAGAAATGAATAAAGATGCTTGTGATACTGTAAAAACAAGAACTGCTTACCATTGGTTAAAAGAAAACAAAAAAGCAAAAATATATCACGACTATCTAAAATCTGAAACAAAAAATAAAGAAGAACTTTGGAAAAAAGTACCTGAAAATCTTATAAATTCTGTTATCAATAAAGAAATTTCAAAAGAAACTTTAGATGAGATTTTTGATAAGATTGACAACGAATTAAACGGCAGAAATGTAGATTTAATTATAGGTGGGCCACCTTGTCAAGCATATTCTGTCGCTGGAAGAGCAAGAGATCCACACGGAATGAAAAGAGACCAGAGAAATTTCTTGTACAAATATTATGTTGAATTTTTAAAAAGATACCAACCCGATATGTTTGTATTTGAAAACGTACCGGGAATATTGTCTGCAAAAAATGGTGTTCATTTAGAAAATATATTCAAAGCCGTAAGAAGTGCTGGCTATGAATTAGCCTTACCTAAAAACAGGTACAAAGTGCTTAATGCAAAAAACTTTGGTGTTTTGCAGGATAGGAAACGTGTAATTATCATCGGTTGGAAAAAAGAATTAGGTTTTACTTATCCGAATTTTGATGAAACTGAACCCAAATATGAAGTTCTAAAAGATTTATTCTCTGACTTACAACCTCTGAAAAACGGAGAAGGAACTTTAAATGCAGTCGAATATTATAAACCAGCAAATGAATATTTAAAACAATCAGGTATAAGAAACGGCTTGGAGATAGTAACTCAACACATTGCCAGACCAAACAACGAAAATGACTTGGAAATTTACCGCATTGCTGTTGATGAATGGAATAACGGTAAGCGTTTGAACTATGCAAACCTACCAACACGATTAATAAAACATAATAACGTACAATCATTTACA
Organism: Epilithonimonas hungarica; assembly: GCF_900102265.1. Classification (GTDB taxonomy): domain Bacteria; phylum Bacteroidota; class Bacteroidia; order Flavobacteriales; family Weeksellaceae; genus Epilithonimonas; species Epilithonimonas hungarica. The sequence goes on along the minus strand of NZ_FNBH01000001.1, from coordinate 1,545,369 downwards.
AACCGTTTTCAGGTTGTAAACGGAAAAGGCGTTTCGCATACAGTAGTTGCACACATCGCAATGGACGGTCATTATTATATTCACCCTGATAAAAAACAAAACCGTTCTATAACTGTAAGAGAAGCCGCAAGAATACAGTCTTTTCCTGATGATTATTTCTTTGAAGGAAGTCGGACAGCAGCTTTAAAACAAATCGGTAATGCAGTTCCACCTTTGATGGCTGAAAAAATAGCTGAAAAAATAAAAAGTATGCTGACTAGATGATAAAATTTCAGTATTTCCCAAAAAGTAAAGCAATACCAGACCATCTGCAAAACGTCGTCAGTATATTTTCTCAGAAGCTTGAGAAAATTAATTCTGGTAATTTTCAGCACAGCAGTAATGATGTCCTGAATGAAGTTGCATCAGGATTGGAAAACTTGGGATTTACTATAGAAAAAAGTAAAAAAAATGCTGATAAAATTAAAGTTCCTGTTTTATTCGGAATTAATGGAAAGCTGGAAAAATATTTTGATGCAGATGGGTTTAATCCTATTACAAGAACAGTTATTGAAGTTGAGGCAGGTAGGGCTGTAACGAATTATCAGTTTCTGAAAGATTTATTTCAGGCTTGTATGATGACTGATGTTGACTATTTGGTTATTGCAGTAAGAGTTACTTATAGGAAGAATCCGGATTTCCAGAATGTAATCACATTTTTTGACACGCTTTTTGTGTCAGGAAGACTCAAACTGCCATTAAAAGGTATTCTGATAATTGGATATTAGCTATGACTGAAATTGACTATTCCCAATATAAAACTGTTCCTGCTGTACCCGAAGCTTCATCAATGATTGAAACCTTTCGGGCAATTGGATATAATATTGAAACAGCTATCGCAGATATTATCGACAACTCGATTTCTGCAAATTCAAAAAATATTTGGGTAAATTTTGAATGGTTAGGTTCTAAAACTTGGCTTTCTATCAAAGATGATGGTTTTGGGATGAATGATCCTGAATTAATTCAGGCAATGAGACCAGGAAGTAAAAATCCATTACAGGACAGAGAAAGTAAAGATTTAGGAAGATTTGGTTTAGGTTTAAAAACGGCTTCTTTTTCGCAAGCAAGAAAACTAACTGTTATAAGTAAAAAATCAGATTATAATTCCGTTTACTGGACTTGGGATTTAGACTTTGTAAATCAAACAGGAAAATGGGAGTTAATCAAATATCGACCTGATGAAAAATTTGAAAAAGATTTATCTGATTTAGTTTCAGGAACCATTGTAATTTGGAATGATATTGACAGAGTTGTCAAAAACTTTAAACAAGATGACAATAAGGCTCTTGATAAATTTCTATTGATTATGGAGCTAGTGAAAAAGCATTTATCAATGGTTTTTCATAAGTTTATGGAAAGTGGAAAAATCAATATCTATTTTCAAGGCCATAAAATAGAACCCTGGAATCCTTTTTTACTTGATGAGCCATCAACCCAAATATTTCCAGAAGAAAAAATACAAAACGGACTGGTAAAAATAGAAGGTTATGTTTTACCTCATAAAACTAAAATTTCTGAAGAAAAATACAAACAAGCTGAGGGGGCGAAAGGCTGGAATGAACAGCAAGGTTTTTATATCTACCGAAACGAAAGACTTTTGTTAGCAGGAGATTGGTTAGGGCTTTTCAGAAAGGAAGAACATTACAAACTGACAAGAATACAGATTGAACTACCTAACACATTAGATGCCGAATGGCAGATTGATATTAAAAAATCAGTAGCAAGACCACCTTTGATTTTTCGTGAGCTGATAAAGGCTTATGCTATGAAAGTCAGAGCCCAAGCCGTAGAAGTTTACAGGCATAAAGGCAAAAATGTAAAACCAATTGTCGGGCAAAAATTTGTGCCTTTATGGATTGACCACAAACGAGGAGATAAATGGTTTTATAAAATTAATCGGGAACATCCTGTTATTGAAAAAGTAAAAGAAGAAGCTCGAAATGAACCGAATAAAGCAATTGAAATGCTTATAAAGTTTATTGAAGAAACAATACCGACCAAATCAATTTTTATTAAAGAAAGTGAAGTTCCGGAATTGCAAGGCAAACCTTTTGAGGGGATTGACCATGAAATAATAAGAAATACAATGCAGGCAATGTATTCAAACCTTATTGGACAAGGAAAAATTGATGAACAAGCAAAAGCAATCATTGCAAATATAGAGCCTTTCAACAATTTTGTTCACTTTCTTGAATTTTTAAATTAAAGTAAATGGTACAACAAGTCATAAAAACAATCAGAACCTTATTACCCTCAACTGGTTCTATAACAAAACAACAGATTGAGCAAGCTGTTGATAGTGCTTTAATGATTCCTGTATATAAGGAGATTGAAAGAGATTTTCTGGTTCGTGAAGTTGAATCTTTATATAACATCAGAATGGACGACTTCCGAATTATTGAAGCAGAAGAAAGAAGGAAACCGTGGATAGGAGATGTAAAAGCGGGTATAAAATGGAATTTTTGGAACAGATACAGAGATTATTTACAAGTTGAAAAAAATTATTCTGATGTAGTTTTAAATCAGATTGATAAACTTACAGACAGAACTTTAGACGGGCTTTTTAACCCTACAGAAAACATAATAGTCAGTAAACGAGGTTTAGTCGTTGGACAGGTTCAGTCTGGAAAAACATCAAACTACACAGGATTAATTTGTAAAGCTGCTGATGCTGGTTACAAATTGATTATTGTTTTGGCTGGTATTCATAACAATTTGAGAAGTCAAACACAACTTCGTTTAGATGAAGGGTTTCTGGGTTTTGACACGCAACATCAAAGAGCATTTGACAAAAACGGTGTAACTATTGGAGTTGGAAAATTAGACCAAATTGGCATTGCTCACTCTCTTACATCAAGTTTGGATAAAGGAGATTTTACAGCTGGTGCCGCAAATTCAATGGGTATCAATTTCAACACTTCTGAACCTATAATTGCTGTTGTTAAGAAAAATTCCAAAGTTCTTGAAAGGCTTTATTTATGGCTAAATGCACAAACAGAAGACTTGCCTGATGGCAGAAAAGTTATCAGAAACAAATCGTTATTACTTATTGATGATGAGGCAGATAATGCTTCTATCAATACCAACAAAGATGATGACAGAGCTACGAGAATCAACGAACACATCAGAAACATACTAAATCTCTTTGACCGTAGTGGTTACGTTGGCTATACTGCTACGCCATTTGCCAATATATTTATCCCAATTGTGGAAGATGATTTATTTCCGAGGGATTTTATCATCAATATTCCTGCACCAACAAATTATGTTGGACCTGAAAAAGTGTTTGGAATTAAAGTTTTGGAAGATGAAGACGAATCCGAGACAGTTTTACCAATAGTAAATCGTGTTGATGATTATAAAGAATTGATACCAAATCGACACAGAGCTTTAAGAAAGAATGAAAAATATGAGCAATTATCAGAAGATAACAAAAGATTGGTAAGGCTTCCAGGCGAACTTCCTGAGTCATTACGTACAGCAATTAAGTGTTTTATTCTTACCTGTACGATAAGAAGATTGAGAGGTCAAATCAACGTACATAATTCAATGCTTGTTCACGTTAGTAGATATACTGTTTGGCAAGCTCATATTAAGACACTTGTCGAAAATACTTTTGATTTCTATCGCAGAGGAATTGAAATGAAGATTCCGTCAGTCTTGGACGAAATCCGTAAAACATTTGAGGAAGATAAAGAGTACTCTTACGAATACAAAGGGGAAACAATTACCGAAACTTACAAAAGTTATAAAACAGTTTCTCAAACCATTTCCGATACAATGCCTGATGTTGATACTTTGGTAAGTGTTCACGATTGGAAAGATGTTTTGCCACATTTACACAATGCTGTGGCAAAAATTGAAGTAAAAGAAATTAACGGAGGTTCAGGAGATGCGTTAAATTATTTTGACCATAAAAATGGACTTTCTGTAATTGCAATCGGAGGAGATAAACTATCAAGAGGTTTGACTTTAGAAGGCTTGTCCGTTAGTTATTACTTACGTGCTTCAAGAATGTACGATACTTTAATGCAAATGGGTCGCTGGTTTGGTTATAGACCGGGATATGTTGATTTATGCAGATTGTTTACAAGCCGAGAACTGAACGAATGGTTTTGTCATATAACATTGGCTTCCGAAGAATTAAGAAGTGAATTTGATTATATGTCGGAAGTGGCTGGAAGTACACCCGAACAATATGCTTTACGAGTAAGAACACATCCAGGCGTTTTGCAAATTTCTGCTTCAAATAAAATCCGAAGAGCCGTAAATATTGATGTTTCTTGGTCTGGCAGGTTGGTAGAATCTTATCAATTACAGAAAAATCCAGTTATAATTAGTGCTAATTTAAACGTTACTAAAAATCTCATCAATTCACTTTCAGAATCATTTGAAACAAGACACAACCATTTTTTATGGAGAAATGTCCCTGTAGATTTGGTAAGACCATTTTTCCAGCGTTTCAAAGTTTCTGAAAACCTGAAAAAAACAGAGCCGTCCAAATTATTGGATTATATTGATATTTCGGTAAAAAGCAACGAACTGACCAATTGGAGTGTGGCATTAGTAACTAAAAGTAATGCAAATTCTTCTTATGATTTCAATGCTTCAAATGGAATTAATCAGGTTGGTTGCGTAATTCGTTCTAACGACAAAAATAAGAATGATGAACACAATTTACATATCATAAAAAATCACATAATAAGACCAAAAGATGAATTTTTTGATTTGAGTAAAGAGGATTACGACAGAGCATTGGAAAGAACAAAAGCCTATTTCAGAAATCAAAATAGTGAATACAAAAATGATTTTCCGAAAGGAGAAATTGTAAGAAACGAGTTCAGAAGTCCTAAAAATCCATTATTGCTTTTGTATTTAATTGATGCAGAAAATGCAAGGATGCCAGCAGGAAGTGAACCGATTGTTGGTTTTGCTGTTAGTTTTCCGAAAAGTCAATACAGCCATTCTGTTTCGTATGCGGTACATCAGCAGTTACTACCATTATTTGATATTGATGACAACTTAGATGATATTGAAGATGACGAAGATTAATCAGATATGGGAAGAATTAGCCAATGATAAATCTTTCACTAAAGGTTTATTGCTTCGCAGATATTCAGGTTCAGTTTTGCCTGATGTATATGTTGCTATGCAACACCCTGAAAAATTATTGTGTATTTGTGTTTCGATAAGTGATGCTATTGAAGTAAATATTTCTAATTTCTCAAACTTACAGGAAATAGAAGTTGATTTATATCCCTCGCCTACTGAAACAGCAAAGAATGTATTGGTTTTTAAGCTACTCAATTTTCAGCACAAAGATATTTTCACAGTTTTGTGTGAGGACTTGATTAATAGTATTGCTAATGAAACCAACGAAAGAAAGTTAGTCAAAGAAATACTGAACCGGTTTGAAAAATGGAAATCTTTATTCAGTAAAATTGGATTACAGGGATTAACAGCAGAAGAACAAAGAGGTTTATACGGAGAACTTTATTTTTTGAGAAAGTTTTTGCAGTCAAAAAATAATCATCTTGCAGTTGTCAATACTTGGATTGGTACAGAAATGCAGGTAAGAGATTTTCAAAGTCAGAACTGGGCAGTTGAAGTAAAAACCACACACGGAAACAATCATCAGAAAGTACATATCAGCAGTGAAAGACAGTTAGATACAACCAACATAGGAAGTTTGTTTCTATATCATATTTCACTGGAAAGAATGCAGAATTCGGGAGAAACCCTGAACAATATTGTAGATTCCATCAGTGAAATACTACAATCAGAAATCATTGCCCTGAATAAATTCAAAAGCAAACTTTACGAAACAGGATATTTCGATTTACAAAGAAACCTCTATAACGAAATCGGTTATTTTATTCGTCAGGATGTTTTCTACAAAGTAGAAAATGATTTTCCAAGAATTGAAGAAAACGACATCAGAATTGGTGTTGGAGATGTGAAATACTCTATTATCCTATCGCAATGCACTTCGTTTACAATTGATGAAGATTTAGTTTTTAATACCACAGAGCCCTAAACTATGAGTACAGTTTCGGAAAATATAGAACTTTTAAAATTCTATCAAAATCTTGTTCAGGATATAAGAGCAACTCAACTAAGTGAAGAAGACGGAGGAAATACCGAGCAGATTTTCACACAAATAGCTGTTGATTTATTAGCTTCTGCCGGAGAAACTGAAAATGTACGCTTGGCTTACGATAAAAAGGGAATCGGAACTAAAAACCAACACCAGATAAATGCTTATTCTATTTCTGATAATTACGAAACACTTGATTTGTTTATCACGGTTTTAAAGGGAACAGAAGAACCTGCAAGAACTACCTCAGCTGAAGTTGAAACTGCACAAAAAAGAATCCTGAATTTTTTCAGAAAAGGTATTTACAAAGATTATGTAAACGAAATTGAAGAATCATCAGACATTTTCCAATTAGCAAACGAGCTGGCATCAAGTCAGGAATTGAGAGAAAACCTTGTAAGGGTAAATGCAATTATTCTTACAGATGGAACTTTTCCCAATGATGCACCCATGTCAGATTCAATCAGTAGTTTTTCTGTTTATACGAGAATTGTAGATTTGAATTATCTCTACAACATTACTGAAAAATCTCACATCCCTATTGAACTGGATTTTAAAGCTGATGGTTTTGAAATCCCTTGTATTGAATCGCCTTCTGAAAATGAAGATTACAAATCATATCTGGCTATAATGCCAGGAACAGCCCTGGCAAATATTTATGAACGCTTTGGTTCACGTTTGTTAGAGCAAAATGTGCGTTCATTTTTACAGTTTGCAGGAAAAATCAATAAAGGAATCCGAACAACGATATTAAAAGAACCTCAAATGTTTCTTGCTTTCAATAACGGAATTGCCGCAACAGCAAACCATATTGAACTCGAAAAAGACAGTCAGGGAAAAGGGTTGATTATTTCAAAAGTAAGTGATTTACAGATTGTAAACGGAGGTCAAACGACGGCTTCTATTTATCACACATTCAAAAAAGATAAAGCCGACGTTTCCAATATCTTTGTACAGGTTAAACTTTCTGTTGTCAAAAACAAAGAAAACTTCGGAGAAATAGTATCACGGATTGCGGAATATGCTAATACCCAAAATAAAGTTTCTGTTGCAGACCTGAGCAGTAACAGACCTTTCCATATTCACTTCGAGAAACTGTCGAGAACTATCGTAACACCGCATTCCGAAAAGAACCCGACACAAACAAAATGGTTCTATGAAAGAGCAAGAGGACAATATAAAAATGCAAGGCTGAAAGACGGTTTTACAAGAGCACGACAAAAAGCATTTGACTTGAAACACCCAAGACATCAGATGTTTACTAAAGAACAGTTGGCAAAATATATTAATGCTTATCAAGAAGTTTACGATGGCAAAAGATTAGTTGTAGCACCTCATTTTGTAATCAAGAATGTCAAAAACTATAACCAGTTTATTTTGCACAACACCAATGCAAAAATTGAAAACAATAACATCTATTATGAAGATGCTATTGCAAAAGCTATTATTTACAAAACCTGTGAAAAGTTATATGGAGTAAAACCTAATGCAATCGGAGATTTGAGGTTTATTACAGTACCTTATGCAATTACATATCTTGGTTTTAAAATTGATTATAAACTTGACCTATACAAAATCTGGAAAAATCAGAGTGTTTCCGATGAACTGAATGCTTTCTTGTATAATTTAATGATAAAAATGGACGATTTCCTAAAAACAAACAGTTCTGAATCATTGATTGAAATGTGGGCAAGAAAAGAAGTCTGCTGGGAAATGGTAAAACAACAGGATTTTGATTTAGATTATGATTCTATAAAAGATGATTTCGTTAATGAAAAAACATCTGTAAAAAGAAACTTAATTTCATCAGACGAAGCCGAACAACAAGAAAAAGAAGAAAACCTCGAAAAAATCAAATCCATTCCTTACGAAATTTGGAAAAAGATTGAAAATTGGGGAAGTGAAACACAGAATTTGTCTGCCAATATGCAGAATGTAGTCTTTACAATCGCAGGTAGAATCAGAAGTAACAATAAACTTTTGGACAATGAAATTGCAAATGGTCTGAAAATAATAGATGTTGTAATTGACAAAGCACCTGAAATTTTATTTGATATAGACAATCTTCCTGAAACACCTAAAAAGCAAGAAAGTCAAGCAGAAATAACACTTGAACTTATTCGGAAAATAGTTCAGTGGGATAAACGAAACAAACGACTGAAAGGTTTTGAATATACGTTTATGAATGAACTTGCAGAAGAACGCAAACCACTAACAGACAGAAACAAAGCGATTGCAAAACTGAATTTGGGAAAAGTAAAAAAATATGGATTTTCCGAAAAATAACATTCATCAGTTTAGAAATTCCTTTAATGAAGTTTATACTTTAATCGGTTCTTCTGAAACTTTGCCTGATAATTTACCCAATGTAAGGGTTTGCAGATTTTGTGGGAAAAATGAAAACGAAGTTTATTTTAAAAAAATTGCTCACGCCTGTCCTGAATTGTTAGGGCAAAATAATCTTGTTATCTATGATGAATGTGATTCGTGTAATGAAAAATTCAGCAAGTATGAAAGCCATTTATCTAAATTCTTCCTGCCATATTTATCAGTTGTAGGAGTAAAAGGCAAAAAGAAAATCCCTGATTTTCAATCAAGGAAAGATAATGAAGATGAAAATACAAGAACGTCTCTAAAATATACAGATGACGGAAAAATCATCCTTTATCTAAATTCTTTGGATGATTATAAAGTAGATGTAGAAAACAAAACTATGTCTATACGTTTCAGAAATCCTGCAATAAAACCGATATATGTATATAAAGCATTACTCAAAATAGCTCTTTCTTTCCTTCCTCAGTGTAAGGTACAGAAATATCAATTGTTATTTGATTGGTTACAAAATGAAAATACTGAAATTGTGTTTTTCTCAACATTGTTTATTACAAAATTAACACGTAAAAAATTTGGTAAGCCCTCTGTTCAGTTGTATGAAGCAAATAAAATCTTTACAGATAAGGACTTTCATCCTGAATTAACTTTGGTTGTAAATTTTGCTAATATTGTAGCTCAGATCTATTTGCCTTTATCCGAGTCTTTTGATTATCCTAAATCAGATGGAAAGTCCCCAATTCTTGAATTATACCCTGCGTTTATTTATAATGTTGATTCTGAAAAACACAAAGGCTCAGACAGGCCAATAACAGTGAACTATAGGTTTGAAAGCATTGATTTACATTCCGAAAGGAGTAGTATTAGAGATGAGGTTATAAATTTTACTTTTGAATCAGGCAGTTTTAATATTAGTAAATCGAATTAATATAAAGTATTTTCCTATATTTGATACTATCAAATGATACTATCATAAATGAAGCCACCTTATACAATTACCGACAATATTATAACGTTAATAGCTTCTATCTCTGAAAAGATAGGAGAGATTAATGCTAATCATTTATACAAACCAACTACCGAATTAAGAAAGAAAAATAGAATTAAAACGATTCAATCCTCTTTAGAAATTGAAGGTAACACAATGACGGAGGAACAGATTAGTGCACTTTTAGAACATAAAAGAGTAATCGCTCCACAAAAGGATATTATTGAGGTTCAAAATGCAATTCAAGTGTATGAACATTTGAGACAATTTAATCCATATCAGATTAAAGATTTAGAAAAGGCTCACGGAATATTAATGCAGAATTTGATAGATAATGCAGGTAAATTGAGAACATCCAATGTCGGTATCGTAAAAGGCTCAAAAATTGAACATCTCGCTCCAAGCGGAACAATGGTCAACGGATTGATGAAAGACCTATTTAAGTATCTTAAAAATGATGGGGATTTAATTCTGATTAAAAGTTGCGTTTTCCATTATGAATTTGAATTCATTCATCCGTTTGTGGATGGAAACGGAAGAATGGGCAGATTATGGCAGACATTGATTTTAATGCAGCAATATCCTGTATTTGAATTTCTCCCAGTTGAAAGTCTGATAAAACAAAATCAGAAAGAGTATTATACCAGACTTTCGGAATCTGATAAAAGCGGAAATTCAACTCCATTCATCACTTTTATGTTGAGGCTTATTTTAGAGGCTTTAGAGCAACTTTTGCAATCTCAGAACAAAATACTCAATACGGAAGAAAGAGTTGCTTTATTTAAAGAAAAAGTGGGTAATTCAAGATTCGGTAGAAAGGAATATTTGCAGAACTTTAAAAATATTTCTGCGCCTACTGCAAGCCGGGATTTGAAGTGGGCGGTTGATAATGAAATTTTGCTTAAATTTGGGGAACAAAGACTTACCGAGTACCAATTCAAAATGTAGTTTTTGACTTTCTTTGACCTATGATATTCCTTTATTTATTGAGGTTTTGCTACATATTTGCTACTATAACTTTGTAAACAATTATTAATACTGGCCTTTATACTTTCTGTATCGGGAAATAATTTAGCTTTACAATATATATTCTACGACAAACAAAGCCATTCCCGCTATGAAAATCCATAAAAAAATGCCTTGCAACAATGGTTTTATACCGACAGATTTTATTACTGATCTTGATAATCCTGCACCAATCAAGAATAAAGTTAAGGTTAAACCGGTTTTAGCGATTCCGACAATGGCAGGAGCAATGCTTTTCAATTCGGGAACGTAGGTGTTTAAAATCATTGCAACAATAAAAAGACCAATGAAATAAGGAATTTTTATTTTCCTGCTCTTATTTTTAAAGATAAAACCCGCAAAAAAGGCCAGCGGAATAATCCATAAAGCTCTGGCCAATTTTATGGTCGTTGCTACTTCCAGAGCTATATTACCATATTTGCTGGCTGCACCTACAACCGAGCTTGTATCGTGAATGGCAATGGCACACCAAGTCCCGAACTGCGTCTGAGAGAGATTGAGAGAATGACCAATCATTGGGAAAATAAATAATGCAATTGCATTCAGTATGAAAACAGTTCCCAATGCTACGGAAATCTGCTTTTCGTCAGCCTTGATAACCGGAGCAATCGCTGCAATAGCACTACCTCCGCAAATAGCTGTCCCACTGTTGATGAGAAAGGAAGTTTTATTTTCAGTTTTAAAGATCTTACCCAAAAAATATCCTAAAATCAATGTGCTGAAAATGGAAAACAAAGTAAAAACAATCCCGTCTTTCCCGGCTGCAACTGCACTGTGGGCATTCATTCCGAAACCAAGGCCAACCACGGAAAACTGCAGTAAAAAATGGGTGACTTTATGATTATATTTGAGATAAGGATGTCCTGTCAGCTGGGCAATAAAAAGACCCAGAAACAAAGCCAAACCCGGCTCTACGTATGAAGTGCAGCATAATAAAAGACAAACGAAAAATACTATTTTCTGAAAAGTATTTCCAAAGAAAAAAATAAATTCATTGTTATTTACAGATGATTGATGGTTTTGCATATTCTTATTTTTAATGCAAATTTCCATAATCATAATTGATGAATTTTATCGTAAATAATTATATTCGATAACCAGAAGTTATTAAAAAACATTAACTCTTGAGATAGTTTTTGAAAAAATTGGACAATGCATCATTTTGGCCATGCAGTTCGATAAATCTGAATTTCCGAAGGATTTTCCCTTCTTTCAGTTCAATAATTTTCAGGGTGTTTTCTTTCAGTTCCTTCAATATGGAATGTATGGAAACCATTGCCAGACAATCGCTTTCCAGCACATAATTTTTGATGGCTTCTGTGCTTCCCAACTGCATTTCCGGTTGTAACTGTGAAATTTTGATTTGATTATTGAGCAGATATTCTGCAATAACCTCTAATGTTCCCGAACCGTTTTCGCGCAGAACCAATGGATAATCCATAAGTTTTTTTACAGAAATGGTTTCTTTAGAAATTCCGGTGCCAAAGTTTTTTCCAATCAATACGATTTCGTCTTCCAGAAAATCTTCATAACGGACTTCCGGAATTTTCCCTGAATCCTCAATAATTCCGAGATTAATTTCCTTCTTTAACAGTGATTGTTGAATTTCCGAACTGTTCCCTGTTGTCATACGAATTTTGATTTCCGGGAATTTCTGATGAAATTTTGCCAAAAACCGAGGCATCACATATTGCGAAATCGTGGAGCTTGCTCCAATTCTCAGTTCACCACGGAAATTTTGCGAAAGATGACTTATTTCAAAACTCACTTCACGGGAAAGTTTCTGCATTTTTTCTGCATAATCTAGCAGGAGTTTTCCGGCTTCGGTAAGCCTTACATTACGATTTCCGCTTCTTTCAAAAAGCGCAACTTTATATCTGGCTTCCAATTCTTTGATGTGTTTGGTAACCGCTGGCTGGCTTATGAAAAGCTCTTCCGATGCTTTAGAAAAGCTCAGCAACCGGGCAACGGTATAAAAAACGAGTAATCTGAATTCCATTTTTTATTGTTCCAACCACTTTTTGAAGCCGGAGACTTTATTTTTACTGATGATGATATCCTCTTCCGGTTCCGGCTCAATGACGATCTTCAGCTGATTTTTCCTGTAGATCAGAATGCTTTTAATCGCTTTGATATTAATGATAAATTGACGGTTTGCCCTATAAAAATGCTCTGTTTCCAAGGTTTTTCCAACCTCATAAGACTTGTTGCAGAATAGTATTTTCTGTTTCCGGTGGTACATATCATCACCGAATTATCTTCTATTGCAAAGTATGAAATATCAGAAACTTCCAGAGAGATAAGCTCGTCCTTATGATAGATGTTGATGCGTTTTCTGATGGATTGTATTCCTGCATCTTCATCAGAACTTTTTTCCGGAATCAACATTAATTTTTCCTGCTGGTGCTTCAGCTGCTGATTCAAAGCAGAAAGTGTATTGACTTCGAGATTTAAATTATTGATTTCTCTATTTTTTTCTTTTTCGAAGTTTTGATAGATCAACCGGATCACAAAAAAGCTTATCCCTAAAAGAAGAAAAGAAGTTACCAAAAAGGTCAGTAGAAAATTTTTATACAAAGCCGAAATTTCCTGGTTCAGGACTTCTATATTGGCATGAGAAGCGAGCATCCAGTTGCTTCCCGAAACAGGATAAACACTCACGATCTCGGAACTTCGGTTCTTAGATTCAGGAAAATTCCGGATTCCAGAATTTCCTTTTCCTTCTGTCAGGATATCGCTGAATTTAGCAAACATATTATTTTCCGAAAGAAATCCGGAATTATTTCCATCTATTTTCTGACCAATCAGAGCAGGATCCGGATGACAAAGCTCGATTCCTTTTGTGTTGTACATACAAATGAAACCACTTTGTGTATCAGTATTGACAATACTGTTCTGCAGGTTTTGGATTACTTTTTCAGGAGAAATCCCTTCTCTCAGTTGCAGTTCCAAAAGTTTTCCCACTTCACGAGATTCCCGCTTTCCGGATTCTAGCTTGCTGCTTAGCAAATTGTTTTTTGAGGATTGGTACAGATAACGAAAAGAAAAGAAACTGCATATTAAAATTAAAATGCTAATGGTAATGAAAGTCAGCAGATACAATTGGTCTCTTTTCACTTTTTAAAATATTAATGAATCTAAATTACGTTTTTTGTACAAATTGCATTGACCATTCAGCCTTTAAAATTCCTTTTTAAGACTTAATTTTACCTTTTCACCGATTTGACCATAATGAAAAGTATTGATTTGCAGTAACTTTGTTTCAACATTTAAAAATTGAGTGTATGAAGGTATACAATAAAATTATCATTGCTTTATTGGCCGTTTTTATTATGATTCAGTTTTTCCGTCCGGAAGAAATTCATAAAGGAATTCCAATGAAACCGCTTGCAGGTGTTCCGAAAAATGTAAATGCCATTTTACAACATTCCTGTTTCGACTGTCATTCTTCGCAGACCGACTGGCGTTGGTATAACAAGATCACCCCTGCCAATTACCTGGTGGCTTTTCATATCCGTGAAGGCAGAAATGCACTGGACTTTTCCAAATTCAATGATCTGCCGAAACCGCAGCAAAATTCTACAATCTATTATGCTGTCAACAAAATTCTTTCAGGAGAAATGCCTCTTCCGGAATATACCGCCATTCATTCTTCTGCAAGATTATCAGAAAATGATCTTCAGATCCTGAAACAATATGCGTTATCCCTAACTGCCAGAAAACCATCGGAAAGCTCTTCCAATTCTGCAAAGGATAAGATTAAATTCAACCAAAAAGTCAAAAACTCACCTAACGGATTGGCTTATATTCCGGGTTTCAGAAACTGGAAAGCGATCAGTACAACCGATCGTTTCGATAATGGGACGTTGAGGATCATTTACGGAAATGAGGTAGCTGTAAAAGTTATTGATAATGGAAATATCAATCCCTGGCCGGATGGAACCATTCTCGCAAAAGCTGCATGGAAATCAAATGTGAATGCCGACGGGAATATAACTATAGGTGATTTTGTACAGGTCGAACTGATGGTAAAAGATTCCCGAAAATATGTAAAAACCAAAGGTTGGGGTTGGGGAAGATGGAAAGGAATGGATCTGAAACCTTATGGTGATATGCCGGATTTTGATAAGGAATGTATCGAATGTCACAAACCCATGGACAACAGGGATCATACATTTACCTCACCTTTATATCTTATTACTCAACTTAAAAAAATCCAGCAAAAATGAAAAATATAGTGCTTTATAGCTTACTTCTATGGATATTATCTTCATGTCAGAAAGAAAATATACAGGCCATCAATAAGGAAGCTTCCATCGAAAATCAGGGCGATCTGAAAGAAAATCCGTTGTTGCTTCAACCTATTACATCATCCATTCAGACTAAAGAGAAAACAATGTCTACATTATATGGTAATTCAGTGGCTTTCGAAGATGCAATGAAAATAGATTCGGTACAATACAGGAAAAATGCGGTTTTGTATGAAGTTACCTGGCAGCAAAAACCTGATGAAGTTTGGTTTGGCGGAAATATTCCAAAAGAAATACAATCTGTGGAAAGGCTTATCTTTGATGATAATGGCAATCCTGTTTACCAATTGTATAAAGGAAAAAATTTACAAAAAGTGTATTCCGATGCGAAGGCCTCCCATTTGCGGACGAAATATATTCTGTCACAAATACCGGCAGTTTCACCATGAATATTAATGTTATATATTCTATTGACATTTTATTTGGGAGTTGTACCCCCAGATCTGTGATTATGATCTAACATCACTTCTTCAATACAAAATAAAGAAAAGCATAGTGTACGGATCTATATTGATTGTACTGAACCAGTCTTGAAAAACAAAATCTAATATTTTCTATTCTTATCGGCAAACATACATTTAAATGTAACAACTTAGGTGACAATATACTTAAATGTACCAGTTATAGCATTTATCTAAAACATCACGTTTACGACGAGATATAAACAATTTAGATTGAATTTTGATATGTAGAATTCTATTTTTTGATTTGGTAGACTAAAGTATATAATTGCCAAAATAGATTTTCAAAATAGTCCCTACTGCAATGATTTTTTAGTGAAGTAAAAATTACTAAATATAAGAATCAAATTGTTTCATAAAGATATTACTTCGTACAGAGCATTTATCCTACATGTTTTACTGACCGTCGGTGATATCAAGATCCTCTAAAGAACTTTTACCACCTGGGGTATCCGATCTTTTGATGACACTGATCTCTCTATTTAGCTCGATGACAACTGCCAAAACATCATCTAAGCTTTCAATTCCTGCCTGACGTACTACAGCGTAGATCTCATCAACTGTTATGGCCTCGGTGTTCATATTGTCTTTGAGGTATTTGCCCTTATAGAACAGTAAGCGTGGAGAGGAATTGATCAGGTGTTCCATCTTATCGGATGTACTGGCCAATTTCGCGAACAGGTATTGTAAAGCTATTATAAGAAATAACACCATTACACCTTCTGCCAATGGGACCATCGCAAGCATCATATAGGCCAATGTGGAACCTAGAGCGACCGTGACCACAAAATCAAAAGCGTTGAACTTAGCCAGTGTCCTTTTTCCTGAGATCCTGATGAAAAGGAATAGGATAACAAAAGAGGCAGTCGTCATCAATGCGACCTGTCCAAGCTTTTCCCAATTTTCAAATAACAAATCTTTCATTTACTATCTTTATCATTATTGTTTATAAAATAATGCCAGAAATGAACTGAAATGAAAATGGTCTTCACACAAATGTTTACCGTGTAATCTCTTGCGTCAAAGTTGTCTATCACCTTTGTGAACATATGCAATACTAGCTGTTACTATTTCATCTGTCCTTTCTAAATGTCAAACCTGCAAAGTCAACCACTTTTTGATCGTCTTTTTCAGAGAAGCTAACATTAAATCCTCCAAAACCCGCATTTATGCCACAAGTAACAGTGTGATCATGTGTTATTATACGTAAAGGTATATGTCTTATACTACCAAATGTTGTAAGCTTCATCATCAAAACGTTGTCTTCCGATATATAAATTTCAACTTCTTTGAATTTTGTATCGCCAATCAGCATTTGATATCCGAAATGCCTGTATTTTCCAGTTTTATTCTCCCACACAGAGCGATCAACGTTTTTGAGTTTCAGTCCGGATTCGTACTCACGATCTCCAATTCTTTGAAATAAAAAATTTTCGTTGTTAACTTTCTTGAAAACAAATCTTTTGTTGCTCCTTTCCACTAAGCTATCATTTGGAAATATTTCAACAGGCAGAAATTCATCCCTCGATAAAGGAGTGAGAAAATATTGTCTTTCCCCATCAATAAGCCTAAGACGGTCTTTTTCTAAAATGACCTTTATATAACCTTCGTCTTGAGCATAATTACCTAGATACCTTTTCAGGCTGTGTCGGGATAATCTGATCGGAGTTGAAGAACTATGGATCTTTCCTGTTATGGGAGCAGGAAACAGGTCGCTGATACTCAATTGGTACTTGTTCAGGAAACTGAAACAAAATTCTTCTGCAATAGCGCCACCTTCTGCTGAGTTTGTCATTACAATTACCGCAAATTTACTTTTGGGAATCAATAGCAGTTTTGCTTGTGCAAATCCGGCACTTCCTGCGTGATACACAGCAAAATTGGAATCATTCTTAAACATAAACCAGCCTAACCCTTTTTTATTACTTTCAATAGGTACATTTTGGTTTTGCAGTGAAAACATTTCACGAATAGTTGGGGAATCTATTATCGAAGAACTTTCTTCGTTATAGGCTTTCATCAGTTCGATCGCATATTTGGAAAAGTCATTGATGTTGGTATAGATCCCGCCGGATGCAATATCCCGCAATTCATATTCTTCCACTTCATTTCCACCAAGATAGATCTTCGAACGATATGGTAAACTATCCATTGCAAATCCGGATCGGCTCATTCCAAGCGGGGCAAAAATATTTTGATGGACATAGTCCGCATAATCTTGTTTGCTTACTGCTTTCACCAAAGTTCCTAAAATATTATAACCTGCATTTGAATATAAACCTACCATACCTGGCGGATAGGTAATATAGGTATTATTGATATAATCTAACACGTCGGTGTACTTTCCAGATCTCAGATCTGAATTCTTCCATATGTCGGGTTGAATACCTGATGTGTGGGTAAGAACGGATCTTATCGTAATATCCTTTATGTCAATATTTTTTGTTTTAGGTCTGAAATCGGTCAGATAGCTGTTTAATGGATCGTTTATATTTAATGATCCTTTTTGCTGAAGCTGCATCACGCTTAACGAAGTAAATGTTTTGGTTATTGAGCCCATATTGACAACCGTATTGGTTGTCATGGGTACTTTGTTCAATTTGTCTGCGTATCCAAATCCGTTTGACCAGATCACTGAATCATTGACGATGATGGCAGCACTTATACCAACGATGTTTTTGTTTTGCAGCAGATTCTTATTAAAGAATTCGTCAGATGATTGCACGAGTTTCCTAATACTGAAGCTGCTATCTGTCTGTGCTTCAGTCTTTGAAAAAATAAAAAACACAAAAAATATAATTGATGATCTACTTAATTTTTTGAATGGCATCCTTATTCAAGTTTCAGTGGTTTTACAATAACCCTTGTTAGCTACTGGCTTTATCTATTCTCAATCTTTTCCAAGCTAATTATAATTTTTTCATCTTTAGGAAGTAAATATTGTAAACGAACAAATCCCAATTGTTCATTGAAATACGATATTAAAAAAGTTTCTCCAATTTTTGAGGAACAACTCGATCTTGTCTCAATTGTATTTATGGTACCGAATGGTAATATGATCTTTTTATCTTTTAGCGTGTTTTCATAAACACATTTCAGGTTCAATTTACCTTTCCAGGTAATATCTTTTAATTCGTTCCAATGTTCACCAATTTTTAAATTCCATTTGTATTTTTTAGACTCATTAGGTTTTACGTATGGAAATGGCGAAAATTGTAATATTTGGAAAGCATTCATTCTGAAAGGATGCAACCAGACATTCGTATTATTTTCTATAACACCGGTAAGTTCACTGGTTATTGTTTTCTTTTCAGAATTTAAATGAGATAAAATAATTTCTGTCTGGCTATAATCCGGGTGGTCTTGGAATATCGGACCTTTTGTTTTCAGTGTTTTGATACTCAACAGATCAATTGCTTTATCATCTTTTGAATCATATTTTAATAATGAAAAAATACTGTCATTGTCAATTTTATATTTCAACGTATCATTTCCTTTAACTATCTGATAAGTATAAAAGTATTCTCTATTGGATAAATATATTTTATTATCATAATTATAAGGATTTTCATTGTCATTATTTTGTGGATTCTCAATAAAAATACCTTTAGATGAAATGCAGGAGTTCAGTAATAGTATTAGACTCAAAAAGCTGATCGATCTTATCATTTCAGATGTGTATAGAATTTGTATTAGCTTGCAGATAATGGAAAAAGAATTGACAAAGTGCCAGAAGGAGACTTCCGATAGGCGTTCAAATCTACATTATATGCTCATAACTATTTGTTTTTGAAGGTTTCAAATTCAAATATAGTTATTTAAAGAAGCCGAATAGAGAAAAAGTGAATTATAGCGTACGAAATTACCCATCGTCAATTTTTTGCTCAATTAACTATTTTTAGAAGTGCGGGCAAAAATGAAGGAAAGGTCCAGTTTCAACCAAACGAGGCTAATACATTTTCAATGCAGTGAAATTACAGAAAGAAAACGTAATTGAAAAGTAGTCGCGACCAAATATTACAAATAGAGAATAAGAGTGTAAATAAGGTTCTATTTTGCCATATTAGTTATCTTATCCAATATTTGCTTTTTCCGGTTCTCTAAAGTTCCGCTTACTTCCAAAATTTCGTTGCTGAAATCTCCGATCCAGTCTTCTAAAATATCATTTACTTCTTGTCTTAGATTCGGCAGATCCGATCCCTGACAACCTATTAGATCGACTTTTTCTATGGGGATAAAAATCAAAAGGTCAATCTCAGCAATTGCCGTGGTCATCTCTTCGTAGAGATCGGATATATTTTTCTTTTTACCAACCGCATAGACATACGCCAAAAGGTCTGATGGACAACGGTCAAAAATCACATTGTCTCCACTATTCTGTAGCTGTTCTACAGAAAAATTGAATTGC
This sequence comes from Epilithonimonas hungarica, assembly GCF_900102265.1. GTDB lineage: Bacteria > Bacteroidota > Bacteroidia > Flavobacteriales > Weeksellaceae > Epilithonimonas > Epilithonimonas hungarica. The sequence continues at coordinate 1,525,706 of NZ_FNBH01000001.1, read as the reverse complement.
TCAATATAATCGTCCAATGTCGGTATCTCTGAAAATAGATATCCTTCCTCCTCAAGTTGTAAGTAAGGTTCATTTATAAATTCGTAATAAGGTAAACTATCAGCAATCTCTTCCGCCAAAGTTGTTTTTCCGACTCTATGGGAGCCTGTAAAAGCTATTCGCATAATTAATATATAGACCTTTTTAATTCAGTGTTTCTCCAAAAGTTATCAAATTATTATCGGGGTCAAGAATGGAGAATTCTTTTTGTCCCCAAGGTTTTTCCGCTAAATTTCCATTGGAATGTATTGGAACTTTATTTTCGATGAAACTATTGTACAAATTTTCAATGGATGTTGTACGGATATAAATCTGTCCATAGTTTTCGTCCGGAACAAGGTTTTTAAATTCAAAAAAATGCAATTGCAGATCATCTTTCTGTAACATTAAGTAATGATCAAATTCATTTCCGAAAACCGTAAAACCTAATTTCTTATAAAAATCTGAAGTCAATTCTTTTTGCCTCATTGGCAATTTTGCAATAATATCAGTAATCATTTTTTTTCTTTCAAATTTCTATAATTAATCTTGAAGCAACACTTGATTGAAATCAAAAAAACACATTAGCTCTTACCCGGCTCAAAGTTTCCTGGCGCATTTTCAAATAGGAAGCTATCATATTCAAAGGAAAAATTTTAATGATCTGAGGTTTGTTGTTAAGCAGGTAATTATACTTTTCACTCGGATTCAAATTGCTGTCATAAATATGGATTTTAGCAGACAACGAATTGAAGATCTTGTTAAGTTGCAAAAAGTTTTGAGAAATCGAGATCAGTTTATGTAAGTTTTCCAGATTTAGCTCTACAATTTCAGATTTAGCAAATGCCTTTATCATTGTATTGGATGGAATTTGATTCGTCAAACTATCAAAACTGAAAACCCAATCATTCTGAATATTTAGATCGATAATCTTTTCTTCATCATCTATCTTCTGGACTTGAAAAAGAGCTCCGGCTTTGATAAAGAAAATCGATTTTGAAATTTCACCTTCAGAAAGAAGAATCTCATTTTTTTCAACGGTTTTGACTTCAATATTTTGATTAAACAATTGTAGTTCAAAATCTGAAAAAACACCTAAGCTTCTTAACATATTCTAATAATTAGTGATCAGCTATCAAATTTACACAATAATCAATTCTCTTCAATCTCTTTCAGTCTATTATTTGGCTCAGATCGATGTCATCGTCGTAAGAATAATGATATAATGTAACAGATTGATTATTACGATTGTCATTAGTATAAATAACCACTAAATATTTCAGATGAAAAAGTCATTTCGGATCATAAAACTTATGTCACTTCTGTTTGCAGTATTATCTTCAAAACAACTGACTGCTCAAAACACCACAGACAGTATTGATATATTCATCAAACAAAAAATGGTACAGTCGAACATTCCTGGTCTTCAGTTGGCAATTATACGGAATGGAAAAATTGATAAACTTCAAAATTACGGTCTTGCAAGCCTGGAACATCAGGTAGCAACAAGTTCAGGAACAACCTTTTCGATTAATTCTATGACCAAAGCTTTTGTAGGGGTAGCAATAATGCAGTTGCAGGAACAGGGTAAATTAAACGTAAAGGATCCGATATCCATATACATTGACGACATTCCTGACGAATGGAAATCTATAAGGATCGATCAGCTTTTAAGCAATACTTCCGGTCTTCCTAATAATATAGACGAAAAAGAACAGGTATTGGGGAATGGTGATGAAAATCGCAACTGGGAAATGGTAAGAAAATTACCAATGGAATTTAGTCCCGGAGACAAATTCAGTTACAATCAGACAGGATATTATATTTTAGGAAGAATCATAACCAAACTCAGCGGCCAGCATTTCACAAAGTTCATTGAAGAAAATCAATTCAGGCCGTGCGTTATGGTCTCCACTCGTTTTGGCGATTCTTAGACCTTAACGAAAATATATATTTTGATGAAGGGACATATTGGATCAGCCCTGAGGCTACATCCCAAAATTCCGAAAATATTTTCTGGAATATTTCCACAAATGATACATTAGGGAACTTCTTCCATGTTAACAGAAATGACGGTAATGGTTGGGTTAAATTCGATATTAATGGAGGTTTTAATGCTGTTTATCACCTTTCAGGAAACTGTGTTCCCATGCCAGTTAAAATCAGCACCGTGGATGGTGGAACCGCTAATTTGCTTATAGGTCAGACTTTAGCACTTAAAGCTACATCCAATGGAAACCCGCTAAATGAAATCAGTTGGGCTATAGAGTCTGGTGATTCTGGAATAATTAACTCTACTGGCATAGTAACTGGGGTTAAAGAAGGTAAAATCATAATTAAGGCCTCACTCATAAATTCCCCTCAAACTTTTGGATTATTTGAGGTAACTGTACTTGATCCAAATGCCTGTAAAAAAGAGGTTATTTCAAATGATCTTGAAGATGGTTTTGTATTTGCTGGAGATTCTAATCAAAGACTTGCCGTTGATATCGATGTACCTTCTGGCAGCAACTTTACTATTAATTCTGTCCAACCAACAGTAATTAATTATGCGACAAGTTTCAAATTTACTTTCTACAAAGATAATAATGGCCTTCCAGGTGAAATTATCAATACACAGAACGGATCTATAGATCACGATGAGGTTACAGGTCTTAATTTTGAATATTATTTCCACCGTTATAATGTTAAGTTAGACTCACCAGTAACTTTTACAGAAGGTAAATATTGGATGGAAATAGAATCAGATGCTTTGGGCTGGGAGTCTACAACACTTGGACCATTGGGACTTGCCGGTGCAGCACTTAATGACAATAATTCTGAATGGCACCTTATAGAAGGAGAAAACGAATTTGTTTATTCATTAAATGGAATTTGTATATCTGATGAGTTATCAACTAATGAAAATTTCTCCAAGACCGGATTAACATATTATCCAAATCCAGTTAATGATGATCTTTCGGTATATGCTAATAAAAATATTGTTTCAATAGAGGTATTTAACTTTGCAGGTCAAAAAGCAATTTCTAAAACTTTCAATAGCAAAGATACCAGACTTGATGTTTCAAAATTATTACCTGGTGTATACATTGTAAATGCTAGATTAATGGATGGAACAACCAAAACTTTTAAAATAATTAAAAAGTGATGTTGTCCATAATCAGAACCGCTCGTAATAATGAGCGGTTTTGATTCCATTAAAATGAAAAAAGGAATATGAAAAGATATTACCCACTATTTATATTTTTGATACTTCTGTCTTGCACCGAAAAGGAAGATATTATTTTAGGGAAATGGAAATTGACCGAGATATCTACAAATGATGAAGATGGGAATATCCAATTTGAAAAAACTTTAAATGAGAAATTTATTACCTTTTATTATGATGGAAAATATTTTATTGAAGGAACTATACTTGTAAATTCAAAAAACGAAAAAATAGAACGAAAAGGAATCTATAAAGACTCTAAAATGCAGAAAGACTTTAAAATATTATATCCTGAGAGAAAAAAAAGTAAAAACTATTTGATGCTGAAAATTAAAGACAAAAACATCTACATCCAGTATCCATATGACTATCCAATATATGAAAAGTATGAAAAAACATAGTATGAAGAAATCATCATTAAAAAAATAGGTGACGATATACCTAAGTGTACCAAGTCATATTTCTATAAAAATTTTAATTTTGCAACTTTTATATAATCAAATTAGATCGATCACAAAGACAAATAATGTTTTATCTTTTGAAAGGTTTTGGTATGATTTTAATGAGAAATCACTGAATCTAAATATCTGTGACCTTGAAAAAAAAATTAGTCGCATTTTTTGCTACGGCAGGAGCTGCAGCAGTTGTGATCTACCTCTCGGGATACCACTATATTTTTAAAGCCATTGCCAAGAATATCGCTCCTGGCCCAATTACGCCTTCAAGCGATGATGAAGAGAAATTTCCTTCACATCTTGTTTCCAATGCCGCATCAAAAGCCTGGCGGAAACATCCACAATATAATTCTTCCATATTAACAGAAACTTTAACAAAAGAGCTTAAAAAGACCCGAGCTTCTTCGTTACTGGTCATTAAAGATAATGAACTGTTCTTCGAACAATATTGGAAAGACCATCATCCGCCTTCTTTGATGAACTCTTTTTCTATGGCCAAAGGTATATTGTCTTTATTGGTCGGATGTGCGATCAAAGATGGGAGCATTGTGTCAGAGAATCAATTGGTCTCCGACCTGATTCCCGAATACCGAAATGATCCATACGGAAAGCATTTGACAATTCGTCACCTGATGACCATGCAGGCGGGTTATGACTGGAAAGAAGAATATAATCATCCTTTTGCGGAGAATTCGAAACAGTATTTTGTTGAAGACCTTGAAGAGCAGGCGCTCAATGTAGCATTCAAAGAAATGCCAGGGCAGAAGTATGAATATCAAAGTGTGGCAGCACAGGTATTGGGAATTGTACTGAAAAGAGCAGTTGGCAAGCCTCTCTCTGACTATCTTTCGCAAAAGCTATGGAAGCCTTTGCAAATGGAATATGCCGCCAAATGGAGTGTTGACAATAAGGGAATGGAAAAAGCTTTTTGCTGCATCCATGCAACATCACGAGATTTTGCGAAAATTGGCCAACTTATTCTACAGGAAGGTAAATGGCAGGGTCAGCAGATCATAGGTAAAGACTTCTGCGCCAAGATGCTGACACCCACAGAAGAGAATGATGCTTTTGGATTCACTATCTGGGCAGATGACGATAGCCCGGTGAAATGCAGATTTTTTTATGGTTTTCTGGGTCAATTCATTATAGTAATTCCTGGTAAGAATCTGATCATTGTCAAAACAGGTTTTTATAACAGGCTGGACGTTGATGAAAAGAAGAGGCCTTTGCAAGTCAATATCTTGGTCAAAGAAATTAGCGCATTGGTTGCCGGAAGAGAATTATAAATCGCTTTGTCCTGATAGTTGATTTCCATTTCAATACTATTCAATATGCGAATGTAGAATTGTTATAGGTCTTTGATCCACAAAAGACCACGACCCTTTCTAATGTGTAAACCTTTTCAACTCTACGAGGTTTCTAAAACACCCTACTCTCCTGCCGTTTGCAGTTCTATTTTAAAAGCAGCCTAAAATAAATTCTGAATAATATAAAATGTGCATCGACAGATCTAGTTCTTGAATGCAGTGCCAATTTTCCGGACAGGATCTTTTCTCCTCTATGAACGATCGCAAAATAACAATATGGTTTCCCATCCGATCGTTCGATAGGTGATGCATAAACTGTTACGGCAATAGACCAACTTTTCTTCCAATGAGTAAGCTGTCATCCCACCTTTGTGGAATTGCGAAGGTCTTTCATCCCTTACATTAGAACATCTTCGATCTGGATATTGGTGGAAATTGTGGAATACATTTTGAATATCTGCTGTGAAATAAACCAGATGCAAAATATATATCCTAAAACTATTGCGCTGATCGGTGGTGGACCTGCCGCACTAATGATGATAAAACATCTTTCTGAGCGTAATGATACAGTCTCCGCAATACTCATATTTGAAAAGAATGACCGACTGGGTGTAGGTATGCCTTATGGCAAAGGTGGCTCGAACAATGAACATGTCGCCAATGTTTCTGCCAGTGAACTTCCAAATTTTGCTGTCAGCTTTGAAGACTACATTACCAAGCATCCGACCAATGAACATCCGGATTACTTTGCCAAAGGTAGCTTTAATCCCAATCAGGTGATCCCCAGGCTGCTGCTGGGAAACTACTTGGAATATCTATTCGACCATTACATCAAGGTCCTGAGAAAAAAAAGTATGGAAGTAGTCTTCAGAACCAACTGCAGAGTTGTCGATATTGAGACAGCTGCAGATCGACCATATAAGATCATTACTGAAACTGAGGATCGTCATCCAGCGGATATTATTGTTGTATGTACAGGTCACCACTGGCCAACAACCTATGAGGATGTAGTCAAAGGCTGGTACGATTCTCCCTATCCGCCTTCGAAGTTCACTTCACCTTTCAACGGTCCAGTTGCGATCAGAGGCACTTCTTTAACTGCTGTGGATGCTGTTAAAACATTATCAAGACTCAATGGAAATTTTGAAACCGGTCAAGATGACCTGTTAAGCTATCATCTGAACCCTGCATGCGACCGGTTTAAAATAACATTATTTTCAACGGGCGGGTTCTTGCCGGCCCTTCGTTTTCACTCGGATGGTGAAGCATATTCGAGTTCTTGGGTAATGTCACTGCAGGATATCTATAATTATAAAAGTAAGAACGGTGGATTTGTTGATCTCGATCATGTTTTTGATCTCAATTTCAAATGCCCGCTGAAATCTAAAGACCCTGCGTTCTATGACAAAATAAAGGACCTAGATATGGAGGGATTTGTCGCGGAAATGATGAAGCTCCGAAAAGCGCTGGACAGTTTTGATCTTTTCAAAGCCGAATACAGGGAGGCTGAAAGATCGATCAAGCACCAGCAATCCATCAGTTGGAAAGAAACTTTAGCAGCTTTCAGCTATGCCATGAACTACCCGGCCAAACATTTTTCCGCCGAAGATATGCTCCGTCTGAGAAAAACAATGATGCCGCTGATCTCCGTAATAATTGCTTCACTTCCTCAGTCATCATATAAAGAATTGATAGCATTGTACGAAGCAGGCCTGCTGGACCTGGTACAAGTGGACCAAGAAAGTCGCGTGGTACCAAATGGAAATTCCGGAGCAGTCTATCATTACACCTCCGTGGATAACGAAGCTATGGAGGAATACTACCCCATGTTCATTGATGCTATTGGGCAACGACCTTTAAATTTACCTGACCTGCCTTTCGAAGGCCTTAAGAAGGCCAAGTTATTAAGTTCAGCATATCTTGACTTTAGGGATAATCAGAATGCAATCGAATTGCAAGAAAAAGACGAAGCACAAGTTTACAAAGGTTATAATGATAACTACTATTTAAAATTACCCGGGCTGAAGATTAATGATCTTTTCCAGGCTTTGGACCCTTACGGACAGATCATCAGCAACCTTTACATTATGGCCGTACCTTTTATAGGTGGACTTAATCCCGACTACTCAGGACTCGACTTCTGTGATACGGCAGCAGAACGAATCGTAGATTCACTTCCATTGGCAACAATGAACGAAGACATAATCGATCTAAAGGATGTCGCAAGCTAGATAAAACTGTTATCAGTTAAATATCTACACATTTTAATGTGGCAAATTCAAAGTATTTGGAACCATATCATTATTTACATCTGCGCTCAACAGCTTTATACAATCAACAATATTTATTTAATAGTAAAACTCATACTTTAGATAAAGATGCTATCTGGTACAGTTAAGTATATAATGGTCTTATTTTTTTCTACGCATTGTATAATTTCCGATGTGGAAACTTAGATTTTGGCTTATATTTTTCTTACTTTTAAAGAACAACTTACTTAATATGAAAAATCCATTACTTTTTATTTTGCTTTCATTATTTCTTCTAAACTGTGACAACAAAGACAAAACAAACGATCTGGCCTTAAGGGAACAGCAACTATTGGAAAAAGAAAAATCATTCGCACAGAAGGAAGCAGAATACCAATCACTCCTTAAAATGAGGGACAGTATTTTCAACAAACAACATTCAGATTCCATTAAGATTATTAAATGGCCAGATGAAATTGCAGGTTCTTGGACAGGAAAAGTAATCTGTACAGAATCCAATTGCAGTGATTATGTAGTTGGAGATCAACGTACCGATACGTGGGAATTTGCCAGTGATTCGATACAGCTGTTCAGCAAGATCATCAATAACAACAATCTGATACGGTTATATTCCGGAAAGTTCGAGAATAATGAGGTCAAACTTAATTTTAAAACAGATTCCACCGCAAAAAAACAGGTGGATATGAATGTTCTTCTGAACGATATTTCAGATACAAAAATGAAAGGAATAAGAACCATCGCCGTTGATAATTGTATGGCGAAGTTCTCCGTAGAATTGGTACGTTCTAAAAAATAAACACAAATGACTTTACTAAGTATACACAACCTTAGCCTTCCCATTGAGGATCCGGTACTGAAGTTTCTTTTGGTGCTTATCATTATTTTGGCAGCACCACTTTTACTCAACAAAATAAAAGTTCCACATCTGTTGGGATTAATTATCGCTGGAGCTGTAATCGGACCAAACGGATTTAATGTTCTGTCCAGAGACAGCAGTATTGTCGTTACGGGGACAACCGGATTGCTCTATATCATGTTTTTGGCCGGATTGGAAATCGATATGGGAGATTTCAAGAAAAATAAATGGAAAAGTCTCACCTTTGGGCTTTATACATTTATTGTTCCTTTTGTTTTAGGCTATTTGGGTGGAATTTACATTTTAGATTTTTCGGTATTAACCTCTATACTTTTTGCAAGTCTATTTTCGTCGCATACGTTAATCGCCTATCCTCTAGTCAGTAAATTAGGTATTGCTAAAAATTCTGCAGTTAATATTACCGTAGGTGGAACTATGATCACGGATGTTTTGGCGCTTTTGGTTCTTGCCATTATTGTAGGAATGTCTCAGGGCGATGTCGGAACAGAATTCTGGGTAAAACTTTCAGTTTCCTTTATCGTTTTTGCATTAGTTGTTTTATTGATCTTTCCCATAATTGGAAGATGGTTTTTCAAAAAAGTTGATGATAAGATTTCGCAGTATATTTTTGTATTGGTAATGATCTATCTTGCTGCTTTATTGGCAGAATTCGCAGGTGTTGAAGCAATTATAGGAGCGTTCTTTGCCGGATTGGCCTTAAACAGACTGATTCCGCATACTTCTTCATTAATGAACCGTGTAGAATTTGTCGGAAATGCTATTTTCATTCCTTTCTTTCTGATCAGTGTAGGAATGCTGATCGATTTTAAAGTTTTTTTTAAAAGCTGGGAAACTTTGGAAGTTGCAGGAATTATGCTCGTAGCTTCGATTGGAGGAAAATATCTTTCTGCAGTTGCTACCCAAAAAACATTCAGATTGACCAAAGATGAAGGAAAACTTGTTTTCGGGCTCAGCTCCGCTTCGGCAGCAGCAACTTTGGCGTCTGTAATGGTCGGATATAACATTATTCTTTCTGAAACCGAAACCGGAGAACCTATCAGATTGTTAAACGAACACGTTTTAAATGGAAGTATTTTATTGATTCTTGTTTCGTGTACAATTTCATCATTCGTCTCAATGTCGAGTGCACAGAAAATCGCAGAACAGGATAATGAAGAAACCGTTTCAGGAAACAGTCACGAAAGGGAAAATATTCTTTTAGCATTAAATCACGAGGCAACTGTTGAAAGAATGGTCAATCTTGGAATTTTAATTAAAGCCCATTCCAATACAGAAAACCTATTTGCCTTGAACGTCATTAATGAAGATAAAAATGAATCTTCTGTAAAAAACGCAGAAAAGCTCTTACACCATGCAACAGATACCGCAGCCGCAGCAGATGTGAAAGTTCAGTCATTGAAAAGATATGACAATGATGTAATTAATGGAGTAAACAACGTCATTAAAGAACAGAATATAACCGATCTGATCATAGGGCTGGAAGATGAGAAAGGCTTCTCCCCTTCTTTTGCTTACAATTTATATAATGGTTATCTGCAAAGTGATGATGTAAATGTTTTGGTGTATCATGCCGCACAACCTTTATCCACCATAAAAAGATATGCGGTAATGATTCCTGAAAAAGCACATAAAGAAGCCGGTTTTTTTCATGCGTTATTAAGGGTATGGAATATTGCAAGAAATTCAGGCGCTACAATTACATTTTATGCTTCGGAAGAAATTATCGATATTCTGCAGAGAATAATCAAGAAAGCCAATATCGAAGCAGAGTTCATTATTATGAACACTTGGAAGGACGGCGAAAAGACAGCAATTCAATTAAAAGATAATGAAGCCCTCATCACATTTATGGCAAAAAAGGGAATGAGGTCTTATATTCCGCAGATGCGATTGATTCCGGAATTGCTAAACCGATATCTAAATGACAAAAATTATCTTCTGATCTTCCCATTCTCTGAGTTTGATAACATCAATTCTGAGAAACGATCTGTAGGAAATCATGACGATTTTATAGAGATAGGAAATATAATCAAGAAGATTTTCAGGTGAGTAAAATTACTTCATAAAGACAATTAATACCAATAGCAACAGTTTTGTAGATTTAAATATTGTTAAAAGTCCAAGTCCAGTATTAAATATTATCTCATTAAATCATACGTTTTCAAATCAGCAATTGATTGGTACATTAAAAAATATGTTGCCTTACTTATTATAACAATGAGAAAACTCCCAATAATTGGGAGTTTAATTATCTCATACGATGATGTTATTTATTGATCGTACATAGAGAATGTCTTTGCATTATTTATTATCTGCAATAAAAAAATCATCAGCACTTTCTGATATCGGGATGTAAAGCCTCTCCCATTCTTTGCTTTTTACCATATCCCAGCTATGTCCTGTACCTTTCAGATCCTCAGCAAGTAGGACAGTCCCTGGTTTTATCATAAAAGTAGAGCCATCGGTAACTTTGAATCTAATGTTTCCTTTTATCGTAATCACATACTGCCTTCTGGGGGCCGGATGGGCATTTTTTTCCCATTCCTCTGTCTTGTTGCTTACCCAGAATGTACTTGTATTCATATGTTTTAGGGTGGGAATCTTTCCTTTCTCGAATGTACATGACCCGTCCGGGTTATTGATCAGTCTTATCGCGGGAATGAACTCGCTGGTTTCCTCAGCTTTTACGCTTACATGTTTGTGTTCTTTGTGTTGTGCATCCATAACGCCAAAAGTACCCATTACTAAAACAAGGCTCAAGCCTTTAATCATATTTTTCATTTTTTTTTGAATTGAATTAAGTTTTAATTATAAACAGTATCGTGAACCATCATTTTGTCAAAATATGGTTTGTATTTTGTGACCAGGACCAAATGCTCTGGAAGTTTACCATAGGCTTCCAGCTCTTCCAGGCTATCGAATTCCATAGAGGCATTGTAAGTGAAAGTATTATCGAGAACAGCTCTGGGCGTAGAGTTTGCCGGTCTTCCAAAGCGGAGGTTTTTCTGATAGGGCAACTTTCCTAATCCTCTGAAAAAATTTTCAAACTCTTTCACCTCGGCTTCGGAAAGGTCTTTTTTAAGCCAAAACAAGAGGTAATGAAAGTAAACTTTTTTCTTTTTTTCGGGTTTATTAAATTTTGGAAAAGCCGACGCCAGCATATTTCCCGAGATCAGCAAAAGTGCCGAAGCCTGTAGTGAGCGAAATAAAAATTTTCTTCTTTCCATTGTAAAAATATTTTAATTAAAGTCTATCCTGTATTTCAGAACAAACTGCCATTTTCTGTCCGAGGCCACTGCACCATTGGCCGCATCGTTGGTATAGACGGGTCTGTTCTGAGCATTGAAGGTCAGTCTGGAAGACATTCCATTCATCAACAAGGAAATCCCTGCATCGTATATTACCGCATTATCCTTCAAAGCTTCGAGGTTGGACAATTGTACTCCCACGGCCGGCTGCAGCTGTAGATCTTTTTTATCCTTATTGAAATATGGGAGCGTCCCTCCTAGCTGCATGTAGTAGGTATTTCCCGTGCCGATGACCGGCATAGCGTTTCCTGCACCATTCAGGCTTGCCTGTGTAGCATCTACCCCAGTGGCCGGGTTGTTCGTTCCCACGTAGCGTACATAGTTCGGCCCGTAATCATTGTGCATTGCCATTGCATAAGCACTTACAGATGTCCCTTTATCCTTGTTAAGCGGAGCATCGTAGAATAGATCGACCGCAAGGCTTCTCATGTCGTCATTGACAGTATTTTTACTACTGTCCAGATGCCACATTGCGTCATGGATATAATCGAAACCGGCTCCCAGGCTCAGCACATTCTTCTTTCCAACATAGGTCCCGGAATTAAAAGGCGTAGAGATGTTTTCCTTATCCAAAAAAGCATATCTGAAATACCCTGAAAAATCTTTCCTTGGAGCACTTTTGCTAAAGGTGGCCACATTGAGTTTCGGATCGGCCGTCGCCATTGTATATGGATCCGCAAGAACCATTCGGTAATCGAATTTTCCTAGCTGTCCTTTGATATATGCGCTCAATTCTCTTACCGTATAATCGGTTGTCCCCGCATTGGAAGTTGCATAAGCGGGCAGGTCATACAATAGGGTATTCAAAGGCCCCGTGGTAAAGCGTGATAAGCCTCTCCAAGTGGAACGGCCTGCTCCGAGGGCAACCTTATCGCTAAAGGAGTATTCTGCGTAAGCATCCAACAGGTCAAAATAGTTACTGCTTTTTGCATTCAGGTTCACATTGGTGGTCCCGCCCTGTAAAACGAACATCAACTTCTCCGTTGGCTTATAGGTCATTTTCACCCTCACTCTTCTCAATGAAAGGTCTGACATCTGTGATTCAGCCTCATTGTTGACAAGACTCCCGGGATTCAGCTGTGTGTAGCGCGCCCATATCTCTGCATAGCCACTGAACGACAGGTATCTTGTATGTTCATCGTTCAGATAATGTGTAAGTGGCGGGTTGTTGAAATCATTTTTTTTCTGCGCTTCTACTTTAGAACCTAAACCAAGCGCCGATAATATAATTAGCCCGAGTTTAAAATATTTTCTGTCCATGATTTTCTTTATCTAAATTTTTGTTTGCTTTTGACAGGACAAAATTAGATTCGAAAAAGCAGGAAGGCCATTAGAAAACTATTAGAAAACCTTTAGAAATCCATTAAAGTTATTCGTCATCTGGCCTGAAATCAAAATAAGAAATACCTTTGTAGAGATTTTGAACATAAGCTCACCACTGAAATAAAAATTGATTGTGTCTAACCTAAAAATTTACATGTGATTTTCTGATGAAAATTCTAATTATAGAAGATAACGCCCGTGTATCCTCACTTTTAAAGAGGGGATTGGAAAGCCAAGGCTACCAGATCTATATTTCGGAGGATGCAGAAGACGCTTTGGTCATAATAAAGAAGATCATGTTTGACCTGATCATTACCGATATCATGCTGCCAAAAATGAATGGCATCGAACTGAGTAAGATGATCAAGCAATCGTATCCTGACATTCCTATCATTATGCTGACTGCTTTAGGAACCATTGACGAAAAAATCGAAGGTTTTGACGCGGGTGCCGATGATTATATGGTAAAACCTTTTGAGATAAGGGAATTATATGCCAGAATAAAAGCTGTTTTGCTAAGAAAATCATCTGTAATGCCTAAAAGCGAATCCTCCAGCGAGATCGAATACCGGAATCTGAAGATCAATAAGAAGACCAATCAGGTATTCCGGAATAAAAAGGAGATCAGCCTGTCGCCGAAAGAATTCAAACTCCTGCTTTTTATGATGACCAATCCGGACAGGATACTGAGCCGTGAAGAAATTGCGGAAAATGTATGGGGAAACCATTTTGATACAGGTACCAACTATATTGATGTCTACATCGCCTACCTGAGAAAGAAGATCGACAAGGATCACGAAGAAAAACTCATCCATACAAGACCAGGAATGGGATTTATTTTCACTTTTAATCTATAAATCACTTGCAATTTGGAACGTCCGATGAAAATAGCCACCAGAACAGCCCTTAATTATGCCATTCTTACGGCTGGAATCCTCTTTGTTTTTGCCTATGTGGTCTATTTTATTTCCGAGAAAAACCGTCAGGATGAGTTCATCGACCGTTTGGGCTATAAGATCACCTGGAGGTCCGAGTTTATTTTCGATGCCGACACCGATTCTTTAAAAATCATGGAACTTCACAAGCGCAACAAAAAGCTTTTGAATGAGGCGGACATCAGTGTTTATAACAGTCAAAAACAATTGATATTTACTGATATCAGACCTTCCTCCAAGAATCAGTATTATCTGGGAAAACTGATCCGTACCGGTAAAAACAGAATAACATGGCAGAGAAAAGAGCGACAATATATGGGAGTCAAATACAAATTTGAAAACAAAACGTACTATATTATCGGAAGTGCCATTGATGTGACCGGAATGGCACACATCGCAGAATTCAAGAAAGATATCATAGTGACATATATTATTTCGATCCTTATTATTTTTATTATAGGTTTTATTTTCTCTTACTATACTTTAAAACCTTTAAAGGATATTATCATTCAGATCCGTGACATTTCCGAACATAACCTCAACAAAAGACTTGTTGTGCCAAAGGCAAAAGACGAAATTTATGAGTTGACCGAAACTTTTAACTCGACGTTCAACCGATTGGAGAAATCGTTCAATAACCACAGGCAGTTTGTGACCACTATCTCACACGAGTTCCGCACCCCGCTTTCCATTCTTATTACAGAACTGGAACTGGCCAAAGAGCTGAATGTGACAGTGGAGGACTACAAAACATCTATCGATAATGCCTTGCAGGATGCCAATCATGCCTCGCAACTTTCGTCAGCACTTTTGGATTTTGCAAGGGCGAGCTATGATGTTTCGCAGATCAGTTTTGTAGACCTTCGTATGGATGAGATCCTGGCTGATGCTATATTGGCTTTATTTCGGAAAAACAAAGACTATAAGATCGATATCAATTATATGAGCAATGATGCGGATAAGGATGAGAGCAATTACGATTTTCGAGGAAACCCTTACCTTTTAGAGATTGCCTTTCTCAATCTTATGGAAAATGCCTGCAAATATTCGTCTGACCATCATTGCAATGTTGAGATGGAGGCGAAGAACAGTGCTATTACCATACGTTTTATCGATAAAGGTATAGGAATATCGGAAGAGGACCAGGAAAAGATATTCGACCTTTTCTACAGAGGGAACAATAAAAATTATGAAAAAGGAAATGGTATCGGATTATCGATCGTAAAAAGGATCACCGAAATCCATCAAGGGAGACTGTATCTGAATTCCAGACCAGGCATGGGAACTATTTTCTGCCTCCAATTTGACCCCGCTCTAGCTTTTGTAACAAAAAAGTGAATGATCTCTGGGGAATATCATATCTACATACATCATATTTAACTGTAAAAACACCGACGTTGGGCATATAAAATTACTCCGGCGAAAATCAAATATTAAAGTGACAATATACTATCTCGTAAATTGTAGTGCATTGTCACCATATTTGTGTGACATTTTGATGTTTGATATATAATTAAAAATAATCGATCATGCCGAAACTATAATAATTTATCTTAATAACTCCAGAAACTCCACTGTACGCCATTATATACAGCCAATGTTTTGATCCCTCCGTTATCTACCAGGGCCATAGTTCCTGGCGCTGGATTTACAATACTTTGATACGAAGGAACTATTGGCAATACCATAGCTTTGTTTGTAGACTCCAGAACCAATACACCATCTGCTGCAGAAGTACTATTCCCTATGATGACCTTTGCCGTCGGGTTTTCCCTGGAAGAAGGCTGGATACCTAGATACGACGAAACGTCTGCCGGCTGGACACTTAGATCCACCCAAGTCGTTCCATTATAATATTTAACTTTTGCAGCCGTCGGAACAGATGCATCCAGTATAATACTACCAGCCGTCGATATTGCTGACTTATCTGTTACATAAGGGAGAATAAGGCCTTTGTTTCCTGTATTTGGAAATTCCATGAGCACAGAAGTCTTATCCGATGCTGTTCCTGCATTGTTTCCAAAGATCACCTGAGAAGATACTTTACTTAGACAAAGTACAAACAATAATACCGTTAAATTCTTTTTCATTTTAAGGACAAGTTTTTCTATTATAACATTTCCAACCAATCGTTGCATTCACATATACCTTGAGACAGTTATCCGTCGTATCATATACCATCATCCCTTCTACTGGATTTGTAATATTCGCAAGTCCCGCAGTCGATACCCTAGTTGGAACAAAAGGCTTTTTAGTAGACTCCAAAGCCAGGTAGCCTCCTTTTCTTACCATTGGCCAATTATCGCTTTCTGTACCCGATCTTCCAAGCGTTGTGATCCCAGTTTGCGTATTCAGGGCTGTTCCACTTGTCACAGCGCTTTCCAGACAATAAAGCGACATAGAATTGGTACTGTAAGCCGAGAATGCCACATCACTATCACCCGAAAGTAACTGTATAAATTTTACTGCGCTTGTGTAATTGGAAGATGTAATTCCGAAATCGCTCAATTTAAAGGTCAGGACCCTTACATCTCTTGTTGTATTAGAAAATCCATTTGGTGTATAATACATATGAGGGCAGGAACCTGCGGAGTAAAAATTCCAAAGTGCTAATCCTGAAGGTGTGACAGAGGAGAAATTGATCTGCTTTTCCACACCGATCGTGTTCCCATTCAAATCAGTGAACTTGAAAATATCATAGGTGGAACTTGGTGCACCTACCTGTGTAACAATAATATCCGGGATATCGTCATTGATACAGTTAGGATTGATATCAGCCAAAACATTCACATAAAATGTCAATTCTTGTTTTGGGATATTAAAAACAGCTGTACCCAAATTCAGCCCGTGCTCACCATCTCTCAGATAATACCCTAAAGGAACATCGCAGCCAAGAGAAGGAGCCACCGTCTGGTTCTGCTCTACCCCATTTATGAATCTTGGCATCCCTACAAGAAAATTAGCGGCTGTACTTAGAACAGAGAATGAAGTTGGAAACGCTCTGTAATTTTCAAATACAGGGCTTATACCATGAGAAGTAAGTGCTACATCGTTAACCCCGGTCGCATAAGTTACACCATTTACAGTTAAACCGATCAGATTATTATTATCCCTGGAAGTGACATATCCAGTATTTGATTGAGAAACCCAATAGCCATTGTAATCACCATAAATTGCAGAAGGTCTTACCTGGCCAAATAATAAACAACATGTGAAAAAAGCGAGACAATCATAAACATTTACATTAAAAATCCTATTCATTTGAGAAATATTTTATAAATCTATTTCATCATTGTGCGTATGGGTTGCAAATATATTAAAATCTTACAAAAACCTCAATTAATAAGATATTAATTCATTATAATACTATTATGTTTTAAATCATATAAAAAATAATTAATTATTATTGATTAAATTAAAAAAAATACTATAGGATGATTTTTACACATCGAAAAGCAATTACGAATAGTTATCATTATATTTGCACGAAATTTTTAAGACAATGAATGCATTTATCGAAGAGCTAAAATGGCGCGGACTTTTTTCTGACATGACGCCGGGAACGGAAGATCAACTAGATAAAGAGATGACAAAAGCTTACATCGGGTTTGACCCAACTGCAGATTCTTTGCATATCGGAAGCCTTATCCAGATCAAGATCCTGGCCCACTTCCAACAGCACGGCCATCAACCGATCGCTTTGGTTGGAGGAGCAACAGGAATGATCGGCGACCCTTCCGGTAAATCAGCAGAACGTAATCTTTTGAGTGAGGAAACGCTACTCTATTACGTTGATTGTCTGAAAAACCAGTTATCAAGATTCTTAGAATTTGATGGCAATGGAAATAACAAAGCCATCCTTGTAAACAATTACGATTGGATGAAGAATTTTACCTTCCTGGATTTTGCCAAAAATATAGGAAAACACATCACTGTAAACTATATGATGGCAAAAGATTCTGTAAAAAAACGTTTCTCAGGAGAGTCCGGCGTTGACGGAATGAGCTTTACAGAGTTCACTTACCAGCTTTTGCAGGGCTACGATTACCTTCATCTTTATCAGAACGAGGGCGTAAAACTTCAAATGGGAGGTTCCGATCAGTGGGGAAACATCACCACAGGAACAGAATTGATCAGAAGAAAAGCGCAAGGCGAGGCTTACGCATTGACAGTTCCGTTGATCACGAAAGCAGATGGCTCCAAATTCGGAAAGTCTGAAAGTGGCGAGAATTATTGGCTCGACGCGAAGAAAACCTCACCTTACAAATTCTACCAATTCTGGCTAAATGCGACAGATACTGACGCAGAAAGATTCATTAAATTCTATACTTTCCTGCCAAAAGAAGAAATAGAAACTTTGATCGAAGAACATAGAGCCGCTGCTCACGAGCGTAAACTTCAGAAAAAATTGGCTGAGGAAGTCACGATCTGGGTCCATGGAAAAGAAGAATATGAAAAAGCCCTGAAAGCTTCCCAAATCCTTTTCGGGCAATCCACTGCGGAAGATCTAATCAGCTTGGATGAGGAATTATTCCTTCAGGTTTTCGATGGAGTTCCTCAAAAAGAATTGTCAAAAGAAGAAGCGATCGGAAGTAATATCGTTGATCTGATCTCTGAAAAAACAAGTTTCCTTAAATCCAAAGGAGAGGCTAAAAGAGAATTAGCAGGAAACTCAATTTCTATCAACAAGACCAAAGTCGGAGAAGATTATTCTGTTTCTGAAAGCGATCTGATAGATGGAAAATTCCTTCTTATCCAAAAAGGTAAAAAGAATTATTTCATAGTCTCAGTAAATTAAAACAAACCGTACATTTTAATCATTGTACTTAATATAAGATATGGACCTACAGTATCTCGTAAGAGAACCTCAAAATATCACACCGGAAACCCCAATCCTTTTTATGCTTCATGGTTATGGGAGCAATGAAGAAGACCTGTTCAGCTTTGTTCCAACTCTGCCTGAGGATTGGATCGTCGTGAGTTTCCGAGCTCCGAGAAATTCAAATTATGGTGGATATGCATGGTTTGATATCAATTTCAACGAACCATCTAATTTCCTAGATGAAAATGAAGGAAATGATGCCGTAAAATCGGTAATGGAAAACATCATGGCCATCACCAACAAATATGGCTTAACCAACAATCCGACACATCTTTGTGGATTCAGCCAAGGCGGCATCATCGTCTATTCTCTAGCATTACAATATCCGGAACTGTTCTCAAAAATTGCCTGTTTGAGTTCTTTCCCGGAAGAAAAAATGTTGAAGAATATTGTAAAGGACAAAAAGAAATATGAAAAGCTACGTTTTTTCATTTCCCATGGAACAGACGATGCCGTGATTCCCCTAGAATGGGGAAGAAAAGCTGCTGACCTTTTATATGACCTGAGTGCTTATTTTTCCTTCCGGGAGTATATGAGCGGACATGGGGTAAACCAGAAAAACTATCTTGACCTGATGGAGTTTTTCAAGAAATAAAACGTTGGATCTTAGCTTTTAGAGTTCATACTAAATCCAAAATAACAAGATCCCGAACATCATTGATATTCGGGATTTTTTTATGATTAAGAATTCAATTTTTTTTACGAATTCATCAAGTCTTCTATTTCCTCAACTGTAATTGGGATATTCTCCATTAGATTAAATGGTTTTCCGGAAGATTGGATCACATAATCATCCTCGATCCTTACTCCAAATCCTTCTGCTGGAATATAGAAACCCGGCTCATTTGTGAAAACCATATTTTCTACAAAATCATCCGTCAAAATCCCATAATCATGCGTATCCAGTCCCATATGATGAGAGGTTCCGTGCATCATATATTTCTTGTAGGCCGGCCATTTCGGGTCTTCATTTTGAACGTCAGCTTTGTCGATCAATCCTAATTGCAACAACTCAGAAGTATAAACCTCTCCCATTTCTTTATGGAATCTGTGCCAGTTGTTTCCTGCAACCAAACGGCTCTCAGCTTCAACTTTGCATCTTAAAACGGAATTGTAGATATCCTTCTGTCTATCGGAATATTTTCCATTTACAGGAATGGTCCTTGTAAGATCGCTGGAATAATTTGCATATTCTGCACCTACGTCCAAAAGAATCAG
This sequence comes from Epilithonimonas hungarica, assembly GCF_900102265.1. Taxonomy (GTDB): domain Bacteria; phylum Bacteroidota; class Bacteroidia; order Flavobacteriales; family Weeksellaceae; genus Epilithonimonas; species Epilithonimonas hungarica. Next base: position 1,505,905 of record NZ_FNBH01000001.1, on the reverse strand, counting down.
ATCTCCATCCTTACATTGCATATTGTTAGCGATGTAATGTAAGACATTAGAATTGTCCCCACTTGCGATGATGGGTGTATATGCAAATCCTTTGCTTCTATTTTTTACAAATTCGTGAAGAAGTTCAGCCTCTATCTCGTATTCCCAAACGCCCGGTTTTACAAAGTTCAACAATCTTCTGATCCCTTTTTCCGTAAGATCACAAGCAATCTGTATCAATGCTAATTCTTCAGGTTCTTTGATACTTCTTAAACGCTGAAGAATCGGGTTGCTTCTTTTATAATTATGCATTGGGAAATCTGCCTGAACTTTTTTGATGAAACGATCTTCTCTCAGTTCCGTTTCAACAGCATTTCTGTAATGTTCATTTTTGTTCAGATAAACATTTTCCGCTTCGTACATCAAGCTTTTAAATATTTTATCAAAATCTGTTAACCAATAGACAGTTTTGATACCAGAAACTTCATAAGCCTTTTCCTTTGTCAGCTTCTCTCCTTCCCAAACCGCGATATGGTCATTGGTTTCTCTTAAAAACAAAATTTCTCTGTTCTCTTCCAAATAGGCATCCGGAAAGATTACCAAGATGCTCTCTTCCTGATCAACGCCACTCAGATAAAAAATATCCCTGTGTTGTTGAAAGGGCATCGTAGAATCTGCACTGATCGGATAGATATCATTGGAGTTGAAAACGGCCAAAGATTTTGGCAATAATTTTTCAGCGAATTTCTTTCTGTTTTTTACGAATAGTGAACTTGGGATTTGTTCGTATTTTGTCGTCATTATAAAATTGATTTTGATAAAAGCCGATTTCTTTTTTAAGAAAGGCCTAATTAAAAAAGTGACCCAAATTTACAAAACATCAAAGACCGAGCTTAAGATTTGTCCATAAATTTTTCATAAAATGCAATTTAACATAACATTTATCTTAATTTTATATATATTTGAGATACAAAACACACCTTCAATGAAGACACGGCATTATGTCTTACTTATTTTTTCGCTTTTCATCCTCAGCATATTAAGCTATACGATCAGCATCAACAAAGACAGAAAGGATATATCCCTTCCAAATGCTTCTGTTAATTATGATATCCACAAAGACATCCTCTATAAAAAAACACCTGAAAACAAAGAACTAAAATTAGACATTTATCAGCCTAAGAACATTCATAAAAAAACACCTGTTGTCATATATCTGCATGGCGGGGCCTGGGTAAGAAGTGACAAAAGTGTGATCACCAAAAACTTCCGACAATATGTACTTTCGGAGATGATCAAGAACAACTATACGGTCATAAGCATCGATTACACTTTACTAAACAAAAAAATACACCTAGACAAGCCTCTGCAAGATTGTAAAGATGTTCTTGCATGGATAAGAGAAAATGCCGAAATCTATCAATTAGATATGGACAACATTGGTATTTGGGGTGCTTCTTCTGGGGCTCATCTTGCCCTGCTTACCGCTTACAACCAAGAGCCCGAAACTCTCCCAAAGTTGAATTATGCTGTGAATTTTTACGGTCCAACCGATTTGAATGAGTTGTTCAGAACCGATGCAAATCCTGTCGCCCTTGAAATTTTCAAACTATATGCTCGTGGCCAGTTCATGTTGAGACATAAAAAGATATTAGAATTGACAGGCTATAATATTGAGAATCAGAAGAAGCAAGCAATCAAAGAATGTAACATCTACTCTCCTTTAACATATGTCTCGAAAGAAACAATCCCAACCTTGATATTTCATGGAACCAATGATGACGTTGTTGATATATCACAGTCTGAATTATTGAAAAATGCCATGGAAAACAATAAGATCTATCACAAATATTATATCATAAACAATGCAAAACACACCTTCAGCAATATCAATTTACATGAAGCAAAAGATATAGCCAGGAAAACTGTAGATTTTATGAACTCGATGATAAAAGAGACCAATGGTGTTGATTAATTTTAATTTTTTTAAAAGAATATATTCAATATTCACAGTTCTGATTTTGACCATGGTGAACGCCCAGATCACTTTCAAGATCATAATATTGCCCGAGAATACAAATCAAAATTCAAAAATATTTTTAGCGTCAAATCTCAATAACTGGAATCCGAATGACAATCTGTTCGAATTCAAAAAAGATACAGAAGGCTATTTCAAATTAACAATCCCTGCTCCATCCCAGAAAATAGAATATAAAATAACGCAGGGAAACTGGGAAACGGCAGAAGATCATCCGAATAGAATTCTAGAGATCCCTGATTCTTCAACAATCATTGAATTAGAAATCCAAAATTGGTCAACACAAACCAAAAAGGAACATACAGCTACTTCCAATGTCAAAATACTAAGTGAAAATTTCAATATTCCACAACTTAATACAACCCGGAAAATCTGGATATATCTTCCTCCTGACTATGAAACATCTGGCAAAAGATATCCCGTTGCCTACATGCAAGACGGACAAAATCTCTTTGATGATTTTACCAGTTTTTCCGGAGAATGGAGTGTTGACGAAACCATGAATGAAATTTTCGCGGAGGCCAAACAATCCGCCATTATAATCGGGATCGATAACGGTGGTGACAAACGATTGGCAGAATACTCACCTTGGAATAATAAAAAATACAAGACCCAAGGTAAGGGTGACCTTTATATAGAATTTCTTACAAAAACGCTCAAACCTTACATTGATAGAAATTACCGGACACAGAAGCAACCATCAAAAACACTAATTATAGGAAGCTCTATGGGCGGTCTGATTTCACTGTATGCTTCCGTAAAATACCCTGGTACTTTTGGTAAGGTTGGAATTTTCAGTCCGGCCTTTTGGTTTGTTTCCAGAGATCTGAATAAATATTTGAATCTTAATAAAAATAACCTGAAACATTCTAAATTCTATTTTGTTGCCGGAAAAAATGAAGACGAAACAATGGTTCCGGAAATAAAATCTGTCCAATCCGAACTTTTAAAAAAATCTGTTTCGAAAGACAATATCGTTATTAAAATAGATGAGGACGGAACACATTCTGAAAACTATTGGAAAAGAGAACTGAAGCAGGCTCTACTTTGGTTGACAAAATAGAATTATTTTCGACCCAGTAAAAAATCCTGAATCTGAAAGCCATATCAAAATGAGAATAGGCACATCCAGAACAAGATCGATATTGGAACAGATCCGGAATAGTAGGAAGAGATAGCTGTCAAAAAATTCAAACAAAAACACTAAATTTGCAGACTTATGGAAAGCAACAGACAAAGAAAAGTAGCGCAGATCATTCAGGAGGACATGGCAGAGATCTTTCGCAAACAGGCATCAGAAAGCAAACAGAGCTTTTTGGTATCGGTTTCTGACGTAAAAGTAACAGCCGATCTAAGTATCGCAAAAATATATCTGAGTATTTTTCCGGCAGAACTTAGAAAGCCGATCATGAAAGAGATCAATACCAATAATGCTTTTTACCGCAATTATATCGGACAAAAAATGGCAAAACAGGTGCGTATCATTCCGCAATTGGCATTTTACATAGACACAAGTCTGGACGATGTAGAACGCATAGAAAGAGAACTAAAAGGTGAAGGCGATAATCCAATTCTATAATTCTCAACACTATTGAAAAATGCTTTTTACATAGCATCCCGATATCTGATCTCTAAAAAAGGAAGTACAGCGGTAACCTTCATTACTTGGCTAGCGGCTTTTGCAATGGTAGCTGCTGTGGCAGCGATGTTTATCATAGTTTCAGTTTTCTCCGGTCTGGAAGAGCTGAATAAAGATATGATCGCCAACTTGCATGCTGACCTTACAATAAAAAGCAGAACAGGAAAGGTCTTACCAAACATAAATACAATTCAAAACTCCTTAAAGAAAAATTCAGAGATCGCTTATTTTTCCAAACTTATTGAGGAAAAGGCATATCTGAGTTACAAAAACAATGGAGAAATTGCTTATCTAAGAGGCGTGGACTCTGCTTACACGAACGTGAATCCCATCAATGAGAATATCTATTACGGAAAATATCCGGACTTCAAATATAGCAATGAGGTGATCATGGAAAATAGTCTGGACAACAGACTTTCTCTTCCCGTGAACTCTAGTCAGGATTTTGCGACGATACTAATGCCAAAACCAGGAAAAGGAATCATCCAGCAGGAAAACGACATCTTCAATAAAAAAGATATCTTCGTAAGCGGAATTTTTCCGGGAAATGACCAATTAGACAATTATATAATCGCTCCAATAGAACTGGCACAGCAACTTCTGGGACTCCCTAGATCAGCTTGCTACCAGATCGTGATCAAATTGAAAAATCCCAATAATGCAGAAATTGTCAAATCTAATTTATCTAAGGAATTAGGTGATAAAATAAGCATCAATACAAAATCTGAGGAAAATGCGGCATTTTGGAAAATGATCAATACAGAAAAACTGATGATCTACCTGATCTTTGGTTTGGTCATTTTCATTACGACCTTTAACTTGGCCGGAGCAATCACCATTTTGCAATTGGACAAAAAAGAACAGGCCAAATCATTGGTCGCATTAGGTTTTAATAAACAAAACCTTCGTATGATCTATTTCTTCACGGGACTTTTGATCGTTTTTTTCGGTATCATTGCCGGACTTGTTATAGGATCTACCCTTTCTATAATGCAAATCTACACAGGTTTTTTCCGTGCAAGTGAAACTTTGCCTTTCCCTATTAAGATAGAGCTGATCAATTACATCATCGTTTCCGGAGTTGCCTTATTTTTCGGTTTATCTATATCTTGGATATTTTCAAAGGTCAATAAAAAGTATCTTACAGAGAATTAAACATTATTTATTGTTAATAAAATATCATAAAAATATTTATTCTAAGTTTTCAGATAATTTATCTGATTTTTTTTATTAATCATATATTATGATATCTTTTTTATAGATTATTCGATAATTTTATTTCATTATTAAAAAACAATCTGTATTGTTAATAATTATTTCATTTTCTTTATAAATATAATTTATACATTTACCGCCCCATAATTTTTTGAAAATGAAAAAATGTATTTTAATTTTTGGTCTTGGAATATTTAGTTTTTCCAACGCACAAATCCCCACAGGTTATTATGACGGAACCGCTGGATTAACTGGCTATGCTTTAAAAACAAAGCTCGCCCAGATTATTACTTCTGGATATAGTCAGCATACTTATGATGCTCTGGATGATGAATATCCAAAAAGCGATGCAGATAAATACTATGAAAAAGACAATACAATACTTGATATTTATTCTGAAAATCCAACCGGGACCGATCCTTACAATTATACCTTCGGAGTGAAAAAATGCGGTAACTATTCTGTAGAGGGCGATTGTTATAACAAAGAGCATACAGTCCCACAGAGTTTATTCAATGAAAAACTCCCGATGAAGAGTGATATCCACCACATTCTACCAACTGACGGTAAAGTAAACGGAATGAGAAGTAATTATCCTTATGGCAAAGTTAACAATCCCTCTATCACCTCTAAAAACGGATCAAAATTAGGACCGAATGCTACACCAGGCTCCACATATAATGGATCTGTTTTTGAACCCATTAATGAATTCAAAGGGGATGTTGCCAGATGTCTTCTGTATTTTGTGACAAGGTATGAGAATCAATTATCAGGGTTCTCTAGCGGAAATATTTTAAATACAGGCAACATTAATCAGGGACTAGTAACCTGGGAACTTAATTTACTATTATCATGGCATCAGCAAGATCCTGTTTCTCAAAAAGAAATTGATAGAAACAATGCAGCTTATGACTATCAGAAAAACAGAAATCCCTTCATAGATCATCCGGAATGGGTTACATCCATTTGGGGATCTTCTCCGTTGGCTGTTGATGACGCTTCTTTCTCCAAAAACCTTATCATTGCCCCAAACCCCATAAAAGACAATGTCATAAACATAACTGGGAATAAGGATTTAAAGCAATTTAAAAAAGCTCTTATTTACAATATGATTGGTCAGAACGTTCAGACAGTCGACAACCCTTTCCAAGATGGAAATACAATCAAGCTAAACAATCTTCCAAAAGGAATGTATATACTGAAGACTGGTGAGCTTAATACAAAATTCATTATAGATTAAAATTACATTAATTTATTTTAAGAACAAAAAATTACCTTTGTCCTTTCTTTATTAAAACATCAATTAAAATCCACAATTACAGTATATTTATATCGTATTATATTTTTACAATTTTAACATTCCCTTTCTTGAAATGAAAAAATATTTTTTTTTATTAATTATAGGCATATTTGGTGTTCTAAATGCACAAATCCCTACAGGCTATTATGATGGAACCAATGGACTCACAGGTGCTACACTAAAATCCAAGCTTAGCCAGATTATTACGAATGGACACCGAGATATGGGTTATGGCACTGGCAATACTGGTCTTTGGAAAGCATACCAAACAACCGACCGCGATAAGTATTATGAAAAAGATAATACCATTTTGGATATGTATTCTGAAAATCCAGCGGCCAATACTACACCGGGTGTTAGTAATGACCCTTATGAATTCATAATCGGGCAATCCAGTGCTGGGGGAAACCAGTGTGGAAGCACTAACCAAAATAATGAAGGCTTTTGCTATAACAGAGAACACTCCCTACCAAAATCTTTTTTTGGAGGACAAACTGCTGTTCCTATGGCAAATGATGCTAACTTTGTAATTCCTACAGATTATTACGTCAATTCTAAACGCGGAAATCTGAATTATGGTGAAGTAGGAACCACATCTCAAACATTTTTGAACGGAACAAAGATAGGAACCAGCAAAATATCAGGATTTTCTGGATCTGTTTTTGAACCAATCAACGAGTTTAAAGGAGATATGGCACGGATGCATTTATATTTTATCACAAGATATGAAAACTCTTTATCCAGCTTTTATAATCTGAATGTTTCCGGAAGTCCATTTGACGGAAATAAGTTTCCTGGATTCCAAAACTGGTACATAACAATGCTCTTACAATGGGCAGCTCAAGACCCCGTTTCTCAAAAGGAAATTGACAGGAACAATGCTGTCTATGCTTATCAAGGTAACAGAAATCCATTCATCGACCATCCGGAATGGGTCACCACTATCTGGGGTCCCGTAATGGCAGTAGATGATGCTTCTTTTTCAAAAAATCTGAATATTGCTCCAAATCCTGTAAAAGGAAACGTAATCAACGTAACCGGAGACAAAGATCTGAAACAATTCAAAAAAGCATTTATCTACAATATGGTAGGTCAAAATGTTCAAACGATAGAAAATCCTTTCCAAAACGGAAATACAATTACTTTGAAGAATCTTCCAAAAGGTGTCTACATCTTGAAAACAGGAGAATTGAACACGAAATTTATTGTTGATTAATTATCCTAAACAAATATTAAAAACCTGAAATCAGTTGCAATAGCAACTGATTTTTTTTATCTTGAAGCTTATAAAAATTTTAAAAATGAAATTCAATAAAATTCTTTTCAAAAGACTTTTCTTCTTTGCATTGATGCTCAGCTATCTCCAATTTTTTGCTCAGGATAAACCATATTGGAAAGAGATCCAGGAGTTCAAAAAACTGGATCAGACGAATGAGATACCGAAGAAACCAATTCTGTTTCTCGGAAGTTCTTCTTTTACTTATTGGAAAGATGTGAATGATTATTTTCCGAATAAAAATATCGTAAATCGTGCATTCGGAGGATCCAGGTTATTGGACCTTAACAATTATTCCGAAGAACTTTTAATGCCTTACAAGCCAAGACAAATTGTTATCTATTGCGGAGAAAATGACATTGCGACAGACAATCCAACCCCAGACGAAGTTCTCGAAAGATTCAAAACATTCTTTGGAAAGATTCGTCAAAAATATCCAAAAGTTCCGGTTGCCTATGTTTCTATCAAATATTCGCCAAGTCGTGAAAAGTTATGGCCACAAATGAAAGAACTGAATGAAGGTATTGAAGCTTATCTTAAAACTCAAAAAAGAGCAAAATACATTGATATTACAAAAGTGATGAATGATGAAAACGGAAAAGTAAGAACAGACATCTTCAAAGAAGATATGCTGCATATGAAACCAGAAGGTTACCGACTATGGGCAAACGTGATGAAGCCTTACTTGAAATAGTCTTCGATAATCTTAGGCTGGCACTTATAAATCTTCGACTCCGCTCAGATTGGCATCATTTAAAGAGTACATTTTGGTATTACAATTGTCACCCTGAGCGGAGTCGAAATGTTTATAAATTATTGATTCTTAACATTATTAAATAATTTAAAATTTCAATTTGTATTTATTCTAAATTAATTTATATTTGCAGCTATGATCCCAACAGTTATAGCTTTCAAAATTGCGCCTTTGGCCCCGGCTTACAGAAACGATGAAATGATGTATTGCGACAAGAAAAAATGCTGCAAGAAATTCAAGAAGGGAAAGCGTTGTAAGAAATGTCCCGGACGTGCAAAGATCAGTTAAGCATCAGCCAGATAATCATAGCAGCCAATGCTAAAAATATAAGAACAGAAACCAGTCTTTTAGATTGGTTTTCTTTTTTTTGCGGTTTTTGGAAGGATCCGGATGGATTATTTAACGATTCCTTTTCTTCAGAATCCAATTCCGATTCTGCCAGTTCTGTAATCGTAATGCCCTGAACAATAGTTTTGTGAAGTACGGTGTTCGTTGCGTGAAGCAAAATCTGGAATTTTCCTTGGGAATCAAATTCCTTAATTCTGATTGTTCGCTCACCATTCGGTTTTTCTAATCCGAAAGGCACAATTTTCACCAAATCCGCATCATAAGTATTCCAATAAATAGTGATTTCTTCACCTTTTTGTGCCCGGATCTTACTCGCAGAAAAATTCTTGATTTTCGGTGGAAGAATACTTTTTACATTTCTTTGCTGGCTGGAAAGATTCTGGTCGTAGAGTCGTCTCCTGTCCGTATCAGTCAGTGTTTCATAAGCTTCTTTGACCTCTTTGAATCTATCTGAGAAGAAATCGTCATTATCATTTTTATCCGGATGATATTTCAGAGACAATTTTCTGTAAGCTTTTTTGATGTCTTCCGCAGAAGCATTTTGAGGAATTCCGAGAAAGTAGTAGTAATCCTTCACAAAGCAAATTTAACAATTTCATTTATCTTTAAAAAACTAAATTTTACTTCCCGCAGATTTAGCAAATTAAGAAGATTTTTAATAAAATCATCTCCAAAATCTACCTGATTTGCGAGAAGAAAAAAAACGGAAAGCTCATACTTTCCGTTTTTCTAACAATTTAATTTAATTTTCAAAAAATTATTCTGCAGTTCTTGGCTTGCAGCATCCTCTTCCGAATTGTGCCCTCACTTTTTCTTTCAGCGAGTTGTATTCCTCGTCATTCATCGTTCTGATCCTGTCTGCGAATCCGAATGGCGTTCTTTCTTTCACGTCATACTCGTCGAAGATACCTCTTACGAATGCTTTTCTTTTTTGTGCTTTTTTGGCGATGATTGCGATAGCGGCTAAACCTGCGATTGCTAAAATTCCTTTTTTCATTTTTTTAAAGTTTTACGTTTTACATTTAGGAAGACGCAGACCTAAATCTTTTACTTTAAATAATTTTCAGGGCGCCTTTATACGTCTGTAATTTATCCTGAGCTAAGTCGAAGAGCTCCCACTTTTTTCTTTAAAAAAAATAAAAAGAGCTCTGTTCAAGCCACAGAGCTGTGTATAATAGAAACATTAGTTAATGAATTGAAAATTGATATAAAATAATATTTGTCATTCCGTAAGAATCTCAACAGCATAGATTTCTACGGAATGAAAAATATTCAAAACCCATCCTAAAGCCAAAAATTACAGATAAAAAGCCTTGCAATTGCAAAGCTTTTATTTTAATCAGTTTTCATAAAGTCGAAAGCACCTTTCCGCAGATGGATCCCATATTCCAGCCAAGCTTTCATACAGGCCAGAAAATTGGCCCAACCTTCGGTTTGACCGATTGCCCACTTTATGCCTTTTTCATCGCTGTTATGACCTTCTTCCGCAACTTTTATCACTGTGTTATTTTCAGCTAATTGTTGTAACTCAATTGTCACAACAGAATTTGGGTCCCAGACAAAAACAATTTTTTCGTTGGGAATGATCTCTTTCGTTGTCAATGGATAAGAACCGTCAAATTCAGGGAAAGACCAGAAGATTTCCTTATTGGTTTCCATTCTTCCGGAACCTTTGGAAATGAAATAATTCCGCATTATTTCTGGATTGATGATCGCTTCAAAAACATCCGAAACAGGCTTCTGAATTCCTATAGATGCTTTTGCTGTTACCTTTTCCATAAAATATTTAGTTATTAAATTCCTCGCAGATATTTTAATCTTAGCAGATAATTGAAAATCTGCAAAGTTTGTTAAAATCTATGAGTAACTCCCGTTATCCTTCGTAACCAGAATCTTTGCTATAGTTGACCATCCAGCAAACACCATATTTATCTTTGAAGCTTCCGAAATAGTCGCCCCAAAACTGGTCTTCCATTGGCATTTCAACTTCTCCATCTGCAGAAAGTCCATTGAAGATCCGGTCCGCTTCTTCCCTGCTTTCCGGAAAAATAGAAATATAATTCCCGTTTCCTTGATTGAGCTTTTGTCCCATGGACGGAACGATGTCAGAAGCCATCAAAAGGTCTTTCCCAATTGGTAATGCGATGTGCATGACTCTGTTTTTTTCATCTTCGGAAAGATGTTCTGTTCCTGGCGCATTTCCCATTTTCATCACGCCGCCTACAAATTCCCCACCGAAAACGGATTGATAAAATTTGAAAGCTTCTTCTGCTGTACCATCAAAATTGAGGTATGAATTTAATTTTGGCATTTTTTTATTTATTTTGAATTTTGTCGTTTGTTTATGATTTAAACCACAAAAGTTACAAAAGAAAGAATCAATTTAATTTTTTTAAATCTTTTGTGGTTAATGTTATTTTAATGTTCCTGAACTTTCTCCGGGTCGTCGTAATTGACCATCCATTGGATTCCGAATTTGTCTTCCCACATCCCGAAATAAGCACCCCAAAATGTGTCCTGAAGTTCCATCGTAACTTTTCCATCTTCGGAAAGTTTATCGAACAATTTTTTAGCTTCATCTTTGGACTCGGCTTTGATTGCGACTGAAAAATCATTGCCGTTTTTGTACTCGCCCATTCCTGGAAGAGAATCACTGCCCATAATCACAGTTTCTGTAGAAATTGGAAGTGAGACGTGCATTATTTGGTTTTTGTATTCGTCCGCCAACGGAGGCATTCCTTCCTGAGGTGGCATATCGCCGAAACGACTCCAAAATGGAACTTTGGTTCCAAATGCAGATTCATAGAATTTGAAAGCTTCTTCGCACTGATCGTGGAATGTAAGATAAGGATTGACTGCTGCCATAGTTTTATAGTTGTTTTGTCTATGAGTTTAAAGATTTTTCCAGATTTGCCAAATATTGAGTCCAAGCTCCTGTACAGTTTTTATAACATTCGATTTTGGGAATCAAACCTTCGTGTGTGAAAGTGACTTTTGTTCCATTTTTAGTTTCTTCCAGAATGAATTTGATTTTGGTATTTTCCCATTCGTGAGTGTCTTGAAGAAAAGATAAATTACTATCTGTGACTAACCAAACTAATTCTTTATTTGGGTTAAGTTCTATCAACTTTTGTTTTGAAAAATGAACGTCATCACCAGCCGAGAAAGAGAATTCGTCTCCGGTTTGATTACTTTCGCCTAAAATAACTTCTCCAAACAAACCATTCCACCAGCTTTTTACATTTTTTAAAATGGGGAAAATTTCTTTAGCTATTTTGTTGGAGTGAAAGCTATATTCGAAGTTTTTGTTGGATTCCATTAATATTTCAAATCTTTATCGAAGTTATATTTCATTCCTTCATAACCGAGGATCTTTCTCATCAATCCCAATTGTCCCGACAGATAATCTTCTCTTCCAATACACATCCCAACGAAATTTAGAACATCTTCTTTGAAGAAATCTACGCCCATTCCCATTGGAAAATCTTTGTCTAAATCTTCATCTGTCGCTTGAAGCAATTTGTCATAGACCAAAGGCGATATCTTATGGAAACTTTCTTTCAGTTGCGCTAACGTTGGATAATCAAAACTTTCATCCAAAGCCTTTCCTTGAAAAAACAACTCGCTGAAAGGGTCTTCTTCCTTGAGTCCCAGAACCCAGCCCAAACTGTAACGCATATTGACAAAATTCCCGACCATCCAAATCATATGATTGGTTTTTCCATCGATTCTTTTCTTGGCATCTTCCTCAGAAATCCCGTCCAAAACCATCACGAATGTCTGTGAATGGGCACGAAACGCAGGAATGACAATATCTAATTTTTTTGAAGTTGATCTATCCATCATTTGTATTTTTAAAATTAATTTTCAGAAAGATCTTTTATGACTTCCAATCCTTTCTTGAATCCGTTATCAAACATTTCTTTGAATTCGTCATTAGAATCCACTTCCACTTTAAGTATTGTTTTTCCATTATCTTCTTCCAGATAATAAGCTTCCAGACTTCCGTTCCAAGCTTTTACTTTTTCAGAATCGACATCTTCTACGCCATTATGAAGTTCGCCAAGATGTTTAAAAATCAGATGTTTCGGTTCTTCGATACGTTCTATTGTACTGACCATTCCATTTTTTCTGCTCGAATCCGTGAAATAGGTTTTACCGCCAACTTCCCAATCGGTTACCATATTGGAATCCGGACTGAAATAATAGGTCCATTGAGAATAAGTTTTCTCATTCCACAGAACATCCCAAACTTTTTCTGGTGACGCATCAATCTCGATTTGATATTTTAATTTTTCCATAGTGTTTTATTTTATGAGTTGTAATAAGCATCTTCGATATCTTTGATGATGATTTTTTTCATTTTCATCATTGCTCCAAAAGCTTTTTGAGCTTTTTCCACTTCGTGAGTATTGGTTAATTCAATCAATCTGTGAGGAACGATCTGCCAGCTGAAACCATATTTATCTTTCAACCAACCACACATACTTTCCTCGCCTTCTTTCGTGAACTCGTTCCAGTAATAATCGGTTTCGTCCTGGTCTTTTGTCATTATGGTCATAGAAGTTCCTTCGGTAAACTGGGCTTTATGATCGTGTGAACTGTCCATCGCCATCATCACATAATCATTGATGATGAATTGAGAATGCGCCACATTACCGGCAACATCGCCTTGGCCTTCTTCATATTCCATAACACCTTCTATCTCAGAATCCGGGAAGATGGTTGTATAATAACTTAAGGCTTCCTTGCATTTTCCGGCATTTTTGCCCGTGAACATCATGACAGGAGAAAACTTTTGCTTCGCTTTTTCAGTTCCGAGATATAATTGCCAGGAAATCCCGTATTGGTCTTCTACCCAAGCATATTTTTCGCTCCAGGGATAAGCATCCAGTTCCATCATCACTTTTCCTTTTTCAGCAAGTCTGTGATAATAGCTTTCTACTTCTCCGGCAGAATCGCACATCATCATTAATGATAAAGTCAAATTGGGCTTGAACATTGGTCCTGCATTCAGAAACATTAATTTCTGACCTTCGATTTCTATATTAATGACCATTGGCGTATTGACCGTGATCTGACAATTTCTGAAAACAGAAGTATAAAATTCTGCAGCTTCTGCCCCGTTTTGGTTGAACCAAAAACAGGGAAATATGTTGTTGTTCATTTTTTATAGATGTTAGATGTTAGATTTTAGAATCATAATAATCTTTTAAATTTAACACAAAGTCCACAAGGTTTTTTTAATATAAACTGTTTTTAAGGTTCACAAAGGCGCTTACGATTATAAAGTTTATATAATCTTTGTGACTTTTGTGGTTCAAACTAAATACTTTCCGAATAGCTCTTGAAATTATCCAAAATTACCTGCCAACCATCTTTTTGGAAATCCAGAGGATTCTGATTTTCCGGGTCGAAGTTTTCAGTAACTTTTGTTTTATCATCAGACAGTTTTTCAAAAATCACTTCAATTTCTCTTCCGTCTTCTAAATGATATTTGATGAATTCATTATCTCTGACCTCATCATAAATGCCTACTAAATCGAAACCAAAACTTCCGTCTTTTGCCTGCATTCTGACTTCTAATTTTCCTCCAACCTTCAAATTGTTTTTAGCGGAAGGACATTCCCAGCTTTCGTGGGCGAAGTTCCAATTCACAATATGTTCCGGGTTGTTGAAGAAATTCCAAACGTCGTTGATTGGTTTATTGATTTGTGTAGTTACTGTCAATTTTTGCATTTGAATTTGTTTTATTTCAAAGTTAAATTTATTTTGAAATTATCAACTTGCCTTAGGACAATATTTGGTCTTAAAACAAAAAACCACTCATAAAAGAGTGATTTTCAATATATTTATTTTATAAAATTCAAAGGATACTTCACATTACTAAAACTATCAATACTTGCTTTGAGCGAGCCAACTGCCAGTTCTGCTTTTATGAGAACAGGAACTCTGTTCTGGTCGTTGGTAACCCACATCGTCACGCCTTCCTTCGCTTTAAAAACTCTCCCACTGATTACAGAAGGAATGATTTTCAGACAATCTATTTTGCCAAATTTGGTAGACAGCTTTTCAGTACCGGCTACTTTTAACTGAAAGGGAAACAATTCGTCATCAATCCAAACATTCATTCTCACCACGCTTCCTACTTTCAGATTTTCCGCCGGCAAGCTTCTCATGTAATAAAAACAGGACAACATATCCTGAACGTCATTAGGAACTTTTATAGTCTTTGCTGGTCTGTCCGTATTTTTTTTATCAACCAAAACCAATGTATTATTGGCAGGATTGAAGGTACTTTGCAAATGTTGTCTGTAACCGCCTTCTGCTACATTTCTTACATAGAAAAGCGGTTCCTTGCTCTCGTTGATATAACTTTCATAAACATCTTCCACTTTGAAAAAAGCTTTTGCGGCGCCACTTGTTTTACCAACACCTCTTACATAAAATGCTGACTGACCTTTATAGGAAGTTTTGGTTGTTGACAAAGTTGCATTACCAGCTGTAATGAACCCGTAATGGATCCTGTAGCTCAAAACCTCTCCGGCAGTGATATTATCAAACTGTGCTGAAGCTGTTGTAAAAAAGAAAATGCTGATAAGAAAAAGAATGTTCTTCATTAATTGTTGTTTATAAATAATCTAAGACAAATTATTTGCCAAATTTAAAAAAAATAAAACCCTCCGTTTCCGAAGGGCCTACTTATTTGTATATTAATTTACATAATATTGGTGCCGTCTGGGATCACTGCATTTTTCTTCACGACCACGATCCCGTCTTTGATAGAATGCGTGTCATAATCGCCGTCCGGATGATGTTTTCCTCCGATGATTCTCACATTGTTCCCGATATAACAATTCTTATCAAGAATCGCTTTGTCAATATAACAATACTTCCCGATTCCCATACTTGTTTTACCTTCCAATTCATTATTAGCAACTTCCTGAGCCGTTTGATAATAATCCGCTCCCATTACATAGGAATTAACAATTGTAGAACCTCTGTCCACTCTAGTTCTATTTCCGATGATACAATTTTCAATTTTATCGGCTAAAATGATACAACCATCTCCGAAGATCGTTTTACTAACATAAGAACCATTAATTTTTGAGGGCGGAAGCATTCTAGCCCTTGTATAAATGGGATTAGAACTAAACAAATTGAATTGAGGTAAATCTTGAGCCAAATCCAAATTAGCCTCATAGAATGATTCAATCGTTCCAATATCTGTCCAATAACCGTCATATTGATAACTCAAAACATTCAGATTTCCGATTGAGGCCGGAATAAAATCTTTTCCAAAATCATCACCCTCATGTTCTGAGAATAGTTTCCTCAAGACATTCTTCGTAAAAACATAGATACCCATTGACGCCAGATATTCCTTGCCTTGAGCTTTGCTTTCTTCGCTGGTTTCTGACTTCCAATCCGGAAGAACATCCAAACTTGGTTTCTCTGTGAAAGCTGTAATATTGCCTTCCTCATCAGCCTTCATAATTCCGAATCCAGTTGCATCTTTGGCATTTACAGGAATAGTTGCAATGGTGATATCACCGCCTTGCTCCTTATGGAAATTGATCATCTTCTGGAAATCCATCTGATAAAGCTGGTCTCCTGAAAGAATCAAGATATATTCATACTCATATTTTTCAAGGTGTTTCATTGTCTGACGAACAGCATCCGCCGTTCCCTGATACCAATTTTCATTCTCAACATTCTGTTCTGCAGCCAAAATATCTACAAAACCTTTGCTGAAAATATCAAAATGGTAAGAATTCTTGATGTGTGAATTCAGTGAAGCTGAATTGAACTGGGTTAAAACCAAAATCCTGTTCAGTCCGGAATTGAGACAATTCGAGATCGGAATATCGACCAACCGATATTTTCCCGCGATAGGAACTGCCGGTTTGGACCTTGTGTAAGTCAAAGGAAACAATCTCGTTCCTCGCCCGCCTCCCAAAACTATGGAGATTACGCTTTCTTTCATAAAATGTGCTGGTTATATATTATTTTCTATTATTTATTATAAAGCTAAGAAATCCCGCCAAATATTAAGCCAATGTTAACAAAAATATTTACTTATTTGAACTTTGAATCAATAATTATACATTTCCAAATAATTCTTGGCCGATTTTTCCCAAGAGAAATCGAATGACATATTGTTATAGATCAATCCTTTCATCAAATCTTTTTGACTATAGATATGCAATGCCCTTTTGATTGCAAAAACGGTATCATCTGCACCCGCATTGGTGAAATTAAGTCCGCTTCCGCCAGTTGAGATATCCTGAACCGTATCTCTCAAACCGCCAGTATACCTAACAATCGGAACAGTTCCGTATCGCATAGAATACATCTGGTTAAGACCACAAGGCTCCACCCGGCTTGGCATCAGCAAGAAATCTGCCGAAGCATAGATCTGATGCGACAAATATTCCTTATAACCTAAATCTAAAGCAAAATTCACATTGAATTTATATTGTAATTCCTTCAGTTGATTTTCGATATTTTGATTTCCGGAACCGAGAATCATGATATTAAGAGAACCATTGGTTTCCTGAATGCTTTTCTCAACAATATCAGGCAAAAGGTCTGCGCCTTTTTCTCCAGCAAAACGTCCTATGAATCCGAAAAGCGGAAGATTTGGATTAAGTCCGTATTCTGCACAGATGACTTTTTTATTCTCCCATTTTCCTTCTTCTGCATAATCCTTATTATAATTGAATTTCAGCATGTCGTCGGTCTGCGGGTCCCAAACTTCGGTATCAATCCCATTGATAATGCCGAAAGCTTTTTTTCTTTCCTGATTCATCAAAGGTTCTAATCCTTGGAAACTGTAAAATAATTCCTCCAGATAACCACCGGAAACTGCATTGAAGGCATTGCAGGATTTTATCATTGCCGCCATCGGGTTGATTCTTCCGCTCCAGTCCAAAAGACCCGATCTTATCCCTTCGAAATGTGGAAGAAAGCTTGACATCTGCCAATCCATACTTCCCTGATATTCTCCATTATGGATTGTTCCGATGGTTTTTACACCTTTCAAAAAGCTGAATTCATAACAATTCTCAATCATAAAAGGCACAAGTCCCGTGTGATAATCGTGACAATGCAAAATATCCGGACGGACCTGCATCGCACTCAGCCAATGCAAAACACCGTGCTGAAAAGCTATGAATTGCTGACTCTCATCCCAATAACCATAAACATTTTCCCTATCCAACAATCCCGGAATCTTCACCAGATAAAGGTCAAATCCCAAAATATTGCTCTTCTCCTTGAAAACCTGAACCTGATACATATGGAACGACTGATGAATAAAACCATCAAACACGATCTCGAAATCGTGGTTGTAGAAAAACGGTTTGTTGTACCAAGGCATTATCACGCTGGCATCCAGACCCATTTTGTTTTGATATTTGGGCAAAGCTCCTACCACATCTGCCAGTCCACCGACCTTTGCGACAGGATAACATTCCATAGAGAGGTGAAATATTTTCATATCAGATTCCTATTATCTTTTCTTCTAATTATTTTTTACGTTTTAAAAAATCTGCGATTTTAGATTTCTTGATCAATTTACTTTGTTTCAATACTAGTCCTGACAAAGGCGGTACTCTTATAATAATCGAGTTTTTTCTATTATTCCAGCCTTCGTCCAATCTTTGAGAAATAACTGCTTCTACTCCGCTGCCACTGTATTTTTCTTCGTCAGAATTCAAGATGACTTTCCAGTCTGTATTTTCATCAACACCGATTCTGTAATCAAAACTGTTAGGCGTAAGATTCAGAATGGTCATCAGGATTTCTTTCTCGTTTTTACTTTTCCTCAGATAAATAAAAATCGAGTTATCCCTGTCGTCACCGTCAACCCATTCGTAACCATAAGGCGAAAATTGAAGCTCATATAAAGATGGATGTGTTTTGTATAGAAAATTCAAATCCCGAACGAACTCCTGAAGATTCTTATGAACAGGGTATTGCAGCAAATGCCAGTCAAGGGAACTTGTAAAATTCCATTCGTTGGTTTGGGCAAATTCGTCACCCATAAAAAGGAGTTTCGCTCCCGGATTCGTAAACATATATACATACATTGCCCGAAGATTCGCAAATTTTTGCCATTCGTCGCCCGGCATTTTGTAGATCAGACTACTTTTTCCGTGCACAACCTCATCGTGAGACAATGGCATCATATAATTTTCATTATACATATAGGTGCTCGTAAACGTGATCTTGTTGTGATGGTATTTCCTATTGATCGGGTCTTCTTTGAAATAATCCAATGTATCGTGCATCCAGCCCATCATCCATTTCATCCCGAAACCGATCCCGTTATCGTGAACAGGTTTGGTTAATTTTGGAAAATCAGAACTTTCTTCTGCAATGGTCTGGGCATCAGGAAATTCTTTATAAACTGCTGTGTTGAAATCCTGTAAAAACTGTTTTGCTTCTAAGTTTACATTTCCGCCGTAGATATTTGGTTCCCATTCGCCATCGTTTCTGGAATAATCGAGATGTAGCATTGATGTTACTGCATCTACACGCAATCCATCAGCGTGATAACGGTCAAGCCAAAAAATCGCATTCGAAATCAGAAATGATTTGACCTCAGGTCTTCCGTAATTGAAAATATAGGATTTCCAATCGGGATGAAAACCTTTTCTCGGGTCTTCGTGCTCATACAAAAACGAACCATCAAAACGATGTAATCCATTGGCATCACCCGGAAAATGAGACGGAACCCAGTCCAGAAAAACACCGATATTATTTTTATGAAGTTCAGAAATCAAGTACATCAATTCCTGTGGTCCTCCGAATCTTGAAGTCGCCGCATAGAATCCTGTGATCTGATAACCCCAACTTGGGTCATAAGGATATTCCATAACGGGCATAAATTCTACGTGGGTAAAATTCATTGCTTTAAGATAAGGAACCAATTTATCAGCTATTTCGCCATAACTAAGAAAACGCTCCGGATTTCCCGGGTCGCGCATCCAAGAACCGAGATGCATCTCGTAAACAGAAATTGGCGACTCGAGGCTGTTGTAACGCCAGCGTTTTTCCATCCAGTCTTTGTCCTGCCACTCGTACCAGGTCGTGCAAACTGCAGAACCCGCCTGTAATGCATTTTCAAAACAAAGTCCATAAGGATCGGCCTTTTCCAACAGAATCCCTTCAGTTGTTCTAATCCCGTATTTGTAAACTTCTCCAAAATCCAAATCGGGAATGAACCCTTCCCAAATCCCGGATTGGTCCCAACGCCCTAATAACTGGTGAGAAAAAGAATCCCAATTGTTAAAATTCCCCATTACGGAAACTTCCGTTGCCGTAGGTGCCCAAACGGCAAAATAAACACCGGAGACACCGTTCACTTCAATCTTTTGTGAGCCGAACTTTTCGTAAAGCCTCGTGTGTTTTCCCGAACGGAAAAGGTAAATATCAAAATCGGAAAATAAAGAATATGGCTGAACGGTCATAGATAATGCGTGATGAATAATGATTGATGAATATTTAAATATTACAACATTACCAAGATAAAGAAATTAATCGATACATAGTAAAAATTTTTTATTAACTCCTATTTAAGTTTTTCTGGGGAAACGTTTTCTGGTGAATAAATGCAATGACCATAAATTTGAAGCTCATGCAGAATCATCAACTATCTATTTCAACAATATACAGAATAGTGATCCCAAAATCAAGTTCAAGCTATTGATTTCTCATACGTCCATTTTAATTCTTCTTTAGGCTATAATAAAACTGTCGCAGAAGTAAAATCAGAATTTATTGACAAATAAGCTTAGGTCTTTTTCAAAATGAAAAAGAATCTTCCAATATTTTTGTTTATGGTATTCTTTATATTGGGGATGGATTTTTGTTTTTCACAAACAAAATTTTCTTGTTTTTTAACAAATAAGCAATAATGAATCTTGAAAAAATCGGGAATATTAATTTTAAAAATCTAGCTTTTAGTAAAAAAACTAATTAAAACAGAAAAATTCTAAAATTATATTAATTTATCTTATCGAAAATCATATTCTTGGAAAGAAATTTGCTCCACATTTTCAAATCACGATTATGAGGGTTCTGTATTTTTCATTTCTATTTTTAGCATTAACATCTTGTGCTACAAAAAAGTACACTAAAGCCAAACTTCTTCCCGAAGGTATAAAATCTGCGACTGAAGAAGTCTATGATACTTCAAATAATCAGAAAAAGCTACTTCATAAAAAGGAAATGACCTTTACCAAAAATGGTCGTATCAAATATTCGAAAACGTTTGATTCCAATGGAAATCTTTTGCAGGAAACCGAAAAGAAATTGTGGTTCACTGTAGAGCGCTATCCCGACAAAGACCCTTACTACTGTAAAACACGCTGGAAGCCCAATCAGCGAGAACGAATCAGTTGTTACACCAAAAAGCAATACAAACAGAACGAAAGCATCTACCATTACAACAAAAATGGCAGTATTGATAAAATCGTAGATAACTTTAATACTTTCAATACGAGTCAATTTCATTATTCTAATAACGAGCTTTCCAAAATTGTTATTACTGGAAAAGACCACAAAATCATTGATGAATTATCAATCAATTGTATAGAGACAGACGAGAAAGGAACTTGTTTAAAAGAAACCAGAATGTCTAATAAAACTGGTAAAAAGCAAGAGACTCTGATTTTCCCGAGATATGATTAGAATTTATATTTTGATGTTCAACACTTAAGTTTTTAAAATTTAAACAACAAAAGTCACATAAGAACACATTAGTTTTGAAAATCTTCGATTTTTGAACTATAGTGAACTTAAAATTATATTAGTGTTATTTAATCTTAAGTGACTAAAGTGTTATGCAGATTTAAAATTTGAAAAGACTCTTAATAAAAGCCTTGTTAAGATATTTGTCTAAAGGATAGATCTTTAGGAAGTAATTCCCAATGAAAAGCAATATCAAAACCACTGCAGGTTTGTAGAACAGATTAAGAATATTGAGTTTGAAATCCGGCAGAAAAATGGCGACATTGATAGAGATACAACCTAAAATCATTGCATAAATCATCTCGATTCCCAAAGGAAAAACCTTGAATTTGATATAATTAAAAACGATTTTGATGATATTAAATAAAGACAATGAAATCGCATAAGCAATCGCAATTCCTAGAATTCCCAAATCTGTATGTTTAAGGAAAATCATATTCGTTGTGATGGTTAAAACTGCCAAAATAAGCATCACCACAATATTGAATTTGTAATACTTCGACAGCGAAATGATATGTCCGTTAAAACCCGTTGCCAAATCGAACAACATCGCAAATCCGAGAACCCAAACCACAGGCTCTGAGGAACGCAAGTCTTCTCCGTTCTTCATAAAGTCCGCCAAATACGGAAATCCTACAACAATACAACAGAACAAAACCAAACCAAGAAAAAATAAACTAAGTGATGTTTTCTTATGAAATCTGTCTAATTCTTCGTGATTTCCGGAAGCCAATTCTTTATTAATGATAGGCGCGGAAATATTGAAAAGTCCCATCTGTGGAACCGTTATTAAAGAAATGATCGCATAAATATTACTATAAATCCCGTTCTCGCGAAAATTGATAAACTCACCAATCATCAAGTTATCAATATTAATCGCAATATAATTCCCGATATTTCCTAAAAACCCGAATAAACTGTAAGTGAAAATCTCGCGGTAAAAATTATCTTTTTTGAAATAATCCAGACCAAAATCCGGTTTGATCTTCTCTAATCTGTTTGTGTAATAGCCATAACCAATTAGCGAAATCACAAACATCAGAAAGAAAAACCCGTAGGCCATTTTATCCGCAACGCCTAAAAAGAAAAACAGGCAAAATGCACCAATATTAGCAATCTTTGGAATGAAATTCTCGAAGATATTGGGGACAACGATTCTTTTGTAATTGGTCAAAAACTTATTGAAAACCGAAGATAAAGCCAAAACCAGAACCATTGGCAAGATCAGGAGTTTCATTTCCCACAACTTAGAAGTTTGTAATTGCGGAAATAGGAAATTAATCAAAAAATAACCGCCTACGAAAATCAAGAAATTAATAACGACTGCTAGTAAAGACAGAGACAGCATATTGTGATGCTTGCCATCTGCATTGACTTTGCTAAAGAATTTGACGTTAGAAAAGCTCAAGCCAAAAACCACGATCGGAACCAAAATCTCAGCTGTCGGCAAAATATAGCGGAGCTTTCCATAAAACTCCATATCGTAAGGGAAAATGAAAATAGACGCAAAAGTTCCCAACAAAAAGCCGAGATAACCGATTATCGAATATTTTACACCTTGTCTTGCTACAACGCTCATTTTTAATTATAATTGATAGTTGATGATTGATAAATGATTTTGTCAGACTGAGGCTCTAGAAGCCTTAGGCAGGAAAATAATATTATTAATGTAATCTTTGTAATTCTTCACATTATCCGGATTTTGTTGATTCAGAAATTCTTCTGTCAAGATCTTCAGTTGCAAAGTTTCTCTATCCAGATAATTGACTGAATAGCCCCAATCCGCAATCTCGGAAGTCAACGTCCAAAGATTTTCCTTGTGATGGCGCTGCTCCATCTCAACCATCAAAACTGGTTTGAATTTTTCAATTGTTTTCTTGGCGCCTCGCAACGTCTGCATCTCATTTCCTTCTACATCAATTTTGATGAAATCGAGGTTCTTGAGATTAAGATCTAATTCGTCCAAAGGTTTGACTTCTACTTTCTGAAGAATGGTTTTCTCTTCATTTTTTTCTCTGATAGAAGTCTGCAAAGTTCCTCTTGTATGGATCTTTTCGCCATTAATTACCGGAATTTTGAATTCCGCAATCGTGGAAATGTCAGACAAAGCAACAGAAAACAAATTGACTTTTGGAAATAACCGTTTGAGTCTTTTGAACAATTTTTGATTAGGTTCGAAAGCAAAAATATTTTCCGGATCCAGATGATTTTCCAAAGTATAGAGATAAGCGCCAACATTGGCTCCCACATCCATGAAGACAGAATCTTTCGCCAAAAACTCCTTAATCCAAAGAAACTCCGGCTCAACTTTTCTTTCCAAAAGATTTTGAGCAGTAAGACCTTTCAGCTTCTTGAAAAATCTGCTTTTATAATAAGACGGCGAAATGTACTGGAGATTCTCAGCAAGCTGACTATAAACACTCATCGATTTTTGTCATAAAGAAAAGAACGACAAAGAAAAGGCATTTATTTTACAAATCATAAAATTTTGTTAAGAGAATGTATTTTAGAACACAAAGTTCACAAAGGTCTTAGTTTTATAATATTGAAAATATTAAGTTCACAAAGGCGTTTTGCTTAGATAAGATTTTAATTAAAAAACCGATTCTTTCCGATGTGATCTTTACTTATTTTTATGCTTTCAAAAATATCTTTATCACTGGAATCCTGTTCCAGAAACCAATATTGAAGACCTGCTTTTTCTTTAGCTTCGAAGATTGTTTTAAAATCAATGGTTCCGTTTCCTATCTCGGCGAAATCTCTGGTTCCGGCTTTCATATCCTTCACGTGCCACAGCGGAAACCTTTTCGGATATTTTTCAAAATAATCCAAAGGATTGAATCCGGCTTTTGAAATCCAGTAAAGGTCGAGCTCCATTTTTACCAGCTCGGAATCGGTATTCTCTAAAATGAAGTCATAAACAGTTTGTTCCGAATCCATTTTTTCAAACTCAAAATCGTGATTGTGATAAGCAAAACCGATTCTAGCTTTGCTTGTTATTTCGCCCGATTTATCAAGTAATTCTGGAAGTTTTCTGTAATGTTCCGAAGTCCTTTCTTCCCCGAAAAGATAAGAGCAAACCATATATTTTGAACCGATGAAATGCAGATCATCCACAGACCTTTCCCAATCGTTGAGTAAGGTTCCTTTTTCATTATGAACAATTCCGGTTGTATGATGAGAACTGATAACTTCTAAACCAACATTTTTGAGAATCGATTGAAATTCTGTTCTGGATTTCCCGAAGAATTTTCCGTTATAACCATAGATTTCAAGTTGTTTAAAACCCATTTCCGCCAATCGTTCCAAGGATTTTTCCAAGTTCTCAGAGACAGCATCCCGAATCGTGTAAAGTTGTATGGCCAAAGGTTTTCTGTTATTCATAAGATTTGAAGTTCCGCAAGCATATAAACCCAAAAATCCCAATCCGGACAAGCTTATAAAATCTTTTCTGTTCATTATTGATTTTTCAATTCTTTAAAGGTATCATTTTTTAAATTGATTCCACAGCATATTAATTCTATCATAATTCGAAAGTTTCAATAGCAATAAATAAAAGAATAATCGTCATATCATAAATAAGTAAAATGAATTTTTTTTATTATCCATTAAACAAATCATTATCAATCAGTATTGAAGAGAAATAGATTCTTCTTAATTACCGTATTTTGTAATAAAACGAATTTATTCCAAATTTTGCTTGACACTTCTGCTACCTATTGAAAACTTATAGCCAAATTGGAACTGGTAAAAAGCTTGATTATTACTTTTCCCAGCATCATTATATGTTAAAAGTCGCGTAAAAATGGCTTGATTCGGGTTTCCATTTGGATGATAAAATATTTCTGCTTCATGTTTTACTACAGGAATCCAACTTGGAAGATTTAACAATCTTTTATCACTATTAAAATCTTCATAATTAAAACCAGAATACTCAAATTTATAACTAAACCCAAAATTATTAAATCTCTTAACATTGAGATTAATTCCCATACCATATTTCAGTGCTTTAATAGCAATTTCCTCAGGGATTTCCTCTGTTCCGAAATTAGTTTGTGTAAGATTATAATCTACAACACCAAAAACTGAAAGACTAACCGGTGCATTTTTATGTTGCCATTTGAAAGCTTCTAAATAAAGCCCCATGGTAAGGAAACGCTTTTCCACCAATTCAAAACGAATACTATCTATTTTATTCATATTAACATATTTTGATTTATCATCAAACTTGGAATAATTAACATAAGGTGAAACACTTGGTAGATATTCAACTTGTCCCAAATATTTTTTACTCCACATAAATCTGAAAGGATATGGAAACAAATAAAATTTTGCCCGACCTTCGATTTGAGCTAATCCATTTTGTGATTGTCCAAATAATGCCAGAAAATCTGTATAAGCTCTTAGCTCTACAATTTTTTCTAAATAAGTGTTTTGTTTTATCTGGTAGATTGCACCACTTCTATCATTGGTTTTATTTCCCTCCACATCATCTTGAGGAAGTTCTACAGCTAAGTCATGTGGTATATAGTGATTCCCAATTTTATAGTTGTAACCCATTATATCTGTAACTTTTATATATAATTTTTTTAGGGCATTATCTTGATAATGTTGATTTAAATTTTTGTTTGTGAAATCTTCTTTTCTGATAGAATATAGATAATACATCAATT
Source organism: Epilithonimonas hungarica (assembly GCF_900102265.1). Classification (GTDB taxonomy): domain Bacteria; phylum Bacteroidota; class Bacteroidia; order Flavobacteriales; family Weeksellaceae; genus Epilithonimonas; species Epilithonimonas hungarica. The sequence continues at coordinate 1,479,924 of NZ_FNBH01000001.1, read as the reverse complement.
TTGTTTTACCGTAAACTGAATAAAACAAAACACTAATCCCAACCTGGTTTGTAAAAACATGAACATCACCAGAATCATCTGTCACATAAGCAACAATATCATTAAAATAGCCGTCTTTAATTTCTATTGCTAATTTTTGAAAGCTATAATGTTCATCACAAAGAATCATATCATAATTGTAGAATGGAAACTTTTGTCCTTTTTTAGGAATTGTTATATCTCCCAAGTAACTTTCTTTGCCAACATCCAACAACAAGCTTTTGAGAAGTTCTGTTTCTGTACTTTTTTTATTAGAAAATAAATCTTTGTCTATCACTTTGTTCTCACCAAAATATAGATAAGTCTTAGTCTCTACTTTCTCAGATTTTATTACTTCCGGAAAATAGGCTTTATCTTCCTCTTTGGAAAAGACAAACAAGCTATCAATAGTTTTTTTCTGTTCTTTTTTGATTTTCTCCAATACATTTTTATAGCTTTCAACAAGCAAGTAAGTATTTTTAAAGATGTCTTTTTCTTTCTGAATATCCAGTTGACTGCTTTTTATTTTTGTGTTCAAATCTTCTGAAAATGTTGTAGTAAGATTCGATTTTAATTTTTCAAAGTCTTTTTCTAGCTTACTGATTCTCTCTTTGGAAACATTGTACTGTTCTTTTAAGGACTCAATTTCTTTTTTGTAACTATCATTCTGTCCCCAAACCACCCCAGTCCAAAGCAGAAGCAATAATAATAATTTTGTTCTCATAGTTTTATATTTTTAAATTATTGTTATAATCTTAAATCTCAAACTATAGCTTATTATACAAACTATTGGAAACAGCTTTTTAGATATTGGTTCTCAACAAATTGACAGACAAACCTTAAGTAAGAGAAATTTTCACGATTATTAGTTTTAAGCAAATATAAATTTTACATCAGATACAAGTAAATACCTCAAAAAAGGTATTTTTAATGAGAATATTTGTTAATTTTATAAAAAACTAATAATATGAATGAAAATTACCAAATAAGCTCAAAGATGAAGCATCCATTACTGGAAGTATGGAACGCTTTCCCTCAATCTCTAAGCAATAATTCAAAAAGCACCTCTAGTTATCCCAAAATTGAAAAGGTAATTGGTGAAATGTTCGCTTTGGGAGAATTTTATTTTTACATCATTAATATTGCGGACAGCACTATTATCAATCCTCATCAAAATATCCTTAAGATTCACGGACTCAAGAAAAAACCAAAATATCTTAAGGAGATCATCGATCTGATTCATCCCGAAGATCTACAATTTGTAATGGAGGCTGAAAAAATGACCATTGAAAAAATGCAGGAAATTGGCTGGGAACATCAGCAAAATCTTAAATGCAGCTACTGCTTCCGAATGAAAACAGGAAAAGGTAATTACGAAATGTTCCATCATCAGTCATTACATATCGCCAAAAGCGAGGAAGGAAAATTATTACAGGCCGTAAACATCCATACTAATATTCAGCACATTACACAGCGAAATCCTTACTCTGTATTAGTTGCAGGCATTGGCGGAAGAAATGATTTTTACCAAATGTATTATAAAGACAATGAGAAGAAGAAACTTCCACAAACCAATCTTACTATAAGGGAAATGGAGATCCTCTCTCTTTTGGCATCAGGCAACTCGGCAAAACAGATATCAGCGCTTTTAGGCATTTCTTACCACACAACTACCACACATCGCAAAAATATTTTCAGTAAGATGGAATGTACGAAAGTTTCCGAACTCGTGAAGAAATCTCTGGAATTAGGATATATTTAAATTTTTGATGATTTGATAACAAAAGTTAATTGTTTTATAAGTTTAAGAATTCAGATGAGAAATTGACAAACTTGTTTTAAATTTGAAAATTAAATGCTATCTATAAATCTTCAAAGGAAGTATTAAACAAATAGCGACTGCATATGGCTTTTAAAAAAATTTAAATAACTTTATATGAAATATTTATTCATCATTATGCTATCATTATTCGGATTTTCAAAAAATAAGGCTCAGGCAAAATCTATTCATGGTTTCAAAGTAGAAGCTTTGGATGGTTCTACAATTGATTTTTCCAAATTCAAAGGCAAAAAAATATTGGTTGTAAACACCGCTTCCGAATGCGGATTCACACCACAATATGCAGATCTGGAAAAACTCTACGAAGCCTACAAGGACAAATTGGTTGTTGTTGGTTTTCCAGCCAATAATTTTGGAGGACAAGAACCTGGAAGCAATCATGAGATCGCGACATTCTGCCAAAGAAATTATGGTGTGCAATTCCCGATGGCAGCAAAGATCTCTGTAAAAGGTGACGACATTGCCCCTATCTACAAATTCCTGACAGACAAAAAAGAAAACGGTGTGAAAAACACAAAGATCCTTTGGAACTTTACCAAGATCTTATTGGATGAAAAAGGAAATGTGATCGACAGCTTCGCGAGCACAACCAATCCAATGAGTGAAAGTATTACAAAATATCTTAAATGATGTTAGGATCTAAAAATTAAATTTTAGAAAATAAAAAAAGCGTTCATATTCCGAACGCTTTTTTTTGCTTTAGTCAACTCTTAAAAATTTTCCGTTTTTATCAAATTCCAAATCGATGTCGTTTTGTAAATCAACTTTGATCTTGTTTCGTTCTTTATCAATGCTTTCTACTTTTATACCTTTGTAATGCTGATCAAGATAAGCTTTGATCTTTGCAGGAATCAAGGCAGACACAATACCTTGCTTATCACTTATTTCCTCCCAATTTCCATTTTTATCAAAATCGATTTCCGCACCGTTATTTAGCTTTACTTCATATTTTTTTCCGACAACTGTTGATTTTGCTTCGTATTTTACAACTGTTGCTTTTGGATAATACTTTGCAAGAAAGCTTTTAATTGTTGCAGGCATTTCCTGATAAAGTGCCGAAAATTTCACTGAATTGACATCCGGATTCAAAGTGATTTCATTTTTCCCGACAGCTTGAACAAACAAGACTCCGGAGAACATCAGGATAAGACTTGGTTTATTTAATTTCATAACAAATTATTTTTTTGAATTTAATAAAAATATCAGAAACAAAAAAGCGACCAAACAGCCGCTCATATGATAATCAATTTAGAATTGATTTTTAAACAAAAGGGAGTTTTACCACTTTCGCAGGAATATCTTTATTTCTGATTCTGATAAAGATCTCTGAACCTAATTTGAAGTTTGGTTTATCTACATAAGCCAGACCCAATCCTACTTTCTTCATTGGAGACATTGTTCCGGAAGTTACTTTTCCGATGATCTTTCCTTCTGCATCCACCACTTCATAATCGTGTCTTGGAATTGCTTTTTCCAGCATTTCGAAGCCCACTAATTTTCTGGAAACGCCTTCAGCTTTTTGATTTTCCAGGAATGCTTTGTTCACAAAATCTTTATCGAATTTCGTAATCCAGCCTAACCCAGCTTCCAGTGGAGAAGTCGTATCATCAATATCGTTGCCATAAAGGCAGAATCCTTTTTCCAATCTCAAAGTATCTCTGGCTGCCAATCCACAAGGAATCATTCCAAATTCTTTCCCGGCCTCTGACAAGGCATCCCAAAGCTGTTCTGCATTTTCGTTCTTGAAATAGATTTCGAATCCGCCGCTTCCCGTGTAACCTGTATTGGAGATAATCACATCAGAAAAACCAGCAACAGAACCAATCGTGAAGTGATAATAAGGAATCGCTGACAAATCTGTTTCTGTTAATTTCTGAAGAATTTCGGTAGCCTTTGGACCTTGGATGGCGATCAATGACATTTCATCGGAAGCATTCGTCATTTTTGCTTTGAATTTTTCATTGTATTTTGCAATGTGATTCCAGTCTTTGTCGATATTGGACGCATTAACAACTACAAAATATTTTTCATCATCGATCTTGTAAACGATCAGATCATCTACAATTCCTCCCGTTTCGTTCGGAAGACAAGAATATTGCGCTTTTCCGTTTTCAAGAACATCAACATTGTTAGAGGTTACAAACTGCAAAAGGTCTTTTGCAGAAGGACCTTCGATGAAAAATTGTCCCATATGGGACACATCGAAAATTCCCGCTTTTTCGCGGACAGCAAAATGTTCTTCATTAATTCCTGAATATTGGACAGGCATTTCGAATCCTGCAAACGGAACGATTTTCGCGCCTAGAGAAACGTGTTTATCGTATAAAGCGGTTTTTTTCATTTTTATTTTAAAGATTTATTTTAGTTGCGCACAAATATAAAGAAGATTTTAGATAATAGATGCTAGATATTATACTTTCAAATTAGCTGATAAATATTTGGTTGAAGTAGATTAGCAATTTGGTTATCTTTGCAATTTGTTGGTCTAAAAAACCAAATACTAGCAACGATAAACCAAAAACCAATTATGAGCGATACGATCCTTTGTCCAAAATGCCAATCCGAATTCACTTACGAGCAGGATAATTTACAAGTTTGTTCCCAATGTTTCTACGAATGGGACCCTGCGGAGGTTTCTTCGGAAGGTAAAATCTTCGATTCTCTTGGGAAAGAATTGCAAGATGGAGATTCTGTAATTGTTATTAAAGATTTACCCGTAAAAGGCGCACCAAAGCCTGTAAAAGCAGGAACAAAAGTGAAAAATATCAGACTAAGACCTGACAGCGACCATAATATCGATTGCAAAATTGATGGTTTTGGATCTATGGCTTTGAAGTCTGAGTTTGTGAAGAAAGCTTGACAATTTAATTTTAAAACACCTTCGACTCCGCCCAGTAGACAAACTTAATACTAGATGTCAAGCTGAACGGAGCCGAAGCCTTTCAAATATATTACAAAAAAAGGAAAAATTTGGCAGGGTAAACTTTCAAAGACCTTGATTGTTCGCAGAAGCGAAACTAATTTCCAGTCTCTAAGGCAGAAAGAGAATTAACCAAAAATTTCCTGATGTATTTTCCGTTTATCAAAATTAGAATTTTTTCTTGATTCAACAAACTGAAAATCTATAACTTATCCATATTTTATCCACAAATTGCAGATTCGACGAAATCAAAATTTCAGATAAACTTTTCCTGCAAGAAATGCATCAGTGTAAACAATGATCGATTTATCATTGATCATCAATTTATTTCTGTAATGAGAACCTGCAAACCGACTGTCAGAAACATTTGCCTCTACCCCACTTTCAGCGATTTTGATCTGATGAGGGAAGTAATTGGTTTTCTTTAAATTCAATTTATTTTTTTCTTCTTCCGAGAAAATGTTGACCTCGCCAAGAAGCTTCGCAACATAATCGTTGTAAGGGTTTTCATAAGTTTCTTTTGGAGAGTCATTTTGGATCAGTCGTCCTTGCTGCAAAACCACAATTTTATCTGCCCAGGGCAAAACCTCTTCCAGATTATGCGTCGAAATAAGAAGGCTCATATTATTTTGTCTTACATAATTGAAAAGTTTGTCCCTCAACTCAAACTTGCGGGAAAAATCAAGATTACTGAAAGGTTCATCCAACAAAAGCATTTTTGGAAGAATCGCCAGAGCTCTTGCTATGGCAACTCTTTGCTGTTGTCCGCCGCTCAGGTTTTTCGGTATTACTTTGGCATATTCAGTAAGTCCCACAACGTCCAACAATTCTTCTACCTTCTCTTTTTTTGATCTCAGGTTAATATTAGAAATGTATTTCCCAACGTTATCATAAACCGTTCCGTAGGGCATCAAATCATAATTCTGAGCAACGAATTTCATTTGCGCTTCGCCGGGAACAAGATTTCCCTTTGGCCCAAATAGCTTTTGTCCTTCAAAGATGATTTCGCCATCCTGCCAATCCATCAAACCATAAATAAGACCCAACAATGTAGATTTGCCACAACCACTTTCCCCTGCCAAAGCAATAATTTGACCTTCATCTACACTAAGATTAAGATTTTGGAACAGCGGCTTATCGGCCTGATAATTGAAATACAGGTTTTTAACTTCTAACAACATCTTGCAAAATTAGTGGTTGAAATCGTAATAATTTTATTATTTTAGCAAAAACACAAATTTAGATATAATTTAAAAATTTCTTTATGAAAAAGACAACTTTAATATCCGCATTTTTATTGATCTCCGCTTCGGTATTTATTATTTCTTGCGGAAAAGACAAACCAGTGACCAGTGAAAGCAATGAGGTTTTGACAACAACAGACGGGCAAGTTTATGTTGTAGATACATTGAATAGTAAAGCTGAATGGAAAGGTTTCAAAGTTGTAAAATCTGATAATACCAGCCACATTGGAAATTTGAAATTCGAAAGTGGCGAGGTGACTGTAAAAGACAACAAATTGGAAAGCGGACAATTCGTGGTTGATATGAATTCTTTGACCAATGAAGACCTGAAAGACACCGAATCCAACGGAAAACTGCTTGGACATCTGAAAAGTGCAGATTTCTTCGACACTGCAAAATTTCCGACAGCTTCTTTCGAAATCACAAAAGTAACAGAAGCTCCTGCCGGGAGTGATTACAACACCGTTCTTGACGGCAACCTGACCCTGAAAGGTATCACAAAGCCAGCTACCTTTAATGCGAACGTAAAATTAAAAGACGGCGAATTGAGCATTGCAACAGAGCCAAAAGATATCAACAGAGATGAGTTCGGAATTAAATTTCAAATGCCTGCCGCAGAAGGCTTGATCAAGAATGAAATCAATGTTCAGATGAAAGTTAAAGCCATCGAAAAGAAATAACCGATTTAATATTCAATTTAATCATTTAACCCTTTCAGAGTTTGAAACTTTGAAAGGGTTTTGTTTTTAAAATGAAATTGTTTTACCGAAAAGCAGTTTATTTTTAGTTTAAAAATCGTATTTTTGCAGTCTATTTTTTATAAAGAATAATGCTAGAGAAAATTGATGACCTGCTGTTGGAAGTGCAAAATTTCCAATCTTCTGCAAAGGATGAGATAGAACAGTTCCGACTAAAATTCAATGGAAAAAAAGGAATCATGAACGATTTCTATGAGTCCTTGAAACAAATCCCCAATGAGCAGAAGAAAGATTTTGGACAGAAGATCAACATCTTAAGAAATTCTGTAAATGAGAAACTGGAAGAACTGAGATTTTCTTCGGAAAGTAAAATTACCCTTGAAAAAGAAGACCTTACAAGACCTGCTTTTCCTTTGGAATTAGGTTCTCGTCATCCAATCAACCTTGTTAAAAATAAAATCATTGACATCTTCAAATCTATCGGTTTTGCTGTTGCAGACGGACCTGAGATAGAAGATGACTGGCATAACTTCACCGCACTTAACCTCCCGGAATATCATCCGGCGAGAGATATGCAGGATACGTTCTTCATCGAGCAAGATCCTGATGTTTTACTGAGAACGCACACTTCTTCTGTGCAGATCAGACATATGGAAAACAACGAACCGCCAATGAGAATTCTTTCACCAGGACGTGTTTTCCGTAATGAAGCGGTGTCTTCCCGTTCACATTGTATTTTCCATCAAATTGAAGGTTTATATATTGATGAGAATGTGAGCTTTGCAGATCTGAAACAAACCATTCAGTTTTTCACAACTGAGCTTTTTGGAAAGTCGAAGATCAGAATGAGACCTTCTTATTTTCCTTTCACGGAGCCAAGTGCAGAAGTTGATGTTTATTGGGGTCTGAATTCTGAAACGGATTACAGGATCACAAAAGGAACCGGCTGGTTGGAAATCATGGGTTGTGGAATGGTTGACCCTGCAGTTCTCAAAAATGTAAACATCGATTCTGATAAATTCTCTGGATACGCTTTTGGGATGGGAATCGAGAGAATTGTAATGCTTCTTTACCAAATGAGCGATATCAGAATGTTCTTTGAGAATGATATCAGAATGCTGGAGCAGTTCAAAACAATGTAATAAATTATATATTGCATAATAAAATCAAATCCTGTAAATTAAGTTTTATAGGATTTTTTAATAATTTTATATAGTAGTGTTTTATATTATTTAATTTTTATAAAAAGAAAATTTATAAAGTGGTATTTTTATAATATTGTTTAATTTTACAAATTATGGTTGTCATTTTTACAAAATGAAAATCAATAAAAAAACATAAATAGCACAAATATGGAATCAAAGAACAATCATTTACGCCCATTGAGCTTTAGATCGAGAAAGATTGTCCATTATTTTCTTATTATCTGCATTCTTTTGATACAAGTCATTATAGGCAGTTTTTTTTACAACGAGTTCAGGAATAAAAAAAATCTGAAGTTTATAGAAAATCAATTGAATGAAATCCATTCCATCGAAAATCTGACAGATGATTCCAAGAAAGAATTGGTAAGTTCTCAGGACTACTTCCAAAAATATCTTATTACTAATGATCGAAAATATTTGGAGTATTATTTCCAGTCCGTTGATAAACTCACTAAAAACCTGGACAGTATCAACAGCTACAAAAATCCAAGATTAGAAAACGTTATCCTGCCTCAGAAACAAGATTCTTCGGAATTCAGGAAACTAAAACTTCTGGCGGATTCTACCTATCAATTTTCTTCCAGATCAAGCTTTAAGATCCGAGAGAACAATGCTCCAACCCTTAAAAAATTTGATCTCAACAATTATAATTATGAGAAATTCAATATAGAGACAAAAACTGTTTCTGATAGCGTGAAAAAGAAGGGACTGCTCGGCAGGATCGGTGATGCAATAGCCGGAAAAGTTGATGTACAGAAAGAAAACACCATTATTACAATTAAAAACGGGGGACAGACCACCGGCGAAAAAATAAAATCAGATATGGACAGTATCATGAGGACGATCAATAACCACTACTCCAAAGAGGTCCAAAGGATACAGGTCAACATTACCAATAATAAAAACCATAATGAAAAGTTTTTCAAGACCTTCAACAATCTCCTAATATACAGTAATGACCTGATGAACATCTATGGAATGGCCATCAAAGATTCTAAGTTGGAACTTGAAAAGGAATATGAAAAACAAACTTCCAAAAGCAATCATATCAGAAACTATTTGGTTCTGGGAGCTCTGATCCTGATGTTTATCGTCTCTATATTGATCATGTTCCTGACAAGAATTGCCTTCATATATGAGAAAAGGTTGAAAATTGCTAATGATCAGATAAAGGAAAATCTTAATTTCAAAAATAGAATTTTGGGTATGTTAAGCCATGAGCTAAGATCTCCACTCAAGATCATTGGAATTTTCATCAACAGAATTAATAAAAAAACCACAGACGAAAGTATAAAAGAATATCTAAAATCGATAAGCTTTACAAATAACACCCTATTGATGCAGGCTAATCAAATTTTGGAATACACAAAAAACCAACAGGTTGAAAACAAACTAATCCCGACAGTTTTTAATATCAGCGATGAAATAGATTCTATTCTCACCTCCATAGAGCCTTATATAGAAACCAGAAATAATAAATTTGTCGTTAATAAAAATATTGACCCCAGTATTACCGTTTATTCTGATAACACAAAGATCAATCAGGTTTTTATGAATATCCTTGGAAATGCTAACAAGTTTACAGAGAACGGGCAAATAACCGTAGATACCAAAACAGAATCTGTAGATGAAAATACAATTTCGCTAGTTACAAAAATAACAGATACAGGTGCAGGAATCTCAGAATCTGACCTTGAGAAAATATTTGAACCTTACTATCAAGGTGTACTGTCTGAAGATGTAGAAAATCTGGGAGCTGGTCTAGGACTGAGTCTTTGTAAGGAAATTGTAGAATTGTACTCTGGAAAAATATCTGTAGATAGCAAACTGAATCATGGGACAATAGTAAGCTTCTCTGTTAATTTGAAAATCAATAAATGAATCAATTAGATAGACCAATCACTTTCTTACTTGCAGATGATCATAGTCTAATAAGACAGGGCATCGTTTTTCTTTTGGAAGAAATGGAACTGGAATGTGAGATCTTTCATGCTTCAACACTACAAAAGATATTGGAATCTATACAATCCAACCCTATTGATATTGCCATTATAGATGCTCACTTTCCCGATGGAAACAGTCTCAGCATATTATCTGATATCAAAAATATAAGACCCGAGATCAAAATATTGATATTTTCCGGAATAGATGAAAATACACAATCCTTAAAATTCATCAATGCCGGAGCAAATGGATTCCTTAGCAAGTTGAGTGAGGAAGAAGATGTGAAATACGCCATATCAAAAATGATAAAGACCGGAGAATACATCTCTCCTGTCACACAGGCCCTATTAATGAATTCTATACGTAACAGAAATCTGATCAATCCATTATTTTCTTTAACAGACAGAGAACTACAGATCGCAGAAATGTATGCAGAAGGCTACGGTAATCTGGAAATTGCCAACAAACTGGATATCAAACAAAATACCGTAAGCACGTTAAAGAAAAGGATTTTTGAAAAACTAAACATAGAAAATATAGTAGAACTTATAGATTTGATCAAAAATCATTATTAGACCAGAAAATAGTTTCTCCAATAAAGGCCCCGACAAAGAAATAAAAAAACACCCATAGTTCTGTAGATCATAGCAAAACAGTTTAGAAAGTTCTTAACAGTTTCTTATTTTATTTATTGAATCGAGATATCTATTATATCTCTATGGTTTTCATAATTTTAGATAGTTGTGAGATAGCTACATCTTTGCTATCTTAGTGTGATTTCCTTTCTTTTGCTTTCTTTTTAATTAACAGCTACTATGAGATATCCACATTACCTGCACATACTATTGTGCTGCCTTTTCTCTTTATTTTCTTATGCGCAATCTAAAGAAGAAGTTGAAAGAGTCAAAAAAGAATCGATAAGTTTATATGACGAAGGAAAATATGATAAAGCTATAGCAATCAATCAAAGGCTGATAAAAGAATCCAGAGAAGTTGGATATATAAAAGGGATCATGAGTGGTTACAAAAGTCTTTCTTACATTATGAGGGTTAATGGAAAGTATCATGAATCCCTAGCCTTTGTAGAATTATGGGAAAAAGAAAATGAAAGAAATTATGATAAAGGAGAACAATCCATTATCTATTCAGAAAAGGCTGCCCTATATTCTTATCTTGATCTCTACCAACAATCTATCTCATACTCTAAAAAATCGCTTGCATTATCCACACATATCACGGATAAAAAAGCCAGACAAAATTTGAGAGCATTTTGTTACGGTTATCTGGCAATTATGTATAATGATCTGAATAAATTGGACTCATCATTTTATTATAGCAAAAAGGCTTTTTATGAGCAGGACAATATAGAACAATCCAATAGACTGGCATTTTATTATATTTATTATAAAAATGATTTTGATTCCGCTGCATATTATCTAAAATATTCGGAGAGTAAAATAAAAGCAAAGGAGCCGCATGCTTATGAACTGTCTTTATTTTATAGAACCTTAGGAGATTATTACAAAGAAAAAAAAGAATACGATTCGGCAATTATTTATTACAACAAACTTTTACAAATAGGAATCGAAAGAAAAATTCTCGTCGATGTGAAAAATGCCTACCTCTTTATTTCCGAAGCCGCTGAATTGAGTAATGATAAGGAAATGGCAGCCAAGTTTCTTAAAAAATATAATGTTCTATCTGACAGTCTTTCGAGAAGTCAGAAAATTCAACTCAATTATCCAATAGAACAATACATAAAAGAAAGCCAGAAAGAATATAAACATCAGGAAAATATATCCAGATATAAGATTGTTGCAACGGCTTTATTATCTGTTTTGGTATTACTTTTTTTTCTCATAAGAAACCGTAAAAAAGCTGTGAAGCTGAAAAATACTTTAAAAAATAAGGAAGAACTAATTGTAGAAAGAGAGCAAGAAACAAATGAACTTAAAAGTAAGGTCAAAGACGGTTTTGAAGAAGTAACTCTGCTTGCCCGCAAAAACAAACCTGAATTTGTGACGCGTTTCATTGAGATATATCCAGAATTTTATCAGGTTCTTTTAAAATTATATCCTGATATTCCTCCTGAAACTTTAAAATTTTGTGCGCTTCTTAAACTGAATTTTTCAACAAAAGAAATTGCAGACTATAACTTTCTCACAATAAGAGCCATTCAGCTTCGCAAAAACAGACTTAGAAAAAAATTAAACATTCCGTCTTCGGAAGACATTTATGTTTGGATTAATAATTTAGATAAGAAAACAAAGGATTAATTAATTCATTTTCAATTATTTATAATTTTAGATATCTATGAGATAGGCGAATTTTTCACTTCTAATGAGAATTTCCCTTGTTTTGTCATGTTCATTCATCACTAAGGTTTAGACCGGATAGTTCTTCTTCAAGATTTAGAGTCACTATAAAATATATGAAAACAATTCAACATGCTAAACAAAAGAATCCATATAAATTTTTCATTAAAATCTGTTTTCTTTTTCAGGAAGTTGACTTTAGTGATATTTATATCTTTTCTTTTTTATCCTCTATCCGCTCAGGTATTTATTAAAAACAATACTACGTTCTCGGTAAAACAAAGTGCTTTTATTCATTCTTCCGATTCAATTGTTACAAAACCGGCAGCTGCAACAGATAAACCAAAAATTTACCTCATAAGAAGCACATCTATTCATCAGCTTGAGAACACTAACGCCGATATTATTTATATTTCAGCAGAGAAAAGTCAACAGAAAACTAAAGTTGCCAAAATCACCCGCAAGCACAACAAGAAAAAATCACAAAAAAAACCGGAAACCGATTTCTACAGAGAACAATATGCGCGTGTTACACTTTCAGGAAAACCGGCAGATAAGAATTTATCCGGTAATCGTTTTGCTGACGTAGTTATTACAATTATTAGTAATAAACCTTTCTCAAAATTCTTCATCATTATAGGCGTTATAAAAAACTCTTTTGAGAATTTATATTTGAATTCTTCTTATAGCCTGAGAAATTTGAAGGAGAAGGTTGATGTATCTCATAATAACTATTCAGTAACTAGGCCTCCGCCGGTTTTAGTATAAAATATTACTCAAATCTCCGAAAAGAAAAAAATACACTTCTTCATCAATTACAATGTAAGAACAGGATAATCTATTCCAATAAATTAAAAACTCAAAAACAAATCAAAATGAAAAAAAATACATTCTATATAATTGCTACAATTACATTTTCTACATTCTCATTCGCTCAAGTGGGGATCAATACCGAAACCCCACAAAAAACATTACATGTAAATGGAAGCATCCAAATTACAAACGAATTAAATGTAGGCGGAAATAAAGATACTGCAGGAAGTGCTGGAGAGACAGGAAACTTTTTACAATCCAACGGACCGGGTGCAGCGCCAAGCTGGGTAGGTCTGGAAGACCAGTTCATCCCTACTCTTTCGGCAATAGGATTAAGAACAACCGTAACGGGTACATTTGCCCAATTCGCCACAACAACATTAGTTTTTAATTCTGTCCCAAAGATCAATCCGTTGCATCTTACCTACAATTCTACAACAGGAGTATTCACAGTTCAGAAAGCCGGTTATTATCAAATTTTAGTTTATTTAATGTATGATAACAATTCAAACCCCAGTGGCCAAACCAATGGAACAGCAATCACAACAATTATGAGAAATGAAAATACCAGCATAGTTGGAGGTTTCACTTCCGCACATGGTGAAAGAACCCCCACTATTTATCACAGTCCGGCAACTACAGCCTATTTCAACATAGGAGACAGGCTAAGTGTTAGAGGTAGTTTTACTCAAATATACAAGTTTGGAGCAGGATCTAATATCTCTGTTACATACATGGGTGAATAAACCATTGTTTTAAATTGTTCACGAATATAAATGTCCTGATAATCAAAAAAATTGTTAGGCATTTTTTGCTATAACATTTCTGTGACTAATAATGCATGATTATCAACTTATTTATGGAAAAACCTCAGAATTTAAAAATTTTATTCACCCGTATTCAAAACGAAACTTCTAATGCAGAGAAGAAAATAACCAAATAGAAATAAATATTATTTCAATATGCATTATTAATTGTAGATAAATATCTACAAGTTTAGCGATATATATCTAAGACTTTTATAGTTACCCTAATTCTGTATGTTAGTAAATTTGTACCAACAAAAAGAGCCAATTATAATTGTTAAAAAAATCGAAAATAGGATTCTAAAAGCACAAATGATGAATTACTAATTTATCGAAAATAAAAAACACAAATGATGAAATTTTGAGTAATTATTATAAGAACTAAAAATTATAATAATTACAAAGAACACAAGCTCAGAAGATTCTAAAAACACAAATGATGAAATCTTAAGTATAAATTATATAATCGAAAGCTTTTACAATTTATACTAAAAAAACACAAAAACACATTCATAAACACTATTGATGGAAATCAAGTATCTTTTTACGGAGCCGAAAGGCTCTGTAAGAGATACTAAAAAAAACACAAATCGAAAGATTCTAAAAATACAAATGACAGTAAAAACACAAACGAAGAAATCCTAAGTTTCAAGTTACAGAGTCGAACGGCTCTGTAATTTTGACACTTACAAAACACAATTCAAAAGATGAAAATAAATAACAGAAGAAAGACCATCCTAGCGGTGTATGGATTTTCATTCATTCTCTTATTAGACTTTATTTTCTTGTTTTTCGCAGACCGATTTTTAAAGATGAATGATACAACACTGTACGTTATTTGCTTCATTATCTTTTTATTGGCATCATGGAGATTGATAACTCTCAAGCTTTTCTCTTTGGAAATTACCGAGCATATCATCTCTGTAAAATATGGAAATCTATTTTCACAATTAAAAAGACCCGTTCTGGAAGTTCCTTTACACAAGGTTGTTTCCTTAAAAATAGACAAAGAAATCATGGATCGTATTTTACTGATAAGTATCAAATCCAAAAGAGGAATCAGAAATTTCCATTACAGGATCGGAAGTATCTCCAATACCGAAGCGGAAAAATTTGAAAAAATAAAAGATATTATAAAAGCTTCTTCTATAAATGAAGCTTAACCAAGAAACACCAAAGAACAGATAATTATTTAATTTTAACCTTGATTGAAGTCCTGTGAATTAATTTTCACAGGATTTTTTTTATGTTCAAAATCAATTCTTCACGAAAATATCCTACATCAATTTACAGTAATTTTGGTTTCTATAATTTTGAATCAAATAATTACTAACTTTAAAGAAATAAAATATGAAAACAGAATTCGAAGCTATTCCTCTAGTAAAAAACGAAAACAAAAAACGTTTCGAAATAGAAATCGACGGACATTTTGCCTTTATCAATTATGGTGAAAGAGAACATCAGATCGCATTGGTTCACACAGAAACTGAACCAGAATTGGCAGGAACCGGAGCGGCTGTTGCAGTAGTAGAAAAGACCTTGGAATACATCAAAAAAAGCGGAAAAAAACTTTTGCCATTTTGTCCTTATGTTTTTGCATACATCAAAAAACATCCGGAATGGAAAGCTATTGTTGACGAAAAATTCGGTGGATACGACCAACTTTAATTATTTAAAAATTCAAACTATGAAAATATTCGCATTTGCAGGAAGCAATTCTTCGACATCTATCAATAAACAATTGGTAAGATTTGTCCTCAAGAGTTTTCCCAATGAGGAAATTAATCTAATTGACCTTAATGATTTTCTGATGCCTGTTTTTTCAGTAGATCTGGAGAAGAATGGATTTCCGGAAGAAGCACACAGATTTCTGAAAAATATAGAGGATTCTGATGTCATCATATGTTCTTTGGCAGAAAATAACCGTTCTTATAGTGCGGCTTTCAAGAATATATTTGACTGGGCCTCTAGAATTAACGTGAAAGTTTTTCAGGATAGACCAATGTTCCTGATGACAACTTCGCCCGGAGGTTTTGGAGGTGGGAATGTAATGGCAGAGGCTTCCAAGTTTTTCCCACAATTTGGAGCAGACATCAAAGAGACATTTTCTCTTCCGAAATTCTATGAGAATTTTGATTCGGACAATGGCGTTATTGAACCAAAATTACTGAGTGAACTTAATACTAAAATCAAAAACTTTAAAGATCAGATCTAATAATGGAAACCCACGAATATAATACAGGAGAAATAACGATCCTTTGGAAGCCGAAAGTTTGTATTCATGCTGCTGTTTGCGTAAAAATGCTTCCGAAAGTTTACAATCCGAAAGACAGACCTTGGATAAAACCAGAAAATGCCACCACAGAAGAATTGAAAGACCAATTATCAAAATGTCCTTCTGGTGCATTGAGCTATAAACTAAATTCTTAATGATGGGAGTAAAAGTCAAGGCAAGCCTGGGAGCGGAAAAATATTATACTGAAGTAATTGCCGGAGAAAACACGCTTATCACAGATGAGCCAGTTGATAAAGGTGGCGGAAACAAAGGCTTCAACCCCTTTGAGATTCTTGCAACATCTTTGGCAAGCTGTACTGCAGCAACATTAAGAATGTACATTGATAGAAAGGGCTGGGAAATCCCGATGATCAATGTGGAAGTAGACCTGGAGAATTATCCGCAGACCAAAACAGCTCAATTTTGCAGGATCATAGATTTTGGAGAAACGGAAGTAAGTGAGGATATAAGAGACAGGCTTTTTAAGATCGCTGACGCTTGTCCCATTCATAAAATATTGACCAATGATATAGAAATATTAACAAAACTCAAATAAAAATGCTAGAGGTAATACAAAACAACGGAGAAAAGCATGGTGAATTTATCGCACTCTTTGACGGTAAACAGGCAGGACTGATGACCTATACTTGGGCTGGAACAGATAAATTCATAATCGACCATACAGAAGTAGAACCCGCCTACAATGGAAAAGGCGTCGGGAAAGAAATGGTTTATCAGGCTGTGGAATTTGCCCGGGAAAACAATTTAAAGATCATCCCGCTTTGTCCTTTTGCAAAAGCTACTTTTCAAAAGAATGAGGAGATCAGAGATGTTTTATAATTAATGATGAGTTATAAATGATGAATGATATTAAAAAATCCATTTCAGCTTTGAAATGGATCTTGTCTTTTAGTCTTGTATCTTGATTCTAAAAACCCTTTCTTAAAACCAACTCTTCATGCGGTTATAATCTAAGAAATAAGTAACTCTAAGTGAAAAATTGTTGATCATAGGTGTGCTGAAAAGCTCGTCAAAATTATTCTTGAATCGCATTCTGGAAATTTCCAGATAATTGCTGGTCGCATTTCTGTAAAGCAAGGTCAGCTGGCTACCCGGTGCAAACCACCAAGAATAACGCAGATCCACGTTCCAGGAATTGTACGTTCCGTTCAGGCTCGGATTATATGCTGTGTTGGCATTTAAGCTTCCGTCATTATCCAGAATATAAAATTGCTTATAGGTCACGTCCGAAAAATAATGTCTGAAAGCCAGTGCCAAAGTCATTTTCTCATTGAAGGTATATTGACCTGTGATCGCATTCTCATAAGTATTTCTCTGTCTTCTTCCCATATAGATGTTATCAGGATCTTTCCCGGAATATCCAACTTCATTATTACTGAAAACCGGATTGAACTTCCAAATCAAATTGAGTTTATCCGAGGCTCTGTAACGTAGATATAATGATGGAACAACGTAGTTTCTTCCTTTTTGGTCGTAGGCATAATAATCAAGCGTAATATTGTACTGAAGCTTTTTTCGGCTGTCGCTCTCAAACCAAAGCCAGCTGTCAAAGTAACCCGGAACTTTTAAATATCTTCCGAAAGTTCTTGGTTCATAGATATCTTTCTCACCATACGGCGTGAACTCTACTCCACCTCCGAAACTCTGGAATTTCTTATTCGTAAATGAGTTGTTGTGATTGAAGATCAATTTTTGGTTCAGAAACGATTCTAATCTGTGATAGTAATTCAAATTGAAATTCAGATACATATTATTGAGTTTTCCGGTCGGCTGAAGAATTCTGTACCCGTACCAGACGTTATGATTTCCATAATTGGTTTTTGTGGAGAATCCAAGGTCATTGATATCCCAATCCTTGCTCACATAATTGGCATTAACCTCAAATCTGTTCTTGCCGGAAAATTTCCCAATTCCAACGGTTCCTCTATTGCCAAATTTAGTATCACCGTCCATTACCCAGCTTCCTTTGAAATTCCCATAATAATTGTAAGTATTATTTTTGTTGGCAATATTCCACAACAATCCTGTCGCATTGGCATCGCGGAAATCCCCGGTTCTTGTTGTATTGGTATTGACCAAAGTTACCGATGAGTTCCCTCCAAATCTCTGGTCAAAAACCAGAACATTATAATTAGTCCAGGGTTCTACAACTTCTTTTCTTATAGCTCTGGTTTGATTATCTTGAATCGTGGCTTCCATTTTCTCAGTAATACCATTGAAAATCCCAATTCCTAAACCTTTTTTGGTTCTTCCCGAAATTTTAAAGGCGTTGAATAATTTGACTTTTGAAGGATATTCAGTAACCGTTTCATTTTCTGTTGTATCAGGATATCTTGACGGACTTCCTCCCACTCTTCTGGAATAGAACATATCGCCTTTGCTAAACAGTTCCGTTCCTTCCATAAAAAACGAACGCTGCTCTGCAAATTGCTGTTCAAAAGGTGTCAAATTAAGAATCGAGTTATCAAAATTGGCTTGACCAAAATCCGGAATCAAGGTCATATCAAATGTAAAAGCATCGTTGATCCCGTATTTCAAATCCATTCCGCCGTTCACATTCATTTCTGTTTTGCCATCAAAACTGTTGACGTAAGTGGAAAAATAAGGAGTGAAAGAGAGCCTGGTTGGTGTTTTTATTTCGGTAACGCCATTCAAAACGCCATCATACAAAGTATAATTCCCTTTTTGATTGTCCACGTGGTTCCAGTCGTACATCGTATTGGTCCTTTTGATTTTCCGGATCATATTAAGACCAAATTCCTGTATGTCTTTTTTAGGAAAACGCAGTTCGAAAAAAGGAATTTTCATTTCTACAGTCCAGCCTTTATCATTGATTTTCACCGCGCTGTACCAAACGGCATTCCAAGACATATCTTCATTTTCAGTGGTCAATTTTCCATCCACCTGAACTCCGGCTGCGGTCACGATAAATTCCAAACTCTGCTGATGGTCGTTATATCCGTTGATAATTATCCCAAAAAAATCATCATTGGCAATATTGTCTCTTTCCGTTAATTCTTTTAAAATTTTGGAAGGTTCTGGGTCATACATCTGAGCAGCAATGTATAATCCAGTATCATCGTAAAGGAATTTGACCTCGGTTTTCAAACTGTCTGCCTGTGGTCTTCCGTTGTTAGGCTGGCGCTCTACAAAATTGCTGGCAACAGGTACATTTTTCCAGATCTCATCATCCAGAATTCCGTCTATTTTGATAGTCTGGTCTTTCTTGATAGCTTGTAATTTTTTCCTCGAAATACTATCTGAAGCGACAGTTTTCTGTGCGGATAACTGCACACAGAAAAAGATCAATGGAAGAATTCCAAATTTAGTTTTCATAGTTTTATCTTACTTGGAGATAAGACAACGGCAGAATAATTTTCATTACATCGAAACAAAAAAAATCAGACAAAAGCCTGATTTTCAATTTAATATTTTATTTTTTTTATAATTATGGTTTATAACCATCTTTAAGCGTAACGGTTCTGTTGAATACTAAAGTGTCATCAGAAGAATCTCTGTCTTTTATATAATATCCAATTCTCTGGAACTGATAATGGTCTTCCAAAGTAGCATTTTTCAGACTTGGTTCCGCAAAACCGTAAGTAATTCTTAGCGATTGAGGATTGATGAATTGGATGAAATCTACCTCTTTCTCAGCATCCGGCTGTTCTGTGGTGAACAATCTCTCGTAAGTTCTGATCTCGATCGGTAAAGCGTGTTTTGCAGAAACCCAGTGAAGCGTTCCTTTCACTTTTCTAAGACTTGCCTCTGTTCCGCTTCCCGATTTTGAATCTTCATCATAGGTCGCATAGATTGTTGTGATCTCGCCGTTGGCATCTTTCTCAACTCTTTCAGCTTTGATAATATAACCCGCTTTTAATCGGACTTCTCCACCCAATTTCAATCGGAAAAATTTCTTATCAGCTTCTTCTTTGAAATCTTCTCTTTCGATGTAGATCTCTCTTGAGAAAGGAACTTCTCTTGTTCCTGCATTTTCATCCTCAGGATTGTTCTCCGTCTCCAGCCATTCTTCCTTATCCTCAGGATAATTCTCGATGATCAGCTTAACTGGATTTACAACCGCCATTACTCTGGTTGCCGCTTTATTAAGGTCTTCCCTTACTGAAAATTCCAACAATTGGATGTCAATCAGGTTTTCTCTTTTTGCAACACCCACCCTTTCGATAAAGTTTTTGATCGCCGTGGGAGTGTACCCTTTTCTTCGAAGTCCCGAAATGGTAGGCATTCTTGGATCGTCCCAACCAGTTGTTACTCCTTCTGCAACCAATCTTTGAAGTTTTCTTTTGGATGTTACCATATAGGAAACGTTCATCCTTGCGAATTCTCTCTGCTTTGGCGCAACACTTTCATTATCATAAACCTGGTCCAGATACCATTCGTAAAGTGGACGGTGATTCTCGAATTCCAGTGAGCATAACGAATGCGAAATTTGTTCGATATAGTCAGATTCCCCGTGTGCCCAATCGTACATCGGATAGATCTTCCATTTTTCGCCGGTTCTGTGATGCGGTTTTTTCAGGATTCTGTACATCACGGGATCACGCATATTCATATTCGGAGAAGCCATATCGATCTTTGCACGCAAACTCATCGCACCTTCTTCGAATTCTCCGTTCTTCATTTGCTCAAAAAGCTCAAGGCTTTCTTCTATCGGACGATTCCTAAAAGGTGAATCTATTCCTGCCTCAAAAGGATTTTTCCTCTGCGCAGTAATATCTTCGGAAGATTGCTCATCTACATAGGCCTTCCCTTCTTTGATCATTTTAACAGCCCAGATATATAATTGCTCAAAATAATCTGAAGTATATAATTCCTGATCATATTTGAAACCCAACCAATCGATATCAGCTTTAATTGAATCCACAAATTCCTGTTCTTCTTTTGCAGGATTGGTATCATCGAAACGAAGGTTGACAGGTGCATTATATTTTTGCCCTAGCCCAAAGTTGATACAGATGGCTTTTGTATGACCAATATGAAGATAACCATTGGGTTCCGGTGGGAATCTGAAACGCAGCTTAGATGAGTCTAAACCGTTTTCCAGATCGTCTTCTATAATTTGCTCAATAAAATTGAGTGATTTTTTTTCTTCTTCTTCCATAATCTGAAACGTGAAGTGCAAATTTAACTTAATTTCCTCAAAAAATAAAACGATTTTACCTTATAAAAATAGATAAATATTGATGTCAAAAATTCTTTTAAAACGTAACTTTTTTATTTTGTAAATGTTAAATTTGTGTGAACTTTAAACATTTAGTGATACAGAGTTCATTTTTTTTTAATTTTGGGATAATTAATAAATCGAAATGAATCGTAAAAAAATCCTTTTAATTGATGATGAGCAGGACATTCTGGAAATCATCTCTTATAATTTGGAAAAAGAAGGTTATCAAGTCTTTACCGCCGGAAACGGAAACGAAGGTATAGAAAAGGCAAAAGAGATCTTACCAGACCTTATTCTCCTTGATGTGATGATGCCTGAAAAAGATGGGATCGAAACTTGTCAGGACCTTCGCAAGATCAAAGAATTACAAAGAACTTTGATCGTATTTTTATCAGCAAGAAGTGAGGAGTTTTCTCAATTAGCAGGCTATCAGGCTGGTGCCAATGACTATATTGTAAAACTGATCAAGCCAAAAGTTTTGGTCTCAAAAGTTGCTGCATTATTGCAGATGGGCGCTAATTCTCAGGAAAATTCAAATTATATAGAACTTGGTGACCTGATCATTGATAAAGATAATTTCAAAGTATCGAAAGGTAAGGAAGAGTTTTTGCTACCAAAGAAAGAGTTCGATCTGCTTTATCTTTTAGCTTCCAACACAGAGAAAGTTTTCAAAAGAGAAGAGATCTTGGAAAAAGTCTGGGGAAATGATGTGATCGTGGGAGAAAGGACAATCGATGTCCACATCCGGAGATTAAGAGAAAAACTCGGCATCAATACGATACAGACCCTCAAAGGAATAGGTTATAAATTAGTAGTTTAAGATTTTCTAAAAAGAAAATCTTTTTTTTGAGATGAGATTTAGGAATTCTTTAAAGATCAATTGGTTATCTGTTACCGCATCATTCTTATTGGTAGGTGTTGTAGGTGGTGTTGTCTTGCTTTTCGAGTTTTATACGGATGATGTCTATTTCAAAACCAAGGACTTCAATTATTTTCTGATATTTACTTTATGGTTTGTATTCATTCTCAACTATTTTGTTTTAGAGTTTCTATTCAGCTTTTATAGCAAGAATCAGATCAGGAGGATCACAAATATTCTTCCTGAAGATATTATCCACGATTTTGATACAGATATTGGGTTCAAGGAACTTGGCGAAAAAGTTCACGAGATGAATCAGAAAAATGCCGAGATCGATATGATGAAGGAAATGGAAGACTACCGGAAAGAATATATCGGAAACGTTTCCCACGAACTGAAAACTCCATTATTCTCGATTCAAGGTTATATAGAAACATTACGAGAAGGTGGTGTGGAAGACCTTAACATACGAGACAAATATCTTGAAAGAATTGACAAGTCTGTTGAGAGACTCCTTAATATCGTAAAGGATCTGGATATGATCAATCGTTTTGAAGCCGGACAAATTGAGCTCAAATATTCTACTTTTGATATTAATTATTTGATTCAGGAAGTTTTTGACCTTCTGGAAATGGATGCAGAAAAACATTCTATGACAATGCAGCTACAGACCACACAATCTCAGCTTTTTGTGTTTGCGGACAAACAAAGAATTTCTCAGGTCTTGATCAATCTAATTTCTAATGCTGTGAAATACGCCAATCGAGAAGAAGCACAGATCATTGTTTCAACAAGAGAAGGAATGAAAAGCATACATATCTCTGTGGAAGACAACGGAATGGGAATCAAACCAGAAAATCTACCGAGAATCTTTGAACGTTTCTATCGTGTAGAATCCAGTAGAAACAGAAAAGAAGGCGGTTCAGGTCTTGGTCTCGCAATTGTGAAACACATTATGGAAGCCCACAAGCAGAGTATTTCCGTAGAAAGCGTTTATCTTTCCGGAACAAAATTCAAATTCAAATTATCGAAACCTTTCTTGGAAAAATCAAAAAGAACAAACCCGCTTTTATACATCGATAGACATCAACCGATGCGCTGAATTTAAAAAAAACTTTTTTGAAAAAAAATTTCCAATAAACTTTTATGGAATTTCATTTGTTTTATATTTGCAACATTAATCAAGGTAATATAAAGTTTAAAGTAAAACGAAAATGGTTTATAAGGTAAGAGTAATTCTAGACGCCAAAGAGACAATCTTCCGAGACATCGAGGTCAAAGAAAAGCAAACACTTTGGAATCTGCATCTGGGTATAAAAAGTGCCTTCAATCTACCGGGTGAGGAGTTGTCTTCTTTTTATTTTTCTGATGATGAATGGAATGAAGGAAATGCTATTCCTCTGGAAGATATGAGTGATGATGGCGATGGCGAAATAATGTCAGACATCTATTTGCCGGAAGGTTTCCCCACTGTTGGGAGCAAAATGAGATTCCAGTATGGGTTTATAGAACTTTGGGAATTTTTCTGCGAATTATTGGAGATCGTAGATGAAAAGACTGCAGTCAATTATCCACTTACAGTTTACAGATTCGGGAATGTGCCATTGAAAGCGCCAAGCAAAAACGGAAGTGATAATGGTAAATCTTCCAAAAGATCGGCCATATTTATGGATGATGATTTTGGAGATTTCGATGCAGAATTCAAAGAAACAAGCTTCGAAGATGAAGATGACGATTATAATGATGACGAAGAAGATGAAGGATACAACGATATCTTCGAAGATGATGATGAAGATTGATCCTAGTTTTATAAAATATTAACAAGCCCGAATTTTTCGGGCTTTTTTATTTTCATTACATTTACAAAATAGACTATAAGATTTACAAATTCAAGAGAAATTTTTTTTATAATGAAAAAACTGATTCTTTTACCGGCAATCGCCGCATTATTATTATCCTGTAAAACCCAGAATCATACAATGGAACTACCACAAGAATGGAAACGCACCACCAACATCTATGAAGTTAACGTAAGACAATACACTCCTGAAGGAACTTTTGCAGCTTTCGAAAAAGAGCTTCCGAGACTTAAAAAAATGGGTGTAGAAACACTGTGGTTCATGCCAATCACACCAATTGCCCAGCTCAACAAGAAAGGAAGCTTGGGAAGCCAATATGCTGCTTATGATTATACGAGCATCAATCCGGAGTTCGGGACATTGGAAAACTTCAAACATTTGGTAAATGAAGCTCACAAAATGGGATTCAAAGTGATTATTGACTGGGTTGCAAATCACACAGGTTGGGACCACGTCTGGACAAAAACGCATCCGGAATATTACCAGAAAGATGCAGATGGAAGCTTCCACAAAGCCAGTGGAATGGATGATATCATCGAGTTGGATTATTCTAATAAAGAAATGCGTCTGGCGATGATAGAGGCGATGAAATATTGGGTAAAAGAAACCAACATCGATGGATTCCGTTGTGACCTGGCAAGCTGGGTAGAAGTTGATTTCTGGCAGCAGGCAAGACCGGAAGTTGAAAAACTGAAGCCACTTTTCTTCTTAGGAGAATTCGATGAGTTGGAAAATCCGGATTATGGAAAAGTTTTCGATGCAAGTTACAGCTGGAAATGGATGCACCTTTCTGAGGATTTTTACAAGAAAAATCTTCCGCTTTCTGACCTCAAAAACCTCTTGGAACAATATTCCAAGATTGGAGATAATTCTATGAGAGCTTGGTTTACGAGCAATCACGACGAAAACTCATGGAACGGAACAGAATATGAGAAATATGGAGATTTCGCACCGGCTTTAGCTGTTTTTTCTGCTACTTGGAATGGCGTTCCTCTACTCTACAACGGTCAGGAATTACCTATGAAAACCAAGCGTCTGGAGTTCTTCGAAAAAGACCCGATTCCTTGGAATGGAAAATATGAATTGGAAGATTTCTACAAAACCTTATTCGCTTTGAAATCTGAAAATCCTGCATTAAGAGGTGGCGACCCAGCTGTTACGACCTTTTGGATCAACACCACCGCTAATGATAAGATCTTAGCATATCTTAGAAAAAATGGAGAGCGTGAGGTTCTGGTTATTATTAATACAACCAAAGATTCTGTTAATTTCAAACTGGAAGATGACAATTCGACAGGAGGTTATAAAAATGTATTTACAAATAGCAAAACTGAGTTCATAAAAGGCTCGGATGTAAGTCTTCCTGCTTATGGCTATTTGGTTTATGAGAAATAGATTCTAGATATTAGACATCAGACTTTAGATTAAAAAACATAAAAAACCCTTTCAAAATTTTGAAAGGGTTTCGCTTACATATAAAAATCGAGTTTTAATAAGCTGCCGTAAAACGTTGTCTGACGAATCTGTTTTGTTCCAATTCGTCCACCAAAGCCACAGCAACATCTTCCACAGAAAGAATGCTTCTTCCCTCTTCATTAAAAACCGGATTTTCCAAAGCCGTTCTGTAAGTCCCTTTTCTTATACCAGCTGTTCCAGGATGCATCTCGATTGCGGGAGAAAAGAAAGTCCAATCCAAAGTCTCATTCTTTCTGATTTCGTTCAGATAGTCTCTGGCAGCTGTTGCTCCAGGCTTGATATCTGCTGGAAAATCGGGGCCATCTACCAATTGGTTTCCATCGATGAACAAACTTCCTGCACCGCCAACGGTAATGAATCTCTTAACACCAGATTTTTCAACTGCTTTTTCGATGTTTTTGGAACCATTCAAAAAGTCATCATAAAGATTTGGGTTTGTCCAGCCTGCGTTGAAGGTATTGATTACAGCATCACTTCCTTCAAGAACTTTTGCCAATTCTTCAACATTGTTCACATCTGCACTGGTTGCTGTGACGTTGTCTTTCTTTTCTACTTTTGAGCTGTCTCTTGCAATGGCGTTTACAGCGTAACCTCTGTTTGACAATTCATTCACCACTTGTTTTCCTACGAAGCCTGTTGCTCCGATTACTGCTACTTTTTTGTTCATAATTATAATAAATTTTAATTAATTGTAATATATTTTGTTACATTTCGGATTAAAAATTTTTACCTGAATTGATCACTAAAATCTGAAAGTTTCTTCTTTTTCAAAAACTGGAGAACCAGATCATCCGTATCGTTGAATAAAAGACTCAGATTTTTGTTAATGTCTTTTCCAACACTACAAAGCGGATTGGGATTTTGATTCTTCTTCCCTAGAACTTCTGTATTTTTTACTGATTCATAAATTTCAGAAATATTGATCTGTTCAGGATTTTTGGCAATTTTTACACCTCCTTCTTTTCCTTGCCGGCTTTCCACCAAACCTGATTTTTTCAGATTGATCAATTCTTTGCGGACAATCACAGGATTTACGTTTACGCTTCCGGCAATCCAGTCGGATGTTAACCATTCCTGCTCGTTTTGTGCAAGAAGCGTCAAAATATGGATGGCGGTTGCAAATCTTGTGTTGTTCATTGTGCAAATTTAGAACAAATTTTAATTGTAACAAAAACAATTACATTTAAAATTTATTAACTGTAACTGTTTTATTCATTTTCAGACTTCAAAAAGTCGGTTTACCTGGTTTCGATTTCAATTATTTTTTCACCTTTATCTCCAAGATATTTTTTGAGAAGCGGACCATAAATTTTATAACCGTCATTCACATTGGTAAAAATGATGAGGCCTTGTTTGGTTTTTGGTAAAAGAAAAACAATTGTATTCACACCTTTGTCGGAACCGCCGTGTGACAAAGCAGTTTCACCGTTTCCCAAATCATAGATCTCAAAGCCAAGACCGAAAAATTTATCTTTTTTAGTGTCAACTTGTTTGGTCTTCATCGCTTCAAAAATTGGATTGGAAAGCAATACATTATTCATCACAGCCACCAAAAATTTTCCGTAATCTTCTACGGTCGTGGTCAAATCATCTGCTGCATTGACCGTTTTATTTTTTACAATGTCATAAGGCTTTAAATTCTCATCAAAACCGATAACAATTCTGTCAGCATCCTTTTTCTCATTCCAGATGTAGCTCGTATCATTCATCCCAAGTGGTTGGAAAATGAGTTCTTTGGCCAATTCTTCAAGGCTTTTATGAAATTTATTTTCGATGGCCTTTCTCAGATATTCAAAACCCTCTCCTGAATATTGGTATTTTGTCCCCGGTTCAAATTCGAAGGTCAATTTATTGTCTTTATTCATCCATCGCCAATTTGGGAAACCTGTCTGGTGACTTAATATCAATCTTGTTGTCAGTTTTTTATGTCTTGCGTCTTTCGCGATATCCGGGTCTGTCCAATATTTGTAAAGCGGCTCATCAAGATTCCATTTACCGAGACTTACCAAACGTAAAACTGTCATTGCCGTTACAGGCTTGGTTAAAGAAGCGACATTGAAAAGACTATTATAAGATGCAGAAGTTTTACCATTCAATGTTCCATAAACTTTTATTTGTGTCAATTTTCCATCTTCAATCACGCACAAGCCTAAAGTCGGAATATGATTATCCTTCAAAAATTGTTCGATGCTGTCATCGGTTCCGTCTAACTTAGCTTCGCCGTGGTCATAGCTCAGAACGTCACTCATTAACCAATTTCCGTTTTTCTTTGTCCAGACCGATGTGAATTTTGCCTGACCGCCCAATACATCTTCTTTACCTTTTTCACGGGTATAAAAACGATGTTCTCCGGTTTGGATGGCGCCGTATAATTCTCCATTGTTGTACAATGGGAAAACTTCCAGGCTGTTTTCAATAACTTTCCGGATCGGTTTTTGGTTGGGATTTCCACAAATATTTTGTTTTGTTCTTTCCAAGAATAATTTTTTATCCTGAAAGCCACCATTATCGTGATAGAATTTCAGATTATCATCCACCGACTTTTCCAAGTAAGCGATATCACAAAGGTTGAAACCACGTTCGAAGAAAATGCTGTCCTGTTTTTTGAGTTCCAGAAACAAAGGTGACCTTTTATCGATTTGGGCAGTAAGATTTTCGACAGAGAATAATAGAATTAGGACGATGATCCCGAGTTGTTTTGTCATTGTTTTAATTTTTGACAAAGGTTCAGAATTAATTGATTTTAATTCAAAAAAACAGCCCGACAAAAACCCGACAACTTCCCGACAGATCTATAAAATACTGAAATTCAATTTATAATAAAGACTTTGTTTTTTATCTAACTCGTAAGCGTTTCTAAGGATAATATAGACATTTGCCAGGACCAATGAAATCATCGTCACCATTACAGACTCACTTCCAAGCTTTAAAAAAGCAACAAGAAAAAAGATAATCGGGGCAATAATCGCCAGAATGACCTGAAGCGAAATAATCTGTTTGATGATTGGAGATCTGTGTTTTGAAATCAGCATTATCAACAAAGGTGGGAGAAAATTGGCAATCGGAAACCAACATAACGGAAGCGAAGAAAGATTGATTATTTTAATTAAACCGAGATTTTCAATTGGTTCATTTTCTATTATTGAAATTGGTTGTTCAACAATTGATATATCTGCAACAGATCCTTCTACCGGATCATCTGGAGCTAATAAATCATTTTCTGAAACATCAAGACTGGAGGCCAAAGTTTTCAAAGTATAACCTTTTGGTTCTGTTCCAGCTTCGATTCTTTGGATTGTTCTCACGGAAAGCCCGGATCTCTCAGCCAATTCTTCCTGAGTTAGATTTTGTTTTTCTCTGATTTTCTTTAATTCCGACATCTGTAATAATAACAAAAAGCAAATTTACAGATTCAATTGGTTTTGATTTAAGATTTTGTTTCCAAAATCTTAAATTTGTCTATTCCCTTCCTAACCTACTTTTTATACGCACTACATCGTATTAATATACATCAGTACCGGGATATAAGTACTGCGGAACGTATTAATGTTGGGTTTATAAACCATTCCGTCAAAAGAAACCACCCCGTCAAAAATTAAAATTTTTGCCACCCCTCCAAGGGAGGGGAATTTTCGCTCCGGTTAAGAGACGGGAATTTTCGTCCCATGAAAGAGAGGGGAACTACGCACACATATATTCCCCTCCCTTGAAAATCGAGGAACGAGATTCGCCGATTCCATTAAAAATAAAAAAAAGGACGAAGCACTGGTGGCAACCCGCCTACGGCAGATTTGGTTTATGAGGAATGAAGCACGGGAATAGTTTTCGGTGAGATTTTAAAAAAAAACCGCCCCGAAATCTCGGGACAGCCTATACTAATTATTTAACCTGAATTCGGGATAAGGGATTTATTTAAATAATTGTATATCAAATACAAATGCACTATCAATAGCGTCGGGCTTTAGCCCGATGTAAAGATTGTAATTCAAAATCGGCTTCAGCCGAAATTTATGATAAGTTTTAGCTAAAGCTAATCTTCTTTTTCAATCTTTAAAATGGGCTAAAGCCCATTCCTATTGATATTATAAAACTTCTCTTATCCCGAATTCAGGTTATTTAAAAATTTAGATTTTATTCTTCTGTCGTTTTGGGCGGTTCTGTGGTACTACCCACGGGGCCGCCGGTAAAGAACTGCTTTAGCTCATTTACCTTGGTCTCATAGCCTGTGGCACTGGTGCCGTTCTTGTATTTGGCAAATTCATAATCGTTGAGTGCTGCCTGATAGTTGTCCCAGTCGTGCAGGATTTTTGAGTTCTTGAGACCATCCAGCAGGCTCTCCAACCGCTGGATCAGGTTCTGGATGTAGAGCCTGGTATCATGGTCGTTGGCAAACTCCGTCCAGTCAACATCCGGGCTGCTGAGTGCCGGCTGGGTATCGCGGAAGTCTTTCACTTTGTTGATGATGAGCTTATTCTGCTCGTTCACGCTGCCGTACTGCTGTCTCTCTTCCGGGGAGAGGTTGGCTAGCTTGGTGGCAAGTGCTGTTTCCAGACTGGTTATCGCGGTATTGGTGGCTGTTTTCTCGGTTGCTGAGAAATGGCGGGCATCAAAGTTGGTAAAGGGCATAGATTGTAGGTTTTAGAATTTGTTTAAATGTAATGAGTAGAGAAAAGAAAATAGAGAAAAGATAAAAGACTTACAATCAGTCGTCTAAATCTCTGATGTCGCGGATTTGCAATCCGTGACTATGCTATTAACAAGCACGGATTACAAATCCGCGCTATCGGGTAAATCAACTATTACGGTTTCACATACAAAACATTACTTCCTGTCACTTTGTACAGACCTCCGCTTGGCAATGCTGCATCTGCCGCTCCGGCAGCTTCCGATGCATAACTTGGTAAATCCTTAATAATCACAGGAGTGATGTCTGAGGCGGTTACCTTTTCAATATGAAGTGGTGCTTGTGGGCTTGCTTGTCCAACACCGACATAACCACTTTGCAATATTGTAATCCCTTTCCTAGGTGAAGAAGGGATACTAGAGCCAACACCCAGTCTCATCATAGCGGCTGCATCAGTTGAAGTGTTTAGTACGAAAGCAGGACCTGGTCTGTCGAATGTTAAATAATTTGTTTCCAGTTTTGCACTCCAAGCATTGGCATCGTCTATTCTTATGCCTCCTGTGTTGCCGCTTGAAATAATATGCAATGGGTTTTGTGGCGTTGTTGTACCTATCCCCAAATAGCCCTGACCGGAAAGACGCATTTTTTCTGTAACGTCTGTATTGTTAGTATTTGTTGCAAAAATAATATGTGTTTTACGGTTTGTAGTACTCCAATCTCCATCTGCCGCAAATGCTATTCTTGCTCCAGTTTGTCCAACATTAGGAGTTACGGTTCCCTGAGCATCAATAGTCCCAATTGCATCTCCGTTTAATAAAGGCAGTAAATTTGTTTGGGTGCCTCTATATCTCTCAAATCTTAAAGTTGAGGCATCATTAAAAGTTGCAGTCACATCATTTACCTGGCTTAATATTACCCCTGCCCTTTGTGGATTGGTAGCTCTAAGCCCCAAACCATTTGGTGTAAATCGATACTGTACTTTGTCAGGAAAATCAGCAATATTATTAATCTGAAGATAGGCATCTGTAGGTTTAGTGCCAATCCCGATTTTTCCCATTTGGTAAATATCTTGGTTGTTAGCTGTAGCTCCTGCACTAGTAGTCACATTATACCAAGGTTCTGTTGATGAGCCACCACCTAATGAAGCTGCCGGCACTGTTTTCAAAACACCTGTTACATCTGCAACTACTACATTATCTGTAGCTGCACCAGCCTGCAAACCTTCCAGACGAACCGGATTTGTAGCATTTATATGTAAGGCATTGCTTGGCGCATTAGTCCCGATACCCACTCTTCCTTTAAAATAACTTGGGAATCCTAAGTCGTCATAAAAACCCCATTTATTACTGGAATTAACATTCGCCAGACTGTTATCAAGGTAAATACCATAAAAATTATCAACAGGTACCGTAGTTGCAAAAGTAGGCATATTACCCCAGTAAGACAGGTTTATTCCTTTGTATGTTTCTATTCCTGCACCGGCAGTCTCACCAAAGTATAAAAAATTGTCAACTCCAATCACCAATGGCTGTTTTACAGAACTTAAAGCTGTTGTAATATTTCTAATCCCCTGTAGTCTTCCCACAGTAGCACCTCCTTCTACCCTGAATTCAGAAGAGATTCCTGACCCATAATTCACATATCCAGTTCCGCCCTTTATAACTTCACTTTGCGATCCTTTAAGACTCGGTCCAGAAAATTTACTCGAAGAAACATTACCAAAGCTCGCTCCACTATAATCGAGTGTTCTATAAAATCCAGAGAGGGCTCCTCTTGTATATGCAGTCGAATTAGAAGGATCAACAACTACTTGGGAACGTTCTCCCATAAAACTTTGGTTAGGGTCGGTAGTATGATTTAATGTTAAAATATTATCCTGTGAAGCATAACTCGTTGCAGATCCAATAGCCGTTGTAATCGTATCTACAACATTTAATTTTGCCGTTGGCGTAGTCATTCCAACACCCACATTTCCCATTTGATAAATATTCTGTGTATTGGCAGTAGCTCCGGTGTTTGTAGCCACATCGTACCAAGGTTCTGTGCCAGCCGCTGCAGCTCCACTGTTAAATTTTTGCCAAATGGCACCATCAAAGTAATAGTAACCCGCTGCTGTAATGTTGATGGTTTTTCCGGCTGGCGTTCCATTTACAGCTGATGTTGCATAGACAATGGTTCCTGTTTGTTCCGCAAGATATTGCGCATCTGCTGCTTTTATCTGGTCTCCGGTAAGCCTTGGGGCTATGATACCTTCGGGCTTGGTCCCGTTTGTTGTCTTTGCTGTGACATCCAAGGTCGCCTTTGGGTCTTCGTTGTTAATACCCACCTGGGCCATTGCCATTGTTGCCCCGATCATGGCAACACTTGTAAAAATTTTCTTCATTTCTTTCTGTTTTTTTTATTATTGTTTTTATTATTATCTGCTGCTAACGCCATTTTTCTCGTTCCAAAGTCCGTCATCCGGGTCATACAACGTCATTCTATAGGTTCGGAACGCCAAACTTGAGGTCTGCAACGCCATTGCCGGGGTTATACAACCTCATTGTTGGGGTTCAGGACGTGGAACCCGGGGTCTGCAACGCCATTTTTCAGGTTGTACAACCCCGTTGGTGGAGTTCGGAACGTAATAAATGGGGGGTTCCAGCGTCACACTACACCTGTCAACTCGGGATAAATAATTTATTTAAGTAATTGTATATTAACTATAGTTGCATTATCAATAGCGTCGGGCTTCAGCCCGATGTATAAATAAAGAGATAATAAGGCTTTAGCCAAAATCTAGGCTAAGTTTTGGCTAAAGCCATACATTTTCTTTTACAATAAAAATGGGCTAAAGCCCATTCCTATTGATATTACGAAATTTCTCTTATCCTGAATTCAGGTTAATTAAGTATTTATCTGTTGTTTTGCTGGTTTCTGACATAACTTTAAAATGTTGTAACAGGCAATTATAAATTTTCTTTTTTGTGTTTCCAGAATCTTTTTTCAAAGAACAAAGAGAAACAACTACACGCATACAGACAACCAATTGGCATACATAAAACCAAAAAAACCATACAAAATTTGAAATTATATATGGGTGTTTTACAAAACAGACCCGCAGCCAAAATCTTTACATAAAACTCATAACCAGCCACTTAAAAAGCAATTTACGCCCATATTAAATTATTGTAAACACCCATCAAAAGATATTTTTCTGTCCTAATGTTTTATCTTTGCCATACTATGAAAACACAACGCCTTTTTTTCTTTATACTCCTGCTTATCTGCTCTTTGTCCTTTGCCCAGATTCCGGAGATTCCAAAATCTTACCAGGCAAAACTGGAGCAGCATCAAACAGAGCTGAAGACCCGCCCGCAGGCAGCACAGAAAAAACTGCTTGCCCTGATAGACGAAACCGAAAAGAAACAGCTCCATCTTGTGAGCATCCGTGCTTATGAAGCGCTTGCCTACCACTATTCTACTGCAGACGAAACTCAAAACACACTAAAATATGCCCAAGTGGCCATTGACCTTTCAGATAAATATAACTACCCGACAGAAGCCGCCGTGATGTATGGCGTTATCGGGCAGCAATATGGAAGAATGGGTATGGATGAACTTGCCAAAGAGCATATACAAAAGGGCATCGACATCATAAAAAACCCAAAGACCGATGCCGAAAAGCATCATCTGGGAAATCTCTACACCTACCGCCTGTACACCAAAGAACCCGGCAAAGACAGCAGCCGCATCTTTCTGAAGTATGCAAAGCTGGCCCTCGCCAGCTACCTGGCCATAGAAAATAAGGAGCTGCGGGAAAAGGCCAGCGTTTTGGGATATGGAAATGTAGGAATGTGCTACTCTGAGCTGAAACAGTATGATTCTGCCATTGCAGCACTGGACAAGGTACTCGCCATCAACAAAGGAAAGAATGCCTATATGTCCGGCAGCTCTTACCTGCAAAAGGGAATGCTCTTTCTGGAAAAGAAGCAAGTGGATTCTGCCGAGGTCAATCTGAAAAGATCTGAAAAGAATTTCTTGGGAAAAGGCAATATAAATGAGGAAAAAGAGCTCTACTCCCAATTTATAAAGCTGTACGAATTAAAAGGAGATAAAAATAAACTGAAAGAATATAAATCTGCCTATCTGGAACTGGAAAACCGGCAGCAGAAATCAAGACTCAGCACTGCCACCGAATTGTTGAAAAACGAAAATAAGGAGAAAAAATCAATAACATCCAATTTCTATAAAGTTGCTATCGGACTTAGCGCAGTCATCATCGCACTGCTCATCATACTGAGCTGGCAAAGAAAGAAACGGCTGAGAGAAAAAGCTGCTTTTGAAGCATTCCGAAAGAACAGAAACGCAGAAGAGCAACATACGGTAGAAACCAAAAATACAGAAAACATACACATCACAGGAAATAACGAAGAAGAGCCTAAAAACGAAAACCTGGGCGAAGATGTAGAGATGAGGCTGCTAAAAGGGCTGGAAAAATTTGAAAAAGAGCACCGCTACAACGAGAAAGGAATCGCAGTAAGGGAAATCACATCCCAGCTCAATACCAATGCGACATACCTATCCATAGTCATCAAAAAGCATAAAGCCGATAATTTCAGCAGTTATATCAACACGCTGCGCATCAACTACATTGTAGAAAAAATAGAAAATGTCCCGGAATACAGAAAATACAAGGTTAGTTATCTGGCAGAAGAAACCGGCTTCTCATCTGCTTATGCTTTCTCAAAAGTGTTCAAAGACGTCACGGGAGTTTCGCCATCGTCATACATTAGTCTCTTGGGAAGGAAAACTGTTGGAAATGAATAATTAACCTGAATTCGGGATAAGAGAAGTTTTATAATATCAATAGGAATGGGCTTTAGCCCATTTTAAAGATTGAAAAAGAAGATTAGCTTTAGCTAAAACTTATCATAAATTTCGGCTGAAGCCGATTTTGAATTACAATCTTTACATCGGGCTAAAGCCCGACGCTATTGATAGTGCATTTGTATTTGATATACAATTATTTAAATAAGTCCCTTATCCCGAATTCAGGTTAATTAGTATTCAGCCTTGTCAAGGTTTTGAACCTTGACAAGGCTCATTAATATTACTGTTAATTTAAAATAATAAAACCTTTCAGATCTGAAAGGTTTTATTGTTTATTTCATATTGAGGACTTTGTCGACAACATAAACGGTATTTCCTCGCCAAGGCAAAGTCCCGTGATATTCTTTGTAGTGGAGGTCAAAATATTTCCCACTATTCATTTCCAATTGTTTGAAAACAGCTTCGTTTTCAATAGAAAATTCGAATTGGTTACTGCCAATCGGTGCGCCAGGTTTTGCTGCTCCAAAGCCTTCCTGGATCAATTTTCCTTCGTAAGTTTTGAAAATATTTCCTTTGTTGACGGCATAATTGAGATATCCGGATTTAACGCCTTCTCCGAAAACAAAGTAATATTTCCACCAGACGAAAACGCCTAGAAATAAGAAAATTACGGCTAAAGTCATCCAAAGGTATTTCATATTCTGTGTTTTTTAGTGAATCAAAGAGTCTGTTTAAAATTTTAAAATCTCGCAGATTTGGCAAATTATGCAGATTTTATACGCAAAACAAATCTGCTAAATCAGCTTAATCTGAGAGAAAAATAATTTTCTTAGATAATTATTTGTGCTTACAAATTTTCACATAATTAATTTTAAACAGGCTCAAAGTTAGTTATTTTTTCGAGATAGCTCTGGATATCACAATCTTTTGAATTTCTGAAGTTCCTTCGTAAATCTGAGTGATTTTCGCATCACGCATCATTCTTTCCACGTGATATTCTTTTACATAGCCATAGCCTCCGTGGATCTGAACTGCTTCGATCGTTGTATCCATCGCAACCTGAGACGCGTACAATTTTGCCATTGCACCACTTTCCGAGATATCTTTGCCTTCATCTTTTTCAGCGGCCGCTTTGTAGATCAGCATTCTTGCAGCCATAATACTTGTATGCATATCAGCCAATTTGAAAGCGATCGCCTGATGATTGATGATCTCTGTCCCAAAAGATTTTCTTTCCTTAGCATATTTCAAAGACAGTTCATAAGCTCCGGAAGCTATTCCTAAAGCCTGAGAAGCAATCCCGATTCTACCACCATTCAAAACAGCCATCGCGAAATTAAACCCAAATCCATCCTCCCCGATTCTGTTTTCCTTTGGAACTTTAACATCGGTAAACATTAGAGAATGTGTATCACTGCCACGGATTCCCAGTTTGTCCTCTTTCTTTCCTACAACAAAGCCTTCCCAACCTTTTTCCACGATAAAAGCGTTGATTCCCTTATGTTTTTTCTCCGGATTGGTTTGTGCTATTACGATATAATAAGTGGCGTTTCCACCGTTTGTGATCCAGTTTTTGGTTCCGTTCAAAAGGTAATAATCACCTTTATCTTCAGCCGTTGTTGACTGAGAAGTCGCATCAGAACCAGCTTCCGGCTCAGACAAGGCAAAAGCGCCGATCACTTCCCCGCTTGCAAGTGGTTTCAGATATTTCATTTTTTGTTCTTCGTTACAGAATTTTTCCAAACCAGCGCAAACCAAAGAATTATTAACGGACATTACTACTGCAGCAGATGCATCAACTTTAGCAATCTCTTCCATTGCCAGAACATAAGAAACACTATCCAGTCCAGCACCACCGTATTTTGGGTCAACCATCATCCCGAGGAATCCCATTTCGCCCATTTTTTTTACG
Organism: Epilithonimonas hungarica; assembly: GCF_900102265.1. Lineage (GTDB taxonomy): Bacteria > Bacteroidota > Bacteroidia > Flavobacteriales > Weeksellaceae > Epilithonimonas > Epilithonimonas hungarica. The sequence continues at coordinate 1,443,098 of NZ_FNBH01000001.1, read as the reverse complement.
GCATCGTAAGGAAATTTTTGTTCATTATCTCTTTCGATAACGCCTTCCAAAAGCTCTGCTTGTGCAAAATCTCTTGCGGCTTGCTGAATCATCTGTTGCTCTTCTGTAAGATTGAAATCCATAAGTTTTTTTATTATTTTTTTCGTTCGTAAATATAAACTTTTTGGCAAAAAATCAAAGAAAATTGTCGCATTTTGTTGTTTGAGAAAAAAAAATTATATTTACGATAATGTAAACTCAATTTTAATAATATATTAACAAAGATATTTTATGAACGTTAAAAGAATATTCGACTTCTCTGCTCTTGCTTTCGAAAAATTCTCGAAAGAAGATTGTCTTGTCACGAAGAAAAACGGAAATTGGATCAAAACATCTACTCTTGAGTTTATCAATCAGGGGAACAAAATTTCCAGAGGTCTCTTGAAGCTTGGGATAAAACCTGGCGACAAAATTGGTCTGATATCTTCTAACAACAGAACGGAATGGGCCGTGATGGATCTTGGAATTTCCCAGATCGGTGTGGTTACAGTTCCGGTTTACCCTACTATTTCCGAAGAAGATTATGTTTATATCTTCAACAATTCTGAAATCAAATACTGCTTTGTTTCCGATGCAGACCTTTATAAAAAAATTACAAACGCAAAACCTAATATCCCATCATTAGTAGGGGTTTTCACATTTGATGATATTGATGGTGCGCCGAACTGGAACGAGATCCTTGACCTTGGAGAAAATGATGCGACACAAATTGAAGTGGATGATCTGGCAAAATCTATCAATCCGGAAGATGTTGCGACAATCATTTATACTTCCGGAACGACAGGAAAACCAAAAGGTGTTCAATTGACCCACAACAATCTGGTTTCTAATGTTACTGCAAGTACACCAAGAATTCCGAAAGATAAAAGTCTGGATTATAAGGATATGAAAGCGCTTAGCTTTCTTCCGATTTGCCACGTTTTCGAAAGGATGATCTTCTATTTATATCTAAGTAATGGAATTTCTATCTATTTCGCTGAAAGCATCGAGAAAATCGGAGAAAATGTAAAGGAAGTTAAACCTCAGTACATGACGGTTGTTCCAAGATTGGTGGAAAAAGTCTACGATTCTATATACAACAAAGGAACAGCTGCAGGCGGATTAAAATCAAAAATATTCCTTTGGTCATTAGGAATTGCTGAGAAATACGAGTTAGGAAAGCCAAAGTCATTTATGCACACCATTGCGGACAAATTGGTTTTCAAAAAATGGAGAGAAGGTTTGGGAGGAAATCTCATCACGCTTGTTTCCGGTTCTGCTGCCCTCTCAAAACGTTTGAACACCATGTTTCACGCTGCCGGAATTCCAATTTTAGAAGGTTATGGCTTGACGGAAACTTCACCTGTAATTTCGGTAAACAGCTTTGGTAAAGTGAAAGTTGGTTCGGTTGGAATTCCTCTAGAAAATGTAAAAGTTAGAATAGAATCTGACGGCGAAATTGTGGTAAAAGGACCTTCTGTTTTCGAAGGCTATTACCGAGATGAAGAAAAAACGAAAGAAGCTTTCACTGATGATGGTTATTTCAGAACTGGTGACATCGGACATCTTGACGAAGACAATTTTCTTTTCATCACGGATAGAAAAAAAGAAATGTTCAAAACTTCGGGAGGAAAATTTGTTGCACCTCAGGTAATCGAGAATCTTGCAAAAGCTTCCAAATTCATTGAACAGATCATGGTTGTCGGTGATGGTGAGAAAATGCCTTGTGCGTTGATTCAGCCGGATTTTGCCTATGCAAAAAACTGGGCAGAACTGCATAATGTAAAAATCATTGATTCTCATAAAGAAATTGCAGCAAACCCTGCCGTAAAATCAAGAATCGAAAAAGAGATCGAGAAAATCAATGAGCATCTCGGGAAATGGGAGCAGATCAAAAAAATTGAATTGACCCCAAAAGTCTGGACGATCGACGACGGACTTCTGACGCCAACCCTTAAACTGAAAAGAAAGGCTATAAAAGCTGAATTTCAAGATCTATACGACAGAATGTACAAAGAATAATGACAAGCTATCCAATGGATAGCTTTTTTTCTGAGGGTTTTCCATATTTATTTATATTTGCGTTAAACGATAGTTTAAAACATATCACAAAATGGAAGTAAAAAGAATCTTCGACATTCCTTATTATTCGAAAGAACATTTCGAAAAAGATGATTTTATCTGTGACAAGAGAAACGGGAAATGGGAGAAAATCTCAACGGATGACTATATCAAAATCACAAACCAGCTATCCAGAGCTTTATTGAAATACGGTCTCAAAAAGGGAGATAAAATTGCCATCACTTCTTCCAACAACCGGGTCGAGTGGTGTTTTTTTGACCAAGCGGCTTTACAGATCGGCATCGTGACCGTTCCGGTCTATCCTTCCATTTCGGCTGAAGACTGTGTTTATAATCTGGAAAATTCGGATTCTAAGATCTGTATTGTTTCTGATGCAAAATTATATGACAAGATCAATTCGGTTAAAAATCAATTACCGGATTTGCAGGAGATCTTTACATTTGACAATGTTGAAAATGCTAAAAACTGGAAAGAACTATTTGATTTAGGAAAAGAAAATGATAATCAGCAAGAAGTTGATTCGATTAAAGATTCGATTTCTGAAGATGATCTGGCTTCGATTATTTATACTTCCGGCACGACAGGGAAACCAAAAGGCGTAATGCTGACACATAAAAACATTGTTTCCGATGTGATTGGCTGTGAAGACAGAATCCCGCACAAGGATTCCAAAAACAGAGCATTGAGTTTTCTTCCACTTTGTCACGTTTACGAAAGAATGATTCTGTATCTTTTCACAACCAACGGAATTTCTATGTATTTTGCTGAAAGTAATGAAAAACTCAGTGAAAATCTAAAGGAAGTAAAACCACAATATATGACGGTTGTACCGAGAATGGTGGAAAAGGTCTATGATGCGATCTATAAAAAAGGAACCGAGTCCGGCGGAATCAAAGCTAAAATCTTCCTCTGGTCCCTGAAAGTTGCTGAAAATTACAAATTGGGAAGTTCAAAATCTTTGGCTCACATCATTGCGGATAAAATCGTTTTCAGCAAGTGGAGGGAAGGTTTGGGCGGAAATCTCATCACATTGGTTTCCGGTTCCGCCGCTTTATCAAAACGTCTGAATACCATGTTTCATGCTGCCGGAATTCCGATTTTGGAAGGTTACGGATTGACGGAAACTTCGCCTGTGATCGCAGTCAACAGTTTTGAATTTACAAAAATCGGTTCGGTTGGCAGGCCAATCAAAAATATCGATGTTAAAATCCAGGAAGATGGGGAAATTACTGTAAAAGGTCCAACTGTAACGCAGGGTTATTACAAAGATGAGGAACAGACAAAACAGATCTTCACAGAAGATGGTTACTTCAAAACCGGTGATATCGGGATTTTGGATGAGGATAATTTCCTTTTCATTACGGACAGAAAAAAAGAAATGTTCAAAACTTCCGGCGGGAAATATGTTGCACCTCAGGTGATCGAAAATCTTGCAAAAGCCTCTCAATTCATCGAACAGATCATGGTCGTTGGTGACGGTGAAAAAATGCCTACAGCATTAATTCAACCTGATTTTGAACATGCTAAAACCTGGGCCTCAAAAAATAATATCAATATCGGGACTTCTCTTGAAGACATTGCCAATTCTAAAGATTTAAAATCTGAAATCGAAAAGGAAATCGAGAAGATCAATCAACATCTCGGTAAGTGGGAACAAGTCAAAAAAATTGAATTAACACCTGAGATCTGGACTGAAGACAACGGATTGCTGACCCCTACTTTAAAACTAAAAAGAAAAGCGGTGAAAGAGCATTTTATCAAGTTGTATGAGAAGCTTTATGATAGAAATTAGGAACATCGAATTACTCGCAGCCCGACTTGAGCGGAAATCCTTTTTTGCGTGGACAGTAAGTTCTATCTAAATTGAAATCTTCTGCAAAAAAGATTGGGAGCGGAAGGCGGATTAAGCTGCCCTAAAAATAATTTTCAAAATCTAAAAGTTTATCTTTGTCATCGTTATTTGAAAACCAAATATGATCATAACCCGATTAGAATTAATAAAAATCTGCGAAAGATTCCTCTCTGATGAAGTCAGCAAAGAAGAATTGATTCATTTTGCAACCTCTGTAATGTTTGATGATGAAGATAAGTATGAATGTGAAGATGAAGTTGTGGAAGAGATTCTGTCACAATGGGATAATGCGCAAACTCAATCTAAAATCAATAAGACAAGTATTCAGTTTTTGAAAAATGCACTTCAGAATTTGAATTAGTAAAATAAGAAACGCTTCAGAGATCTGAAGCGTTTTTTTATTATTTTCTCTCTGCCAACTTACTCCAAGTATGCAGAATATAAACTACTATAATTCCTAAAATCCCTGATGAAATAGAGAATATGAATTTGGTATTTTCATCATCAAAAAATCCTGAACGCCAATCGATAGCGTAAACATTGATACCAATAAAAATGATAAAAAGAATTAAGAATACTTTATAAAATGTCTTCATTTTCTAATAATATTAAAAGTGAATGTAATTCTGAAATAGTTGTGCAAAGTTAGCGGTAAATAATTTAATAGAAATGGCCAAAAGCACAATTCCGAAAACTTTTTGTAAAACCTGCAAAGAACCCTCTCCCATTTTTCTCTCAATCCACGGTGCTAATCTCAAAACGATGTAAACCAATATTGTATTAAGGACAATCCCGCAAATGATATTGATATCGTGGTATTCTGCCCTTAATGACAAAGTCGTTGTCAAAGTTCCGGCTCCCGCAATCAAAGGGAATGCAATCGGGACAATGGATGCAGCTTGTGGTTGGTTTGTCTTATGGATTTCTATTCCTAAAATCATTTCTATGGCAATGATGAAAATCACGAAAGCTCCTGCAATCGCAAAAGAATTGACATCCACGCCAATGAACTTCAAAATATTATTTCCGATAAAGAGAAAAGCAATCATCAATAATCCAGCAACAATTGCAGCTTTTTCAGACTCAATTTTGCCAAATTTCTGACGAAGCGAAACAATAATCGGGACCGAACCCAAAATGTCTATTACAGCAAACAAAACCATAAAAGCGGTCATTGTTTCTTTGATTGAAAACTCTTCTAAAAATCCCATAAATTCCATTTTAAAGATTTCGCAAAAATATAAAATATTTTTGACAATTCTCTAAAGCATCTTATAGATATCCTCTATTTCGTTCAATATTTCAAATTGCTTATCTACAGATGAATAAGGAGAATATTTCTCGATATTGATCTTGGTGATCAATTGATTATACTTCTCAAATTGACCCGATCCGAAATTATTTCGGAGATAATCAGAAAAATTCGAAGAATAATGCTCTTTGCAGTATTGGTCAGCATCCATTTTCAATTCCTCAAATGCGTCAAAAAAACCTGAAGGCTGACCTTCATTTATTTTTTTATTCAAATAATTGAAATAAGAATCTATTTCAAATTTCTTTTTATTTCTCAAAAGAGCTTCAGTTTCTTCGATATTGACAATCGGTTGAACAGGCATGTTTTTCTTTTCTAAAAGGAGTTTCTTTTTGTCTTTGATCTTCTTGTTAAAATAAAGAAACAGCAACGCCCCGATCCCGACAATGAAAAGATTTCCAAAGATCGCAAACCAGCGGATCCCCTTATGTTCCTTTACTTTCAGTTTCTCAGTGTTAATAACTGGAGAATCCACTTTTTCCAGAACATTGTTAGTATATTCGTTTACTTTTTGTAAGGTAGTTTTGGCATTAGCGATGTCTTGGGCATTAACTGCGTTCAGTGCCAAAAACTTAGAGCCAACTTCAACATACTTCTCTTCCTTTGGATCAAAATATGAAAACCCTTCAGTCGCAATTTTCAAATCTCCCCTTTTCTTTGGAATGATAATATATTGCGCTTCTATATCTCCTTCAATTCCTTTGACGGTTGGAACAGAATTGTTGATAATTTTTGGTTCAAAGACCTCATAATCACGGGAAGGTAAAATTTTTGGTACAATCGATGGAGAAAGATTACCACAACCTGATACTTTTACCGAAATATTAAAAGCCTTGTTGATCTCAAAATTTTCTTTTCCTTTATCGACCATTTCGATTTTCACATCATATTTCCCCACTGCATCTTTAAAATTCTCTGGAGCACCTTCCGGTAATTTTTTCACGTTGATTTTTACCTTATTGGAAATGAGAGCTGTTTTATGATTGGCAAAAGGCACTTCCATAGGAGGAACATCCATTATACCAACTACTTTTGGTACAACTACAAACATCCCAATAACCTGTGAAGAATAATTATTCTCCGAGTCTTCTATTGATTCATCAAAGTTAGCGATAGAACGGATCGCAAGGTTCCTGGCAGGCTCAAATCTTGCAGGTTCCAGATGTCGGAAATTCGAAATGTTCCTGGAAAATGCTTTCAAAACGACTATAGCGGGCTCATCTTTGTAAACTTCCCGCTCTTCCACCTGCATGCTCAGATACATATTTTTTGCAGTATTATTAGCAATAGCAAGAGGTTTTTTCTCAGCTTCTTTTACAATGATATCAATAGGCTCAGTTTTGTACATCTTCCCATTGATCTTTACAAGGGCCGAACCAATTTTAAAATTTCCGGCTTGTTTGGGATCAAGAGCAAATTGATAAACCATTTGATTGATCCTGATTTTTTTTACGGGATCGATAAATGTATTTTGTTCAGATGCATATTCGTAATTGAATTTTGAGAAATCGGGAAGCTTAATGGGAGTTTCCATATTCAGATCCTCCCCAAAGATCTCTAAAACAACAGTAAAAACAAAAGGAGAATTCACCCTACTCTCTTTTGTGTTGATTTCTGAGTAAAGATTAACCTGAGCAAACGAAAAAACCGATGCTAATGTGAATAATATGTATAAATTTTTTCTTATCATTTACCAATCCTTTTCGTTGCTTTGCGGCATCGAATTGGCTTTTTTGTTTAAAATTCTTCTTGCAGTCTCTCTCTCGCGATTTTCAATATCACGCAAAATCATCTTTTCTGCTTCTTCAGGGATTTTGTTTTCCTGCTTTTTAGGCTGATCAGGTTTTCCTTGATTTTCTCCTTTTTGCTTATCACCTTGTCCGTTTTGTTGATCTTTTTTCTGATTTCCTTTATCGGACTGGTCTTTATTTTTCTGGTCTTTGCCGTCTCCTTTTCCTTTGTTCGAATCCTGTTTTTGTTTTTGCTTGTCTTTTTTTTCTTTGTCTTTTTTTTCTTTGTCTTTTAACATTGCAATCTCATAGTTTTTTCGAATTGCCTCGTTATAAGGATCCTGCTTCAGGGCTTGTTTATAAAGTTCAGCTGCTTTTTCCGGATTGTTGGACTGCATCTGTACATTTCCTTGGTTATAAATTGCCGCAGCCTTTTCATACTTACTTTTAGTCAACTTTGCCGCTTTTTGATATTCAGCAGCAGCTTCTTCATATTTTTTGCTTTTGTACAAGGCATTTCCAAGATTATAATGAGCTGTATAGCTTCCCTCTTTTTCAGCAATTGCCTCCAGATATTTGCTGGAAGAAGCTTCATATTCCTTGGCATCAAATTTTTTGTTTCCTTCATAGACCAAAGCATTATAACTCTTCTGTGCTTTTACAATCTGAGAAGAAAATACAATACAAAATACAGCTATGATTAATCTAAAATCCATTGCTACAAAATTATCCGTTTTATTGTTAAAACCAACACTTTAAAAGTTAAAATTGGGTTAAAAAAGCCTTTAAAATAAGGAAATTTTGTAGATAAAAATCTACAAGAAAATTAAAAAACCACTAAAATCAGTTTTGATGGTTGGATCATATCTTAATCTCAGTTATAAATATAATTATATTTAACTTTAATTAAGAAATATTAAACTATTGATATATTTATCTTTACAATATCTCATTTAAAGTAATTATTACCAGTCTTTTTTCTTAAGTATCCAATAGCTTCCCAATATAAAAATTGTTGACCAGACAATACAAGCAATTACACTGTACCAAGGATATTCAAATTTGAACTGCATCCCTAACAATTGTGCCATATTAGTTCTTATCAATGGATTAGGAATCAAATTCGACATGCTTTCCAAAGGCAAATAATCTGTATAGAAAGTGGTTGTACTCAAAACTTTAGCTTTTTCCAATTCAGTAATATTTTGTTGAGCTCTAAAAGTCTCAATACCGATTAAAATTTTCTCTACAAACCAAAACATAAAAAATCCAAGAAACACAAAAATCGATTTTCTGAAAAGAATGGATAGAAACATTAGAAACGAAAAGAAGCTAAATAACTTCAAAAAGTAATTGAAGATGAAATATATTTCTTTAGTGACCAGATCACCCTCTTGTGTTACCGAATAACTCTTTCCTAGCATAAAAGCGATCACAAAAACCAATAATGTTGAAAAAGCAGTGAAAGCCAAGATGGTCAAAAGCTTTGAAAAAACAAACTCTTCCCGACTCAATCCATCAATTATATTCTGCTTGAACATCCTATTGCTAAACTCCTGACATATAGAGAAAACAATAATACAACCAAGGAAAATCTTCAGCAATCCTACAATATAAGTCGTGAAATTCCAAACACCCGGAAAGTTATACATCCCCTGCTCTTTAAGATTGATTTTCATCCCTAAAATATCAAAATCTACCAAACCAATAAACAGCAGAACAATAAGAACAACAAAATACAAACCTGAAAAAATCTTGAAAGGTCTGTAATTCAGATTCTTGAGATATTCTAATTTTAATAATCGTATCATGAGTTGGATTGTTTTACAAGTTCGAGGAATTGGGTTTCAAGGCTTTCTTTTTTCTTCTGGAGATGAGAAAGAGAAATTCCTTTTTCGAATAATTTTTTATTGAGTTCCGATGCAGAAATATCGCTAGAAATCTGGGCAATTATAAGGTTATCCTGTTCTTTTACAGAAGAGAAAATCCCGAAAGATCCAAGAACAGAAACAAGCTCAGAAATATTATCCGCTTTCAGTTCAAAGAAACCTTTTGTATTGCTCATGGCATCCACAGAACCGGAATAGATCGCATTTCCTTGTTTCAGAACGATAACGTGGGAACAGATTTTCTCTATCTCGTCCAAAAGATGGCTTGCAACAATGATCGTAGTTCCCGATTTTGCAATTGAATTAATAATATCTCTGATCTGAATAATTCCTTCCGGATCAAGTCCGTTTGTAGGCTCATCCAAAATTAAAACTTCAGGATCTGCAAGCAAAGCAGAAGCAATCGCCAAACGTTGCTTCATTCCCAAAGAATAGGTTTTAAATGCATCTTTTTTTCTCGTCAAAAGGTTGACCACTTCCAATACCTCATCAATTCTTGAATACGGAATCTCTTTGATCGTTGCTACAATTTCAAGATTCTTTTCCGCACTTAGATAGGGATAGAAATTTGGCTGCTCTATAATTGCTCCGATTTTTTTGAGCGTATGAGTATCCGTTCCTTCTTTTCCAAACCATTTCCAGCTGCCGGAAGTTGGATTGATCGTAGAAAGCAGCATCCCGAAAGTGGTTGACTTCCCACTTCCATTAGGTCCTAAAAGACCATAGACATTACCTTTTTCTACATCGAAGGAAATATTGTTGACCGCAATATGTTTGAACTTTTTGGTCAAGTTTTTTACTTCCAAAATTTTTTCCATAGAAATATTTTATATACAAGTCTGATTCTTGACAACATTGTTACTTTGATTTGTACGGTTTTTGTTTAAATTCATAAAAACATTTTAAAAATGATTCAAAATATCACCGAATTTTCTAAAAAGCTGGACGTTTCCGAAGAAAGCATCAAACAGTTTATCCAGGACTTTGACCTTGAGATCTCTGATTGTCTTTCTCCGAATCTCAATATTACCCAAAATTTTGAAAGATTTGCCATAGAAAATCAGGAATTTCTAAAAAAATATGATGAAGACCTGAATAAGGAAAAAACTGCAGATGATATTTCGAAAAGAATCCATCAACCGAAAGAAAAAATAGAACAGATCATTCAAGATCAATTCCCTAATATTTATGATAACGGGATCTACAAATCATCAATATCAACATTCGGGATAGATAATCAGCTTGGTGGGAATTATCAGTTCATTTACAATTATTTTGGAGATAAAACTGAGCTCAAACAAAGAGATTTCATTGGTTACAGAGATCTATTCTTTTATATTTCAGACATGCTGGAACCTTTCCTTAATCCGGAACAATCTGAAAATTGGGGAATCCAGAAAGCTGCTGGTATTATTGTTTATGGGCCTCCGGGAAGCGGAAAAATCTTCTGGGCTAAAAAAATTGCAGAGATGATCGATTTTGATTTTTTCGAAATCCGAAAATCTCAATTAAAATCGATTCTGGTCAATGATAAAAAAACAAGCTTTGATGAATACCTTTCTCAAATACTCAAAAAGGACAATGTCATTTTGTTCCTAGAAAACTTTGACGAGATAATGATGCAAAGGCAGGAAAAGCAGATCATCAATTCTGATCATGAAGACGTAAAAGAAAGTACACTCCACAACATCGAAAAATTCGAAAAAGAAAACATTGTGATGATCGGTTCTGCAAAAGAGCTGATCGGAATAGAACCAGAGATTCTTGCGCCGGGAAGATTTGATGTTTTGATTCCGGTTTTCCCGCCAAACAAACAGGAAAGAGCTGAGATGCTGCTTTTCAACATGACAAAGAATCTGAACGAAAATGCAACTTTGCTTAAAATATTAAAAAACAACAAAGCTGATCAGATCCCATTTTGGAAAGAGCCTGCAGAAAAAATGAAAGTTTTCTCCAATACAATGCTGATTGATTTCACCCAAAGTCTCAAAAAGCGGATCCGAAGTCTCTATCTGAAAAACAGAACTGAAAACATACAAATCGGTCAAGGGGTTCTGGATGCTTGTCTGAAAGAATCAGCCTCTAAACTAACAGGAGAATATCTAAATAGCGTTCAACAATTTTTATCCGAGGCAGAAGATAATTCTTATGACCGTTTTGCAGCTAGGATCGAAGACCTGAAACAAGAACTTGAAAACTACAAAGCGAAAGACGAACCAATCAGAACTATCGGATTCCATATTAACGAAGAATAAAAAAAGCCTGAATATTCAGGCTTTAATTTTTTATAATAATTTCGGATTCTGTCGATTTGGTTTCGGCGTTTCATCATCTTCAATTTTTTTGGAAACGGCCATTGCCGCAACCAGATCATTCAACATAGAGCTGGCAGCTGTTGGCGTGTTTGGCAGAAGAACAAGATTTGAACGATTGTTCGCCCCAATAGACTGCAAAGTATCATAATGCTGTGTCACAACGATAAGAGCTGAAGCTTCGTGAGGTTCGATATTAACGTTGTTCAAAACCTTTACAGACTCTTCCAGACCTTTTGCTATTTCTCTTCTTTGGTCCGCAATACCTTGCCCTTGTAATTTTTTGGATTCGGCTTCCGCTTTTGCAACTGCCACAATTCTGATCCTTTGTGCCTCAGACTCGTATTCCGCTGCAGTTTTCTCTCTTTCTGCTGCATTGATCCTGTTCATAGCATGTTTTACTTGTTCATCCGGATCGATATCAGTTACCAAAGCTTTGATAATATCATATCCATAACTTTGCATCGCTTCCTGAAGTTCTGCTTTTACAGCCACCGCTATATCATCTTTCTTAAGGAAAACATCATCCAATTTCAATTTTGGCACTTCTGCTCTCACAACATCAAAAACATAGGATGTGATCTGATCATGCGGACTCTCCAGTCGATAAAACGCATCTGCAACCTGAGTCCTGATCACTTGAAACTGTACCGAGATCTTCATTCTCACAAAAACATTATCAAGTGTTTTGGTATCGATCATTACATCCAATTGCTGGATACGAAGATTCATCCGTTTCGAGATCTGATCGATGAATGGAATTTTCAAATGTAATCCCGCATGTCTTGCCGAATGGAATTTTCCCAAACGTTCCACAAGTGCGGCCGTTTCTTGTTTTACTGTGAAGAAAGAAGCAAATAATGTGATAAGCCCAAAAAATATTATAAATCCAATGTATATCATAATTTGTTTTTTTTCTAAAGATAACTTTTTTCAAGGAGAATCACAAGTTTAAATTCCGTTGCAAGTATTCGAAACTTAAATTATCGAAATCTTAACATAATCGATAAAAACAAAAATTAAATCCATAAAAACAATTATCAAAAAGGCTCTATTCACAAAGATTTTCTAAATTTGTTGCAATAATAATCTAATATGAAGAAAAAATTACTTTTTGTTTTTGCAGGACTTGCATTAACACCTTTTTTTAAATCTCAAAATGTATCGGTTTTCAATGATGTTCCTTTCTACAGCATGTATCATTATCTGGGCGAGGGAGAGTCTTTACCTGCGGAAGCATATTCTCAGATCCCTTCAGGCGCAATCCGTTTGCACGCCTATGAACAGGACATCATTTCCAGGAAACTGACCGAATCAGAGATCGCATCGATAGGAAGCAGCGTAAAAATGAATATCGTTCTAACAGCGGCTTGTGACAACTATGACAGACTTGCTGGTGTCAATCTTGTCCTTGTACCAAAAGGAGCAACAACTTATACTTATAACCAAAGCGACATCAAGCGTATCGAGATTGGACGTTTTATCACGCCTTTTATGAACAAAAACATTTCGCCAACTCAGGTTCCATACAGTTTTCAGGTGGATAATATTTCTAACATATTGCATGATACAGCTCTATCTGCTATGTATGATTTTTGGATCGAGTTCCGAGCTGATGGTTACTCTGCCGCAGCCAATACTCAGGTTGCTGGATGTGCGAACAGAACAGATGTTTTCCGTGGGAATCTGGAATTTGTAACAAGTGGAGTCGTAACACCTTCTCAAAACTTCTTTTTACCACTTTCTTATCGTCAAAACCTAAATAATTATAATGCTACAGATGTTCCGGGACAAACAACAAGATTAGTAACTTTTATGCTTGAACAGCCTGTTCCAAATGCTATTCTACATCTTAGCACCTCTAACCATGGATCAAATTCCGGAGGTGAAGAATATGTAAAAAGAGTACATAACGTCTATCTAGATGACCAGTTGGTAAGTCAATATATGCCAGGTGGAAAAAACTGTGAAGATTACAGACAATACAACACGCAAGGGAACGGGATCTACGGAACAACTGCTAAAACTTTGAGAGGATGGATATCTTGGAACAACTGGTGTCCGGGTGATGTTATTCCGAATCGTGAAGTCGGTCTTGGAAATCTTTCTGCAGGAACCCATACCATCAAAATAGATGTCCCTACTGCCGTCTTCACTGGCCAGCAAGGTTATTTCCCGATTTCTATGTATATCCAAAATCAGAAAAACGGAGATGTCATTTGCCCTGCTCCCTATGATTTAAAAATCGCCAGCCAAATAGATACCACAGTAAGCACGGAATGGAAAGAAGCTGGAACTTCTAACCAATGGCAAACACTTTGGGGAAGAAGAAATGTCTTCACAACTGCCGGTGCCGAAGTTTATCGTGACATAGAGAACGATCCAAAAGATACAAGAACAGACCTGACCGTTAACTGGATCTATGAGACCTATGTAAAATCAAAATGTTCGAATGACCAAAGCAGTGTTTGGTACGGACCCGTTTACTCTACTCAAATAAAACTTGGAACAGAAGATATCGACACAAAGAAAATATCAATCTATCCAAATCCTGTTAAGGATTTTATCAACATCAATTCAACCGCAAAAGTGAACAAAGTGTCTGTTTATAATGTTGATGGTAAAATATTGCTGGAAGATAATTCCACAAAGATCAATCTTTCTAAATTACAATCAGGTATTTATCTAATGAAAATAGATTTTGCAGATGGCAGATCCCAAACCCAGAAGGTCATCAAACAATAAAATTATAAAGGTTCCTGCTTGATCGGCAGGAATTTTTATTTAACTCGAAAAATATTTAAGCATGAGAAAACGTTCTTAAAAAATGAAATATCTCTATTTTTTGATCCTTCTATTTTTGGTTTCCTGTAAAACTTATCATTCCCAACCCGAGTTCTCTACCTACTATAATAAAAACCAAGTTGAAATCAAGAAGGTCAATAACTTTCGATATTTAGGAGGAATTAAAAACTCTGAAGGAAAGTCTTTAAAAGACAGTCTGATCTACAGAAGCGGGAATCTCCACAAACTTAGAAATTCTTCTTTCGACGAAATCGAATCGTTGAAGATCAATAAAATCATTGACCTGAGAACGCATCAGGAAATAACAAAAGAACCAGATCATTTCCCAAAGACTATTTCTTACCAAAATCACCCCGCCTTCGAAGATGAAAACGGAGAGTTGAAAGATGCCAAAAAGCAAGTTTTAAAAGGCAGGTTTAAGAAAGATGATGCAGACGCAAGAATGATGCAATTTTATAAAGATTATATTTCTGAAAATCCGGATGTCATTAAGAAGATCATTACAGAAATCCTGGATTCTGAGCAGCCGGTCCTTTACCATTGTACTGCAGGAAAAGACAGAACCGGAATGATCACAGCTCTGATCTTGAAAATTCTGAAATTTGATAGTTCTGTTATTTTCGAGGAATATCTACAATCCAATAATCTGAGACAAAAAGTAATTCAGAAGCGGTTAAACTTGGCTAATAATTTACATTTCATATTTCCAAAATTGGACATTGGTGTTTTAGAAAAAACAGGATGGGTCGAGCGTAATTATCTCCAGTCTGCTTTTGATGAGATTGATAAAAAGTATGGTTCTATGGATAACTATATCCATCACATCCTAGATATTTCTGAGAATCAACGGGAGGTTTATATTAAGAAGTTTTTAAAGTAGGCCTGGTTATTTTTCAATTTAATTGGAGAAGGGTAAAAATTATTTTTACCAAGGCGAATATTATAATTGTCAATGATAATATTATAACCATCAAGGGTAGTTTTGAAATCGCCAAGGATAATATTATAATCGCCATCAGTTGTTTTATATCCGTCATCGGTAACTTTGTCAACGCCAAGGCTAATAGCATAAACGCCATGAGCAGTTTTATACTTGCCAAAGCCAAAAGTATACTCGCCAAGGCTAATATCATAATTGACATCGACAACTTTGAAACCGCCAAAGCTAAAAGTATATTCGCCATCGGTAATTTTGTCAGAAAAAGGGACAAAATAAAAAAGCTGTCTAAAATCTGACAGCTTTTTTATTTAAGGCTCAACCTGTGTTCTCTTTTCATTTTTCTGGTTCAGCTTTTTATACTTAAACCAAGCTGCCACAGAAAGGAGAATCATATACGCTAAACTGATATAGACCCAAGTTGGTAATGGGATCGGGTCTCCTTTTGCGTATGAGTGCAATCCTGACAAGTAATAATTAACGCCAAAATATGTCATTACCATTGAACAGAAAGCAAACATCGTCACCACGTGGAAAGTGTATCTGCCTCTCAGTCCCGGGACGAGCCTCATATGGATCACAAATGCATAGACCATAATCGAGATGAAAGCCCAAGTTTCTTTCGGGTCCCAGCTCCAGTAACGTCCCCAGGATTCATTGGCCCAAATTCCACCTAAGAAGTTTCCGATTGTTAACGCTAACAGTCCGATGTTCAAAGACATTTCACTTACGATTGCCAATTCTTTCAGCGTTGTATCATTATGTTTTTTGAATGTCTCTTTGTTTGAAATCACATAGAAAATCAAAGAGATCATTGCAATCAACATCGACAAGGAGAAGAACCCGTAACTTGAAGTGATAATCGCAACATGAACTACTAACCAATAGGACTTAAGAACAGGAACTAATGGTGTGATCTGCGGGTCAAGTGCGGAACCACCGTGCGCAAATCCCATCATAATCACTGCTACTAAAAATCCTGCCGCGGGAATCAAAGCATTTGAGTTTCTATACAATGCATAACCCGCAGTAATCCCCACCCAAGAGATGAAAATAATCGCTTCATAACCATTGCTCCAAGGTGCATGTCCAGAGATGTACCATCTAGCAACCAATCCTAAGAAATGGAAAGTGTAACCAACCGCACCTATATAAATGATTGCTTTTATAACATTATGAAGGATTTTATTGGATCTAAATAATTCTATAAAACCTAAAACTAAAAGCAATCCTCCAATAATTGTGTAGAAGATCAACAATTTGAAGTTGATGTCCAATGTATTCATCAAAACCTCAAGCTTGACTTTGGTTTCAGAAGGCACTACATTTTTGCCCCATTTCTGTTGATATTCTTCTACTTTTTTAAGTTCAGCATCAGCTTTTGCCCAGCTTCCACCCTGTGTTGCCAAAAGTACACTAGACAAATATGGTCCCAAAACCGCCTGTGCATTTTCATCCGGCTCAAAAGTCGGTGTCATTACAGAATTCCAAGTGTGATTCGGGTCATTTTTTACCGGAACTGTTCGGAAATATTGGTAGGACATAATCCCATTCAATACTTGAACTTTGTCATTTAATTTAATAACTGCTTCATCATATCTTGTTCTTTCAGAGGCTTTTTTTCTAAATGCATCATTATAATCATCCTCCAAAACAAAGCGAAGATTTCCGTTTTTATCGGCTGGGAATAATTTAATCAAACTTGTAAAACCTTCGTCCGTAGCTTTTGTTTTTGCTCTCAGGTCTTTTCCAACTTTACCCGCAGTTTCAATTTTGATGATATTGACCTGAGCCCAAAACATCGGGTCAATCGTAGCAGCCAAGAACCACTGATTGGCATCCAGATCCTGGAATTTGGAACGTGAAGTCAATTTATGTAAAATATCAAGCGCCTGTGTGTTAGCAGGAACAATACGACCTTCGTAATTTTGAACCAATAGAGAACCAAATTTGTCTGCGTGTTCTTTGTTGATTGTAATATTTTTCACCATTTCGTCCGCATCCAAAACCATCGGATTTTTACTCGCAGAAGTTGCTTTTGCTTCGGTTGAATGGGAATGACCTTCGTGGCTTCCGTCTGTTCCATGCATATCAATTTCCTGAGCATTGATTCCGAAACTTAATAAAATCAAAAGAACAGTTGCCACTTTTTTCTTGCTAATGTTTTTCAGTATTTGGTTTAAACTCCAGAATCTAGACCCTTTCCAGAACATTGTCACAAACATCCCTAAAAATAAGAATGCATAACCGATATAACTGATCAAAGTCCCCCAGAAATCGTGGTTCACAGAAAGAACTGTTCCTTTTCTGTCCGGATCAAAACTGGCCTGGAAGAATCTGTATCCTTTATAATTAAGAACGTGATTCATATAGATATTGTAAGGCGTTTCCTTTCCCTCGTCCACAATTCTAACGTGAGATTCGTAAGCTGATGGCGAAGAACTTCCGGGATAAGTTTCCATCACAAATTTTTCCAGTTTAAGTGCGAAAGGCTGCGTGAAATAAATCTTCGGTCCAAATCCCAACATGATATCCAAACCATCTATATGGATCTGCTTGTAATTATTCGGATTTCCTTTTTCTACAACAAGGTCAACAATTTGTTTTGTTTTTGGTCCGTCCACTTCTATTTTCAGCATATCCGGAACGTCTTTATCTTTTTGTTTGTCGCCTTCATAAGCAACCAATTTCCCACGTTTTGTACCTTCCGGAATTACCAACTTCAATTGGTCAATCGTATAAAGGCTTCTCAAAACCAAAGGTTGGAACTCGTCCTTCTTAGTCGTTCCAGTCGCCTGGGTTGCCATTGTCATATAAGCCGCATCAGTCGGTGTTTTGATATAAAGTTGTCCATCTTTTTTCTGGAATTCCACAGCGCCTTCTATTGCAGTCCTGTTGTAACTTACCAAAGTCCCATTGATATTCTGAACCTCACCTTCTCCTAAATAAATATTCTGACGACCGCCCATATCGCTGGTTGAAACCAAATGCAAGAATTCTTTCCCTGCTTTGTCAACAGTCAAACTATCTTTCTTTCTCTGGATATAATCAAGAGCTTTCACAACGATCTTTTCTTTTCCAAGGAAATCATAAGTTGCCTGGAAATCGTGATGAAGTGGTGACATTAGATATGGAACATCATGGTAATTCTGCTGGTCACCTTTTTCCTCGATTTTGATTTTGAAGAAATGTTTGTCTGTTATAATTTCATTATTAGTTTCACCTTCACGGATGTGCATCGTTCCCTCAAAACTGATGTAACGGGTAATTGCACCACCAATGAAAATCAGAATAAAAGCCAGGTGAAAAACCAAAACAGGCCATTTTTCTCTTTTCCAAAGTCTATATCTTCCGATGTTACCAATGAAGTTTAGAATTAATAAAAACATAATGGCCTCAAACCATTTTGCTTCGTAGATCAATGCTTTGGCAGTTGGCGTTCCGTAATCGTTTTCGATAAAAGTAGCAACCGCCATAGAAATTGCGAAAGCAAGGAGCAAAACAGCCATCGTTCGCGTAGAAATGAGAATATCCTGGATCTTTTTCATTCTGAAATTTAATAATCCACAAAAATAAGGATGATAAACCACAACGACATCAAAAAAAACTGTTTTTTGTCATTTTGGAAGGCTTAAACGTTATTTTTAAACGTTCTTAATAAGCCTTTTAAAACTGATAATTAGAGTGCTAAAAATCCATATAATTTTAAGAAAAATTAAAAATAACTCTCAACAATTTACATCAGTGAGAAAAAACATTAAATTTGCATCTATTGACCTTTTTTGAAAATGAACAACGAACAAAATACGACCTCAAACTCCAGCAAAATCATCTCAAAGCCAAGGATAATCTCGGGTGTTTCGCTCATCATATTATCAATTGTTTTGACACTTTCTTTCGTCTCTTATCTGATGAACTGGAAAGCAGACCAAAGCCAAGCCGGCACAATGGCTGACAAAACAGTACAATCTTCCAATCTGTTTGGGAAAATCGGAGATTGGCTGGGAAACCTCTTCATTTTTGAAAGTATTGGCGTTGCGGCTTTTGTGGTGGCATTTTTGTGTTTTGTTTTTGGAACATTGATTTTCAAGAAGAATTATTTCAAACCTTGGAAAACTATTTCCCACAGTTTATTTTTCATTTGCTGGACTCCGATTTTCTTTGGAGCTGTGACCAATGGAGAAGGCGTTCTTGGCGGTGTTTATGGTTATCAGATCATGGATTATCTGAAATCTTATATCGGTTCTGTGGGACTTTGGCTGGTTCTTTTGGTAAGTTTTGCTTTGTATTTTGTCCTGGAATTCAATCTAAGGCCAAGTTCTATCAAAAATAAATTGAATGACATCAATGACAACACATTCGGAAGACTTAAAAATCTGATGCCAGATTCTGATGAAGAATTTGAAGCAGACGAAGAACTGGAAAAAGAAATTATCCCTGAAAAGTTTGCGGGGAAAGAAAAGCCTATAAAAACGGATAATGATTTCAGTAATATTAAGGTCACTCAGGACTTCGAACCAATAAAAACCCCGAATCAAACTTCTTTCAAGGAAGAAATCAAAGAACCAATTAAAGAATCTGCTCCTGAACCCATTGTATTATCTTCTACTCCATCTCAACATCAAAGACCAATTGTGGAAACTCCGGCTGTAAAAACGGAGGATGATTTTGCCTTCAATGTAGAAATAAAAAAAGATGAAGATTTCCCGATAACCGCCGAACAGCAAAAATCTGATGACCTTGTCAGCAAACACGGTTTGTATGACCATAAATTGGACTTGGCAAAATTCCAGATGCCTTCTGTTGAATTACTGAAAGATTACGGAAACGAGGAAATCACAATCAATAAAGATGAACTTGAAGAAAATAAAAACAGGATTGTTGGTTTATTAAAAACTTTCAATGTCGGAATTTCCGAAATCAAAGCGACGATCGGCCCAACTGTTACACTTTACGAAATTGTACCGGAAGCCGGAATCCGCGTTGCAGCAATCAAAAAATTACAGGATGATATTGCGCTGAATCTTTCCGCACTTGGAATCAGAATCATCGCACCAATGCCAGGAAAAGGAACCATTGGAATCGAAGTTCCTAGAAAAAATCCGACAATGGTCTCTATGCGTTCGGTTGTGGCATCTCCGAAATTCCAATCAGCCGATATGGATCTGCCAATCGTTTTCGGAAGAACTATCTCTAACGAAGTTTTCGTGGCTGACCTTGCAAAAATGCCTCACCTTTTGATGGCAGGAGCAACAGGGCAAGGAAAATCGGTTGGTATCAATGCGATTTTAACTTCTTTGATTTATAAAAAACATCCAAGCGAATTGAAATTCGTAATGGTTGACCCGAAAAAAGTGGAATTGTCACTTTACTCAAAAATAGAAAGACATTATTTAGCAAAATTGCCTGATACAGAAGATGCAATCATCACAGATAATGCAAAAGTGATCAACACACTGAACTCACTTTGTATCGAAATGGATGACCGTTACGAATTGCTGAAAAATGCGTTCTGTAAAAACATAAAAGAATACAACGCCAAATTCGCTCAAAGAAAACTGAATCCTGAAAACGGACACAGATATCTGCCTTATATCGTTCTGGTTGTGGACGAATTTGCAGACCTTATTATGACCGCTGGAAAAGAAGTGGAACATCCGATTGCGCGATTGGCGCAGTTAGCGAGAGCAATTGGAATTCATTTAATTGTTGCCACGCAAAGACCTTCAGTTAACGTAATTACTGGTATGATCAAAGCAAACTTCCCTGCGAGAGTTGCTTTCCGAGTGATTTCCGGAGTGGATTCCAAAACTATTTTAGATTCGCCTGGAGCAGAGCAATTGGTTGGAAAAGGCGATATGCTTTATTTCAACGGAAATGATCTGACTCGTCTTCAATGTGCATTTGTAGATACACCGGAAGTGGAAAGAATTGCGGAATTCGTTGGAGAGCAAAAAGGATATTCTGACGCTTATCTTCTTCCTGAATATTCTGGAGAAGATGCCGCTTCAACTGTTGGGGCATTTGACCCGAATGAAAAAGATGCATTGTTTGAAGAAGGTGCGAGAATAGTGGTTTCTACACAGCAAGGTTCAACATCTATGTTACAAAGACAACTGAAATTAGGATATAACAGAGCCGGAAGAATCATGGACCAATTGGAGGCTGCTGGCGTTGTGGGCGGTTTCAATGGTGCGAAAGCGAGAGAGGTTTTGATTTCTGACCTCAATTCCTTAGAAAGACTTTTAGATGAACTTAAAGGAAGATAGTACTAAAAACTATATTTTTAATAAAATCTTAACATAATTAGTTAAGGTTTTTTTTATTTTCAATTTAAAATTTAATCAATGAAAAAAGTAGTTTTGATATTGCTTTCTATACTTTCAGTATTTACATTTGTTCAATAAAAATAAAAACAAAAAAAATAAATGTCGACGCACGAACTCCTCTACAAAGCCATAAAAATTGCTACCAAAGCCCATAAAAAACAAACTGACAAATATAATGCACCATACTTAGGACATGTTTTCCGAGTGATGAATGCCGGCAAAACCATTGATGAAAAGATTGTAGGTATTCTCCACGATGTTGTGGAAGACAATCCTGACTTTCCAATAGAATATTTGCGTGAGAAGGGTTTCCCAGAATATATCCTTGAGGCTATCGAATGTCTTACAAAACGAGAAGAAGAACATCTGGATTACGACGCATTCATCGCAAGGATAGAAACAAGTCCACTTGCCATTGCTGTAAAACTGAATGACCTGAGGGACAATATGGATCTGACCAGATGTACAGAGTTATTACAGGAAAAAGATTTGAAACGCTTTAACAAATATCTGAAAGCTTACCTCTATCTTTCTGAAAAGTATTAAAATCACTCTCGCAGATTTAGCTAATTCAGCAGATTTTAAATTTGCTTTATCTGCTAAATCTGCGAGAGTTTTCTAATCCACCATTGGGATCACGATATCCTTCTCGTCATCCGTTCCATCGATTGTGAAATTCAGAGAAAAGTAAAGAAAATGGAAATTATCATTACCTTTTGTAGAAAACTCCCGCTGGAACATATAACCTGTAGTTGCAGACAACGTATGATTGAACTGGTAACCAAAGCCTGCAAAAGTTCGGTTTCTTTTGAAGTTCGGTTCTCTCGAGCCAAAGAATAACTCCTCAAAAGCATTCACAAAGAATGTCTCTTCCTGCACTTTATCTTTATTTATAGGCAAAGTTCCACTCAATCTGTACCGGAAACGGTTCGCTTCCGTATGTTCTCCGGTTTGGCTGGCGTAGAAAAAACGATGTTCCGCCCTTCCTCTGTGATCTAGCTTCAGTCGCCCAAATCTCTGCGTAAAAGTATATTGCAGCCAAAGCCTGAATTCCTCCTGAGAGATCTTCATTTTCTCATAAGTCCCATACCTACCGAGCCCTACAAAAGCCTGATTGTTTTTAGTAATATTATAACCAATTCCTCCTTTTGTCTCGTAATAATCAATTACTGTATAATCACGTCTGGCCCTCGTCTGCAGTTCCACGTAAGCCATCCATTTCGGGGTCGCTTTATAAGTAAAAGACATCATATTAAAACCAGAAAGATGGTCCTGAGCAGACGTCAGACTCCCTAAAAGAACTAATAAATATCCCAGCTTTTTCACGGCACAAATATAACCAAATAAGAAATAACCAATAATTAATACAGATGATTTGTATTAGCTTTGATTCATTTTTTTTATAATAGAAATTAAATTCAAAATTATCATAACAAAATATTAAATTTGTTAACATTAATCCCACAAAATGATGAACAAAAACCATAAAATAAGAAATTCTATTTATAGTTACCTTTCTATTTTATTTATTTTAATGTTGTTGTCGGTGCGTGTTAATGGGCAAAGAAAAACCTATCCTGACATTGATCAGGCACTTATGGATAATTATAACAACACCCATGATTCCGGAAAATTTAAAGAGGGAATAGAATCAACACTGAAACTTATAAACCAATGCAGAAAACTAAATTTTCAAAAAGGGGTTGTAGTGGGTTATATTGATATTGGAAATTTTTTATGCACGATCAATTACTATAGTGAAAGCTTGAAATATCTGGAAATTGCTGAAAAAGAATTGACTAAAATAAAAGATTACTCATTAGCAACAGAACTTTATACAGAATTTGGCAAGGTATATCATTTTATAGGATTATATGACACTTCAAACCAATATTATAATAAAGCAATAATCTCAAATAAAAAAATATCCAATCCAATAGATAGAAAAAACAATTCTGTATATGTATATGCATGTAAAGCCGATAATTTGAAATATTTAAAAGAATCAGACTCTAGCAAAATATATTTTGAAAAAGCTTTCAAGATTGAACCAGATGCCATTACTGCATCCAATCTGGCCTTACATTATATCAATAATGATCCAAAAAAAATGGATTCTGCTATATACTATCTAAAATTAGGCAACCAACTCTCTCAGAATTACAGTCCTTATCAAAAATCAGCGGTAATTCAAGCCTGGGGTGATTTATATTCCAAACAAAAGAATTATAATGAAGCTCTTAAATATTATTTTGAAAGCCTAGAAATTTCGAAAAAGATTAAATCTCATATTGATATTAGAGATATATACCAAACAATTTCTAAAACTTATAAATCACTGAATCAGGAAGATAAATCTGTAGAATATCTAAAAAAATACACCATTCTTAATGATAGTCTAAGTTCGGCCGATAAAATAGCCCTAAACTTTTCCGTTGACAAACTGATAAAAGAAAAAGAAATTGAAAAGGAAGAAATTGAAACCAAAAATCATAATATATTAATTATAATATCTTTATCAGCTGTCATTTTTCTGTCATTAGGTTATTTTTTATATAAAAGAAATAAAAAGGAAAAAGAAAAGATCATAAAAATTCAGCAGAAAGAGATCATACAAAAAGAAATCGAAAAGAAAAACCTAGAATATAAGGTGAATGACTCGTTTGATGAAGTCATCCAATTGGCAAAAACCAATTCTCCATATTTCCTTACCCGCTTCAAGGAGGTCTATCCTGATTTTTGTGAAAAACTTATCTCTTTGAACCCGGATTTAATTAATTCCGAATTTGCATTCTGCGCCTATCTCAAGCTCAATTTCTCTACCAAAGAGATAGCCAATTATACTTTCGTTACAGAAAAAGCTGTGCAGGCTAGAAAAAGCCGCATCAGGAAAAAATTCAACATCCCGTCTGATGAAGACCTTTATATCTGGATCAACAAAATCTAAGACCTCAAAAAATTAAAATTCCCGAAACTTATCAAACAACTATACAAATATCCTTTTGATTTTCATCAATCATTTTAACATCTAAAAATCAAATACTTACGAAAACATAGGATGCATATAGGGTCTCTTTTTTTGTGTGCATTTCAGTATTATTTCAATTTTGTCCCTGTTTGGTGAGGTGGCAATAACGACTTCTTCAAAACAAGCACACAATTGAAAAAACACAAATGATGAGAAAAAGGGATATGGTATCTTATTTTAAGATTCCCACATTCAGTAATCTTAAGATCTTACTGCTTTTCCTCTTCACGTCGGGCTACTCTGCTGTACCGACTGAAGAGGGAATCATTCCTGATTCTGCACGTACAAATAATAATATCCCGGCAAAAACATATCTATCTGCCGATTCTTTGAAATCAAAAGAAAATATCTCGGTTTCAAATACAGATAAAGCATTCATCTTCATTACTCACGATGCCATCCTGTATGATCCGGAAAATCAGCTGGAAGCTACAAAGGTGATCGTAAAACTGACAGAGCTTCATAAACAGAAGATAAAAAACGTCCATTCTTCAAAGCTATCAGAAAACAAAGCCCGGAATGAGCAGTTTCACAAGATATCTGCAAAGCCCGAAACATTTGTAAATCCTTTACCGAGTCAATGCTTATCGGAAGCCAGATCAGTTTTGAATTGCAAATGTGCCAATACCGGCGGACAATATTTCAACTTTACCTTACCCGAAACTCCAATAATACCCGGACGACCGTGCCTGTATTTTACAAAGGAACTTCTGAGCCATATTTTCACGCTGATCATTTCCTTAAAGGGTAATTTGCTTTTTTGCAGACCTCCGCCATTAGCTTAAACTCTCTTACAATTACGTTGCCATATTTCAGGCGATTTATTTCCTATGAAAGCAATTTAAAGTTTACCTACCATTCTGTTATAACTGCAAGAATAAATAAGGTCATTATTCAAAACTTTTAAAATGCTTTAGACAACTGTGAATATTTTAAACTTTATATACACCTTAGAAAGAGTACAATATCAATTTAAAATATTATTAAATGATAAGTGAATACAAATGATAATTTTTAACACAAACATATGTTGATAAAAAAACAAACAAAAGATCAAAAATATCTACCCGATATTAAAATGCGATCATGGATTGTAAGTCTACTGATTTTATGTATCCAAACGCTATCTGCACAATGCGGAGCCGATATATTTATATTGAACGACAATTCCGGCTCTGTAGACGCTCGGGAATATAGCCAGAGTAAACAATTCATATCCCGATTGGCTATAGAAATGTCACCATTGGGCACAGCAACCAACCAGACAAGAATAGCCATAGGAGATTTTTCTAATACCAACGAGTATCGGCAATATGATTTTCCCGGCTCTACCAACAATTATACAACCCTGTTGAGCGATATTGTAAGCTATGAAAATGCTCCGAGAATTTTGAATGGAGGTACCAACGTAGGTTACGGAATGAGTGCGGCAAGTATTGTTGCTGGTTTACCCCAGATTCCAGGCCGTAATGTAGCTCAGGTAATGATTATTTTAACGGATGCTTATCCTTCACAAATACCTCAGTCTATTCTTACTACTGCTGCTTTACTTAAAAGCAAAGGCTTCAGTGTCATTGTTATGGCAATAGATGATGCGGTGCCTGATCAGACATTACCATTGGTTGCTTCACCAGGAGGTTATTTCAGTGCAGTAGATTACCAGTCTTTGTCAACGAATGTTATCGCACGTGCAAAACAGTTGGCAGCACAGGCGTGTACTTATGTTCCTCCTACTCCAATGCCGGACTTAACAGTCAGCCTATCCAATTTTACAGTGAAAAACTGTACAACAACACCAGAATACAGTCTCAATTATGTAGCAAACAATATAGGGAATGTTGCCTTTTCAGGGAATCTCTATATATCCTTATATGATGCAGACCCGCATATACCCGGGACTAATTTATTGGGCGTTTATAATGCAGGCACAGTAAATATAGCCGCAGGATCATCTTTTTCCGGAACCATTACCGGGATTAACATACCGAACCTGAAAACAGCACAGACCGTATTTGCTTTGGTTAATTATAACGGGAATACAGCCGGAAATCAGGTGCCTGTATCTTCTTCTATAAGTCAGGCTCAACTTTCTGTATCGCCAGAGAAAGATGCTCAAAATAATCTATCAGCAGGAACCAACTTAATAAGTGGTACAGGGTGTAATATGGCGATCCTGAATACTTCAGTAACTTCGGAAGGAGGGGCGTGTGATGACATTGTGAAATACACCGTGCAGATATGCAATAGCGGACCACAGCCTGCCAATATTACCAATGTTTTGCCTTTTGCAGCACCCAACTTTGTATTAACAGGAAGTACATCGCCCACTTGTGATATCATAGGAAATACATTTACACAATTAGGAACTGATATTGACGGATTTGCAGGGGAATATTTCGGTTCTGACGGTGTTTATTTATCTAATGATGGTTTAACCGTGTTATCTGGTTCATTTACGAATCGCAGAGTCTACAGTTATAATGGAACCGACTGGGTTCAAAAAGGGTCAGATATAACAGGTAATGATGTGTCTAGTGCCTATTTGTCCGGAAATGGAAATACGGTAGCCATAGCTGATCTTAGCGCAACTGGAAGCCCAGCATACTCTCCTGTTGTAAGAATCTATGACTGGAACGGATCAAGCTGGCAACAGCGTGGATTAGATATTTCTGAGAATTTTGGTACATCTACCGGTCCAGTTAGTCTTTCCGATGATGGAAATACCTTAGCAGTTGTAAGAGGTGGGGCTAGCTCCACCACTTCAGGCGTAGCCGTTTACAGATGGAATGGGACAGCTTGGGTATTGAAAGGAGCTCCTATTATTGGTACGACAAACGATCTACTTTCGCGAGTTGCCATGTCAGCGGATGGAAATTTCTTATTGACAGGAGGTGATATAATAAGTAATGGAAAGGGACTTCTTAAATCTTATGCTTGGAACGCTGCAACATCCCAGTGGGTACAGCGGGGTCAAACAATAGTTGGGACTGTTACTAATCAATTATTAGGGTTTAGTATTGATATATCGGATGATGGCAATACACTTGCTGCCGGCGCACATACTTACAGCTCAATTGGTGGTGCTGTCAAGCTTTATACCTGGAACTCTGCAACAAGCCAATGGGTACAAAAGGGAGCTACTCTTACAACCGGCGGTAGTAATGACTATTTTGGTTTTGATGTAACCTTGTCATCTTCCGGTAATACGGTGGTTTGTGGACCTAGTAATCCCACTATCGGAACAGTACGTGTATATGAGTATGTGGGAAGTGCTTGGGTTTTGAGGAATTCTATCCCTCAGGAGCAGCCAGCAGATCGTTGGGGACTTTTTGTGGCAGTATCAGCCAATGGACAAATTGTTGCTGGTAGCGCATATGAAAACAATGGAGCAGGCACAGACGCAGGACAGGTAAGAGTTTTCAAATTTGACGCAACATGCGCACCATTGGCATCCGGGGATTGTGCCACTTATACTTATACCTATGATGTGACCAATGCAGCAGGAGGAACGTATGATTTTGATGCCATCGTACAGGCTACAAAAACCAATGCGGCACATTCCAACCCTATTATCAATCCGGATAAAAACTTTACAGCACAAAACTCAGCTACTGTAGGTGATGGTTTTGATGGTTCCAACCATTTGGATGATAATGTTACCCTGTTTGATAATGCATTCTGCTCTACAACACATACTATAGATGTTGCAGTAAGCTTGAACCCGACATCTGTTTGTGCAGGAGATTTCTCGGCTGCAACACTTACCATTACCAATCCATATCCGGTTGCTATTTATAATACTCAGCTCAATCTTAATCTGAATAACGGTTCTCTTTATGTTTCTGAACCTTATAATGTGAGCAATATTGTTTTACCGGGTAATCTAGGATTTACTAATACGACAGGTGCAAAAACCTTTACAGTTTATTCACTGGCTCCGGGTATCAATTCTTTCAAGCTTGATATTGGCGCGGCTGTAGGAACAACAGCTTTGAAGGCACAATTGACCAATATAAATCCTGCGTATAACAACAATTCTGCAACAACACCAGTAGTAACATCTAATGTTGTCGGAGTTGCCGCACCAGTACTTACAGGAGGCACTTGCCCGGCAACCGTTACCAGTACAGCTACTACGATCAATCTTAGCTATAGCTTCTCTGGGGCTGCTTCTTATAAATGGTCATCCGGAACCAATGGCGTTTTTGCGAACAGTACCAACCCGGTAACGAC
This sequence comes from Epilithonimonas hungarica, assembly GCF_900102265.1. GTDB lineage: Bacteria > Bacteroidota > Bacteroidia > Flavobacteriales > Weeksellaceae > Epilithonimonas > Epilithonimonas hungarica. The sequence continues at coordinate 1,414,571 of NZ_FNBH01000001.1, read as the reverse complement.
CTATACCATCAATCCGCAGGATTATGCGAATGGTTATGTAGATTTTGTATTGACGGCTTACTCATCAATAGGTTGTGAAACCGTTATCCCTTGCCGTGTCAATATTTCGGGAGTACAAAGAGATTATGGTGATGCCCCGGTAAGCTATGATTTGAATGAAAGAGCAATACCTGTTGCCGCAGCACACTCGTTATTTACAGGACTATATTTAGGAGCGTTACCGCCTGATGCAGAAGTACAAAACCAACCTTCAGCCGCTGCCAACCTGGACGGTGCAGAGGAAGATGGCTTATCATCAGTTATTTTAACAATTCTATCTACATCTTCAACATACAGCTTGCCAATCAAAGTGACCAATACATCATCTAAGGTTGCATATGCTAATGCCTTCATCGATTGGAATGCTGACGGAGACTTTTTAGATGATAATGAAACAGGAATCACAGTTACAGTTCCTGCAAATTCCGGTACCAAAAGTTATAATATTGACTTTGCAACGCCATCGGGAATAACTTTACCGGCTAACAGTTATGTAAGACTAAGAACATCTCTGGATAGTGATGCTGTCAAAAGACCTTTTGCCGCAGCAGGAGGTGGAGAAGTAGAGGATTTTTATGTTACCGTTACCACGGCTTTTGGCTGCAGCAACAATATGTATTTGTCACAATCGGACGGATCTAGCACTACCCTATATACTATTAATACAGCTGTTAATCCATTTACCTATCCAACAATAGGTGATGCAGCCATTGCCTACAACGCCATAGGGCTTAATCCTTTGGATGGTAAAATGTATGGAATGCAGCAATCAAGCAGTAATTTGCGGGTGATCAATACCGATGGCTCTACCACCAACCTCGGAGTTGTTTCAGGATTACCATCAGCAAACTATTTCGGAGGTGAAATTGATAATTCCGGAAACTATTACGTAATAGACAATAATGTTAACGGAACCAACACTATGTACAAAATTAATATCAATACAAGAACAGCAACTTCAATCTCATTAAAATATGCCAATAATACAGCAGCTGCACTCTACCTCCCGGATATGTCTTACAGCATTACTACAGGTTTACTATACGGAGTAAATGGCTTCAATAACATTGATAGTGGGGCAAATAGAAAAAGGCAGCTGATCTCTATCAATCCATCTACAGGCTTGGTAAAACCTATTGGGGCAATATATGCAGAATCTAATTATGGAGCCATGTACACTTCGAGTACAGGAGAGGTATTCGGAATCCGAAATGACGGAGGTTTTTATCAGTTTAACCTGACCACCGGTGAAAGAGTCTTGATATCGGGTGCGGCTCAGAGCAGTGGAAATGATGGAGCCCATTGTGTGACCAGTCCTATTACGTTCACGGCAGATTTAAAAATCGAAAAGACAGATAACACGTTAACGTATGTTCCGGGAAGCAGTACGACCTACACGGTAGTCGTTAGCAATCTGGGACCTTCTTACGGTGTGGTGGATGCATTGGTTAAAGATGCGGTTCCTGCAGGAATTCCGGCAGCAAACGTAAGTTATACCGCAGTGGCATCTCCGGGTTCTACGACCAGTGTTTCAGGAACGCAAACAGGTGCCATCAATGATCTGGTGGGTCTTCCGGTAAACGGTTCGGTTACTTATACGATTACGGTAAATATTCCGATAGACTTTACAGGAGACCTTGTTAATATTGCCAGCGTTACTGCTCCGGCTAATATTACAGATTCTAATCAAGCTAATAATATAGCTACCGATACCGATAGCTCCAGTGCTTGCTTCAAGCCCGCAACAACCATCGGAACTGTTTTAGAAACGCAGCATGGGATCACTTCTCTGAACAGAGCAGGGAATACCGCCTCAGGCGGCAATTGGCCAATGGTAAGAAAAGGGGCATGGACCGTTCTTGAATCTAAAACCAAAGGCTTTGTTGTCAACAGGCTTACGTCTGCGCAGATTGCCAGCATCCCGGCCGCAGATATAATTGAAGGTATGGCTGTTTACAATACCGACCTAAAATGCCTACAGGTTAATACGACCGGTACAGCTGCAGGATGGTCATGTCTTAGTACGCCTGCTTGTCCTTCAAATTAAACTAATTATTAATAATTAATTCAAAGATGAAAAATACAATCACAATATTATTGGCTTTCTATTCCACAGTTTGTTTTTGTCAGGTGGCTATCGGAAAACCATCTATTAGTAACAATTCTGTCTCTTTAGAATTCGGCAACGAAAAAAGAGGTCTTATATTACCTTGGGTAACGTCTGCCACTGCCATAACAGGTGCTGTAGACGGCACTATTATATACGACACTGCGGATAAAAAGGTCAAATACAGAAAAGCCGGCGTATGGTTTGACCTAAGCAGAGACAATACAGGATCAGTAGATACCTTTCTGCAGGATAACCTTTCAGACAGTCCTTCTGCTAAGGCTGCCATTGGGGCTGAAGGAGCCACAGACACCACTCCCGGGATATTGGTACTCACCGATATCAACAAAGCAATGGTACTTCCGAAAGTTGACAGTCCGCATCTCAACATTGTAAGCCCTGCAGCAGGGATGATGGTGTATGACACCTCCAATCATATGCTGGCAGTATACAATGGCACGGTGTGGTCTTTCTGGAAACCTTAGAAAAACACCATTTCATAGTTTGATTACAGCAAGCGGTCCAATTCCGCTTCTGTAATCTTTATATTTTGCAATCTAAATACACAAAACATGGCAATATTACATAAGATCAAAGCATATCTATATGATAATGCACTTACAAAAGACAATCCTAATGATTATATCGCACGTACCGCCAGCGAAAGATCCCTCAATGTGAAACAAATCTGCGAAGCAGCGGTCAACCGTGGTGGTGCAGATGTAACAGCTGCTGCCATGGAGCATGCGACCGAGCTTTTCCTAAAAGAGATTGCCTATCAATTATGTGACGGATATTCTGTGAACACCGGCTACTTTTTAGCCGGAACACAGATCCGCGGGGTCTTCGACAGTCCTACAGAGACCTTCAACAAAGAAAAGCACAACATCTTGTTCCAGTTCAACCAAGGGGACAAGCTGAGAGCCGAGATTCCAAACATAGAGATCAACATACTGGGCGTGGCAGATGCTTCATCTATCATACTTCAAGTGACAGACGTGAAGAGCGGAACGGTAAATGACCTACTGACACCAGGACGTAATCTTAAGATAGTGGGAAGCAAGATAAAAATAGCCGGCGATGGTAAGGACAATGGCATCTTCTTCATCAATACTGCCAATGAGAAAAGAACACAGGTAGAGGTAAGCGATATCGTGGTCAACAATCCTTCGGAACTTATCGTGATAATCCCAGACCTGGAAACAGGAACTTACAGATTGGAAGTGATCACACAATATGCAGGAGGCAAGATCATGCTGAAAGAACCCAGGACAGCAGCATTTGATAAAGCCCTCAGCGTACTATAGAAGATATACAGGTCTGTAGTATCGGGCTATACAGGCGTTTAGTATCACCCGATACTAGGTGTTAGTATGCCACGATACTAATGAACCGCAAAGTGTGATACTGTATCATCACTTTTGCAACAGAAAACTGGTGGTTGTTAGATCCTCAGTTTGTGTTTTTTACCTCCCTGTAAAAAGGGAGGTTTTAACAAACTACCCATTAAAACATTATAATACCATCTAAGGGATTCCTGAAAAAACCTGATTCTAAAAACACAATATCCTTATGAGCATTTTTATACTTTGGAATCCCTTTTTTATTATTAAAGAATACGGACGAGATAAAGCAATGTAATACCCATGTAACATATTCTTATTGGGAGTCTTTTTCCATTTTCTATTTATTTGCACAGAATTTGCGTCCGAAAATCAGAAACATCAGATAATGAAAAAAAGAAGACCAAAATATTCCAATAAAACCATCTAAGGGATTCCCAAAACACTTGATTCTAAAAACACAATATCCTTATGAACATTTTTATACTTTGGAATCCCCTTTTTATAATAAATAATATCACAGATAATAAAAAACAGATCATGAGACTGAGCAACAAAAAATATGTCTATCGTTTTAGCATCCTGATTCTTATAGTTCTTTTTATAATTATTGTCGGATACCTTGTTCTGTTATTTTGTGGATCCTTAGACCTGTTCCCGCACATCCTTGTATTATATCTGATAATCAGCATCGTGCTTATTATAACACATATCAGATGCCTGGAATTTGATTGTTCCGGTCATGTTATATCCATCAAGCAATATCATCCTTTTGATAGAAAGATCCATTTTCCAGTTGCAGAATTTCCCAATTATAAATTATGCCGTTTCTATATAAAAAAGCAATTCTGGATAAAAATATTATATATTGAAATTAAGACCAAAAAACGGAACATAATCAAACAATACCCGGTCTATGGCTATAGCAGGAATAAGCTTGATCACCTTCAGCAATCACTACAAGATATCATAATTGAGAATCAAAGAGACCTCACACCATAATTAACGCTCTTTTTTCTTAGGTAATTTTTCAAGATCCCTCTTCAAAATTTTTGAAGGGGGATCTTGAAATTTCAGGTATACCAAAGTCAATATATATTTTTTATACTTTTACAAAATAATGTATTGGCCAATAACTATTTCTTTTACATTATATATCATCTGTCATAAAAACCCAGTGTCAGGAATTCCAAACTATTTTTAAGTGGTCTGGCTTTCTTAATTTTTTTGACGAAAGAAATTGCCGATATGGTTTTCATGACAATAACAGCAATAAAACTGCAAAAATATCGTACCCATAATTAAAGATTTCAAATAGTCTATGTTGAAGAAAATTATAATCATTCTTTTCACATCAATCATTTTCTCCCAAGGGAGTGCTCAACAAAAACGCGCAAAAGATGTCGATTCTCTCCTTAGGCTTTCTGAACTGAGCAGGTATGAAGATGGGATAAAGTCTCTGAGATATGCAAAAAAAGCTTATGATATTTCAGAAGAATCGGGTGACAATACTTTGATCATTAAAAGTACTATAAGCCTTGCCTATGAATTATATGTTCTTGACAATTATAAAGAAAGTCTATCTCAAATTTCTAATCTGGAGAAGAAAACAACAGTAGATGATAATATTCTTAAAACTAAAATATTAGAAATCAAATACGTCAACTATAATGTATTAGGCTTGGATGATCTTGCCCTGGATGCTTTGAATAAATATATAGAAATCCTTGAAAAAATACCTACTGCTGATGCTAAGCAAGACCTTGTGAAAGGTTATTTCTATTATGCTTACAGATTTGAAAAGGACAACAATTACAAGATGGCCAATCAATATATAGATAAGGCATTAAAGATTGGTAGAAAAGTCAAGTTAGGTGAAGCAATGAACACTTATATAAGAAAATCGTACATATGTATGGGGCTGAAACAGTATGACTCCGCCAAAGTATATATGTCAAAAGCATTCGAAGAAGCCAGAATTTTTGAAAACCTGACCTACAGATATGTTGCCTACGAACTTCAGGGCTATTATTACTTCAACACCAAGGATTATCAAAAATCTATTGCAGCTTTTCAGAAAACCTTATCTGAAATTGACTCAATGAAGATTGAGGACATATTTTGTGTCATCAGCACCTCTTCTAAACTCGCAGATATCTATGCCCTTCTGGGTAATAAAAAAGAAGAGAAAAATTACAGACAGCAGTCTGAAAAATATAGTGACCAATTAAAAGAAAAGAAAAATGATGGCCTCAAAGAAACTATAAACAGTATTCTCCACGATCAGGAAAAGAAAAATGAAAAAATAGAAACCAGAAATAAATGGATCATTTTTTTGATTCTATTTTTAACAATTTTAGGGCTATCCTTTTATATCATTATTAAAAAAACCAAACAGAAGAAAAATGCGGTTCTTCAACAGAAAGAAATTTTGCTTGTCGAAAAATCCGAACTGGAGAGACAAAGGGATGACCTGAATCGCAAAGCAGAAGAAAGTCAACTGGCAGAACTGATCGATCTTGCCAAAAACAACAGTCCGGAATTCATTGTTCTTTTCCAGGAAGTATATCCTAATTTTATCAAAAACATCAAGTCCATCAACCCGAAAGTCAGCAACTCGGAATTGCATTTCTATGGACTGGCTTTTCTTAATTTCTCTACCAAAGAAATTGCTGATTTTACTTTTGTTACCATAGCAGCGGTACAATTGCGCAAACACCGTATCCGGAAAAAATATAATATCCCATCTGACAAGGATTTCAATCTTTGGATGCAAGAGCTGGATAATTTCTAAAATATCTCAGTCCAATTTCCCCGTTTTATGTCTGCGAAAAACAAAATGATTTTTTGTAATCTTTAGTATGGACATATGCCAGCTTGTTAAATCATTGATAATTTCACCCAGATTTAAGTCGCACCACGACATCCACACTCAATACTGATTATCAGAATCTTAAACACATGTAACATCTATGTAACATGTGTTTTTTTTGAATCATGGTCCATTCTTTATTCATTTGCACCTGTTTTTCAAAGAGGAGTTTCAAAGCTCGATAGAGTATTTCAATTACAACATATTCCGATTCTAAAAACAACTGAAAATGATGAAAATTCACAAATGATGAGATTCTGGAAGTCCTAATATTCCTGATAACCTTGGAAATACTTTAGGACTTCTTTTTCAAATTCGAAACTAAATTGAATGATAAAAAGATATAATTATTAAAAAATGGGACTTAAAAATTATGATTTAAAATTAAAGACAATATCTTTAATTTCCTTTTTACTGATTACTCTGGCAGGGATCGCGAAAGGCCAGACCTGTTCCGGTGGAACTGCGAATATCACACCTAATGGCACAACTCTAATCAATGGAATCACAATAACGTCTGTATCCACAGGTTATGTAACAGCATATCCCGGAACATACACCAATGATTGCAATAGTGCTATTACGACATCCGCAAACGCTCTTTTAGTCGGAAACAACAACTGGTCTCCAAATGCGGACAATGGCCCTTGGGCAACAACCCTTACCTTTTCCAAACCTGTAAATGACATTATCATCATAATCGCCGCTGCAGGAGGAACCATTAATGAGAAATTCTATTTCACGTCCAATGGCGGAACTATTTCTATCGGCTCTACAACCAATTGTTATACGACCATATCGGGAAATAGTATCTTCTCAGGGGCAGGCGCACCGGAGGGCACTCTGGGAGCAGGTGGCGGTGGTATTTTTCGTTTGACCGCACCTACTCCATTTACCACCCTTAATATGAGTGGGTTAGGCGGACATTACGGAAGTATTCTGGGTATCTGTTCTGAAAGCATTAAATCTACTGCAACAGTCTTTGGATGTAACAACAATATGTATCTATCCCAACTTAATACTCTTTATAAGATAGGTACTGATACTAATCCTTTTACTTACACTGCGATAGGTTCAGCAGCTTCCGTTAATTACAATTCCATAGGGCTCAATCCTATTGATGGAAAACTCTATGCTATACAGCAAGGATCTGGTGGCTCCAATATCTTATTGGTTATTAATCCAGATGGCACCCTCACAAATTTAGGTGCTGTCACAAATTTACCCGTAGCCAATTATTTCTCCGGAGAAATTGATAATGCAGGAAACTATTATGTAATGGCCAATGTTACAGCAGGTACCAGTACAATATATAAGATCAATCTTACAACAAAGACAGCCACTGCTATTTCATTAAAATATCCAAATAACACTGTTGCTATAGGCTATATTCCTGATATGGGCTACAGCATTACAACAGGATTACTTTATGGAGTAAACGGTTTCACCAACTCAGGTACTACCCGACAGCTTGTCTCGATCAATCCTAATACGGGAGTCGTTAACAACATTGGAGGCACTTATACAGAAGCCCATTATGGTGCAATGTACACTTCCAGTACGGGTGAAGTCTTCGGTGTAAGGAATGATGGAGGATTCTATCAATTCAATCTTACAACAGGTGAAAGGATCCTGATCTCCGGCGCACCTCCAAACAATAATAACGATGGGGCTCATTGTGTTACGATGCCAATTACCTTTAATGCTGATCTTGAGGTGACGAAAAGTGACGGCACTACCACTTACGCTTCCGGTACAACTACTACTTACACTGTCACTGTAAAAAACAATGGACCTTTCGGTGTGTTGGGGGCTATCGTTACAGATCCTGTTCCATCAGGAATTCCTGAGGCCAATGTAAGCTATACAGTAGTTGCTTCCAACGGTTCCACAACAACAGTATCAGGAACACGAACCGGTGCTATAAATGATCAGGTAGGTATTCCTGTTGGAGGCACCATAACTTATACTGTATTAATTAATATTCCTTTTAATTTAAATGGAAATCTCACAAATACCGTAACTGTAAATCCTCCAACCAACATCACTGACCCAAATTTGGCAAATAACACTGCTAGCGATACTGACACGCAGACTGTCTGTTATAGACCTGCGACAACCTCCGGAACTGCTTTACAGACCGAAATTGGTATCACTTCATTGAATAGAGCAGGAAATGACACAACAGGAAATAATTGGCCAATGATAAGAAAGGGCGCATGGATAGCCCTTGAAGCAAAAACAAAAGGTCTGGTGATCAATAGGCTTACATCGGCACAGATATCTGCGATTCCCGCTACTAACATTATAGAAGGAATGATCGTTTATAATATTACATTAAATTGTCTACAGGTAAATACCACAGGAACGAGTGCTGGCTGGACTTGCCTTAACACGCCAACCTGCCCATCAAACTAATCAATTGTCTTTAAAGAATTTTAAAATGAAAAATATATTCACAATAATATTTGCCTTATCCCCTATGTTCATTTTCTCTCAGGTAGCAATAGGAAAGACAGCGGTTACCAATTCGTCTGTCTCTTTAGAATTCGGAAATGGTAACAAAGGAATAATCCTGCCCTGGGTAACATCTACAACAGCAGTGACAGGAGCTGTAGATGGAACTATCATATTTGATACTTCTGATAAAAAGGTCAAATACAGGAAAAATTCTTCCTGGTTTGATCTAAGTAAAAATAATACCGGAACTGTGGATCTTACGATACAAAATCCTTTAACAGAAAGTGTCTCCGCAAAAGTCAGTATCGGAACAAACGGAGCTACGGATACCACATCAGGAATTCTTGTTCTTACAGATACTGATAAGGTAATGGTCTTACCAAAAATGGCCAGTCCACATCTTTACATCATAAACCCAGCTCCGGGAATGATGGCTTACGACACTTTTAATCACCTGCTATCTGTCTATGATGGAAGTATGTGGGCCTTCTGGAAACCATAAACAAATATAAATATCCGTTCATTATTAGATTACAGAATGTGGAAGAACAATTCCGCTTCTGTAATTTTTTTTATGATCAGGAACAAATTGAATATTTATTAATAATATCATATTTAGATTTCAAAAAACAAAAAACCTTCCAACAAGTTGAAAGGTTTTATAAATAATATTTCGAATAAGTTTTCTATCCTAGTAAAAGCGTCAACGGGCTTTCCAGATAAGTTCTCAATGTTTGTAAGAACTGAGCGCCTGTTGCCCCATCAATTACTCTGTGGTCACAAGCCAGTGATAACTTCATTGTATTTCCAACTACGATCTGTCCATTTTTAACAATTGGTTTTTCGATGATTGCACCTACAGATAAGATGGCAGAATTCGGTTGATTGATAATGGATGTAAATGTCTCAATTCCGAACATTCCAAGATTAGAAACAGAGAAAGTAGAACCTTCCATTTCATTAGCTTTAAGCGCTTTAGTTTTCGCTCTTCCAGCCATATCTTTTACCGCGGCAGAGATTTCGTTATAGTTCATATAATCTGTATTTTTCAATACAGGAACTACCAATCCGTCCGGAACAGCAACCGCTACACCAACATTGATGTTACCATGGTGAACGATTTTGTCGCCAGCCCAAGAAGAATTTACTTGTGGATGCTTTCTTAATGCTACAGCAACCGCCTTGATCACCATATCGTTGAAAGAAACTTTCGTATCTGGAACAGAGTTCATCTCTTTTCTAGCTTCGATCGCTTTATCCATATTGATTTCCACCGTCAGATAATAATGTGGCGCAGTGAACTTACTTTCAGCAAGTCTCTTAGCGATGATGTTTCTCATTTGAGAGTTAGGCGTTTCAGAATCTTCACCTGGAGTAAACGCTACGCTTGGCTGAGCAGGAGCAGCTTTGGAAGCAGATGCAACAGCAGGTTGTGCAGACGGTTGATAGTTCTCAACATCTTTTTTCACAATTCTACCGTTTTCCCCAGAACCTTTAATTGAAGCGAAATCAATTCCTTTATCCTGAGCTATTTTCTTAGCTAAAGGAGAAATTGCAATTCTATCACCTGTAGAAGATGCAGCAACTGGCGCTGCTTCTTTTTTATCTTCTGTTTTGGTTTCAGATTTAGCTTCAGCTTTCGGAGATGCCGTTTTTTTGCCACCGCCGGAAACAACCGCAGAAACATCAGTTCCCGCAGGTCCGATGATTGCTAAAATCTTATCAACCTCAGCAGCTTCACCTTCCCCAACACCTTGGAATAATAATGTCCCATTGAATTCTGATTCAAAATCCTGAACTGCTTTATCCGTTTCAATTTCTGCAAGGATATCTCCTTCTTTTACAACATCACCAACATTCTTGTGCCATTTGGCAACTTTTCCTTCTGTCATTGTATCAGAAAGACGAGGCATAGTGATTACTTCTACGCCATCAGGAATATCAGCTGAACCTTCGTCAGCTGTTTCCACAGATGTAGATTCGCCTTGAGTTTTGGATTCTTCTTCAGATTTCTTTTCTTCAGTTTTTGCACCGCCACCGATAAGAGCAGAAACATCTTCTCCTTCTTTACCGATAATTGCCAGAACAGAATCTACAGGCGCTTGTCCTCCTTCTTCTACTCCGACATATAATAGTGTACCATTCAGTTCTGATTCAAAATCCTGAACAGCTTTATCAGTTTCGATCTCTGCAAGGATGTCGCCTTCTTTTACGGCGTCACCTACCTTTTTGTGCCATTTTGAAACTTTACCTTCCGTCATCGTATCCGATAAACGGGGCATAGTAATTACTTCTGCCATAATTTTTGATATGTTAATTTGATAATGAGATGATGCGGTGAGATAACTGGTAAAAATAGATTAGCAATTTACATATCCTCACATCACCAAATCGTTATTAATTATTTTCTAATTTGTTGATGAATGGATAATCAGGAGTTGAGTATACATAATCGTAAAGAAGATTTGCATCCGGATATGGAGAATTTTCCATAAAATCGATACATTCTTCCACAAACTCTCTTGATTTCTCATCGATAGCTTCCAACTCTTGTTCAGTCGCCCAAGAATTTTCTAATATCCTGTGTTTTACGATCTCGATAGGATCTTCCAATTTGTATTGAGCAACTTCCTCTTTCGTTCTATAAGGTTCAGCATCTGACATAGAGTGGCCTCTGTAACGGTAAGTTCTTGCTTCTATGAAAGTTGGCCCATCTCCTCTTCTGGCTCTTTCGATGGCCTCGTAAGCTGCCTCAGCAACTTTTTCCGGATCCATTGCATCTACAGGAAGACAAGGCATTTCGTAACCTAATCCTAATTTATAGATATCTTCGTGATTGGCAGTTCTTTTAACAGAGGTTCCCATTGCGTAACCGTTGTTCTCACAAACGAAAACTACAGGAAGTTTCCAGTTCATTGCCATATTGAAAGTCTCGTGAAGTGAACCTTGACGAACTGCTCCATCTCCCATAAAACAGATGTTGACCGCTTTTCTGTCAAAATATTTGTCAGCGAAAGCAATACCGGCTCCCAAAGGAATCTGTCCGCCTACGATACCGTGACCTCCGTAGAAACGGTGTTCTTTGCTGAAAATGTGCATAGACCCACCCATACCTTGAGATGTACCAGTTGCTTTTCCGCAAAGTTCTGCCATAATTCTTTTAGGATCTACTCCCATTGCCATTGGATGGATGTGGCATCTGTACGCCGTGATCATACTGTCCTTGGACATGTCCATTGCATGGGTAAAACCTGCAGGAATCGCTTCCTGACCGTTATATAGATGTAAAAAACCTCTGATCTTTTGTTTTAAGTAAAGAGAACGGCATTTGTCTTCAAACCTTCTCCACATCGTCATTTCTTCGTACCACTTAAGGTACACTTCTTTAGAAAATTCTTTCATTGTAATTTCGAAATATGTAGCAAAAATAAGAAAAAAAATCTTTCTTTATTGTATGCATATTATCATATTTTTTGATGAATAAAATCATCACCTCAAAAAAGCTTTAAACTGAATGCAACCGATTGCACTAACATTAGACAAATCCAAAAATTAGAATTTCAAACGATATTTTGTATATTGAACCGAAATTTTGCTGAATGGAAACCAAAAACACTTTTATCTTAAATATATCAAAATTCATTTCGAATTTCTTCAATCCATTGGTTTCACTTGTCATCTACTTTTTTTATTACAGTTATCAGAATTACACTTGGGAAGAGGCTTCAAAGAAATTCTTGCCAATTCTTCTCCTGCTTATCATCCCAACCGCACTTTGGATCTACAGAAACGTAAAAAAAGGCAACTACACCAACATGGATGTGTCCAACAGAAAGCAAAGACATTCTTTATATATATTCATTATCATTTCGACAATTGTTTTTCTAGCTGTCGATTACTTTCTTCATAAAGAAATTGACTGGACCGTTCTGATGCTTTGCATATTATTGATATTAATGCAAATGAGTAATTTCTATATCAAAAGTTCGATGCATACAAGTCTCAACATTTATGTATCGGCCTTGTTTTTTGCGATCAATCCAACAATCGGGACCTTTTGGTTCCTACTGGCTATTATAATAGGAATCACGAGAATTATCTTGAAAAGACATACCGTAAAAGAAGTTCTTTCTGGTGGTGGAATCGCAATTTTTGTATCTTTGATTTATCTGATAATGGTAAAAGCTATTATTTTCTAATTAATTTTTATGATAATACAACCTTTGACGTCTTCGGAAGAAGAAATAATGAAACTCGTTTGGGAAAAAGAAGCGATCTATTTCCGGGAACTGATGGATATTTTTCCAGAACCAAAACCTCATCAAAATACAGTTTCTACATTTCTAAAAATATTGGTGGAAAAGAATTATCTTAAAACCGAAAAACAAGGAAGGATCTACCTTTACAAACCTGCCGTTGGGTTTATGGAATACCGAAAATTTGTGTTAAAAAGATTCCTGGACAATTATTTCCACAATTCCGGAAGCGAGCTATTAAAAGTCTTGATGGACGAAAAACTTGTTAGACCAAATGACTTCAGTCAGTTTTTTGAGGTAAAAACAACGGTTGTTCCTTTGCAGGCAGATCCTGAAAAAGAAAACCCGATCCAAGATTTCATCAAAGAGATCACATCCGGCAAAAAATCGAAAAAGAAAGACAAAGACAAAAAGAAGAAAAAGAAAAAGTCATAAAAAAAGCAACTCAAATTGAGTTGCTTTTAAATTTTATAGGTAAGCTGATTACCAACGGCTTCCACCGCCACGGTTTCCACCACCGTTTCCGTAATTTCCACCACCTCTATTTCCACCGCCGTAACCTCCGCCACGGTTGTTATCGAAAGAACGTCTTGGTTTTTCTTCTTTTGGTCTTGCTTCTGTTACGTTTAGAGCTTTCCCATTGAATTCTTTTTGGTTAAGCGCTTCGATAGCCTGTTGTCCTTCAGCGTCTCCCATTTCTACGAAACCAAATCCCTTTGATCTCCCAGTTTCTCTGTCAGTAATGATCTTAAGAGAAGAAACTTCTCCAAAACCTTCGAATAATTCTTGCAATTGATCTTCTCTAGTTGCGTAATTGATGTTTGAAACAAAAATGTTCATTTTAAAAAAAAAATTAAGTTATAAAAACGTTGTTTTAAAATTATAGATAAGGAAAAACAACAAAAAATGAAGATTATTGATTTCAAATATAATTTGGTGCAAGGTACAATTATTTTTGAATAATCGGTATTTTAATTTTAAAATTATTAAAATATTAATCTACCTCTTTTCCCATGACCGCTTCTAAGATCTTGAACCAATCCATTGTTTCCAAACCAATCATTGAAGACGCATTCAACTTCCGGATAGTTTCTGCTTTGGAAGTTCCGATAACGGGGATGATCTTTGATGGATGTTTTAATATAAATGCCAATAAGATCTGGTTCTCCTCTACATTATATTTCTGACAAAGATCATCGATTATGGATTTGATTCTGATATTCTGCTCCGATCGTTCAGAGAAATAAGTTCCCATTACTGACCAAGCTGTTGGCCGAAGACCCTTCATCATCAGCTGATCCAAAACACCATTATCAAAAGATGAAATCTCGTTCACAGAAACTTCGATCTGATTTGTGATCAATGGAAAATATTGGTCGATCAGATCAAACTGAGAGACAGAAAAATTACTCACTCCGAAGTTTCTTACTTTTCCATTGTCCTTTAAAACTTGGAATGTATTGGCAATTTCTTCTGGATCCATCAATGGCGAAGGACGATGTAACAACAAAACATCAAGATAATCGGTTTTAAGGTTTTGTAGGCTTTCATCAACACAATTCAGAATATGACCCGAGTTATAATTGTAATATTTGAGAGCAGAAGGCTTTTTATCAGAATTCATTATGATCCCACATTTGGAAATGAACTGGACTTTTTCCCTGTCAATATTCATTTCTTTCCACGCATCTCCGAAAAGTTCTTCGGTTGTATGACCTCCGTAGATGTCGGCGTGGTCAAAGGTAGTGATATCTTCTTCTAGACAAACCTCTATCAATTCCTGTACTTGCTTTGGGGAATGATTGGCTCCCCAGATTCCCCAGCGCATTGTTCCTGCTATGATTTCTGAAAACATAATTAAAAATTTTAACAAATATATTATGTTAAAAATAAAAATACATTAATACATTTGATAATAGAAAAATTATATGCTTATGAAAAAAATGACACTTTTTTTTGTGGCTTGCAGCGCTTTTCTGAACGCTCAATTCACAAGTCCGGGAAACGGAACCAGTTATACATTAACGAGTTTATCCGCAGCTGCGCCTTCAGTTTTAGTCAAAAATGGCACAGATTACAATTTGACAGCTGACCTTACACTTTCTGCAACGGACAAACTTCTTATCGATGAAAATACAACATTGAAAATTAATTCCGGAGTTGCTATTTTTGTTTATGGGGAATACAAAACCTCAGCTTCCAATTTTACAATCACCGCAAGTGATATCACTGCACCATACAGAGGAATCCGTTTTGAGGAAGGCTCTGTTGCAGAAATGAAAAACACCAGAGTCGAATATGGTGGCGGCGTTCGCGTACTTGCTGCAACGGGATTCTTGATGGACAATTGTATTCTTTACAGAAATAATAATTCTCTTAGCGGTAGTACCGGTAGCCTTGCAAGCAGTGCTGCTTTGGCATTATTCCAAGGAACGGGACACGTTGTAAAAAATTCCCAATTTTTAGAAAACTCTAGAGCAGGAATCAATTCTGGCGCATCAGGAAGTGTTTCTATAGACATCATTAACAATTATTTCTATGGAAATAACACTGACAATGGAAATTATCCTCAAATCAATATGGGACCTGGAGGCACAGATTCTACAAGAGTCATCAACAATACTATCATAGGAAACAGAGCAATATTAAGAGCTGGAGGAGTTTCGGTTTCCGGGTTACTGGGCGGAACAAACAGATTCCGAATAGAGGGAAACACAATAAGAGATAACCGTTATGGAATTACGAATCAAGGTGCTGGAACTTCTGGAATTATCCGAAATAATATCATCGAAAATAATAATGTGGAAAACAATCCTAATTTAGGTGGAAGTGGAATCTCTCTAACAGGAACTCAAAAAGTCATCGTAAGAGACAATCAAATCCGTGGAAATCTTTGGGGAATCACAGTTTTGAGTAACGCCATCATAGACCTTGGAACAGATGGAGACCACGGAAATAACGTCTTCAAAAACAATGGAAACAACGGAGGCACAACTGCTTTTTTCAACAACACACCTAATACTGTGAATGCTGTCGGAAACTGCTGGAGAGAAGACGAGCTTTCCAATGACACAATGGTTCAATCTGTTATCGGAAGCCTGAATCCAAATACGGTTAATTTCAAACCTTACAACTGTGCTGAAACATTAGCTGTGTCTGATGTTGCCAGATCAAAATTAAGCGTTTATCCTAACCCAAGCAAAAACCATTTCTTCCTGGAAACTGAAAACAATGGAAATATCGTGATCCAAGACCTTAGTGGAAAAGTTGTTTTCTCTTCTATTGTAAACAAAGGGAAAAACGAGATCAATACCAATTTACAATCAGGCGTTTATATCATCACACAACAATCTGAAGGTAAAAAATCAAATACAAAGTTGATTATTAAATAATTAATTTAAAATAAAACCTTAGAAAGCATCACAAATCGTGGTGCTTTTTTTATGAATAGATTTTGCTTAATTTTGAATTTATGAAAATCTCTATCAAAAATATGGTTTGTAATCGTTGCATTTTGGCGGTCGAATCGATATTTGATGAATTGAAAATTGAGGTTGATCAAATTTCATTGGGCGAAGTTGAAACGAAAGACGAGATTTCTAATAAAGAACTAGAAATGCTGAATTTGAAACTCAAATCAACGGGATTTGAAATCCTGGAAGATTCCTCAAAAAAGCAAATCGGAAAAATCAAAACCTTGATGATCCAGAAAATTTCCGAAGAAGATCTGGGCGATGATTTTATTTTATCAGAATTTCTGAGTTCGGAATTACACCGAGATTACAGTTCTATTTCCAAACTTTTTTCTCAAAACGAAAATGTAACTTTAGAACAATATTTCATTCTCCAAAAGATTGAAAAAGTAAAAGAATTGTTGCTTTACAAAGAATTTAATCTAACTGAGATTTCTCAGAAGTTAGGTTACAAAAGTGTTCAGCATCTTTCCAATCAGTTCAAGAAAATCACAGGCTTCTCTCCTACTCAGTTTCTGAATTCTAAGGAGAAAAAAAGGATTGCTTTGGATAAGGTTTAATTAATAGATTCAATTAAGATGCAATCCAAAGTCAAAAACCTCCGCGAAGCCAAAAACCTAACTCAAACAGAGCTAGCGGAGAAATCCGGACTTTCGCTAAGAACCATTCAAAGAATTGAATCCGGACAAAATCTCAAAGGTTTTACTTTGAAAGCCATTGCGAAGGCTTTGGAAACCGAACCCGAAAATCTGTTGTCAAAGCAAGAAAACAGCATTCAAATCGACAGAGCAAAACTCATCAATCTTTCTGCTTTATCCGGATTGATCATTCCGTTTGGTGGAATTATTTTTCCAGCGATTTTGACCTATAAAACTAAAGATTCCACTAACCGAGAATTGGGAAAAAGTATTATTTGTGTTCAGATTATTTTGGCATTTTTTGTTTCAGTTTCTTTGATATTAAGTCCGTTCATTCAGCATTGGTTTTCTATCAAATTTCCATTGTTTTTAGTTCCGTTGATTGCATTTATCATCATCAAACTTTGGATTGTCATCAAAAACGGCATCAGTCTCAACCAAAACAATACGCTTTCTATAAAACTGAAAAACAACTTCTTATAACCTAAGTCATAAAACTGACGTAAAATTGTCATATCATTTTCACAGCAATTTCGATTTCAAAAACCGAATCTTGCAGAAAAATTTGACAATGAAACTTTTTAAGAAATTAGCGTTAGGATTTTTAGCTATTTCGGTTTTAATATTGGTTGGCGGATATATTTATTTCGACCAAAAATTTACGCCGGAAGACAATTATTTAACTGTAAAAAACGAAAGCGGAAACATTCCGATTACTTGGCTCGGAAATGATAAAAACGTTTTGCTTCTTCCGATTCATTTTTCTGGAAATCACGAGACTTATTATCTTCAATTTGACACAGGTTCGCCTTACACGGTATTTTATTCCAATTCGATAAAAAACATTAGAGAGATCTCAATTAATAATGAAAAGGCAAAAGCATCTTTCTTTGTTGGAAATATGGAAATCTCATCGAATCAATTCAAGATTTTTAAAACTAAAAAAAGTGACGAAAAAGATTCAATCCAAATCATCGGAACGATTGGTGCAGATATCCTGGAAAATCGAAAAACAATGATTAATTTTAAAGAAAACAAAGTCGTTTTCAATCTGAATCAAGTTCTAAAAGAGTTCAGAAATCAACTTTTTGATTTTAAATTCAAGAAAAGAAAAATCATTATCTCAGGAATTTTGAAAGATGAAGAAAGAAAATTCCTCTACGATTCCGGAACCAGCGCTTACGAATTTTTGACCTACAAAGAAGAATGGCAAAAACTGAAATCGCCCAATTCAAAAATCGATATCGAAAAAGAACAGTCCTGGAATGATGTTCTGACGACTTATACAGCCGATTGTAATGAGAAAATCCAATTCAAAAACCAATCTGTTCCGTTAAAACAAGTGACTTATGTGGAAGGTTTTTCCAATGTGCAGTTTTCTATGATGAAATTCTCCGGAATGACAGGAATGCTGGGAAATAAAATCTTCTTGAATAATCGCATTTTCATTGATTGTATTGATAATAAAATTGGAATTATAGATTGAGCAAATTGATAATTATATAGAGAAGTTCAGTTAAAAGATACCTACTTTTGCACAGCAATTTTATTGATTCTAAACGAAACAACGACTTGAACAATCTTAAACATTATCTGGCCGCTATTTTAGCATTTTCTCTTTGGGGCACATTCAGTTTGGTACTGAAACCTTTACATAATTATGCATCTTCTGACATCCTATTTTACAGGGTTTTCAGTTGTGCGTTGATTATGTCACTCGTCTCTCTAGTTTTCAAAAGGAAAAAATTAAAGCAGAATCTGAATTATTTCAAATCCATATCAAAAAAAAGCAAAAGAAATATCATCATTCTGAATATTGGAAGCAGTATTCTATTGACAGCCAATTGGTTTTCATTTATCTATGTGATGAATCACGTGAGTGTTCGGGCGACATCGGTTGCTTATCTCGTTTGCCCGATTATTACGACAATATTAGCTTATTTTATCCTGAAAGATCAATTGACCAAACTCCAATGGCTATCGGTATTTCTCAGTTTAGTGGGATGTATTTTGCTTTCTTACACCAATATTCTGGATATGTTTTACAGCAGTTTGATCGGCTTCACTTATGCCGCTTATCTGATTTGCCAAAGCCAGAATAAACAATTCGATAAGTTTCTGATCCTGAATTTTCACATCGTCATCTCAGCTTTGATTTTGCTACCATTTTTCCAAGCTTATTCTGGATCGGCTCCAACAGAATTTAAGTTCTACTTCTTTGTAGAAATTATTGCCATAATGTACACCATTATCCCATTATTACTAAATTTGTTTGCTTTGACAGGAATCGCTTCTTCAAAAGTCGGGATGATTCTGAACATCAATCCCATTATTGCTTTCATTTTGGCCAGTACAGTTTACAATGAGCCATTGAATCCTATCCAAATCTGTGCTTATTCATTGATATTTATTGCTGTGGTTGTTTTCAATGCGAAGGAGATTTTCAGATGGAAAACAAAAGACACATAATTAACCTCAAGCCCTATTTAGATTCATTAAAAATAAACTTTGTAACAAAAGCTTTTTTAACTATTTTTACATTATAATAAATAATTAAAAATGAGAAAACTAATACTCGGAGGAATTTTAACTTTAGGAGGAATTTTAACAGTCAATGCGCAATGCAAAACCGTTTCTGCAATCACAGAAAATTTTGATTCATGGAAAGACATAGACAAATGCTGGACGGTTCAAAAAGGAAAGGCCATGCTCTATGCAAGTGAGAAAAAAGTGATCTTCTACTCGATGACAGACCCAAAGGAGGATATGTATCTTATTACGCCGAAAGTAAAGGCTGGAAATTATACTTTAAGCCTTGACATTACAGATAACGGCGGAGAAACGTCATTGGAGATTTTCTCAGTTGGCAAAACATCGGATCCAAAATCGTACATTTCAATCACCAAACCGATAAACATTGCGAAAGATAAAAAAGTAATCAGCCTTAGTTTGAAAAAAGATAGTCATATCGGTTTGAAAGTCCTATTGAACAGTGTTCATCAAGCAGTTTATGTGGATAATCTTTCTTTGAAACCGAGAAAATAATTAATATTAATTATTTAAAAAAAGCAACCCTTCAGAAATTTCTGAAGGGTTTTATTTTCAAAATCACTATTAAATGATGTAATAAAGATCCATTGTCGTTTGTCTGATTATTGAAACTTAATCTACGTAAAACTTAACTCTCAATGGACAAAACAATATTTTTCTTCTTGATGCTAATCAACACGGCAATTTTTGGTCAAAACAAAAATAATCAGGGTACCTCCATCTATTCCACAATGGATAAAAACGCAAATTCTTTATTTGAAAAGTCCAAAGCGTATTCTGTGTCCATCGGCATCATAAAAGATGGTGAAATCTACACAAAACATTACGGCGAAATCGATAAAGGAAAAGGCAATAAGGCCAACGACAATACTTTTTTCGAAATCGCATCTGTGACGAAAGTGATGACTGGCTATCTGCTTGCTCAAGCTGTTTTGGATAAAAAAGCGAATGTGCATGATGACATCAGAAAATATCTGAAAGGCGATTATCCCAATTTGCAATACAATGGAAAACCTGTTACCATCAAAGATTTGATTTCCTATAAATCTGCCATACCAAGTGTTTTTCCTGATGACAGAGAGATTATGAAAACATTTGATGACAATACGACATTCAAACTCGTAGAAATCAATAAAAATTATTCAAAAAACGATTTCTTGCGTGACCTGAAGACCATAAAACTGGACACACTTCCCGGAACAAAATACCTTTACAGCAACCCAAGTCTGGAGATTGCAGGTTTGATGCTCGAAAACATTTACGAAGAACCTGTTGAAAAATTGTTGAAGAAAAATCTGTGGTCAAAATTGAATATGAATCACACGAAATTTACTTTAGATGCCAATGAAAAGTTAGGCAATGGCTATAATAGCAATCACGTTTTGATGCCTCATTATGTAAGTCAATTATGGGGTTCCTCAGGTATGCGAACCAAATCGACATTGGGAGACTTGATGAAATTTTTAAAGTTCGAATTAGACAGTCAAAACAAGACAGTTCAGGAATCACAACGAAACATTACAAACAGCAATGAAGATTGGTATGGCTATTTTTGGGACCGAATTTACGTTTCAGAATTCGGTAAATATGCTTTCAAACACGGCGGAGCTTATGGCAATCAGGTGATGTTCTCCGTGCTTCCCGAGCAGAATTTAGGAATTATTGTAATGGTCAACATCAGCGCACCGGAAACTGGCGAGATTCTCAGCAACGCCACATTTGACATTGCCAATGACTTATTGATTCATAAACAAAAGGAAATTTACGGTTACCGACTTGAAGAAAACAAAGTTATTTTCACTTACACACACGATAAAAAACTGGACAGCAGTCTGGTAAAAAGCGTTGCAGTTGCGGGCACATTTAACGATTGGAATGCGGAAAACAAATCATTTCAAATGACCAGAAAAGATGATCAAACTTTTGAGTTGGCCATTCCAAAATCACAATTTGAGAAAGGCAAAGAATATCAGTTCAAACTGGTCATCAACAAAACCAGATGGATTTCGGCACCAAATTTTGCTAAGAATGCTGATAAATCTCCAGATAAAAATCTAAGATTGAAGATTGAATGATTTTTATAACAAATTTTAAATTTCAAAACTAACATATAATATCTTTCCATTTATTTATAACTGATTGGCATCTATTTTTCAGAAATTTGTAATATCAATTCAAGAAAAATGGAAAACCACAATCATCATAGTCACGACAATCTACATCCCAATCAAAGGATTTCACCAAGTTCCGTCTATTATTGCCCGATGGAATGCGAAGGGGAAAAACTCTATTTCAAGCAAGGCAGATGCCCGGTTTGTAATATGTTCCTCGTTCCGATAGAAGAGCGCGAAGACCATAAAAACCAACCACAAACCTATTCCAAAACCAATCTACCTGAAAGTTTCAAAGATAAAATCGGAGACTATTTTTGTCCGATGTTCTGTGAAGGTGACAAAACTTACAAGTCAGATTCAGGTTGTCCGGTTTGTCATATGCATCTGGAAAAGATAACGAAGGAATTAGTTCAAAATTCTAAGTTTAATTTTCAAAGTTCAAAACCCGAAACTCAAAACTTTGAACTCGAAACTGAAAAGAACCAAGGTAAATACTATTGTCCAATGTTTTGTGAAGGCGATAAAGTTTATGATTCCAACGTGGGCTGTCCGGTTTGCGGAATGGACCTGGTCAAAATCCCGGAAAAGAAAGCTGTTGAATATACCTGTCCAATGCATCCCGAGATTGTACAAGATGAACCCGGAAATTGCCCGATCTGTGGAATGGACCTCGTTCCAAAACCTTCAAAAAATAATGACCACGAGGATGAAACTTACAAACTGTTAAAGAGAAAATTCTGGACAGCCATAGGATTTTCTGTTCCTGTTTTTGTTTTATCGATGGGCGGAATGTTCATCAATTGGCCATTCTCACATCAGGTTCAGGGGATTTTAGAATTGACCTTAACTTTACCTGTTCTTTTTTATGCTGGTTGGTTTGTAATGAAACGAGGCTGGATTTCCTTCAAAACCTGGAATCTCAATATGTTTTCTTTGATTGCTTTGGGCGTTGCAGCAGCCTTTATTTTTAGTTTGGTTGCCTTATTCTTCCCAAATATTCTTCCACACGAACTGGCTCACGGCGGAAACGTCCCACTTTATTTCGAATCTGTTTGTGTGATTCTGACTTTGGTGATAATGGGACAGATGATGGAAGCCAGAGCGCATATGAAAACAGGAAAAGCCATCGAAGCATTAATGAATCTTTCACCGGATACAGCCAATCTGATCATTGATGGAAACGAAAAAAAAGTATCGTTGGCAGAAGTTAAAATCAATGATATATTAAGAGTGAAACCTGGTGAAAAAATCCCTGTTGACGGAAAAATTATCGAAGGTAATTCCAACGTTGATGAATCGATGATCACTGGTGAGCCAATTCCTGTAGAGAAAAAATCCAATGACAAAGTCACTTCCGGAACCATCAACGGAAATGGAAGTTTTCTGATGAAAGCTGAAAAAGTCGGCGATGAAACCTTGCTTTCCCAAATCATCAAAATGGTTAACGAAGCCAGCCGAAGTAAAGCGCCAATCCAGAAATTAGCAGATAAAATCTCGAAGATATTTGTTCCGACTGTTATTGGAATTGCTGTTCTAACATTCGTTTTATGGTATATTTTCGGAGGAGAGAACAAGTTGATCTACGCGTTTGTAAATGCTGTCGCAGTTCTGATAGTTGCTTGTCCGTGTGCTCTTGGTCTTGCAACACCAATGAGTTTGATGGTCGGAATCGGAAAAGGTGCACAGAATGGAATTTTGATCAAAAATGCAGAAGCGCTGGAAGAGATGCACAAAATCAATGTTCTGATTACGGATAAAACTGGAACTTTGACAGAAGGAAAACCAAGTCTTGACAACATCGAAACATTTGAAAATGCTGATAAAAATGAAATTTTAAAATTAGCCGGCTCATTAAATCAGAATTCAGAACATCCTTTATCGAATGCTGTTTTAGACAAATTTAAAACTGAAAATTTACAATTCTACAAAGTTCAGAGCTTTGAAAATATTTCAGGAAAAGGGGTTAAGGGAACAATCAATAATGAAGAAATATTACTTGGAAATGAAGCTTTATTAAAACATTTCAATATCGAAATTCCCGAATCGTTGAAGCAAAAAGTCATTGCAAAACAAGAAGAGGCCAAAACGATTTCTTATCTCGCAAAAGCTGGAAAAGTTCTCGGATATTTAAGTTTCTCCGACAAAATAAAATCAACCTCAAAACAAGCCATCGATTATCTCAATTCCCAAAACATCGAAGTCATAATGATGACCGGCGACAACGAACATACGGCGAAAGCAGTCGCGACAGAATTGGGAATCAAACATTACAAAGCCAATTGTCTCCCGGAAGATAAAATGAATGAAATCAAAAAGCTGCAGACCGAAGGCAAGATCGTTGCAATGACAGGCGACGGAATCAATGACGCGCCAGCTCTGGCCCAATCCAACATCGGGATTGCAATGGGAACAGGAACCGATGCTGCAATAGAAAGTGCCGAAACCACATTGTTGAAAGGTGATATTCTCGGAGTCGCAAAAGCAAAAATATTGAGTGAAAAACTTTTGAAAAACATCAAGGAAAATCTATTTTTTGCTTTTATTTATAACGTTCTGGGAATTCCATTAGCAGCTGGTCTGCTCTACCCTTTCTTCGGAATTCTATTAAGTCCGATGATTGCTGCGGCAGCGATGAGCTTCAGTTCTGTTTCTGTGATCTTGAATTCTTTGAGATTGAATAAAGTGAAGTTGGAGATCTAGTTTAAACCATAAAAGACACAAAAAAAATTTTAATTTGTCATTCCGAAGGAATCTCGACAAGGCAGTTTAGATTCCTTCGGAATGACAGAATTATGTTGATAAATAAATATCTTTTGTAACTTTTGTAGTTTCATAAAAAACGGCATCGGGAAACTCCCGATGCCATTTCAAAACAAATATAAAAACCTTAAAAAAATAGTCTGATCAAAAAGAAACGGTCAGCTTACTGAACACATATCTTCCGTTCTGCCCAAATTGAGACGTTGATCTCGAGTAGATGAACTGGTCATTGTTCGTAGAAGCCGTCACGTTCTTTGTTGGATAGATATCGAACAAGTTATTCGTCCCAATGGTCAAATTAAAATTCTTGTTGATATCGTAACCGATTGACAAATCTGTAATGATTTTATCAGAAATAAGCTGATGCTCATTTAAAAGAGCCACACCGTCGCCATTCAAATCCACACTATCTGCTCCATAAACTTTTCCATAATAGGTATTTCTCAAATAAATATTGAAATCATTCCATTTCACATTATTCGATAAACTTGCTTTCACTTTTGGAACTGAATCCTCTAAATAAACTCTTGATTTCTCACCAAAATAGGTATTTTCCAAACTAGCATTTTTCAACAGGTCAGAAGCGTGGATATCTCCAACTTTTTTGGTTCTGTTGAAGTTGACAGCAAAATCATTATTCAACTTGATACTTCCAGTTCTATAATTATGACTGATAACAACATCTAAACCTTTCGTCTCTGTATCGATAGAATTGGCAAAAAATTGTGCGGCATTTACATTAGCTGCATCCAAAGCATCTCTTACAGGTCCAAGATTTGGATTATTTTGAATCTGTAAATCTGTAGGCCTTGCAAATTGGTCAGTCAAAGCAATTCTGTCATCTATTCTGATGAAATAAGCATCTGCAGTAATATTCAGATTCAAAGATGGAATCTTATAGGTAAAACCTGTACTTACGGATTTTGATGTCTCTTGTTTCAGTTTATTGATTCCAAAACCTTTAGCAATGTCAGAATCATTACTGAAAGTACCTACTTCCACCAGTGTTGGTCCGTTACTTCCTGGAAGCGATGTGAACAATGTGGATGTCGTATTATAATAGATCTGATGAATCGATGGTGCTCTGAAACCTGTGGAACCGGCAAAACGGAAGTTAAAATCGTCTGTCAGTTTGATCCTTGAAGCCAATTTATAATTGAAAGTTGAACCAAAATCCGAATAATCCTCATATCTAATTGCCGCATCTACCAATAACCAGTTGGTAAAATTGAATTCCAAATCGGCATAGGCCGCATAAGCATTCCTGTTTTTATTGGTTCTGTTAGCTTCTCTGAAACCTGCAAAAACCTGTGAACTCCCGGCCAATGCAGCTCCAAAAAAATCGGTAGGCTTGTCTGAGCTTAAAGTTGTTGGTGTCTGTGGATTGCCATAGATGTCATAAGCAGTATAAGATGCCTCTTCTCCCGGATTGATCTTGAAATTCTCGTGGCGTTGTTCCGCTCCGAAAGCGACATTCAGTCCTTCGAAAACATCAAATTCTTTGCTGAAATCTAAATTAATTGTGTTCTGCAAAAACTGTAATCCACCGGCTTTGAAAGAGTCCGGAGAGTTGAATCTCAAACTTGTATTCCCTGTATTCTCAATCGTATAATCAAAACTGTTTTGTCCGAAAGTGTTACTGAGATCTACATTCCAGCCGTCCCATTTTCCTTTGATTCCTGCAGACAATGAAACATCCTGAATCTTAGTATGGATCTCTGGCAAATAGCCATCAATATACAAACCTGTGAATGTTCTAGCCTGTGTTGGTCTTCTATAAAACCCTCCGGATGCACCATCTCTGATAGAATAACCTCCGAAAGTATAAACTTTCCAATCGTCACTAATTGGAACTTCTATATTCGCAAATAACTGGTGATTATTCAATTTTGATTGCCCAACTTGTTGATTGAAATCTTTTCTCGTTTGACCTCTGTAAGCCAATTCCTGATTTGTAATATTGTTTAGCTGGGTTGTAGTGTAATTAGTTGGATTAAGTAATGCTTGCAATGTGCTGATAGAATTTGCATTTTGAATACTTGAACTAAGCAGATCGGAACTGCCTGGTGCATTAATCGAATTAAAATAACCCACACCTTGAGCATATTGATGAATCAGATTTACAAAATCTTGTTCACCAGCTGTTCCTTTCAGATTATTGATATTATTGAAATAAGAAGAAAGATTCACGCCACTCTCAGCCGCTCTCTTCTCAATGGCATTATAAGCATTATATATTGGAGCACTTTCAGTTCCCGCTCTTCTTGTAGGGTCACGGAACTGAGAAGACCAAGTAATATTATAGAAACCTCCTTTTTGTCCGATCTTATTTCCGTAATTCAGATCCACTTGGAATTGTTGCCCATCATAATTACCGGTATGGTCATTGGCTGCTGAAGTCAAATAACCTCCATAATTGAACTGCCCGGTTAATTTTCCAGTATCTCTTTTCAATTGAAGATTCATTACACCAGCAATGGCATCAGAACCATATTGAGCAGAAGCACCGTCTCTCAAAACCTCAATTCTGCTTAAAGCAAAAGCTGGAATGGCGTTCAAATCCGTTCCGACAGTTCCTCTTCCAGGCGCACCGTTCACATTGACAAGCGCCGAAGTATGTCTCCTTTTTCCATTGATCAAGACCAAAGTCTGGTCTGGTCCCAATCCCCTCAACTGCGCTGGGTCAAGATGGTCGGAACCGTCAGCATTTGTTTGAATAGTTGAAGTAAAAGATGGTGCGATCGTATTTAGGATTTGATTGATATTGGTCTGTGGCAGAGACTGCTGAATATCTTTCAAATTAAAAACATCCACAGGAACCGGACTATCTGCTTTGGAACGTCCGCCACTTCTGGAACCTACCAAAACCACTTCTTCAATCTGTTTGCCGGAAGTTGTGTCTTTAACAGGTTTTGTTTCCTGAGCCTGAGTTAAATAAATTCCCGAAAAGAAGATCACAGCCGTAGATAGAACAGCCCTTTTTCCGGAATTAAACATCGATTTTTGAATCATATTTTTAAATTTTACGTTTTATATAAAAAAAGAAACTTCTCCCAGACAAGTCTGAAAGAAGTTATATTGAAACGGCATCGCAACCGCACTTAAACATTTTCAACTTATCTTTCCTTTTTTCAAAGGCTGAATGTAACACCTTACCAAATCGGCAGGTTGTTAAGACTTCAACAGGTCAGTTCCCTCGGTCTTTCTTAATAAGTATGACAGCAATTCATTATCACAGTGCAAAACTATCATAAGATTTTTTTCTCTGCAAATTTAATTCATACTAATTTGATATGATAAATATCATATTAGTTTTAATTTATTGATTCAACACTGATTGGCACAAGATTTAATTATCAATTAGGATGAAAAACTCCAAAATAAAATATCATACCGGCTGTTCCGGATTCTATAATACAGACTGGAAAGGTTCACTCTATCCGGAAAATTCTCAGAACAAGGATTTCCTGAAACTATATTCTCAAACTTTCGACACAGTTGAAATCAACAGTACATTTTACAGAAAGCCAACAGCAAAAACACTTCAGAGATGGAAAGATGAAACGCCAGATGACTTCAGATTCTTTATCAAAATTCCAAAAACGGTTTCCCATTCCGGTTATTCTGAAAATAAAAATGAAGAACTATCTGATTTCTGTGATTACATCAATGAAAATATCGGGAACAAATTGGCCGGGTTTCTGATTCAGTTTCCGGCTTCCTTTCGTTGTACGGAAGATAATATCAAATGGCTGATCGAAACATTGTCTGATAAGTTTCTAATTGCGGTTGAGTTTCGGCACATTTCCTGGTGGAGTGAGGAAGTTTTCGACTTATTCAAAAAACATCAATGGATTTTTTGTGGCGTCAGTTTTCCTGGAAAAATTCCGGAGGATGTGATTCTTTCCAATTCCAAAATCGGATATTATCGTCTGCACGGAAAACCGATTCTTTATAAATCACTTTATTCAGAAGAGTTTCTGGATAATCTCACAAAAGAAATAAAAGCTACAAACCAGGAATTCTATATCTACTTCAATAATACCTGGGGAACTTCTGCAATCGAAAATTCATTATATTTAAAGAAAATTATGGAATAAATTGAAAAAGTTAGTGGTGTTATCAGGCGCAGGAGTTTCTGCAGAAAGTGGAATTAAAACATTCCGTGATTCTAACGGGCTTTGGGAAAATCATCGCATTGAAGATGTTGCTTCGCCGGAAGGTTTTGCAAGAAATCCACAATTGGTTTTGGACTTTTACAACGCCAGAAGAAAACAGCTGAAAGAAGTTGAACCTAATACGGCGCACAAGTTGCTTGCAGAATTGGAGGATTTTTTCGATGTCCATATCATTACACAAAACGTAGATGACTTGCACGAGCGAGGTGGCTCTTCAAAGATCATTCATCTTCACGGTGAACTTAAAAAGGCAAGGCCTGTTGATAATGAAAACGAAATCCTTGACTGGGAAGAAGACATCAAAATTGGTGACTTTCATTCTGACGGTTCACAGCTTCGTCCACATATTGTTTGGTTTGGAGAAATGGTTCCAGAGATGGGTAATGCGATTGAGATCGCTTCTCAGGCGGATCTATTTTTGGTCATCGGAACAAGTATGCAGGTTTATCCGGCCGCTTCCGTTATTAGATATGTTCCAAGTCACTGTGAAGTTTTTGTTATCGACCCTGATCTTGAAAATCCCAATTCTTTTACCAAAAACGAGAATTACATTAAATCCTCGGCAACGGAAGGAATGAAACAATTGAAAGAGATTTTAATTAAAAAATATAAATAATGCAGGTAGAAATCAGAAAATTAAGTATTGACGATTATGATGAACTGGCAGAGGCTATGCAAAAAGCTTATCCGGAGATTGATGATAATGTCTGGAGCAAACGGAATATCCAAAAACTGACCTCCATTTTTGCAGAAGGACAAATCTGTATTTTGGTGGACGGAAAATTGGCTGCTGCAGCTTTATCAATAATCGTTCAGTACGAATTGTTCGGTGACCAGCATACCTATAATGAAATCACGGGAAACGAGTCTTTCAACACACATAGCAATAACGGGAACGTTCTTTACGGAATCGAGGTTTTTGTTGATCCGGAATTCCGGACTTTAAGATTAGGAAGAAGACTTTATGATGCGAGAAAAGAGCTTTGTGAAATCCTTAATCTAAAATCAATAATCGTTGGCGGAAGAATCCCGAATTATCATCTTTACAGTAAAGAATTATCACCAAGACAATACATCAACAAAGTTAGGAATAAGGAAATCTATGACCCTGTTTTGAGCTTTCAAATCGGAAATAATTTCTCTCCTGTAAAAATCCTGAAAGGTTATCTGAAAGGCGACACAGAATCTGAGGAATATGCAGTTCTTCTCCAATGGAACAATATCTATTACACAGCGAAGAAAAACACGATGCAGGACAGTGTGATTCGTCTCGGATTGATCCAGTGGCAGATGCGTTCTTTGAAAGATATCGAGGATTTTTACAAGCAGGTTGAGTTTTTCGTAGATGCTGTTGCGGGTTACCAGTCAGATTTTTGTTTGTTTCCGGAGTTGTTCAATACACCTTTACTTGCGCCTTTCAATCATTTGAATGAACGGGAATCTATGGAAAAACTCTCGGAACTGACAGAAGAAATCAAAGAAAAAATATCCGAATTCGCTGTCAGTTACAATGTTAATATCATCTCCGGAAGTATGCCGATCTTGGAAGACGGAAAACTTTATAATGTGAGTTATCTGCTTCACAGAGACGGAAAAATCGATGAATACAGAAAAGTCCATATCACCCCAAATGAACGAAAATATTATGGAATGACCGGCGGAAACGAAATCAAAGTGTTCGATACAGATTGCGGAAAAATAGGGGTCATTATCTGTTATGATGTTGAGTTTCCGGAATTGCCAAGATTATTGGCTGACCAGGGAATGAAAATCCTCTTCGTTCCTTATCTTACAGATACCCAGAATGCTTATATGCGTGTCCGTCATTGTGCTGCAGCACGAGCAATTGAGAACGAATGTTACGTTGCCATTGCAGGTTGCGTTGGTAATTTGCCCGGCGTCAACAATATGGATATCCAGTTCGGACAGGCAGCGGTTTTCACACCTTCAGACTTTGCCTTTCCTTCTAATGCGATAAAAGGTGAAGCTACACCGAATACAGAAATGACCCTGATTGTGGACGTTGACCTCAATCTCTTAAAAGAACTACATTACAATGGTTCCGTAAAAACACTGACAGACAGGAGACAAGATCTGTATGATGTGATTCTGAGAAACCAGAGTTAAATTTATTTGTGAAGCTATTTAACATCATTCAGATTTAATCATCTAATTTTGTAAAAAATATATTTAATGAAAAAAAATTATTTAATTGTTGTCGGATTATTATTTTCAATTTCCACTCAAGCACAAATTTTCGATGTATTAAAATCTGTTGTTAAAGACAAAACAGGCGTTGACCTTAATCAGAACAAAACAACCAATTCAACCAATACAGGCACAACTGCAACTTCTACAACCAATTCCAACATCGATCTTGGAAGCTTAACTTCCTCTCAGATCTCATCAGGATTGAAAGAAGCTCTTAATCTCGGAGTAAAAGAGGGCGTACAAAAACTTGGAGTAAAAGATGGTTTCTTAAAAAATGAAGCTGTGAAAATCCTGATGCCTGAAAAATTGAGGAAAATTGAAACAACTCTTCGAGGTTTAGGAATGGGAAGTTTGGCTGACCAAGGTGTAAAATTACTGAACAGAGCTGCTGAAGATGCCGTAACAGAAGCTACTCCTATTTTTGCCAATGCCATTACATCCATGACAATTACGGATGCTAAAAATATTCTATTGGGAAATAACACCGCTGCAACCAATTATTTACAAACCAAGACTCAGAGTCAGCTTTTCACGGCCTTTCAGCCAAAAGTTCAGGCTTCTCTCGGTAAAGTTGGTGCTGATACGGTTTGGAAAAACATCATTTCAAAATACAATACTTTTACAGGACAGGCTGTAACCACAGATTTGAATGAATATGTAACCACGGAAACCATCAACGGTGTTTTCAAAATGGTGGCGGAAAAAGAAACGGGAATCAGAAATAATTCTGCGCTTAGGACCACTTCGCTTTTGGAGAAAGTTTTTGGAGCGGTGAAGAAGTAATTCTAATCGTATGAAAAAGTTATTTTTAGTTTTAAGTGTTTCCGCTTCAGGTCTTCTGTCATCGCAAGAACCTTATTGTTCACATTCCTTGACTTTCAGCGATGTTGCCAGTAATCGATATGAATATAAAATATTATTTATTAGTGAATTTACTTTAGAAAAAAAAGCTATAGAGCAATTAACTAAAATTTTACAGCAAAATTGGAATAAAAAAAGTGTGCAACAGTATAATTTTGCAATTACAACAATTCAAAAATCCAACAATGGAAATGAAGTTTTATTAGCAAAAAATGGAAGCATTTGCTGGCCTCACAGTGATGAGAAAATAGAATTACTAATTGCCCGGAAATCTAAAGAGAATTCTGGAATTGAAATAATGTCTTTAATTTTTCCACAGAGAGTTGGAATTACAAATATTTTCTCTCAAAACTTTAAACCCGGAAATCAAGAAACCGAGATATTTTATCAGCAAGATTTGCCCGAAAAAGATGATTGGAAATTAGAAGGTCATCATACCACTGTTTTAGTGAAATAGGTATGATATATTTTTTTAGAATTTCATCTCCGGAATCTCACCTTCAATAATCAATTCAGCTTCTGTTGCTTTCACAATATCTTCTACAGAGATTCCTGGCGCTCTTTCCAGAAGTTTGAAACCATTATCCGTAATTTCCATAACCGCTAATTCAGTGACTACTTTTTTAACACAATTTACACCTGTTAAAGGCAACGTACATTGTTTTAGAATTTTGGATTCGCCAGCTTTGTTGACATGCATCATAGCGACGATTATATTTTCAGCCGATGCCACCAAATCCATTGCGCCGCCCATTCCTTTCACCATTTTCCCCGGAATTTTCCAATTGGCAATATCGCCGTTCTCAGAAACTTCCATTGCTCCCAAAATTGTCAAATCCACTTTTTGACTTCTAATCATCCCAAAACTGAAAGCCGAGTCAAAAAAAGAACCGCCGGGAAGAATCGTTATGGTTTGCTTTCCTGCGTTGATAAGGTCTGCATCTTCTTCACCTTCGAAAGGAAAAGGCCCCATTCCCAAAACGCCGTTTTCACTCTGGAATTCCACCGAAATATCCTCTGGAACATAATTGGCAACCAAAGTCGGAATCCCAATCCCAAGGTTGACATACATCCCGTCTTTCACTTCTTTTGATATGCGTTGTGCGATTTGTTCTTTTGTCAGCATAGTAAAAACTTATACCGCAATATATCAATATTTCACGTTATAGAAAAATGCTTTTTTCGTTACAGTAAATATTAATAAAACAATCAGATTTATATCAGTAAATTTGCGATTCTAATTATGAAGACATTATTACATTACCTCAAACCACATAAATGGCTGCTTATCACATCATTGGTTTTAGCGGCTATCAATCAGGTTTTTTCTTTGTTTGCACCTGCAATTACAGGAAATATCCTGGACCAATTGGTAACACACCCCCACTTTTTCGATAAAGAAAAATCTATCCCCAGAAACCTGAATCAATTCCTTTACGGAACCGATATCTATCACGGTGCATTTTATTTTTTAGGCTTGCTGATTGGAACCGCGATGGTCAGCAGAATTGCAAAAGCGTTCCAAGATTACGCTGTGAATGTCATTACTCAAAAATTCGGAGCTAACATTTTTACTGATGGTTTACAGCATTCTATGGCATTGCCTTATCAGGAATTCGAAGACCAGAGAAGTGGCGAAACGTTGTCGATTTTGACCAAAGTAAGAGAAGATTCGGTAAAATTCATTACGAATTTCATCAATGTCTTTTTCGGAATTTTAGTGAGCATTATTTTCGTTTCAGTTTATGCGATCAGACTGCATTGGTCGATAATGCCGGTTTATATCGTCGGGATTTTTCTGATAGCATTTGTGACGAATCTTTTAAGTAAAAGAATCAAAAATATTCAGAAAACAATTGTTGTAGAAACTACAAGTTTGGCTGGAAGTACAACCGAAAGTTTAAGAAATATCGAAATTGTAAAAAGTCTAGGTTTGACCAAACAGGAAATCAAACGACTGAACAACAACACTTACAAAATTCTCGGACTGGAACTGAAGAAGGTAAAAAGTATCCGTTCATTAAGTTTTATTCAGGGAACAATGGTCAATTTTCTTCAACAATTGATTACCTTGACGCTTTTATATTTGATTTTCAAAGATGTTGTAACGCCGGGACAATATCTGTCATTGATGTTTTACGGATTCTTCATTTTCGGTCCAATGCAGGAAATCGGGAATATTATTATTTCTTACCGTGAGGCCGAAGCTTCATTAAGAAACTTCGATAATCTGATGAAAAAGCCTGTGGAAGAAAAACCACACACACCAAAACAAATCGGTTCAATCAATGAGCTGGAGTTCAAGCACGTTTCTTTCAAGCATCAGTCTGCTCAATACAAAGCTTTGAATAATATTTCCTTTGATGTTAAAAATGGAGAAACTATAGCATTTGTGGGCCCGAGTGGTTCCGGAAAAAGTACATTGGTAAAATTACTTGTTGGATTGTATCGACCTCAGGAAGGGAATATTTTCTACAATCAAATCAATGGAAAAGAATTTGACTTTGATGAATTACGAAATCAAATTGGCTTTGTGACTCAGGATACACAGCTTTTTGCAGGAACTATCAGAGAAAACCTTCTTTTCGTGAATCCAAACGCCAGCGAAGAAGACATCGAACTTGCATTGAAAAAATCCAGCACTAAAACTTTACTTGAACGCGCAGAAAAAGGAATTGAAACCGTAATCGGTGAAGGTGGATTGAAGTTAAGCGGTGGCGAGAAGCAAAGAATCGCCATTGCAAGGGCTCTACTCAGAAAACCAAACTTGTTAATTTTTGATGAAGCAACTTCTGCTTTGGACAGTATCACGGAAGAAGAAATCACATCCACCATCAAAGATATTTCTGAACAAAAAGAACAAATTACCGTTCTCATCGCCCACAGATTAAGCACTATTATGCACGCCGACAGAATTTACGTTTTGGAACGCGGACAAGTTATAGAAACCGGCTCCCACGAAAACCTGATTGCAGAAAAAGGTTTGTATTATGCAATGTGGAGACAGCAGATTGGGGAGAGGAAGGTTTAAAGTCTATCAATATTCTAATTATAAAGTATATATATTTGATATTATCCTAAATAAATTTTTAAAATGATTGAATGGAATAATTTTTTTGGCGCAATCTTGATTGATAGAGATTATGAAAATTCAAAAAAATATATAGAGGAAGAGCTTATTATGCACAATTTTTATTATTTCCATCCAGCAATATTTTCAACTGGAGTTAAAGAAATTCCTTTCTATTATGATTATATGCTATTTACATTTGGAAGAACAGCTAAATATTTCGCTTGCGACAATAGAGAGCTTAATAATTTCATTGTAGAATTTGAAG
The DNA here is from genome assembly GCF_900102265.1 of Epilithonimonas hungarica. Taxonomy (GTDB): domain Bacteria; phylum Bacteroidota; class Bacteroidia; order Flavobacteriales; family Weeksellaceae; genus Epilithonimonas; species Epilithonimonas hungarica. The sequence continues at coordinate 1,379,371 of NZ_FNBH01000001.1, read as the reverse complement.
AAATTTTAAATAATTTAGACTTTCTTAATGCTCAAGTAAGAATAGATACTGATTATGCCAATTATGATTTATTTTGGGTAAATAAAAACAAATTAAATGCTACTGAAAAGACTGAAATCATTAATCAATTCGAAGAGTATAAAGTAAAATATTTTGAGAGTGAAAATTTTTATTTTGGTATAGGCGAAATTGACCTCCATACGAGTTGGGTTGAAACATATAATGAGGAAAAAATACAGGAATTTGAAAGTTGGTATCCTAATTTCAAATATCCTTTTTAAAAATCTTTACCGCTAGGTAGAATATAAAATTAGTTCTTCTTCCTCACAGTCCTCTGCTCTATCCTCTTCTCATAATTCTCTCCTTGGAAAATCCTTTGAACCATAATTCCAGGAATATGGATTTCGTTCGGGTCCAATTGTCCAGGCTCTACCAATTCTTCCACTTCTGCAATTGTAATTTTTCCTGCTCCAGCCATTGGAAAATTAAAATTCCGAGCCGAACCTTTGAAAATCAAGTTTCCTGCGTGGTCGCCTTTCCAGGCTTTTACGATTGAGAATTCGGCGTTGTAAGCGTGTTCTAAAATGTGGGGTTTTCCGTTGAAATCTTTAACTTCTTTGCCTTCCGCAACTTCGGTTCCGAATCCTGCTGGTGTATAAAATGCAGGAATCCCAGCTTGTGCTGCTCTGCATTTTTCTGCCAATGTTCCTTGTGGCGTCAATTCCACTTCCAATTCTCCGGATAACATCTGACGTTCGAATTCTGCGTTTTCTCCAACGTAGGACGAAATCATTTTCTTGATTTGCTTTTTCTGTAACAATAGTCCCAAACCGAAATCATCAACGCCGGCGTTGTTGGAAATGCAGGTCAGGTTGTTTACATTTTTCTTCACCAATTCCGAAATACAATTCTCAGGAATCCCGCAAAGGCCAAATCCGCCAAGCATTATCGTCATTCCGTTTTCTATATCTTTTACCGCTTCTTCTGCGTTTTTAACTCGTTTATCAATCATAAAATTGAGTTTTTCTTTTATTCAATTTGTTGGTTTATAAATATAGAAAAATCCCTTTATTAGACGAAAGAAAATAGAGAAAAGATGAAAGACTTTTAATTCTCAGATTTTGCAACCACAAAAGTATCAAAAGAAATAGTTCGATAACAGTATATATCATTTGATTAAAAAAAATTTCAACTCCGCTCAGCCTGACAATTTTAAAAGCCTTCGAGAATCTTATGTACTAGATTAGAATGTCACACTGAGCGGAGTCGAAGTGTTTTGAGATAAAAAAAGCCGTACACCAAAGATGTACGACTTTTTCCTAACAATTTTAAACTTTTAAGCTTTTATCGGTTATCAATTGTAACGCTAACTGGCATTACATAAGATGATGCTACCATTTTTTGGCTCAGTTTGTCCATATCTACTTTGTAAAGCAGATGTGACAAAACATTTTCGATTTCTTTGCTCACGTTTTTGCAGTCTCCGATGGCGCGAACATTGGTGATTTTCCCATCCTGAGAAAGACTGAATCTAACATTGGAATTTACAATTCCTTCCTTGTAATCCTGATTGGTAAAATCAAAATTATCCTTCAACAATTTTCTCAGTTCCCCGAAACCATCGCCGGAATTAAGGAAAACTTCCTGTATATTATTGTCTGTCGATTGAGCTTTTACTAAGTTTAGCGTTCCTAAAAATCCAAATAAAAATATTGATAACGCTAGCATTTTCTTGTTCATAATCAATTGATTTTAAGTTATTACTTATCTAATGTTACGACAAAGTTACGTAATATTTATATTTGGTTAATATTAAATTAACATTGATAGTGAAAATTTAACATTGGAAAAAGAAAAAGGATTTTGAAATTTCAAAAATCCTTAATATATGTTTTATTTGTTTTGTCCAGGAGCAAAAGGCTTGGCAGATTTGGTTCCATAGATTTTTTTGGCTTGCCCGGGTGGCATTGGTTTAGCAGCATGTCTCGGAGGTTTTGGTGGTTTTGGTGGTCTTGGCGGAGCAGCACAAGCTACAAAACTTAACGAGAAAACAATTGTTACCAAATAAATTTTAAGTGATTTCATAACTTTTTTATTGATGAATCACAAATCTGATACCAATTACAAAAATAATATCTCCTTTGTTGTCTGATAAGTTCTTAATTGATAAATTTGAATATAAATGAGATTAAATTACAAATTATGTCCATTACCAACGAGTCAGAATTAGCTGGAATGAAAAAAATAAGCGAAGCTGTTGCTTACGCTTTGAAGGAAATGAAAAACTTTGCCAAAGCTGGGATTTCCACCAAGGAACTAGATGATTTCGGTGGAAAGATCCTTGAAAATATGGGTGCGAGATCTGCTCCGTTTTTAACTTACGGATTTCCGGGTTATACTTGCATCAGTGTGAATAATGAGTTCTGTCATGGCATTCCTTCTGAGAAAACGATTCTGAAAGAAGGAGACCTTATCAATATTGATGTTTCTGCAGAACTGGATGGGTTTTGGTCAGATAATGGTGCTTCTTTTGTGATTGGAGAAGATATCAATCAACATCAAAAACTGATTGAAGCTTCCAAAGGAATCTTAAAAAAGGCAATTTCTAATATCAAAGGTGGCGTCAGGATTTCGGACATCGGACATCTGATGGAAATCGAAGCCAAGAAAAAAGGCTATAAAGTCATCAAAAACCTGACTGGTCATGGCGTTGGAAGAAGCCTGCATGAGGAACCTCACGAGATCGCGAATTATAGAGACCGTTTCAATATGCAAAGATTCAAGAAGAATTCCGTGGTTGCGATTGAGACTTTTATTTCCACGACCTCGACCATTGCTGAGACTCTTGAAGATGGCTGGACAATGGTCGGAAACAAAGGTGGTTTTATGGCGCAACACGAGCATACGATCGTTGTAACTGATGGGAAACCAATTATATTGACAGAGATGAACGAGATTTGGAATTAAACATATCAAATAAAAATTGCCACTCTTTAAGATGGCAATTTTTATTTTTAATTATAAAGGATCTGACCTGCTTACATTTCTTTTTTCAAAAACTTCGCTGTCAAACTTTTCTTAGATTTGATAATCTCCTCCGGTGTTCCTTCTGCAATGATCTGTCCGCCGTGTTTTCCGCCTTCCGGACCAACATCAATAATATGGTCTGCGAGTTTGATAACATCCATATTATGTTCGATGATGATAAAAGAATTTCCTAATTCTACCAATTGTTCGATAGCTTCCATCAGGATTTTCACATCTTCGAAATGAAGTCCCGTAGTCGGCTCATCCAGAATATAAAGTGTATTTCCGGTTTGTTTTTTGGAAAGTTCGGTCGCCAGTTTTACACGTTGTGCTTCTCCTCCACTCAAGGTCGTGGATTGCTGTCCAATTGTGATATAACCCAGACCAACATCTTTTAAAGTTTTTACTTTGTTAAAGATTTTCGGAATAGGCTGGAAAAATTCTACCGCTTCATTGATCGTCATATCCAGAACATCGGAAATCGATTTCCCTTTGTAACGGACTTCCAGAGTTTCACGGTTGAAACGTTTTCCGTGGCAGGTTTCGCAATGAACATAAACATCCGGCAGGAAATTCATTTCAATGACTTTCAAACCGCCTCCTTGACAGGTTTCGCATCTTCCGCCTTTCACATTAAAAGAAAAACGTCCGGCTTTGTAACCCCGGATTTTACTTTCCGGCAATTCAGCGAAAAGATTTCGGATATCTGTGAACATTCCCGTGTAAGTCGCAGGATTTGAGCGTGGTGTTCTACCAATTGGACTTTGGTCAACATCTACAATTTTGTCAATATTGTCGATGCCTTCGATACTTTTGTATGGTAAAGGTTCCTGGATTGCCCTGTAAAAATGGCGATTCAGAATCGGGTACAAAGTTCCGTTAATCAAAGACGATTTTCCACTTCCGGAAATCCCTGAAACAACAACTAATTTTCCAAGCGGAATTTCGAGCGTTACATTTTTAAGGTTATTTCCGGTCGCTCCTTTCAGAACAATCGATTTTCCATTTCCTTTTCTTCGTTCGGCAGGAATTTCGATTTTTCGTTTTCCGGTGATATAATCAGCTGTGATTGTATTGGCTTTGGTAATATCTTTCGGATGACCTTGCCAAAGAATTTCTCCACCGAATTTCCCGGCTTTCGGACCAATATCCAAAACGTGGTCAGCTTCCAGAATCATATCCTTGTCGTGCTCCACCACCAAAACCGAATTCCCGATATCACGAAGATGTTTCAAAGAATTAATCAATCTTTCGTTGTCTCGTTGGTGAAGACCAATAGAAGGTTCATCCAGAATATAAAGAACGTTGACCAATTGAGAACCAATTTGAGTCGCCAGACGAATCCTCTGAGATTCTCCTCCAGAAAGCGTTTTCGAACTTCTGCTCAAACTCAGATAATCCAAACCGACATCCAAAAGGAATTGTAATCTGGTTTCAATTTCTTTTAAAATCTCGTGAGCGATAATTTTATTTTTATCACTGAATTTATCCTTCACATCCGCCAACCAATCTTTGAAATCGAGCAGAGACAATCCATTAACTTCAGCAATATTTTTTCCATCGATTTTGAAACTCAGACTTTCCTGACGAAGACGCGCACCTTTACAAGTCGGGCAAACTTCTTCTGTTGTGAAATTTCGTTCCACCAAAACCGCATCGTAGTTTTCTCTTTCTTCAACAATCTCTTCGAGGATTTTTACCAAACCTTCGAAATTGATTTTGATTTTTTTGGAAATCCCGGCGTGTTTCAGTTCTTTGGTAATGTCGCTGCTGTAACCATAATAGATGTAATCCAAAGCTTCTTTTGGAATATCTTTGAATGGGGTTGTCAAACTTAGATCAAAAATTTCAAGAATTGATTTGATTTGAGACAGAATCCATTTGTTGGATTTCAGCTGTTCCAAAGGCAACAATGCACCTTGGTTGATTGACAATTTATCATTTTCGACAAAATAGTCGGTGTTCACTTTTTTGATGGTTCCAAGACCTTTGCACGTTTCGCAACTTCCTTTCGGTGAGTTAAATGAGAACGTATTCGGTTCCGGCAATGCCATCGAATCTCCCGTAGAATCATCCATCAGATTCTTACTAAAAAAATGAATCTCGTCCTGTCCCATTTCCTGAATCGCAATCAATCCTTCGCCCATATCAGAAGCAGTTTTCAGAGATTTTTGCATTCTTAGTTCAGTAGCATTTTCTCCGATAATCCAACGGTCAATCACCACTTCGATATCGTGGGTTTTATATCTATCCAGTTTCAAATCATACTCGATGTCTTGTAAAACACCATCGATTCTGGCCTGAGAATAACCTTTTTTGGAAAGATGAATGAACAATTCGTGGTAATGTCCTTTTCTGGAACGTACGACCGGCGCGAGTAAATAAACTTTTTTCCCTTTGAAATTATCTTTGATGGTTTCCAGAATCTGGTCTTCTGTGTAACTAACCAATCTTTTTCCAGAACTCATAGAATAAGCATCTGAAACTCTGGCAAACAGAAGTCTCAGAAAATCATACAACTCCGTAATCGTTCCAACAGTTGAACGTGGATTTTTGTTGGTTGTTTTCTGCTCGATGGCAATTACCGGCGATAATCCTTCGATTTTATCAACATCCGGACGTTCCAATCCGCCCAAAAACTGTCTTGCGTAAGCGGAAAACGTTTCGATGTAACGACGTTGGCCTTCGGCAAAAATCGTATCAAAAGCCAAAGAGGATTTTCCACTTCCGGAAAGTCCTGTGATAACAACCAATTCGTTCCTTGGGATTTTTACAGATATATTCTTGAGATTGTGTTCTCTAGCGCCGTAAATTTCGATAAATTCTTGATTATTCTTCATTGAAAAGTCTCATTCTGGGAAAACGCAAAAATACGGAAATTAATCGACGATTGCACTTTAGCTTAACTTAAGTTTAATAATATTTAACAATGATTTTGTGAGAATAAAACTATGGGTAAAACTATCTTTGCAACTTGAAATAAATCAAAAAAATGAAACGTATTTTATCAAGATTCACATTGGCAATTTGTATTCTATCATCACTCTACTCCTTTGCGTGGGGATTGACAGGACACAGAATTGTGGCAGAAATCGCACAACATCACTTGAGTTCCAAAGCTCAAAGAAATATCAAAAAATTGTTTGGAGAACAGAAAATGGCTTACTATGCCAACTGGCCGGATTTCATCAAGTCTGATACTACAGGCGTTTGGAAAGAAACTTCGTCTTGGCATTATGTCAACATCAATCCACAAAAGAATTTTCAGCAGTTCAAAGATTCTTTATCCGTTCAGAGATCGCCGAATCTTTACACTCAAATCAGAATTCTTTCTGACAAAATCAAAGACAAAAATGTTTCTGAAAAAGATAAAAAAGAAGCTTTGATTTTCTTGATTCACTTAGTTGGTGACCTTCATCAGCCTTTGCATGTTGGAAGAGCTGAAGATTTGGGAGGAAATAAAATCAATGTAACTTACTTTGGACAAAACACCAATTTGCATTCGCTTTGGGATTCCAAATTGGTTGATAACCAAAAATATACTTATACAGAATTTGCGAATCTTTTGGACGTAAAATCTAAAGATGAAGTGAAACAGATCCAAAACGGAACTCTAGAAGAATGGTTGTTTGACAGCCATAAAATCGCTAATTCAATTTATTATCAAACGCCAAAAGATTCCAAATTAAGTTATGATTACAATTACCGTTTTGAATCCACGCTTGAAAGACAATTGCTTTACGGTGGATTGCGATTAGCGAAAGTTTTAAATGATATTTTTGGGTAGAATCAGTCCAGTTCTTTGATCATCCAAAGATTACAGCCAGAATGTCCGGAATTTCCCAAAGCTTTTTCCAAATACTGAAATCCTTGCTTTTCATAAATGGAAACGGCTTTGCTGAATTCTGGTAAACTTTCCAAATAAACTTTTTGATAGCCTAATTCTTTTGCTTTTTCAAAACAATTTTCCATCAACAATTTTCCGATCCCTTTTCCTCTCGCTTTTTTTGTAAGGTAAAACTTCACCAATTCTGTTGTATTTTCGGGAAGATTTTCTGTTGGAAATATACCACAACAACCTAGAATTAAACCATCTTCTTCTGCAATAAACAAAGCTGATTTTTCTGCTTTGAATAACGAATACAAATCATCCGTAGTTGGGTCGGAATAGACCGTTCCGCAAGTACATTCTACTTTGAAATCGTGAAAACAACTTCTGATGATCTTTGCAAGTATTTCGTTATCTTCTAATTTATTTTTTCTAATTATTATTGACATTCAGATATTTATTTTAAATCAGCCAAGGATATTTGTGATAGATCCCATCGAAAAGCATTGCTAAAATTCCAAAGAAGATCCACAGCCTAAGAAGATTCAGAGATTTAAATTTGTCATTTTTCTGATTTCGGAAAAGCATAAAAACAGTTCCAATAATAACAATCGTTGTCGCTAAAAAATACCAGGCCATAATATTTTTGAAGCCAATCCCAATACTTAGGACCATAGAAGTCGCTAAAGTAATTATTAACAAAATTAATAAAACCGATCTCGTATTTTGAAACCCCAATCTATTAGCAATTGTATCATAACCGAACATTTTATCGGCATTTCTTGTCAATGTATCTTTTGTAATATCGATGATAAATAACATCAGGAAAAGAAAAATTGCAAGGAACAAAATCTTGAGCGAAAATGTCTGATAATAAATCAACATTCCGAAGAACGGATACAGCGTCAATGAAACAAAAGTGAAATTGTTAAGGACAATAATTTTGCTGAGTTTGTGACTGTAAAACCACATCAGAAACTGATAAATCAGAAAGAAAACGAAAACTCTGTGTGAAACAAAAATCGCTAATCCTAACGACAATGCATTGAGAACGACATAAGCTATGAGAAAGTATTTTTCTTTGAGGAAACTTTGCAATCTTGAACGAAAAGGCTGTGTCAGCTGGTCTTTTTCCTTGTCATAAAACCGATTGATGATTCCGCCTGCCAAAATGCTAAGAACGGAGCAAATGATGATACAATGAACCTTATAATCAAAGACAAAATTCCTAAAACTTTCTTCTCTATTAAACAGGAAAAATGTAGAAACGTAAAGCGCAAAAGTCAGGAGAACCGCAACAAAAAAACGAGCACCCAAAAGAAAACCCATCAACTGAGAAATACGGTAAAGGGCATTTCGGGAAGTTGGTTTTGCTTCGTCGTTCATTTTTAATTATTATAAAAAACCTTTCAAAGATAGACGATGAAAGGCTTATATTACTTTAAATATTAATTTTAAAATCTGTAAATCACTTCTTTTTGGAAGCCATCTAACATTTTCTCGGCTTTTTCATAATCTTTTGTAAAACCAAGAATATAACCTCCACCACCACTTCCGCAAAGCTTCAGATAATAAGCGTTGGAATCCAAACCTTTTTTCCAAGCATTGAAAATATTTTCCGGAATCATCGGACGGAAATGTTCGTAAGCCCAAACCGACAATTTTTTCATATTGCGGAAAAACGGATTCATATCCTTTTTCAGAAAAGCCTCGATGCAGGCATTGTTGTAACGGATAAACTCCTCTTTCAAAGTCTTACGGAAACCTTCATTTTTCAACTTTTCAAAGAAGATCTGAATCATTGGTCCGGTTTCGCCAGTTATTCCGGAATCAATCAAGAATATGGCACCTTTTCCAACTTCTTCTTTTGGAAGTGAAACTTTGCCAACATTCTCTTTGTTCTCGATAAGAATCGGAAGATTCATATAGCAAATCAAAGGGTCCATTCCAGAACTTGTTCCGTGGAAATAGCTTTCCAACTGACCGAAAACTTTCTTCAAGTCTTTCAGTTCGTCTTTAGAAATGGTTTCCGGGTCTCTTTTTGTGAAAGAATATTTTTCGAAAATCGCCGCAACCAATGCGCCAGAACTTCCAACACCATATCCTTGCGGAATATTGGAATCGAAAAACAAACCTTTTTTGATATCATTTTTGAAAGAATCTACATTCAGTTTAAAATCTGAAGGCAATTCTAACTCAGCTAAATAATTGGAATATTTTTCTAAAGATTGGTTGGATTTTTTCTCAAAATCGTTGTCCAAATCAGAAAACTTAAGCGTTCCTTTATAAAAACTATACGGCACAACCAACCCTTGCGAGTTCTCTATCATTCCGTATTCTCCGAACAAAATTATTTTTGCGTAAAATAAAGGGTTATTCATATTGCGTTTTGATATTGCAAATTTACAAAAAATAAACTATTCCATTAATATCAAATAATAAACCGAAAATTTAAATTTTCATTAATTATCCAAAATTATTCTTTGTAAGGAAATAATTTCATAAAACCTTCGTAAACACTTTTGTGCAAAATAGTCGCGTGATTATCCTCGGTCATTAGTTTATATTCTAATTTCAATTTCTTTTTTCCAGAATTTTTAAGGATTTGATATAATCCGTCCGCTTCTTTCACCATCATTTTATGTTCATTTTTTCCAACAGAAATATAAACAAATCTTTCTTCATCTTTTTGTTGAGAAATCAGTTTTGAAGCCTCATTATAAAGACTTTCGTTGTCCCACCAAAGACTTGGACTGATGATAAAATAGTGTGTGAAAAGTTCTGGTTTCTTTAATAAGATCTCAGTTGCCAAAAGTCCGCCTAGCGATTGACCAATCAAATATCTGGTGCTTTCTGTTTTATAATTTTGATTGATGAAAGGCTGTAATTCTTTTTCAACAAACTCAATAAACTTATCCGAATGCCCTGTCGTAGGATAATCTTTCTGCAAATCTTTCAAATCTGTATGGAACGTGAAATCCCTTTTTCTATCAACGTTTGCAATGCCAACAATGATGAAATCCGGCATTTTGAACTGCATATTGAAAAACTGTTGAAGTCCAACCAAATGGAGGAAATCCTCATTCATACTTCCGTCCAGAATATAAATGACAGGATAACTTTTGGTTTTGTCAAAAGTCTGTGGAAGGTAGATATTTAGTGTTCTTTTTTCATTAAGAATCTTAGAATTCAGAGTTACTTTCTCTCCGATTTTTAAATCTTCAATAACCGGATTTTGAGAACTTAAAATCGAAAATATGAATAAAAATGCGAAACTTAATACTTTCAAAACAGCAATTATTTGGTATTATTTTTCACTTTTAAAAAACGGATGAATATCAATCCCAAAGCAAAGAAAATTGTCATCGATAAAGCAGCATAGCGCATATTGTTATAATGCTCAATCAATGTTGCAAAGATGAAAGTTCCTAAAATAATTGCTAATTTCTCCAACACATCGTAAAAACTGAAATAAGTTGTATTATCCATAGAATCTGTCGGAAGCAATTTGGAATAAGTTGACCTGGACATCGCCTGTAAACCGCCCATTACCAGACCGATAACGCCAGCAATTCCATAGAATTGATATTCTACATTCGGGTTTTCTTTATTAAGATAATATGCTGCGAGACAAGCGCCAATCCACATTGCAACTGTAATACTAATGACATTTTTATTTCCGATTTTTCTTGATAACCAAGAAAAAAACAACGCACCTATAATTGCCTCGATTTGGATTAAAAGCAATGTCATTATCAGTTTGTCCTGAGCCATATTGATTTCACTCTTTCCGAATAAAGTTGCCATTAGGAAAATGGTCTGCATCCCAACACTGTAAAAGAAAAAACTGGTGAGGAAATATTTTAGATTTCTATCTCCAAAAAGATGATTTCCAACCTTGAATAATTCTTTGAAACTTTGTTTTACAATATCAATATAGAAACTGATGTTGTCTTTGAAAACCTCAATAAAACCGCCTTGTTCAGCGTGACTTTTGAAGATATTTTTATAATTAAGCAAAACCAAATCCTTTGGCAATTGTTCTTTGACCTGACCAAACTGTGGCAAATGCTTGAATGTATATTGTGAAAACCCAAACCACCAAGCGCCTGTCAACAAGAAACTTACTCTTGTATAAATCGCTGCTTGCTTAGGAGTTTCCGCACAAACCTGAATCAAAACAAGACAAATCACAACCAAAATCACAGAACCGATGTAACCATAAACATAACCTTTTGCAGAAAGTGAATCCTGCTTATCAGGCGTTGCAATATCCGGCAAAAAGGAGTTATAGAAAACCAAACTTCCCCAGAAGCCGACACTCGCTGTCACACTGAATAATAATCCCAGCCAAACACTTCCCATTCCTGTAAACATCGCCAATCCCATACAAGAAGTCGCTCCCAAATAACAGAAAAACTGAAGAAAAGATTTCTTGTTTCCAATCGTATCCGCCAATGATGACAAAATTGGAGATAACAAAACCACAATCAAAAATGAAAGTGTGAGAGAATAACCATAAACTGCATCCGGTTGGTATTCTTTTCCGAAGATTTTAATCAGATTTCTTACAGGAACTTTTATCCATTGTCCCGTTTCCTTCACGTACTCATCTTTTTCGTAAGCCGTTGTAAGAATCGAGTAATATATAGGAAAAATCGTGGAAGTAATAACGAGTGAATAAACCGAGTTTGCCCAATCATACAATGCCCAGGCGCGCATTATTTTCGGATTATTCTTGATAGAGTTTTCGGGAATTGTTTTTTCTATTTCAGACATTGGAAATAATTATTTAGACAAAAGTAAAAAAAGGAATTACAAGTTGACAAAAAAATGCGTTTGTATCAAAAATTTAATAACAAAAACCCTTTCGAGACTTTGAAATCTGAAAGGGTTTTGAAATTTATTTAATTAAATGTTATTGCAAATTTTCAATCACAATAGCCGTTGCACCGCCACCGCCGTTACAAATTGCAGCAGCGCCGAGTTTTGCATTATTCTGTTTCAGAACATTGATCAAGGTTACGATAATTCTGGAACCGGAACTTCCCAGCGGATGACCGATAGAAACTGCGCCTCCATTTACGTTTACTTTCGCAGAATCTAATCCGAGAATTTTGTTATTCGCTAAACCGACAACAGAAAACGCCTCATTAAATTCAAAGAAATCGATATCATCCTTTGTAAGCCCGGCTTTCTTGAGAGCAATAGGTAAAGCCTTTGAAGGTGAAGTTGTGAATCTTTCCGGTTCTACAGCCGCATCAGCATAAGAAATGATTTTTGCTAAAGGTTTTAATCCTAACTCCTCAACCTTTTCTTTTGACATCAGAATCAAAGCAGAAGCACCGTCATTAAGAGTCGAAGCGTTTGCAGCCGTTACCGTTCCGTTTTCTTTTTGGAAAACTGTTGGTAAAGTTGGAATTTTATCAAACTTCACAGCTTTATATTCTTCGTCTTCCGAGAAAACAATTGGGTCACCTTTTCTTTGAGGAATCGAAACTGGAACAACTTCTTCTGAGAATTTCCCGGCTTCCCAAGCCGCTGCAGACCTTTGATAAGATTGGATTGCAAAAGCATCCTGTTCTTCTCTCGTGATATTATTTTCTTTGGCACACAATTCTGCACAAACGCCCATATGAACTTTGTTGTAAACATCGGTAAGACCATCTTTCAAAAGTCCGTCCTGCATTTTGATGTCGCCCAATTTCACACCATTTCTTCCATCCAGATAATGAGGAACCATCGACATATTTTCCATTCCGCCAGCTATGATAATATCTACGTCACCAGCTTTTATCGCTTGAGTTGCCATTGTCACAGCTTTCATTCCGGAAGCACAAACTTTATTTATGGTTGTAGAAGGCGTATGATTGGACAAACCTGCACCCAAAGCCACTTGTCTCGCCGGAGCCTGACCTTCACCCGCCTGCAAAACATTTCCCATATAGATTTCCTCAACCAAAGTCGGATCCAGGTTGATTTTGTCTAAAGCTCCTTTTACCGCAGTGACGCCCAATTGTGTAGCAGGAACAGTCGAAAGACTTCCCATAAAACTCCCCATTGGTGTTCTAACTGCTGATACAATGAATACTTCTTTCATAATATTTTTAATTTTGATTGTATTGATATTTATTTTTGAACACAAAGCGCACTAAGTTTTTTTTCACTAAATGTTACAAGTTTCACAAAGGCGTTTCACTCAGAAAAGCCCACAATTATTTATTACTTTTAATAACGAAATTAGCTTTTTCTTTATTGATATTTTTTCTTGATGCGATTAAAATCAGGACTGCTCCCAGAAATTCGATAAACCATCCCCAGGATAATTTTACGATTCCGGCGAATGTGGATTGCCAGGATTTAAAAGGTAAAAAACTGAAATAATCTAAAGATTTTAACTTAATAGCAACAATTGTGAAAACAAAAAGCAATATGATTAAAAATGCCATTATTCTAACCAATTTAGTTTTGCCAATCAGCATGAAAACAAGCGTTAATAGAGAAAATCCCCAAAGTATGATAGCGAGTGTATTATCCACTTTCCAATAGTTCCAGTTTCCAACAATTGGAATATGAACCAAAGGCAGAAAACTCCCTGCTACAACCAAAAACAATCCGATTAACTGTAAATTTTTCATTCTTAAATCCTGTTTGCCAATGTAAATAAAAAATTTTGAGTTGCAAAAATGAATTAAGAAGATTTTTCAAATGTGATTTTGACCTTCAGAAGGGATATAGACTGTTGAGATTCCTTCGGTATTACAAAACAAAGGATTTTAAAACAAAAACTCACATCCCTTTCGAGATATGAGCTCTAATAAGAAAATAGTGTATAAGAATGTTCTATGAAAAATGTATAAATTAAAAATCAATATTGGCAATCTCGATTCCGATTTGGATTCCGTTTTTGTTTGGTAAAATGGTTTTGTCATTGAAAATTGGTGTGAAATCTTTCTTGATGAACAAAGTAACGCCACCATAACCCAGACTGAATTTCCCTCCGAATAAGAAAGCATTCACGCCGTCATCTAAAGTGTAATCGTACTTTTTGAAGTTGTCATTTTCATTATAATATTTCACTTTTACAATACTTCTCGTGTTGACTCCTGCATAAGCCCCTACTCCAATTTTCCACATTTTTTTCCTTACATCCAGATATTGTTTGCCGTCATATTCTGTATATTTTGGATTCAGATAAAGTTGAAATTCAATTGGCAAAGTCAAATAGACATTTCTCAATTTTGAACGTTTCAATCTGCCTTCTTCAAAATTTTCAAGGAACAATTGCGAATTTTCCTGAACAAAAACCTGCGGACGCTTCGGCATATAAGTGTCGGTTCTGTAAGCCAAACCGTACCTCAAAACCCACGGACTTTTGAAACTTCCTAATTGTTTATCTTTTCTAAACTGAACTTCAATGCTGTGCGAGTTTCCGATTCTCATTTCGGAATCATTTTCAAAAGGATTTAAACTGCCTTTGTCTTTGGTCAAATTTGCGAAAGCATAACCAACACTTAAAGAACTTGAATTAATATATTCTTTCGGTGATTTATCATTTTTTTTGATATTGATTGACAATCCGGAAGTTCCAAAAACCATAACACTTTTATTTTTCAAAGTGTCTGATTTTGAATTGTAAACTGAATTTGTAACTGCTGTTTTCGTAATATTTTCCAATTGTTCGCGCTCGTTTTCAATTTTATCATTGATGAGCGTTTCGTATTTTTTGGAAACTGCTTCTTTCTGAGAAATCTGCTCTGATTTTGTGATTTTTCCGGAAGAGAAAGCTTCATCGATTTTGTCAGTTTCGGCTTTCATATTCGCTTTCTCTGTCGATACGATGGAATTGACTTTCTCGGTGTAAGATTTCATCTGATTATCGAGCGTAGTTTGGGCTGTAGCAAGGCTTGAAAGCATTGCCAAAAGTAAAATTTCGAACTTCATAGTCTAATTATTTAGTAGTTATAGAATCTTTGTCGTAAAGGGTAATCCCGAAGAGTTTGATGCGTTTTGGATTAGGAAAATCCGAGTCATTTTTTGGTTTCAAAGTATTGATTCCCATCGCCGATTTTGGCGTTTCGGATTTCGCTTTGTCAATTTCCACTCCGAAAAGTAAGTCCGATGAAGACACATATTTTACTCTAGGTTTTTGTATTTCGTTTTGAGCTAGTTTTTCTTCAGGTTGTGGAGTGATTTGTGGCTCTTCTTTTTTTATAATGTTTTCTTTTTCAAGAATTAGATTATTCGTTTGATTTTCTTTTTTAATTGATTCAGTCCTTCCGAATGGAGTCGAAGAATTTTCTAAATTTTCAACCACTAATCTTTGATTATCAGTTTCTGAATTATTTTTTGTTGGAACTAATTTCTCAACTTCATTATTTTCAGATTGCTTAATTGTTGTCGGAACTGTATTTTGATTGTTGGTATGATTTGCAAATTCCAGATTTTCATTAATATTAGATTTATTATTAATCATCAGAAAACTTCCGACTAAGCCAAACACTAACAAAATCACAGCTACATATCGTAACCAAATCATTTTGGGTTTTTGTCCTTTCGCAGGAGTCTGGTCGAGTTTTTCTTCCAATCTGTCCCAAAGACCGTCGGAAACTTTCATTTCCTTTTGTTCGTATTTAGATTTCAGATTCTGCATTTTGTTTGATATTTTGTTGATTAAAATAATCTGTAAGCCATTTTTTCGCTTTGCTTAGCTGACTTTTGCTGGTTCCTTCCGTGATGTTCAGGATTTCCGCAATCTCCTGATGTTTCTTTTCTTCAAAAACAGTGAGGTTAAAAACCAGTTTGTAACCAATCGGCATCTCTTTGAAAATCACTTCCAAATCGATGTCCTGATAAATCTCATCAACATCTTCCGTCTGTTCTGCAATCGCATCTGTAAATTCAGTTTCCGCATACAGAATATGTTTGTTTTTTCTAATGAAACTAATGGCGTCATTCACTACAATTTTTCTCAGCCAGAAAGGAAATGATTCATAATTCTTACAATCTTCAATTTTCATAAACGCTTTATAAAAAGCATTCATCAAAACATCTTCTGCATCATCCCGATTATTGATGTAAGAATTGGCAACCGACAACATTTTTCCTGAAAACATCTCGAACAAACTCTTCTGAGCCAGTCGGTCATTTTTCTTTGCTTTGGAAAAGATATGTTGTAAATCTCGTTTCATTTTCTCTTTCTGACTATAAGACGGCAAACTGTTGAAATGGTTGCCTGATTTTTTTAAATTAATCCAACAAAATATATAACTAATTGAAAATCAACAATAAAATTTAATTAATTTTTATTTTATCAATAGAAAGTTTCGAAATCATGAGACAACTCAGGAAAATAGGAATATATAATCTTATCTCATACAAAGCTCCTGTATAAAAACACATAATAATGTACGGTAGCGAAAAAAGGTGAAAAATCAATATATTCCTGGTTGTCTGCCTATTATTGGACACCAACAAACTAAATACAAAAAATACTATCCAAAATAAAATCCCAAATAAACTTCTTGTTTGCGTGACATTTCCAACAAAAAAATTTTCATTTCTAATCTCAAAACTATCAACAGCTAATCTTACCCCAATATAGGTCGCCAAAAAACCAATTACTAAATATACCATTGGCAACCAACTTTTTTTATTTAAACCATATTTATTATATAAAAAAACCGCTGCAAAAGATAATGACAAGGCAGAAGATTCTCTGTTAAGCGTAGAAATCATTAAAATAGAAATCAAAACAAGAAGCAGGATCAATCTTTTATTTTTCAGATATTTCAAAAATATTAAGGCAAAAACAAACAAAAAGAAATAACTGCTACAGTCATAAGGAACCAACACAAACTGAGAAAGTCCGATGGACAATGTAGAAAGTGTAATGACAAATATTTTCTCTGATTGGTTTGCAACGAAATATTTGGTTTCAGTTATCAGTAATAGAACGATATTCGCTGATATCAAAAAAAATGTATTGAGAAATGCGTAAGCGAAAAACATATTTGGCTGCGCATTTTTATCCCAAAAATCCATTTTAAGCCTAATCCTAAATGGAAGACTTTCCAGAAAATTATAAATATAAATTAAAAGAGAAGTACTTAGCCAACGGTACTGATAAACACCACTTTCGTACTGTTCTTTGAAAGAATCTATATTAAGCAAAGGTGCTGAATAAACACTTCCAAAAGCAAAATAAATAAAGATATTGACCACAATTGCAAACAATGTTACAAATATGATTTTAAAGAATAGATTCACTTTCATAGGTTCGATAGTTTTTCAAATAGGTCGTAAATATCGTGAATTTTGAAATTCTATAAATTCTTGTATAACATAAAAGCAGACAAATCAGTATAAAAACCGTAAATTTGCTATCCGAAAATCAATACAAACGTGGTAAACACAGACCAAATAAAAGATATCCAATCCAGAATAGAAGACCTGCACAAGTTTCTCCAGATCGAAAAGAAAAAAATCGAGATTTCCAACGACGACGAGAAAACCGCAGCTCCGGAATTTTGGGAAAAGCCAAAAGAAGCCGAAGTTTTCCTGAAACAACTCCGTTCCAAGAAAAAATGGGTGGAAAGCTATGAAGAAATCAAGACGCAATTCGAAGATATACAAGTTCTTTTGGAATTTGCAAGAGAAGACTCCGAATCTGAAAAAGAATTGGACGAAGCTTTCCCTCAATTAGTCGAAAAAGTAGAAAATCTGGAATTCAAAAATATGCTTTCCAACGAAGGCGATGAGTTGTCAGCAGTACTTCAAATCACAGCCGGAGCAGGTGGAACGGAATCTTGCGACTGGGCAAGTATGCTGATGCGGATGTACACAATGTGGGCGGACAAGCAAGGTTACAAACTCCGTGAACTTAATTTTCAGGAGGGCGATGTTGCCGGAATCAAGACCGTGACCTTGGAAATTGAAGGAGAGTTTGCTTTCGGATATTTGAAAGGCGAAAATGGCGTTCACAGATTGGTGAGGATTTCGCCGTTTGATAGCAATGCGAAACGTCATACGAGTTTCGTTTCCGTTTATGTTTATCCTTTGGTGGATGATACAATTGAAATTAATATAAACCCAGCCGACATCAGTTTCGAAACAATGAGAAGTTCCGGTGCTGGTGGACAAAACGTAAATAAGGTTGAAACCGCGGTTCGTCTTCGTCACGCACCAACAGGAATTATCATTGAAAACTCAGAATCGCGTTCTCAGCTTCAAAATAAGGAAAAGGCTATGCAACTCCTGAAATCCCGACTTTACGAAATGGAACTGGAAGAACGCCTGAAAGCCAGAAACGAAATCGAAGCCGGAAAAATGAAGATCGAATGGGGTTCTCAAATCCGAAATTATGTAATGCATCCTTACAAACTGGTAAAAGATGTCCGCTCGGGACACGAAACGTCTGATGTGGATGGCGTAATGAATGGTAATCTGACACCTTTCCTGAAAGCTTATCTGATGAATGAAGGGCAAGCTGGAAGTGGGGAGATGGATGAGTTGTAGAAAAATATCTTTCTCACAGACTCAGCAATCTTGCCGATTTTTTGACAGATTTATTAGCAATAAATTTAGTAATAAAAAAGCCTCAGAAAATTCTGAGGCTTTGATTTTATATTTCGGTGTTGAGATCCCAATTTTCCAAATAGTCGTTGACGTGTTTCAGGAACATTCCGCCTAAACTGCCATCCACTACTCTATGGTCATAAGAATGCGACATAAACATCTTTTGACGAATGGCAATCACATCTCCAAACTCAGTTTCGATAACCGCAGGTTTCTTCACAATAGCTCCAACAGCTAAAATCGCAACCTGAGGTTGTGGAATAATAGGTGTTCCCATCAGGTTTCCAAAAGTTCCAACGTTGGAAATGGTATAAGTTGCACCTTGTGTATCTGCTGGCATTAGCTTTTTATTTCGTGCTCTGTAAGCTAAATCGTTGATTGCTTTTGCCAAGCCTGACAAACTTAATTGGTCTGCATTTTTGATTACAGGAACAATTAGGTTTCCGTCTGGAAGAGCTGTCGCCATTCCGATATTAATGTTCTTTTTCTTAATGATCTTATCACCATCCACAGAAACGTTGATCATCGGAAAATCCTGGATGGCTTTCACAACCGCCCGGATGAAAATCGGCATAAAGGTTAGTTTTTCGCCTTCTCTTTTCTGGTAAGAATTTTTGTTATTATTTCTCCAAGTTACAACATTAGTGACATCAGTCTCTATAAACGAAGTTACGTGCGGCGAAGTATGCTTACTATTAACCATCGCATCTGCAATGATCTTGCGGACACGATCCATCTGGATGATCTCGTCACCATCATTTACAATGATTGGCTGGGCAGGAGCTGGTTGAAGTTTAACTTCAGAAACTTGTTGGGCAACTGATTGTTGGGCAGGAGCAGACTGAATCACGCCTCTATTTTTCACAAATCCCAGAATGTCTTCTTTTGTAATTCTACCTTCCAGCCCGCTTCCTTTTATTGATTTCAATTCTGTCTCAGAGATATTTTCTTGCTGAACAATTGATTTTACCAAAGGCGAAAGATATAGATCTGAACTCTGATTACTGAATGAGTTATCAGAATGATTAGACAAAGGCTGTTCCAGAGTTTTTACAACTTCCGGCTCTGGCTGGACGATTTGATCTTTTACTTCTTCGTAAGATCTTGGTTCAGGCGTTTCAGAATTTGAAGAACCACCTTCTGTTTCCAAAATCGCAATGGCTTCACCTATTTTAGCAACTTCATCTTTCTGTTTAAGGATTTTGACAATTTTTCCCGAAACTGGTGTCGGAACATCAGAATCTACCTTATCTGTTGCAATTTCTACAATAGAATCATCTTCTTTTATAACATCGCCTTCATTAAACAACCAAGTGATAATTGTTGCTTCCATAACTCCTTCGCCCATACTCGGGAGCAATAGTTTATATTCTGCCATTTTTTGGTTTTTTGAATTTTCCCAAAAGTACACTTTTTTTTATTAAATATATAATTCTGATATTTAAAATTGATAAGGCATATTTTTTTATAAATTTGATAATCAAAATTTTTAGAATTATACAATGAACATCTACCTAAGTGCAATCATCCATATCAAAGAAAACTCAATAATGGATGCTATTGAATTATTAAAAAAACTAGTCATAGAAACTCGCAAGGAAAAAGGCTGTATACAGTACGACCTCTTCGAGGATAACAGAAATAAAGGTGTATTCTTCATCCATGAAAACTGGGAAACCAGTGAAGATCTCCACAACCATCAAGTTTCAGACCATATAATGAAGTTCCGTGAGAATATTACATCACTATTGGAAAACCCAAATATTGTTTACGTTGGGAACAAGCTTTTTTAAATTTAAAATAACTAATATTTAAGTTAAATTTTTATCAATAACGCAATAAATGTAAATTTAATTGTATTTATTACATAAAAAAAGATTTTTTTCAATATTTTTGCTAATCTCAATTTTAAATCTAATTATAAATTTTAATATGAAAATAAATCAACTCACTAAATGTGCCGGCATAGGCGTTTTCTTTTTATTCGCAAATGTGAATGCACAATCCAGCAAACAACTGATCAGTAACTTCATTAGAGAAGATGTCAGTTTCCGTAATGCTGTGACACCAGAGTTCAAAATTCTAAATGAGGATAATTCTGCCAGTTTAAGATCCAACATTGTAAATGTTCAGCAATATCATGGAAATACGCCTATTTATCAATCTTTGGCAAAAGCAGTAATAAAAGATAATAAAGTTATTTCTTTCAATAACAATTTTCAAAAAGCGAATCTTACCGTTGTTGCTGACAAGATAGATAAGTCAGAAGCTCTTTCTACTGCACTTAGAGCTTTGGACATCAAAGAAGGAAATTTTGAGCTTGTAGATGAATCAAAGGGTGAAATGGTCAATTTGGCTGATGATAAAGTGGCAAGTATCCGTTTCTTTTTTACTAAGAATAACAGTTTAATTCCAGCTCAGTTATTTTTTATCAACAATACAAAAGAGAACAAGCATTTTTCTGTTCTGGTAAGCTTGGTAAATGGAGAAATTCTTGAGAAAAACAACATGGTTATCGAATGTAATTTCGGTGATGCAGACCGTTTTAGTGAATCAGAGGATAATTCTTCTCATTTGCTGAGCCATTTAAACAACAATCTCAATTCAAAACCAAACCACTCCAAGGCAGTAACCGATGCCAGCTATAATGTATTTGCTTTTCCTGTAGAAGCTCCTACTTTCGGATCCAGATCTATTGTAACAAATCCTTGGGACCCAACTGCATCACCTGAAGGCTGGCATTCTAATGTAACTTTAAATTATACCAACACTTATGGTAATAATGTTTTAGCTTATGTTGATAATAGTGGAACTAATACAGCAGGATTTTCTCCTACAAGTACTACAACAGGAAGCCTTACCTTCGATTTTCCTTTTGCAGAATCCCCTACATTAAGTCAATATGAAAACAGAGCCTCAACTGTAACCAATCTTTTCTATGCAAATAACATGGTTCATGATATCATGTATAAATTTGGATTTACAGAAGCTACAAGAAACTTCCAATCTAACAATTTTGGCAAAGGAGGTGCTGGAAATGATGCTGTGAGAGCAGAAGCACTTGATGGAAGTGGTTATAACAATGCTAACTTTGCTTCTGGTTATGAAATATTGAATAGTAACGGATCCTACAGTACCCAAGCCCCAAGAATGCAAATGTATCTATGGAACTATTACGTTCCATTAAAACAAAGATTATTCTATACAGACCCTGTACTCGCAACCAGACCAGCTGTCAATACAGGTTCCGCCAACTTTGGAAGACAACTGATGGAAACCGGGATCACAGCAGATGTTGTAATACCTTCTGTAGCAACAGGGTGTACAGCTCTTACCGCAGGCAGCCTTACCGGTAAAATAGCCATGGTAAACACTACCAGCTGTGGCTATAATGTGAAAGCAAAGACTGTCCAAGATGCCGGAGCCATCGGAATGATCGTCCATAGAACGGCTTCTAATACGGTTACAGATATTAACGTTGCAAACGTTACAAATGTATCTATCCCTTCTATCATGATTCCTAAAGATGAAGGTGATTTTATAACCTCAGAACTTAATGCCGGCAGAACAGTGAATGTTAATTTAAAAGACTTAGCTGTCGGTTATAAAAACTCTAGTTTTGACAACGGAGTGATCATACACGAATATGGACATGGAATTTCCAACAGATTAACAGCACAAGGATATAGCTGTTTAACAAACTTGGAACAAATGGGAGAAGGATGGTCAGATTTCTTCGCCTTAATGTTGACCAATACTCCTAATTATACTCCTACTACCGGAAGAGGAATTGCTACATATTCTGCCAATAGCGCTCCTACTGCTTTGGGAATCAGAAGTTACCGATACACTACCGACATGAATGCCAATCCATTCACTTATGCCTATACAAATAGTACAGGTGGACAACCGCATGCAGTAGGACAGATCTGGGCAACTATACTTTGGGACCTTCATTGGAAAATGGCTGAAAAATATGGGTACAATTATGATGTAACTGCAGATCCTAATTCTGGAAGCGCAAGAACGTTACAACTTGTAATGGATGGGTTGAAACTACAACCTTGTAATCCTGACTTTGTTTCTGGAAGAAATGCAATTCTTCAAGCAGCCGATTTAGCTGGTGGCGCAGATACCTGCCTTATATGGGAAGTATTCGCAAGAAGGGGCTTAGGTGTTAATGCATCCGCAGGAACTGCTACAAGTATTACCGACCAAGTGGAAAACTTTGCTGTCCCTGGCAACTGCATACTTGCTACGGAGGATATAGCAAAAAATAAAAGTTTCGGAATCTATCCTAATCCTTCAAAAGGAGAATTCTTTATCAAAGCAGCTCCAACAGTTGGGAACGAGACAATCAAAGTTGAAATTCTTGATATGAACGGAAAACTGGTAAAATCTCTTGAAAGAAAGAAAAACAGCTCTGATTCCATCTCCACAAAAGGACTTATCAAAGGTACCTATCTTGTAGTGATAACAGAGAACGGAAAATCTAACGCAGAGAAACTTATTGTAGAATAATTCGAAGATATATTTCTAAACAAAAAAACCTTTTCAGACAAAAGCTGAAAAGGTTTTTTTATGATTTCCCTTAACAAAATTTATCATTTGAAAAGTTTGGTATCAATATTGAAAACTTAACTTTGTATCAATAAATCTTAAATAATAAATGAAAAACAATATTGTAAGATCTTTTTCAATCATTACATTTTTAGGTATCAATCTAATGGCTTCCGGTCAAACAATCGATAATAGGTCTAAGACTATTTTAGATGACATAACCAAAAGCTACAAGAGCAAAAAAAATTCTTACTTCAAATTTTCATATTCGACGGGGAATTCTAAAACAAGTCAAAATCAGACGGGTATTTTTTATTCTGACAATACAAGGTATAAGTTGAAAATAATGGGAACTGAACAGATATTCGACGGAAACAAACTTTACAATATCAATGATGACGACAAAGAAGTTACCATTTCAAAAGCTAATGATGATCAAGTTCATTTTTCTCCATTAAGTTATTTGGACTCCTATAAGAAAGAATATAACGTAAGTTATTCCGGTAAAAAAACAATTAGTGGCATCCCTGTGGACATTGTCAAAATGACCCCGGTAAAAGCTAACGGATTGAAAAGTGTGACCTTATATATCAATTCTCCTCAGAAAAAACTGATCAAGCTTGAACAGCTTTCTACGAATGATGAAATTGCAACCATAACAATAAGCAATTACAAAGAAAATCAAACACTATCTCCTTCATTATTTAGTTTCGACAAAAATAAATACCAAAATTACCTGATAACAGAGTTATAAATATATTTATTCAATAAAAAAAGCATTACAGAAGTAATGCTTTTTTATTTTTTCATTTTATATTCACTTGCACCGGGATATGGCTGAAGGTAACCTAAATTCCAATTGGACTGTAGCAAAGATTCTATAAAAAGATCATCTCTATATTTATGAGGGTCATAAGGTGTTTTCAAACTCACATCAGCAATATTTCCTTTTACATTCCACCAAAAAGCACTCCAGCCGCCTCTCAATTCCTTGATGATCTCATAAACTGTTTTTCCTGTTGCACGGTTCATCAATTTAGCAAAAACCTGACCTTCAGAAGTTGTCAACCCTCTCAACTGTTTCTCATAACTTGCCGCCAATTCGGCTTGTCTTTTTTTCATGTACCGACTTCTGTCAGAACCTTTCAAATTAGCACTTTCTTTCTGAATATCGCGATATTGTTCCAAAGCATCTAGAAATAAAGGATAAACACGATTCAGTTTTTTATTAAGGAAAAAATAGAAATTTCTATCCAATTGATTATTGAAGTGTGGGTTCGCCCTCAACGTCAACTCATCCATTACAATCACCTGTTCTCCATTTATCTTATAGATTTTAGCTTTTTGAGCCTCATCATAATAATATTCATTTCCATATTCATCTTTTTTCAATTTGCTTTTTGGAATATCGTCAAACGATTTGATCTTCAAAGTATCTTGTTGTGAAAAACAAAATACGCCAACAAACATAAAAAGAATTGGAATCAATTTATCAAAATTCATTACTTTTACCTTCATAAAAATTAACAAATCTTAACAACAAAAATCATTCCCTTTACATATGAAATTCGAAAAGAAATCAATTAAATTCTTAGAAGAATACTTAAATACTGCTTCACCAACAGGTTACGAACACAAAGGACAAAAAATATGGATGGATTACATCGAACCTTTTGTTGATAAAATCGAAGTTGATAATTATGGTACCGCTTACGGAATTATCAATCCAAAAGCCGATTTCAAAGTTGTAATAGAAGCCCATGCGGACGAGATCAGCTGGTACGTGAATTACATTACGGATGATGGACTGATCTATGTTATCAGAAACGGCGGTTCCGACCAGACCATTGCACCATCCAAAGTAGTAAACATTCATGGAGAAAAAGGCATTGTAAAAGGAGTTTTCGGGTGGCCTGCAATTCATACAAGAAGTGCCAATCAAAATGAGCCAACACCAAAAATCGAAAACATTTTTATAGATTGTGGTGCAACTTCCAAAAAAGAAGTGGAAGAATTGGGAGTTTTTGTAGGATGCATGATCACATATCCAGATGAATTTTTTGAACTGAATGACAGATATTTCGTTTGCCGTGCATTAGACAACAGAATTGGAGGATTTATGATCGCTGAAGTTGCAAGGCTTCTAAAAGAAAATAAAAAGAAACTACCTTTTGGATTATATATCACCAACTCTGTCCAGGAAGAAGTAGGACTTTATGGAGCAGATATGATCGCTGACACCATCAAACCGAACATTGCCATTGTGACAGACGTGACACACGACACGACAACACCAATGATTGAAAAGAAAAAAGAAGGTGACCAAAAATGTGGTGACGGGCCTGTCGTTTTCTTCGCTCCCAGCGTACACCATACCATCAGAGAATTAATCATTGATACAGCCAAGGAAAAAGAGATCCCATTCCAAAGAGCCGCTGCAAGCAGAGCAACAGGAACAGATACAGACGCTTTTGCACACTCCAACGGTGGTGTTCCAAGCGCACTGATCTCTTTACCTCTGCGATATATGCACACAACGGTGGAGATGGTTTCAAAAGAAGATGTTTGGAATGTTATCAAATTAATATATGAAAGTCTTCTAAAAATAGAACCAACAATGAAGCTGAAATATCATTAATAAAGTAAAAAGTAATTATAAAAATGAAAAATAAACTTATAGCACCTTCCCTTCTTTCTGCGGATTTTGGAAACCTACGGAGAGATATCGAGATGCTAAACAATTCTCAGGCAGACTGGTTTCACGTAGATGTGATGGACGGACGTTTTGTCCCGAATATTTCGTTCGGATTCCCTGTGATGAAAACCGTTCAGCAACACGCCAAAAAATTCGTGGATGTACATCTTATGATTGTTGAACCGGAAAAATATGTGGAAGAATTCATAGAACATGGCGCAGATCTGGTCTCTGTTCATTTCGAAGCTTGCACGCATCTTCACAGAACCATTCATCAGATACAAGACAAAGGTGCAAAAGCTGGTGTTGTTCTCAATCCAGCAACTCCTGTTTTGATGTTGGAAGACATTATTGCAGATGTGGACCTGGTTCTATTGATGAGTGTTAATCCGGGCTTTGGTGGGCAAAAATTTATTCAGAATACTTATAAAAAAATAAGTGAGACAAAAGATCTGATCCTAAGCAACAATTCAACAGCGTTAATACAGATCGATGGTGGTGTGAATCTGGATAATGCTTCCAAACTTTTCGAAGCTGGCGCAGATGTTTTAGTTGCAGGAAATGCGGTTTTCTCTTCTCAAGACCCGGAAAGAACTATTGAGTTACTGAAATTTTAGGAGCTTGATCCCGCTATCCGCTATATCTTTTTTTGCCATGGCTTTCCCTTAGCAAAAAAGGATGCCGCTACTATCGGGGCTATTGACGGTTTAGAAAATAATTGATACAGAAAATAACCCAATGGAAAATTACAACAAAACGATACAAACCTACAATGAAGTGGCCCTGAACTACGAGAACAAGTTTATGGAAATGGATTTGTATAATGATACGTACGATTTTTTCTGCTCATTATTAAACGCAAATAGCGAAGTTTTAGATATTGGTTGCGGACCAGGAAATATAACCAAATATTTTTTAAAGGTCAGAAAGGATTTAAAAATAACAGGAATTGACTTAGCTCCCAATATGATAGAAAGAGCGAAGCTCAATGTTCCAAACGCAAACTTTATCGTCAAAGATGCACTGAAAATCGATGAACTTACACATACATTCGACGGCGTAGTCATTGGCTTTTGTATGCCTTATTTAAACAGAGAGGACAGCTCGAAATTAATCAGATTATCAAGCCAAAAACTGAATCTCAACGGAATCATTTATATCAGTACAATGGAGGATGATTATGGTAAGTCAGGCTATGAAACAACAAGTTTCAGCGATGGAAGGGAAGTTTATGTGTATTACCACCAAGAAGACCATATAAAAACTGAATTAATAAATAACGGATTTGAAATATTAAAAATCGAAAGAAAAGACTATCCAGAACCTGACGGAACGTTTTTGACTGATATGATTTTTATTGCGAGAAAAAAATGAACAGCTCACAATCCTGTTTGCGGAATATGAAATCTACCAGTTATACAAATAAAAATAGGCTGTCACTTTTGATAGCCTATTTTTTTATTTAATTTTCAGAATAAATTAGAAGATCTCCCTTCCAGAAAAATGGAATTGTGCTTCGATCAAAGCATTCTCGTCAGAATCAGAACCGTGAACTGCATTTTCTCCAATGCTTCTTGCAAATAGCTTTCTGATAGTTCCTTCTGCCGCTTCAGCAGGATTTGTAGAGCCGATCACAGTTCTGAAATCTTCAACTGCATTATCTTTTTCAAGAACCGCTGCCACGATTGGTCCAGAAGACATAAAGTCAACCAACTCTCCGTAGAAAGGTCTTTCCGAATGTACTTCGTAGAATTTTTTAGCATCAGCTACAGTTAACTGAGTCAATTTCAAAGCTTTGATTTTAAAACCAGCCTCGCTGATCTTTCCAAGAATCGCTCCAATGTGTCCATCCGCTACTGCATCTGGCTTAATCATGGTAAAAGTGATTTTTCCTGACATTTTTTATTTATTTTTTTTTAAGAGTTGCAAATTTACAATATTTTTTACTTATGTTTGCAAACGGAAATTCTTTTTCAAAGAGTCGTTTTTTCTGGCACAGTATTTGTTACTTTAATTTCGATTCTCATGTTTAATTTGAGTTTTCATGGTTATTAGTTTTTACCCCAACTTCGGTTGGGGTTTTTTATTTTTAAGAATTATGTGAAGTAAAAAAAACCGCCAAACAAATAATTTGTTTGGCGGTTTTTTTTGTAATTGATTTAAATCAATTTGATATTTATCACGCTCTTTAACCAGCGAATCGCAGCAGCCCGGCCTGAGTGGAGCTCATCCGCCAGAGGCGGATAGCGGGAACGGAGGACGGATCAAGCTGCCCAAATGGTTCGATGTAGTCAAATTCTAGTCACCTTGATCTACAAATGCTAATTCATCTGGGTTTTTTACTGGATATTTTTCTGTAAAACATCCGAAACAATGATTTGGTGAGCCTAAAATATCAACCAAATTGTCAACGCTCAAAAATTCCAAACTGTCAACATCCAGATATTTTCTTAATTCTTCCTTATTCATATTGGCAGAAATCAGGTCATCTTTTGTAGGCGTATCAATTCCCAAAAAGCAAGGTGCAATAATCGGTGGAGAAACACTTCTGAAATGAATTTCCTTAACGCCCGCATTTTTCAAGATCTTGACAAGACGTTTAGACGTCGTTCCCCTTACAATTGAATCATCAATAATCACGACTCTTTTATCCTTCATCTCGGAAATGATCGGATTGAGTTTTAGATTAACAAAATGCTCTCTCATCTCCTGAGATGGAATGATAAACGAACGTCCAATATATCGGTTCTTGATCAAAACCGGTCTAAAAGGAATACCGGAAGCTTTGGAAAATCCAATCGCAGCAGGAACTCCGGAATCCGGGACTCCAATTACAATATCCGCCTCAACAGGTGCTTGTTCCCATATCTTCATCCCGGATTTCTCTCTCACTTCATGAACATTGATGCCTTCCAAAGTAGAATCTGGTCTTGCAAAATAGATATATTCAAACGCGCAGATCTTGTTAACGCAATCGTCTTTTACAAGATAAGATTGTAAACCATCTTCATTATCACTCGTATAAACAATCTCGCCAGGAAGAATATCGCGTACATATTGTGCTCCTACTCCATCCAAAGCACACGTCTCGGAAGCTACAACGAATGTATTTTCATCAATTGCTCCTAAAACCAAAGGTCTGATCCCATTAAAATCACGGAAAGCAAAAAATTTGTTCCTTGTAATCCCAACAACAGAATAAGCACCTTCGATTTTTTCCATCGTTGCTTTGATCGCACCTCTAAGTCCTAAATCCAAATTTTTCTGGATCAGTCTCAGAATAACTTCGGTATCAGAAGTCGCACGAAAAACAACCCCCTCATCTTCTAGTTCTTTTCTAAGTTGTTTTGCGTTGGTAAGATTCCCGTTATGGGCTATGGAAAGTATGATCTGGTCGTATTCATTCTTCGCAAAAAACGGCTGAAAATTATACTTCTTTTTGTCTCCTGCAGTTGTATATCTTGTGTGCCCGATAACGGTACTTCCCATATATTGCTGAGGTTCTTCAATCGTCTTGAAAACATCCAGGACCAAACCCTCATCTTTTACAGAAAGGATTTTCCCATTGTTACCAACTGCTATTCCACAAGCTTCCTGTCCCCGGTGCTGCAAAGCGAACAGCCCGAACTGAGACAAAGAAAATGTATCCAAATTCTCTGTAGAATGCAATCCGAAAATCCCGCATTCCTCTTCCATTTTATCAAAAGGATAATAAGCTTCCTTTTCTTCTTTGGAAAGATGTTTGGTCTCTTCGAATTCCTGATAGCGGTTTTGGAAAGCATATTTTGGTAATGTGCTATATTTTTGAAATTCTAAATCCATTTTAATTTTTCTCGGATTTTACTTTTCTAGAGCAGTTTGTAATCTGTCAAAAATCTCAACATAAGCTTCCGTGATCTCGCCCAAATCTCTTCGGAATCTGTCTTTGTCAAGCTTTTTCATTGTATCCTTGTCCCAAAGTCTGCAAGTGTCCGGGGAAATCTCGTCTGCTAAAACAATTTTACCATCAGAGGTTTTCCCTAACTCGATTTTGAAATCAACCAGGATAACATTCATCTTATCAAACAAAGCAATCAAAAGGTCGTTGATCTTGCCTGTCAAAGTGTACATCTCCTTCAATTCTTCGAAAGTTGCTGCTCCTAAAAACACAGCGTGATAATCGTTGATCAACGGATCACCTAATTCGTCTTTTTTGTAGCAGATATCGAAAATCGTAACTGGAGATTTGGTTCCCTCTTCTACGCCCAATCTCTGAGCCATACTTCCCGCAGCATAATTACGAACAACCATTTCTAATGGAATGATATCCACTTTTTTAACTAATTGTTCCCTGTCATCCAATTTCTCAATGAAGTGTGTCGGGATTCCGTTTTCGATAAGATATCCGAAAATAAGTGTAGAAATCGCATTGTTCAATTCGCCTTTTCTATCGAATTGGCCACGCTTCTGTGCATTGAAAGCTGTAGCATCGTCTTTATAACGAACAACGACCTCATCAGGGTTTTCGGTAGCGAAAACCTGTTTAGCTTTACCTTCGTAAAGCATTTCTTTTTTTTGACTCATAATGTTTCATTTTTTTAAAAGGAACTCGCGAATCACTTCGATTTCCAATTAAACTTTTTACTGTTAGATTTATGCACAAATTTACGAAATTTTTACATTAAATTCGGTTTTGTAAATATTGAGTTCATAACGCATTATTGAAACGGAGAATCTTAGCAGCCCGACTTGAACGGAGCTCTTTTTCTTTTTTTGTAAAAAAAGAAAAAAGCGGGAGTGGAAGGCGGATCAAGCTGCCCAAATTATAAAACAAAAAAGTCTCTTATGAAAAGAGACTCTTGAAATAAATTTTATTTTTTGATAAACTTGATTGATTTACCGTCAATATTCAGAATGTAGGTATTTGGAAGTAATGAGTGGACATCAATTGATTTTTCGCCAATAAACGGATTGTGGATATTTTTTATCAATTTTCCAGAAAGATCATAGATCTGTGCAGATTTCGCTTTTCCAACATCACCCGTAATATTGATTCTATCAACAACTGGATTTGGATAAATATTGAAATACGGGTTACAGTTCACGATATCATTAACCGCCAAAATGCCCAGACCTTGACAATAATCCGAGGCATAAGTTGTCCATTCGCTAATATCAAAAGTAGCTGTAGGATTGATAGTATTCGAGTTTCTGTAAAGTGACTTGTTGGCATTCGCATTATCCTGACCTTTGATACCAATCGCATCTACCGTTCCGGATTTGTAAGAGAGGTCAACATAATTGCTTCCTGAAAAAGTAAGAGATGGCGCTGCTGTTACGAATTTTGCATTGGAAACATTGAAACAACTGAAATTAGCATTCGGATTAATAACCACGAAGCTTTGATCATTTTCTATCTCGCCTTCCAATTCAAATGGTTCTCCAAAATAATAAGCAGTTCCTTTGTATTGGATGTATAATTTGTAACCATTCAGGTTGACCTTATGCCCTGTCCGATTAGCTATTTCGAAAGCTTTATTATTCCCGGTTCCTTCAAGGTATTTGACTATCTGCAGGTCTTTTGCAAAACCGTCTGTAGATAAAGTTGTAATATTCAAAGTATTACTTTGAGGACTTTCCAGATATGCATTGTCATAAGCTTTCACTGTAAAATTGTAAGTTGCATCCGGAACCAGATGGTCCGCAGAGAAAGAATTGGTTTTTGAAGTCCCTATCAAAACACCATCCTGATAAATTTTATATCCTAAAACATCAGGTTCCGTATTCGCTTGCCAAGCCAAGTTTACAAAATATGCGGAATTTCTTTCCAACATAAGAGAAGATGGAGCTGCTGGCGCAATATTATCCGGAGTTTGATTCCAGATCAAATTAGCCCATTCCGGATGGTCGATGAACGGATTCCTATTTTTCTGAATATTAAAAACCGAGTTATTCCTGTCAATCTCTCTTTGCGAAACAGGATCCAGCTGATGCCAATTGAGAAGCATCGCGATGTACCAATTCTCATAAGATTTTTCTTCCGTCCCATCCAAAGGGTTTTGGTCTTTTGTAGGATCCGCAGCGTTTGTCGTATAATTGAAACTTCCTAATTTACCTTCATACCTTACAGCAAAATATAATAATGACCTTGCAATGTCACCTTTGAACTCATCAATTGGCTCAAAGACCCTTCCTGTATAAGTTGCATTCGGTGTTCCGTTAGCGGCTTGTTTTGACCCATTGGTAAAATTATAATAAACCGTAGAACCTGCTTTTCCGTAAGGATAATTACTTCTCAACTGATTGATCCTTGCATCTGTAGGAATTACAAAAAATAGGTCCGAATACATGGGATAAGCACTATTAAAAGAACTTTGAGGCATCATATGTTCACGATTCCAACCCAAGCCTTCCGCATTGGCGCTCCCGATGATATTATTTAATGTATAATGATAAGCTGTAGTTCCTGTTGGGTTATTAGAATAAATATCCAGCAAATAGGTTGTATTACTGGCATCGTAATCATAATACTTATCAATGTCCGTCTGTCCATACAACGTTTTCAGATCTTCATAATTCCAATTGTATGTTTTTGTCGAAATAATATCATGTAGCTTGGTCTTCAGCATATAACCTGTCAAATTCTCTGTTCCGGAATAATATCCTTCCGGAGCTTGAGCAGATATGAAAGCAGGGAAAACAGCAAACGCAAATAAGTATTTTTTCAGCATATCGATATTTTTAAATATGGGTCATAAAAATATCATTTTTTTACAAGACTCTCTTTATTTTTTTGAATTTGAATATTAATAATTATTTACAAATTGTTTCAAAATAAAAAAATCCCCATTTAAATGGGGATTTTTTTATTTATTTAATATTTAAAATTATTCTCCGGCTATAATGTTATGAAGAGTGACCTTCAAACTTTCAAGTTGCTCTTTTTTACCGTCCAATTTATCATAAGTATCTTTCAAAAGAGGATTTTCTCGACTTGGGGAATTGAAGAACGCCAAATTATTTTCCAATTGAACAACTTCTGCTTCCAAGTCGGCAATTTGATTTTTTATTTTTCTTGCTTTATCTGTTAATTGGCTCTCGGAAAGATTTTCCTCTTTCAAATCAAACTCATTGATCT
Source organism: Epilithonimonas hungarica (assembly GCF_900102265.1). Taxonomy (GTDB): domain Bacteria; phylum Bacteroidota; class Bacteroidia; order Flavobacteriales; family Weeksellaceae; genus Epilithonimonas; species Epilithonimonas hungarica. Next base: position 1,346,566 of record NZ_FNBH01000001.1, on the reverse strand, counting down.
TATTGAGTTTCAATTTCTCTCTAAGCGTTTTGTTGAATTCTGTATTGATCGACAATTTATCTTTCGGAACCTTCCCGATTGCATTCCATGCATTTTTGATGTTTTCTATCTTTTCAACAGAACCCTCTTCGTCCGTTAAAGCTTTTAACTCATCAAGAAGCGCTTTTTTGTTCTTATAATTCTCCTTCCAGTTATCACCTACAGCATTATTCTTTTCTCTATAATTTTTAAAGAAGGTATTACAAGCATCACGGAAATCATCCCAAACTTTATTAGCCTGGCTTCTAGGTACATGTCCAATTTTCTTCCAATCTTCCTGTAATTTTTTGAAAAGCGGAACAACAATATCCCAATCCTCAGAATTCATATTATCCTGAGCCGTTCTTATAAGAGCTAGTTTCTCTTCCAAATTATGAACCTGAGAACCCTTTAAATTTTTATAAAAATCATTTTTTGCCGTATTGAAATCCCTTAAGGCCTGTTTGAAATCTGTCCAGTTCTGATTGGACAATTTTTTGGGAACAGGTCCTAATTTCAAGAATTCTGTACGCAGGTCCTCTACTCTCTTTATAGCTTGCTGCCAAAAGGAATGATTGATATTTTGTGGCGCCGACAAGGTTTTCAGTTCCTCGACAATTTTATTTTTCTTATCCAGATTATCTTGTTGCTCAGTTTCCAGAACCGCTATCAATTCAGACTTTCTCTCATGGATCTTATTGGAAATTTCTTTAAATTCTTCCCAAGTTTTTTCGCGGAATTCTTCTGCTACGGGCTCTGCTTCTTCTTTCCAAAGCTTGTGCAGATATTGCAATTCATTCAATGCTTTTTGAACCACTTTTTCGTCCAACAATTCTTTTGCTCTTTGAATGATATGCTGTCTTTTTTCAAGATTATGGGCAAATTCCTGTTCAAGATATTCCTTGTTAAGGTCCAACATTTCATTGAACATTTTCAAATGGTGGAAATAGTTGTTATTCAGATTTTTGAATTCAGATTTTGCAACTTGACCAGCATTTCCCCAAGCCTCCTTCACTTCTCTTATCGATTTAAAAAGATTGACGCCTGGCTCAGAACTGGTATAAAGATTTTTAAGCCTTTCAATAATTGATAATCTTTCTTCCAGATTTTTCTGATGGTCAGCTTCCTGGGCCTTATGGAATTTATCAAGTTTTTCCTTGTAAATATTGACCAATGCTGACAGCTTGGATGCTTGCGGATGATGGAATTCGAAGTGTTCTTCCGGATTACCCTGTTCAAGATATTCGTGCTTTTTGTCCTCAACTTCGTCCGCCAATTTATGATTAGCATGGTCTCTGAGCGCATTGAATTTTTTCGAAAAAGAAGATGCATCGTCTTTGTTCACGATAGTCTCCATTTCATTCAAAGTTTCTTTCAAAGAAAGGTCAGAATAGTTTTCTTCAGCAAGTTCGATTTCCTGATGTTCAGTTTCTGTTTCCGATTTTTTTTCTGAAGTCACTTCTTCTTCAGAAAGACTTACTTCAGAATTTGGAGTTTCAGTTTCCGAAACTTCTCCTACAGTCACTTCCTCTACTGATTGATTTTCAGAAGGATTGACTTCAGAATTAAGTTTTTCGTTTTCAGGATTTTCGTTTTCAATACTCATAACAAGGCAAATTAATTGACAAAAACAACTTTTAAATGCACTAAATTAACTGTTTTTTACAGAAAACACCAAATATAAACACTAATTTTCCAAAAAAAACATTAAATATCTACCGAGATTCCTAGATAACATTTAAAAATCAATAATTACTTGACAAAGGCCTTCTGATATCGTATCTTTGCACCTCTTAAAATTAACCTAACGGGCATTGCCCGTTCAAAACAAATAAAATCCGTAAATTTTATGAAAACATCTGATTTTAATTTCGATCTTCCAGCAGAATTATTAGCCGAACATCCGTCGGAAAACCGTGATGAGGCAAGATTGATGGTCCTTAACAGAAAAACTGAGACCATCGAACACCGTCTTTTCAAAGATGTCATTGATTATTTTGATGAGAAAGACCTTTTTATTTTCAATAATACCAAAGTTTTCCCTGCAAGATTATTTGGCAACAAAGAAAAAACGGGCGCCAAGATCGAGGTTTTCTTATTAAGAGAACTTGATGCTGAAACCCGTGTTTGGGACGTTCTTGTAGATCCTGCGAGAAAAATAAGGATCGGTAACAAACTATTCTTCACAGAAGATGAATCCTTGGTTGCGGAAGTTATCGACAACACAACATCCAGAGGAAGAACGCTTAGATTCTTATTCGATGGTTCTTATGAAGAGTTTCGTGCAAAATTGACAGAACTTGGAGAAACCCCACTTCCAAAATACATCAAAAGAGATGTTGAACCGGAAGATGCAGAGAGATACCAAACGATCTATGCAAAAGTAGAGGGTGCTGTTGCTGCCCCAACTGCAGGTCTTCACTTCTCAAAACATTTGATGAAGAGATTGGAGATCAAAGGAATCGATTTTGCAGAGATCACGCTTCACGTTGGTTTGGGAACTTTCAATCCGATCGAAGTTGAAGATCTTTCCAAACACAAAATGGAATCTGAAGAAGCCATCATCGATGAAAAAAATGCTGAGATCATCAATAAAGCTGTTGAAGAAGGACGCAGAGTTTGTGCCGTTGGAACAACCACAATGAGAGCCCTTGAAACATCCGTTTCTTCTAACAAAAAGATCTCGGCTTACAGAGGTTGGACAAACAAATTCATCTATCCACCTCACGAATTTGGTGTTGCCAATGCAATGATCACCAACTTCCATACGCCTAAATCTACTCTAATTATGATGATCGCTGCTTTTGCCAACAAAGATTTCATCATGAGAGCATACGAGGAGGCAATCAAAGAAAAATATAAATTCTATTCTTACGGAGACGCAATGCTGATCCTTTAAGAAATTAAGATCTTAAAAATAGAATGCTCAACTTTAACAGTTGAGCATTTTTTTATGTCTTGTATTTTAATTAATTTCATCAGATGAAAATACTTCAGCTTTTAGCATTATTATCGATTGGACTTTCCTGTTCACAAACTCAGGAGAATTTTTCCACGATCACTTCTTTACCGAAAAAAATAAAAGAGGCTTCGGCTTGTGAAATCTCGAAAGTTTCCCCTTTGATATGGACAATTGAGGACAATCACAATCATAATATTCTTTTCGGTTTTAATGAGAAAGGAGAATTGATCAAAAAAATAACCATTTCTAATGTTGAGAATAATGACTGGGAGGATTTGACCTCTGATGACAAAGGCAATATCTACATTGGCGATTTTGGCAACAATGATAATGACCGACAGAATTTGGCCATCTATAAGATCAACGCTTCGGATTTGAATAAAGACGAAGCCAAAGCAGAATCGATTGTCCAGTTTTATTATCCTGAACAAACCGAATTTCCGCCAAAGAAAAAAGACCGGATCTTTGATGTGGAATCATTCTTTATCCATAACAACAAGTTCTATCTTTTCACAAAAAACAGAAGTTCAAAATTTGATGGAACAACAGTTCTTTATGAAGTTGATAATAATTCTGCTCAAAAATTACCTGCGAAGAAAATTGGGAGTTTTGTGACTTGTGACCAGTTCAATCATTGTGCTGTGACAAGCGCAGACATCAGCCCAAATAAAGATAAAGTTGCAATTTTAAGTTCCGACAAAGTCTGGATATTTACCAATTGGAAAGGCAATAATTTCTTCTCAGGAAACGTCGAAAAAATTGAACTGAACCATCACACTCAGAAAGAAGGATTATGCTTCAAAGATGAAAACACGATCATGATGACGGATGAAGGTGATAAAAAAATTACAGGAAATCTTTATCAATTGAAGTTGAAATAATTATCTAGTAAACGCATACAGCAACATATCCGTAAGGACTTCCTGTCGTTTTCTGTAATCATTCTTCAGCAAACCTTCAAACTCGAAATTGCAGAATTCCGCAACTTTTTTGCTGGCGATATTGTCTGGTGCAATTTTCATAAAGATTCGAACAAATTCTTTTTCATTCATACAGAAATCACGAAATGCTTGCAAAGCCTCGTAAGAATATTTGTTGCCTGAAAAATCATTGAAAATAAAATAAGCCAACTCACCTTTCGGAACCGTCCAATCGATTTCCCGAATAGAAATATGTCCAATCAATTTATCTGATCCTCTGAGGAAAATCCCGAAGTAAAAACCTTCATTATTTCGACAACTTTCAATTTTCTTTTGGAAATATAATTTTGCTTCTTCTAAAGTTTTGGTAACACTCAAAGTTCTTGAAAAATAATCTTCAAAATAAGTCTTATTACTTTGAAATTTAATATAGAATTCTTCTACAAAATCCAACGAATAGGGTTTCAAAATAAGACGTTCAGTTTCTATCATTACATCATTTTAAAAAGTTCCACCAATTCCAATAACTAATCTTCCACCATCAGAAGAATTGAAATAAGAAGCATTCAAAGAAATCGCGTCAACTGCATTCAACCAAAATCCTCCACCATAAGAATTGTGCCATTTGTTGGAACTTTCATTCGGATTCCAAACTCTTCCTAAATCAAATCCACCGAAAAATCCATAACTTAAAGGTAAGATCGAGTTCTTTATTTTCCCGACTTCATATTTCAAATCCGTGGTCTGAAAGAAAGAATTCTTCCCGTAAAAACGATTGAATCTGAAACCTCTCAAATCATTATTTCCACCCAAAGTTGACATTTGATAAAACTCGTAACCGTTTCCGAAGAGCCATTTTGCTTTCGCATAAGAAGACCAGACCAATCTTTTATTTGTCGTTAAATAATGTAAAAACCCAAGTCCGGTTTCGAACGAAGTATATTGTTTGTCCGTATTTTCAAGATTCATATTGTAAACTGCCTTGATATCGAATTTCATTCCCAGTTTCGGATTGGCTTTGTTATCATAATTTTCATAATTAAAGGATACATCCGCTCCTCCAAATTGTTTTGATTGGAAAACATCATCGTTTACAACATTTGGCAAAGAAATATAACGGTCTGCTGTTTTATCGATCTTCAGCACTTCATATTTCAGTTTTGCAGAGAAAGTTGATGCATTTTTGTTCCAATTAATAGACGGAGAAAATGCGAATTCTTTCGCTCTCACATTCGTAAATCGGTTTCCAAATTCTTCATTCAAATTAACCGTTTCGTTCCCAATTCCGTAGAAATTTCGGATATAATGTGAACTCGTAACTCTAGCATCAAAACCATAAAACCAACCACCAGTCAACTGTGGAAAAATCCCTTGGTAAGCCAATTCATAACCTTTGGTCCCTGTAAAATAATTGGCCTTTATCTGATGTTTTTGGGAAAAAGGATTTTGCACAAAATTATTCACAATATAAGTTCCGACAACACCAAAAGAAAGCGCATCATCCGGATTAAAACCAAGATTTGGCATTACAAGAGTGCTGTTATATTTCGGTTTTTTGTAATTATATTGATTGACGTCATAATCGTCAGTTAAAGTCACGCTTGCATTTCCTTTGTTTTCAAAGTTATTTTTCTTGCTCTTATAGTCGTAGATCTTCAAGTTCTTAGCATTGGAAACTATGTATTTATCTTCGTCCAAACCACCTAATAATCTGACTTTGATACTCGATTTTGATTGTCCTTCCACAACAAATTCGTCATCATCCGAAAGAGCATAAATCCAAATTTCTTTGGTTTCTTTTCCGGAATAAATCTTGGAAGATTCCAGCTCTTCACTTGATTTTTTCAATCGATAGATTTTGACTTCGGTTTCGTTGTTTGGCAATCTTGTGACAACAATTTTATCTTTTTTGTCCGTTCCTGTCAGCATCACTTTTCTTTCTAAGAATTTAACATATTCCGAAGCATACTTTTTCAAATCGTCTTTACGAATCAATAATTTCTGAATCAAATCTTCGGAAACTTTATCCTGAGTTTCTTTCGGCAGATTTTCAAATGCTTTTCTGATATCATTTTCAGTTAAGTTGCTTTGAATAAAATCTGCAACATCAAGCCAATCTTTTTCACCAGAATTCTTTGTGAAAGCCAAATCCAAAGGATAAGGTTCACGATTGAACCACTTCACATCTCTGATTTTTTCATCAAATCCCTGCATATGCCGCAGGTCCGGAATTTTCATTACTAAGGACAAAATCAGTCCGTCATATTTTGAAAATGCCTGATCTCTATCTTTCGGAATCGGGCTGTAAATCACGTTTCCGTTTTCTTTTTTCTCTTCGAATTTCCATTGGTCGTGATGTCTGTCCCAATCGCCAATCAGCATATCGAACAAGCGTGCTTTTATCCAGGATTTTTCATCCATTTTATACTTTTCATCTTTGGCAAGATTCATGATGACTTCGTCTGTTCCGATAACTTTGTTTGGGTTTTCCTCGGTTTCCATTGGTCGGTCTTCGAGATAATATAATTCATCACCAAAATTGTCATTGAAGTTTTTCAAAGTCTTCTGTTTCGGAATATAAAAAAGTTCCGGTGTCGTATGACGAATTCCCAATTTATCTGACATTTCACCAATTGCCAAAGGCGTGTAAGGATGAGAAGTCGTGTAAAAATCCAGTAAAAATTTGTCTGCATAACTTCCGTCAAAATCATCTACAACATATTGATTTTTGAACGCAACAGCCTGCAGAAATCTCACTCCACTTTTTTTGAGCGCTCTGATGACATATTCGTTCCCGGCTTTGGTTTCCAGACGAAGCGACTTGGTTTGATGTCCACCTCCTGCCCTATCGGTTTTTACACCTCCGAAAAGCGTATCCAAAGCCAGATTTTTCACACCGATTTTTTTAGAATAATAATCTCTGTAATGTTTTCCCCAAAGAAATTCGTAGAGCTTACTTTTCTTGGTCATCGATGAGTCGTAAATCGAAGCTTTCGTATATTCTGAGAAATTTTTCGGATAATCTTTAGAAGCTTTTTCTTCGTTCCCAAGAACTGTTTTCCTGAACAATAATTCCGATTTGTCCGGATCAAGGTTATAAAAACTAACTTCAGCATTTCCTGATTTTGAAATTTTCAGTTCAGCATAACCATTTTTCCCAAATGAAAAATCATTTTCTTTAACCGCTTTTGCAGATTCGGTTTTGGAGCCTGCTCCGCTGATGATCTGTCTGATGTCGCCTTGCTCGATGTATTGCAGATTGTGGTCGTGACCGGAAACTACGACCACATTCTTCCGTCCGCCAATCAAAGTTTTAAGCCTATCGGACAAATTTTTATAATTCTGATTGCTGATATCCTGATGTGTGATTCCGCCAGTTGCTCTTGTCAAATTGATGATTGAACCTAAAACAGGCAATGGAAATTTATTCTCAAAAGGGAAAATCTGCTTTTCCCAAGAATAATATCCACCGTGAGAACCTTGTGTAATCAAAGGATGATGCGTTGCAACAACGATTGTTTTGTTCTGATTTTTATTCAATTGGTCTTCGAACTCTGTGTAAAAATCTTCGCGGGTTTTGATGTCGCACTTTTCATTGATATTCGGATTCTTGTTCCAGTCCGCCAAAACCCATTCTGTATCAACTAAAATCAATGTTAGTTTTTTGTTGATTTTTCTGGTTTCAATTGGACAACCGTTTCTAGGTGCAAATGTATTTTTGTCTCCAAATTTTTCTGTCACATAATCTTCTTCACGTTTCAGACCTTTGATTCCGTTGTTATACCAATCATGATTGCCCGGAATGAAAATCGTCTTTCCTTTGAATTGGTTGGACAATGAGATCTGGTTATCCATTTTTTTCTCAGCCAAACCTCTTTCTTTATCTTCTTTTTTTGGCATTCCGTCCGGATAGATATTATCGCCAAGGAAAATAATCGTGCTATTTTCAGAAGCTTTGGACAATGAATCTTTTAGAATATTCATATTGTGAAAAGCGTTGTCCTGGTCAAGATTTCCGGCATCGCCAACCAAATAAAATGTGTGAATAATACTGTCTTTTATGGTTGAATTCTTTTCAAAATTTTTGACGTTCTTTCCGTAATCCGCTTTTTGAACTGCGCAGGAAACGGCAGTCAATGAAATTAAAAAGAAATAATAGATGTTCTTCATTTTTTATATGTCGGTGCTTCGCACCTTTATTAGATTCTTTTATGGATTTTCTACCAATATTTCGGTGCTTCGCACCTTGATTATCAGCCAAGACAATAAAACTAAACAAAGTGAGTTTAATATCTTTAAATAAATATTGATAAAATTACTGAAACTCTAACAATATTTAACAAAATTAAAAATTTAAAAGCCATTATACTTTCTTAAATTTGTTGTAAATTGACTTTATGGATATTTTGAAGATCTCGGAAGATTATGCGAAAAATTTGCTCAAAGACAAATTATCTTCTGTCTATACTTATCATAATCTTGACCACACGATCCAAGTTGTGGATAAAATAAAAATCCTTGCAAAGGAAGAAAACATCAATCCGGAAGACACAGAAAATCTGCTTTTGGCAGGCTGGTTTCACGATTTGGGCTATGTAGATGACGCTGAGAACCATGAGGAAGAAAGCCGAAAAATAGCTTCTGATTTTTTAAGACAACATCAGTTTTCCGAAGAGAGGATCGCGAAAATCGGAGAATTGATTTTGGCAACAGACAAGTTCTACAAACCAAAAAATCATCTGGAAGAAGTGATAAAAGATGCGGATCTCTATCACTTGGCTTCGGATGATTATTTCAGGATCTGTGAGAATCTGAGACAAGAGATCAAAGAGGTCCATCATCAGAAATTCAGTAAACAACAATGGTCTGAACTTAATATTGTTTTCTTCTCGAAACATCAGTTTTATACCAAATATGCCAAAGAAAACTGGCAACCGATAAAGGAGAAAAATGTGGATAGGATCCTTTCCAGTATTAAAGATCTGAAAGAAGAGAAAAAGAAAAAAGCTTCTGAGGATAATGACAAAGCACTTCTGAATAAAAAGAAACTGGAAAAACTGGAATCGCCGGAACGTGGTATCGAAACAATGTTCCGTGTGACTTTGAACAATCATACAAAACTCAGCCAAATCGCCGACAGCAAAGCGAATATTTTACTTTCTGTAAATGCTATTATCATTTCAGTAGCACTTTCCACGCTCATTCCTAAACTGGATGCGCCGAGTAATTCGCATTTGATCGTTCCGACTTTCATCATGATAATGTCTAGCGTTGCCTGTATTATTTTGGCCATAATGTCCACAAGACCAAAAGTTTCCAGCGGAACGTTTACGAGGAAGGAAATTGAAGAGAAAAAAGTGAACCTACTCTTCTTTGGAAATTTCTACAAAATGCCAATGGAAGAATATCTCTGGGCAATGAAGGAAATGATGGCAGACCGACAATATCTCTACGATACAATGATAAAAGACCTCTATTATCTTGGAATTGTTCTGAACAGAAAATACAAATTACTGCGATTGACCTACACGGTTTTCACCATCGGAATTATCGCTTCCGTAATTGCTTTTGTGATTGCTTTCAGAAGTGTGACAATATAGGGTCAATCAGAACCAAAAGACACAAGCCCCTCATTTATAGCATATTTTATAAGCCCCACGATCGATTTCGTTTTGGTTTTGATGAAGATATTTCTTCGATGGGCTTCGACAGTTCGTTCGCTAATGAATAGCTTTTCCCCGATCTGCTCATTACTATATTCCTTTGCAATGAGTTTCAGAACCTCAAGTTCTCTTGCGGAAAGAAGAGGTTTCGTTTCTTCTTTGTGATCCATAAATTCATCTGGGCTCATGAGATTATCCATAATGATATTTTGCGCACTCGGGCTGAGGTACCTTCCGTCTTTATAAACAATTTTCAGTGCATCGACAACTTCGTGCATATTTGTTCTTTTCATAACATAACCAGATGCTCCAGCCTTTATCATTTTGGAAATAATAGAGATATCATCGTGCATCGTAAGCGCAACAACCTTTATCTGAGGAAAAAGCGCCTTCACTTTTTTTGTAATTTCTATTCCCGAAGAATCCGGCATATTGACATCCATCAAGATGACATCAATTTTATTATTTTCCAGGAAAGTCATCGCTTCCTGCATCGAAGTAGCACCAGCTACAAAGGAAATACTGTCCTCATCTTCAAGAAGGGACCTAAGACCTTCTATCATAAGCTGATGGTCATCCACAATTAAAACCCTTATTTTTTCGCTCAACATATTTTTTATTCGATTGGGATTAGAATACTTATGATTGTCCCTCTATTTAATTTAGAATCAATATGAATCGTCCCATTCAGATTTTCTATCCAAGATCTGATATGCGACAATCCAAAGCTGGATTTATCTTTTAATGATTCTATATCAAAGCCTTTTCCGTTATCTTCTGCCATCAATGTAATCTGATTATTGTCCTTCGCGATCTGGATGAAGAGTTCAGAAGCTTCAGCATGTTTTATCGTATTATTCACAATTTCCTGCAATGTGCGGTAAAGTACATTTTCCATCAGGTCATCTAATTTATGATTAAGTCCGAAAGTATCAAAACTCATTTTCAGTTTATTACTTTGATTGACTCTGTCCGAGATGTTTTTCAAAGCACCTTTCAGTCCCTGTTCTGAGAGAAGTGATGGTGCGAGATTGTGGGAAATACTGCGGACTTCATCAAAAGCATCATTGATGCTTTCCATCAAAGAGTTCAGAAGTTCATTCTTTTTTTCATCGGAAATATCTTTTCGTTTTTGAAGAACACTGGCATTGAGCCCTGCAAGAGAAAGCAAATAGCCCAAACTATCGTGCAATTCCCTTCCAATCCTTTTTCTTTCCTGAATCTCCGCTTCCAATGCAGCATTGGATTTTTTCTTCGTCAATTCGATAATTGTTTTCTGAAGTTTGACTTCTTGTTTATTTTGATGATTTCTATACAAAAGATATAAACCACCGAAAATCATCAAAAACATTATAGACAAAAAGAACAACCAAATATTTTTGTTACTGATCGCCAATTCTTTTTTTTCCAGTTCCAATTGCTGCATTTTGTTGAGCTGATTGAGATAATCCACTTCTACATCGTAAATTTGGTTGACGACGGTATTATTATTAAGCTCTTCTTTGGCCGTCACATAGTTTTGATATTCTTTCAAGCTGCCTTGGAAATCTCCTTTCTTCTCATAGATGCTGGAAAGAAGTTGATACGCATCGGTTTTTAGTGACTGGCTTTTTTTATCAATGGAAACACGCATCACATCATTAGCATAACGTAAAGCTTCTTCTACTCTATTCTGTCCCAACAGAACTCTGGAAATACCAATCTCAGAAACTGCGAGCAAATGTATCAGGTTGGCTTTTTTGGCAATATTGATACTTTTGGAATAGGTCTCATATGCTTCGTCCAGTTTATTTTCCGTAAGAAACATATTTCCAAGAATCTGGTAAGACACACAAGTTCCATAAATATTTTTTGTCTTTTCTGAAAGATAAATGGAACGATTCAGGTTTTCCAGTCCCAGTTTCATCTGTTTTTTTGAGAAATTGCAGATGGCGATATTGTTAAGAATGGTTGACGCCAGAATGGTATCTTTATTAGAGTTGCTGGAGTGGAGCGCCTTATGGAAATAGCCGAGTGCTTTTTCCTGATTATTCAGGTTGAGATAAGTAAGCCCAATATTATTGAGTGTTCCTGTTTTTTTCTGCTGATTGCCTGCCAGATCGTAGTTTTCCAAAGCTTTTATAAAATAGATATAGGCAGAACGGTAATTACCAAGTTCATTATAAATAGTTCCCAGGTTGTTGTTCAGGTTGGCAATCTCGTAGTAAAAGTTGATCTTATCTGCCAAATCCAGCGATTGTTTATAATATTTTATCGCTTCGGAATAATTGGTTTCAAAAGCATATGAAGAACCAATATACTTCAGGCAAATAATTTTTGATTTTTCATCTTGGAGAGAAATCGATTGTAATATCTTATTTGATTTTTGGCGGGCCAGCGAAGGATCCTCATAAACCAATTTATGGATTTCTTCAAATTGATCTTTAAACGATCCTGACAGATCCTGCTCATCTTTATCTGAAGAATGACATGACACTACAAAGATGACCAGTAAAAAAGTAATGATTTGAAAAAAAATAAAACATCTTTTATTCTTCTGTTTTCTATATGTTCTGATTCGATTCATTTTGTGCCAATTCCAAAAAGCCATACAAATATGAGGTTTAATCCTTAAATTAATTTCATTTTCCATTAATTGGTATATAAAATAAGTGGTAACACCTATTTTATTATCAAAAAATTAGCACAAACCCCGAATTGTTTTAGAAAAATTTATGATTTTAATTTGTAAAACATTAATCATAAAAAATTGTAATTATGAAGAAAATCTTTACTTTGTTATCAGCTTCACCATTGTTTTTGTTATTCAGCGGAAATGTCCATGGTCAGCAAACGATTTATTCCGAAAATTTCAGCTATGCGCCGGGTGGTATTCCAGCAGGTTGGGTAATAGATGCCGAACAGCCACCAGGATGGTCTATCAATAATTCTCAGATCTCCGGTGGGACAGCTCCCGAACTTTATATGACATACGGAATGCAGGTTGGGCTTAGCCGTTTGATCTCACCTAAAATTGATATTACAGGGCATAAGCAGCTTGCTTTATCTTATGATCAGTATCTTATCAACTTTGCAGGTGATGCCGGTGAAACAGTTGGTGCGGATGTGACTTTTGACGGTGGGCAAACATGGCAACCACTTTGGGAAAAGCCCCTGGGCGTGCTTAATATTCCTCAGGATAGATTTACATATTTTGTTACGGCACCGGAAGGAGCAACTGAGATGCAATACGCCTTCCGTTATGATGGCAATAATTTCTTCATAAATGGCTGGGCAGTGGATGATGTAAAGATTGAAGATGTTGCCAACAAAGACCTTCTCGTAACCAATATAACCGGAAATACCACTATAAATGCAGGAAAACCTGCCATGTTTGTGGTAGAAGTTACCAATGGAGGTAAGGAGATACAGGGTAATTACACCGTCAAACTTAAATCTAATGATGGAACAGTGCTGGCAAGCACATCCGGAGAGCCAGTTAATTTTGGGGAGAAATCTCAGATATTTCTAAATTGGACACCACAAAACAGCGATATTTCCCAAAAATCAATTTATGCCGTTGTAGAAAGTTCAGACGATGTGAATCCAAACAATGATCAGTCGAGAACTCTATCCGTGAACATCCTGAAAGATGATATTAAAAATGTTCAGATCGGTAACGGTTCATTTGCTTTGCAACATTCCATCCCGTTCAATTTTTTCACACATTACAGTCTGGGACAGACCATGTACACATCGCAACAAATAAATAACAGCAATTCAAAGATCACAGGTATCCAATACACTTGCCAGTTTGATGAAGATAACAGTGATATTCCCATCCAGGTTTATCTTGCTGAGACCGACCAAGAGGATCTTTCTTCCGACTGGCTTGATCCAGCATCCTTTACACTTGTTTATAATGGAAAAATGAATTTCAAAAAAGGATTCAACAATCTTTATATCCCGTTAGAGACAGAATTCAATTACACTGGAAAAAATTTGGTGGTCTATACTAACAAGAGTCACCCGCAAATGGTACTTTGGTCAACTTTTATAAGTACATTCTCAGAATCGCCAATCTACTCCAGATATAGCGATCGGGATGATGAACCTTATGATGCAATGAATCCCCCACAAGGCTATCCTGTGCTTTACACACCAAACATAACACTTTTCTATGCTGATGGAACTATGTCCGTAATCGATGACAGTTCAAGATCTGCATCTGTACAAGTCTATCCGAACCCGGTGAAAGACATTTTGAACATTAGAACTGAGCAGAATGAAAAAGTTCAGGAAATCCGAATAATAAATGCAGCCGGACAGCTTGTATCCCATAAAATCTTTGGCAACGAGAAACCAGAAGTGAATGTAAAAGAACTCCAAGCCGGATTCTATCTGATCCAGATCATTACTTCTAAAGGAATAACTGCTAAAAAGATCCTTGTCGAAAAATAAAAATTGATTTTTGCAATTATAAAAAAAACAGATTGTTAGTGCAATCTGTTTTTTTTATAATTTATCCTTATATTATTCTAATAATTAAGCAGTACTACTGATCAATCGCAGAAATAAAATTATTACAGGGTTTTCAAATACAAAATGGATAATGAAATTCGCTAGACCTCTTCAATAAAATCATAATCCACATTCTTCGTATCATAATTCACAGCAACACGCAAAGCCCGTAAACCATTGATTCCTTGCAAATCTTCAACTTCCAATTCTTCGATTGATGAAAGTAAATTCTGGTTCTGAAGGATTTTTATCAATTTCAGATATTCTTCACGTTCCTTTTCCTGAGAATAGATAATACTGATCTTCCCGGGTTGAGTGATGCGTTCGTCAGAATTTTTAATCAAGGATTTATCGATCCGTTTTTTGATCATTTCGTAACGTGCATTGTAGCTTCCGTCCACATCAAAACGTTTTTCATCCATTCTGAAACGGATGCTAATTGGCGTACTGTACACCAAGATCAGAGACGCAACATCCAGCGGATAAGCCAATCTGTCTTTGTGTTTTGCATATTCGATCTCTGTCTCACAAAGCACTCGCAATTGCCACAGACGAAGGTTTTTCAGGAAAATCGGATCGTAGGTCAGATCCGGCTCAATAGAAGAACCGATGTACATATTATGCTCCACACCGTCGGTTTTGAAACGCTCGTAATAAAACGGAAATCTATGCTGTTGCTCTTCCTGTCTTTTGTCCAGAATATCAGCAAGGTTTTTGTTGATTGAAGACAGACTCTCATCAAACTTCTTACGGAAATTGTAAACCATTTCGGTTTTAGAATCCAGTTGTTTGTGATAATCTGTAATGATTTGGTTATAATTCGTATTCTGAAGTTTTATCGACTCCAGCAAAGGATGAACCTCAAACAAAATGAAATTCTGAACCTGACTTTCTGTATCAGCGCGCAAATCTTTGCTCAAAAGCTTTTGAAATCTGATTAATTTTTCATTGACCTCAGTCAAATCATTATCAGAGATCAGATTTTTGAAAACATCAGAAATCAGCATCAAATTGATTTCCAGATCTTTTTTGATCGCCAGATTTCTGGAAACCGAAGAATTTCTAATATCAGTCTGTCCAAAAAGTGGTGTCAGATTTTCAAAAGTGATCTTTCTGTAAGGCAAATCAAATTCTTCTCTGTAAAACCCGATGTGGCGTTCCGCTTCCTGCCGGAATTTCCAATAAACACTTGGATGTATCGATGTGTATTCTCTTTGAATAATTGCTTGTACCCTTGTTTCGATACCGTCGTACAATCTGTCCATCGTATCTTCCAGATATGGCATCACGATTTCCATTTTTTGAGCATTGATGCTGTTCAGCATTTTTTTCCTTGAGATCAATTCAATGATCCCGAGAATTTTTTTGTTCTTGATGATCGGCGCAAAAATCGCACTTTTGATTCCGGCTTCGTAAAAATGTTTTGCCATCTGGCTATCCGGAAATTCTTTGTAAGTCCGCTCTATATCAGAAATACTGAAGAATTTTTTGGATTCTACCAGTGTGTTAAAATTCTTCTCGCAAAGCAATTCGTTCTTGCAATCCTGCGAGTTTCCCAACAGAATAAAACTGTCGATCACGCCATTGATCGGACTTCTAACAAATTTGTTTTCATCGTGATTAATAGATGTAAAGCCAACCTCCAGATCAGAAACCTGAAAAATCGAACGGAAAACTTTGTTGAGTTCCGGCTTGAGATTTTTATCGTCCTCAAGATTTATTAATTTACTTTTAAGATTTGAAATCGCAATTTCAGTCGTTGCATCGAAGAAATTAACGACCGCAAACCCTTTCAGTTCCCAGCTTTCTGGTGGAAACTTTTCTTTCCACAATTCATAATCTTCGAAGTTATCGAGCAATTCTGAAATTTCTTCCGCCGTCAATCTTTTGAAGTTTTCCAATGGATTGACATCCATAAAATCAGCGTTCGTCAAAAATCTGTAATGCTTGATGACGCCATCTTCATTGGGAATATCGAAAATAAAAGGCATCGAAACATTCAGCGGAACATCATAAAAATCATTCAGGATAATGCAACAACTCATCACATAAAAGCGATGCGGGTCCATATCCTTGATGATCATATCAAAATTGTCACCTGCTTTTTTGATTATGGTCTCAAATCTTTTTGTGGGATTGAAAAAGAAATTGTAAAAAGGAAAACTGACAGCTTTGATCTCATTTTCCGTCAACATTGGAGGGAAAAGGTCACGGAGAAGCTCCTTCATCAAGATCTCATTTTTTTCGAAAAAATCAAGATTCGTGATGCCGTGTAAAAGCTCGGGGAATTCTTTGGTCTTATCCAATATCCTCTGATGAGAAAGCGCATATTCTGGATTATCGGAAGCTTCTGCTTCCATTTTCTGGATGAGTTTTTCAAAAGAAAAATTCAATATAAATGGGCTGTCGTAAAAGGCTTGGAACTTCATCGGGTAAAAATCAATGCAAATGTAAGAATTAAGAATATATTAATAAAGTCGATTTAAAATTCATAATACTTTAATTCTATTTGATATAATTAAAATCAAATCTGTAACAATTTATCAATGTAAAAGTTAGAATTAAAATCTTTATTTCAAATTTACAAATTTTAAGATTATTAGATATATCTATCGTTTCATTAGCCGATTTCAAAATTGTTACAATAACCGTATCTTTGCAAAAAATTTCAGAAAACATTGAAAGATATCCGCACCTTTTCCCTTGATCAGTTAAAAGACCATTTCAGCACAATTGGTGAAAAACCTTTTCGTGCAAAACAGGTTTATGATTGGCTTTGGAGCAAGAATCTGCATTCGTTTGATGAGATGACGAATCTTTCCAAAAGTCTGAGAGATAATCTTTCGCGTGTTTTTTTTATCAACCCGATCGCTGTCGATCTATTACAAAAATCGACGGACGGAACGATAAAAAACGGCGTAAAACTTCACGACGGATTAATGGTAGAATCTGTTTTGATTCCTACCGAAACCAGAAGTACAGCCTGCGTTTCCTCTCAGGTCGGATGTTCCTTGAATTGTGAATTCTGTGCAACAGCCAAACTCAAAAGAATGCGAAATCTGGAGGTCGCAGAAATAGTGGACCAAGTCGCGCTGATCGACCGCCAAAGTAGAGAATATTTTGACAGACCGCTCACAAACATCGTTTTTATGGGAATGGGCGAACCGATGATGAATTATAAAAACGTTGTAGAAGCGATCCATAAAATCACAAAACCGGACGGTTTGGGAATGTCGCCAAGAAGAATCACCGTTTCAACATCCGGAATTCCGAAGATGATAAAAATGCTGGCCGATGAAGAACTGAAAGTGAAATTAGCGCTTTCCCTCCACTCCGCAATTGAGCATAAACGAAACGAAATAATGCCTTTTTCTGAGAAGTTTCCTCTGACCGATATTATGGATTCTCTGCAATATTGGTATCAGAAAACTGGTTCTCCAGTTACTTTTGAATACTGTGTCTGGAAAGGAATCAACGACGGAGACGAAGATATCAAAGCATTGATCAAATATTGCCGACAAGTTCCAAGCAAAGTGAATCTCATCCAATACAATCCAATTGGCGAAGGAAAATTTGACCATAGAAGTATTGAAGCTGAGCAAAAATACGTGCGAGAATTGGAAAAAGCAGGCATCACAATCGTTGTAAGAAAAAGCCGGGGCGGAGATATTGATGCGGCATGTGGACAATTGGCAAATAAATCAACCGAGATCATTTGAGATGTTTAGTCATAAGGGAAAAACAAGAACCGACAAACATAATTTGGGACTTGCATCCCTCTTGTCATTTGTTGCCGGCTTGGTAAATGTTGTTGGATTTATGGCTGTCAGTAAGCTGACAACCAACATCACAGGACATTTTGCCTACTTTATAGATGAAGCTTTTACACTCAGATTTACCCAGGCATTTCATACGGCATTGTATATTTTTTTCTTCTTTTTTGGAGCATTCTTTTCCAATTTTATGGTCGAGATCTATTCCAGGATCAGGGAAAACCTTGTATATATCATTCCAACCTTTACAGAAGCTGTTATACTTTTATCAATTGGTATTTTTGGAAATTTTCTGATAAAATACTCTCCTGACATTATTGCGTTATGTCTTCTTTTTGCAATGGGGATGCAAAACTCCCTGGTAACAAGCATTTCTCATTCTGTTGTAAGAACAACCCATCTCACGGGACTTTTCACCGACATGGGAATTGAATTTTCCCAACTTTTCTTCTACAAGGACAAAGAGCATAAAACCAAGTTGGTCAAATCCATCAAACTGCGTCTCACCATTATCTGGATGTTTTTTTTGGGTGGGATCATTGGTGGTATTCTATACAAATATTTTGGGATTCGGACCTTGTTTTTGGGGAGTTCAATACTTTTGGTAGGGCTTATCTATGATTTTGTAAAGATCAGGATACTTCTTATCAAAAGAAAACATCTTTAAAGAATTATTCTCAAATCTAATTCCCCAGAATTGGCAATAATTCCTTAACGATCTTTTAATCCATTAAATTTCCTTCTCAGGAGATCAATTCCTATTTTTACAATATGAAGACGATTTTAGTAGATATGGACGGCGTTCTTGCCAATACCAACCAACATTTTATCGATTACGAATACAAAAGAAACAGCAACCAGATTCTTTGGGACAACATTAGCGGACTTCCGGAAGCAGAAGCTTTTCCGAATTTTTTGGAAGATGTTAATTCCAAAGGATTTTTCAGGACAGTTCCAGTTGTAGAAAAAGCAGTTGAAGTTTTAAAATATCTCAACGAAAAATATAACGTTCTAATTGTTTCTTCAGCAACCGAATTCCCGAATAGTCTTACAGAAAAAGCAGAATGGCTAATAGAGCACTTCCCCTTTATCAGCTGGAAACAGATGATTTTCTGCGGACGAAAAGATTTTATCATCGGTGATATCATGATTGATGATCATCCAAAAAACCTGGATCTTTTCCCAGGGCAAAGAATATTATTTTCACAGCCACATAATACTAATTCTATTGTTGAGAATTCGATAAGAGTTTCTGGATGGGATGATGTTATGAATATTCTGTAAGTTCGTGCTATGAAAAAACAGATTTTCTATTTATTAATTTTTCTATTTGGTCTTCAGGTTTCTGCACAAAAAGTTGAATCCCTGAATCTCAAAAAATACAAGATCGCTGTTTTGAGTGACTCTTTGCGAGAATCTTCTGGTTTGACGAATATTAGCGAAAGATTATTTTCTTTTAACGACAGCGGAAACACCAGCGAAATCTTTGAAATAAAAGCAGGAAGCTCCCACATAGCAAAGACTTTTCAAACTGGTCTGAAAAATATCGATTGGGAGGCAATTACCAATGACGGGGGAAATTTTTACGTTGGAGAATTCGGGAATAATCTGGGAACGAGAAAAGATCTGAAAGTTTATCAAATCCCTTTTAGAAATGATTCTCTGATTGTTGATTCGATTAAGACCATCTCGTTTTTTTATCCCGAGCAGACCGATTTCACTCCGAAAAATACCAATAATAATTTTGATGCAGAGGCGATGATCTTCCTCGATGGGAATATTCATCTTTTTACCAAAGAATGGATCACGAACACTGTTTCGCATTATGTAATCGATAAAAACCTGACAGAAAACCAGCCTGCCCAAAAACTGGAAAGCTTTAACACAGGCTTTGTTGTAACGGATGCTTCTATTTTTGAAAACAAGTTATACGTTGTTGGTTACACCAAAAATGCGTCGGTTTATCTGATGACCTTTGAAAAAGATGAAACCGGAAATCTTTTCTTTAACAAGCCATTAAAAAAGTATTCTCTTGGAAGAGCCTATAATGTCGGGCAGATAGAAGGAATTACGGCTGGTGAAAAAGGAATCTATATTTCCGGAGAGCGATTCAGCATCAAAATCAAAAAAGTGCCTCAAAGTCTCTATTTTATTCCATTTAAAGATTTAGAATAATTATATTTGTAGAATAATAAAAAGATATAGAAGTGAGATATTAGATATTAGATTAATATTTCTGCTAATTTTTTTATTTTTTTGGTCAATCGATAGACTTCTCCTCAACATAGCCCTGATTGACTCCCATTCATATTGTTTTTGGAGTCGTTGAAAAAATCGGGTTGGAAAAGTGAATAGAAGTTGTATCGTATTGCTCCGAAAATATAATTTTTAAAAGTGAACAGTGGCAAATACAGTAGAACTAATCAAAGCTCCGATCTCTGACGAAATGAAACTTTTTGAACAGAAGTTTTATGAATCGATGAAAAGTAATGTTGCTCTGCTGGATAAGGTCACACGTTTTATTGTGACGACCAAAGGAAAACAGATGCGCCCGATGTTCGTTTTCCTCTGTGCAAAATTGGTCGGAAATGTGAACGAAAAAACGTTCCGTGGCGCAAGTATGATAGAGCTGATCCATACGGCAACCCTGGTCCACGATGATGTCGTGGATGAGAGTTTCAAACGCAGAAACTTCTTTTCTATCAATGCGCTCTGGAAGAACAAAATTGCAGTTTTGGTAGGCGATTATCTGCTCTCGAAATCGGTTTTGCTTTCCACGGACAACAAAGATTTTGACTTGTTGGCGGTGATTTCCAGAACCATCAGAGAAATGTCTGAAGGCGAATTACTTCAATTGGAGAAAGCGCGAAAACTGGATATTACAGAAGATGTTTATTACGAGATCATCCGTCAGAAAACAGCGACTTTGATCGCAGCGTGTTGTGAAGTTGGCGTTCTGTCCAATGGCGTGGATGAGACAACCGCAAAAAAAATGCAGGAATTCGGGACTTATACGGGTATGGCTTTCCAGATCAAAGATGACCTTTTTGATTATCAGACGAGTAATATCATCGGAAAACCTGTCGGAATCGACATCAAAGAACAGAAGATGACTTTGCCATTGATTTATACATTGAAAAGTGCAAGTCCTGAGAATTACAAAAAATACTTCGCAACTATAAAACGTTACAACAACGACAGCAAAAAAGTACGTGAGTTAGTAGAATTTGTAAAATCTTCCGGCGGAATGGATTACGCAATCCAGACGATGAAAGATTACCAGCAAAAAGCGCTCAACATCCTTGCTGAATTTCCTGATAACGAAGCTAAAGAATCTTTGAAACTGATGTTGGATTATGTCATCAGCAGAAAACTATAAGCATTCATAAAATTTCATTTTTATTTTTTCAAGAATTTTTATTCCGTAATTTTGGGATATGAACAATCAACCCCTTGCCGAAATTCTGCGTCCAAAAACTTTGGATGATGTTCTGGGTCAGGAGCATCTTACAGGAAAAAATGGGACCATCAAAAGAATGATGGATAATGACACGCTCAATTCTCTTATTTTCTGGGGACCTCCGGGAACTGGGAAAACAACATTAGCTGAGATCATTTCTGAAAAATCGGGGAGAAAGTTTTATAAATTATCAGCCGTTTCCGCTGGCGTAAAAGATGTGAGGGATGTAATTGATGAAGCTAAAAAACAGAATCTATTTTCAGGAAAAAGTCCGATCCTGTTTATTGATGAGATTCACAGATTTAATAAATCCCAACAGGATTCTTTGCTCCACGCTGTTGAAAAGGGCTGGATCATACTGATTGGCGCAACTACGGAAAATCCAAGTTTTGAGATTGTTTCCGCTTTGTTATCGCGTTCGCAGGTTTATATTCTGAAAGCTTTGACTTTTGAAAAACTGGAAGGATTGGCTGACATCAGTGTTTCAAAATATAACGAGATCAACAATACCAGATTCTACCTCGAAGAGAAAGAAGCCTTCATCCAATATTCCGGCGGTGATGCGAGAAAACTCATCAATTCAATAGAATTGGTTCTGAATCAATTCAAATCTGCTAAGAAAAACAAGATTTCCAACAAAGATGTTTTATCTGTTCTCCAAGAAAATATGGCTTTGTATGACAAAAATGGAGAGCAGCATTACGATATCATTTCAGCTTTCATCAAATCGATGCGCGGCTCCGACCCAAATGGTGCAGTCTATTGGTTGGCGAGAATGTTGGTCGGTGGAGAGGACATCAAATTCATAGCAAGAAGAATGATGATTTTAGCAGCAGAAGATATTGGGCTTGCCAATCCAAATGCACTTGTAATGGCAAACAATTGTTTCCAGGCCATCAACGTCATCGGAAATCCGGAAGCCAGGATCATCCTAAGTGAGACCGCCGTTTATCTTGCTGTTTCTCCAAAAAGTAATTCAACATATAATGCGATCAATGAAGCGATGGCATTTGTAAAAAAAACCGGAAATCTCCCTGTTCCACTTCATCTTAGAAATGCGCCAACCAAACTGATGAAAGATCTGGACTATGGTAAAGATTATCAATATGCCCATTCTTATGAAGGTAATTTTGTCGACCTGGAATTTTTACCGGATGAGATCAAGGGCACTCGATTTTATACTCCTGCAAACAATTCCACTGAGAAAAAAATCAGGGAACAACTAAAAGAAAAATGGGGAAGCAAATACGACCAATAAAGCTTTTCGTTAAATAATCCTTAAAAAGAAAATTGACCCGAGTATTTCAATTTGCTTTTAATATATTTGCGCAAGAGAGATAACTATGGAACACTTTGAAAGTTGGAAAGACTTGCTGAACCCCGAATTTTACATCAAACTAGGTGGTTTTTGGCTGATTTTATTTATTATTTTTGCAGAGACAGGATTATTTGTTGGTTTCTTTTTACCAGGCGACAGTTTACTTTTCATTTCCGGGATCTATGCCGTCAAGATCATAGATACCACTTTTGGTTCTACAGGTTCAGACTTCTTGGACACAACCATTCTTGCAACTGCAGTTTCTATTGCGGCGATCATCGGAAACGAGATCGGATATTGGTTCGGATACAAAAGCGGACCATTGTTGTATGAGAGAAAAGACACATTCCTGTTCAAGAAAAAATACCTTTTCAAAGCACACGATTTCTTCGAAGAACACGGAACTGTAGCCGTGATCTTGGCAAGGTTCCTTCCTATTGTAAGAACATTTGCGCCAATTGTTGCCGGGATTGTAAAAATGGATAAGAAGAAATTTTTCTTTTATAACATCATAGGAGCCATTTCCTGGTCATTCTCGATGATTTTTGCAGGTCATTATCTGGACAAATTATTCATGGACCAATTCGGGATCGACCTCAAAACAAAGCTTGAATTAATTGTCCTCGTAATCGTTTTGGTAACCACACTTCCGATCATCATCAAGTTTTTCTTTACCAAAGACAAAGAAAGACCGACAGAGGAATAATTTTTGATAATAAAAATTGAAACAAGATATAAAAACCGGAGCTAGTTTCCGGTTTTTGCATTTAAATCTGAGTATCAAAATGAAAGTATTCATCAACAAAAGAATTCCACAAATTGGAATTGACCTGCTCAAAGAAAACAATCTCCAGATCATCGATCTGGAAAATGATGATCCATCACATGAAGAGTGGCTGGAAAACTGTAAAAAAGCAGACATCATCCTGAATGTTGGCAAAAACAAATATGACAAAGATTTTTTTGAAAATTGCCCGAATGTAAAAGCCATTTCATTGTTCTCGGTAGGATTTGACCAGGTTGACATTGCCGAAGCCACAAAACGAAAGATCCCGGTTGGCAATACGCCCGATGTATTGAGCAAAGCCACTTCTGATGTTGCTTTTCTCCTGATGCAGATGGTTTCCAGAAAAGCCAATTACAACATCGATAAAGTAAAATCAGGAAGCTGGAAAGATTTTGATGCTTTAGAACAATTGGGACAAGAATTATACGGAAAAACGTTAGGGATCCTTGGCTTGGGAAGAATCGGTTTTGAAATGGCTGAAAAATGTAAGGCCGCTTTTGGAATGGATATCATTTATCACAACAGAAGTCATAATGAACAGGCAGAAAATGAATTGGATGCAAAATATGTTTCGTTTGAAGAATTAGTTCAAAGTTCAGATGTGATCAGTATCCACGCCAATTACACAACCGAACAAGCTGATATGTTCAACAGATCGGTTTTTGATAAAATGAAATCTAATTTGATTTTCATCAATACCGCAAGAGGCGGTTTCCATAACGAAAAAGACCTGTATGAAGCTTTGAGATCAGGGAAGATCTGGGGCGCAGGTTTGGATGTTACCAATCCCGAACCTATGAATCATGAAAATCCCCTACTCCAGCTTCCCAATATCTGTATCTTACCCCACATCGGCTCTGCAACAATAGAAGCCCGGAACGGAATGTCAAAAATTGCAGCAGAAAACATCATCGCATTCTCACAAAATCAGCCGATGCCTCATTGTGTGAATCCTGAAATTTATCAATGATCAAAGTTACAGCTTGGAATCATATTTGTTTATGATCTATCAACACTAAACAAAATATTATGATAACAGAAGACAATATCAACGAACAGGACAGAAATCTGGAAGACCTCGATTACCCAAGATCAGAAGATATTTTCATCAGAGAAAAACATATACCTTTAGATGGCGATGGGAATCCAATTTTTAATGAGGCAATAGATAACGACAAACCCGACAAAGGATTAGACATCCCTGGAATCGAGGATGATGACGAGATGGAAGAAATCGGTTCTGAGGATGAGGAAAACAATTATTGGAGCACCAGCGATAATGATGATGACCATGAAGAACAAAACGATGATGTCCTTGGATAAAAATTAAAAGCTTACTGAATCGGTAAGCTTTTTTTATTTCTAGTTTTCGAAAATCCTGGATGGTTTTTTATTCTCATCAATAGCAACAAGGGTAAAGTCACCTGAAACCGCCTTTTCTCTGGTATCGGCATACATCTCTTCTATGAATATTTCTATATTGACCTTCACGCTGGTGTTTCCTACGTATTTCACCTTCCCGATCAATTCCACCAAAGTATCCGCAGGAATTGGTTTCTTGAAATCGATCCTGTCGCAGCTTACCGTTACAAAGGATTTTCTGGCGAAACGAGTGGCGGTCATAAAAGCCACTTCATCCATCATTTCCATTACTTTTCCTCCGAACATGGTATTATGGTGATTGGTCGTATTCGGAAAAACCACTTTAAAAACCCGTGTTTCAGAGCTTTTAATTTTATCCTCGTAATTCATTTATTTTTTTACAGATTGAAAATTAAACATTTGAAATGAATAGAAATTCAGGAGGATCCCATTCACTTTTTCGTTGTGCAAAGATAATCTATATATTGGAAATACCTTCTCAGAAAAGAGCTGTTTTATTTAAGTCTCTTTTTTTACCATCATATTTGCATCAGAGATCACTACATATCTTTTGGCATCAATATGACCTGCAGATCTGGCAAATTGAAAGATGAGATCAAAAACACAAGGCGTAAGATCAATAATAATGATGTTGCCAACTAGTCCTGACCCGACCTCAGTTTATTGATAAAATAAGAAGGTGTGAAACCTGTCTCCTTTTTAAAGGTCACCGCAAAGACCTCTCTGGAAGCAAAGCCGGAGACCTCGGCAAGATAACTGATCTTGTACTCTCTGTACTGGGGAACATTGTAGAGCATTTCTACGATATACTGGATCCTGAGCCCGTTTATATAATTGCTGAAGTTTTTACCCTTATCCTGTTTGATGATCTCGGAGAGATATCTGGTATTGGTGTTCAGGGAGTTGGCAAGATAGGTAAGGTTCATATCCTTGCGCAGGAATTTTTGGGAGCTTTCAAACTTCCGAAGCTTTAGCAATATGGTATTGACTGTATCATCTGTAATACCCAGGGGCTTATCAATAGGAGCTTCTATAGGCTCGTCTTTTTCCTTTTGCTCTTTCAGCGTATGAATGATAGCCTCATATTTTTCCCGCGATCTTCTTTTGTTTCTTTTCATGTACAATAGACCGGATATCAAAAACAAGATCACAAATGCCGTACTTATCAGAAGAATGGTCTGGACATTGGACCTGTAGGTCTTCTCTTGTTTTTCCGCTATATATTTTACAGGGATATTGATCGTTTTCTTTTCTGCATTCACCAGGCTGTCATTCAGCTTGGTGTAAAGGTCCATATATTTTTTGGAGGCCTCTTTGTTCCCCTGCTCCACATAGGACTTGAAAAATACTTCATAGATGTCCCTGCGGATGTACGGGGTGCTGGATCCTTTTTCCAGTTCCTCTGCCTGTCTGGCATACAGGATAGCCTTATCATACTTTTTCTGATCATGGTATAGCCATGCGAACTCATTCAGTACAGTGATTTCCAATCCCTTTTTTATTTGATAATTTTTGTTCCGACAGATCTCCAATGCTTTTGAGAAATAGGACTCTGCATCTTTAAAACGCGCTGTCACATTGCTGCTTTTTCCCAGATTGATGTAAGCCAAAGCTAAAGTGTGATATTTTTTACGGATATATTCCTTGTTATCATCCATTTGGCTTGCCATTTCCAGACTTTTTCTCTGGTAATAGATCACAGAGTCCACTGGTGCATTGATATGGGCATAATATCTTGCGAGTCCGTTATATACTAGTGCTTTCTGGTAATTCCTGGGATTCCCTGTAGTTATCTTTTCTGCGATGTTAAGCGATTTTTTAAACTCTTTCAGACTCTCATCATTGAAACCCAGTTCTGTATACGACAGCCCCCTGAGCATGTATGTATGTGACAATGTCTCATTATCTTTCATAGTTATAGCCAGTTCCTCTTCTTCCTTGCTGAGGTCTATGACCTTTTTGAAATTTCCGCCGTCATAATATTGGGTCATCAGGATTGTAGTACTTTCCAATATTCCGGCTCCGTAGTTGATGCCTTTAGACAGGCGGTATATATTTTCAGAAAGTTCTATGGACCTTTTCGGATCATTAATAGATAGAGCTCTCGCCTCCTCCAATTGCTTATCGATATCCTGTCTTGTAACAAACCGCTCATTGGTCTGCGCGAGAGAATATCCGAATATCATGTACAGTGATATTAGCATCATCTTTTTCATCTGCGTGTGTTTTTAGAAAGGCGCAAAGTAAATGTTAATTTATCGGACATGACAAAATCTTTTGTTAGCTATTCAGAAATATTAACAAATTTAGCACTATTTATTATACTGATAAACAATATTTTACACATCATTTATCATCATTTCAATATTTCTGATGAGAGGATTTCCGTAAGAAGAGATCAACATTGAGATGATATCAGAAATCATCTCACCTATTCCTTTCTACGCAGGCATGATACCTATATTATTGCAAAAAATTTAATAGGACTTCCCCCATCAGGGAAAGCACAGATACACCAATAAATATTATAAATATTAACCTTTAAAAACACAATGGTATGCCTTTTTTAAATTTTGAAAGCCGACATTTTTCCGAAGCGGAGATAGCGGCAGTTAACGATGCCCTACAAAACCTTCACACCGCCCTGGCAGGAAAACTTGCCAGCCTTACACCGGAAGAACGCCAGCAATACGGCAGCATCAACGAGCAGAACAAGCTACTGGTAAACAAGGTCAATGATTACAAGAACAACGCCCCACAGCTTTCGAGCCCAGATGTGGATTGGGAAGAATTCGGTAAAGACCATAACAGCCGCAGCTTTCTGGAATCGGTCATCAATAGCCTTATGGAACTTAGCAGAGGATTGGAAAACGCAAAGGTCCTCCACGATTGGGACAATTACCAGGCCTCTCTTATAGATTACCAATACTCTGTATATCGTAATGATTCCGGGAGCACGGGGTTCCACACCAAGGTAGAGGAGATCAAACAATTTTTCAGCAGGACCGGTGGCAGCAAAACTTCCGGAGATCCTACGCCACCTACAGAATAAACCTCATTTCAGGTTCCGAACTCCAAAAATGTGGTCACCTGACCCAAAATTTGACGTTCTGAACCTCAAAATTACGGTCCGGAACCTAAAAGATCGGGTTCTGAACGTCAAATTTGAGGTTGTACAACCCCAATTTTCTGGTCCCGGACCGGAAAATTGAGGTCCCGGACCACAAAAATGGACTTCAGGACCTAAAAATCAATCATAGATCAAAAAAAACACAAAAACACAACAGATGAGCTAAACTACGCAGGCATGCTTATGTAAGTAAAATAAAATAGTGATTTGTATCATTTCTAGTCGAAAAATCCCCAATTCTTCAGAACACTTGAGAAATATACAGAGATCACACCGGATGGTGTGGACTTTTGTATATCAAAGTGTTCGGGTATGGGGATACCTTTCGACTTGATAAGACAAAAAGGTCCGCACTTTTTATTTGCCTTCCCCACAACAAAGGACACAAGACAAAAAATACCCGGGACGTCCTGCTCAGAACGAACTGAAGATGAAACAAACCATCCGGGACCCCTTCTAAGAACACAAATTAAATACTAAAAATTCACTAAGATGAAAAAAGCACTTTTCGCAGGTCTATTACTTGCAACAATGGGAACAGCAACAATGAAAGCTAACACGGTATCCAGCGCACAGCCAGAATCCACACAGACCTGTGTGGTGACCACCTATGTTACAGAAAACGTATGCGGATGTACTGTTACCTACAAAGTAACTACATACTATTTCCTATGCATCCCTCTTTGCTCAACAAAATGTGAGGTGAAGAGAGAATGTGGAGGTGGAACCGGAGAGACCAGATAATCATTTGCTTTGATCACCATGCTGCAAAACTGCTGTATGGTGATCTGTTTTTCGGGCGATAGACCCCAATGATCATTTACAGAAGATATCATGACACGGTTCGTCCACAACTGTAGTACATCTGGAAAATATTGATGCCACTTCCTATGACCTGTCTTTGATAGAATAATTTATAAGGTCATTTCCAACCCTGATCAGAATATCCTGAATGTGCTGTAAGACCTGTAAAGCTGTATCTATAAATGGTATTGCAGAGCCCTTAACAATTAATTTCTAAAATACTAAAATGAAAAAAATATTATTACTGTTCTTTGCGGTACCCCTGTTCCTTTCGGGGAATCTGTCTGCACAGAATATAACACTTCTGGGAAGCACATCCGCTTCTGCAATAGGCAGCGGAACCGGTGGAAAGCCCACACTTAGCTGGAACATCCCCGCGGGGCAGAACCGTGTGATGATCGTCCACTTCTGGTTCGAGAGAGACCATAGACCTACGGTGGCAAGCAACTATCCATCCGGAACCTTGGGCGTCGATTATTTTCCCTTTACAGTAGCGGGCAAAAGCTTAACAGGAAGGTCCGTACTGCGAACATTTCACAATCAATCTGCGACAGGCATCCAAACCAATGCCCAGCTTACTTCCTCTTTTTACAGATATACCCTGTCGGATGCCGACGGATTGCCAACAGGCCTTTCCACATTTGATTTTTCAGGGATCCTGACCCCTGCCAATATAGCAGATGAGGTAGCTGTTTCCATAGAGGTCTATGGCAACGTAAGCCCTTCTACGGCATATACCGCCACCGGGTCTTTCGCATGGCTGGAAGCAACAACCGCAGCCACTACTTTTTCGGGTACGCCCACAGCAGCTACTACCCCGGTGGGAAGAGCTGCTGCAGATGTAACTTATGTAGGCTTCGGAGCTACCACAAAAGATGAGAACCTTTCTCTGAGTGCGGGCTGGACCAATATCAACAAGATGCAGGTCACCAACGCCGCAGGAACTGCTTTTACCAACTCACCCAACGAACCGGACGGAATAAGCCTGTTAACAGCCTATCGCAGTGGAACTGCTGCCACCACGCTTACAAAATCCTCCACACAGAGAATTGCTGCGGTACGTCTGAATGTTGTACCGCTTCTACCCCTTGCCAAGCCAACCATAGCCGGAAATGTATATCTGGATACTGACGGCCCTGCAAATATT
Organism: Epilithonimonas hungarica; assembly: GCF_900102265.1. Classification (GTDB taxonomy): domain Bacteria; phylum Bacteroidota; class Bacteroidia; order Flavobacteriales; family Weeksellaceae; genus Epilithonimonas; species Epilithonimonas hungarica. The sequence goes on along the minus strand of NZ_FNBH01000001.1, from coordinate 1,316,701 downwards.
GGTGGAACTGCTACCAACGGGGGTGGACTGTATATTAATCTGGTAGATGCCAGCAACCTCGTGGTCTATTCTATGGCGGTTTCTGCCGGAGGTGCATTCACCATACCAACAGGTTATGCGACCGAGGGCAATACTTATACGCTTCAACTAAGTAAGAATCAGGGAACCATTGGACAGAACGCTCCACTAAAGGAACTTAACAACCTTTGGGTGACCGTTGGAGAAGCAATCGCTGCTACAGGGAACGATGGCTCTGCGGACGGTACAATATCTGTAACCGCAGGTACCAGTAATATCTCAGGACTGAGATTTGGGATCTACCAGCTGGCAAGGCCATCGCTCGTAGGAAGTGTCTATCTGGACACGGACGGCCCTGCCAATATTGGAGGCACGGGTACCAATGGTGGCGGTCTATATGTGAACCTCGTAGGAGCTGACAATCTGGTAGTTTATGCTGCCACAGTTGCTGCAGGAGGTGCATACACCATCCCGACAAACTATACGATAGAAGGCAATACCTATACATTGCAGCTGAGCAAGAACCAGGGGACCATAGGGCAGCCTGCCCCGGTGAAGGAACTTAATAACCTGTGGGTGACTGTTGGAGAAGCCACTGCAACTACAGGGAACGACGGTTCCGCGGACGGGACATTATCCATAACGGCAGGCAACGCCAATGTTACAGGGCTTAGATTTGGGATCTACCAGCTCGCAAGACCATCTCTCACAGGAACCATATATCAGGATACAGACGGCCCAACCAATATAAACGGTACTGTTACCAATGGCGGCGGACTTTACGTTAACCTTGTAGATTCCGGTAATGTACTGCTCTATTCTGCCACCGTGAATGCTTCTGGTGTGTTCACCATACCAACGGGCTATACGATAGAAGGTAACAGCTATACATTACAGCTGAGCAAGAATACAGGGATGCTGGGTGCTGCCGCTCCGGTAAAAGAGCTCAACACAGGATGGGCGACCGTAGGGGAAGCCACCGCTGCTACAGGGAACGATGGTGCTGCGAATGGCACATTATCCATAACGGCAGGCAACATCAATGTTACGGGACTCAGATACGGAATCGCTGCAGACCTTCCTTTTGGTTGCGACTCTACATTGTATCTTTCACAGAATTCTCCAACCCAATTATTCAGGATAAACAGGGCAACAAATCCATTTACCTATACAGCTGTAGGGGCTGCAACACCAATCACATATAATGCGACGGCCATCAATTCGGTAGATGGACGTATGTACGCGATCACAGGTTCTACAGGCAATACCCTGATCAGAATCAATAATGATGGTACCTATGTCGTACTTGGCACAATATCGGGGCTCAGCAGCGCAGGTAGCTATAATGGCGGTGTCATAGATACCATGGGCAACTATTATGTAAAGGACAATGGCGTGGACAATGTGATCTACAAGATCAATATTGCGACCCTTACAGCCACTACGATCAATCTTTCGCAGAATATACATCCTTCTGATTTTGCCTTTAATACAGTGAACGGGCTTTTATACGGTGTGGATCTGAGAGGTGCTCCTACCGCAAGCCAATTGTTTTCCCTGGATCCTGCTACAGGTATGGTCAACATGTTCGGGCAGATCTATGGTACGGCAGATAACTTTGGCGCCATGTTCAGTACCAATTCGGGGGAACTGTACGCTTCCAATAATGCAGGAGGGTTCTACCAGTTCAATGTAACTACCGGGGCACGTGTCCTTTTATCCTCTGCACCAAGCAGCAGTACCAATGATGGGGCTAATTGTATATTGGGCGACACCAACTACAATGCAGACCCTTATATTACCAAGACAGCATCGGCAGCATCGGTTGCTGCAGGTGGTGCCGTTACCTTTACGGTGACGGCAGGTAACAACGGACCTTTTGGAGTACTGAATGCCCATGTGACAGATGCTGTTCCTGCGGGGATCCCTGCGGCCAATGTATCCTATACCGTTGTAGTTTCTGCAGGAAGCAGCACACAGGTAACAGGTACAAGAACAGGCGCTATCAACGATTATGTATCTCTGCCTGTTGGCGGCACGGTTACCTACACCGTTACGGTCACGATACCTGCAAACTTTACAGGAAACTTTACCAATACCGCTGTTATTGCATCACCGTCCAACACCACAGATGTCAATACAGAAAACAATCAGGCGTCAGTATCTGTAGCCGGTCCCGGATGTCCGGCTGGTAATACAGCTCCGGTAATCAATTAATAAACATTAAGAAATGAAAAAAGTAAATAAATATAATTTTCTTACAGAGAAGCGCCGATTCCTTTTTATGCTGATTTTTTCGCTCATAGCATTTCACAGTGAGGTACAGGCACAGGGTGTGGATGCTATTTTCCTATTGGACAATAGCAGCTCTATAGGCAATATTGACAGTAGCCCTCTGCAGCCCCTAGAATATCCTAATATGAAAAAATCAACCCAAGACCTTATTGATAAGATATTGGCTTGTAATCCTTATAATAGAGTGGCGGTTACACAATATGGAGCTAATGGTCTCGATGCTGTTGATTCTTGGCTGTACATTGAATCTGATTTTACTAATAATGCTACTGCTGCAAAAAATTTCGATAGAAGACTTTCAGGTGGTACTGTAACTTGGGGAGCTGCAAGGTTAATTGACAACGCATTATGTGCATCATGTACTCCTCCCACAGATATTTTTGATGAGCAAATGATTTTAAGCAGTGTTAAAAAATTAACTAGAAAATCCACTAATAATCTGGTAATATTTCTTTTTACCGATGGCAGGCCTCAGGATGCTGCTCCTATTACTCCTGAGGGTGATGCTTATGACTTTTCGGAGTATAATAATTTAAAAACGAATCGTAAAGCAACATTTGTAGTTTTGCAAGCTCCATCTGAAACTAACAGTATTGCATCTAATATGGCAGCTGCCATCGCATCTGTCGGAGGAAGCTACACCGGTTGGATAGAAGCCAATGTGGGAGATCCACAAGGAAGTGGTGTGTTGCCAAGAAAAACGGTAATGAGCTCAACCTTTGATGTTTCATCTATAGACATTAATACCCTGGCGGATAATATTTGTATATCCTGCACTCCTATTGTAGCCATTAATACGGTCACGCCTACCACCCAAGCGATATGTTTCAACGGTAAAGCACAACCTTTGATTGCAGATGCCACAGGAGCAGGAACGCTCAGCTACCAATGGTACAGTAATACCACCAGCAGCACTACCGGGGGAACGCTGATACCTGGAGCAACTTCGGCAACTTTCAACCCGCCAACATCGGTAGCAGCCACCACCTATTATTATGTGATGGTATCCGATACCAGCTGTGAAGGAAAGGCTACTTCTCCTATAGTAAGCGTAATGGTGTCCAGTACCCCTTGCCCATGTTCCGCTGGTACAGTTACTCCCGTATTAACCAATTCAACGGCAACATCCCAAGCCGTAGACCTTGCAGGAATGGTAACAGGTACAGCACCTGCAGGCAGCGTACTGCAATGGCATAACTCAGCAACACCATCAGATGCTACATTGCTGTCAAGTACAACGGTATCAGCAACATCTACACCGACCAACTATTGGGCATTTTATTATGACAGCACCAACAAATGTTACAGTCCGGGAGCTAAGGTGACCGTGGTAAGCAATAATTGTACAACCAACACCACTACAGTGGATCTTACTGCTTTGCCTCACTCTACAGTGCCTGCCAATACTCAGCTGTTGTGGTACACCACAGCTGCCCATGATACGGGAACAGAGGTGACCAATCCTACTGCCGTGGGCAACGGGACTTATTGGCCAGTGTTCTACAGCACAGCCAGTAACTGTTTCTCTCCTGTTGGTAATCCTGTTGTAGTAGGCATCGCAACTTGTAACGCAGCATGCTACAAATCTGGCGCTACGACAGGCGGGGCAACGCTGGATGGCAAAGTAGGGATCAGTGCCCTTAGCAGAGCCGGAGCCGACAACCCAGACCAGTGGCCTATGCTAAGAAAAGGTGCATGGCTGGTACTGGAGGCCAAGACCAAGGGCTTTGTGCCGAACAGAACGGCATTTGATGCATCAAATAACCCTGTGGGGATAGCGCCTGCCAATTTTGTAGAAGGCATGATGGTATATGATACCACCAACAAGTGCCTGAAGATATACACCAACAATGGCACTGCCTGGGGATGGTATTGTATGACGACACAAGCCTGCCCGGACTAGACCTACCCTATTATAGAAAATTGGAAGTTGAGGAATACTCTGAAAGTTGAGGAACGACAGTACCAATATGCTTCCAATTTTCTTTTTTATCGATAAGTGAACCAAATAAACAATACAAATGAAAAATACAATAACAGCAGTAGTGCTCCTGATGGGAATGACCTCCATAAGGTCTCAGGTGGCAATAGGAAAACAGGATGTTTCCAATACCTCCGTATCCCTGGAATTTGCAGAGACCGAGAACAGAGGGCTTGTACTACCCTATATAGAAAACAAGAGCGGTATCACAGAAGACGGCACCGTGATCTACGATACGACCGACAGCAAGGTGAAATATCTGAAAAACGGCAGCTGGTTCGACCTCAGCGTGGATACCACGGGCAAGGCGGACCTTACGATCCAGGGTTCTGACAAGATAGAACAAGCCTCTGCCAAAACAGCCATCGGCGTGAATGGTGCCACAGACACTACACCAGGCATCCTGGTATTGACCGATGCGGACAAGGCCATGATACTCCCAAAAGTGGCAAGCCCACATCTGAACATCATCAAACCAAGTGCGGGAATGATGGTGTACGATACGACAAAAAAGCAATTGGCAGTCTATAACGGAACAGTATGGAGCTTTTGGAAGCCATGAGGCTTATTATTGACCTTAATTAATCATATCTCCAATAAGGTATGATCGTATTTTTACGACATACCTTGCTGGAGATCTTTTTAAAGATCTCTTCTTGCTCCAACACAATGAAAAAAGATAGTCAGAAGAATAATCGAAACGTATATGAGAGATCATTTTAAAAATATACACATAGGTACTTTGATCAAACTGAGGGTCGCAGAACTTGAAATAGACCAACAGCGCATCTCCAATTTTTTCAAATGCAGCAATGACGAAATACAACAGATGTTCCTGCAGAAGGAATTGACCACCGGTACTTTGTTAAAATGGAGCAAATTACTAGGTTACGACTTTTTCAGGGTCTATTCCCAGCATCTGATCCTGTATGCCCCGCCTGCGAATACCAATTACAATGATACATCTAAACAAAAAAGGTCCAAGTTGCCACAGTTCAGGAAAAATGTATATACCAGGGAAGTGATAGACTTTATCCTGGAAATGATAGAGAGTGGCGAGAAGACCAGGCATCAGGTAATAGAAGAATATAAAATACCCAAAACAACATTATACAAATGGATCAGCAAATACAACTCCCGGAAAGCCCCTCCACAATAGCTGACCTGATCCCCGCATTGGAAAACGAATTATTGGCAATATCGATCCCGGCGGAAAAAGCAACAGAGATCAGAAAGTACCTCAAGAGTGGAAATATGGACATCCATACCGTGTAGTGTAGTCCATAATGGATATCCTGGGTTCTATCCCGGACACAAAAGACAACAAAAATATAATAAGGCTACGCGATAAGTTTAACTTTTAATTGCAAATGGTAAAGAAAAAGACATACAACGGAATCCTGCCAGGTTTGAGCAAGAAAGAAGTGATGGAAAAATGGGGAGAGAAACTTAACCCCTACTCCGATGATATCTGGCACTATGAACTAAGCAGGACATGGTGGGGAGCCAGGACCATCCTCTTTCTGGAATTTGAAAACAATATGGTAAGCATTCTATGGATTCAGAAAGATAGCGCCGTAAACGATCACAGAAAAATACACAGACCAATGCTATTGGATGAATTACTGGCAGACGAGCACATCCTGATCGGAAGATCGGGAAAAGAAATACAAGAACTGTTTGGAAGAGTGCCCGACCAAATGAATGAGGAAGAGGACATCTATATCCTGAAAAGATATTTCTTCGGTCTTTTCCAGCAGAGACTGCACCTGTTCTATTCCAAAGGGATTGTAAGGGATTACTATATCGGGATATTGTAAAGAAAAAAATCAAGATCAGAAAATACAATGGAAAGATCAAACCCGGACTACCATCGCATCTATAGCGATATCATCAATAAAAAGCACCCCGAAAAAAAAGAGGAATGCAAAGCTTTGCTGAGCAAAAAAGAACTATCCGTACTAGATATCATCGAGCTTAACACCAAGATATTTGGTCTCCCTGACCGGTCAACGGAAACTTTCAATCAAAAGCACCGCTCATATGACACGTCAGCGATCCTAAAAATACTGGCCCATCAAAAAACTAACAAACTGAACAATACCGAGCTTGCACAACATTTTAAGTTGAGCAGGAACACGGTAACCAAATGGAAAAAGCTTTTCCCGGAAAAAAGCAGACAGCAGAAATAAGACTCCGGATATTGCATTGCAGAACCTCCCATTATTGAGAGGTTCTTTTATTTTAAAGAATACAAAAAGAAGTCAGTCTATAATGGGACAGGGCAAAATTATCTGGAATCATTAGGATTGAAAGTAATTTAGAATCACCGATTTTTATCTGCAGCATAATTTGTCTTTAGTAATGAAAGATCTGGAATTATTCATCATTGAAAATTACGGATTGTAAATTCCCCTCCTATGGAGGGGTGGCTTCGAATGAAATGAGAAGACGGGGTGGTTAAACATATTACTGACCACCCCGTCAAAAATTCTCACGAATTTTCGCCGCCCCTCCAGAGGAAGGGAATTTTATCATATTTCTTATCAAATATTTTTCCAATTTTGAATATCTTTAAAACCACAAAACAAACTTTAAACATTGAACCTTAAACCATAAAATTTCAATGACTTTCCAGGAACAGATACAACAGGGAATTCCAAGAGAATTACCTCAGCCAAAACCATACGAACAAAACATCAATCACGCTCCAAAACGTAAAGAAATCCTTTCAGACGAAGAGAAAAAACTCGCTCTGAAAAACGCTTTACGTTATTTCGAACCAAAATTTCACGCAGAATTATTGCCGGAATTTAAGGAAGAATTAGAGAAATACGGAAGAATCTATATGTATCGTTTTCGTCCGGATTATGAGATGAAAGCAAGAAACATTGCAGAATATCCCGGAAGATCCGAGCAGGCAAAAGCCATTATGCTGATGATCCAGAATAATCTTGATTATGCCGTAGCGCAACATCCGCATGAGTTGATCACTTACGGTGGAAACGGTGCCGTTTTCTCCAATTGGGCGCAGTATCTTCTGACGATGAAATATCTATCGGAAATGACGGACGAACAGACATTAACAATGTACTCCGGTCATCCGATGGGATTATTCCCTTCTCACAAAGATGCACCGAGAGTGGTGGTGACGAACGGAATGATGATTCCAAACTATTCCAAACCTGATGATTGGGAAAAATTCAATGCGTTGGGCGTAACACAGTACGGACAAATGACTGCGGGAAGCTATATGTACATCGGTCCGCAGGGAATCGTGCACGGAACAACGATTACCGTTTTGAATGCTTTCAGAAAAATCAATAAAGAACCAAAAGGCGGATTATTTGTAACCTCGGGTCTAGGCGGAATGTCCGGTGCTCAACCTAAAGCGGGAAACATCGCAGGCTGCGTTACAGTAATTGCAGAAGTGAATCCGAAAATTACAAAAATCCGTCACGACCAGAAATGGGTCAATGAAATCCATGAAAATCTGGATGAATTGGTGGCGAGAGTGAAAAAAGCGCAGGAAAATCAGGAAACGGTTTCTTTGGCCTACCTCGGAAATATTGTTGAGGTCTGGGAGAAATTTGATGACGAAAATTTAAGAATCGATATCGGCTCAGACCAGACTTCGCTTCATAATCCTTGGGCAGGCGGTTATTATCCGGTTGGGCAAACCTTTGAGGAATCCAACACGATGATGGCAGAAAACCCTGAATTATTCAAAGAAAAAGTTCAGGAAACCTTGAGAAGACACGCAGCGGCAATCAACAAACATACCGCAAAAGGAACCTATTTCTTCGATTACGGAAACGCCTTTTTACTCGAAGCTTCAAGAGCCGGAGCCGATGTAATGGCAGAAAATCCAACTTTGGGAAGAGAGTTCAAATACCCTTCTTATGTTCAGGATATTATGGGACCGATGTGTTTTGATTATGGTTTCGGACCGTTCCGTTGGGTTTGTACCAGTGGAAAACCGGAAGATCTGCAGAAAACAGATGAGATCGCCTGCAACGTTTTAGAGGAAATGATCAAGAATTCTCCCGAAGAAATCCAACAGCAGATGAAAGATAACATCCAGTGGATCAAAGGTGCTCAGGAAAACAATCTGGTCGTGGGTTCACAGGCGAGAATTTTATACGCCGATGCAGAAGGCAGAATGAAGATTGCTGAAGCCTTCAACAAAGCCATTGCCAACGGAGAAATCGGAGCGGTGGTTTTGGGAAGAGACCATCACGATGTTTCGGGGACGGATTCGCCGTACAGAGAGACTTCCAATATTTATGACGGCTCGAGATTTACGGCAGATATGGCGATTCATAATGTGATTGGCGACAGTTTCCGTGGGGCGACGTGGGTTTCTATTCACAATGGTGGTGGCGTTGGCTGGGGCGAAGTGATCAACGGTGGTTTCGGGATGTTACTCGATGGAAGCGACGATGCCGACAGAAGATTAAAATCAATGCTTTTCTGGGATGTGAACAACGGAATTTCCAGACGGAGCTGGGCAAGAAATGAAGGGGCTGTTTTCGCCATCAAAAGAGCAATGGAAGCTGAACCGAATTTGAAAGTGACGTTGCCGAATTTCGTTGATGAGAGTTTGTTTTAGGCTTATTAAATTTTAATGAAAGAATTCACTATAATTTATCCTATATTTTCTCCACTTCAATTATTAGATGAGAATGGAAGATTGGTAGGAGAAATTTTTTCAAATGCAATTGCTGGTGTTAATGAAAAAATAAAAATAGGTGATGAAATTTTCAAGATAAATCGTACTGGTTTTTTATGGCAAGATTTCAAAATATTTGACAGAAATAAGAAATTAATTTTAAAATCGGATGTTTCAAAAAACAGATTAATATATTTTGGAAATGACATCGAGATCTTTACATATAAAAGTAAAGGATGGTTCAGTAGCAAATTAAACTTGTATAAAACCAGTAATCTTCTTGTATCAATATGGACAAAAGGATTTTTGAAACATCAATACAAAATGGAAATCGAAAATGAGTTCAAGAATTATTTGATAATACTGGCATTTTTGAATGAATATATTAATAGCCAAAGTTCATAATCCAAACGAAGCGCGGCAAGAAATGAAGGTGTTGTCTTCGCCATCAAAGGAGCAATGGAAGCGGAATCTAATTTGAAAGTGACGTTGCCGAATTTCGTAGACGAAAATCTCTTTGACTAAAAATTCCCCTCCTCTGGAGGGGTGGCGATTCGCCAAAGGCGAATTGACGGGGTGGTTATGCTGAATGAATCAAGCCACCCTATTAGCTGAGAGAAATTTTAACTATAATTCTCAACAATAAAATTCTCGAGATCCTTCATTGCTACGGAGAGATTTTGCTTTACATCCCAATCGGAAATTTTAAAAATTTTCAAGCCCAGGCTTTCCAGAAACTTTGCCCTTTCCAGATCATATTCCTGTTTAAAGTCGTGACTTGTTCCATCAATCTCAACCACAAGTCCCAACGTTTTTACATAAAAATCAACAATATAGTTACCAATGATCCTTTGTCTGTCAAAATCAATGTTATGGAATGTTCTGTTTCGAACCTGTTTCCAGAATAACACTTCTGACAGAATTCCTAATTTTCTTTTTTCTTTGGTCAAAGTTTTTAAGAGAGGATTGTAAGGCAGGTTTTCCACAAAATTGCGGTAGATTATAATGCCTTCTATTTGGGTTAGCATTTCGTTTTTGGGCATTTGTGTTTATGTTTTGGGCCAATTTAAGTTTTTTCTTTCAGGTGAAGAAATTAAGAACCACCCCGTCAGAAATTCTGAGAATTTCTGCCACCCCTCCAAAGGAGGGGAATTTTCGTCTTGACTGTAGTTAGAACACGACGAAACTGGGCAAGAAATGAGGTGCTGTTTTCGCAATTAAAAGAGCAATGAAAGCTGAACCGAATTTGAAGGTGACGCTGCCTAATTTTGTTGATGAGAGTTTGTTTTAAATCTTTTTAAATAGTGTTGATTTGTAATCTGTGCTTTATTTGCTTTATTTATGTGTGTACTCACGGATTGCAAATCCGCGAGATCGGGTACACGTCGGTTGCCCAAAACAAAAGGAAATTATACTTTTGAAATTACAAATAACTACTAATGAAAAAACTAGGGATCATAGGTTGTGGTTGGTTGGGGACACACATTGGAGAAAGATTGTCGGACAGGTATGAGATCTTCGCTACCACCACTACAGAATCAAAAATAGAAGACCTCAACGCTAAAGGCTTTCACACGACTCTGGCAAATTTCCCGGACAAATTGGACCGTGAAATGAAAGAATGGAATGTGGCGTCAAAGCTAGATGCCATCATTATCAACGTTCCGTTTTCCGGACTCCGTGGTGAACAGATCCCGATGAATGACAAACGCCAGAACCTCCTCAATTTCCTTGGTGATTACAAAGGTCAGCTCTTCCTCATTAGTTCAACCGGCGTTTATCCCGAGATCGACAAAGATCTTGTTGAGGAAAATAAGTCTCCTAATGAAGTGGAAAGTGAGAATTTTATTTTAGAAAGATTCCCTCAAACTAATATTTTGAGATTAGCCGGATTGATGGGTGGACAAAGGTTGCTGAAGAATTACAACATCTCCAATCTCGACCAGTTGGTGAATCACATCCACTATGCAGATATCTGTTCGGTTTTTGAGAAGATGCTGGAGAATAATTCGCAATCCAAAGTTTATAATGTGGTCGCACCGATACATCCTAATAAAGAAGAGGTGATTAATGCTCAGAAAGGACTTCCCTACTCAGGCGAACGAACAAAGAAGGGCAGAACAATTTCTGCAGAGAAATTGATCAAAGAACTGGATTTCGAATTTCTGTATCCTGATCCAAGGTATTTTCATCTTTAGGCTCTTTTGGAATCATTATTGAAACTGCTTTATAAAAATCTTATTATGGAAGCAAGTACAATCAAAACTATTGCAAAATACGGATTGGGTGCCATGCTCATCTCAGCAGGAATAGGACATCTCACATTTGCAAGAAAGGAATTTCAGGCACAGGTGCCGGAATGGGTTCCGTTGGAGAAGGAAGATACGGTCGTCTATTCCGGGATTGTAGAAATTGCAATGGGAGCAGCCATCATCGCAGCACCTAAGAAATACGAATCACTAATGGGAAAAATAGCAGCAGGATTATTCACTGCGGTTTTCCCTGGAAATTACACGCAGTACAAAGAAAGAAGAAATGCCTTCGGACTGAATACCGATAACAAGAGATTTGCAAGACTATTCATGCAGCCGTTGTTATTACTCTGGGCAATAAAATCTACTGACAATAAATAATATCAGGTATAAAATAAAAAGTCTTCGACTCCGCTCAGACTGACAACGAGCGGAGTCAAAGCATCCTCAACATACCGAATATCAAATCTACATCGAACCGGATAGAATAAATCTATGTTAACAGCTTTTCTGATTCAATTTTAAACTCTAACTTTATGTTACAAAATTTTATTAAATAAAAAACTATGAGTTCAGCACAGCAAGCATTTGATGACATATTCAAAAAAGAAATCCCTGAAGAATATCAGGTTCCAGTGATCCATCAGAGAGAATACCTTCTCAATGGAGAATTGGTACAATGGGACGGCGATGTTACCGAGATCTATTCACCAGTCTGCATCCCGACAGAAAACGGGTTGGAAAGAAAACTCCTGGGAAGCATCCCGAATATCGGGCCAAAAGAAGCGCTCGATGTTTTGGATGCCTGTGTAAAAGCTTACGATAACGGACTCGGTGAATGGCCAACGATGTCTGTGGAGGGCAGGATCAAATGCATGCAGAAGTTTGTTTACCTGATGATCCAGCAGCGAGATCTGATCATCAAATTACTAATGTGGGAAATTGGTAAAACCCTACCCGATTCTACCAAAGAATTTGACAGGACAGTCGATTACATCAACCAAACGATTGACGCACTAAAAGACCTGGACAGAGAATCTTCCCGTTTTCAACAGGCAGAAGGAACCATTGCCCAGATCAGAAGAGCGCCGCTTGGTGTAGTTCTAAGTATGGGGCCTTTCAATTATCCTTTGAACGAGATCTTCACAACATTGATCCCGGCACTGATCATGGGAAATACAATTCTCTTCAAATTACCAAAACACGGTGTTCTTGCACATTATCCTTTACTGAATGCCTTCAAAGAGGCCTTCCCTAAAGGAACGGTGAACACATTGTATGGAAAGGGTTCGGAAATTATCACACCGATCATGGAAAGTGGAAAAGTGAATGTTCTGGCTTTCATCGGATCAAGCAAAGTAGCAAACGGTCTTAAAAAACTCCATCCAAAAGTAAACAGATTAAGAGCAATTCTTAGCCTTGATGCCAAAAATGCAGCAATCGTTACCAAAAATGCAAACCTGGATGTCGCAGTCAGTGAATGTATTTTGGGATCATTGTCTTTTAATGGACAACGTTGCACTGCTCTTAAATTAATATTCGTTCAGAAAGATGTTGCGGAAGAATTCACTAAAAAATTATCCGAAGCTGTTTCTGCCATGAAAGGTGGATTGCCATGGGAAAAAGATGTGAAGATCACACCACTCCCGGAAGTCAATAAACCATCTTATCTAAAAGATTGTCTTGATGATGCTTTATCAAAAGGCGCAAAAGTTTTGAATGAAAACGGTGGCTACAACGAAGCTTCTTTCTTCTTTCCAGCTGTGGTCTATCCTGTAAATAGCGATATGAAATTGTATCACGAAGAGCAGTTCGGACCAGTGATTCCAGTTGTTCCGTTTGAAAGTCTTGATGAGCCGATTGATTACCAAGTGAATGCTGATCACGGAATGCAGGTGAGTATCTTCAGTGAGGATGCTTTGGAAGTTTCAAAACTGATTGACCCATTCGTGAATCTTGTAAGCCGTGTGAACATCAATTGTCAGGCTCAGAGAGGTCCTGATGTTTTCCCATTCACAGGAAGAAAAGACAGTGCGGAAGGGACGCTTTCCGTTTTTGATGCGCTTCGCTCATTCTCCATCCGTTCACTGGTAGCAGCAAAAGTGACCGATTCCAACAAAGAACTTCTTAATACAATTGTGAGAGACCACGATTCTAATTTCCTGAGCACTGATTATATTTTTTAAGAAGACCAGAAGATCATAGATAAAAGACAAGAGACTTTTATTTCAAAAATTAAATCCGTAACTAATAATTGCGGATTTTTTCTTTCTATCTAACACAAAAAAAATGCTAAAATTTTGGAATCGATTTCAGTATTGTTTTTTTTACAGTATTTTTGAAGTCTAAATTTCTGAATTGAAAAAATTAGACAAGTATATCATCAAAACCTTTTTTGGTCCATTTCTATTTATTTTCAGCGTACTGTTCTTCATTTTCATTGTGAACATTATCTGGACTCAAATGTCTCAACTGACAGGAAAAGGTCTTACATATTGGGAAATATCCAAATTTCTTTTCTACCTGGGAATCAATGTTGTAAGTATGGTTCTACCGCTTACGATCTTGCTTTCCTCGATTATGACCTTTGGAGATTTTGGAGAAAGGTATGAGCTTGCTGCCATGAAGGCGGCCGGAATTTCCCTAGTTCGGGTAATGATGCCATTATTTTTGACTGTTTCCATACTTTCAGGAATCCTGTTTCTGTTTTCTAATAATGTGATTCCTGATTTTCAGCGAAAAGCAAAGAATATGATGTACAATATCATTTCTTCCAAACCGGCGATCAACTTTACCCCAGGAGTTTTCATTGATCAGATCACTGGATTTTCTGTCAAATTCGATAAAATCTCAGGTGAAAAATCAGAGAAGCTGGAAGGTGTTTTTCTTCATAAAAATGCAAGTCCCTATGATGACCAGCAGACCATCATTGCTAAGACAGGAAAATTTGCGCCTGCAGCAGATAGAAATTATTTGAAACTGATCCTTTACAATGGTTTTGTCTTCACAGATAACATCACAAACAAACCTTATGAAGAAAGGAAAAAACAACCAAATCAGTCTATAAAGTTTGATACACTCGTCTATCATTTTGATATCAGTGAACTTATCAATAATGCGATCGAAAAGGAGAAGATCACAGACGATTACCGTTTCCAAACGTATAGTGAAGTGAATGAAACCCTTGTTAAAAATAGAAAAGGAAACATTGTAACCCTTAACTCTATTGCTTCTCCCGTCATTTCACAGACCAACAATTATGTAGAATATATAGATAGATCCAAATCTAAAGACAAAATAAAAGAACCTTATAAAATAGACACCTTAAAATCACCAAAAAAACTGGAGGTTCTTTATGCAGCCTATAACAAGATAGAGTCTCTGAAAACAAGCATAGATTCCAATCAAAATGCAATCAATGATACCATAAAAACACATAACAAGATCGTGATGTACCAACAGAGAATAATCTCCTATTCTTTTACCTGTATCATTTTCTTCATGATCGGGGCGAGTCTGGGCTCCATCATCAGAAAAGGAGGAATGGGATTACCTGTTGTCATATCGATCATTATTTTCATTATATTTTATGTTTTGAATTTATCTGTAGAAAATCTCTCATGGAAAGGTTCCTTGAATCCTTATCTTGCAGCATGGATCCCGAATATTGTGTTATTCCCGTTCAGTATATGGCTGACTTACAAGGCACTGACAGATTCTCAGTTATTCGATATAGAAAAATACAAAGCACTTTTCAAACCATTGATAGAGCGATTCTCAAAACCAAAAGAACATGAGCGCTATCAATAATAATTGAAAAAGCTAACATAAATAAAGATCTTATCAGGATTATTTTCCTTAACACAAGGAATTAATTTTGATAAGATCTTTTGGCTTATCAAAAATTCTAATCTCATTTTAATTTCTTTAATTACATTTTAATTCTATTCCAAAGGCTTTCTAATTTGGTGAGTATAGTTTTGTATTATCAAAAAAATAACAACTCACAAAATTAAAAAGTTATGACAAAGACCATTTTAATAGCAACAGATTTCTCACTGGAATCTTTGGACATACTTAAAAAAGTTTTAAAAAATAAAACTGATAAGAATGACGAAAACCAATATAACATTCTTTTGGTTTCCGGGTATGACATGGGTGACTCTATCAGAGACTTGCTATTTACAACCAAGAGTTCTGTTTTCGGAAAGATCAGACCACAGGAGTTTTGTGATGCCTACAGCATTATCAATAACAAATATCCGAGCCTGATCAACAAGATAACTTGCGACATCTTCACAGGAAGTTTCCAAAGAACATTCAACAGTTTTATAGAGGCCGCAAACGTAGATGAAGCCTATTATTCAACTTCGAAGAGTAGGCATCTAAGCAAAAATCAGTTCGATATCACTTCTTATCTTAAAAAATGTAAACATGTCGATGCTGTGGAAATAACAACAGAAACAACGGAACTCGTTCCTGAAAAAGGAAGATTGGCCGAAGTTTTCTTGTAGAAAACAATTAAGAAAAGTCTGAATTTAATTATTAAAAAATAAAGTAAAATGTTAAGAAATTATAGTAACAGCAGAACGTTGGGAGACAACATCAGACTGGGGACGCTGACTGCTTTCACAGCAGGGACTATAAATATAGCATCTCTATTGATATTTCTCTCTTTTACATCCAACGTAACAGGACATTATGCGATATTCGCAGCAGAGATCAGCCAGGGAAACTGGACTCAGGTCGCAGTCGTAGCTTCGTGGATCTTCTTATTCTTTTTCGGAGGTTTTGTGGCCAATCTAAGTGTCATCAATTTCAATAAGAAAAGTAAATATTTTGCACACGCATTCCCGATCATACTGGAAATACTTTGTCTTTTAGCAGTAGGAATCTATGGGCAGTTTTATTATCAAAAAACTTTAGGGGAAACCGAGACCTTGGTAGCGCTGATGTTGTTCGCAACAGGCTTGCAAAACGGATTGACAGCAAGTATCTCGAACTTCTCCGTAAAAACGACCCACCTTACGGGAACAACAACAGATCTGGGAATCCTGTTCTCTATGTTTACCCAGAAAAAATTCAGGAAAAACCCAGAATTGATTGCCAGAGCAAAACTATTGATGAGTATTATGTTTGCTTATGTTCTAGGTGCTGTATTTTCTGGATTAACCTATTACAATCTGGAGTTCCGGGTGTTCTATGTGATCAGCGTCTGTCTTCTAGTTGTGATCGGTTATGATTTTTACAAGATAAATATCAGACATTTCCAAACGGAATACCGATATTACAAGATCTATCACAAGCCAACTTTTATTGCGTTCTTATATTACAAGATCCATAACAAGGACGAAAAAAGGACCACAAGTCATTCCAATCCTAGAACCAATACAAAATTAGCATTCAATGAGGATTAGAAGATTAAATGATCAATAGAAACACTTCATATATATTAGTTTTTTGTAATAGTTCTTAAAAAAATACACCGGGAAAAAGTCTCGGTGTATTTTGATTTTATTATATAGAATTGGTCTTTACTGCTCCACCCAGGTGTGGTTTTCTCCGGCCAGTTCGCCAAGATATTTTTCCGCATCCATTGCTGCCATACAACCGCTTCCGGCAGCCGTAATCGCTTGTCTGTAATGGTGGTCCTGAACATCTCCCGCTGCGAAAACACCTGGAAGATTGGTTCTTGCCGATTTTCCTTCTGTGATGATGTATTCGTTTTCATCAAGGTCGATCTGTCCTTTGAAAAGACCAGTATTTGGTTTGTGACCGATGGCGATGAAAATCCCGTGAACATCTATTGTAGAAATCTCATCTGTCAGATTATTGACAACCTTAGCTCTTTCAACCAAAGAGTTTTCACCTTCTATTCCGATTAGTTCGTGATTGTACTTCACTTCGATGTTGGAAGTACTCAGAACTCTGTCAACCATTACTTTTGAAGCACGGAAATGGTCTTTTCTTACCAACAAGGTCACTTTATTACAAATCTTAGAAAGATAAGTGGCTTCTTCGGCAGCCGTATCTCCTGCTCCCACAACAATGACGTCCTTTCCTCTGTAGAAAAATCCATCACATGTCGCACAAGCCGAAACGCCTCCGCCTGCATATTTTTTCTCATCCGGTAATCCCAAATATTTTGCTGCAGCACCAGTAGAAATGATCACACTTTTAGCAAGGATCTCACGAGAACCTGTGCTCAATTTGTGAATTCCGCCTCTTACTTTGGAAAACTCAACTTTGGAGATCATTTCATAATGAACTTTTGTCTCGAAACGTTCCGCCTGTTTTTGTAAATGAAGCATCATTTCCGGTCCCGTGATTCCGTCCGGATAACCCGGGAAATTTTCTACTTCCGTAGTTGTTGTTAATTGTCCACCTGGTTCCAATCCTGTGAAAAGTTCCGGCTTCAGGCTTGCTCTTGCTGCGTAAATTGCGGCTGTAAAACCAGCTGGTCCAGAACCTATAATGACACAATCTAAGATATTGTTTTCCATTTTTATTATTAAATTATTTATTTTTAAGGAATAAGTTATCTGTCTTTCCAATTTAAAATTGGAATTTTCAAATATAATCCTTTGTGTGAAAAAGCGAAAGCAAATTTCGGGAATTAATTATTCAAAACCTATCTAAAACATCAATGTAAAATATATGAATGATGAATGATTGTAAAAAGTCATTAGTCTCTTTAACGATAAACCACCCCGGCAAAAATTTCTTTAAAATTTTTGCCACCCCTCCACTGAGGGGAATTTTTAAACCGAAACTTTCAGTTCGTCGATTTTTATGATTTTGTAAACCAGTTCTTTGTAGATTTCCTCGTCTTCCATTTGTCTTACGCCAAGACCTTTCGATTTCAAATCCATTTCGCGAAGAACAGAAATAACCCTGGTCGCATGTTTCAAAGGATAAAATCTTGCTGCTTCCGAATAATCCTTGATGGCGTAAGGATTAACACCCATTGTTGAAGCGATGGTTTGCGGAGATCGTCCACTCAAAGTATGGTAAATAATGATGTTGGAAAAGAAATTATACAAAGCGCCAAAAGCCATCTGAACAGGATTGGATTTTTTATTCTTTCCCATATAATAAGCAATACTGAAGGCTTTTGCCTGGTCTTTCGTCGCCAAAGCTTTCTGAAGTTCGAAAATGTTGAAATCCTTACTGATCCCGATGTGTTCCTCAATGATTTTTCCGTCCAGGACAGCACCGTCTTTGAGAACGATTTTAAGCTTGTTCAGTTCATTGGCAATTCTGGAAAGGTCGTTTCCGAGATATTCCGCCAAAAGATGACTGATGTTCGGCGCAGATTTGATCCCCATTACAGACATTTCCCCTTGGATCCAGGTCGGAAGCTGATAATCTTTCATCTTCTCACTCGTGAAAAGCATTCCGGATTTGGCTAAAGTTTTTGCTACTTTTTTTCTGGCATCCAGCTTTTTATGTTTGTGGGCAATGACTAAAATGGTTGAAGGAACAGGATTTTCCAAATAAGCTTCCAAAGCTTTGGACTCTTCATCATTCAGTTTCATATCCTGGGCTTCTTTTACAATGATGAGCTGTTTGTCACCCATCATCGGATATTGTCTTGCCAGAGAAAGGATCTCAAGATAACCGGTATCGCGACCGTAAGCAATGGTTTGGTTGAAAGCTTTCTCGTCCTCCTCCAAAACATCCTGTTCAAAATGCTTGACAGCCAAATCAATATAAAAAGCCTCATCGCCTTGAAAAAAATAAACCGGTAATAGTTCTTTATTTTTAATATTTTTGAGGATAATATCTATTTCTTTCATCTTAAAGTATGCAGGTTCCGAAGCTAAATTTTGAAAATGAGTTCGATTTCCAAATCAAACAAGACAAAGATACATTTTTTATCTATGATTTGGTAAGGAAAAGCTGGCTTGTACTGACTCCGGAAGAGTGGGTAAGACAGCATTGGCTTCATTATTATCGGTTTGTGAAAAAGAAAAATCTGTCTTCTTTAATCCTTGAAAAAAAACTGGAACTGAATGGAACTACAAAAAGAATCGACCTTCTCATCACCGAAAAAACAAAACCGAAAATATTACTAGAACTCAAAGCTCCGAATATTGTTTTGAAAGAAATCCACTTTGAGCAAATTGCACGTTACAACAGCTTAATTGGTGCGGAACAAATCATCATCAGTAATGGTTTGCATCATATTTTCGCCGATTACAAAGACGGAAAATATCTGTTTTTAAATTCTAAGGTGTGAGGATCTCTCGTTGATTTTGGAAATTTTGCAGATTTGATACTTCGACTTCGCTTAGTTTGAAATTATGAACAAAGGTGCTAAGTTGGCAATCAAAGGTCTAAAGTAGATCATCAAAGATATTAAGTAACAAATCAAAGGAACAAAGTAGATTATCAAAGGTCTTTAGTAAACAATCAAAGATGTTGGGTAGACAATCAAAGGTGTTAAGTAAACAGTCAAAAGAACATAGTAAGCTGTCAAAAGAAATTCACTAAAAATATTTCTACAAATTAAAATCCTTCTTCGGATTGAAAAGGTAGATCAAAAAGAAAAACAGAACTGAAACCGCCAAAAAGTATTGGTAATAATGAACCGCTGATTGGGAGCTTATCGTAGTCTTGGTGGAACTTGAGGATTTGTGAAGTTCACTGATGAGATTATTAATGGCGTTATCCAAATTATTTCCGTCCAGATAATTGCCTCCAGTTGAATTAGCAATATTTTTAAGTGCTTTGGTCTGCAATTTAGAAACAACTGTTTCGCCATACATATCGGATTTGTAGCCCATCAATTGTCCAAAATAATATTCTGGAATTGGAGCTCCTTCTTCTGTTCCCACACCAATTGTTGTCACCCTGATCCCTTCTTTTTTCGCCAGATCAATTGCTTCGTCCTCGTGACCTTCGTTATCCTCTCCGTCACTTATTAATACAATATTTCGGGAACCTTTTGTAATATTTTTAAATTTCTGAACAGCGATTTGAATCGGTTTCAGAAAATCGGTTCCCTGGTTTTGAATAACGCTTGTTTCGATTCCGGAAAGATAAGTTTCAGCGGCAGAATAATCGCTCGATAAAGGCATCACAGAATAAGCATCTCCGGCAAAAACGATGATCCCTACTCTATCGTTGGTCAGTTTTTGTAAAGAATTAACGATAATATTCTTAGCTTCTTCCAATCGGCTTGGCTGGATATCCTGTGCATTCATCGAGTTGGAGACGTCCAGAACGAAAATCGTACTGCTCACATTTTGTTGTACACTGATCTCTTCTTTTCCTCCCAAAAGGTCTATAATCGAAAATATCAAGAATAAAAATCCAAGTAAGTATAAAATTGGAAACAATTTGGCAAACCAAGATGTTTTCTCAAACAACACTTCCTGAAATCTGCCTTCTGCAAAAAGGTCTCTTTTTCGGTTTTTCCAACGGACATAATGGATAATGAAGTAACCAATGGCAGGTAACAAAAGAAGTAAAAAAAGATACCAGTAATTTCCTAAATACCAATTCATCAGTTTAATTCAAAATTTTAAAAATTACCCATCTCAACAATGCATCCAGCAATAAAAATCCTAAGGCAACCCAAAGAAAAATCCTGAAATACTCTTCATAATTATACAGTTTTGAAGTTTTCACTTCAGATTTTTCCAATTGATTAATCTCATCGTAAACATTCTGAAGGCTGCTGTTGGAAGTTGCCCGGAAATATTTTCCGCCGGTCAATTGAGCAATATCCATCAATGTATTTTCATCGATTTCGGTTTTCTGTTCTGTGAAAACAATGTCTCCAAAGATATTAGTTCCTGTCGGGAAAGCGGCAAAACCATTGCTTCCAATCCCAACTGTATAAACTTTGATACTATTATTTTTTGCTAATTCTGCAGCGATCTGTGGAGGCATTGCATTCAGAACTGTGTTCACGCCATCGGTCATCAGAATGATAATTTTACTTTTGGCTTTACTTTTTTTCAAGTGGTTGACAGCAACAGAAAGACCTTCGCCAATTGCGGTCCCAGGTTGTAATTCTAATGGATTTAATTGATTTAATTCATCAATAACAACTTGATGGTCGGTTGTCAAAGGAACTTTGGTATAAGCTTCTCCCGAATATGCAACCAATCCAATTCTGTCATTTTCTCTTTTGTTGACGAAATCAATCGCGATCTTTTTCAACGCTTCCAATCTGTCCGGATCAAGGTCTTTTGCCATCATACTCAAGGAAACGTCCACGGAAAGCATGATATCAATTCCTTTGGATTCGTCTCTGTCTTGAGAAATTGTATAAGTTCTAGGTCTTGCCAAAGCAATGATCAAAGCCGAAAGAATAAAATATTTCGAAATCTTTAGAAAAATCATTACCAGCGAAATGTTTCCGCTCGGTTGCATGTTCTTCACCGAAGGTACAGCAATTCCCCTACTCTTTTTCTTGCCCGAATCCAATATCAATAATGGAACGAACAAAATAAAAAGCAGTAAAAACCACGGACTATAAAACTCGAAATTCACGGATTAATTATAAATGATGATTGATAAATGATTTTATTTAAGTTTTCTAATTTTAGATTTGTCAGCCTCTGAGAGTTCTGCAACAGAAACATTCCGAAGATTCTCAGCTTCTACATCTTTCGTAGAACGTTTTACAAAATCTCTGATCTCTGTAAAATCTTTAGCCATTAGTTCTTTTGTAGGAATCGTTTTTGCAAATTTCACAAGGTCACCACGCAGGAATATATCTTCCACAACCTTTTCATTCTCCTGGGAAATGGCGTTCGTATTTTTCATATGATCAATCAAATCATCCGTCAGCAAAACATCTGCCGGAATCTGATATTGTTTTGTGATAAAAGTCCTTGTAATATCGATCAATTCAATATAGAAAGCACGGAAATTCTCATTCTCGATATAATTTTTCTTTCTTAATTTTTCTAAGTCTTTTAAAGTCTGATTGGTCGTAACGATCGGACTGGATTTGCGTTTTTTTCCATATTTTATAATTCCGATTATTAGAACAACAATTGCAATGATCATCAATGCGACCAGAACGTAAAACTTATACAAATCCCAATAATCCTGGACATTCAGTTCCACTTCTTTGTTCTTCATAATGTCATTGATCTGGTCACCCTTTTTGGCTGTGTTAATGACTTCTACCTCGTATGGAATGGTTTTTAGGATCTCATCACCGACTTTAATTTCGATTTCAGGAATTGTAAATTTACCTTCCTGGAAAACTGCAAACTTCACCGAACGCAAATAGATATCTTTCTGAACCGCAATACTGTCATTGACCATTTCGAAGTGAAAGGGCAACAATTCATTTCTTGGTGCAATCTGAACATCTTTGCCAGCCAAATCCAAAATCTGAATTTTAAAAACCGCCACTTCGCCCAAAGCCAAAGTCGTTTTATCAAGACTTGATGTCAAGGTCTGACCAAATCCAAAAGTCGAAATGATAATGAAAAATGAAAGGAATATTTTGAATAATCTGTAAGGCATTGATTTAATTGTCAGTTGAAAGTCTTGACTCTTTTTTCTTTGTTCTTGTCTCTTTTATTTATTTCCTGAAATATTGATACAAAAATTTGCTGTAATCATCAGAAGTTTTGATATCTAAAAAATGGGCAGAAGAATTCTCAAACTCTTCCTTGGTGTGTCTCATTTTCTGCTTTTGCTGTTCAGCAAATTCATAACGCCATCTTGCGCTGGAAGTATTGGCCCAGACTTGTTTTCCGGTTTCCGCATCACGAAAGAGTGCGTACCCGATATCAGGAATTTCCATATCCTTTTCATCAAAAACACGAAGTCCCAAAACCTGATGCTTTCTTGCCGTTACATTCAGTATTTTCTGGTCAAATTCGTCTTCGAAATCAGAAAAAACAAAAACCAGGGATTTTCTTTTGAAAACACTCATCATATAATTAAAAGCCGTATCAATATTAGATTTTGCCGGAACATAATCCGCAGTCAGGATATTACTGATGATCGACAAAACGTGCTTTCTTCCTTTTTGTGGCGGAACGACTTTCAGAACTTTGTCTGCATAAAGAATCAATCCGACTTTATCATTATTTCCGGCAGCAGAAAATCCAAGAGAAGCGCAAATTTCTGCAACGTATTCTCTTTTTAATTGGGTTTTGGTACCGTAATCCATAGATGCAGAAACATCTACAACCAGCATCATCGTCAGCTCCCGCTCCTCTTCCATTACTTTTACGAATGGTTCACGGAAGCGTGCTGTTTTGTTCCAGTCGATTCGTCTGGTATCGTCTCCAAATTGGTATTGCCGCACTTCCGAAAATGTCATTCCCTGACCTTTGAAAGCACTGTGATATTGTCCCATAAGCGATGCTTCCGTTTTCTTTCGAGTACGGATCTCTATCTGCTTTACTTTTTTGACGATATCTTTTATCTGCATAATCTTTTGACGGTTATCGGTTGATAGTTTTCAAATCATCTCTTTTCCTAATATATAACAATTCGACAACTGACCACTATCAACTGATAAACCTATTTGTTTAAGGCGCTTGGACCTTACTAAGAATTCTATTTACGATTTCGTCCTGAGTCACTTCCTCAGCTTCCGCTTCGAAACTTAATCCGATCCTGTGTCTCAAAACATCTTTTGCAATCTCCTTCACGTCTTCCGGAATTACGAAAGCCCTTCCTTTGATGAATGCATAAGCTCTGGAGGCAATCGCTAGATTGATACTTGCTCTTGGCGATGCTCCGAAACTGATATAATTTTTAAGGTCAGATAATCCATATTTTTCAGGATAACGCGTTGCGAAAACCATATCCAGAATATATTTTTCGATTTTCTCGTCCAGATAGATCTGATTGATGAGTCTTTTTGCCTCAACAATTTGTTCAAGATTCACAACCTGTCTGATCTGTGGAATATCTTGCGTAGAAACCATTCTCATTACCTTTCTTTCATCCTCAAAATCAGGATAATCGATTTTACATTTCAGCATAAAACGGTCAGTCTGTGCTTCAGGTAAAAGGTAAGTTCCTTCCTGGTCGATCGGGTTTTGGGTTGCCAACACAAGGAAAGGTTTTGGCAAAGGCATTGTTTCGTCACCAATGGTCACTTGTTTTTCCTGCATTACTTCAAGCAAAGCAGACTGAACTTTCGCAGGTGCTCTATTGATCTCATCTGCCAAAACGAAGTTCGCAAATACAGGACCTTTTTTTATAGAGAAATCATTGTCTTTTACATTATAGATCATTGTTCCCACAACATCTGCAGGCAACAGATCCGGTGTAAACTGGATTCTTGAAAACTGTCCGTGAACAGCTTCTGCCAAAGTTTTGATCGCTAAAGTCTTTGCTAAACCCGGAACACCTTCCAAAAGGACGTGACCATTTCCCAGAAGTCCTATCAAAAGGCGGTCAATCATATATTCCTGACCGATAATAGCGCGGTTGATTTCTTGTTTTAATATGGAAAAAAAGTAATTCTGTTCTTTTACTTTCTCTGTAAGTTGTCTGATATCTTCTGCTTGATTCAATTCTGACATAGTAAATATTAAAAATAATTGGTAAATTTCATATAAAAACCCGCAACAGCAAACACAATAATTGCTAATCTTGCGTTAAATATTTGTTAAAGTAGTTTTTGGTTGATAGTCGATGGTTGTCAGGCTGAGGCTCTCGAAGCCTTTTCAATAATCTCTCCAACGATTATTCTTTTATTTTGGCTCTTTTTCTTACATTTATAAATTCAAATTCAAATTTTAAAATGAATTATCATTTTGCCAATCACAGACAGGTCAGAAAAAACCTGCTGAATATTTTACAAAATACATCCGAAAAGGACTTGCTTACAATTCCTGACGGATTCAATAATAATATCTACTGGAATATCGCGCATTGTATTGCTCAGCAACAATTGCTTTGCTATTATCTAAGCGGAAACCAGTTCAGGATCGATAAATATTGGGTGGAAACTTACAAGAAGGGAACTTTTGCCAATGTGGATGTGAAGCAATCTGAAATGGAGGATCTAGCTTATCTTCTGATTGAAACTTCAAAGATTCTGATGAAAGATTTTGACAATGACTTTTTCCCGGATTACACGCCTTATTCCACAAGTTTTGGAATCGATTTGAAGAATATCCAAGATGCTATTATTTTCAACAATATGCACGAGAGTATCCATTACGGTTATATCCTTGCTCAGAAGAGAGCTTTGATTGGAGAAGGATTGAGCAGTTTATAAATGATAAAATGAATTTTCGATTTATTTTTCCGATTTTAATTTTAATGATCTTATCATTTTCGAAGTCTGAGAATGAAAGGTTCAAATATTATCAGCCAATCAGTAAAACTCAGGAAATCGAGGTTTTTTATCTGACCTGGTCAGATACCAACTTACCAAATTTCATAAAGACATCAGATTACAAAAAGTACGTCGATAAAACGGAATTGATCGATCATTGTTTCTATGTCGATTCCAAAGACCCGGAAAAAAGAAAATTCAAAATTCCGGTTACGACAGATAAATTGATCAAGAAAATCCCATTAACACTAAAAGGAAAACTCTATAAAACGAAACAGTTTGACGAGACTTTCCCTACTCCATTATTCGAAGATCTAAGAAAAACCGGTGATTTGAAATTTAAAACTGATGAGTTTCTGGTTTTTGTATTGGATTAAAATGAAATTATTTTTTAACACTTAAGCCACTTTAAAGTTAAGTTATAAATCAATAAAATAAGTTCAATTTAGAAAAATGAAAATCTTTGACTTTCTAAGCTTAATTGTTCTAATGTGAACTATTTCAAAAATTCTTTCTGCCAACTTAAGTGTTTACATTTTTCTTCTATTTTGTTTAAAAAACTTTACAATTTCCTTAAGATAAAACTAATCTCAAAAACCTTACTTTTGCAAAACAAATTTTTATAAATGAACGAACAGAAAAAAGACGATTTCATCTTCGGACTTAGACCAGTATTAGAAGCCTTAGAAGCTGGAAAAACTATTGACAAAATTTTTGTTCAAAATGCTTTGCAGGGCGAAATCTATATCGAACTGAAACAACTTCTTGCAAAACATAATCTGCGTCCAAACTACGTTCCCGTAGAAAAACTCAATCGTTTTACGAGAAAAAACCACCAAGGTGTGGTTGCCTTTATTTCTGATGTTCCATTTTATAAAATAGAAGATGTTTTGCCCCAACTTTTCGAGGAAGGAAAAACGCCTTTCATCCTGATTCTTGACAGATTGACCGATGTCAGAAACTTCGGAGCGATTTGTAGAACTGCAGAATGTGTGGGAATCGATGCAATCCTGATTCCGGAAAAAGGTGGCGCACCAATCAACTCGGATGCGATTAAAACTTCGGCTGGCGCCATTTATAACATCAAGATCTGTAAAGAAAAAAACCTTGCCCATTCCGTTGATTTTCTTCAGCAAAGTGGGATAAAAGTTTTCTCGGCGACAGAAAAGGCGCAGAAATTGATATACGATGCAGACTTCACAGAACCGTGCGCTATTGTGATGGGAAATGAGGAAACGGGAATTTCCAAAGAAGTGCTTCATCATTCAGATGAAAAAATAAAACTTCCGATTGAAGGTAAAACTCAATCCCTTAACGTCTCTGTAGCGTGTGGCGCAATTCTTTATGAGGCCGTGAGACAGAAGATAATTAATAATTAAAAATGAATAATTAGAGATCAATCAATTTAGCTTTATTCATTTATCAAATATCATTTATGAAAAAAATAACAGCGCTTACGCTAATCGCAATAACTTTAGTAGCTTGTAAAAAGGAAACCAAAACTATTACAAGAGTTGACCCGAAAACAGGGAAAACGGAAACAGTAACCGTAGAAGTTTCTCCGGAAGAAGCCGCAAAACCAAAAGCTATTGCTGACAGCAGTGGAATTTATAAGCAGAAATTCATTCTGGAAAAAGGGACAACTTATCCTTTGGTCTCTTATCAGAGAGAAATCCAGCAACTGACCTCACCAGACGGGAAAACAGTGTCCGGAACCAGCGAAACAACAGATGAAATGACCGTAACCGTTAACGATTTCAAAGATAACATCTACGATTTGACGTTAAATATGGTTGGAAAAAGAATGTCAACAACAGCTAACGGAAAAACGGTTTCCATCGACACTAAAAAAGCCGCTCCGAAAGAAGAAAACCTGAAAATGGATTACATCGTGAGCAAAGGCTTAGCCGGCAACAAGCTGAATGTAAAAATGGACGTTTACGGAAATATCAGATCCATTACAGGCTTTGAAGCGGTTCAGAACAATTTAAGAAAATCGATTGCCGGAACTGTAAAAGACACCAAACAACAGGATGCTTTTGTAGAAAGCTTTAAAGCTGGCTTCAATGAGGAAATGATGAAGGAACAATTAAGTAAAAATCTTAAGTTAATTCCGACAAAGGGTGCTAAAATAGGAGAAAAATGGACCACATCTGAGGATATAGACCCAAGCGGAAAACTTAAGCAGACTTTGACATTCACTTTGGTAAAAGTTGAAGATGGCAAAGCGGAGATCAGTGTAACCGGCGTGATCCCTTCCAAATCTGACAAACAAAGCCAAAACGGAATGACACACAGCATGACAATGGGCGGTTCTGAAAGCGGAAAAATCATCATCGATGAAAATACGGGATGGTTGCTTAATCAAAACCTTTCTGTAAAAACAAACCAGAAGGAAACTTTGTCAGACGGGAAACAGACGCAAAGTATGACCAAAAACTCCACAACATCTATTATTATTAATCCTTCTTATAAATAAAAAAATTAGGAAATGAAGTACATTTTCGAATTCATATTAGCAACCATCATCATATTCTTTGTTTGGAATATTTTGAAACGATTGTTTTTCAATGCGTTTTATAAAAACTTCCCAGCTCTTAATCCTAAGAACCAACAACAGAGCGAGCAGACAAATTCTAAAAAGATGCCTAACCAAAAGGTAAAATGGGATGCAGAAACGGTGGATTATGAGGAAGTAAAGGAAGAGAAAAAACATTAGTTTAGATTTTAATTAAAATAAATACAAAACCTTTCAGATTATGAAGTCTGAAAGGTTTTTTAATATTAAATTTGGAATTTAAAATTAAAAAGACATTTTATATGTTCAAAAACAAGAAAAATATCCTATTCGTAATCGCCAGTCTGGTGATTTTCGTTTTGCTGGCGGTTTTATATGCAAATCCGGTAATCTCCGGAAAACGTTTGATGCAACACGATATCGTTTTCTACAAGGGCGGAGCAGAAGAACTTTTGCAATATCGTGCAAATAACGAGAATGAGACATATTGGAGTGACGCAATGTTTGGCGGAATGCCGACTTACCAAACCGGAGCCCAGTTCCGTGGCGATGTCATCAAAAAAATAGATGATTTGTTTTTGTTCCTTCCAAAACCTGCGAATTATTTATTCTTATTGTTTGCCGGGTTTTTCTTTTTGGGAATGGTTGCGGTTCGTAACTGGAAATACGCATTGTTAGGCGCAACATTCTTCGGATTATCAACTTATTTCTACATCATTATTGCCGCTGGGCATAACGGAAAAGTTCATACGATTGCTTATTTCGCACCACTTGTAGCAGGAATTATACTCGTTTATTTTAGAAAAAAATATATTCTCGGGTTTATCACCACTGCCCTTTTTGCAGGTTTGCAGATTTGTGCGAACCATCCACAAATGACTTATTATCTGTTTCTTGGCTTAGGATTTTTATTTTTATCTGAACTAATAAGAGCCATCAAAGGAAAAATCGAATGGAAACATTTCCTAATTTCCTCCGGAATTGTGGGATTAGCAGTAATCATTGGTGTTGGAATGAATTCTCAAAGAATTATGGCTAATGCCGAATATGTGAAAGAAACCGTACGTGGAAAACAAATCCTGAACACCAGTTCTCATACTGCAGGAAAATCAGGAATGGACAAAGAAAGCATCACAATGTGGAGCTACGGAAAACTGGAAACCCTTAACTTATTCATTCCGAGATTAATGGGAGGTGGAAGTCAGGAACCAGGTTCAGATAAAATGATGGAACACGTGCAAGAATTGGCTCAGGAAAACATCAAATCTCAACAGGAATATGAAATGATGATGAAAGGTTTTGGAAGTCTAACCTATTGGGGCGACCAACCGAGCACATCTGGACCAGCTTATCAAGGCGCAGTCGTTTGTTTCTTGGCAGTTTTAGGATTTTTCTTTGCCGGAAAAAGATACAGATATTGGATTTTAGGCGCTTCGATTTTGACCATCTTTTTAGCTTGGGGAAGCAATTTCGCTGTTCTTACAGATTTCTTTATCGATTATGTTCCGATGTATAATAAATTCCGTGCACCGTCTTCTATTTTGGTGGTTGTCGAGTTTTTATTTCCTCTTATCGCGATTCTTGGATTATATAAATTCTTTACCGATGAAAATCTGACCGAAGAATATAAAAAGAAAATTTTGTTTTATGTTTCAGGAACGGTTTTAGGAATCACATTGATCCTGACGCTTTTTGGAAAAGGAATTTTGGGTTTCTATACAGCCAATGAGAAAACTTATCTTCCTCCATTTTTATTGGATTATTTGGTGGATGAAAGAGCTTCGATGTTTCAAACTGACGCACTCAAAGCGATTATCTATGTTTTTATTACAGCTGTCGTTTTATTTTTAGGATTGAAGAAAAAACTGAATATTAATATTGTTTTACTGATTATCGGTGTTGTAAGTTTATTTGACCTTTGGACGGTTAACAGACGTTATCTGAATGATGATAATTTCGTTGATAAAACTTTTGCCGATTATCCTTTTCAGACCGAAAATTCGGAATATCTGATGAGCAAAGCCGGAAACGATTCTTTTGTTCAAAGCCTTCTTCAACAGACCGAAGTTAATAAAGCGCTTCAAACGATTGTTGAAAAAGACAAAGACCATTACAGGATCTTTAATAATATCCTATCGACTTTCAGCGAGACAAATACATCTTATTTCAAATCATCAATCGGTGGTTATCACGCTGTGAAATTGAGACGTTATGATGATTTAATCAACAAATATTTTTCAACAACCGATCAGGTAAAAACGGTTAGGATCCTGAATATGCTGAACACCAAATATTTCTTAGTTGGCGACCAGCAAAAACCGGAAATCACGCCCAATCCTGAAGCTAATGGAAATGCATGGTTTGTTTCTGATATAAAATTTGTAAATAATCCAAATGAGGAACTGAATGAAACAGGGAATGTTGACACAAAGAAAATTGCCGTAATTTCTAAAGATGACAAAACTTATTTCAATGGGAAAAATCTGGTAAAAGATTCAACAGCTTATTTGGCATTGAAAACTTATCAACCTAACGAATTATCATTTGATTCATCTTCCAAAACGCCTCAATTGGCTGTATTTTCAGAAATCTATTACCCTCATGGTTGGAATGTTTATTTAGATGGTTCAAAAGTAGATTATATCAAAGCAGATTATCTTTTGAGAGCGCTTTATGTTCCAGCAGGAAAGCATAAAATTGAAATGAAATTTGAACCCGCTGTTATCGAAAAAGGAAAATTATTCTCTTTGATAAGTTTTGGATTGTTCGTTTTGTTGAGTTTGGTTGGCGGTTATTTTCTTTTTAGGAATTCTAGGAAATCTAAAGTTGCAAAAGCATAAATACTAATTTATAAATTTAAACAACTGATTATAAGTATTTTAAAATTTAAAAACCTTCTCAAATAAGCAAAAATTTTAAATCTTGGTTCGTAAATATCTTTGTGTTTATTAATCTAAATTTTATTTTTATGAACAACGAATTAACAAAATTAGAATTCAATGCTTATCAACTTATAAAAAAATTTGCCAGTGAAAGAAATGGATTTTTTGAATTAACTCAAATTGAAAATGGTTATGATTTAAAAAACCAATGTCATCATTTTAAAATAATCAAAAAAAATCAAACTTGGTATTTGGTAGTGTTGGATGATGAGAAAGAATATTTTTTTGATGGTACAAATGAAAACACTCCTTTTAGATATCAAAGAACTTATATTGGAGATTGGGATATTCATTTCAAAGACATATTAGGAAAATAATTAGTTAACAAAGCAACTCAAAAACCGAGTTGCTTTTTTATTTGAAACATCTCAAAGAATCCCATCACAAAAAACATTCAATTTACACAAAAATAAAAGACCACTTAACTGAATAATCTCATATAAAATTCGGTTCCGAAAAGGGCAAATTAATCCATTAATGTCTCTAAATTTGATGCACAGCTTTTTTTAAATGTTCATCAAACCATCTGTAAACCCATCATTTACGGACAGCTAAAACTATATATTTATGGAAACGATTATTATCAAAAGAGACGGAAAAAAGGAAGTTTTCTCCATCAAAAAAATCAAAAATGCCATTTCAAAAGCTTTTCTCTCTGTTGGCAGTTTTGCAACACAGGAAGCTTTGGGAAACATCCTTAGCAGGATCAGTATCAGGAATCAGATCTCTGTGGAAGAGATTCAGAATCAAGTGGAAATTGCCTTGATGAAAGAGCAATATTATCACGTTGCCAAGTCTTATATGCTGTATCGCCAAAAGCACACAGAAGACCGGGAAGTAAAAGACAAACTGGAGTTTTTGATAGATTATTGTGATGCTTCCAATGCCGCGACAGGAAGCCGATATGACGCCAATGCCAACGTTGACAACAAGAATCTGGCAACATTGATCGGAGAATTGCCCAAATCCAACTTCATCCGTCTCAACAGAAAGTTGCTGACCGACAGATTAAAAGATATGTATGGAAAAGAAGTCTCGGATAAATATATAAAGCTGCTCAACAATCATTTCATTTATAAGAATGATGAAACCAGCCTTGCCAATTACTGTGCAAGTATCACAATGTATCCCTGGCTGATCGACGGAACAAAATCGATTGGAGGCAATTCCAAAGCGCCAACCAATCTCAAATCCTTTTGCGGCGGTTTTATCAATCTGGTTTTTATGGTTTCCAGTATGTTGAGCGGTGCTTGTGCAACGCCGGAATTCCTGATGTATATGAACCATTTCATACAGAAAGAATATGGTGATGATTATTATTTGAACACTGACAAGATCGTTGATCTTTCCTTAAAGCAAAGAACTCTGGACAAAGTGATCACGGATTGTTTTGAGCAGATCGTCTATTCTATCAATCAGCCGACTGGTGCAAGAAACTTCCAAGCGGTGTTTTGGAATATCTCCTACTATGATCAATATTATTTTGAAAGCCTTTTCGAGGATTTTGTTTTCCCTGATGGAAGAAGACCGGATTGGAAATCCTTGAGCTGGCTTCAAAAACGATTTATGAATTGGTTCAATGAAGAAAGAATCAAAGCTGTTTTGACTTTTCCGGTAGAAACAATGGCTTTGTTAACAGAAAATGGTGATGCAAAAGATAAAGATTATGGCAATTTTACGGCGGAGATGTACTCCAAAGGACATTCGTTTTTCACTTACATTAGTGACAATGCCGATTCTTTGAGCAGCTGCTGCAGATTGAGAAATGAGATCACAGACAATACTTTCAGCTATACTTTAGGCGCTGGCGGAATCTCGACAGGATCCAAAAGCGTACTTACAATTAATCTAAATCGATGTGTTCAAAATGCAGTGAATAAAGGGCTTCCTCATCTTGAATTTTTGGAACAGGTAGTGGATCTGGTTCATAAGGTGCAACTGGCTTACAACGAAAATCTCAAATACCTGGAAAGTAAAAGAATGTTACCTCTCTTCGATTCCGGTTATATCAATATGAAACGTCAATATCTGACAATTGGTGTGAACGGGCTTGTGGAAGCTGCAGAATTCTTAGGCATCCAAATCAATGATAATCATGAATATGAAACATTCGTCCAGGAAATATTAGGAATGATAGAACATTACAATAAAAAATACAAATCTGCTGAAGTTATGTTCAATTGCGAGATGATTCCGGCCGAAAATGTGGGTGTCAAATTTTCAAAATGGGATAAACAAGACGGCTATCAAGTCCCCAGAAATTGCTACAATAGCTACTTCTACATTGTTGAAGATGAATCCACAAATATTCTAGACAAATTCAAATTACACGGCAAAAAGTATATCGAACATTTGACTGGAGGTTCCGCTCTGCATCTTAATCTGGAAGAGCATCTTTCCAAAGAGCAATACCATCAACTTCTGAGAGTGGCGATCTTGGAGGGTTGTAATTATTTCACATTCAATGTTCCGAATACGATCTGTAATGATTGCGGACATATCAGTAAGCAAAATCTGAAAAAATGTACAACTTGCGAAAGTGAAAACCTGGACCATATCACAAGGGTCATTGGTTATCTGAAAAGAATCAGCAATTTTTCTGCTCCCCGACAAGAAGAAGCATCTGTAAGGCATTATGCTAAAGTTCATTGATCATAACATTGTTTTCCAAGAAGTGCCGAATGAAATATCATTGGCCATCAATATTTCTAATTGCCCTTTGCGTTGCAAAAGCTGTCATAGTCCACAATTACAGGAAGATATCGGAATTTTTCTAACAGAAGATATTATTCTGAATATCATCGAAAAATATGACAAAGCTATTACTTGTATTTGTTTTATGGGTGGAGATTCTGAGCCATCAGAAATAGAAAATTTGGCAGTGTTTGTCAAATCGATTGATCCAAATTTGAAAATTGCTTGGTACTCCGGGAAACAGAAATTGCCTAAAGCTTTTCAGCTTAAATATTTTAATTTCATAAAACTTGGACCTTATAAAGAAAAATATGGTGGACTGGGTTCGCCTGATACCAATCAAAGCTTTTATAAAATTATTGATGATGAACTTATTGATATGACTTTTTTATTTCGAAAAGAAAGGATTTAATTAATAAAAAAAAAAGCAACCCAAATGAGTTGCTTTAATTTTTTGCGTGAACCTGGAATTACTTTCTGATTCCTAATTCAGCGATAATTGCTCTATATCTGTTGATATCTTTTTTCTTCAAATAATCTAAAAGAGCTTTTCTTTTACCTACTAACTTCACAAGAGATCTTTCTGTGTTGAAGTCTTTGTGGTTAGCTTTCAAATGCTGAGTAAGGTGGTTGATCCTAAAAGTGAATAGAGCAACTTGTCCTTCAGCAGTTCCTGTGTCTTGTGCAGATTTTCCGTGTTTTGCGAAGATCTCTGCTTTCTTTTCTGATGTTAAATACATTCCAATATTATTTAATGATTATTATGTAAATTCGGATGCAAAGATATGATTTATTTCCGGATTAGGAACTGTAAATCAAAACTATTTTTATTGCAATAGTTTTAAACCACAAAAGAAAGTTAATCAAAATTAATATTTAGCTTGTCATTCCATAGGAATCTCGACAGCTTTGTTTAGACTCCTACGGAATGGCAAAATTCTGCTTATGATTGCAAAAAACCTTTGTGCCTTTTGCGTTTTATTGCTTCTCCTCCATCAAAAATTGTTTCACCTGTTGAAAATCAACAGAAAATTCCACAGATCGCTTTTCTTTTTTATTGAATGCCTCTAATTTCTCTGGAATGGTAACTTCCTCCTTCAGAACATCTTCCACCACTTCTACAAACTTTGCAGGATGGGCTGTTTCTAATAAAACACCTACAAAATCTTCATTCGATTTCTTAGAATATTTTTCTAAACCAAGATAAGCAACTGCGCCGTGCGGGTCCAAAGTATAGCCAAAATCGTTCTTAACTTTAATCATCGTATCTTTTGTTTCTTCATCTGAAAAAGAATAAGACTCGATCTCTTTTTTAAATTCTGAAACATCATTATTGAACAAGCTTTTCATCCTTTCAAAATTGCTTGGATTGCCAACGTCCATTGCATTACTGATGGTTTGTTTGGAAAGTTTCGATTCATAATTTCCTGTTTCTAAAAACTTTGGAACGACATCATTTGAATTGGTTGAAGCGATGAATTGGTGAATTGGCAATCCCATTTTCTTGGCAAAAAGTCCAGCTGTCAAGTTTCCAAAATTTCCACTTGGAACTGAGAAAACAATCGGCCTTCCTAGCTTTTGAAGTTGTGCAAAAGCCCAGAAATAATAAAAAGATTGAGGAATTAATCTTGCGATATTAATACTGTTCGCCGATGTTAAAGTAAATTTCTCATTCAATTCTTCGTCGGACAGAATTTGTTTTGCCAGAGCCTGACAATCATCAAAAGTTCCATCGATTTCTAAAGCTTTGATATTCCCACCCCAAGTTGTAAGCTGTTTTTCTTGTAACGGACTTACTTTTCCTTTCGGATAAAGAATATAAACCTCGATTCCCTGCACTCCGAAAAATCCAGACGCAACTGCACTTCCCGTATCTCCAGAAGTTGCTGCAATCACTTTCATTGGTTTCCCTCCAGAGAAGTAAGACATCATTCTTGCCATAAATCTTGCCCCAACATCTTTGAAAGCCATTGTTGGTCCGTGAAATAACTCTAGTGAATAAATATCCTCTGAAATTTTCACTGCAGGAATTTCAAAGTTTAAAACTTCATCGATGATCTCTTTCAAATTATCATCGGAAATGGATTCACCGAGAAATTCTTTTGCAACCCGAAATCCAATTTCCTGCAAACTAAGGTTGGATAAATCTTCAAAGAATTCAGAATCCAATTGCGGAATATATTCCGGCATAAAAAGTCCGCCGTCATCAGCTAAACCTTTCAGTATTGCTGTTTTTATATCAGTTTCTTGTTGTTGTCTTGTTGATATGTATTTCATTTTGGTTGGTAATTGTTGTTTGATAAGTTCAAAATTTTAACGCAAAGTCCGCAAAGTTTTTTTTACTCTGAAAATATTTTTAAGATTCGCAAAGACGTAAAACTCAGCAAAGACTAAAAATTTTAAAGCTCTTTTGTCATTCCGTAGGAATCTCAACAGTTTAGATTCCTCTGGAATGACAATATTGGGTTTTAGGACAAATCTAGATTTAACGACGAAGCCGCAGCCCGACTTGAGCGGAAATCCTTTTTTGCTTTTACTTAATTTCTATTGATTGTAGATCGTCTGCAAAAAAGATTGACTACGTCGAACCACTTCGTTAGGTTTGGGAGCGGAAGGCGGATTAAGCTGCCCAAATTTCAATAAATGACTCTTGCACCCTCATCGTTTATTTTGGTTACAAATGCTTCACTTTCTATATTTTTTTGATTGAGTAATTCTTTAATTTTAAATGAAATCTCTTCCGCAATTTCCTTTTTTTCACACAACGCAAAAACCGACGGACCGGAACCGGAAATCCCAAAACCAATCGCACTGTTGTCCAAAGCCAACTGTTTCATCTCATAAAAATACGGGATCAGCATCGCACGAACCGGTTCTATAATGACGTCTTCCATACTTCGGCTGACCAGACCCAAATCGTTGTTGCAAAATCCGGCAACCAAACCGGCAACATTTCCCCACTGCTGAACAGCAGATTTGAGACTGATTCTTTCCTTGATAATTTTCCTTGCTTCACCTGTCGGAACATCCACGTGCGGATGAACGGAAACCACCGACAAATCTTTTGGATAAGGCAGTTTAAGAGCGTCCAAAGGTTCGTAGCTCCTGACCAAAACCAAGCCGCCCAAAAGTGCGGGTGCAACATTGTCTGCGTGCGCATTTCCGCAGGCAATTCGTTCGCCTTCCATTGCGAGAGGCAACAATTCTTGTTTGGAAAATGGTTTTCCCATCAATTCATTTATCGCTACCAGAGCTGCAACACTGCTTGCCGCACTGGAACCCATTCCGCTGTTGAGTGGCATTTTTTTATATAGTTCAATATCAATTCCCTGATTGGAATTTATTTTTTCAAGAAACAATCTGATAACGTGGGAAACGACATTCTTCTTTGGGTCTTTTGGTAGTTTTCCGTTATCGCCTTCGATCTTTGTGATGATGATTTGGTTGGAATCGTTTTTTCTTAAGATAATTTCGTCGCCCGGTTCTTCTATCGCAAAACCGAGAATATCATAACCGCAAACGACATTGGCGACTGTAGCGGGAGCGAAAACTTTTATAGAATCCATTTTTATAATTGATAAATGATGATTGATGAATGACATTAAATAAAACGATGAATTGCAATCAATTATCGTTTATCTTCTATGATTATTGCGCTGTAACTCTTACCAAATCTGCAAAAACACCAGCTGCTGTAACTTCCGCACCCGCACCAGGACCTTTCACAACCAAAGGTGTATTTTTATATCTGGAAGTTGTGAACGAAATGATATTATCGCTTCCAGACAGTCCGAAAAATGGATGATCAGCATCTACAATCTGAACTTCGATGTTGATTTTTCCGTCTTCCAGAACGCCGATTAATCTCAGTTTTCTTCCAGAATTCTCTGCTTCGTTTTTGAAAGATGAAAAATAAGGTTCGTGTTTTTCTAGTTCTTCATAAAATGCAGGAATTGAATTTGCCTTGAGACAATCTTCCGGAAGGAAATCTTTGATATTGACATCCGACATTTCCAAAGGCAATCCAATTTCTCTTCCCAGAATCAACATCTTCCGGGAGAAATCCATTCCGTTCAAATCGTCTCTCGGATCAGGTTCTGTATAACCTAATTCCTGTGCTGTTCTTACAACTTCCGCAAAAGTTTTATCGCCAACATAATTATTAAAAATGTAAGAAATTGTTCCGGACAGAATCGCTTCTATTTTCAGAATTTCATCACCGGAAATCCAAAGGTCATTCAGCGTTTTGATGATTGGAAGTCCAGCTCCAACGTTGGTCTCATATAAGAAATTCACATTGTTCTTTTTTGCCAGCCTTTTGAATTTGCTGTATTGCTCATAAGACGAAGAATTCCCTTTTTTGTTGCAAGTTACAATGGAGATATTATTATTAAATAACAACGGATATTCTTTGACGACATCTTCGCTAGAAGTGTTGTCCACAAAAACCAAATTAGGTAAATTTTTACTTGAAATAGAATTTATAAATTGTTTTAAATCTGATTTTTGCAAATTATTATTAAAGTTATTATTTAAATCAAAATCGGATTCAGGATTATCGAAAATTTTCATTTCCCGGCTGTTTGTAATTCCTACAACATTGATTTTAATCTGATGGTTTTCTTCCAGGTTTTGTTGTTCTCTTTCCAATTGCCGAAACAATTCTTTCCCGATATTTCCTGTTCCAGCAAACATCACATTGAAAGTTTTTACAGGAGAAAGCAACAGCGAATCGTGAACGACATTAAGTGCTTTTGACAATTCGTTTCTCTCAATTACGGCAGAAATATTAAGCTCAGATGAACCTTGTGCAATGGCAATAATATTGATTCCATTCTTGCCCAAAGCACTGAAAAACTTCCCGCTGATTCCCCTTGTTTTTTTCATATTCTCACCAACGACAGAAATAATACTAAGCTCATTATCGAATTGCGGTTCATCAATTTTGTTTGAACTAATTTCAAAATCAAATTCTTCATAGATTGCTGTTTTCGCTTTTTTCTCATCGTCAAAAGCAACCACAAACGAAATACTATGTTCCGAACTCGCCTGCGTGATTAGAATAACATTAACTTCATATCTGGCCAAAGCATTGAACAATCTTCCGCTGAAACCTTTCATCCCGATCATCCCGTTTCCGGTAATATTGATCAGGCAGGTTTTCTCGATGGAAACAATTCCTTTGATAAGACCTTTGGAAACTTCAGATCTTTGATGGATCAAAGTTCCCGGATTTTCCGGTTTGAAAGTATTTTTGATATAGATCGGGATTTGACTTTCGATAGCAGGAATCATTGTTGGTGGATAAATCACTTTTGCACCGAAGTACGACATTTCCATCGCTTCCTGATAACTGAGTTCCGATTGTGAAAACGCATTTTTCACCAACCTCGGATCAGCAGTCAAAAAGCCATCAACATCTGTCCAGATCTGGATCTCGTCAGCTTGCAAGCCAGAACCGAGAATGGCCGCGGTGTAATCTGAACCGCCTCGACCCAAAGTTGTTGTATCATCATTTTTATCTTTGGCGATAAAACCTGTTACTACATAAATTTGATTTTCTAATTTCCAGTTTTTTAGGGTTTCATTCGTTTTTTTAGAATCGACATTGGCATTTCCGAAATGAGAATCCGTTGAAATCAACTCTCTTGAATCTTGAAAAACCGTTGGAAAACCTTCAGATTGCAGAAAAACCGAAACAATTTTGCTCGACATCTGTTCTCCGTAAGAAAGAAGTCTATCTTTGATCCTGTCTGATAATTCGCCTAGATTTTTGACACTGAACAAAATATCCTCAATCTCGTTGAAACCTACTTTCACCATCATCAATAATGGATTCTGAGCCGTTCTTGGCAATAATTCCGAGATAATCTGATAATGCTTTTCTTCTGCAGATTTCAGGATTTCTGAGAAATCGTTTTGTTTCAAAGCTTCTTCTGATGCCGATAAAAGCACATTCGTAATTCCTGACAAAGCGGAACAGACAACGATTAGAGATTTGTCTTTATTAAATTCTTTTTCAATGATTGATTTTACATTTCGCAATGCTTCTACACTTCCAACCGAAGTTCCCCCAAATTTTAAAATTTTCATTATTTGATTTCTTATTTTTTAACACTTCGACTCCGCTCAGTGTGACAATTCTAATACTAAATGTTAATTGATCTATTCAAAACAAAAAGCCTTTCTGAAATCAGAAAGGCTTTTGTTAATTATCTATTTTCACAATATCACAAACACACCTTTCTGCAGCTACTAATTGTAGTTGTTGTAGAAATCGTTGTTGTGGTTGTAAAATTCATCATCGTTTTGTAAATCTCTTACGAAAATATGAAAACATTTCTCATCTGCAAATTTTTATTCAAAAATTTTTGAATTTCTTTATAAAATTCACATACTATTAAAAACAGCGAATCTAACGCAGCCCGACTTGAGCGGAAATCCTTTTAACGCAACGTAGTGGAGTGAAAAGATTGACTTCGTCGAACCACTTCGTTAGGTTTGGGAGCGGAAGGCGGATCAAGCTGCCCAAATTCTAATTATGACCAAAAAGTTTTGTCGGCGCATATCCAAACTGTTTCTTAAATGCAAAAGAAAAATGCGACAAGTTCTCGAAACCTATTTCATAATAGACATCTGCAGGTTTTTTATTTTTCTCGGTAAGTTCGTAGTGTGCTAATTCCAGACGTTTTTTGGTGAGCCATCTTTGTGGTGTAGAATTGAATGCTTTGTAAAAATCCCTTTTGAAAGTCGTTAAACTACGGCCAGTCAAATAGCCGAATTTCTCCAATGGCATATTGAACATAAAGTTCTTTTCCATAAAACTTACCAAATCAATCTTTCCCGGTTCCTCAAAATTATTGAGCACAGAATCTATATTTTCATCAATCGTTGTGAGAATATTGATCGCTTCATTGATTTTCAATATGGCAATATTTTCGGGAAAGTTGTTCTGCATTTCGAAATATGGAATCAACGAAGCCAAACAGCTTTCCAATAAAGGATGTTTCTCGAAACTGATGATTTTTTCTGTTGTGATTTTTGATTTTATATGATCATCATTATAAAACTCTCTGAGTCTTTTTGCAGATAAATGCATTGCAACTGCTTTGTGAGGCAATCCATCTTTCGGATAATTGATGATAGTCGCCAATTGATTTCTGGGAATCAGAAAAGTACTTCCTGCGCCAAACACAAAGCTCTCGTCTGCCTGGATGATCTTTGTCTCACCAGAAATCAGCCAAACCAGTAAATGGTCGTTAAATGCTGCTTCGGTCTTGAACAACTTGCCCTCATAACAGGAAAGTTTGATTTCCGGGTTGATATAATTGACCTGATAATCCATATTATTCTTACACAAATGTACAAATATCAATTGAGCTCAAATGTTATTCCTGTCATTTCTTCACTCAAACTCCATAATCTTTTTGCATTGGTTTCATCCAAAGAATATGCTTTGATACCACCGATAATTGACACGTCAGAACTCAAAAGTGCGACATCTACATTTTCACAATAAACGCCACCTAAATCATTTAATAAAGGACTTGTTGCACACCAGACCGTGGTTGCCGCACCTTGAGGAATGGTCTTTAGAGAAGCCTTAACTTCCGGTAATAAATTCCCTTCCGAATCAACATAACCGAGTTTCTGAAACAAATCCAATGGCGCTTCTCTCCCTAATTCTGTTTCGCCAACAGCACCAGGACATAAAGCATAACTTCTTACATTAAATTCTTTTGCCCGATTATCCAATTCCATTGAGAAAAGATTGACTGCTGTTTTTGATTGTCCATACCCGAGTAAAGTTTCATATTCTCGATTGAGAAAGTTCGGGTCTTCAAAATTAAAATCTGAAAATTGATGTCCGCCGGAAGATACATTCACTACTCTTGCGCCGTTTGCTTTTTTCAATGCAGACCATAATTTAGCTGTTAATTGAAAATGTGCCAGGTAATTAATAGCAAGTTGAGATTCGAAACCCCGATTGTCTCTACGAAGTGGAACCCACATAATTCCTGCATTATTGATCAATAAATGAAGCGGTCTTGCTGATTCCAGGAATTTTTCAGCAAATGCATTGATGGAATCAGGATTAGCTAGATCTAATTCTTCCAATTCTACATTAGGAATTCCAACGAGAT
This sequence comes from Epilithonimonas hungarica, assembly GCF_900102265.1. Lineage (GTDB taxonomy): Bacteria > Bacteroidota > Bacteroidia > Flavobacteriales > Weeksellaceae > Epilithonimonas > Epilithonimonas hungarica. Next base: position 1,274,904 of record NZ_FNBH01000001.1, on the reverse strand, counting down.
TTCTTTTCGCTTTTTCGATGTCTCTTGCAGGAACTATTACGGTTGCTCCGGCTTTTGATAAGGTTTTTACTGTTTCCAATCCTATTCCGGAATTTCCTCCGGTCACGATTGCTATTTTTCCTTCGAGATCAATTCCTTTGATCACTTCTTCTGTTGTTGATTTTGCATTGAAACCAGAATTAATAGGCTTTTGTAATGCTCCTTGATAATTGTTCATTGTTTAAATATTTTATTAAAGCAAAATTAGGTAGCAAAACATTAATTAACTTTGTTTAAACGTCCGAATACACTTTGTTCAAAAGTCCTTTCTAAAATTAATTTCTAAATTTCTAAAATTCATTAATTTCCATTATAAAATTTTAATATTGAAAATCAGCTAGTTAGATATTAATCTATAAAATATTTACTACTTTGTATTGCATAATACCATTTCATTTATATATCTTTGCAATGTAAAGTTGAAGTAGTAGTTGGATGTTGGACGCAAATCCAAAGGACTTTAAGCTTTTAAACATTAAATCAAATTAATATGAATACCGAGAACACAAAGGCGCAAATGCGTAAAGGAATTCTGGAATTCTGTATTTTGAGTCTAATTCAACAACGCGAAATGTATGTTTCCGACCTGATAGAATCTCTCAAAAAAGGAAAACTGGATGTAGTGGAAGGAACTCTTTATCCTCTCCTTACTAGATTGAAAAACGGCGAGTTCCTCGCTTACAGATGGGAAGAATCTACAAGCGGGCCGCCAAGAAAGTATTATCAGATCACTGAAAAAGGAAGTCTCTTCCTTGCAGAATTACAAACCACTTGGCAGGAACTGACAGATTCTGTAAACCAAATCACATCAAACTCTCACTCTCAAAACTAATATTATGAACAAGACATTATCTATAGCACTCGCAGGGTTCTCTTTTATGATAGACGAACACGCTTATATCAAGCTTAGCGATTATCTGAATGCCTTGAGAAATTCTCTAGACGCTTCAGAAGCAGACGAAGTAATGCACGACATTGAAATCCGAATGGTCGAGATTTTCAAAGAAACTCTTGCCAAAAGAGAAGTTATAAACGATTCTGATGTAGAAAAAGTAATTGCTCAAATTGGAACACCTGAACAAATCGATGAGCAGGAAGAAGCTTATTTCTCTGAAGGAAAACAAAACAAATCAAAATCCTCCACAGGCTATAGCTATAGCAGCAACTCACAGAAACAGATGTTCCGTGACCCGGAAAGACAGAAAATCGCCGGAGTTTGTGCAGGTCTGGCAGCTTATTTCGGAATGGATATCACTTGGATGAGATTGATATGGGTTGGCGCATTTCTGTTCCTTTGGGTAGCTCCAGGTTCATCATTCTTAGTAGTCATTTTGTATTTCATTCTTTGGGCAGTTTTACCAAAAGCAGAATCAGCTTCCGACTTTTTGAAGATGAAAGGAAAGCCTTTAAACTTCGACAACCTAAAGGAAGAATCCAGCAAAATAGTACAGTTTGCCAATGAGACAACTACAAGAGCAGGAGAGATCTATAACGAGAATCGTCCAAAAGTTGGTTCTGCTGGAGATTCTTTTCTGAAAGTTCTGAAATATTGTCTAGCTGTTTTGCTTTCGTTGATGGCAGCAGGTTGTTTCATCGGATTGTTTGCAATGATGTTTGCTTACGGTTCAGACAAATTTGGAATGGATAATAATCTTGGATTTTATCTGGAAGAAAATAATCTTGGTTATCTGTTGCTTGCAATTGCAGCTCTACCAACCATTATTTTCGGTGTAGCATTCTTATTATTAGCAATCAAGCTATTCTCTCCAAAGACGAAATTCAACTATGTTGGGCCAGTTCTTGGAACATTGGGGATCATCTGGATCATCTTGATCGGTGTATTGGCCGCGAGCGCTTCTAAATTCAACTTTAGATATAGCGGACAAAATGAGGATTATGAAAATATCTCAATCTCTGCTCCAAACGACACTATCTATATTGACAGCAAGAAAGTGGCAATCCCTGAGAATTTCAAAACTTACTTTAATAATATCTATTCTGATAAGGCTACTATCTATAAAAGAGATTATCCAAGTGTGGAGATCACAAGAAGAGACGACATCAAAACGCCTTACATCATCATCAAAAAAGAAGCGGAAGGTTACAACCAACCTCTTAAGATGAAAGTTCCTGTGGAAATCAGAGGTAACAGGGTTCTTCTTCCAAACTACTTCGAGTATCCTTATGAATACAGATTCAGAGATTACAGATTGGATTACGAGTTGGTAGTACCTTCAAGAATGAAAATCATCAACGAAAAAGAATACGAAGTTAGCACTCGTGGGGATGACGACGACGATGATAACGATGCTGGAAACCAAAACAATCACGGGATCACAGTTGAGAAAAACAAGATCAATATCAACGGAACGACTATCGAGTACAACTCAGAAGAAAGCGACAGTGTGAAGATCAATGGAAAAAATTATTCTAAAGATTCCGCGGATGTTGTTCTGGAAAGGATGAAATTGGATGAGCAGGTTAAGAAAAGTATCGAAGACCTAAACATCAATATCAAAGACGGAAAGAAAGAAATTTCTATCAAAACTAAATAAATTGAGAGTGGATTAGTTGAAAAGCGGATCAAAGATCTTCGGATCTCCGCTTTTCTCCTAGTTCTTTAAAACCATCGAATCACAAAATTTATATGAAACTCTTTACTTTTTTACTTTTGATAATTGGTTATTTACCAACTTCTGCTCAACATAGCGATAGTAAACTCGTATCTGTTGAAGGCAAAAAAATGTCCTACAAAACTTTCAATCTTGAAAACAGAAAAGATGGAGAACCTATTTTGGTGTTCGAAGCTGGATTAGGAGGTGGTACCTTCGACCCTATCCTCCGGTATCTGCCGGCTAACATTGGAGGAATAGAATATGAAAGAACTGGTGTTGGAAATTCTGATGCTGACCCAAAGGTTCTCTCAGATTCCCAACTTGTAGAAAGACTGCATAGTATGTTGCAAACACTCAACATAAAACCTCCATATCTACTTGTTGGACATTCTATTGGGGGACCTTACATCAGGCTATTTGCAGCAAAGTTTCCACATGAGGTCTCCGGACTGGTTTTATCAGACCCGACAGATTTTATGTTAACAAAAGAGGAAGATGAAAGGGCAAGGATAAAATCTGAAAGCAAAACCGGATATCGGGAAATTTCTACCATCATAATAAAATCGCTGTCACAGAATAAAAATGTCAGCCAGGGAACCAGAAATGATGCTATAAGAGCATTAAACTCAAATTCCAAAGGTTTTTTTATCGAATATACAGATCTGCCAGCGCTGAACAAAGACATTGCCACAACAGTTATCATTTCGTACAACAAATATATTGAAACTCCGGATGAAGAGTTGAACAAAAATCTAAATCTGGGAATCAATTTTAAAGCTTGGTGGAAAGAATATGATAATCTCAGAATACAGCATTTTTCTGACCTGATCAAAGACAATGACAACAGCAAGATCATTCTGTTACCAAAATATTCCCATGGCATACATTATCAAAATCCAGAATTAGTAGCAAAACTTATCGTGGATAATTATAAAAGTTATGTTAAATAAAATCTCTATCAATATGAAACTCTATACTTTTTTACTTTTGATATTCCTCACCAATCTATCAAAAGCGCAAACGCATCGTTTTATTTACGAGTACAAATTCAAGCCGGATTCTTCTTCTACTAATTATAGAAATGTGAATATGGCTCTTGATATCAATCCGAAAGATGTAAAATTCTATAACTATGAAAACATCATCAATGATTCTCTGAACAAAAAAGGAGGCAACAATCATAGCGCATCTCCAGACATCCCAACCTTAAGAAGACTTAAAAATTCCTACCAGAATACCAATTACGAGATGATGATGGATTATTTTTCTTACAACACCGAAGACAAAATGGATTGGAAACTGGAGAAAGAAACCAAAACTTCCGGACAATACACACTTCAAAAAGCGACAACAGATTTTGGAGGAAGACATTGGACGGCTTGGTTTTGCAAAGACATCAACATTTCCGAAGGTCCTTACAAATTCCGAGGATTACCTGGTTTGATATTCGAATTGAATGATAGTAAAGAAAACTTTTTCTTCAAATTGGCAAAAAGCCAAAAACTGGAGAAAACGTATGACACATCAGACTTTCTTGAAAGCTTTGCAGGAAAAAAACCAGTTTCGGTGTCCATTGCCAATATGCACAAAATGATGCTTCAGTTCTACAATGACCCAACAAAAGAGATGAGACAAAAATTTGATGATGTGCCTCCTGGAACTTTCCAAGTCGGAGGAACGAAAATTACAAGCAAAGAACAGTTCAAAGATGCCGCGAAAGTTATACAGAATTTCATTGCCAAGAATAACAATCCTATGGATTTGAAAAATGCTGTGGTATATCCTGTAATAAATTGATAATTTAATAAAATTTTAACGCTTTGATTATTTAAGAAGCAAAATTATTATTAAATTTGTTTGAGAAATAAACTTCTAACTATAAAAAATTAAAAAATGATTCAATTAGTACTAGAAATCGCAATCAAAATCGTAGATTTCATCAGCAACCTGTTTTGAGACATAAAGAATACTTAGATATTTCTTAAGAATAAACATATTTTGTAAATTTGTAAAGTATGACCGTTATGGTTATACTTTTTTTTATGAAAAAAATATTAGCTAAAATCATTCTTAAAATCATCGGATGGAAAGTTGTTCTTCAGGGCGATGTCAACAATCTGGACAGATGTATTCTTGTTGTTGCTCCACACACAGACAACAGCGAATATATCCTAGGTAACCTTGCGTATTGGACATTAGGAAAAAAACTTAAAGTCATTATCAAAGATGCTCATACAAAAGCTTGGTATGGTGCAATTGTAAAAGGGATTGGCGGAATTGGAATAGACCGCTCCCAAAAAAATGACCTTGTTAATTTTGTAGCTAACGAATTCAAGAAGGATGATTTCAGCTTGGTAATAACACCAGAAGGAACAAGGAGCTGGGTTCCGAAATGGAGAAAAGGTTTTTATAATATGGCTCTGGCCGCAAAAGTCCCTATCGTTTTAGCAGGAGGAGATTACAAAAGGAAGACCATCAATCTTGGTTATAAAATTCCTTATGAAAAATTGGAGACCCATACTTTTGAGGAGATCATGGAAGAGATCCAGAACTTTTATATCGAACATGATATTACTCCAAAACATCCTGAAAACTGGAATCCTCAGATTTATTAATTCAAGATTCGAAATCCTGAGTTCTAACATTAGGAACAGTAAACTTTAACCCCAAAACCAAGAAATGGACGAAGCAAAAAAAATAGAAATACTTGACCGTCTAAACAAAGCCAGCAAGAACACTTTGGGTGAAACTCTGGAAATCGTTTATACTGATGTTTCCGATGACCATCTTACAGCTACAATGCCAGTTAATTCCAGAGTTCATCAACCTTATGGTATTCTGCACGGCGGCGCAAGCTGTGTTTTGGCAGAGACATTGGGTTCTTGTCTTTCTCTCATTAATCTGGACACTTCAAAATCTGTTCCGGTCGGGACGAATATCAACAGTAATCACCTGAGGGCAAAACGAGATGGTATCGTTACCGGAACTGCAACCTTTATCAGAAAAGGCAATACAATGCACGTGTCTCAAATCGAGATCCGTGATGAGAAAGGTCATCTTATCAATCACACAACTATGACGAATAACATTGTTCCTGTCGGGAAAGTTTAATATTTTTGTTAATGCTCATTTTCAAATTACCCGATAACGATAAATTTTTCTCTGTTGATAATACTTCGGACGTCAACGTTTCTTTTGTAAGTTTTGATACAAAGACAATTCTGGATTTTAAAGGAAACATCAAGGAAATCTCTAGAAATGATATTGAAGATCTGAATGTTTCCCCAAAAAGTAAAAGTTCTTTCATAGAGATCGCAAAAGAAACACTTGAATCCTATGCTTTGAAAATCTCACAGGCCAAGGACTTCATTGAGAAAAATGAGCTTAAAAAATTGGTACTCTCCAGACGAAAACTTCTGATGTACCTTGACATCGACGCTCAGAAAAAGTTATCGATGACAAAGAGTTTTCTGAAATTTTGTGAAAGTTATCCTTCCGCATTTTGCTATTTATTTGAAAAAAATGGAGAAATCTGGATGGGAGGTTTTTCGGAAGTATTGGGAAAATTCAATAAAAGAAATAATTCCTTCGAAACCATGAGTGTTGCAGGAACTGTTCCTGTAGAAGAAAACTGGACTGATAAAGAAATTGAGGAACAGAAAACAGTCACAGATTATATACAGTCTATTCTGAAAAAATTCTCATCTGATCTGAAAGTGTCATCTACAAAAGATATGATATCCGGAAATATCAAGCATCTTAAAACAGATTTTTCTGCAGAGATAAGTCCGGAAAGTCTGGATAAGATCATTTCTGAATTACATCCAACTCCAGCTGTTTGTGGGTTTCCAAAAGAACTCTGCGCACAAGGGATAAAAAGCATCGAACACTTTAACCGCGAATTTTATGCTGGATATATCAAAGTAGAAACCGAGGATTTCATCTATTATTTCGTAAATCTTCGTTGTGCGAGTTTCTTTAAAAATTATGCATTTCTGTTTGTTGGTGGAGGAATTACTTTGAAAAGCGACCCTCATAAAGAATGGGATGAAACAGAACTGAAATCCCTTGCGATTCAAAACAACCTTGTTTTCGAATAATCAATATTAAATCAAATTTTATAATTAAATAATATTATTTAAACCTAATTCATACAAAAAGTTAGGAATTAATATTAATTTATTAATTTTACATGAAACTGAGAAATATGAATCAGCTTCTAAAATTAATTTTAACAGGCATTTTGATTCTATGCTTTTTAAGCATGCCCTATCTCTTCTATAGGCTTTCTGGGTATTTTCTATTCGTTGGATTTGGTTGGCTGGCTTATGATGCGTTCAATAGAAGAAATCAGACAGATTTCAAGATATTTGCAACATTAGTTATCATTTACAACCCCTTCTTTTCAATTCCATTTCCACATTTTTTATGGCTAATTATCAATACCATTGTAATCATTGGGATGATACTGAATATTCTGTTTGCGGAAGAAAATCCTTATGACAATAATTTCACAAAAAAAGATGACCTATAAGATCATCTTTATTTTTTTACAAACCGACTTGTATCGTGAAAGCAGAATTGACCCTTACTTTCATTTGTGTCGCGGCCGCCTCGGTTCCTTTTACTTTTAAATATAAAGAATGATTTGAAGATTTCAAATAATCCATTAATTCTACATCAGCAAGCGGAGTGAAGTTAAGCGAAGTTTCGCTCGTATTGTTTTCAACAGTTGCAATTTCTTTATCAGAAAGATCGGGAGCCTTGATCAATAACTTTGCACTCAAAACTTTGTTTAGCTTAATGGAATCTCCATTCGAAGAAGAAAGAAAATCTATACTAAAACTTGATAACTTTGCAGATTTCAAATTATTTATAGATAATGCAGGGAATTTTTCCTTGATCTTGGCCTCAACATCCAAATTGAGAGGCATATCCGGAAATACTACTTCTTCTGTTGAAACTGCAAAAGGAATTTCAATTTCAGTATTTGTATTGATCGATAATGGCACAGGAACAGTTATATCCTCAACTGCGTCTTCTGTTTTACTACAGCTGCTCACACCAATGACTGCTATAACCATAAAGAAAACCGTTGTTAAATTCAAAATTGTCTTTTTCATAATTGCTTTTTCATGCTTATTTTAATGACATAAAAGTCTCAAGATTTGATTAATGACCAATGTTCTTTACATCAGAAGGTGAATGCTCATGTCTGAAAAATATTGCGAACAAAATAGCGATCACTAAAGAATATAACGCAAAATACAGCCAAATATGTTGCCAGTCTTTAACTAATACAATATTTGATAAAGTTCCATCCGCACCAACGACAGAATTAAACGAATTTTTCAGAATCTCCACAAAAGTAGAATCATTGGGAGTTGTTTCCAAATATTTTGCCAACTCTGATGCTGTAGTAAATTTAAGTGTAAAAAATCTGTCTATAGCCCACCCTGCAACATAACTACCAATTACAGCTCCAAAACCATTGGTCATCATCATGAACAGACCTTGTGCCGAAGAACGGATCTTCTTATCGGTAGTGGTTTCTACAAAAAGTGAACCTGAAATATTGAAGAAATCAAAGGCCATCCCATAAACAATACAAGAAAGTATAATCATCCAAAGTCCTGTTACCGGATCTCCATAAGCAAAAAGTCCAAATCTAAGAACCCATGCCAACATACTGATCAACATTACTTTCTTGATTCCAAATTTTTTCAAAAAGAATGGAATTGCTAAAATAAATAAGGTTTCCGAGATCTGTGAAATAGACATAATAATTGTAGATTTTTCTACAACTATAGAATTGGCATATTTAGGAAAATGGGCGAACTCACTCAGGAAAACATCTCCATAAGCATTGGTTAACTGCAAAGCGGCTCCTAGTAGCATGGAAAACAAAAAGAACAATGCCATCTTGTAATCTCCAAAAAGTTTGAAAGCATTCAACCCTAATTGTTCTGAAAGTGGTGCATTTTTATCAATTAATTTCTGCGGAGGACATTTAGGTAATGTCAAAGCATAGAGGCCTAATAAAACAGCAACACCTCCAGCAATATAGAATTGCCCTTCAGAAGACTTGTTACCTGTAAGATTCGTGATCCACATGGCAACGATAAACCCGATAGTTCCCCAAACCCTAATTGGTGGGAAATCCTTCACTACATCCAAATGACTGTTTTTCAATATCGTATAAGAAATAGAATTGGTCAAAGCGATGGTTGGCATATAGAAACACATTGCGACCAACATTACAGAGAAGAACGAATTAGGCGTTTCAGAATGTGGCAAAATGAAAAGCACTACTCCATATAAAATCTGCAAGACAGAATAGATCCTCTCAGCATTTACCCATCTATCTGCAATAATTCCCGTGATAGTTGGCATAAAGATAGAGGCAATACCCATAGTTCCGAACACAGCTCCAAATTGTGTTCCATCCCAATGTTTGGTTCCAAACCAGAAGTTTGCCATCGTTATCAGCCAAGCTCCCCAAACAAAGAATTGCAGAAAGCTAAGTATAGTCAGTCGTAGTTTTAGACTCATATCTTAAATTGATATTATATTGTTATTCTATTTTTTTATTTCTTCTTTTGATCTCTTCCTGTAATCTGAGAGCCGTATCATAATCTTCTTCCCTTACAGCATCAGCCAATAATTGATCCAACTCTTCCGAAGAGATCCCTGACAGATCATTGAAATCTGAAACCTCATCAGAAATGACTTCTTCATCCCCAACTTTTGGTGTTTCATCTAGCTCTAATAAAATCCCTGCCTCATTCAAGACATCAGAAGTCGTGAAAATAGGTGCATCGAATCTTACAGCCATTGCAACAGCGTCCGAAGTTCTTGCATCTAAAATAAGCTCTTCGTCCGACAATGGATTTTTGAAATTGATATTTGAAAAGAAAACACCGTCCTTTATTTGATAGATGATCACAGAATCGATGTTGAAACCTGTATTTTTAACGAATTGCGTGAATAGATCGTGGGTTAGCGGACGTGGCGGATTGATATCCTTTTCCAATCCCAGTGAAATGGATTGTGCTTCGAAATTACCTATAACAACAGGCAGTTTGACTGATGTTTCTTCATGTTCCAGCAACAGCGCATAAGCTCCCGATTGGGTTTGGCTGTATGAGATCCCTCTAATGATTAATCTTTTATAATCCATTTAGCAAATATAAAATTTTTTGTTAATTTCCATTAAGGAATTGTAGATTTTTACATCGTTTGCGTAGTAAAATCATTAAATAATTCAGCATTTCTGATTCTGAATCCTTAAAGCGTTGAATTGCAGCAGTCCGACTTATCTCAATTACATTTATTTTTTTATTTGGATCGATGAACACTTCGTCAGGTTTGAGTGGAAATCTTTTTTGCGAAGCAAGGCGAACAAAAAGGATCGGGAGCCCTTCGGCAAGCTCAGGATAAACTCCAGGCGGATAAAGATGCCCAGATTATATTTCCTAAAAACAAAAAAACCTAAGCCATTGACTCAGGTTTTGATTCTATTTTGAAATTTATTAAGCTTTCAAAGCTTTGATCTTCTCCGTCAATGCAGGAATGATCTGGAAGGCATCGCCCACTACTCCATAATCCGCAGATTTGAAGAAAGGTGCTTCCGGATCATTGTTGATAACAACAATCGTCTTAGAACTGTTGACTCCTGCCAAATGTTGGATCGCACCGGAAATACCAACGGCAACATACAGATTTGGTGAAATTGCTTTTCCGGTTTGTCCAACGTGCTCTGTGTGAGGTCTCCAACCGATATCGGAAACCGGTTTTGAACAAGCAGTTGCAGCCCCAAGGACATTTGCCAGATCTTCTATCATTCCCCAGTTTTCAGGACCTTTAAGACCTCTGCCGGCAGAAACAACGATCTCCGCTTCTTTTAGGTCTAATTTCCCTGAAGACTGCTCGTGATTGATGACTTTTGTATCTTCATTTGCAATGCTTAATTCTTTCACTTCTTCAGAGCCCGAAGCTGGATTTTCTTTAACGCCGAAAGCATTCTGAGAAACGGTCACGATAACGCCAGCTGCATCAGCTTTTGCATGCATAAATCCTTTTCCAGAAAAAGCTCTTCTTTTTACCTGGAAAGGAGAAGTACTTTCCGGAACATCAATTGCATTGGTTATCAAAGAATAATTTTTCTGAATTGCCAACATCGGGGCAACAGAAGAAGCGTCTGTTGTATGAGGAAAAACAATGATGTTTCCGTCAGCAATTTGACCAACCGCTTCAGCATAAGCCTTAGCGCTAAAATCTTTAAGACCTGCATCTTTTACATTGATGACTTTGTCTGCTCCATATTTATATAATAGTTCTGGAGAATCTGTAGGATTAATGGAAATCGCTGTAACTGAATCTCCAGTTTTTGCTGCAATTGCTTTTGCATAGGAAACAGCTTCAAATGCTGCTTTTTTGTAAACTCCGTTTATATTTTCTGCGTATACGAATACTGCCATAATTTTATTTTTTAGATTAAAAGATAAAAGACGAATAGATGATAGACTTTGATAACTCGATTGGGATTGAGAAGTTTTTTTTCTTGAATCTCTTTCTATTATCTATTTGTCTATTATCTTATTGTCTATAATTTATATCACTTTTGCCTCTTCGTGAAGTAATCTTACTAATTCATCTAGGTTATCTGCAGAAACCAATTTCACAGCTGCTCTTGGCGCAACACTGTCAAAAGAAACCGCTTCCACTTTCACTTCAGAATTTGAAGGCTCAACAACATTAAGCGTTTTTGTTCTTGCAGACATAATTCCTCTCATATTTGGAATGATCAGATCTTTTTCGTCAACCAAACCTTTTTGTCCTGCAACAACAGCTGGTAATTTCACAGAAATAGTTTCTTTCCCACCTTCGATCTCTCTTACAGCAGTCGCTTCTGAACCATTCACATCTAATCCAACGCTTGCATTCACGAAAGGAATATTAAGCAATTGAGCTACCATTCCCGGAACTGCTCCACCATTATAGTCAATAGATTCTTTTCCTGTAAGGATAAGGTCGTAACCGCCATCCTGAGCCACTTTTGCAATTTCTTTTGCTACAGAGAAACTATCTTTTGCTTCTGTGTTTACTCTTACTGCATCATTCGCACCGATTGCCAAAGCTTTTCTGATAACAGCTTCTGTCCCTGCATCTCCAACGTTTACAACCGTTACAGTTGCACCTTGGGATTCTTGTAATTTTATAGCTTTCGTTAAAGCAAATTCGTCCAGAGGATTAATAACCCATTGGATTCCGTTTTTGTCAAAAGCAGATTTATCTGCTGTAAAATTAATTTTACTTGTAGTGTCCGGAACGCTACTGATACAAACTAATATTTTCATTTTAAGATGATGTTTTTATTTTACTAACTGTGCTAATATATATAAAAAATACTATGCATGCATAATTTATTGTTATTTATTAAATAGTATCGGAAACCGCTTTAATAAAAGGGTATTTAGACTCTTTATAAATAATTTTGTCCGTTTTAAGCAATTTGATCAGCTTTTAGGTATAACAAAAATCAAGGTCAAATTATCGAATTTTCAAAAAAATCAATTCTTTTTATTTTTTCACCTGACTTGCTCTGAACTCAATTTTACTTGGCAAAACACGAGGATTCATGTTCAGCATATCAAGAACAAGATTCCCCATGTCTTCCGGCTGAATTTTCCATTCATCCTTTTCGGATGGCACATTTCCATTGAAATAGGTCGCTACAGAACCAGGCATTATCGTAGAAACTTTGATATTGTATTTTCTAAGATCGATCATCGCAGCTTGCGTAAAACCGACAACACCGAACTTGGAAGCATTGTAACCGGCTCCATTTTCGAAGAAATTAGTTCCTGCAAGACTTGCGATCGTAATGTAATAGCCCTGTGATTTTTTCAGCTCTTCAACCGATGCTTTTAATGTGTAGAAACAGCCTGTCAAATTTGTTTCCTGCATTGCATTCCAATCTTCGATACTCAATTCATCGACGGGTTTGAAGATTCCCAGCCCTGCATTGGCAATTACAACATCCAAGCTGCCGAATCTTTCAACAATCTTGGAAACCGCATTCTCTTCATCTTCGAAATTTCGAACATCAGAGCTAACACCAAATACACTTTCTGAGATTCCTTTAAGCTCCAAAACAGCCTTATCAACATCTTCCTGTTTTCTTCCGCTGATAGCCACTTTGTGACCGTTTTTCAGTAACACTTCTGCGATTCCGAAACCAATTCCTTTGGTCCCCCCTGTGATATATACGACTTTTGACATAATTTGATTTTATTAATATTAAACAAAAAAAGACAGCCTAAACTGTCTTCAATTTTCTTAACCTTGAGCGTAAAACTCAAAGAAATAAGGGATACTTTCTATTCCTTTATAGTAATTGTACAATCCGTAATGTTCGTTCGGTGAATGGATAGCATCAGAATCCAAACCAAATCCCATCAATACAGATTTAGCACCAAGAACTTTCTCAAACAGTGATGTAATTGGAATACTTCCTCCACTTCTGTAAGGAAGGACCTCTTTTCCGAAAGCCTTTTCCATTGCCTTTTTAGCCGCTAAAAATTCTTTGGTGTTACTTTCTAAAACATAAGGCATTCCTCCGTGGTGTGGTGTTACCTTTACTTTCACACTTTTCGGAGCAATTCTCTCAAAATGTTTTGTGAATTTTTCCGTGATTTCTTCCGGCGTTTGATTTGGAACCAATCTCATTGATATTTTAGCAAAAGCTTTGGAAGCTATTACTGTTTTTGCACCTTCACCTGTATAACCGCCCCAAATCCCGTTAACATCCAAAGTCGGGCGAATCGAAGCCCTTTCCAAAGTCGTGTAACCTTCCTCTCCCTGAATATCATTCAGTCCAATTGATTTTTTGTAACTGTCCTGATCATCTTTCAGTTTGTTCATTTCTTTTCTGTCTTCATCGGAAACAATTAAGACATTGTCATAAAATCCATCGATTGTAATATGTCCATTATCATCGATCAGATCTCCGATCATTTTTGAAAGAACATTGATCGGATTCGGAACTGCGCCACCATAAAGCCCGGAATGCAGATCACGATTCGGACCTTCCACCTCAACTTCAACATAGCTTAAACCTCTTAAACCTGTTGTAACCGTAGGCTGCTCATTAGAATAAATATGCGTATCAGAAATCAAAATGACATCACAACTCAATTTTTCTTTATGGTCTTCAAGGAAATCTGCCAAACTTGCAGAACCAACTTCTTCCTCTCCTTCAATCAAAAATTTGACATTACAAGGCAAAGAATCGGTTTTCATCATTGCTTCGAATGCTTTGACATGCATAAAGAACTGTCCTTTGTCATCCGCAGAACCTCTTGCGAAAATAGCACCCTCTGGATGAAGTTCAGTTGTTTTCACAACCGGCTCGAATGGGTCGCTTGTCCATAATTCCAATGGGTCAGCTGGCTGGACATCGTAATGTCCGTAAACTAGAACTGTTGGTAAATTAGCATCAATAATTTTCTCTCCGAAAACAATTGGATAACCTTTTGTCTGAAGAATCTCCACATTGTCTGCTCCGGCAACCTTAAGATGTCTCGCAACCTCATCGGCACATTTCAGAACTTCGGATCTGTAAGCAGGGTCTGCACTGATGGAGGCAATTCTAAGGATATCAAATAATTCATCAAGGAAACGTTGCTTGTTTTCTTGGATGTATGTTTGTGTTGTACTCATTTTATTAATGATAAATGATTAGTCTATGATTTTAAAAATTGTTTTTTTGAACGTAAAGTCCGCAAAGTTTTTTTAAAAAAATTATTGAGGATATTTTAAGATTCGCAAAGACGTAAAACTCAATAAAGAAAAACAAAGTTCATTATTACTTTCATTTTTCTATTGAGGTTCGTAAAAATAAAAAATGTCCTGCATACGCAAGACATTTTTTGTTATAATATTTTTATAAATTCTTATTAATGTTCAGCTTTTTGAGCTTCTTCTGTTGTTGGTTTTACTTCAGGCGTTGAAACTTTTACAGAATCTGCTACAACGTGAGAAACAGCTTTTGTAGAATCTGCAGTTGGATGGTAAGTTCCGTGAGGGGCGTTTGGGTCATCGTATCTTACTACTTCATCCGTTTTTTTCAAACGTCCTTTGTTCCCGCCAGCAGGAAGATCACAAGATACAACTAAGATAGCAGAAGCCAACAATATTACAGATTTTTTCATTTTTTATAATTTAACGTGTCAAAAGTAGTGAAATTGAGATTTTCTGCAAAATTATTTTTGTAAAATGTATATTGTACAAATGTATTATATAATAAGTCTAATTAATTCACCTCGATCTTATTTCAAAACTAAAATCCAAAGATCAACATTTCTACTTTGCGAAGCGCGCCCCGACCTGAGTGGAGCTCTTTTTCTTTTTTTTCTCAAAAAAAGAAAAAAGCGGGAACGGAGGGCGGATAAAGGTGCCCAAACCTAACGAATTGGTTCCACGAAGTCAATTATTATAAAAAAACCTGACTCAAGTGAATCAGGTTTTATTTTTTATTTTTTTCTTTCGAGAACTTCATCCACCATTCCGAATTCTTTAGCTTCGGTAGATGTCATCCAGTAATCTCTGTCTGAGGCTTTCTCGACCCATTCGTAAGTTTGTCCGGAGTGGTTTGAAATGATGTCATACAATTCTTTTTTCAGTTTCAACATCTCTCTCAAATTGATCTCCATATCAGAAGCTACACCTTGCGCCCCACCAGAAGGTTGGTGGATCATCACTCGAGAGTGCTTCAAAGCAGAACGTTTACCTTTCTCTCCTGCCACCAATAGTACAGCTCCCATAGAAGCGGCAATTCCGGTACAGATCGTTGCAACATCAGGCTTGATGATCTGCATCGTATCATAGATCCCCAATCCCGCATAAACGCTTCCTCCAGGAGAGTTGATATAGATCTGAATATCTTTCGCTGAATCTGAACTTTCCAAGAACAGCAATTGCGCTGTTATGATATTAGCGACCTGATCGTCGATACCTGTTCCTAAGAAAATGATCCTATCCATCATCAATCTTGAAAAAACGTCCATCTGCGCAACGTTCATTCTTCTTTCCTCCATAATGTAAGGCGTGAGATTGGTCGGGTTGAACATTCCCATATATTGATCGGTTACCAGACCGTTGTTTCCCATATGTTTTACTGAGAAATCTCTGAATTCTTTTTTAATGTCCATATTATATTTGGTTATTTTTAAATCAGTATTGAGTTTGCAATTTCTATTCCTTTGCTAAAATAGGACTTTCTGTCACAAAATACGAAATAATTCGCTGTCCAATTTATTTTTTAGTTGAGTCAGAAGGATTATTTGTTGATAAATTTGAGTATTATCATTCTCGTCACTGAGAGAATTTTTAAGGTCATTGATCAATTTTACAATATACTCTCTTTTGTGTCTCAGAACAATATCCGCAACCATCTTTGGGAGTACCTCTTCCTCTGAACTAAAGTAGATATTGAACTTGTTCCAATTGCTGGTCTGATAATTATCGATCAATGCATTGGCCAGTTTTCCAGAAACTTCTTCATCCATAAAATTGAAGAAAAAACTGCCCGATCTTATCTCATTTTGGAGAATACCTTCTTTGATCTCGGAAACGATCTTTTTATGAATATCCAATTGTATCTCACATTCATCTTCCTCCAAATGGCCAAGAACCTCTTCTATTACAGTGATCTTATAATCATTTCCGTCAGGATCTTTTCTATCCAAAACAACATCGCCATACTTCAACATCAGGTCTACCAATTTCTCTTCCAGTACCAAAAGTGGATTTATTGATGTGAAAGCTTCCTGAACAATTTCTAATTTTTGTGGTGCTTTTTTCTCGGCTACTGCAGTTTTTGGTTCCTGCTGATGCGTAACACTGGTTTGGATCTGAAGTTCGTTGAATAAACTCTGCTCGCTGAGTCCAAATTTATTCGAAACTTCTTTCAGGTAAATTTCACGCTTCAAAGCATTCTGGACAAATGCAACAGACTTCACAATATCCCGGATAGATTCTGCTTTTCTGATCGGGTCATTCCCGGCATCACGAAGAAGGATCTCCGCTTTGAAATCGATAAAATCCTTAGCTTCTTGATCAATGAAATTCTCAACAAATTCCTGCGGATGTTTTCTTGCAAAAGAATCCGGGTCATCGCCATCCGGGAAAAGCAGAACACGGATGTTCATTCCCTCGGAAAGCAACATATCGATGCTTCGGAAACTCGCTTTTATTCCTGCATTATCGCCATCGAAAAGAATGGTTACGTTTTCCGTTAATCTTTTTATTAGTTTAATCTGCTCCGTCGTCAAAGATGTTCCAGAGCTTGCCACAACATTTTCGATCCCGGATTGATGAAGCGATACAACATCCATATAACCTTCTACCAAAAGACAAAGATTCTTTCTGGAAATGGATTGTTTGCTTTGATTCAGACCATATAAGACATTTGATTTATGGTAGATCTCGGTTTCAGGGGAATTGAGATATTTTGCCGTTTTGACATTATTCTTGAGAATCCTTGCTCCAAAACCAAGAACTCTTCCTGAAAAACTATGGATAGGGAAAACAACTCTGTCGCGGAACCGGTCAATTCCGGAAGGCGTATTTTCCGGAAAAATGGAAAGTCCGGATTTTTCCAGGATCTCTTTGGAGTAAGCTTTTTGTAAAGCAAATTCTGTAAATGCATTTTTCTTTTCCGGCGAATATCCCAATTGGAATTTCTTGATAATGTCATCTCGCAGTTCCCTCTCCTTAAAATAGGAAAAACCGATCATCTTTCCCTCCTCCGAGTTCCAGAGCTGATCTTGAAAAAAATCGTTCGCAACTTCGTGGATCTTGTAAAGAACATCACGTTCTGTCTGCGCTTGTTTTTGTTCCTCAGAGTATTCTTTTACATCTTCCTTAATTTCAATCCCGTACTTTTTTGCTGCATGGCGAAGAGCTTCCGGATAAGTAAAATTCTCGATTTCCATCAGGAAAGAAATCGCAGTTCCACCTTTCCCAGTCGAGAAATCTTTCCAGATCTGCTTACTGGGAGAAACGACAAAACTTGGCGATTTTTCTTCATGAAAAGGACTCAGCCCCTTGAAGTTGGAGCCTGCTCTTTTCAGCTGAACATATTCGCCGATGATCTCCTCTACCCTGATGGTGGAAAAAATCTTGTCGATGGTTTCTTTGGTGATCAACTCAGAAAATGATTTGAAATTATTATTATAAAATTTGGAACGGTAAATTTATAGATAAGTTTATTATCATCGGAAACAATCATCCATTAAAAAGTTGAAAAGTTTATTTTTGTAAAAAAAATCAAGATGCAATTCAAAATTCATCAACTGGTAGAATGGAAAGACATTGTCAATCAAATCATTCCAAATCTGCGGCACAATATCTTATTACTCAAGGGAAATCTTGGTGCAGGAAAGACAACCTTCACACAATATCTGCTTAAAGAATTGGGAAGCCAGGATGAAATATCATCTCCGACTTATTCAATTGTTAATGAATATGATACGCCAGAAGGAAAAATCTATCATTTCGATTTGTATCGATTGAAATCCGTGGAAGAGGCATACGATTTCGGAATAGAAGAATATCTTGACAATGCCTTTCTATCAATCATCGAATGGCCGGAAATCTATATGGATGAGCTGGAAGCTTATGACTTCCACGAGATGACCATCACCAATACAGAATCCGGAAGAGAGATCGAGTTTAATTAATAATAATAGTAAATTGTTTTATCTTTGCTTTAGATTTTGAACAATGATTCGTTTTTTATGAGCAGTACATCTACCATATTTACACCTTTTTCCGAGGAAGAGTTGATTCCGAAAGAAGAGAAACTAGAAGTTGTAAAAAAACCTGGAAAGACCTTTAGTATAGGTGTTCCGAAAGAAACTTGCCTTAATGAGAAAAGAACCTGTCTTATTCCGGATGCCGTTCAGATACTTGTAAACAACGGTCACAAAGTCATTATAGAAAGTGGTGCCGGAGAAGGTTCTCACTTCACTGATATCTTGTATTCTGAAGCTGGCGCAGAGATTACGAACGACCCAAAAGTGGCTTTTTCCCAGGATCTGGTCCTGAAAATCAATCCACCAACGGAAGAGGAAATCGATTACCTCAGACCGATGACCTATTTGATTTCAGCTTTACAGATCAACCTTAGAGACAAAGAATATTTCCTGAAATTGGCCAGCAAAAAAGTCAATGCGATTGCATTTGAGTTCATAATGGATGAATATAAGCAATTGTCATTGGTAAGATTGATTGGCGAAATCGCAGGAAGCGTTTCAATCCTATACGCATCGGAACTACTGGCGATGTCCAACGGATTGATGCTTGGCGGAATTACAGGCGTTCGACCAACGGAAGTTGTGATTATCGGAGCAGGAATCGTGGGTGAATTTGCAACAAAAGCGGCAATTGGATTAGGCGCAAGTGTCAAGGTTTTTGATAATTCGCTTTCAAAACTGAGAAGACTTCATACTTTGGTAGACAGCCGCGTTCCGACATCCGTTATCGATCCAAAGGAATTGACGAAATCTCTCAGAAGAGCCGACGTTGTGATCGGAGCTTTGCCAAGACTTAACCTATCTCCAATTGTTACAGAAGATATGGTAATGAAAATGAAAAAAGGTAGCGTTATTATCGACATTACGATCGATAATGGAAAAGTGATCGAAACGTCAGAGCTTACTACGACAGAAAAACCTTTCATTGTAAAACACGACGTCATCCATTGTGGCTTACCGAATCTGACATCCAGAATGCCAAGAACTACGACGAAAGCTGTTAGCAATTTCTTCTTAAGTTATCTTTTAGGTTATGACGAAGAAGGCGGCTTCGAGAATATGCTGATCCACAAAAACGAAATCAAGCAATCGCTTTATATGTACAAAGGAAGGCATACGAAACAAATGATTTGCAACAGGTTCGAACTTCCTTATCACGATATCAATCTTCTGATTTTCTAAAACTCATTAATGCTTAAAAAACTTAAATTCTATTTCATCGGATTGGTTCCGGGATTATTGATCGTTTTCTTTGTCCTCAACCAGAAAGGTGCGAGCTGCTCTTATTTCCCGAATGACAGGGTCATTGCAGAGACTTTGACCAAAGATTTTTCTTATTCCGAAAATTTCAAAAAAGAAATGGAAGCGAATAAGATATCTGAAAAACAACTGAAAGACGAAATAATTACTAACGGAGCAATTGATTTTGACAAAAGCCAGGCTCAAAAACAACCTTGCCCGGAATACGTTCTTCTGTATCCGAAAAATGATTCCAGATTTGAGATCAATTATTCTAAATGTAAAGAAAAAGCAGAATTTACGGGATTCAAAAAATTAAAATAAAAAATGAGCGGCAAAAATCTCTTACTTCCGGATTATCTTCTGTTTGGTGGGATTTTCGTCATCTTTTTCTTATTGGCCCTCAGTTTTTTCCTGTTCGGAAAATACAAATCCGCCAAAACAAAAAACAAGCTCCTCGAAGACAATTACAAAGCGATTGAAAGCAAACTTGATAACGTAAGATTGGAACATATCGAGACCAAACTCAATCCGCATCTTTTCAAAAATATTCTCAATTCAGTTCAGTCGCACGCTTATCAGACGTACATTTCGTTGGATAAACTGGCGAGCATTCTGGATTATATTCTCTACGAAAGCAGCAATAAATTTGTGAGTCCAAAAGAAGAGTTGGATTTTGCAATGAACCTTATCGAAATCAACAAGATCAAAATCAATCCGTTATTTGATTTCAGGATCAAGACGAAAATCAACAAAGAAGACCCTATCTATTCTGAGAAAGTTTTTGCTCCGTTGATTTCTGTTGATTTGATTGAAAATGCCTTTAAACACACAGATTTTCTGGCTCAAGATTCTTTTATTTCAATTAATCTGATTCTCGAAGACGGAAAATTTGAAATGAAAGTTTCCAACAAAATCTCAGACAAAAAACCACTTGAGAAAGAAAATAGCGGTTTCGGAAGCAAATCTTTTGACCAAAGATTGAAATTGATCTATAAAAACCATTACAAACTCAGTAAAAATATCAGCAATGATGTTTTCACAGCGCAATTAACCATTAATCTTTCAGAATTTTATGATAAAATGCGTTATTCTGGATGATGAGTTATTGGCAATCAGCTATTTGAAACTTCTCTGCGACCAGATTGAAGGAATCGGAGTTGTGAAAGCTTTCAATAATCCTAAAGTCTTCTTGCAAGAAATTGATGACATCGATTGCGACGTTTGCATTCTTGATATCGAAATGCCCGGAATGAACGGGCTTCAAGTTGCCGAATTGGTCAAGGACAAAAAAATTATTTTCACGACAGCATACAAAGAATATGCGGCGGAAGCTTTTGACCTAGATGTGGTTGATTACGTCAGAAAACCGATAAAAAAAGAACGTCTGCAACAAGCTTTTGAAAAGGCAGGAAAACTACTTAACGAACATCAGAAAAATCAGTTCTTTGAATGGAATACCAATCTTGGGAAAACCCGAATTTTCGTCAACGACATTATCTATATCAAAACATCTGAAATCGATAGCCGAGATAAAGATTTGAAACTAAAAAACAATTCGGAAATTATTCTTAAAAACCTAAGTTTCAAAAATTTATTCGAATTATTACCGCAGAAAAACTTTGTTCAGATCAACAAAAAAGAAATGGTCAATATTCAGCACATTCAGGTTGTTTCTTCATCTGAAATTATCCTGGATATCAATTCCCCTGAAGGAAATCCTTTGAAATTGCTTG
Source organism: Epilithonimonas hungarica (assembly GCF_900102265.1). Taxonomy (GTDB): domain Bacteria; phylum Bacteroidota; class Bacteroidia; order Flavobacteriales; family Weeksellaceae; genus Epilithonimonas; species Epilithonimonas hungarica. Next base: position 1,253,454 of record NZ_FNBH01000001.1, on the reverse strand, counting down.
TCAGCGATGTTTTTAGGAATCAGGTTTCTGAAAAACTCTCGAAATAATTTCAGCGCAGAATTCAGCCGTTTCATTACATTTTTCAATCGAAGATGAATTTCGCATTCAAAAACTTCTCAATTTTACATCTTGAAAATACGTAAGATCTAAATGAAATTGAATATGAAAAAGTACAGGAATATTATATTTTACACAGTTACAATTGCGTTCTTCTCCTGTCTGGTATATTGGTTTCTGATAGAAGGAAAAACGCTGGAAGCTGGCGAAAATATTGTCATCAAAGAATCAAAAGGTACGATTTGGGAGAACTTTGTCGAATCCTTTTCAACCAATCTCCATCATCCGTTAGCTTTGCTTTTGGCGCAAATCGTGACAATTATTCTGGTTGCAAGATTATTTGGCTGGATCTGTATGAAGATGAAACAACCTTCTGTAATCGGAGAAATGATTGCAGGAATTGTTCTCGGGCCTTCACTCTTAGGATTATATTTCCCGGAGTTTTCCGCTTTCCTATTTCCAAAAGAATCTTTAGGAAATCTACAGTTTTTGAGTCAGATCGGTTTGATCCTTTTTATGTATATCGTCGGGATGGAGCTGGATTTGAGTGTCCTCAGGAAAAAGGCGCACGACGCGGTTGTCATCAGCCACGCAAGTATAATTATCCCGTTTGCTCTGGGAATTGGATTATCTTACTTCATTTATAAAGAATTTGCACCAGACGGAATCCAGTTCAGTTCGTTTGCGTTGTTTATTGCGATTGCTATGAGTATTACAGCTTTTCCTGTTTTGGCAAGAATCGTTCAGGAAAGAAACCTTCAGAAAACCAAGCTCGGAACCATAGTCATTACTTGTGCAGCAGCGGATGATATTACAGCCTGGTGTATTTTGGCGGCTGTGATTGCCATTGTAAAAGCTGGTTCTTTCGCTAGTTCAATCTACGTAATTCTTATGGCGATTGCTTACGTTTTCCTGATGATAAAGATCGTAAGACCTTTCCTGAAAAGAATTGGAGAATTACAGGTCGGAAAAGGGATCATCAATAAATCTATTGTGGCTATCTTCTTTCTGACATTGATCATCTCTGCTTATGCGACAGAGGTTATTGGGATTCACGCATTGTTCGGAGCATTTATGGCGGGTGCGATAATGCCGGAAAATGTGAAATTCAGAAATCTTTTCATTGAGAAAGTTGAAGATGTTGCTTTGGTTTTATTACTTCCATTGTTCTTCGTATTTACCGGATTGAGAACTCAAATAGGGTTACTGAATGACAAACATCTTTGGATGATTGCCGGTTTGATAATTGCGACCGCTGTCACAGGAAAATTCATTGGGAGTGCACTAACTGCAAAATTTCTAAGAATAGACTGGAAAGACAGCCTCACCATCGGAGCATTGATGAACACGAGAGGTCTGATGGAATTGATTGTCCTTAATATCGGTTATGATCTAGGAGTTTTGAGTCCTGAGATTTTTGCTATGATGGTTATAATGGCGTTGTTCACGACATTTATGACAGGGCCTTCTTTAGATTTGATCAATTTTATTTTCAAGGGAAAAAAATCGATGGTTGATGAAGAAACCGATGAAAACAGTGGAAAGTACAAGATTCTTCTTTCATTTGACACCCCAGAGTCTGGAAGTACATTATTGAAATTGTCCGATAATTTCACTCATAAAATGAACGGAAACAAAAGTGTAACTGCAATGAATATTGCTCCTGTTGATGAACTACACGCTTTTGATATCGAAGATTATGAAAAAGGTCTATTCGAAAATATCATCGATACTTCCCACGAGCTGAAACTGGAAGTCACAACGCTTTTCAAAGCTTCAACAGACATCGAAAATGATCTGATCAATATTACTAATAAAGGTAATTATGATCTGCTTTTGATAATGCTAGGAAAATCGATCTATGAAGGTACTCTGCTTGGAAAATTGCTTGGTTTCACAACTAAAATCATCAATCCAGAAAAATTATTGAACACAGTAAAAGGAAGATCTTACATTTTCAACTCCTCTCCTTTTGATGATTTTACATTGAGTATTCTGGATAAAACCAATATTCCTGTTGGAATAATGGTTGATAAAAACTTCGAAAGTGCAGATAGAATCTTTATTCCGATCTTTGATTTGAGCGATTTTTATTTGGTTGAATATGCAAAAAGATTGATCAACAACAACGATTCTCAGGTTATCATTCTGGATGCAGCCGGACAAATCCGTAAGAATACGGAAATCCGTGAATTGATAAGAAACATCGAGCATATCGCACCAAATCACATCACACTTTACAACGAGAAAACGATTGAGAAAGACTTTCTGGCATCACAGGACCTGATGCTGATCAGCAGTAAAAGCTGGAAAAGTCTTATCGACACAAAAAGTCTTTGGCTGTCTGACATTCCATCCACTTTAATTGTTTCGAATCCATAAGTTAAAAACCACATAGACACATAGAATTATTGATATTAAAAAGTTTAAATAGTTATTTCGTCTTAATTAAAGACTTTACAAACTATGTGTCTATGTGGTAAATTATAAAGTTTTTAATTTGAATTTTAATAAATTAATTTCTATCTTCGTTTTGTGAAAACAACAAAGACAACATATTATTACGCAATTCAGACCTTGGAACAGGATTAGGATTCGTATGTAGAAATATCAAAACCTCGTCCTGATGACGGGGTTTTTTGTTTTGAAATATTAACAGAAAATATTACAGATGAAGATAGGCATTATCGGAACAGGATTGATTGGAGGTTCCATCGCACTAAAATTAAAAGAAAAAAACTTCACCAATTTCGTTTACGGAATTGACCAAAATGAAGAAAATCTCAACAAAGCACTCGAACTCAAAATCATTGATGAAAAAGCGGATCTTGAAAATGGAATCAGGAATTCTGATTTGATTATTATTTCGGTTCCGGTAGATTCTGCCAAGAAAATTTTACCCTATATTCTGGATTTGATCAATGAAAAACAAATTGTAATGGATGTTGGCTCTACAAAATCAGGAATTGTAGATTCTATCAAAAATCATCCGAAGAGAAAACGTTTCGTGGCTTTCCATCCAATGTGGGGAACAGAAAACTCCGGTCCGAATGCAGCGACCAAAGACAGTTTCACAGGAAAAGCAGCCGTGATCTGCAACAAAGAAGAATCTGATGAAAATGCTTTGGAAATTGTAGAAAAAGTCATCGAAACTTTGGAAATGCATCCCATCTATATGAATGCCGATGCGCACGATATTCACACGGCTTACATTTCGCATATTTCGCATATCACTTCTTATGCGTTAGCCAATACCGTTTTGGAAAAAGAACGTGAGGAAGACACGATTTTCCAATTGGCAAGTTCCGGTTTCTCAAGTACAGTCCGTTTAGCAAAATCTCATCCCGAAATGTGGGTTCCTATTTTCCGTCAGAACAAAGAAAATGTTTTGGATGTCTTGAACGAACATATTACACAGCTTAGAAAATTCAAATCTGCTTTGGAGAAGGAGAATTTTGATTATCTGGAAGAGTTGATCAGAAATGCGAATAAGATTCGGGGAATTTTGGATAAGTAGTTTTCAGATTACGGATTTCCGTAAGAAAAGAATATCAGAATAAATTAGTTTTGTTAGAAACAAACTACTAACAAAATGAAAAAATTATTTTTAGTTGGATTAATTTTAACTATATTCTTTACTTCTTGCACTTCAAAATGGGAATATAAAACAATTATATTCAAAGGAACTGAACAAGATGCATTGGCAACGTTTACATCAAAAAAAATTGACATATCAAATAGCTCTCTTAATTCATTGGGTGATGAAGGCTGGGAACTAGTTGATGTTTTTTCAAAAATAGAAACCGTTCATCCTAATTTTGGGAATAATGAATATGTAACCGGCTTACAACCCAATGTAAGGACCTCAGAAATTAGTTTTGTATTTAAGCGTAAAAAATAAGACTCATAATCTTTGTCATTCAATAGTAGTCAAGATTCCTACGGAATGACCAAGTTTGTATCCTATGACTAATCTTGTTTTTATACTGAACCTGCAGCCCGGCCGGCTTGAGCGGAAATCCTTTTTACGCAACGTAGTGGTGTGAAAAGATTGGGAGCGGAAGACGGATCAAGCTGCCAAAATAATTCTATTTATCAAACTGATTTGGATGTTGTTTCTTGATTTCCTCAACAGTTCCAAGTACTTTATCTTTCAATGAATCCTGATATTTTTGTAATCTCTCTGAGACTTGTGAATCAGAAGTTCCAATGATTTTTGCAGCGAGAATTCCGGCATTGGCAGCGCCATTTAAGGCAACGGTAGCGACAGGAATCCCGGAAGGCATCTGAAGAATCGACAAAACAGAATCCCAGCCGTCGATAGAATTGCTGGACAAAATCGGAACGCCAATCACAGGCAAAGTGGTACAACTGGCAACCATCCCCGGAAGATGGGCAGCTCCTCCAGCTCCTGCGATGATAACTTTCAGTCCCCGTTCTTTTGCTGTTTTTGCGTAATCGAACATACGTTCCGGCGTTCTATGTGCAGAAACGACTGTCAACTCGTAAGGGATTTCCAGAGATCTTAGAAAATCAGCAGCTTGTTGCATTATTGGCAAATCGCTTTGACTGCCCATTATTATTCCGACCATTTCATTTTTTATTAGATGTTCAAAGATAAAAATTTATAGGTAAAATCGGAGTTTTTGGAATACCTTTGGCTTTAATTCTTTTTTCAAGTAAAGCTTTGAGTTCAAAAACCATTATTGCAATCTGCATCGTCGCTATCGTTTGGGGCACGACCTTTCTCGGCATCAAAATCGGAGTGGAAACTGTTCCGCCTTGGTTTGTCGCGGGATTTCGTCAGTTTTTAGCAGCCTTAATCCTACTTCCAATTTTGATTTACACCAAAAACCTGAAATGGATCGGATGGAAAAATCTCAGGATCCAGAGTACGCTTTCTTCACTGATGCTGGTCGGCGCAAATGGACTGACCACAGTTGCCGAAGAAAATCTCACGAGTAGTCTGACCTCATTGATCAGTGCACTTTCGCCAGTTTTTATTTTCATTGCGAGTATGGTCATCGGAATGGAAAAATTTACTTTTCGTACAATGATTGGTTTACTAATGGGATTTTTCGGTGTGATCTTCATCTTCTGGGACGGCATTAATGACCTGATGAATCCTGACTATCGATTGGGATTGCTCATTCTTATTATCGCATTGATGTGTTGGGGATTGGGAACGATCTATACGAAGAAAATAAATGTAGGGAACAACAATCTCTTCCTGAATCTCTTTTACCAATTTGCGTTCGCAGGAATTGTACAGCTGATCTTTGCATTTTCTTTTTCAGAAACGATCGATGTTTCAACCTGGTCTGTAAAAAGTATTTCCGCAATTATCTATTTGGCTATTTTTGGCTCGGTGATTGCTTTTTTCTCATATCACTATCTGCTGAAGACATTGCTTCCGACGCAGGTCTCCATTTTGTCTTATGTTAATACGATCATCAGTATTTTCCTAAGCTGGCTGATTCTGGGTGAAGTTATCTCTGCTAAATTCATTATTGCAACAGCCTGCATTATCGGTGGGGTCTTTATCATTAATTACAAACCGGGGATGTTGAAATTTAAATTGATGCAGAAATATTTGAAACGATAAAAATTATTATATTTATTACAATTCAATTAAACACATTATAAATAATCTTTTTATGAAAAAAATTTTTGTAACAGCTTCCGCAGCTGTATTATTATTCGCAACCTCTTGTACAAAAAAAGAGCAAACGGTCGTTACAGACGAAAACAAAGACACGGTTGCTGTGGTAACAACCGAAACCAAAACTCTGACCGAGGCTGATGCCAAAGCTGCAGTGGACAAAGCACAAGCTGACTTGGATGCGGCCATCAAAAAAGGTGATAAAGAAGCTGAAGCTACTGCGAGAAAAGCGCTAGAAGATGCTAATATGGCTTGGAACAACGCAAAAACAGCTGTGGGAAATGCGGCTCAGGATGTGAAAAAAGGCGTTGATAATGCCGTTGACAAGACAAAAGTGGCTGCACAAGATGCCAAACAAGACATCAAAGAAGCAGCGAAAGACACAAAGCAGGCTATTAACAAAACAACTCAAGATGCCAAAGAAGCTACAAAAAAAGCTACTGATGATGCAAAGGATGCTTATAACAACGCTTTGGAAAAAGCCAAGGCAAAATAATTTTAAAGTAAAAAACGGTCAGAACTTTCTGACCGTTTTTTGCTTATTATATTGTGATAATTTTTGTTATTGTCCTATCATGTAATTCAAATACTGAAAATTCTGATATTTTGATTGCTTTCTGAAAATTGATTATATTTACAAAAAGCAATAAAAAGTTTAGATTCTATGGTAGAATTAGTTGGTTGTTGTAATGCAAATTGTTGATTGCAAATAGAAATTTGACAGTAATGAATGCTGTCAAAAATATAATTTTGTTTTCATAGATTATTTTTTTAATTTAATTTTTAATCGAATTTTTTATCAAAACGTCCTTCTGTTATGGTAACAATATTCCCATTGCTATCTTTGGCTTTGAATTCAAATGTTCCAGAAACGATCTGATTTTGAAGATCAAGTCTCGTTATTTTTATTCTACCGGAGTTATTTGGATTTGATGAGTAACTAACTTTATCATTACTAATATAGGTTGCATAATTGTAACCATCGTCAGGTGTTTGATTAATAACCTCATAAGTTTGGTTAATCTCTAAATTGGGGATCGATACAATTAGGTAAATAGATTCAGTGTATCTGTCGGGATTTTTTCTTAAATCTAATTTAATTAGATAGTTCTCATTCAATTTTTCGCAATATGTACCGTCGTTATTGCTGTTTAGCTTTTTTGTAGTAGCTACCCAAACTTTGCCATTTATCAGTGCACCGGCAGTGTTTTTACCGGATTGCGTTGCTTCTGGTAATACATTTTGATCCTGCTCATCATCTTTACAAGAAGAAAGAAGGCCTATTGATAACAGGGTAAAAAAAAGTAAATTTTTCATAAAGGTATAATTTCGTGGTTATTAAGACGCCTTGAATTAAACAATTTTTTATTTATTAACAAATTCTTATGCTATAACTTTCACCAAGGATTTGATGTGAATTAATTTCTCCATCAATTCTTCTCTGGAATCTGCCAGAACATTGATATGACCCATTTTTCTTCCAGGCTTTGTTTCAGTTTTACCGTAAAGATGAACATAGGTTTTTGGGAGTTTCAAAACCTCTTCCAAACCTTGATATTTCACTTTTCCTGAATAATTTTCCTCGCCGACAAGATTCAGCATTCCTGAGAACCCGAAGTTGTCCGTATCTGCCAAAGGTAAATTTTTAACAACTCTGTAAAATTGCTCGAATTGGGAATTCGCATTTCCTTCCTGCGATTGATGTCCTGAGTTATGGAGTCTCGGTGCCGTTTCATTCACCCAAACTTTCCCATTTTTATCAAGGAACAATTCGATAGCGAAAAGTCCTGCAGAATCTGCGCTTTTGATAAATTGATCAGCAATCACATCAATTTGTTTCTGAGTTTCCTCAGAAATATCAGCCGGGCAAATATTAAAATCGAGGAGATTCAGTTTGGGGTCAGCAACCATTTCTGTCACGGGAAAAGTTTTGGTTTCTCCGTTATCGTTTTTAGCAACAATCACTGATAATTCTTTGTCTATATCCACTAGATTTTCCAAAACAGATTCCTGAGTCCAAAGGTTTTTCCAATCCTGATCTGAACGAATCAACTGAACACCTTTTCCGTCGTAACCGCCTGTATTCAGTTTTTGAACGAAAGGAATCTGGATTTTGATATCATCCTCACTTCCATCCATAATTTCAAATTCTGGGGACGGAATTCTGTTTTCTTCATAGAATTTTTTCTGAAGGATCTTCTGTTGAATGATTTTGATGATTTTAGAATTCGGAACTACTTTTACACCTTGATTTTCCAGTTCTTCAAGCGCATCTGCACTAACATGTTCTATTTCAATCGTCACCACATCTTTGTCTCTTCCGAATTCCAAAACGGTATCATAGTCATTGAAATCCCCTCTTGTAAAATGAGAAATGCTGGCACAGGAACATTCTGAATTTGGGTCGAGAACATAGAATTCATCATCATATTTTAATGCTTCCTGAATGAACATTCTTCCCAATTGTCCCCCTCCTAAAATTCCGATTTTCATAATTTACTTTTTTACTTTCTTTTATTTTTTAGATTTATTTACTTTTTACAATTATCCTTTCTTCTCGTATCAATAATGTATTGGATTTTCCATTCGTCATTCGATTTTACCAATTGGAAAGAATTGACACCACAATGTGAAAACTGTCCTTTGTAATAAAACTCATAAGGTGTCCAAACAGAAGCCAGATTTCCGTCGATCAGGATATTCGAGAAAGTGATTCTCTCATCCAGACTTCCTTTTTCGGCTTTGGAAATACTTAATGCAAAATCATTGATGCTTTCATTTTTAACTTCAGCTGTTTTTGTGATGGTCTGCAATACAGCATTCTTATGAAATGATTTTTTGATCAATACAGAATCCGAAGTTCTCATTCCGTTAAACAACTGATCAACTGTTGATTTAATAGATTCTTCGTCAGATTTTTGAGCTGAAAAATTTGGGAAAAATGCCAATGATAAAACTAGGATATAGATACTTTTCAAAATCTTTATAATAAGTTGAACAAAAATATTCAAAATGTTTTAATAATAAAGATTCTTCTATTTTTTTATGATTAAAAGCTCTATTTAAATATTGATGTAGTATCTATCATCGTTTTAATAGAGTGAAGTTTCTACTTTATTGGTTGGATCCGGACTTAATCTTTCAAAGGGACATTAAATTTTTTGAAGGTATATAGTCAGTGTAATTCCTTTCTAAAAAAGACCTAGCAATGAACTTAAAGAACATTGCTAGTTGTTTTGATAATATCTATTGCTAATAGCAGGAACTATAGTTTATCAGGTTGAGGTGATGTTCCTGTACCGGCTACATTTGCGTTCATATTATAATTTATAACAGGATTCACTGTTGTAAGCATATCCCGCCTATATACAATTATGTTGAGTTTTATATCAACATTTTTTGGATTTTGACTGTCCGGCACCGTAAAAGTACGGCTATGGTTGGGGAGAAACTTCAATCTCCACGTACCACCTTGTATAAAGGCTCTGGCAGAATATAAAGGAATATTAACGTTGCTTCCACTAATGGATACATTAGAACTATTACCACCTCCCCGTATGATATATCCACCAATTGTCAAATAATAATTGGAGGACGGTATACCTGTGTCATAATTTGTCAATCCTGTAAAGTTGACCCCAGTGAATGTATAGTTCACAGTGTTGATAGCACTGTAATCAGATGTTTCCGGAACATATCTTTTTATGACCTGGCTTCCATTATCCTTTACAATAAGGTAAGAATTAGAAGATGAACCAAGATAAACCCCTGGATTTTCCAAGTACAATATATTTGAAAATTTCATATTCCCATTAACATCTAGCATTTCCGTAGGATTAGGCTTATTGATACCTACTTGTGCTTTAACCGTCAAAAAAAGCAAAATTGCAATTGTTGTTATATTTTTTTTCATCATTATGTTTTTAAATTCCACTTGGTGGAGCAGCTGCTTCGCCGGATGTTGCCCCGTTTAGGTCATATGTTGTAACCGACTCGTCCAAAACTTTATAAAATCTTTTGGATAAAAGAATCACATCAAAATTATAGGTGTATCTTGCACTAGTATATTGTGTACTCAAACTGGGATATCCTATATTGACATGCCAACTACCCCCGGATTCAAAAGTTCTGATAACAAAACGTCCCTTCATATTCGTGTTGGAATAAACTCCGTTGTTTGGCTCATTAATATTAGACGTACTTGGAATAGCTTCAAAATTAGTGATCAATACCGTATATTTGTCTGAAGGAATTTGCAGATTAAGGTCATTAAGATCATCTCTGTAAATATTCGACACCGAATACGGCTGTATGATTATTGGTGTATAAAGTGTTTCTACTTTAAAAATTTTACCATTTACGATGGCTGATTGAGGGTCGGTACCAAGGATATCAAAACCTTGAGGGCTGGCTGTGTAATTATTCGGATCTACAAATACAGATGTGCCGATTGCCACACTTCCATTAACATCTAAAGCTTCTGTAGGAGCATTTGTGTTTATTCCTATATTTTGTGAAAATAATGCTCCAGATAAAGCCAGAGAAATTATTGATAATTTTTTTTTCATGTGTTTTTTGTTTAAGGATTCAGGATTGGGGTAGATTCAGTTCCTGAAGAAGTATTACCTAAAGGACGAACTCTTTCTCCAAAAATTTTCACATATGTCTTAGGATATATTGCGCAAACAAACGTCCATGTTCCATTGGTCTGTGAAGACATTTGTGAATAATCGGCATATAAATTCCAGAAACCGTTGAAATCTATCACCCCAAAAGATGGCAATGAGAGAATACCTGAACTACCTAAATAGATATCTCTATCAAAATAGGCGGATAAAATCACAAGAGAGTAATCCGTAGTGTTAATTTTTGTATTAAATCTTTCAACCCAATCTCCACTGGCATTCTGCAATTTATAAGTTGCAATAGTCGCTATACCTGGTGCTCCGGGCACTCTGGGGTCTATTCTTTTAATCCCATTATTGGAAACATCTTGAGTCAGCAACAAATATCTGTCTTTTTCTTCCAAAGTCAGCCCATCTATAGTACCGGCAATAATATTATCAGACTTGAAACTACCATTGACATCAAGGTCAGTTCTTGGCGAAGGCGTATTAATACCTACCTGTGCATTTGAATCAAGAAATGATAATGCAAAAAGCAGTAAAAAAATTTTTTTTTTCAATTTTGTGTGTTTTTAGAATTATACTGTATACTTATATTATTACATTGGAAATTTTTAGATTCAATAAAAAACTTTAATACGGAATTTTTAATATATAATAAGTCTTACAGACTCATCTTTATATATAATTTGAGCACAAAGGAATAAATTAAACTCTCTAATTAGGAAAAAACAGGTACCAAACAGATACCACATTAATACCCTAGCAACGTAAAACCTAATAGCAATCAATCATTTAATATTGTTGAACCAGACGTAAATATCTATATTAGAATCTATACTAAGTTTTTTCCGTATTCTGTTTTTGCGATTTTGCACAGCCTTTGGCGTTACAAATGTATAAGTAGCAATATCTTTTGTAGAAAAATTCAGCTTCAGATAAGCACAAAAAGTCAGTTCAGATGTTTTTAGCTTTGGTTCTATTTCCAGAAGTTTATCGATAAAACTTGGATAATATTCCTTGAATCTGAATAAAAATTCCGAAGAATTATCCCTTGCAAGAGAGATTATTTCTTCATAAGAATCTACACTAAGTACATCTTGAGACAAAACAACATCCTGCATTACTTCATTTATTTTGAATTCAGTATATCTGATTTTTTTTAAAACAAATATCAAAATGATTATTATGGCTATCAAAAGTATGGCGATAGATACTATCATTTCTTTTATTTTTTCACGTATTATATTATTCGAACGAAAGTGTTATTCCACAAGCTTGAACATCACAAGTAAAAAACAAGGAATCTATTTTTCATCTTATAATATTGGGAATCAGATCGAGATAGCAACCGTTCAAATTTTTACAATTATCTGTAACTCTCTTTATTTTGTTTTTGACCGGCTGCTATCCAATCGCGGGCATATCTTAATGATATATTATTGAATCATAAGTGTCCATTTGTTTGAAAATATTCTCACGACTAAGGGGGCCATATACCACTCAAAAATAATTTGGAAATTATCAATAATACCATAGACAAATGATGTGTAAATACATTTGACCTTTTTTGAAAAAAGCTGAGGTGGGAGTTGCATTTCTGAAAAGACATCTCAGAAAACGCTGAAGTGATCTCATTTTCTACATCGAGAATAGAAACAGATAAAACGTAATATTTAAATAAATCATTACAGAAAAGTACATACCACATAAATACCATCAAGCTTCTCACTATTTCAATTTTTGAAAGCAACACAAAGAAATAGAATCATAAATCACCATAAAAAAAAGCACATACCACATAAATACCATACAGGTACTCAATATTATTTTTTTACCAAAAGAAAACCTCTTGTTTATATATAAAACAGTAATAATGAAAACATTAAATAATAGACATTAGATGATTATCAATAAATTCACATATTTAAGAGTATCATGGTTTTTAATTAATTAATTTTTTATTTAGATCAAAAATTGTCTTGATCTCTATGATCAAAGAAAATCGTCATATTTATGAAGCCAGACATTCATTTTTTCTAAAACCTTATTCAATAATTTAAAAAAAATAAAAATAAATTATTATTGTTATTTAGCACAATACTAAAGCATTTTATAATACCATAAAATAGATAAATTTATCTAAAAATACTACACAAACAATAATTACTAGTTTTTTTGTGTACACAAATAATCCTTTCTATATTTGCGGGATGTCAGAAATCATAATTCTCTTTATTGGAGCAATTGCTGCCGGATTGATGGGTTCTCTTACAGGTCTGGGTGGCGGTGTCATCATTATTCCTCTTCTTACACTAGGTTTTGGCGTTCCGATGCATTACGCGATTGGCGCTTCTCTTATCTCCGTTATCGGAACCTCTTCCGGTGCTGCGGTTGCCTTTGTGAAGGAAGGTTTTACAAATATGCGAATCGGGATGTTTCTGGAAATTGCAACTACTGCTGGTGCCGTAACCGGTGCATTAGTCTCAGGATTTCTGAATCCAAATACAATCGGAATTATCTTCGCAAGTATCTTGATCTTGACAGTTTTATTGAATCTGAGAGGAAAGCCTGACCATCAGGAGGAATTGATCAAAGGAAGTCTAGAGCACAAACTGAAACTCTACGGAACTTTCCCCGACAAAGACGGTGTCAAAAATTACGCAGCGAAAAACAGTATTGGAGGATTCTGTATGATGGTTTTTGCAGGCGCAATGTCTGGACTTTTAGGCATTGGTTCCGGAGCTTTGAAAGTATTGGCAATGGATAATATGATGAAATTACCATTCAAGGTTTCAACTACGACAAGTAACTTTATGATTGGGGTAACTGCTGTTGCAGGCGCTTTGATCTATTTCCAAAGAGGGCAGATCATTCCCGTGATTGCTGCCCCGGTTTTGATTGGTGTAGTTGTCGGGAGTTTTATCGGTTCCAAAACTTTGATGATCTCCAAAACGAAAAAACTGAAAGTTTTCTTCGCAATCGTGATCACAATTCTTTCGATCTATATGATGTATAATGGTATTGCCAAAAATTTCAGCTAAATGAGAACAAGACCATTTACAGATGTTGACCTTAACCGTTCAGTTGGAAATCTTCTGAGATTGGGTGTAATTCTTTCCGTTGTTACTTCTTTGATCGGGTTTGTCAAACTTTTCTTGGAAGGTTTTAAAATGCCAAAATATAAGCTTTTGGATATGGGAAGTTCGTCAGAAAAAGTTTGGGGAAGTTTCTGGGATTCGCTTTGTAAAGGTGAAGGAATGGCAATTATCCAACTGGGTATCTTGCTTCTGATCTTGACGCCATTAGTAAGGATCATCTTTGCTTTGATCGGATATTTGAAGGAGAAAGATTATGTTTATGTTGTGATTTCTACAATCGTTCTTGTGATTATGGTTGTTAGTTTCTTAACCGGGTATGCACATTAATTCTCATAAAATTCCAAAGGCAAATCATCCGGGTCTGAAGTGAAAAAGAATTTTTTATCAGTAAATTCATCGATTCTGATTTCTTCGCAATCCAAACCTTTTGATATTAATTCATTTCGTTTTTCTTCGACATTATCCACTGAAAAAGCCAAATGGCGAAGTCCGCAACTTTCCGGTCTTGAAGGTCGGGATGGAGGATCAGGGAAAGAAAATAGTTCGATGACATAATGATCTCCGATTGCTAAATCTAGTTTGTAAGACTGTCGCTCTTCACGATAAACTTCACGAATGATGTTGAGTCCTAAAACTTCTGTGTAGAATTTTTTGGAAACTTCATAATCAGAACAAATAATGGCGATGTGATGGATTTGCATTTTATTTTTCTTTTGATTCCTCTTTCAATTTCTCCAAATAATCATCTTCCAATTCTTTCAGTTGTTTGAAGTAATTCTCTTTATCCATAAACAATTTTGGATTATAAGCATCTCCAGTTTTACGCTTCTCGTGCAAATCAAACTGGCTTGCGTGGGAAGCAATCCAAACATCAAAATCCAGTTTTTTCATTGCATCAAAAGTATAGGCATAATCTTTTTGCATATTGGGATAAGTGTGAACATCAGAGAATTTGTGGTCGATGATGATGGACGGCATATTAGCAATCAAAACTTTGTAAGCTCTGTCGTTATCTTTGGTTTCAAAGATAAAACTGCAGGAACCTTTTGTGTGTCCAGGATGATGAAGCAAAGTCAAAGTCGTATTTCCTAATTTGATTTTGTCATTATTTTTCAAAAGAAAATCTGGATTCAATGGCTTGAAAGTCACTCCATACTTCCCTAATTCGTAGTCAGATTTTCCACCGGATCTCAGTTCGGCTAATTCGGCTTCGTCAACATAGAGTTTTGCGCCCGTTTCTTTTTTAATATCAGCCATTGCTCCCATATGGTCGAAATGTGCTTGGGTCAGGGTCAGGATTTTGATGTCTTTATATTTGAATCCTAACTTTTCAATGTTTGCTTTGATTTGAGGATAAGAATCTGCTAAACCTGTATTGATAAGGATATTTCCCTTACTTGTGACGATGAGATATGAGGCCAAATCGTAAGTTCCGACATAATACAAATTCCCGACAATTCTGAACGGCTCATAAGACTGAGACCATTTTTCAGGATTGTTTTTTGGTTCGGTTACGGTTTGCGCATTTCCAAAAAAGGAAAGGATTAATAGAAATATAAGTGTAAGGTTTTTCATTTTTTAATTTTAAGAATAATTAATAACCATTATTTTGTCATTCCGTATGAAACCTAACGAAGTGGTTCGACCAAATCAATCAAGACTGTTGAGATTCCTACGGAATGACAAAATGCTGTTTATTGTTACAGCATATTTTTACTTCTGGCTTTCGACATCCAGCTTCCGACTTTTCTAAAACCTCATCACATCTTTCACTACTCCACCTTTCTGCGTCAATGGAATCAATTCTGTTTTGATGAAATCTGTGATTCTGTCGTTGTCAATATCATTTGGAAAAAGCAAATGAACATTAGCTCCAGCGTCTAAAGTGAAAAACAAAGACAAGCCCGTAATTCTTCTGAAATCCCAAATCTTATTAATTACCTGCAAAGTTCCAGTCTGCATCAGGATAAAAGCAGGTTCGCTCATCATCATCATTGCGTGAAGTGTCAATGCTTCGTGTTCAACCAATTTGATGAAACCTTCCATATCACCTGATGAAAGAATCGTTTTCAGTTTGGTAAAATTCTCGTGTGCTTCTTGGAAACGTCTTTCTGCATAAGGATTGGTATTCATCAAGCCGTGACCAACAGTTGAAGAAACCGATTTCTGACCTTCGTGAATCAGCAAAACCCAATCGTTGAAGTTTTTGAAAATCGGATGGATTTCCTCATCCGGATATTGAACAGCGAATAAATCCGAACTTCCTTCCACTTCTTCAGTTTTTCCCCAAACCACCAAACCCTCATAAAGACTTCTGCAAGCACTTCCGCTTCCCAGTCTTGCCAAAAAGCTTGCTTTTTTTGTTTTAAAATCGGTGTATGAATTTCCTGAGAAAATATTATCTAGGTTCATCAAACATTTAGCAATCGCTCCGAAACCTGAAGCTGAACTTGCAATTCCTGAACTGTGCGGAAACGTATTTTCAGTTTTGATGATGTATTTTCCTTTTAGAATCCAAGGTAGATATTGCTCGATATTTTTGAAATACTTTTCGATTTTCTCAGCGAATTTTTGTTCTTCGTTTCCTGAAAGAAAAGTCTGAACGGAAAATTCTCCTTCAGCAATAAACTGCATCGTTGTATTGGTTCTGCAATGGTTCAAAGTATAGCTGATACTTGGATTGGCAGGAATCTGATTTTCGTATTTTCCCCAATATTTGATGAGTGCAATATTAGAGGGACAGCTTGAGGAGACGAGTTGATTGGATATCTGGAATTGGGAATTTCCCAAAAATTCTTGAGTCATAGGTTTGGCTTTTGGCTTTGGCAAATTTAAAATAAAATAGTTGTTTATGGGAATTTTGAACGCAAAGTCCGCAAAGATTTTTTGAACTTATTGCAAACATTTTTAAGGTTCTCAAAGACGCTGACGCTCATCAAAGAATTAATATCATATTTTGAACTTCATATTCTGTAACATTTTTGTCTTTTTTAAACTAATTTTGTGAGGTTTAAAAATCGTTGAAAAGAAAGATAAAACCTCAACATAGCCCCGATTGTAGTGGAAATCCTTTTTCTTTTTTCAGAAAAAAGAAAAAGATTGCAACGGAAAGCGGGTTGAAAAAGTGAATAGAAGGACAAATCTTGTTGCTCCTAAAAATTAAAAACATCTGTATGCTGAGAGCAGAAAATATTAAAAAAACATATAACGCCGGGAAAAAAATTGCACTTCAGGATTTCTCGATTGAAGTTCCTACTGCAAGTGTTTATGGACTTTTGGGTCCGAATGGCGCAGGAAAAACGTCGTTTATCCGAATCATCAACCAAATTACGCAGGCAGATGAAGGCAAGGTTTGGATCGATGGCAAAGAACTGAATCCGGAACACATCCAAAACATCGGTTATATGCCGGAGGAACGCGGACTTTACAAGAATATGACGGTGGGCGACCAGCTTCTGTATTTTGGTGAATTAAAAGGAATGTCCCGACAGGAAGCGCTTTCGCAGGCGAAATTCTGGTTTGAACAACTGAACATCGACCAATGGTGGAAGAAAAAACTGAGTGAACTTTCAAAAGGAATGGCGCAGAAAATCCAGTTTGTGGTGACGGTTTTGCACCGCCCGAAATTGTTGATTCTGGATGAACCTTTTTCTGGTTTTGACCCCGTGAATGCAAACCTTATCAAAGACCAGATCATCCGGTTGAAAAATGAGGGAACGACCATCATCTTATCAACGCACCGAATGGAAAGTGTGGAGGAAATGTGTGATTTTGTAGCGCTCATCAACAATTCTAAGAAGGTTTTGGACGGAAAAGTTTTTGATGTTCGTGAGCAGTTTAAGCAAAACGTTTTCTCTGTGGTTTTATCGGATGTGAACTCTGAAAATCTGGAGGAATTAACAAGAAAATATCAAATCGAAAATATTGGAACTGCCAATGGTTTATTCAATTTTGAGTTGAAGAATACCGAAAATCAAAACATTCTTTTGCAAGACCTCCTGAAAACCGGAACAATACGAACCTTCAACGAGAAAATCCCGAGTATGAATGAGGTTTTCATTAATGCAGTGAAATCATAATTGATAAATGATAATCGATAAATGATTTACTTTTTACTTAATACATTTTACTTTTTACAACAAGAATGAAAAATATATTCCTTATAACGAAAAGAGAATTTCTGACGCAGGTCAAGAAAAAATCTTTTATTATTCTTACACTTTTGGCTCCGCTGATGATTATTGGATTCGGTGCGTTGATTGGTTTTATGTTCAAAGCCAATGAAGCGGAATACAAATTTGAAGTGGTTGACAAAAGCGGGATCTTCGCTGGTCAATTGAGATCGACAAAAGATATTACTTATACTTTTGTTCCGACCAACACAGAAAGTTCACTCGTTAAAAACCTGAAAGAGCTGAAAGGTTCAGACGGAATACTTATTGTCCCTGAATTGAAAGACAAAAATTTTGATGCATTGGAAAGTGGAACAAAATTGTTGACGAATAAGAAAATTGGTGTTGATACTAAATCTGCTGTTTCCAGAGACTTGAGCGAAATCTTGAAAAAGGAAAAAATCAAAATGCTTGGAATTTCGGAAGACAGAATCGTGAATCTTGATAAGAGTTTCAAAATCATTTCTCAGAATGTAACGGAAAGCGACCGGCCGGAAAGTGACCTTGCCTTCGGAATCAAAACGGCGTTGAGTTTCGGATTGATGTATGTGGTTTTTATGTTCATCATTATTTACGGCGTTCGTGTAATGCGAAGCGTTCTAGAAGAAAAAAACAACCGTGTTGTGGAAATCATCATCTCATCTGTTAAACCATTTGAACTGATGATGGGAAAAATCCTAGGCGTGACTTTGGTGGCTTTGACCCAGTTTATCATCTGGATCGCGATGTCTGTGACGGCTGCATTTTTCCTTAATACAGGATTCGCAGCAATGCAGAAAAATATTCCGGCAGGACAGGAAGAACTGATGAAAAACCTGGATTTCCAGCAAATAGCAACCGAAGTTTCCCATATTCTTCTGGATATGAATTATGTAGGAATCATTGCCGTTTTTGTATTTTTCTTTTTGTTTGGATACATCTTTTACAGCTCGATGTATGCAGCGATTGGAAGTGCGGTTGATAATGAAACAGAAACTCAGCAGTTCACGATGTTTGCAATTGTTCCTTTGATGCTTGGGCTTTATGGAAGCTTTACGATCATGAATAATCCCGACGGACCGATGGCCTTTTGGCTGTCAATTATCCCGTTTACTTCGCCTGTTGCGATGATTGCGAGAATCCCGTTTGGTGTGCCGCTTTGGGAGATTCTGTTATCGATTTTCCTATTGATCGCTTCTACTCTACTGATGGTTTATATTGCCGCGAAAATCTATCGAGTTGGAATTCTTATGTATGGAAATAAAGCGACTTTGAAGGAGATCTGGAAGTGGATCAGGAGTTGATTTTCTTCATTGAAAAATTTTCATTTTATTTGTGGAAAATTAATACTGTGAAAAAACTTATCTTATTTGCTTTGGCTTCATTGTTTATTATTTCTTGTCGGAAAGATGACGATGATGAAGAGAAATCAGAATCTTTGATTGTTGGAACTTGGAAAACCATTGATTATAGAACTATCTCCGGAAAAGATGGTTCCATTATTTCTTCAAATACTATTCCTGATACGGATTGCATTAGAAAATCGAATTATAATTATAAAAATAATGGAAAGTTCATTGGAGAATATTTCCGTGATCCACAAACTGGGGAATGTGGAAACACTAGTTTTTATGAAGAAATGGATTATAGCTATAATGAAGAAGCCAAAACGATAACTTACAAAATAGATGGTTTAACTCAAGAAATTATAAAGGTTCATTCTCTTGACAAAACAGAAATGCAAATTCTTGTCGATGAAAATATGGACCACAATTCTGACGGAATTCCAGATAAAATACTGAGAATATATACTAAACAATAAGACTAAAGACGCCTCAGAAAATTCTGAGGCGTTTGTTTATTAATTGGGGTTATTGAAAAAATGATTTTTCAATAATTTCAGATATGACTTCCACAAATTATATTTTTTTAATAGTTTAGCTAAATTAAAAACAAACAATAACAGAAAACATATAAACAAATTAAATTATGAAACATTTTAAATCTTTTTTAGCAATTATTTTATTTTTAAGTCTTTCGATGAGAGTATTTTCTCAAGACAAAAAAGTAGCTGTAGTGTCTTTCTATTCCAACAGAATGATTGATTATAAAGAGTTGGGTCTTGGCAGTGAAGAACTTATTAATAACATTCTTAATCTAAGAGATAATCCAAAATTCAATCTTAATCCTATTTTAGAAAAATACCACAATGCTTTTTTCAATGATTACGCTTCTAAATTCCCTTTCAAATTATTACCAGAGAATGAAGTAACTTCTAATCAGCAATACAAAGATTTTTCGCCAAAATATGCTAAAACTGAAGAAGACCTAAAAAATTACAGCGTTTACAAAGACTACAAATATATCTATGAAGGCTTCAATGGTAAAGCAAACGAAGTAGGTGTTGCTAATATTTTTAAAGATCAGGCAGACGGTGTATTATTCACAGAAATCTACTTCTCTCTGAAAAAAGGATTTGGTATTGGTGGAATGGCAACTATTAAAATGAAGGCTTTTGCAAGAATTGCATTATATGACAAAAACGGAAACAAAGTCTGGGTTATCAATGAAAGTGCAGATTCTAAAAAAACTGGAGTTATGGTTGGCGGAATCCCTGTAATGTCTCCAGACAAAATTCTTCCTATGTGTGAAAGTGCATTAGAAGAATTGATGAAAGATCTTGACGGTAATCTTCCTAAAATCATTAAGAAATCTACTAAATTATAGCTTAGATAACATTTGAAATAACTTAAAAGACCTCAGAGTTTTCTGAGACCTTTTAAGTTATTTAATTTTTCTTGCTCTTATCATTCAAAATCAAGTTTTATTTAATTATAATTTTTTGAGAATGATTTTGTTTTTGATTTTGGATTGTAACAATATAATTCCCTTTAGAGAAACCTCGAACATCAATAGTTAGTTTGTTAGCATTGTTAATATTTTGAGAATAAACAACTTTTCCTGTCATATCAATAATACTGACAAAGGATTCTTTTAATGGTTGATTGTTTAGAGAAATTGTAATTTTATCCGATGCAGGATTTGGATAAATGCTTATTGAATTTTTGAGTTCACCTTCCTTGGCATCCAAAGTCAAATCAGCTTGCGTATTCTTCCATACCTTTGCTTTTGAATTTTCCACACCAACCGCATATCCCACTTTGACATTGCTGAAATAGATGGATGAAATATAAGCACTCATAATTTGTAGATATTCCTTGTATCCATTTTCAGAACTGTAGGTCATTCTTACCAGACCTCGCTGGCCACATCCGCACATAGTTTGTTCATCAAAAATACCCCAAACTGTATTTTCATTGATGGCAAATATGCTTGTCACATTATGTATAGAACCATAACCTAATATTTCAAAATTGTCGCCTCCATCTGTTGTTTTATAAAAACCATTAGTATAATAAAAACCTATATCTTTATTTATAAAATTAAATGGAGAGTAATAAGGTTCAATAATTTCAAACCAGTTCTTACCACCATCTTGTGTTTTTAAAATTTTATTTAAGTTAGTATAAGGAATATAATTACTTGTCGCATAGCCTATTTCTTCATTAAAAAACTGTATATCATAGAATTTTGCTTGTTCATCATTTCCATTAACCGTTTCCCAGGAACCACCTCCATTGCTACTTTTAAGTAAAACAGTTTTAGAATTGGAATCAACGCAGGATAGGAAAATGAGATTTTCGTTGACACACGATAAAGAATATACCGAGTTGATATTTTCTACAGTAATGGGAATTGACAACCACGTTTCACCGCCGTCAATTGTTTTAAGTAATTTTCCGCCACCTTCAACTACATAGCCAATATCTGATTTAGGGAATTGAATTTTTCCTAGATTTTGAGTCGTGCCAGAATTTTTCTGTTGCCAGGTTACACCACCATCTGTTGTTTTAATTATGGTTCCATTGGTACCTACAACTATTACAATGTCTGATGTAATGGCATAAACGTCTGTGAAATTAGTGGCAGCAGTGTTGCCAACATTAAGCTCTATCCATTGTGCATTGCTATTGAAATGGAAAATTAGCAATAAAATCGCAGTCAAAAATGTTTTCATTGGAATTAGTTTTCATAAAAATAATAAAAATGTAATTCATATTGAAGCATTCTCTGATAAATTATTATAAATATAAAAAAAGATAACCATAACCGATTCTCTTTCAATTTATTTCTTTCTCTTAGAGATCGATTTCTGTTTTTGCTGTGCTCTATTCACTCCAAACTTTTTAGGTGCTTTTCGTTTGCTTGGCCCGCCAAGATTGATCTTCTTGTTCTTATCTTTTTTCTCGTGGAAAGCGGATTCTCCTTCGTTGAGTTTTGCGGTCGTTAAGAATTTCATTTTAACCTCATCCTGTTCAGAAGCAATTTTTACTTTAGAGATTGTCACGGCTTCCGGGAATTCGGTTTTTTTGATTTCCTTGTCCATCAATAGTTCGATGTCAAGAAGTTGAGCTTCTTCTTTTTTAGTAAAGAAAGTGATGGAAATCCCTTCTTTATCCGCTCGTCCGGTTCTACCAATTCTGTGAATATATTGCTCCGGCACTTCCGGTACTTCGAAATTGAAAACGTGCGAAATATCCGGAATATCAAGACCTCTCGCCATAATATCTGTTGTGATCACGCCACGTAGTTCTTCATTGCTGAATTCCTGCATCACTCTCAAACGGAAATTCTGGGATTTATTCGAATGGATTACACCAAACTGGTCTGGAAATTCTACATTTAGTTTTTCGAAGATCAGATCTGCATGTTTCTTATTATTAGCAAAAATCAGGATTTTTTCTAAATCTATTTCTGTTTTCAGAAGATGGATCAAGAGATTCAGTTTCGTGTTGAAATTCTCAACCGGAACTGCAGACTGTGCAATCTTCTCCAAAGGTGTTCCCGACCTTGCCAAAGAGATCTCGATTGGACCGGCGAAATATTCGTTCAGCAAAGCATCTACCGCATCGGTCATTGTTGCGGAAAAAAGGATATTTTGCCTTTTTTCCTTCATCATTTCAAAGATATGGGTCAGTTGCGGACGGAAACCAAGATTCAGCATTTCATCAAATTCATCGATGATCAATTTGCCAACTTCTTTCAATGAGATTGCATTATCAATCGCTAAATCCATTACTCTACCAGGCGTTCCCACCAAAATATCACAACCATCTTTGAATAACAATTTCTGTGTATTGATGTTTTTTCCACCGTAGATCCCGATCACTCTTGCAGTAAGATTTTGTGTCAGCGTCGTTAAAACTTCCGTTACCTGAACTACCAATTCTCTTGTAGGAACCAGAACCAAAACTGTAGGGTTTCCGGATTTGTTATATTTCCAATTTTTAAGAACAGGAAGCAGATAGGCCAAAGTTTTTCCCGTTCCGGTTTGGGCAATTCCCATTACATCACGTCCAGAAAGTATCGGGCTGATGCTTTTTTCCTGAATAGGTGTTGGTTCAAAAAGATTGAGGTCTGCTAAAACGTCCAGAATCTTTTCCGGTAAATCGAAGTCTGCAAAAGTGGTTTTCATTTTGCAAAGATATGGATTTTGAAATCAAGCTTTTCAATATCTTTTTTATAAGAGTTGGATCTCACGCAGCACGACTTATCCCAATTTATTATTTATTTTATTTGAAGCGATGAATTTGATCAAATAATCATTTCTGCTTTTCCCTCAAAACAATTCTAAAAGTCGTTCCCTTGCCAACCTCGGATTGCGCAATTTTCACATCGCCCTTATGATATTCTGTCACAACTCTTTTTGTTAAAGAAAGTCCCAATCCCCAACCTCTTTTCTTGGTAGAAAATCCTGGTTTGAAGGCATTCCGGATTTGTTGTTTTGTCATTCCGCTTCCAGTATCGGCGACATCTATATAAATACTTTTGTTTTTTTTGTAAAGTGACATTTCTAATTTTCCCTCGCCTTTCATCGCATCAACCGCATTTTTCACAAGGTTTTCGATAACCCAGCTCATCAGGATTCGGCTGTGAGGAACAAGAACCGGTTCGTAAGTTTTTCTCAAAGTAAATTCGACTTTGGTGGAAATTCTGGATTTCAGATAATCATAATTTTGCTGAACCGTTTCACTGATATCAAAATCATTAAGTGTAGGGATCGAACCGATTTTCGAGAAACGTTCCGAAATGGTTTTCAGTCGGTCGACATCCATTTCCAGTTCTTTTACACCCAATCCATTTTCATCTTCGAGCTTCATGATCTCAACCCATCCAATCATCGATGAAAGGGGTGTTCCAATCTGATGGGCCGTTTCCTTAGCCAAACCTGCCCAAACAAAACCTTCGTCGGTTTTCTTCAACAATCGTAAAAACCAAAAGGAAAAAACGAGATAAAGTGAAATGAAAAGTGCCAGCAAAAAAGGATAATAACGCAGATAATTCATCAAATCAGAATTATCGTAATACAAATATTGGTTGTTAAAATCAGGCAACTGAATCTCAAAAGGCGGATATTTGCTTTCCATTTCGGACATTTTAGTTTTCAGTTTGGACTTGTCGGCTAAAATATCTTCCGAAATACCTCTGCTTTCTAAAACTTCCCTTTTTTTGTTGGTTAGAATAATTGGCAAATCTTCATTTTCACTAATGACATAAAGCGCCAGCTCATTGAATCTCGGGTCTACATCGCTATCCTGAAGATAACGCATCGCAGTCGCCAGAGATTTGATTCTTTCGGTTTCCTTACTTCTAAGATGCTGGATCAAGAAATTGGAGGAAATAATAATTCCTGCAACAATCGAGGTCAATACAATATACACGACCCAGCTATTGATACGTTTCAGAAAATTAAGTCCTTTCATTAATGCTTATAAAACGGCAATTTAGGAATTTATTGTAAAACTTAGATGAGAGATGACAGATTTTAGATGACAGATTTATTGTTGTTTTTATAAATTTTATTGATTTATTATTCATATTTGTATTTGATTTTTACTAATTAAAGACAATGATTACGATTCAAAATACAAAACTGAAAGCGACATTTAATGAGCTTGGAGCAGAGTTGGCTTCCCTTATCAATCTCAAAACGGGAAAAGAAATAATGTGGGAAGGAAATCCAGATTTCTGGGGCGGAATAAGTCCGGTTCTTTTCCCAATAGTTGGTGCTTTGAAAGATGAACAATATATTTTTGAAGGCCAAACTTATGAGTTGCCTCGCCACGGTTTTGCAAGAAGACGAATTTTTACATTGAAAGAGTCTTCTGAAAACGAAGTTATTTTTGAATTAAAATCTGATGAAGAATCTTTAAAAATCTATCCTTTCGAATTCAGTTTGGAAATCATATACACTTTGGTTGAGAAAAAACTGACGGTTTCTTATCAAGTTAAAAACCTTTCGGAAAAGGAGATGCATTTTTCTCTTGGTGCACATCCGGGATTTGCCATTGACACAAAGAATGGTTTGAATTACAATGATTACGAAATTGCTTTTTCTGATGATGAAAAACTGGAAATCCATCCGTTGATTGATAACCTCATCAGTAACGAAACTCAAACCATCGAACTTGATAATAAAACGCTTTCATTGTCTTACGAATTATTTTCAAAAGATGCTTTAGTAATGACAACGATGAAAAGTCAGGAATTGGTTTTGAGAAACAAACAAAACAATCACAAAGTTATTTTCACTTTTTCAAACTTTCCTTACTTCGGGATTTGGGCTGCGAAAAATGCGGATTTTGTTTGTTTGGAGCCCTGGCAAGGAATTGCAGATCTGGAAAACCATAATCAGGAATTGATTGTGAAATTTGGAATTGTGAAATTGGAGAAGAATGAAGACTGGATAGCAGATTGGGCTGTTGAGATTGAGTAAAAGCAATATTGTCATTCCGTATGAATCTATGACTGTTGAGATTCCTACGGAATGGCAAAATACTGTTTTGTTATTTATATCTCTTTTACACTGAATCTGCAGCCCGACTTGAGCGGAAATCCTTTTTTGCCAACCTTAAAGTTCTATTTAATGTGAAATGTTCTGCAAAAAAGATTGGGAGCCCTTCGACTCCGCTCAGGATAAACTACAGGCGGATTAAGCTGCCCAAATAATCTTATTCCTTATCCAACTTGTTCCAATAGTCTAAAATTTCACTTTTGATACTTTCTGGCAAAGTTTTGAAATTATCGGAATAAACATCCTTTGTGTAACCACTTTCTGCAGAAGTTGAAATCTCATAAAGTTTATCGTTCTTAGAAAAAATCAGATGAACGGATTTTTGTTTGAAATCATAATCGTTCAAAGAATAAATGAATAGCGCATCGATGCTCTTGTCTTTGTCATAATCCGCAAAAGCTTTGCGTTGTCCCCAAGCGCTGATGATGCCGTCATAATTGATCTGTTTTTTGGCAACCACTTTCCAATCGCCACCAACTTTGGTAAATCTCTGAAACGTCATTTTATCGGGTTTCGCACCTTTCTCGATTTTAGAAAAAATGAAAACATTGTCCTCATTGTCAGGAGAATTGGCTTCATCAACTTGAATAATCCTTGTTCCTTCATAAGGGAAATTTTTGTAAGAATCTGGGTTTCTTACGACATTAGAAACCTGTGCATTCATCAATGTTCCTATGAGCATCATTGGTAATAAAATTTTCATATTTGTGTTTTTTATATTCAGCTAAAATAAAAAATTGCAGCTGAAAAATTTCAACTGCAATTTAATTATTCGTTTTAATTATTCATTACAAAGTTTCCTTCAGCCAATCAAAGAATTCTCTCTGCCAAACCAAACCGTTTTGCGGATGTAAAACCCAGTGATTTTCGTTCGGGAAGTAAAGGAACTTTGTTTTCAGACCTTTCAATTTTGCTGCTTGGAAAGCTTCCTGACCTTGCTCGTAAGGAACTCGGAAATCTATTCCGCCTTGGATAACCATAATTGGCTTGTTCCATTTGTCCACAAAATTGCTCGGATTGAATTCTGAATAAGCTTTCGGAGTTGGTTTTTGCCAGTAACTTCCACCCAGATCCCAATTGGCAAACCAAAGTTCCTCAGTCGTTCCGTACCAGGATTTCATATCAAATAATCCGTCGTGCGCGATAAAAGTCTTGAATCTGTTTTCATGAACGCCAGCCAGCATAAACACGGAATATCCACCGTAACTTGCACCTACAGCCGCTACTCTGTTTGCATCCACATAAGGTAAAGTTTTCGCAAAGTCAGTTGCAGACAAATAATCTTTAATTGGTTGTCCACCCCAATCGCCACTGATCTCTTCGTTCCATTTCACACCCCAACCCGGCATTCCTCTTCTGTTTGGTGCCACTACGATATAACCGTTAGCAGCCATCAAAGCGAAATTCCATCTTGTGGAGAAAAATTGTGTCAATCCAGACTGTGGTCCGCCTTGGCAATAAACCAAAGTCGGATATTTTTTATTCGGGTCAAAGTTCGGCGGATAATGGAACCAAACGCCCATTTCTTTTCCGTCCGTTGTTTTTACCATTTTCAGTTCAGATTTTCCTGCGACTAATTTGGAATAATTTTCTTTATTAATGTCAGTAATCTGTTTCAAAGCTGAACTTTTCAAATCAACTTCAAATAAATCCGCGTTATGATTGATGTCGGTTTTTGTAACCCAAAGTTTGCCTTTGTTTTCCAAAACAACATCATTAATATCAAAATCGCCTTTTGTGATTTGTTTTACCGTTTTGTTTTTAACATCAACAGAGAACAATTGTTTTGTCCCTCTGAAAGCCGAAGTGAAATAAATTAATTTGGAGTCCGAAGCCCATTTTACATCGCCCGTCATGCTTTCGTCCCAGGCTTTTGTCAGATTGGTTTTTGCTTTGGATTTCCAATCCATAATTACGATATCATTTTTGTCTGCTTCATAACCATCTCTTTCCATCGAGTTCCAAAGCAGGAATTTCCCATCATTACTGAATTTTGGATTGACATCATAACCCATCATTCCTTCCGTCAGATTTGTGGTTTTACCGGAAGCCAGATTGTATGCGAAAATATCTGTGTTGGTACTTTGAGCATATTCTGCACCTGACCTT
The DNA here is from genome assembly GCF_900102265.1 of Epilithonimonas hungarica. Classification (GTDB taxonomy): domain Bacteria; phylum Bacteroidota; class Bacteroidia; order Flavobacteriales; family Weeksellaceae; genus Epilithonimonas; species Epilithonimonas hungarica. Next base: position 1,225,834 of record NZ_FNBH01000001.1, on the reverse strand, counting down.
GCTTTCGTCACATAGAGTAACTCTGAGGAATCCGGGCTCCAGACAAAATCTTCTGCTCCACCAAATGGTTTCTGAGGCGAATCAAATGCTTTGCCTTCCAACAGATCTTTTGGAAGTTCTGCAGGTCTTGTTATATCATATACAAATACGTGATTATAAGAACCCTCGTTCCAGGCATCCCAATGACGATGATTAAGGTCTGTGTAGATTTGAGCCGTCGTTTTTGGTAAATCTTTGTATTTATCTTTTCCGAGAAGATTTTCTACCTGGACCGCTTTGCTGAAAGCTATCTTTTTGCCGTCCGGAGAGATCACGATATTATCAACTTCACCAATGTCATAGAATTCTGCCCAAGTTTTCCCTGAATCCTTTGACAATAAGACCTTATTATTTTCTAAGGCGTAAATGCCATTATTATCCCATTGGATCAGACTTTTCTTTCCTAAATCAATTTTGGTAGACCTTCCGGCAATATCAAGCCAAAAAGCCTCGGAATTTGATTTTTCTGTTTTAAGGTCTGTTTTGCTTATTTTGTAGATCAGAGAAGAATTATCCGGTGAAACGGACTGAACACCAAGACGATTGAGCGTCCACATTATTTCCGGTGTCATTACCTGTTGTGCATTCATCATAAAAGGCGCTGCAATGGCTACAGCAAGAATCTTTTTTAATTTCATTATATAATAAGTAATTGATTTTGAATAAAACTCGGACGAAGGTATTAAATATTGTCGTAATTGTAACAATGAGACATTTCATCTATTTAAAATCGCCCAACAACAAAACTAATGTCGTGAAATTTATCAAAAAATAAGTTTTCTGTTATTGATTTAAATCCATATATTTGCGCTTCAAAATTCTTATTAAGACAATACTATGAGCACAATATTTACGCTGTTTATGATCCTGATTATCATTGCTAGCATTTTATTAGTTATCATCATCATGGCGCAAAATCCAAAAGGAGGCGGGCTTTCAGGAACTTTCGGGGGTGCTTCTGCAGCTAATTTCGGAGTTCAGAGAACCAACGATTTTATGGAAAAAGCAACTTGGACATTGGGTTCTACAATTGTGGTTTTGATTTTCCTAAGCATCATCCTTACAGGAAAACCATCGCAAGTAGCACCATCTATCCCTACCCCAGTGAAATCTGAAGCACCTGTTAAAAATGCTCCGGTAAAACAGACTCCAGCGAAATAAATAAAAATTTTATTTTAAAATATCAATAAGGCTTCCAAAAATTTGGAAGCCTTTATTACTTATATGTTGTTATTTTTTCACGAAAATTTATTCTCATCAAAACATTTTTTCATCAGCAGTTGAAAACATTCTTCCATCTCGTCTGAGGCTCTACAAATAGCATTTTCCAGCATATTCCTGACTTGTTTTTCGGTGACGTCTGCTTCTGTCCAGCTTTTTCCGGAAGTATGGGCATTGAGAATGAATGGCATTATTCTATCAATAGCACAGGCAAAAATGGCATCTGGGGTTTTCTCTTCCTCAAACTCGATCCAGAGATCATAAAATTCTGAAGAGAGTGGCTCATCCAGAATTCCGAATATGTTTTTGGCGGCGAGTTTTTCTCTTTCGAATTTTCCTCTCATTCCTTCTTCATCAAATAGAAAAGTGTCGCCAGCATCGATCTCTACTAAATCGTGAATAGACAACATCCTCATAACTCTTAATAAATTGATATCTGTATTATTTTTCGCATAAGGAAAGAGAATCTGAGCCAGAATGATGATCTGCCAACTGTGCTCGGCTGTATTTTCTCTTCGGGAATCGTCTGCATTGTAATTTCTTCTCTGTACATTTTTCAAGGCATCAACAGCCAGGATGAAATCTATTTCTTTCTGTATCTTCATTTTTTAATCTTTGTAATAATCTTTGATCTTATATTTTTTTGATCTACTTGTCCATTTATTATTGATAAGATTTCTTGTTGTGACCGTCACATATTCACCGCCCATTGCATCTTCTTCAAACTCATAGACTTTCTGGAGTCCCTTCTTGGGAATTACAGCATATTCTGTCGTGATATGCCAGCAGCAACCGGATTTTGCAAAAGTGATGATGCGCTTGCGCTTTTGGTCTGTCTGGAACATCCCGAGGTTTTCGTAGGCTAAGGCTGTTAATTCTTCACTAGGAACAAACTGTTTCCTGGTAGAATTGTAAACATAAATATCATAAGAAGGTCCGCCATAACCACTTTGATTTCCGTTCCTTACAGCAATATCTTCTGTTCCGTCAAAATTGAAATCATCAAAGATCAGCGGACTCTGCTCATTGTACAATTGGATAACATTGACGCTTGGCTTTTGATTTTCGTTCAAATAAAAATAAAGGTCATCCGATCTGAGTGTTTGGAAAACTTTTTTCGATTTTTTATTAATTAATTCTACGACGCCTTCTCCGCTACAAGTATCGCCTTCACAATTCTGGACTGTGATCCTTGCATCGAATTGTTTTGAACCATCCCTGATCTCGAATTGGCTTTGAGCCAAATACAATTGACCGATTGATACTAATATAAATCCTATAATTTTTTTCATTGACCTGGTTTTATAATTCGGTTCCTGATTCTACTTCATAAGGTTCTTTTCCTATTTCGAAGATTTTAGTCAGCTCAGACCCTTCTACAGTGATCTTATCATCTATCTTTCTGATCCAATTGCCCTCTCTGAGTCCAATAACTTTGATATCGTTTTGAGTAAGGAATTCTTTGATCCTGGTTTCCCTGGTTTCTCCATTGTGTCTGATCCCGGGATTGGAATCCAGATAATGTGGGTTAATGTTAAACGGAACCAATCCCATACAATCGAAGCTCGGTGGATAGACAATCGGCATATCATTCGTCGTCTTCATATTGATCCCACCGATGTTACTTCCCGCGCTGCAACCAAGATATGGTTTTCCCGATTCTATATTTTCCTTCAATACCTTCATTAATTTTAATTCGTGTAATGTTTTTACTAAAAGAAATGTGTTTCCTCCACCTGTGAAAAATCCTTGAGCAGAGTTGATCGCCTCTATTTTATCTTCAAACTTATGAAGGCCTTTGACATTGATATTGATTGTAGCGAAAAAGTCCTTTGCTCTAGTTGTATAATCTTCATGGGAGATGCCGCCGGGTCTGGCGAATGGGATGAAAATGATCTCGTCGATCCCGTTATAAAGTTTTTCCAGTTCCGGTTTGAGGTATTCCAGATATTGCTCTCCGAAGAGTGTGGATGTGGATGCTAGGATGATGTTCATATTTGATATTTGATGATTCAAATTTCGGGAAATGTTTTTTTAATTGGGATAATTTTTCGCAGATGTTTCGGATTGGGGCAGATTTTCTCATTCTCACATTTTAGGATCCAAATATATTTTACTGACTGTGCCCACTTTATGATCGGTATTGGTCACATTATAATTGCCAATGGCAAAAGTATGTCCGCCACTGGTAACATTATAATCGCCAAGAGTAAAAGTATATTCGCCATCGGTAATTTTGTCAACGCCAATGATAAAAGTATAGTCGCCAAAGGTAATATTACAACCGCCAAGAGTAAAAGTATGTCCGCCATCGGTAATTTTGTCAACGCCAATGGCAAAAGTATGTCCGCCACTGGTAGCATTATAATCGCCAAGAGTAAAAGTATATTCGCCATCGGTAATTTTGTCAACGCCAATGATAAAAGTATAGTCGCCAAAGGTAATATTACAACCGCCAAGAGTAAAAATATGTCCGCCACTGGTAGTATCATAACTGACATTACTCCTATTAAATTCTAAATTAATTTAGGCAAAAAAAGCCCGCAAATGAATTGCGGGCTCAAATAAATTTGATTTGATATGAAGAAAAAAGAAATTTTATAATCCTGCCCATCCAGAAGCCCAAGTTGGCGTAGATGTTCCGTTTCCAGCACCAGTTGCAGAAGCATCCTCTGTATAAGTGTTTGGCAATAATGTAGCAGCTGCGCTTCCCGAAGTTGCTTTAACAGATGCTTTTGTGGCTACATTATCAAATTTCACTTTCGTGATTTTGTTAGTTCCATTGAAGTAAGCCACAGACTGATCGTGCTCTACATTGATTCCTGTAGTCCAGTTGGACAATACAACATTATCAATTGAAGCGTAAGTCCCTTCTCTCAATTTCATTCCGTCCGCTTCCCCAGAAGTAGATCCTATGAAAGTTGCATTTTTGATGGTTGGGTTCGATCTTGGATTCGCATCTCTGTTGTTTGCGTTGTTGTCTGCCTCAATCCCTCTGTTACCGACACCATTTGCTCTTCTTTTTGCGTAGATGTTTGTTGCAGTTCCGTTCCACCCTTCTGTCCAGTCAAAAGCATCATCCTCGTTTCCAAAAGATACAATGTTTGATACGTTCACTGTTCCTCCGAAGAATTCGATACCATCATCAGAACCGTTTACCATAGAAACGTTGTCTATTTTTGTTCCGTTACCAACTCCAAAAAGAGAAAGTCCGTTGAATTCTTTTTCACCTGTGAAGATAGCTCCAGCGTACTCGATTCTAACAAATGTCAAAGATCCCGAGTTATCATTTGCAACTGTTCCTCCATAAGTCGCATTACCAACTTCTGAAGTTGCCGTAGTTCCTTTGTTGATAGGTGCTCTACCGCAAAGTACTACACCACCCCAACTTCCTGGAGTTGCAGCAGGAGATGTGAAAACTACTGGAGCAGTAGCCGTACCGTTTGCAAAGATCTGACCACCTTGCTCAACTACTACAAAAGCTGAGGTACCACCTGAAGCTTCTAATTTTGTTCCTGCAGGGATCACCAATTTCCCACCATCGCGTACGATAACTGAACCTGTAATTTTATAAACTTTAGTAGCATCAAGTGTTACTGTTTCGCCTGATTTCACTTCACCTTTGAAATCATTTGGATTAGAAGCAATACCTGTAGGCGATACTACTGGGATCTCATCATCATCGTTATCGCTACAAGCTACAAAAGATACTGCTGTTGTTGAAATAATGAATGCTGCCGCAATCAATTTTAAATAAGACTTTTTCATTTTTTTTTGATTTATTTATTATAAGTTATTTTTTTGATCCTTTAAAATTCGTAGGAGAATCCTACACCGTAATTCATTCCTTTTTTGAAACTTCTTACCGTCACATCACCGTTATCGTTGGCCTGGACTCTTTTGTAATCTGGATTGATAAGATTTCTACCAGTAAATGATATCCCTAATCCGCTAGCAAACTTCAGTTTTAGGATGGCATCCAAAGTATTGATCGATTTGTCCACAATATTTCCTTTGGTCTGATATCCCAATGCATAGATGTTGTCTGAAATGTAAGAGTAAGAAAGTACAAAATCGAATGCGTTCTTATCACCCCATTTTTGTTCCCAACCTAAATTCACGTTGGCAAGGAAATCTGATGCACCCTGCATCTTGTCTTTATCTTTGATAAAATCTACAGAAACCCTGGAGTTTGGATTTTCTGCAACAACTTTATCATTGTTCAAGTCCTGTTGCGAATTGATATATGAAGCATTAAGGAATGTATAGAAACGTGTATTGTTGACCTGATAAAGATCCTTTCTCACCTCTGCTTCTACCCCGAAAACCCTCCCGCTGTCTCCAGTGTTGACGAACGAAACCGAGTTGGATGATGAGTTAACAGTTACCCTGGCAATAGGATCAATTATATATTTCCCAAAAGCAGTTACGGAAATCACCTCACTTCTGTTCGGGAACCATTCCCATTTCAAATCCACATTGTAATTGTCTGCAGGATTCAAGTCCACGTTTCCAAAACTCAACTCATCTATTTCTTCGTATTCGTACGGAGCAAGCTCTATCAAAAGTGGTTTAGTGTAAGTTTTGGACGCTGAAAATCTTAGATTATTCTTATCATTTACAGCATACTTTAGATTAAGTGATGGAAGTAGTTTTGAATAATTTTTATTGATAATCCCGCCATTCGAGAAGATCGCTGTCATGTAGGTGATCTCCTGATCCAAGTTATCATAACGAAGACCTAACTGTCCTGTAAACTTATCATTAAACTTGTACTCTATATTCGCATAACCTGCGTTGTTGAACAATTTGGACTGGTAATATTGTGGTTTTAAAGCTTGCTGAGGATCTTTGATATCACCCCAAAATGTTGAGATCTGAAAGAGATTTCCTGTGCTGTAATTATTCAAATTAAAGAATCCATCGTAGTTTTGAGGATCCAAATAGTAGTTCCCCTGCGGCTGAAGAATCCTGAAGTTGTACTGATATGCTCGGAAATCGCTGTCCTTCATCCTTCCGCTGTAGCCTAAAGTCACTTTTAGGTCATCTGAAAAATTGTACTCTGCATGAAGATCACCTACGTAATCGTTTTCTATTAACTTATCGAAGTATCTTTGGTTTGCACCAGGATTACTATTAGCAAAATAGTTATTTCCAGTTTCTGTATTGAACACAGAGATATTCTGCTGTCTATCTGGTCTTCTGCTGTCCAATCTGTTGTAACCAACGTTCCAAATGATTTTTAAAGGGTCAGACAATTTATGCTCACCACGAAGCTGATTGATGAAAAGATCATTGGTCTTGTACAAAGCTCTTCTCAGATTTGCAACCTCGATTCTTTCCTGATTTTCATTTAGAAGTTCATTCACATCACGTATGTATCCGCTGTAATTTCCAAGTTTTTGTTCGGTCGTGTGTATGTAATTAGAACTATAATTGATAGAATGATTAGGATTGATTCTGTAGTTGACATTCAATAGGCCAGTCGTATTGGTCAGGTATCTGTATTCTTGTCCGTAAAGGTCTTTCAATGCAGAACCTGTGTTGTTGTAAGATGAACCGATGGTACCTTCTACAAAAGTATAATCGTTGTCAAAAGATCCGTAGCCAAAAATGCTCAGTCTGCCTTGGCTTCCGATTTTAAAATTAGTTCCGAAATCAACTCCCAGATTAGAATTTATTGGCGTCAATCTCTCCTTGTTGTTCCAAGATGTAGAGAATGCGTAGCCTTGTGTCGCTAATCGAGCGTTGGAAGGTCTGTTGATCTGCTTGAATCCAAAATAATCGGGACCGTCTTGAAGGTAAAAATTATTTTTACGAATTGCATTTGTATTGACAGAAGATCCTAAATTGACTTTGAAATATGGTTTTCCTGTGTAAACTTTGGTTACTATATCAACATTGGCTCCAGACATATCGCCCCATAGTTTTGGTTGATAAACTTTTTCCAGACCTACGAAGTCTATCATATCCGTTTTGATAATGGATAGATCAAGATTCTTGTACATCGGGTCGTTGGATGGAATTGGAAGACCGTTGATAGTTGTCGAATTGTTTCTGTCTCCAAGTCCACGGATAAAGATCTGTCCACTTCCTTCTTGCTTTTGAGAACCTGTTGCTTTCGTAACCGCCACAGAAACATCACCAATCCCTTGCTTTTCAAGTTGGACAGAACCAACCCTTTCAATGACTTCTACTGCTTTTTTCTGAGTGGTGATGATGTTTGACTCACTACCTTTTTTAGAATTACCGATGATCTTCACCTCGTCGATCTTCTTCTCACCCTTTAGTGTATCCTGGGTATTTTGTGCCAATAAAAGAGACATCGGCATACAAAGAAACAAAGCACTGATGCTTATAGTTTTTGCTTTCATTTTTTACTTTCCTTTTTTCTTCGTTGCCAAAGAAATGATATGGAAAGCAATCCGAATGTATGTGAAATTTTAAATATTCTTTAATTAAGCATTACGAAAACAGAGATTATGTTAAATCAAGTTTAACAGGTTAATACTTTTTAAAAATCTGTTCATTATTTGTTAAATTTGCAATAGATAATTTTATCTGCCAAATCACACAAAAACAAACAAACAACTGTAAATCATGACATTAACAACCTTAACAGTCATTAATATTTGATTTTCCCCAAAATTTGCACCGAAATGGATCTTACACAAGCAATAGAAATTTTACAATCCGGCGGAACTATACTTTACCCTACAGATACCATCTGGGGAATTGGCTGTGATGCAACCAACCCGGAGGCGATCAAAAAGATATTCGAAATCAAAAAAAGGGAACCGAATAAGTCTCTTATTATACTAGTCGAGTCCGAAAAAAGGCTACAGGACCTGGTGGATGTACCGGAAATGGCCTGGCAAATCATCGACCTCAGTGAGAAGCCCGTAACAATAGTTTATGAAAATCCAAAAAATCTTCCCAAAGAGTTGTTGGCGGAAGATGGAAGCGTCGGAATCCGAATCGTAAGGAATGATTACTGCAAAAAACTGATCTCAAAACTCAATAAACCATTGGTTTCAACTTCTGCAAATCTTAGCGGACAAAAATCACCAATGAAATTCAGTGACATTTCTGAGGAAATAAAAAGTGCGGTTGATCATATTGTAGAAGACAATCAAGATAAGATCTCGGAATTTTCCGGTTCGTCCGTCATCAAAGTCTGGAATAATAATCAAATCAAAGTTCTTCGTGAATAAAAAAACCAGCGGATGAGCTCTTGCAAGACCATCCGCCGGAAAAATAAACTATGAAAAAAAACTACTTTTTGTATTTACCATAATCTCAAAAAGAATACCGCTCCTATTTTTATAGCAAAATGTCTGATTTTCAATAGCTCAAACAAGCTAAAAAAGACAAAAAGTCCTGATTTTCAATAAACAAGGCGATAACTTTAAAAACAATTATCTTTGTACCTTAATAAAGGAGTCCTTATATATAAGGATTTCATTTCTTAATTTTAGTAATGTTTATAAACTTAAACCAAAATAAAAATCTTAAACTTTTCAAAATCATTTCTGAAGTTGCCGACAGAAACGGACAATCCGTTTATGCAGTTGGCGGATTCGTAAGAGATCTGCTGATGCAAAGAAAAGCACCGACCGACATCGATTTCGTTACAGAATCCAGCGGGATAGAACTTGCGGAAAGCATCGCCCAGGAAATTGACCCGAAAACAAAAGTAGCGGTTTTCAAAACATATGGAACGGCGATGTTTCGTTATAAAGAACTGGAACTGGAATTTGTAGGTGCCAGAAAAGAAAGTTACAGTGAGGACTCGAGAAAACCGTCGGTGGAAATAGGAACTTTGGAAGACGACCAAAAAAGGAGAGATTTCACCATCAATGCAATGGCGATCTCCCTTAACAAAGATAATTTCGGAGAACTGATTGACCCATTTGGTGGGATGCAGGATTTGTCCAATAAAATTCTGAGAACGCCTTTGGAACCTCATCAAACTTATTCTGATGACCCTTTGCGAATGATGAGAGCCATTCGTTTTGCCACAACTTTGGATTTCGAAATCGAAGAAAATTCTTTGAAAGCCATAAAAGACGAAGCGGAACGAATGAAGATTGTTTCGATGGAAAGAATTATGGTGGAGTTTAATAAAATAATGCTTTCCGATAGACCTTCCAAAGGATTAAAATTATTAGAAGAAACTTCACTTTTAAAATATATTCTTCCCGAATTAACAGCATTAAAAGGTATCGAAGATATTGATGGACAAACGCATAAAGATAATTTTTACCACACATTAGCAGTTGTAGATAATATTTCTGAAAATACGGATAAACTTTGGCTTCGTTGGTCAGCACTACTCCACGACATCGGAAAAGCGCCGACGAAAAAATTTGTTGAAGGAATAGGCTGGACTTTTCACGGTCACGAATTTCTGGGTTCCAAAATGATAAAATCAATTTTCAAGCGGTTGAAACTTCCGCTTGGACAGGAACAAAAATACGTAGAAAAACTCGTAAGAATGCACGCCAGGCCAATTGCGTTGATTACGGATGACGCTTCGGATTCTGCGCTGCGACGTTTGCTTTTCGATTCTGGGGAAGATTTGGAAGATTTATTTACATTATGCAAATCCGACATCACGACCAAGAATTATTCTAAGCAAGCCAAATTCAAAAAGAATTTTGAATACGTTGCCACGAAAATCAAAGAAGTTGAAGAAAAGGACCAGGTTCGTAATTTCCAGCCACCAATTTCAGGAGAAGAGATCATGGAATTATTCGGTTTAAATCCTGGCAGAGAAATAGGAATTCTTAAAGAAAAAGTGAAGGAAGCGATTTTGGAAGGCGAGATTCAAAATGATAAGATCGAAGCAAGAGAATTCGTCATCAATGAAGCTGAGAAATTGGGATTGACTTTGGTAATTAAAAATGAATAAAGAAGAATTAATAAAAATCATTAGACAAAAGCTTTCCGAAAAAATCCAAAATTTCGAGAAACTAATTTCAGAAACCCGTGCATCCAGCAACGATACAAAAAGCTCAATGGGCGACAAATACGAAACCGGAAGAGAAATGCTGCAGCAGGAAATCAACAACTTACAAGTTCAGTTGAATGAGATTTTGAAGCAAAAGGATTTCCTTAAAACTGTCCTGCCAAAACCTTCTGATAAAGTGGAAAAAGGAGCGATTGTAAAGACGGAAAAAGGTTTGTTTTTCATTTCTGTTTCTTTAGGCGAAATCACTTTTGAAAATCAAAAAATCATCTGTATTTCACAGGAATCTCCGCTCGCAAAAGTGATGAACGGGAAACAGAAAGATGACGTTTTTTCTTTGAATAATATGAATCAGAGGATTGTGGATATCTTATAAACCACCCCGTCAATTCGCCTTAGGCGAATTGACACCCCTCCAAAGGAGGGGAATTTATAAACTCTTTCCTCCAATATATTCCATCAACGAATCTTTGTAATTTGGAGCAATTGCAATTTGTTCTTTTCCGATGACGATGTGATTTCTTTCAATCGCTTCTATTTTGTCGAGACCAATGATAAAAGAACGATGAATTCTCATAAAATTATCCGAAGGCAATTCTTCTTCGAGTTTTTTTAGACTCATCAAAGTTAGAATTGGTTTTGGATTATCTTTCAAATAAATTTTCACATAATCTTTCAAACCTTCGATATAAAGGATTTCAGAAAAACTGATTTTGATTTGTTTGTACTCCGATTTTACGAAGAAAAATTCTTGTTTTCTTTCCGGTTTTGTAACTGAAACAGATTGCTGAGATTCAAAATAATTTCTGGCTTTTGTGGAAGCGTTTAGGAACTCATTATAATCAAAAGGTTTCAACAGATAATCCAAAGCATTCACTTTGTAACCATCAATTGCATATTGGTCAAAAGCCGTTGTGAAAATCACTCTGCTATTTTGAGGAAGCAGTTTTGAAAATTCCAAACCTGTCAAATCAGGCATTTGAATATCGAGAAAAAACAAATCGATGTCTTTTTGTTCTTCCAAGACCTGCATTGCTTCGATGGCGTTGTTGCATTTGGCTTTCAGTTCCAGAAAAGGTGTTTTCAGAACATAACTTTCGATTAAGTTCAACGCCATTGGTTCGTCGTCGGCAATTAGGCAGGTTATTTTTTTCATTTTTGATTATTTTTGAATATTGTCATTCTGAACGAAATGAAATGTAGTGAAGAATCTAATTATTAATGTAGAGATTCCTCGTTCCTCGGAATGACAAAACTCTAACTATTTTGTTTTCAATTTTACTTCCGCAATGTACATCCCGTCATTCAGACAGGAATGAAACTCATGTTTTTCAGGATAAAGCAAGTTAAGTCTTTTCTGTAAATTCTCGACGCCAATTCCTGAACCGCTTTTGTCTGTATCGGTTTTGGGAAAATTGGAATTGGAAGCTGTAAAGTGAATTTCGTCTTCAACAATTTCCATTTTAAAACTGATATCCGAATGCTGAGTCGCAGAAACACCGTGTTTAAAAGCATTTTCCACAATCGAAATAAATAACAACGGAGCAACTTCCAAACTTGGAATTTTCGATGGAAAATTGGTGTAAACTTTCGTTTTGTCATTCAATCTTAATGACATTAAGTCGATATATTTATTCAAAAAATCAATTTCTTCTGAAAGGCTGATTTTATCAACATCGGTTTTGTATAAAAGATGTCGCATCAATTTACTCAAGCTGTGGACACTTTGTTTCGCTTTCTCGGAATCAAAATCAATTAAGGAATAAATATTATTAAGCGAATTAAAGAAAAAGTGCGGTTGTAATTGATATTTCAGATGTTTAAGTTCAGATTGAAGTTTGATATTATCAGCCTCGATTTTCATTTCTTCTGCTTTCTGCATTTTCTTACTGGCATTAATAGCAATCGAAAACGCGACAGGAATCAGATAAATAAGGAAATCGAAAAAATAACGCATCCCTTCTGGTGGACGTTTTCCCAACATTTTTGGTCGGTCTGGCTCAAGCAGTTCGAAAATCTGGCTTTTAACAACGATAAGTATGACAAGCAGTAAAAAATTGGATGTGAAAAACCACAATCTCTTATCTTCAAAAAGCCATTTTACAATGATAAAATAATTGAGATAAAATATAATCGCAAGGAAAAACAACTGCAACCAAAAGTGTCTGAAAATTGCACTCCAATCCGTCTCCGAACCAATGGTGAACGCCGCAGGAAGAAAGAACAAAACCAGCCAAATCAAAAGATGAAGGCTGATTTCGAGGTTTTTATTTTTAAGGTTTATCATTTTTAAATTAGATTAAAAAATTGCAGATTAGAATTTTTTAAATTTGTTAAAAGCTCTCGCAGATTATGCAAATTACGCAGATTTTCAAATATTGTCATTTAAAAAATCTGTTAAATCAGCGAGAAAATAACTTAAATAAATTCAGACACATTGTTGATTTTTTAAAACTTGAATTTATTCAAACCCTTAAAAATATTGGATTTGTGAAAGTTTTCAAGAAGTGAATTTAAAATTTTTTCCAGCATAATTCTTTTTCATTTTTAAAATTACTAACAACTATCAACCAAAAACCATCAACGATTATTCGTATCTCAATGCATTAATCGGGTCACTCTGCGCCGCTTTTCTCGCAGGATACCAACCGAAAAACACACCTGTAATTGTACAAACTACAAAGGAAATCACAATTGAACTCGCAGTAACACTTACCGGCCAGCCTGCAAATTGCTGAATACAAAATGTAGAAATCAAGCCAATCAAAACTCCGAGAACTCCGCCTGTGATGGAAATCAAAACCGATTCTATCAAAAACTGCATCAGAATATCATTTTCTTTTGCGCCAATCGCCATTCTCAGACCAATTTCTTTGGTTCGTTCTTTTACGGAAACGTACATAATATTCATAATTCCGATTCCGCCGACCAATAAGGAAATACTTGCAATCGCAACCAAAAGAATCGTCAGCATTTCGCTGGTTGAACTGAACATTGAAATGATTTCCTGTTGAGAAGAAACGTTGAAATCGTTGTCTTCATCAGGTTTTATCTTGTGCTGATTTTCCATAATGGATTTGATTTCATTCACTGCGTTTTCAGAATCTTCCTCACTTTGAGAAGAAGCCACAATCGACTGAAGATAGGTCTGAGCCAAAATCCTTTTCTGAACCGCTGTGTAAGGCGCAATGATAATATCGTCCTGGTCTTGCCCAAATGTATTTTCGCCTTTTTCTTTCAAAACACCAATCACTTTGAACGGAATATTTTTGAAACGAATCATTTTTCCAATCGGATCTTCATTCGGGAAGAGATTTTCCTGAACAGTTTTCCCGATAACGGCAACTTTCGCATACGATTCGATGTCGTCTTCTGTGAACATAGAGCCTTCATCTACGCCCCAATCTCGGATTTTAAGATATTCTGGAGAAGTGCCATAAATTGAAGTTGGCCAGTTATTGGAACCAGCGATACTTTGTCCGCTCCCGTTGACCAAAGGCGAAATTTCTTTGATGAGTTTGGCTTGATATTTAAGAACATTGTAATCTGCCAAAGTCAAAGTCTGCATCGCAGAAGGGTCAGAACGAACTCCGCCCATCATTCCCGCTCCTGGACGAATCGTGATGAGGTTCGCGCCCATACTTGAAATGTTCTTTTTGATGCTTTCTTTGGAACCCTCTCCAATTGCCAACATTGCAATCACGGAAGCCACACCAATGATGATTCCGAGCATTGTCAGCATTGCTCTGGTTTTGTTGAGGAGAATGGCTTTCCAGGCTATTTTTAATAAATTAGTGAAATTCATTTTGATTATTTTTTCACATTTTTAATTCGTGATTTTTCATATTGGATTCCATAGGTTTCACCTACGGCTACTGATATTGAACCCTTCGGGTTATATGATTATTTTAAAAAACTTTTTGCAAAACCAGCTTCTTCATTGTCTTTTCATTTTCGGTTTCATTTGCTTTCTTCATTGCATCTTCATTTTCGTCTGCATTTCGGTTTTGCAAAAAGTTAACTTCATTAGTTCCTCTTCATTGTTGATTAATATAATAATTGAATAAGTTTTATATTCATTCTGTTTTTGGAAGTTTTATTAATTCATCTTTGGCAATCAGTCGGTTTTTTACCTGTTTGTCTTCTTTGATGATTCCGTCTCGCAAAATCACGGTTCGTTTGCTGAATCTCGCAATATCGTCCTCGTGGGTTACGAATCCAATCGTGATTCCTTGGTCATTGAGTTCCTGAAAAAGATTCATCACTTCATAAGACGTTCTAGTGTCGAGATTTCCTGTTGCCTCGTCTGCCAAAAGGATTATCGGATGATTGACCAAGGCTCTCGCAATCGCAACTCTCTGCTGTTGTCCGCCGGAAAGCTGGCTCGGAACGTGTCCCATTCTGCTTTCTAAACCGACCTGTTTCAAGGCTTTCACAGCGCGCTCCCTTCTCTCTTCCGCAGACACTTTGGAATTGTAGAGCAAAGGCAACTCTACGTTTTCCAGCGCGCTGGTTCTAGCCAATAAATTGTATGATTGAAATATGAATCCGATTTTGGTATTTCTGATTTCCGCAAGTTGGTTTTTGTTTAAATCTTTTACCAAAACGCCGTCCAGCTCATAAGTTCCTGAAGTTGGCTGGTCTAGACATCCCAAAACATTGAGGAATGTTGATTTTCCCGAACCGCTGGTTCCCATAATCGTCACAAATTCGCCTTCGTTGATAGTCAAATCGATGCCTTTCAAAGCGTGAACGATTTCGTCGCCCATTCTGAATTCGCGTTTCAAGTTTTCTATTTTGATGATGGGTTTCATATCTTTAGATTTTTAGATTCAAGAACCAAGATTTTAGACTTTTTAATTTCTCACAGATTTAATTGATTTTGCAGATTTTAAATAAATTCCTTGTTGGAAATCTGCTGAATCTGCTTGATTTGCGAGAAATTTAATTAAGACAAATTTTAATTCGGTGGACCTTGGTTTGAACTTGATTTTTTGTTGTTATTGCTTGGTCTTTTTGGCATAAACGGACTGCTTCCGTCGGATTCAAATTTTGCTACAGGTTCTGTTTGTTCGTCTAGTGAGGTTACGATTTGTTCGTTTCCTGAAAGTCCGTTGACAACCTGAATATTGATTCCGTCATTGATTCCGATTGTGATTTGTTTCTGGGAAAGACTTCCGTCATTATTTTTAATCCAAATGTATTTTTCTTTATTTTTTCCTGTTTTGATTTCAGGAATTTTTGCCGTGATTTGATTTTGCTGATAGTATTTCTGCAAAGTTTCCTTATCAGGACTGAAAGCGATTGCCGAAGCCGGAACTGTATTGGTATCTTTTAATTCCTGAGTGAAAATTGTGATGGTTGCAGTCAATCCTGGTTTCAATTTTTGTTCAGGATTATCTGCGTCGATGATTACGGTGTAAGTCACAACATTCGATTCTGTAGTTGCTGACAAACGAACCTGACGAACCCGACCGCTGAAATCTTCCTGAGGATAGGCATCAACCGTGAAACTCACACGTTGACCAACTTCTACTCCGCCTATATCTGCTTCATCCACATCCGCTTCCACCTGCATTTTGGTAATATCTTTTGCGATGGTGAAAAGGGTTGGCGTCGTCATACTTGCCTGTACAGTTTGTCCTTCTTCCACTTCTCTGCTCAAAATAATTCCGTCAATCGGAGCGTAAATATTGGCATAACTCAAATTGGTTCTAGCCTGTGCCAAAGCTGTTTTTCTTTGGCTTACGGTTTCTTGAGAATTTTTAACCTGATAAGAAGCCTGCTCGTAATCTGCCTTGCTAATCACTCCGGATTTGAACATATTACTTTGACGATTAAAGTTTTGCTGGTAGTAATTCAGTTCGTTCAACGATGCATTGTATTGCGCCAAAGCATTGTTCACAGATTCCTGAAGATTGGTTTTGTCCAATTCTGCCAAAAGCTGACCTTTTTTAACCTGAGAATTATAATCAACATAAATATTATTGATAATTCCTGAAACCTGCGTTCCCACATCTACTTGGTCAACCGGTTCTACAGTTCCGGTCGCAGTTACTGAGGTTGTAACATTCTGCTTCGTTAATTTTACCGTTTGAACTGCTATATTGCTCGTTTTTTCTGTTGTAAAATATTTGTAAACGAAGAAAATAACAATCGCCGAAACAAGAACGATAATAGAATTTTTGAAGTATTTTTTATATTTTGGATTCATAATCTTGATGTTTTTCCTGTTATTTTTAATTGGCAGTTAATGTTTTTCCTTGATAGAAATTCAGCAGTTGAGTGTACAAAACCGACATATATTTTGACTGAAGGTAAGTTTGTTCATTCGTCAAATAAGTGTTTCTGCTTACAGCCAATTCCGTTGTTGTCAAACCTCCGAATTCATATTTTTTACTTGCCAAATCATAAGCGAGTTTCGCATTGTCTCTCGCTACTTTGGAAGATTTTTGCTGAGCCTGATTCGCGATGGCGTTTTGCCAAGCTGTTTCGATGGATGAATACAAAGTCTTGCTCGCACTGATTTTATCGAGTTTATTCTGTTCGATATCGATTTGAGCTAATTTGACATTCGTGTCATTTTGCTTTTTCGAGAAAATCGGAATGTTCAGAGATAAACCAACTGATTTATTGAAATTATTCTTAATTTGATTTAAATAACTGTAATCCTGAGTGCTTGTAAAACCTGTATTCAAACCTGCCGTTGCAGAAAGTGTCGGTTTGTAACCAGCTTTTGTGATTTGAAGTGCTTTTGCAAGAATCTCGTTTTGGGAATCATAAATTTTCAAATCCGGAAGATTTTCTATCGCTTTAGCAAAAACCTGTTGCTTGTCCGGAATTGATTCCATTAAATCGGTCAGTTTTATTTTTTCAATTTGAAAATCAACACTTGGGTCGAGTTCCAATAATTGTTTCAGTTTCAAAACCTGCTGGTTGTAAAGGTTTTCGCTGTTCACAACCGTGTATTGATTCTGCGCATCCTGAGTTTCAACATCTGCCAAGTCCAATTTTGAGATTGCTCCGTTTTTAAATTTGGTTTGAGTCAGTTTCAATTCCTGAGCGGAAGAACTTGCTGTATATTTTGCACTTTCAATGCCTTCATAATAATATAAAGATTGGAGATAAGCATTCAGAACATTCAGAACGATATTGTTTTCAGCTTGTTTCTGATATAATGAGGACTGGTCGAGAATCATTTTGTTCTGTTCGATTTGAAGATTCAATTTATTCCCTTGATAAATCGTCATATTTCCACTTAAACCAAAACTATTTGACAAAATATTCTGATTCACAAATGAACTCGTAATAGGGTCGATGCTGGAACCATTCGTCAAACCCAAAGAAGTTGTCCCATAAATTGTCGGAAGTTTGTTGTTCTTCTGCTGTTGATAATTCAACGATGCGGTCGTCTTGTCCAAAACCGTTTTCTTTACGGTGATGTTATTTTGCACAGCGTAATCAAGACAATCCTCAAGTGTCCATACTTTTTGAGCCGGAGTAAGGATTCCGAGGAAAAGCGTTATGATGAGATATTTTTGCATTGTTCGTCCGTTTTACGGGAACAAAGTTGTTCCATATAGAAAATAATATCAAATCTAATAGACGAACCGAGGGATTTTATAGAAGAAAGTCAAAATTGTTTCGATGAGAAATTTCACCATTGATTCAATGTGAAACATTTAAGAAATAATTAACTGTCAGACCCATTTGCTTTGCATCATTTTTGCTTTAAATAGAGCATCAATAAACAAATTAAAATTTCATTTATTATGAAAATTCTAGACAATAAAGTAGCTTTGGTTACGGGCGCAGGTTCAGGAATTGGACTTGCTATCGCAAAATTATACGCTAAAGAAGGCGCAAAAGTTATCGTTTCCGACATCAATGAAGAACACGGAAAATCAGTAGTTGAACAAATCAAGTCCGAAGGTGGAGAAGCGACTTTTGTAAAAGCAGACACTTCAAATCCAGAGCAAGTTGAAGCGCTTGTAAATGCGACCGTTGAAGCTTACGGAAGATTGGATATTGCCTGCAACAATGCGGGAATTGGTGGTGAAGCTAATCAAACCGGAGATTATTCTTTGGATGGTTGGAAGAAAGTAATTGACATCAATCTTGATGGTGTTTTTTACGGATGTAAATATGAATTAACCCAAATGCAGAAAAACGGCGGCGGTGTTATCGTTAATATCGCATCCATCCACGGAACAGTTGCGGCGCCACTTTCTTCAGCATATACTTCAACAAAACACGCAGTTGTTGGTTTAACGAAAAACATTGGTGCGGAATACGGACAAAAAAATATCCGTTGTAATGCTGTTGGACCTGGTTATATTGATACGCCGCTTTTGAATCAGCTTGATGAAGAACATAAAAAAGCTTTGATCGCAAAACACCCGATGGGAAGACTTGGAAAGTCGGAAGAAGTCGCAGAATTGGTTCTTTTCTTAAGTTCTGATAAGTCGTCTTTTATGACGGGAGGTTATTATCTTGTTGACGGTGGCTATACGGCGGTTTAAGATCTAGAAAAATAAAATTATTTGAAGTATTCATTAAAAGTGAATGCTTTTTTTTTATGATAGAAAATCGAAATCGTATTGATATGGATAACTTTAAGTTTGAAATGAAGATTTTAAGATTTGTTTTTTCTAAATTTGAAGCTGATAATTTTTTCGCAATGCAAAACTACCTTGATCTGCTTCAGCATATTTTAGATAACGGAACCGATAAAACCGACAGAACAGGAACAGGAACACGCAGTGTTTTTGGTTACCAGTTACGTTACGATCTGTCCAAAGGGTTCCCTTTAGTTACAACAAAGAAAGTTCATTTGAAATCTATTATTTATGAGTTGCTATGGTTTATCAAAGGAGATACGAATACTAAATATCTGAAAGACAACGGCGTTTCCATTTGGGACGAATGGGCAGATGAAAACGGAAATTTAGGACCAGTTTACGGAGCTCAATGGAGAAGCTGGAATGGAGCCGATGGAAAAGTCGTTGACCAGTTTTCTGAAGTCATCGAGCAAATCAAAAAAAATCCGGATTCCAGAAGATTGATAGTTTCTGCTTGGAACGCTGCTGAAATCCCGAATATGGCTTTGGCACCTTGTCACGCTTTGTTTCAGTTTTATGTGGCTGATGGAAAATTATCACTTCAGTTGTACCAAAGAAGTGCGGATGTTTTCTTGGGCGTTCCTTTCAACATTGCGAGTTATGCGCTTTTATTGATGATGGTTGCTCAGGTTACAGGACTTGAAGTTGGTGATTATGTTCACACTTTTGGTGATGTTCATATTTATAACAATCATTTTGAGCAGGTTCAGAAACAACTTTCAAGAGCGCCAAGAGCATTGCCGAAAATGAAGCTCAATCCTGAGATCAAAGATATTTTTGATTTTGATTTTGAGGATTTCACTTTGGAAAATTATGACCCGCATCCTGGGATCAAGGCGCCGGTGGCGATATAAATTAGGCGGGAATTTCCCGCTTTTTTTTGTAACATTCCTTTAAAAACAAACACTTATCTCTTTTAAAATAAATCAACGATATAATTCAATAAAATGAAGAAAATATTCATTGCTGCACTTTTTCTGGGTGCTATATTTAATTCAAATACCATCTTTGCTCAAACAGAAACTTCGGGAAGAAATCCTGTTTACAGAGCAACCCATACCAAAACGACAGAGCTAAAACATACCAAACTGAAAGTCAATTTCGATTATCAGAAAGAACAAATGAATGGCGAGGAATGGTTGACCGCAAGTCCTTTCTTTTATCCAACCAACGAACTGATCCTTGATGCAAAAGGAATGCTGATCCACGAAGTATCTTTGGATAAAAACGGTTCAAAGTCGCCATTGAAATATGATTATAAAAATGATGAGCTGAAGATCACGCTTGATAAAACTTATCAAAAGAATCAGGATTACACGGTCTATATCAAATATACAGCTCGTCCAAATGAAGTGAAGCAAGCTGGAAGCGCTGCAATCAATGATGCAAAAGGTCTTTATTTCATTAATGCCCAAGGCAAAGATCCGGACAAGCCAACACAGATCTGGACACAAGGTGAAACAGAATCCTCTTCGGCTTGGTTCCCGACAATTGACAAATCAAACCAAAAAACAACTCAGGAGATCTATATGACCGTTCCTGATAAATATGTCACGCTTTCCAACGGAATCCTAAAAGATTCCCAAAAAGAATCGGGAAACCTGAGAACAGACCATTGGGTAATGGATAAGAGACATTCTACTTATCTTTTCTTTATGGGCGTTGGAGAATATGCAGTCGTGAAAGATAAGTGGAGAAATATTCCGGTAGATTACTATATAGAGAAGGAATATGAACCTTATGCAAAACAGATCTACGGTAACACACCGGAAATGATCGAGTTTTTCTCTAAGAAATTAGGCTACGATTATCCTTGGGCAAAATATGCACAGATCTCTGGTAGAGATTATGTTTCCGGAGCAATGGAAAATACTACTGCAACGCTACACGGAAGTGATATCCTTCAAAAACCGGGACAATTGATTGACGAAAATAAATGGGAAGATACCATCGCTCATGAATTGTTTCACCATTGGTTCGGAGATTTAGTAACCGCAGAAAGCTGGAGCAACTTGACAGTTAACGAATCTTTCGCCAACTATTCAGAATACCTTTGGAACGAATATAAGTATGGAAAAGACCAGGCCGATTATCACCAGATGGAAGATGTAGGTAATTACCTTCACAATCCCGGGGATTTCAAAAAAGATCTGATAAGGTTTGATTATGCTTCTCGTGAGGATGTTTTCGACCTTGTAACTTATCAGAAAGGTGGCGGAATTCTTCATATGCTGAGGAATTATCTTGGTGATGATGCCTTCTTTGCGGGAATGAATGATTATCTCAAAACCTATGAATATCAAAATGCTGAGGCTCACCAATTAAGATTATCATTCGAAAAAGTGTCTGGGAAAGACCTGAACTGGTTCTTCAATCAATGGTATTTCGGAAGCGGACACCCAAAACTAAATTACACCTCTACTTATGAGCCTGTAAAAAAACAGGTAACTGTTGTCATCAATCAGTCCCAGGATCAGCCTTTCGAGTTTCCTTTGGCAATTGATGTTTATGATAATGGCAAGCCAAAGCGTTTCAATGTTTGGGTAGATGCAAAAGCAAAGAATACTTTTTCTTTTGATTCCTCGAAGAATCCAGACCTTATCAATATCAACGCAGACGGCATTTTGGTTGCTGACATTACCGATTCTAAAACTCCGGAACAAAATTTATTACAATTTACCGGTTCAAAAGAATTCAAGAGTAAATACAATGCTTTAAACGGAATTAAAGAGGCAGATGCTAAAAACCCTGCGGTTATCAAGCTATTGGCTGCTGCGCTTAAAGACCCGTTCTTCAGGATCAGAGAACAAGCTCTGGAACTGCTTGATCTGAGTAATCCGGATCAAGCAAAAGCATTAACTGCCGAGGTAGAGAAATTGGCTACCAACGATCCAAAAACTTTGGTCCAGGCAGCAGCAATCTCAGCTTTAGCAAAAACTAAAAATGCTAAGTATGGTTCTATTTATGAAAAAGGTCTGAATGCTGTTTCTAATGCAGTAAAAGGTTCTTCTTTGGCAGGAATTGCAGAATTAGATCCATCAAAGGCAGCGGCCTCTATCGAGAACATTGATTTGAATGGTGCATCAGACGAGTTGATCTCTAAGCTACTTCCGATCATTGTGAAGAATAAAATCGAAAAACAGATGCCTGCGATAGGACAAACTGTTGCCTTCTACCCTTTTATCAAATTCCAGGATCCTACACTTGGTAAGTCTGCAGAAGAAGGTTACAATTGGATCATGTCTTCTGATAACTTGAAAGCTACGGAGAAAATCACTAAAGTTCTTGTACAGGCCAAATCTCAAATGCCCGATAATCCTCAGATCAAAATGATGGTCAGTCAAATGCTGAAAGATGGACTAAATAAAAAAATGGAAGTACTAAAAGCAAATCCGAACAGCCCAACAATACACCAGCAGATCGAGGCGATAAACAAGGCGATAGAGGCGTTTAAATAAATCCAAGATATCCATTCGTATTTTTAATATATATGCAGACACTATATCAATAGTGTCTGTTTTTATATATTTGTTTCATGACAATTTCCAAATTAGCAACTTACCGCCGAAACAAAGGGCTGAGCCAAGAACAGTTATCCGAACTTTCCGGAGTGAGTGTCAGAACCATCCAACGTATCGAAAAAGGTACGGTGGAAGCTCACCTGACCACGCTAAAACTTTTGGCCGAATGTCTGGACGTAAAGACAGAAGATCTTTTGAAGCCTGAAGAAGCATCATTAACTTTGGAAGAGATCAAGAAGCCTGGCAAAATCGTCCCTTTGTATCAGATCCTGGCTCTTGCAGGTCTGTTTTTTCCTATCCTCAATATTATCCTGCCGGCCGTTCTGTGGTGGATGAAGAAAGATGAGCTTCCGGAATATGATTCCACAGGCAAAGAGACGATCAATTTCCAGATAAGCATTACTATGCTTTTTATCCCCGCTATTGTATTGATGGTCTATGAATTTCCTATAGGTTTTTCCTTGGTCTTATTGATATACATCTATGCTCTTGTACTTACTTGCATCAATCTGATTAGAGCGGTGAATAAACAATCCATCCGATACCCCCTGAGCTTTTCATTTCTGAGATAAATGCTTCTAAAATATTAGGTGACGTAAAGGTGTCACGTATCTGTCGTCAGGATACAAGCCCCTGTTTACTAGCTTTGTACTTGTTTCCTAGGTGCTCTGATCTATAACGCAAGTACGAATGATTTCCGTGACTTCTAATATGAGTAGAAGCCCCTTGAAGCGTCTCAAAATTCAATATTTTTAAACATGAAAAGACTATTTATCTTCACATTCATCTTCTTTGTGTCTGTATTTTATTCACAACAGGCCAATCAGGTCAAACATCTCAACGGTACACATGTCCTTACAAAGACGCTCCGGGAAAGACTAGCCCACATCGTGGACAGCAGCCATATTACCGGCCTGCAGGTAGCGATCATCAATGAAAACAAGCTCGTATGGGTATCGAGTTTGGGATATAAAGATACAGAGTACAAAAAACCATTGAACGACAGTACCGTCATGTATGGCGCTTCTCTCACAAAGCCAGTGTCCGCATATATTTTTCTGCGATTGGCAGATAAAGGTATATTAGATCTGGACAGACCTGTATATACTTATCTTAAAAGGCCGATCGGAGAATACCCAAAATGGAAAGATCTGGCAGAGGATACGGTCGCATTTAAGCGGATAACTCCAAGGATGTTGCTGGACCATAGTTCCGGAATGCCTGTACTCCGTCATCTGTACAATGACAAAGTAAGCCTAATCGCCAAACCAGGGGAACGTTTCTATTACTCTAACGAAGGCATCAATCTGCTAGGATACATGATAGAGGAATATACCGGAAAAAAGCTTGAAAACATTGCCAGGGAAGAAGTCTTCGGGCCACTCAAAATGACGCACACCAGCATGGTATGGGAAAAAGCATTTGAAAATAATTTCTCTTACGCTTACTTCAAAGATGGGAGCAAATACGGATCTGAAAGGCGGGAGAGTAGCCGTGCTGCAGGCTCTATGTCAACAACGGCGGATGATTATGCCTTGTTCATCGCACAGCTTATGATGAGAAAAGGATTGTCACAGCACTTTTCCGAACAAATGTTATCCCCCCAGGTCTTTATTAAAAGCAAACGTGGTTTTGGACCCCTGAAAGACAGCCTGACATCCGAAAATGACGCCATCAAACTGGCCTGGGGATTAGGCGTTGGATTATTTCGTTCGCCTTATGGTCTGGGATTTTTTCATACCGGTCATGGTGAGGCCAATCAAAATCTGGCAGTAGCTTTCCCTGAAAAAGGTATTGCAGTGATCTTGATGAGCAATAGTGAAAATTTTGAGAAAGCCAGCAACCAGATTCTAAAAGCCTGTATCGGTGATAGCGATACACCTCTCGTATGGCTTGGTCATTTAGATAATTAACGGGTGTTTTCAAAATGACTTATTATTAACTTCATCTTGATAATGGCAATATTTAACCTGAATTCGGGATAAGAGAAGTTTTATAATATCAATAGGAATGGGCTTTAGCCCATTTTAAAGATTGAAAAAGAAGATTAGCTTTAGCTAAAACTTATCATAAATTTCGGCTGAAGCCGATTTTGAATTACAATCTTTACATCGGGCTAAAGCCCGACGCTATTGATAGTGCATTTGTATTTGATATACAATCATTTAAATAAATCCCTTATCCCAAATTCAGGTTATTTAATATTGGAATTAAAAACAAAACCATCTCATTTGAGATGGCTTTTTGTTGTTATCCAATATCTGTTACGCTTTCTTCTGGAAGGTTGCCAGCTTCAAAGTATCTTTGATCATCTTTCCTGGGCGGAAGACCGCTTTCACACTCTTGATGTTGGCTGCGGTAACACTCTTTTCTTTCTCTTCTCCTGTGCTGGAACCGCTGGCCTGTAAGGTGAAGTATTCCCCTACATACACGATCTTGCCATCTGCAATATCTTCGGCGATCTTGGAGAAAGTACTTTCCAATACTGCAAGGATATCTGCTTTAGAAACCGTGGACATTGCACCGGCGTGCTTGGCCAGATCATTAAGTGTGGTCTTGCCATCCCCTACGATATTGGCATAGTACTTTGCAGGTTCATCTCTTTTTTGAGGATTCTTTTTTGGGATCACATTGAATTTAATAGGCATCTTTTTGTGTTTTTAAATTAAAATTAATCTTATCGAATGAGATAAAAGTATAAATTTTAATCAAACAAAAAAGCATTTTTTATTAAATATTTCAACCTGTAGATAAAAATCTACAAATATCTATTAAAAACACACGGAGGTTTCATTTAAAACGTACGTACCTTTTAAGCAAAACGTACGTGCGTTTTAGAGAAAAGGCACGTACGTTTTAAACCACCCCTGCCAACGCCCTGTTCATCGGTCTTTCAAAAGGGCATTTTTTGAGCTAAATTTTTATTAATTCTTGTCATTAATCAATAAAAAAAATTCCTTAAGCTTAGTGACTTAAGGGATTATATATATTTACAACTCATCCAAAGGATTCCAGAATAGTTTTTTAAAATCTTTTATTTTCCAATTCTCCTGTACCACAACATCTTCTTTTTCTAATCTTTCCCGAAAAGACGGAACAGATAATTTTCCCGAACTACTGATGACACGATGAGCCGGAACATCCTTTGGACAACCACCCATTGCATTGCCAACGTGGCGGGAATGATTGGGATAACCAACCGCTTTAGCAATAGCTCCATAAGTAGAAACTCTTCCTTTTGGGATTAGTTTAGTCACTTCGTAAACCTGTTGTTTGAATAGTTCGTTCATTTTTTATTTAAATTAAAATAATTATCTCGCTGATTGAGCAAATTTAGCTGATTTTAAATTTGCCTAATCTGCAAAATCCGCGAGAGAATAAAATAATTTTTAAAACTCAAGCAGCTTAAGTTTCAACTGCACTCCAAAGTTATCTTTAAAATTACTTGTAGCATAATAACCTACTCTGTAAAACAATCCTAAATTGAATCTTGAACTCAGGAAATTATTATACTCGAATCCAACTTCCTGATAAAGGTGATTCAAAGGTGAGAAGTTCTCTATCTGATGGTATTCCGGATGTTTCATATCGCCAATCACACCTCTATAAATAAAATCGAAACTGGATGTACTCTTGCCAAAACTCTTGAAGTACCAAGGAATACGGTGCGTAATGTAATAACCCGCAAACTTGTCATTGAAATATTTCCCGGCGGTCATGGTTGCAAATCCCAGGTAACTGGTCAAAGAGAAATTGGACAAAATCCCCGTACTGCTATTGCCGTCCAGACCACCCATCTCGAATAGATGCCAGATCGGTGCTTTTCCTAAGTAATATCCTCCAAATGCTCTCGTCTGCGTAAGCCCCAAAGATGTTCTGAACTGATGGGTGTACAATACATCAAAACGACTGTAATTGAACTCTCCGCCTAAGCTTTTATAACCCTGCTCATAATTGAAGAAAACCTCTGGGAAGTTCTGTTCAAAGGTATATTTTCCCGCAGGTGTCATAATGTTTCGGTTATTCGGGGAGAACTTAATTGTTGCTAATGAGCTGAAGTTCTCAAACTTTCTGGACATCCCCATAAATTCGTAAGGATAACCAGATTCCTCATTTTGTTTTTTGGCAGAGACATTTAATGTTAATGAGTTACTCAAATCGACCTCATAGCCAAATTTGAATCCATTAAACTTATAGTATTTATCATTCTGGATAGACATGCCGTTATTATTGATCTGCATCTTCGCATTCCAAAGATTCTGACTAAATCTCCCCGAAGCCATCACATCATTAAAATACTCGAAACGGAAAAATGAGTTTCTTTCCAAAGTGGTTCTCACATCCACACCTGCCCCATATTTGAAACCCCGGTCTTTGAAACCATAAGCTAAATATACATCGGGAGAAATATATTTATTAAACTTCTCATTCAGTTTAAAAGTCGCGCCTGGTCGGAAACCTTCATACTTGTTATATCTGGTTTGTAATGGACTGATATCGACCATCCCAACCGTAAATTTTGCTCTTAACAAAGATGTAAGAACACGAACTTTTCTGTCCAACGTATATTTCTTACCCAAGCTGTCCACTTTTACATAAGTCAGTTTTTCTCTTGCGGTCAAACTATCTGTTCTATATTGATCTAGTAGAGAACCATCTGCATTCTTCACGCTCATTGTATAACCACTGAACTGTGACGCCTTGAAATCGACAGGTGTCTGAAAATCAAAATAATCGGACTTCATATAAGCATAGTTTCCAAATCTTTTGATTTTGTCCAAGCGTTCTTTCTTTTCTTCGGCAGTTTCATTTTCCTTTTTCTCAACAGTAGCGAATTCTGAAACGCCCATTTTTATTTTAAGATTTTCGGTCTTCAGAAACCATTTGTTATTAATAGGAATCCAAACAGAAGTTATCGTTCCATCGGTTTTGACTTTACTATTACTTTCAATCTTTTTGATGGCATAAGTTTCTTTGTCGATGTACAGATAGCCGTTGTATTTTCTTCTGTTAACAGGAACTTTGTAATCTACCTGTCGGAAACGGATGACATAATTATCTCTGCCATCTATCTCGATAGAATCTGTCAAAAAGTATCTGTAAAGACTTCTGTTCTCCGGCAAGATCTCTCTCGGGATCTTGTCTCTGTTGGAACGCAGGGCCAGCATTTCGTAAACAGGGTTTTTCAAGCCTGAGATCCTATTATCAAGAATATTGGTTTTTTCACCATATTTTTTAGAATACAAAAACTGCATGGCCCGTTCCCAAAGAAAAAGTTTGCTGTCTCTTGCAATTCCCATCATCTGCTCTCCTTCTATCGAGTCTTTTATTTCCTTTTGTTTTTTAGGCAGCTTGCGATTCGCGATCCGGGAAAGAGAATCCTGTCTGGCGTTGTAAAAACTGGTGTAATCTTTTATACTGTCTTCATCCACATCAAAAGACATT
The DNA here is from genome assembly GCF_900102265.1 of Epilithonimonas hungarica. Lineage (GTDB taxonomy): Bacteria > Bacteroidota > Bacteroidia > Flavobacteriales > Weeksellaceae > Epilithonimonas > Epilithonimonas hungarica. The sequence continues at coordinate 1,198,016 of NZ_FNBH01000001.1, read as the reverse complement.
TTCTCATATGATCTATAAGAATAAGAATCTAGCGAATTAGGCGAATTGTTTTTGAAACTTCTGAAGACTTTATCAATAATTGCCAAAGCTCTCGGGTCACTTTGATTACTAAGTACCACGCCCTGTATTTCGCTAGCTTTGATATTATCCCGATCCAGTCCAATTTCCATTACTTTGTCCACCACCACTTCATCACCGATATAATTATCAATTTCTACATCTACTTTTGGACATTTGGTTGTAAAAATGAGAATTCCTTTTTCATTGGTCTGTCCCAATAATTTATCATTGCAATACACTTTTGCACCTTTTATTGGCTTTTGATTATCGGACCTGTAGACCGTGAGCGTACTTTGAGAAAAAAACAGAGAGGTATAGAAAAGAAAAATGAATGGAAAGATTTTATTCATAGTTTGGTTTTATTAAGTAGTAAGATAGTTTTCCGAAATGTTACTAAATTCCTTATCCTAATTTAAAAATTAATTTGTTACAATAAGTTAATTTAGATAATATCGAGCCAAAGTGATTTTCAACCCATAAAAAAAACATCTCAATCGTAATCGAGATGCTTTTATAATTAAATGTGTTGATATGATTACTTTAACTCGAAGTAGTTTAAGTTTGCATTTCCAGCTTCGAAGTACAGTCTTAATTTATTTTCTCCTGAATTAAGATTGACATTACCAACTGAAACCGTTTTCCAGACATTCTTCCCTGTTGGTGGTAATTTAATTGTTGCTAAATCGTCGCCGTTTTGGGTTTTGATAACCAGTTCAGAAACTTGACCGGAATCATTATTATATCTGAAAGCAGCTGTATACTTTCTAGCCTGGTTGCTTTTCACAGTGTATTGAAGCCATTCTCCTTTTTCAGTTTTTCCGACATAGAATCCGTTGTTGATCTTATCTTTACAAGCGTAGATATCAACGCCGTCATTTCTCATTTTATTTCCGGAGTTCCATTCCGTATGACTTCCTGTACTTACCCAAAGATCTTGAAAATCATTATCAGAATAAGCGCTTCCAAATCTTCCCAGATCATATTCCGTTGCAAAGATTCTTCCTGGCGCAATGTGATTTCTGTAAGATTTAGTCGTTTCATCAGTTACTTGACGGAACATCGCATCGATGACATCTTTCTTCACCTTAACATTCTCCATTTTGTAATTGTCAGCGATTTTCATCAACGCTTTTTTAGCAAAATCTTTTGTAGGTTTCTGTCCTCCGTTTTTCCAATAATCCAGAAGTTTTTGGTATTCGGGCGTTATTTTCACATTCGTTACACCTGCGATATTATCAATCTTTTTCATTGGCCAATAAGCGTAACCAATGTTATTTTTCAATAATAATTGATTGAGTTCCGTAAACCAAACGTTCGAATTTTCCCCTGTTTCACCTAACCAAACAGGAACATTCAATTTTTGTCTTGTATCTACAATATTCTGAATGGCTTCTTGAGAATTGGTTGTCCAATATTTGTGAAAACTTAGAACGATATTATCATCCCAAAGTTTCGGCAAACCGTTATAGTTATTTCCCCAACCGTTACCTTCAAGAATGATGATGTGGTTTTTGTCAACTTCTCTTATCGCATCAGAAATCTCTTTTTGAAGTTTCCAAAGTGGCGCATTGGACATCTCGTCTGTTCCGTTCGGGTTTTTTCCGGTGAAGCCATAGTTAGGCTCATTGATCATATCATAACCGGCAATCCATTCTTTATCCTTGTAGCGCTCAGCCAGTTTTTTCCAAAGCGCAATTGTCTTTTTCTGATTCTCCTCACTGTCCCAAAGATTAGGTTTTGTTTTGTCATTGTCAGAAATATTTGCATCATTTCCTTGTCCTCCGGGTGCTGCATGCAAATCCAAAATCAAATATAACTTATTCTCTTCACACCATTTCAAAAGGTCATCTGTCATTTTAAATCCTTCTTCCAGCCAAGTATTTTGTCCTTTTACCGGCTCTTTTTCGATTGGCAACGTATAAAGATTATAATGCATTGGAAGTCTTATGGAATTGAAACCCCATTTTGCTAAAGAATCGATGTCTTTTTTAGTAATTCCATTTTTGAGATAAGCTTTGTAAAATTCATTTTTACCATCTTCTCCTGCCACTTCTGCAATCTTTTCTTTGATTTTAAATTGAGGTCCGGCAAAATCATCGGTCTTCAACATATAACCTTCCTGGAGCATCCAACCGCCCAATCCAAGACCTTTTAAATAAATATTCTCCCCTTTGGAATTAACAATTTTTTGCCCCTGGGTCTTTAAAAACCCTTGAGCAGTCCCAAATTGAGACAATAATAAAGCACAAAAAACAAGTGTTCGCATTATATTTTCATTTTTAACTAAGATAATACTATTTTGTTAACGAACAAGAAATTAATTCGAAGGCATTTTTTCAACAAAAAATCCGAACTATTTTGCAATAATTCGGCTAATATATTAATGCTGAATATCTCTGAATTAATTAGAGAATTTCATATTCTGGATTCTGACCGCATTTAGTATTGCAAGTAATGCAACACCAACATCTGCGAAAACAGCTTCCCACATATTGGCTAATCCTCCGGCTCCAAGAATCAGAACAATCACTTTGACCCCAAAAGCTAAAAATATATTCTGATAAACGATTTTCTTAGTTTCTTTTCCGATTTTGATCGCCGTTGCAATTTTCGAAGGCTGGTCTGTTTGAATAACCACATCCGCTGTTTCAATCGCCGCATCGGAACCTAATCCTCCCATTGCGATTCCGACATCACTTAATGCTAAAACCGGCGCATCATTGATTCCGTCACCTACGAAAGCTACAACTTCTTTTGGATTATTTTTCAGATTTTCCAATTTCTCAACTTTTCCTTCCGGAAGTAAGCCTCCAAAAGCAGAATCAATTCCCAGTTTTTTAGCAATATTTTGAGTGAGGGAATCTTTGTCTCCGCTTAACATCACGGTTTTGATATCATTATTTTTCAATAGATTAATTGCCAATTCGGCATCTTCTTTCACTTCATCGGAAATTGTGATGTAACCTTTGTATTCATTATCAATGGCCAGAACAACTGTTGTTTCAACAATTTCCTCAAGAAAATCGGGGTAATGAATATTAAAAGTTTTCAACAGTTTTGTATTGCCGGCAAGAATTCTTTGTTGATCAATAACCGCTTTGATTCCTTTTCCTGAAATTTCTTCCACAGATTCGGGAATTTGATTCGAAGGATGAAACTCAGAAATTGCTTTTGCAATCGGGTGTGTAGAATGACTTTCGACTGATGATAAAATGGATAAAAAATCTTCTTTCAAAATATTCTCCGGAACGATATCCTGAACTTTGAAAACACCTTTTGTGAGTGTTCCAGTCTTGTCCATCACGACCGTCGTTACATTCGCAATGATATCAAGAAAATTAGAACCTTTGAACAAAATTCCGTTTCTGGAAGCGGCGCCAATTCCACCAAAATACCCCAATGGAATTGAAATAACCAATGCGCAAGGACAAGAAATCACCAAGAAAACCAAACCTCTGTAAAGCCAATCTCTGAAAACGTAATTCTCAACAAAAAGGTATGGAATAAGAGTCACCAAAAGAGCCAAAAAGAAAACAATCGGTGTGTAAATCTTAGCAAATCGTCTGATGAACAATTCGGTTTTGGCTTTTCTGGAACTCGCATCCTGAACCATTTGAAGAATCCTTACAATCGAGCTATTTTCAAATAATTTGGTTGTTTCGATCTCGATGACTTGGTCGAGGTTCAGCATTCCGGCGAGGACTTCTTCAGATTTTTGGATTGATGAAGGTTTACTTTCTCCTGTTAAAGCTGATGTGTTTAGACTTGCTTTTTCCGATAATAAAATCCCGTCTAATGGAATCTTCTCTCCTACTTTTACCTGAATTTTTTCTCCAATTTTAACCTCATCAGGAGAAATGGTTTTCCAGTTTCCCTCTCGGAAAACTGTGGCTTCTTTCGGACGAACATCTAATAATGATTTTATATTATTTCTAGCTCTGTTAACTGCAGATTCTTGGAACATTTCTCCAATTGTGTAAAATAGCATTACAGCAACACCTTCCGGAAATTCACCAATCGCAAATGCGCCAATTGTTGCAATTCCCATCAATGAAAACTCATTGAAGAAATCCCATTTCTTAGCCAATTCAAATGCATCTTTGAAAACCGAAAAAGCCACCAAAACATAAGACATAAAATACCACCCGAATCTTATCCAAACATTGGTGGTAAACCAATCTGCTTTAATCCAAAAATCAAGAATCAATCCTGAGAAAAAAATGATAAGACTAATGATCAACCCCAATTTGGAATTGCTATGAGAATGGTTGTGGTCGCTGTGGTCGTGATCTTCGTGGTTGTGTTCTTTTTTTGCTTTTGTACCGCAACATTCTTCCATTTTGAATAATTTTTTAACAAATATATCGGTAATGCAAATGCAATGCTATTGCAAAGTTATTGGCTTTTGGCGATTTGCTTAAAGTTTAAACTTAAGGTCTTCGAGAATATCAGACTTACAAAATCAATGTTCAATCATGCAATCAATATCAATTGCGTGGGCTTTAGCCAAATGATTTAATGAAGTCAAAATCGGCTTTAGCCAAAATGTACTATCACTTTCGGCTAAAGCCAATTACAAATTTTCTATATTGAAGACGGGCTGAAGCCCGCCTCTATTGATATTTCTTCTATGAACCAACTTAATTAAAATTAGTTTCGAGGCAGTTTTCGCAGATTCCTTTGGCGAAAAGTCTTATTTCATCAATTCGGAAATCGGTTTTCATACTTTCAGGGAACGAGATGTCTTCTTTGCAGGTGGTTTGCTTGCAGATTTTGCAGTAGAAATGGAGATGCCAGTCTTTGTGCGTTTTTTCATCACAATCGTCGTGGCATAATTTGTATTTTGTGGTCGTATTTTCCTGAATGCTGTGGACGATTCCTTTTTCTTCGAAAGTTTTTAATGTTCGGTAGATTGTGGTTCTGTCGGCGTTTTCGAAATGGTTTTCTATTTCGGATAAGGAGGTTGCAACTTGTTGTGAGCTTAGAAAATCATATACTAAAATTCTCATACTTGTTGGTTTGGTGTTTTTGTGGATGAGTTTGTTTTCGATTTCTTTGTTCATAATTTTTTAATGATTTTAACGCAAAGTCCGCGAAGGTTTTTTGACAGTATTGAAAATATTTTAAGGTCCGCAAAAATGTAAAACTTATCAAAGGAATAAAGATAATTTATTTTCAATATTGTCATCTAAACCTATTTATTAATAGTGTGTTTAGATTCCTTCGGAATGACAAACTCTATGTTTGTTACTTTTCAATTTTTGACAAATCTTATATAGATGACAAAACGTGATTCTTTGTCGAAATCCCTAGCCCCGATGGGAACGGCATCCTTTTTTATTTTTTTGGTTCTAAGCTTCAATTGGAGAGCAAAACGTGAAAAAAATAAAAAAGATATAGTGGACAGCGGGATTAAGCTCCTAATAAAAATATCTATCCTTAATTTATTCTATCAAAGTTACGGGAAATAAGTCGGAATTTTTGATGAATTAGCGGATAATAAATACCTTTGAAAAAAAAATTTAAAATGGGTGTAGCTGATTTATTATTCAAAAGAAAAAAAGAACTGGCTGAAAAAAACTTGAGAGATGGTCAGGATTTCTTGGTTGAAAATGGAACTAAAGAGGGTGTAAAGACTCTTCCAAGTGGTCTACAATATGAAATCCTTGTAGAAACTGACGGATCAAAACCGAAAGCAAAAGACACGGTAAAATGCCATTATCACGGAACTACAATTGCAGGTAAAGTTTTTGACAGTTCTGTAAAACGTGGAAAACCGGCTTCTTTTCCTCTCAATAGAGTTATCAAAGGCTGGACAGAAGGCCTGCAGCTGATGTCTGTAGGAAGTAAATTCAGGTTTACAATCCCGCCACATTTGGCTTATGGTGAACAAGAAGTCAGCAAAGAAATTGGTCCAAACAGCACTTTAATTTTTGAAGTGGAACTGTTGGATATTAAATAATTAAATTTAATTCTCAGATCGTATTGCAGTTATGAAAATTATTTATATTTTTGCAACCTGTTAATCAACCTCTGACGAAGGACGTGAATGTTGCTTAGCTTGACAAAACAAATTTTTTTTATAAAAAAATGGATTTAGTAAAATACGTACAAGACAAGTACATTACGAAAAAAGAATTCCCAGAATTCAAAGCCGGTGACACCATCACTGTGTATTACGAGATCAAAGAAGGTCAGAAAACAAGAACTCAGTTCTTCAAAGGAACTGTGATCCAATTGAGAGGAACTGGCGCTACAAAAACTTTCACTATCAGAAAGATGAGTGGTGATGTAGGTGTAGAGAGAGTTTTCCCAATCAATTTGCCTGCACTTCAAAAGATCGAACTTAACAGACAAGGTAAAGTTAGAAGAGCTAGAATCTACTACTTCAGAGACCTTAGAGGTAAAAAAGCAAGAATCAAAGATAAAGCTTACGGAGGTAAGAAATAATCTTGAGACTTTCTCAAAAAATATAAAACCAGCAAAATTATTTGCTGGTTTTTTGTTTAAAAAAATAAACGCTTACAAAATCTGTAAGCGTTTACTTTATTTAGATAATTCCTAATTCCTTTCCTACTTTCTCAAAAGCAGCAATGGCTTTGTCCAAATGTTCTCTTGTGTGAGCTGCAGACAGCTGAACCCTGATTCTTGCTTTTCCTTTCGGCACAACAGGATAAAAGAATCCAATGACATAGATATCTTCATTCAACAGTTTTTCTGCCATTTCCTGCGCTAGCTTTGCGTCATAAAGCATTACGGGAACAATTGCTGCATCGCCGTCTGGAATGTCGAAACCTTTAGCTTTCATTTCTTTTCGGAAATATTCTGCATTTTCCATCACTTTATCTCTTAATGAAGTATCATCAGAAATCATATCCAAAACTTTGGAAGCCGCACCAACAATTCCCGGCGCTAATGAATTAGAAAATAAATACGGACGAGAACGCTGTCTCAACATATCGATGATTTCTTTCTTTCCAGAAGTGAAGCCTCCTAAAGCACCACCCAATGCTTTTCCCAAAGTTGATGTGATGATATCCACTCTTCCGATAACATCATTCGCCTCGTGCGTTCCACGGCCTGTTTTTCCGATAAAACCTGTTGCGTGGGAATCATCTACCATTACCAAAGCATCATATTTATCCGCCAAATCGCAAACACCTTTTAAGTCGGCTACGATTCCGTCCATTGAGAAAACGCCGTCGGTTACGATGATTTTGAAACGGTGATTTTTTTCAGAAGCTGCAATCAATTGCGCTTCCAAATCTTCCATATTATTGTTTTTGTAACGGTATCTTACAGATTTGCACAACCTTACTCCATCGATAATAGAAGCGTGATTCAGTTCATCGGAAATGATGGCATCCTCTTCTGAAAACAAAGGTTCAAAAACTCCGCCATTGGCATCAAAACAAGCGGCGTAAAGAATCGTATCTTCCATTCCGAGGAATTTGGAGATCTTAGATTCCAGATCTTTATGAATATCCTGAGTCCCACAAATGAAACGAACCGATGACATCCCATAACCGTGAGACCCTATCGCATCTTGAGACGCTCTCATCACTTCCGGGTTATTAGATAATCCCAAATAATTGTTCGCACAGAAGTTCAGAAGCTTTTTTCCTCCAACTTCTATCTCTGCACTTTGCTGTGATGTAATGATTCTTTCTCTTTTGTAAAGTCCGTCGTTTTCTATGTTTGTTAATTCGTTCGTGATGTTCTCCAGGAATTTTTGTGATATCATTTTTATTGATTTTCGATTTTAACAAAAATAAAAAAAGCACTTTAATAAAGCGCTTTTTTGTGATATATTAACTTTTGAATTATTCCTTTATAATCTTAACTGACTGATCATTGAACTTCAAAATATAAGTTCCTTTGACCAAGGTCGAAATGTTGATTTCGGAATTGGGATCTGCAATACCTTTTTTGACTAATTTCCCGTCAACTGAGAATAGTTCGTAATCTGCTGATTTTACCAAACCAGAAATTTTGATTAAAGATTTGGATGGATTTGGATAGACATTGATATTTTTTTGATTGATGTCATTAACTGCGAGATTGTTATCTTTGATTACCGTAGAACCTTTTGTAATGATCTGATTTTCATAATTGAATGAAACATTTGTTACTGTGAACCCAACATCTTGTGTAAAATATTGATTATTGGAAGTATTGTCTAAGACAAAATAAGCTGTTTGTCCACCCGAACCTGATACTTTGATCGGCAAAGGCATTTCGAAAAAGCTTACAGCAGAACTACTCCTTGTCTGCCCAACCTTGAATGTCAATTGTTTGGTAGCTGTATTTTGCATCCATCGGATCTGATAAGTTGGATAACCTTCTCCATAGATCCAATCATTAAAGAATTCTGTAAAATCTTTTCCTGTATAAGAACTCAGAAAATTCTTGAAATCTGAGGTTTTTACATAATTATAAACAAAGGCAGGATTATTCTGGTAAGCTTTTAACATGGCATAAAACTGATCATCTCCGAGAATCCACTTTATCATCCTCAATACAAAACCACCTTTTGAATAAGATAATCTCCCGTTAAAGATCCTGTTAAAATCCAGTTGTGAAGATTCCGGTATATAGACACTTCCTCCTGCCTCACTAGTTATATAACCGATTTCGTTAGCCAGATAACTTTGAAATGTACTTGGCGCCATAAGTAGTTTTTCATAAGTAACATGTTCTCCGAATGTAGCAAAACCTTCATTCAGCCAGATATCATTCCAGCTACCACAAGTCAATTTATCTCCAAACCATTGATGTGCCAGTTCGTGTGCAATAAGACCTTGTCCAAAATTGATCATCGAGGTCATTGTTTGATGTTCCATCCCACCACCCCAATTGAACTGCATATGGCCATATTTTTCATTTCTGAAAGGATAAGGTCCAAAATTGGTTTCGAAATTTTGCATACAATCAGGTGTCCAGGCCAAACCATACTGACTATTTGCATCCGCTGCCGTTGCAGGATAAAGATAATTTACAAATGGAAAACTGCTTTCTGATGTAGTAATTGTAGAATTGACTTTCGTATAATTGGAAATTCCCAAAGCAAAAAGATAAGCCGCAATCGGGTAATTGGTTTGCCAGTAAGTTAATTTTTTTCCATTTCCCAAAATAGTTTCTGACATCAATTTCCCATTCGAGCCCACTGTATATTGCGCTGGTGTGATAATTTTAATGTCCATCTTCTCTATTTTATCGTTCATGCTTTGTTTTGTCGGCCACCACTCTCTTGCGCCGAAAGGTTCAGACAAAGTTGCTAAAATAGGATCCCCGGCAGGCGTGAAATCCGCTGAAAAGGAATCAGCACTTGCATCCGGAATTCCACTATAAGTAATAGACAAAGAGTCTGTGGTCTGAGCAGTTAAAGATGCAGGAAAATTGATTTTGATCTCATCTGAACTCAACTGTTGAAAAGTTAGATTTTGCCCATGGTATTTCACATTGGAAACAGTCAGATTATTAGCAAGGTCAAAATATATATTAGGAGAATTCGCTAACATTTTGAAATGTGAGGTCATCGTCCCGGAAACATATTGTTGGGTCGGGTCCAGATCAAGTTCCAATCTTACATATTGCAGGTCATAGTTCAGTGTATTTGGGTTGACATTCACATCCAGGGCTGACCTAGACGCAGCTTTCATTTCTGATTCTATAAGACCTTGCCTCTCAACATTACCAAATTGTCCGAAAACTGTATCAATTGTTAAGAAAACAATCAAAAATACATAAAGCTGTTTCATTATATTTAAATATTTTAATCCAAAGCTACAAAAAAACTCACAAAAATTTGTGAGTTCTTTAATTTATAAGGTATTGATAATTATAAATCTAAAGTGGGATCGAGTAATTGCTCCATCCTATCTTTTACTTGATTTACAGAGCCTGAAAACTTGTTGATCAATAGAGAAAACGCCAAAGTTTTATTATTTCTTGTTTTGATATAACCCGCCAAGCACTTCACACCACTTAAAGTTCCAGTTTTAGCAAAGATCTGTCCATTGGAATTGACCATAAACATATGTTTTAGAGTTCCCGATTGTCCAGCGATTGGTAAAGAATCGAAGTATTCCTTATAATAAGGTGATTTCATCATTTTAGCTAAGAATTTGGCCTGAGAAAGCGGTGTTACCGTATGCGCTCTGGAAAGTCCACTTCCGTCCATAAAATTAAGACCTTCCAAATCAAAACCGATAGATCGCAAATGGTCAGTTACAGCCAGTCTTCCAGATTCTACGGTCTGGTCACCTAATTTCTGAAAACCATTTGACTTCAGCAATGCTTCAGCATAACCATTATCACTCCTTTGATTCGTATAATTAACGATTTCAGCTAAAGTTGGAGATTTGTAGGTTGTTAGAATTTCTCTAGGCTCAGGTTCCCTGTCAACAATTTTAGGTGTCACTTTTCCAACAACAGTGATTTTATTTTTAGCTAAACTTTCTTTAAGCTTATTAGCTAAAAAAGCTGGTGGTTCAGCCACTTTTGTCGTTACCCAGTTACCTTCGAACTTATCGGCATAGACCATTTTCTTCGCATAAGGCGAAATATAAAAATATCTTTTTTGCTGATTAAACGGATTATTGGATTGATTAATGATCAGTTTCTCATTTCTTGGTTCGATACCTTCCGTTGTTCCGACAGGCAAATAATAGTTATCTTGCTCTAACCAAACAATGTTCTGAGGAAGTTCTGGTTTCTTGTTTTCTTTGAAAATCGCGGTCTGGATAATAATATCACCTGTGATTTTCTTGATTCCCTTCTCTTTGATCGCGTCCAAATATTGGGTTACGATCTGTCCATAGCTGGCCGCCCCACCTCTGTTTCCGCCTAAAGACGGGTCACCACTTCCAACGATATAAAGATTCCCGGTCAAAACACCTTCCGTATCAATACTTCCGGAATATTCTAACTGAGTGTTCCATCTGTACTGTGTTCCCAGAAGCGAAAATGCTGTTTCGGTTGTTAGTAATTTGGTTGTGGAAGCCGGAATCAATGGCGCAGTTTCGTTGTACGCCGTTACAATTTTCTCCGTTTTCGGGTCATAGACCACAAATCCCCAGTTGGCATTCCTAAGAACCGGGTCGGTAAACATTTTATTGATGTTAAACTCAATCTGCTCTTTCGGAGACAACAGCGCCTTTTCTGCCGTGATATCCTTTACAAGATTCTGCTGGTCAGCAACTTGTGGATAAGTAGAAACTGCGACGCTCCCTTGCGAAAATACAAATGAGGAAAAACCAATAGCGAAAATTGAAACGTAATTTCTGATTTTATTCATTCTCAAAACAATTACAATTTTTATTGAATTTTTATTAATTAAGGTTTAAGATCAATTAATCTTATTATCATAACTAAGTAAAGTTAGAGAATATTGCCAACGATTACACTGCCAAGGGTAATAAAAAACCAGAAAATACGTTAAAAATTGTTAAAAATCTACAAATAAATCTTTTTTGATGGATTTGTAAGCGGCAATTTCGTCAAATTCATCAAAAGATCTCAAAAGTAATTCTTTGTAGATCTTATAGTTCTTATTTTTCGGAAACTTGAGAAGGATCTGATATTGATAAAGATTGTTTAGCCTTGCAATCGGGGATTTCTCCGGTCCAAGAATACATTCTTCCGGAATATATTTTCTGAGAATCGAACCGAGGAATTGGGAAGCTCTGTTGATTTTGTCTTCTTTCCTGTGTTTCAGTTCAATCATTATCAATTTCACAAATGGCGGATAGAGAAACTTTTTCCTCTCATCAAGGAAATAATTATAGATCTCTTTAACATTCTGATTTTTAATCAATTCAAAAACCGAATGCAACGGATTATAGGTCTGGATCAGAATTTTTCCATTTCCGGAAACTCTTCCTGCTCTTCCTGCAACCTGCGTGATCAACTGATAAGCTCTTTCTTCCGCACGAAAATCCTGAACGTGAATCAAAGAATCCGCTTTTGGAATTGCCACTAGTTCGATGTTATCAAAATCCAAACCTTTGGAGATCATCTGCGTTCCTACCAAAATATCAGTTTCTCCGTTTTCCAGCTTTTCGTAGAGCTTTTCATACGCAAACTTCTTTCGCATTGCATCCACATCCATTCTGTCAACCTCTGCATCAGAAAATATTTTTTGTACTTCCTCTTCGATTTGTTCAACGCCAACGCCTTTTGTATTCAGATTGTCGCTGTTACAGCTTGGGCACATCATCGGTTTGGAAGCACGATGTCCACAGTAATGGCATTTCAGCTCATTCGAAGATTTGTGATAGGTCATCACAACGTCACAGTTGCTGCAATAGGTCACGTGACCACAGGTTTCGCATTCGATGACATTGGCATAACCACGACGATTATGAAGAATAATCGTTTGTTTTTTATGGTTTAATTGAAGATTGATCTCTTCAACCATTTTCTGACTGAAATTACCGACGATCTTCTTTTGGTTTTGCGCTTCTTTGATATCAATGATCTCAAATATTGGCAGATCCACTTTCCCAAATCTCTCATTAATGGAAACATAACGCAACTTGTCTTTCATCGCCAGATCGTAGCTTTCCAAAGAAGGCGTTGCCGAACCGAGAATAACTCTTGACTGATAAAATTCCGCCAACATCATTGCTGAATCTTTCGCATTGAAAAAAAAGTGCTGGTCTCTTTGTCTGTAAGCCGAATCGTGTTCTTCGTCCACAATGATCAATCCCAGATTTTCAAAAGGTAAAAACAAAGAATTTCGAGTTCCAATCAGGATATTAAGTTCATTTTTCTTGATTTTCCGCCAGACTTCTACTCTTTCAAAATCCGTTAATTTATTATGATAGAAACCGAGTTTTTTCCCATATTTTTTTTCGAGACGGATTGTGGTCTGCTTTGTTAAAGCAATCTCCGGCAAAAGCAAAATCACATTTTGTCCGGAATTGATGCAATCTTCAATTTTCTCAAGATAAATATGTGTTTTTCCAGACGAAGTTACACCGTGAAGTAACACATTTTTGTCTTCTTCAAAAGCTTGATTGATTTCCGAAATTGCTGATTTCTGATTATCTGTCAGTTCTTCGATTTCTTCGATTTCGCCATCGTAAGAATCGATTCTGTCTTTTTCCAGATAATATTCTGTAACCCAGCCTTTTTCAATCAAAGATTTAAGTTGTTGATTGACAAAGTTACCTTCATCAAAAACTAGCGATTTTCGAATTGGATCTTCCGGATTGTCAATTTGTTTTGAAAGGATATTGAGGAAGAGATCTTTTTGTTTTTTCGCTTTATCGAGCTTTAAAAGAATCATTGCCAAATTCTCCGATACTAAAGCTTCATCATTGATTTTCAGATAAGCAATTTCTTTCGCTTTATATTTTTCCGTGATTTTTTCATCCACAGAAATATATTGTTCATCAATCAGCGCATTAATGGTTTTGATTATCTCTTTTTTCGGGATGAAGGCTTCAATTTCTTGTAAATTCAACATTTGACGAACCTCCAAAGCCTGGAGAAGATAAGTTTCGTTCGCATCCAGATTTTGCCAGTCAATCGTTCTTTCCGACAACAATCTGACGTAAGTTTCGCTTTCCAATTTGAGAGAAGACGGAAACGCCAAACGGTAAATTTCGCCTAGATTGCACAGATAATAAGAACTGAGCCAATTCCAAAAATCCAACTGTTGTTTCGGAACAATCGGTTGATTGTCTAAAAGATTGATGATTTCTTTCGGAACAAAAGTTTCTTCAAAATCGTTGAACAATTCCGCAACAATTCCTGTGTAGATCTTCTTCCCACGAAACGGAACCAGAACTCGCATTCCAACTTCGATTTTGTTCAAAAAATCTTCAGGAACTTTGTACGTGAAAGTTCCTTTGAGATTGAGTGGAAGGATTATTTGGGCGAATTGCAAGTTGTGAATTTTTTTTAACGCAAAGAGCGCAAAGTTTTTTATTAATTATTGAGAATATTTTAAAGTCGCTAAGATGCTTCGATAAAAACTCTCTTTTTGTCATTCCGTAGGAATCTAAATCATTTTATCAAAAACGTAGAGATTCCTACGGAATGACAAATATTATGTTTTACTTGAAGATTTTATGAAACCGATTTATAAGCTTCAGTAATATTATTTATAATTAAACTGTATAGCTTTGGAAAGCTTCTTCGAGACTTGCAAATTTTCCTTTGAATTCTGAAATCGGAGAATCTTGTAATATTTTTCCTTGATGAATCAGAATTACGCGTGAACAAAGCGCTTCCACTTCCTGCATAATATGCGTGGAAAGAATCACGGTTTTTTCCTTTCCAATTTCTTTGATGACATTTCGGATTTCTACAATTTGATTTGGGTCTAGTCCATTGGTTGGTTCATCGAGAATCAACAAATCTGGTTCGTGAAGAATGGCTTGAGCCAATCCAACACGTTGTTTGTAACCTTTGGAAAGCTGACCGATCTTCTTTGATTTTTCAGGCGTAATTCCAACCAAATCAATGACCTGTTCCACTCTTTCTTTTTTAATATTATGAAGATTCGCCACGAATTGCAAATATTCTTTCACAAACATCTCGTTATAAAGTGGATTGTTCTCCGGAAGGAAACCGATTTTCTTTTTAGATTCGATTTCGTCTTCTGAAATGTTTTTTTCATCGAGGAGGATTTCGCCTTCATCGATTTTCAGAACGCCTGTTATAGATTTCATCAACGTGGATTTTCCGGCACCGTTTGGCCCGAGTAATCCAATGATCTCGTTTTTTTTGATTTCGATATTAATATCGTTGAGCGCAACTTGCTCTCCGAAATGCTTTGTTAGTCCTGAAATTTTTAAAGACATCGATTATAGTTATGAATGATGAATTATGAGTGATTTTTAATCTTTACAAAAATATGAAAATTACTGCATCTTTTTGAACGCAAAGTCCGCAAAGATTATTTGAATTGATTGAAACTATTTAAGGTTCGCAAAGACGCTTCGCTCAGAGAAGAATTAAGTGCAAACTTTGTCATTCTGAAAGAATCTAAACGGTTGAGGTTCCTACGGAATGATAAATATTATGATTTAAGGATATGAAAACTTGGATAGTTGAGAAAATGTCAATTGAAAAACAAATGTTCAAACTTGGCGAAGCGCGCCCCGACCTGAGTGGAGCTCTTTTTCTTTTTTGAGAAAAAAGAAAAAAGCGGGAACGGAGGGCGGATAAAGGCGCCCAAATAAATTTCATAAATTATTTTTTGTAACAAATTTTTGATATCATTACTAACCGAATAGAGTTAAAACAAAAATGGGTTCATCTGAGAAAGAATTTTTAGAGAAAATCGATAAACACAAAGGAATCATCTTTAAGATCTCCAAAATGTATATGGATAATCGTGATGACCAGAATGACCTTTTTCAGGAAATCGTTTATCAGGTTTGGAAGTCTTTATCGAGTTTTGAAGGA
Organism: Epilithonimonas hungarica; assembly: GCF_900102265.1. GTDB lineage: Bacteria > Bacteroidota > Bacteroidia > Flavobacteriales > Weeksellaceae > Epilithonimonas > Epilithonimonas hungarica. The sequence continues at coordinate 1,182,533 of NZ_FNBH01000001.1, read as the reverse complement.
AAATCAGAATTCTCAACCTGGCTCTACAGAATTGCTTTGAATACAGCAATTATTTTTCTGAAAACTGAGAAAAGACGAACTTTTATCCAAAACGACGATGTCTCGCTCTACAAAATAAAAGAAGAGGAATACAACTTTGAAGACGAACAAAACCTAAAGCTGATGTATGAATCTATCCAACAACTGAATCCAATTGACAAGGCTCTAATTTTCTATTATCTAGAAGATTTTTCCGGAAAGGAAATGGCGGAACAAATGGGAATCTCGGAAGGCAATGCAAGAGTAAAACTGAACCGAGCGAAGGAAAAATTGAAGGAACTAATCAATAAAAAGGCTTCGAGAGCCTCAGCCTGAACAACAACATCAACTAAACTATCAACTATCAATTATCAAAGATATGGACCTAGATAACCTTAAAACCCTTTGGAATAAAGAAGATGTTTCCGAAACACCGGAGATCTCTACTGAAAGACAAAAAGAAATACACCTACCTCTGGAAAAAATCAGGAAGAATATGCGCAATGAATTTTGGTCAACTATTATTCTCTTACCAATAGTTCTAATTGTGATCTGGTTTTTCCAAATACCTTTTCGTTTTAAGCTTTACATTGAAGTCCTGGTTGCTTCTATGACATTGGTAACAGTTTTCTTTTTTAGCAAATTCTTTAAACTTTACAGGGAAATCAGCAATCCTACTTTGGGAACTTATGACTCTTTGAAGGACCTGTTTCATCAATTTGAATTAAATAAGCAATATTACCTTTCATTTTATCTGAGTTTCGTCCCGTTCCTTGTTTGTGAAATGATCATAGTTATAGAATCCATTCCACACACGAGACAATTCAGCAATGGATATCTTACTTACACTCTACTTTTGCCTGTAGTCATTGGGTTGTTTATGTTATATTTCATAGGTAATTGGTGGTATCAATTTTTCTATGGTAAGTACCTTGACAGAATCAAAAAACTGGTTGAAGAAATGAAACAGGATTAATGTCATTTTAATTATTAAAAAGCCTTGCAAATCTTATTAAGAATGCAAGGCTTTTTTAATTTTCATAAGCTGAAAATTTTTGTAAATTTGCAAACTTATGGGACAAATCCTGGCTATCGACTACGGAAAAGCAAGAACCGGAATCGCTGTTACAGACGATATGCAGATCATTGCAAGCGGACTCACGACAGTGGAAACACCAAAACTTGTGGAATTTCTGAAAAAATATTTTTCTGAGAACAAAGTGGACGAGATTGTCATCGGACTACCCACAGATCTGAAAGGCAATATGTCCGAGATCGAAACTGATATTCAGAAATTTATTTCGGTATTTGAAAAGGAATTTCCCGATAAAAAAATCAATCGTCTGGATGAACGTTTCACTTCCAAAATGGCTTCTTTCTTCATCAGCCAAAGCGGAAAAAACAAAAAACAGAGACAGGAAAAAGGATTGATCGATAAAGTAAGCGCAACCATATTGTTGCAGAATTTTTTAGAGCAAAAGAGATGATTCTACCAATTAGAGCCTTTGGCGACAACGTTTTGAGAAAAAAAGCCCACGATATCGATAAAGATTATCCTGAGCTGCAGACATTGATTGACAACATGTTCGAAACGATGTACGGTGCAAACGGTATTGGTTTGGCTGCGCCTCAGATCGGTTTGGACATCAGACTTTTTGTGGTAGATGTTTCCCCTCTTTCCGATGACGAAGATTATGAAGACATTGCTGAGGAACTGAAAGATTTCAAAAAAGTGTTCATCAATGCAAAAATCCTTGAAGAATCCGGAGAGGAATGGAAATTCAATGAAGGATGTTTGAGTATTCCGGAAGTCCGTGAAGATGTGAAGCGTAAATCGACCATTAAAATAGAATATTACGACAGAAATTTCGTTAAACATACCGATACATTTTCTGATATCCGGGCAAGAGTTATACAGCACGAATATGACCACATCGAAGGAATCCTATTCACAGACCACTTGAGCGCTTTGAAGAAAAAAATCGTAAAAGGAAAACTTCAGAAAATCGCCAACGGAGACATAAGTGTAAGCTATAAAATGAGGTTTCCGAAATAAATGAGAGATGAAAAGTAAGGGATAAAAAAACTTTTTACATCTCACATAGACAATTAAAAAAAATTACTAAAGAAAAATATTAAAATGCAGTTAGAAAAAATTATTTCAATCTCCGGAAAACCGGGACTTTTCAAATTGGTTTCTCAATTAAAAAACGGTTTTATTGTTGAGGACATCACAACCAAGAAAAAAGCGAGCATCTCGAACTCAAGCCAGGTAAGTCTTCTTGATAATATCGCAATGTTCACATTTGATAAAGAAGTTCCTTTGTTCGAAGTTTTTGAAAATATTGCAAAAAAATACGATTACAAACCAACCATCAACCACAAGTCTTCCAGCGAAGAATTACGAGCTTTCATGGCTGAATCTCTTCCTAACTATGATGTGGAAAGAGTCTATGAGTCTGACATAAAAAAATTGGCCCAATGGTACAATTTGCTTCAAAAAGCTGGTTACATCACACCGGAAAGTTTTGTAAAACCAGAAGCGCCAGCAGAAGAAACTATTGAAGAAGCTAAGGTAGTTGAAGAAAAAGAAGAGAAAAAACCAGCTGCTAAAAAAGCGCCGGCAAAAAAGGCTGCTGAAAAAGCAGAAGCTACAGAAGAAAAGCCAGTTAAAAAAACAGCTGCTAAAAAAGCAACTAAGAAAGAAGATTAATTTGATACGATAATGAGTTGATGTGATGATTGAAAATTCCGCAATTCATTCTTCATTATTAATTTTACAATATTAAACTCTCTCAGAAATTCTTATTTTTGAGAGAGTTTTTTTATTCAAAGTCTTCGAGAGCCTCAGGCTGACATTATCTACAATTTCAAATTCAATATTGAATTTGTCCTGCTGAGATCCTCGAAACATTAAAGTAAAATTCCTTTTTATGAGAGTTATTTCACTTGTTCCATCGATTACGGAGACATTATTTGATCTGGGTTTATCAACTGACGAAATTGTTGGCAGGACAAAGTTCTGCATTCATCCGGAAAATTTGGTTGATAAAGTTGAATTGATTGGCGGAACAAAAAACCTCAACATCGATAAAATCAAATCTCTGAAACCAGACCTGATCATTGCCAATAAGGAGGAAAATATCAAAGAGCAAGTCGAGGAACTGATGAAAGATCTCAAAGTTTTGGTAACGAATATTGAAACACTTGAAGATAATTATTATCTCATCAAACAACTCGGACACATCTTTGGGAAGGAAGAAAAAGCTCAGTTTTTCAATTTGAGAACCTATGAAGCTTTTGATATTCCTAAGCCTGAAAAACGCTTGAAAGTCGCTTATCTCATTTGGAAAAACCCATATATGACAATTGGTGGCGATACATTTATTTCGAGAATTTTAGAAGAATTAGGATTTGAAAATCTGTTTAAAAATCAGAAACGATATCCCGAAGTTCAATTGGAAGATTTGAAGGAAGCTGATTTGATCTTCCTTTCGTCAGAGCCTTTTCCTTTCAAGGAAAAACATATTGAGGAATTCAAAGAAGTTTGTCTGAATCAGAAAATTATGATTGTTGACGGCGAAGCGTTTTCGTGGTATGGGACACATCTGGCAAAGTGTGGGGAATATTATCGGGAACTTTTGACAGAAATCAAACAATAAAAAAGCCGCAATGTATGCGACTATTTATCTTTATAAAAAATTTTTAACTACAAAATCTTCGCAACCTCCTCACAAAGCCAGTTCAGCAGTTCTTCATCTTCTGTTGTGAATGGGTCGATTGTATGAGAATCGATATCGATTTGTCCAATATTTTCCCCATTCTTGAAGATAGGAACTACAATCTCCGCCTTTGTATCAATGGAACAAGCTAGATAATTATCCTGCGCCCAAACATCCGGAACTACAAAAGTTTCCCCAGAAACTGCAACCTGACCACAGATACCTTTTCCAAAAGGAATGATCGTATGGTCTGTTTCCGCTCCAACATAAGGACCAAGGATCAACTCATCTTTATCTCCATTCTTGAAGTAAAAACCGGTCCAATTGTAATAGGAAATCTCTTTGTCCAAGACCTGGCAGATCTTCAGAAGTTTCGCGTTCTTATCGTGTTCCGGACTTTCTAAAATGAATGAAAGTCTTTTTTTAAGTTCTACCATTGTTATTAATTTAATCCTTCAAAAGTTAATTCTTTATAACCGAACATCCCTCTATCTTTTATCATTTCGGCCACACTTTTCGGTAACTCATCTTCCCAGCCCAATTCGTGAGTAACGATCTTTTTAAGGATCTCTCGGGAATAGATTTCCAGGAATTTCGGATTGTAATTGGAAATATCCACAATCCTCTTATTGAGCTTGAAATATTTGTACAATTCTTTGAGATTATCGTGGACCTTCAGGTTTTCCGAAGTCAGCAATTCGCCATCCTCCGGATTTTTGTAAGGATAAAGGTAAACACGCATATCCTTTTTGAAGAACTTGCCAAAAGCTTCCAAAATCCCTCCCGGAAGATTCTTATAGTATTCCTCATCGAAGACATCCAACAAATTGTTAACTCCCATTGCAACACCGATATGCTGATTTGTAAATGTTGAGAAATAGTCTACCATTCGGTAATATTCGGAGAAGTTGGAAATCATTACCGTATATCCTAAAGTTCCCAAAATATCAACTCTGTCCAGGAAATCCCTTTCATCGATATCTCCAGCAGCTCGCAGATTCGAAATCGTAATTTCGAAAAGAATCTGTGTATTCTCGTGGTCACAAGAATTATCCTGATTGAACATTTCCAGACCGTGCTCGAACATATCGATATTCACTCGAGTTACAGGCCGGAAACTACCTCTTACCGCAAAAATATTTTTCTTGTAAAGAATATCCGCCGGCAACATATTGTTCCCTTGGGAATTGAAGATCACAGCATCTGTCATTCCCAATTTCACAAGCTGAAGACTCATCAGTCGATTGTCCACATACCTGAAAGCTGGACCGCTGAAATCTATCATATCGATCTCCAATCTGTCCAGAGAAAGGTCATCATACAAAGATTCTACAAGGATCCTTGGATTGTCTGTATAAAAATAAGCCCCATAGATCAAATTAACTCCTAGACTTCCCAAAGTCTCCTGTTGCAAAGTCGGATTGGTCTCTTTGAATTTTACGTGAATGATAATTTCGTTATATTCTTCATTTTCAGAATTTTGAAATCTCACACCTACCCAACCGTGACCTTTTGTCGTTTTATCGAAATTGATGGTTGTAACAGTATTGGCATAGGAAAAGAATTTTTTCCCCGGATTGTTCTCTCTCGGAATCCTTTCCTCTATAAGAGCCACTTCGTAACGCAACATTTTCCTGAGTCTGTTCTGAGTTACGTATCGGTTTTTGGCCTCTTTGCCATATATTGCATCAGAAAAGTCCTTATCGTAAGCAGACATTGCTTTCGCAATGGTTTGAGAAGCGCCACCAGCTCGGAAAAAGTGTCTTACAGTTTCTTGACCCGCTCCTATCTCCGCAAAAGTTCCGTAAATTGAAGAATCAAGATTAATAGCTAAAGCTTTCTGTTTTGGGGTAAGTTTTGGCTTTATCACAAAGAATTAGATTTATTTTGTAAATTTACCAAAATAACAGCAAAAATAAAAATGCTTTTAAAATTTTTAGGAACCGGTACTTCACAAGGCATTCCTGTTATCGGCAGCCATCATCCGGTTTGCCTTTCCAAAGACCAAAAAGATAAGCGTTTACGTACTTCTGCGCTAGTAACTACCGATTCCGGAAAGAAAATATTAATTGACTGCGGCCCCGATTTCAGACAACAAATGTTGAATAATAACGAGGAACAAATCGATGCAGTTTTGATAACGCACGAGCATAATGACCATATTATCGGTTTGGATGACCTGCGACCTTTGATCTTTAAGAACAAAGCCTCGATGCCCATCTATTGTAATGCCCGAGTTGCTAAAGAAATAAAAGACCGGTTCCCTTACGCTTTTCAAGACCATAAATATCCGGGTGCGCCAAGTTTCGATCTATTTGAGATCGGAGATGATTTTACTCTTTTTGATGAAGTTGAGATCCGTCCGATCGACATCATTCATTCTGATATCAATATCCTTGGGTTCAAATTTAAAAACCTAGCTTATATCACCGATGCCAGTAAAATTAATGATAAGGAAAAAGAAAAGCTGAAAAACTTAGACCTCTTCATTATCAATTGTCTCAGAAAAACAGAACCTCATCACTCCCATTTTATTCTTCCTCAAGTTTTGGAGTTGGTGGAAGAACTTAAGCCGAAAAAAACATACCTCATACACATCAGTCATCATCTGGGTTTTCATGAAGAAGTGGAAAAAGAGCTTCCTGGCAACATCCATTTGGCCTATGACGGATTGGAAATAGAATTTTGATAAAAATATTTTTTGATTTACAGATCATTAAAAAATAAAAACAAAAAAATAATCGAAAATCATTTTTTCGGGTAAAAAATATTTATATATTTGCACACCGATTTACAGCACACTGTAACACTTGCCCAGGTGGCGGAATTGGTAGACGCGCTGGTCTCAAACACCAGTTCTTAGGAGTACCGGTTCGATCCCGGTCCTGGGTACATTAGATCCTCTGAAACTATTGTTATCAGAGGATCTTCTTTTTAAAGGATGGCTTTCTTATTTGCTCTTCTTAAAGCATCTTATAACATATTCTTCTATTATATTTTCAGATACATCATACTTCTCGAATATTACTCCATGTGGATATTTCCTATCATCTTCACAATTGGTATTTTCATGCTCACAGAAAAATCCTTCTCAATTAGAGGAAAGAATTTAAGATATATAGTTATTTGGCACATTAAAGTATATCGTTATCTTAATCAACATTGAAAATCAACTGAATGCAGTTCTAAAATCGAATATCACTAGATCTGGAACATAAAAAATCCAGCAGAAGCTGGGTAAAAACTAATAACCATGAAAACTCAAATTAAACATGAGAATCGCTTCATCAACAAACAATAAGTAGGCCACAAAAAATTAAAATTTACTTAAAAAAAGTTATTTTATGACTTAAATTAGAAGCCCCTTATTGGTCATCATTCTCTAAAAAACCCTTAAGCCATTGGTAAAGGCCTTCGAAAATTGGATAAGGCCAATCTGATCAGGTAGCCGCCCCGGTTTGGCAAAGTGTCCCTGGAAAGTCGATGCCTGACCCCTTACTTCTTCATGCTTATCTTAAGATAAAAACATCAATTCAGTTGCCTGAGGTCATCGTAGAATGGAAGCAAATGGTGTGGAATCAAAAAATCATTTAGTTTTTTTTCATATTGGATATCTGACATACCTTCTTGAGGATGGAACAGATCATTTTCAATTTTAGGGCAACTTGTAAGCTTATAAACGTAAATTCGGTGAGGTCATTCCAAAAAAGATGGTCTAGAAAAATGGTGACCATGTCAAATCCATCACATAGCCATGGAAGCTGTCCAATGCATCACCCGGAACGGTTATGGTGAAATTGTTGTGGTCATTGGTCTTCTGGTCGAGATGCAGAGAAAATCCTGACCTGTCTAGAAAGGGGCTCTCATCCAGTGTTATGTGAAATAAACGAGCGGACTTTCTTTGTCTGTCAAAAATCCTTAAAGTTTTGGAGGAAAAATATTTTTAATACCGTCTGGATCAGCCTACCGTTGCTCATGGCATCCTAACCTTGCTGAAAATCATTAAGCGTTTCATCGGAATATATTCTTTTGGACATATCATTGTGTGTTTTTGTAATGGTTATTAAAATTGTGGTAATTCATCAAAAAAATAGAAATACTATTCTTTCCACGATTTTATATGAGTGGCACCATTCACGTCAAATTTCTTGGCGATCAGGTGCATCTCTATCTGTAGCAGTTCGGCATTTACCGAATTGAAATGTTCAGTGAATCTGGTACAGTAAGCTTTTTCAACGTGAGTTCCTGAAGCTTGCTCATGGCATCTCTTCTGAAAAACGTTACAGTACCGTTCTTGGTCTTGTTATGGTCAAGCATCCACCCCAGCTCAGGATTTCCCGTGCTCTCTATACGGATGAAGATCTCCTCACCCTGGGGCACCCCCTGCGGTTTGCCGGTCTCGTCTGTAGCCTGGGTAAAGCTGTATCTGCATTCTAAAATATTATAGATATTGCCGTCTAAATCTAATTTTGATAAAAAGGACATACGTTTTATAATTATGAATGATTAGTTGTGAATGACGATGGTGAGAAAAAAGAGTAGGACAAAATTGAATTCCCGTCTTGATTATTCACCACTTTCTCCATTAATTAGTGTCTAATTGATAAAAGACAAAAATGGGCAATATGATATTGCCCATTACTTTTTTGACCTACAAAGAACCTGGCCACTCATTCTCATAAGCGCCGCTCCCCATTTCTATTTTTCTTGCAGAGATCGTAAAGGTTTCCGTCAGAGGATTTTCCCCAGTAGAATCAAAATTCTCTTTGTGTTTCACCAGATATCCTTCTGTGAATTTCAATTCTTTAAGTGTGGCATCACTGTCTCTTTTGAAGAATACGATGCTTCCGTCCTTTCTTTCAAATGAATTGGTCATCCATTCAAAAAGTTCTGTAGAATTTGTCCCTTCTACCACAACATCGATCTTACCCCCTCTTGTTACTGTTGATGGTCTTCCTGTTGCATCTGTTTCCTGAAATAATCCGTAGCTTACGTTAAGAGCAGTGAACTCTTTTCCTGCTACTTTGAATTTTGCTTTAAATGACATAATTTTTTTTATTAAATGTGTTAATTGATTAAATATTTTTCATCTGTATTTTTAGAATAAAAATTCTACACCTGTCAATTGATGATAAATCATCATAGGATTTGAGCCGGTGAAAGTAAAGTGTTTTTTTGAATAGAGAATTTACACCCAGTCGTTTCTGTGGGAAGCATTGCCCATTTCAATTTCCTTGGTAGAAAGCACAAAGGTTTCGGTAAGGGGATTTTCTCCTGTGGAATCAAAATCTTCCTTATATTTTACAATATAAGCTTCTTTGAACTTCAGTTCCTTCAAGGTAGCATCACTATCTCTTTTGATAAAGACAACACTACCATCCTTTCTTTCGAACGAATTGGTCATCCATTCGAAAAGGTCTGTGGCCCCTGTCCCTTCAACTGTTAAGTGGATCTTCCCGCCTCTTGCGATGGAAGATGGTCTTCCTGTCTGGTCTGTTTCCTGTAGCATTCCGAAATCTACAGCTAAGATGTTGCGCTCGATACCGGCGGCTTTGAATTTTGCTTTAAATGACATAATAAATATATTTTAGGTTTAAATATCTAATAACACCAATAATGGAAATATACCCTCTGTATTTATACAATATATTATTATTTTATAATGACCAACCAGGGAATATATTCTTGTCAAATCTATAATTTATTTTAAATTAAACAAATGATAATTTAATAATTTTTTAATTATTTTATTATGTTAAATTTGATTATTTTTGTCAAAACAAAACTATAACACAATTAAATTATCAATTATTTTACATTATCATCAATAATTAAAATATATAATATTTTTTTATTTTTAATTATTTTATATCAATAAACATTTTATTTATTATTATTCACACCAATCAATCTTTATTAATTATTTTATTTAAAATTGAATTAATAAAAAGAAAGGAATTAAATTTTGAAATAAACTTTACATAACTGCAATATCATTGTGAATAAAAATTTTCATTTTATTGTCATCAATCATTAATTTTATAAATAAAAAGCGCGAGAATTACTTTCCGCGCTTCCATTATTAAGGATAAAAGATCACTTCTGTTCATATTCAGTCTCCCATTCGTTACCATCATCACCTTTGTGACCATCCATTTTGATCAAAAAGTTCTTGGCAGGGAAGTATGGCTTCATATGAATATCAAGATGAATTCTATCTTTTTGTACAGGATCCTGCTCAAATTTTCTGATTTCAAAGTTCTCGATCAATTTACCGGGACCTGTGATACTATCCAAGAAACGCACAATTTGATTCATGATCTCTTTTCTCGTAACTGCAGTAAAGTTTTCAAAAGCTCTTCTGTTCAAGAAGTCCATCAAAACTTTGGTCACATAATCAAAAACCCTTACAACAGAATAAGTCTGAAGTCCCAAGTTATCTCCGTTGAATAAAGTTTTACCTGAGAATGCCATTACTTTACCATACTCATTTACCATCGGGATCAGTCCAAGGTTTTCAAGATTGGCAATTTCACTTTTCTTCAAGTCGAATTTCACACCATCCACTTCATTGATCCCCCCAAACTTTTTACCCGCAGTAACCTGAGACATCAATGTATGATAAATTTTCCCTGCCAAAGCTGCAGAAGGTGGAATAAACAGATCTTCAGTTTCGTTGATATCTTCGAACCTTCCTCTTCCGACCAGCCAGTTACAGGTCATCAGAACATTGGCCCTGTAAACATCACCACCCGTCAGATAAGCCTGATCGAACATTTCCATGACATCATCCGGTTCATCAAGATGTTCAAAATCTGTCACCAGCATCACTTTGTTTTCGTGAGCCAGTTTTGCCCATTTTTCAACTACTTTGTTAGAACCCAAATATCCTGGAATGACCAAAATCCCATAATTGTTCTTAAGGTCCAACCTGTCATAGTTGTCAGAAAGTTCGGCATGGATCGTATCAATGAATCTTGTGTTATCAAGATCTTTCAATTGCTCAAGGTTTGCATTGACAATAGTGACATTTTTCACTTTCTCGGTTTCCGTATTCTTGTAGAATAAAGCAGCCGTTCTATAGTTTGCCTCCAATTCCCTGGTGACATCGACAGCTTTTGAAAGATTTTTGGAAAGCAGGTCTTCAGAAGACTTTCTCTGATCTTCACAATTCGCAACCATATCGGTCAATGAATCATTTTTACTGATCACACTTGCCCAAAGTTCAAGAGTTTTCTTAAGCGTTTCTCTTTCTTTTTCTTTTCCCAGTTCGGTAAGAAAGATCTTTCTTCTTGCCTTTCTATCCGGATTAATGTTTTGTACACCTTCAATCGAAGTTTCCAATAAATCGAAACCTCCATATCTGGCCAATTTATTAAGGCTGCTTTCCAAAGATGCCGATCCTTTTCTTTGTTCCAGTACTGGTGCGGCAGTTGATGCCTGTACTGATTCTTCTGGTTTTGCCATGATCTTCTGTGTTTTTTTTAATTATTGTTGGTTGTGTTACTTTCTAATTCTTTGATTAATGACTGAAGTGTGTCCAGTAATCCTTTTTTTGCGTCAGGATCTTCCAGAGCAGCTTTCAGGATCTTGTTTGTTTTCAATTGTTTGATGATTTTCTGGTACTGGTCTTTTTCCGTTTCCAGTCCACTCAAAAATCCGCTTTGCCCCGTGATGCCTTTCGTACCAAAATCACCTAGATTTTTGAATTTCAGGTTTTCCATTTTGACAGATCCCTGTGCATCTTCGAAATCAACTTTGATCTCTGGTTTGAAATGCTCAAAAACTTTTTCGATCGTGTTCAATCCTTCTACCAATTCTGGCTTTACAGGATCGTCCGCCGTTAATTTTTGCGCTAAAAGCGTTCTGTTTTGAGGGATCTCGAAGATCGCCTCACTTGTGTCCAGTGGAACTTCATTTCCACCAATTCCTTTGTTTGTCAACATAAGTGTCTTTTTTAAAGGGTTAATAATTGTTTTTAATTAATATCATCGACTTTTTTTAAATGATATTTCTATTTTTGAAAGATCCGATATGGATAGATGTTTGCAGAAGCATTTCTCAGTTTAAGCAGGAAGCTTTCACATAGATACTCCCATTCAGAATCTTTGATCGATTCTTTTTCCTCAGGATTTCTGATCAGGCTAATATCAATAGTTCTGCTGAATCCGCCTTTCAAAGACACCTCTTTTTTGGTTCCTTTTGAGACCTCAATACTTTTTATTGTATTTTTGAAATGATTCAATCCGAAAACTTTTATGTCCGCAACGGTCACTATTCTTCCTCTTGTAAGCAAAGAATTCCTGTATTCTAAAATTTTATCTTGTGGCGATAGGCTTTTCCTGCCTGCTGTTGATGGTCTGATCATTATTGCCGTTTTATCCAAAGCAGAAACATTGGAACCCTCTACGGTCAAAACTGTGCCTTGTTTAATATCGTTTCCTTCTTCTGCAAGAGTCAACCAATAAGAAATATTACAGCCAATCTCAGAATCTTGAGAGTCCGAAGTGATCACCAAATATGGATTATTGGTTTGCGAGAAACTCTTCTCCTTCGCCAATTGATGAAGTGCCGCCACATTTTGATTGATCTGTCTTAAAGTTTCTTTTGTGGAATCCGCACCTATCCCGGAAAAAGCAGCCGTTTCATCTTTGATTAGCTCCAAAAGGTATTGCAGAAGTTCCGAAGCTCCTCTCTGGTCAAATCGTGAAACACCACCTTTCCTTAAAACAGCAGAAGTTCCGTTACTCTCGGCAGCATAATTTTTAACATCGAACCGTCGCCCTCTATCATCTGAAACATGATCCAGGTCCAGAAAACTGTCATTAGATTTTATCGGAATAATATTAAGCCTTCCCGTAACTCTGTGATAAGATGTCACATTATGGATATTCAAGACTGGAATACAGTTGAGTGTAATGCTCACATTCTCCAGAACCTCATTCACAACCGCTTCCGAAAATTTGAACTTTAGCCAAACAATATCCTGATTCTCAGAAAGCTTGTTGTTTTGAAAATATTTTTCAAACAATTCTTCTTTCCTGGGTTTATCAACGTGCGAGAGTTTTTCCCTTAAAGTAAAAAAATTCGAGAAATAGTACTGATTGACATCAGTATAAACATGCTCAAGATCCGAATAGTTTTTGGTAATGATACTTTCCATATCAATGTTCTTCTGATTTACATTATACCCTTCGTGCAATGAAAATTCTTTTTCACCAAAGTAGATCTTAGCCTGTTTCAGGTAATAAAAAAAGAGTTCTTTCTGATAATTATTGTTGATATCGATATAAAACATCAGATTTTCAAGGTCTGAGTTCTCTTTGCAACGAATTCCGACCCACATCTCTCCAGACGGAATATACGGTTCTCCTTTTGACAGCAAATCTGTAAAGAAGAAGCTTTCCACACGATTCAAAGTATTTCCGAAAGCAATATATTCGATTTTTGCGGTGGTCAGTTTCACTTCAATAGTTGGGCAAAAGAATACATCTTTGCTGTTACTTTCCGTCGGATTGAATACATTATGAATCCGTTTGCTTGTTTTAAAATGATTTTTCAAGGATATCGTAGAATGATTCTCCAAAGGAAAAACCTGGATCAATGACCTTGACGGAATAACTCCGGAAACTTCTTCCGGAAACATTATCTCAAGAATCCGTTCTATGATCCGTGATCGTGAGCTTTCCAGCTCAAAACCCAATTTCTCAAGTTCTGAAGCCGTTGCAGAAAGCAGAAGACTCACGATCGGGTCAAAGGAGGTTTCCGATTCTAATTCGTTATATCCCCAAAGTCTGGCTGCTCTTCTTAATATCCTATCTTTTATTCTTTCCTGGTTCATTTGTGTTTTTGTTATTATTTTTAATATGAAAGTGGTCCTACAAAGAATGAATTCTGAAAAAGAAAAGGCCTGTTGGTTTCCAAAACTTGTCCTTTCACTGAAATCACTACCCTCTTCTTCATTCTTCTTTTCCCAAAAGTGCCAAGATTATGATCTTTAACAGAAACCTCCACATCTTCCAAAAGCAATCTCTTCTCATGCATCACAATAGCTTTCTTCATCGCAGTTACAATGAATTCCTTTAAACTGTTATCGGTTTTGAGAAGGTCAAAATCCATTTCCCAGATCTCCGTTCCGAAAGTTTCATCAAACTTGCATTCTCCCAAAGCCGTTGTAGAAATCAAGAAAATCTGCTGACTTATAGAATTATCGATAGAGATCTTTTCCGCATCCTTTTTATTGATCATGGCTTCGAAATCCATTGGTATTTTATAGTATATGCCTTTCATTGTATTTTTAATTTTAGTCTACAAATAGATCAACTTCTCGATATTACCTTTATCATCATATTCAAAATTCTTCACCACTTTGTTTCTTCTGATGATTTGTAATTCTACTTTCGGGGTCAGTTTCAGAAATTTTTCCCGGTACAGGATATCTCCGATAAAACTTCTGCCATCATTATTATCAATGATCGTAAAGTATTGTGATACGTCTTGTGGTTTTTCAAATTCATTAATATTTCCAGAGTAGAGCATTACATTTTGTCCATGTCCTGACAACTGGTAGGTCAACTGATCATGCGACAGCTTTCTATGTCGGGAAATATCAAATTTTTCAATGCTTTCCAAAAGTGGCTCAAAAGCAATATTCTCATACAGGTACGAAGTTTTATCAAAACGTTTGATGCCCAAGAAGGATAAAAAGCTCTTCTTCGTAGTCGTTTTTGTAAGACTCAGCACATCTCGTGTTACTTGATAAGCTTCTGTTCCATTGGTTTTATCATCAGTAATCGTCAATTTATAAGTAGGTATTTCTACTTCTTTATTATTTATTTTCAAATGAACCTTTCCTACTTCCTGATCTGAAATAATCATAGAAATAGTATGTTTACGAAGTCCTGAATCAGTCCGTACTATGATTTCTTCTCTTTCATCTGCCGATGAAGAGTTTTTGGACATACCAAGGTTAAGATCAAGTTCAGGAAGCGGGCTCATTTTTTTTCTTCTTTTTGATTTTTACTTCGTCGGTTTTCTTAATCTTATATGCAGATAAGCAATCCAGCTGATTATCGATATCCATATTTTGAACTTCGCTTACATATAATTCATAGTTCTTTTTATAGGTATATAATTTGATCACGCTGATATCATTCAGTCTCAATTTGGCAAATTCTTTTCTGGTAAGTTGTTTGGCAAAAAAACCATCACAGTTCAGAGAAAAATTATTCTTATAAGTGACCACTTCTCCTGTTTTAAAAAAGACGTCTAAAACCTTATCTTTTTTCACACATACATTTTTATCTAAAATCTGGATGTACATAAAGACTTTATTTTTTCTCTTCCCGAGTTGCAATGTCGCATAAACATAGTCGCTATTATTAACTCTCAGATACAAAGGTGGTGTGCTTGCAAATTGCTTTTTATCCAATTTCTGTTTGGTCTGAACAATCCCGCAATCAGCGCTTGCATAGAGTAATTCTGTATTATCTGAAACGGCTTTCTCCTGAGCATTTGCACGGGAAATTCCTAAAAGGACAATAAAAAGAATGAATATTGAATTTTTCATTTTCTCCATTATTGAGCCTGATACAATTGGCGGCAAACATCCAGGTCTGTTTTTATCTTGTCGTACTCTTCTTTCAAGGTCTTGTTGATCGTACTCAAACTATCCATTGTCATTTGATTTCCGGATAATTGTTTGATCTGCTTTTTAGCATCTACAAGATCCTTAAACGTCATAATGGTGTTGTTGTACATCACTTTATTCTTCAGCGTATCTTTCGGAAGCTGTTTGTACATATCAGCAAGAATGGATAGTGATAATTTTTCATTAAAGAAATCATTTTGTCCGGGAACACCTATCGAATCTACTGCAGACTTCACTTTCTCCAACTGGAAAGAAAACTTATCCTGAGTTTCCATTTCTCTTTTCATTTTGGCATTTTCCGTTTTCAGCAAACTGTTTTCTTTGAAAGGAAAATAGGCATTGAAAAACACGGCAACCAGCAATACGATGACGGTTATTACGAAAAACAAGATAAAAAAGGAAAAAGCTCTTGATCGTTCTCTTCTATTAAGGACTTCCATATATTTTAATAAGTATTATTGATGATCGATAAATGATGAACGATGCCATCAATTATCATTTATAAATTATCGTTGATTTTTAATCTGCAAGGAATGTTCGGCTTCGTTTAGCATGCAACACAGTATCCCTGTCGTCGGTATTTTCTGAAACGAAGATACTTCCATCGCGTTTTTTACCGATATAATCCAACCTGTTAAGAACTGAGTAAAGCTCCTCAAGGGTCTTCATAAAAGTTTTGACTTTAGAGATCGCCACATCTATCTGATCATGGTTGTAATCTGTGTTGATCGTTTCTGTAAAGATCGTTTCGAAACTTCCCTGGCTTACGTTGCACCACTCGGCGAAATAATTCAGTAGTTCTTCTTTTCCTGCTCCGGAACGGGCATCGATAAAATTTTTCAATATCCTTGCTAAAGCAACCACAGACAGCAGCATATTGGCCGGAGGCGTGTGTGGCGAAAGCCATCTGAATCTGTTGATTTCCTGACCAAGATAATTAAGCGTTTTATCAGCCATCAATCCCATGATCACGGCTAAAGAATTGTTCTGCTTTTTTACATGGATCTTTTGCTCGATCTGCACAGCGTACAATTCGATCTGTCCATAAAACCTATCAATTTCCACATAAAGGTCCTGCAATTTCTTAGAGCTTGAAACACTCACACAAGGCGGAATATAATCTTCATCAATTCTTGATTCTCCGGCATTGACCAATACCTTTCCGATAGTAAGATAGCTGGTTCCGAAACTTAAAGTGTTCTTAAGCTCTCTTTCCGGAACCAGGTTCAGAGAATATTCCGGTTGGGTGTAGGGATATCTTGGCGGATTTTCTTCCGGATCCGGCTCTCCAAAAGGTGTTCTTTTAAAAG
Organism: Epilithonimonas hungarica; assembly: GCF_900102265.1. Taxonomy (GTDB): domain Bacteria; phylum Bacteroidota; class Bacteroidia; order Flavobacteriales; family Weeksellaceae; genus Epilithonimonas; species Epilithonimonas hungarica. The sequence goes on along the minus strand of NZ_FNBH01000001.1, from coordinate 1,165,833 downwards.
GATTTACGGAAAGACAGGCCATCAATACTACACTTTCGTTATCCTTTATCTCATAAGCAGCTTCCGGATAAGGGATGGACAGATTGATGGATTCTGAACTTCCATTACCAATATCAATCCTTGCCCCACTTGGTGTGATGGCATGACATTCTTCTACTTTTATTCTGAGCAGCTTGTGATTATCTATGATCAGACTTAGTTTTATGGAGTCGTTTACAGGCAAAAGCCCGTAATTGATCATAGAAGTATGAATCCCAACAGAATCTCTTACAGAATCGCTCACAAAATCCTGAACATCTGCGAAATGGTTCTTATTAATTTTCATCCCGTCTATCCAGTTTACGGGGAAGTGGTTTAGTTTTTCTATCATTGTATGTTTTTATTATTCAGTTAATACTCTTTCATCGTCTTTTTCTTTGTTATATTCAAAGTCAGGAACTTCATTGCCTTCCTTATTTTGAGCAATCTTTAACTCATCAGAACGCATACAGAAAATCACACTGTTTTCTTCTATTCCGTTCATATAAAGGGTATAATCGGGGTCGATGTATTTAGTGGATTCGTACCATTTTGGCTGTAAAAAGAAAACCCAGCTGTAAAGTCCGTTTGGCCCTTCTACTTCGATCTGGTCTTCGGTGTGTCTTTCATTATAATCGATAACGAAGTTGTAGAATAGCCTTCCGAAATCCACTCTTGTTGGTCCTTTTGCACGATAAACACTGTACTTTTTAGCATGACGGTCTTTGTCCATCAGGAAAGTGAATACCACCAGATCTCTCATTTCCTCATCGCTCACACCTGCTAATTCTTTGTAATTTTCCGGAAACTGCCATGTCTTGTAAATCTTTGGAGGAATCGACATTGCTTTGTTAAAAGTGTCATTCAGAAATGTCGGGATAAAGAAAACGATAAAATGTCCCAACATCAGAAATGAAAAATCAATCCCATTCAAAAATGTGAAAATCACAATAAAAGGAATCGCTGAATACATTATTGTAACCAATGCAAAAAGATATTCGGTGCCGTTATTCTTTTGTCCGAATTTTTGAAAATAGGTACGGTACATCGAGCAATGCAGAATTCCAATGACCAGCGAACAGATCTGATAAAAGACAAATTCGTACAGATTATTATCCTGGAAAAGCTTATTGAATCCCAAAAATGCAATGATGGAATAAATGAAAGCCACGGAAAAAAGATAGGTGTAAAATTTCCCTTTATATTTCTGCTTAAACTCCGGAACTTTCTGAGCAAAAATCATTGTGAGAATAATACAGAAAGCCAGAAAAATAATAACAGCCGCCAGTATTTTCGGTTCAAATAGATTAATGAAATATTTCTTCAATTGTGTCATATTCTTGTGTTATAGCCTAATATTGAGTTTTGTTGTTCGGTAAATTCAAAGTGTTCTTTTTCCTGAGAAAGTAAAATGGATGTTTCTATCTCTACCTCAATCGGGAAAAAATATTCATAAAATAGGTCAACAAACCTTTTCATCGCTCCATTGTGGATATATTCTGAGAAATTGGAATTTTCCAAAGGTCCAATCTGAAGATTGAAATGGCTGGAATAATCATCGTAACTGTTCCCTGTAATAAGTTCCAATCCCAATCTGGACTCTCCCAGACGGATGCTCTGGTCTTCATCCCTGTATTTCTGATAGCCTTTATTATTGATGCTAACTTTTTCCTCAATCAAAGAAGAAAGTATTTGACAAGCTAAGTCTACATCCCCAACTATCTTATAAGCATAAGGAAGTATCCTTATAAATTTTGAAACTAAAAGTGGTGGTAAATCTTTTTCTATTCCCCAGAAATCATAGAACATCTCGGGAACCAAAAAGCCATTGAGGTCAGATAAAAAATCCTGCTCGAATCTCTCTATTTCAACACCATAACTGAATATTTCGTTTTCAAATGGTTGAAAAAATAATCTCCCAGCTTTCTGTTGTTTTTTCTGAATCTGATATTCGCTAATCATTCCATCGACATCTTTTTCCGGTGCATCGTTTCTCGCTACATGAATCATATTTTCCGGCAACATATCGTAAAAACCGTCTCTTGAAAGCTCAAGCTTCAGCATTTGAGTTGCATCCAAATCATAATCGGCAACATCAGCATCCAAAACATCAAACCGAAACGCTCTTGAAAATTGACCTTGTTTCGAGATTACATATTGCAACTCATCAATATCTTTGTTTTTGAGGAGATTGTTTACGATAACTTCGGCTCTGATGTCGTGTTTCAGAGAAGTGATCTGTTTTGCAAGGTTATTGAGTTTTTCCATCGTCATTAATTTTTAGGTTTCAATCTTCCGGCTGCAACATATCTCAGTTGGAAATATTCATCATTGAAATCATAAATGTTGAGTCCGGTCGCTGTACAAGCCAAAACCCTATCGTTATGAAGATAAATTCCCACATCAGAAATCGGATGCGTTTTATCATATCTAAAGAATAAAATGTCGCCTTCCTTCAAAAAAGTTCTTCCTGTAAAAAGCTGAATCGCTTTTGAACGGAAAATCCCATCCGGCGTTTTCTGAAAAGTTTCGCCGTAAACATCACTATATAGAGACTGCACAAAATAGGAACAGTCAACGCCCTTATTTTCTTCCAAAGACTGCTTTTTGTAGGGTGTTCCAATCCAACGGTCGATGTAAGAATAGAGTTTGTAATTGGTCACTTCCTTCGGCATCACTTCCATTATGATGGAATATTTTTCCTTAATCCTAAGTTCATCGTCGCTCAGTTTCTCAATATTATCATCTACATTGGAATACTGTTTATCAACATTAGCTTTGGTTCCGTTTGCAGAATCCGCATACGAATCAGAAGAGAAATTGTAAGGAATTTCCTTGATGTATTTTTTACTGTTGCAGGAAACCAGGGCTAAACCCAATAACACACAACAAGCAATATGATTGTAATTCAAATTTTTCATCTCAAGTGTTTTTATGAAATCCTTACTTTCCTACAATTTCGTCCAAACCAGTTCATTTTCTTTCAAGGAAACCTCGATATCGTCACCATCTTTAAATTCTCCTGCAACGATCTTTTTGGCTAAAGGTCTTCTCAATCTTCCTCTGATCACGCCTTTCAATGGTCTTGCTCCGTATTTGATGTCGTAACCTTCCATAGAAAGGAATTCTTTGGCTTCCTGAGTGATATTCAAATTGATATTAAGTCCTTTTGCCAAGTCTAAAAGTTCTTTCTTTAAATGGATTTCGAAGATTTTGAGTGCATTATCTTTGCTGATTGGCGCAAAAGGAATCGTCTCCGTCAACCTTCCCAAAAATTCGGGACGAAAGAAACGACTCATCATTTCCAATAGTTTTGACGATTGCGGAATTTCCCCTTTTCCGAAAGATTCAACAATAAACTCGGAACCGATATTTGAAGTGAAAAGAATGATGGCATTAGAAAAATCACCTTCTTTTCCCAGCCTGTCGTGCAATTTCCCTTCGTCCATAATCTGAAGAAAGACATCGAAAACCGAAGTGTGCGCTTTTTCAATTTCATCAAAAAGAACGATAGAATAAGGCTTTTGTCTGATTTTATTCACCAAAAGTCCACCTTCTTCATAACCGACATATCCCGGAGGTGCTCCATAAAGCAATGCGGCGGAATGTTCTTCCTTAAACTCCGACATATCGAAGCGGATAATCGCATTTTCATCCTGAAAAAGAAACTCCGCCAAAGATTTCGCAAGTTCCGTCTTTCCGGTTCCGGTTGGCCCGAGGAAAAAGAACGAACCAATCGGTTGTCCTGCTTTACTCAATCCTGAACGTGTTTCCAGAACAGCTTCCGAAACAATCGTAATTGCGTGGTCTTGTCCCACAACTCTTTTCGCAAGAACGCCTTCCATCTCATTAAGTCTCTGCTTTTCTTCTTCCTTCAGTTTACCAATCGGGATATTTGTCTTTTGCGAAATAATTAAGGTCAAATCGAAATCGGTGATATGTGTTCTTTTTTCCTGTGCAATCTTTTCGGTTTTCTCGATGAGAATTCTGGCAAAACTCAACAATTCATCAGTATCTTTAAACTCTGGAAGTTCGTTTTCTTCCTCGCCGGAATCGGCTGTACTAATAAGATATTTTGTTTTCTCAACCAAATCTTTCAAAAGCCAGTCGGCGTTCATTCTTCGCTCATCTTCGAGATAATTATCGGTATTGTCTTCGAGGTGAATAATCCTTGTCACGAGATGATTTCTTTCCTTTAAGAAAGATTCACCTGCGGTTTTTAAAACGGACATCGTGTGGTCAATCAAATCGATGGCAGAAGCAGGCAGGCTTTTTTCCTTCATATACCTTTGAGAAAGACGAATAGCCTCTTTCATGGTCTGGTCATCGATACTGATTTTATGATGGATCTGATAATCTTCCAATGTCTGCTTCAACATCCTGAAATGGATTTCGTCCGTGCTTTCCTCTAATTTCAGAAGTTCGAACATTCCTGCAAGACCTTGTTCTTTTTCAATTTTTTTGGTGTATTCTTCGATAGTAGAAGTTACAATCAAGGTAAGACCATTGGAAAGCTCACTTTTCAAAAGATTTACAATCCCGGAATCTGAACCGTGACTTCCGAATAAAGAATGGATTTCTTCAATAATCAGAACAGATTTTGGAATCGCTTTCAGTTCCTGAGCGATATTTTTGATGCGGTCTTCGATTTCCCCTTTGTACGAAGCTCCGGCAATCAGTGCTCCCATATCAAGTTCAAAAACTTCCAGCCCACTCAGGATATCGGGAATTTGTTTTAATAAAACTTTTTGCACGAAACCTTCGATAAGAGCTGTTTTACCAACACCGTGGTCACCGATAATCAACACATTTTGTTTGCTGTACCTGCAAAGAATCTCTGTGATTTTGTTGATTTCCGTGTCTCTTCCGACAAGAAGTTCTTTCTTGTTTTTTTTCTTGATCTTATCCTTCGTATTGATACAATATTTTTGGATAAAGCCTTTACTTGCTTTTTTGGTCATTTCTACTGTCCCTTCCATATTATCTTCTCCAAAAGAGGATACATCTTTCAATAGTTCATTCCTTGTAACCGGAAAGGTTTTCATCTGGTCAAAACTGAAAGCTACACCAGGCGAACTGATTGCCGTCATTACAGCGAAAAGTGATATCTCATGCTCGGCTAGAATTTCTCTTATCTGATCTGCTTCCGCGAAAATCTCATCGATAACCTCATCTGGCTCGCAAGAATATCTGTTGGGAGATTTTGGCAGTTCTTCGATACGGACATCCGCCCATTCTTCGAGATAAAAGACATCAACGCCAAGATTTTCCAGATGTTTTAATAGAGACAAATCCCGGTTGAGCATTGCTTTGATCAAATGTGCGCCTGTAAAAGCGGCATTGAGATTTTCCCGACCTATTTTCTGTGCAATATTGAGGGTCTTGGTGACCTCCTGACTGTAGGTAATTTCTTCTTGGTTCATTTGTGGTTATTTTGTGTTTTTTGTTCTTATTACTCTTTCATCCAAATCAGATATTTCTTTACCTTATATTGAATGTTAAAATTTTGAATGCAATTTTTTTGGTCTTTATTGACCCTAAGAGCAGTGATCTTTATTTTTTTTCCGGCAATAGATTGACAGAATTGGTCGAAAGGAATTAGTTTGCTATCATTAACAACAACCGGAATATCATACTTCCCACACAGATAATCTTTGAAATCATCTTTTGTTTTGAGCTGTGCTGCCACCTGATTAAACAATAATTGAAGTTGCTCATTGGAGATTTCGGGAGCTTTCTTTTCAACAGAAATAGAATCTTTTTTCAATTTAGATTTTGGAGACACCGGAATGTATTGTAACATATCCACCAATGGGTCTTTTTGCGCATTACCTACAGGAAGAGAAAAAGCGACGTGAGGTTTCTCAAACTCGTAAGATTTTATGTCGATTTTCTGCTTAGCTTTGATAGTTTTCGGAGCTACATAAATAGTTTTAACAGCGGTATGTTCCACATCGCCATTTACAATAAGTGTTATTTTCTTTTCCCCAACCGATTTGAATTTGTAAGATGGATTTTTATCCAGCGCATCTGTTCCCCCATTTTCTCCAAAGCTCCACTCCCAGGATTCTCCATCTTCCTTATCCACATCGAATGAAATTGATTCTCCAACAGTCACGACATTCGGACTTTTTATAATCGGTAAATATCCTGTTTGCTGACTAATGCTGGAAATCGTAATTAATTTTTCGTGTACGCAATTGCCATTGATTTTCAGTTTAACAATATAATCTCCCGGCTTTTTATATTTATGAAGTGTTCTTTGTCTGAAATCTAATACTGTACTGTCTCCGAAGTCCCATTCCCATGATTTAGCACCTTCCGTATTGTCATAAAACTCCACAACCCGGTTCGTCAAAAACTCATCCGAATGAATTATGAATTTTGCATTCTCACAATCAATATGTCGTGTATATTGAAAAGAGAACACAATCAAACTTAATAATAAGAGAATTCCCAAACTTAGATAAACTTTGGGATCAATATTGGGAAAAAATCCGGTAGTAGTTTTCTTCATTTTAGCATTTGTGTTCATTACAAATATAACTACATTCCGCATTTACACAAACGTTTAACCCACTAGAAAAAAGGGGCAAGGCTTTGGTATACTTTTGATTTCAAAAAAAATAATGTTGGTTGATTTTAGAAAATATTTAAATAAATCATTATTTATTAAAATATAATGAGAATATTTTGATTATGATTCTATAATTTTTTTTTAAAAATCATTAAAATTTAAATTAGAAATCAATTTAATAGGAAACCAACCCTAGAAAACCCGAAATCTCAATGTTTTTTTTCTCAAAATATCTCCCCATATCTAAACTTTTCAAGTTATAATATAAAGACTATTTAACTAAAAATGAGGAATCAAATTTTTAAAAATACAATTTCCATATTCTATTGTGTCGATAAAAACATTTTAATTAAGACAAACCAATCATATACTTTATAAAAAGACCACTCAGATCATCCTCAACCGTTCCTCTTCCAGGTCGATCTGGAACAATTGCTGACGGATGATCTCCTCGCTTACCTCTTGGTCTTTATTCAGCTCTGTAAGGTATTCGCGTTGGACTTCCAGCATTTCGATAAAAATCGCTTTCGTCCGCTCATTCATCCAGCTATCATCCGCTGCTTTCGCTCGTTCTTCCCAATGCCTTAAAAATATTTCCAGACCAGCATGGTCCTTCAGTTCGTTCTCATATTTGGATCTCAGGAATTGATGAATATGCTGTTTTAGTTCTTTTTTAATTTTCCGTTTGGTCAACTGTTCATCCTGTTCAGCAAAAACATCATCAAAAAATCCTGTCCTTTTTATAATATATGGCAAAGTAAGGCCCTGAACCAATAGCGTAAGCAAAATAACAACAAATGTGATGAACAATATCAAATTCCTGTGCGGAAAAGCTTCACCATTGCCCATTGTTACCGGAATCGCCAAAGCCGCCGCCAATGAGACAACACCCCGCATCCCCGTCCAACCCAACAATAGAGGCATCATCCATCTTCTCGTTCTGGAAGAAGCATGAGGCTGTACACTTGGCCTGAAAATCAAAGTGGCGATGAGTGCCGCATAAGAACTTATCATCCTTGCCGCTATAAGGATCACAGTCACCAAAACAGCATAACCTACAGCTGTTTCCAACGGAATACGATCCTCACGAAGCCCATCTGTGATCTCCGGAAGTTCCAATCCTATGATCAGAAAAACTACACCATTCAAAATAAATATCAAACTTTCCCAAACACTGTATGCATGGATCCTACTGGTGCTATTCAAAAACTTCAGTCTTCTTGCCGACATGAACAATCCACCACTCACAACCGCCATCACCCCTGAACTATGGAACTGCTCTGCTATCCAATACATCAGATAAGGTTCTATGATCGTAAGTGCAATATCGGAAGGTGCATCTGTAGGAAGAAGCTTATGGGCCTGAACAAACAACCATCCCAGAAGCAGACCCATCCCAACACCACCAATAACCATCCAAAAGAAGCTTAATGTCGCATCCTGCCAAACGAACCGGCCAGTTCCGACCGCAACCAAAGCAAAACGGAAAATGATCAATGATGAAGCATCATTCAAAAGGCTCTCACCTTCCAAAATCGTAGATAACGACCTTGGTATTCTCACAAACCTTGTGATAGCCCCGGTACTTACGGCATCCGGTGGAGAAACGATGCCTCCAAGCAAAAATCCCAAAGCAAGCGTAAATCCCGGAATAAAATGATCAGCCACCAATGCTACCGATAATGCGGTAAAAAAAACCACGAGGAATGCAAAACTCCCGATGATGCGCCACCATTTCTTCATCTCTTTGAATGAGATCTTCCAGGCGGCCTCAAAAAGCAAAGGCGGGAGGAAGATAAAAAAGATAAGGTCCGGGTCTATCTTGATAACCGGCAATCCCGGAATGAAGCTTATCAGCAATCCTCCAACAACCAATAATATGGGATAAGCTATCTTGAGTTTGGCAGCCCACATATTCAGGAGGACGATCATGGCGACCATTGCCAAAAGAAAAGGTAAAATACTGTGCATTTGATCTTTGTGTCTAATACACAAAAATAACAATTAGAATGACTTATTTAAACCATAATCTTCAAAGGGAAAGGAAACGATGACATCCATCATATCAAATTATTGATTCCACAATAATTTAACTTTTTTTATACAATATCAAAAACATCAATGCTGATTTTCATCATCATTTAGCAACCTAACAAATGTCATATCTGTTTTTTCATTAATCTTTGATGCAAAAGCCATATTTATTGACAAAAAAACAATTCTTTAAAAGACAAAATCAATAAGTATTATTTAATTTATTTATCGATTCTTTAATCACAGTCTAAAATAAGATTTTTGTCACTTCAAAAAACTAGCTTTATTTTTACTATCATCATACCTTTGAACTATCAAAATTGAAAAATAAACAATTACAACAATTAAATTTTATTAAAATGAAAACAACGAAAAATCTAATTAAAGCTGTTTTAACTTTTGGAGTTCTATTAATGACCCCATTGACAAATGCACAAAAATTATCCGTACAAAGCTCTAATATCAAAATAGACGGAACTTCTACATTGCACGACTGGGACATGACGTCCAAACAATCTGTATTCTCCGGGACAGTGGCCGGAAATGCTATCACAAATGTAAGATTTGTCATGAAAGCCACCTCATTGAAAAGTAAAGAATCCGGATTGGATAAAAACGCATACAAAGCTTTGAACACAGAAAAATACCCTGACATTGTCTTTACCACCAGCTCTATTCCTACCAGCGGGACCGCAACCATCACGGGTAACCTGACGATCACAAATGCCACAAAAGAAGTAAAGATCCCAGTAACAGTAACCAAAAACGGAGACAGCTACAATATCAAAGGAACTACCAAGATCAAAATGACAACCTTTGGCGTTACGCCTCCAAAATTGATGATGGGAACCATCAAAACCGGTGACGACCTAACCATCACTATCAATGTTACAGCAACAAATTAATCCTTAAACTATTAAATATCTGTTATCATGAAAAGAAATCTATTAAAAGCCAGCTTCATCGCAGCTTTACTAACAGCAACATTTGGACAAGCACAGGAAGGCAAACTGGACAATCTAAAACCAAGAGACAAAACCGGATTGACGGTCTTTGAAAACCCAAAAGACACAGTAACCACATTCGACCATCTAAGGGTGAAAGTTGGTGGCGCATTCGCACTGCAATTTCAGGCCATACAACACGAAAACAATGCGACCCCGGTCCTGAATTCTGCAGGTGTGAACACGAATCAGCTTTTTGACATCGGAAACAACATCAACCTGCCAACGGCCAACTTAGACCTGGACGTGGCCTTATATGACGGCGTGAATCTGCACCTGAGAACATTCCTGTCTTCAAGACACCACAATGAAACTTACGTAAAAGGCGGGTATTTACAAGTCGACAAGCTGGATTTCATTGAAAAAGGATTCGCAGAAAACATCATGAAATATGCGACGATCAAAGTAGGACAAGATCAGATCAACTACGGTGATGCGCAACTGAGAAGAAGTGACAACGCTTATGCCATAATGAATCCTTTCGTTGGTAATTACCTGATGGATGCTTATGCCACCTTCCCTTTCGCAGAGGTCTACTATAGAAGAAACGGTGTGATCGTAATGGGTGGTGTCACCAATGGAAGACTTAACCAAACGGCAACAGGAGGAACAAGTGCAGGAATCTATGGAAAACTGGGCTATGACAAACAATTGACAAACGATCTGAGAGTGAGACTGACAGGATCATTCTACAACATAGCAAGAGCATCAAGACTGGATTTCTACAACGGAGACAGGGCAGGATCTAGATATTACTTTGTGATGGAAAACACAGCGGCCACATCTAAAGACCAAATGCGTTCCGGAATGGTAGATCCCGACTTCCAGAATACACTTAGAACTTTTATGATCAATCCTTTCATCAAATACAAAGGACTGGAGTTCTTCGGAATCTTCGAATCTGCATCTGGACGTAACCTTACAGAAACCGAAAGAAGAACCTACAACCAATATGCGGCAGAACTTATTTACAGATTTGGAAGTACAGAAAACTTCTACTTCGGTGGACGATACAATAAAGTGGATGGCAAATTGATCAGCGGCGATGATATCAGTGTTACCAGATACAACATCGGCGGGGGTTGGTTCATGACCAAAAACATTCTTACAAAATTAGAATACGTCAACCAGAAATATGACGGATATCCTGCGACAAACATCAAAAAAGATGGAAAATTCAACGGATTTGTGGCAGAAGCGGTGATTTCTTTCTAATCAGTTAACAGGAGCAGAGGAGGCTCGACAGCTTCCTCTGTTTTTAAAAAAATTCAAAGTATAAAATCGCCGTAAATTTGCAGACACAAATAACAGTGAAGGGTCAGCGATCCCATATGACCTTTATAAAAAATATCTAGCTATGAAACTTCTATATCTGCTTTTCGGTTTTATGACGTTATTGGCAAACGCACAGGAAAACTTCGTAAAGATCAATGGCAGTACCAATGTCAACAAGTTTCAGTGTGTTAACAACAAGTTCAAAAATGATGGCGGTGTCTACACCTTTTCAGAAAAAAACCTTCCAAACATCGTTTTAAAGGTCGCTGATTTCGATTGTGGCAACAGGATGATGACCAAAGATTTCCAAAAGATCCTGAATGCGGAAAAATATCCCAACATGACCATCAAGTTCATCAACTTCATCAAAAATCAAGACGGCTTCAATGCACTGGTAGAAGTGAAAATGATGAACCAAAGCAAAAGATACAATATCGAGTTTGATATAGAGAACAACAAGCTGATCGGGAGAAAGAATGTAAAATTCAGTGACTTCAATATCACTCCTCCGAAAAAAATGGGTGGAATGATCGTCGTAAAAGATGACCTCGACCTCATTTTCAGCTTAGCAACAAAAATTTGAACAAATAACTTTTTTCATATAATTAGATTTTTCAGTGCAGCAATGCCAAGGGCTAGAATGGTGTTGCGAATCGAGGAACTTGCAGACTCAGCTGCAGGTTCCTTTTATTTTGTCGTTTTGCAATTTCCAAATTCGTAAATTTGCATCGTGAATATCAATCAAGCAGACCTCAATGAACTAGAATTTCCGGAACTGCTTTCGGAAATCGCCCCTTTCGCCTACTCGCCAAAAACGGCAGACAAAATAATGGAACTTTGTCCGATGGAAATTGACGAAGCAGAAATCTCTCTGAAGAAAACATCGGAATTCCTTACCAGTTTTGAAAGTTCCAACGCCATTCCTTTTGATGAATATGAAGACATCGAAGAGGAGCTGAAACTGATGCTGATAGAAAACTACCGATTGGAGAACAGATCTTTTATCAAAATCAAAACAATTACAGAACAGATCGGGAAACTGCAGAAATTCTTCCCACAACTTTCAGAAGTGTTCCCTACACTTTTGGAAGAAGTAAAAGACCTGGAGTTCCGGAAAGAAATCATCGATAAGATTGACAAAGTATTCAACCGATTCGGAGAAGTCAAAAGCGAAGCCTCATCTATTCTTAAAACCCTGAGAACCGAAATCCAGCACGCCAGGAAGGCTGTTGATGAAAACTTCAACCGTTCTTTGGCAACCTACTCTGATTTTTTGGAGGACATACGAGAAAGCATTATTGATGACCAAAGGGTCTTAGCTGTAAAATCCGGTTTCAAAAAAAGAGTAAACGGCCGCGTTCTAGGAATCTCCAAAACAGGTTCTATCACTTTTATACAGCCGGAAAGCGTGGTCAAACATTATTTCAAGCTAAAAGAAAATCAGGAAGAAGAGAAAAAAGAGATCGATAAAATCCTAAGGAAGTTAACGGCAGAATTATCCGAGTTCCAAGTACAGCTTTCAGATTATCAGACTTATATTTTTGATCTGGACCTGATCCGGGCCAAAGCCAAATTTGCCGAAAAAGTCAACGGAATCCTACCGAAGATCAACAGACATCAGACCCTACGCCTGAAAGACGCCTATCATCCATTGCTTTGGATCAGGAATAAAAATGAGAACAAGGAAATTTTCTCTCAATCTTTAACCTTAACGGAACACAACCGGATCATTTGTATTTCCGGACCAAATGCCGGTGGTAAGTCCATCACACTGAAAACTGTCGGATTGTTGCAACTGATGATCCAGAGTGGGATTTTAGTTCCTTGTCATCCAAAATCGGAGATGTTTTTCTTTGAGAAAATAATGACGGATATCGGCGATAATCAATCCATAGAAAATCATTTGTCAACCTATTCTTCCCGACTGAAAAAGATGTCTGGAATGATCCGTGAAGCAGACAACAAAACCTTGTTGTTGATAGACGAATTCGGAACCGGCTCCGATCCGGAATTGGGTGGTGCTTTGGCGGAAAGTTTTATGGAATATTTCTATGACAAGAAAAGTTTCGGAATTATCACAACACATTATACAAACATCAAATTGGTTGTGGAACAGCTTCCTGCCGCAACCAACGCTGCAATGCTTTTTGATGAAAGAACACTTGAACCACTTTATAAACTGGAAATCGGACAAGCCGGAAGTTCCTTTACTTTTGAAGTTGCGGAGAAAAATAGAATTCCGAGATTCATTATCAAAAATGCGAGAAAAAAAGTAGAACACGACATCGTAAATCTCGATAAAACAATTGTGAAGCTCCAGCAGGAAAAATTTGAAGTTGAAAAACTGAAATCCGATCTGTCAGAAAAACGAGATTCTGTAGAAGACAAACGTGATAATCTTCAAAAGCTGAATGAACAGCTCCAGCAGAAGCTATTCAACTTCCAGAAACTTTACGAAGAAGAACACAGAAAACTACAATTCGGAAACAAGATCGAAACCTTTATCGATAGTTATGTGAAAGGCAAATCCAGAAAAGATGTCGTGAAAGATTTTGTGAAAATCCTGGAGCAGGAAAAATTCCGGAAACTGGGTACAGACAAAGATGAAAGCAAACGTCTCCAGGTTGTGAAACGCAAGATCACGCAGCAGCTCAAAAAAGAAGATGTCATAGAAAAAATTGCTGAAACCAACGAAAAGCTGGAAGAAAAACGCAAAGCAGAACGCGCTGTCTGGATGAAAGTTGGTCAACGTGTCCGAATCTCTGGAAGTACAAGCGTAGGAACGATTGAAAAGATCTCGAAAAACAAAGTCATTGTCAATTACGGAGCTTTCAAAACCACGATCGACTCTGGAGAGTTGGAGAGAATATAATAAAAGCGCAGGTTGACCTGCGCTTTTTGTTTTATGCGTGAAAATGATTTTTCACTTCTTCCAAAACCTGTTGCTCACTGAGTTGAGAATCCGTTCCAAGCTTGATATTCAGATTCTTGTATTGTGGCGTTTCCCGAAGATGATTTCTTAAATTCTTCCTGAGAAGTTCCGGGGCCAGTGACATATAAATCCGTACTGTTGGTAATGATCTTTTCTATTTCCTTATAGAATTTTACCTTGTTGGTCTGTTCTACATTATTTGCCGCATTTTCGCTGGAATTTCCGTGCTGGACATCTGCCTTTACGGTATCAACTACTGCAAATTCTGTGACTTCCTGCCCGTCGTGATTCGTAACAACTATTGCTTTTCTGCCGTCTATCCAAAGTCCGGCCAATTTTTTATCGCTCATGATCTTATTATTTGAGGATAAAGTTCCAAGTATTGTGCAAATCATCTGTTAACAGACGTTAAAGTTGAAGATCAATGATGGTAAACATCGTCATACATCACGCCAGCTTCAATCCTAATCGGTAATTTATTTTCTTCCGGAACAATCGGACAGTTGTAATCAAAAGCGTTGTAAGCACAAAAGGGTTGATAAGATCGATTAAAATCCAAAACAATTTCGTTCCCTGACGGAATTTTCAAGTCCATATACTTTCCGCCGCCGTATGTTTCCTTCCCATTGGTCTCATCGCGAAAAGGCAGGAAAAGATAATCTCTGTACTTCTCCATTTTCATCAGATCCAGACTTTGGTACAAAGTCAATGTCAACGATTTTCCGTCCAATTCGAAAGTTGCTTTTCCATATTCCTGATATTGTTTGAATTTTCCGGAGGAAGTTGGCAACTCAAACGGAACAGGATTTTCAGTTTTTACAAATTTTGCAGTAACTCGATATTTCAAATCGATTGGAAAGAACGGATGTTTTTTGAAATTCTTCAGGTTATCACCACGTAAAGGCGATTCCTTTGGATTCAGATATTCTGCATTCAGTTCTTCTTGAAATTTTTTGACAGCTACGATATTTTCTTTTTCTATTTGGGCATTCAGAAACAAAGATAATATTATGAATAGGAAACTTAATTTTCTCATAGTTTTTATTAAACACAAAGTTCACGAATTTTTACACAATTAGTGTTATTAGCGGTTAACTTTCTTCATTGATATCATTAGACTTCAACTCAGCTTTTTTCTTCTGAAAATACTTATCAAAGGTCGATCTGAAAACCGGAACATCGTCATCCTCACCCATCAGGAATCCCCATGATTGGAGACCTTCTACTCTATCGAAAATGATTTTCAGAATCGCCAAAACCGGGATTGTCAAAAACATCCCCGCAATTCCCCAAAGCATTTCGCCGATGACCAAACCAATGATCACGATCAGAGAGTTGATCTTCACTTTAGAACCGACAACTCTTGGCATTATGATATTCCCGTCTATTGCGTGAATCACAACGATCGCAATCACAATAAACAAAACATGACTGATCCCAGAAGTCGCAAACGTAATCAAAGCACCAATCAGCAAAGCGATAAAAATCCCGATGTAAGGAAGAATATTCAGAATTCCTGTGATGATCGCCAGCATAAAATTGTACTTGACCCCGATAATCGTATAAGCAATAAGTGACAAAATCGTCACGATAATCATCTGCAGAAACAATCCTACCAGATACTTTTTCACCATAAACTGAATGCTGTGAACTACCTCAAAAACAGTTTTGTGATGTGTTTCTGTAAAACTTGCGACCAGGAACTTCAAAAGATGTGTCCTGTACAAAAGGAAAAATAAAGCAAACAAAAATGTAAAACCTGTCAGCATCAGGATATAGCCAATCGATTTCAAAGCTTTTTCTAAAATCGCCGTTCCTGTACTGATCGATTTTCTTGCCGTGTCATTCAGATATTCCAACTGATCGCGTCTCCTGACTCCGAAAGTTCTGGAGATCCAGCTTTGCAAATCATCCGTCAAAGTAATAAACTGTTTCTGGAACTGGGGCCAATCATTCGATAATTTTGCTACCTGTATGGAGATGCCGTAAATCACACCTCCAATAATTGCCAATGCCAAAAGACTTGCCACAATAGAAGACAAACTCCTCGGAAACCTCAGTCTTCTTTCCATAAAACGGGAAAGTGGGGTCAACAATATCGCAACGAGCAGTCCCAAAATCATCGGAACAAAAATCTGCTCACCAATAATGGCCAAAAATCCCAGAACAACAATACTGATGAGTATACAAGATAATTTGAGATAAAAAGGATAAGTTTGCTTCATACTATTAATTTACAATTCTTGAATTTATAAAATATTTCACCACATAGTTTTTGTGACCTTAAAGAATAAATAGCTATTATCTAGGTGGTTTTAAAATCATTTCCCAATCAAAAAAACAGCCGGAACCTTATGTAATTCCGGTTTTTCTTTTTTCCAATCGTTGATGGTTTTTGTTCTTATAAATTCGGTTTCCGGGTCATTGATATTGGCAGCGATGCACAATTTCGTATTCGGGCCCAGAAATCTGGTCAAATCATCGAACAATGGATTATTTCTGTAAGGTGTCTCCATAAATATCTGCGTGAATCCAGTCTTCTCAACCAGATTTTCCAGATGCTGGATCTCCTTTTTCTTCTTATATTTCTCAATCGCCAAGTAGCCGTTGAAAGAAAACTGCTGTCCATTAAACCCACTTGCTATCAAAGCCAATACAAATGAACTTGGTCCGTTGACAGGGACCACTTTGATATTATTTTTGTGAGACCAGCCTACCATAATATTTCCCGGATCGCCGATGCAAGGCAGACCGGCTTCTGATAACAGTCCGAAATCAACACCTTCTTTCATCAGTTTTTGTGCTTCCTTCAAGTCTGCTGTTTCAGAATATTTGTCGAGGAGAAACAATTTGAGTTCCGGTTGTTTTTTCTCGGGAGCAAAAAACTTGATGACCTTTCGGGCTGTCTTTTCGTTTTCCACAAAGTAATGGTCGACATTCATAATAATGTCTTTGATTGTCGGTGCAAAATAATCAACAGGAGAATTTTCTGAAAGATAAGCTGGTAAAAGGTATAGCATTTTATGTTTATTAATTATGTTATGTTCTTTTGTCCTGAAACAAAAGAACCAAAAATTCAAGACTGTGGAAACTCAGCTAAAATATTGAATAAATTACTAAAAAATCTAAACTCGCTGCCACCGTTTTTCCAGCAACAGCTTCAAACAGTAGATTTTTCTTAACGCAATTTTTTCAATATTTCTTAACCCTTCCGTTTCCAATGTCATTTTTGAACGTCGAATTGCACGCAGCCCGACTTGAGCGGAGCTCATTTTTTGCTTGGATTTAACGTAGGCAAAAAATAGCGGGAGCGGAAGGCGGATCAAGCTGCCCAAGCCTAACGCAGTGGTTCGACGTAGTCAAATCCAAATCATTACAAATTTAGTTCAAAACTTCTTTCAATCGGTCTTTATCCAATCTATTTTCCCAATTGGAAACGACAACTGTAGCAACTGCATTTCCAATGACATTGGTCAATGCGCGACACTCCGACATAAATTTGTCAATCCCGAGAATCAGGGTCATCCCGGCAATCGGGACTTCGGGAACCACTGCCAAAGTCGCAGCCAACGTGATAAATCCAGCGCCAGAAACACCTGCTGCACCTTTGGAGCTGAGCATCGCCACCAAAAGCAATCCAATCTGATGTTCCAAAGTCAAATCGATATTGCAAGCCTGCGCGATGAACAATGCGGCCAACGTCATATAAATATTGGTTCCGTCGAGATTAAAGGAATAACCGGCTGGAACCACCAAACCCACAACTCTTTTATCACAGCCTGCATTTTCCATTTTTTTCATCAATCCGGGAAGAGCAGGTTCGGAAGAGCTTGTTCCCAAAACAAGAAAAATCTCTTCTTTGATATACTTCAGAAATTTGAAAATATTGAATCCATTATACCAGGCAACACTTCCTAAAATCAAAACGATAAACAACGCCGAAGTCACGTAAAATGTTCCAACAAGCATTGCCAGGTTTCTGAGCGATTCCACACCGTATTTGCCAATCGTGAAAGCCATTGCCCCGAATGCTCCGATTGGCGCCAATTTCATTAAAATTTCCACAATTTTGAATATCGGAATCGTTAAAGTTTGGAGAAAATCGAGGACAGGATAACTTTTTTCTGACGTGACTGCCAAAGCGACCCCAAATAAAATCGCTACCAGCAAAACCTGCAAAATATTGTCACCCGTCAACGGGCTAAATAACGTCTCAGGAATAACATTGAAAATAAAACTGACCAAAGAATTGTCGTGTGCCGCTTTTACATATTTCTCAACTTCTGCACCATTCAGCGTATTTGGGTCGATGTTCAAACCTTTTCCTGGCTGAACAATATGACTGACAATCATTCCGATAATCAATGCCAAAGTTGAAAATGTAAAAAAGTAAATGAATGCTTTTCCTGCAACCGTTCCTACTTTCTTCAAATCGCTCATTCCTGCAATTCCTGTAGAAACAGTCAAGAAAATCACAGGCGCAATAATCATTTTGACCAGCTTGATAAAACCTTCGCCGAGAGGTTTCATTTTCTCGCCCAAGTCAGGATAAAAATAACCAAGTGAAACACCAAGGAGAATTGCAATCAGAACCTGGATATAGAGCAACTGATAGATCTTTTTGGGTTTTACAGGTTTTTGTTCAATGTCCAAATTCATAAAAAGACTTATCTTACAAATTTAGAATTGTTTATGAATTATATCGTGTTATTCTTGATTTTTTCTGCAATTATTTCGCAGGAATCGTTGAGCATTTTATAAACTTTATCAAAACCGTCGATGCCGCCAAAATATGGGTCCGGAACTTCCAATTCGTTATCGAGAATCAATCTGATCTTGTGTTTTTGAGAATCGTCCGTCATTTTCAGGACATCTTTGTAATTGTTTTTGTCCATACAGAAGATCAAATCAAAGTCATCCAAATCTGATTTTTTGATCGGTCTTGATCTTTGCATCGAGATATCGATTCCGTTTTTGGAAGCGGTCTTTACAGAACGTTCGTCGGGACCGCTCCCTTCATGGTAATTGATCGTTCCCGCACTGTCCACAAAATAACCGTCATCGAGTTTTGATTTCAAAATCCCTTCAGCTAAAGGACTTCTGCAAATATTTCCAAGGCAGACCATTAAAATTTTCATTGCAAATTGAAGTATAAATTATTACAAGCTCAATTTATTAATTTTAAAAATTAATTCCAAAAATTATTTGTCAATAAAATAATAATCGTAATATTGCAATATTAAGTTAATTAAAATGGGTGCAACCAAAACAGAACATTTCACAGAACAACAAAATAGGATCGCGAACATTGCCAAAGCACTTGGACATCCTGCGAGAATTGCCATTATCGAATATCTGATGAAGGTCAACGAATGCATCTGTGGAGAAATAGTCAATGAGCTTCCGTTGGCTCAGCCGACCGTTTCCCAGCATTTGAAGGAACTCAAAAATGCAGGGATCATCAAAGGAAATATCGAAGGAAATTCTATCTGCTATTGCATTGATGAAAAAGCGATTGAAGTTCTGAATGGCTATTTCTCGAAAATCATTGAAACGGTTTCCAAAACAAAATGTTGCTAAATATTTTTTTGAAAACATTAATCGTAATATTGCAATGAAACATTAAATTTAAAATATTGATATTATGACATTAGAACAAATCAAGGAAATTCTGCCAACATTGGAGAATGTAGAATTTCAACTGGAAAACGGAACTTTTGTACCTGAACATTTCCACGTCACAGAAATAGGAATCATTAATAAAAACTTTATTGATTGTGGCGGAACAATCCGAAACGAGAAGGTTGTGAACTTCCAACTTTGGAATGCCGATGATTACGAACATCGTTTAAAACCGAGAAAATTACTTAACATCATTAATCTATCGCAAGAAAAACTGGGTATCGAAAATTCTGAAATCGAAGTGGAATATCAAGCTGATACTATTGGAAAATACGATCTGGATTTCAATGGACAACATTTCATCCTTAAGAACAAAACGACAGCATGCTTAGCACAAGATGCTTGCGGAATTCCTGCGGAAAAAACAAAGAGAGATCTATCTGAACTCAAAGTAAACCCTGCCAACTCCTGTACACCCGGAAGCGGATGTTGTTAACTAAAAGCATAGAAAAATGTTTCAGAAAATAAAAGAACGTTGCGAAATTCTCAGCAAAAATTTCAAAGAAATCAACCCTGAAAGAAAAGCTTTACTTGAAAAACTTGCCTCTCATATTCAGGTTAAAATCAATGGGAATATTGGTATCAACTTGATTTATGTTTGTACCCACAATTCTCGCCGAAGTCATCTCGGACAGGTTTGGTCAAAAGTTGCGGCTGATTTTTACGGGTTCAATATCAATACTTTTTCAGCGGGAACCGAGGCGACAGCTTTTAATCAAAATGCCATCCATGCTTTGATCTCTGCCGGTTTTGAAATCAAAAAATCAGATGGAACAGACAACCCGAGATATGAAGTGTTTTTTGGCGATGGAAAATCGAATCTCTGTTTTTCAAAAACGATCGATGATGAAAGTCTGCCCAAAGAAAATTTTGCAGCAGTAATGACTTGCGGCGATGCAGATGAGAACTGCCCTTTCATTCCGGGATGTGATTTGCGAATCGGAACAACTTATTTTGACCCGAAATCTTACGATAATTCTGTTCTCCAGAACGAAAAATACACCGAAAGGAGCAACCAGATCGCGATGGAATGTCTTTACGTTTTTTCATTATTAAAAAAATAAAATGCAACCAAAATTAAAATTTCTTGATCGGTACTTAACGCTATGGATCTTTCTGGCAATGGCAATCGGAGTGGGGATCGGGTATTTTAACCCTGATATTTCCAGACTTGCAGAGACTCTTTCAGTGGGAAGCACCAATATTCCGCTTGCAATTGGCCTGATCCTGATGATGTTTCCTCCGCTTGCAAAAGTAGATTATTCTCTGCTGCCAAAAGCGCTTAAAGACAAAAAAGTACTTTCCATTTCTCTGATGCTTAACTGGGTTATCGGTCCACTTTTAATGTTTATTCTTGCTATAATTTTCCTCCAAAACGAACCGGATCATATGGTGGGACTAATCTTGATCGGTTTGGCAAGATGCATTGCAATGGTCATTGTCTGGAATGATTTAGCGAAAGGAAATCGTGAATATGCTGCGTTTTTGGTCGCCTTGAACAGTATTTTCCAAATTTTTTCTTACAGTTTTCTGGTCTGGTTGTTTATCAATGTGATTCCAAATTCATTGGGATTAGGTAATTTTTCGGTGAATGTTCCGATGAGCGATGTTACCGAAAGTGTCCTGATCTATCTCGGAATCCCTTTTCTGACCGGATTTTTAACAAGATATTTTTTGGTGAAGAAAAAAGGAATCGAATGGTACAACCGAAAATTTGTTCCAGCCATTTCCCCTATCACTTTGTATGCTTTATTGTTCACTATTGTTCTGATGTTCAGTCTAAAAGGAAATACAATAATGGAACTTCCTTTTGATGTACTGAAAGTTGCCGTTCCTCTGATCATTTATTTTGTAGTGATGTTTTTTGTAAGCTTCTTTATCAATAAAACAATGAAAGTTCCCTATGATAAAAATGCAGCCATATCTTTTACGGCAACCGGAAATAATTTTGAGCTTGCCATTGCAGTAGCCATTTCAGTTTTCGGAGTCAATTCGACACAAGCTTTTGTTGGGGTTATCGGTCCATTGGTGGAAGTTCCTGTTTTGATTCTTTTGGTGAAGCTAAGTTTGTTTTTGAAAGATAAATATTACCTAAAACAAATATTTTGAAATAATGGAATTTTTCACAATAAAACCTTTGCAATCAAATCACAACAAAGAAATCTTAGATATTTACAAACTCGGAATCGAAACTAAAAATGCGACATTCAACACAGCAGTTCCAACATGGGAAGCATGGGACAAAGGTCACCTGAAGCATTCCAGGTTGGTAATAAAAGCCGGTGACAAGATCGCTGGCTGGATCGCACTAAGCCCGGTTTCATCGCGATGCAATTACTCGGGAGTTGCAGAGGTCAGCGTTTATATCTATCCGGGTTTTGGCGGTCTGGGATTGGCTTCCAAATTGATGGAAATGATGATTCCTGAAAGTGAAAATAATGGCATCTGGACATTACAATCCAGCGTTTTTCCAGAAAACAAAGCCAGCATAAAACTTCATGAGAAATTCGGATTCAGAAAAGTGGGTTACCGAGAAAAGATATCAAAAATGAATGGTGTTTGGAGAGACACGATTCTTTTGGAAAGAAGAAGTCCGAATTTGATGTAAATAAAAAAAGTCTGAATAAATAATTCCAGACCTTTTTATTTTTATTGAGCGATCTTTTCTTTTAGATCCTTGATATATTTCTTCAATTCTTTATCAATTTTCGAAACATCCCGAATCGTGTCGCAAGCATACATGACGGTTGAGTGGTCTTTTCCTCCCATTTCCTCACCGATTTTTGTAAAAGTTGCGTTGGTATATTCTTTTGCAAAATACATTGCCAATTGTCTTGGCAAAGCGATTTCTCTTTTTCTGGTCTTCGAAAGCAATTGTTCTCTCTGGATCCCGAAATAATCGCAAACAATCTCCTGAATATAAGGAATATTGATGGTTTTCTTCTGAGTTGTCGCTAGTTTATTGATCGTATCTTTTAATAGGTCCAAACTGAAATCCGATTTGTAAACCGTAGAATAAGCAATCACCGCATTTACAACACCAATCAGCTCTCTTACACCGTTGGTCTTAACTTCAGAAGCCAGATAGTCTAACATATCATCGGTTAGTTCGATTCCGTCACGGCTTAATTT
The DNA here is from genome assembly GCF_900102265.1 of Epilithonimonas hungarica. Taxonomy (GTDB): domain Bacteria; phylum Bacteroidota; class Bacteroidia; order Flavobacteriales; family Weeksellaceae; genus Epilithonimonas; species Epilithonimonas hungarica. Next base: position 1,143,179 of record NZ_FNBH01000001.1, on the reverse strand, counting down.
ATCCACGATGATCTTTCTTCTTGTCTCGAAATTCGGAGATTTGATCTCCGCAGAAAGTCCCCATTTAAAACGGGAAATAATTCTTTCCTGAGTATCAAGGATATCGGCCGGTGCCTTATCAGAGGTCAAAATAATTTGTTTCCCATTTTGATGCAAATAATCAAAAATATGGAAGAAACTATCCTGAGTCGCCGCCTTACCGGAAAGGAATTGGATATCATCGATGATCAAAACATCGATCATCTGATAGTAATGCTGGAAGTCGGTTTTGTTCTGAGACTTCGCCGCCTTCACAAAATCCTGAATGAATTTTTCCGAAGACTGATACAAAACCACTTTTTCCGGGAAGGAAGCTTTCACCTCCAAACCGATTGCCTGGGCCAAATGCGTTTTTCCAACACCATAACCACCATAAACGAATAGCGGATTAAATGCTGTAGAACCTGGTCTTTTCGCAATTGACCTTGCAACTGTAGAAGCAAACTTGTTGCTTTCTCCTTCTATAAAGTTATCAAAAGACTGGTCAGCCTTCAGATTGGAATCGATATTGATTTTCTTGATTCCCGGAACCACAAAAGGGTTCACGTTATTTTCCTTCAGAACCGGTCTTGCCTCTTGGATTTTCGGAGCTTGTGTAGAAATGCCTTTTACGTTCATCGTAATTGGTTTTTCTTTTCCCGATGGTTTGTTTTCCATCACAGAATACCACAATTTCACACCTTTACCGATATTTTTTTTAAGCGCAGCAGACAGTAAAGACAAGTAATTGTCCTCGATATATTCTTTGTAAAAATCACTAGGAACAAGCAACGTGAGATTATTGTTCACCAAAGAAATTGGCTGAACTTTATCAAATAACAAGTCGAAAGAATTTTCTAACTTTTTGAGGTCTGTGTTATCCTCCGCTGCGTTTAGATTGTCTCTCATAAATTGGAGACACCTATCCCAGATCAATACTAAATTTTCATTCATTTTTCTGCTGCTATTTCCGGTGGGATTTTAGTTTTTTAAGAAGACAACAAATATCTAATTATTAATCTTGATAAAAAAATTTTTTCACTATTGATTATTTAAAAATATATTTGTATGAATTATTAATGACTTAAAATGATACACACAACAAACACAATACGAGTACGTTACGGAGAAACAGACCCTATGAAATATGTCTATTACGGTAACTACGCAGAATATTTCGAAGTGGCAAGAGTTGAACTTTTCCGTACCCTCGGGATGTCATACGACGAGATAGAAAAAAGAGGAATTTTCTTACCTGTTTCAGAATATAAAATTAAGTATTTGAAACCAGGACTTTATGACCAACTTTTGGAAATTCATACCTATGTCAAAAAAGTCCCGGGAGTTAAGATCGAATTCGATTATGAGATCTATAACGAAGATAAAATTAAAATCACCGAAGCTTCTACTACCTTATTTTTCCTGGATGCTGAAACCAACAAAATTGTAAGATGTCCGGATTTTTTATTGGACCTGATCAAGGAAAACTGGAAAGAATGAATTGTCTTTCCTTAAATTTTCAATATATTCGGAATCAAAATAAACCTTAAATGAAAAAATTACTCTCAATAGTTTCATTATCTATCGTATCATTATTTTCAGCACAGCAAAAAACCTATTGCAACCCTATCAATATAGATTATGGTTACACGCCGTTCGAAGTTTTCTCCAAACAAGGGAAACACCGCGCAACTGCCGACCCAGTCATTGTTAATTTTCAGAAAAAGCTATTTTTGTTCTCTACCAATCAGGAAGGCTATTGGTATTCTGACAATATGCTGGACTGGAAATTCGTTCACAGAAAATTTCTCTTAGATAACAAATATACGCACGACCTAAACGCTCCGGCAGTTTGGGCAATGAAAGATACTTTATATGTTTTCGGTTCAACTTGGGAACAGGATTTTCCGATTTGGAAAAGCACCAATCCAACAAAAGACGACTGGAAAATCGCAGTCGATACTTTGAAAGTTGGCGCTTGGGACCCGGCATTTCATTATGATGAAGACAAAGACAAACTTTATCTCTATTGGGGCTCAAGTAATGAATGGCCTCTTCTCGGAACCGAAGTCAAAACAAAAACTCTGCAATCTGAAGGTTTTGTAAAACCCGTCATCAGACTGAAACCAGAAGACCACGGCTGGGAAAGATTTGGGGAATATAATGACAATGTATTTCTTCAGCCCTTTGTAGAAGGTGCTTGGATGACTAAACATAATGATAAATATTATCTTCAATATGGTGCACCTGCAACGGAATTCAGTGGTTATTCAGACGGCGTTTATGTTTCAAAAAATCCATTAGAAGGCTTCGAATACCAGCAACACAATCCGTTTTCTTATAAACCCGGAGGCTTTGCAAGAGGCGCAGGACACGGCGCAACTTTTCAGGATAATTTCAATAATTGGTGGCACGTTTCCACGATTTTCATTTCGACCAAAAATAATTTCGAGAGACGCTTGGGAATCTGGCCGACAGGATTTGATAAAGATGATGTGATGTATACCAATACAGCCTATGGAGACTATCCGACTCTTCTTCCGCAATATGCACAAGGAAAAGATTTCTCCAAAGGATTATTTACCAATTGGATGTTATTGAATTATAACAAGCCCGTTCAGGTTTCATCGACTTTAGGCGGTTATCATTCTAATTATGCAGTGGATGAAGACATCAAAACGTATTGGTCTGCAAAAACCGGAAATTCCGGAGAATGGTTTCAAACTGATTTGGGAGAAGTTTCCACAATCAACGCAATTCAAATTAATTATGCTGACCAAGATGTTGAGTTTATGGGAAAAACACTCGGTAAAATGCACAAGTACAAAATCTACGGTTCCAACGACGGCAAAAACTGGAAACTGATTGTTGACAAATCAAAAAACCAAACCGATGTTCCGCACGATTATGTAGAATTGGAAACGCCAGCAAAAGCAAGATTCCTCAAAATGGAAAATCTGAAAATGCCAACAGGAAAATTCGCTTTGAGCGGATTCCGAGTTTTTGGAAAGGGCGCCGGAACAAAACCTGCGAAAGTCCAAAACTTTGTCCCTCTTAGAGCCGACCCGAAAAAATATGGCGAGAGAAGAAGCATCTGGTTCAAATGGCAACAGAATTCTGACGCGGATGGCTATGTTATCTATTGGGGGAAATCACCTGACAAATTATATGGAAGTATTATGGTCTATGGCAAAAACGAATATTTCTTCACAGGAGCAGACAGAACAGATGCTTATTATTTTCAAATTGAGGCTTTTAACGCAAACGGGATCTCTGAAAGAACAGAGGTTGTAAAATCAGAATAAATTTTAAAGTTTTTCAAACAAAAATTCAAGCTTTCGGAGTCAATCTTCGAAAGCTTTTTTATTTTTTCTGATTATTATTTCGAAATATTAAATTCTCATTAATTCAATGATTTTTAAAATTAGATTAATATTCATTAATAAACTCAAATTTTAAGAGAAAAATACTCAACATTTTTTCATCAATTGAAATAATTTTATAAATTTATAAGAAATAAGAGAATTAAAATAGAATGGAGTTTTTTCTGACATCAGAAGACAATGATGACCGACCGATTTTCGTTACCGGGAATTTTAACAAATGGAATCCGAAAGATTCAAAGTTTGAATTGGAAAAATTGAATGAGGATAATTATTTCATCAATATTCCCGACGAAATTTTAAATGATGAAATCGAATATAAATTCACAAAAGGCGGTTGGGAAAACGTAGAGATTGACAAATATGACAACATCACACCGAACAGAAAAATAAGAAAGGAGGAAAAGAAAACACAGGATTCGGTTGAAAAATGGAGACTGAATTGGGGACCTTTCAAGCAGGAATTTTTCCCGATTGTAGAATTGGTGGATGAAGAATTTTATATTCCTCAACTCGATAAGACAAGGAAAGTATGGGCACTTTTGCCTTATGATTATTACGGTTCAGAGAAGAGTTATCCGGTTTTGTATCTTCAGGATGCACAGAATTTGTTCAATGAAGGTTCGGCTTACGGGAATTGGGAAATTGATAAAAAATTATCCCTGCTGGCAGAATATGGTCGCGGCGATCTGATCGTAATAGCTGTTGAACATGGCAATGATGACAGAATCAAGGAATATATTTTCGATAATGAAGATGTAACGAAAAATGCAGAAGGAAAAAAATATCTAAGATTCATCACAGACACTTTGAAACCTTGGATTGACAAAAATTACAGAACTAAAAAAGATAGGGAAAACACAGGAATTGGCGGAAGTTCTTTGGGTGGATTGATTAGCATTTATGGGGGATTTCTTTATCCGGAAGTCTATTCCAAATTATTGATTTTTTCGCCGTCGCTTTGGGTTGAGCCTGAAAATGATTTCCCGATGATAAACTTCACGAATCCTTACAAGATCAAAGTTTATCTCTACGGCGGAAGATTAGAAGGCTCCCGAATGGTAGGAAGAATCAGATTATTTGAAAAAGCTTTGAAAAAATTGACAGCTCAGAAATCATTTGATTTTGAAGTCAGGACCAACATCAGCGACAAAGGAACGCATCAGGAATTTTTCTGGTCCCAGGAATTTCCAAGAGCAGTAGAATGGCTTTACATAGATAGTCTCGAAAGTCCTGTGAAAGCCAAAAATGAATTAGAAAATGACATCAATAGCGTCGGGCTTTAGCCTGATGAAGAATTAAATATTGTATTTGGCTTTAGCCAAAACTTATAAAAATTATGATCAAAATTTACAATAAGAAAGAATCAACAACTCAAAACATATATCTGTTCAGCGAAGATGATTGGGAACAGGAAAAAAGTTCGCATCCGAATGTTGAACTATTCTTCAATGGGAAAAAGAATGAAGTTTTCATCAAAACTCAGTCTGATAAATTTGATTTCTTCATTGGAATTGGAAAAGATTCAAAAGGATTCGAGATTCAAGCTATCGCCAACAAATTTGCTAATGATTACAAAAAAAATCTGCAGGCGGTTCCAACTTCGGTTCATTCAAAGTTAAGATTGAATTTGACGGAAGAATTTGTAAAAGGTTTATTCTTGGGAACGTACCTCTACCCTTTTGAAAAATCGCATCCGTTTTGGCAGGAGAATTTTGAACTTCATTTTGAAAATATTTCTGAGGAAGAAGGAAAAGATCTAGCCTTGAAAACAGAAGCACTTTGCAACGGACAATTTGCCGGAATGGAATGGCTGAATAAACCAGCCAATCACAAAAAAGTGAATCAGATTTCAGATTTTTTGAAATCGACCGCAGATAGATATGGATTAAAATATAAATCATTCAACAGAGAAGAATCAATAAAAGAAGGTTTGGGAGCGTTTGTCGCTGTGAATCAAGGAAGTTCGCAGGAGGCATCTTTCACGATTTTAGAATACAATTGCGAAAAAGATAACGCAAAAACCTTTGGATTAGTTGGAAAGTGCGTTTTGTTCGACACAGGCGGAATTTCCATCAAACCGTCTGATAATATGCATTATATGAAAAGCGATATGGGCGGAGCAAGCGCAGTTATCGGAGCTTTGATCACAGCTTCGGAATTGAAACTTCCTGTTAATATCATCGCTATTCTTCCGATCACGGATAATGCAGTTTCGGAAAATGCATATTTACCGAGCGATGTTGTGACAGCTTACAACGGAAAAACAATCGAAGTCCTGAACACCGATGCAGAAGGAAGAATGACTTTGGCAGACGGACTTTCATACTTATCAAAAAATTACAAAACTGATGTTCTGATAGATTTGGCAACGCTTACGGGAAGTTCGGTCAGAATGTTCGGATACACTTGTGGAGCTTATTTCTCGAACAATAATGATTTGAAAATCAAACTGGAAAAATCTGCGGATAAAACCAACCAAAGACTTTGGAATCTCCCACTTTGGGATATTTGGAAAGATGATTTCACTTCAGATGTTGCTGATTTCAAAAACATCTCGATGAAACCATTTGGTGACTGCATTATTGCTGGAAAATTTTTGGAACAGTTTATAGAAGAACATCCAAATTGGGCACATCTTGATATTGCCGGCGTTGCTTTTGGAAATGTTGGTTATGCCAAAGATAAAGCGGCGACAGGTTATGGCGTTCAACTCTTGTTAGATTTAATTGAAAATTATTAGACTAGATTAAAGAAGTAAATCTTTATACATTTTACTTTCTACACAATACAATTTTGAAAATGAATATGGAAAAAACGATTGTCTGTATCTCCTGTTATTACAAAGGTTACGATTTTATGGACGAGTGCAAAAAAATCGGGAACAAAGTCATTCTCATCACTTCGGAAAACCTGAAGGAAAGACCTTGGCCTTGGCACGCTATCGATGAAGTTTATTATATGCCAGAGCTAGAACCTTCGGTTTGGAATCTTGACCATTTGGTTCAGGGATTCGCATATTTGATGAAAAATCATCAGATCGATGCTGTGATCGCATTAGATGATTTCGATGTGGAAAAAGCAGCGATGATTCGCGAAACTTATCGTATTCCTGGAATGGGGCAGACAACGCATCGTTATTTCAGAGATAAATTGGCAATGCGCCAACAGGCAAAAGACAACGGAATTTCTGTACCAGAGTTTTCCTCGATTTTCAATGATGCGAAATTGCATCAATTCACACAAGATGTTCCCGGACCTTGGGTATTGAAACCTCGTTCCGAAGCTTCAGCCAGCGGAATCAAAAAAATCAATTCAGCCGAAGAACTTTGGCCGGCTGTGGAAAATCTTGGTGATGAACGTTACAAATTTCTTTTAGAATCTTTCAAGCCAGGCGATGTTTATCACGTGGATTGTCTGGTTTACAATAAAGAAATTGTGTTTTCCTGCTTTTCAAAATATCTTTCTCCTCCGATGAAAGTTTCTCATGAAGGTGGTGTTTTCCGCACCAAAACTTTGGATAAAAATTCAGAAGAAGCAAAAGGCTTAAACGAAATTAACAAACAAGTTCTGGACAAATTCGGAATCCAAAACGGCGCAACTCACAGCGAATATATCAGAGGAACTGACGGACGGTATTATTTCCTTGAAACGTCTTCCAGAGTTGGTGGTGCTCATATTCCTGATATGGTGGAAGCTGCAACCGGAGTCAATATCTGGAGAGAATGGGCAAAATTGGAAAATGCTCTTTTAGACGGAACTCAATATTCGGTTAAAGAAACTCAGAATTTATTTGGTGGATTGATTGTAGCATTAGCAAAAGATAAACATCCTGATACTCAGAATTTACAAAGTGACGAAGTGGAAAAGTTCTTACCAATCGATTATCATATAGGGATTGTTTACAAGGCAAAAACTGCAGATATCATCGAGGAAAGATTGGACCAAGCAGCAGAAGTTGTCACAGAACAGATTCTGAATATTCTTCCACCAAAAGATAAACCAACGAGTTAGATTTTTGTCTTCGAGAACCTCAGACTGACAAAAAATCAATTATAAATTACCATCTATCAACTATAAAAAGATGCCACAAATAACACATACAGATTATTATTCACACATTCTTGGAATGAGCCTTCAGGTCGAAGTCACAGGACATTTCGGATATCCGATCATTATGTTCCCGACTTCTCAGGGTTCTTATACTCAGAATGCCGATTTCCATTTGAACGGAAGCATTTCGCACTTCACAGACAATGGAATTTTGAAATTATTCAATGTTCAAACAATTGATAAATTCAGTTTTTATGACAAAGGGATTTCACCTTACGAAAGAATCAGAAATTATGAAATGTATGTTCAGTTTTTGGTTCAGGAATTCATTCCTTATATCCAAAGAACTCATAACACACATCGTGTAGCTGTTGCAGGTGCAAGTTTCGGAGGTTATCACGCAGCTAATTTTGCATTTAGATTTCCGGATCTGGTTTCGCATCTTTTCTGTTTGTCGGGCGCATTTTCTATACGAAGTTTTATGGATGGTTATGATAATGATCTGATCTACTTCAATTGCCCTGACGAATTTGTAAAGCACGATGCTGCTTGGCGATACAAACATATGCACATCGTCCTCAGCACATCCGACCAGGATATCTGCTTGGAACCAACAAGAAAAATGGCAGGTATCTTAACGGAAAAAGGAATCAATCACTGGTATGATGAGCAAAAATGGATAAACCACGACTGGCCATTGTGGAGAATGGTTTTCCCAAAATTTATTGGAAGATTTTTCGGGTAAATTTTAAAATAAATCTCTCGCAGATTTTATTGATCTAGCAAATATATAATTATGAAAAATCTGCGTAATTTGCTTAATCAGCGAGGCAAATAATTTTAAATTAATAAAATAAACATACAAACTTCGGACTTCGGACATCCGTCTTCCGACCTTAAAAAACAAAATTATGGCAAAAAAAATTGGAATTTTATTCGGGATGGAAGACACTTTTCCTTGGGCTTTTATTGATAAAGTCAATGAACTGGGCAAAGGAGAATATATTGCAGAACCTGTCCAAATCGATAAACTGGAACAAGGTGCTGATTATGGTTATGCCGTGATTATCGACAGGATTTCACAAGACGTACCTTTCTACAGAGCTTATCTTAAAAATGCGGCTGTTAACGGAACTTACGTTATCAATAATCCATTTTGGTGGAGTGCAGATGAGAAATTCTTCAATAATGCATTGATGTCAAAAATAGGGATTCCGTTGCCGAAAACCGTTTTGCTACCTTCTCACGAAAGACCAACCAATACTTCGGAAACCTCATTCAGAAACTTGAAATTCCCTCACGATTGGGAATATATTTTCAATTATATCGGATTTCCGGCTTATATGAAACCTCACGACGGTGGTGGCTGGAGAAATGTCTATCGAGTTGAAAGCCCTGAAGATATGTGGGCAAAACACTCTGAGACAGAACAATTGGTAATGATGGTTCAGGAAGAAATTGTTTTCGAGGATTATTACAGAGTGTATTGTCTAGGCAGAAAATACGTTCACATTATGCCTTATGAACCAAGAAATCCGCACCATTTGAGATATGCAACAACGCATCAAACCGGAGGAAAGGAACTCGAAAAACTATTAAAAACCATTACAGATTATACAATTAAAATGAACGAAGCCTTGGGCTACGATTTTAACACTGTTGAATTTGCTGTAAGAGACGGGATTCCTTATGCGATTGATTTCTGTAATCCGGCTCCTGATGCGGACAGAAACTCCGTTGGAGAAGAAAATTTCCAATGGATTGTAGAACACGCTGCAAAGCTGGCAATTGAAAAAGCAAAAGATTATAAGCCTGGAAAAATCAATATCGATTGGGGAAAATTTGTAACCAATCAGCTTTAAAAAAATAATAATATTTATGGCAGCTTAATCCGCCCTCCGTTCCCGCTTTTTTCTTTTTTATCAAAAAAAGAAAAAGAGCTCCACTCAGGTCGGGCTGCGTGTAATTCACTGTTAAACTAACTATTACTAACTTTAATTTACAAACACAAAGAAAAAATATGCACAAATTCACAATAGGTGTGGAAGAAGAATACCAGATCATAGATGCGGAAAGCCGCGATCTGGTCTCTCACGTTTCCAAAATCATTGAAGGAGGAAAAGCCGTTCTAAGCGAAAACTTAAAACACGAGATGCACGAATCTGTTGTTGAAATGGAAACAGGCATCTGTGAAAATATCCAACAGGCGCGCCAGGAATTGACAGACCTCAGAAGACATCTCGTAAAAACGGCTCACGACCAAGGGTTGCGAGTTTCGGGAGGCGGAACACATCCATTTTCGCACTGGAAAGATAATATCATTACCAAAGATGCCCGTTATGATAAAATCGTGAGTGATATGGGCGACGTTGCAAGGTCGAATCTGATTTTCGGTTTGCACGTTCATATTGGGATTCCTGACCGTGAAGAAGGCATCAGAATCCAGAATGTGATGCGTTACTTTTTGCCTCACGTTTACGCCTTATCAACTAATTCTCCGTTTTGGGTTGGACGATTGACTGGTTTCAAATCTTACAGACAGGAAGTTTTTGCTAAATTCCCAAGAACGGGATTACCAAGTTATTTCAGTAGTGTGGCGGAATTTGATGCTTATGTCAATCTGATGGTAAAAACCGGAACGATTGATAATGCGAAGAAAATCTGGTGGGATTTGAGAGTTCATCCATTCTATCCTACGATTGAATTTAGGATTTGTGATATGCCTTTGACAATTGATGAAACTGTTTGTCTGGCAGCAATTATGCAGTCTTTGGTTGCGAAGGTTTATAAAATGCACCAGCAAAACACAAGCTACAGAAGCTACAGAAGACTTCTGCTGACAGAAAACAAATGGCGTGCTTCCAAAGATGGAATCGATGCACATCTAATTGATTTCGGGAAAGAAGCAAGTGTTCCATATCGTGACCTTTTGGAAGAATTATTACTTTTTATTGATGATGTTGTTGATAATCTAGGTTGTAGAAAAGAAGTTGAATACGCAAGAGAAATCGTCAAAAACGGAACGGGCGCCGACAGACAATTGAAAGTTTTTCACGAAAGCGGCGGTGATATGAAGAAAGTCGTGGATTACATGATCTATGAGACAGAGAAAGGGCTTTTGTAATTATTAATTTTATTCTGTAATTTAATAAATTAAAGAAATATTTTCAATTTTGTAAATTTGCAAAAAGAATTGGTTATGAACATTGAAACAACCAAATTGGAACTAATGAAACTTCTTTTAAATACTCAGAAAGAAAGTGTCCTTGAAAAGATAAAAGATATTTTTCAGAAAGAATCTTCTCAAGATTGGTGGGAAGAAATGAATGAAGAAGAGCATCAAGATATTGAACTGGGACTGAAAGAAACTGAAAACGGGCAAGTAAAGTCACATCAAGATGTGATGAAATTGTTTAATGAATGGAAATAGAAATCGTCTGGACAAATCGTGCAGAAAAAGGGCTTTTCAAAACAATTGAATATCTAAAATCAAATTGGACAAAAAAGGAAATTCTGCGATTGGAAGACAATATCCATAAATTCATTGAACGAATCAAATTACAGCCAAGTCTATATCCTAAAACTATTAGATTCAAACATCTGCATAAAGGAATGGTTGATGAAAATAACTATATCGTTTACAAAATAAATCCGAAAAAGAAACAAATTGTAATAATTAATTTCAGAGACGGTAAGCAAAAATCAATTTATTAAAGACAATTATGAATATGAGTAAAAATGATGTAAGAATTGCACTTCTTGATATGAACAATAATCATCCAAATCAAGGGATGAGAAACATAAAAGAGCTATCGAAAGCGTTTCAGGAGCAGTCGGAATACGATGTTTCCGTGGAGCTTTTTGATGTTCGTTATAAAAATGAAATGCCAAATATTGAAGATTTTGACATTTTCATCTCTTCCGGAGGACCAGGAAATCCACATCGTGAAGGTTATGAATGGGAACAGAAATTTGCTGATTTTCTGACGCAAATATGGGAGCATAATAAAACCAATGAGCAGAAAAAATATCTGTTTTTGGTTTGCCATTCTTTCCAATTGGCGGTGATTCATTTCGGAATTGCGAATGTCTGCAAAAGAAAATCGTATTCATTTGGTGTGATGCCAATTCATAAATCGGAAGACGGCGAAACGGAATTTTTATTTAAAAATCTGGCCGACCCTTTCTACGGCGTAGATTCCAGAGCTTATCAATGTATTGAGCCAAACCAGGAACGACTGGATGAGCTGGGAATGAAAATCGTGGCTTTGGAGAAAATCCGCCCAACGGTTCATTTGGAAAGAGCTATGATGGCCGTTCGTTTTTCTGATGAGATTTTTGGAACGCAGTTTCATCCGGAAGCTGACCCGCTTGGTTTCATCAAAAATCTGGAGGACGAAAAAAATAAAACAGCGATGATTGAAACTTTCGGGATGGAAAAATATCTAGAAACGATTGACAGAATGGACGATGATGACAAAATCGTATTGACCAGAGCGCAAATCGTTCCAAGGTTTTTACAACTGGCTTCTGAACAAATCACCAAGAACTTAGAATTTCATTGAAGTGAAATGTGAGAAGAAAAGTGAATGTTTTTCTTCTTCTTTCTTACTTCTCACATTTTACTAATAACTTCCAAAAAACGCAACTATGATTCCAAAATACAGAACTCAATTCAACGGAGAATTTTCTCAGGAAAAATATCAAAAAGTCAACGAATTGATAAAAGAGAAATGCGGTAACGAAGCCGCGTTTCGACTTTCTGAAAGTCCGATTTTCTTAACCAAAGATTTCCAGCAAAAACTGGAAGATGCTTCTCAGTCTATTATTTCGCAAATCAAAGAAATGTCTGATGAAGAGCTCAGCAAAGCAATTCCTGCGAATTGTAATGTCCCGAATGACACCAAAAAACCACATTTTGTAGCGATTGATTTTGGAATTTGTCAGGATGAAAATGGAAATGTAATTCCGCAGTTGATAGAATTGCAGGCTTTTCCGAGTTTGTTCGGATTTCAAAAGTTGTTTGAAGAAGTGATTACCGAGGTTCATCCTTTTCTGGACGAATTGAAAAACTCACTTCCGAAAGATGAATACATTCAAAAACTGAAACAGGTTATCGTTGGAAACGAAAATCCTGAAAATGTGATTCTATTGGAAATCTATCCTGAAAAACAAAAAACAGCAATTGATTTTGTCCTGACTGAACAATATCTTGGCATCAAAACGGTTTGCTTGACGAAAATCAAAAAGGAAGACAAAAAGTTATTCTATGAAAATGATGGAAAATTGATTCCTATTAATAGAATCTATAATCGTGTGATCTTTGATGAACTGGATAAGATCGAAGGTTTGGAAACTGAATTTGATTTCCGAGAAGAAATTGATGTCGAATGGATCACGCATCCGAATTGGTTTTTCAAAATCTCAAAATACATTCTTCCAAAACTGAAACACGAATTTGTTCCTAAGAGTTATTTCTTGCCAGATTTCCCTAAAGCAGAACAATTGGAAAATTTCGTTTTAAAGCCTCTTTTTTCCTTTGCAGGAAGCGGCGTGAATCTCGATCCAACTCCAGAAATCATCAATCAAATTGAAGATAAAGAAAATTACATCCTTCAAAGAAAAGTAAATTACGTACCACTTTTTGAAGACATCAATGGACAATTTTCCAAAGCTGAGATCCGTTTACTTTTTGCGTGGAATCCAGAAGAAGAAAATCCCGAACTTCTTGTGAATCTTGTAAGAATGACCAAAGCTGCAATGGTGAATGTAGATTTCAACAAGAAAGATGCAATCTGGATCGGGAGTTCTATGGCGTTTTTTGAGAAATAACTTTACAATGAAAATAAACAATTATATCGAAATTATAGGTAAATTAAATCCTTTAGAAGAATCAAAATTCGAATATAAAAGTACAGTTTGGAATAATCTTAATGAAGATTTAAAAAAATATCTTTTTGATTTTGAAAACAAACCTGTAAGTAGGAAAGCGGTAATTGAAAGTTTCAAAAACTATTATATTGGAAAAGTACATTTTAGTGTCCCTTTTGGACTAACAATGGTTTGGGGATTTGGTGATACTGGATATGGAACATATAGAACAAATAATTATTACTCACAGGATAATCACAAAAAATTTATAGAGAATTCATTTCAGTTTGTTGCTAATAATCAAATTGAAAATGCTTACAAAGAATTGCAAAAAATAAAAGGGTTAAATATTAGTTATATTTCTAAACTTTTATATTTTGCATCTCGAGCTCAGAATCATCAATCTTATTGTTTAATATATGATATTAGAGTTGCAAAATCCTTAGTGAAATTAAACTGTCCTGAAGAAATTTTCGAAATATTGGACATAAAACCCTCAAATAAATATATTCATTATAATAAATACAACCTTCTAATACATAAAGTAGCTAAAGAGAATAATGTTTCTGCAGAAGCTTTAGAAATGTTTTTATTTAATCAGTCTTTTTAAATCCCATAAATTTTATCTGGCGCATTTTTTGGACATAGCGATAAAAAAACTATGTTCTATTTTAAGCAAATTCTACTCGGTTCCGAAGATTGGAACTTCCTTCTGGAAACGGTTCTCAGGACTGGAATAATGTTCTTCGTTATCATTTTCGGACTTCGGCTTTTGGGAAAACGAGGTGTGAAACAATTATCAGTTTTTGAGCTTGTTGTGATTATCGGGCTCGGTTCTGCTGCTGGCGACCCGATGTTCTACAAAGATGTCGGAATAATGCCAGCGATTGTTGTTTTCACAATGATCATTAGCTTGTACACTATAATTACATACTTTATTGGCAAAAGCAAAAAATTTGAGAAACTGGTTGAAGGCAAACCGATTTGCCTGATTCAGGATGGTGTTTTTTGTATTGATGATTTCAAGAAAGAATCTCTTGGAGAAGACGAATTCTTTGCTGAGTTGAGACTGAAAGGTGTTTCTCAGCTTGGCCAGGTTGAAAAAGCAATTGAGGAAATTTCCGGCGAAATAAGTGTATTTTATTACGATAATGCCGAAGTAAAATATGGTTTACCGATATTGCCGAATTCTTTGGAAAAACCGTTTAAAACATTTGCTAAAGACACTCACTATTCCTGTACATTTTGTGGTTACACGCAAGAATTCAAAACCGGAGAACATGGCAATTGTAAAGTCTGTAAAAATGATGAATGGGTAGAATCCTCCAACAAAAAAAGGATATCTTAGATCAGTTCCAACTCTTCGACTTTCAGTTCATCAAAATGATGAATGACCAAATCTGCAGTTTTGTAATTCTGATTCTTGCTGTTCTCACTTTTGTAACCAACACAAAAAATTTCGGCAGCATTGGCGGCTTGGATCCCATTTGTACTGTCCTCTATAACAATGCAGTTTGATTTATCATTTCCTGAAAGCCTTTGGGCTTCTATGAAGATAGCTGGATTCGGTTTGGATTCTGGAAAATCTTCCCCACTTACAAGATGTGAGAAAAACGGAAACAGATTGAAACGTTTGAAAACTCTGTCAATTGTAGATCTGGCGGCTGAAGATGCTAATATCAACTGGAAATTGGCAGAATAGAGATTCTTAATCAACACTTCTACTCCATCTAACAATTTCAAAGCTGGGTCAGAATCGAATAAGTTGTAAAAAAGGGTTCTTTTTCTTTGGATCAGTTCTTCAACATTGGTATCTATCCCGAAAATCTCTTTGATCATCTGATAGACGTTTCGGGTAGATTTGCCTGTGAATCTTGAGAACAGTTCTGCATCCACATCGATGTCCAATTCTTTAAAATGCTGATAATAAGCTTTTTTATGAAGTGGTTCTGTATCTACAATCACGCCGTCCATATCAAAAATAACCGTGTTTTTCATCCGTCAATTCCATTAATTTCGGTGCAAAAATAGGGATTATGTTTTACTTTATGATTCAATAAATGCTTGCTTTAACGCAAATCTATTTTTACATTATTGAAAATAAATAATAAATTGATAAAAGGTTTAAAACCCATCAAAGAAATCTAATTGTTCAGAAAATCCAATTTGATGATCTTGTTTTTTCCTGCAAGGATCAAAGTATCATGATTGAGCCATTCGCAGGTGTAGAGATTTTTTTCATCGGAGATCTTTGTCCAGGTTTTCCCATAGTCAGATGAAAAACTGATATGTTGGTCACCAACTGCAACAATCTCCTTTCCTTTGGTTTTTGGACGAAATTTGACACACGTCATATAACCAGTATTTTTTCCGCTGGCTTGTATCTGCCAGGTTTGTCCACCGTCATTAGTTGTAGCAATATTATT
Organism: Epilithonimonas hungarica; assembly: GCF_900102265.1. Lineage (GTDB taxonomy): Bacteria > Bacteroidota > Bacteroidia > Flavobacteriales > Weeksellaceae > Epilithonimonas > Epilithonimonas hungarica. Next base: position 1,127,428 of record NZ_FNBH01000001.1, on the reverse strand, counting down.
GACGTTGTCGGATTGTTTTGTGTAATCTCCACCCACTGCAATCCCAAAATTTTCATCAAGAAAATCTATAGAATAAATTCCTTGTGAAGATGTTCCCTGAATAAATGTTGTTTCGAAAACCTTCCAATTGCAGTCTTTGTTTTTCATCCTGTAGATTCTGGATTTTGAACCTCCGGTTGCGATCCAAATAAAATTTCCGACACCTGCAATATTGGTATTACTCGCAGCAAAGGCAGCCTCTCCTTTTTCTAAATAAGGGAAATCTTTACAATCATTACAATGGATCCATTTCGAACCGCCATCTCGGGTCTGAGAGATATTTAACCGCTGACTATTGGTCGGGTCACTGAATGCAATTCCAAAGTCATTATCGACAAACTTGAATGCGTCATAAAAAGCTGTAGCATCATTATCATTGAATACAACTTTAGATTTTAATGTTTTTTTATTTATTTGAAAAAAATATGCTGGACTTTCTATATTAATAGCATAGAAACTTCTTTTATTTTGAGCAAGTGTCCTGAATTGCAACTTTTTATCAGAAAGTGTAATTTGTTTTTTGTCTGACCTATCTTTTATGTTGACATAACCAAATTTAGAATCCGTTCCTGCATACCAAACTTTTCCATCCCAGAGCTGGATGGCCCGGATGCTGATCTGATCCGTCAGCAATGTATCGATTGTGAATCTCTGGGATAGTACAAATGATGAAATGACCGTTAGTGAAAATAGTATTAGTTTTTTCATTTTATAAAATTAAGGAAACTTTTAAAATATTAATGTTTCGAGAAGCCTCAGCGTGGCATCTCAATACTAAATCGTATTTTGATCTATTTGCAGGGCTTGTCTGGATGATACATGACCTTACTGGAATGTTGATCCCATAGCCCCGATAGTAGCGGCATCCTTTTTCTTTTTTTGCAAAAAAGGAAAAGATACAGCGGATAGCGGGATCAAGCTCCAAAAAAAATTCCGCAAAAGATGCGGAATTCATATTGTTACTGTTTGTTGTCGATATCGATGTCAACGTCTTGCAAAGGTTCTTGTTCTGCTTTAAAAGTTTCCCCGAATCCTCCGTTCTGAAGTTTCGAGTTCTTCTTACTGTACAGGAAATAAATGAAGAATCCAATGACCAACCAACCTAATGAATACATTTGCGCTTCTTTGCTCAGGTTGATGATCAGGTAGATGTTGATCGCGATCCCTAAGACTGCAATTAACGGCAATGCGGGAACTTTGAAGTTTCTCTGTAGACCAGGCTCTTTCACTCTCAAAACCCAAACCGCTACACAAACCATTGTAAAGGCGAACAAGGTTCCAAAACTTGTCATATGCGCCAAATCATTAATTGGTGTGAAAGATGCGATCACTGAAATGACACCTCCTAAAATTATCAAGTTTTTAGAGGGAACGCCTGTAAGCGGGTTAACTTTGGCAAAAGTTTTTGGGATCAAACCGTCTTTTGACATTCCCAAGAATATCCTGGACTGTCCCATGATCATTACCATCAATACTGAGATCAAACCAACTGTTGCAGCAATCGTAATGATGTAACCTGCCCAAGCTTGCCCTGCAATATCGAATGCGTAAGCAACCGGCGCTTTGATCGCATCCGGATATTTTCCTAGTGGATTGAAGTCTGTGTAATGCATCATTCCGGTAAGGATCAATGATACCAAAATGTATAGAACTGTACAAATAACCAATGATGCAATGATCGCAAACGGCACATCCTTTTTAGGATTAATTGCTTCCCCAGCCTGTGTAGAAACGGCATCGAATCCTACATAAGCAAAGAAAATCGCTGATGCCCCAGCAACAACTCCGGCATAACCATAGGCCGGATGTGAAACGCCATTTTCTGTAATCGTTGTCGCTGCAGGAATAAATGGAGTCCAGTTTTCCGGATTGATGAAAAATACTCCCGCAACAATTACGAAAATAATGGCAGACACTTTCATAATCACAATGAAATTATTAGCTTTTGCTGCGCCCTTTGTTCCTCTCAAAAGAATCCCGATCACGACCCATACAATTAAAAAAGCAGGTAAATTCATAGAAAATCCAGAATTACCTGCAGCGATATAAGTTTGTGGGTCAGTCGTTAGCCAAGCTGGTAAATGCAGCCCAAACATCTTAAGTAATTTCCCAAAGTATCCGGACCAAGAAACTGCTACTGTCATAGAACCCATTGCATATTCCAGAATCAGTCCCCAACCAATGATCCACGCAAAGATCTCTCCTACTGTTCCATAAGCATAAGCGTAAGCCGAACCTTCTACCGGGAGTATGGATGCGAATTCTGCATAACATAATGCTGCAAAAACACAGGCAATCCCAGCGATGACAAAAGAAAGTGCCAAAGCAGGACCAGCGTTATAATAAGCACCTGTACCCGTTAAAACAAAAATACCACCTCCAATGATGGCACCAATCCCGATAGCTGTTAAACTCCATTTTCCCAATACACGCTTCAGCTGACTCTTTTTGATGTCCGCTTCATACGCTTCCATTGGCTTCTTAATCCAAATGTTTGCCATAATTTAAAATTTTTTTATCCCCAAAAATTTAAAGGGGGCTTTTCTTCTATATTTATTTTTGAATTACGAAAATATTAAAAAAATATCATCCTTAACATTTTTTAACTAATTTATTTTACTTATCTGTATTAATTATTAATAAGCAACTCGATTTTTGAACATTAATAATTATCTTTGATGATATGAATTTTCTTGAAACCCTTACTGCCCAATACAGTTCTTACGCAACATATCTTATTATTTTTGAGGTTATTGCAGTCATATTTGGTTTACTAAGCGTTTACTTTTCTATTAAAAAAAATATTTGGGTTTATCCCACGGGAATTATCTCCACTGTGCTTTTCATATACATCATGTTTGTTTTTGGACTTTTAGGTGACATGCTGATCAATGTATATTATACCGCAATGAGTATCTATGGCTGGATCCTCTGGGCAAAACACGCCGAAGACCACATCCATGTAGAAGTTAAAACAGCAAGCCAGAATGACTGGAAAGTCGGTAGTATTCTTTTTGCAGGAAGTTTAATTTTTGTTGGATTGATATACTATTTCAAACCTTTTATTGATAATCAGTTTTCCATGCAAGATGTAAAACTGGGACTTTATCATCTGGATTGGGCGAATTACACAGATATTGTCACGACTTCTTTATTTCTCGTCGGAATGTATTTTATGGCCAAACGAAATCTGGAGAACTGGATCTTTTGGATTGTCGCTGACATCGTCTGTGTTCCAATGATGTTCTATAAAGGGCTCGCATTGACAGGATTACAATATTTCGTATTCACTGCAATGGCGATCATCGGTTATATGGAATGGAAGAAAAACTTAGTTAAGTCCTGATAATTTCTCCGCATATTCTTTAGCAAAGAGTTCTTTATCTTCATACAGCTTCTCTACAGATGTCGGAAGAACATAATGGAATATATATTCTTTATTATCATTCAGGAAAACAATCTCCTTCTCCTCGCCATCAATCATTTGTGCAAATATATCCCACATCGATTGGTCTTTCAACTTCAGTAATTCAAAAAAATCATTGGCTTTTATTGTAATGTTTTTCATTTCTTATTTTAAATTTATTATGCTGGCTTTTGAACACGAAGCACACTAAGTTTTTTAATAATTTTATTTATAAGTTCACTAAGCCACTTCGTTTAAATAAGACTTTGTGGTCATTTTTAAGTTTTACACCTTTGTGAACTTAAAAATATAGACAACTATTATGAAAAGTCTTTGTGGATATTGTGTTCAGAAATTTATTTATTAAACGTCTTTTATAAAATCCTCGTACTCGTAGAAGAATCTCTCAAAACCATCCATTTTTTCCACAAAGAATTCGAAGATATCCGGCCAAGTCTGTTTGTTGAAAATACTTACGCCGAATTTATCGACCCAAATTCTACTGATGACTTTCCCATTTTCCAAAACATAAAATTCATCTTTTGTAAATTCTCCGATCTCTTCCTCTAAAATTGATTCCAAAGACCAGATCTTCTCGTAATACGCATTGCGGAACAGCTCATCTTTCATCTCGATATCCAGAGAAACCTCAGCTTTTTTGTTATCTGCATAGAACTTGAAGGAGAAATCTTTGATCTTGGTATCATACAACAACCACTTTCTCGGAAAAGATTTTCCGAAAGCGGTCCAGAATTCTGTTTTCAATTGTTGAGCTTCTTGTTTAGAAAACACGATGTTAAATATAAATGATTAATGATGAATTATAAATAATGAGCAATTCCTTGTTGTTATGAGACCTGGGAATTTTGGTTTAAGCGTTGTCAGGCTGAGACCCTCAAAGCCTTTCAAATTCTGATTTTTTTACTTTTGACTTGTTTTTTACAAACTCAGATCTATTTTCGCTTCGTTGAATTCTTTGATCAGGTTTTCAAAGACTTTTTCAACAGGCAGAATTTCATCGATCAAAGCAGAGACCTGTCCGATTTCCAGCTCGCCTTCAACCAGGTCACCTTCGAACATTCCGCGTTTTGCACGGGCTCTTCCCAGAGTTTCTTTCAAAGCTTCGACATTCCTGCCTGTTTCATACAAACCTTCCAAATCGTGGAAAAATTTATTTTTAACCAATCGAACTGGCGCCAATTCTTTTAACGTTAATTGTGTATCACCTTCTTTCAGTTCAATGATTTTATTTTTGAAATTATCATGAGAACTAGCTTCAATTGTCGCCGCAAAACGGGAACCGATCTGAACGCCGTCCGCGCCCAAAGTCATTGCCGCTCTCATCTGGCTTCCCAATCCTATTCCACCAGCCGCGATCAAAGGAATATCGATATGCTTTCTGACATTAGGAATTAGACAAAGTGTTGTTGTTTCATCTCGTCCATTATGTCCGCCTGCTTCAAAACCTTCTGCTACAACTGCATCTACACCAGCTTCCTGAGATTTCACAGCAAACTTCACACTTGAAACAACGTGAGCGACTTTGATACCTTCTTTTTTTAAGTTCTCAGTATAAGTCTTTGGATTTCCTGCCGATGTAAAAACGATTTTCACACCTTCTTCCAAAATGATATTGATGATCTCTTCAAGATTTGGATAAAGCAACGCCACATTGACCCCGAAAGGTTTATCCGTAGCTTCTTTACATTTTCTGATATTTTCCCTTAAGACATCAGGATACATACTTGCAGAACCGATAAGTCCCAATCCTCCATTGTTGGAAACAGCAGAAGCCAGTCGCCATCCGGAATGCCAGATCATCCCGCCCTGAACGATTGGATATTTGGTGCCGAAAAGCTGAGTGATTCTATTCATTCTGTTGTATTGTTTTTGGGCAATTCCAAAATCTATGAAACTGGACATTTTTTATTTTTTTCAAAAATAACAATTCATTTCCTAAAAATAAAAAAACCTGCAAAATAGCAGGTTTTCTTTGATATGAAAAGATCATCGATCTTTAATGAATTTGATCGTTTGCGTTACTTTATCGGTAAAAACATTGATCAGGTATAGCCCTTTTTGAAGATTTTGAACGTTCAGCTTTTTCTCGTTATTCATATTTTTCTCGATCATTTTTCTACCATCCATTGATATGATCTCTATTTTTAGAATTTTTTCATGGGAAGTAAAATTCAAAATATCTTTTACAGGATTTGGATAGATAAAGATGTTCTGGGTTTTACCAATATTTGAAGCTGATAAAGTTGGCTGCTTCTCGAATGCACCAATATCGATCGTCGTTTCTTCTATTCTACTATTGCCAGAAAGGTCAGAGCTCCCGAATTTTACAGTATCATAAAAGCTATTATTCCCTTTGTTAATTCCATTACTGGAAGGTTGTAATGAAAAATCTCCTGCAATAATATTTTTGAACAATGGGTCTGACGTGTAATGATTAGCGCCAGCCAGAGTCACGTTATATTTCGGAAGAATAATGGAATTATTCGCTGTCACAGTCGTTCCGGAACCATCTATGGCATTCACAGAATTACCACCCATCCAAAGAATCGAATTCTGTATCGAATTGAGAACCGGAGTCTGAGTTGTCAAAAGTGTTCCGCCATCCGGATTGTAAATCGTGGAATTTATGATATTAAAAGTAGAACTATTATTGAAAAGCGGGACATAGGTCTCATCAGAATAGATCAAACTGTTGACCAAAGTCACTTTGGACCCTAATGTGGAAGCAATCGCTGTTCCTTTGTACGCACCCGCATATTGAGTATAGTTTCCTATTCTATTATTAACAAACTTGCTTCTATTAATGGTTACATTACTTCCATTAATAACAAATACTGCAGCACCAGCTCCTCCATTATTACCACCTTGCGAAGCATTATCTACTATATTACCTTCGAAAAGACAGTCCTTGATCTCAACATTCTGTGCTCCCAGATGATTAAAAACACCTATTGCACCCCCTGCAAATTTTGAATAATTATTATAAAATTCACAATTTTCAACTCTTGCAACACTGGTTCCCAAAGTATTGCCATCAATAGATAAAGCACCGATCTGAAACTGAGCATTATTTCTGAATATATTATTAGAAATCAATGGAGCATTGTCATCAACAGAAGGATAAACCAAAATAGCACTACCAGAATATCTTGGAAAATAATTATTAAGAAGGCCTCCTTCATTAGCATTACCATCCTGAAAAGTGAAGCCATCGATCTGCGTAGAGTTATCTATAGGATTGTTATAAGCATCAATAACCATAATATGATAACTGTTATCCGTTGCAGAATTTGGATTGCCAATATTTCCGCTAAGGATCGTCTCATTAGTTTCAGCATCTCTTTGATTCAGAGAAGTTTCTGTTCCTGTAAATCCGCCATAGATTTTCAGGTCATTACGTGTGACATATAAGAAGTCGTCCCTATTGGAAGTCAAGGATGGATAGTAGGTTCCTTTTGCAACCCAAATTTCTTTAATATTATTATTAGAATTAGCAGCCGAAATTACGGGTACAAGACGCTTAACGGCATTCGCCCAAGAAATCCCGGTTCCACTTCCACCACTCGCATTCACGTTGACATAAACCCGACCATTGGAATCCGGAACAATCTGAGCAGAAGTAAACACGGTCGCAAATTCTTTCTTGCTCCACAAACCTTTTGTTGTCCCACAATCGGACCTCACCCAGAAATAATAAGTTTCTCCCATAATCAGATCACTAAGCGACACCGACGTTTGTCCCGCAACAACACTTCCGGAAGGCTCCGTTTCATCTGTAGGAGCAACGGATGACCTGCTGTAATAATATTGATAACCCGCAGAAGGAGCTTCCGAAGGTGCAGTCCAGCTTAACGTAGCCGTAGTCGTCGTTGTAGAAGAAGTAATATCAGTTACCAGTTTACAAGCGCTATATACATCAGCAGAAAACGCAAAAACATTAGGGATCCCTTCACCGGAACTTTTTGTGATCGTGACACTTTTTATAGTTTTTGACTGATTACCAACATTGATGGCCAAGGGAATCTGATAAATTCTAGGATTATTATAAATATCTGACTCCAGGTTATTATTCGCAATATTAATTCTTCCAATTCCACCGATTGCATAGCCACCCCAATTGTACCAATCATAAATAGTAACATTGTTGAATGTCTGTGCTGTGTTATCAGAAAAGTTCACTACAACATTTATAAAACTATTTCCATTGCCACTTGTTGCCAACATATAAAGTGTGACAGCGGGAACTGGTGTCGTAAACGTAAGTGTGCCTGGCGTATTGTTGCCAAGACGCAAAACATTATTACTATCATAAGAATGCAGTTGATAAGTCAAACCATTTGTAGAACCGACAGCGGAATTGATAAGTCCATTGGTTGGCAACCCAAAATTATAAAATGTGCTTGTAGCCGCCAGTTTATAATCCCTTGAAACAAACGCAAAACCTACATTAGCCCCATCGCCATCCACATTATTATTAGTAGAGCTATTTGCAGGACCAGTCCCGTTTGCAACAACATCTGCATTGAATCCACTTTGGATTGCGATCGTCTGGTATTGCTGGGCATTTATCAAACTGGAGATAAACAAAAATGCGAAAAGAAGTCGAAGTGTTTTCATAATTTCATTTTAATAGATAGAATTGAATGACAAGCGATTTGTCGTTCGTCCATTAAAATTAGAAACCACTATTTTCCTATCAGAAAAAATGTTCTGAAACCCAAAGTTTTTGTTCTTAAATGGATCTAGAAATGTTTGGAAATCTTGAAAACCCGGTCCTCGATATATAATTTATCATTCACGATCTTCGTAATATGATAAGGATTGACCGCAATACTTCTGTTGATACGTTTGAAATATTTTGAAGGAAAAACCTCTTCCAGATAAGACATTGTCGTTCTCAATATTTGGTTTTTGCCGGACTTCAAACAGATCTCTACATAGATGTGGTCAGCTTCTGCAAAAAGAAAATCTTTGGACTGGAAATAATAGACCTGCTTCCCGATCTCTATCTTGAAAATATTATCCTGATTCGCTAAAGCAAGATTGATCGCCGTTATCAGGTTCACGCTTTCCACAGGTTTTGAGAGATATGCCGAAGGTTTCAGATTTGTGACTTTTTCTAGCGTGCCTGGATCTGTGAGAGCTGTTGTAAAAATGAAAGGAATGGAAATATTATCATTGATAAATTGCGCCAGATCAAGACCTGTCTTTTCTCCGGAAAGCGAGATATCTATCAAGACAAGATCGAATATTTTGTGTGACAAAAGCAGTTTCGCCTCTTCATAATCATTGGCAATCTCGGGTAAAAAATAGGTTTCCAACGTCCTTTTGACAGAGAACGCGATCAAGACCTCATCTTCTACTATCAGTATTCTGCTTCTATGTTCAGTCATTGTGAAATACGATTTTGTAATTGGCGTTTTCTCTTGTGTAGCTTCCTTTCAGCTGCTTTACCATTCCTTCGATAATCAAAATCCCGAGAGAATCCTTGTTATTTTCGAACTCGAAAACCGTTCCGTTATCTGAGTACGACAATTCAATATTATCATCAATTAGATTTAATTTCAAACTCAATATTAATGAATCATTTTTGGCGTGTTTGATAGAATTGGTGATCAATTCATTCAGAATCAATCCAAGAGGCAATGCTTTATCAACTTTAAGAAAAATATTTTCAACATCGGTTTTATATTCAATCTCTCTTCCGGAGCTGTTTTGATGTGTTTCAAAGATCTTATCCGTGTAACCTTTGGCGTCGATCAGGGCATTATCATTATGATTCACGCTGTAAGAATACAGTTCGTGCGCGATCATGATCGTTTTGATACGCTGATGAAGGTCTTCAAATCTATTTCTATAGTCAAAATTTTCTGCCTGGCTTTTCTGGAAATCAATTAAACTGAGGATCACCGCCAGATTATTTTTCACACGATGATTCAGTTCCTGAACCAGGAATTGTTTTTCCTCCAGATTGGTTTTCAAGGCAATATTATTATCGGAGATCTCCTGTTTCTGGACCTCTATCCTCTTTTTGTTTTTAAGAATCAGCCAAAGAAAAATCGCCAAAACGAAAACAGAAATAAATAATGTAACATTAAGCTTTCTGGTTCCTTCGATATTCTTTTCAAGCAATTCCTTCTCCGATCTTTCTTTATCAAAATCATATTGAATCGCCAACTCCCTGACCTTCAAATTTCTCTGTTCATTATTGAATTGCCGATAAAAATCCGACGCAATCTTATAATAATGCAAAGCCGAATCTGGTTTGTTCAGCTTTTCCATGATCTCACTTTTCCGTTGGAAGATGTCGCCTTTATAGTTCAGTACATTCGATCTGGATGAATTGGCAATCGCAGAATCCGCATAGATATTGGCGATTTTAAAATCTTTGTTCGAAATATAGAAAAACGCAATATTGTTGTACATCGAGTTGATCGCCTCGTTATGATGAAGCCTTTTGTAAAGATAAAGCGCACGTTGGAAATGCTGCAATCTTTTCTTTGGATCATTTCGGTTCCCAAGACCAAGGATCAACTCGACATCGGGAAGATTGGCTTGGTCATTTACCTGGAGTGCATACCTTTTGGCTTCATTGGCAATTTCAAAAGCTATTTTCCTATGTCCATTTACCCTGTAATAAGATGATTTTCTAATGAGAAAATGTGTATAATTTTTTGGTTTAAGTTCCGGATGTTTTATAAATAATTTTTCAGCCTTATCAATTTCTTCCTTGCTGGACCTTTCATCATCATTGATCTCAAAGATCAGTTCCCTTTCTATGAGGATCTTCAGTTGTTGTTCCGGCGTTAGTTTGGAATTGATGAGATATTGAGAAAGTTTGAAGGCCTCATCATAAAGTCCCAGTTCTGTCAGTACCTTTACTTTCTGAACATCAAGCTTTGTCTTTTCAGCATCATTATACTTCTCTCTGTTTTGATCAATGATCTCCAATGCAGATTTATAATCTGAATTCCGAATCCTACCATCAAGATCTTTTTCCAATGCCCGAAAGGAATCTTGCCCGAAACAAAAAACGTGAATAAGACCCAGAAAAAGACTAAAATAAATTCTCACCGCCTAACAAAGATAGAATAAAATATAACGCCCGATCCTACTGAATATCAACCCACTTCTACCCAGGATCAAATATAAATCTTTATCTCAATTCAAAAACAAAAATGTTCTGAAACCACGGTTTCCTGTTCTGTATCCATTAGCGGGACAAATAATTATTAAAAATCTGCATAAATACTTATTTTTACAAAAAAATTACAATTGGACCTATCTCTAAGAACAGTCACAGTCACACGATACATACTTCCTCTGCGGGAAGGTGGATCTCTACCTGCTTTGGCAGAAGCGGATGACGACTTCAAATATGTGTTGAAATTCCGTGGTGCGGGACATGGCGTGAAAGCTTTGATCTCTGAATTGATCGGTGGAAAGATATCCCAGGTTTTGGGCTTCCGTATCCCGGAGTTGGTATTTGCCAATCTTTCTGTAGATTTTGGCCGTGCTGAAGCTGATGAGGAAATACAGGACCTACTAAAGAACAGCTGTGGACTCAACCTTGCTTTACATTATCTTTCCGGAGCAATCACCTATGATCCGGGAGCAGTAAAGATCGATCCGAAAACCGCATCAGAAATAGTATGGCTGGATGCCTTCCTTACCAACATCGATAGAACTTTTCGTAATACCAACATGCTGATGTGGCATAAAGAATTGTGGCTGATCGACAATGGTGCCTCTCTCTACTTTCACCATTCCTGGGACAATTGGGAGAAGAATGCCGTAAGCCCATTTGCAATGATAAAAGATCACGTTCTGCTGCCCCAAGCTTCCGAATTGGATATTGCGAATGAAAGATTCAAAGCTATTTTGACAGATGAAATCCTAAGAGAAATCGTAGAACTGATCCCGACCGATTGGTTACTATGGAACGATACAGAACTTTCTCCCGAAGAGATCAAAGAAGTCTATTTCCAGTTTCTTACCAGACGATTAGCCAATTCCGATAACTTTTTAAACGAAGCCAAAAATGCAAGAGCAAAAGTTATATGAGTATGCAGTGATCCGCCTGGTCCCAAAGCCTGAACGTGAGGAGTTCTTCAACGTTGGTCTGATCATGTTCTCCAAGAGAGAAAAATTCATCAAGGTTAAAATCCATCTTTGTGAGGACAAGTTCCGGTTGATGCATTCCAAAACGGAATATGATGAAGTCCAAAAACATCTGGAATCCTTTGAAAAGATCGCAAAGGGCGAAAAGTCTGCGGGTTCTATCGCACAGCTTGATATTCCGGAACGCTTCCGTTGGTTGACAGCAGTGAAAAGCAGCATCATACAGACCTCGCGCCCGCATCCCGGATCCAGCCAAGATCTGGAGAAGACTTTTGAGAGATTGTTTGAGGAACTGGTATTATAACAATCATATCTGATCTTTTTTAAGATTCTGAATAAAATAGAAAGGTGTCACATCATAGACCTTCTTGAAGGCCATAATGAATACCTGAGGCGAGGCAAATCCACTTTCTTCTGCCAGATAACTGATCTTATACTCTCTGTATTTAGGTTCATTATACAATTTGTGTACTATATAGTCAATCCGTAAGCTATTGATATAGTTGCTGAATTTTTGGGACCTATTCTTATTAATGACCTCTGACAGATATTTCGTATTGGTACCGAACTGATTGGCAAGAAAACCAAGTGTAACATCTTTTTCAAGAAATTTGCCCGAAGCCTCAAATTCTTCAAGCTTCGATAGTATTTTTCTTTCCGTGTCACTAGAAATGTTATTTTGGACAGAGGAAGGAACCTGTCTTATATTCTGTATTGTACCTTTTTTTAGTTGTTCAATAATCTGTTCATATTTTTTGTGGACTATCATATTACTTCTTTTTCGATAAAATAGCATTCCAATAATAATGACAATAAAGAACATAAGAATTCCAGAGGAAATAGAAATGATGTTTTTAATTCTTTTTTCACCATCTGTCTTGTTTTCGGAGATTATTTTTTTCACAGGCGCTTCAACGGCTTCTTTTTCTATTGTTAGGATACTGTCATTCAATTTTGTGAAAAGGTCAAGATATTTTTTTGAGGTCCTGCTGTCACCAATGCCCAAATAAGATTTTGCCAAAACCATATATGCCACCCTTCTGTTATAGGGCATACTATTGGACCTTTCCATTACAAGCATATCCTCCCCATACCCTATCGCTTTTTTATAATCTTTTTTTTCTTGATAAAATTCTTGAAGGGCTTGGTACAAGTCTATTTTTGTATCAGGGTTTATTTCACCTTTAGAATTGTCAAGTTGTCTTAATGCCTCCATGAAATAAAACTCGGATAATTTTATATCTTTATTCTTATTTTTTTGATCCCTGTAGTATATGCCCAGATTCATATTTACAGAGATCAGCATATCTATTTTTTTATTTAAGGAGACTTCTTCATTATTGTCGCTGACCTTCTGAACTTCCTCCTTACTTTTTTCTAAATAGTATAAAACTTTACCATTATCCCGGCCCTGATAAAACGGGGTCAAATTATAATATATCAAAGAAACCTCATAATACCTTGTATCGGCGTTAGGAATAAGCATTGCATATTTTAAAGCCTTTTTATACTCCTTCAGACTTTCTTCATTTAGCCCAAGGTTTTCATATAAAGTGGCTCTGGTTCCATATAAAGTAGATAATATCTTATAATTCTTCTGGTTGAGAGCCAAATCTCTAACCCTATCAGAAATTTCCAAAGCTTTTTTATAATCATATGTTTGAGAAAATACAAGCATCATATTCTTGGTGGCTACTAATTCGCCTTTCTCACAGCCTATCGATCTTGAAAAGTTAACAATCTTTTGAAGCACGTCAATCGCCTCTTTGCTTTTCCCATCACTATTAAGAGAAATAGCCTTATCCATCATTTTTGTGACCTTCTCATTCCCTGGACATAAAATGGTATTTGCGTTTATCATTATTGATAAAAAGAAAAACAGTAAAAATATACATATATATGATAATCGTTGAAAGCCTGTACTACTGATTTTTCCCATTTTTGAATGAAACTTTGGAAAGGATAATTTTAGAATCATAGATAATTATTAACAATTAATTTAAAATGATAAGAGATATTTTTTATTTTAAATTACAAACACCATCGTTGATATAAAGAACTTATTAAAGCACCTTAAAAGTACAATATTCGGAAATATTAAAAACAAAAAAAGACATAGAATAATTTCCGCATTTTACACACTCGAAAATACGCACAGAAATAAAAAAAACACTGATTATCAATATTACTAAATTGTAAAATACACATTTAAGTAAATATAAGAAGATTGACTTACATTAATAATTTCACAAATTATGAATGGTGTGTTTTGCTTCGACCTACGAACCCTCTCTATTATTGCACTCGATTCATAAACTTGATATCCATGAAAAAGCTCCGATATCAATTCTCTTATTATTAAAAATAAATAATATAAAAACACAAATGATCAAAAAAAATTCGAAGGTACTTCCTTTTCTTACAAGAAGGATGCACCTTCTTTTTTTGGTCTTCTTTCCTTTGATTTCTGTGATGTCAAAGGCGATATGCAAACCGGAAGATGCGTGTTACAATGACACCAACAAACAAGAAAAACAAGGAACAGTCTATGTCTCAGAAGGTACTACATTGTTTGTTGCAGAAGGTACTATTACATCCGTGGAAGAATCCATACATAATGATGAGGTCAGCAAAGGCCAACTAAAGTCCGTTAAAAGAAAGAATGCAGAAAAACCAAAAGTCGTTAAAAGACGGTCAATAACAGTTGTGCACCATTCTTCTTTACCATCTGCCGAGACCATTTCCCCAAACATACCCAAACATAGTTGGGACACTGGAGGACCATATAACAAACAGGTATCCATAACTTCCAATATCAGTTTCAAATACGTTGCAGCTGCAATGGATGCCACATTCATCAATGTGATATTAATATTCATAATCCTATTGATAGCGGTCTATCAGAGGCATATTCTCAATACATTACTTCTAGGAGCCAATTTCCAACGCCCCCCACCTTCAATAGCGTAACGATATATTGATAAGATATTCTGCCCTGCTCAGAATCTAATGACCAGAACAGCGTCATATCCGATAATACAAGGCATTGCATGAAATACAATACAGAAAGGACTCCGCAATGGAGTAAAAACACAATATCTCAACTATAAAACGCTATAAAATGATCAAACAAATATACACCGGAACAGCACTCATCATATGCGGTGCAGTTTTCGCTCAAGTAGGAATCAACACTGATACACCTTCCGCTACTCTGGACGTTGTGGGCAAACCTACAGAGACCTCCACTATGGACGGCATCATTGCTCCCAGGATAGAAGGAGCACAATTGAGGGCCAAGACCTATACCTCTGGCCAAACAGGCGCACTGGTATATGTCACAGCGGCTGACACGGCTCCAGCAGGACAAACCGTCGATGTTACATCGATAGGCTACTACTACTTCAATGGAACAAAATGGGTAAGTATTGGGGCAGGTTCAGGGGCAGGAACAGACACGAGCATTTATAATTCCGATGGCTTGCTTACCGGTCCGGGAGGATCTCGCACGCTTACGTTGAATGGAAAATCCTTAAATTTTGTGGGTGCAGAACGAAATACTTACTGGGACACAGCCGGAAGAATACACCAGCAAACTACCAATCCCTCAAATGATGCGGCCATGGGCTTCCATGGGGGAAGTGCTAATCTATGGATACAGCAATGGTATAATGCCAGTTCTGAGATAACAGCATCAGGAAACTCTTCCGGGCTGGGATTGGCTACACACTATACCAACGACCCGGCACCTATCATTCTATCGACAAGCCCCGGAAGCAATACTACCGGGGTAGAAAGAATGCGTATCACAGGGGAAGGAAACATCGGCATCAATACCGAAGATCCTACTGAAAAATTTGACAACGGCGGTATCACCAGGCTCAGGACATTACCGTTAAATGGTACTACCAATGCTATCAACACCGATAGTGCCGGTAATACATCTGCAAGCCAGGACCAAACCTTCACAGCCACCAGAACCGTAGTGGCAGATGCCAACGGCGTATTGGGATCCGTGGCAGGTTTACCTGTAAACCCTGTGAACATCTACAATGCCAACGGTTTCCTTACAAGTGCACGTACATTAACGAATAGTGGTTTTGCTCTTACTTTTTTAGGGAGCAACCAGTCTACAACATTTTCAAGTGCAGGGGGTATTCGGCAATTTGGTACGGCAGGGATCAAAAGAGCTGATATAGTATTGACAGCAAATGACAATAATGGAGATGCGGCAAATTCTACCATGAGTATATATCAGGATGCCGAGAGCGCTGGACAAATCATTGTCGGAAGTGATTCCCGTGGGTTAACCATAGGCTCGAGATTTACAACTCAATCAGCACCAATAAAATTTGAAACGAGCGCAGGAGGAGGAGCTAACAGCATCGAAAAAATGCGGATCACAGGGGAAGGAAATATAGGCGTAGCAACAGGTACGCCAACGGAAAAACTTGATAACAACGGTATCACAAGACTGAGAAATCTTCCGCAGAACGGGACAGCTAATGCCATCTATACCATGCCGGGAGGTGCGGCCTCTACTAACCAGGATCAGACCTTCACAGCTACCAGAACTGTTGTGGCAGACGCCAATGGGGTGCTGGGATATGTAAATACCCTTCCCTCTGATGCAGGAACCACCAAAGTCATCGTAAATGTAAGTGTGCCAGGAACCCAAAATCTGATGAATGCATTTAGCCCTCCCGTTACCGGACAATTTACCAATGAAAGCATAGACACCTATAATGCCTGGACCAACAATATCTTTACAGTTCCTGCCAATCTAACTGGTCTTTATAGTGTTGTAATGCAAAACTCAAGTTCACATACAAGTACCGGAACTGCAACTCCCACATGGTCCACAATCGCCTTTTACGAAAAAAGTACTGATGGTGGAACAAACTGGAGCGAGTTGATGAGGCATACCTATTCTAATCTTGCGGGTACAATAGTAGATAACGGTAATACCGTGTATTGGACAGGTTTTCTGAATGCAGGAGACCAGCTTAGGGTTCGCCTCAACTGCAATTCGACCACCGACAACATTATAAAGAATGGCGGTATTACCATCACAAAAATCGCTCAATAAGTATAAAAAATACCAATTAATAAAAACACATTATGCCAATTTTACACAAGATCAAAGCTTATCTATATGATAACCTTCTTACCAAAGACAACCCGAATGACTTCATTGCCCGCACCATCAGCGAGCGCTCATTATCTGTAAAAGACATCTGCGAGACCGCCGTCAACCGTGGTGGTGCAGATGTAACTGCAGCAGCCATGGAACATGCTACAGAACTCTTTCTGAAAGAGATGGCTTATCAGCTATGTGACGGCTATTCCATAAACACGGGTTACTTCACAGCCGGAACACAGATTCGTGGGGTATTCGATAGCCCTACCGAGACTTTCAACAGCCAAAAGCACAGCATACTGTTCCAGTTCAACCAGGGGGAAAAGCTGAGAGCAGAGATCCCGAACATAGAGATCAATATCCTGGGTGTTGCAGATGCGACCTCTGCGATATTGCAGGTAAAGGATGTGAAGACAGGAACTATAAACGATCTGCTGACCCCAGGACATGCTATAAAGATCAGCGGAAGCAAGATCAAGGTGGCAGGAGATGACAAGGCCAACGGCATCTATTTCGTGAATACAGATACCGATGACCGCATACAGGTAGAACTAAGCGATGTGGTAAACAACAATCCTTCTGAGCTCATTATCATCGTCCCTACCCTCTCTGCAGGTACATACAGGTTGGAAGTGGTGACACAATTCACATCCAACAGTATTTTGTTGAAAGAGCCCAGAACAGCTGCTTTTGACAAGATACTTACAGTAGCATAATACGAGCTTCCTTATTGGCTACCAAAACACTCGGCTATTAGGGTATCCCATACGCTCGTATTGGCGTGTACAATACGATGCTATTGTATCTACCAATAGAGAATAGAAGAATAACTGAACGTAATCATATTCACTTGTGTTAAGCAGCCGGAAGCTTCGCAATCAATTAAAGAAGACATTACGGCTGTGATTACGTTAATTATTAACAGACTCAGTCTGATAAAAGTATCTTTTAAGGATCAAACTGCTTACCCTGGTGAGATAATATTCAAAATATGATGAATGGTAACGGATTGCAGGCTCTTATCGCAACATTCTGCAAGTAAATAAAATCAATTATCAGAACAATGAAAAAAATATATACAGCCTGTTAAAACATGAATTATGAAAAACGACCTCCCGCACAAGTTCCAGCGGAGTCTCAAAAACAAAAAGCTATTCCTACTAACTATAGACGGCAAGACCATTGGTACATTACGTCTTATTAAAAATCTAAATAAACACAATACATGATGAACAATTTTTTTAAACTCAATGTATTTGGGCAATCCCATCGTAAACATGGTGGGATTCCCAAATTACAATTTTTATTATTTGTGGTACTGCTTTTTGCAGGCATGCAGCTTGCCAGGGCACAGTGCAACACCGTGTGCAACAGCAATTACGGGTTCAACTCCAATAATGATGCTGCCACTATTGAGTATGATAATATAATATCAGCCTCGGTTACTAACGCAGTCAGAGAGTCTGATGGTACTTTTAAGATATGGGGATACGGCACGGCTGCTAATGGTTCGGCGAATTTACTCAGTCCCACTATTATAAACAGCACTAATTATCCGGGGTTGCAGGGTACTGTTCTGAAAGTCGCTTTAGGGGGAACATCCGGGCCTTCTAACCAATCCGTTTTACTAACAACGGAAGGTTTATATGCCTGGGGGACTGCTGGCAATTTTATACCAACTGCTCTTCAACCTAATGCTGCTTTTGGCAGGGTGAACACATCAGGCAGTACTTATGGTCTGCCTCCAGGTGTAGAGCCACAGCAGGTTAAAAGCCTTATGGGTACACAATCAGCTTTAGCATTATTGACCTGCAGCGGAGAGACCTGGGTATTGACAAAAAATGCTGCTTTAGCAGGCGCGGGGCTGACAACTGCAAATAATAATTGGAATCGTGTTACTATCTCAGCTCCAGGCAACCCTACACTGGATAATGTGATTGCCTTTAGAGGTTCAATGTCTTCTTTGATGGCCTTACGTGCTGATGGTACGCTATGGACATGGGGAGTTAGCTTTTTAGGAGATGGTACAGCTACTACAACCAGGAGCAGAGCAGAGCAAATGACTTTGCCAAATGCTTCCGGTACCATTAAAATGATTGGTATGGCAAATAGTGGTTCTTATTATGTATTATATACCGATGGCAATCTATATTCTATGGGAAATAACTCTTCCAGAGAATTAGGTGATTGGACAACCACAACCAGATCAACATGGATACAACCCAGATACAATTCGGCTTCGGGAGCGGTAATGAATAACATTAAATGGATCTCACCTACTGAACATCATGACAGTTACCCGTCAATCAATGTACTTACAACTACCGAACAAGTGTATAACTGGGGACATAACTATCAAAGTAAGCTTAGGTCTGGTGGAGGAACTAGTTCAACTATTGATCCGGGCAGTCCTACTACAGACCGGATGCTTGCATTAGAATCTGGAGGTGCACAAACTATTGTTATTAAAGCCTGCACACAAAATTTTGGTTTCGCAGGAAATCAGTATTATGGTAGTATGGGTGATGGGTCTAATACTATCAATGTAACAAGAGTTCCCTATAACTACAGTACAGCACCTGTCAATGTTTGTGGAGCCAATGCTATGGTTACCACGGGTGCTCCGGTGTTCAATGCGGACTTGCCCACTAGCAGATGTCAGGGAGCTGGTACGGAGACATATACCGCTACTGCTAGCGGAGGTACTGTTTCTTATAGCTTATCTCCCGTTGCCGCAGGTAGTATTAACGCCTCAACAGGTGCTGTTACTTACAACGCAAGCTGGTCTGGCACGGCAGAAATCACTGCCACTGCCACCGGGGGGTGTGGTACCCCGGAAACGACAACGTTTACAGTAACTGTAGCCGCAACGCCTGCTACTCCTGTATTTAATAGCGCTTTATCAACTCAAAGATGTACAGGGGCAGGTACGGTAACTTATACCGCTACATCTTCCAACGCAGACAGTATTACATACAGCATTGCCAATACAGGAACAGGAACGCAGCCAACAATCAACCCTACAACGGGTGAGGTAACCTATGCCGCCAACTGGAGCGGAACTTCAACAATTACCGCCACCGCAAGTGGATGTAGCACAACAGCCTCTTCTACCTTCACGGTAAGCACGGCAGCAATCCAAGCAGTAGCAGATGCTGCTACGGGACCGTCTGCTACACCATTAGCGATCAATGTTTTAACCAATGACCTTTGCAGTCCTGATCCTACTACATTAACCATTGTTACGCAACCAGTGAACGGTACTGTGCAGATTGGTACAAATGGTAATGTGACCTACTTGCCAAATGGTGATTTTGCAGGAACAGATACATTTGTTTATAAGGTATGCAATGCCCCTGCAGGAGTATGCAGCCAGGCTACGGTAACTGTTACTATTGCGCCAAATCTGATTGACGTATGCAGTACCGCCGGCTTACCCAAAACGTTTTATCTGCCTTTCCCGGAAAATGCGGAACTGAAAAAAGCACTAATGAGTGCTGGAAGTGATGCAGTAAGTAATAATACTGTCAATGCCAGAAGAATTATTGGTATCAGAGCTAATTACTCTAATACGCTTATCTATTATGATCATTGGGAAGATGGCTATGAGCCTACAGCAGGAACGCGTACACAAACTACTACGGAAATCTGGGGAGACGGGAACACCTCCAACGGTGTCGCTCCGGGATATCCAACAGATATTTTCCCGGAAGGCGCTATCATTACAATAGATAATAACAACGCATACAGAACAGGAGATGGCAGAACCCCTACCGAAACCACAATACAATATGATGGTAGAGACAAAATATATTCTACCAAGTTATTGACCCTTACCAAGGTTACAGGTAGTGATGCAACTTTCTCAGTACAAAATACCAAAGGTAATGTGATCGATACCAACAAATTCGGGCGATTGTTCGTAGTTCCTTTTGGAGAGAATATTAGCTCTCTACTGAATCCTAATATTGCGACTACAGTTTTCGACTATACTTCTCTATTTGTAAGAGCGTCAGAGAACGGTACTATAGTACAGCTGGATTATAATGGAGATGGCGTGGTAGATGTTACATCGCCAACACTTGCAGAAGGAATGGTATGGTTCTATGAAGGAACAGCTGGCCCACCCCCAGGTAATAAAACCAGAGATACAAACAAGGCAAATGATATAAAATCCGGTGCTGTGATCACCAGTAACAAGCCGGTGGGTGTAGATCTTGTTTTTGGAGGGATAGACAACTATGGGACCAGAAATATTCCATTGCTGCCAGGCAACTTTTATGGAAGCACCTACTATTCTCCTGTTTACACAACCTTGTCTACTGCTCCCGTATACGCGGTATTCACAAACAGTTTGAATGAAGCTATAACAGTGAATTGGAAAAATGGACTTGGAGGTAATGGCAGCATCATAATTCCGGCCAAGGGTTATACATCTTTGGAAATGAATCAAGCCACTGCTTATAAGTTTGAGAGTGTCAACGGGAAAAGCTATACAGCTGTCACAATCGTAGATGCTGATGCTAATGGTTTAGCTTATGACTGGGCATTTAATATGATTCCTGGAGAACAACTGACTAACTTTACAACGACAGCTTGGGCGCCTGGCATGGCTTCTGCCGGAGCTGCTAATCCAGTATGGATCACTCCTACCAAGAGTACCACAGTATATGTTAAATATACTGGCAGTGTCATAAGTACTGCACCGGGATTGACAAGTCCTTGCGGGTTGAAGTATGATGTGGCCTATACGCTCTCTGAGCTGCAAGCCCAGAAGGTTTTTACCAGCACAGGAAACAGCGGTATGTCTTTTTTTACCTGTGACGGGACACCTATCTCTGCTGTTTATGGTCAGGATTCATCTGTTGCTGCAGTAAGTGGAGCTACTACACTGGATGCAGGATTTACCTTGGATCCTCAGTGTATAGATTTTGTAATATTTGCAAATGATGACCAATCTCAAACCTATCCTAACATCCCTGTAACTATAGATATCCTGAACAATGATGTAGGAAGAGTATCTCCAACTACTGTTGCTATAGTGTCTCAACCAACAAATGGAACAGTAGTAGTCAACCCGGACGGAACGGTAACCTATACACCAAATCCTGGGTTCTCGGGTACAGATACTTTTAACTACCAAGTTTGTAATTCTGACAGATCATTATGTAGCACAGCTGTTGTAACTGTAAACGTAGGCTGTCTGGATGCTGAGATGAAACATATCCTTACAGGGAAGATATTTGACGATGCTAACAAGAATGGTACAAATGAAAATGGAGAAAGTGGCATTGCCCATACAGTTAATCTATATCTGGATGCCAATGGTAACGGTGTATTAGACACTTCTGAGAACACTCCTGTAGAATCTGTAACTACCAATAATACCGGTGCGTACGTTTTTGACCGTGCTACTCCAATACCAACCACCCAGGCTTCCAATGATTTTGCTACAGCCAGCTACAGTGCAGGAACGGGATGGTCTACCAACTGGATAGAAGAAGGTGAAACAACATCTGCAACTGCAGGGAACATTCAGATCGCGGCGGGCGAGCTTCGTATTACGGGTAATACTGCCGTAGCTGTCAGAAGATCTGTTAATGCGCCTATTACTAATGCCTTGTTATCATTTGATTACAGAACTGCCAACCTAGATGGTCTTCCATATAAAACACTGTTAGTAGAGGTAGCGCCAAGCGCTACAGGACCTTGGACAACTCTTGGATCATTATATAGTACTACAGGATATGCTAACGGGAAAAAGATTTATAATATCCCAGCCTCGGTCGTAAATGCAGGTACAGCCATCCGTTTTAGAACAACAGGAGCAGGCAATCATTTCTTTTATATTGATAATGTAGCGATACAGTCTATACCGACTGTTAATTATATTGTACAGCTTGCAGAACCTCTACCTGCCAACCGCTATCAGACTTTGCCTGTATTGCCGCAGAAAGGTTATGCAGTGGCATTTAACGGTTATAAAACCAGCTGTTCAAATAACTTTGGATTAGCAATCATAGCAGCACCTGCTTGCTACAAGCCTGGTATTACATCAGGAACGGCACTAGATACCAAAGTAGGCATCTCTGCATTGGGAAGAGCAGGAGAGACGGATGCCGACAACTGGCCAATGGCAAGAAAAGGCGGACACATTGCCCTGGAATCAAAAACCAAAGCTTTTGTTCCGAACAGGGTAGCCTTCTCAGGAGGTAACCCTGTGGGAATTGCACCGGCTAACTTTGTAGAAGGAATGATGGTATATGACATCACAAACAAATGTCTTAAGGTATATACCCAGAAAGAAGGAGACTCTGCAATGGCTTGGCATTGTGTAACCACACAAGCGTGCCCAGACTAATAAATTATTTATCATCCTGAGATTGTTAAACAATCTCAGGATATTAAATCAAAAAACAAAAAAAATGATAAAAAACATTATAACCACAACCTCTCTGTTGGTTGCAATTTCTACAAGTGCACAAGTCGCTATAGGCAAAACCGAGATTTCCAATCCTGATGTCTCTCTGGAATTTGCCAATACGGAAAACAAAGGTATGATACTCCCCTATGTGGAAACCAAAACCGGTATCACAGAGAACGGATCGATCATCTATGACATCACAGACCATAAGGTAAAATATCTGAAGGACGGAAGCTGGTTTGACCTTTCGGTAGATACGACAGGACAAGCTGACCTGTCCATACAATCCACAAAAACCGAGCAGGCAACTGCAAAGACCGTGATCGGAGCAGACGGGGCAACCAATAATACATCTGGCATCCTTGTCCTTTCTGATACCAACAAGGCCATGATACTACCAAAAGTGGAGAGCCCACACCTGAACATCATCGATCCCGCACCGGGAATGATGGCCTATGATACGAACAAAAGGCAATTGGCCGTATACAATGGCAGTGTCTGGACATTCTGGAAACCATAAGGTATCACAATGCCGTTTTACTATGATGCTAAAGCCCGATAGTAAAACGGCATTTTCTTACGCCTAAAAAGTATTAGAAATATGAAGATAACAACGCAATTGATGGAAAATGCTTATCAACTAATAGGAAAGACCAAAGAAGAGATATACGCTCTTCTGGGAGCCCCCGACCACTTGGAGTTTGAAGGCACACAACTTATCTATATTACAAGGAGCTGGAGCTGGTTCAGAAGAAATGCTCTGATACTCGAATTGGATCCGGACGAGATGATCGTCGAAAGTACGGAAACGGTCTATGGTATCGAAATACCTAAAGCGGAATAATGCCTAAAGACCTCAAACTCTAAAGAACTTACAAAATGGATAGACCAACAGACTACATCAAAAAATAATGACCATAACAGATCTTATCTGCGAATTGGGAAATGAATTGTCCAACATAGCATATCCCCGAGGAAAAAGCCATAGAGATCAAAGCTTATCTTGACAAAGACAAGATGGACCATCATTCTATGCAGGCGATCATCGACATCTTGGTATCAATCCCCGAAGTCAATAGAAGTGAAAAACTCACAAACATTTTTGACCAACTTTCCATGTAAATCAGTTCTATTAGATCTACTCCGACTCTCTATTCACAAGCTCCATAGAAAAAGCAGGGAGACAGATCGCGATATACTCGCAAGGTTCATAAAACGGATTGGAATAGCGAACACGGGCTCCTTTCTCTATCAGGATGCTTTGCCCTTTTTCAAGAATCACAGAATCCCCATCGATCTCAAAATGCTTTTTACCGGAAAGAATGATAGTAAACTCATCAAACTCCGGTGTCTGGTGAGGCTCGCTCCAATCTGGCGGTGCAACCATATGTGCAATGGAGATATCTGATGTTCTGGTGGAATTCCCCCAGTGTTCTTCAATCAGCTTCCCATCTGTTGTCGGGACCACAAATGGTCTGGCCTGTACTCTGTACTTTTTCATTTTTTATAGTTTATTGATTTCAAAAACAATATTCAGTTTTTCCGGTTCTCCGTAATAGGCAATATTGACCTCATCCACTTTCTTTGCACCCAGTTTTTCCATGGCCTTTTGAGAGCGGATGTTATCCTTCCCAACGTGAAAATTGACCTTATCCACATACTGGAAAATATGATCCAGCATTAATTTTTTGACCTGAGGATTCAGCTTTGATCCCCAGAATTTTCTGCCATAGAATGTATATCCTATGAAGATCGAATTGTCATCAGCATTATAATCATAGAATCTTGTGCTTCCTGCGGTTTCATTTGATTCTTTGTCAATGATTCTGAAAGCACCTCCACTTTCCATCGCTCCCCGGAAGAAAGTTTCGAAGACCTCTCGTTTGTAGCGGTCTTTGTTCGGGTGTTGTTCCCAAACCAACGGATCTGATGCAACTGAGAACAATTTCTCAAGATCATTTTCTTTTAAAGGAAGAAGTTTTACGTTTTCGTTTTCTAAAATGGGCTGGATGTTCATAATTTTTAGACTAATAGATGATAGACTAATAGATGATAGACAGATAGAGGAAAATAGACTGATGAATAATTATTGCCTGTACGGTGTCAGGCTGAGGTGAAGTTTATCCTGAGCTTGACGAAGGGAAGTCTTTCTTGATTCTTTGTTCTTTTATCTTGTTTCTCTTTCAACCGTGATAGACTCTTGAGAAAACGATCTTCCCATCTTTGATCTCCAACACTTCTCTGATCTCCATATCCTCCTCTCCTTCTACTTTTCTGGTGTATTCCATAAAAATCTGTCGGGAATCGGCGGTCAATTTATTCACTTGATATTTTAAAGTTGGTAATCTTTCGAAGCAGTCTTTCCACCAGTTTCTCAGCGTCTCTTTACCTTTGATCAAACCATTGGTTTGGGGCTCTCTGGCTTTAAGTTTCGGGCTGTAATGTTGTGCTGATCCATCATATAGATCTAGCAGATCATCCAAGTTCTGTTCATTAAATGCTTTGAACCAAAGGTTGGCTATATTTTTTAATTCTTCTGATGTCATAGTTTTCATTTTAAAGTACCGCTGATTTGGCAAATTAAGCGGATTTTTAATAAACCTGCAAAATCAACTTAATCTGCGAGATATTATGTTTCAGGCAAAGGTTCTCTACGCCTATTTTTTTAACTACCCCGTCTTTCGAACAAGTTCGAAATCCACCCCTTCAGAGAAGGGGAATTTAGAAAAGGATTGCTTTCTCCAATTCCAATAGTTTCTGCTTTCGCCAGATTCCACCGCCATAACCGGTCAAAGTTCCATTGGTTCCAATGACTCTGTGACACGGGATGATGATGGAGATCTTATTAAGTCCATTGGCATTCGCCACTGCTCTAACTGCTTTTGGATTTCCTAGAATATCGGCTTGTTGCTGATAACTTCTGGTTGTTCCGTAAGGAATGGTTCTAAGGATTTCCCAGACATTTTTCTGAAAGTCTGTCCCAACAGGCGCAAGCGGAACGGTGAAATCCAATCTTTTGCCTTGGAAATATTCTTCCAATTCTTTTTCTAATATTTTAAAATATGGATTCTCTCCCTGAATAATATTGGCTTTGAAATATTTTGAAATATCGTCCAACTCTTTTGAAAGTGATTTTCTATCGGAGAATTCCAGCATACAGATCCCGTTTTCATTGGCGCAGGCAATCATGGTCCCGAGTGGTGTTTCAATTCTTTTGAGGTCAACTATCTTTTCCAATTTCGAGTTCTTTGGAGAAGCTCCGATGATTGACTTGAAACTGTCACTGAAACCGCTCAAACTTTCGTAACCGTTTTCCAAGGCCACATCCAAGACATTCTCGCCTTGCTGAAGTTTCTTGAAGGCCGAATTGATCTTGAACGTTCTCTGAAACGCGTGAAACGTCATCCCATGGTGTTTCAGAAACCAACGTCTTACAGTTGCAGGCTCCATTCCTCGACTTATCAAATCAATATCTTTGAATTTGAGTTCCGGATTTTCTGACAATTCATCCATCAGTTTCTGAATTTCGGTTGGTGTTTCATCCGGATTTTCCAGTGGTTTACAAACTTTGCACGGGCGATAACCTTTCTGTATCGCATCTTTTGTATTATCAAAAAACTCCACATTTTCAGGTTTCGGTTTTCTCGCCGTACAAGTTGGACGACAGAAAATCCCCGTCGTTTTCACACCCATCCAAAAAACTCCTTCGAATTCGGGATTCTTTTCAAACGATGCCTGATACATTATTGTTTCCGTAAGTTCCATAATCATAAAAACACTGGTGAAAAATCTTGTTTTGAAATAATATCCTGACTGATTTCTTTCAAATTTTCATAAATATAATCATTTAAAAAATTCCCTGATGAAATTCTTTTAATATCCAATTTCTGAAGCGTTTCAAAATTAGGCAAATCTTTCATACACATCACATTGATTGGAAGTTTGGTAGATTTTGTAACTGCTTCAATATCTTTTTCCGAAGTAATACAAGGGACAAAAACACCATCAACACCGAGTTCTTCAAACATTTTAATTCGTTCTAAAGTTTCATTTAGAGCATTTTCCAATCCTAACAGAAAAGTATCTGTTCTGATATTGATAAAGATTTCTATTCCCTTATCATTTAATCCATCAATAATAGCTTTCAGTTTTTTATAGAAAGTTTCTTTATCTAATAATTGTCGAGTTCCATTAATTATAAAACTATCTTCTAAATTAATTCCAACAACGCCAATTTCTGAAAGTCTCGAAATATTATCTACAATCTTCTCAACATCATTACCATAACCAGATTCCAAATCCACAGATAACGGAATGGAAACGGATTTAATAATTCTTTCGATAATATAAAAGTATTCTTCAAAAGAAATCTGTTCTCCATCTTCATAACCCAAACTATGTGCAACTGCCGAACTAGACGTCGCAACAGCTTTGTAATCTAAGTTTTCATAGACTTTTGCACTTTGAACGTTCCAAACATTTCCAATTAAAAGTGGTTGCTCGTTTTGATGTAAATTTTTAAAATCCTGAATCTTTGTCATCTTTTTTTGACAAAGTTAGTTTCAGAGCTTCTTTGCAAACAACCGAAAACTGAACAAGTATTTTTTGTTTAAGATTAACAGAAAATATTTATCTTCCAAAACACAAAAATCACAATTATATGGATAAGAAAAAACTTCGTGAATCAATCTTCAGACATTTGGATGGCATCGTGACAGCGCCTGTGATTTCGGCTTTGTCTAAGAAAAAAGTATTGGATTTTATTCTTGCTAATGACAATTTGGAACTTTCTGAAATCAATGAAAAATTTGATTCTAACGAAGGTTATCTGAATGTCGCATTGCGGGTTTTGGCTTCTCAAGGATTTTTGAATTACGAATTGGATAATCAATCTGATATTGTAAAAATTTCTGTTAATTCTAAAAGCAAAGACGCTTTTTCTCATCAGAATTTTTATGTTGATTTAGCAGAATTTTTAGCAGATGATGATGTCATTAATTCTAAAGAACTGACTGAAAATCTTTGTAAAAAATGGATGCTGCTTTTTGATAAATACAAATCTTTTCTGAATGAAAATGCAGACGAATCTTCACTGAATTATCAAATCCAAAAACATATCGAGGGTGCGCTCGTCGGGCCAATCATCATCAAATTGGGAATGAGCGGAATGTTCCATAAATATTTTATGGAAGCGAGTTTCAGTGCAGAAGAATTCCATAAAAACCCTGAATATTTTGGGAAAATCCTTGATTATCTTTCAGAACTCGGTTGGTTTTCAAAGAAGGGAAAAAACTTCCAGTTCACAGAAACCGGATTGTTTTTCGCAAGACGAGCAACAGCTTACGGCGTAACGGTTTCTTATCTTCCGATGTTTTCAAAATTGGACAATCTGATCTTCGGAAAAGCTTCAGAAATCAGGGAAATTGAAGACGGCGAAGACGAAATCCACGTGAACCGAGAAATGAATGTCTGGGGAAGCGGTGGCGCTCATTTGACCTATTTTAAAGTGATCGATGAATTCATTATTGAGATTTTCAACCGCCCGTTGAACGAACAACCAAAAGGAATTCTGGATATGGGCTGCGGAAACGGTGCGCTTTTGCAACATCTTTATGAAGTCATCGAAAGACAGACCTTGCGAGGAAAACATCTCGAAGAAAATCCATTATTTTTGGTCGGTGCAGACTACAATCAGGCTGCGTTGAAAGTGACAAGGGCCAATCTTATCAAAAATGATATTTGGGCAAAGGTAATTTGGGGCGACATTGGAGATCCTCAAAAATTAGCCGAGGATCTACAATCCGATTATAACATTGAATTAGGAGATTTGCTCAACATCCGAACTTTCCTTGACCATAACAGGATCTGGGAAGATGTTTTGGATATTAATTCTGACAGAATCAGTACATCAACCGGAGCATTTGCTTTCCGGGGAAAAAGATTGTCCAACAAAGATGTGGAAGAAAATCTTCTGGGTCATCTTAAAAAATGGACGCCTTATGTTGAAAAATTCGGATTGTTGTTGATTGAACTTCATACGCTTCCGCCAGAGATCACTTCTAAAAACTTGGGATTAACGGCTGCAACTGCCTACGACGCAACCCACGGATTTTCTGACCAATACATTGTAGAAGTCGGTGTTTTCCACAGGATCTGCAAAGAATCCGGTTTGGAGCCGGACATAAATTTATTTAAGAAATTTCCGGATTCTGAATTGGCAACTGTGAGTATTAATCTTTTGAAGCGTTAATTTTGTATCTTGAAGCAACAAAAATTGTATGAAAAGCACTTTAACATTAATTGCTATTTTGATGGCTTCACTATTTGCTCTTGGGCAGAATATCAGCTCGCCAGATTATATAGAAACGAAAATTGAAAGTGGAAGCACGTTCAAAAAATATAAAAATGGAAAGCTGGATAGCATTGTCGTAGCAATGTACGCTGTCAATTATGGCAATGCTCTGATCTTTGCCAAACTGGACAACGAAATCAGAATTACAAACGCTGATGATGAAAATTCTGTCATCAAAATCGAATTAAAAAACAACAAACAAGTCCGAACTTTTTTCTATAAAAATAAACCCGCCATTGTTGTGGAATCTATTGATTTTGATATCAATCAATTACCGAAAAATACAACTGTCACTCGCTCTCTGTCAAATAATGTCATTCAAAATATGAGCATCAAAACCAATTACGAAGTTTTTGGTGATGATAATCCGGATAAAACTTTCAAACTTTTTTATGGACTGAATATCCGTACGGATTTGGATAATCTGGACGCAATTTTTGAAAATATTGGAGCATTTTTCAGTGAAGAAGATGCACTTTTGAAAATTTTCTATGGAAGTTATGCGGAAAAGTTTGCACCAAAGATTTTGACCTATTTAAAAACTAATGATTCGGGAATAATTACGGATGGGATTACTTTAGACTATCAAAATAAAAACGCTAAGGAAACCAATCCTTACAACATCTACAAAAACGGAAAAATCATTAAATCCGGAAAAGCGAGTTTAGCTGATTTCCAAAAAACTTACCAAGATTACATTATCAAATTGCAAGAGTAATCAATCAATTTACTCCGATTTGAATACTTTTTAGAATATTCTCAGCTTGTTTGATGTGTCTCAAATTGTGGTAAATTACGAAGCGGAAAGTATCGCCTAATTTCAGTTTAATGCGTTTTGAGATACTGATTGAAGTTTTAGTTTTTTCCAGATCAACCGTTTCTGCTTTTTCCAAAAGTTCGAGCATTTTGTTCTCTTGGCGGATAAATTCTTCAATTACAGATCTGTCTAAAAGTTTATGAATCGGATTGGAAATTTTAAGCGTTTTCATCTTATTGGGCTTCACTTTTGGAAGCATCATATTGGCAAAATAGTTTCCTAAAAGCCCGCTTTTAAAATCGGGTCTAGCTGCTTGAAATCGGCTTTCATTAATTCGATCTTCAATTTCCGGAAGATAGAATTTTCCATAAAAATTAAGATGTTCCAGACATTCCAAAATGTTCCAGCTGTCTTCCGATGTTCGGAAATTCAAAGTTTCGTTAATTTGGTCGAGTAATGATTGGGCGAACTCAATATTATTTTCCGTGATGATTCTAAGTTCGTTAAGTAGTTGATTGGTTGGAATTTTCATCGTCAAAAATTTTCACAAAGATCTGAAACTTCATTATTAAAAAGATTGATCGAAGTCAAGATTTTTTCAGTCTAGATAATGTTTCCGGTGACATCCTGAGATAGTTCGCAATATACTTGTTCGGGATTTCCTGAAACAGTTGTGC
The DNA here is from genome assembly GCF_900102265.1 of Epilithonimonas hungarica. Taxonomy (GTDB): domain Bacteria; phylum Bacteroidota; class Bacteroidia; order Flavobacteriales; family Weeksellaceae; genus Epilithonimonas; species Epilithonimonas hungarica. The sequence goes on along the minus strand of NZ_FNBH01000001.1, from coordinate 1,096,491 downwards.
GCTTCGTTTCAGAACCCTTTCGTAGCGGATTTTCGGAGAACTATAAAGTAAATCCTTTTCACGTTCAACCTGTTGCAAAACCAAATCCTCCAAAATAGAATTCCATAATTTCAGATTCTCATTACTTGAATTAATGAATTCATAAAGATCTTTTTTGGAAGCCATTTTTACCGTTGAAACTTTGATCGCCTGAATGTAAAACTCTGAAGTTTTGCCTGATAAAAATGAATCTAACGAAACAATGATATTTCCTTTATATCCAAACCGAATGATCCGTTCTTCACTTTCATCTTCTATAAAAATCCTGACACTTCCCTCTTCTACAAAATAGATGTTTGTATCGATAGTTCCGGATGTTTTGAGAAATTCATTCCGTTTCAATTTTCTTGTTTTCCAAAAAAGTTCCTTTTGTAAAAAATCTAGTATCATAAATGTTCAAGAAAATTTAAATTGAGTCTAAATGTATAGGTAATTTTATTACATTTGAGGATAACAACTATGGAAACCTCAACAAAATGTTCAAAAAAATCACTTTCGCTATATCCGCTATTCTATTTTCAAATTTACTTAATGCTCAGGAAACGATTCCTTTCCGGATTACGAAATACAATAATATCATTGTAAAAACTTTGGTCAATGACAAAGATTCCCTAAATCTGATGTTTCAAATCGCAATGGAAGATGCTTCGATTTCTCCCGAGAGATCCAGGCCTGCAAAAAGTATCGTTTTCAAAGATGAGATCAGTGAAAATAATACGGTAAAAATTGGGAAACTGGAATTTAAAAATGTAAAATTCTACGATAACGAACTGACCGGCCGAGAGGCTGATGGGAAAATCGGAACCGGAATTTTTAAAGGAAAAACATATCAAATCGATTATGATAACAATCAATTTGTAATATATGAAAAATTACCTGATATCACGGGATACAGGGAAGTCTCTTATATATCCAACAAAGAAGGTCAGATCTTCTTATCCTGCGACAATATAATGGGAAATGAGAATTACGAAGCCAATTTTCTGCTACAATCGGGTTATTCCGGAGGTTTACTTTATAGCAATACATTTGCAGAGGGAAAAGACCTGGACACAAAATTGAAGATCACTGGAGAAAAGACACTGAAAAATTCTGCTGGAAAAAGTGTAACAACCAAACAGGGGATTTTGCCATCCTTAATAGTCACTGATGTTACTATGAAAGATGTATCGGCAGGATTCTTCACAGGAGATATTAAAAATCAGAAAACCAATTACTTTGGTGCAGATCTGATCAGGCGATTTAATTGGATTTTTGATGCGGAAACGGAGCGTATTTACATTACACCGAGCAAATATTTTAATGAACCTTATTTCAAGGTCAATTAAACAGTTTCCTAAATTCCATTGGGCTTTGATTAGTTTTTGTCTTAAAAAGCTTACTGAAACTTTGCGAATGCTCAAAACCTAATTCGTAAGCGATTTCGCTAATAGACAATTCTGTAGTTGAAAGTTTTTCTTTAGCTTTTTCTATGAGTTTTTCATGAATATGCTGTTGTGTGGTCTGACCTGTCAATTGCTTCAGAAGACTTCCCAAATATTTTACTGATATATGAAGCGAATCTGCTACAAATTGTACACTCGGCAAACCTCTGTTGGCCAAATCGTCATCATCAAAGTAATCATTTAAAAGCTCTTCCATCTGTTCAAGAACCTTATGTGTACTCTTTTTTCTGGTCAAAAACTGCCGTTGATAAAATCTTTCCGAATAATTGAGCAATGCCTCCAAATGCGAAATCATAATATCCTGACTGAATTTGTCAATATTAGACCTATACTCATTCTGAATGGTCTGTACAATTCCGTTGACAATATTTTTTTCCTTATTAGAAAGAAACAAAGCTTCGTTCACGGCATAATCAAAAAATTCATATTTCTTGATATTTTTTGCTAAAGAAGTCCCCCATAAAAAATCGGGATGTATCAGCATGACCCAGCCAGAAAGATCATCATCAGGTTCTGGCCCCGCTCCTCGTAAAATCTGATTGGGTGCGACAAAATACATCATCCCATCATCAAAATCATAAGTCTGCTGACCGTAAAAAAGTTTATTGGTAAATCCTCTCTTCAAAGAAATATAATAAAAATCAAACAATGCACTGATCTCATCTACATTCTCCGGCACTTGCAGATCAGAGTAGTTTAGGATACTGATCAACGGATGTTCCGGGCTTGGCAATCCAAATGCACGATGCGCTTCTGTAATGGTCTTGAAACGGATTGGTTTTGCATTTTGCATAAAAGTCAGTTTTTAAAAGGATACTTAAGCCAGATCATTATCAATGGAATCATCAGAAAAGGGATTTCCATCAGAACCATTTTTACGTTTCCAGCTCTCATTGCCAAAGTCATAATCAAAACGATTGACATTGCATTAAGGACATTTCCTAAGAAAAAAGTTCTAGGAATAAGTAACAAAATGGCAATCAAGATAATTGAAACACCGAGAACGGGAATATACGTTTCGCTGATTCCCAACTCGTTCATCATCTTGAGAGATTGTGGATCGCTTTTATAATTGAAACTTTCCCAGCCGTGTTTCAGATTCAGAAAGACAGAAATTATCAGTAATATCAAAGAAATTATACTTTTAATCATTGTATTTTTATTTTAGGATAAATTTAAAAAATAAATAATTGATTGCGAATCCGACAGGAATTCCTACCAACGCTGACCTCAAGGCTTGCTTTGCTTTCTTGGGAAAAGAATTTCTGTGTCTGAAATATAAAATAATACCCAATGGAGGAAACATTTGAGATAATATAGTCCAATGTGTTGCCAGTTTTTCGTTATTGCCCATTTTTAATTTTTTTAAATATTACCGGATTCTTCTGAATTTCATCGTTTTCCCGAGAAGGGAAACTCCCATATATCCTCTGAACTGCAGATTATTGATGTCGGTAAGTTTCGCTTTCAGGCTATAAGAATTTCCATCAGTGGGATTGTACAGTTTTCCGCCGGAATATTCACCATCATCAAATGTTAGATTGGTGATGTTAATAATATTTTGACGGGAACGGTTTCTTAATTTTACATCGGGATTTTTAAAATCTTTTTTCGGGGTTTTTCCATCGGCTTCAAACATATTGGATGCCCAAAGAAGTTTTCCGAAATATTTTCCGTTTTGCTGGAAGATCTCAAATTTCAATTTCACATCGCCGTCAATGCTTTCCCAGTTTCCCATAATCTTATCTGCCGAAAGTTTTTGAGCAAATGATAAAGATGATATCAGAATCATCATCGATAAAAGAAGTAACTTTTTCATATCAATTAATTTTGAAGATTTTTGATTTTTTTGAATTCACGATGTCCGAAATTCATCATCATACTGGGGAAAAGTCTGCTTGCAAGCTTTAAGATACTTATCGGCACAGGCTTCAGTTCTTTTTTGTCTTGCAACATTCCTTTAATGGCTACATTAACCATTTTATCAACGTCCATCATCATTCTCGGATTTGGTTTTATTGCCCATTCGTTTTGAAGATTGGTATTCACACCCGGAGGGATCATCTCAAAAACTTTTACATTGGTATTTTCCAATTGTAATCTCAAAGCCTGTGTATAAGCACGCACGCCTGCTTTTGTAGCGCTGTAAATAGGAGCTGCAGAATATGGCATAAAAGCAATTCCCGAAGATACATTTACGATCCCTGCTGATTTCTTTTTAAGTAAATGTGGTAAAAACTGATGTATCATTTGGATCGTCCCGGAAAGATTGGTTGTGACCTCCCGGTTGATATTTTCCAAATCCAGACTTCTATCCTGCAGATCGATCAGTCTCATTTGTCCGGCATTATTGATAATAATGTTCAAATCAGGAAACTGTTCTGTAACATCCTTGTAAAGCTGTTCTATATCTTTGGGATTACTTACATCACTCTGAAAGATATGAATATTTGGGAATTTTGCTTTTGCATTATATAATGCCTCGAGGGTTCTTCCGGTAACAATGATCTTAGCTCCGTGTTCGGTCAATTGTCTTACGAGTTCCAATCCGATTCCGCTGGTTCCGCCTGTGATGAGAACAGTGCTGTTTTTTAATTCCATTTGTTTTTCTTTATTGATACTGCAAAGTTCCACAAGCGAAAGAAAAACGGTGTAGCCGGAAGTCGGGTTGTTGTAGCTGAAAGTCTGTAATTGATCTGTTTTTCAACAAAAAAAACCTCATCTGATTGATGAGGTCTTTTTTTATTTAGCCTGAAAGTTTATTTGATACTTTTAACCCGTATCATTCCTTTACTTTCGTGGTACATCATACACATGATTTTACCATCTCTCTCCGGACATTTGTCCACATTATCATAAATTAACGATACTTTTTCTCCGTCTTTTTTAGCTTCCAGAATTTCGGCATTACAAACCAAATAATCTTCATTCTCCGCAACTCTTAGGTACGTTCCTGTGCAGTCTCTCACAATAGTTCCTGTATTCAATCTGTCGTGAACAGTGGCACAGGAGAATAGTAATGTTGATAAAATCCCTAAAGATAAAATGTGTGATACTTTTTTCATAGATTTTTATTTGATTTAAAAGTACAATTTTAAATTATCATATTATAATCATTTCATTAACTTTGATAAAATTATAAATGATGGATATTTCTAAACAAACGCTTTATCAAGAAATTACAGACAAATTAAAAAATGTTCCAAAAGAAGTCCTGGAAAGGATTTCGGCTTATTTATCTGAAATTGATGATAATAAAGAACATAATTTCGAACTTTCTGAAGAACAAAAAAAAAGTCTTTCAAAAATAAAAGAACGTCCTTATTCTGAACATACAGAAATCAATATTTTTCTGAACGAAATGAGTGAAAAATATGGTATTTAAAGTCATTATTTCAGACGAAGCAAAATTAGGCTTAGAAAATTCATATTTATATTATCAGGAAAACGCAAGCAAAAAAGTTGCAGATAATTTTATTAAGGACTTTAGAAAATCAATAAAAATAATTTCTGACAATCCTTATTTTTAAAATTTGGTTTGAAGAATTCCGAGCTAAACCATTAGGAAAATATCCGTTCTTAGTATTTTTCTCTGTTGACAAAAAAGAAAGTACAATTGTAATTGCAAGAGTTTTCCACACTTCACAAAACCCTGAAAAATATCCATAAAAAAACCGAAAGACTCATCTTTCGGTTTTTCATTTTTATAAAGTCCGGAAACTACATCGTTTCCATCTTGAAACTCATACTTTCGATCACTTTCAGAATCGCTTCCACCGTATCCATTGATGTCAGACAAGGAACGCCGTTTTCTACGGACATTCTTCGGATCTGGAAACCGTCCCTTTCGGATTGTTTTCCTTTCGTGGTCGTATTCACAACATATTGTACCTTTCCTTTCTGAATAAGATCTATCAAATTCACATCTTCTTCTCCAATCTTATAACCGATTTTCGTCTGGATCCCTTTTTCCTCGAAGTATTTCGCTGTTCCTTCTGTCGCCCAGATCCTGAAGCCGATAGTATGAAATCTTCTTGCAATTTCAGCAGCTTCCTCTTTGTCCTGATCTGCAACGGTGAATAAAATAGAACCGTGAGTCGGAACTTTTCTCCCTGCTCCAATCAATCCTTTGTACAAAGCCTTTTCGAAAGTTGAATCTTTACCCATTACTTCTCCTGTCGATTTCATTTCCGGGCCGAGAGAAATATCAACTTTCGTTAATTTACTGAAAGAGAAAACCGGAACTTTTACAAAAATTCCTTCTTTATTCGGAACCAAACCTGATTGGTAACCAAGGTCTTTCAGTTTTGTTCCAAGAATTGCTTTTGTTGCTAAGTTCGCCATTGGAACATCAGTGATTTTCGATAAGAAGGGAACGGTTCTGGACGAACGTGGATTCACTTCGATCACGAAAACTTCTCCGTTGGAGATCACGTACTGGATATTCATTAATCCAATGACATTCAATCCTTTTGCTAATCTTATTGTGTAATCTTCTAAGGTTTTGATTTGAGTTTCCGTCAAAGTCTGCGGCGGATAAACCGCAATCGAATCTCCGGAGTGAACACCGGCTCTTTCGATGTGTTCCATAATTCCCGGAATCACAACCGTTTCTCCGTCGCAAATTGCGTCCACTTCCACTTCTTTTCCTGTCAGATAACGGTCAATCAGAACAGGATGTTCCGGACTTGCATCCACCGCATTTTCCATATAATGGGACAATTCCTTCTCGTTATAAACGATCTCCATCGCGCGGCCTCCCAAAACATAACTCGGACGAACCAAAACCGGATAACCGATCTCGTTGGCGATCACAATCGCTTCTTCCTTTGAAGTCGAAGTTTTCCCTAGTGGTTGCGGAATTCCTAAGTCTTGTAAAGCTTTCTCAAATTTATCTCTGTTTTCAGCCCTATCCAAATCTTCAAGGGAAGTTCCCAAAATCTGAACGCCGTGAGCAGCTAATTTATCAGCCAAATTAATTGCTGTTTGTCCTCCGAACTGAACCACAACACCTTTTGGTTTTTCGAGTTCAATGATGTTCATTACATCTTCTTCTGCCAAAGGTTCAAAGTATAATTTGTCTGAAATCGAGAAGTCTGTAGAAACCGTTTCAGGATTGGAGTTGATGATAATCGCTTCGTAACCCATCTGCTGAATTGCCCAAACTGAATGTACCGTCGCATAGTCAAACTCAACACCCTGGCCGATTCTGATTGGCCCTGAACCAAGCACGATGATTTTCTCTTTGTCAGAAACTATGCTTTCGTTTTCTTCTTCATAAGTCCCGTAGAAATAAGGCGTTTCCGATTCGAATTCGGCAGCGCAAGTATCTACCATTTTGTAAACCGGCATTATTCCGTTGTCTTTTCTGAATTGGAACACCTCTTTCTGAGTCGTTTCCCAAAGATGTGCGATATTCAAGTCTGCGAAGCCTAATTTCTTAGCTTCAAGAAGAATTTCTTTATTGAATTTATTTTCTTTGATCGTCGTTTCGAAGTCAATCAATTTTTTGATTTTCCAGATGAAGAATTTATCGATCTTGCTCCATTCTACAATCTGCTCCCAATCGTAACCTCTTCGTAAAGCATCACCAATAATGAATAATCTTTCGTCATCACAAACCCGGATCCTTCTTTCGATTTCTTCGGCTGTTAAAGCATCCGCCTGTTTTTTCTTAAGTCCAAGATGTCTCAATCCCGTTTCCAAAGAACGAATGGCCTTTTGTAACGATTCTTCGAAGTTTCTTCCGATGGCCATTACTTCGCCCGTTGCTTTCATCTGTGTTGACAATCTTCTATCCGCCGTTTCAAATTTATCGAAAGGGAATCTCGGAAACTTGGTTACCACATAATCCAAAGCTGGCTCGAAGCAAGCGTACGAAGTTCCTGTTACTGGATTTTTTATTTCGTCGAGTGTCAAACCAACCGCGATCTTCGCAGCAATCTTCGCAATAGGATAGCCTGTTGCCTTACTCGCCAAAGCCGATGAACGCGAAACTCTCGGATTTACTTCGATGATATAATAATTGAATGAATGCGGGTCTAATGCCAGTTGAACATTACAACCGCCTTCGATTCCTAAAGCTCTGATGATTTTTAGGGAAGCGTTTCTCAACAATTGATATTCTCTGTCAGAAAGTGTCTGCGAAGGCGCAACCACGATCGAATCTCCTGTGTGAACACCAACTGGGTCGATGTTTTCCATATTACAAACCACGATGGCATTATCATTGGAATCACGCATCACTTCATATTCGATTTCCTTGAAACCTGCGATTGACCTTTCAATCAAACATTGTGTTACCGGCGAATATTTAAGTCCCAGTTCTGCAATTTCCTTAAGTTCAGTTTCGTTGGAAGCAATTCCACCGCCGGTTCCGCCCATTGTAAAAGCGGGACGGACAATCACAGGATAACCGATTTTTTCAGCAAAATCCAAAGCGCCTTGAACGGTGTTCACAATGTCCGATTCTGGCACAGGTTCGTTCAATTCTCGCATTAGTTCACGGAAAAGGTCTCTGTCTTCGGCTTGATTGATTGCAGAAAGTTTCGTTCCTAAAACTTCCACCTTACATTCTTCCAGAATTCCGGATTTCTGTAATTCAACCGCCATATTAAGCCCGGTTTGTCCACCTAAAGTCGGCAGCAAAGCATCCGGTCGTTCTTTGCGAATGATTCTGGAAACGAATTCTAGAGAAATCGGTTCAATATAAACTTTGTCGGCAATCTCCACATCCGTCATTATCGTCGCAGGATTGGAATTGATGAGAATCACTTTGTAACCTTCTTCTTTCAAAGAAAGGCAGGCCTGTGTTCCCGAATAATCAAATTCCGCAGCCTGACCAATAATGATTGGACCCGAGCCGATTACTAAAATGGTTTGTATATCTGTTCTTTTCATTTTTACTTTTTTTTGTCCGATGTCCGATGATGGAAGTCGGAAGATTTTTTATTTTTGCGTTGCTTTTGTCATTCTGAAAGAATCTCGGTAATTTAGATTCCTACGGAATGACAAATATTACGGCTCATTTTTCTTTGCTTTTATAAAAACATAATCACCTTTGTTATCTGGAAAGTTGCTTTTTACACTATCAAATTCTCCTTTAATTAAATCATTCTCTAAATTTTTCAATCCTATTTCAACCTCGTCTTTATTAGTTAATGAAGCAAATGATGAGATTCCATTTCTAATGATAGAATCAAAATAGATTTTAGGATTGTTTTTTCCTATGTATAAAAATTTATCTTCCAAATTATCCTTTATATCATATTTTTCTACAGCTTCAACTTTAAATCCGATATTTTCTAAATTCCCTTTGAGCTCTACAAAACTTGGCATCTGTTCTATTGATTTTTTCATCATTTCAGGAAAATAATGGTTTAACCAATAATTTTTCATTTGTTCAGAAGTTGAAGTAAAAATCAGAAATATTCCTGCTCTTTTCAAAACTCTAAAAATTTCTGAAAATCCTTTTTCAAGGTTTTGCCAATGATGAATAGATAAGGTAGTGATTACAGCATCAAAAGATTCACTTTCAAAAGGTAATAATTCTGCACTTCCCAAAAACCAATTTATTTTTTGATTTTTCTCTTTTGCTACATTTAGCATCAACTCAGAAGGTTCAAGACCTGATATTTTTAATCCTTTATTAAATAATTCAATTGTGTAATTTCCTGTTCCGCAACCAATATCTAAAACTTCATAATTACTTTTACAAGACAATAAATCAAACATTCTTGAAACCAAATAGCCATCTGCTTTTCTGGTCTCATTGTAATTATTTCCTATTGTATTGTATTTTTCCATTATGGATTTCGATAAATCTTTTTATTAACATTGAACCCTTCGGGTTCCTTTGACTTCGTTTATATCTCCATAGGTTTCACCTACGGCTACTATAATTGAATCCTTCGGATTCTTTAATCTTCTACTTTTTGAAATCTTCCATCAAAGTGATAAACTCATCAAAAAGATAATTCGCATCTTCAGGGCCCGGACTTGCTTCCGGATGGTATTGAACTGAGAAACAAGGATGGATTTTGTGTTTCACACCTTCGTTTGTTCTGTCATTCAAAGCGATGTGAGTTTCTACTAAATCTGTATTTTTCAAAGATTCCTGGTCAATCGCATAACCGTGATTCTGAGAAGTAATCGCTACTTTATTTTTTTCTAAATCCAAAACCGGATGATTTCCACCTCTGTGACCGAATTTCAGTTTGTAAGTTTTTGCGCCACAGGCCAGACCAATCAGTTGATGTCCCAAGCAAATCCCGAAAATCGGAACTTTTCCCAGCAATTTCTGAATCATTACTAACGCATCCGCATTATCTTCCGGGTCACCGGGACCGTTGGAAAGCATTATTCCGTCCGGGTCCATTAGTAAAATCTCTTCTGCTGTCGTATCGTGAGAAACTACGATGATGTCACAGTTTCTTTGAGATAATTCTCGGATGATTCCCAATTTGGAACCGAAATCCACTAACACCACTTTGAAACCTCTTCCCGGACTTGCATAAGACGTTTTTGTAGAAACCTGCTCTACTTGGTTAGTTGGAAAAGTTGTTGATTTCAATTCTTCGATAACCGCTTGTTCATCTGCATCTGCGTTCACAATTTTTCCTTTTTCAACACCTTTGTTTCTAAGGATTCTTGTCAATCTTCTAGTGTCAATTCCAGAAATTCCTGACAGATTTTTCTTTTGGAACAATTCGTCCAAAGTGATTTGAGTTCTGAAATTGGAAGGTAAATCACACAATTCTTTCACAATCAAACCTTTGATTGCAGGCTCGATGCTTTCGTAATCGTCACGATTGATGCCGTAATTCCCAATCAAAGGATATGTCATACAAACGATTTGTCCACAATAACTTGGGTCGGAAATCAGTTCCTGATAACCCGTCATTCCTGTGTTAAAAACCACTTCTCCCGCAGTGTCCTGCTCTGCTCCGAATCCCGTTCCGTAAAAAACTTCGCCGGATTCTAATATTAACTTCTTTTTCATTTTTACTTTTAAGTCGGAAGGCGGAAGTCCGAAGTCCGAATATTTTATTATTATTTATTTCATCCTCAGTCATCGGTCATCAGACTTCTGACATCGGACTTTTTACTCAAAAAAAACACGCCCGAAAGCGTGAATAAATATTTTAATTTTTGGAGTCGATGAATTCGAATCCTTTGTTTTCCAAATCATATTTAAGGATTGCCATTCTCGCAAAAACGCCGTTCTGCATTTGTTTGAAAATTCTCGACCTTTCGCATTCAACTAATTCTGAATCAATTTCCACGCCTCTGTTGATTGGCGCCGGATGCATAATAATTGATGTTGGTTTCATTTTCGCTTCACGCTCTTTTGTCAAACCAAATTTTTTCAGATAATCCTCCGGTTTGAAACTGAAATTTCTCTCGTGGCGCTCGTGTTGGATTCTCAACAGAATCAAAACATCAACTTCTTTCACAAGATCATCGAACTGCATATAAGTTCCGTTGACCAGCATTCCTTCATCAAACCAGAATTCTGGTCCGGAGAAATATACTTTCGCACCCAATCTTCTGAATAATCCTGCGTCAGAATTCGCAACACGGCTGTGCTTTACATCGCCAACAATTCCGATTTTAAGACCTTCGATCTTTCCAAATTCCTGAATGATTGTCAGCGCATCCAGAATCGCTTGTGAAGGATGGCTCCCTACGCCGTCGCCCGCATTTATAATACTTAGTTTAGCATCTTTCAATGCATCGTAATAACGCTTTTCAGAATGTCTGATAACCGCTACTTCCACTCCAATTGCTTCCAGTGTTTTGATAGTGTCCAAAAGTGTTTCTCCTTTTGCAATCGAACTTTTATCGGCTTCGAAATCGATAACCTTAAGTCCGAGTTTCTTTTCAGCAACCTCAAAACTTGTTTTTGTTCTTGTACTATTCTCAAAAAACAGGTTCGCTGCGAAAACGTCGCCTTTGATCTTACTTATTTTACCATCGACAAACTGTTGTGCTTCTTGTAAAATTTTCTCAATACTATCAGTAGAAATGCGTGAAAGCTTAATCATAATTCAAATTTTTAAATAAAAAAAACGAAGCCTAAAAGACTTCGTTAAATATAAAAAATATTGTTGTTGTCGGCAAACTTGCCAATTGTTTTTGTCGTTAAATTCTGTACCAGATTCATTGGGTGCAAAGATACCAATATTTTTGATATTATGAAATCTTCTTCACAATATTTTATGTTAAATCAATGAACTTCTATTCTCGAATTGTTGTCTTCAATTTTTTTCTTTACTTTTGAAAGAATGATTACCCATTATGAGTTTGGATAAAAAAGACAAATTAATTCTTTCGCTTCTACAAGAGGATTCTACATTATCTGTAAAAGAAATCTCCGAAAAAATCGGACTGACTTTCACACCCACTTACGAGCGCATCAAAAACCTTGAAAAACAAGGTGTTGTGGAGAAATACGTAGCAATTTTAAACCGTGAAAAACTCGGAATCAACATTGTTGTTTACTGCAACATCCGCCTGAAAGAACAATCTCAGAAAACTTTGAAAGAATTTGAAGATTATATCTCTAAATATGATGAAATTCAGGAAATTACAAGTCTTTCCGGCGAATATGATTATCAATTAAAAATCCTTGCCAACGACATCAATTCTTACAACGAATTCACTGTGAATGTGATTTCCAACAGTCCTCACATTGGTCAATATCACAGTTCTATAGTTCTTGCTGAAGTCAAAAAAACGACTAAGTTTAAATTAGATTAAAATCATTTATCGACCCTAAAGGAAGTGATTTTAACCCAACAATTTATCTCTGACTTTATTGAACTGATATTCGATTTCGTCGAGGCAAAGATTTCCTAAACTGCCTTGATGAGAGTGATTGAGTTCTTTATAATCATACTCAAACAAACCATTTTCTATTTCCTGACCGATTTGGATGTAAGCATCTCGGAATGATTTTCCATTCTTCACTTCTTCGTTGATTTTTTCTACGCTGAAGATGTATTTGTACTTTTCATCATCCAGAATATTGTCTTTCACTTCAATGTTCGGAAGCGTGTAAATCAGAATTTCGAGACATTCTTTCAATGAATCGATTGCTGGAAAAAGGATTTCTTTGGTCAATTGCAAATCTCTGTGGTAACCTGACGGCAAATTATTCGTCACCAAAATCAATTCGTTTGGCAAAGCCTGAATTCTGTTGCATCTCGCTCTTACCAATTCGAAAATATCCGGATTTTTCTTGTGTGGCATAATGCTACTTCCCGTCGTGAATTCTTTCGGAAAGCTGATAAAATCGAAATTCTGACTCAAATAAAGACAAACATCGTAAGAAAATTTGCTTAAGGTTCCCGCTAAAACCGACAAAGAGTTTGCTAATAATTTTTCCGATTTCCCTCGTGTCATCTGCGCATAAACCACATTATGATTCAAAGTTCTAAAACCAAGTTTGTAAGTCGTACTTTCTCTGTCAATCGGGAAAGACGAACCGTAGCCAGCGGCCGAGCCTAGTGGATTTTTATTAATGATATTTTTCGTTGCAAAAAGCAATTCCAAATCGTCAACTAAAGATTCTGCATACGCACCAAACCACAATCCGAAAGACGACGGCATCGCAACCTGCAAATGCGTGTAGCCAGGCAACAAAACATCTTTGTGAAGATTGGCTTTGTCTTTCAGGATTTGAAAAAATGAATCCGTCAGTTCTGTGATTTCTCTGATTTCGTCAATTAAGTATAATTTGATATCCGTCAAAACCTGGTCGTTTCTTGACCTTGCGGTATGGATTTTCTTACCAGTTTCACCCAATTTTTCGATAAGGATATTTTCGATTTGTGAATGAATGTCTTCTGCCGATTTATCGATTTCGAAAGCTTCTTTTTCGATGTCGATAAGAACTTCTTCCAAAACTGCAACAATCGCCTGCTCTTCATCCAGTCGAATCAAACCAACTTCTGCGAGCATTTTTGCGTGGGCTATGGAACCCAACACGTCGTATTTTGCTAATCTGTTGTCAAAATCCAGGTCTTTCCCGACGGTGAATTTTGTAACCAAATCATTGGTTGTCGTATTGTCTTTTTGCCAGATTTTTTTCATTTTAATAATTTTTAAACGCAAAGAGCGCAAAGATTTTTTTATTTTTTATTGAAAATATTTTAAGATTCGCAAAGGCGCTGACGCTCAGTCAAGATTAAATAATCTTAAAGTTCTTTTGAATTGAAGACAAATCTTCAACTTTGCGAAGCTGCAGCCCGACTTGAACGGAGCTCTTTTTTTCATTGCGAATATTGTCAAGTTCTATTTATTGACTCACGTCAATCGCAATGAAAAAAAAGCGGGAGTGGAAGGCGGAAATAGCTGCCGAAATCCTTAAAATTTATTACAATATTCTCTCTAATATTTTGATGTAAACATCGATGCCTTCTCGGATTTCGTCGATGTAAATAAACTCGTCTGCGGTGTGGGAACGTAAGCTGTCGCCGGGTCCCAACTTGACCGATGTGCACGGAATAATCGCCTGGTCCGAGGATGTCGGCGAACCGTAAGTTGTCCTGCCCAACGCCAATCCAGCCTGAACAAACGGATGATTAACGTCGATTTTTGAGGAGTTGAGACGGAAAGATCTTGGTGTCAGTTTTGATTTCATCCGTGACTGGATGATTTCGAAAACTTCGCGATTCGTGTATTCGTCTGTGACACGCACGTCCAAAGTGAAATTACATTTTTCCGGAACCACATTATGCTGAGTTCCTGCGTTGATGACTGACAATGTGACTTTCACTTCGCCCAGATAATCTGAAACTTTTGGAAATTTGAAATCGAGGATGTTTTGCAAATCCTTCATACATTTCACAATGGCATTGTCATCGTTCGGATGCGCGGCGTGAGAAGGCGTTCCCAGCATTTCGCCATCGATGACGAGCAAACCTTTTTCTGCAATCGCCAGATTCATTTTTGTAGGTTCGCCGACGATTGCCAATTCGACGTTCGGAAGTTGTGGAAACAAAGCTTCGATGCCATCTAAACCGGAGATTTCTTCCTCGGCCGTCAATGCAATTACGAGGTTGTGCGACAAATCTTCGGCTTCATAAAAATAGAGAAACGTCTGCGCCATCGCCACCAAAGACGCGCCCGCATCGTTACTTCCCAAACCGAATAATTTGCCATCTTTTTCCACCGGAATGAACGGGTCCAAAGTGTAAGCTTTGTTCGGTTTTACTGTGTCGTGGTGCGTGTTGAGGAGAATTGACGGTTTGCCAGCATCAAAATGTTTGTTGGTTGCCCAAATGTTATTTTTGAATCGGTTGACCGTCAATTGATGCTCGTTGAAAAAGCCTTCGATGATGAGCGAAGCGTTGTATTCGTCGCGGCTCATAGATGGTGTTGCGATGAGTTTTTTCAGTAATTTGACTGCGTTTTCCGTTAATTCTTCTCTGCTAAAGACAGATTTCAGTTCCTTCATTTCCTTGTTTTATTTGGTCTGACAGTTTTTTCTGGTTAATCAAAGACACTTTCTGAACGCCGTTTTCTTTGGCTATGAAAGCATTTTCGAGTTTCGGTAAAATTCCTTTGTGAAGTTTTCCTTGTGATTTTAATTCAGAAAATTCATTTTTATTAATGGTTTTCAAGTTAGAATTTTCGTCTTCCACGTTTTCTAAAACCCCATTTTTATCGAAGCAAAACAGCAATTCTATCTCGAAATTTTTTGATAAAGCCTG
Source organism: Epilithonimonas hungarica (assembly GCF_900102265.1). Classification (GTDB taxonomy): domain Bacteria; phylum Bacteroidota; class Bacteroidia; order Flavobacteriales; family Weeksellaceae; genus Epilithonimonas; species Epilithonimonas hungarica. The sequence goes on along the minus strand of NZ_FNBH01000001.1, from coordinate 1,081,289 downwards.
AGCAATAGTTCCGGCAATCGTGTCTGCGTTAGTGTTTAACAGATTCCCTTTTTTATCGTGAGTGATTGCAGAAAACACCGGAACCAAACCCAGATTTATCATATTGATAATCAATTCCTGATTGATACTTTTCTCATTAATATCGCCAACAAATCCAAAATCAATGGTTGGGTGCTGACGTTTTTCCGCTTGGATTAGATTTCCGTCCGCTCCTGAAAATCCCATTGCATTGCAATTAAAACTCTGAAGTTTTGCCACAATATTTTTATTGATTCTGCCTGCGTAAACCATTGTTACGAGCTTCAACGTTTTCTTGTTGGTAATCCTTCGTCCATCAATCATCGTCTGCGTGATTTTCAGTTTTTCTGCTAAAGTTTCTGCAATTTTTCCACCGCCGTGAATCAGAATTTTGGCACCTTCAATCTGTGAAAATTGCTCAAGAAAAGCTTTCAATGATTTCTTGTCATCGATTAGAGCGCCTCCGATTTTTATGATGTGTAGTTTTTGCATTAATTGTTTTTGCCTTTATATTTCGGCTAAAGCCTCTTTAATTTCCATCCTCCTAAACGGGCTAAAGTCCGCTCCTATTGATATTTCAATTCTCAATTCTTACTGTTAATTTCATCCAAAATTTCAGAGAAAACTGCCTGAGCTGAAAAGATTCTGTTTTTTGCCTGTTGATAGATGATTGAATTTTCGCCGTCCATCACTTCATCACTCAATTCCAAATTTCTACGAACCGGAAGACAATGCATCACTTTCGCATTATTTGTTAATTCTAATTTTTCGTTGGTCAGCATCCAGTTTTCGTCAACTTTTGGCATGACGGCATATTCTTCAAAAGACGACCAATTTTTCACATAAATAAAATCAGCATCTTTCAACGCTTCATCCTGATTATGAAGCACTTTTGTGTCCTTTGTAAAGTTTTTATCTAAATCGTAACCTTCCGGATTTGCAATTACGAAATCGACGTCCATTTGTTGCATCCATTCTGTGAAAGAATTTCCAACAGCCTGAGCAATCGGTTTGATGTGTGGCGCCCAAGTCAAAACGACTTTTGGTTTGCGATTTTCTTTCCAATTTTCTGTGATTGTGATGCAATCCGCCAGACTTTGTAAAGGATGACGAGTCGCTGATTCCAAAGAAATCACTGGAACTTTGGCGTGTTTCAAGAACTGACTCAAGATACTTTCGTTCACGTCGTCTTCTTTGCTTTTCATTCCTGCGAAACATCTTACGGCAATGATGTCACAATATTGATTCAGAACTTCGATGGCGTCTTTGATGTGTTCAACTGTGTCGCCGTTCATCACTGTTCCATCAGCGAATTCGAGATTCCAGGCTTCCTGAGCGGCGTTGAGCGTTAGGACATTTAATCCTAAGTTTTGAGCAGCTATTTGGGAACTTAATCTTGTTCTGAGACTGGAATTAAGGAAAACCAAACCAATCGTTTTTCCATTTCCTTTGGTTGGATTTTCTAATGGATTTTCTTTTATTTTTAAAGTTTTTGCAATGATTTCCTGCAAATTATCTATATCGTAAACCGAAGTGAAATTTTTCATTTTGAATAATTTTTTGAACGCAAAGCGCGCAAAGTTTTTTTTAACTAATAACTGTTTGTAAGGTTCGCAAAGGCGCTTACGCTCAGCTAAGCAATTTTAAACATTCATTTTGTCATTCCGTAGGAAACCTAACGAAGTGGTTCGACAAAGTCAATCTCGGCTTTTTAGATTCCTTCGGAATGACAAATATTATGTTTTTAATTCTCTGCTGTAACTTATTTTTTCTCATCAATGGCAGTCAAAGTTTTTTCTAAAGCATTGACGAACAAATCGGATTCTTTCTCCGAAATATTAAGCGCCGGTAAAATCCGCAGAACATTCTTGTCATTGGCATTTCCAGTGAAAATAAAATGTTCAAAAAGCAATTCTTTCCTGACCTCTGCACAAACTTGGTCGAGCTCGATTCCAATCATCAGACCACGCCTTTTGATGTTTTTGATGTGAGGGAAATCTTTAATTTTTTCTTCAATGTAAGCGCCTATTTTTTTAGAATTATCAATCAAATTTTCATTTCCGATAACTTCTAAAACCGCAATTCCAGCCACGCAAGCGAGATGATTTCCGCCAAATGTAGTTCCCAATAATCCATAACTCGCTTCGAATTTTGGACTAATCAAAACACCGCCAATCGGGAAACCATTTCCCATTCCTTTCGCAACCGTAATTAAATCTGGTTTAATATCGAATTCCTGATGGGCAAAGAATTTTCCGGAACGCCCGTAACCGGACTGCACTTCGTCCAAAATCAAAACTGCATTATTTTCCTTGCACAATTTTTCAATAGTTAAAATGAAATCTTTTTCCAACAAATTAATGCCGCCAACACCTTGAATTCCTTCTACGATTACTGCAGAGATTTCATTCTGATTTTCGGCAAAAACCTTTTCCAGTTCTTCCGAATTATTGAATTCACATTTGATGAAATTCTCAGATTCGTTGACTGGCGCTACGATTTTCGGATTATCTGTTACAGCAACAGCGGCGGAAGTTCGGCCGTGGAAAGCTTCGGAAAAATAAATCACTTTCTTTTTTCCGTTTTGAAATGAAGCCAGTTTCAAAGCATTTTCGTTCGCTTCCGCTCCGGAATTGCATAAAAACAATGAATAGTCTTCGTAACCTGATAATTTTCCTAATTTTTCAGCCAATTCTGTCTGCAAATTATTCTGAACGGAATTGGAATAAAAACTGATTTTCTCGAGTTGGTTTTTCAATTTCTCAACATAATGCGGATGGTTGTGACCGATGGAAATCACAGCGTGACCACCATAAAAATCGAGGTATTTTTGGCCGTTTTCATCCCAAAGGAAAGAACCTTCAGCTTTTACAGGATTGATGTTGAAAAGTGGATATACGTTGAATAAATTCATTTTAGTTGATTGTTATCAGTTGATAGTTGATTGATTTAAAATGCAATTGGTTTTAAGTTTAATCCGAGGTTCTGTTCCCAGCCATTGACAATATTCATATTTTGAATTGCTTGTCCGGATGCGCCTTTCAGAAGATTATCAATTGCGGAATGAACTGCTATTTTGCTTCCTTGTTTTTCGATTTGGATGACGCAGAAATTGGTATTCACCACTTGCTTCATATCAATTGGTTTCTCTGAAATTTTAACGAAAGGCGAATCTTTATAAAAATCCTTATATAATGTGTAAATTTTCTCTAATTCTAAACCGCATCCGATAGTTGAACTTGTAAAAATCCCTTTGGCAAAATCGCCACGCCAAGGCACAAAACTAAGTTCAACTTCTTCGTTATTAAGCAAATTAACTTGTTTCAAAATCTCGTCAACGTGTTGGTGATTCAAAGTTTTGTAAGCTGAAATATTGTCATTTCGCCAAGTAAAATGCGTTGTCGGTTGCAAAGATTGTCCTGCTCCGGTTGAACCTGTGATTCCTGTTGTATAAACCTCTTTCAACAAATTTTCCTTTGCTAAAGGCAATAACGCCAATTGAATCGCAGTTGCAAAACATCCTGGATTCGCAATACTTTTTGAATTCTGGATTTCATTAAAATAAATCTCGGGCAAACCATAAACGAAATTTCGATTTTCAAAATTGCTTTCGAGACGGAAATCATTCCCTAAATCTATAATTAAAGTTTCGCTTGAAACCGAATTTTCATTCAGCCAGTTCTGACTTTCTTTGTGAGGCAGACAAAGGAAAAGAATGTCAGTTTCTGAAATTTCGTTAGTCAAAACCAAATCACAAATCGAGTCCAAATCTGGATATAATTCTGAAATTTTCACTCCGGAATTGGAACGACTGAACAAAAACTTTAATTCTACATTCGGATGGAATATGAGCAAACGAACGAGTTCGCTTCCTGTGTATCCATTGGCTCCGATAATTCCGACTGATTTTTTCATTTTTAGCACGACAGTTTTTTTTACCGACGTTTTTATTATTGAACCCTGTCGGGTTCGGTTAATTTTTGTTATTCGTTTCCATAGGTTGCACCTACGGCTACTGATATTGAACTCTTCGAGTTCGTAGATTCTAATTCAATTTGTTGACCTGATGATAAATATTGAGCGAGTTGCTGAGGATTTTGGTAAAACCTTTGACATCATCGCCACTCCAAGCGATATTTTCTTCGCCGTAACTTCCAAATTTTGAAGACATTAAATCATTTCCAGACTCGATTCCATTTAAAATAAATCGATATGGATGAAGCGTTATAAATACTTTTCCGTTGACGGTTTTCTGAGAATCCTGTAGAAACGATTCGATGTTTCTCATCACAGGGTCAAGGAAAAGAGCCTCGTGAAGCCAGTTTCCGTACCAATCTGACAATTGTGATTTGATGGTCTGCTGATATTTGGAAAGTGTATGTTTCTCCAAAAGATGATGCGATTTTATGATAATCGCAGCAGCCGCAGCTTCGAAACCGACACGGCCTTTTATCCCGACAATCGTGTCGCCAACGTGGATATCACGACCAATTCCGTAAGGTGACGCCAATTCCTCAATCTTTTGAATCGCTAAAACCGGATGGGAAAAAGTTTCGCCATTGACAGAAATCAATTCTCCATTTTTGAATTCGATTTCCAGATTTGAAGGTTCGGTTTTTTCAACTTGCGAAGGAAAAGCGTCTTCCGGAAGGGAAAATCGGGAAGTCAAAGTTTCTTTTCCGCCGACGGAAGTTCCCCAAAGTCCTTTGTTGATGGAATATTTGGCTTTGTCAAAATCCATTTCGTAGTTGTGGTCTTTCAGGAATTGAATTTCGTCTTCACGCGATAAACTCAAATCACGAATTGGGGTTATGATCTCGATTTTGGGACACATGACGTTGAAAATCAAATCGAAACGAACCTGGTCATTTCCAGCGCCCGTACTTCCGTGCGCAATCGCGTCAGCTCCGATTTTCAAAGCAGCTTCTGCAATTGTCTGTGCCTGAATCGTTCTTTCTGCGCTGACAGACAATGGATAAGTATTGTTTTTCAGAACGTTACCGAAAATCAAATACTTGACACAATCATTATAGTATTTTTCTGAAGCGTCGATAAATCTATAAGAGGCCACGCCTAATTTCTCTGCTTTTTCCTTAAGCAAAACCTCATCATTTTTATCGAAACCACCTGTGTTAACTGTGACTGCGTGAACTTCGTAACCCAAAGTCTCGCTCAGATATTTGGCGCAATACGACGTGTCCAAACCTCCGCTAAATGCCAAAACTACTTTCTTACTCATTATCGTTATTTATAGATTCAAAATCTTTTTCTTTATTCATCTTTACTTTTTCAGGAACGAAAAGCATTGCTGTACAAAGACAGTTTTTGCGCTCCTTCATCATCAGAATTTCGTAGTTCACGCAGTTTTTACAGCCGTTCCAAAATTGCTCATCCTGAGTCAATTCTGAATAAATAACCGGTTTATAACCTAAACTGCTGTTGATCTTCATCACTGCCAATCCGGTTGTGAGGCCGAAAATCTTTGCATTTGGATATTTTAATCGGGAAAGTTCGAAGATTCTTTCCTTAATCAAAGTTGCTAATCCGGCGTTTCTGAATTGAGGCGAAACTATCAATCCGGAATTGGCGACATATTCTCCGTTTGTCCAGGTTTCTATGTAGCAGAAGCCTGCCCAGGTTCCATTTTCGTCGATTGCGATGATGGAATTACCTTCCGAGATTTTTTTGCCCAGATATTCGGAGGAACGTTTTGCGATGCCTGTTCCTCTCTTTTTCGCAGAATCCTCCATTTCATTTCGGATTTCTTCTACATAGACCAAATGTTTCTCTGAGGAAACTTCTAATTTCATTGACATTATCTAATTAAGTTGCAAACTTAAATACAATTATCTTTATTAACCAAATTTAAAAGATAATTTTATCTGTTAAATAATTTTTAACAACAATATTATCTTTAAGCCAATATTAAATATTGCTAAATTATTATATATTTGCTAAAAAGATATAGTTATGGAAAATCAATGTCCTAAATGCAACAATGACAAAGTCTCTAAAAGCGGAATTATCAAAGGAAAGCAGAGATTCTATTGTAAAAATTGCAACTATAATTTCACGGTCAAAAAATTAGGAAAACAAATTGATGATTACTACGTAACCAAAGCTTTACAACTTTATCTTGAAGGGTTAAGCTATCGGGAAATCGAAAGAATTATCGGCGTTTCTCACGTCAGTATCAGTTCCTGGATTAAGAAATATAACATTAGCCGACCCCCACATTCGGAGTTTCATCCGGTTTATAAAGTCCTGAAACAAAATGAACTGATAGAATATATTTCTCAGGAAAATAATCTTGAAAATTCCGGATTGATTATTACTCAATTTGCCGATAAGTATATGTTAATTAAGTGGGAACGTTTTAAAAAATAGATAAAGAAACAAGACAAAAGTATAAAGATTCAAGATAAACTATATAATTAGCATTAATATATATTAAATTTTTGTAAACAAAATATTAATAACAATTTGGCAATCACAAAATAAACACCAAATTCTTATTAATTTATGAAGAAAATTCTAACTTTTATAGGTTTAGCACTTTTTAGCGCCAGCCTATATTCGCAAGGATCGCCTGATTATGGAAATGGTTTAAAATTAAATCTCAATCCGGAAGGCGATAAGTATGTAAGATTTATTCTTTGGAACCAGATATGGTTGAGAAATACGGAAATGAATCCCGGAACAATGGTTTCTGACGAAGCCACAAAAAATTCCTGGAACATCGGAAACCGACGACTGAGAGCTCTTGCCTATGCACAAATTACCAAAAGATATATGGTTTTGATGCATTTTGGAATTAATAATCAGACTTTTATCAATGGTGGCGGTTCGGGCTCCACAGGAACTGGCGGTTACGGAAACGGTAAAAAGCCTCAGATGTTTTTTCACGATGCGTGGAATGAATACGCTGTAGTTTTGCCGGGAGAAGCGGGGAAATTCAGTTTGTCGATTGGAGCCGGACTTCACTATTATATGGGACTTTCCAGGATGACAATGGCTTCTACACTTAATTTCCTGACAGTTGACTCGCCGATTTTCACCTGGCCTTTGATTGACAATTCTGACCAGTTTGCCAGACAAATGGGAATGTTTGCCAAAGGGAAATATGGAAAATTTGAATATCGATTCAGTTTAAACAAACCATTCGCAACCAATCTTGCGCCAGTTGATGTAACAAATCCAGCAGCAAGAGTCGCAGTTGATAATAACGGAAACCCGGAATTCTCCAAAGCCGGATATGTAGAATATCAATTCCTTGATTCGGAATCTAATCTTTTGCCTTTCAAAGTTGGTTCTTATCTTGGAACTAAAAGAGTTTTTAATCTGGGAGCAGGTTTTTACCATCAAAAAGATGGAACAAGAACTTCTGTTAACTCTCAAATCGAGAAACACGATATTGCACTTTATGCGATTGATGCTTTTGCAGATTTACCTTTAGGAAATGCTAAAAATAAAATGGCACTTTCCGCTTACGCAGGATTCTACAATTACAACTTCGGACCTAATTATCTGAGAAATCTCGGCATAATGAATGTTGGTTCCAACGACCCTAATTTCATAGGCGATAAAGCAATTGCCGGCCCAGGAAATCTTCAGCCGATGATAGGAAGCGGAAATATCTATTATTTACAAGCCGGATTATTATTACCAAGTAATGCCGACAAGCCGAAAATCAGAATTCAGCCTTTTGCAGCTTACACGAATAAGAACTTCAAAGCTTTGGAGAATTCTTCTTCACAGTTTGATGTTGGCGCCAACTGGTTTATTGATGGTCATCATGCCAAATTGACGACGCAATATTCAACCAGACCAACTTACACAAGTGCCTCTTCTGAACCGAAATCCAAGGGAGAATTCATCCTTCAATTCCAAATCTATCTATAACCGTTTAACATCAAATCTTAATATAAAATGAGCGATTCACATCACGAACAGTACGAAAACCTGAGCGACAAGCAGAAAAACCGCACCATCTGGAGCGTGATCATGGCTTCGTCCCTCGGAACCCTTATCGAATGGTATGATTTCTATATCTTCGGAAGTTTGGCCGTTGTTTTAGCGACGAAATTCTTTCCAGCTGACAATCCGACAGCCGCCTTTTTATCAACCTTAGCAACATTTGCAGCGGGTTTTGTTGTAAGGCCTTTTGGTGCGTTATTTTTCGGAAGATTGGGCGATTTGATTGGAAGAAAATACACGTTTCTTGTGACACTTCTGATCATGGGATTCTCGACATTCCTCATCGGATGTATCCCGAGTTATGAGACGATTGGCTTTATGGCGCCGGTTTTAGTTTTAATCCTTAGACTTTTACAAGGTCTAGCGCTCGGTGGAGAATACGGCGGTGCAGCTACTTACGTTGCAGAGTACGCACAACCTCACAGACGTGGTTACTGGACTTCCTGGATTCAGACGACGGCGACGGCAGGTTTATTTATTTCATTAATTGTAATTCTAATTACAAAGACTTCACTATCTGCCGAGGAATTTGATACTTGGGGCTGGAGAGTTCCGTTCTGGATTTCGATTCTAATGGTTGTTGTTTCATATTTTATCAGAAAGAATATGAAGGAATCGCCTCTTTTTGCAAAAGCCAAAAGCGAAGGAAAAACATCGACCAACCCTTTGAAGGAAAGTTTTGGAAACAGATTCAATTTCAAGTTTGTGTTATTGGCCCTTTTCGGAGCAGCTATGGGACAAGGTGTGATCTGGTACACGGGACAATTCTACGCAATGAGCTTTATGCAGAAAGTGATGAACATCGACACCACTCAAGTTGATTCATTAATGGCTTTAGCATTATTCCTTGGAACACCATTCTTTGTATTTTTCGGATGGTTATCAGATAAAGTGGGGAGAAAAGCCGTGATGATGACCGGAATGCTGGTTGCCATATTAGCTTACAGACCAATATACAGAGCAATGTTCAATTCAGTTGATATTGCTAAAAAAGAAGTTGCAGCGGGCGGAATCACAGAATCCAGAACCGTAAAAGTTCACGACAAGGTAGCAACAGACAGCTTAATCACATTCCATAAAGAAATTGCTTATACTGATGGGACATTACTGAAAAAAGACAGCATTGTCCATTGGTCCGCGGCCGGACCTGTAATGAAAGACGGAAAAGCGGAAGAACCGAAAGTTTCAAAATCAATCAAAATCAGTGATGACACCAAATGGTATCTCGTATTCCTTGTGTTCATTCAGGTCATTTTTGTGACGATGGTTTATGGCCCGATCGCCGCATTCCTGGTAGAAATGTTCCCTGTCAGAATCCGTTACACATCGATGTCTTTACCTTACCATATTGGAAATGGTGTATTCGGCGGACTATTGCCGGCGGTCGCGACCTATCTTGTAACAACAGGAAAAGATGCCGGACACGCAGGCTGGTATCTGGAGGGACTCTGGTATCCGATCGGTGTGGCCGCGGTGTGTCTCGTGATCGGTTTGGTTTACATCAAAAACAAAAATCAAAATATCCACGATTAATACTAGATAATTTATTAATTTTAAAAACAAAGAAAAAATGGACGGACTTAAAAAAATATTAGGTATAGTTTGGATTTTGCTGGCATTGGTAGTTCTCTACTTCGGACTGACAGTAATGGGAATTCCTAAACTAACGTCAGGAAAACAGGAAGATCTGGTATTCGGGATCATCATTGTGTTTATCCTATTGCCAATTGTTTCCGGAGGATTGGGCGTATTCGGGTATTATGCATTGAGCGGAGATTATTCCGAAGAAAAATTATAACACTAAATTATAATTCATATTTGATAATTGATGAATGATACTCGTTCATCAATTATCTTTTATCAATAATCATTTATGAAGAAACGACACGAACAAAAACTGATCATTCTGAGCTTTGGATTATTCATCTTATTCAGCGCTCCGATGATCCTTTTGTTCAATAGTGAGAAAGAGTTGTTCGGATTTCCGATGATCTATGCCTACATCTTCGGTGTGTGGTTTTTCTCCATTATCATTTCGTTTGTCATTTTCAAAAAATACGATGAATAGTTACGCATTATTTGCAGTTGTAATCCTCTATCTCGCCCTTCTTTTCCTGGTTGCCCATCGCGCAGAGAAAAAGAAGAGCAAGATCTGGGTGAACAATCCTTACATCTACGCATTGTCGTTGGCTGTTTATTGTACGGCGTGGACGTATTACGGAAGCATCGGTGTTGCCGTGAACGACGGGCTGGATTATCTTCCGATCTATGTTGGCCCGATTATCATTATTCCTGCCTGGATCTATATCAATCGAAAAATCATCCGAATCGCCAGAATCAACAAAGTCAGCAGTATTGCGGATTTTATTTCCCTACGTTACGGGAACAGTCGTTCGTTTGGAGCGATTATCACTTTGGTCTGCATTTTCGGATCATTCCTTACATCGGACTTCAAATCAAAGCTATTTCCGAGACTTTTCATTTGGTTACACAAACGCCAATTTCGAAAGATCTGTTTACAGATAACGCGACTTACGTCGTGATTCTATTGGCTCTTTTTTCGTCATATTACGGGACACGTTATGTTGATGCATCAGAAAAGAGATTGGGAATCATTTCCGCCGTTGCACTGGAAAGTTTTTTGAAATTGATTTTCTTAATTGTTCTCGGAATTTTCGTCACATTTTTCGTTTTTGACGGATTTTCCGATATCTATGAAAAAGCAAGTCAATTTCAAGACTTCAAAACTAAGAATACATTTTCGGGACTGGAAGGAAGCATCAACTGGATCATCTTAAGTCTAATTTCCGCTTCTGCCATCTTCCTTTTACCTAGACAATTTCATACAACTATTGTTGAAAACAGACAGGAAAAGCACTTGAAAACTGCGATTTGGTTTTTCCCGCTTTATCTTTTGATCTTCAATGTTTTTGTATTTCCAATTGCTTGGGGCGGACGGATTATTTTTGATGGACAATCTGTGAATCCCGAGTTTTATTCTATCCTGATTCCACAGCATTTCGGTAATCAAATTATCACGGTTTTGGTTTTTCTTGGCGGATTGAGTTCATCAATTTCGATGGTAATTATTTCGAGTATTACTTTGTCAATTATGTTGTCCAACAACCTTATTATTCCTTATAGTTGGCTGGATAAATTGAAATCTGACAACGATGTAAAAAACACCAGAAATATTACTAACATTAGAAAAATCAGCATTTTCATTCTGATTGTAACCGCTTTTATTTTTTATAAATTCTTCATTTTACAGAACAGTTTATATTCTGTCGGACTGATTTCTTTTGTCGTAATTTCCCAGCTTGGCCCTTCATTTTTTGGAGCGATCTTTTGGAGACGAGGAAGTTACAAAGGTGCAGTTTTCGGATTGATCGGAGGTTTGATCATCTGTTATTTCGGATTGATCATTCCACAGTACTATTTTTCATACAATCAGGAATTCAAAGGATTTTTGAGGGAAATGTACAATTGGTTCAGCTTTTTCAATATTACTTATCTGGATAGCATTTCGCAAGTTTTCTTTTGGTCAATTTTGGTCAATATGACCTTGTTTACCGTAATTTCTGTAAGTCAAAAAGGAGATTATCGAGAAAGAAACTTTGCCGAGATCTATGTTGATGTTGACAGATACATTCAGAATCACGAAAATGCTTTTATCTGGCGAGGGAAAGCTTACGTTTCCGACATCCGAAATATCCTGGTGAAATTCCTTGGCGAAAAGAAAACCGAACAGGCAATGCGGATTTTCAATCTCAAATATAATATTGACACAAGAACTGAAACTGCTGACGCGAGATTTATTAAATTCTCAGAGAATCTTCTATCCGGAAGAATCGGAACCGCTTCTGCAAAAATCCTGATCGAAGGTGTGACTTATGAAGATAAGATTTCCTTGAAAGAAGTTTTAGAAATTCTCGAAGAATCCAAAGAAAATATCAGCCTTAATAAAAAACTGACGGAACAAAGCCGAGAATTGAGACAATTGTCTGATGAATTAAGTTCAGCCAACGAAAACCTCATATTCAAAGACAAGCAAAAAGACGATTTCTTGGATTCCGTAGCTCATGAACTCAGAACTCCGATTACTGCGATTCGTTCTGCTGGTGAGATTTTAGCTGACGATGATGATATCACGTTAGACATCAAGAAAGAATTCCTCAATAATATCATCACAGAATCTGACCGACTGAATGAAATTATCAATGATATCCTTTACCTCGACAAGCTTGAACACGGCGAAATCGCTTTGAATATTGAAACCAATGACATCATTGAAACTTATCAAAAAGCACTGAATCCAATCAGTCATCTTTTACATCAAAAGAATATTCATCTCAGTGAGGTCAATCTTTTAACAGAAACCAAATTTGAATATGATGAAGCAAGGCTGATTCAGGTTTTCCAGAATATTTTAGGCAATGCTTTGAAATTCACGGATGTGCAAGGCACGATCCAGGCGAAGTTTCAGGAAAAAGATAATCAATTGGTGATTAGAATTTTCAATACTGGCAAACAAATTCCGGAAGATGACCTCAATCTGATATTCGATAAATTTTACCAATCCAGAAATCAGAACATCAGAAAACCTTTGGGAAGCGGTCTCGGGTTAGCAATTTGCAGAAAAATAATGGAAGCTCATAAAGGCAATATTTCCGCCGAAAACAACGGTTTAGGAGTGAGCTTTGTATTGAGGCTTCCATCAAATAATTAAGAAACAAAATGAAAAAAATATTAATAGCAGACGACGAACACAAAATCCTGATGTCATTGGAATACAGCTTCAGGAAGCAAGGTTACGAAGTTTTCATTGCACGAGACGGAACCGAGGTTCTGGAATTATTGAAAACCATTACCCCAGATATCATTTTACTCGATATTATGATGCCCAATCTTGACGGTTACAGCACTCTTAATGAAATCAAAACAATGGAAAGCCTCAACCACACCAAAGTGATCTTCCTGAGTGCAAAAACCAACCCGAAAGACATCGAAAAAGGATTGGAATCAGGTGCAGACGCTTATGTGACAAAACCTTACTCTATCAAGAAATTGATTCAGCAAATTGAGGAAATGCTTGAGTAGAACGAAGAGAAAAGAGTAAAGAAACAAGATTTATAAGAATTAAAATATTAATAATATGAGAAATTATCACATTCAGAATTTACAGGATTATTTCAAGGAGTACAAAAAATCAATCAAGAATCCTAAGAAGTTTTGGGATAAAATTGCGGATGAGAATTTTGTGTGGTATCAGCGTTGGTCCAAGGTTGTGGATTACAATATGGAGGAAGCCAACATCAAATGGTTCAAGAATGCCAAACTTAACATCACCAAAAACTGTCTGGACAGACATCTTTCCGTAAGAGGCGACAAAACCGCCATTATCTGGGAACCAAACGACCCGAAAGAAGAAGCACAACACATCAGCTTCAACGAACTCTACGAAAGAGTTAATAAAACAGCGAATGTTCTGAGAGAAATGGGCATCGAGAAAGGCGACAGAGTTTGCATCTACCTTCCTATGATTCCAGAACTGGCTGTTACAATGTTGGCCTGTGCTAAATTGGGTGCGGTTCACTCCGTGGTATTTGCAGGATTCTCTGCATCTGCTGTAGCATCCAGAGTGAATGACTGTGGGGCGAAAATGGTCATCACTTCAGACGGAAGCTATAGAGGAAATAAGGTTCTTGACCTGAAAAGCATCGTGGATGAAGCTTTGGAAAAAACACCAACCGTGGAAAGTGTTTTGGTTGTTAAAAGAACGCACAACGATGTGAAGATGAAAGAAGGCAGAGACCACTGGATGTCCGAGTATTACGATAAGGCTTCAGCAGATTTCGTGACGGTGATCATGGATGCAGAAGATCCATTGTTTATTCTTTATACTTCCGGTTCTACAGGAAAACCGAAAGGAATGCTTCATACTTGTGCAGGTTATATGGTCTATACCGCTTACACTTTCAAGAATGTGTTTAATTATAAAGAAAATGATATCTATTGGTGTACGGCGGATATCGGTTGGATCACAGGACACTCGTATATTCTTTACGGTCCGCTATTGAATGGCGCAACAACCGTTATCTTTGAAGGGATACCAACGTATCCTGATGCAGGAAGATTCTGGGAGGTGATTGAGAAACATAAGGTAACCCAGTTCTATACTGCGCCGACCGCCATCCGTTCTTTGGCCAAGGAAAGCGTAGAATGGGTTGAGAAGCACGACCTCAGCTCGTTGAAAGTGATCGGTTCCGTTGGAGAGCCTATCAATGACGAAGCTTGGCATTGGTACAACGACCACGTTGGAAAGAAGAAATGCCCAATTGTAGATACCTGGTGGCAAACAGAAACAGGTGGAATCCTGATCTCTCCAATCCCATTTGTCACTCCTACCAAACCAACATACGCAACACTTCCTTTACCCGGAATACAGCCTGTTCTGATGGACGAGAAACGAAATGAGATCACCGGAAATCAAGTAGATGGAAATCTCTGCATCCGTTTTCCTTGGCCAGGCATCGCCAGAACTATTTGGGGAGACCATCAGCGATACAAGGAAACCTACTTCTCGGCTTTCCCCGGAAAATATTTCACTGGTGACGGAGCTTTGAGAGACGAGGTAGGTTATTACAGGATCACGGGCCGTGTAGATGATGTTATTATTGTTTCCGGGCACAACCTTGGAACAGCACCAATTGAGGATAGCATCAATGAGCATCCTGCAGTGGCCGAATCTGCAATCGTGGGCTATCCGCACGATATCAAGGGTAATGCCCTCTATGGCTTTGTAATACTGAAAGAATCTGGTGAAAGCAGACAAAAAGATAATCTGGCCAAAGAGATCAACCAATTGATATCTGAGCAGATCGGACCAATTGCAAAGCTTGATAAGATCCAGTTTGTATCCGGATTGCCGAAGACGAGATCCGGAAAAATCATGCGCCGAATCTTGAGAAAGATCGCAGAAGGCGATTTCTCTAACTTTGGAGATACTTCTACTCTACTGAATCCAGAGATCGTGGATGAGATCAAGAATGAGAGAGTTTAGGTTAATTATGAATGATTAGTTGAGGAGCGTCAGGCTGAGGCCCTCAAAGCCTTTATAAAAAGATCAAGCCTTTAGACCTTACATCATAAAGCAAAAGCCACCCAAGGTCGGGTGGCTTTTGTCATTTTGTCAGTTGATTTTGGGTGGCTATCGGTATAGGGCCGGTATACGCATTCTATACGCTAAGCTTGTTTTCGTTTTTAAAGTGTTTGGGTCATTTCTGTCACATTGTCAGGGTTGTCGGTTGCCTTAATTGTGATCTTATCCCCTGCAAGATCTTTGTTACCTTCTGTTGCTGTATAGATCCACTCGAAGCCCGAATCTACCGCCGAACCCTCTTCTACCAGACTACCATCTTCATTTTCTATTGTTACAGTTACCGCTTTTACTGCAAAATCATCCAGTACCTTTATTCTAATGACATCTCCTTTTTCACCTGTATAACCAGACAGGTCTATGCTTTCTATGTCCGGTGCCTTCAGGAGATCGGCAACCGCTACATTATATGTACTGATGCCTTTGGATGCGTCTGCTGCGGCAGAGTACATTTGGTTTTGATTCGGATCTTTCATAACCGATTTGGCGTAGAGGGTCGCTTTTTGGAATTTGCGCTGATGCTCTTTCTGATTCTCTGTATAATCTCCGACTCTTTCTTTTGGTGCCCTGGAAACAATGGTTTTGCCGTTTCTCTGGCTGAAGACGATCAGGTCGCCTACTTTGCCACTAAGCCCGTGTGTGATGATGTTGTTTTTACTTTCTGCCATCGTTTATATTTTTTAAAGATTAATAAATTATTTGAAATCATATATCCAAATATATGATTGAATTTTTTGAGTTTCTTTTGATCAATGCGTTTTATGAAATCGGATATTTTTTAATTGTTTGTTTACAATGAATAGCATCAATAAGCACAAATCCACGTTCTGCTTTGAATGACAAACAAAGTACTTTCTTGTATTGCAAACCCATCATCCTTCACTACCCATCTGTTCCTTCTTATAGGTCTTTAGTATTTCCAATACTTTTTTGAAATCATTGGCGGACTTTCCGGACAAAATCCCAAGTTTGTAATAGAAGCTCCGTACATTATTCTTTGTATGGATATTGACTATCAAGAAAGTGGTCAGCAGTTCGTCTTTCAAATGACAGGAAAATATTTTGTGTAATGGTACTTCCATTTGTGGAAAGTTAATACTTCTGGAAAACGGATGTCTGGTCTTTATTGAAACAATATGTTCAGAGATATCCAATATCACGATTTTAAACCTTATTAATTTCCATATTATCACTAAGGAAAATAGGATACCTGCACCCACTATCAGTTCGTCCATGCGTTTATGTACAATTTGCGAGGATATTACAAGTAAGATTTCCAAAAGCAGGATAAAGGAAAGTATATACGCCTTTATCTGTACGCTTCTTCGGTTGTCAACTTTCATAGTGTTTTTTATTGTTTGTGGACATTAATATTTAAACGACCAAATCAGTTTGTACTCGGGTTCCTGTTCTTCGTAATAAAATACATCCCATATTTCCTTACCAAGAAAATACCGTGAGATGTAGATATCTACCACTGTGTTTTCTTCCAGGATGAAAGATGTCACATCCCTTATAAATCCCAGATAAGTATATCGTTCATAAAATAAAATGTAATCGTCCGATCTTTTGGATGGAGTACCAAAGAGCTGGAAAATCTCTTGTTTTTTTCTACGTAGATTTTTGTCCACCAGTTTTTTGAGTTTTTTTATTTTTTTGTTCATTTACAAAGTATTGTGTTAGACTTTTGTCATTTCTATGATATTAAAGGCACTAGGTCAATATCTACTTGCATTTTCTTGAGATGTTTTATAAAATTACAGATGCGGGACATTTCCATCCCGCTTTCCGTAACTAATTAAATTTCCTATCCGAATATTTCTGAAATTCATTAATTTTTGCTTTAATGCACCACCTTCAATATATCGCCTGTACGGTACAACGCCCCTGTAGGCAATCCTGCAGCTACTGCAGCTATATTGTCGGCATACTCGTCACAACCAACGATAATAGCTGGCGTAAGGTCTGAGGATTGTTTTACGACATGCAATTGAGCTGACGGTGTTGTGCTTCCTATTCCCACTTTTCCCTGGAAATAGTTTTTGGTATTCGTTCCCTCGGAATAAAGGTTATACGCATTCGTGGCTGTATCGCCTGTGAAACGGTACGGTTGTATGTAAATACCATATGAGGCAGATATCGCTCTTGTTCCCCCGCTTTCAGTTTTTTCGACAAGTAGGCCATACAATCGATTGACAGACTTTGTGCTCGTGTCTGAAAAACTGGTAAGCGAGCGTAAAGCAGCGGCATAACCTGTAATATTAATAGTACCTGTCCCTCTCGGCTCAAATTGAGAACTGACTCCTACAGTTCTGGCAATATTTACCACCCCACCTGATGGCGTTGGGCGTGATGTGAAATGTCCTCCCATCACATCATCCCCATTTGCTGTAAAAGTGTAACCAGCTGCTGCACTTGGAATTGCATAACCACTATAGGCGCGAAGAGCTCCGCCAACAGTTAAGTTACCGCTTGTAGCATAGCCATAGGCAGTAGCCATATTTGCGTAAGAATATCCCGTTGTTAAATCCCCTCCAACAGCCTGCAATGTGATATTGTTACTCAAGCCATGCACGTGTGTGGATGCTCCATTGTTCTTAGCACCTGCCAGGTTATAATTAAACAAACCACCATGTCCAGCTCTGGATACTGTAGAGGCATCTTGAACTGCAGAGTACAATCCCGTCAAGCTTCCCGAGCCTGCCGTGGATGTATCATAAACAAAATTATTGATACCATATTTGACACCTTGCTTATTAGTGTACATTGTACTGTTTATCCCATAAGATATGCCCGGATCTCCGGAAGAATTATTTTCAAAGACCTGAAGATTGGCAGTAGGAACCGACCCCGGATTTTGACCGATAGATACTTTCCCCATCTGGTAGATGCTTTGAGTATTAGATGTAGCATCAGTCGTACTTCCCGATACCTTCCAAGGTTCTGCCCCCCTGAGAGCTTGCCAGATGTTTCCATCAAAATAATAGTAGCCTTCTGCTGTGATGTTGGCGGTCTTGGTAGTACTTGTGGTTACAGCAGATGTAGAGTAAACGATGGCGCCTTTCTGGTCTGTATCATAGAGTGCATCTTTGCCCTGGATATCGTCCCCGCTCATTCTGGGAGCTATGATGCCCTCGGGAAGCGGAGTTGTAGTTGTGGTATTGATTGCTATGTCTAATGTTGCTTTAGGCGTTTCGGTATTGATTCCGACCTGGCTGTATGCTGTGGCACTTATTAGTACTGCGCTTAAAAGTGTAATATGTTTTTTCATTTGCTTTGTTTTTTAAATTGTTAAATCTCTGATCTATAAATCACCGGCAGAGAGAAAAATGTATTTCTCATGTCGGAGATGGTTTTGGGTTAGTCGATTTGTTGAATCGTGAAATTGTTAAGCCTTCAAACACAGAATGGTGGTGGCCTCACTAGAAATGCAGTATCCTGGCTATTGGAAGAATAACCCCTGTATAAATAAATTTGTTTTCTTCTATAATAATAAGAAATAACCTTCTGTGGTTGTGCTTCTGCAACAATGACTTTGAGAAGTGTCTGCTGAGAATCATTTGCTACAAGCGTCCTATCTTGAATTGAGGTTAAAGACTCTTTTAAAGGCAAGGTTTTGATAACTAACCGAACAGATTTTTCAATTCTTTTGGTTTTAGCTTTTTTTTCTTTGAACACCAATTTCGGTTGGAACCGATGATGTGGGTTCTTATTCTTTACTCTTTGTGTCTGGGCTTCAGGATAAATGATATTCTTAAAATCGGTCTGTTTTGTAAGATTTTTGACAATAGTGCCATTTGTGATGTAAATCTTCGCCTGGGAATCGGAAAAATATAATAAGGTATCTTTTACGGCCGGAAAAATAGTAGCTCCGTTCTCTATAAAAAGCCTTGTACCTGATGAGACATATACCTGAGACGAAACGGGGAGACAGCCTATCACAAATAAAAAAGAAAGTAACGTAATCCTGTACAAGGACAGGGTTGTTATATCTTTCTTAAAAAATGCCTGTATATCTGTTCTCATCATTCTTGTTGAATAGTAGTCTAAGCAGGACTACTTTTTTTGTTTTAAATTAGTTGAGAATTAACACTTTAAACTCTTGAAAATGACATTTGATTTTTTTCTGCCTCAAAACGGAACTCTTAAAAACATCCATCTTAGCCTGACTGATAAACAACAGAAAAAAACACATATATTCAGAACACCTCTTAGAATCTGTGAAGAAGACTGGGACAAGGAAAAGCAAAGACCAACTAATATCTACCTTAAGAAGTATAAAAAGCTCAATAACAAACTTAACAAGGTAAAACTCGGACTTACGGAAAGCATAAAAGAAAAAAGAGGCTGCAAAAAACTGCTTTTACAAAGAGCATTAGCCAAGGAAATAAAAAAAATATGCTCCGAAAAAAACAATAGACCTGCGGAAAATTCTCTTCTTTATTTTATGAACTGGTATATCGATTCCCGCAAGGAGCTCATCTGCCACTCTACCTACAAACGTTATAAAGTATTTTTTCATCTGCTGGAACGTTTTGAGGGATTTATTTGCAAAAGGCTCTATATTGAGGACATTAATTCGGATTTCATTAAGGATTTCATGGTTTTCGGGAGAGAAGAAGAATACAGCGAGAATACCATCTACCGTACTATCCATTTTGTAAAGACCATCCTAAACTTTGTTGAACGCAAAGGAGTACGAACTGCCGTGAGAGAACTTGAGATACGCAGGGAAAAGCAGCAAAAAGAAATTGTAACGCTTACTGAAAAAGATATCACACGAATAAAATCAACTGATGTACCGAAAGAATTGCAGGCCGCTAAAGACTGGTTGTTGATAAGCTGTTATACAGGACAACGTTTCTCAGACTTTATACATTTTAAAACCAACCAACTGAAACAGGTGAACGGAAAAACCTGCATTGCCTTTACCCAGAAAAAAACACAGAAAGATATTCTCCTGCCTCTGCATCCTACTGTTATCAATACTTTTCATAGAAACGGAGACGCCTTCCCAAAAGCCATGGACATCCATCATTATAATGATGGGATAAAGAAAATAGCAAGACTTGCCTATCTCAACGAACCTGTCAAAGCCCGAAAAAGAATCGGTCACAGAGCAAAAGATATCCAAACAGAAAAATGGAAGCTCATAAGCAGTCACATCGGCAGACGTAGCTTTGCCACCAACTTCTACGGTAAGATACCAACACCACTATTAATGGAAGCCACCGGACATAGTACCGAACAGATGTTCCTAAAATACATCAATCCCGTAAACGATGAGCGGGTCTTGTCTTTAGGTAATTATTTTGAGAGAATGTATGAGGAAAGGCTCAGAACATGCTAAAAGGATAAATTGAGATTTATTGGCTTCATTTCTATCACTCAAGATACAATGGTATCGCCACTTCTTTGTCTGAAGACGATCAGGTCGCCTACTTTGCCACTAAGACCGTGTGTGATGATGTTGTTTTTACTTTCTGCCATCGTTTGTGATTTTAAAGGATTAATAAATTATTTGAAACCCTAAATTATGTATTTTTTTAACACAAAATTAATTTTTATATTTTTTTTTACAGATTAATTTATTATGTTAAGTTTAATATTTTTTATTTTTTATTAATTAATGAATATTATGTTAAATTAAAAAATTAATTTACTGAGTATGAGGATATTTTGTATTTTTGGTTTTAACTAACAACTATTTAAATCAAATTAATCTAACTCCATGGCCATTGTATTTATACTATTTGTAGCATTAGCTTCTTGGTTGTTTAAACAATGGATGTTCGAAACGCAGCGCAAAAATCGCAGGGATTATTACCGAAATGTTTATCTGAAATCTGAAGCTTGGCAACGCAAACGTTATGTTGTTCTCAAAAGAGACAATTGGCGTTGTGTATATTGCGGTGCTAAAGCTACACAAGTTCATCATACCAGATACGCAAAATACAATATTGGGAAAGAGCCTATAGATTGGTTAGTATCTGTTTGTTATTCTTGCCATGAAGAATTGCATTATTAGATTATTTATATTAACTAAATAAATTAATTTTAACCTAAAATTATAAACTTAGAAACCACACTACATGATAACAGAAATCACAGTGAACAAATTATATGGTGTTTTTGATCATCATATTAAACTTAAAGATAATAATATAACATTAATTATTGGGGAAAATGGATTAGGAAAGACCATTATTTTAAAAATGATTAAGTCAATATTTGACAACAATTTTTATGAATTAGGTAAACACGATTTTACTTTTTTATCTATTCTATTAGATGATAATTCTATAATTGAAATAAGCAAAAAAAACACAACACCAGAATCATCAACAAGATATCGCACGATAACTAATTATGTTTTTGAAATTCATTTTAAAAGAGATAGAGTTTCCAAAATAAAGAAAACTAATAAAAACACATTCAATTTAAAATCAGAAACAATTCAAGAAAATTTCAGATATGGTAGAGAACCTCGCAATAGAAGATATCTTAGATCAGATCTGTATCATTTACTTAAAAGTTACTTACCTATTCCTATTGATAGAGTCGGTCCTGATAGAGTTATTGATTTGTCAAATGGCAAGGTTTATAACTTTTATGAAATGATTGAAAAATATTCTTATGCACTACCAAGTGACATAATTGACTTAATTTCTAATGAATCAATCCCAGAATGGTTTACCTCTATCACAAAAAACATTAAGGTAAAATTAATAGAAACACAAAGATTATTAACAAAACAAAAATCAGACGATTCAGAATATAAAAATGCTGTTATACAGTGCTCTGATGAGTTGAAGGGGATTATTCGAACCAAGACTTTAGAGGCAACAAATTTTTCATCAAAACTGGATAGAACTTATACAAATCGTTTAGTACAGAAAGTAACCTCAAAAAACAATACTACAATTTCGAAAATTGAGGAATCTTTGGGAAATCTTGAAGAAAAGAGAAATTTTCTAATAAAAGTAGGATTACTGGAAATGGACGAAGAAGCAATCAATTCAATCTCTAACATTAATCAAAATAAAGATGAAATTGAAATATTAAAAGATGTTTTAGAAATTTACATCGATGATAGTAATGATAAACTTAAAATTTATGACGAATTAAGTGAAAAGCTCAATACATTGATTGAAATAATCAATAAACGATTTAACTACAAAACATTATCAATTAATAAACATGAAGGCTTTATCTTTAATTCAACAATCACAAAAAAAATCATTCCTTTAAGCAATCTATCTTCTGGGGAGCAGCACGAATTAGTTTTATTTTATGAATTGTTATTTAATACTCCATCAAATTCAATTATACTAATTGATGAGCCAGAAATTTCTTTACACATATCTTGGCAAAATGAATTTATCAACGATGTAAAAGAAATCATCAACATAAATGATGTTACGGCATTAATCGCAACACATTCACCTGACATAATTAATGACAATTGGGATTTAACTATTCAATTAGGATGATAAAAGCAATAACTTCCAATAGAATATCCAATGCAATTCTAATAAAAAAAAAGAAAATCAAGAAGCTTATCTTAGTAGAAGGAAGTCATGATAAACTTTTTTTCTTAAAATTTAAAGATGAAAACTGCAGTGTAGAATTAGCATATGGATGGAAAAATGTAATACAAGTTTTAGATGACCTAAAGGCAAAGCATTTCGAGAATTGCATCGGTGTGATTGATGCTGATTTAAAAAAAGTTATACCTGAAGAATTTGAAATGCCAGACAATATATTTATGACAGATCTTCATGACATAAATATTGAAACTATTGAACATTCATTCAATGTAATCTATAAATCGCATTGTTCTGAAGACAAGAATGATGTATTTACATCTTATAAGAAAATTACTGATCTTAAAAATTATATATATGAACTTTCTAAACCATTATCATTTCTTAGAATATTAAGTAAAAGAAAGAATTACCATTTATCCTTTAAATCTAAAGATGAAACATCAAATAATATTGACTATTCTAAATTTATAAATAAGGAAAAATTCGAGTTTACCTCGCTCAAAAATTTAGTTGAAACGGTTATTAATTTCTCCAGATCCAAAACTAAAAATGCTTTACCACAAAATGAAATTTTACTAAAAGAATTAGCTGATTTGCTTGAAAATGAAAGGAACAAATATGAGGTAACTAAAATTACAAACGGTCATGATTTTGGTGAAATCATTACTCTAGGATTAAAAAAATGCCTAGGTTCAAATCAACATATAAAAGCAGATAACATCCTAAGAGATTGCATTTTAAATTATGAATATAGTGAGTTTAAAAAAACAAATTTATATTTATCAATTAGAGATACTGAACTTAAATATGGTGTTGCATTTTTAAAAAATTGAATTATCTATAACCCGATAGTGCGGATTTACAATCCGTGCTCACTATCAATATTTACTAAACCATTTCTATCAAAGCAGTTTTTATTTTGTTACTTTTTTGTTGTTTGATATGCACCGGAAATAACGGCTTAGATTCCCCGCTGTCGCGAGCGTCACGCTCGAGCACCGCTTTAAAAATAACAGGATACAAGCCAAAGCCTCGCACCAGCAATAGGAATTACAAATCCGTGACATCGGAAATTAATAATCAGTTCTCGATACGATCTTTCTCCGCTGTGCTGCAAAACATCGCTCGAACTGACGGTGAAGATTTTGAGTTAGAGAATATGAGAGTTACCTTTGGGGGGAAATTAAATGATCAAGACCATGATAAAATTTGCTTACACCATTCTTTACGTTCAGGATGTGGAGAAAACCGTTTCATTTTATGAGAACGGCTTTGGATTCACGAGAAAATTTGTGACACCCGACCAGGATTACGGTGAACTTCTGGTGGGCGAAACGACCCTTGCTTTTGCATCGGTAATATTAGCACAATCTAACCTGTCCGAAGGTTTTACGGAAAGTAAATTAAGCAATAAAGCATTCGGGATCGAGATCGGTTTCACAACAGATCATGTAGAAGCCACTGTTGAAAAAGCAATAGCAGCCGGCGCAAAGCTTACAGAACAACCAAAGATTAAACCGTGGGGACAAACGGTAGCTTACCTGAGAGACCCTGATGGTTTCCTGATCGAGGTCTGCACGCCAATGGGATAAATTCAACCTTTTTAGATAAGAAAGTCCTAGTTTTTTTACCAATTGGTAAATCATTCTTCAATTAACTTCTTTGATTTGACAGAATAAAAGATCAGATAAATATTATCTTTTTAAATTAATAAAACCGCTCTGCTAGAGCGGTTTCGTTTACGTTGATAGTCAAAGAATTATTCCACAATGAGCTTGGACGAGAATCCGCCATTAGTTTTTAGGATATAATTGCCTTTGGGTATTTTTAGGCTAATACTATTGCTTCCTTTTATCAAATCAAAAGAGGTTACTTTTTTACCTGTTGCATCGTATAAGGTTGCACTGGTAGCTTCTAAGCTATGAACCATCAGAGTCTTATTTTTTACAGGATTTTGTGATATAAAGAAATTATTCTTTCGTGGCACTTCCATATTATCCAACGTTGCATTTTCACCAATGACCACATCATCGATCAATAACAGGAATTTGTCATTGGAATTATTCCTAAAAGCGATTCTAAAGGTACTTCCCAGATAGCTTGTAAGATCGATCTCGCGCGCTGTCCAGGTAGAGTTTTCTGCCGCAACACTGGTCAAAACCGTAGAATTTGTAATCTGGTTACCTATAGTTCCTGAACCTCCCGTGGGAACATTAGGGCTTAGCATGATTCTTACTTCATACCCATCCCTATATTCTGGATCATAGGCGATGGCATTCCATTTCATTTTAAAGTTTCCGGTTGATGGCAAGGTAACTTCCGGCGTCCACATCCAGTCATTAGCTGCGCCAAAAGGATTATACCAAGAGGTACTTATTGCTACCGAATCTAATACGTTGTTGGAAAAATCCTCCCTCCTTTCCCAAGCATCATTGACATATGCTACTGCCGAAGCCGGTGTTCTATTATCTACATTTCTAAGTAACCAGCCGGAAGGAAAAGTATATGTCCCCGCCCCTCCGGCTGTGGGACCGGCAATACCATCAAAATCTTCTTGAAAAATAATTTGTGAAGAAAACAAATTAGCGATTAACGTCAAGAGAACTGTTAAGTAAATTTTTTTCATAATATATAATTTTTTATTGATATCAAATTTACATTATTTTTAAATAGAAACATTTATAATCAAATTATTATTATAAAATAATTCAATTATTTAAATTTTATTTTAAATTTTAACTTTAATTAACAAATTATAAAATAAAGACATCACAACTAAAGAGCTAATTAAATCAAGGATTTCGTAGAAAAGTCTGACGTTAAGAAATAACTTAAAAGATCTTTGAAATTAATTGTGATGCATATAGCGCAGATTTGCAATCCATGCCCACAAAAAGGAAGTGTGATTTTTTAAGTAAAGCCAAAGTTTTCTAAACCACGCTATCTCTTCTATATAAAAGTATAAAAAAACATCATAAAAAAAACTGAGACCAGTCTTCTACTATTTTTACCAATTGGTAAATCATTCTTCAATCAACTTCTTTGATTTGAAAGAAAAAAAAGAACTTATTAATTATCTTTTACAATTCGGGAACTTAACAAGCGGCAAGTTATCCTTCCACAATTTTCTTTCTGTGTTCAACTCCCCATTCATGAAGGTTATTGATGATGGTTTTCAAGGTATTCCCGTGATCGGTAAGCGTATATTCTATGCTTACCGGTTGTGTGTTCAGTACATTTCTGTGGATAAGTTTGTTAAATTCCAGTTCTTTCAGTTCTTTGCTTAGCATGCGGTTGGAAATCCCATCGATGTCATTCAGGATATCTGAAAATCTACGTTTGTTATAATAGCAGATCGAGGATAAAACCGCTATTTTCCACTTGCCGTGGAGAACATCCATAGAATCCTGTACTGCACGCATTTCTTTTTTATATTGCTGTTGAAAATCTTTTGTCTGGCACTCCATATTGTTACTTTGTTACACCGTTGTTACTGTTATTTTTCGGTACAAAGTTACTAAAAGTAACCAAACAATCATACATTTGTCCTGAAAAACAATAAAAAATAATTATACAATGAATTTTACAGACAAAAATGTAGTGATCACAGGTGGAAGTACAGGAATAGGATTTGCAACAGCCAAAGCTTTTATAGAAGCCGGAGCCAACGTTCTGATCACTGGCAGAAATGCCGATAACCTTAAAAGTGCGGAAGAAAGAATCAACAATCCAAAACTGAAAACTTTGGTTTCAGACACTTCAAATTTATCGGGAATTGCAGTGTTGGAAAAACACGTTGCCGAAAGCGGAAATAAAGTAGATGTTCTGTTCCTTAATGCCGGAACAGCAGTGTTCACGCCTATCGAGCAGACTACAGAAGAAGATTTCGATCATCAATTCAATACCAATGTTAAAGGTTATTACTTCACTTTACAAAAAATGATCCCTTATTTTACGGAAGGTTCTTCTGTGGTATTCAATTCTTCAACTGTCGCTACAACTGCACAGATGTACGGAAGTGTTTATTCTGCAACGAAAGGAGCCGTCAATAAAATTGCTCAAATCGCGGCCAATGAACTTGCAGAAAGGAAGATCAGAGTGAATATCGTAAGTCCGGGACCTACAAAAACGGAAGGTTTTGACAAGGCGGTCCCAAGTCTTGAAATGCAGGACGAGTTTGCCAAATCTGTCGCACTGGGAAGAATGGGCGATCCTTCGGAGATTGCAAAAGCGGTTCTTTTCTTAGCTTCTGATCAGGCAAGTTTCATTACGGGAACTCAATTGCTGGTTGATGGCGGAGCGATCGGATATTTGTTGAAATAGTATCTTTTCGCAACATTCCCTATCCTAAACACAACAAAACCGCCCTAACAGAGCGGTTTTTATTTGTCTAATTTTTCAAAATATAGAGCGGTTTACTTCACGATCATCTTCACTGTGTATAATTTGTTTGAATGTACTTTCATAATGTAAGTTCCGGTTGGGAGACTTTGATTTATGATAGAATAATTCATACTGTTGATGTTTTTGGAGGTATAGAACAAACTTCCCGTCATATCATAGATATCGATCTGATCGATCGGATATTTAGATTTCAGGAAGGTTTTATCGCCCTTGTTCACAGGATTAGGATATACTTGCAATTCGTTGTTATGAGCATCAGGAGCTGCCGTTCCCAGTGTACCATCCATCATCTGGAACTGGACACGGTTGGACACCTCGTTATAAGAATCATTGGTAAAGATCACGATAAAATATTCTCCCACTTCTTTTGGCATATTCTCGTTAGGAATCTGGATACTCCCCCCCGGTTTACCATCGAAATAAGTATAACTTACAAGAGGGTCGATATTGGGATCATCGTTCTTATGGTAGATCCCGATCCAGTCTTTCACGATTCCCGGTGCATCTGTCCAGGTTGCAATGATATTCTCGTTCAGGTTGAACATCGTTTTGTTTATCATCAGCTGCGTGATATCATCTCCCACCTGGAAGAACAACTTATTGCCCACAGCCTGATAACCATCCTCTAACATATATTGGACATAATAATAGCCTTTAGCCAATCCATTGAAAGTGAATGCCCCATTGGTTTGTCCATTAATATATTTCCATTGTGTAGAGTTAACTTCTCCCGGCGTTTGTCCTACTTTGTAAATCCCGACCCAGTCTTTGGCCAAGGCGGGTGCATTTGCAAAACTTACCGTAACAGCATTTCCAACTTCATAAACATTCTTATCCGATGACAACTCTACAAACGGACCGACGTAGAAATGTTTTCTAGCTGCAAGTTCGGTATAAGAATCATTACTGAAAATAGCGGCATAGTACATTCCCGGTGTTGTAAGTCCTGTACCGAAAGTCATTGTACCACTCACTTGTCCATTGGTATAATTCCATTTTTGAGCAGGTGAAGAACCAGAAGGCGTCTGTGATTTTTTATAAAGCCCGATCCAGTCTTTCGCTTTGCCCGGCGTATCTGTATAGATCACTTTTATTGGTGTATTGGGCTTATATGCTATTGTATCGGTTTCAATTTTGGTATTGACCGCGGTACTGTTGATGATATTAAAAGATTTTACAGCGCTCCAGTCCGACCATCTCAAATTCCTGTCCCTATGTCTTACTTTTGCGTAATAAGTTCCATTAGTGAGAGCCCCTGCTTCCAAGGTGGCTTTTGTAATATCCATACCTTCATTCAGATCTTTGGATTCGTCTACACGGTTTCCTTTTTTTCCGTAGAGATTTTCATAATCCCTGTAGATGTCTTTTTCCAGAATACTAAAATCCGGCGTTTTCGAAAATACAAACTCTGTAGAGTTTATCAGTTCATCCGAGGTTGTACTGTAAGTGCTACTTTCTACTGTTAAAGGTAATTCCAGACCCTGACCTGTAAAATTGTTAAGGATCGATGGTGTATCAGGCTTGGTTTTGTTCTTTGCAGAATGGAAAGAATCCATCAAAACATTATCCTTCCACTCGTAGATACTGCCTATAGAGTAAGATTCTACATTGAATGTTCCCTTATTAATATCCACATCTATGATCTGATACATCCAGTTGGATATCGTTTTCTGAACATCATCAAAATCCTGCTCCGTAGCCATACCCCAATACTGGTCCCAAGCTACACCGCCGGAGATGATCTGATAGGTTGGAAAATTTTTAAGCTGTCCTCTGTGATACAAATGGTGATGCGCGCCGATATGTAATACATGTTTATTAGATGTGTTCAAAACAGGCATTACCGTATTACGGATCCAGGTAGAAATATCGCCGACATATTGCTCTGCCTGATACGGCCTGTGTCCTTGAGAGACGATCCAATCCACTGTAGCATCCTGATTTGCTAATGGCAAGATCTGATTCAGCCAATTTACCTGTGCTGTGCTTGGGTGCTCCGTATCAAAGCAAATAAATAGGACATTCCCAACCTGTCTAGCATAATAAGCCTCTGAACCAGAAGAAACACCTTTGTAAGAAACATCATCCAAAACAAAATGATCATAATAAGCCTGCATACCAAGCGTTCCGTAGGTTTCGTGATTCCCTACCAAAGTTTGTGTCGGTAATAACCCAGAGAGTTTTCTGTTCTTTTTGAAATGTACATTCTCATAATGGTCCAGCGTACCCACATCTACCTGATCCCCCATCATCACTGTCATTGCAATGTTATCGGAAGGATCTTTGTCATATCCCCATAGTTTAGCGATCTTTCTCTTGGCAGCTGAAACCAACGAGTCAAATCTGGGAACATCACGCATCTGGTTGTCTCCCAAAACCAAAAACCTCAAATGTCCATCTGCAGTTGCAGCCTGACCCGGAATTGGTAATGTCTTGAAAGAATAGACCTGGGAAATCCTGCTTCCTGTTTTCACTCTGTAATAATACTTGGTGTTAGCCGCCAGACCATCGACTTTGACAGTATGGTAGTAATAGTTGGCATTATAACCCGTGTCCGAGAAAACTTTGGCAGTAGCACTTGAAGTTTTGTCAAGCTGCGTTTCAGAGCTGCCGTACTCAACAATAGATTCGTTGTTGCTTTCAGTTTTCCAACTGACCGTCATAGAGGTTTGTGAAGGCGCTTGGAGATAGGGAAACAATTCCTGCGCAAAGATGACCTTATAAAACAATAAGATCAAGAAGATAAACGTTTTTTTCATTTTAGATTACTTTTTTAAGTTTCCAAAGTAATCTTGCCATATGAATCTATGAAAAAGCAATCTTTAATTTAGTTTTAAATAAATGATCCAAAACTCAGAAAATAACATCTCAATCTTAAATTTATAAAGACCAATTATTACCTCTATATTAAAAATAAAAATCATTACAGCAGAACATTATCATTATCAAACAATTATCAATTTAGTAGTAAAAATCCCTTATCGGATGATGCAAATTTTAAAAATTCCTTTTATTGAAAAAAATCGTTGTTTCACAAGAATAAAATTTGATTCTCAACGAATTTCAAAAACGAGACAGCTGAAAGTTTTGTAATGTCATCACGGCGTTGGACGTTCGTGGTATTCAGTTCAATATTCTCCAAAAGCCCTGATAAAGGACAATTTCCTATTATTATAAAAAAATAGATCACAATAATCATTAGATAAACACATCATTCCATTGGTAATTTGACAAACAAATCCTTATTTTAGCCATATCAACTAATAAAAAACTAAATTCTATGGAAAAAGGAAAAGCACCCATATTTACGATGTGGATCGTTGCCATCATTGTAGGAGCGGCATTATACAAGCAAATCGATCTTAAAACTATGACTGTTGAGAAACAAGCACTATCTGCGCTCTATGCTGTAACGTTTATATTTGCTGTAGGCGTACTTATAAGACATTACATCAGAAAGCCCGGAAAATAATTATAACTATTCAAATAATAAAAAAGGCTCTAACTCAGAGCCTTTTCTTGTCTTAATTAATCTATTCGGAATATAATTTCAGTAATTGTCTGTAGCCGATGAGTATTGCAGATTTTGATATAAAACCAATGAATCTGTTATTCTCATCTACAACCGGCAGATTCCAATATCCCGTATCATCAAAGACCTGAAGTATTTCCAAGGCCTTTTTGTCCGGATATATTACTGCTGGTGGTGCTTTCATGATTTTAAGGATCGATAGGGAATCGGTCTCCTTGGAAAAAAGATAAGGCCGAATATCATCGAGGCTAAGAATACCTTTGAGCTTGCCGATATCATCAACAACAGCGAATGTATTTTTGTTTCCGTTTTTTATCATCTCGAACAACTCTGTGACAGATGCATTTACATTAATTGTCTGGGATTGGAAATCGATATAATCCTTAGTATTTAAAGAAAATAAAAGATTTTTATCGTGTTTGTTGGTGAAGATCTTTCCCTGGTCTGCAAGAGATTTCAGTTCCGGAGAAATCGGAGAAAATCGTTTTGCCATTAGATAAGAAATTACCGACACGATCATCAACGGGATAAACAGGTCATATCCAAAACTAGATTCGGCAATCAGGAATATCGCTGTAAGCGGCGCATAGAGAATCCCGCTCATTGCACCAGCCATTCCCACTAAAACAAGATTTGTCATAGGAACTTCTTTGAAACCTATCTGCTGGCAAACCACTGCAAATAGAAAACCGGCAGTTCCTCCTGCAAATAAAGATGGCGCAAAATTCCCCCCGTTTCCTCCACTGAAAATCGTAAAGGGTGTAGCGAAAGCTTTAAGAACAAGCACAAAAATCAGAAATATAATAATCGTGAAATTCTTGAACTCAAAATATCTGAACAAGCTGTTTTCAATGATTAAAAGTGTATCGCCATTTGTAAACGCTTTGATCGTATCATAACCCTCCCCAAACAATGGAGGAAACAACACACAAAGCAATGACAAAACCGCTCCGCCAAACATTGCTCTTCGCAATGGTGACATCTTGAGTTTCTGGATAAAGTGTTCTACCTTCTGAGAAATGATCACGAAATAACGTGCGTATAGACCGGTTACAATTCCCAGAATCAGATAGTAAGGAACATTTTTATAGTTAAAAGCTTCTCTTGTATAAAACCTAAATAATACATCTTCCTGCAATAATATCCTTGACAATAAACTACCACAAACCGCAGCTACAACCAGAGGAATAAAATCTGTAAAAACAACGCCTGTCAGAAGGATCTCAAAGGCAAACATTATCCCGGCAATCGGTGCATTGAACGCCGACGCAATCCCCGCACTGGCTCCGGCAGCTAACAACAAAGTACGTTCTTTATAACTCAGCCTGTAAGTCTGTGCATAATTGGAACCAATTGCAGCTCCTGTCACTGCAATAGGACTTTCCAAACCAGCTGAACCTCCTAGTCCAACTGTAATGGCACTCTGGACAATCTGAGAATACATCTTGACGGAAGAAACGATACTCGAGTTCTGTGCAATCTCGTATAAAATAGCGCCAATTCCTTTTCTATCCTGGCCTTTGAATAAAGTTTGGACAGTAATGGTCGTCAAAACAATTCCTAAAAAGGGAAATACGATATAGAATAAAATCTGATATTCAAAATGAACTTTATGTGTGATGAAATAATGGATATTATGCACCAAAGTCTTTAAGATCACACCTGCCATTCCCGCTGTAAGACCTACCAAAATACCCGACAGAAGAAGAAATTGATTTCTGCTCAATCGGCTATTCAACCAATGAAGAATAAGTTCATAGCTCCGTACCTTCTCCAGTCCGAACTGCTGAAAATCTCTTTTGAATTTTAAAAAGCTGAGATATTTTTTTCTGTTATGGATCTTCACGAGCGTGAGTTTGAATACAAATATACCAAATGAAAAAGAGAATGACGAATCTCTCCCAGTATCTTAGATCTCTTATTTGAAGATCTTCTGTGTAAACTCATAAAGACAACGTCTCCAGGTCAGCCATTCGTGGTATGTTCCTGAGGATCTGTATTGTATAAATGTATATTTGTTTTGGTTCAAAGAATTGCCCAATATATTATTGTACTCAAAGAAACGTTGATCTTCCTTTTCACCAATTCCCATAAAGAAAAATGGTTTTTGTTTTGATTTGAATAATTTATCAATTGGTAATTCTTTGAAAGGCTGACTTTCTGTTCCTTCATAAATTACCGGACTGAAAGAACCAATTGCTGAAAATAGTTCCGGATGGTCCGCTCCAATGAACATCGCCTGGTAACTTCCTCGGGAAAGTCCTGCAATGGCTTTTCTATTGTCTGTTTTATATTTTTTATCGATGTAAGGAATCAGTTCCTGGATCACAATTCTATCTAAATTTTTTGTAGAAAGGACCGTTCTGGGATGATCATCAGCTAATTTCTCTTGTTCGGGATCTAAAGCAACACCATAATCCAGCACAACAATCATCTCTTCTGCTTTTTTTTCCGCAAAAAGATTGTCAAGGATATTTCTGATATAGCCTTGTTTTTCCCAGCCGGTAATATCTTCGCCAGTCCCGTGATAGAGATAGAGTACAGGAAATTTCTTGAGTCCATAGCCTGGAGGCAGATAAACTTTGAAATTCCGTTTTCCTTTAGTTATTTCTGAGTTTAGACTATCATCAACAATTTTTCCGTGTTTTACATTCTTTTCAAAGAAAAAATCTTCCCCAGAAGGCACTTCGATTCCGCTTGTAGGCTGTCCATAACCGAAATAAAGTTTTGTACTCGGGTCGTTGGTACGTTTGCCATCCACGTTGAACCAATAGTAATGAAAACCAATTTCCAAAGGTAAAGTTGAAACATTCCAAAAGCCATCTTTATCTTTGTTCGTGGTTGTTTTTAAATTTTGCATTCCATCTCCACCTTCCAGAATCACAGAGTTTGCTACGGGAAAATAGACCCTGAACTGCGCTTTTCTATCATTATCTATTTTTGGAAACTCTTTCCCGGCTTTTGCTGTTGAAGAGGTTTTATAATTCTGTGAAAATAATATGGATGAACTTAGGACAAGAATGGAAGATATTATTTTAAAGCTTTGCATTGAATCCGTTTTAAAGTATGCAATTTAAGAATTCTTGGCTCAATTATGTTAAATCAAAAACCGCTCAATGTAGAGCGGTTTCAAATGATATATTAAAGTTTAATAATTTCCTTCATCCTGCAATTCTTTGTTCTGATAGTCCTGAACCAATTCAATCGCATTATTGATAACATCACTGAGAGCCGTAATGAAAGTTCCTTCCTCAGCCAAACTCATTGCGTGCTTCAGAGCATCAATCTCTTTCGGGATGCACTCGTAGCTTACACTTTTATCTACACTTTGGATTCCTTCTATAATTAATCCATTGATTTCATCTTCAGTTCTTCCCCGCAGATGTTTTTCATTTCGAATGATAATATGGTCAAACATTCTTGCTGCGATCTTCCCACACTCTCGGATATCATTATCCCGCCTGTCCCCAACACCTGAAATAATTCCGATCTTCTTATTGGACTCAACATTTCTGAGATAATCTTCTATCGCTTCATAACTTGCAGGATTGTGTGCAAAATCGATCATGACCTTGAAGTTTTTGAATTTGAAGACATTCAGCCTACCCGGGGTCAATTGCGCACTTGGGATAAATGTAGTGAGTGCTAGTGCGATATTCGGAATTTCGAAACCATACACATAAGCCGCCAAAGATGCAGCAAGAACGTTAGCAATCATAAACTTCGCTTTGCCATCCATTGTGATCGGAATATTTTTAACACGCTCTATTCTGATTTTCCATTCTCCTTTCTTGATAGTCACAAAACCGTCTTCATAAACGCAGGTAATTTTTCCTTCTTTCGCAAATTTTTTGATATGCGGATTGTTTTCATCAAGACTAAAAAGCGCTACTTTTGGGCGCAGATCATCTGCCAATCTCATAGAATAATCGTCATCCGCATTCAGGATACACCAGCCATCTTTTTTAACGCTGTCCAAGACCACACGTTTAACCCTGGTCAGATCTTTAAGATTATGGATATCGCTTAATCCCAAATGATCTTCTTTAATATTGGTCAAAACACCAATATCACAACTTCCGAAACCAAGCCCCGAACGCAAAATTCCACCTCTTGCTGTTTCAAGAACTGCAAATTCTACCGTTGGGTCTTTTAGGATAAATTCAGCAGACATTGGTCCGGTTGTATCTCCTTTTTCCAATAAGGTATTTTGAATATATATCCCGTCCGAGGTTGTAAATCCGACACGTTTGCCATTATTTTTGACGATATGTGCCAATAATCTTGTAGTCGTAGTTTTTCCATTAGTTCCAGTCACTGCAATGATTGGAATTCTGAATTCTTTTCCTGGCGGATATAACATATCAACAACCGGAGCGGCAACGTTTCGCGGTAATCCTTCACTAGGTGCCAGGTGCATTCTAAATCCCGGAGCCGCATTCACTTCCAAAATTGCACCGCCACTTTCTTTGAGGGGCTGCGTAAGATTTTCCGCCATAATATCGATTCCGCAGACATCCAATCCGATGATCCTGGAAACGCGTTCTGCCATCTGAACATTTTCCGGATGGATCATATCCGTCACATCAATCGATGTTCCTCCTGTTGAGAGATTAGCCGTGGATTTAAGATAAACAATCTCGCCTTTTTGAGGAATGGTCTCTAAGGTGTAGTTTAGTTTTTCAAGCAGTTCATTGGTATCTTTATCAACATCTATTTCCGTTAAAACATTTTCATGCCCGTATCCTCTTCTCGGGTCTAGATTTTCCTTATCAATAAGCTGTTGTATATTAAGTTCGCCGTCTCCGACCACGTGGGCCGGAACTCTTCTGGCTGCTGCGACCATCTTGTGATTGATCACCAAAACCCTGAAATCAAAACCTGTAATATATTTTTCTACAATGACTTTCCGGGAATATTTCTGCGCATGTTCCAAGCCGATCACCGCTGTTTCATAATCCTTGACATTAATGGAGGCACCTTTGCCATGATTTCCATCCAAAGGTTTCAGCACCAACGGATATCCGATTTTCTTGATAACATATTGCAAATCGTCCTCGTCCATAACCAAACCTCCGGACGGAACAGGAATCGCGGCATCTTCCAGCATTTTTTTTGTCAGTTCCTTATTACACGCAATATCAACCGCAATGCTGCTCGTATTTCCTGTGATGGTAGCCTGAAATCTTTGCTGGTTAATTCCATAACCCAATTGTACCAGCGAGTTTTTACCCAACCTGATCCAAGGAATCCTTCTGGAAGCGGCTTCCTCTACAATACTTCCTGTAGAAGGACCCAGTCTTTCCCTTTCACGAATCTCCTTCAGTTTATGAACGCAATCATTGATATCATAATAAGTCCCATCTATTAAACATTGCGCAATCTTCACAGATTCTTCAGCTGCAAAAACCCCAGCTCTTTCTTCGATATAATTGAAAACAACATTGTAAGTTCCGGGCGTTTTGGTTTCTCTAGTTCTTCCGAATCCAACATCCATCCCCGCCAATGTCTGAATCTCCAATGCAATATGCTCTATGACATGTCCCATCCAAGTTCCCATTTCCACACGTTTGAAAAAACCACCTTCTACACCTTCTGAACATCTATGAGAATAAAGAGACGGTAACAATTGTTCGATCCTTTCTCGGAATCCTTCTATTTTATTGGTCGGCTGATGCTCTATTTCTTCCAGATCGAGTCGCATCTGAATCAGTTTTTTTCTGGTAATGCTCCAGATATTAGGACCTCTTAAAACCTGTATTTTTTCTATTTTCATATCTATTATTCTCTATTTCTTTTGACAAATCACATTTCTATTTTATCAAAGATAATAGAAAAGCATTTAATTTTAAAAAAATCAGAAATAATTATTTTGATATAAAATAAATTCGTTACCAATTATTCAAAATAATTAACAAATCGTTAATTCAACCGCATCAATTCACAGAAATAAGTCCTTAATAGTTAAAAGTTTAAATCTATCAAAGGAATTTTTAGCCCTCAAAAATGAGGTTTATTCTGATATGATTTATTATTTTTGTTAATATGAAATCAAAAGGAAAACTAGTCATCATTGGAGGTGCTGTAAATAAAGGAAGTTTTACGGAAACCAGTTTTGACCAAAATGTTGAGAAAAACCTCAACTTTTTTGAACGAGGAATCCTCAGAAAAATAATCAACGAATCTAAACATAGAGAAGACTCTGTCATCGAAGTGATCACTACCGCATCGCAGATCCCGGATATCGTAGGCCCGGAATATAAAAAGGCATTTGAATATCTCGGAATTAAAAACTGCAACATTCTAGACATCCAAAATCGTGAACAGGCCAACAGTGATGCCATTGTGGCAAGGGCCAATGCTGCAGATGTGGTAATGTTCACAGGTGGTGATCAGCTGCGTTTAACTTCTATCCTTGGCGGAACAAGATTCCATGATGCTATTTTAACTAAATATCAGACCGAAGATTTTATCTACGCAGGAACTTCCGCAGGAGCAGCTGCTGCATCGGAAAACATGATCTACCAAGGCTCCAGTTCTGAAGCTTTATTGAAAGGTGAGATCAAAACGACACAAGGTCTTGGATTCATAGAAAATGTGATCATTGACACGCACTTTGTTCAGCGAGGAAGAATCGGAAGATTGTTCCAAGCGGTGGTGAATAACCCGAGAACTCTGGGAATTGGTTTAGGTGAAGATACTGGCCTTTTCATCGAAGATGATACAATGACGGCAATTGGATCAGGATTGGTAATTATTGTTGACGGCCTTCAAATTAAAGATACAAACCTTACGAATGTTGAATTAGGCCAGCCAATTTCCATCAAAAATCTGATTGTGGATGTACTTTCTATGAATGATACATTCGATTTGAAAACCAGAGAAATGACGATTGTTAATTCTCAGTATAATCCGATCCCGCAGGTAAGTTCTGAATAACTAAAACTTTCAACCACATAGACACATAGACACATAGAAAAATTATTATGAAAGGAAACATAGAAGCAAATCTATTTATCCTTTAAATTTCAAAAACTCTGTGACTATGTGGTTTATTTTTCAATTATTTCTTTTAAAATAAATCTATGAAAATAATCATTCACGGTGGATTTTTCTCCGAAAGCAGCCAAAGCAATGAAGTAAAACTGGCCAAACAAAACTCGCTGAAAGCCATTGCAAAAAAATCATACGAGTTTCTAAAAGACAATTCAGCTTTTGAGACTGTTGCTTATGCGGTGTCACTTTTGGAAGATGATGAATTGTATAATGCCGGAATTGGTTCACAGATACAAAGTGATGGCATCATTCGGATGAGTGCAGCGATCATGGATGGTGAGACCCAGAAAATGAGTGGCGTCATCAATATCCAAGATGTGAAAAATCCGATTTTTGTGGCGAAGGAATTAATAAAAGAAGATGACCGTGTCCTTGGCGGAAACGGTGCTAAACAATATGCCAATCAGCACGGTTTTGAAAACTTCTCAACGGAAATTCCCCAACGAAAAAAAGAATACGAAGAGAAACTGAAAAGCGGAGGAAAAGGAACTGTTGGTGCTGTTGCGATTGACAAGCAAGGAAAACTGGCCGT
The DNA here is from genome assembly GCF_900102265.1 of Epilithonimonas hungarica. Lineage (GTDB taxonomy): Bacteria > Bacteroidota > Bacteroidia > Flavobacteriales > Weeksellaceae > Epilithonimonas > Epilithonimonas hungarica. The sequence goes on along the minus strand of NZ_FNBH01000001.1, from coordinate 1,043,061 downwards.
TGCAACTTCAACCGGAGGAAAAGGTTTTGAAATCCCTGGGAGAATTTCTGATTCCGCAACGGTGGCCGGGAATTTTGCGAACAAATTTTGTGCTGTGAGCTGTACAGGTGTTGGCGAAGATATTGTGAGCAATGCGACCGCTGCCAAAATCGTAACCAGAGTAACAGATGGGCTAACCATAGAAAATGCTTTTGACAGAACTTTTGAAGAACTGAAAGAAATTGATGGTTTTGCAGGCGCAATCGGAATTGATTCTGAAGGAAATGTCTTTCATCAAGATTCTTATCCAACCATGGTCTTTGCGAGTTTTGACGGATTGGATTTTGAGGTTTTTGATTGAATATTATGAAAAAAATCAATCTAATCTTCTTTTTATTTATTTCTGTTTTTGCTTTAGCACAAAATGAAAATATTGATAGTTTAACAATTAAGATGTGTTCTAACTTCAAGCAAACTATTCATTTAAATGACTCTGTAAGAATTAAAATTTTGAATGAAGAATTTATAATTCCTTATTTAGACAAATTTTCGGAGAAAGACCGAGAAAAAAATATTGATAATCTATATTTTAGATTTCAAAAAAATTGTCAAAATTTTAGAGAATATTTATATCGAGTTGACCCTCCCAAAAGCGACAACTGGTTAAGCCTCGATAAAAGACCGCAAGTAAAGGTTACAGATAAAGAAATTTCACAATTAAAAAAACTCGAAAATCTATATTATTTTGAATATGCCGGTGAAAAAACAATTGTAAAAACTAACAGCAAATATTGGATAGAGACTTTTGCTGATGGCACAAATTCAAAACTTTACTTTAATTGGATTAGCCATAATAAATTTGAATTGGAGTTTATTGAAAGCAACAACGTTGGTAGAAAAAATTTCAGTAAAAAAGGTGACAAGTATATTTATGAAGTAGTGAGTAAAGAAAAGGATTATTTCTGGATTCTGGTTACAATTCCTGGTCAAGCAGAAATATTGATATTTAAACTTTTTTTCAAATAAAATTATAAAAACCGCTATCTCTCGACAGCGGTTTTTTTATAATTTTAATTCTAAATTAATCCAGCCAACCCATTTCCTTCATCCACTCATCATTGTAAATCTTTCCTACATAACGGGAACCATGGTCATGAAGCAGAACGACAATGATGTCATCTTTTGTAAATTGGTCTTTCATCTGAACCAAAGACGAAATCGCACTTCCTGCAGAATAGCCACAGAAAATCCCTTCTTCTTTCGCCAGCTTTCTTGCATAGATCGCACCGTCTTTATCCGTCACTTTTTCAAAATGATCGATCACGCTCATATCATAATTCTCAGGAATGATGTCTTCCCCAATTCCTTCCGTGATATAAGTGTAAGCATGATCATAATGCAATTCTCCAGTCTCATGGAATTCTTTCAGGATCGAACCATAAGTATCAACGCCTATGATCTTGATGTTTGGATTTCTTTCTTTGAAGAATTTTCCACAGCCTGTAATCGTTCCACCTGTTCCTGCTCCAACAACAAAGTGTGTCAGTCTCCCTTCGGTCTGTTCCCAGATTTCTGGAGCCGTACTTTCATAATGCGCTTGTCTATTGGATAGATTATCGTATTGGTTCACATACCAGCCATTTTCTGTTTCGGTTGCCAATCTTTTGGAAACCGAATAGTATGAACGAGGGTCGGTTGGCTTGACATCAGTTGGGCAAACAATAACTTCTGCTCCAACCGCACGAAGGATATCACATTTTTCTTTGGATTGTTTGGAATTGGTCACAAAAACACACTTATATCCTTTTTGGATTGCCACCAAAGCCAATCCCATTCCTGTGTTTCCGGAAGTTCCTTCGATGATTGTTCCGCCTGGTTTCAGACGACCATCCTTTTCTGCATCCTCTATCATTTTGAGCGCCATTCTGTCTTTTACAGAGTTCCCTGGATTGGTAGTTTCTACTTTTGCTAAAACCAAAGCCGGAAAATCTTCTCCCAATACTTTGTTCAGTTTTACTAATGGTGTGTTACCAATTGTTTCGACTATGTTGTTATAATATTTCATAATTTATATTTTTAATTTTCTTTGAGGTGACGAATCTCGCGCAGCCCGGCTTGAGCGGAGCTCTTTTTCTTTTTTCAAAAGAAAAAAGCGGGAGCGGAAGACGGAAATAGCTGCCCAAATTACAATAATTTTTTAACTGTATTTTATCGCTTTGACAGGCGAGATTTTACTGATCAAATAACTTGGAAAGATCATTGCTATCCCGGAAACGATGAAGATCCCAACGGAAACTGCAATAATATAAACAGGATTGAGGTCTACCGGAACTGTACTGATAAAATAATTTTCGGGATCCAACTTGATGAATCCTGTATATTTTTGAATGAGCAACAATCCGATTCCAATGATATTGCCCGCAAAAAGACCTGGGACCATGATCAACAAGGTGTAGTTGATAAAAATGGACCGTATCTGCCCGTTAGATGCCCCCATTGTTTTCAAAATCCCTATGGAATTGGTTCTTTCGATAATTAGAATGAGTAAAACCATAATGATATTAATGACCACAACAATTAACATAATTGCAATGATCAACGAAATATTTTGATTGAAGATATTGATCCAGTCCAAAATTTGCGGATACTTTTCCGTTACTTTTTCAGCATAATTCTTATATCCAATAAATTTTTCGATCTGTGGGAAAATCTGGTCGATCTTGTCTGTGTCATCTAAAAAAATATCTAAACCTCCAATCTCTTTTTCGTTCATATTCATCACCTTTCGAACATGATTGATATCGCCGATCATATAGAGGTCGTCTACTAATTTGATATCTGTTTTATAGATCCCTTTGATGAGGAATTTTCTGTAGATCGGTTTCTGGTCTTCTTTTGAAAAAATAGCGACAATACTGTCATTCGCTTTCAGGGAAAGGTCATTTGCTATTTTCTCCGATAAAATAACCTCGTTGTTATAACCATCCTCTTTATAATCCGGAATAGATCCTGATATAATAAATGGCTGAAACCTTTCTTTATCGAAATCTTTCCCGACACCTTTCAGAATAACGCCTGCAAAATTATTTTCGGTCCTCAATATTCCGCTGACAGACGCATAGGACTGCAAACCGGCAACTCCGGCAATAGAGTTGATCGCTTTTATATCCAAGCCTTTTGTTTCTAAAATTGATGAATTGTAAGAAGAATTGGAACGTGTAGATTTCACAGAAATATCTCCACTGAAATTGGAGATCCTATCTTCTATTGCTTTCTTGGAACCAAGTCCCGTAGAAATCGTGATCAGGGAAACGATAATACCCAAAGCGACAGAAAGCCTACCAATGTAGACGATCACTTTGGAGAGGTTATTTTTGTTATCTTTGGAAAACGCTATCTTTTTCGAGAAATATAACGGAAAATTCAAATCAATGATATTAAGCTTCAAAAATAAAACTTTAGTTCTTATCCTGCTAATTTATTTTAGCTCATTAACTTTTTTTAAAACTCAGAGTAACCCACCAGATTGTTTTGAAACTGCTGCTGACAGACCCGAATTGTATCTCCCTTTACTCAAAAATAAAAATATCATTGTTGCTGCTAACCAGACAAGTCTCCTGAAAAGTAAAAAACATCTGGTTGACTTCTTGGTCGAAAATAATGTTAAAATCAAATCCATCTTTGCTCCCGAGCATGGTTTCCGGGGAACTGCAGATGCTGGTGAGCACGTAAAGAGCGGGACTGATGCCAAAACAGGATTACCGATCGTTTCTCTTTATGGCGACAACAAAAAACCTAAAGCCGAATATCTGAAAGGTGCAGATATTATTCTTTTTGATATTCAGGATGTTGGAGTGAGATTCTATACTTATATTTCAACACTTTCTTATATTATGGAGGCGGCGGCTGAAAATAATATCGAAGTGATCGTTCTAGACAGACCAAATCCTCACGATGGTTACACAGACGGACCAATGATGCGAGAACAATGGAAAAGTTTTATAGGACTACACAATGTGCCTGTAGTGTACGGATTGACAATAGGAGAATATGGGAAAATGGTAAATGGTGAAAAGTGGCTAAAAAATGGAATGACCGCAAAATACACTTTGATCCCGATGCTGAATTATCATAAGCAAAAGCGATACGGCGTTTCCGACAAACCATCTCCGAATTTGCCCAATGACAAATCTATCAACCTCTATCCTAGTCTTTGCTTTTTTGAAGGAACTCAGGTTTCTGTCGGAAGAGGAACGGATCTGCCTTTCCAAATTTATGGCTCTCCTTGGACAAAAGATTTTCTGTATCAATTTACGCCAAAACCAACCGAAGGTGCAAAAGATCCTTTCCTGAATGGAAAATTATGTTACGGAGAAAACCTTAGTCAATATTCTCAAGACTTAAGAGGAATAAACTTAGAATGGCTGTTGAGATCTTATAAAAGTTACAAAAATCCTCAGCAGGATTTCTTTCTGAAGAATCTCTTTTTTGATAAATTAGCCGGAAGTGATGAATTAAGAAAACAGATCATCGCCGGAAAATCTGAAAAAGAAATCAAGGAAAGCTGGAAGAAAGACCTTGATAATTTTGAAAAAATCAGGCAAAAATACGTTGTCTATCCAAACTAAAAAACCTCCCAAGTCGGGAGGTTTTTATTTTATTTCTAAAAATCAATATTAGAATTTGTATCCTAAACCGACTTGGAAGAAATTCAAATGTGCCTTCTCTCCATCTTCAGATTTTTTCACCATATTCGTAATTCCAAAATTGTATCTAGCATCGAAAAACAAACCGTTGGATAAAGAATATTCTGCTCCAACAAAAGGCGAAACATTTAAAGTTTTCACGTCATCCGTATAATCATCTTCACCTTCATAACCATTAATAAATTCTGCATATTCTGCAGGAAGATTATGATCTACGGTAATTTTAGATTTTGCAGATAAAACAAAACCAAAATTAAAACCTGCTGATAAAGACAAAGCATTAGCTACAAAATATTTTGCTGAAACGGGCACAAGCAATGAACTAATATTATCTTTTCCAGTAGCTTTCACATAGTAACCTCCTTCTGATTCTTCCTCTGTAGTTTTTCCTCCTAAGTCAGCGTATAATAGTTCAGCTTGTAGAGCAAATTTTTCTGTTAATTTATGTTCAACTAATCCTCCCACATAAAAAGAGGATTTACCATCAGATGTTATAGATACATTATCCGATTTTAATTTTAAAGTCGATAAAGCGTAACCTGCTTTAACACCAAATCTTGTTTGAGCGCTCATAGCTCCGAAAAGTGCCAACGCACCAACTAAAAATAGTTTTTTCATAGTTTATTAATTTAAGTCTGCAATTTTAAGAAAATTTTAACAAACTTCAAAATAAATAAAATTTAATACTATTTATTTTCCTCAGCCAACCATTCCCCATAAGAATTTTCAGTCTCATGAAGCTTGAGGTAAGACAGTTGAACATGACCGGGAAGTTTTGATTTTATTTTGGAAGCCATATCGTAAAGCATATTTTCACAGGTCGGCTGATAATCGCAGAAAATAACCTTGTGTCCTTGATTTTGAAGACTCTCCCCAAGCAACCTGTGAGGAGAAGCACCGTTGACCAAAACCGCGTGATCCCAGACATCCACTATTTCTTCTTTCACGATTTTTTTGATATCTCCAAAGTCTACAACCATACCATTTTTATGGTCGTCCAGATCATTGATAGGAATACCTTTTACAGTTACGAATAGTTTATATGAATGACCGTGCATATTTTTGCATTTGCCATCATAATTATAAAGCACGTGCGCAGTTTCAAAAGTGAAGATCTTGGTAATTCTTATCATAATGCAAAGATAATTAAAAATCTGTTTTTATAATTTTAGTTAAAGATTTGCTCACTAGTTCTACAAAAGCTTATTTTTGCACCAAACACACTATAAAATGAAAAAAACAATTCTTGTATTCAGTCTGATATCTTCAGTTTTCTTCTATTCTCAAAATTATTCTTCGCTGGATAAGATCTTGGAAAAATTGGAAACACGAAGCAAAAAGATGAAAGATGCTTCTGGTTTTGACATCAAGGACAAAAAATTTGTATTGATAGAAGATTTCGAGGATCATGCCGAGCGTCACATTTTAGAATTCAGGAATGATAACAGCCTCACTTTGATTGAGGTCATCGATGATAAATCTACCGATAAAACCTATTCCAATATTTTCACCGGCGATTATATCCGTAAGAAAAATGCGATCTCTGTAAGAGCTGACCATCTGGAAGGTAAAAAGATATCGATACCGATCACTCATAATCTGTATCTGATGAATGCCAATAATATCTGGTATCTAAAAGACATCAATACCAATAAAAGATGGATAGAGAATTCTAATCTTCTGAAAAAGAAAAATTAGATATATCGATCATATTTTAAGAAATCGATAGAAGCTTCAACCGCTTTGCTTAATTCTTTTGGCAAAATATCATTACCCCAAGGCTCTTTTGCTCCAAACGTATGGTCAGCATTTTCTATGATCTCTAATTTTGAATCTTTTATCCAGCTGCGAAGGTTTCCAGAATGGTCAATCGTTACAGATTCGTCATTTGTTCCGTGGATCAATAATGTTGGAATTGTCAGCTTTTTACAAGCTTTCTCTATATCATATCTTTCCTTATCAATTTCAAAATCTTTATAAAACTGAAAATAATGAGGCATTTTTTGTTTCGTTCTCGCATTTTCCACAAAATAGACGCCTTCTTTTCTCCAATTCTCAAAAGCTTCATTCTTTGGAAATCTGTCAAGCGTGGAAACACTTGCTAATGTGATCAATTTAGAAATCGATCTATTTTCAGAAGCCTTGATAATAGAAATTCCACCACCTCTGCTGTGTCCTAATAAAATGATATTTTGAGAATCAACTTCGTTTTGACTTTTGAAATGATTAATAACTATTTCCAGATCATCTAATTCTTTAGAATAATTATTTTGTCCGAATGCTTCTAGATCTGCAAAATTATTGGGATCTTCAATTGTAGTTCCGTTATGTGAAAAATTAAACTTAACAAAATAAAATCCTGCTTCTGCAACTTTCTCTCCCATAAGCTCCCAAGCACCCCAATCTTTGTAACCTTTGTAACCGTGAACAAAAATGATCAAAGGAAACTTCTTATCTGAAGCTGGAAAAATTGCATCAGCTAAAAATTCTCCTGAGCTTTTCAGAATGATATTTTTTTGTTTAATCAATTTCATAATTGAAGAATTGCTAAAACTTAAAGGTGTCATTCCGAAGGAATCCAAATGTTGAGATTCTTTCAGAATGACAAATATTCGATATTAAAATACAAGTTAAGCAAAGAATCATCTTTTCTCTATTAAAGGTCTAAAAAACTATATCGTCATCGAGAAAATGCGGGTTTCCGGTTTGTTCCTCATCATTCTGAGGTCGAAAACCATCGCAACATTTCGTGTAAAAGCTCTTCCTTTTTCAGTAATTTTAATTTGTTTGTCAGAAATTTCTACCAAACCGTCGGATTCCATTTCTTTTAATTTTTCTAAAGCATTTTCGATTTCAGGGAAAGACGTTTGCAAGTCCCAGCTCGTTTCCAATTGGCACATCAGATTCAGAATATGTTTTCTGATGATCAAGTCTTCTTCATCTAAAATATGCCCTCGGAAAACAGGAATTTCTCCTTCTTCCACAATCTTCTGATATTCTTCCACAGTTTTCACATTCTGGGCAAAAGCATACCAGGAATCTGAGATTGCAGACATTCCCAAACCTACCATCAACTGGGTTTTGCTGGATGTGTAACCCATAAAATTACGGTGTAATCTTTTTTGAGTCAACGATTGATAAAGATCATCGTGCTCCAAAGAAAAATGGTCCATTCCAATCTCTATGTAGCCAAGTTCTTCCAACAGTTTTTTACCATCTTCATAAAGCCTTCTTTTCTCATCGCCGCTTGGCAGATCATTTTCATCAAAACCTCTTTGTCCAACGCCTTTCACCCAAGGAACGTGCGCATAAGAATAGAAAGCCAATCGGTCTGGTTTCAGTTCCAAAGTCTTTCTGATGGTATATTCGGTTGCTTCCCAAGTTTGGTGAGGTAATCCGAAAACCAGATCGTGGCTGATTCCTTTGTAACCAATCTCCCTAGCCCATTCTGTCACGTTTTTCACATTCTCAAATGGCTGTATCCTGTTGATTGCTTTCTGAACTTTCGGGTCATAATCCTGAACGCCAAAACTCACTCTGTTAAAGCCTAGATCAAACAAAGTCTGAAGATGTTCTTTTGTCGTATTATTTGGATGGCCTTCGAAACTGAATTCTTGATTTTCGGCAATTTCAACCGTATCAAAAATCCCAGTCAACATTGTTTTCAAATTTTCAGGAGAAAAAAATGTTGGCGTTCCGCCACCTAAATGAAGTTCCTTTAATTTTGGTTTTTCATTGAACAATTCCAAATACAATTTCCATTCTTTCAATACGCTTTCCAGATAGGGAACTTCTACAGAATGTTGCTTCGTAATCCTTTTGTGACAGGCACAAAAAGTACAAAGTGCCTCACAAAAAGGCAAATGAATATATATGGAAATCCCTTCTTCGGCATTGCTTTCTGAAAAAGATCTTATAACGGATGTTTTCCAAAGGTCTGCGGTAAAATCAGCTTCGTTCCAATAAGGAACAGTTGGGTAAGACGTGTAACGCGGACCTGGAATATTGTATTTATCAACTAACGAGTTCATCGGTGCAAAGTTACAAAAATTGAGTTTGGAATGATTTTGAATTAGGATGACTTTTGATTGGTGGTTTCTATAATTAATATCAAAATCTCTGAAAAGGACAAACTCCATAGCCCCGATAGCAGCGACATCCTTTTCCTTTTTCTTAAAAAGAAAAAAATATAATCCTTTGACAAGCTCAGGATAAACTACTAGCGGGATAAGCTCCTATAAAAATTATTTCTTGATGATCTTTATAGATTGTCGTCCTAGATTGGAATGAACTCCCAAAAGATATTCTCCAGCAGGATATTTGAAATCCAACGAATATTTTTTTAATCCTTTTTGATTGATATCATCTTTTAAAACATTTCCTAAAAACTTCCCTGTCAAATCATACAATCCAATAATGATATGGTCGGAATGGATGTAATGAATATTCAAATTCAGTTGGTCTTTTATTGGATTTGGAGCAACCTCAATTTTGAGATTTTGAACTTTTCCATTTTCTGCTTCATTGCTTGCCAATCCTGTTGTCGTCATCTTATAAATCTGATTTCCCGAAGCAAATGTTGTAGTCCCATTAACGAAAAAAATACGGTTAAGCGAACCTCCAAGATTATTATTGACCCAAGTATTTCCACCATCAAAAGTTTCCATAAAGCCTGAATTATGACCGCCCATCCAACCGTGCGTCTCGGAAACAAAACCAACGGCCTGCACATAAGGATCAGGAAAATCCTTGGTCTGCCAAGTTGATCCGCCATCAAAAGTTTTCAGCAATTTTCCTTGAGTTTCAGATTCGATTGAGCCGAAAATTGTTTTATTATCCGGAAAAATCTGCATTTTCCATACATAGTCACCATAATCTCCCGCACTATATATTTTGGTCCAGGAATCGCCCCCATTTGTCGTTTTTAAAATCACTGCGCCTTGTTCGTCACTTCCTGAAACAAAACCGACATTTTCATCAATGAACAAAATCTCGACAAGTGCCGTAGCATAAGCTGACATATTGATATACTTCCAAGTGTTTCCAGAATCGGTTGATTTGATAACATAAGCTGGTGAAAACCAAGCGCCACAGCCATAAACAGTGGAGGTTCCGACAGTATCTAATCCACAAATAGCCAAGGGATAAGGTGATATATTATTGACTCTGGTCCAAGTTGTTCCGCTATTTGTGGTTTTATAAAAATTATTATTGAGTGTTCCCAAGAAACCGATATTCTCATTCAGAAATTCTATATTTCTAAAGTATTGCCCAGCCTGTGAACTTACAATCTGCTCTGTCCAATTAGCACCGCCATCGGTTGTTTTGAACACTGTCCCGTTTCCTCCCCTTGCAGCCCAGCCAAGATTTTCGTTAAGGAAAAAAACATCATCGTATCGTCCTGTCGTAGATGGCGGAGAGCTTAAAGCTTCCCAATTATACGTTTGCGCAGAAGTTAAATTCGCTATTAGCAAAAAAGAGGTCAATAGTTTTTTCATGGTTTTAATTTTCCATAAAAATAAAAAAATCGGGAGAAATTTCCCGATTTTGATTTATATAATTTCAAATTAATTATCTTAACTCAGCTTTGAATTCTTTTTCAAAAGATCTGATAAGAGAATTCATTACTTCAGTAATATCTTTGTCCTCAAGAGTTTTTTCTTCGTTCAGAAGTTCAAAACTTAATGCATAAGATTTTTTGCCTTCCGGAAGGTTTTTACCTTCATAAACATCGAACAAATTAATATTCTTCAAGAAAGGTGATTTGTTGGATTTTGCCAACTCGTACAATTCTGCATAAGTAATCGTCTTGTCAACCAACAACGCCAAATCTCTTCTGATTTTGTTGAACTTAGGAATATCTATGAATTTCAAATTTTCTTTTGTCCTTAAAGCCTGACAAGTTTCCAATTCGATTTCTGCATAGAAAACTTCTTGACTGATATCGAAATCTTTCAACATTTGAGGACTAACCTTTCCTATTCTTGCTATAGTTTTTCCGTCAGATTTGATTTCCAAAGCATCTGAAAAACGTTCGTCAGTCAATGCAGACTCTTGTAAATCTAGATTCAGTTTTTCTAGAAGAACTTTGATATAAGCTTTCAGATAATAGAAATCCGTTGCGCTTTTTGGCTGAAGCCAGTTTTCTGCAACTTCTCTTCCCGAAGTCAAAATCGCTAGCTGCTTCCTTTCTTCGTATTTCTCTTTCTTATGATAAATTTTCCCTAATTCAAAAAACTTGATATCGGAAGATTTTCTGTTGATATTATAAATTGCATTTTCCAAAAGTCCTTCTAACAGAGATTTTCTCATGAATGCCAAATCATTACTTAAAGGATTAAGCAATTTCACAGCATTGGTTTCATCTTTTACAGAAGTCAGTGAGTTGTTCATCACTTCGTGAAAACCGTTGGATTGCAATGTTCTTGCCCAAGAATTTTCCAGAGCATCCTGATCATCAAAACTCAGTTTAACAGGCGTGAAAGAGATTTTCTTAGGTGCATCGATCTTGTTGTAACCGTAGATTCTCAAAACTTCTTCGATGACATCAATTTCCCTGGTCACATCTGCTCTGTAAACAGGAACAGATAGTTCAAGACCGTTTTGAATTTCATTAAGGATCTGAATATCAAGAGATTTTAAAATTTCTTTGATTTTTTCTCTATGGATTTTAGTCCCCAAGATCTGGTCTAATTTCGAGTATCTGAAAACCACATAATGGTCTTTGATTTTCTCCGGATAATACTCCAAAATCTCTCCAACTAACTTTCCGCCAGCCAGTTCCTGAATCAGATTGATAGCGTGAGTCAAAGCTGTTCTTGCATTATTTGGATCTACGCCTCTTTCGAAACGGAAAGATGCATCCGTATTTAATCCATGAGATTTGGAAGCTTTTCTAATCGCAACCGGATTGAAATAAGCACTTTCCAGGAAAATAGTTTTCGTCTCAGAAGAAACACCACTTTCGCTGCCACCGAAAACGCCAGCAATACACATTGGCTTGTCCTTTCCGTCTTTGATAATGATTTCTGAACCGTTCAAAGTTCTTTCAACCCCATCAAGTGTTTTGAATTTCGTCCCTGCTTTTACAGTTCCAACTTTCACAGTTTTTCCTGTGATCTTATCAGCATCAAAAGCGTGAAGCGGCTGTCCAAGTCCGTGGAGAATATAATTGGTAATATCTACAACATTATTAATTGGTGTAAGTCCGATGGCTTTCAGCCTATCTTTCAACCAATCCGGAGAAGTTTTGATTTCTACATTTTCAATGACAGCGCCCAAATATCTTGGCGTGAGTTCAGAATCTTCAACTTCTAATTTGAAATCGTGAGCGCCTTCGATGTTTAGAGCTTGGGATTCTAGTTTCGTGAATTCTGACTTCAAATTATTAGAAGACACAAAAGCCTGTAAATCTCTTGCAACACCATAATGTGACATGGCGTCGGTCCTGTTTGGCGTCAATCCAATCTCATAAACCTCATCGTTTGTCAATTCAAAATAACCGGCGAATGGTGTTCCAACTTCATATTTTGTTTCGTCCAAAACCATAATTCCGGCGTGGTCATCGCTCAAACTCAATTCATCTTCGGCACAGATCATCCCTTCAGAGACTTCGCCACGGATTTTAGCCTTTTTGATTTCGAAATAACTTCCGTCTTTTGCATAGATCTTTGTTCCAACCACAGCAACCGGAACTGTCTGTCCAGCGGCAACATTAGGCGCACCACAAACGATTTCCAGAACTTTTCCGTTTCCAACATCAACAGTTGTTTTGCTCAATTTATCGGCATTCGGATGTTTTTCGCAAGTTAAAACTTTACCTACAACAATTCCTTCCAGACTCCCTTTTACGCTTTCGAATTTATCAACACCTTCCACTTCCAGACCGATATCGGTAAGATATGCACTGATTTTTTCTGAGTTAAGGTCTGTTTTGATATAATCTTTAAGCCAATTATTAGAAATTTTCATTCTTTTTTATATTTGAATTTTTTGGACACAAAGTGCACAAAGATTTTTTTTATTTTAAAAACTTATTAAGTTCACAAAGGCGTAAAACTTGACAAAGTTTAAGTTAGCAAATATCGTGATTTTTTGAGAGACTGGAAAGTGATAGTCCGGAGAATTAATTTAAAAAAAAATTAAAAACCATTAAATATTACGGTTTTGCATAAAAAACTTTAAAAACATAATTATAATTTTGACATTAGCAAAACTATAATCTAATGAAATATTTCAAACAACACGAAACAGCAATTGTTATCATTATTGCGAGTCTAGTTATATTTTTGAGCATCTTTTGGCTATCAATCAAACAAAATAATGATTTAGAAAACAATAAAAATTTATACGGCAAAAACATTTCGAACGATTCTAATATAGATTTGACAAATAAGGTCTTTTCTTATATTAGTTTTGAAAATGATAAAGAAGTTGATGGAGTTATTATTCAAACAAATAAAGAAGTGACACGTCATATCTTTGATTTCAAAAATAAAATCGTCACTTTTAAAACAAAATTAAATGGGAAAACAATAAAAATTAATTATCCAATTAATGGATTTTATAAACAAGAAGGATTAGTTGCGACTACTTATGTGATTGAAGTTAATACATTAGGTGTTAAGGAAATTTGGTTTAGTCCAGGTGTTCCTAATCTTGGATATGATTATGATGACGGAAGCAGAATTGCTTGCTATAATCTTGAATTACTGAATGAAGAATAACTTTATTTATCATCATAATGTCCCCAAGCTGAAAGCATAAGAACATTATCAGATTCTATTTCGTAAACCAAACGGTGTTGTTTGTTGATTTCTCTAGACCAAGTTTCAATTTTTCGATGTTTGAGCTGTTCTGGTTTTCCAATTCCAATTCTCGGATTTTCTAAGCATTCCGTAATGAAACGTTCTACTTTTGACAGCAATTGTTTTTGTCCGGATTTTTTATGTTTTCTCAAATCATCCAGAAATTTATCCGTATAACTTACAGAAAAATTCATAAAGAATCAAAAAGATTTTTGACATCATCTTTTGAATTCAGCAATTTATCACTTTTGCTTTTCTTTGATTCATCAAGCATCTCGCCAAATTCTTTGCGAGAATATTTTATTTTTTCAGCTGATTCAGAAACATCTTCTTTTACCTTGAGCTTTTTGACACCAAGTGCTTTTAAAATTGTGCGGATTTTCTCAACTTCGGATTTATCCGCTTCAAATGTGAACGTTGTCATATTCCGTTGTTTTTATGTTAAAAAATAGTTATTAATTTAAACTAAAATTTGAGACCTGAATTTCAAATCTCAAATTTTAAATATGATCAATTTTAAAATTATAAACCTATCACAGGCATTGACAGCATCAGGATACTTTCATTCTCCTCCAGCCCATCAACTGGCTCTACAATTCCCGGTCTGTTTGGCTGAGACATTTTCATCGTGATATCATCAGAACCTAAAACTGATAACATCTCTGTCAGGAATTTTGAACTGAAACCGATGTTGATATCATCACCGTTATAGTCGCAAGGAATCTGCATATCCGCTTTGTTTGCGTATTCTGTATCTTCTGCGTGAAGGTGAAGAACGTTGCCGGACAATTTGAATCTTACCTGATTGGTCGATTTGTTTGACATAATAGATGCTCTTCTGATAGAACCTAAAAGCAAGCTTCTGTTGATCGTCAAAACGTTTGGATTTTCTTTTGGAATTACCGCATTGTAGTTTGGATATTTTCCGTCAATCAAACGACAGATCCAAATATTATTTCCGAATGTGAATTTCGCCATATTATCACTGAATTCAATCACAACATCTTCGTTGGAATTGTTCAGGATATTTTTGAAAATTGACAAAGGTTTCTTTGGCATAATGAACTCCAAAGTCTCCGGATGCACAATATCTGTTCTCTTGTAAACCACCAATCTGTGAGAATCTGTGGAAACAAAATTGGTCTCATCTTCTTTGAACTGAAACAAAACACCAGTCATCACAGGACGAAGAGAATCATTACTTGTAGCAAACAAAGTGTTAGCCAAAGCTTCTGCTAAAATTCCTCCTCCAATTGTTACTTTCTGAGATGCATCAAATTCCGGCAATTCAGGATAATCGTCCGCATTATCCAAAGCCACTGCGAAATTGTCTTTTTCATCCAAAATTTCCAAAACGCTTCCGTTTCCGTCTTCAGAATCTTTAACCGCCAAAGTCAAAGGCTGTTCACCGTAAGTTTTCAGGAAATCCTGAAAAATCTTCCCTGGAACTGCTAATTTTCCTTTATCATCCGACTTCACTTCAAGAGAAGTGATCAACGTCGTTTCACCATCAGAAGCCGTAACTGTCAACAAGTTCTGGTCTAACTCGAAAAGAAAATTCTCCAAAATTGGTCTGGATTGTGAACCGGAAATCACGCCACTCACCGTCTGTAAAGCTTTTTGCAAATCGCCACTGGCAACAATAAATCTCATAAACTGTATTTATTTCAATTCCACAAATATAATGATTTCGGTTCGATTTTAAAACTTGATTTTATTTAGTTATTAACAATTTTTGAATTGGAGTAAAATAAGTTTGGATAACTTTGTGAAAATTTGATTATTGCTGAATTTTTAAACGCAAAGTCCGCAAAGATTTTTTTTAAAATTATTGAAAATATTTTAAGGCTCGCAAAGATGTAAAATTCAGCAAAGATTTTAAAAAAAAGAATCAGAAATTTAATTTTAGTAAATCAAGAATGAAAAAACCTCCATTTTATAAAAGTGTTCAATTTACAATCAAAGGATTACTGTGGATTTTGCGAAATGAACGCAATTTTCAGATTGAAATTTTCGGGTTGATCATTAATCTTTTTCTGATTGTTTTTTTTGGACTTGACCCTTTTGAGACTTGCCTGATCCTTATCACAAGCTTCATCGTTTTAATTACAGAAACCGTCAATACTTGCATCGAAAAAATCTGTGATTACATCCAACCGGAATTTGACCAAAGAATCGGAATCATCAAGGATTTGGCTGGTGGCGCAGTTCTACTTTCTGTTATTGTTTCCATTTGTGTTGGCACTTTGGTTTACTGGCCTTATTTGAAATTATTTCTTTATTAAAATAATTGAAAGATTTAATCTGTATTTTTTCATAAAATCTCTACATTTGTTTTCAAGAAAATTTTAGAATGAGTAAAAAAAACGTGGCCGTTGTAATGGGCGGTTATTCTGATGAATACAAAGTTTCCCTTAAAAGCGGACAACTGATTTTCGATTCGCTTGACCGTGAACTTTATGATGTTTATAAAGTAGTAATTCTAAAAGATGAATGGTATTTTCTAGATGAAAACAACAAGAAAAGATTCATCAACAAGGCAGATTTCTCTGTCAACATCGGTGATGGAGACATCCTCAACTTTGATGTTTGTTTCAATATCATCCACGGAACACCAGGCGAAAACGGGATCTTACAAGCTTACTGGGATGCCATCGGACAAAAATATACAGGATGCGATTTCTATCAAAGTGCATTGACATTCAACAAAAAAGATACTTTAGCTGTTTTATCAAAATACGGAATTCCTTCTGCAAAAAGTATTTATCTGAGAAATGGTGAGGAAGTTTCTGACGACGAGATTGTAGAAAAACTTGGGCTTCCGCTTTTCGTAAAGCCCAATCAAAGCGGTTCTTCTCTTGGAATTTCTAAAGTGAAAGAAAAAAGCGAGCTTAAAAGCGCGCTTGAAATAGCATATAAAGAAGATGACGAAATCCTTATTGAAAGTGCTCTTAATGGAATGGAGGTTTCCGTTGGTGTTCTGGATTACAAAGGCGAAGTAATTGTTTTAGGAATTACGGAAATTGTTCCGGATAAAGAATTCTTCGATTACGAAGCCAAGTATGAAGGTGCTTCTCAAGAGATTACTCCTGCAAGAATTGATGAAGAAACCAGAAAAAAGGTTGAAGAAATTTCCATAAAAGCTTACAAATCGCTTGGAATGAGTGGATTTTCCCGTTCAGAATTCATCATCGTTGACGGAATCCCACATCTTTTGGAAATGAATACAAATCCCGGGTTTTCCCCGGCAAGCATCCTTCCGCAACAGGCAAAAATCTATGGAATCTCCATCAAAGACCTTTGTGGAAACGAAGTAGAAAAAGCACTTAACAAATAATTATAAATGATAAATTTTAGATTTTAAATTATTTGAGAAATCTAAAATTCATAATCTAAAATTTAAAATTTCTATGAAAATTGCTGTTTTTCCAGGGTCGTTTGACCCAATCACTCTGGGTCATTATGATATTGTGGAGCGCGCTGTCCCGTTGTTCGACAAAATCATTATTGCCATCGGAAAGAATTCTCAGAAAAAATATATGTTCTCGCTTGAACAACGTAAAGAGTTCATCAGAAAAACATTCGAAAAATTTCCAAATGTGGAAGTTGATGATTTTGAAGGCTTGACAATCGATTATTGTAAAAGTAAAAACGTGAATTTCATTTTGAGAGGACTCAGAAATCCTGCAGATTTTGAATTTGAAAAGTCAATTGCGCAAACCAACAGAGCTTTGACCCGAGAAAACACGGTTGAAACTATCTTCCTTCTGACATCATCCGGAAAATCCTATATCAGCAGTAGCATTGTGAGAGAAATCATTTCTTATGGCGGTAACTACGAGATCATGGTTCCGGATGCAGTGAGAGTTGAAAATTTGAATAAATAAAACAAAAAACTATCGTATTAATTACGATAGTTTTTTTAGAAGATTTTAACTTAATTCAAAAACTGTAATCTCCGGCAGCACTCCTACTCTACCAGGATAACCGATGACACCAAATCCACGATTGACATAAAGATATTTATCTCCACTTTGATATAAGTCTGCCCATTTGGGATATTTGTATTTTACCGGCGACCATTTGAAGTTTTTCAGGTCGATCCCGAATTGCATCCCGTGCGTGTGTCCAGAAAGTGTTAATTGGATGTTTTTCGGATGATTTTTCACCACAGCATCAAAATGCGACGGGTCGTGCGACATTAGAATTTTACAAGCTTCTACAGGTACATTTTCGGAAGCTTTATCCAAATCTCCAAATTGCGGAAACGGTGGGATCCCCCAGTTTTCTACACCAAGAATGTATAATTTTTCGCCATCTCTTTCAATGATCCTATGTTCATTTCTCAACATTTCAAAACCAGCTCTTCGCTCGTTTTCTATCAGCTTCGGAATATTATTTTTTTGTTCATCAATGTTTTTCCACACTCCATATTCACCATAATCATGATTTCCTAAAACTGCAAATTTCCCATCCTTCCCTTTGATTTGAGAAAACAAATCGATGAATGGGATAAACTCATCCGCATAATTGTTCACCATATCTCCAGTAAACAAAATAAGATCTGCATTTTGCTCATTGATCAAATCAATAGCATGTTGCAAATGTTTAGGATTTTGGAAGCTCCCGCTATGAACATCAGAGATCTGAACGATCTTATAACCTTTGAAACTCTCTGGCAGGTTTTTCAGTTTTAGCCTTACAACCCTAGCTCTATGACGGTATTTCCCGAAGATAATTCCATCCAAAACAATTCCAGCTAAAATAGCTCCTGAACCAAGTCCAACCAAGCTTATAAACTTCCTTCTCGAAGGATAGTTATGATTTTCTGTCGCTATATAATTGTAACCGAAATTCAAAAGTCTGACAATATCTTCAATCAAAAGGAAGATAGCGACTAGAATCTTCGGCAAAACAAAAATTAGAATTACAGAAAAAACAATCTGGAAATTCAAGTATTTATGAGAAGCTCTGTTAAAGGTAACCACTGAATAAATCAGAAAAGTATAAATCAGAATCGTTGGAATCCAATAGACAAATCTAGCATTTTGATTGGTATAAACCGTTTTAAAAGCTTGGTAAACATAGGTCTCCAGAACTAAAAAGATCCCAAGGAGAAATAAAATATTCTTTTGCATACAATGATATAAAAAAACAAAAGGAATAAAAAACTCATTCCTTTTGTATTATAAACGTTTAAAATCGAATTTTACTTTAATTCAATTTGATCTATTTTAAATTTTCCCTTCCGGAAACCTGTAAACTACACAATTGATGTTCATCCCTGCTCCCACAGACGTAAATATGATATGAGAACCAGCAATAAATTCCTGACCTTCCATTTTACCTTTTCTAATCAAATCGAATAAAGTCGGAACCGTTGCCACAGAAGAATTACCCAATTCCTGAATCGTCATCGGGGAGATGGCATGGTCATAATCTTTTTGCCCGTATAATTTGAAAAGTCTGCCGATCATCGCATAATCCATCTTTGCATTAGCCTGATGAATCAATATTTTTTTGATATCAGAAATATCAAGACCCGCTTTATCAATTGTTGATTTTATTGCATCAGGGACATTTTTCAGAGCATATTCGTAGATTTTACGACCTCTCATTCTGATGTAAAGTTTGCTTTGGTCATGGTCCAAATTCAATGATGGTGCGTTTTCCAGATAACAAAGTTCTTCGCCGTTATCACAAAGTGTGTTGTCTGCAATTATTCCAACCGTAGTATCATCGGTTGCAGTTACCACAACCGCTCCCGCTCCATCTGCAAAAATCATTTTATTTCGGTCATAAGGGTCGGTCACTCTACTCAAAGTCTCCCCACCAACAACCAAAACAGTTTTAGCTTTTCCGGCTTTTATCATCGTATCGGCAAGAATCAAAGACTCTACCCAGCCCGGACATCCGAAAATCATATCATAATTGACACAATCTCTTCTTTTGATTCCCAATTTTCCTTTCAATCTTGCAGAAAGAGACGGCATAAAATTAGGGACACCTTCCGCATCTACTTCTCCAAAATTGGTTGCGTAGATGATGTAATCAATCTCTTCTTTATCAATTCCTGCATCTTCAATAGCCTCGACAGAAGCTCTGTAACCCAAATCCGAGTTGAAATCTTCCAGATCGATATATCTCCTTCTTTCGATTTCTGTAATATCTACAAACTTCTCGATGATCTCCCCTGTAGGTTTCTCAATCAATTGATTATTATCATCATAGAAAACCGAGTCCTTGAAATGAGAACCTTCTATTACGTTATCCGGGATATAACTTCCGGAGCCAATGATTATTATATTAGGCATTGATTTAAAAAAAATTTGAATGCAAAATTACGCAAAAATTAATTCACTGAATTTTATTTCCTTAAGATTTCTTTAAGAATTTTCTATTCAACGTTTGATAATTCCAATACTATACCAATAAACACCAATACATTCTTACATTTTGAGATAATAATTGAATTCAAATAAATTTAAATTCTCTCAGGAATTTATATTTTTGATGAATGTTTGAATTCCAAACCATAGAAAAACCGATTGAAGATATCCTGCTCAAAGAGAAAGGAAGCAAATTCATTGGTTTTGCATATCCAGTCAATTCTGAATCTGATATTAAGGAATCATTAAATCAATTAAAATCAATTCATCCAAAAGCTACACACCACTGCTATGCCTTCAGACTTGGGATCAATGGAGAAAATTATCGGGCGAATGACGACGGAGAACCATCTGGAAGTGCGGGTTTACCAATTTACAATCAGCTTCTTGCTCATCAGATCACGAATATTTTAGTTGTCGTGATAAGATATTACGGCGGGACCAAATTAGGCGTCGGCGGATTGGTAAAAGCTTACAAAGAATCTGCAAAATATACCTTGGAGCAGGCCAACATCGTCACGAAAGAATTAGAATCGAAAATCGAACTAAAGTTCAAATTCTCCCAGCAGAATCTCATTTTCACTTTATTGAATAAATATGATGCAAAAATTATTTCCTTCGAAGCTGAGGACATCTGCACCATCAAAGCCAGCTTCAAAACCTCTAAAAAAGAAAACATCTCAGACGAGTTGTCCGAGATGCTGCTGGAATTTAATTTTTCATAACTTTTAATTCCTTCTATTTCCTAATAACATAGATGCAAAATAAAGTAGCTGCGCCAATGAACCCAATGCTGCAACAACGTAAGTTCTGGCCGCCCATTTTAAAGAATCTTCCGCACCTGCATATTCTTCTCTTGAAACTGTTCCGCTAGATTCCAGCCACTTCAAAGCACGGTTGCTGGCATCATATTCCACAGGTAAAGTGATAAATGCAAATAAAGTTGTCACTGCAAAAAGAACGACCCCAATCGCTAAAACAGTGGTGTTTCCATTGGGATTATCGATACTTCTTGTCGCGGCCATAATTGCAATGCCTGCAAACAAAACAAATTGTAATAAGTTTGAACTGATATTGACAATGGGAACCATTTTCGACCTCAATTGCAACATAGAATAACCGACAGCATGTTGAACAGCGTGCCCGCATTCGTGCGCAGCAACTGCAGCTGCAGCCGCATTTCTCTGCATATAAACAGCTTCTGAGAGGTTTACAGTTTTAGTTTCTGGGTTATAATGGTCTGTCAGCTGTCCCGGAACTGAAACGACCTGAACATCATTGATCCCATTATCTCTCAACATTTTTTCAGCAACTTCTTTTCCGGAAAGTCCATTTCTGAGGTGGACCTTGGAGTAGTATTCGAATTTCGATTTCAGCCTAGAGGAAACAATCCAGCTAAACAACATAGAAATCCCAATAATTAAATAATAACCAGTCATTTTTAATAAAATTTACATTAAAATAAATCTATGATTTTTGAGTAAAAATTATGCCAAAGCATTGCACATTTTACCTTAAAAACTATCTTTGTCTTATTGATAAGCAAGAATATGGAAAACATCATTATAAAGCAAGTGGTTACGGAAAGTGATTTGATAAAATTCATAAAATTCCCGATGGAATTGTACAAGAACAACCCGAATTTTGTTCCACCTTTAATCAACGATGAAAAAGACATTTGGAATAAGGATGAAAATCCTGCGTTGCAATATTCCCAGGCGAAACAATTTTTAGCTTATAAAAATGATAAAATCGTTGGTAGAATTGCGGTGATGATTAATAATAAGGAAGCTCAGGAATTAGGAATCAAAAAAGTGAGATTCGGGTGGATTGACTTTATTGATGACGAGGAAGTTTCCAAAGCTTTGATTGACGAAGCTATCAAATTCGCCAAAGAAAATCAAATCGATAAAATCGAAGGTCCAATGGGATTTACGAATCTTGACAAAGCCGGAATGTTGATTTTCGGGTTTGATAAATTGGCAACAATGATTGGAATCTACAACTTCGAATATTATCCGAAACATCTGGAGAAATTAGGCTTGGTTAAGGAAAAAGAGTGGGTAGAATTTGAATTGCAATTCCCTGACGTTTTACCAGAAAAAATAGAGAAATTCAGTGCTTTGATTGCTCAGAAATACAAATTGAGAACTTTAAAGTTTAATAACAAAAAAGAGATTCTTCCTTATGTAGAACCGATGTTTAAGCTTTTGGATGAAACTTACAAATCGCTTTCAACTTACACACCAATTTCGGACGAGCAAATCAAATCTTACAAAGAGAAATACTTCAGTTTTATTGATAAAGATTATATCACTTGTGTTGCGGACGAGAATGATAATTTGGTGGCTTTTGCGATTACAATGCCTTCTTATTCCAAAGCTTTGCAGAAAGCCAACGGAAAGCTTTTCCCTTTTGCTTGGTGGCATTTTTTACAAGCCGGAAAGAAAAATGACAGAGCTAATTTCTATCTGATAGGAATCCATCCGGAATACCAAAGACGTGGTGTTACTTCTATGATTTTCAAATCTATACAAATGAATCTAAAAAGCAAAGGAATCAAATTCTTGGAAACCAATCCCGAATTAGAAGAAAACAAGAATGTACAAGTTCTTTGGCAGGATTATCATCCGGTTCATCATAAAAGCAGAAGAACTTACTCGCTGAACATTGCAGATTGATTTGGTTAAACAGTTGTTTAACTAAATCATAATTCAACCCAAAATCTTGACCTCTAAAAATCTATCCAATTGAAAAAGCAACTCTACATCTACGCTGGTCTGATTATTCTGTTCGTAGCTTATAATTTTTACAAACCCGTAAAAGATGAAAGGTCAGATACTGTCATCAACATCTTGTTTGCCAGCGTATTATTTCTATACATCGCATACATTGCTTATCTTGTTCTTAAGAAGATAGGCAAGAAAGACCAATAAATCCTTATTTATAACAATTCTAAATTTTCAAAAAGAGACTTTTGTCTGCTCTACATAAGGCCGATAATTTAATATATTAAATCTTTATTTAGTATTTTTGCATAGTTAAATTTAGACTTTATGAATTTACCCGAAAATTATATTCCTATACTGATTCAAGCAGGGGTTGGTCTTGGTTTCGTCATCATTTCTTTGCTGGGCGCTCATTTCTTGGGACCGCAACAGAAGAAAGGAAATTCTGTAAAAAATCAGAGCTGGGAATGTGGAGTTGCTGTAGAAGGTAATGCCAGAACACCTTTTTCTATCAAGTATTTCCTAACTGCCGTATTGTTTGTACTCTTCGATATAGAAATCGTATTTTTTTATCCTTACGCTGTCAACTTCAGAGAATTTGGAATGGAGGGCTTTTTAGCGGTTCTTACATTCGTAGCCATTTTCTTTGTGGCGTTTTTCTATGTATGGAAACGAGGCGCATTGGATTGGGATAAATAATTAAAATAATTAGAAATTTTAAATGTCAAAATTCTAAATTAAAGTTAACATTAACAATAATTTACAATCTAACATTTATAATCTAAAATCACTAAAAATGTCAGATAAAAAACCAGTAATAAGAACAGATGCGCCAGCTCCGGAAGGATATGAAGGAGAAGGATTTTTCGCAACGAAACTAAGCAGTGTGATCGGGATGGCAAGAAAGTTCTCACTTTGGCCTTTGCCGTTTGCAACTTCTTGTTGTGGAATCGAATTTATGGCGACATTGAATCCAACATACGATGCATCAAGATTTGGGATGGAAAGAAACTCTTTCTCTCCAAGACAGGCAGATATGTTGATGGTTTGCGGAACTATTTCTAAGAAATTAGGACCAGTTCTGAAAGAAGTTTACACCCAGATGGCTGAGCCAAAATGGGTTGTTGCTGTTGGGGCTTGCGCTTCCAGTGGTGGTATTTTTGATACTTACTCAGTTCTTCAGGGAATTGATAAAATCATCCCTGTTGACGTTTATGTTCCAGGATGTCCGCCAAGACCGGAGCAGATTATCGAAGGTGTAATGCAGGTTCAGGCTTTGGCAGAAAGCGAAAGCATAAGAAGAAGAGATACACCTGAATATCAGCATTTATTGGATTCTTATAACATAAGTAACTAAGGGAAGAATGACGAACGAATTTGTATTAGAAGCTATCACAAGAGAATTTCCTGAATCTGTAATTTCAAGTTCAGAACCTTATGGAATGCTGACAATTGAAATCAAAAAAGATGATATCAAGAAGGTGATTCACTATCTTAAAGATTCAACTTTGGAATTTAATTTCCTAACTGATATCTGTGGCATTCATTACCCTGAAACTCCTGAGAAAGAAATAGGCGTTGTTTATCATTTGCATAATTTGATGGCGAATTTCAGATTGCGTCTGAAAATCTTTATGTCCAGAGAAAACATCGAGGTTGATTCTCTTGTAGAGTTATACGCCGGAGCGAACTGGATGGAAAGAGAAACTTATGATTTCTACGGAATAAAATTCAAAGGACATCCGGATCTGAGACCTATCCTTAATATGGAAGACCTAGGATATCATCCAATGCTGAAGGAATATCGTTTGGAAGACGGAACAAGAACTGACAAGAACGATGCAATGTTTGGAAGATAAGATAAATATAAATGATAAATGATGAGAGATAAATGATTATCGATTATCAAATATCAATTATCAATTATAATGAATATGAAAGACAACTCATTATCTAATATACTTAACCAATACGACAGCAAGGAACAGATCGACGGACAGTTGTACACGCTGAACCTTGGACCTACTCACCCTGCGACTCACGGGATTTTTCAGAACGTTCTTACAATGGATGGGGAAAGAATCCTTCACGCAGAGCAGACTGTTGGTTATATCCATAGAGCATTTGAAAAAATTTCTGAAAGAAGAAACTTTGCTCAAATCACTACACTTACAGAC
Source organism: Epilithonimonas hungarica (assembly GCF_900102265.1). Taxonomy (GTDB): domain Bacteria; phylum Bacteroidota; class Bacteroidia; order Flavobacteriales; family Weeksellaceae; genus Epilithonimonas; species Epilithonimonas hungarica. The sequence continues at coordinate 1,018,274 of NZ_FNBH01000001.1, read as the reverse complement.
CGTATGAACTATTGTTCTGCTCCGATCAATAACCTTGGTTGGCATATGACAATAGAAAAACTGATCGGTGTCAAAGTTCCAAAACGTGTAGATTATATGCGTGTTATCTTAATGGAATTGGCAAGAATCGGTGACCATTTGATTTGTAATGGCGTAACAGGCATGGACTCTGGAGCAATTACTGGTCTTACCTATATGTTCATCGAAAGAGAACGTATCTACGATATGTATGAGCAGATCTGTGGGGCGAGAATGACAACCAATATGGGAAGAATCGGGGGATTCGAAAGAGATTTCACACCCAAGTTCCACGAGTTATTAAAAGATTTCTTAAAAACTTTCCCACCTAGATTTCAAGAATTTTGTAATCTTTTGGAAAGAAACAGGATCTTTATGGACAGAACGATTGGTGCAGGAGCGATCTCTGCAGAAAGAGCTTTGAGCTATGGTTTTACTGGTCCAAATCTACGTGCTGCAGGTGTTGATTATGATGTAAGAGTAGCACAGCCTTATTCTTCCTATGAAGATTTCGATTTCATCATTCCAGTTGGAACTGCGGGAGATACTTACGACCGTTTTATGGTTCGTCAGCAGGAGATTTGGGAATCATTGAAAATCATCAATCAAGCTTACGACAATTTGCCGGAAGGACCATTCCATGCGGATGTTCCGGAATTTTATCTTCCTGAGAAAGCAGATGTATATCAGAAAATGGAAGCGTTGATTTACCATTTCAAAATCGTAATGGGAGAAACCGATGTTCCTAAAGGCGAAGTTTACCACGCTGTAGAAGGTGGAAATGGAGAATTAGGATTTTATCTTGTGAGCGATGGCGGAAGAACGCCTTACAGACTACACTTCAGAAGACCTTGTTTTATCTATTATCAAGCGTATCCGGAAATGATTCAGGGTTCTGTAATCTCTGATGCGATTGTAACGATGTGTAGTATGAATATTATTGCGGGGGAATTAGACGCATAATTGAAATTATAAATTTTAGATTATGAATTATAAATTAATCTGAAATTGTTAATAATAAAAAATTATAAAATTGATAAGATTTTTAGACATTGATTTTCATCTAAAATCTAAGATCTAAAATCTAAAATCTTTAAATATGAGCGAAACAATTGCTTTTAAACCTGAAAGCTTAGCACAGGTTCATAAAATTATCGCAAGATATCCGGAAGGAAGACAAAAGTCTGCCCTTATTCCTGTTTTGCATTTGGCACAAAAAGAATTTGATGGTTGGCTGGCTGTTCCAGTAATGGATTATGTTGCAGAATTATTGAGTATCACTCCTATTGAGGTGTATGAAGTTGCAACCTTCTATACGATGTTCAATATGAAGCCGGTCGGGAAATATGTTCTGGAAGTTTGTAGAACCGGTCCTTGTATGTTGAACGGAAGTGATAATATCCTAGACCATATTCGTAAAAAACTGAATATCAAAGATGGAGAAACTTCTGAAGATGGGTTATTCACTTTGAAACCAGCTGAATGCCTTGGAGCTTGTGGATATGCACCAATGATGCAATTGGGAAAATTCTTTCATGAAAATTTAACAATAGAAAAAGTTGACGAGATTCTTGACCTTTGCAGACAAGGAGCCATCGCTTTAGATTAATAGTAAAGAAATGGGTAAAAAACTTTTACTTAAAAATGCACATATAGAGGGAATCCGTTACTTTGAAACGTATCGTAAACACGGTGGTTACGAAGCTGCGGAAAAAGCTCTTAAAATGAAGCCTGAAGAAATCCTGGAAGAAGTTAAAACTTCAGGACTTCGTGGTCGTGGTGGCGCAGGTTTCCCAACGGGAATGAAGTGGAGTTTCCTTGCAAAGCCGGAAGGTGTTCCAAGACATTTGGTCGTGAATGCTGATGAATCCGAACCGGGAACTTTCAAGGACAGATATCTGATGGAGTTTCTTCCTCATCTTTTGATTGAAGGAATGTTGATTTCGTCCTACACTTTAGGTTCCAATACGTCCTATATATATATCAGAGGAGAATATTCCTGGATCCCGGATATTTTGGAAGAAGCAATCGATGAAGCAAAAGCGGCGGGTTTTCTTGGAAAAAACATCTTAGGAACTGGTTTCGATCTGGAAATCTATGTTCAAAGAGGTGGCGGAGCTTACATTTGTGGTGAAGAAACTGCACTTCTTGAATCTCTTGAAGGAAGAAGAGGAAATCCAAGACTTAAACCACCTTTCCCTGCTGTAAAAGGTCTTTGGGAAAGACCAACAGTTGTGAACAATGTTGAATCTATTGCAGCAGTTGTACCAATCATCGAAATTGGTGGCGCTGAGTATGCTAAAATAGGCGTTGGAAGGTCAACAGGAACTAAATTGATTTCTGCCTGCGGTAACATCAACAAACCAGGCGTTTATGAAATCGATATGACCATTACGGTTGAAGAATTCATTTATTCCGATGAATATTGTGGTGGAATCCCGAATGGTAAAAAGCTGAAAGCCTGTATTCCTGGAGGAAGTTCTGTTCCAATCGTTCCTGCAAACTTATTACTGAAAACCATCAACGGAGAACCAAGATATATGAATTATGAATCCCTTGCTGACGGTGGTTTCGCTACTGGAACAATGATGGGTTCAGGTGGATTTATTGTTTTGGATGAAGACCAGTGTGTAGTCAATCATACAATGACTTTAGCAAGATTCTACAATCACGAGAGCTGTGGGCAGTGTACACCTTGCCGTGAAGGAACGGGATGGATGTACAAGATCTTGAAAAAAATAGAAAAAGGAGAAGGTAAAATGGAAGACATCGATCTGCTTTGGGACATCCAGAGAAAAATCGAAGGGAACACCATTTGTCCTTTGGGAGATGCTGCTGCATGGCCAGTTGCTGCTGCTATCAGACACTTCAGAGATGAGTTTGAATGGCACGTTAACAATCCTGAGTTGAGCCAAACTCAAAATTACGGAATAGCAAACTATGCAGACCCTATTCCAGCTGTGAGTAACAGTTAAATAAAGATTTAATAGAATTTGTATTTTCAAATTCACTAGAAATAATGAAGAAGTTCTTTGAATTAGTTTTTGTATTTTTTGTAGGAACAACAATGTTGTTTGGACAAAATCAAGACACAGTTGATAATTCCGGATATACCCAATCTAAGTTTTCCAAGGGAACAATGTTCGTTTTTTGGGGTTGGAATAGAGCAGGATTTAGTAAATCTGACATCAGATTTAAAGGAAATGGTTACGACTTTACCTTGCAGAATGTAACAGCAAAAGACAGACCTTCTGAATTAAGTATGGCTTACATCGATCCGACCAGGCTTTCGATTCCGCAATTTAATTTTAGACTGGCTTATTTTATTAAGGATAATCTAGCTGTTGTAATTGCTCAGGATCATATGAAATATGTGATGGATCAGAACCAGACTGTAGATATTAACGGACACTTTTCGGATCCAACTTATGCCAATATGGTTCAGAATGGTCAAATCAATTTATTAGATGAGCAATTTTTGACATTTGAACATACCGATGGACTTAATTATATCAATCTGGGTCTGGAAAAATACAAGAACATTTTATCCAAAAAAGATTTTAACATCTTTTGGGCTTATGGAGGCGGTATTGGTGCACTGATGCCGAAAAGTAATGTTAAGCTTTTTGGAAATGAGAGAAGTGATAGATATCATTTAGCAGGATTCGGGTTGGATGCGAGAACGAACATCGACCTGGTATTTTGGAATCATTGGATGGCAAGAGTAGAAGGAAAATTCGGTTATATCAATATGCCGGATATCAAAACTACTCTTAATAATAAGCCGGATAAAGCGAGTCAGGACTTCGTATTCTACCAGATCAATTTTGGGATCGGATACGTATTTAATAGAAAAATAAAGAATTAAAAATAGACTATTGCTGCACGCATATAGCCAAAAGCATAAGATATGAGCGAAGAAGTCAAAAAATTTAAAGTGACCATAGACGGACAAACTACCGAAGTTTTGCCTGGTACTTCTATCCTAGAAGCTGCAAGACAAATTGGTGGGAAATCTGTTCCGCCAGCAATGTGCTATTACAGCAAATTGGAGACCAGCGGTGGTAGATGTAGAACTTGTCTGGTAGAGGTTTCTAAAGGTTCTGAAGCAGACCCTAGACCAATGCCTAAATTGGTTGCCAGCTGTAGAACAGGTGTTATGGACGGAATGGAAGTAAAAAATCTGACTTCTGAAAAAGCACAGGAAGGTAGAAAAGCGGTTACCGAATTTCTTTTGGTAAATCACCCTTTGGATTGCCCAATTTGTGATCAGGCTGGAGAATGTCACCTTCAGGATCTGGGTTACGAACACGGTGTTGCCAATACCAGAACAGAATTTGAGAGAAATACTTATGATGCAGACGACATCGGTCCAAACATCAAACTGAATATGAACCGTTGTATCCTTTGCGCAAGATGTGTATTGGCTGCGAATCAGTTAACTGAAAAAAGAGAGCATGGAATCCTTTACAGAGGTGACCACGCAGAGATTTCAACAATGTTGAATAAAGCGTTGGACAATGATTTCATCGGAAATGTGATCGACGTTTGTCCAGTCGGGGCCTTAACAGATAGAACGGCAAGATTCGAAAGCAGAGTTTGGTTCACAAAACCTTACAACGCAACTTGTTCTTGTACAAAATGCAGCGGAAAAGCTGTACTTTGGATGAAGGGTGATACAGTTGTAAGAGTAACTGCAAGAAAAGACCAATACGGTGAAGTTGAGGATTGGATCTGTGATGAGTGTCGTTTCCATAAAAAAGACACAGCACTTTGGAATATCGAAGGTCCAAGACATATCGATAGACATTCTGTGATCTCTCTTAATCATTATGAGAAAAAAACAGACAGCTACAATATTTTGGATAATCCGGAAGCCAAGGAGATCGGTGTAGCAGACGAAAAAGAAATTGAAAAATTAGATAGTTAATTAAAAATTTAAATTCAACTTTTTTAAACTTTGAACTTTAAATTTTGAACTTTTAAAATATGGAATTACTGACTTTTAAAATCATATTAGTATTGGCGCTGTTCCTTTTGGCACTTACTATTGCCGCCTACTCTACTTGGGCAGAAAGAAAAGTGGCGTCTATTATGCAGGACAGAATCGGACCAAACAGGGCCGGACCGTTTGGACTATTACAGCCTTTGGCAGACGGTGGAAAATTTTTCTTTAAGGAGGATTTCACACCCGCTAACGCTGAAAAATTCCTTTTCATTCTGGGACCATCATTGGTGATGTTTATTTCATTGATCACGGGAGCTGTAATTCCTTGGGGTAAAACATTGAATTTCGGAGGAATTTCTTACGACCTTCAGGTTGCCAATATCGATGTTGGGGTTCTTTTCATCATCGGGATGGCCTCTATTGGAGTTTACGGAATCATGATCGGAGGCTGGGCCTCTAACAACAAATATTCATTATTAGGTGCGATCAGAGCTTCCTCTCAAATGATTTCTTATGAGTTGGCAATGGGATTAGCATTACTTTCTATCATTATGATGACAGGAAGTCTTGATCTAAAAGCAATTTCTGAAGCTCAATCTGCTGGAAAAATTTGGGGATTCATTCCTGCGATTTCTGGGATAAACTGGAATATTCTTTATCAACCACTAGCTTTCTTAATATTTTTTGTTGCTGCTTTGGCAGAGACCAACCGTCACCCTTTCGATCTGCCTGAATGTGAATCTGAATTGGTAACTGGTTATTCTACCGAATATTCATCAATGAAATTAGGATTATATATGTTCGGGGAATACGTGAATATGTTTATTTCTAATGCATTTATGGTTGTTCTATTCTTCGGAGGTTATAATTATCCTGGAATCGATTGGGTAACCCATAACTGGGGAGAAAATGTTGCGGGAGTATTAAGTATTGTTGCATTTTTAACAAAAACGATCATCGGGATTTTGATCTTCATGTGGATCAGATGGACACTTCCGAGATTCAGATATGATCAATTAATGCACCTTGGATGGAAAACTTTGATTCCATTGGCATTGGTAAATCTAATTGCAACAGGTGCTGTGATTTTAGCATTTGGAAATTAATTGAAATTGAAAATTTGATAATGAGGTGATGTGATTATTTGATTGAAAATCTAGTATCTAACATCTGGCTTCTAACATCTAACTTATATTAAATGAAACTTACTAACAGATCAAAAGTTGTTTCGAATAAAGAAATGACCATTGCGGAAAAGATCTACCTGCCGGCGATCTTCAAAGGAATGGGAATCACTTTTAAGCACGCCGTAAGAACCGTGATGAAAGGAGCACCTGCAGTTTATTCTTATCCGGAGGTTCAGAAACCAAGAGCCGAAATCTGGAGAGGCCAGCACGTTTTGAAAAGAGACGAGGAAGGTAGAGAAAGATGTACGGCTTGTGGACTTTGTGCCGTAGCTTGTCCTGCAGAGGCAATAACAATGACGGCTGCTGAAAGAACCAAAGACGAGAAGCATCTTTACAGAGAAGAGAAATATGCTGAGATCTATGAGATCAATATGCTAAGATGTATCTTCTGCGGAATGTGTGAGGAAGCTTGCCCTAAATCCGCTATCTATCTCACAGACAGATTGGTAGATGTAGAACAAAATAGAAATTCTTTTATCTATGGTAAAGAAAAGCTGGTTGAAAAAATCAATGCAAGGATTGACATCACAGAAAGACAATCTGAGAAACAAAAAAAGGCAGTAAAATAATGGATCAAGTTTTATTTTTCTTAGTCGCATTTTTAGCAATTTCAAGTGCTGTTTACTTTGTATTTGCAAGGAATCCTTTATATGCCATCCTTTCACTTATTGTGACGATGTTCTCTATCGCAGGAATGTATATTCTTCTCAATGCCCAATTTTTAGGAATCGTTCAGATCATTGTCTATACAGGTGCCATTATGGTATTGTTCCTTTATATTCTGATGATGCTGAACCTTAATAAAGAAGATGAAAGTAAGAAGGCGAACCTTCCGAAATTCATTGGTATTATTTCGGTTTGCATCTTGTTCGTAGGAATGTTAGGAGCTTATAGGGGTCTTTCCGGAAAAACAACTGTGGTGGATAATATCGACCATTCGGTTGGTTTGACCAAAAATCTGGGAAGGTTATTGTTTAACGAATATGTATTGCCATTTGAATTGGCCTCTATCCTGATTTTAGCAGGAATTGTAGGTGCTGTTCTTATCGGTAAAAAAGATTTATAAGATTATGGGAGGAGATGTAAATACATTTATACAGCAGATACCTTTGGAATATTTTATTATTCTGAGTACAGTTTTGTTCTGCCTTGGTGTTTTAGGCGTTTTGATCCGCAAAAATGCCATCGTAATATTAGGATGTGTAGAATTGATGCTTAATTCTGTGAATCTTTTATTGGCAGCTTTTTCTGCATACAAAGGAGATGGCAACGGTCAGCTTTTGGTTTTCTTCATAATGGTGGTTGCGGCGGCAGAAGTAGCTGTAGGATTGGCAATCATCGCAATGATGTACAGAAATACCAGATCTGTGGACGTAAGTATTTTTAATAAATTAAGAGGATAATAAAAGGAATGGAAAATTTAGTTTATGCGATCGTACTTTTACCTTTAGTTGGATTTCTTATCAACAGTCTTTTTGGAAAAAACCTTCCTAAAATATTGGTTGGAGGATTAGCAACATTGGTAGTTTTCGCTTCGTTTGTTATCAGTGCAAGTATATTTTTAGGCTTTGACAAAGAAAGTGCTCCTGTTATTGTAAAAGCTTTCGAATGGTTTAGAGTGAATGGGATCCAGGTTAATTTTGGTTTCCAAATTGACCAGTTATCATTGATGATGGTAATGATCATTACCGGGATCGGGTCATTGATACACCTCTACTCTATCGGTTATATGAGCCACGATAAAGGTTTCTATAAGTTTTTCGCTTATCTGAATCTTTTCATCTTCTCAATGTTGCTTTTGGTTTTAGGAAGCAATTATCTGATCCTATTCATCGGTTGGGAAGGTGTAGGACTTTGTTCCTATCTATTGATTGGATTCTGGTACACCAATGAAGATTATGGAAAAGCGGCAAGAAAGGCTTTCATCATGAACCGTATTGGTGACCTTGGTCTATTGATCGGGATTTTCGCGATCGCAGCCAATGTTAACGCTATCGATTATCTTTCTGTCGCTCAAAATGCTTCAAGTTTTGAATTAGATGGCACAACGATTATATTCATCACAGCAAGTTTGTTCATCGGAGCAACTGGTAAATCTGCCCAGGTTCCTTTATACACATGGTTACCGGATGCGATGGCCGGACCAACCCCGGTTTCTGCATTGATTCACGCTGCAACGATGGTTACAGCTGGGGTTTATTTGGTTGTAAGGTCAAACTTCTTATTCACATTAGCGCCAACAGTACAGGACGGAATTTTACTGATCGGATTCTTGACTGCGGCTTTAGCAGGCTTTTATGCACTTCGTCAAAACGACATCAAAAAGGTCTTGGCATATTCTACAGTTTCTCAACTTGGATTCATGTTCATTGCTTTAGGATTGGGGGCTTATACAACAGCAATGTTCCACGTAATGACACACGCTTTCTTCAAAGCTTTGTTATTCTTAGGAGCAGGTTCTGTGATCCACGCAATGAGTAACGAGCAGGATATGCGTTTTATGGGTGGACTGAAAAAGTACATTCCTATCACACACGCTACTTTTCTTATCGGAACATTGGCAATATCTGGTTTCCCGTTACTATCTGGTATGATTTCCAAAGACGAAATTTTGGTTGCAGCTTATGCTAAAAACCCGATCTATTGGGTAATGTTATTCATTTTAGCTGCTATTACCGCAACTTATATGTTCAGATTGTACTATTTGACTTTCCACGGACAGTTCAGAGGTACAGAAGAACAAAAACATCACTTGCACGAAAGTCCGGTGAATATGACCTTGCCATTGATCGTTTTGGCCGTACTTTCAGTTGTTGGAGGTTTAATTAATCTTCCTCACTTCATAGGACATGGTCATTATGCAAAACTATTGGAATGGTTGAAACCAGTATTGACAGAGCAGAGCTTCAGTGAAATGGAAGCAACTCTTTCCGGAGTTAATTTCAACACAGAAATGATTCTTCTAGGTGCTACGATATTAATGTTCTTCACAGTTTGGTTTTTTGTTAAGAATACTTACGTTAAGAAACAGAAAAAAGCACTTCCGGAAGAACAATATTCTGGATGGGAAAAATTATCCGCTAAGAAGCTGTTCGTGGATGAGATTTATAATGCCTGCATTGTAAGACCAATTGAAGAAGCTGGAAAAGCGGCGGCTATGTTTGATAAAGCAGTTCTTGACCCGATTGTGAATTTTATTGGTTTAGGGGCGCAGGATTCTGGAAGAGCGGCGAAACGTCTCCAAAACGGGAACGTGGAAAACTATGTGCTGATTATGTCATTGGCGATAGGAATTGTATTGATTGTTAACTTTATATTGAAATAATAATGTCCTGTTTACTATTAACATTATTACTTTTACCTCTCGTAGGTTCGGGTTTACTATTTTTCTGGAAGAATCCTTCCAGTAAATATATCGCATTGGCTTTTGCTCTTGCAGAGATGTTCATCGCATTTTATATGTTGGGAAATTTCGATTTCAATCCAACAGTAGATGCGCCATTGCAATATGAGATCACCTATCCTTGGTCGAGCTATATAAAAAGTAGTCTTAATTTTGGGATCGATGGAATGAGTATGCTGATGGTTCTATTGACGAACATTTTGGTTCCGTTGATCATTCTTTCTTCTTACAATGAGAGCAAAGGTTATCCTAATTCTTTCTATGCACTTATTTTATTGATGCAATTCGGATTGTTAGGTGTTTTCACATCTTTGGACGGATTGCTATTCTATATTTTCTGGGAAGTAACATTGATTCCAATCTGGTTGATTGCCGGAATCTGGGGACAAGAAGATAAAAGAATCAAATTCACAACCAAGTTCTTCGTTTACACATTCGTAGGGTCTTTGTTTATGTTGATTGGATTGATTTACGTTTACAATCACGCCGCATCATTTGCTTTGACAGATCTTTACAATGCTACACTTAATACAAACGAGCAAACGGTAATATTCTGGTTTATTTTCTTTGCATTCGCAGTGAAATTACCAGTATTTCCTTTCCACACTTGGCAACCAGACACTTATACATATTCTCCAACACAAGGTTCGATGTTATTATCGGGAATTATGTTGAAGATGGCCGTTTACGGTGTTATGAGATATCTGTTACCAATTACACCTTTAGCAATTGGCGGAATTTCAGGAGAAATCGTTATCATTCTTTCTGTAATCGGAATCATTTATGGAGCATTGATTGCTTTGATTTCCAATGACAGCAAACGATTGATCGCCTATTCTTCTCTTTCTCACGTTGGGCTAATAGTTGCTGGAATATTTGCATCGGCTGTTGTAACAATGCGTGTTGGACTTGACTTCGAAGGTGCTCAAGGTGCAATGATCCAAAGTTTTGCACACGGTATTAACGTTGTAGGATTGTTCTACTGCGCAGATATTCTTTATAAAAGATTCAAGACTAGGGATATCCGTCAGATGGGAGGTTTGGCAAAAGTCGCTCCCAAATTCGCCATCTTGTTTATGATCATCTTGCTTGGAGCAACAGGAGTTCCTTTGACCAATGGATTCATCGGAGAATTTATCTTATTGAAATCTATTTTCTCATACAATCTAATCATGACAGTTTTAGCAGGTTTGACATTGATCCTTGCTGCAGCTTATATGTTGAGATTCTACGGAAAAACAATGTTTGGGAAAGGAGACGACGCTGTTTTGGCGACAACCAAAGATATCAGTTCTGTGGAGTTCACAGTATTGGCAAGCTTAGCAGTTTTTGTAATTGTTTTAGGTGTGTATCCACAACCCGTTATAGAAATGGTAACAAGTTCTGTACGATTCATCTATGCTTCTATGCTGAATTAGAATCAAATTTGAAATCAGTTTTCAGATAAAAAGAAATATTAAATAAAATTCAAAACGGACATCGGCTTCCGGTTTCCGACGAAATAAATAAAGAAATGAGTGTTTTAATAGTTTTATTCCTTACGGCAATTCTGGTATTATTTTCCGGTGTTTTCGAGAAAGGCAAATATGCAAGATACATCGGAATCTTAGGATTGATTGTTGGTCTGGGAATTAGTTTTCTTCCGGAATGTGAGTTTTTTGCTCAGTACAAATCGATGTATGACTACAGTTACAATGCGGCTCTGTTCACAAAAGTATCAATCGTTGTCACTACTCTTCTATTCTTTTTGGGAGGATTTGCATTCAGTAATCACAGAAGTCATCAGTCAGAATTATATGCATTGATGTTGTTTGCACTTTGTGGAGGAATCGTATTATTTGGATTCCAAAACTTGGTAACATTATTCATCGGGATAGAAATTTTGTCAATTCCTTTATATGTAATGGCTGGAGCTAATAAAACTGACCTTCGTTCTACAGAAGCTTCTATGAAGTATTTCTTGATGGGAGCATTCGCAACCGGATTTCTTTTGTTTGGAGTCGCTTTGGTTTATGGAAGTGCTGGAAGTTTTGACCTTTATGCAATTCATGATTTTGCTTACAACAATCCTAAGAACTTAATGCTGATAATGGGAGCTATCCTGATGTTGTCCGCATTGGCATTCAAAGTATCGTTGGCACCATTCCATATGTGGAGTCCTGATGTTTATCAAGGTTCTCCTTCATTGATCACTGCTTTTATGGCATCTGTCGTAAAGATCTCCGGATTCTTCGCCTTGTTCAAATTAATGACGATTGCTTTCGGAGGAATTGCAGGAGACTGGATCAATATATTAGGTGTTTTCATCATCCTGACTTTGCTTTTGGCAAACGTAATGGGATTGGTTCAGACCAATGCGAAAAGAATGCTCGCCTACTCTTCTGTTTCACACGCAGGATATATTTCATTGATATTCTTTGGAATCAATAACTTCTCGACCTATATCTTAGGATACTATTTATTTGCATATTCTTTGGCAACAGTTGGAGTTTTCATCAGCTTGATCTGGGTGGAGAAAATCAAAAAAGAAACATCGTTTGCAGCGTTTAACGGTCTTGGAAAAAGAGAACCTTTATTAGCGGTGGTTTCTACGGTCTCTATGCTATCAATGGCTGGAATTCCTTTGACAGCCGGTTTCATCGGGAAATTAGGAATCTTCAATCAGGCAGTTGCTGGACATTATGAATTCCTGGTTCTGATTGCCGTTCTTGGTTCAGCCTTGAGTATCGCTTATTATCTAAGGCTGATTATCGCAATGTTCTTCTACAAAGAAGACAACTTTCACAATACGGAAAGAGCTAGTATCACTTACAATATCGTTTCTGTGGTCATCATTTTAGCTTTGGTCTCTATGGGAATTGTTCCTGATATTTTTGCTAAAATTTTCGGATTATAGAAATTTAACACAACAAAATATAAACCTGATTCGGCCTGAGTCAGGTTTTTTTTATGAATGATTTGGGCGCCTTTATCCGCCCTCCGTTCCCGCTTTTTTCTTTTTGCTCAAAAAAGAAAAAGAGCTCCACTCAGGTCGGGGCGCACATTTCAGTACAAAACAAACCTTCACTTTAATAATAAACTTTTGTTTAATTTTCACTGCCAATTCCTTCAAAAAACTTAATTTTATTCAAAATATATTATCAATGAAGAGATTATTAATGTTTTTCTGTTTTGTGACAGTTAGTTTTAGTTTTGCCCAGATCAATCCAGTCGAAGAAAATTTCACAAAAAAAGAAGTTTATATCCCAATGCGAGACGGAACAAAATTGTTCACTATCATCTACATTCCTAAAGATATTTCAAAAAGCAACAAGTATCCGGTCATTATGAACAGAACTTGTTACAGTATTGCACCTTATGGAGAAACTAATTTCAGAAAAAAATTAAGCCCCAATCCTTTTATCGAAAAAGAAAAATATATTTTCGTATTTCAGGACGTTCGCGGAAGATATATGAGCGAAGGCACTTTCACGAATATGACACCACAAGTTGACCATAAAACAAAGAAAGATGTTGACGAAAGCACCGATACTTATGATACTGTTGACTGGTTGGTGAAAAATGTACAATACAACAACGGAAAAGTTGGGCAATACGGAACTTCTTATCCCGGATTTTATACAGCTGTTGGGACTTTGGCTAATCATCCGGCTTTGGTTGCATCTTCACCTCAGGCACCAATCTCAGATTTCTGGTATGACGATTTTCATCATAATGGTGCTTTTCTGATGAGCTATTTTAAGACCTTCCCAGTATTTGGCGTTAATAAAACTAAGCCTGAAAAAGAATCTTGGTTCGCAGATAAAATGATAAAGCCAACTTCTGATGATGGTTATCTTTTTTATAAAAATATGGGAACACTGAAAGATGGTGTTGACAAGTATTACAAAGACAACTTCTTTATGCAGGAAGTTGTTGAACATCCAAACTATGATGAATTCTGGCAAAAAAGAGATCTTTTACCTCATCTTAAAAATATCAATCATGCGGTGATGACCGTCGGTGGCTGGTATGACGCAGAAGATCTGCGAGGCCCTCTGGAAATCTACAAAACCATAGAAAAGTCTAACCCGAAAGCTAAGAATACCATCGTAATGGGACCTTTTTCCCATGGTGGTTGGAATGTAGAATATGGGAAACACTTTCATAATGATATCTATTTCGGAGACAGCATTGCTACATTTTACCAGAAAAATATTGAGCAACCTTTCTTCCATCATTATCTGAAAGAAGACTCCAAAACTGCAGCAAAACTTCCTGAAGCTTATATGTTCGACACAGGCAAAAAACAATGGGAACAATTCGAAAATTGGCCTCCGAAACAGACTCAGAAAGTATCATTTTATCTTGATAACTCGGGAGCTTTAGCCAAAAACATCTTAAATCAGGTTGCTTTTTCAGAATATACTTCCGACCCAAACAAACCGGTTTTAAGTAGTGAGAATTACAAAGACATGAATGGTTTCACCCCAAGAAATTATATGAGTGAAGACCAGCGATTCGCAAGCTACAGACCAGACGTATTGGCTTTTACAACTGATGTTCTGGATAATGATGTTACTTTCGCTGGAGAAATTTTAACCAAATTAAAAATAGCTTCTACTTCTACCGACGTCGATTTTGTTGTGAAATTGATTGATGTCTATCCTGCAGATGAAAAAGCAGATCCAAACAAACCAAATGTAGTTTATGGAAACTACCATCAAATGGTAAGGAGCGAAATAATGCCTGCCAGGTTCCGTAATAGTTTTGAAAAACCAGAAGCTTTGTCCCCTAACAAAGAAGAAATCGTGAATGTGAAATTACAAGATGTTTTACATACATTCAAAAAAGGACATAAGATCCAGATCCAGCTTCAAAGCACATGGTTTCCATTGATGGCAATCAACCCTCAGAAATTCCTTGAAAATCCTTATAAAGCAACAAAGGAAGATTATACAAAAGCCCATATAAAAGTATTCAATAGCAGCTCAATTGAAATTGATGTTTTGAAATAAAAGCAAAAGCACAAACTTAGGTTTGTGCTTTTTAATTATAGTGATTTGATAACTTCCGAAGCAATCTCGTAGGATTTCGATTTCTTATCAAAGTCATAAATATTACCGGAAACTATGATCTCATCTGGTCTGTGATCTTTTACAAATTTGCTTAATTTCTCTCTCAAAGTTTCCTTATTTCCTACAAAAGTTTTGGCGGCCATTCTATTGAGATGAAGTGCAACCTCATCAGAAATATCAGCCAGTTCTGTTTCTTCCGGTGGTAAGAGTGGTTGTCTTTGGTCTGTCAAAATATTAACAAAGGCCTGAAAATGCGATGTTGATAAATAATGAGCTTCATCCACAGAATCCGCACCGATAATATTGATGCAAACCATCACATAAGGCTTGTCCAAAAATTCTGAAGGTTGAAAATGTTCTCTGTAAATTTCCAAAGCAACCTCTAATTGTGACGGTGCAAAATGTGCTGCAAACGCATAAGGCAATCCTAATTTAGCTGCCAAAAAAGCAGAATCAGTGGAACTTCCCAAGATATAAAATGGAACATCGGCCCCTTCTCCTGGAATCGCTCTTACTTTGGATCCAGAATTTTCTTTGGACATGTATTTTTGAAGTTCCTTGATATGAAATTCAAAATTGTAATTGGGATTGAAGTTATTTCCCCGCAAAGCCGTAGCCGTCAACATGTCAGTTCCTGGCGCTCTTCCCAATCCAAGATCTATTCTTCCGGGGAATAATCCATCCAATGTCCCAAACTGTTCTGCAACTGATAAAGTTGAATGGTTCGGAAGCATTATTCCACCCGATCCGACTCTCAGAGTTTTCGTTTGTGATGCAATGTGCCCAATTAAGATCGAAGTTGAAGCACTTGCGACATTCGGAAAGTTGTGATGTTCGGAGAACCAATATCTTGTAAACCCAAGTTTTTCAGCCAATTGTGCAGACTGAACGGATTTTTGAAACGTTTTATTTATATCATCTCCTTTAACAATAGTTGCCAGATCCAGAATTGAATATTTTAAAGCCATATATTTTTACTTTATTAAGTCATACAAAGTTAAACCAAAACATATTTTATTAAAAAAATCATTACAATAGAATTAAAATATTATATTTGATATAACAATTAAAAAAAACATTATGATTAAAAAACTATTTGCTGAATTTTTCGGCACATTTTGGTTGGTTTTCGGAGGTTGCGGAAGTGCGATCTTTGCTTCACAGATTGCTCCAGCGTCCAATGGACAATTGGGAATCCTTTTGTTAGGTGTCGCTTTGGCATTCGGACTTACGGTTCTTACCATGGCATATGCTGTAGGACATATTTCGGGTGGGCATTTTAATCCGGCTGTATCTTTTGGTCTTTTGGCCGGTGGCAGATTTCCAGGAAAAGATCTACTTCCTTATATTGTGGCACAATGTGTTGGCGCTATTGCAGCAGCAGCAGCTTTAAGTTTTATCAACGGAGGTTCTGGTGACGGAAGTGCAGGTGCTTTTGCCTCTAATTTTTATGGAGAAGCAGTATATTTTGGAAAAAGTTATTCTTTGGGAGCTGCGTTTTTGACAGAATTCCTTTTGACCACTTTCTTTTTGATAATCATATTAGGAGCAACAGATAAATTTGCCAATGGAAAATTTGCAGGAATTGCCATTGGTCTGGGTTTAACTTTGATCCACTTGATCTCTATTCCAATCACTAATACCTCTGTAAATCCAGCGAGATCTCTTTCTCAGGCTATTTTTGCAGGAAGTTTTGCTTTGTCACAAGTTTGGCTATTTTGGGTAGCTCCAATTTTAGGTGGAATCACCGGTGGTTTGATCTACAAATTCTTATTACAAAAAAATGATGTTGAAGTAGCATAAAAACAAATTAAATCTATAATATAAAACCTCGAAAATAAATTTCGGGGTTTTCATTTTTTAGGACTGAAATTATTTTTGAATATTAATTCCTCTTGTTTTCCTTTCAATTCAAATTTTTTGATCAAGAGATTACGAGCGAGATTCCGTATAAAAAGTTCTTTATCACATAACGTCCAATAAGAATCTTCATGAATGGTTTTAGGTTCTCTGATCTTGTAAAAAGTTGTTTCCCAATTATCTTCATTATGATAAAATTCTATGATTCCGCAATGTTCAGGAATATCATTATAACTAATCATTCCCATCGGTAAAAGAAAGCTGAACGAATTACAGATATAATCTCCACAACCGATCTTATCATGCTTTAGAAACTTCTCTCCAGTTGTTTGGTTGGTATAGAATTTCTTAAAATCATTTTTGAAATCGGACTTGGATAATTTGATCTCGATCTCATGACTAAAACCTAGATCATTAATTAAAAGAATATCAGCTTCCCAATCGGAATGGAAAAAATTGGTCAAAACGATCTCCTTATCGAAATCACAATTGGCATTAACAAAATTGTGAACAAGCTCTTCTATTTTCAACATCCCTGATATGTTCTAATATTTCCGAACTGTGACGTGGTAACAGCTTTGCTGCTTTTCTTTGACGTAAAATATGCGTCCAAGATTTTTGTAATATTCAAGAATTTTCTCCAGCTCTTTTTCAAGTTTTGTATTGACCTTCAGTTTATGATCAAATCTAACATATGAGATGTCAAAAGCAGCTCCATAATTATGAGAACTTATCCCTAATGATGCATTGGAATTGACTTTTCTTAATCGGCATTGGTCTTCCAAAGTTCTTGTGACAGATGACACCACAAAGAAACTCTTGGTCTCGGTTGCAAATTTATTTCCCATATTTTCCAGTGTCGTTCTTGCTTTTTTCACCAAATAAGGCCGACTGTATTCCAAAGTCTGTAAACGATAACCACGTGACTTCTTTTTTACTTTAACGAATTTTCCTTTAGCTATGTATTTGTCAACTGCTTTGGTGCTTTCCAAGATATTGACCCCGAAATTTTGCGCAGCTAGTAAATGAGGTTTGTATAGTTCGGTTGGCTCCACTTTCAGAACCGTCTTCAGATCATAACATTTTTGTGATTTGAAAACAGAAAAAAACAACAGAAAAACCAAAAATAACAATCTCATTTAATAGAATACTTAGATAATTAAATTTGTGTTTTTTCAAATATAATTAATTATAAATAAAATACAAATTTAAGATACCAAAAGACTACAACCACGGATATCGGAATGATCAATTCTTCCTAAAACTTGGAATGTATCATTTTCAATTCTTCCCAAATCCTGAGTCGCAATAAAAGAGCAGGAATGCCTGTTTGCCAGATCGATGATATTAATGGCACCTGTTCTCCCATCTTCAACATAAGAAAATGGGTCTTCGGTATTTCTGATTAGGATTCTCATCCAATTTGGACTTTTATAGGTATTTTCTCCTAAAGAATATGCCTGGGAAAGTAGCTCCGTCATCGAATATTCTGAGTAGATCTTTTCCGTTTTGAATCCGTTTTGAAAAATTTTCAGCAACTCATCTTTTGTCATTTCTTCTTTTCTTCCTTTCATTCCACCTGTTTCAATTACAGTAAGAGTGTTGGAGAATTGGAGCGTTTGGGAATTTGGATCACAGAAATCCAGAAAATCCAACAATGCGAATGAAACTCCGAAAAGAATTACTTTTTTATCAATTAAAGTTTGAAGCAGATCAAACAATTCCTGATGATTATAAAGAAAGTATCCATTTTCTGGTTTATCAGATCTCTTTATCAGATAATCAATCATATAAATCAGAGACGAATGTGGATTTTCAGAATAATTGGGCAATAATCCCAGAAAAATATAGTCTTCCGGTTTACCAATAAATTGCTCAAAACTTTTGTAAATACTCTCCTCATAAAGCGAAAAATCGGCAATATAATGCTTGGAACGATTCGTTTGTGTGGTTCCGGAACTTTGGAAATATTGTTCTGAAGAAAAATTACTGTCCAAAACCAAATGATTTTTGAAAATCTCAATCGGTAAAAACGGCACTTCAGATACCTGTTTTATGCTTGATGGATCGATATTTAAATAATCAACAAACTTTCTGTAAACTTCTACATTTTCATATTGATAACGAAAAGTTTCCAAACAAGCTGTTTCGAAATCAGATTCGGTTTGTATGTCGAAAATATTCTGCTTCATTGCTTTCAAATCAGATTTTGAAATTTAATCTTCAAATTTTTTCACATCAAACGATTGTCCATCATAAACACCATAAGTAAAATAGACAATCCAATCGCCAAGGTTGATATATTTTGCATCCTTTCCCAGATCAAAAACCAAAGGAAGATGACGATGTCCAAAAACAAAATAATCGATATTTTCGGTTTTAAGCTTTTCCTTGGAATATTGTATTAGAAATTCTTTGTCTTCTCCCAGAAACTCTTTGTCCTCTTCACCGGATATCAATTTATTTTTCTGAGACATGTAATTGGCAATTCTCATTGCAATATCAGGATGTAACCAACGGAAAGCCCACTGGGCCAAAGGATTGGTAAAGACCTTCTTCATTCTCTTGTAGCCTTTATCACCTGGGCCAAGGCCATCGCCGTGTGCCAGAAGAAAGTTTTTATCAGAGATCTCGTAATATCTTTTTTCAAAGAAAACCGGGATTCCCAATTCCTCCTCGAAGTAATTTTTCATCCAAAGATCATGATTCCCAACAAAGAAATAGATATCAATTCCAGAATCTTTCAGTTCCGCAATTTTTCCCAAAACTCTGATGTAACCTTTCGGAACCACATATTTCCACTCATGCCAAAAATCAAAGAGATCACCCATTAAAAAAAGAACTTGTGCATCTTTTTTTATAGAATCTAACCAACGGATAAACCTCTCTTCCCTAATTCGGCTTTGTTGCAAATCAGGAACTCCGAAATGTTGGTCGGAAGCGAAATATATTTTTTTACCAGATTGTAGATCGATCTGCATAAAAATCAATTTAGTTAATCAAAGTTGTTACGTTCGTCGTTTTGGTCTCTTTTGCTGTAGATCCACATTCCAATTCCCAGACCTATTACTGCTGCAAAAGCGGTCATCAAAGCTCTGGATAATTTATCTGGTGCATCATTTCCAATATAGTTCATTAGGAAAACGATCAAAAATGTGACGACAGCAATTAAAATATACTTTGGATTTTTCAAATTCATTGTTCTAAAGTTTATAAGAAATCATTAGCCCACCTTTATAAGGAAGCAACTCCCCACTCCTATTTGTCTCTCTACCCATAGAATCTCCTTCTGTATCATAGCGGTCGCCGCTCAACTTGTCATATCCTTTGTAAAAACTTTGCATCGTCCCAAGACCAAGATACAAGTCCAGATTCCAACGCTCGCCCAAAGTAAATTGGTAACCAGCTAATCCGCCTAACATAAATGAATATCCTCTTTGATATAAATTAGAATTAATATAAGGCGTCACCACTCCATTTTTATGAACATAAAAGTTATCATTCCAATATCCCCACTTTTGGATATTAAATCGTGCTAATGAAAAATCAACGCCAACATAGAATTTCTTAAAAGCCTCATTGAAATAATACCTTCCATTGAAACCCAAAATATAAACTTGTGCGTGTTTTCCTGCGAATGATTTCCATGGAGAAACAAATAAATCTGCCTGTCCTGTGATATGATCTGAGAAGCCGTGTTCTACGCCCACATTCAGCATTCCTACTGGAAGGAATAAAGCATTGGCTTTGATATAAGTTTCATTTTTTTGCGAAAAGCCGTAAGTGATAATGCCAATAAAACTCAGCAACAAAAGTTTTTTCATCATTATTTTTTGTTCAGTATTTCGTTCATTTTTGTGGCATCTCTGTTTTCTTCTTTTGCGAAATTGGCTGCCATTCCTGCAAACATTTTAGCTTCTTCTTTTTTTCCTAATTTCTCATATAATGTTGCCAAAATGCTTGTAGAATCAAAGTTTTCTGAAGACATTACCACTTTCTCTGTCCAACGCGCCGCGGCTTGAAGAGATTTGATATCTTTTGATTGTTCACTGATTGTACTTGCAGCTGCCAACAACTCATTATTATTGAACTCATCCGGATTCTTGTAATATTCTAAGGCTGTCTTTTCGTAAGCTGGAAAGTTATCGTGAGCAGAATAATAATTCAACTTGTAAAGATTCAAACTTTTTGTCAGTTCTTCTTTTGGGAACAAACCTTCTCCTTCTTTAAGGATCTTTGCATCATCGATTGTTTTTGTTTTTTCGTCTGTTGCTGATGTCACCAATTTCATCAATTTAAGATAATTGTCAAACTGCTTATAATTATTCTCTGGAAGAAGCTTTGTAATTTCTGTTTTATTCGCTATAAAAACTTTATAGTTCTTATCATCCACAGATTGAGTAAAATTCAGAAGTGCGTTGACTTCTTCGCCAGAAAACTCTTTGTCTTTTTTATTGACAAAATATTTTTCGGAGGCCTGCTTTGCTAAAACGGGGTCTTTGCTTGCGTAAAGATTAATAAAGTTCAATAAACCTGCTTGGTCTAATTTTCCTTTCAGAAATTCATCTTTTAGATTTGTATTGACCAGACTTGGATTGTTATTCTTTTTTCCTAATGCCAGGAATTCTTCTGTTTTGATATAACCCAATTCTTTGCCTACAATTTCGCCTTCTCCATTTAAAAATAACAAAGTTGGATAACTTCTGATTCCGTATTTTGAAGCCAGACTTGGACCTTCGCCTTTTTCCATGTCGAAATGGGCATTGATGAAGTTTTTGTTATAATAGTCTGCAACGTTCTTGTCTGTAAAAACGTTTTTCTCCATTAACTTACACGGTCCGCACCAAGCTGCATAAGCATCCAGAAAAACCAATTTCTTTTCAGCCTTAGCCTTAGCTAGAATAGTTGCAAAATCAGAATCTTCAAATTTGATGGTCTGTTGAGAAAAACTCAATTGAGAAACTAGTAATATTAAGAAAAATGATATCTTGTTCATCCTTAGAATAAATCGAATTAACTGCGAAGATAACCATAATATAAGAATTGACCGAGAGTGAAATAGTAAAGTTTTAATTTTTTAACTTTGCAAATCTCAGTTTTTCAGATTTTACTGAAAACTATTAAATATCAGAACAAGAAATATGAGGAAATTATCCTTGCTTTTTACGAAAGATGGTTTGCAGTGGCAGATTTCTAGATCCAAAAAGGTCTTGGAAGAAAAGATCTGGCTGAAAGATGAAGAAACGCCAAAAAATCTGGTGGAAGAGAAACTGGATGAGATCTTGGCTTCTGAGAAGTTTTCTGAAATCTCTGTGATTTCTTCAATCAATCATTTTTCGATTGTGAAAGAAGGTTTTGACCAGCACGATTTGGGCTATGATCTGATCTCCTACAACGCCGATGTCAGAAAAGATGCGGAAGAGCTGATGCTTTCTGTGAATAAGAAATTTGGGATTCAGTTTTATTATAGCTTTCCTAAAGAATTTTACACAAAAATAAAACAGTTGGAAGTTCCGGTTCATTTCAATTTTTCAGGTGAAAAGTTTCTGAATTCCCTGAATGTGAAAAACCGAAAAGAAATCCACGTGAACCTTTACCATCAGCAAGCAGAATTTTTCGCTATTGAAAACAAAAAAGTTATTCTTTACAATAACCTTGACGCAGCTTCGGAAGTGGATTTTCTATACTTCATAATGTTTACATTGAGTAAAATTGATTTCGGGATTTCTGAAACTTACTTTTATATTTATGGAGAAACAACTGAAAACGAAACCTTCATCTCGGAAATGCAGAAATTCGTCCCGAATCTGAAAATCGTTTTCGACAATTTGCATAAGAAGAATTTCGTTTTGAGTTAAGGCGAGAAAAAATTTAAACTCTAAGAAATTAGAGAATTATCATTTATCAACTATCAATTATGTACCGAATCATATCCGGAAAATGGAAAGCCAAGAAAATCGCGGCGCCAAAAAATTTCGATGTAAGACCAACAACTGACTTCGCAAAAGAAGCGCTTTTCAGTATGATTGAAAACCGATTTGATCTGGAATTTTGTTCCGTTTTGGATTTGTTTGCCGGAATTGGTTCCATTACTTTGGAATTTGCTTCACGCGATTGTCAGGACATCACATCGATCGAACTAAATCCAAAACACGCCGGATTCATCAATTCCACAGCCAATGATTTGGATATGGGATTACAGGTGAATGTTCAACGGGCAGATGTCTTCGATTGGCTAAAAAGGAAAAGAAATCACGAGAAAAAATATGATATTATTTTCGCAGATGCGCCTTTTGAAACAGACGAAAGTAAATATAAGGAACTGATTGATTTAGTTTTAAACAACGGATTACTGAAACCGAACGGCGTTTTCATTTTGGAACACCAGAGTAGACTAAAGTTTTCTCATCCGAACTTGAAAGACACCAGAAAATACGGAAACGTAAGTTTTTCTTTCTTCGAAGCTGAAGCTGTTTCTGAATAAAATCAATTGTAATATGAAGAATTTCAACATCAGATCATTAATGATTTTCATTCTGTTTTTCAGCTTGAAAATCTCTGCTCAGAATTCTTACATCAATCAATACAAAACAATTGCAACAGAACTTTCTCAGGAATTTGGGATTCCAACAGTTGTGATTCTCTCGATTGCTTATATGGAAACCGGCGGCGGGACAAGTTCGGCTTGCAAAGTCCTGAACAATCATTTTGGAATGACAGGAAGAAATAATGTCAATAGTTCCAGATTCAAAAATTTTACGGATTCCAAAGCTTCCTATCGCGCTTTTTGCGAATGGGTTTCGAAAAGAAAATTCTATGAAAAGCTAAAAGGTTCGCAAGACCATAACGATTGGTTTGTAGCCATCGCATCTTCCGGTTATTCCACAAAACCCGTAGAATGGAAGCAAAAGCTGAATCTTGTTATGAAGAAAATCGGATTATAAATTTGTAAATCTCTACTTCAAAAAATAATTTCTAACTTTGCAGGGATAAACTTCTAAAGATTATAATGTAAAATTCAATTTCTTTTCAGACAATCTTCTGTAGACAATCTCGTCTGCTATTGTTCCATCTTAAAAAAGAAATTATGTTAATTTTACAAGATATATCTTATCAACATCCCAATAAAGATGTTCTTTTTTCGGACATCAACTTTACATTTAATTCTCAGGAAAAAATAGCTTTAATCGGAAATAATGGTTCCGGAAAATCGACTTTGCTCAAAATAATCGCCGGCGAATTACAACCAAAATCAGGCACGATTAAATTTGATTCTAATATCTATTATATTCCACAGATTTTCGGTCAGTATAATCATTTGAGTATTGCTGAAGTTTTAAATATTGACAAAAAACTGAATGCTTTAAAGGAAATTCTAAACGGTTCTGTCACCGAAGATAATATGGAAATCTTAAACGACGATTGGACGATCGAAGACAGAATCAAAGAATCTTTCACATATTGGAATCTATCTGATTTTGATTCGAATCTGAAAATAGAAAATCTAAGTGGTGGACAAAAAACCAAAATATTTCTTGCTGGAATGATGATTCATCAGCCGGATTTCAT
The DNA here is from genome assembly GCF_900102265.1 of Epilithonimonas hungarica. Classification (GTDB taxonomy): domain Bacteria; phylum Bacteroidota; class Bacteroidia; order Flavobacteriales; family Weeksellaceae; genus Epilithonimonas; species Epilithonimonas hungarica. The sequence continues at coordinate 994,232 of NZ_FNBH01000001.1, read as the reverse complement.
TTTGATGGATGAACCTACGAATCATTTGGATTTAGCAAGTAGAAATTTGCTTTATGAGTTTATCAAATCAACTTCAAAAAGTCTTTTGATTGTGAGCCACGACAGAGTTTTGCTCAATCTTTTGGATAAAACTTGCGAACTCAATAAAAATGGAATTTCGGTTTATGGAGGAAATTATGATTTCTATTCTGAACAGAAAAAAATTGAGCAAAATTCACTTGAACAGAATATTCAAAACCGAGAAAAGGAACTAAAAAAAGCCAAAGAAAAAGAGCGCGAAACGATTGAAAGACAAAACAAACTAGATTCCCGAGGAAAAGGAAAGCAGGAAAAATCGGGTGTTTCCAGAATTATGATGAACACACTTCGCAACAAAGCGGAAAACAGCACCTCAAAACTGAAATCCGTTCATTCTGAAAAAATCGATAACATCAGAGAAAATCTTCACAACCTGAAAGACAATCTTTCCGGAATCGATAAAATGAAAATCAATTTTGATAATTCTCAGCTTCATAAAGGGAAAATCTTGGTCAAAGCCGAACAAATCAATTTCAGTTATTATCAAGGAAATCTTTGGAAAAACAATCTAGATTTTCAAATTGTGAGTGGAGAAAGAATTGTGATAAAAGGCGATAACGGTTCTGGGAAAACAACTTTGATTAAAATGATTTTAGGAGAATTTGAACCGACTTTTGGCGAAATCTATTTAGCGGAAAAGAAAACGATTTACATCGACCAAGAATATTCTTTGGTTGATAATAAACTTTCGGTTTATGAACAAACTCAGCAATTCAATTTAAAAAACCTTGAAGAACACGAGATTAAAACCATTTTAGCACGTTTTCTTTTCTGGAAAAATGATTGGGACAAAAAATGTGAATTCTTAAGCGGAGGCGAAAAACTAAAGCTTCTACTCTGCTGTCTTTCCATTCAGAATATTTCGCCTGATATGATAATTCTGGATGAGCCAACGAATAATCTCGATATCCAAAATATTGAGATTTTGACATCCGCAATCAACGATTACGAAGGAACTTTGATTGTGGTTTCTCACGATAATCGATTTTTAGAAGATATCAATATCAATAAAACTATTTTGTTATAAAAAAACGCCTCGATTAATCGGGGCGTTTTTATTTTAAACTAATTTCGCAAGATAAATCTCAGCTGGATTTTCTAATAAATCTGGCGCTTCTTCTACAAACTCTTTGATATAAGATTGCTGATTGTGAGCATCCAAACCATCTTTGCTTTTCCAGATCTCGTGAAATATGAAAACTGTTTCGTCATCCAGACTTTGTTGTAGTTCATACTTTTCGCAAGCCTCTTCCTTTCTTGTATTCAGGACCATATTATCAAGAATTGATTTCAAATCCTGAATTTTATCTTTTTTCGATTTCAAAATCGCTGTTAAATAGATTGACATTTTGATTTTATTTAATTAATTCAACACTTTCAATTCTTCAGTTTCCAAGGCATTTTTCAGATAATTTTTATACTCAATTTCATAATTATCAATTCTTTCTTTAGTAGCTGCCTTCTCCATATCGTGGAAATGGAAGCTTCCTAAAAGTGTCATTCCTGTGAAGGCGTTCATCCTGTGAAAACCGAACAAAACCCCTTCATCTACAGAATGCTGGTTGAAAAATTCACCTTCCAGAGTAAAAGCAGTTTCCGGCGCATTCCAACTTGTGGTTACAAAATATTTTTTACCGTGCATCAAACCGCCTGTTCCGTAATTAATCGCCGGATTCACTCGGGAACGTCCGTCACTTTTATAGATTCCATTATTGTGACCAGCCGTGAAAACTTCATCGATGTAAAATTTCAAACGATTCGGAACCTGAAACCACCAGACTGGAAAATGGTAAACCACAATATCTGCCCATTTGAAATTCTCGGCTTCCTGAACTGCATCAAATTCCTCATTCACATTACTTACTCTAATTTCGAAATTAATGCTTTCCAAAACATCTTTTGTCCAATTGGTAATCGTTTTGTTAAAAGCTCCACCGGAATGTGCGAACGTTTGTCCACCGTTGATTACAAATATTTTTTTCATTGAATTTTCTATTTAATAATTTAATGATGCAAAGTTCCGACAGAAAAATCAATTATAAAAATAATATAAATTATATATTTGCATCATAATTATAATACAAAATGATAAATCTGGAATGGCTGAGAACTTTTAAAAGCGTCTATGAAACTCAATCTTATACCAAGGCGGCGAAGGAATTGTATATTTCTCAGCCTGGCGTGAGCCTTCATATCGGCTCGTTGGAAGCCTATGTTGGTTATTCTTTGTTCGAAAGGATTTCTAAGAAATTAATTCCGACGGAAAAAGCAAAGATTCTTTACAATTTCACGCTGGAACCACTTTTAAAGCTAGAAACTGCCGAACAAACGTTTCATAAAACCACGAAAACCGAACGTGCAACTGTAAGTGTAGGGATGTGTTTTGAAACCTTTCAATTCACTTTGGAAAAGCATATTCCGACATTTGATTTCAATGTGATCATCCGTTTTGGAATGTATGAACAGATGTTTTCGGATTTGGATAGTGGTTTGTTAGATCTGATCATTACACCAAGAAAAACTAATCTCAAAAACCTGAGCTTTGAAGCTTTTTCCAAGGAAAAAATTGTTTTGATCAATGGAACGGGAACTGATACTTCGGAATTCAAAAAATTAATTAAAACCAATAAGATCGAAGAGGCCGAAAATTGGTTGAAACAGCAAATCTGGTACAGCACAGCAGCGGATATGGAACATCTGAATAACTTCTGGAAAGCCAATTTTAACCGACATCCGGACTTCAAACCGAATTATATCGTCCCGAATATTTGCTCGATCGTGCGTTGTTTAAGTGGAAATTCGGGATTCTCAATTGTTCCTGATTTTCTTTGTAAAAAAGAAATTGCAAATGGCGGAATCGAGATAACCTGGGAAGGCAACAACAAAATCGAAAATACGCTACATTTTGGTGAACGAACAAAAAATATGGTTCAAAATGAGATTGATGAAATTAAAAGTATTTTCAGAAATGAGAATTTCTAGTTGTTTAACCACATAGGCACATAGAAAATTAAGCTGAAAATTTAAATAATAAAGAGCAAATAGCAAATTACCATTTGTCCCTCAAAATTTTATTAAGTAAAAACTATTTGCCTATGTGGTTTAAATCTTAAAGAACTTTCAATTCCAGATCTATCGATTTTCCAAAGAATTTTTTTGATATTTTTTCGAAATTCTTAGTAATATCCGACAAGAAAAATTGATATGTGGATTGATGATTCTCTTCATTCAAAAGATGATGTTTGTCTAAAATCATTTTCAACTGATTAGCAACAATATTCGGAGAATCTATGACGCGGACACGGTTTCCATAATACTGCTTGATTTCGTCAATCAAAAGCGGATAATGTGTACAGCCAAGAATCAAAGTTTCGATATTTTTTAATTTACTATTACTCAAATAATTATAAATAATCGAATGGGTGATCGGATGATTTTTAAAACCTTCTTCGATTGCCGGGACCAAAAGCGGCGTTGCCAATTCGTCAACCTTGATGAACTTGTTATGTTTTCGGATTGATTTTTTATAAAGTCCGGAATTCACGGTTGCTTTAGTGGCAATTACACCAACGTTGTTATGAATTTCGTAAGATACTTTTTCAGCCACAGGATTGATCACATCAATCACTGGAACTCTGTCCGCAACTAATTCCTGAACTTCCTGCAAAGCATTGGCTGTAGCGGTATTACAAGCAATTACAATCGCTTTACAATTTTGCTCAATCAGAAAATTGGTAATTTTTGTTGAATAACCGACGATGGCCTCACGGGATTTTTCACCATAAGGAAGATGTTTTGTATCACCAAAATAAATCAAATCTTCGTTCGGCAACAATCTTTTGATTTCTTTCGCAACTGTTAATCCACCAACGCCGGAATCAAAAATCCCGATTGGTTGATTAGCTGATAGATGTGTGTAATCGGCTTTTTTCTTTTTCAAGAGATAATCTTTATCTGTTATTTTGACCGCAAAGTTCGCAAAGTTTTTTTGACAATTGCAATGTTTTTATGCTCGCAAAAGCGTAAAACTCAGCAAATATTTAGCTTTACAAAAGTAGTGAAATTTTTATTCCAAAAAACATTTCGACAGGCCCAATGTGACAACTCTAATACTAATTCTTAGTATTGTCAGCCTGAGTTTGTCGATGTGTTTAAATGATAAATAAATCACTCGCAATGCCGTCTGCTAAAAACCAATGTGTTTCAGGAATTTTGAGGTAATTATCTTCGATTATTAAAATTCCGGATTCCAATTTAGGTTTAATTTCTTTATTAAGATAATCGATTATTTCTGAAGAGAAGTTTTGATAGATTTTTCCCAGATCAACGCCCCAAATTGTCCTGAGTCCGATCATCATCATTTCGTTGAATCGGTCTTTTTCAGAGAGGATTTCGGTTTCCTTTGGAAGAAGATCCTGGTTGATATTTTTGATATAAAGCGAATTATTGGCAACATTCCAGCTTCTTTCGAGATTGCCATTGTAAGAATGCGCAGACGGGCCAATCCCCAGATAAGCCTCGGATTTCCAATAAGCAGAATTGTGTCTGGAATGAAATCCAGGCTTTCCAAAGTTTGAAATCTCATAATGGTCGAATCCATTATCTTTTAAGAAATCTTTCATATAATAGAATTCCTGATTCTGTTCTGCTTCTTCAGGAGAACTCACTTTCCCATTCTCAATCCATTTTTCCAAAGCAGTTTTTGGTTCAACCGTTAAAGCATAAGACGAAACGTGCGGAACTTGCAGTTCAATCGTTTTACTGAGATTTTCTTTCCATATCTCAAAGTTGGAAGTGGGCGAACCGTAAATCAAATCGATGCTGATATTTTCCAAACCGAAATCCTGAGCTCTTTTAATCGAACTTTCAGCTTCGGAAGCATTATGAGCACGATTCATGAATTTCAGATCTTGATCAAAAAAACTCTGCGTTCCAATGGACAATCGATTAATTTCTGTCTGAGATAATTCTTTGAGAAAGTTTTTATTAAGGTCGTCTGGGTTGGATTCTAAAGTAATTTCAATATTCTCATCAAAACTGAAATATTTTTGAATTTCATCAATTAAAGATTTGATTTCATCAACACTTAAAACAGAAGGCGTCCCTCCTCCAAAATAAAGGGATTTTAAGGATCTATTTTCAAGTTCGTTATGTCTTAGCCTGATTTCTTTTTTAATAGCTGACAACATCTCATCCTTCAAACTAAAAGAAGTTGAAAAATGAAAGTTACAATAGCTGCATTTTTGTTTGCAGAAAGGAATGTGAAGGTAAATCATTAAAAAAGCCCTGAAAAATCAGAGCTCAAATTTATTCAAATTATATTATTTATCTGTATCGGAAACCTCTTGCGTTGATAAAGTTTTCGATATTAAATCCAATGGATAGCATAAAACTATTCCCAAAATTCTCAGTCAGTTCCGAAACACCAAAATTATAAACACCACCAAATGTGAAATTACCTACTCGACCTTTGATGATAGGTGACATTCCTAAATTTTGGCTTCCAACAGCACTTTTTGCACTTCGGAAACTGATTCCGGCAGAGATATTATTTTTCTCACCGAAAGCTGTTGCCATCAAATTATAATCAAATATTCTTGCGGAATTGGTATTAAGGTTCATCATCAAAGAAGGTGTTAAAAATATACCATCTGTAAAATGCCAATCGTAACCTGCGTTAAGATAAAATTTGGTGGGCGAAGGTTCTATCCCATTCACAATAGGGATATCATTACTGATCGGAATATCAATAACCGAAACTCCTCCAAAAAAGCCTCTATATTTTACTGCTGCTCCTAGATTGGCGTAAGCAATAAAAATATCGTTTGTGTTCTCTCCCAAAACAGGATCGCCGGGTTGTTCGGGATTAAGTTGGGTATAATCGATATTCATATTATAAAGATTTGTACCTATACCAAACGAAAACTGGTCCTGGCGGTCTTCCTCATCTGAAATAGGAATAAAATATGAAGCACCCAACATCAAACCATTGGAAGATATCGGGCCATTCTGATCTCTGAAAAATGAGATACCTGCTCCTACCCTATCAAAAACGTTTGCATGCAAACCTATAGTTTGCACATTAGGAGATTCATCGAGTTGTGAAAATTGCTTCTGATAATTCAGATTCAGAACCACATCATCTGTTTTGCCCAATAAAGCCGGATTGAATAAGAAATCTCCGTCAACAAGATATTGCTGATAGAAAGGCAAAGTTTCCTGTGCTTTGGCATCTATAAAAAGACCCGTGGCAAGCAATAAAAATACTTTATAAAATATATAGTTCTTCTTCACATTACAAATATATAAAACTCTAATTATTATCTAAATATTTTCTCCAACGTTCTGCAGCATCCAGCATATCTTTCGGCATCGGGCTTTCAAAGTACATTTCCTTTTTTGTAGTAGGATGAATGAATCCCAGAGTATGCGCATGCAAGGCATGTCTTGGTAAAACCTCAAAAACATTCTGTACAAATTGTTTATACTTTGGAAGATTGACACCTCGCATTATGATGTTCCCTTCATACCTCTCATCATTAAACAAGGTATGGCCAATATGTTTCATATGGGCACGGATCTGATGCGTTCTCCCTGTTTCCAACTTACATTCTATCCAAGTCATATACCGAAATCGTTCCAAAACCTTGTAATGTGTCACAGCATGCTTACCATGGCTACCATCTTCATAAGTGTACATCTGCATCCTGTTTTTTGGATGTCTCCCAATGTGTCCAGTTATTGTTCCTTCATCATCTTGAACATTTCCCCAGACAAAAGCCCAATAAAGACGTCTGGTTTTTCTGTCAAAGAATTGTTTGGCCAAATAACTTAATGCATATTCAGTTTTCGCAATGACCAGTAATCCGGAAGTATCTTTATCAATTCTATGGACCAATCCTACTCTATCCAGATCGGAATTATAATTCGGGTCTTTAGCAAAATGAAATGCCAACGCATTGACCAATGTGCCATCCCAATTCCCAAACCCTGGATGAACTACCATTCCTGCATGTTTGTCTACAACGATCAAGTCCGCATCTTCATAAACAATATTGATGGGGATATCTTGTGGAATGATAACATTTTCCCTTGGTGGATGTGCTAGAAGAACGCTGATCTCGTCTCCAGGCTTTACCCTGTAATTTTGCTTTACAACAGTTCCGTTTACAACAACATTACCTGCCCTACAAGTTTGGGAGATCTTGTTTCGGGAAGAATTTTGGCGAAAAATAGATAAATATTTATCCACCCGAAGTGGTTCTTGGTTTTTATCTACTTTAATATTCACATGTTCATACAATCCACTGTTTTCATCTTCATTGGAATTATCATCATTTAATATTTCGTCTTCTAAGAAATCTTCGTTCTCGTCAAGCATACCCTTATTTTAAAAAGGCTTCAACTATTAGTCGAAGCCCTTTTTTATTTAAATTTTATTTCTTTACTCAATGACTACCTTTTTTGGCTTTGGTTTTTCTACAGGTTTTGTCGTTTGTGGAGATGTTCCATTCTGTTTTGGAACTGAACTGGGACTTGTCACTGGCTGTGTAGTTACCGTCTTTGGTTTCGTAACAGTCGTTGCAGCTCCTGATGCAGGTTGATCTGTAGTTGTAGCCGTCTTTTGAGCCTGAGGTTTTTGTTCAATTGGTGAAACCTCATTGTATTGTATTGGTGCTAATGTCGTATCTATTTTTGGACGATACATTTCATCCAGCTGCTTGATCTTGTTCTGCAACTCTGCTGGTGTCTTCTTACTTGCCCAAAGATCGATCTGCATACCCTGATCTCTTTGAGCCCCAAATTCCGGATCTTGGTAATAAACAATATCGGATTCATCTTTTCCGCCATCTTCATGTTCTACAATCCCAACTTCAAACAATGCTTGTGCGATAATCTTTTTGGCCTCCTGAACGGTTCTTCCCACAACATTCGGAATTGTAACATTCCTAAGTGGCCCCGATCCGATGACCAATCCAACTACGGAAAATTTGGGAAGTAAAGTTCCCGGCTTTATGCTAGTTCCATTGTACATAATTCTTAGCACAGCGTCTCTTTGGATACTTGGCTCATAAAGCGTGTCCCCGACTTTCAACCCAACAAGATTCAGCTGATTGAACGCCAAACCTTTATATCTATCAATAATATCAGGAACCGCTACTTTTGCCCAAGTCTTAGGATTAACCTTCAACACAATAGCTCTGCCGTTTTTTACATTAGAACCTGGCGAAGGGAAAACAGCTAAAACCTGAAGGGGGCGAAATTTCGGGTCATATTTGAAACTATCGACCTCATACTCCAGACCAGAATCATCTAATACTTTTATAGCATCATGAACGGTCATGTTCATCACATTAGGAACAGGGGCTTCTTCCCCATGATTGGTATGAAACTCCAGCCAACGGAACGTGAGCCAGACCAGACCGGCAAAAAATGCCATTGCCAAAACTATATTAAGTAATACTTTCCAATGGAAAAGCGATTTGAACATAATTATCCTTTTTCAGAAACGTAACGCAAATATAGATAATTAAATTGTATTAGTCCTCGATGAAAAAGCTTCAAAAAAGAAAATCGGTCATTTGGCATAAAAATCTTATTTTTGTGCTTTGAAATACATATGGAGTCTATACAAGTTCACGACAAAAGTTTCGTTCCCTACCTGAAACATGATGAAATTCAGGAAATTATAAAAACCCTAGCCGAAAGAGTTTACGAAGATTACAAGGATGAAACTCCGATTTTCATTGGAGTTCTGAATGGCGTGATCATGTTTTTCTCAGATTTTTTAAAATATTATCCCGGTAAATGTGAAATCGCATTTTTACAGGTAAGTTCTTACTCCGGAACTCAATCCACAGGTATTGTTTATAAAAAAATGGAACTTACAAAAGATGTTGTCGATCGTCACATCATCCTTATGGAGGACATCGTCGACACAGGAAATACTTTAGAAAACCTTTTTGAATATTTCAAGAACACCCAACGTCCAAAATCCCTAAAAGTAGCTACTTTACTTTTGAAACCTGATGTTTTCAAGAAAGATTTCAAAGTAGATTATGTCGCAAAAGAGATCCCAAACAAGTTTGTATTAGGATACGGATTGGACTATGATGAATTGGGAAGAAACTTGCCTGACCTATATCAATTGGAAGAAGGCAGGATCAATCATTAAACTTTCTGCTCAAGAAAAAAGAAATAAATCTATAAATTAAAGAAAATATGATCAATATTGTTCTCTTTGGCCCTCCGGGAAGTGGAAAAGGAACCCAAGCTCAGCATCTTATCGAGAAATTCAATTTGAAACAAATTTCTACGGGAGATCTTTTTCGTTACAATATGAAAAATGATACAGACCTTGGGAAATTAGCAAAATCTTACATCGACAAAGGAGAATTGGTTCCTGACCAGGTAACTATTGATATGTTGATCGATGAATTGAGAAAGCCAACAGAAACCAATGGATTCATTTTTGACGGATTTCCAAGAACCGCTACTCAAACAGAAGCTTTGGAGACTATTGTAAAAGAACAATTGGATTCTGAGATCAGTATTTGTCTTTCATTAATTGTTGATGATGAAGTTCTTGTGGAAAGACTTCTGAAAAGAGGAGAAACCAGTGGCAGAACTGATGATTCTAATGAAGATATCATCCGCAACAGGATCACAGAATATTATACAAAAACTGCAGAAGTTGCAGAATTATATAAAAAACAAGGCAAATATGTAGAGGTTAACGGAATCGGAGACATTTCCGAGATCTCTGAAAAACTATTTGCAGAAGTAGAAAAAATTAAATAAAAGAAACTTTCATTTTTAGAGAGTAGATCATAGACCATCTTGAAAAAGTCTATCATCTATTCTCTATTTGTCTATAATACCAAGTAATATGTCAAATTTCGTAGATTACGTCAAAATCCATTGCACAAGTGGTCACGGCGGTGCTGGATCAGCCCACCTTCGTAGAGAAAAATACATCCCGAAAGGAGGTCCGGATGGCGGTGATGGCGGACGCGGTGGTCACGTAATAATGAAAGGAAATGCACATGAATGGACTCTTTTGCCTTTAAGATACACCCGACATGTAAAAGCGGAACGTGGACAAAATGGTCAAAAAAATCAATTGACCGGTGCTTATGGCGCAGATGTTTACATCAATGTTCCTTTGGGCACCATTGCCAGAAATGAAGAAGGCGAGATCATAGCAGAGATCCTGGAAGATGGGCAAGAGATCATCTTGATGGAAGGTGGAAAAGGCGGAAAAGGAAATGAGCATTTCAAGTCCTCTACCAATCAAACACCCAGATATGCGCAGCCTGGAATGGAAGGACAGGAAGGCTATATTACCTTTGAACTAAAACTCCTTGCCGATGTTGGATTAGTAGGTTTTCCTAATGCTGGTAAATCAACTCTTCTCTCGTCTGTTTCTGCTGCGAGACCTAAAATTGCAGATTATGCCTTTACAACTTTGACACCCAATCTTGGAATCGTGGAATGGAGAAATTACAAATCTTTTGTAATGGCAGACATTCCTGGAATCATCGAAGGTGCTGCAGAAGGAAAAGGTCTTGGGCATAGATTCTTAAGACATATTGAGAGAAATTCAATTTTGCTATTTTTGATCCCTGCAGATTCTGAAGACCATTTCCATGAGTTCAAAATTTTGGAAAATGAGCTGAAAGAATATAATCCAGAACTAGTGGATAAAGATTTCATCCTGTCAGTTTCCAAAGCCGATCTTTTGGATGATGAACTGAAGAAGGAGATCTCTGCAGAATTTCCGGAAAACAGACAGCCTTTATTTTTTTCAGGCGTGACTGGCGAAGGCCTGCAGGAACTGAAAGACGCTATCTGGAAAAAATTGCACGGATAAAAATCAAAACTAATAACTATGAAAAAAATTCATTTGCTATTATTAATGGCTACATCGTCTTTTTTGTTTGCTCAAACACATTTTGGTGTAAAAGCTGGTTATAATTTATCTGGCTATAAGGCCGGGAACTACCAACTAGACAATAAATCTTTCTTTTATTTCGGAGGGGTTGCAGAACATCAATTGTCAGAAAAATTTTCTTTACAAATAGAATTATTATTCACAGAATTAGGAGGAGATGACACCCAAGACTTATATGATATAGTTGGAGGGCAAGTAGTATACTTAGGCACTCAAAAAGTCATACTGAAATTTCCTCAAATTCAGATTCCTGTATCTGCAAAATATTATATTTCAAAACCTTTTTCTTTATCAGCGGGGTTTAATTTTGGTATTAATATAGACCCGAATGTAGAGTATAATCCAGAAAATTTTTATAATAAATCAGGAAAGATCGGCAATATAAAAACTGTCAATATATTTCCTTTTGTGGGAACTGAATATAGACTTACAGAAAACATCTTTATTGATGCCCGATATCATTTTAATTTTATCAAAATTAACAAAGAAGGAAACATAGACAATAAGGTATCTATTTTCCAGATCGGATTAGGTTATCGATTCAAGTAATTTTCGGAACAATTATTGAAACAGATTGAACAAAAAATTACAATGAAATATATATTAAGTCTTTTAATTTTAATTGGATTAATTTCCTGTACTTCTCCCAAAGCTTCAAAATATTCTAAAATCGAATATGAAGTTGGCCCCTGCTTCGGATTTTGCCCTATTTATAAAATTATCATTAACCCAGATAGAACTGCAATTCTGGAAGCTGAACATTATAATTTTTCAGAAGGTGAGCGCGGGCAACTTGACACACCGAGAGAAGGAACTTTCAAATCGATAATCGGTAAAGAAGATTTTGAAAAATTGATTGCCTTGACAGATGCTGCCAATGTAAAAACCCTGAATGACAACTACGAAGACAAAAGGATAATGGATGCTTCAAAAAGCTATCTAAGAGTCTATTTTTCAGATGGAAGCAAAAAAGAGATCAAATTATCAGCTGGTGAAAAACCCGAAAAATTAACAGCTCTTTACAAATACATCTCTGAACTGAAGCAAAATCAAAAATGGGAAAAAGTTAACTAAAAACTTTATTTTAAATAAATTACCTTTGCAAAATACAAATTCCTTCTGAACGGAAGGGATTTTTTATTTACATTAAAAACATTTCATTTGAACTTCGAACAATTAGGTTTAATAAAACCAATACTAGACGCGCTAAAAGTACAAGGTTACGAACAACCTACACCAATACAGGAAAAAGCAATCCCATCCATTCTTCAGAAAAAAGACTTGTTGGGTAGCGCACAGACAGGAACGGGAAAAACGGCTGCTTTTGCCATTCCGATCCTACAAAATCTCTCTGAAAAAGAACAGCACAGGAATCAGATCAAAGCCTTGATCTTGACACCAACAAGAGAATTAGCAATCCAAATAGAAGAAAACTTCCAAGCTTACAGCAAAAATCTTAAACTAAGATCTCTGGTGATCTTCGGTGGTGTAAAACAACATCAGCAAGAACAACAAGTAAAAAAAGGAGTTGACATTCTGATTGCAACGCCGGGAAGATTATTGGATTTCATTTCACAAGGTATCATCAAACTTCATCATTTGGAGATCTTTGTTCTAGACGAGGCCGACCGAATGCTGGATATGGGATTTGTACATGACGTTAAAAGAATTCTAAAATTAATTCCCGCAAAAAGGCAAAATCTATTCTTCTCTGCAACAATGCCTAAAGAAATAGCAAATTTGGCTTCCGAGATCCTGGTGAATCCTGTGAAAGTAGAAGTTGCTCCGGTTTCTTCTACTGCAGATACAATTCAGCAAAGTATCTATTTTGTGGAAAAGGATAACAAACCAGATCTTTTGATCCATCTTTTGCAAGATCAGAAATTGGACCAGGTCTTGGTATTTTCAAGAACCAAACACGGCGCCGATAAAATAGCAAGAAAATTGCACCAATCCAAGATCTCCGCAGAAGCTATCCACGGAAACAAATCTCAGAATGCAAGACAAAATGCACTTAATAATTTCAAATCGAAAAAAACAAGAGTTCTGGTTGCTACAGATATCGCAGCAAGAGGGATTGATATTGATGAATTGAAATATGTTGTAAATTATGAACTGTCCGATGTTTCCGAAACTTATGTCCACAGAATTGGTAGAACCGGGAGAGCAGGCTCAGAAGGAACTTCTTTTTCGTTTGTTGATGGTTTGGATCTGGCAAATCTTAGAAATACGGAAAAACTGATAGGAAAGAAAATTCCTGTTATAAAGGATCATCCTTATCATACTGATGATTTGGTAGAACAAAAAAGGGACAGCAATAACAAACCTTTCGCTCCGAGGCCAAAACCACAACAAAAAGCAGACATTGGATTTAAAAAGCCTAAAAATAAAGGATTTTTTAGAAAAAAATAAAACAGAAACCGGAAGTTATTTCCGGTTTTTATATTTTGAAAGCTTAATTCAATTATTGTTTTAATCCAAATAATTCCAAAGCATTCTCCGTTGTGATTCTATCGATCTCAGCAAAATCAATTTTATAAATATCCACTAACTTTCCGGCAATCAATTCTACATAAGCACTTTCATTTCGTTTTCCTCGGAAAGGAACTGGCGCAAGATAAGGAGAATCTGTTTCCAAAACGATTTTACCTAAAGGTATATCATTCAGAAATTGGTCTATTTTCCCATTTTTGAAAGTCACTACTCCACCAATTCCCAAAACGAAATTAAGGTCAATAGCATGATTCGCTTGTTCTAGATTCCCCGAAAAACAATGAAAAATTCCACGAAGTTTTGGATGTTTTTTTCTTTCCAGAACCTCAAAGGTCTCTTCAAAGCTTTCTCTTGTATGGATCACAATCGGAAGGTCTTTTTCTATTGCCCAATCGATCTGCTGTTCAAAAGCTTTTACTTGAATGTCCAAAGTTGATTTGTCCCAATACAAGTCGATTCCGATTTCTCCAATCGCTACAAAATCTCTTTGATCAAGATAGTTTCTGACCAACTGCAATTCTTTTTCCCAAGATTCTGACTGAACAGAACAAGGATGTAACCCCATCATGGAGAATATTTTGTCGGGATATTCCGACTCCAAAAGAAGCATTTTCTCGTGTGTTTCAGAATCGATTGCCGGAAGAAAGAATTTTTCCACGCCTTTATCCAAAGCACGTTGGATCATTTCGTGACGATCTTCATCAAACTGGTCGGAATATAAGTGGGTATGGGTGTCTATCATATGAGTTGATAATTGATAATTGATAGTTGATAATTGATAGTTGATTTTATTCTATCAACCGACAACTAAAAACAATCAACCAAAAATTTTATGTTTAACTTTTTTTTGTTGTTCAATCATTTTCTGATTGATTTTATCCAAAAATTCTTGATATTTTGGATTTTTTTCATCATTGGTTTTATGATTCAAAGCCGTGATGATCTTATTATTTTCATTGATGAAAACTTTGGTCTCATCCGAAAAATAAGCGTTCCCAAATTTCTCCCAAATATATTGAACTGCCTGAGAATTGGGATGGATCATATCATCTTTGTAAAATCTGTAATCACGTAGGTCATCCATCATTATCTCATAAATCGGAAGATAATGGCAATTCTTTTTATCAGATATCGATTCGTGGATCGCATTGATCAACTTTGATTTGCTTAATTGATTTTCAATAATTCCGTCTTTTGTATGACGAACTGGTGAAACCGTGAACAGGATCTGAGTATCATTTTTACAGATATCTTTCAGAATCTCGATACTTTTATTGATCGAGTCCGTTAGTTCTTGATGCGATAAAAATCGTTTCTCAAAGAATTTTTGTGGAATCTTGTGACAATTGGCTACCAACTTATTTTTCGGGAGAAATTCATAAATATAAGATGTCCCAAATGTAATGATCACAAAACTAGTGTTCTGTAAAAACTGATTAGCTTCTTCGATATTTTTGTTGATCTTCTCTAATGATCTGTGAGAATATCTGGAATCAAAAGATGAATGATGATCCAGGCTGATATAATTCTCATTCGCCAAAATCAGATCACTTTCCTGATATTCTTTTGCATCATAGATCTGCTGAATAGCATTATGAATAGAATAGGGATTGAAAATTGTTCCAAACGGATTATTCAAAGATTGGATCTGGCCTTCGGAAAATTTCTCGTGCATTTCTGTCGCAAAACAAGAGCCGATCGAAAATATACAATCCTCGATCCCTATCTTCTTTTCACTTACATTGATGCCTACTTCTGTACGGAATTTCATTACTTATATACTGATTTGCTGATGTAAAAATGTGATAGATTAATTTTCAAATCATCATATTATCAAATTATCGTATTAACTCTCTCTCCTCAAAAGGTAATTTGCCAATTCTCGGAAAGGTAATTTACTTTCGTCCGGAAGATTGATCTTATCAAGATATGATTGCCCCATCTCATTATGTTTCTGGATAAGTCTTAAAACCTTGTCATCAACTTTTGTTCTCCTGAAGATCTTTTCCACGCTGTAAACTTTGTCTACATTATCTGTTTTCTTGGAATACCAATAATTCAGTTCTGATAATTCTTCAGGATTGGCATGTTCGAGAGCTAATAGATAAAGAATGGTTTTTTTATTTTCATAGATATCACCAGCATGTTTTTTTCCAAACTGTTCCTGATTTCCGAAAACATCAAGGTAATCATCCATGATCTGGAACGCAATTCCGATATGTTTCCCGAAGTTGTACATGGCTTCTGCATCTTCTTCTGACGCTCCTGCGATCAAAGCTCCGATCTGGAAGGAAGAGGCACTTAAAACACCTGTTTTGAAGGTGATCATTTGAATGTAATCATCATAAGTTACATTCGACATATTCTCGAAATTGATATCAAATTGTTGTCCTTCACAAAGAACCGCTCCGGTTTCGGAAAATATCTTGATACATTTTTTGAATAATTCAGGTTCCAGATCTTCAAAGAATTGATAGGCTTTAATCAATAAAGCATCTCCTGAAAGTATCCCAACATTGATCCCGTGAAGTGTATGGATCGTAGGTTTGTTTCTTCTCAAAGGAGCTTCATCCATAATATCATCGTGGATCAGGGTAAAATTATGGAAGAACTCTATCGCTAAAGAAGGTTTCAAAGCTTTATCCAGATCTCCCTTGAAAAGATCACAAGCCATAAGGACCATTATCGGGCGAAGCCTTTTCCCACCATGAGAAATGATGTAATTCATCGGGTGGTATAACTCATCTGGTTTATTGGTAAAAGTATATTTTTCGATAGCGTCTGCTACAATTTTCTGATACTGGTCTAAGAATTCCATTTAAAAACTTGTTTACGGCAAAAATACGATTTTTAAACACTTTTCAAATAAAATACCCCGACAAACTGCCAGAGTATTTCTTGAATAATGAATTTGATATTTATCCAACGATTATCAATTAACTATCTGAATTTTTTTTGAAACCGAATTTTGATTTTGCTTCAAGTTGATAATATACAATCCGCTTTTTAGACCTTCATTGGCAAGCGAAACTGTATGCGTTCCTTTTTTATCAGCAATTATTGATTCGTTTCTCATTTTTCTACCTTGCATATCCCAAATCGTAAGATGCGTCTCTCCGTTTTCTGAAAGACAAAATTGAAGTCCTGGACGAGTTCCGCTTATGGTTTTCATATTTTTTAGCTGGCAAGCTTTATCATCGGAAACAGATAAATTTTCCTGAGAATAGATTTCGGTTTTTTTCAAATATTGCTGCTCAAATCCACCGGAACAAATCAATTTCCAACTGCCGTCAAGAAAAATAGAAGCTGCGTTTCCCGTGTTCCAAGCTGTTGGCTTGTTAGTTAATTGAGTCCAAGTATTATTATCGGCGTCAAAAAAATAATTTTCATTGGTATAAGTATCAAAAGTATTATCTGTAGTTCCTCCGATAAGAATCAATCCGTTACTCCAAGGTTGAAGTTCAAAGAAAGTACGCGTCTCACCGGGAAAAGGAGTTCCCTGAGTCCAATTGACAACCGAGCGGTTATTTTGGTCAATCTCGCCAATCCAGACATTGTTCCAATAAGTTGTGGAAAAAGTTCCGTTAGAACCGCCAACATAAACCAACTTATTTCCAGAAACCGAAAGCGCACCGTACGAAAGCGAAGTTCCCGGCGAAGGAACAGCATTGCATTCCCGCCATTTATTTTTATTGATGTTATAAACAAAGGTCTTTTCGGAATTGTAACTTCCAACGACATAAATCAAACTGTCCTGATAAGGAACTGCATCACCGTCTGTAAAAGACCTTGGAAAGTCTGCAAGACTACTCCAGATGTCATTTTCAATATTATATTTATAAACTTTTCTCGTAACCGTTCCTGGCGTTGTCACCATTCCACCTATGATGAAGATATTATCTCCAATTCTTGCGCTGGCAGCTCCTAAAATTGGTGTTGGAACATTTTGTCTCGTATCCCAAGAATTGGTTCTGATGTTATAACGATAGGTTTTATTTGAAATAATTTCCTGGTCGTTTCTACCACCAATAACGTACATATAAGCATTGCTGCCGGCATCAGAATAGGAAATTGAATTCCCGGCTCTTATTCCTTCCGGCATATCTGCTCCTGTTGTCCATTGTCCAAAGAACATTTCGCAAAAGACAAACGATAAAATAAATAGTAATACTTTTTTCATTTTTTTATTAAAATTAATATGTAAAAAGATTGAAAAAAGTCATTCACAATACAAAGCTTATCAGGAATTACACACAACCGTTTTAAGTCGTTCAATAACATCACAACGGTTTATGTCAAAAAGAGAATCATTGATGTACTAAAAGTTGTAGTTCGTGACAATCCTGAAAATCGGAAAGCTAAAAAACGTAGTTTTACTTTATGAAAAAACGATTCGCAAGGCATTTTATTTTTTGGTTCTTCTATTTGATATTAGAAGTTTATACGGAATATTATTGGATGGAAATCCAGTATAAGCAGTCGGTCTATTCCACTTTTGTTCATGCTTTTCTGGAAGAATTTCTGACAATACTGCTTATCAAAATGCCGATGGGATATCTGATGTTGTATTTCATTTCAATTTTCAGACATAAGAAAAGTAACATCAAATTAATTATTTCATTATCGGTTACCTTAATATTATTTTCTATTCTCGGCTATGTTTTTCTGGTCCATTTTATTGTGCCTTTTATTTATCCGCATCTTGAGATTGTCGGAATTTATGGTTACGGTGGAATTCTAAATTCTTTTATGGACAAGATTTTTCTGGCTTGTGTGATGATTGCACTTTATGAATATTCTGCCAGTCAAAAATTGAAACAACGGGAAATATTATTAATGAAAGAAAAAACCGAAGCAGAACTTAATTTCCTTAAATCCCAAATTAATCCGCATTTTTTGTTTAATACATTGAATAACATCTATTCTCTCGCAAGGGAAAAATCAGATAAAACCGCTGATGTAATCTTGAAATTATCAAGTCTTCTAAGGTTTATGTTGTATGAAACTAAAGAAAAATTCATTCCGATATCGAAGGAAATTCAGTTTATGAACACTTATCTGGAGATTCAGAAAATACGTTTTGATGAGCGTTTGAAAATCGAATTTCAGAATTCGGTCACAGATAATCAGGAATTGGTTTTACCTTTAATATTGCTTCCTTTTTTAGAAAATGCCTTCAAACATGGCGCGAGTGAAAGCACTGACAAGAAATTTATTAAAATTAATCTTGAACTCAAAAATAATATCCTGAATTACAGCGTCGTTAATTCTTTTGAAAAAAATGATAATGAAGAAAGTAAAGGCATTGGTTTGATTAATTTTGAAAGACAACTGAAACTGGTTTACAATGATTTCCGTTTGCAAACCGAAGCAGAAAATAATATATTCACAGCCACACTTTACATCAATCTGAATTCCTATGAACCTGAAATGTATAATCGTTGAAGATGAGCCGCTGGCCGTCAATATAATGAAAGATTATATTCAGCAAATTCCTTTTTTGGAGTTAATTGCTGTTTGCAATGATGCGATTAGTGCTATGCAAAAACTTAATGAAAACAAAATCGATTTGATGTTTCTGGATTTGCATTTGCCAAAAATCAAAGGTCTGGATTTTTTATCGACAATCAAGAATCCGCCTAAAGTCATCATAACAACGGCTTATCATGAGTTTGCTGTGGAAAGTTATCAGTATCAGGTTTTGGATTATTTGCTGAAACCAATTGGGTTCGAAAGGTTTGTGGCTGCGGTTCAAAAAGCTTTACCAACTGCGAAAACAGAAAGTCAAATAACAAATGAACCTGAATTTTTGTTCTTTACTGTTAATAAGAAAAGAGCAAAAATTCAGGTTCATGAGATTCTTTATATCGAAAGTCAGAAGGAGAATATCAAAATTGTTTCAAAAGAAAGGATAATCTTAACCAGACATTCTATTAGTGAGCTGGAAAAAATTCTGCCGTCAGATTTTATCCGGATTCACCGTTCTTTTATCATTTCAAAATCCAAAATAGACTTTTTTGATTCACAATCTGTGGAAATCCAAGGAAATCAAATTCCTATTGGAAGGAACTACAAAGATCATATCAAGAGCTTACTAGGGTATTAAAAAATCAATGCTACAAGCAGGTAAGTAAATCCAGCAACTATCGCACTGATAGGAATCGTAAGGATCCAGGCCCAAAGCAGGCTGACTGTGACTCCCCATCTAACTGCTGAAACTCTTTTTGTCAAACCAACTCCGATAATTGAACCAGTAACTGTATGTGTTGTAGAAACCGGGATTCTCAATTGCTCAGTAATAAACAATGTAATTGCTCCGGCAGTTTCCGCTGCTACACCTTCCAATGGTGTTACTTTTGTAATTCTGGTCCCCATCGTTTTTATGATCTTCCAGCCTCCACTCATTGTTCCCAAAGCAATTGCCAAGAATGAAACAACTGGAACCCAAAGGTAATGTTCGGCAAAGAAGTTGAAACGATCTGCTTCTGGAATATTAAGATAAAGTGGATCTTTCATCATATTCACGTGGAAATAGATCATCGCTGCTCCAATAATTCCCATTACTTTCTGAGCATC
Organism: Epilithonimonas hungarica; assembly: GCF_900102265.1. Classification (GTDB taxonomy): domain Bacteria; phylum Bacteroidota; class Bacteroidia; order Flavobacteriales; family Weeksellaceae; genus Epilithonimonas; species Epilithonimonas hungarica. The sequence continues at coordinate 974,131 of NZ_FNBH01000001.1, read as the reverse complement.
ATTGGTCCCGTGCCCAAGACTGAATAATGCCGAAGAAACCAACTGTAATTTTTTGAAAACTCGCTCAGCCTTATGTGGGTTAGCTCTTTTACAGATATTAACGATGATCAATGTAATAACAATTGAAATCGCCATACCGATAAGTGGTGCCATAAAAATAAATAGGAAAATGGGAATTACCACTTTATACTTCACTACATTCTGTGAGAAAAGCTGTACAAATGCCTTATAAACTTTATCAAAGAAAGAATACTCCGGATGCGTGATCGCAATCAAATGATAGTCAGAGATCAAAGCGTGCATCAATGCAGCGCCAATGAATCCGCCAATCAAAGTGTGAGATGATGAGGATGGAATCCCGAACCACCAGGTTAACAGATTCCATGCAATAGCAGCAATAAGTCCTGCAAAGATAACTTCCAGCGTGATGAAGTTTTCATCAACGGTCTTGGCAATCGTATTACCAATTTTGAACTCGCCAACTACATAAGCAGCAATAAAAAATGCTGCAAAGTTCCAAAATGCTGCCCAAAGAACAGCTTGAAAAGGAGTTAGTACTTTTGTAGAAACAATGGTTGCGATAGAGTTAGCTGCATCGTGAAAACCATTGATATAATCAAATATTAGCGCAAGAGCGATAATGACAATTAGTAGAATTGGAAATTCCATTCGTTTATTTTTTGATACTGCTTTTATGCGTATTTGATAACTATGCTCTCCATTGTGTTTGCAACATCTTCTGCTTTGTCTGTTACGATCTCAAGATAATCCAAGATCGATTTTTGTTTGATGATCAATAAAGCATCGTTGGTTTCAAATAACTTCACAATAGCCTGACTTAAAACATCGTCAGCAATATTCTCATAAGAATTGATCTTGATGCAGGATTCTCTTACTTCGTCAGGATTTTTGAAATCTTTCAAGTTTTCTAAAGCTTTCTTGATTTCTATACAACATTTGTAGATCAACAAAGAGAACTCAGAATAAACTTTGTTATCCGGGCTTTTGTAAAGATAAATATATTTTGCAGAAGCATAGATATAATCCGCAATATCATCCAGACCAGACGCAAGATAGTTGATATCTTCCCTGTCAAACGGTGTGATGAAGTTCTCACCTAACTGTACGAAGATCTCATGCGTAAGGTCATCCAGTTTATGTTCGTAATCACTCATTTGATTCAATAATGTTTCATCATTGATATCAAAATCCAACAGACCATCATGAAATGTTTTCGACATCTCTACTAAGTTATCCGCTACTCGAAGAAACAGATCAAAAAAGATCTTGTCTTTTGGCTGAAATGCTCTGAAAATATTACCTATTCCCATTTTTATGTTTAATTTCTGCAAATATGAAACAAAAAAACCTTACCTAAAAACTTTAATATTAATTTTTCATTAAGATTAAAAACAGCAAAAACCTGTTGATTAACAGGTTTTTACAAATTATATTTTAAATATTCATTAATGTTTTATCATTAATTAGCCACTTCGGCACGCATTTCTTTTCCCCGAAATTTCATGCTGGTCAATCCATCCAAAACTTCGTTCTTATACGACTTCTCGATTTCAAAGAAACTGAATTTGTCCAGTATTTCTATATTACCAATATCAGCTCTTTTTTTGGATTTAGAAGTTGCCTTATTGATGATGTCCAGCATATCCACTTTCTTCAGCTGATCTCTCTTCCCAAGATTGAAGAAGAATCTTACCATGTCTTCATTCTTTCTTCTTGGTTTTCCGCCTCTGTCGTTTCTATCGCCACGCTCTCTTCTTTCTCTGCTTTCTCCATTTCTTTCACGCTCTCTTCCTCTATCTCTTCTACTTCCCCCTCTATCATCTCTGTTGAATTCCTGCTGTTGGATATCGTTTCTATCTTTATAATAAGTTGCAAGGTCCTTCAATTGGAACTGTAGTAATTGGTGTACCAATTCTTCTTTCGTAAAGTTGGAAAGGTCTGGGATCAGAGAATTATCAAATTCGAAGATGTCTTCATGTTCTGTCAACAATTTTTCGAAAACACCACCAACTTGGGCCTTGATAATATCTTTTCCAGTTGGAATTTTTTTCTCTTCAATATCAATCTTAGTTTCAGACTTGATCTGCTTCAATTTTCTGCTTTCTTCCGGCTTTATTAATGCCATAGAAATCCCATCCTTACCAGCACGTCCTGTTCTTCCACTTCTGTGAACAAAAACTTCCGGATCATCTGGTAAAGAAAAATGGATAACGTGAGTCAAAGAATCCACATCCAAACCTCTAGCCGCAACATCTGTCGCAACCAGAATATCGATATTTTTAAGACGGAATTTCTTCATCACCGTATCCCTCTGCGCCTGAGAAAGATCACCGTGGAGTGCATCTGCCGCATATCCGTTCTGCATCAAGAAATCTGCAATTTCCTGAGTTTCCATTCTGGTTCTACAAAAGATAATTGAATATTGATTCGGATTTGAATCGATTAATCTTTTAAGAGCATCTTTTTTCTGTCTGTAACCAACCACGTAATATTCGTGCTTGATGTTTTTCTTAACCGCATTGATCGATCCAATAGAAATTCTGTGAGGATTGGTCAAATAGTTTTTAGAAATACGTTCCACTTCTTTGTTCATCGTTGCGGAGAACAAGAAAGTCTGTTTTGTTTCAGGAGTTTCGCTAAGGATAGTTTCCAGATCATCTTTGAAACCCATTGATAACATTTCGTCAGCTTCATCCAAAACCACCCATCGCACTTCAGAAAAATCAAGTGCTTTTCTTCCGATCATATCGATCACACGCCCCGGAGTTCCCACAATGATCTGTGGCTTGTCTCTCAAAGATCTGATCTGATCCATAATGCTACTACCACCATAGACAGCTGTGGTCTTGATGTTTTTAAGGTATTTCGTGTAATTTTTGATGTCTTTGGTAATCTGGAGGCAAAGTTCTCTAGTAGGGCAAAGCACCAATAATTGGATTTTACGACTGTTGTCGTCTATCATATCCAAAATCGGAAGCGAAAATGCTGCTGTTTTGCCTGTTCCTGTTGCCGCAAGTGCGATAAGATCGCGAGTATCTGTAGAGATAAAAGGAATAGTCTGTTTTTGGATTTCTGTCGGCTCTACGAAGCCGAGGTCGCCAATCGCCTGAAGAACTTCAGCGCTAAGATTGGATTCCGTGAATAAATTCATTTAAAGATCGTCTAATTTAGGTGCAAAGGTACACTTTTTATTTTTAATAACAAACCGGCTTCTTTTTTAACGATTCTTTATTATAGAAAATTAATATTGGAATTGCAAATTTAATGTAGAATGTAAAGTATTAATGTATTTAGCACTCCGCCACGTTCACGGCCACGGCCAAGCCACCTTCAGAAGTTTCCTTGTATTTGGAATTCATGTCCAGTGCAGTCTCCCACATCGATTTGATGACACTATCCAAAGAAACTTTTGCTTTTGCCGGGTCGCCATCCAGCGCAAGAGATGCCGCAGTAATGGCTTTCATTGCCCCCATAGAGTTTCTTTCTATGCATGGGATCTGAACCAGACCGCCAATTGGATCACATGTCAAACCCAGATGATGTTCCATTGCAATTTCAGCCGCCATCAAAACCTGACCAGGCGTTCCACCCGAAATCTCAGTAAGTCCAGCTGCCGCCATTGCCGATGAAACACCGACTTCTGCCTGACAACCTCCCATTGCAGCGGAAATGGTCGCATTCTTTTTGAATAAAGTTCCGATTTCGCCTGCAACCAAGAGAAATCTGATAATATCTTCTTCGGAATTGAATTTCGTAAAAACTTGTGAATACATCAAAACCGCAGGAATTACACCACTTGCGCCATTTGTAGGTGCAGTAATAATTCTTCCGAAAGATGCGTTTTCTTCATTTACGGCAAGAGCGAAACAAGAAACCCATTTGGTAACCGAACTGAATGTTTTCTGCTCGTTCTTTACCATTTCGAACCACTCATTTTTGTTTTTGTAAATCTGTGTTCCGAGAAGTTTCTCATTCATTTCGGAAGCACGTCTTGTGACATTCAGACCACCTGGAAGAATACCTTTTTTATTAATGCTTTTGTAAACACAGTCTTTGATATTATCCCAGATCTCCAAGGCTTTTTGGCGCGTTTCTTCGTGGGTCCTCCAGGATTCTTCGTTTTGAAAAACTAAATCGGAAATTTTATCAAGCTTAAGTTTTTCAATATACTTCAAAATATCGCTGCCATGATGACAAGGATAAAGTGTTCGGACACAGCGGTCTTCCATAGAATTGTCTTCCTTGGTAGCAACAAATCCACCTCCAACTGAATAATAATCCTGACTGAATTCTTCGCCGTTTTCAAAAACAACTTTGAAAATCATTCCGTTGGGATGGAAGTCCAGGGATTTTTCTTTGTTGAGAATCAAATGATGTCCATAAATAAATGGCAGCCAAATTTCTCCGCCAAGATTGATTTTTTGTTCTGATTTGATTTTTCCAATTTTGTCATCAATTTTATTGGTATCGATTGTTCGAAAGTTTTCTCCGCTCAAGCCAAGCATTCCCGCTATATCAGTTCCGTGACCGACACCTGTTTTTGCCAATGAACCGAAGAATTCTACAAAAACTTCTTTTACATCTTGTAAAGAATGATTTCTTTTGACCAGATCCAGAAACATCTTCGCAGCATTCCAAGGTCCCATTGTATGTGAGGAAGAAGGTCCGATTCCGATTTTTATGATATCAAAAACACTGATAGATTCCATTAAATTGTAAAAAATTATCGTTTGTAAATGTAATTGATTTTTGAAATCGGCGCAACTTTATATTAGTAGCATTGATTGTTGCTTTTTTTAACGCAAAATGCGTAAAGTTTTTTGATATTATTGAAAATATTCTGAGGTTCGCGCTGGCACTTCGCTCAGCTAATTTTTTCTGATTGTTGCTGATTTGAAAGTTAAGATCAGCGTAAAATAATTTCTACACAAAAATAGTTTTCAAAATCTCTGAAACCTGCTTTGCTTTTGTTAATGGAAAAAGATGTGTTGCGTTTTTTATCACAAAATCCGGTTGCGAGTTTTTAATCGGGAAAACGATGTCCTTATCCGCCAAGATCTGAATGACATCGGGTAATTTCTCAAACTTCCATTTTGCAACTTTATCCATCGACCATTTGAGGTAATATGGATCCTTTACTCGAAAATATTCTGACAGGTTAGAATTTTTTGAATCAAATATCTTTTTCAGAAACATATATAAAACCGAACTGCTGTTACCAAAAAGACGTTCCGGAATATACTTTATAGCGTTCGTTTTTTCTCCTGCCTTAATGAGTTTTGATTTCTCTGCGTCACACCTGATGCTTCCTAAAATCACAATTTTTTTTGCTGGTTTGAGCTTGTGAATCTCCTGAACCAAAATTCCTCCAAATGAATATCCCATCAAATAAAACTCTTCGGAATCATCTATAGATTCCGACATTCTTGCAACATAATCAGAAAATTCTTCGTTAAGATGGGGAATCAGCCAAGGAATGTGAACGATTTCAATTTCTGGATTGAAAGTCAGTTTTTCCAAGACTTTTTCATCTGCGCCTAATCCGCTAATTGTGTATAACTTCATTAATTAAAATTTTTGAACACAAAGTCCACAAAGATTTTTTTTGATTTTCTTGAAAATATTTTAAAGTTCACAAAGGCGTAAAACTTCGAGAAGGATTTAAAATCATTAGTCAAATTTAAAACAAAAAAAGAGCAGAAAAAATTCTGCTCTTGAAAATATATTTTTTGAAAAATTATTTTACGCTGATCTTAACTTTCAAATCAACATCGTCTTTTACCAAAACGTCTTGCATCGTAGATTTGTAAGCTACATCAAATTTTTGTCTGTCAAAAGAGAATTTATCAGATTCCAAAGTCACAACTCCGTTTGCAGAAGTGATTTTTGCAGGGAAAGAAACCGGGTTGGTCTTTCCTTTTACAGTCAAGTTTCCGTTTACCACAAAGTTGTAATCTTTATTAGAATTTTTCTTTACAGAAGTGATTTTGTAAGTAGCAGTCGGAAATTTTTCAACTTCGAAGAAGTCTCCGTTTTTCAAGTGACCGTTCAGTTTCCCTTGGTATTCTCCGGAAAGGTCAGTAGAATTGATAGAAGTCATATCCAATACGAAATCTCCACCTACAACTGCTCCATTCTTAAGAACCAAGTTCCCCGATTTTACATTCACCGTTCCATCGTGAGAAGATGCCTCTGTTTTTGCGATTTTATAACCCCACCAGTGTACATCTGAACTTGTTAATTTTTTAGTTTGTCCGAAAGCTAATCCGCTTACCAATACAGCTAGTAATAATACTTTTTTCATTCTTTTAATAATTTTAATGATGCAAATCTACTTAGAATGATCCAAAATTAAACTTGATGTATGATAAGTTTTTCAAAAATTAACGCCCTCATGAAAATGAAGGCGTTAATGTATCATAGTTTGATTAAATATATTGACTTTAACGGAATGGAGAAAGTCAGATTACTTTCCTAAAGGAATATTGTAGCTGAAACCCACTCCGATTGCGCCGGCATTATATTTTTGGTCGCCGATCTGGCCTTTGTCTCCTGTAAATGTTTTATTATACTGAGCAAAGAAGTTCCAGTCGCGGTTGTGGTAACCTATTTCCGGTTTGATGTAGAAACCGCCGTCTGGTCTTGCAACATTTACATTTTCGGCAACTCTGTCATCCCCAACGATAAATCCATAGCCCAAATCAGCTCCGAAATAGAATCCCATTTGTTGCGGGTACACACGGAAAAGTGCAGCAACAGGAATTACACCAAAGTCATTATTTTTAACTTTGATTCCGTTTACATTTCTATCTTTTCCAAAATAATTGTTATAACCAGTTGCTATACCTAAACCAAATCCCGGTGTAATCAGATTTTGATAAGATAGATCCACTCCAAGATTGGCAGCTGTGTTTCCGCCTGTTGAAACGCCTCCGTTAAGACCAACTTTCAGCATATTGGTCATATCGGAGTTTTGTGCAGACATTAATCCTCCTGCCAAAATTCCCGCTCCCAATATTAACTGCTTTAAAGATTTCATATTTTTAAATTTTAAATTTTACAAAGGTGATACTTGTAAATTCCGTGCCAAAACCGATTTTTTGTTTGACAACTCTAACAATATAAGCATCAAGAAACTAATTTTCAATTATTTAAAATCATAAATTAATATTAAAATTTATTCATAAACCGATATTTTCATCATATTTGATTTAACTATTCGTTCAAAGTTAACTCAAAACAAAAAGCTGCTGATATGAATAATTTCCTGAAAAATAAACATTTGATTTCCAGAGCGGGTTTTGGTATTCATCATAATGATATCGAAAAATACAAAAATATAAGTTCGAAGAAATTGTATCAGGAACTGAAAATCAATTCATATGAAGTCCTACAACCCGATGTTCAAAGTATAACGCCGGAGCAATATCAGGAAATGTCCAAAGCAACGGACAAAAAATCGCTGAATCAGTTCAATAAAAAATATAATATTGCTGTCAGAAAATCCTGGCATGATCAAATGATAAATACACCGAACCAGCTTCGGGAAAAGATGGCACTTTTCTGGCACAGCCATTTTGCCACTAGAATTCAGCATCCCTTATTTAATAAAGATATTATTGAAATCTTCCGGAAAAATGCCTTGGGCAACTTCAGAGATCTGGTTTTTGAAGTTTCAAAATCTTCTGCAATGTTGAATTTTCTTAATAATCAACAGAATAAAAAAGCCAGACCCAACGAAAACTTTGCAAGAGAGTTAATGGAACTTTTCACTCTTGGGAGAGGAAATCTATACACAGAAAAAGACATCAAAGAATCGGCAAGAGCTTTTACAGGCTGGAGTTATAATGGATTGGGAGAATTTACGGACAATAAAAAACAACACGATACAGGAGAGAAAGAATTTCTTGGGAAAAGCGGAAATTTTGATGGAACAGACATTATCAACATTATTCTTGAAAAACCGGAATGTGCAGATTTTATTACTAGAAAGATTTATCAATTTTTTGTTAATGAAACACCTGATGAAAAGATAGTAAAATCACTCAGTCAAAAATTTTACAAATCCAATTATGATATAATGACACTGATGGATGAGATTTTCCTTTCCGACTGGTTTTATTCTGAAAAAAACATTGGCGCAAAAATAAAATCTCCTGTTGAACTGATTGTAGGAATCCGACGAATAATGCCTATGGATCTACAAAATAAAGATACGATCTATAACTTCGAAAAATTACTTGGACAGGAACTTTTACAACCACCTAATGTCGCAGGCTGGCCATCCGGGATGGCCTGGATAGACAGCTCTACTCTACTTTTAAGAATGAAAATCCCTTCTGTAATGGCTAATTATAAAACTCTCGATATTGAACCAAAATCCAATGATGATGTCAATATGGGAAAAGAGGAAAAAAAAGTGGTCGTCAACAAAAAGCAAAACACGATTACCATCCACTGGGACAGTATCAATAACATCCTTGACCAAGATTTATTCGAAATATTATTGGCTAATCCTAATGAGAAAATTCAGAGTATGATTACACAATTCAATGCCGATAAAAGTAAGAAACATCTGATGATAACTATTATGTCAACACCAGAATATCAACTTTGTTAAAATAAGCTGTTATGATTATCAATAGAAAAACCTTCATAAAAACTAGCAGTCTGGCTGCGGCCTCATTTCTTTTTCCGAATTTCCTGAAAGCTTTGACCTTACCGGAAGCGATTGCAATGAATGGGAAAACGCTCATCATTCTTCAGTTATCTGGTGGTAATGATGGGCTCAATACGATAATTCCTGTCAGAAATGATATTTATTATAAAGTCAGAAACCAAATTTCGATTAAGGAAGAAAACGCTTTGTCGCTAACAGACGAAGCAGGAATCAATCCAAATCTAAAATATTTTAAAGAACTGTATGACAACGGAGAATTGGCAGTAATGAACAATGTCGGTTACCCAGGGCCGAACAAATCACACTTCCGAAGTATGGACATCTGGCAATCTGCTAGTGACAGTAGACAATTTATTAATTCCGGCTGGCTGGGAAGATATCTGGATGAAGCCTGCCATGATTGTCAAAATCCTACACAAGCAATAGAAGTGGATGACCTTCTAAGTCTCGCAATGAAAGGAGAGAACAACAAGGCGATCGCCTTCAAAGACCCGAAAAAATTGTTCGACAATAGCCAGGAAACGCTTTATAAAAAACTGGCTGAGGAACATCACGACCACGACCACGATTTGGCTTCGTATCTCTATAATACACTCGGAAATGCCATTAATAATTCTGGATATATTTTTGAGGAAAGCAAAACCAAACCAACTGACAAGGTTTATCCAACGACACAAATAGGAAAAGACTTTAAAACGATTGCTTCGCTCATCAAATCCGATATTAATACGCAAGTCTATTATCTTTCCATCGGAAGTTTTGACACACATTCCAATCAGAATCAGAAACAGAATCAATTATTCAAAAACATTAATGACGCTGTTGAAGTTTTTACGAAGGATATGAAAGAGAATGGTAAATTCAATGATGTGATGATTATGACCTTTTCCGAATTCGGGAGACGAGTTGCCCAAAATGCCAGCAACGGAACCGACCACGGAACTGCCAATCAAATGTTTTTCATCAGTGGCGGACTTAAGAAAAAAGGATTATTGAATCCACTTCCTGATTTGACCAATCTCAAAGACGGCGATCTGATCTATACCGAAGATTTTAGGAAAGTCTATGCCACAATTCTTAAAAGATGGCTGAATTCTGACGATAAGAAAATCCTTGGAAAGGATAATGGTTACTATGATTTTATATAATTTCTAACAGTTTATAGTCTACATCAATAATAGATTTTGATAAAAGTTTTATTTTATATTGTGCACAATATAATTTTACACTATATATTTGCATTATCAAATTAATTTAAATCATAAAAAAAATGAAAACATTGTACAGCATCGGCGCAACAGCCAAAGGAGGAAGAAACGGAAACGTGAAAAGTGATAACGGAATTCTGGATTTGGAAGTCAGAATGCCAAAGGGTTTAGGTGGTGCAAACGACGATTATGCCAATCCTGAAATGCTTTTTGCAGCGGGTTATTCTGCTTGTTTTGACAGCGCCTTGAATTTGGTTATCAAACAAAGTAAAATCGAAACTGGAGAAACTACTGTAACTGCAAAAGTAGGAATCGGTCAAATCGAAAATGGAGGATTTGGATTAGAAGCAGAATTGCATGCCAACATTCCAGGAGTTTCTTTGGAACAAGCTCAGGAATTGATTGAGAAAGCACATCAAATTTGTCCTTACTCCAATGCTACCAGAGGAAATATCGATGTGAAATTGACTGTGAGCAACGATTAAGGAATTCTTAATTTGCTATCTTTGAATTGTGGGATTAACTCAAAACTCAATATGGAAGATTTACTGAAACTTGACAAGCAACTTTGCTTTTCCGTTTATGTTTTACATCGCGAAATAATGCAGTGTTACCGTCCGATTCTGAAAAATATTGGGTTGACCTATCCGCAATACATCACAATGATGGCACTCTGGGAAAAGGATGATTTGACTGTCAATCAAGTTGGAGAGATTCTACAACTCGATAACGGAACTCTGACACCTTTGTTGAAAAGACTAGAATCTAAAGGTTATCTAGAACGAAAACGAAGCAAAGAAGATGAGCGTGTTGTAAAAATCTATTTGACGGAAAAAGGTGTAAAGCTCAAAGAAAAAGCCACTTGCATCCCGATTGAATTAGCAAAAGCAATGAATCTCGATCTCGATGAAATGGAGCAATTGAAGTCATTATCCGATAAAGTTGTTCAGAAAATCAATCAATAATAAAAAGAGCTATTCAGAATGTGAATAGCTCTTTTTATTATTTTTAAGTATTTGTTGTTTTTACTTGTCTCTTTTATCTTATTCTAATATTCAAACAAAACGCTTCCCCACGTGAAACCACTTCCGAAAGCCGACAGACAAACCAAATCGCCACGTTTCATTCTGCCTTCCAAAATTGCTTCGCTCAAAGCAATCGGAATAGAAGCGGCGGTTGTATTTCCGTATTTTTGAATATTTACGAATACTTTTTCGTCTGGCAGATGCAATAATTGCTGTACGTATTGCGCAATTCTGATATTTGCTTGGTGAGGAATTAATAGATCTAAATCCTCAATCTTTTTCCCTGCTTTTTCAAGCGCTTCCAAAATCGTTTCCGGAAATCTTGTAACTGCGTGTTTAAAAACGAAGTTTCCATTCATTACAGGATAAATATCTTCCGCTGTCAAAGAATCTGGATCATTAAGCAGAACATCACTCCAGCCTAATTTGGTCCCAGGGAATTTTACGGCTAATTCTTCGGCATATTTTCCTTCGGAATGCATATTCACGGATAAGATCCCTTTTGCATTTTCGTCTTCGCTTGCTGATAAAACGACAGCTCCCGCTCCGTCTCCGAAGATTACAGAAACGCCTCTTCCTCTGTCGCTCATATCCAATCCGAAAGAATGAATCTCAGCTCCTACAACCAAAACATTTTTGTACAGTCCTGATTTGATAAACGCATCAGCAACACTCATTGCATAGACAAAACCAGAACATTGATTTCTGACATCCAATGCGCCAATTGTGTCGCAACCCAACATTTCCTGTAAAAGAACGCCGGAACCTGGAAAGAAATAATCCGGTGATAATGTTGCGAAAACTATATAATCAATATCTTTTGCTGTGAGATTGGCATTTTTAAGCGCGATTTCGGAAGCTTTGAAACCGTAGAAAGATGTTGTTTCCTCAGAATCTACACGGTTTTTGCGATGTCTTCTTTCTTTGATCCCTGTTCTTTCCGTAATCCACTCATCGTTGGTAGCCATCAACTTAGAAAGGTCATCGTTTGTTACTATATTTTCCGGAACGTAGTGTCCTACTCCGGTTATTATGCTTTTAAACATTTTTAGAATTTGATAAAAATATCCGCAAAAATAGATATTTTATTTAACACATAAGTTTCAGATCAACAGATTTTTTCTATCTCTCATAAACGCTTTAAACATCGAATCGCTCGCAACCCGACTTGAACGGAGCTCTTTTTCTTTTTTCTCAAAAAAGAAAAAAGCGGGAGTGGAAGGCGGATAAAGTTGCCCTAAATAAAATTATAATTATTACTGAGATTTTATTTAGTTTTGTTATATGCCGATAGAACAGAAATACAAAACCGCCAATTGGGAATGGATTGACGTGACCGCGCCAACGGAAGAAGACCTACGGTTTTTGCACGAGCGGTATTATATCAATCATCTTTTGCTTGAGGACACGATAGACCCGAACCACCTCCCAAAGTATGAGGAAGTGGACCAAGTGAAGTTTTTCCTGACCAGAGAATCTACAGACCTTGAAAGGCGCAATCTGAACAGTATCAGTGATATTAGTAGTAAATTGGGGATCTTTCTGTTACCGAAATTGATCATTACGACCCACAGAGTGAAAAGTAAAAGCATCAATGAGGTTTTTGAGGAACTGAAGAAAGATAACCCAGAAAATATTTCGCGTGACCGGCTGGCTCTTCGACTGGCCCTGAAGGTTATGAAAACCTTTGATGATGAGAGTCAGACACTGTTGGAAGTGATGGACGCTATGGAAAACGAAATCTTTCTGAAAAATACGAATCAGACGAACCAGATCCGAAGACTTTACAAACTGAAAAGAAAATCTGGGCTCAATACCAGAATTCTGAATATCTCCGGCGAATGGATTTCGAAATTCAAAAATCTTGAACTCGAGGAAGTGGAAGTGATGGATTTGCTAGATAAACAAAAAGATGTAATTGCCGACTTTGACCACGTGAATGCCCAAACGGTCAACCTCATTTCTATGTTTTTGGCTTTGTCCGATCAAAAAGCGAATCAGGTGATGAAACTCTTGGCAATCTATTCGGTGTACTTTTTACCTATTACTTTCATTGCTGGAATCTACGGAATGAACTTCGATAATATGCCGGAACTGCATCATAAACATGGCTATTTTTATACTTTAGGATTAATGCTTCTGATCGTTGTTTGTACCTTTATTTATACCCGAAGAAAGAAGTGGTAAAATGGCGAACCAGGAATTATTTCTTTTCTATAATGTCGAGAATTTTTACCCTCCCAATCAGGAATCGCTAGGTTTTCATAATTGGGACGATTATAAATACAACCTGAAAATCAGAAAGATGACTAATGTCTTCCGCTTTATTGAGGAAGATTATGGACAATTGCCTTCTATCATTGGTTTGGCTGAGATTGGCGCAAGGTTGGTTTTGGAAGATTTGATTCAGGAAGATTCTCCAATTTGTGATTACGAAATCATCTATGAACTATCTAATGACTCCCGAAATCTAAGTGTGGCTTTGCTTTTTGATAAAAGGAAATTGACTTTAGAAAAACATCAGACATTACAGTTTCAGTTGGATGAAAAGCAAGCATTTAACACCCGGGATATTTTGCACGCTGAGTTTTTATATCAAGGAAAAAAGCTCCATCTCTTTGTTGTTCATCTCCCTTCCAAAAGAAATCAAGATGCTAAAAAGGAGCAACGAGATTATATTTTCGAGAAACTAAAAGAAACCCTTCAGGAGTTATTTGATAAGAATGAATCTGTTATTCTGATGGGTGACTTCAATGAAAATCCCGATAATGAAGCTATGCAAGAACTGCTTTACAATAATAATGGAGAAAAAATTCTTGACAATCCTTTTGAGGCCTTATTTGAAAACCATTATTTTTCCGCTTATCATGGTAAAAAAGGTGTTTGTTTTGACCAAATTACCTATACAGGACAATCATTGATGAGCCAGTTCAACATAAAAATGATTGAAGCGGAAATTTACAATTCTCCACGGCTTAGAAATAAAAACAATAAAAATCTGAAATACCCCTACCGAACTTATTCGGGCTCGCGATATATGGGCGGATATAGTGACCATTTTCCAGTGATGCTAAAGCTTAAGAAATAATCTTTCATTTTTGAGTATCTTTGAGATATAACACAACACATTGCCGGCTCACTTCGTTCCGCCCGCAGTTGTGAATTGCTTTCATTTATTCATTAAAAAACACTATTTTCACTGTTCAAAATCAAGAAATGACAGCTTCAGAATTTATCCAAAAACAACTCAATATTCCCTTCAAAAATATAGAAAGTACACTTCAGCTTTTGGCAGAGGATTGTACAATTCCTTTCATCGCCCGCTACCGAAAAGACCGAACAGGGAATCTGGATGAGGTGGCGATCGAAAACATTTTCAAACTGAACAAGCAATTTGAGGAAATCGTCAAAAGGAAAGAAAGCATCCTGAGATCTATCGAAGAACAAAATGCATTAAGCCCTGAGCTCCAGCAAAAGATAGAACAAAGCTTTGACCTACAAGAGTTGGAGGATTTTTACCTGCCTTATAAAAAACGTAAAAAAACAAAAGCCGACACTGCAAGAGAAAAAGGTCTGGAACCATTGGCAAAAATCATTATGGCTCAGCGTTCTGATGATATCGAGTTTATTGCTTCGAAATACGTTAATCAAAATGTTATCGACGAAGATGAAGCGCTACAGGGCGCAAGGGATATTATTGCAGAATGGATCAATGAGAATCTCTATGTCCGTAAAAACCTGAGGCGACTTTTTCAACGAAAAGCGATGATCTCGTCCAAAGTAGTCAAAGCTAAAAAGGAAGACGAGGCCGCTCAGAAATTCTCACAATATTTTGAATGGCAGGAAGCTTTGAACAGAATTCCGTCTCATCGTTTATTGGCTATGTTGCGTGCAGAGAACGAAGGTTTTGTAAAAGTATCAGTTGACATCGAAAAAGATGAAGCACTTGATCTGATCGACAAAGCTATTATTAAAAGTAATAATTCATCTGCCAAACAAATAGAATTAGCAATTACAGACGCTTACAAACGTCTTTTGGAACCGGCGCTTTCCAATGAAGCCTTGCAAGAAGCTAAAGAAAAAGCAGACATCAAGGCAATTGAAGTATTTTCTGAAAACCTGCAACAATTACTTTTGGCCTCACCTTTGGGAGAAAAAAGAATCTTAGCAATTGACCCGGGTTACAGGACTGGCTGCAAGGTGGTCTGTCTGGATGAGAAAGGCGACCTGCTTCACAACGAAAATATCTATCCGCACGCGCCACAGAACGAGACAGGAATGGCCATGAAGAAGATCCGCTCGATGGTAAATGCTTATAATATTGAAGCCATCTCCATTGGCAATGGAACAGCCAGCCGGGAAACCGAATTCTTTATCAAGAAGATCGCATTCGATAAACCGATTCTGGTTTTTGTGGTTTCGGAAGCTGGTGCTTCGGTCTATTCGGCGAGTAAAATTGCCAGAGATGAATTCCCGAGTTACGATGTCACCGTTCGAGGTGCAGTTTCCATCGGGCGACGCTTGGCCGACCCATTGGCCGAGTTGGTAAAAATCGACCCAAAATCCATTGGTGTCGGACAATACCAGCACGATGTGGACCAGACCAAACTGAAAGAAGAACTGGACAATACCGTGATCCGTTCTGTAAACTCGGTCGGGATCAATCTGAATACCGCCAGTAAATCATTATTAAGCTACGTTTCCGGAATCGGAGAGAAAATGGCAGAGAATATCGTGAATTTCCGAACAGAAAATGGTGCTTTTACAGAACGAAAAGACTTGAAAAGAGTTCCAAGACTGGGTGAAAAAGTTTATCAGCAAGCCGCTGCTTTCGTAAGAATCAAGAATGCGAAGAATCCTCTGGATAATTCGGCCGTGCATCCCGAAGCTTACAAAACGGTTGAAAAAATGGCGAAAGATCTGGGTTTGAAAACAGAAGATCTGATTTCCAATAAAGAGAAAATTGCGTTGATCAATCCTGAGAAATATGTAACCGATGACATCGGAATTCTGGGAATCAAGGATATTCTAAAAGAATTGGAAAAACCAGGATTAGACCCAAGAAAGGCAGCCAAAGTTTTTGAATTTGATCCAAACGTAAAATCCATCAAAGATATAAGACCCGGAATGATACTTCCCGGCATCGTGAACAACATTACGGCTTTCGGGTGTTTTGTAGATATGGGAATCAAGGAAAGCGGACTGGTTCACATCTCCCAATTGAAAGACGGTTTTGTATCTGATGTGAATGAGGTGGTAAAGCTTCATCAACATGTTCAAGTCAAAGTTACGGAAGTGAATGAGGCGAGGAAAAGGATTCAGCTGACGATGATTTTATAATTGCTTTTAACACAATCATTATAAACAGTAAAAGATTTATTAATACTTTAAAAGATTGTAGATATTTATCGTAATATTAAATTTAATATTTAAATATATTTTATTTTTGTGTCGAACAATTAACAACAGATGATTTGAAAAACAAAATATATTCAAATAATATTACGCTGATTCGACATAATATTTTATTGTTTTGTGTTTTATTTTCTTATTCATTTTTATCGGCTCAATCGTACTATACACCAAAGCGAATCGATTCTCTCATCACATCCAATGAGAAACCAAATGATTGGAGTCTGGAAAAAAATATAGATTTTCTTACTAATGTTTATAGAGAATCTGAAAAGCTTCATTATGAAAAAGGGATGTACCGATGCTTAATACAAATAAGCAATTGGTATATGATGAAGGCACAATATAAAAAAGCTCTCCCTTATTTTGAAAAAATAGAAAATCTAACATTAAACAATCCTGACAATCTCAAATATAAAATTATGGCGCTTCAAAGCAAGTCTTTTGCTTTTACTAACTTAGGTCTGTATGATGATGCGCATGTTGCGATTGATGAATCAATCAGGCAGGCAAATATGATAAGTGATTCTGAAACGAAATTTAAGCTTTTAGGCAGTGGTTTTGATCTCAAATCTGCACTTTATATTGAATTAAAAATGCCACAGGATTCTGTGTTATTCTATCTGAAAAAATCAGCAGCTCAATATAAGCAAATAAAAAACACTTCGGAAAGAACAAACTTATTAAATGCTGCTTATATTAATATTAGCACTAGTTTCTTTAATGCAAAAAAATTAGATTCAGCAATGTATTATTCACGTAAAGCAATAAATTCCAAGCAATTAAGTAAAGAGGCAAAATCTCCTGTTTTTCAGACTTTAGCGCAAATATACCGCGAGAAGAATAATTGGGACAGTGCATTTTATTATTATAAACAAGCAGAAGCAATATCAGCTAAATTGGGGAATCCATTAGATTTGAAATCGATTTATCAAACATTGACCGAGATGTATGACAGATCCGGAGATAAGGAAAATGCACTGCTTTATGCTAAAAAATACTCCCACTTATCGGATAGCCTTAATATTATTAATAAGCAAAGTGCTGCGATAGCTAATAAAAATATTAAAGAAGATTTACAAGAAAAAAATGCATCACAACAAAAGCGCCTGTATAAGATTATTGTGAGCATCATTGTAATGCTGATTTTTATATCGCTATTATTGCTATATATTTTTAGAAACTATGATAAGGAGAAGAAATCCCAAAAAGAAAAGAAAAGCATTATAGAAGAAAAAACCAAAGAGCTTGAAAAATTGCAATCTAAAATGAACGATTCTTTTGACGAGGTAGTAGCTCTCGCCAAAAATAACGATTCTGCCTTTTTGGGGCGTTTCAAAGAAGTTTATCCAGATTTTTGCAATAAGCTTCAACAGGTATATCCTGACATTCTTAATTCAGAATTAACTTTTTGCGCCTATCTCAAACTGAACTTTTCAACAAAAGAAATTGCTACCTATACATTCACCGCAATTAAATCTGTTCAAAACCGGAAAAACCGTTTAAGAAAAAGACTGAATATCCCTTCTGATGAAGATATCTATATCTGGATTGACAAACTGTAAAAAAACAGGCTCCATTTCAATGGAGCCTGTTTTTTTATTCCTTAATAATTTTTAAGGTGTGTTTTTGCCCATCAAATAGACCTTTAAGCAAATAAGTTCCTTTCGGAAGCTTATTGATATTAAGCTGCCTGCTTTTCATATCTTTGACATCCAGAACTTTCTGACCCGAGATATCATAAATTTCTACATTGGTAATAATAGATGCTCCGGCAATATTCAGTACATCTTTTACTGGATTTGGATATATGGAACCTATTTTCTTATCAATATTGTTAACAGCCATCACAGTATCTGGCAGCTCCAGACGAAAACCTATTGGAGATCCGTTTTTCTTCCCCCATCCTGTAATATATTTCCCATTAGGAGAAATTCCTGTTGGCAGATTAAAAGTCACACCTTGGGTATCAATTCCTAAGCTTTGTACATATGCAGTCAGTTCTACCCTGCCAGTCGTCGGAGTCCATATGAAGCCCTCTCCTTTATCTGGTGCCGAGCCGGTACCATCAAAAAGATTACGAAAATATCCCACTACTATGCTTCCATCGGCATTTACAGAAGTTGCTGCTCCAGAAAAGCCTGTCTCAAGGCTTACGTCAGGATGATTGATCTTTATCACACCTGTATCTTCGCTCCAGATGGTAGCATACCCCAGCATGCTGCTTCCTACTGCCCAAACTCCGTTATCTGAAACGTCTGAAACCTCATTCAAAGGTAAGGTACCGTATTGTGTTTCTTCCGTAACAAGAGTCTGGATATTGTTTTTCCAAACAGCAAAAGCTCTTCCCATATCAGTATCCTGCCATCCGCCAATTATAGTTCCATCAGCGTTCACTGCGTTGGCTCTTGCACTATTACCTGCTACAGTACTGCCAATATCTATAATACCAGTTTCGGCACTCCACTTTACGGGATGCGCCGTACCTCCAGAAATCCACCCCAATCCTACTACCGTATTTCCATCGGATGATATGCCATAAGCAGCACTGCCTGACCCTCCTGAATTCGCACCCAAATCTCCCAGATAAGTATGTGTCTGTGTTGCCACATCATACAGGGTCATTTCGTTAATATCGGTGGCGGGATTGGTAATGGACATAGCAATTTTACTTCCGTCGGAGGTGATGCTTCCTATACCGGAAACAGGATTTCCGTTGGTAACATCTCCTATGTTTTTCAATCCCAATGATGGTTTCCACATAAAGAAGCTATTTGCATAGATACCGGTCACGGTTCCCGTATTGGATACATTGTCGGGGTGTACTTCAATTCCCAGATTACTTACCTGTGCATCAACCTGGTAAAAAAAAGCACCAATTGTAAAGAATAAAGCGGGAATAATTTTTTTTGTCATAATGTTAGATATTTGGTTTGAGTTATAAATTCATTTTTTACTACAATCATAGTATAAAACGATCAATATACATATACCCTTTACATACCTACAGAGCTCAAATCACTATCTACAAAGAGTTTTTAACGTTCCTCAAGCATAACATTTCCGTTTAGGATTATAAAATATATCATCAGTTATCACTTTTATATATCACAAAAATTTACATCAGGTACATATAAGGTAGAGTATTTTTTTGGCTATATAGCATTTATTATTCTCTTTGCAGCACAAACACAGACACAAGTGATGTTACTGAACTTCTCAGTAGAGTACACATCGGGCTATTATGCTTTTCTTAATCTACATTATTATAGCCCGGTTAATTACTTTCCTTCTCTTTTGCTGATGTTTTTGTTATACAATGACATATCCAAAAACAATATCGAGTAACTCCGGTTTTCCAAAATCTTTTTGGAAAACCCTCCTATTGTTATTCTTTATATTTTCTGTACAGGCATTATACGCACAGACAGTTATTACAGGGATGGAATACATTACCATCAGTGATGGTGCTGTCATATCTATACAAAATGAAAAACAATCGGATAATAATCACACAGCAGATGTGAAATGCAGTATTGAAAACGAGACCATACAATCTAAGAAGTCTTATATCAAGGAAAAAATAGTTAAAACCCTGATAAAGCGCACTGAATCATCGGAAGATAAAGTGCAAAAAACATATAATGACTCTAATCGCCAGGAAATAAAGATCAACAGTAGTCCCTATGATAATGACACTTCATTTTCAGTCTCATCAGGCAGATCATTTTTAGCCTGCAACGTAGATTTTCATTGGCGGGCAGCCGGCATGGCAGAAAAAGCTTATTTCATGCTATTGTTTGTATGGGGTACCTCTCCTATCTTCCGCCCCCACGGTATATCTTTTCCGGATCACGCAAGTTCTTACCACCAGGGAAGAGCACCTCCTTGTTGCTAAGTGCTCGGCAGCACCCAGTCTTATCAAACACAATTTCATAATTATCCAGACCATTCTAAAGCGCTCTCCGCAAAAATAAAGTAATCATTATTGGAGAGCCTACAAAGCTGGTGAAATGATGAAAAAACACTTAAAAACAAATTTAAAACCCAAATCATATCCACGCTGTCCCGAAGCGCGTTCCGTTAAAATAAACGTAATCATTATTGGAGCGCGCAGAGGGCTGGTAGAATGATTAACAAATAACACTTAAATACCTGATGAATTATGGCAGTACTACACAAGATCAAAGCCTATCTCTATGAGAACCTCCTTACTAAGGACAATCCCAATGATTATATCGCACGCACTGTAAGCGAGCGTTCACTGAATGTTAAACAAATCTGTGAAGCCGCAGTCAACAGAGGCGGAGCAGATGTATCTGCCGCTGCTATGGAGCACGCCACTACCCTGTTTCTGAAAGAAATGGCCTACCAGCTGTGTGATGGCTATTCTGTCAATACAGGCTATTTTACTGCCGGAACTCAGATACGCGGGGTTTTTGACAGCCCTTCGGAAACCTTTAGCAGCGACAAGCACAACATCCTGTTCCAGTTTAACCAGGGAGAAAAGCTAAGAGCAGAGATCCCCAATATAGAAGTAAGCATACTCGGCATTGCAGACAGTGCCTGCTCCATCCTACAGGTGACCGATGTCAAGAGTGGCTCTGTGAATGATCTTATCACGCCGGGCCGTAACCTGAAGATCTCCGGTAATAAGATAAAGGTAGCGGGAGATGATCCAAACAACGGGGTCTTTTTTGTGAATACCGGCACACAGGAGAGAATTGCCGTAGAAAGTAATGATATGGTGACCAACAATCCTTCGGAGCTTATTATAGTAATCCCCGATATGGCATCCGGTACCTATACCTTGGAAGTACTGACACAGTTCTCCGGAACACAAATGCTGAAAGAGCATCGTATGGCCAGTTTTGACAAGGTACTAACCGTACAGTAAAAACCATAGCCGGAACAGACGGTATGTCTCGGGCGGAACACAACACCTGCTCCAAACGGAACAGACGGTATGTTCTGTAAAATAAAAATAGGGTTTCCTAAGCAGACTATGCATAGTAAACCCAGAGATTAAAACACAAAATTTAGTTTAACTAAAATACTTATGATAAAAAAAATACTGACAGGCTTATTGATCATAATAAGCTATTTAAACCTTAATGCACAAGATAAGCGTGGGTCGTCCTCATCTTCTACAACGATCCACCCACAGCAAAAAAAGAAAACAGTAAGCTTAGCAAAAAATAATGCAGTAGTGCCTGCACAGGCACAAATTCGTTATCAGGAAACATTACAGGGTGGTGCAACAATAATTGGGAATTCGTGGTATTATAGCTTACCAGCCGATAATACTACTATGTTAATAGCAGATGTTGATGATGACAGCTCTACAAATATGTCCAGCTCTGCAGACTTGATTTTGCCTGCAGGATCAAAGATTGAAAAGGTATTTCTATCAATTGAAAATGGATATTCGAATTATGATGCATTCACAGATGTAAAACTGAAAGTACCTGGAGCTGCGGGTTACACTACTTTGACATCGGCCACCAGTTTAGCGGACAATCTTTTATCGGATATGGTTGACAGTACGATTTCCGGAGGTTATGGTCAGATGATTTGGGATATTACATCTATGGTCCCTGCTAACGGATATGTAAGCACTGCAGGAGGAGGTGTTGGTGGTCGCTTTTATTTGGCAGATCCCAATCCACAGCCTTATAATATGGGTGGATGGTCAATGATTGTGGTATACTCTAATCCCAATTCAAAATTTAGAAGTATAACGGTCGCAGATAATTGGCAATATTTTTATGATTCGACTGTAGAAACTAATATTTCCGGCATAAAAGTACCTTCTTCAGGTAATGTAAAAGCTGTAATAGGGGTTACGGGTACTTATGGAGACAGAGAGTTTGAGGATTATGTAAAATTTGGAAGGCAGGGTGATATTTTGACATCCCTAAAGGATCCTATGACGGGTTCGGATACGGATGCTCTAAACAGTTCTATTGCTTGGACCTCCGAAAATAATGTTTCGGCAGATGGAGGACCCGCAATTTCCGGTAATTATATTGCCCGTAACCCAATTAGTGCAGGACATATTTATGGATCTGCCGAATCATGGGATTTTGATGCTGATATATTTGATGCTTCTGGTATTTTAACAGCTTCAATTAACCCTATAAATGTAACGTTTCGTCAAGAAAGCACTGGTGGCGATATTTTGGCCAGTGGTTCTTACTTTATATCCGTTGATTTGGCTCTTGCTCCAAAACTATTAAAAACATTATCGCCTACTTCTATCTATGATGGCGGGACAGCTACCTATACATGGACAGTAACGAACACGTTGTCTGATGCCATACTCCAGACCATTTCTTTTACTGATAATTTACCTGCAGGTATAAAAGTTGCACCAATTGCCAATGCTTCTATCACTGGCGGTACAGGCGGAAGCATAGTTGCTGCGCCAGGATCGGGAACTGTTGCTATTTCAAATTTACAGTTAAATCCTGGGCAAAGTGCAACAATAAAAGTAGATATCACAAATGTTGCTGGACAATTGAATGCATCTTGTATAGGCATGCCCTCTGCGTTTACAAATAGCTCCTCGAACATTACAATAGGAACTGATGTGAGCTTGGATGCAAGCGGAATTACACCACAGTGCTTAATTGTTAAAGCAAATAAACCTTTTATCTGTAACACGAAATTCTATTTGTCACAATATCCTTTAGCAGGAACAACAACTCTGTATGAATTAGACAATACCACTAATCCTTTTACAATCACCTCAATAGGTACTTCTCCTGTAGGTATGAAAGTAAATGGTATTGGCTACAATACAGTAGATAATTTGATCTATGGGATAAGAACCGACACTGGTTTTACGAACTATATGGTAAGGATAGACGCCAATGGAGTATTTACCAGCTTGGGTGCTGTGACTAATTTACCAACAGGTGGCTATAACTCTGGTGCATTTGATAACGGTGGAAATTACTATGTACTTAATTCCGGGTCAACGAGGTTTTATAGAATAGATGTAACAACCAATACTGCTACATTGATTACACTTTCAAGATCATTAAATGTGAACGATATTGTTTATGATAAAATAACAGGAATGTTTTTTGGCTACGAAGGAGTATCAGGAGCTAATATATTGGTTTCTATTGACCCTGTTACTGGAACAGTTACCAATATCGGAGCAAGCGGATTACCGGATGGCACTCTCGTAGGAGCTTTATATGTCGATGCCTCTGGAGATATTTTTGGAAATGCAGATAATGGTTCAGGCTTTTATCAATTCAACAAAACTACAGGTAGAGCCGTGAAAATTTCCAACTCGATTGGTGCCAATGGAAACGATGGGACAAATTGCCCTGATGCGGTAATTACTTTCCCGGCAGATCTGAGCGTTACCAAAACAGATGGTAAGACCTCTTATATTCCTGGTACAACCAATACCTATACTATTGTAGTAAGCAATACCAGCGGGCCCTACGGTGTGCTTGGAGCTACGGTGTCAGATTCTTTGCCAGCTGGCATCCCTGCTGCTAATATGTCTTATTCCGTGCCTGTACTCACAGGTGGTGCGACCACAAGTATTACTGGTTCCCAAACGGGCGCTCTTAATGATGTGATAGGTCTTCCTGTAGGCGCTACAATAACTTACACGGTTACTATCAATGTCCCCGTGGCATATACCGGTAATCTTACCAATACTGTTACGGTAATTCCACCGGTAAACTCTTCAGATCCTACTCCGGGGAATAATACAGCAACAGATACAGATACTGAAATGTGGCCTACTTGTACTTTTGATAATACAAATGGCGGAAATACGACGCCTGTTCCGGTAGCAAAATCTAATGTCAGCGCAAATGCCGCTCCTGCTATTACATATTTACAAAATGCCTCTGCTTCCGCATCCAGAACCAATGAATTTGATTTTGGCGGAGTAAACCTTACCAATTCTACAGGGAATACAATACCAAATGTATTGATCGATATAAGTAAGTTAGGTTTCTGGACGCAGAATGTATCTGGAACTACCTTCAAAATATATGCATATAACCATGCCAACCAAGCTTGGGAAGGGACTTTGGGTAATGGGCAGACCGCTTATTTCAAGATATTGGGTATTTCGGTAAACGGTGTTCAAATAACAAATCCGAACATCAGGTTGCTTCCCGTCCAAAATTCGGCTTCGGTAACAGGATATCATTTTGCTTCTACAAGTGATACCGTTTCTGATGTTGCGACGTCTTTTACAGATGGAGGCACAGGAACTAATTACTCTATTACTGGTTCTACGGTTTCTCTTCCTCAAAATCTGCCTGTGATAGATTTGGGATCTTTAACAAATGGATCTACCCTTACAAATGTTAAGATCAGAATGGGATTGGTAATGCCGAATAATGCAGATGCCTGGGTAAACAATCCGGATACGGGAACAGGTGATATTGATTATTATGTATATGGGTTTGCAGATGTTTGGGGTACAGGTTACGATTTTGGAGATGCCCCATCAAGTTACGGGATAGCACAGCACGCTCCTTCATTATGTAGTCCGGCAATTTATATAGGACCAAACAGACAGGATTATGAAAGTTCTGTTACAGGAAATACAACAGCTGATGCCGATGACCTTAATCTAGCAAACTATGATGACGAGAACGATAACCTACCTGATTATTCAACAGGTCAGACTTCATATTCCGTTACTTTGCCATATGTAAACAACGCCGCTTCCGGTACTGTAAGTGCGTGGATAGACTGGAACAACAACGGCGTTTTTGATGCTTCGGAACGAGCTAGTGCAACCATAGCTACAGGAAGCGGAAATATAGTTCTTACTTGGAAGACCTCTGGAGCTGCAAGTGGAGAAGGGATAATACCATCCGGAATTACGACAGGATATAAAATGGTGCGCACGCGTATAGGGACTATAAGTTCAGAAATATTGAGTGTGTCCGGCATAGCGACAGATGGTGAGGTAGAAGACAGGCTCCTATTTGTTTCTGCATATTGCACCAAACCAGGAGATTTCACATCCGGCGGTACACCTACAAAAGTAGGTATAACAGTTCAGGAAAAACTTTCAGGTTGGCCAGAGTCTATTCCTAATGGTCATATAGCTTTGGAATCAAAAGAAAAAGGATTTGTGATTACAAGAGTTGCGCACGTGAGCACAACGCCAGATCTCACAAACGATTCTATCAAAGATCCTAAAGAGGGAATGCTCATCTATGACATCCAGGACAAATGTGTAAAATTATTCAATGGGATCACATGGAATTGTATCCGTAGAACATGTAATGACACTAATTAAAAATGACATCAACAATGAATTATAAAATAATAATCAATAGTCTAATACTTGTTTTGCTGGCAGATCTTGCCAGCGGACAAGTCTCTATGGGAGGTAAGCAAAGTGTAGAAGGAACAGCCACAATTCTGGATTTCAATAGCCGGACGGGTAATATAAAAGGAGTGATCCTTCCGGCAGTGGATGATATTTCCAAAGCATTGTCTTCTGACCCCGCGAGTAATAATGGTACATTTTTATTCAATAAAAGCAATCAGAAAGTTCAGGTGTATGAAAATAATGTATGGAAAGATCTTTCGGATGCAGGAAGCACCAATGATCTTGTTATTAACACTTCTGATGAGAGAAGTAATGGTGTAGTTATAGGTGCTGCAAGCAGTTCCGCAAAAGGGGTATTTATCCTGGAATCGTCGGATAAGGCAATGATCCTGCCTAGGATTTCAGAGCCTCATAAGGCTGTTAAAAGTCCTTATCCCGGAATGATGTGCTTTGATACCGTAAGCAGAACACTTGCAGTATTTGATGGTGTAAGATGGAATTATTGGAACTAGAGTAAAATGGATTTCAAAGAATCCTAAGGAAGTGTTTTTTGCTTGCAGGATCTTTCCTGTAAGTTTTCGCCGGGCAGTTTTTAAATTTTCTTCATAATTATCTGTCCGGCTTTTTCCACTCTTATTATAAATGATATAAACCTGAACATTATTAATATCTTTTATGAATGCACAAATAAAGAAAATAGATACCCTGGTAAGGAAGCATCTTCATCAGTCAAAGATAGTATTAATGATAGTGTATGGTATTCCAGAAAAAGTATTGGATGATGATATCTGGATCTATACCTGGAATAAATATTTTTTCTTTAAGACTAAAACCGTTTTCATTTTTAAGAATGACAGAGTAACAGATATTATCATTTTTGAGTATATATTCCGTATCCACTTCAGAGATTCCTTTTATAATGCCAATCATACGCCCAAATATGAAGTGGTAAAATATTATTAGCAGAAAATCAATGCAGAATTAATATTTCGAAAAACATATTGGCTGGTTAAAGATGTTGAAAAGAATTCGATTAATGAGGAGATTATAAATTAAAAAGCTATCTCAATTGAGATAGCTTTTATATCGAATATTTTAGATATAAAATATTTGGAGTTGGGTTTGGATAAACTTTAAGACTCAAATTGATTTCTGTGATATCAATACCTAACGTTTCATTAATTTCATAAGATTACCGAACACCTGCAGCAACACTTCCCGTTGAAGAAATTGCTCTGCCATAAAAAACTTCTCCAATTGAAAAAGCTATATCGCCATTAGACCCAGAAATTATCTCCATTAGTATTAATAGAAGGCTGTGCGTAGGATTGCATAGAAAATCCTACAACAAACAATAGGTTAAAATTGGAATACAAACCATTTGTCACCATTGAATATCAAGGTCATTCCAATATTATTTCCATTAGTTGTAGCATCTTTTCCAAATTAAGCTAATAATCCTTACTGCTTCTTTTCGGTTCTCTCACTTCCGGCCATTTGGTCACAGCACCTTTGTCATCATTCGGCATCACGCGCTTTTCACGGCTGGTGAACTCTGGGTCTTCTGAAGCCATATAAGCTAAAGTCGCTGTCAGAATTACGTTATTCTTCAATTCATCGAAAACGATTTTATCATAGGTATCTTTTGTCGTATGCCAGGTGTAACCGAAATAACCCCAGTTAAGCGAACTTAAAGAAAATCCCGGAACTCCCGCAGCGACAAACGAAGCGTGGTCAGAACCGCCACCGCCAGGCATTCCCGGAAAGGTGGATTTGATCTGGTCTTTTACTTTTTTAGGTGCTGCATCCAGCCATCTCCCGATGTAGGCATAAGAATCTTTGAAACCCTGCCCACTGATATCCACTACTCTACCCGTCCCGTTATCTTGATTGAAAACTGCCTGCACACCTTTGATAATTTCAGGATTATCGGCCACGAAACCTCTGGAACCGTTCAGTCCTTGTTCCTCGCTTCCCCAAAGTCCAACAACAATGGTACGCTTTGGATTGGGATAATATTTTTTAAGGATTCTCATTGTTTCCAGCATTGTCAACGTTCCCGTTCCGTTATCTGTCGCCCCTTGAGCACCGTCCCAGGAATCAAGGTGAGCGGAGAGAATGACATATTCGTTTGGTTTTTCTGAACCTTTTATTATTCCGATGGTGTTGAAGGATTTGGCTTCCGGAAGCACTTTGGATTGTGCATCCACTTTGATTCTCGGTTTTGCACCTTTTTCTGCCATTCTATAAAGCATTCCATAATCTTCCAAATCGATATCGAACATTGGAATTGATTTCGTTTTCGCCCCGAAAATACGATTGGTACTATGGATTCCTGTCCAGTTGGAAATAGCAATTCCTGCAGCTCCCGCTTTTTCAAAAGCTTCCGGTAATGTTGTGTTATCATATCCGATAGTCTTAATATAATCTGCGAAATCTTTTTTGGCCTGTTCTTTTTCAGCTTTCAGTTTTTCGTACAATTCCGGCGTTGCAAATTCCTTGATTTGTTCATCTGAGCGACCAATTTTCTGATATTGCGCCATCAAAACTATTTTTCCTTTTGCAGAAGGCAACCATTTATCAAATTCGGCTTTGGAAGATGCTTTTGGAAGAATAACCACTTCTGCCTCTACCGTTTTTTTAGTTGCAGGACTCCACGCCAATTGTGTTGCTGATAATGTTTTGGTTCTCGGATAGACCAAATCTACGTGTGTTATTCCACGCTGCCAGCCTTTCCACGTTCCGAATTGCTGAAGATTCGCATCGATTCCCCAAGATTTCAGTTTGTCGGCGGTATAATTGTTTGCAGCCAACATTTCGGGTGTTCCTACCAATCTCGGTCCTATGCCATCCAAAAGTTCATAAGCCATATTCTCGAGTTGGGAATTGTTATTGACTTCATTGACAAAACTCTGAACGATTGGATTGAGTTTTTCCTCGGATTTGGTTTGAGCATTGACTAGGGTCATTTGAGCTGCAAAGAAAACTGCGGACATTGCTAAAAATGAGTTTCTCTTCATATTTTTTTATTTGATTCCGATAAAGGTAAGAATTATGACTAAAAAGTCATTGATTGTAAACCTAATTAAATATAAAATTTACAACACTTTTGAGTTTTGAAATATCTCGCAGATAAAGCGGATTTTGCAGATTTGACACGAAATAAAAATTGTCATTCTATAGAATTCTAAGCAATGTTTAGATTCCTACGGAATGACAAATATTGTATGGATGACCAATCGTCTTTTTCTGCGAAGCTGCAGCCCGACTTGAGCGGAGCTCCTTTTTACGCAACGAAGTGGAGTGAAAAGAGCGGGAGCGGAAGGCGGATTAAGCTGCCCCAATTATTATTTTATGGATTAGTCGAGAAAATTGAAGCATTGGCAATCATTGCCCTGCGGTTCATTTTCAGGATATCTCTTACCCATTCTGCAAAGTCTTCCGGCTGAAGAACTTTGTCCGGGTTGCCGTCTGTCAAACCGCCATTGATGCTCATATCAGAAGCAATTGTGCTCGGTGTCAACGTAATCACACGGATATTCTGTTTTCTCCATTCTGCCATCATCGACTGCGAAAGAGAAACGACTGCCGCTTTGGAAGCCGCATAAGCCGACATATTGGGTCCGCCTTTTAATCCCGCTGTGGAGGCAACATTCACGATATCACCTTGTCCCTTTTCTTTCAAAAATGGATAAACCGCTTTTGCCGTGTAATAAACACCGAAAAGATTGGTTTTGATAACTTGTTCCCAAACATCAGAAGCCATTTCCTCGATGCTTCCGAAGTCACCGATTCCTGCATTGTTGACCAAAATATCGATTCCGCCTAACTCGTTTGCCAAAGACTCGATTCCGGCTTTTACTTCTAATTCGTTATCGACACTGAAAACGGCGTAAGCTACTTTCACGCCGGTTTGTCTCAGTTCGTTAGCTGCTATTTTAAGATAATTTTCGTTTCTTCCTGTGATACCAACATTCGCACCTTCGTTGGCAAGAATCTGAGCTACTGCTTTTCCAAGTCCTCTTCCACCGCCTGTGATAATGGCATTTTTACCTTTAAGATCCATAATCTGATTTATAAAATTTGAAGGTGCAAATTTACCAAACACACGTTTAAAATCCGAATAAAGTCTTATGATTTAATACAAGTTTATCATTGAGGAATTCGATTGGAAATTTAATTAATCGCAAAGGCGCAATTTGAATTAATTGTAGAAAAATAAAAAAGTCGCAAAGAAAAACTTGGCGACTTTAGAAGATTTGAATTGTAATATTTTCGCGACTTTGCGATAAAACTATTTATCTTTTAACTGGTCAGGAATGTTTGTTGTAATGAAATTGATTCCTTGATTTTTGAGTTCTTCGTAAACATTGATATCATTCACAGTCCAGGAATTGGTAATCAATCCAAGCGCATTGGCTTCCGAAATCCAAGTCGGATTTTTCTCGAAAACGCTGTAATGATAATCCAATCCGTCCAGACCTTCTGCCTTGATTTGCTGTGGCGAAAGATTCCCTTCCAGATACTGGACTTTGGCAGATGGATTTAGTTTCTTGATTTCTTTACAAATATTAAGACTGAATGAAATATAATCACTTTGGTTGTCGAGTCCGAGGTCTTTTACGGTTTTCAGAACTTTGGTAACGATTTCGTTTTCACGTTCTTTGGATTTGGTTGGTTTGATTTCGATAATTAATTTGACGGAAGCATCTTTCTTTCCTTGTTTCAGGTAATCTTTTAAGGTTGGAAGTTTTTCTCCGTTGGATAATTTCAATTTTCTCAAATCAGAAAAATTGGTTTCTGAGATTTCCATTGTCCCGTGATGCTCATCGTGATTGATGACCAACTTCCCGTCCTTGGTCATATGAATATCGAATTCGGCGCCGTAAACTTTCAGTTTCTGAGCATTTTCTAAAGCTTTGATAGAGTTTTCACTAGTTTTTGGGTCTGTATTCCAGAAACCTCGGTGGGCAATGATTTGGGTTTGAGCGTTGATAAACATAGTCGTAACAAGGGTTAAACTACAAAATACTTTCTTCATTTTTCAATTTTTAGGATGACTAATTTAGTCAATTATTATTAAGGCTTCGAGAACCTCAGCCTGACAGCTCTTAAACATTTCGACAAGCTCAATGTGACAACAGTTAGTATAGAGTTGTCACACTGAGGCTATCTAAGGATAATCAATTAGATTCTCAAAGTATCTAAATTTATAACTTTCTTGGTTGTAAACTTTGTTGTTTTGGTTATTTTTGCTTTAAATAATTTCCCCAATGTCCGAAAACATTCAGCAAAAGATAGAATCCCTGAGAGAAGAACTTCATCAGCATAATTACAACTATTATGTTCTTGACAACAATACAATTTCTGATTTTGAATTCGATGCCAAACTGAAAGAACTTCAAGAGCTGGAAATGGCACATCCTGAGTTTTTTGATGCCAACTCTCCGACTTTGCGTGTTGGCGGCGGAATCACAAAGCATTTCCCAACGGTTCAGCATCAATACAGAATGTATTCTCTTGACAATTCTTATGATTTTAATGACCTTGAAGACTGGGAAAAACGAATTATCAAAACTATTGATGAACCTGTAGAATTTGTAGCAGAATTAAAATATGACGGCGCATCAATCTCTATTCTTTACGAAAACGGAAAACTGTCCCAGGCTGTAACACGTGGTGACGGTTTCCAAGGTGATGAAATCACCAATAACGTGAGAACTATTTCTGATGTTCCCCTGACTTTGAAAGGTGATTTTCCTAACCGATTTTTTATCCGAGGAGAAATTTATCTGACCAGAAAAAACTTCGACAAAATCAATAAAAGTCGTGAAGAAGAAGGTTTGGATTTGTTTATGAATCCGAGAAATACCGCCAGCGGGAGTTTGAAAATGCAGGATTCCGGAGAAGTAAGAAAACGTGGATTATCTGCGGTTTTGTATCAATATATTTCGAATGAATTTCCGGCAGATTCGCATTGGGACATCTTGGCAAAAGCTAAAAACTGGGGGTTCCGCGTTTCAGAAGACCAGGCGAAATTGTGTAAAACAATGAATGAAGTGAAGGAATTCATCACGTTTTGGGATACGGAAAGACACAAATTACCTTTTGAAATTGACGGCATTGTTTTGAAAGTCAATTCGCTAAAACAACAAAGACAATTGGGTTATACTGCCAAATCGCCACGTTGGGCAATGGCTTATAAATTCAAGGCAGAGAAAGTGGAAACCCAGCTGCTGAGCGTGGCTTATCAGGTCGGAAGAACCGGAGCTATAACGCCTGTTGCGAATCTGAAACCTGTTCTGCTGGCAGGAACAACGGTAAAACGCGCATCACTTCATAACGAAGATATCATCAAAAAACTGGATTTGCACGAACACGATTTTGTGTATGTGGAAAAAGGTGGCGAAATTATCCCGAAGATTGTTGGTGTGAATACAGAGAAAAGAACACTTCTCCAAACACCAATCGAATACATCAAAAATTGTCCGGAATGTGGAACCGAACTGATAAAAATCGAAGACCAAGCGATTCATTTTTGTCCAAATGAACTGCATTGTCCGCCACAAGTTGTGGGAAGGATGATTCATTATGTTTCTAGAAAAGCTTTGAATATCGAAAATCTTGGAGGCGAAACCATCGAGCAACTCTACAGAGAGCGACTAATTGAAAATCCTGCTGATTTTTACACGCTTAAAAAAGAACAACTTCTTCCACTAGAAAGAATGGCTGAAAAATCAGCGCAGAATATTTTGGATGGCATTGAAAAATCCAAGGATATTCCGTTTGAAAAAGTACTTTACGGCATCGGAATCAAACACGTTGGAGAAACGGTTGCGAAGAAATTGGTAAAGAATTTCAATACGATCGATGAATTGAAAAATGCGACTTTGGAAGAGCTTTGCCAAGTTGAAGATATCGGGATGAAAATCGCAGTCAGCATCACTGAATTTTTCCAGAATTCTGAAAATATTCTGATGATTGAACGTCTGAAATCTTACGGCGTTCAGCTGGAAAAAGGCGAAAACACGAATGAAGTTTTGTCCAATGTTTTGGAAGGAAAAACTTTCCTTTTCACTGGAAAATTGTCACTTTTCACGAGAGAACAAGCGGAAGAAATGGTGGAAAAACACAACGGAAAAAACATCTCTGCGGTTTCAAAAAACCTCAACTATCTGGTGGTTGGCGAAAAAGCTGGAAGCAAACTGAAGAAAGCGCAGGACATTGGAACGATTACGATTCTGGATGAACAACAGTTTCTGGATTTGATTGGTTAAAACTATAATAATTAAACCAAAAAAGTCACAAAAGATCTTATACTTCTTTTGCGACTTTTTTGGTTTATAACTATTGATTCTTCTTCAGCCATTCCAAACGTCTTTGGTCTGGCAAATGTTTTACAGAGAAGTTTTCGAAAGTCGCTTTGAAACCGTTTCCGTCCGGACTTGCCGCCATAAAACCGACCTGGACCGGTGTGTTATCCTGCAGATAGGCATTCCGCATCATTATGTATTCTTTGTCATCAAACGAATAAAAAATCTCGACCGCATCTAATCTTCTGACCGCTTTTATCCAGACAAATGGCGGCGTTTTTTCCAGAACGATCACGCTCCAATCGCTGGTTTTGTGTGTAACAACTGTACTTAGATTAAATTTTCCGTCAACAAACTCAACTCCGGCTTTGATATAATTTTGTTCATCGATTCTGAGCATCAGTCCCATCTGGTCAAAACGGGCTTTGTAATCACCTGTGATCTTTACTTTCGTTTCGAATTCTCCGCCGTAAGTAGAATAGTAAAACGGTGCATCATCGACTGTAAAGCCATAATGCGAGATTCGCCAATAATCACTTTGTGGCGTAACTGTCATCGTGAGTTTTTTGTCTTTGATTTCCCATTGAGACGGCTCATTGAACCAGGTCATTTTTTCTAAGGATTGTGCTTTGAATGTTTGGAATATTGTAGACATCCATAAAGATGCAATTATTATTTTGTTCATAATGTTATTTTAAACGCAAAGAGCGGAAAGTTTTTCATGTAATTCTATGCTTTTTAAGAGACGCAAAGGCGTTGCGCTCAGCAAAGACAATTAGTCATATTTGAACCACAAAAGACACAAAAGCAAATTCAGCTGGTTTTTTAGTTTTGGATCACGAGAAAATAACATACTTTAAATCTTTTCTGAACTAAAACTTCTGTGCCTTTTGTGATCCACTAGATTTCTCTGATGACTTTGCAGGGATTGCCAACAGCCAGTACATTTGCCGGAATATCTTTTACAACTACGCTTCCTGCGCCGATGACTGTATTATCGCCAATGGTGACGCCCGGAAGAATACTGCAACCGGCACCAATCCAGACATTATTCCCGACCATGATCGGCAGTGCATATTCCAAACCTTTGTTTCTGTTTTCGATATCAAGTGGGTGATTGACCGTATAAAATCCGCAATTAGGAGCGATGAACACATTGTCACCGAAAGTGACCTTGGCGCAATCGAGAATCACGACATTGACATTGGTGTAAAAGTTTTCGCCTATCTCTATATTGTAGCCGTAATCACAATAGAAAGGCTGCTCTATCAGAAACATTTTCCCGGTTTTGCCGAAAAGTGTTTTGATGATTCCTTTTCGCTCTTTCATTTTAGACGGCTGAATCTGATTGTAATGGAAACACAGATCCTTGCTTCTCTGTCTTTCCTCCACCAGCGCGGCATCATTCGCATCATATAATTCGCCGGAGAGCATTTTCTCTTTTTCGTTCAGATTATTCATTGTATTTTTACATATTAACAAGGCAAATTTAGGTGCTTAACTGTCAACAATCAATACTGATAAATAACCATTTTGATGCAACCCATCCAATCCGACCTCAACAACCAACTACTTAAACAAAACTTTGTCTCTCGAACCGAAACAGAAAAATTGCAGTTGGAACAATGTCAGAGAATGGCTCAGAATTTTGTGGAACTAGAAAACGGGATTGCGATTCTAAGTGACCTCAAAAATAACAAAAGCTATGTCTATTCCGGAAAGATTGCAGACG
Source organism: Epilithonimonas hungarica (assembly GCF_900102265.1). Lineage (GTDB taxonomy): Bacteria > Bacteroidota > Bacteroidia > Flavobacteriales > Weeksellaceae > Epilithonimonas > Epilithonimonas hungarica. Next base: position 939,409 of record NZ_FNBH01000001.1, on the reverse strand, counting down.
AATTAAATATATTTCAGAATAAAAATAATCTTGAAATTGAAAGCATCTGGGAAGATGAATTGTTTAATATTTTGGAAGCGGATGATGTTTTGCAGAAGCATATTCTGGAACTTCAGTTCTTTCAGTTTATTAAAACGGTTCCGTTTGAAAAAAGAAAGGATTTTTGTGTGATTAGCAAACTGAGATTAGCAGATAGTCCGAAATCTTTGATCCATAAGATGTTTTATTTCTCGGACGCCCTTCATAACAACGTGGAACTGGCACTTTGCCTTTATCATTTCGATTTTCTGCCTTCCTTTGATTATACAGGAATGATCATCAACACCACGGACGGCAGCATCATTCGGCAGACAGAGGTGGAGAATTCTAACTTTCTCTCTGCCCGTGAAAAGGAAATTCTAAAGATGATTCAGTCCGGAAAAAAGAGCAAGGAGATTGCGGACATTCTTTTTATCAGCATCAATACAGTGAATCGACATCGTCAAAACATCCTTGAAAAGATGCGTGTTTCTAATACAACGGAAGCCTGTACGTTAGCAGCAAAACTCAAATGGATATGAAATTATGACTAATCTTAATTTCGGTAAGCACCTTACCTCGGGTGGCGTAGACACTCTACCTCGAGCGTGGTAAACATCTTAACACGGGCGAACTATTTATCCGCTGTCATTTCTTTGAGATTCTCGTCCTTCATTTTAGCTTCGATTTTCTCAACTTTCAGGCTTTGTCTCAGGTAACCGAACAGGCTCATATACCAATTGGCTATCCAAACCAAAGCGAAAAATGCAATGAGATAGCCACGCCAGTCATCATACAACAACTGAAATTGGGTAATCATTAAAAATATGAGACTGATATAATGGCTGAAACAATATTCGCAGGTGAAAAGGTAAAAGAATTTCCGTTTGGCAATGGACTGTGCACTTCCACAGACCTTCTGGCAGTATTCTCTCGGCTCACGGAAAATCTCTTCGTGTGTCACCGTCCACGCAATGCAGGCTACGGGAACAGCTATCACAAAAAGATAAATAATCTGGGATAATAATGGCATCATAATTTTGATTTTGATGGGATTGACAATTCAATTATTATTAAAATTGATGCCAAAAAAACTCAGAACCGATAATGATTCTGAGTTTCCACAAATAACTATAATTAAAACTTAAATATTAATGCGCCGAGCTAAGATCGATTTTCTCACCTTTGCCTTTACGTTCTTTTACGAACAATACGAACGGAATACATATCAGGAACATCAATCCCAGATAAAGGAAAACGTCCATATATGATAAAACGGTTGCCTGCTTCGTAACAGAGAAATCGAGCATCTGATAAGCTGCATCAAGCGCTCTGTCCGGCGTATATCCTTTGGCGATAAAACTTCCTTTGAGTGTCGCCACTCTTTGCTGAACATCAAAATCGTTAACATCCAGGTGCGACACCAGATTGCTTCTGTAAAGTTCACTTTTGTTGGCAATGAATGTTGTGATCGCTGCAATCCCGAACGAACCTCCCAACTGGCGCATCATTCCTGTAAAAGCAGCTCCCTGTCCAATTTCAGGGCCTTTCAGTGTACTGAGTGACAGCGATGTAATCGGTATGAATAGTAATCCTAATCCCATTCCTCTCACAATCAACATCCAGAAGAAAGCGTCTTTCCCTGTATCAGGTGTCAGGATTTTGTAACCCCAGAAACTGTAAACAAAGAAGATGAATAATCCTAAAGCTACCAATATCTGCTGTTTTGCACCTCTGGTCAAAAGCTGACCAATAATTGGCATCATAAAGGCAGTTGTCAACGCAGCAGGAATCATCAGTGCTCCGGATTGCAACGCCGTCCAACCTAAAATACTCTGCGTATAAAGCGGAACGATAAACGTTGAACCATACAACCCGAATCCCAAAATGAATGACATCACGGTTCCAATCCTAAGATTTCCGTTCTTGAGAACCCGGAGCTCCACAATCGGATATTTGAAGGTGAGTTCCCGCCAAATGAATAAAATAAATCCAACAACGGCAGTAATCGTCAAGAAAATAATAGCCTTGCTCTCGAACCAATCATCCTCGTGTCCTCTTTCCAAAATATATTGTAAAGAACCTACAAATGCTGCCAGTAATCCAATTCCAATCCAATCCACATCGGAAGCTGAACGCTTTTCGGAATATCTAGGGCTTTTCACAAATTGCAGTGTCAATAACGTTGCGATAATTCCCAACGGAATATTGATGTAAAAAATATAAGGCCAGCTGTAATTGTCAACGATATAACCTCCCAACGGCGGGCCAAGAGTTGGCCCGATAATAACTCCCAATCCGTAGATTGCCTGAGCCATACTTCTTTTCTCAACCGGATAAGATTCGGTGATGATGGTTTGTGATGTTACTAAAAGCGCTCCTCCACCAATACCCTGCATCAATCGGAAAAATACCAGTTCCCAAATATTGGTTGCATTACCGCAGAGAAAAGAAAAAATCGTGAATATGATTATAGATACCGCAAAGTAATTTCTACGCCCGAACTGTTGGGACAGCCAACTTGTCATCGGAACGATAATCACGTTACCGATAGCGTAAGCGGTAATGACCCAACCTACTTCGGAGAGCGTTGCACCAAGATTACCTTTCATCTCGTTAAGTGCCACGTTCACAATTGTGGAATCCACAATCTCAAGAAGCGCGCACATAATCGCCGTAATGGTAATAATGGTTCTGCGAAATCCGTATTCTACTAATGAATCGTCTTGCATAATTTCTGAGTTGGAAGTCAGAAGTCGGATGTCGGAAGTTTAAAACTTCGTGTTTCTTTCTTCAAACTTCATAATTTTTTATTTTAGTGAAACCACAGTTTGAACATTCATACCTACACGTAGTTTTTTCATAATATCTTCATTAAGATTGTCGAAAGTGATTTTAACAGGAAGTCTCTGAACAACTTTTACGAAATTACCACTCGCATTATCCGGAGGAAGCAATGCAAATGCAGAACCTGTTGCCGGAGAGAATGAACTAATCGTCCCTTGGAATTTCTGGTCAGGATAAGCATCGATTTCGATTTCTACTTTTTGTCCTTCTACCATTTTCTCAACCTGTGTTTCTTTGTAGTTCGCAACAACCCATTTTTGATTGCTTAAAACAATACTGAACAATTGTGAACCGGCCTGGATATATTGTCCAACCTGAACAGGAATCTTAGAAACATAACCATTTTCTTTAGCCGTGATCACGGTATAAGAAAGATTAAGTTTTGCATTTTCTACATCAACCTGTCTTTGTTTCAATTGAGAATTTGCAATACCAACATTTTGATAAGTCGCATTGGATTGTGATGTTACAACACCAGTCTGAACATTTGCCTGGTTTTTCTGGTCAATTAAAACCTGAAGTTGTTTCTGAGCCGTCTGATAAGCCGCAGAAGCCTGCTCATATTGTTGCTGCGTAATGGTGTGGTCTTTTACCAATTCAGAATATCTTTTCATATCCTGCTCTGTTCTCCAGACATTGACTTTTGCAGCTTCGATTTGTGCGTTAGCCGTTTGAACTGCCGCTTTAGAATTATTGATTCCTGAAGCTGCTGCCACTGAACCTGCATGAGCCGATGAAACATTACTTTGAGCCGTTCCCAAAGCCGCTTCTGCCTGAGCCAAAGCCATTTGCTGGTCTCTGTTATCAAGGACAATCAACGTATCGCCCTTTTTAACGAACTGGTTATCTTTCACTTTTACTTCGGCGATATAACCTGCTATTTTAGAAATCACAGGACTTACATCTGCTGCAATTTGCGCATCGTCTGTTTCCTCGTGAGCCTGACTGTACTGGTATTCCCTAAATCCGAAGAAAGCCGCTGCCAAAACTGCAGCTGTAACTACGATGTAGAAAACCGGACTTTTTTTCTTTTTAACCGGAATCTCTCCTTGCTCGAATTTTATATTGTCTTGTGCCATTTTATTTGTTTAAAGTTTTTTAATTATTTGTCCGATGTCCGATGATGGAGGTCGGATGATTTTAAGTAATTTTATTTCCGAATTGCAGTCATCGGACTTCCGACATCCTGCATCAGACCTTATTGATCAATTGTTCCTGTAGTTTGTAATAATTTTTTGTGAGCTAAAGCTGCGTCCGCTTTTGAAGTGATGACATTCACGTTTGCAGTGATTTTTGCCGTATCGGCGTCTAAAAGATTGGTGATGGTTTCCAGTCCGTTGTTATATTTATTAAGCGTAATCCTGTAATTTTCCTCGGCCTGTTCCAAAGTCTTTTGATAAACATCGATTTTTTTGTGGGCATACAGATCATTCTGATAATCACGTTTCACTTCCAGAGTTACGTTGTCATTCAATAATTCATTGTTAGCTGCCAATTCTTGTTCCTTAGCTTTAGACTGCATCAGACTCGAATTCTTTTTCCAGATATTGGACAGGTTGTAAGAAATTCCAACTCCAACATTCACAGCATTAGTGATTGTCAAAAGCTTCGGAATATCCGCCGCAACATAACCGCCGGTCAAAGCTAAAGAAGGAAGATTTTCTGCTTTAGCTGCTTTAGTTCCAAGAGCTGCCGCTTTTCTTTGATAATCCAAAGCCTGGATGTCTTTTCTGTTTTCTCTTGCCAGATTCAGATAATAATCATCCGGTTTTCCAAGGTCATCTGCTCCGATATAATTAGAATCAACCTCGATTTCCGTATTATCAGGAAGTCCAAGAAGCAAATCCATATTGATGTTCGCAATACTGTAATTGTTTTCTGCTTCCATCAATTGCAATTCGATATTCGAAGTTTGAAGTTGCGCTTTCAGTCTGTCATTTTTTGCAATCACACCATTGTTTTCCAATTTGATGAAAGACTGGTCTCTTTTCTGAGAAGACGCCAAATTCTCTTTCAACAATTTCACAACTTCCGATGCTTTGAAAAGATTGTTATAAGCCTGGGAAATGTTGTATGCAATTGCATTTTTATCATTTTCTGTACTCAATTTCGAAGCTTCTACAAGATATTCCGCAGATTTGATCCCGTATCTGATCCTTCCACCGGAATATAATGGAACCGACAGATTCGCAGAGCCATACAACACATTGCTCACCTTGGGTCCACCACCTGCCAATCCTGGAATTTTAAGATCGACATTCGGTTCAAGAGGAAGATACATATAACTTCCGGAAACCTTGAGCTCCGGCAATTGTCTGTTCTTAGCTTCCAGAAGGTTTGCCGTGGATTCTTCTATTTTAGCTTGGTCTATCTTTAGATTTTTGCTATTTTCTATTCCTAATTTCACAGCTTCTTCCAGACCTAATAATCTTTTTTCCTGTGCGGAAACCGAATAGAAAGCCCCGACAATTATTGCTGCGGTTAAAAATTTATTCACTGTTATTTATTGTTAAGGTTTGAGTAATCTTATTGTTCTTTGTAGCCGACCATTGCTCTTACAATGGACTTCACATGACTTCTGACTTCTTCGAAATATTGATTCTCGTAATGTTTTTCGTCGAAATTGGGATTGTGTTTTTTCAGATATTCTTTGTACAGTTTCATTCCGTGCATCGCATTGAATATCGTTCCGGAAATGGTACACTGCAAAAGATGATAAGAAGGTCTTATTGTAAAAATTCCCTTTTCCAGTCCTTGTTCTATGATCTTTTGATTGATTTCTATGTAATTGATTTTATAATCTTTCAAAAAATTCTGAATATTCTTGTTCTGAGCAATAACCTGTTGTGTGTGAACTAGTAAAAAGAAATCTCTTAACCTCTGAACTCTGTTTACAAAATTATCAATGAAACCTTCGATTTTCTCGATTTCACTCAATTCATTATTTTCCAAAGTATTTTTGGCGAAGTTAAGTCCTTCCTCCATTCTCCATTTGAAAAGCTCTTCCAAAAGATTTTCCTTTGACCCGAAATAATAGGAAATCATCGAAACATTAACTTTCGCTTTCGTTGCAATATCTCTTACAGAAGTCCCATTATAACCATTAGCTGCGAAGAGCTTCTCCGCAACCATCATAATATGTTCTTCCTTTGTTGCCATAATTGATTTTTTTTGACGATGCAAAGTTAAATCAAAAAACACATTCAATCAAACATTTGTTTGATTAATTTTTTATTAACGATATATTGAATTTGTCTATAATCTTAAAATATTGGCTAAAAGAAGAATATTAGAGATCTATTAGATAAAAAATCTTCAACAAGTGGAAATAAAATTGAATATATAAAAATCAGGAAGCTGATTTATGAATATAGCGTGTCAATTTGATCCCCATATCTGTAAGGACAATCTTGGAATTGGCGTTTCTGGAAATGTGATAAGATGCGTCTGTAATTTCTTCAACAATGGAAACAATGTTCGCCCCGTGAATGAATTTAGAAAACGAGTTCCAATTGAAATTACCTTCACTGAGTTTTTTGTAAACAAGATTATCATTTCCATAATTCTGAAGCATTGCCAAACGAAAAATCTCAATACAATAATTGAGGAATTTCATTTGTTTTTCACGGTTCCATTCAGAGATTTGGCGTGCCCATTTTACAATTTCGCGTAGAACTTCGGGCTTCTTTTTGGCCTGAAAAGCATTACGAACCCATTGAATAAATAAAGTTTCGAATTCCGAAGCACCTTCATTATTTTCTGAAAGTGACTTGGCAAGATTCCAATCACCTTGTGCCTGATAAGCAATTTCTTTTGCCGAATCATGATTCTGAAGTTTTTCTAAAATATCTTCATCATTAATTCTCGGAACATTGACTATCTGGCATCTGGATAAAATCGTCGGAAGAATATCATTCGTACTCGGAGCACAAAGAATGATGAATGTATTTTTTGGAGGTTCTTCCAGGAATTTCAGGATTTTGTTGGCAGCCGCATCATTCATTTTGTCCGCTCTCCAGACAATCAGAATCTTACTCCCGCCTTCGAAACTTTTCAGGTTGAATCTCTGTCCTATATCCTCCGCTTCGTCTGCGGAAATGAAAAACTGTTTGTTCTCAGACTCCAAAAAGCTTGTCCAATCATCAAATGACGAATATGGATTTTCCAGAACCATCTCTCTAAAATTATCAAAAAAACGTTTGCTCAATGAAACATTCTTCTCAGAAAAAACAGGAAAACTGAAATGCAGATCAAGATGATTGAGATTCTCAACTTTATGAACAGAAGCTGGATTTTCTTTTTCAAAAATCTCCTGGGCCATCGCCAAGGCCAAAGGCAAAACACCAAAGCCTTCTTCGCCTACAAAAAGCTGCGCGTGCCCTACTCTGGAATCCTGGATACTATCCCGTAAAAGATTTTTGATAGATTGTTGACCAATGATCTGTTCCCATTTCATACGTAGTTACTATTTTTTAAGTCGTATGCAATCGCCTCAATCAGAATTAGTCAACTTTAACATAATTGTAATCGGCGATTTCATAAGGGCAAAGATAATATTTTCGGCACAAGTCAGATGTCGGATATCAGAAGTTTTTTCTGTGATCTGTCAAAAAAATCAAGTAATCTATCAATCTGTCTAAATTATCGGAAAATAACAGTAATCTATCGAAACTACTTAACAAACTTTAACCCAAATATATTTTTGCAATTCATTATTAATTAAGATATTTGCGCATTGAAATTTTAAAGGATGAAGAGAATTTTTGTTTTATCATCATTGGTGGCAGGATATTTCCTGAACGCTCAGAGTATTGGTAATTCGCCATACGGAGCATACGGAATTGGAGATGTGAAATATGATAATACAGTCGATATCAGTTCAATGGGAGGGATTTCTACGGCTTATATTTGGGATTTTAATAATAATTTTAATTTCCGAAATCCGGCTGCAAATACCAACCTGGAACTTACAACCCTGAAAGTAGAGGGAACAAACGAGAATAATTATTACAGATCTGACTTTAATAATATAAAAACAGATAAACATTCGACATATCTGTCCAATATATCGATAGCTTTTCCTATCTCCAGAAAAATAAAATTTGGGATGGGCTTCCAGCCATATAGTTCTAAAAGCTATGATATCGTTACAAGCAAACTTCTACCGAACAGTGATGTGACACAAGTTAGCAATTTCCATGGTGAAGGATCTCTGAACACCGTGCAGGTCGCTTTATCTTATCAAATCAATCCAGAATTTGCATTAGGTCTTAGATCTAATTATTACTTCGGAAAGTTGTATGATATAGAGGAAGTAGCTTTCACTGGAGCAGAATTAATCAGCGGATATTCTAATAATTATAGAGTGAGTGCTTTCAATTTTACCTTGGGAACTACTTACCAGAAAAAATTAGAGAACAATCATAAATTGACTGTTGGAGCAACATATACCATTGGAAACAGTGGAACGCTGAAAAACACTTACACAAATAGTACCTATTACTATCTAATTGGAGAAACCAAAGGTTTGGAAACTATTGTGGACCAACAAGTGAACTATGATAAAAAGTTCCTTCCGCAAGAAGGTTCTCTTGGTCTAGGTTATGGGAAAGAGACCAAATGGTTCCTAAGTGCCCAGCTAGACTATAAAAAAGGAGAAAGCATCAATTTTTTAGGCGTTCCTTTTTTCTACCAGGATTCTTATAGATATTCTGTTGGAGGTTGGTATTTGCCAAATTACAATAACTTCCGTTCGTATTTTTCCAGAGTGATATACCGTTATGGTGCTTATTACGAAAAAGGGAATCTACAGATCAATGGCACCAACATCAATAAATATGCTATAACTGCAGGTGTAACTCTTCCTTTCGAGAAAAGCCAGATCAATCGTATGAACAGTATTGATCTTGGGATAGAAGTGGGGAAAAGAGGAACATTGGATAATAATTTAATTCGACAAAATTTCATAAATTTGAGAGTTGGAATCAATTTCGCGGATAAGTGGTTTGCTAAACGCCTTTATAATTAACGATATTTGATTTGAACATTGATAATTTTATGAGTAGTCATTGTTTCAAAATATTTAATACAAAAACATCACAACATTTTATTTTGTTGCTGATGTTTTTTCTTATTCAGTCCTGCGAAGAAGACATCGCTAAGGTGAATAATCAGAAGAAGAACACCAATTTTGCCTCCACCGTCATTCATAACGGAACTATCATTCAAAAAGATTCCGGAATTGTAAAAGTAAAATTCAAAGCTCCGCTTATAGAGCAATATGAGTTGATCGATTCTCCTTATATAGAAGCCCGAAGGGGTATTTATCTCGAGTTCTTCGATAAGAAAAACCCGAAAGTTCCTGGTAAAATCTGGGCAAAATATGCCAAAAATAATATCAAGAAAAATTTCTATTTTGCAAAAGGCAGAGTGAAGATCATCACAACAGAAGGACAAACGTTTGTGACAGAAACCATCAATTGGGACCAAAACAAACATAAAATGTACACCAAAGACACTGTTTTTGTTTCGGATAAAGAAGGTAATATTCTTGTTGGTGCACACGGAATGATTGCAAAAGATGATTTTTCAGAATATACATTCTACAACAATTCCGGAAGTTTCAGTTCCGCTAATTTACCCGCAACCAGCAAGTAAATGGGAGCTCAAATTTTTTATGCAATTGGTCTAATGTCTGGAACAAGTCTTGACGGACTGGACATTTGTTATGCAAAATTTGTAAAACAAGGATCCAATTGGAATTTTGAGATCCTGAATTCTGAAACAGTTCCTTACTCTTCTGATTGGGAAAGATCTCTGAGAAATGCCATCCATCTGTCCAGTGAAGAACTTCTGAAACTGAATGTTGATTATGGGTTCTATTTGGGAGAAAAAACGCAAGAATTCATTTTAAAAAATAATGTTATAGATCTTGATCTAATAGCTTCTCATGGTCATACTGTTTTCCATCAGCCACAGAAAAAATTTACGCTACAGATCGGTGATGGAAGAGCGATCAGATCCAAGATCAATAAAACTGTCATTTACGATTTTCGAAGTCAGGATGTGATTTTTGGAGGAAATGGCGCACCTTTGGTCCCGATTGGTGATGAATTGTTATTTTCAAAATTTGATGCTTGTCTTAATTTGGGTGGATTTTCCAATATTTCTATGAAACGAGATGGAAAAAGATTGGCTTTCGATATTTGTCCAGTTAATATTATTTTGAATGAATTCGCCATTAAAATTGGAAAGAAATATGACGAAAATGGTGATTTTGCAAGAAAAGGAATTATTGAAAAAAAACTTCTTGAAACATTAAATCAATTAGAATTCTATTCATTATCACATCCAAAATCTTTAGGAATAGAATGGGTCGATGAGAATATTCCTTCTTTAGTTCAAAGTCAGGAACCAGAAGATCTTTTGGCAACTTTTACGGAACATTCAGCCATTCAAATTGCAAAGACCTGTAATGAATTCGAAATTAAAAATGCACTGATAACCGGTGGTGGTGCGTATAACTCTTTTCTTATAGAAAAAATAAAAGCAAAGACCAAAACCGAGATCCATATTCCTGAAAAGGAGATCATTGAATATAAAGAGGCATTGATCTTTGCTTTTATGGGCGTTTTGAGATCACAGAATCTCAACAATGTCATATCATCCGCAACCGGAAGTGTTAACGACCATTGTTCAGGATCAATCTGTTGATCCACCAAAATTGCCATTAAAATATAGACAATATAAAGCCCATCTGTTTTGATAATAAAATTTGGGCACGGAAAACGTCAATATTAAACCCAAAGCAAGATAAGTAGCAGTATTTTTCGTAAAAACGTTCACGTCTCTTTGCTTGAAAAGCATTAAAAATGTAAATAAAAAAAACCCTTCAGAGTTACAGATTCTTAAAAGGTTTTATTATAAATTAAAATTCTACAACTGCTCGATCTTGTCTGTCAAAGAGTTGATAAAATTCTGTAGCGGTTTTTCCACCATCATTTTGATGAACGGATTGAATTTTCCTTCAAATAACAGTTGAACCTCGGTCTGATTTTCATTTAAAGGATTCATAGAACCTGTCAAAGCGAAATCCAGGCTTGAGCTTGCTGATTTCAATACAACCTGCTCATTAGAAACATTATCTATTTTTAAAGCAATTTCCGGCATCCCTTTCAGTCCGAATTTGAAACCATCTTCCCTTGCTTCAAAACTCTGAAGGCCTTCCGGCATCAGGTCCTTATAATCCTGAGGGTTTTTAAGCATCCCGGCCAATTCTGATGAAGATTTATTTACTATAATTTTTCGTCCTTCTAAATTCATTTTTATATTTTTGTATTAATATTAATAGCCCTACAAATGTATAAAGTTTTTATCAATGAGAAAAAATTAATTTTGAGTTCTGAGCCTCAAAATAGCCCTAAAACACTGAATTATGATGGGGCGCATAGTTTTGATTTCGCTATTGATCTACTAGAAAACACACCATCACAAGGTTTGAATATTTATCATTCGGATATTGATAAACTATGGACAGATTTCAAACAATTTTTCAAAAACATTGAAGCTGCTGGTGGCATTGTCCTAAATCCAGAAAACAAAATACTTTTCATTCATAGATTAGGAAAATGGGACCTTCCAAAAGGTAAAATTGAGATCGGTGAATCCCGAGAACTTGCTGCCATACGAGAAGTAGAAGAAGAATGTGGAATCTCCGACCTTGAGCTGAAAGACTTTATCAATCCGACTTACCATGTCTATACCGAGAGGGATGGACAAAAAGTTTTGAAGACCACTTACTGGTTCGAGATGTCTTATAATGGAAATGAAACCCCAAAACCACAAATAGAAGAAGGCATCAATGAAGTGGGTTGGAAAACCGAGGAAGAAATTGAAAATATAATTCTGCCTTCGACTTTCCAGAATATCAAATTGATCCTTAACAACTTCAAAAATAAAAATCCTCAATAGTTTGAGGATTTTTATTTTATATATAATCGATTATTTTTTCGAGTGCTATTCCACGAGATGCTTTTAGTAAGACATTCTCTTTTCTAACTGGGTTGGATTTTAACCATTCAATGAGCTGTGTAGTGTTTTCAAATGCACGATCTGAGTTGCAGACCGATTTGAAATTAGGGCCAACAGTTATCATTTCATCAAAGCCACAAGCTTTGGCAAATTCTAAAATACTCTGATGTTCTTTCAGGCTTTCTTCTCCCAACTCCAACATATCTCCAATAATAATCAGCTTGCTTCCTTCAAATGTTTTGAAATTCTCCAAAGACACTTGCATACTACTTGGATTTGCATTGTAAGTGTCCAAAACCAACGTCTTATTTCCTTTTTTCTGGATTTGAGACCGCATGTTGGAGGGTATATAATTTTCTATTGCTTTCTTTATTTGAGAAATATCAAGACCAAAATGTAAACCTAATGTAACTGCTGCTGATAAGTTATCATAATTGTAATTTCCTGTAAGATTTGAGAACATCTCTGTTCCTTGGTAATTAATTCCAACAAAATGGTCTTTATATATCGGTTCGAAGAAATAATCGGATCCTGGGGCACCAAAGGTTATTTTTGGTGAATAATTATCTGTCTTCTCATACTGGATCTTATCATTCTCATTAACAAGAATTGTCTGCCGGTGTTGTTTTAGATAATCATAAAGTTCAGATTTGCCCTTGATCACACCTTCAAAGCCTCCAAAACCTTCGAGATGTGCTTTCCCAAAATTGGTGATATAACCTAAATTAGGTTTTGCAATTGCACAGAGATATTCAATTTCTTTTTGGTGATTAGCTCCCATTTCTATAACCGCAATCTCATGTCCTTTTCTTACCGAAAGAATCGTCAAAGGAACACCAATGTGATTATTAAGATTTCCAAATGTATATTGAACATTGAATTTTTCTGCAAGAACACTGCTGATCAGTTCTTTGGTGGTTGTCTTTCCGTTACTTCCTGTAAGTCCGATGAATGGAATATCTAATTGATCTCTATGAAATATGGCCAGATGCTGCAAAAATGTCAAGGTAGAAGGTACATAGAATATATTATTTGGAGGATCAACATATTTCTCATCTTCGACAATTACTGCCGAAGCGCCCATGTTTATTGCATCCGTTGCTTTTTCTGCAGCATTGTAGCTTTCACCGGAAAAAGCAAAGAATATACTTTCTTTTTCAACTTTTCTGCTATCTATTACAACGTTCTTACTTTGCAAAAATATTGGATAAAATTCACTGATATTCATGGTTCAAAAATATTAAAATGCTTCTATATAAAAACAAAAAACAGCAGGAAATTCTGCTGTTTTTTATCTGATATTATATCAATTATCTTTTTGTACGTGCCTTTTTGCTATTCTTAGCATCTTGTGCTACACGGAAACCTATCCAGCCGTAACCTTTTGTTTGATTTTTGAATCTTCTTTGTCCCGGATCCAACCAATAAGCTGAATCTAACCAAGAACCACCTTTCACCACTCTGACATAATCTGATATTTGTGAAGTAACTTTAGCTTTATCTTTTTCAAGAACTACACTTCCATCTTTATTGACAATGAATTTTGGTTTAACAGAATTATACATATTAAACTCTGCGCTATCACTAGGTGGCGTTCCTCCAGCGTCAAGTGAAGACTGATAATCTCCATCTCTATAATTGCTGTTATCCTCAAGGGTTTTTCTCTCGAACTCACCTGGTAATCCTCTATAAACCACACGGCCATCAGCAAGAGTGTCATACTTGATGCTCGTATTATCTATTTTCTTGTATGTTCCGTCCTCATTTCTTACAGGCTGTGTTACTACGTTCCCTCTATAGTAATTAAAGTCGCTAAATTCTTCATCTATCATTGGTCTGTAGATATCAGCTACCCATTCTGCAACGTTACCATACATACCATAAAGTCCAAGATCATTAGAAGGATATTGTTTCACATCAGCAGTTGTAGGTGCGCCATCGTTTTTCCAACCAGCAACACCGGAGTAATCTCCTCTACCAATCTTGAAGTTTTCCAAGTACATACCTCTATTTCTTCCTTTTTTACCTTTCAGGTTAGAAATCTCTGTATTTTTACCTAGATAATTGTTATATTCTCTTTGTTTTTGAAGACCTAATGCCGCAAATTCCCACTCTACCTCTGTCGGAAGTCTGAATTTTTCTACAAGACCAGATGTTGCACCTCTGTTAGCAGCAATGATTTTCTCATTAGTAGTTTTGATGCCTGTTCTCTTCTGAAGCTTTTGCTTATCTATGTAAGAATCCAATTCAGGGTCACCAGATTTGAATTTGTCCATATTGAACGTAGCTCCAGCCGTTGAACCTTTATCAGCGCTGTAAAGATCTTTGGCAATGACACCCTGATTCATCAATGCTTTTTCATTAGCTCTGTCTGTAAGCCAGTCACAATATTTTGTAGCCTGCAACCAAGAGACACCTACAACAGGATAGTAGTCATATTCTGGAGAGCGGAAGTAAGTTTCAGCATAATCGTTACGAGAAAGCTTATTATTCCAAACCAAAGTATCTGGTAAAGCACCAACTTGGATGTTCTTAAAATTAGGGTCTGATGAAGGGAATACTAATCTTAGCCAAGTGACATATGATCTATATTCATAATTGGTAATTTCTGTATCACCCAAATAGAAAGAGCTAACCTGCATTCTTCTTGGTGTATTATTCCAATCATGCATTACATTGTCAGCCACTAAGCCCATTGTAAAAGTTCCACCTTCTACATAGACCATCCCCGGCAATGCCTTTGCCTTTTGTTCTTTTCCTGAAAAAGCCCAACCATTTTTATCATTGGGTTTCCAACCGGTCTTGCTTACAAATCCGCTTCCGCCAGGCTTTGCATTCTTGGAGTTGCCTCCTCCCCCACAGCTTACCAGTAGAATTGTGGCGCTTAAAGTAACTATCGAAAACAGTTTGGTTTTTTTCATAATTGATGTAGAAATTTTCAAAGTACAAAGAAAAAATAAATTCTTTAATTAATCAAATATTGTTTGCCTTTTTTTGATAAAACGCAATTAAATTAATTTTATTATATACCATTTTTTTAAAAAAATCGTTTATTTTGTAATCTTAAATAAAATATCATTGATGAAATTCAAATTCTATATTATTGCTTTGTGTTTTCTTTCTATGTCCGGGTTCGCTCAAAAAGTAGTCCTCAACTGGGAAGGCCTCAAACAGATAGACCGCGGAGAGTCCGAGAAACTAAGTTATCCTTTTTTTACCAATTACAATCATCAAATAGAAAACAATACCGTTTTTGCTGGTTTTAATTTTAAGACCAATAATCAGATCAATATAGATCAGTTGCAGTGGCAAGAGTTACCTGCAAAAGATAAAGGTGACCTGAACATAAATTCGGTTTCCTCATCTCCAAAGATCAGTATAGCCTATTTTTTCAATAATTCTGAAAACTCTGAGAATGCCAATATTCTTATAGAAACTATAAAATCTGAAAATAATAAGATATATAAATTGGTTTCCTTCAATATTACTCAAACCAATAAGAGAATTTCAGAAACGGATAAAATTGGGGATCTAAAGTACGGAACAACCGAAAACCCTTTAAAATCAGGTACTTTTTATAAAATAAAAGTAAATAAAAGCGGTATCTTCAAAATCACCAAACAATTTTTACAACAAAATGGTATCAATCCCAATGGCATCAATCCTAAGAATTTCAGAATTTACGGAAATGGAGGATTGGCATTACCAGAGTATAACCAAGATGGGCGATATGGTGCTTTGCAAGAAGATGCCATACAAGTAGTGGGAGAAGATGATGGCGTATGGAACGATAATGATTATGCATTATTTTATGCACAAGGACCAAATGGATATAATTTATTCAATACAAATAATGGTAAAGGATTTAAAAGAAAGGAATACAGATCAGATCCATCAAATAATTTCGTGAATATTTATGATGACTATTCATATTATTTTATAAACTTTGACCTTGGCCCAGGCAAAAGAGTACAGACAGTTGACAGCACACTTCCAACTACCTTGATCACAAGATATGATGATTATCAGTACATCAACGAAGAAAAATTCAATCTTGTAAAATTAGGTAGAATTTGGACTGGTGATGCCATATCCGGAAGTAGAGAAATTACATTTACGACAAGAAGTCCAATGAGAGCAAGTGATGCCATACTTTTCAGGACACAAACTATCGGTTTCAATGCACAGTTGGCACGGATAAACATTGATGTAAACGGAAATTCGACTGAGCAATCTGTAGTAGGGACAGATAATAATTTTGATACTGAGAAACATTTTGGAACGTTAACGAACCAAACTGGAAATAGCATTAAATTCAAATACACTCCCAATACAAGTGCAAATCCAAATGGTGTCTTTTATTTTGATTATGCAGAGGTACAATACAAGGAGGATCTAAGTTATAATGATTCTCAAATGAATTTTAGAGATTTTGGAATTGCAGAAGGAAGCAATAGTTTATATGGTTTTTCTGTAGCCAACGCATCTAACATAGAACAAATATGGGACGTTTCTGACGTTACAAACCCTAAAAAAGTAACTAACAAAAATTCACAAAACTCAACCTTTAATTTTGGATATCTGGCAAGTAGCCTAAACTTCAACAATGAGTTTACTGCCTTTAAAAACTCTGCTGCTTTCGAACCTAGCTTTGTTGGCAGGATAGATAATCAAGACCTGTCTGCTCTTACTAATGTTGACTATCTTATTATTACCCAGCCAGCATATTTTAGCCAGGCACAAAGGCTGGCAACCCATCATCAATCAAAAAATGGATATAATGCTCAAATTGTAGACGTAAATAAAATATATAATGAGTTCAGTAGTGGCGGAAAAGACATTACGGCGATTAGGGATTTCATTACCAAATTGAACACACCTGCGCACCCATTAAAGTATGTTCTTCTGATAGGCGATACATCATACGACTACAAAAACCGTATCGCGAATAATACTGACGTGATACCTAGCTACCAAAGTGAAAGCAGTGCGGATGTAAAAAATTCTTATGTAACGGATGACTATTTTGTTTTGACCAGTAAACAAACAGTCTCTTCCAACACAACGTTCAATATTAGTCAATTTTTACCCGATCTTCCTATTGGGAGATTACCCGCAGACAATGTACAAGAGGCCAAGGTCATGATAGATAAGACACTTGCCTATTACAATGATCTGCCTGGACAAACCAATCCTTTTGGAGAATGGCGAATGAAAATGGATTACGTAGCTGATGATGATTATGAGGGCGCCGGTACACCAGCCGGAATACCTGGTCCATTCCATTATCTGGTTGACTATGCTATAACTCAGAACTTCACAGCTACCAATAAACCAGAATACAATATCAAAAAACTTTATCTAGACGCTTTCCCAGCTGTAACAAGTGCAGGTGGACAGAGATACCCACAAGTGAATCAAGCCATTACAAATGACATTGGCAACAGTTTATTTTTGTTTTACTTTGGACATGGTGGCATCAATGGATGGGCGCAAGAAAGAGTACTGACCTCTACAGAAGTTCAGGGCTTTAATAATTTCTCTTCTGTTTACAGTAGATTTCCCCTTGTCTCTACCATAACATGTGAGTTTACGCTTTGGGATGAACCCACTACTAATTCTGTAGGCGAACAAATGATAAAACATACTACCGGCGGTGCAGCTACACTAATTACTTCCAGTCGTGCCATTTCTGTAGATTATGGAAGAAAGATCACTCCACTTTTCATAAAGAACTTGTTCAAAGTAAACCCTACGACTGACGATTTCACTACTATTGGAGATGCACATCTTGCTGCGAAAAGGGACTTTTTCACTACTTCCGGATATGGATCTGATGTCAATAGTCTTAGAGTTAATTTTTTAGGGGATCCCGCCATGAAGCTGAGCAGACCCAAGAGATTACTTCAAATAGATGAAATAGAAACCCCCGTCCCAAACCAAATAAGAGCATTAGACTTTGTTAAAGTCAAAGGGCGTGTCCTAAAAGCCAATGGAACATTAGACAATACTTTTAAAGGGCGTGTTGTAGTCAATATCTTTGATAAAAAAATTGAAAAAAGTACACTGAACAATGATAATGTAGATCCCGGTTCGGTTCCAATGGTAATGAAATTTACCGAAGAGCCAAGTGCTATCGTAAAAGCTTCCGGCCAAGTCAATGATGGCAATTTTTCAGTAGAATTCTATGTACCAAAAGATATCAATTACGAATTGGGAAGCGGTAGAATTCTTGTATATGCTGAAAACTTCGAAGATAAGAAAGCAAGTGCGTACGATGTATTTAACAATCAGATCCAAACCGTAGGAGGCATAAACCCAGATGGTATCAATGACTCTGAAGCACCTTTGGTCAATCTTTATATGAACAATATTAATTTTGCCAACGGAGGTATAACAGACCAAAACCCAATGTTGCTTGCCTGTGTTAGAGATAATATGGGAATCAATTCTACAGGAGCGGGAATTGGACATGACATTACATTTGTTCTAGACGGTGATGTGGTAAATACGACTGCTATTAATGACTATTTTATTTCAGGTGATAACAATGGGTGTAAATATGGAGACTTGCAGGATTATCAAAAAGGATCAGTAACCTTCCCTTTAAAAAGTTTGACTCCCGGCGAACATCAATTGACCTTTAAAGTTTGGGACATCAACAATAATTCTACAACCTCTACGTTAAACTTTGTAGTAAAAGATGAGGCCGACCAAAAATTAGTTGTGAACAGACTACTTAACTGGCCAAATCCTTTTACTAATAAAACTTATGTCCAGTTCGAGCATAACTGTGATGACATATTAGATGTGAATGTCCAGATCTATACAATTACAGGGAAAGTCGTGAGGACCTTGTCCACAAGTATCTCAGCAGAACCATTTTTACAAGGCTTCAGAACGCCAAGACAGGCAATAGAATGGGACGGAAAAGATGATTTTGGTGATACTGTTGCAAAAGGTACGTATATTTTTAAGATATTTGCACGCAGCCAGAATCAGGAAAAATGTTCCGGAAGTGCAACGGCTGTGGAAAAAATGGTATTATTAAAATAAAAACATAATATATCGGTAAATTTTACCTTAAAAGAGCAAAAATGAATTTAACAAAAAGATTATTTTTAGGATTAGGAATTGGCGTATCTGCCTTTGCTTTTTCTCAAAACGTCCAACCTGTATTGACAGGTGCTCCATTTCTGAGAATTTCTCCAGATGCAAGAGCTGGTGGTATGGGTGACCAAGGGGTGGTCACATCTACCGATGTATTCTCACAATTTTGGAATGCTGCAAAATATCCTTTTGCAAAAGTATCTTCAGGATTCGGTGTTAACTATACTCCATATATGAGTAAGCTTACCAGCGATGTATTCTTACTTTACGGATCATTCTATACATTTTTAGGAGACGAGGAAAGATCTACACTTAGTGCGAGTATCTACTATTTCAATATGGGGGAAGTTGATCTTACAAGTATTGTAGGAAATGACGTGCAACAAATGGGAACATCAAAACCAAATGAATTCTCTATCGACCTTGCCTATGGTCTGAAATTAACGGACACTTACTCCATGGCAGTTACCGGGCGATTCATCAGGTCAGATCTAGGAGGAAACTTTGGGTCTACAGACGGAACGCTGAAACCAGCTAATACATTCGCTGTAGATGTTTCGGGATACTTTATGTCTCCAAAGCATGAAAGTATCAGCGGTTATGAAGGTCGTGTAAAAGCAGGTTGGGCAGTACAGAACTTAGGTCCAAAACTAGATTACACGGGTGATGAAGAATCTAGATCCTATCTTCCTACAATGGCAAGATTAGGTCTTGGCTATGACCTGCTAATAGATGATCAGAACAGATTCAGTTTAAGTGGAGAAGCTTCTAAGATATTGGTGCCTGGTCCGGATGAAACCACTGGACAAGTTCCAAATGTTGGTGTAATGGAAGGAATCGGAAAATCATTCAGTAATAAGAAAAGTATCATGTTCAGCGGAGCTGCGGAATACTCGTATGATGAAACTTTTGCTTTAAGAGCCGGTTATTTCACAGAAGCACCGGAACAAGGTGCCAGACAATATGCAACCGTGGGTGTTGGGTTCAAGTATGCCTCATTTGGATTAGACCTTTCTTATCTTATCAATACGTCTAAGATCAATTCGGCCTTGGATAATACGCTTAGATTTGGTTTGACCTGGAACATTGGTAGCGAAACTTATAACGCAACAGATTATTAATATTATTTTATTAACTATATTTTTTAAAATGCCTCTTCTCATAAGAGGCATTTTATTTTTAAATTTGTAGTATGAACTATAGTTCCGAACTCAAAAAATTTTTGACGAGCCAGTACATCTATTCCGGGGCAAGGATTGCTTTGGCAATTGTAATTCCCAGTATTATTTTGGCACAGTTCGGATTATTGAAAGAATATTTTCTATTTCCACTCGGAACCAGTTTTGTTGGACTTACAGACCAGCCAGGACCTTTTATCAGAAGAAGGAATACTTTATTATTATCCATATTTTCTTTCTTTCTGATCGCTTTATTCGCAAGTATTATCAAAGATTTCCCAATTGCAGTTTATTTGGAGATTGTTCTTTGTGGATTCTTCTTTTCGATGATTGGTGTTTACGGATTACGATTGGCAACATTCGGTTCTTTGGCGCTTGTTGTTCTAAGTATCTTTATTGATGGACATCTTACAGGCGATGATATTTTCAGAAGCTCTTTTATATTCTTCTTAGGTTGTTTTTGGTTTTTTATAGTATTCATGGTGGTCTCTACATTACAACCTTATAAACTGGCAAGTCAGGTTGTTGGAGAAAACTACTTGGAACTGGCAGACTATCTCAGGATCAAAGCCAAATATTATACAAAAGATCCGGATTTTGATTCATTATTAAATCAATTGATCTCTCAACAGATCAAAATAAAGAACCATCAGGAAGACACCCGGGAAATTGTTTTTAAAACCAGAAAAATCGTTAACGAATCTACGACACAAAGCAGGATCCTTATGTTGATGTTCCTCAATTCTGTCGATCTCTATGATAAATTGTTAACCTCGGAAAACGATTACAAAAGGATGAATCAAGTCTTTGGAGATACAAAACTGATTCAAAACATCCATTATTATCTGATGCTGATGGCGGACGAGATCACCAATCTCGGAATATCTCTGCAAAGTGGTCTGTCATACAAACAGACCACAAATTTTGACGAAGAGCTGAAAAAGATCTACGATGAGTTTTTTGAGCATCGTTCTCAAAGATTTTCTTCAGAAACTCTGGAAGATTTTATGATGCTACGTCAGGTTTTGATGAGGATCACTGAAATTACCGACGAAGTTAATACCATTCTGAAAGTTAATTCCCAAGATGTAAAACTGGCAAAAAGTTTATCCACAGGATTGGATTATTCCAAATTCTTACCAAAAGAAGAACAGCTTAATCACAAAGTTTTCTTATCTAATTTTTCTCTTAAATCCGGGCATTTTCGTCATGCGATCAGAGTAACGATTGCGTTGTTGTTAGGTTATATTGTATCCAGGTTTGAGATTCTCGGCATTGGGCATTCTTATTGGATCCTTATTACAATTATCGCCATCCTGAAACCTGCTTATTCCACAACAAAACACAGAAATCTTCTTCGTTTTTTTGGGACCTTGGCCGGGGCGATCATTGCTTATATAATTTTATATTTTTTAGATGAACCATCCGTGCTTTTGGCAATACTTCTCGTAAGTATGATCATTTGTTTCAGCCTGTTAAAATCCAATTATTTTTGGGCAGTTTTATTTATGACGATTTACATTTTTCTGTCATTCAATTTTCTAAGGCCTGGCAACGTCAATCTTATTTTCAAAGATAGATTGTTGGATACTTTGATTGGCGGCGTCATTACGTTTTTAGTCGCTTACTTCATCTTACCGGTTTGGGAACACACCCAGAATCTCGACTTAATGAAAAAATCATCCAAAAGTAATCTGGAATATTTCCGATTGGTCATGGATCATTTCCTCAAGCATGAGCTTGATGATCAAGACTTCCGGTTGAAAAGAAAAAATGCAATTATTGATCTAGCGAATCTTTCCGACAATTTCCAAAGAATGATCTCTGACCCGAAAAATCAGCAAAGAAAATTAGAAACCGTACATCAATTCGTGACCACGACGCATTTGATCACAGCCTATACAGCATCATTATCCCAATACGCGAAAACAGGTCACGACTTTCCGGAAATTGATTTTGAAAACTGGAAGATCAAGATCTCTGCGGAATTGTTGAGAACCTCTTCCCTGCTATTTCAGAAAGACCTGGATGAGAAAACCAGAGCAGAAAGCCACATAAAACCAGAAGACCACGTAACAGATCTGTTGGAAAAAAGAAAAGCAGAGTTAGAATCCCAAGCCATTTCTAATGAAAGAAAGCCTTTCACAGTAAGTCATCTAACTGAAATTAAAAACATCAAAGAATTACTAGAATTGATCAATGACGTTGCAAAAGATCAGAGAAAGATCATCGAAGAATATCTGATCTATCAATCAACGATCGCTAAACAATAATTGTCAAAAAAAGAAATTCTAGCCTTGAAAAAATCTTCATTTTCAAGGTCATAGACTCTGCTTTTTACCGTAAAATTTTCCTGAAGTTCAAAAGGTAAAACATCATAATGCTTTTTAAGTGACCAATGTTTGCTGTGATGGATCTTGTAAAGTGCTTCTTTCACACACCAGATTGCCGTTAAAAAATCTACTTCTTCATTATTATCAATGAAAATATCCTCATGAAGAATGAATTTGTGCCGGATGTACCTGATCTTTTCTTTTCTCTTTTCGAGGTCAATTCCGACTTTATTTTTTGAGATAGCCAAGGCAGCCAATGGAAAAGAATGGCTTACAGAAATATAATGATCTTGCGGAAAAAGATAAGGTTCACCATTTTCTCTATAAAGGATCTTGTGGTCTGGAAGAACAGTCTTCAACATTTTCCTTACCATCAGAACTTCTGCAATTTTGTTCGGATGATAACCAAGAATCTTGTGCTGATTTTCTGGTTCCAACAAAAGTTCCGGATCTAATTCTTCTTCCTTATCAAATTCCCAGATCAGAATTTTGGCTACATCATCGGAAAAATCTTTATAAAGTGGCATCAGCAATTTTTGAATCCTTAAAATTAGTAAAAACAGATTTGATATAGAAATTAATCTCAGAACTTAAAAATGCCTTAAAAATGAGGCTTTAAGATTATTTTAACAATTATGTGATGTAAATTTGCAGTATCAAAATGAAGAATGCAATCGTATATATTCTAATGTTTATTTTTCTGTTGTTCACAGCAGAGAACAAGCAGACACTTGATTTCCAGCAAGATTTTGGAAATCAGGATGTATCGTTGCATATGTTTTCTTTCGCTAAAAAACACCACCTGAATCATTCATTAGAGAAAGCATCACTACAACAGATCAACGATTCTCTGGACTCTCCCGAGGAAACCAATCTGAATTTTTCTAATGCTTATAACTTTATTGCGATTGTCGCAACATTCGGGTTTGGTTATCTTTTACATTTATATTTAAGACGTAGGACGCAAACTTTTCACAAGCCGGAACTCATTGTTTCCTCGGTCAAAAGATTTATTCTGCTGCGTACGATCCGTATTTAAACTGCAACTTTTCAAAAGCAAGATTACCCTTATTCCAAAGTGGTAACAATCTCTGTTGTTTTTGAAAATCCCCTATTCAACACTTCGAGTAATCATTGGTTGTGATTTTAATTCTAAAATTG
Source organism: Epilithonimonas hungarica (assembly GCF_900102265.1). Lineage (GTDB taxonomy): Bacteria > Bacteroidota > Bacteroidia > Flavobacteriales > Weeksellaceae > Epilithonimonas > Epilithonimonas hungarica. Next base: position 915,732 of record NZ_FNBH01000001.1, on the reverse strand, counting down.
AACTTCTAATAGATTATTCTTTCAATATCCAATCAAAAAAATAAAATTTATTTAAAATGAAGAGAGTCACACTTACTCTTATTTTCAGCACATTATTGATGATCTTAAGCTGCAAAGACAAGAAAGAAGAAAAAGAAGAATCTGTCGTTTATCCCGTAACATCTCCTGTAAAAATGGACACCGTGATCAACAAGGAATTTGTTTCCCAGATCAGATCGGAGAGAAATATCGAGATCCGTGCCCAGGAAAAAGGATTCCTTGAAAAAATATATGTTGATGAAGGTCAGCATGTACAAGCCGGACAGGTTTTGTTCAGAATTATGCCCCAGCTTTATCAGGCTGATGTTTTGAAAGCTAAGGCGGAAGTTGCTCAGGCAGAGATCGAGTTACAAAATTCCAGCACATTAGCAAATAACAATGTTGTTTCCATCAATGAAAAAAGAATGGCAAAAGCTAAATTGGATGCAGCAAAAGCTGAGTTGAATCTTGCTCAAACACATTTATCCTTCACGACAATTAAAGCGCCATTTTCAGGGATCATTGACCGTCTTCCTCTGAAATTAGGAAGCTTGGTGGATGAAGGTGATCTACTGACAAGCCTTTCCGATAATGGTGGGATCTTCGCATACTTCAATGTTTCTGAACCTGAATATCTTAATTATCAGACTCATTCTGCCGAACGTGGAAACAATCTGGTTTCTTTGATCATGGCAAATGGCGAAACTTTCCCTGATAAAGGAATTATCCAAACCATAGAAGGCGAATTCGATAACGAAACAGGAAATATAGCTTTCCGAGCCAAGTTCCCAAATCCAAATCAACTATTGAGAAACGGAGAAACCGGAAAAATCCAAATGACTCTTCCTTTGAAAAATGCATTGATCATTCCTCAAAAAGCTACTTACGAAATCCAAGATCAGAAATATGTTTTCGTAGTTGGAAAAGACGGCGTTGCAAGATCCAAAAACATCAAAATCGCTTATGAATTACCTGATATCTATGTAGTTTCTGAAGGTCTTGATGTTGGTGACAAAATTTTGTTAGAAGGTGTTCAAAAAGTGAAAGATGACCAAAAAGTGGAAACCAAATTCCAAGATCCGAAAAAAGTCTTGAGCTCATTAAAACTACAAGCCAACTAATTACATAAGTGATAAATGATGATTGATAAATGATAAAAGTTGTCAGACTGAGCTTGTCGAAGCCTCTTGATTCTTGTCTATAATCTATTCGTCTCTCATCTATTATCTAAAAAAATAAATCCTTTATGTTTAAGAAATTCATTCGCAGACCAGTTCTGTCAATAGTCATCTCGCTGATTATTGTTTTTATGGGTATTTTATCTTTGGTAAAACTTCCTATCACGCAATTCCCTTCCATCTCTCCACCAAAAGTGAACATCACTGCGGAATATCCCGGAGCTAATAATGAATTGCTGATCAAATCTGTTGTAATTCCTTTGGAACGTGGACTAAATGGCGTTCCTGGAATGAAATATATGACTTCTGATGCCGGAAACGACGGTGAAGCTTCTATCCAAGTGGTTTTTGATCTGGGAACTGACCCGAATGTTGCTGCCGTCAATGTTCAGAATCGTGTATCATCGGTGGTTAACAAATTACCTCCTTTGGTAGTTCGCGAAGGTGTGAAAATCACGCGTGAAGAGCCAAATATGCTAATGTATATCAACCTTTACAGTGATGACCCGAAAGCCGACCAAAAATTCCTTTTCAACTACGCGGACATCAACGTAATGTCAGAATTGAGAAGAGTTAGCGGTGTTGGTTTTGCTGACATCTTGGGAACCCGTGAATATGCAATGCGTATTTGGCTGAAACCTGATAGAATGACAGCCTACGACATTTCCGCAGACGAAATAATGGAGGCGTTAAATGAACAAAGTTTGGAGGCTTCACCAGGAAAAACAGGTGAAAGTTCCGGAAAACGTTCTCAATCATTCGAGTATATTCTGAAATATCCAGGTCGTTTCAATAATGAAAAAGATTATGGAAATATCATTCTGAAAGCTAAAACTGACGGAGAGTTTGTAAGACTGAAAGATGTTGCTGATATAGAATTCGGTTCGTCAATGTATGACATCTACTCTACTTTGAATGGAAAACCGTCTGCAGCGATTACTTTGAAACAATCTTATGGTTCTAACGCAAGTGATGTTATCAAGAATGTAAAAATATTAATGTCTGATTTGCAGAAAACCTTCCCAAAAGGAATGCATTACGAAATTAGTTATGATGTTTCAAGATTCCTGGATGCATCGATTGAAAAAGTAGTTCATACTTTATTTGAAGCGTTCATATTGGTAGCAATCGTGGTTTTCCTTTTCTTAGGAGATTGGCGCTCTACTTTGATCCCGACAATTGCAGTCCCGGTTTCTTTAGTTGGAACGTTTGCAGTAATGTCTGCTTTTGGAATTACTTTGAACTTGATTTCACTTTTTGCTCTAGTAATGGCCATTGGGATTGTCGTCGATGATGCGATTGTTGTGATAGAAGCCGTCCACGCCAAGATGGAAGAGAAGCATCTGTCACCACTCAAAGCAACAGAAGAAGCAATGCACGAAATCAGCGGTGCAATTATCGCTATCACTTTGGTAATGGCTTCGGTTTTCATTCCGGTTGCGTTTATGTCTGGTCCGGTTGGGGTTTTCTATCGCCAGTTTTCCATTACGATGGTTTCATCCATTATTTTGTCCGGAGTTGTCGCTTTGACATTGACACCTGCTTTATGTGCTCTGATTCTTAAAAACAATCATGGAAAAGAGAAAAAGAAAACGCCTGTCACAAGATTTTTGGATGGTTTCAACAACTTATTCACGATTGGAGCTGGAAAATATCACAATTTATTGACTAAAGTTGTTACAAGAAAAATGGTAACACTTCCGTTATTGGTTCTTTTCTGTATCGGAACATTTTTCTTGAGTAACAAATTGCCTTCGGGATTCATTCCAAGTGAAGACCAGGGGATGATCTATGCGATCATTCAAACGCCGCCGGGTTCAACTTTGGAAAGAACGAATCAGATTGCTTTGCAACTTCAAAAAGCATCTGAAGATATCGATGGCGTTTCGTCTGTTTCCTCTTTGGCAGGTTATGAGATTTTGACCGAAGGAACAGGCTCTAACTCCGGAACTTGTCTGATTAATCTTAAAAAATGGGACGAAAGAAAAGAATCTGCAACAGAAATCATTGAGCAACTGGAACAAAAAGCGAAAGAAATTCCGGGAGCGAATATAGAATTCTTCCAACCGCCATCAATTCCCGGTTATGGAGCTGCAGGAGGTTTTGAATTAAGACTTTTGGACAAAGCCGGAAGTGGTGATTATCACAAAATGGAACAGGTCAGCAACGATTTTGTAAAAGAATTGAAAAAACGCCCGGAACTCGGTTCAGCTTTCACATTCTATTCTGCAAGTTTCCCTCAGTATATGCTGAAAGTCGATAATGATCTGGCGGAACAAAAAGGCGTAACGATAGAAAAGGCAATGGATAACCTTTCGACTTTGATTGGTTCCAATTACGAAACGAGTTTCATCAGATTCGACAGACCCTATAAAGTAATTGTTCAGGCCGGTCCACAATATCGAGCTTTGCCAAGTGATTTATTGAAATTGTATGTCAAAAATGATAAAGACCAAATGGTTCCTTATTCAGATTTTATGCATCTTGAAAAAGTGTATGGATTGTCGGAAATCACAAGACATAATATGTACAACTCTTCCGAAGTGAGTGGAACGCCGGCTCCTGGATATAGTTCCGGAGATGCAATCAAAGCGATCCAGGAAGTTGCAGATAAAACATTGCCAAGAGGTTTCGGAATCGACTGGGCTGGTATTTCTAAAGACGAAGTTTCCAGAGGTAACGAAGCGATTTACATCTTCTTGGTTTGTCTTGGATTCGTTTATCTGATTCTTTCTGCTCAATACGAAAGTTTCATTTTACCGTTGCCAATTATTTTGTCTTTACCAACGGGGATTTTCGGAGCGTTTTTATGTTTAACACTTTTCGGACTGGAGAATAATATCTATGCACAGGTGGCTATGGTAATGCTCATCGGATTACTCGGAAAGAATGCGGTTTTGATCGTCGAATTCGCAGTTCAGAAAAAAGCAGAAGAAGGACTTTCTACAAAAGAAGCAGCATTGCAAGGTGCAGCTTTGAGATTCCGTCCGATTTTGATGACATCATTTGCATTTATTGCTGGTCTAATTCCATTGGCTTTAGCAACTGGACCTGGAGCTGTTGGTAACAGAACGATTGGAACTGCAGCTGCAGGAGGAATGCTCATCGGAACTATTTTCGGATTGATGATTATTCCTGGATTGTATTACATTTTCGCCAACATTGCGGCCAAGTCAAAACTGACTTATTATGAAGAAGAAAATCCTTTAACAGAACAAACTGAACCTTACCAACATGATGGAAAATTTGAAGATAAATAAAAATATAATAGCTGGAGCATTCGTTTCATTAGCATTGATTGGATGTAAAGCACCAATGGCGACCAAAATTCAGGATAGAGTAAAAGAAACCATTCCTCAAAATTTTGAAAACCAAAATGTTTCGGAAAACAATTCCGGAATCACACCTTGGAAAGAGTTTTTCACAGACCCGAATCTTGTGAAACTGATTGATGAAGCTTTGAAAAATAATCAGGAATTAATGATCACGCTTCAGCAAATCGAGATCGCGAAAAACGACGTGATGTATAAAAACGGAAAACTAAGTCCGACCGTTGCTGCTAAATTAGGTGCCGGAATCGAAAAAGTTGGCCGCTATACAAGTACCGGAGCCGGTGATGCTTCTACAGAAATAACCGATGGAAAAGAAGTTCCTGAGAATTTAGGAAATTTTGAAGGTGGTTTGGTAGCCAATTGGGAAGTCGATATCTGGCATAAGTTAAGAACTGAAAAGCAAGCTGCTGTTGCTCATTATTTGTCTACAGTTGAAGGAAAGAATTTTGTTTTGTCAAGTCTGATTGCTGAAGTTGCGGATAATTACTACGAGTTATTATCCCTTGATAATCAACTGGATATTATTCATCAATATATGGATTTGCAGAAAAAAGCACTTGAAGTGGCTAAAATCCAAAAGCAGGCAATGGCTGCAACGGAATTGGCCGTGAAAAAATTCGAGGCTGAGCTGGCGAAATCCAATGCAACTGAATACGATCTGAAACAGCAAATCACGGAAAAGGAAAACCAGATCAATGCTTTGCTTGGTCGTTACCCGCAACCGATTGTTAGAACCAAAGAAAGTTTTATGTCGATTGTTCCTCAAACGGTTTATACGGGAATTCCGTCTCAGTTATTAGCGAATCGTCCTGACATTAAACAAGCTGAATTGGAATTGCAATCTGCCAAACTAGATGTAGAAGCGGCGAGAAAAGAATTCTATCCAAGTCTGGAAATCAATTCGGCGCTTGGTTTGGAAGCTTTTAATCCTTCATATTTGGTAAAAATGCCAGAATCAATTGCTTACAGTTTGGTTGGAGAATTGGCTGGTCCGCTGATTAACAAAAGCGCGATTCAAGCGAATTTCAAATCGGCGGATGCAAGGCAAATCCAGGCTTTGTATGAATATGATAAAACAATTCTAAGTGCTTATCTTGATATTACCAATCAAATGTCGGCGATTAAAAACCTCGATAAGTATTATGAAATGAAGTCTCAGGAAGTTCAGGCGCTTGACCAGGGAATTGACATTGCCAATCAATTATTCAGAAATATGAGAGCGGATTATCTGGAAGTTCTGATGAATCAGCGTGATGCGTTGGACGCCAAAATGGAACTCATTGAAGCTAAGGAAAGACAGCTGAGCGCAGTTGTCAACATCTACAAAAGCTTAGGTGGCGGCTGCAAATAAACATTCATTATTCTCTCTATACGTGATGCTCTCGGGATTTTTTTCGGGAGCATTTTTTTTACGACATATTCAATATTTGCGACATAAAAGATATTTTTTTGAAAAAATATTTACATAAATTTACTGGTTTATAAGTAATCAGACCTATTTCGTTTTGAAATTAATTTTAGCCTTTTTTCTCGTATTCGGTACAATCATCAAAGCGCAAAATAGCCGGGATGCAGAAACTTTGTTCCTGGAATCCAAGGATTTACTTTATAAAAAACCTTCAGAATCTGCTATTATTTCAGAATTCCTTTTCAAAAACAGTTCTGATAACAATGATAAAATAAAAGCCCTTCTGCTTCTTACAGAAAGTTATTTGATAAGAGGCGATTACAACTCGGCGAGTGAGAAATTATTTCAATGTCTGGAACTTTCAAAAGAATCCAATCGTACGGAAAATGAATTTCAAATCAACTTTCTTCTGGCGAGACTTTGTGATGAATTGGGAATCGAATTTTCTCAATTATATCTCATCAAAAATGAAAAAGAAATCACTCAGAATTATTACGAAAAAGCCATAAAATCTTACTCTGATTCTAACTGGAATCAAACCGTTAAGGATTTAAAACTATTTGAAAAACAAAAAAATAAATCTTTTCCAGAGCTTAGTAATTTCTATTACGCTCTCTCCTATTCCAATCTCGGAAAGTTGGATTCAGCACAATATTATGCTCAGAAAATTCAGCGTTACGAGCCTTATTATTTTTATGCGAAAGCAAAGATTCAATCCTCAAGAAAAGAATCCGATAAGAATATTGATTACATCGAATCTTTGAAACTAATTAATAAAAAAGTTCAGGATGTTTGGCTGAGAGAAGAGATTTATAATTTGGCGGTTAAAAATTATAATAAATCAAAAAACAAGGATAAATATCGGGAATATTATCAGCTTCAGACTGCTTTGCAAGATTCTTTGAGTTCAGTGAAGGAAAATGCAAGAATATCTTTTTTGAATAAAATCGGTCAAAAGCAGGATGAAATTCTGGAGACAAAATCTGAGCAACAAACAAAGATGTCCTACTTCATTGCCATTGCGATATTGCTTGTCTTCACGGTTGCTTATTTCTTTAATCGAAAATTAAATCAGAAACAAAACGATTACGAAAAATCCAAACAGGAAGCTGAAGATAGAGAAAAATTCATCGCTGAAAACAAAGCGCAGGAAAGTGCCGGAAAAATTGTAATTCCTGATAAAACAATTAGTTTTCTATTGGAAAAACTAGAAAAATTCGAATCAAATGATGAATATTTGGATTCAGAGATTTCGCTTAATCTTCTTGCAGAAAACCTGAACACGAACACAAAATATTTATCCGAAATCATCAATACTTATAAGAATAAAAATTTCCACTCGTACATCAATGAACTGAGAATCAATTACATTATCAACAAATTAAAAAATAATCCGGTCTATCTCAAATACAAAGTCAGTCATTTGGCTGAAGAAGCCGGATTTTCTTCACATAGTTTGTTTTCTACCGTTTTCAAGCAGGTTACAGGACATTCGCCGGCTTCGTTTATTAAAACTATTAAAAATCAATAAGATGAGAGTATTTAGAATTTTCATATTAATGATTTTGATTGTTTTGGGAAATTTTTCTTTTGCACAAAACAATAAAGAAATTGACAGCCTGATTGGTTCTGCTAATGCATTTTTATTCAAAAATCCTGAAAAGACCATTGAAACCGGGAAAGAAATTTTGAAGAAAAAAGATATTTCTGATTCCTATAAAATCTCATCTTACATCTTGATATCCAACGGATATTCGGGTTTGAGCAATTATCAGAAAGCCATTGAGTTTGCCCTGAAAGCCAATGAATTATCTGAAAAAACAAAAGATAACGCCAATCAAATCAGAACTTTAGGATTAATTGGAAATCTCTATATCCGTATAGAAATGCGGGACGAAGCGTGGCATTATCTGGACAAGGCGGACAAACTTTCGCAATCGGTTTCTCTGCCAGATTCTATGAAATATCTGATTGGAAATATCAATCTGCTGAAAGGTTTTCTTTATAAAAGAAGTCTAGATTGTGGTTATGCGATTAAGCATTTTAATAAGGCCATTGCGGAATTCCAGAAAGATAAAGGCAATGGGTTTGCAGTTGCCAATCTCGGGCAGGCTTACAATCAGAAAGGTTATTGTTATCTGAAAATCGATAAAGATTCGGCGCAAGTCAGTTTTGAAAAAGGTTTGGCCGATGCCAGAAAAAATGGCGCAAAATCTTTGGAATGTAATGCATTGATCGGGCTTTCTGAAATCAAAAACTCAAAGAATGATTTCAAAATATCAAATGAAATCTTGTTTTCCGCACTTCCACTTTCCAAAGAAGTGAATCAAATCGAAATGGAAAGTCGCATTTACAAATTATTGGCTGAAAATTACATCGAACTTGATGATTTTGAAAATCATTTGAAATACCAAAATTTATTTGATTCTATCCAATCCAAATTTTCTGAAGAAGAGATAAAAACAGTGAACGAGCTCATCAAAAAAAGAAATGAGTTCAAGCAGAAAACTTATGATTCAAAACAAAAAAATTCTAAAATCATCATTTGGGTTCTTCTGGGGATTTTAATTTTTTCAATCTTTATATTAAGTTATTTCTTGGTCAAAAAGTCGAGAAAAATTAATAAAAACATCGAAAATAAAATTTCTTAATCTAAAAATAATACAGATAAAACCATCTGTTTTTCAAGTAATTAAAAATAAAAAATTTTTGTTTTCTTGAAATTTTCAGATATCTAAAAGCATACTTCTCCGCTTTCTTAGATTAAGGTTCTAATTTTACTCAAAAGAAATTATTTATATGAAGAGTAAATTTATCCTTGCGGCATTATTGGTTTCATTTCTGGAAATTAGTGCTCAACAGACGCCGGTCTTTAAAATGGTAAAAGACATCAATCCTTCCGGAGATTCTTTACCGGAGAATCTTATCAAACTTGATTCAAAAATTTATTTTGTAGCTGATGACGGCGAACACGGAAAAGAGCTTTGGGTCACAGATGGCGAAGAGACAAAACTGGTAAAAGATATCAATCCCGGAAGTAATGGTTCTGACATTGGCAATCTAAAAATTCTTAACGGAAAATTGATTTTTACTGCCACAGATGAAACTAACGGAAATGAGCTCTGGACATCTGACGGAACAGAAGCAGGAACAGTACTTGTGAAGGACATGTATCCCGGCAACGGAAGCTCTTATGCTTTTGAATTTGTGGAGTTCAACAATGCGCTATACTTCAGGTCAGAAGATGGCATTCACGGAACCGAACTTTGGAAAACCGACGGAACAACAGCCGGAACCGCAATGGTTACAGACCTCCGTGAAGGAGAATTTGGTTCCAATCCTTCTTATTTCACTGTTCTGAATAATAAGCTTTACTTCAATGCTCTTGACGGGTTCGATTATGACAATGGACAACACGGTTTCGAACTTTGGGTTTCCGACGGAACCGAGGCCGGAACGCAAATGGTAAAAGATATTCACGCAGAAAGTTCCAACCCTTCCAACCTGAAAGCGTTTGGTAATAAAATATATTTCAATGCCGACGACGGGACAAACGGTATAGAACTCTGGGCAACGGATGGAACCAGTGGCGGGACTTATATGATAAAAAATATCAATACTGATGGAAATGGAAACTCTCTGCCATCTGATTTTATTGACTTTAATGGAAAATTATTTTTTACAGCTTACAGCAGTGAAACCGGTAGAGAGATCTGGACAACAGATGGTACTGAAGCTGGAACTAAAATCTTGAAAGATGTCTACGAAGGAACTGAAAATGGTGTAATTCCACAGTTTAAATATATCATTTATAACAATAAGTTATTTCTAACATTAAGAGATGCGGAGCACGGCGGAGAAATCTGGGTAACCGACGGAACACCGGAAGGGACTCAATTATTTATGGATGTTTTGCCGGGGCCTGGTGATTCTATGGGCATTACTATTTCACCAATGCTTTTCCAGGTGATGGGAGGTAAACTATACTTCAGAGCTGTCAATAATGAAGAATATTATCAGTTATGGAAATCCGACGGGACAGTTGCAGGAACCCAAAAGATAACAGCTGACCCACAGAATCCGTCACAGGACGCATTAGGTTACACACCTTACTTTACGGCGATGGGTGACAAATTATATTTTACTGCAAAATATAACGATAGCGGTTATGAACTGTGGACCGTGACCGCTGATGAAGCAATGGCTGTAACGGATTTCAGTAAAAATCAATTTTCAGTTTATCCAAATCCAGTGGCTGATATTATCAATATTTCCGGAGATTCACAGATCTCTTCTGTTCAGGTTTATGATTATTCCGGGAAATTATTATTGGGTAATCCAGCTAATACAAAAAAACTACAGATGAACGTTTCTTCTTTACCAAAAGGAAATTATGTTATTAAAATTTTATCTGAACAAAAAAGCAGTTCGTATAAAATTATCAAAAAGTAAGATTTTTCAATTTTTAAGTTTAACCCGGGAGTTTTTTGGCTTTCGGGTTTTTGTTTTCAAATAAATTTTCAAAATATACCAATTGGTATATAATTTGTTTATCTTTGCAAAGTCAATTCAAAATAAATAATGTCAAAAGCAGAAAAAACAAGACAGTTTATCATAGAACAAACCTCAGAACTTTTCAATAAGAAAGGTTATGCAGGAACGTCTTTGTCCGACATTACTTCTGCAACCGGATTAACAAAAGGAAGCATTTATGGAAATTTCGAAAACAAAGATGAAGTGGCCAAAGAAGTTTATCTTTATAATTCTAAAAGGCTCCAAACAGATTTCGTTAATCAATTAAACAGCGAAATGACAACTCGTGAAAAACTATTCACAATTATAGATTATTACAGAAAAACTTGGGAAGTCAATTTCTCCCGTGGTGGTTGTCCACATCTTAATACTGCTGTAGAAGCTGACGATACAATGCCTTTCCTTAAAGCTGAAGTTGCTAAGAATTTTGAAAATTGGGCGAATCAATGGAATCGAATTTTAGAAAAAGGAAAGACTCAAAACGAAATTATAGAAAGTATTGATTCTCAGAAATATGCTTATCAATTCATTGCATTGATAGAAGGTGGAATTCTGCTTTCAAAAACGATGAATAACAAAACTCATCTTTTCAACGCCTTAGAAAGAATCGAGAAAATCATCGACACAGAATTGATCAAATAATTTTTTTAACTTAAAATATACCGATTGGTACAAAATAAAACTATGAAAGCATTTACATTACAACGCTACAGTAAAACAGACAAACTCAAGTTAGTAGAATTTCCAGAACCCAGTCCACAGGAAAATGAAGTTTTGGTAGAGATTCATTCTGCAAGTGTCAATCAACTGGATAGCAAACTGAAAAGTGGGGAATTCAAGATGATACTTCCTTACAAGTTTCCTCTGATCTTAGGACACGATATCGCAGGAATTGTCAAAAAAATTGGTTCAAAAGTGCAGAATTTTAAAGTTGGAGACGAAGTTTTCTCCAGACTTCCCGATTTCCATATTGGTGCGTTTGCAGAATATGTTACGATCAATGAAAACTTTGTCGCTCTGAAACCAAAAAACATTTCGATGGAAGAGGCGGCTTCGATTCCATTGGTAGCGTTGACTGTTTGGCAGGCATTGATTGAAAAGGCTAATTTGAAAAAAGGTCAAAAAGTATTTGTACAGGCTGGTTCTGGTGGTGTCGGAACCATTGCGATTCAGCTGGCAAAACATTTGGGCGCTTTCGTTGCAACCACAACCAGCGAAAAGAATTTCGATTTGGTAAAACGGCTTGGGGCCGATGTTATCATCGATTATAAAACTCAGGATTTTGAAAATATTCTAACCAGTTATGACCTGGTCCTGAACAGCCAAAATCAGGAAACTTTGGAAAAATCACTCAGAATATTGAAAGCCGGCGGAAAATTGATCTCAATCTCAGGTCCGCCAGATCCGGCTTTTGCAAAAGAAATTGGACTCAACTTTTTTTTGAAGCTTATTATATCACTTTTAAGTCGTAAAACAAGAAAAGAAGCAAAAAAACAAAATATAGATTATTCCTTTCTGTTTATGCAGGCCAATGGAAAACAACTTTCAAAAATCAGAAAGCTTATCGAAGCTGATATAATAAAACCAACCATAGACAAAATATTCCCTTTTGAACAAACAAATGACGCCATCAATTACGTCGAAAGCGGACAAGCAAAGGGAAAAGTAGTTATCAAAATAAAATAATACATCTCACATTATGAAAACAACCAACAACACAGTATTTATCTCTGGCGGTTCAGCTGGAATCGGACTAGAAATCGCAAAATCATTTTCCGAAAAAGGAAACAAAGTCATTATCAACGGAAGAAATCAGGAACGTCTTGACAAAGCTTTGGAACAATTGGAAAATGCCATTGGAATTCAGGGCGATCTGTCCATTGAAAGTGAAAGAATCAGAATAGCAAATGAATTGATCCAGAATCATCCGGACCTCAACATTGTCATCAACAACGCTGGAGAAGCTTATTATTACAATTTAGCGGGCAATACTAATTCTTACGAATTAGCTAAGAAAGAAATCAACACCAATTATCTGACGATCATCCATTTTACGGAATTGTTGCTTCCACATCTATTGCAAAAAGATTCTGCAGTTGTCAATATAACATCCATTGCATCATTGGTTTCTTATGCGCCTGTTCCGACTTACGCTGCCAGCAAAGCTGCGCTTAGAAGCTATACACAATCACTTAGAAACGCTTTGAAGGAAACATCAGTTAAGATTTTCGAAGTTTTGCCACCTTTGGTCAATACTAGTTTTTCAGCAGAAATCGGTGGCGAAAACGGAATTCCACCAAAAGAAGTTGCGGACGAATTATTGACAGCTTTGGAACAAAATCAGTTCGATGTTCCTGTTGGACAGACCAAAGTTGTACTTGGCGTTTTTCAGGAAGCTTTAGCAAAATTGAGCCAGAATTAATTTTCCAATTAAATTATCATTAATTTGGGCAGCTTAATCCGTCTGTAGTTTATCCTGAGCTTGTCGAAGGGCTCCCAAACCTAACGAAGTGGTTTGACGTAGTCAATCTTTTTTGCAGACGATTTCACATTAAATAGAACTTGAAAGTTGGCAAAAAAGGATTTCCGCTCAAATCGAGGAACGAGATTCATCGATTCAAATAAAAATATACAAATAGGAGATAATTCGGGCTGCGAGTGATTCAACGCTAAACAAATTAAACTTATTTTTAAGACTCAATAATTGCCTTGGCGACTTATAACAATTTAATAAATTCAAAAATATTGCGCCTTTGCGATTAAATATAAAATCTAAAATTATGGACAGATTAGCACATTTGAAATCATTAATCGGAAAAGAATTCACAGACTCTCCTTCGCCTTTTATGCGTTGGCTGAAACCAGTTGTGATTTCAGCAGAAAAAGGTCATTTGGAATTTCAGTACACGATTCGTCCGGAATGGCTGAATCCAATCGGGAATCTTCACGGTGGTGTAACCGCTGCGATTATTGATGACGTGTTAGGCGCCACAATGTTTTCTTTGAACGAACCAACGTTTTACACAACGATTAATAATGTCATTGATTATTTCTCCATCGGCAAAGAAGGTGAAAATATCATTGCCGAAACACACATCACGAAATTGGGAAAACAATTCATCAACGCCACTTGCGAAGTCTGGAACGCTGACAAAACCAAACTGATTGCAAACGGCACTTCAAACTTATTCAAAACACAAATTACAAGATAATGAAACGAGTTGTAATAACCGGAATGGGAGCCGTAACTCCTTTAGGAAACGATGTCGATACTTTTTGGAACAATATTCTGAAAGGTGAAAGCGGCGCTGATAAAATCACGCATTTCAATCCAGAGAAATTCAAAGTTCAGTTTGCTGCGGAAGTCAAAAACTTTGCTCCGGAAAAATATCTGGACAAAAACGAAATCAAAAGAAGTGACCTCTTTACGCAATTTGCTATCTACGCTGCTGCAGAAGCAATGCAGGATTCTAAATTAGATTTAGAAAATATTGAACCTTTTGATATTGGCGTTATCTGGGGAACCGGACAGGGAGGAATGGAAACCTTTGAAAATGAAGTTACTGAATATGTTTCAGGAGACGGAACACCGAGATTCAGTCCGTTTTTCGTACCAAAACTTATTGCTAATATGGCTTCCGGAATGATTTCTATGAAATATGGTTTACGAGGAATCAATTATACAACGGTTTCTGCTTGCGCCACTGCCAACACTGCTTTTATGGATGCCTTCAATTATATCCGCTGGGGAAAAGCAAAAGTGATTGTAAGCGGTGGTTCAGAAGCGCCTATTACGCCAGCATCTGTTGGTGGATTTTCATCAATGAAAGCAATGTCAACAAGAAACGATAATCCAAAAGCCGCAAGCCGCCCTTACGATGTTGAACGTGATGGTTTTATAATGGGCGAAGGTGCCGGAGCGTTGATTTTGGAAGAATATGAACACGCCAAAGCCCGAGGTGCAAAAATCTATGCAGAACTAATCGGCGCAGCAATGACCGCAGATGCCTATCATATGACGGCACCTCATCCGGAAGGAATTGGCGCTGCAAAATCTATGGAATTAGCTTTACAAGATGCAGAGATTCTCCCTGAGCAGGTAGATTATCTGAATCCGCACGCTACCTCTACTCCACTTGGAGATTTAGCAGAACTGAACGCCATTAATAAAGTTTTCAAAGGTAGTCCAAATCTTGACATCAGTGCTACCAAATCTATGACAGGCCATTTGTTGGGAGCTGCTGGTGCTGCAGAAGCGATTATTTGTATCAAAGCGATTCAGGAGAATATAATTCCGGCAACAATTAATGTTTCAAAGTTGGATGAGAATATTCCGGAAGGCATTAATATCATTACTGAAAATAAAGAAAAACCAATCAATATCGCTATGAGTAATGCGTTTGGGTTTGGTGGCCATAACTCGACGGTTATTTTTAGAAAAATATAATTACTTAAACCACATAGACACAATAGAATAAATTGTTCATAATAGCTTCAAATTTAGATAAAATAGAAAAGCTATTTTGTCTTTAATCAATACACTAAGGATTAAAAACTATGTGCCTTTGTGGTAAAAAGATCAAACAAAAAGGCTTAGTTTTTACTAAGCCTTCCTATATATTTGAAATCGTTATTATTTCTGTGTGTGATTGATATCATTTCTATGTTCCATAATTTCAAGATTGGCATCTACAAAATAAGCGCTACCGAAACCATTGACATAAGCACCTTTTACAGGATGAAGAGCAATCAGGATAAAATCTGTCATATCATTAAGAACATCCACAATTTTTCCATGTCTTTCTTTTAGTTTTCCAACGATATTGTTCCAATCATCAGAATCTCTTTCGATTTGAGAAGTTGAAGCTTCAACCGTCAATCTTTCTCTTGCGTAAACTTGCTTCGTAGCAGACTCATCCTCAATGAACATTGCAGAAACTTTTCTACCTTCAGCCAAATTTTTCGTATGTCTCGCCATAAAAGAAACCAAAACGTAAAATTTGTTATCAATTTCTACAAATGGTGCATAGCTAGCATTCGGCGTTCCTTCTGCGTCTACAGTTGCCAAAGTTACGCTTAGCGTTTTGGCAATTAATTCTTTTACTTTTGGGGCAACTGGTTTAGCTTGTCTCTTTGCTTCTTCTGTATGTTCACTCATGATATATATTTTTAGATGTTACAAAAATAGTTATTTAGATTTAAACTAAATAAAATACTATTATGTCAATTGTCATATTATATTTACATGATAATTATTGAATAATTTTGTAATTTAATTCTAAATGAGCAAAAACATCCCAACTTATAACCTCAATCACATTTCAAAAGACGGACTGGTGATTGAACTTGTCAGGGAAACCTCTGAAGAAACAAACAGAGATATTGAGGAAAAAGGCGTTCACAGGGACAGTCATTATCTCTTTCTTTTCCTGCAAAGCGGCAAAGCAGAAGTTATGGTAGATTTTAAAGATTTCGAAGTAGAAGGTCCGGCCATTTTTTGTATCACACCCGGGCAGGTTCATTATTCAAAGAACTTTGATATTTATGGTTGGTTTTTAGCTGTTAATTCCGAATTGGTAGCGGCTGAAGTTCGTGCAGTTTTTGAGGAATCCGTATTCCCAATTCTTCTTGTAAAAATAGAACAGGCCTTTGCAAAAAATCTAGATAAATGTGCTCAGCTCTTGAACTTCTATCATAAAAAAACAAAAAATGACCTGAATATAGTCAAGTCATTACTGGACGCTTATACCGCAATGCTGGCATCGGTCTTTTCAGAAACGCCAAATCTGGAAAAAATAAAAGAAAGCCGTGCCTTGAAACTGACAAGGCAATTTAAAACCCTGGTAAAGCAAAAATTCAAAACCCTGAAAAGTCCATCGTCTTATGCTGAATTGATGAATATTTCTCCTTCTTATTTATCGGAAGTTGTGAAAGATATTACTGGAAATCCGGCAGGATACTGGATCCAGCAGGAAATCATCATTGAGGCAAAGCGCTTGCTATTTTACACAGATCTGACAGTAAAGGAAATCGCCAATGAACTTGGTTATGATGATTATGCTTACTTTTCACGTCTGTTTTCAAAACAGACAAAACAGTCAGCTTTGGATTTCAGGAAAAAGAATAAAGCAGAATTCACTGAATAAATTTACCTCAAAAAGTCCAATCACTTCCTTAAAATAGCTATCGTTTTCCTTCGTGTATCTTATTTTCTTTGTAGAAAATTATTGATTATGCCAAGTATGCCAAAATGGTTGAATGACACGGTGGAAAATATATTCGCTTCCAAATATATTCGTGAGACAACCGTCATAGAAACCGAAAATATTTCATACAATCTAAAGAAAATCAAATTCTCCGGCAATCTGCTCGGTCTGGAATATAAACCCGGATATGCTATCGAATTTCGGGTAAATGATACGGATTATAGGAAATACACACCTTATAATTATGATAAGGCTGATGGTACTTTTGAGATCCTTTGCCATCTTCATGGAAGCGCTTCTGGTTGTGATTTTATAGAGAATCTGAAAGTTGGAGAAACGATAAAATATATCATTCCGCGAGGAAAAGATATGTTCAAAAGCGATTTCAAGCATCATATTGCCATTGGTGATGAAACCTCTCTGGGAGCAGCTTTATCTATAAAGTATGAAACCGATGGTTACGGATATTATTCTTTCGACAGCATTTTTGAGCTGGACGACCATCAAGTCCTGAAAGACCTTGGACTATACGGATATCATACATTAAAAAATGAGCCTGAGAAAATTATCGAGTCTATTGATATCCTTATTAAAGAGGGAATAATTGCCCCTTACAATACCGCTTTTTACATTACCGGAAATGGTAAAACATTACAGTCGGTCCGCAAATCATTGAAACAAAATGATATTTCCGGCAATCAGATCTTCTCTCAAGCTTACTGGATAGAAGGCAGAAAAGGGCTGTGAGACAAAAACATTGGTACTCGAATTTTTTATATAAAACTTAAATCGTAATTTTGCACTTTAGTTTTTAAACTTATTTTAATTACAGATATGAGTACAACAACACAATACGTTCCTTATAAAGTTAAGGACATTTCCCTGGCAGAATGGGGAAGAAAAGAAATTACTTTGGCTGAAGCAGAGATGCCAGGTTTGATGGCAATCCGTGAAGAATACGGGCCATCTCAGCCTTTGAAAGGTGCAAGAATCGCAGGATGTCTGCATATGACGATCCAGACCGCTGTTTTGATTGAAACTTTGGTAGCTTTGGGTGCTGAAGTGACTTGGTCTTCTTGCAATATCTTCTCTACTCAGGACCACGCTGCTGCGGCGATTGCTGCTGCCGGAATTCCTGTTTATGCTTGGAAAGGTCTTAACGAAGAGGAATTCGATTGGTGTATCGAACAAACTTTATTCTTCGGTGAAGACAGAAAACCATTGAATATGATTCTTGACGATGGTGGAGATTTGACCAATATGGTTTTTGACAGATACCCAGAATTCACAAAAGATATCAAAGGACTTTCTGAAGAAACCACAACCGGAGTTCACAGATTGTATGAAAGAATGAAGAACGGAACTTTGGTAATGCCAGCAATCAACGTAAATGATTCTGTTACCAAATCTAAATTCGATAACAAATACGGATGTAAAGAATCTGCGGTAGATGCGGTAAGAAGAGCAACTGACGTAATGTTGGCTGGAAAAAGAGTTGTGGTTTGCGGATACGGTGACGTAGGTAAAGGTACGGCTGCATCTTTCAGAGGAGCTGGTTCTATCGTTACTGTAACAGAAATCGATCCAATTTGTGCGCTTCAGGCCGCAATGGACGGTTACGAAGTAAAAAGATTGGATACTGTAGTTGATAATGCAGATATCGTGATCACGACCACTGGTAACTTCAACATTGTAAGAGCTGAACATTTCTTGAAATTAAAAGATAAGGCAATTGTTTGTAACATCGGTCACTTCGATAACGAGATCGATATGGCCTGGTTGAACAAAAACTACGGTCACACGAAATCTGAAGTTAAACCTCAGGTTGACATCTACACCATCGAAGGTAAAGAAGTGATCATCCTTGCAGAAGGTAGATTAGTAAACCTTGGTTGCGCAACTGGTCACCCATCTTTCGTAATGTCTAACTCTTTCTCTAACCAGACTTTGGCCCAGATCGAACTTTGGACAAACTCTGAAGCTTATGGAAACGAGGTTTATATGTTACCAAAACACCTAGACGAAAAAGTAGCTGAATTACATCTTAAGAAATTAAGCGTAGAATTGGAAACGCTTACACCAGAACAAGCTGATTACATCGGTGTTCCAGTGGAAGGTCCTTTCAAACCTGAGTATTACAGATATTAAGGAATTGTCATGCTGAACTTGCTGAAGCAGTACATATAAAATCCCATTATTAAAATAGTGGGATTTTTTATTGATGATTTAGAAATAATTAGAGCAATTATCTGCTCAGTAAATTCTTTGTTACAAATTCATTAAAGAAAAAATCTCTGTAAATATTTCCAATCGGAATTTCATTTATACCGATATAGACTGTATTATTATCAACAGAATCGATATGTTTTGAATTGATGATGTAGGATTTACTTACTCTCACGAATTTATTTTTTGGAAGTTTTTCACCAATAGTTTTGATGTTCATCGCCGTAATTATTTTCTGATTTTCTGTATGAATAATCACATAATCTTTCAATCCGACGATAAAAAAGATATTCTCAAAATTAACCTTGACAATCTTACGCTCTGCCTTGATGTAAAAATGATCTTCTGCAAATGTTTCGATGTTATTATTGTCTGAATCGTTTAACTTAAACAATTTGGAATAGGACTTTACTTTTTCAACCGCTTTTTGGAAACGATCTGTTTTGACTGGTTTTATAAGATAATCAATGGCATCAACTTCGTAACTGTCAAGCGCAAATTCAGAAAAAGCAGTTGTAAAAATCACGAAGGTTTCGCTGGAAATGGTTTTGGCGAAATCAATTCCGTTGCTTCCGGGCATTTGAATATCGAGAAACACTAAATCAACACCATTATTTTCAAGAAAAACAGAAGCCGATTCTGAACTGTTGAAAGTACCGACAAGCTTCAAATCTGAATGTGAATCGACCAACATCTTAATCGCTTCTCTTGCCAGTGGTTCATCATCTACGATAATACAATTCATAATTTTATGTTTAAAGTTACGCAAAATTTATTTTGATTCTCCTCTATTTTCAAATCGTGGGAATCGGGAAACAGCAATTCCAATCTTCTTTTGATATTCGCTAAACCTAACCCGCCTGATTCGGAATTGACCGCCTTTTTCTCTGGCTTTGAATTTTCACATTTGAAGAATAATTCATCATTAAAAACTTTGAAGTAAATATTGATGTAAGAAGATTTTGAAGAATCGTTGTTGTGCTTCACTGCATTTTCAACAAAGGAAATAAATAAAAGCGGAGGAATCTGAATCCCGCTCAGATTTCCTTCTTTAGAAATCACGAAATCAAAATTATCCCGTCTTACTTTTTCAAGATTCAGAAAGTCTTCCAGAAAGTGAATGTCAGAAGTGAGCAAAACTTTATCTCGTGCGCTGTCATACAATTGATAACGTAGTAAATCACTTAGTTTCATCAAAACCTGGGATGCTTTTTCCGGGTCTTTTTTGGTGAGAACATTGGCGTTATTCAACATATTGAACAAAAAATGTGGATTGATCTGATTTTTCAACTGCTCAAGCTCGGAAGTGATTTTTGACTTTTCCAATTCATTAATTAACTGAACATTTTTAATCCATTGCTGAAATAATTTAACTGAAGCAGAAGCGATACTGAGAACAATGACCACAAAAGTCAATGAAAGAAAATTGATATTATCATCTTGATTAGGTAATAAATTGGATTTGAAAAAATGCGCTGCCAAACGATGTGCAAATGACCAATAAATGATGTATACAAAAATCCATAATCCGTAAATCGCATATCTGCTTTTGAACAAATATCTCGGAACCCAAATGTACATATTGATATAAGAAAGCAAAAGTATCTGAAAGAAAATCAGCATACGATTGTAGGTTTCCGTCGGTTCCGTATATTCTGGATTACTGTAATAGAGCACAAAAACGCTGAAAATTATCAGCAAAAGATGTCTGTAAATTCTGTAACTCGGCGAGATAAAAAACTGGAAAAGCCAATTTTCACCATTAAGTTTATCTGGTAAATTTTTATTCATACTTCTAAAGATTATCGATAACAAATCTAAAAACTTCCAGACGATATCAATCTTTATTTATACGAAATTGGGTTGGGGTTATACGAAAATTAGATTTTTTTAATCTTCAAATACTGTAAAATTAATTTTTTCAATATAGTTTAAAATATTATCAATTCTACCCTTATCAACTATAAATTCAAGCTTATTATTAACATAAAAAATTCCATTATTAGATTGACCAAATAATGCAAAAACACGATTGAAATTTTCAATACCAAAAAATATCCCTTCCTTACTCTTCAAGTAATAAAAATCAATTTCATAAATATTTTGTTCAGTTAATTTGACCGGTACAAATTTATCTTTATTCATTTCTTCCAAAACATCCAAAAATTCTTCAATTGCTTTTTTATAAAAATTTACTAAATAATAAAAAATAAGCAATCCTAATTCAACATAAACACAATAAGAACCTTCTTGACTAAGGCAAAGTTTCATTGATGAAAAAGGTTCTACAGAAAATGGCAAATTAGAAGTATCCTTGCCAGTATTATAAATATCAGTTAAAGAAATTTTTTCAAATTTTTCTAAAATTTTCAAATTTTCTCCTTTTACAATCGTATAGTCTTTTTGATAACATTTATAAAATCCATCTTTATAATGACTAGGAATTTCAACAAAACTATTCGTTAATAATTGATATAGAACTAAATACTCATTGTAAATTTTTATATCCATAATATTTATATTGTTAATAGCTAATTTAAAAATCTTTTCCCACTTTCCTATAACAAAAACCCCATTTCGTATAATTCGCAAAATTAAAGTTCCTTAAAGCCATAGTTTCGCTTTGGTTTTAATCTTTAATCTCATATAAACAATGAAAAACAAATTGTACGCACCACTGTTTTTCGCAGTTTCCGTCTCTGCATTTTCACAGGAGAAAGTCACGCTCAGCGGAACCGTCGCCAACAAATCCAACAACGAAACCCTGATTGGCGCAATCATTTCCGTGCAGGAAACAGGCGTTGTGGTCTCTACAAATTCTTATGGTTTTTATTCTCTCACGCTTCCGCAAGGCGATTATACGATTTTGATAAGCAATTCGGAGTTTGAAACTTTCGAAGAAAAAATTTCACTAACAGAAAATACAAAAAGGAATTTCGTACTTAATGAAACCAGCAGAACCAAAAATATTGATGAAGTTGTCATTACAAAAAACTCTACAAAAGCCAATATCCGCACACCGGAAATGAGTGTTAACAAGCTTTCCATCGCAACCATTAAAAAAATGCCGGCTGTAATGGGAGAAGTGGATGTTTTGAAATCGATTCTTCAGCTTCCGGGAGTTTCCAATGCGCAGGAAGGCGGTTCGGGTTTTAATGTGAGAGGCGGTTCTGCAGACGGAAATCTTGTCCTTTTGGATGAAGCTGTGGTTTATAATACGTCGCATTTATTTGGATTTTTCTCGGTTTTTAATTCGGATGTGATTAAAGATTTGAAATTGTACAAAGGCGGAATTCCGTCCAATTTTGGAGGGAGAATTTCGTCGGTTTTAGATATTTATCAGAAAGAAGGAAATAACAAAGAATTCCACATCAATGGAGGAATCGGTGCTGTGTCGAGCAGATTGCTTGTGGAAGGTCCTATTGCAAAGGAGAAAGCTTCATTTGTGATTGCCGGAAGAGCTTCTTACGCGCATCTTTTTTTGAAACTGGCAGACGAACCCAATTCTGCTTATTTCTATGATTTGAATGCCAAATTGAATTACAAAATCAATGATAAAAACAATTTATATCTCTCCGGTTATTTCGGGAAAGACGATATGAGTTTTAATAAAAGTCTGATGAATGATTATGGAAACTCGCTTTTCAATGCAAGATGGAATCATATTTTTTCGGATAAATTATTTTCGAATGCTTCTTTAATTTACAGCAAATACGATTACGGTTTAAAAATAAAATTCGCCGGACTTAACTGGAAATCGGACATTAAAAATTATAATTTTAAATATGATTTCAAACATTATTTGTCGGATAAAATCAATTTAAGTTATGGTGTTAATGCGATTTATTATCAATTTAATCCCGGAACCATTGATCCTTTTGATGAAAATTTTCCGGTAATTCCGAGACAGATTGCAAAGAAAAATGCTTTTGAAAGTGCGTTATACATTCTTGCAGAACAGAAATTATCCAATAAACTTTCTGTTAATTATGGACTCAGATATAGTAATTTTCAAAGATTGGGAGCAGAAAAAAGAACTATTTACGAAAACGGACAAGCTGTCGTTTACAATCCTGAATTAAAAGTTTACGAAGAAGGAACGCCAATTGGAACAGTCGATTATGGTAAAAACAAAAAAATTATTTCATTTGATAATCTGGAACCTCGTTTGGCAGTTGCGTATTCATTCAATAATAATCAGTCAATAAAAGCGAGTTACAACAGAATGAGCCAATATGTTCATTTGATTTCCAATACAGCTTCTGTTTCTCCGCTCGACATCTGGTCTCCAAGTGATGAATATCTGAGACCTGAAATTCTGAACCAAGTGGCATTTGGTTATTTTCAAAATTTTAAATCCGGAAAATATTCTTTGGAAACGGAAGTCTTTTATAAAAAAATCAAAAATAAAACGGATTATGTAGACGGAGCAGATTTAATTGCCAATGATGCGATTGAAAGAGTTTTATTGACAGGAGAAGCACGTTCTTACGGATTAGAAGTTTTGCTGAGAAAAAATACAGGAAAACTGACTGGCTGGCTTTCGTATACCCTTTCCAAAGCGGAACAAAGAACACCGGGAAGAACCGCCGAAGAGCCGGGAATCAACAATGGAGAATGGTACAGAGCAAACCATGACAAAACCCACAATTTCTCATTGACCGCAGCTTATCAGTTGACAAAAAAATGGAGTTTTGGTGGAATTTTCACTTACCAAACCGGAAGAGCTGCCACTTTCCCGAACGGAAAATATCAATATCAGGGAATTACAGTTGCCAATTATGGAAAACGAAATGCAGATTCGCTTCCTGCTTATCATCATTTAGACCTTTCTGCAACGTACACGCCCAAAGCCGACAGCAACAAAAAATGGAAAAGCGAATGGGTTTTCAGCATCTACAATGTTTATTCAAGAAAAAATGCGGCTTCTTTGACATTCGGACAAAATACAGATACAGGTTTGAGTGAAGCCAGCAGAATCTCAATTTTCGGAATTATCCCAAGTGTGACTTATAATTTTAAATTTTAATTCTAAAAAAATAAAAATGAATACATTCAAAAAATATTTTATCATTGCATTAGGTTTAATTATGATTTCCTGTGAAGATGTGATTGACGTTGATTTAGACACAGCAGAACCAAAATTAATGATAGACGCTTCTATTGATTGGCAGAAAAACACAATAGGAAGCGAACAGAAAATCAGACTTTCGATGACTACGGCTTATTATAATCAAGAGTTTCCGAAAGTTTCGGGAGCGAATGTTATCGTTTCAAATTCAACGAATACGGTTTTTAATTTCATAGAAAATCCTGGAACGGGAGAATATGTTTGTACTAATTTCCAGCCTGTGATTGGGGAAATTTACACTTTAAAAGTCGTTGTAAATGGAGAAACTTACACCGCAACAGAAAAAATGATGAGCGTTGTAAAAATTGAAGATAACATCGACCAGAATAATGAAGGCGGAATGACGGGTGATGAAGTTGAAATCACTTATTATTACCAAGATGGCGGTTCTGAACTCAATTATTATTTATACAGTAATAGAATTCCACAAGTGGCTTTTCCACAATATGAAGTTGAAGATGATGACGATACACAAGGTGGATTGACACCTGTTTATTTTTCTCATGAAGATTTGAAATCCGGAGATGTTGTCAACATAAAATTGTACGGGATATCCAAAAGGTATTATGAATATTTCAGAAAACTTCTCAACGCTTCCGGAAATTCCGGAAATCCGTTTTCAACAACACCAACGGATGTTCGTGGAAATATTATCAATCAAACTAATAGTGGCAATTTTGCTTATGGATATTTTAGGTTGTCGGAAGTGGATGTGAAGGATTACACAATTCAATAAAAAATAAGATTTATAGTAATTTTATCACTAACATAAGACTATTGGTAAATAATCACTGACATCTAAAGAATAACTCTCCAGTTTTGGGGAGTTTTTTATTAGGAGCTTAATCCCGCTATCCGCTCATACTCCTCGTTCCAGCGTTCGCCAATTCACAATCCCCCAACTCTCCCACTTTACTGTGGGGTAGTCGCTACTATCGGGGTTAAGGGTTTTGTATATTTCTTCAATGTTTCATATAAGTTTGACCATAAGTCTTAAACTTAGAAAAAACAAATGTGATAATCAGTGCAACAAAACATCCGATGCATACACAAATCACTCGCTCAATCGGAATCAGCCAGTCGTGCGCCTGATTTTCCTCAATCAAAACAATGACCATTGCTGCTAAAGCGGAACGAAGTGTATTATCAAGCTTCAAAGCAATTCCTACAAGGATCGTCAAGGCGACACCGATACAAATCAATAAAATATTAGGAATCGGAATCAGAAATAAAATCATTCCGATAGAAGCGCCGAGAAGATTGGATTTGATTCTGTCATAAGCCAGCTTATTACTATTATCCGGCGAGAAAACGATTACAACAGAAATCAAAGCCCAATAAACAGGATATTGCGGAAGAAAAATATAAAACAGATAACAAATTGATGCTCCAATGACGCATTTCACGAGATAAATCCATTCGGAAATAGAAACTCTTAATCTTAAAAATTTGGAAAACTGTTGTATAAAATTCGACATCAATATCTTGCTAGAAATGAGACTTCAAAATTATAAAACAAAAAACGAAACAAAGATTTTGGAAACATTATTTATGTCATAAAGATTTCATTTTCCTTTACATAATTAGTAAATTGCCAATTCAAAAAATTTCAAAAAAATGGAATATTCACAACTGGAACCAAAAGTGATCTGGAAAAATTTCGCAGCACTGAATTCGGTTCCAAGACCATCAAAAAAAGAAGAAAAAGTCATACAATTCATAAAGGAATTCGGGGAGAATCTTGGATTACCAACAACTGTAGATGAAGTTGGAAATGTCATCATCACAAAACCTGCGACTCCGGGAATGGAAAACCGGACGCCAATCGTGATGCAGTCACATCTTGATATGGTTTGTCAAAAAAACAATGATGTAGATTTTGATTTCGAAACTCAAGGAATCCAGATGTATGTGGATGGTGATTGGGTAAGGGCAAAAGGAACCACTTTAGGAGCCGATAATGGTTTAGGTGTCGCTACGATCATGTCGATCTTAGAAAGTAATGACATTGCACATCCGGAATTAGAAGCCCTTTTCACAATTGATGAAGAAACAGGAATGACAGGCGCTTTAGCTTTGAAATCAGGACAATTGAAAGGTGAAATCCTTCTTAATCTTGACACCGAAGAAGATGACGAAATCGATATCGGTTGCGCTGGTGGTGTGGATGTAACTGCTTCTGCAAAATTTGATCTGGTGGAAATAAAAGGTGAAACTTTCAAGATCGAGATCAAAGGTTTACAAGGCGGACATTCCGGAATGGATATTCACAAAGGTTTTGGAAACTCAAATAAGCTATTGGGGAGATTCTTATTTTTAGGATTGGAAAATCAAATTCAGTTAATTTCGATTGATGGCGGAAGTTTGAGAAATGCAATTCCAAGAGAAGCAAAAGCGATTATTTCTGTCGAAAACTCAGAAGATTTTGTATCAAAATTTGAGGAGTTGAAATCTGATATTTTGGAGGAATTCGCTTCATTAGAAAAAGATCTGGTTATTAATATCGAGAAAACAGACAATTCAGAAAAAGTAGTTTCTATTGAAAATTCGAAAAAAATAATCTTCGCAATTAATGCAGCACACAACGGTGTTTTCAGAATGAGCCCGGATGTAGAAGGATTGGTAGAGGCTTCCAACAACGTTGCTAGAGTTGAGCTGAAAAATGGTGATATCAAGATTTTAAACCTAACACGTTCATCTGTAGAATCTACAAAATGGGAAGTTGCCAATCAATTAAGATCAGCATTTGAAAGCAATGGCTTAAAAACGGAATTCGGTGGTTCATATCCAGGCTGGAAACCAAAACCAGAAGCAGAGATCATCAAAGTAATGACGGAACTTTATGAATCAAATTTCGGAGAAAAGCCATTGGTCGTAGCTTGTCACGCTGGTCTGGAATGTGGCATCATCGGAGCCAATTATCCAAAGATGGAAATGGTAAGCTATGGTCCAACAATCAAAGGCGCACATTCGCCGGATGAAAGAGCCAATATATCATCTGTTCAAAAATTTTGGACGTATACACAAGATATACTAAAGAATATCCCTCAGAAGAATTAATAATTGAATCAACCAAATCCAGTAACTTTTACTGGATTTTTTATTTTAGCCAATTATCATTAATATTTTTCTAAATTACACTAGCTCTAGGATAATTATTGTTAAAAATTTACTAAATTCGCCTTGAATTTAATACCTAATATATGAAGAAAGAACTTTTACGAATTGGTATTTTGTGCAGCGTTGTTGGATTTACCCTATCCGCCAATGCACAGGAATACGTTGACAAGAAAATTACCGAGAAGAACGGGAATATTAGTTTAGTAACTTTTAAGAGCGGTGCAAATTTAAGATCCACTGCAAAAGTCGATCTGTTTAGAGAAATTTTAAAACTACCTGCCGGAGCAGAATTTAAACTTACTAAATCGGGTAAAAATGCAGCTGGCAATTTTTTGGATGAAAAGTATCAATTGTACTACAACAACGTAAAAGTTGAATTTGGAACTTACAATCTGCATTATAAAAATGGTGAACTTACCAGCATGAATGGTGAGATCTTCCCGACAAATAATGTGAGTACATCTCCAAAGGTCTCTTCACAAGTTGCTTTGAGCAATGCCATCCAAAGTGTTGGTGCACAAAAGTATATGTGGGATGATGCTGAAAGCAATGTTGACAGTTACAAAAAACCTGCAGGAGAATTAGTTCTTCTTCCAATACAGCAAGCAGATGAAAGTTACAAATTGGTCCTGGCTTACAAATTTGATGTTTTTGCATCTCAGCCAATGAGCAGAGCTTATATCTATGTGGATGCTATCAATGGACAAGTATTATTATCTGACGCAATCATCAAACACGCCAATGGACAAGATCATAATAATATACTAAAAGATGAGCTTGATACAGAAAAAATCACTTCTGAAGTAAAAGACTCTGAATTAAAAAATACAATCTCTAAACTTGCAACGGGTAATGCTGCAACAAGATACAGTGGAACCCAGTCCATTGAAACCTCTTTAAACACAGCTGAAACAAATTACATTTTGTACGATACCACAAGGGGAAATGGCGTAAGGACGTACAACCTGAAAAAGAGCACCACAATAAGTAATACTGATTTCACGGATGCTGATAACGATTGGACCGCGACAGAGTTCGATAATTCTACTTGGGACAATGCTGCTTTGGATGCTCATTTTGGGGTATCGAAAACATATGATTACTTTAAAAATTTTCATAACCGAGACAGCTATGACGACAATGGTTCGATATTGAGAAGCTATGTTCATTATGGAAATAATGTGAACAATGCCTATTGGTCTGGTTCATATATGCTTTATGGCGATGGAGACAGAACCAGCAATTTCAATGTATTGACGGCATTTGATGTTACAGCTCACGAATTGGGACATGGCGTTTGTGCATCTACAGCAGCTTTAGCTTACCAAAGAGAATCCGGAGCCATGAATGAGGGGCTTTCTGATATCTGGGGATCTGTTGTTGAAGAAACTTATCTGCCCAATAAACAAGCTTTCACAATTGGAGAGGACATCACATTATATGCTCCTTATTATTTAAGGTCTCTGAGTGACCCGAAATCTGCAGGACAACCGGACACATACAGAGGTATCAACTGGCAACCAGCTACTGCTGCAGAAGGTTGTACCACACCTGACCGAGATCTCAATGATTATTGCGGTGTTCACACAAACAGCGGTGTTTTGAATCATTGGTATTATGTTCTTGTACAAGGAAAAACAGGAGCCAATGATATTGGAAAATCTTATAACGTAACAGGAATTGGATTTGAAAAAGCAGCAAAGATCGTTTATCGTCTGGAGACAGCCTATCTTTCTTCAAACTCAAATTACACCAACGCCAGAAACTTTGGAATCCAGGCAGCCGTTGATTTGTATGGTGCAGATTCCGCAGAAGCAATTGCTACTCAAGATGCTTTTTATGCAGTTGGTCTGGGTTCAAAGTACAATCCTAACGGACCAGATACAACAGCTCCAACCACTCCACTTAATCTAGCGGCAACTTCTACAACCAATGTTTCTACATATTTGACATGGACAGGTTCTACAGATGATTTTGCATTAGACGGATATAATGTTTATAAAGATAATGTATTGTTGGGCACAACTTATAAAACATCTTACTATGTAACAGGATTGTCTGCATCTACAACGTATGACTTCAAGGTTGAAGCAAAAGATGAAGCAGGTAACAAGTCCGGCTTTAGTAATACTGTTCCGGTTACAACATTGGCCACAGGTAATACCTATTGTACTTCTCAAGCCTCTAACACAAGCTTTATGAAGATACAAAACGTGAAACTTAATACGATTGACAATGCAAGTACCGGAAGTACAGGTTACGAAGATTTCTCTTATTTGTCAACTGAGGTGACAAAAGGCGGAACATATACAATCACCATCACTCCTCAATGGTCTGGCACTGTATATCCTTTAAGATATAGATTGTACATAGATTATAACAATAATGGCGTATTTACAGATACCGGAGAAACTGCCTGGTCACAAACTACAGCTACAAGTGCCGCTACAGTTTCCGGAACATTCACAATACCTGCAACCGCAACAACAGGAAGGGTAAGAATAAGGGTTCAAGCAGCTTACTCTCAAACGCCAACTTCTTGTGCCACGATCAACTATGGTCAGGTAGAAGACTATTCCTTAGATATTCAGGATCTTTTAGCTGTTTCCGATGTTGACAACAAAAACAGTATTTCTATCTATCCTAATCCGGTAAAAGATGTTCTTAATATCAAATCAAACGAAAGTGGAGATTCTACTTACAGAATTTTCAACACGGCAGGACAATCCGTTGCTAATGGAAAATCTGTTGACAATAAAATAGATGTGAACAAACTTTCTACAGGAAATTACGTTATCGAATTAGTGAATAAAAAAGGTGAGAAATCATCTCAGAAATTCATCAAAAAATAATAAACAACATTTATTTCTAAAAAAGCTCCCAGATTTGGGAGCTTTTCGTTTTTATTTCTGTCTAAGATATTAGTGTCCTGAATGCCCATCAACCCCATGAGCGTGGCCGTGTGCCAACTCTTCCTCTGTTGCCGGACGAGTGTTCAAGATCTCAACATCGAAGAACAAGCTTCTTCCTGCCATTGGATGATTAAGGTCTACAACAACCGCTTCCGGAGCTACTTCCAAAACCACAGCTTGAAAATTATTTCCTTGATTGTCAGAAAGTGGTAAAATCGCTCCAACCGGAGGCAATTCTTGCCCTTGGAACATATCTACCGGCAATTGTGTAACTGCTTCTGGATTTCTTTCACCGTAGCCTTCACTTGGTGTAATTTCGAAAGAAGCCTTATCTCCTTCAGCCAGATTTTGGATTTCCTCCTCAAATTTTGGAATCATCATTCCAACACCATAAAGAAAAGTCATTGGATTTTCTGAAGAAGTTTCTTCTACAAAAACTTTTTCGCCATTCTCATCATTAGTGTGTAGAACATATTTTAGAGTTACTACATTGTTTTTTTCTAATGCCATTTTTATTTAATTTAAAATTTTCTGATAATATCAGCTTGTATAATTGGCAAATTTAATGTTTTCAAAATAAAACATTAATCTACATTTTTAACCCGATTCCGATTTTTTATTTTCCAAAATTTTCTTGAACTTAGCAGAATGGCAAAACTCAAAACTCAATATTTCTGTCAGAACTGTGGGGCACAATATTCACAATGGCACGGGCAATGCAAAACATGTGGCGAATGGAACACGCTGGTGGAAGAAATCGTAGAAAAATCGACCAAATCGGTTGCTACAAAATCCAAATCACATATCATCAACATCATCGAAGTTGAAACCAGTGAAGAACCGAGAATCAAAACGCCCTCAGAAGAATTGGACCGGGTTTTGGGCGGAGGAATCGTATTGGGATCCGTGACTCTGATCGGAGGAGAACCTGGGATCGGAAAATCAACCCTACTTCTTCAGCTAGCTTTGAAGATGAAGAAAAAAATCCTGTATGTTTCGGGAGAGGAAAGTGCGTCGCAAATCAAGATGAGAGCCGACCGTTTAGCCGAGGTCAAAAACCCAAACTGCTTTCTTTTTACCGAAACGAATGTTGAGAAAATCTTGCACGAAGCCAAAAAACTTCTGCCCGATTTTATGATCATCGATTCTATTCAGACTTTGCAATCACAATTGATCGAAAGTTCACCAGGAACAGTTTCACAGATCCGAGAATGTTCGAATGAGATCATCAAATTTGCCAAAGAGAATAATATTCCCGTTTTTCTGGTTGGACATATTACAAAAGATGGACAGATCGCCGGCCCAAAAGTTTTAGAACACATGGTCGATGTAGTTCTTAATTTTGACGGCGATAGAAATCACCTGTTCAGATTGCTGAGAGCAAATAAAAATCGTTTCGGTTCCACTTCGGAAATTGGCATTTATGAAATGATCTCGCAGGGTCTGAAAGAGATTAAAAATCCATCTGAAATCCTCATTACCAAAAAATCTGAAGAACTTTCCGGGAATGCTGTTGCCGTGACTTTGGAAGGAAACAGACCTATGCTGTTGGAAATCCAGGCTTTGGTTTCGACTGCAGTTTATGGAACCCCACAAAGAAGCTCCACAGGTTTTGATTCCAAAAGGCTGAATATGCTTTTGGCTGTTTTGGAAAAAAGAGCTGGATTTCAATTGGGAGCAAAAGATGTTTTCCTTAACATTACCGGCGGAATTAAAACGGATGATCCAGCTTTAGATCTGGCTGTTGTTGCGTCTATCCTTTCAAGCAACGAAGATATTGCGATTTCGGAACATTACTGTTTTGCCGGCGAAATCGGTTTAAGTGGAGAGATCCGTCCTGTGGCACAGGCAGAACAAAGAATAACCGAAGCGGAAAAGTTGGGCTATGAGAAGATCATTATTTCAAACTTGAACAAACTTCCTAAAAGAAAATTCGGGATCAAAATCGAGGAGATCAGTAAAATTGAGGATTTTGTAGAATTGCTTTTTTAATTTCATTCGTGATCAATAATTCGTAAATTCACTTAATGAACTACCTCGCCCACTCTATTCTATCTTTTACCAACGGACAACTCGTGGGCAATATGATTGCTGATTTTATCAAGAATAATGAGCGGGGAAATTTCCCGATTGAGATACAGGAAGGAATAAAACTTCACAGGTTCATTGATACTTTTACGGATTCCCACCCTTCGGTCTCAGAAGCAAAAAAAATTTTCAGTCCACTTGTAAGGCTTTATTCCGGGGCTTTTGTAGATGTGGCCTTTGATTATTTTGTTGCACATTATTATCCTTTGGAAGATTTGAAAAAACATTCTCAAAGAACTTATAAAATTCTATGGGAGAACGAAAAATGGCTTCCGGAAAATTATAAAAAAATGCTGGTAAGAATGGAGCAAGATGATTGGCTTACTAATTATAGGCAAGATCAGGGGATCAAATTCAGTATGCAAAATGTATTGAACAAGGCAAAATATTTGGACAAGGATATTCCTGTTTTTAACATTTTCTTAAAAAACAAAGAACAATTGAAAAATCATTTTGACGATTTTTTCCCTGATATTTTGAAAGAATGTCAACTAAAATTCAACTTACCATAAGAGGTATTACGTATTTCTTACCAATTTGGGTCTAATTACTATTTAAAAGTCCAATTATAATTAGATAGTATATGAATTTTTAATATTTTTGTAGCTACATCAAAGCTGTGGATTTCAAAAAAAATTTAATATTAATTCTCATTATTATTTCGTGTTCACTAAAAACGAAAGCACAGCAATACACTCCTGAAAAAATTGACCAATTGATCGCGATCTCTTTCCAAATGGCGGATCGCGAAAAAGCTCTACAACAAAACATCAAAACCTATGATATCGCTGACGAAATAGGTTATTATAAAGGGAAAGCCAAATCCTTGAAAGGACAGATCAATTGTTATCTTGGATTAGGTGAGCAAGAAAAAGCTCTGGAAGCCGCAGAAAAACTTTTGAATCTTGCTACAAAAGAGAGTGATGATTTCCACATATCCCAAGCTCTTATCGCAAAGACATTGGCATATGCCTATTTGGGTTTCTTTGAAAAAGCCTACAGCACTAGTGATCAGGCAGAAAAAGCAAGTCAAAAGATATCTGACAATGATGATCGTTATATCTCACTAGGACAGGTCTATTCCGGCAGGTCTGAGATCATGAACCTGGAATACCAACCCCCGGAAAAAACAATAAAATACGACCTTAAAAGTGTAGAATATTACAAAAAGATCAGAGACCCTAAGAAAAGGAACGGCTGGCTTGGTATCCAATACTCTAGTCTTGGATATACATATATCGATCTGGACCAATATGACCAAGCGCTTTACTACAATAGAAAAGCTTATGAATTATCAAAAATTGAGAACGATTCTATAAATCAAGCTTTCGGATTATATGGCATTGGAAATGCATACATGGAAATGAATATCGCTGACAGTTCTATATATTACTATAAAAAAGCTCTTCCAATTTTTGAGAAAGCCCAAGATATCTATAGGTTGCAGTATATCTATGAAGACCTTGCAACGATCTACGAAAAAATGGGAGAAGACAAAGTTTACAGCTATTACTCCAAAAAAGCTAAGGAACTATCTGATCTTGCAAGGAAAAAAGAGAAAATCGAGACAGACAAAATTGCCAATAATATCTTGGAACAAGAAAAGCTTAACTGGTACAAGAATTTTTATATTCTTATAGGCACCATTATTGGACTTATTATTTTATCCATATTCCTTGCTCTGAACTATTTCAAAAGATATCAGACCGAAAAAGAACAGAAAGAGAGAACAGAAATTGATCTGATAGAAAAAGAGACCGAGCTGAACAATCTAGAATCCAAAGTAAATGATGCTTTCGCTGAGTTGCTGGAACTAGCCAAGAATAATGACTCTTCTTTTCTAAGCAGATTCATGGACGTATATCCAAATTTTTACAATAGATTTACCACAGAATATCCAGACATGACGAGTGGACAGTTAAAATTTTGTGCACTTCTGAAACTCAATTTTTCTACCAAAGAAATTGCACTATTCAGCCACATTTCCGTCAGAAGTGTTGAGATGAAAAAGAACAGATTAAGAAAGCAATTGGGCATTTCTTCTGATGTTGACCTTAATAATTGGATGATGAATTTTTAAAATCACCACCAAATACAAATTTAACATACTGAAAATAAAACCATTACATACCTGTCGTAGATATGTTGTAGATGATTTTTTGCATGATATTATGTTAAAATGCAATCTTTGCCATGAACAAAAGGAAGGTTCATAGAAAAGAAAAAAAATTTATTGTCCTATCATTTTCGTAAACACAAGGATTCTAAAAGCACAAAAAGTCGAATAAGGTCTGTAACTGTTCAATTTCCAGATTAATTATTATCAGTTGTTTCTTACTGTTTTAATTTTTCATATCAAATCGCT
The DNA here is from genome assembly GCF_900102265.1 of Epilithonimonas hungarica. GTDB lineage: Bacteria > Bacteroidota > Bacteroidia > Flavobacteriales > Weeksellaceae > Epilithonimonas > Epilithonimonas hungarica. Next base: position 881,215 of record NZ_FNBH01000001.1, on the reverse strand, counting down.
GGTAAAAAGTAACGACATTATGCTCTGGAAATTTCTAGAGCTTTTTTTATGTCATAGACTGATACTTATCTATGCTGATCTACCAAAATTTTATTTCCATCAGGATCAGTAAATTCTATATAAGCAGGACCTTTTGATTTTTCATCTGCTTCTGTATTGAATTGTATTTGGTCGTTTTTAAGTTTTTTCTGAATGTCACGAACATCTGTGAATGGATCGACCTCTTTTGCATTCTCATCCCAACCTGGATTGAACGTAAGAATATTCCCCTCAAACATTCCTTCAAAAAGACCAATAAGAACCGTTCCATTTTTCATAATGACATAACGATGTTTAATATCGCCTCCCATCTGGGAAAATCCGAGTTTCTCATAGAACTCTTTTGACTTAGCAAGATTTTTGACATTAAGACTCACAGAAAATGCACCAAGTGATAATTTGTTTTTATTAGGATCTTTCGAATTAGACTCTTGAGAAAATAACACGATCGGCAAAAAAACCATTAAGGTAAAGAATGTTTTCATTTCTATTTTTTTGAACTTTTATCAACGTACTTACTTCATATAATTCCACCTGGGAATAATTGCCAGCAATCCGAGTCCCACATAGAGGAAAAGAACCGTGATGTCTGAATAAAGATAAGTACTTAGGAAATAATTATGCAGTCCAAAATGGACCATCACGAAAACAGGAAACAAAATAACACCCAATTTTTTGTAAAACAGGATCAATATCCAGCTTATGACCACAAGGATATCTACTCCCAGAGTATAATAGAAAAATCCGGAAGGTATATTGATGATCCTATGCTGTGAAAGCTCCGCAAGGTCTGTATTGATACTCAATAAATAAACCAAGATAATAAGTCCGAAAATGATGTAGTGGTCTTTATTGTTATTAAAACTTTTGTCTGCAGCTTTCATATTATAAAAGTACAAAAAAAGAGCTTAATGAATAAGCTCTTTACTATAGAAATTTCTATTAACTAACTATATGCTAACCGCATTTATAAGACGGTTCTTATCACTGATGTATTCCTCCATGGAAATCATACTTTCTGTTCTCATAACATCTTGGATATCATCGATCTGATAGATGATTTTCTTCGCATCCTCAGTATTCTTAGCTTTCATTTTGCAGAAGATATTATATTTTCCAGATGTTACACTAGCCTCCACTACATTCGGGATCAAAGCCAATTGTTTCAAAACCTCCTGAGTATGATTTGATTTTGTAAGCAAAATACCGATGAAAGCAGTGAAGTTATAATCTAATTTACCATAATCGATGTTAAGGGATGATCCTAGAATAATTCCCGCATCTTCCATTTTTTTTACTCTTACGTGGATAGTTCCTGCAGAAACATCCATTTGTTTAGCAATTTCTGTGAAAGGCATTCTTGTGTTTTCTACTAGGAAATCAAGGATCTTTTTATCGATATCGTCTAATTGATAGTTCATTGTATGATTTTGTTATTTATTTAAAATATATCTAATTTTTTTGCAAATTTAAAAAAAATATTTTAAATAAAAAGGAATATTAAAACATTAACAGCTTTTAACAAAACCCTCATTTTTTAATGATAATTATCATTTATTTGACTTATTTTTTAAAGAATCCACTTTATTCTGCTCCACAGCTACAGAGTCTGTTTTTAACCTTTTCCGTCTTTTGAACATATATTTGAAAGAATCGAAACTTTTACTGTACACGACCCCAACACCATAACTCTGATTGTTAGCTCCTGATGTCCCCAACCCCAAATTAGAAGGCTTGGAATAAGCTCGTAGTAACCTGCTGCCGTTGTTATTTCGACTCCAGTCGTATTCTATGGTTCCTTCGGCCGAAAGATAATTAGCATTTGTATTTTCTGTTCTGGTAATTGGAACCCCCAAACCTGTCTTCAATTTGATTCTTGGAGATAATGCCAAACTGACATTGGTATTGGCACGATCAGAAGTATTGGAGCTCGGGTCACCACTGATATAGTCCAGGTTGATCTGAAAAGCACTACTGATCGTATTAAGAACGGATCCCAACTGTTTGAAAGCCATACTATATCCGGTACTTACAGCAGCTTGGGAAACATTGATATTCAATCCTCCTGAATTAACAACGTTGAAATTATTAAGAACAAGCACCGATCCAAACTGGATAATTCTCTCATCTTCGTTACTAAGTTTAGTAGCCAAAGTTTCTCTTACCTGCGAAGAAACATCGGGCGCAGAAAGTCCAAATTCAATGTTCGGTTTGGTAAGAGTTTCCGTGATCTTGGTTGTCAAAACCACATTGATCGGCTGAGAAAGTGACATCCCGAGATATTCTCCAGCGTTGGTGACCGTCCTTGTATAATTTGCTGTAATATCTAGCTCTGGCGTCATCGGATTACCACTCCATTGGATATTACTGTTCCTCGCTATTTGGAATGTCCTGTTAAGGATCGCCTTGGAGACAAAGGTCCCATTATCCACCGTATATTTTCCATTCATGAAAATATTACCGCTTCTTTCCATCTTGAATTTCAAATTTCTGGCATCTCCCCTTACCGAAATATTACCAACATCATCACCAACCAAAACATTCACCAGAGAACCTTTATCGATTGTTACATCAAAATCGATAAGCATATTAGCACCGGAACGCTTTTTCTTTTCAACAGAGACCTTGCCCTCATCATCTCGTTTCAAAAATCTTAGGATCTTAAATTCCTCGATGTTTGCTGTTGATGCACTGTTAAAAGTGAAAGTACTATTATTAAGAACCCGAAGCCCATCATTAGGAGTTGAAATGGACAATCCCGAAACTGGTCCATATACATAGACGTCTCCTTTAGCAGTAACTCTTCCCCAGAAAAGGTCATTATCATCCTGGGTGGAATTCAGCACCAAAAGATTATCAGCCTCCATGATCAGTTCGACCGACATAGAAGAAAGCGTTTCAAAATAAATACCTCCGGAGATCCTTCCTTTAGAATTTTCACGGCCGTCTTTTATACCAATCCCGGAAAGCAGTGCCTGTCCTTTGGAAAGACTAATTGTTGTATCATCAAATGAATAATCTACACCCGTGAACATCAGTTTCAATCCAAAGCCTTTCAAGGCAATATCACCACTGTAATCTATATCATTGGTAGGTCCTGATATCCTAAGGTCTCCCGATGCCTTACCTCGGAAATTTCCAAAGATCTCTTTTACAAATTGCTGGGCAAATCCAAGATCGAACTCATTCATTTTGGCATTCATATCAAGAACAGGGGAAGAATGATTGTTATCGATCGTTCCTCTGACGTCCAAAGTATTCTGACCTAAAAGACCGGAAGACAATGCCTGAATGCTTACATCAAAGACATTGGGCTTTTCACTTTTGGTGATTCTTGTTTCCAAATCTCCCATTTTATTGCCATTCATGAAAATGTCATTCACATCCAGGTCAACCAAAGGCTCCAGATTATTCCCTGATTTTTTCAATTGAATAGTTCCGTTTGCTGTTCCTTTGATATCCATGGCATTCTTATCCTTCCCAAAAGCCAGCAGTTTTGATATATCAAGATTTTTGATCTCTGCATCGGCTGTAAAATCTTTTCCGGATTTGAAGTCTGCACTTTTTATCAACAAAGCACTTTCATCAGAATAGATCCTTAGATTCTCTATTATAAAATCCTTTTCTTTTTTTCTATAGGTAATCGAATGATCCAGTTCCGGACTTGTGTCAACTGTCCATGCCACATCATTGAATTTGACTGTCGTAGGCTCAAATCGTAAAACATAATCCCCAACAGCATTGGTTGTTTGATTGATATTGACGGCATATTCCTTCATCTGTTTTTCCGTCTCATCTTCCAGACTTCCTAACTTGAAAACCGTCCCAATATGTAAGACCTGTGCATTCTCATTATTAGCGGACAGCTTCACATCCTGAAGAACATTATTTCCATACTGACCTCTTTTCACACTTGCAAGCAACTGTTGTTGCACATTAGCGGTATTAACCCTCAAACTCAGACTGTCGACCATTACACTATCACTTACTTTATTCAGATCAGGCTGATAAGTCGCATCGGTTTCCGCCAAAAATTTTTCAGCTTCGCTCAGTTCTTTTTTGCTGGTCATTACATATTTGATTCGAGCAGCATCTGCATTCAGTATCAAGTCATTGGTTGCCCCAACATAGTTTCCGGAAACTTTTGCACCATCAGGCAATTCCAGATCGGGAACAAAAAATGAGATCAGACCCTGCTTCACATCAAAGTCGAAATCAAAGTTTTGTCCGTTATAAGTTTTCTTCGGAGGATTTCCTACAAGGATTTTATTGATGCTGTTTGTGATCATATTCTCGACATCTCCCAAATCGAATTTTCCAGAAACTCTTCCTGTAATAGCATCTGGCGCATCTACGGAAACGATCCTATTTCCGTTTTCGAAAAAGGCTTTGATCTTGGAATCCGGAATATGTAATTTTTGAGAGGTAGAATTGAGTGTCAATCCTTTGATATCTGTATCCAGATCCAGGTCATTCAGACTGGTCATAGAACCTTTTCCTATAATATGTCCGCTTACAGAATTGGTATCACCGGCAGAGACTCCAAAATATCTCAAGTCCACATATTTGATATCTGCATCAAAATCTGTTAATAACCTTTTGGTACTGAAATCCACAAAACCCTTGAAAGTACCTTTTGCATGAGGATCGTTGGAATTAACATTTCCTGTAAACCGTTTTTTGTTGAGAATCCCATCAATCGAAATATTATTAAGACTCTTACCCATCAAATCGATATGATTGACATCTGAAGTTGTTTTCACATACATCGTATTCACATCGAAACCTTCTCCCTGAACATTGAATTTTCCTGAAATCAGACCGACTTGCTTATTCTTAGTAAGTGCGGTTACATTTAGATCTTTCACCTCAGCCAATCCTTTATATTTTGGACGCTTGGAACTATAATCCACGAGATTGAAATTGGTCACTTTTGCCTGACCTATTCCGGTAATGATATTCCCGGTCGCATAGACTTGTTTCGGATTTACCTTTACAGAACCATTATATTTCAACCTTCCAAAATCATCTGCAAAGTCCCCCATTTTGGAAGAGATGAATTTTGGGAGCGAGGTTTTCAAACCCTTGTAAGTAAAATCCGCAGAAACATTTTTACTTTCGATGAAAAACTTCTTGTCGAGAACGCTCGAAATTGTCATCTTTTTGGTGTTCAGATTAATCTCTTGGGAACGAATCAAAAAGTTGTTCAAAGTAAAATTATTTAAAGGACCGGTCATGATTCCCGAAATATTGATCGGGGTATAATTATCCCAATCTGGAACAAAATAGCTCAGGTCATAACCACTGATCTGGCTTCCCGGAATCATTTTCAAATCCCAATTGACCTTATTTCCAAAATCAGCAAATTTAGTTTTTGGGTCAAGATTTAAAATTGCTTCTCCTTGCAGCAAAGAATGGTCTGTATTGAAGGTCAGATCCCCTAACTTCAAATGTTTTTTTGTCAGTTCAAAATTTGTAGAAAAAGTATCGACGACATGCTCCTTGCCATATCTTTTTGTTATGAAATTAAAATTCCTGATATCGGCAAACACATCGGGACCTTCAACCTTAAGAGACGTGACATTCAGATTTACATTTCTTGCATCCAACCATCTGCCTGCCTCTCCCGGATGATTTTCATTAATGATACTTGCGATGCCATTGATGATATCAAGTTTCATCCCCATTTTGAAAGGTTTCTTTTTTGGATCACGCGGTTTTCCGTCATCGAAATTATCTACGTACCTTATAAAATTACTGATACTATCGCCTTTGTAGGTAATGACACGAACCGTTGGCTCAATGATCGTTGCCTGATTGAATTTGATATCTCTCGTATTAAAGGCTAGAGCAATCCAATCAGATTTTACCCGCAGCTCTTTTGCTTTTACGAATTCGTAGCCTTTGTAATCTTTAATATGTAAACCTTTGATTGTCACATCTCCAAAAAAATTAACATCTATATCATCGATAGACATTCCCATTTTAAGGTCTTTATTCAGAAAATCGATAGCTTGATCAGCGATATAGCGTTTGGTAATGGGAAGATTAATGATAATCAGAATCAAAGCAACCAATGCAATGATGCTATATGAAACGGTGCTCAGAATGGTTAGAAAAAGCGGACGTTTCTTTTTGCTGACAGGCTTGTCAATATGCGGTTCTTCGTTATTTGTATTTTTATTTTCTAACTTTGCCATCTATTATGAGTGCATCAATTATTTTAGGTATCGAGTCTTCTTGTGACGACACTTCTGCAGCCATCATCAGTGGCAGCAAAATCCTTTCCAATATCGCTGCAAATCAGGAAATCCATAACGAGTATGGTGGTGTTGTTCCGGAATTGGCTTCAAGAGCGCATCAGCAAAACATTATCCCTGTCGTGGAAAAAGCATTCTCGAAAGCAAATATACAACAAAATGACATTTGCGCGATTGGCTTTACAAGAGGTCCCGGACTTTTGGGTTCTTTGCTTGTTGGGACGTCTTTTGCGAAATCTCTAGCGATGAGTTTGGATGTTCCATTGATAGAAGTTAACCATTTGCAGGCTCACATTTTGGCGCATTTTATTGATGATGCGAATCCTACGCCGCCCAATTTTCCATTTTTATGTTTGACAGTTTCTGGTGGTCATACGATGATTGTTTTAGTGAAGGATTATTTCGATATGGAGATCATCGGAAAAACCATCGACGATGCTGCAGGTGAAGCTTTTGACAAGATCGGAAAAATCTTTGACCTCGATTATCCAGCCGGACCAATTGTTGACCGATTAGCCAAAGAAGGCAATCCCGATGCTTTCAAATTCAACAAGCCGAAAATGGAAGGCTATGATTATTCATTCAGTGGAATCAAGACTTCTGTTTTATATTTTATTCAGAAAGAGGTGAGGAAAAATCCTGATTTCATCAAGGATAACTTAAACGACCTTTGTGCTTCTGTCCAGAAATCAATCATCGAAATCCTGATGGACAAGCTGGAAAAAGCAGCGAAAGAATTTAACATCAATGATATTGCAATTGCTGGTGGCGTTTCTGCCAATTCTGGTCTTAGAAAAGCAATGGAAGATAATCGTGAAAAATTGGGTTGGAACATCTTCATCCCAAAATTCGAATACACAACAGACAATGCCGCAATGATCGCAATGGTCGCCAAACTGAAATATGAGCGCGGCGAGTTTACGGATATCAGGACGACGGCTACAGCGAAGTATGATTTGTAGATTCTGAGTATTTTCCATCAATCAAATATTTCTATTATGGACATTGAAAAAGCAGAATATATTTTTAAGGGCATTTAAAATAATAATGATTAAGGAACACAGAGGAAAGATAAAACAGACTTTTATGAAACTACTACTAGAAGAAAAACAACTCGGAACTCAATCTAAAAAGAATTCAAAATATTATTGGATTTTAGAAACTATTACGGGAAAAAATGAAGTTCCAGGAGAATCTGAAGATTTTGTTTTGATAAGTTCTGAAACCGGTTTCATCCAAAATATCAAAGAAGAAATTCTTGAAAAAATCAATACTGAAAATGTATTCAGTTTTGCTTATGAACCAAAAGGAGGCGATTATCTTTCCATCAAAAACAACCTGAGAAAACAGGAATATCTCAATCTGATTTTCCTCAACAATATTTGGGTAGAAGAAATCTATATGTGTTCTCTGCGCGAGTGTGACACAGATATTTATACGACGATGAAAACCGGCGTTGCTTTCATCAGTGAGAATGAAATTGCGTTTCAAAACATCAAATAAAATAATCCACCAGTTAACTTTAAGCATTGAATTTTAAAGTTTAAAACTTATTTTTGCATCAAAATAAAAAGTTATGGCTTCAGGATTCTTCGCAATCTTAGATGATATTGGTGCATTGATGGACGACATCGCAGTGACCAGCAAACTCGCAACAAAAAAAACAGCCGGAATACTTGGCGACGACCTTGCCGTGAATGCGGAAAAAGCAACCGGATTTCTATCTTCCCGCGAGATTCCCGTGCTTTGGGCCATTACCAAAGGTTCCTTTATCAACAAGCTCATTATACTTCCAATCGTCTTTCTCCTAAATTTTTTCTTTCCTGCTGCCATCAAAGTGATATTGGTTCTTGGTGGAATTTATCTGGCTTACGAAGGCGTAGAAAAAATAATCGAATTTTTGTTTCACCGCAACAAAAAAGGTCACGAAGTTGTTGAAGAAAGCACTTTGCCGGAAGAAGACGAGAAATCAGAAAAATCAAAAATAAGTTCCGCGATCAAAACCGATTTTATCCTTTCATTGGAAATTGTCATCATTGCTTTAGGAACTGTTATCGAGAAAGAACATCCTCTTTTGACACAGATCATTGTGGTTTCATTGGTTGCAATCATCGCGACTGTTGGAGTTTACGGAATTGTGGCGCTGATTGTAAGAATGGATGATGCCGGATTCTTTCTGATGAAAAAATCGGGAAACAAAGGATTTTTTTCTGGTCTTGGGCAAGTTTTGATCAAGGCTTTACCAATCGTTATCAAAATTCTCGGCGTTGTTGGAACAATAGCTTTGTTGTTGGTTTCTGGTGAGATTTTCCTTCATAATATTGACTATATCCATCACTTACTTCCAGAAAATGTTCTTTCAAAATTCGGATTGGGAATTGTGTTTGGATTGGTGGCTGTTTTATTGGCGACTGTTGGAAAGAAATTAATTTCAGTAGTAAAGCCTGCAAAAAAATAACACTCACTTTTGTCATTCCGTAGGAATCTCGACTGTTTAGATCTCTACGAAATGACAAATAATCTGCAAAATAATTAATACAAAATGAAACTTTTCTTTGGACAGATCTTCCCAGAAATATTAATTGATTCTGATGAACAACAGCACATCACAAAAGTTCTCAGAATGCGCGAAGGCGAAGAAATTTTCGTAACCGACGGCAATGGAAATCTTGCTAAAGGGAATCTTATTTTCGAAGGTAAAAAAGTCTTATTAGACGTTTCCGAAATTAAAGAAGGACTTCCCAATTTTTCTCCGAAACTTCACATCGCGATAGCTCCTACTAAAAACATCGACAGAATCGAATTCTTTGTGGAAAAAGCTGTGGAAATGGGAATCTCCGAAATCAGTTTTATCCTCACAGAAAAAACCGAGCGCAAAAACATCAGTATCGATAAACTGAGGAAACAGGCCATTGGAGCTTCGAAGCAAAGTCACAGATTTCATTTTCCGAAAGTCAATGATCTGACCAAGTTTTCTGACTTTATGAAAAATCTGGATTCCGAAAATACTTTCGTTGCGCATTGCAATGAAAATCTGAAAAGGATATCACTGAATGACATTCCAAAACTTGAAAATTATACATTCCTGATTGGTCCGGAAGGCGATTTTTCTGATAAAGAAATTCAATTGTTGGCTGACAAAGGAATCAAAGCTGTTTCTCTTGGCAACCAAAGACTGCGAACAGAAACTGCAGGAATTTTCGTCTCCGCTTGGAATTATGATAAGATGTTTTGATTTTTCTTAAATTTCCCGAATGAAAAACATTTCGCCGAGCATTTGGGAAACCGAAACTTTTTACAGAAAACGTGTCATTACAATCATCGGTTCGGGATTTACCGGACTTTGGACAGCTATTTCCATCAAAGAAAAACACCCTGAAAAATCGGTTTTAATTATCGAACGAAATTCTGTTCCAGCTGGTGCTTCTACTCGGAATGCCGGTTTTGCCTGCTTCGGAAGTCTAACAGAGATCGTTTCCGATTCTGAGAAAATGGGCTGGGAGAAAACCTTGGATCTGGTAAAAATGCGATTCGAAGGTTTGCAAAAAATTCAAAGTTATTTTACTAATGATGAAATTGATTTCGAGCTTTGTGGCGGTTATGAAATTCTGAATGACAAATCAGCTTTAGAGAAACTGAGTGAAGTCAATGAAAAATTAGCCCCAATCACAAAAACGGAGAATACTTTCAGAATCACGAATGAAAAGATTGAAGAATTTGGATTGGGAAGATCAAAATTTCTGGTTGAGAATCTTTGTGAAGGAAGTTTACATTCCGGAAAATTGTTGAATAAGCTTTTAGAAAAATGCCACGACCTGAAAGTCGAATTTCTCTTCGGAACTGAGGTTGAGTTGGTTTCAGAGACTGATAATGAAATCGAAATAAAAATCGATGGCAATCTTATTCTGAAATCTGATAAGGTCATCTACTGTACGAATGCTTTCAGTTCTAAATTTTTAGAATCTGAGGAAATCATTCCCGCAAGAGGACAAATTATTTTAACAGGACCAATCGAAAATCTTAAACTCAAAGGAACATTTCATTACGACGAAGGTTTTTATTATTTCAGAAATCTAGGAAACCGAATTCTACTTGGAGGCGCAAGAAATCAGGATTTTGAAACTGAGAAAACAACCGATTTCGAAACGACAAACTTTCTCCAAAATCATCTGGAACAATTCCTGAAAGAAGTGATTCTCCCGAATCAGTATGTTAAAATAGAAATGCGCTGGTCCGGAATTATGGCAATGGGAAGTGAAAAAACACCGATTGTAAAACAAATCTCAGAAAGACAATTCTGTGCTGTACGACTTTCCGGAATGGGTGTTGCCCTAGCTCCGAAGATTGGAGAAATGGTTTGTGAGTTGATTTACTAATTTTTTGAACGCAAAGTCCGCAAAGTTTTTTTCACCAATATTGAAAATATTTTAAGTTCGCAAAGACGTAAAACTCATTAAAGAAATACAAAGGTTATAAATTAAGAATTCTCTCTCAAATACTTTTCCAAAATCATATCGCCGCTTGGAATAGAATTTTTTGCCCAACGGATTTTCATTTGAAGCAGCTTTTCTTCGGACAATTTATATTCGATGTTTGATCTCAGGAGCTTTTGTTTGAGTTCGTACATACAAATAGCGGCCGCAACAGAAACGTTGAAACTTCTTGTAAAGCCAAACATAGGGATTGCCAAAGTCTCATCTGCAAAATCCAATAATTCATCTGTAGTCCCCTCCCATTCTGTCCCGAAGACCAAAGCTAATGGTTCTTCGATTTTATAATCTGGTAACATTTTTGCGTTGTTTTCGGCAGAAACCGCTACGATTTTATAACCTCGGTTTTTGATGTTTTGTAGAGATTCTATTGTTCTCGGCATCTTCTCGACCTCAACCCAAGTGTCTGCACCTTTTGTGACTTTTAGATTGGGTTCAAAGAAATTCTCTTTTTCCATCGCCACCACTTTATGAAACCCACAAGCTTCTACAGAACGAACAATGGCTGCTGCATTTCTGAATTGGTAAATATCTTCCATAACAGGCAAAACAAAATCCGAGCTTTCTTTGGAAAAATGTTCGATTTTTTGGAGACGTTCAGGAGTTAAGAATTGCTGGAGATATTCGTAAGTGGATTCTAGATTCAAGGTTTTGGATTTAAAATTTGATGATTGCAAATTTCGGGATTTTTTAAAAGAAATCAACAAAAATATTTCTCGCTGATTTTGCAAATTAAGCAGATTACTCTTCTAAAATTTCTTCTGCCAAATCTGTGTAATCTACGAGGAGAAATATATTCATAAAAAAAGCGGTAAAAATTTACCGCTCTATATTATTTCTTTTTGTTTCTAGCTTGTTCCTGAGCTTTCTGTTGCTCTTGTGCTTTCTCCATCATTTCTCTCATTCTCTTTTGGAATTTACCTTCTTTCTTAGGTTCCTTCTGTTTGTTAGCCTGAATCTGAGCGTGGATCTTTTTCTCATCGAGGATGAAATATTTAATCACCAAGATAATCACAATGTTAATCGCATTGGACACGAAATAATACCAAGATAAGCCAGATGCAGAACTGTTCAGGAAGAATAAGAACGTGATTGGGAAGATATACATCAGGACTTTCATATTCGGCATTCCTTCTTGTTGTGGCTGCTGAATGTTTCCTGAAGTCATAATCGTATAAATCAAAATCACAACGGTACAAGCCAAAGCAAATACACTCAAGTGATTTCCTAACAAAGGAATATTAGTTCCCCAACTGATGATATCGTCATAAGCTGTCAAATCCGGAACGAACCAGAAGCTTTTTCCTCTAAGGTCCAGCATATTCGGGAAGAAACGGAAGAGTGCATAGAACAAAGGAATCTGAACCAACGCCGGTAAACAACCCGCCATCTGATTCACGCCAGCCTTTCGATAGACCGCCATTGTTTCCTGTTGCTTTTTCATCGGATCCGCATCTTTGAATTTGGCATTAACCTCATCAATTTCCGGACGAATCACCTTCATCATCGCACTTAGCTTGTGCTGTTTGAACATTACCGGAGACAAGATCAACTTTACGATGATCGTCATCCAGAAAATAGCCCAGCCTGCTGCAATTCCCCAACCTGAAAGCAAATTGTACAACGGAATGAACACATATCTGTTCAATGAACCGATGAATGACCAACCTAACGGTAGAATCTCATCAAAATTCTTGTCATAAGATTTAAGAAGGTCGATATCCAAAGGCATAAAATACCAAGTGAAGTCCTGATTCAACTCGTTTCCAGCCAAGTTTACCTGGCCATCGTAATTGAATTTCTTCAAATATTCGCCTTCTGGAATAGCTTCCTGAAAACCTTTGGATTTTGTGAATCCGTTTTTAGCCTCGATAACTGCTGAGAAAAACTGTTGCTTGATACCAATCCAGTTCAGTGTTTCATCTGGCTCATCCATATCAGAACGAGCGTCGTAATCATAATCTTTATAATTGTTGAACGCATATGCAAACTCTGTGTGGGTCTCTTCCTGCGAACGTCCTTTTTCTGCGCCTCTTACATTGTAATTCCAAACAAAATTAGCTTTTCCATCGTTCACGATGCTAGCCAAACCTTGTGTTTTCACTTGGAAATCAACGGTATATTTTGCTTTAAGTGTATAAATGAACTGGATAACTGCGTTTCCGACTTTAGAATTAAGTGTTACTACATTTCCTGCAACTTGTGGTGCAAAAACCAAATCTTTTGTATTGAAAACTTTACCCGATTTATCAGTAAAATGAAATCCATAACTCGCATTGTTGTTATTGAAAAGGTACAATGGTTTTCCACCGAATGCTTCAAATTTATTCAATTTAACAGAACTCAATTGCCCACCAACACTAGAGAACTCCAGAGACAGCTCATCATTCTGAAGATTAACTTTCTGGACAGAATTTGGCGTTACCGCAGCTGCATTTAAGTTGGTTGCAGCAGGTTTGGATTTTGTAGTCTGCTCTGTTTTTTTAGCTTCCAGAGCTAATTTTTCTTGTTCGGCTTGTGCATTTCGGTTTTGGAAATAAAACATAAAACCGATGAGAATCATAGAAAAAATACCGAAGCTAATCAGTTGTTTTTTGTCTAATCCGTTGTTTTGTTGCATTATAGAAATAAATTTAAAGTTTAAAGTTTGAAGTTTGAAGTTGACACCGAATGACAAATTTCAAATTTCAAATCTTCTATTTTGGTCTGCAAAAATAGGTTTTATTTTTCAGATTCCGTTATAAAGACGAATGGCTCAGAGAAATACTTTGAGCCATTCATTAATTTATGATTTATTCTTAACCGTTGCGCTGATAAAAGCCTTGAAAAGAGGATGCGGCGTTGCCACTGTACTTTTGTATTCCGGGTGATATTGTACACCAACGTAGAAAGGATGGTCTTTCAACTCTAATGTTTCTACCAATTCTGTTTCCGGGTTAAGTCCGGTTGGTGCCAGACCTTTGTCTTCGAAGTCTTTTTTATAATCACTATTGAACTCATATCTATGGCGATGACGTTCCGAAATGGTTTTCGCACCATAAACTTCTGCCAGTTTGGAACCTGTTTTCAAGGCACATTTCCAAGCACCAAGACGCATTGTCCCGCCTTTATCTACAACATTTTTCTGCTCTTCCATCAAAGAAATCACCGGGTCTGGCGTAGAAGTATCGAACTCCATACTGTTGGCTTTGGTTAATCCCAGAACGTTTCTGGCGAATTCTATCGTCATAATCTGCATTCCCAAGCAAATCCCCAATAATGGAATTTTGTTTTCTCTTGCATATTTTGCAGCCTGGATCTTACCTTCAATCCCTCTGTCTCCGAAGCCTGGTGCAATCAGAATTCCGTCCACGCCTGTCAATAATTTTTCAACGCCTTCTTGTTCGATATCTCCACTGTAAACCCATCTTACCTTCACTTCGGTTTCCATATCAGAACCAGCGTGGATAAAAGCTTCCGCAATGGATTTATAAGAATCCTGAAGCGAAACATATTTTCCAACCAATGCAATTTCCACACTGCGTTTCGGGTTTTTATATTTTTTAAGGAATGATTTCCAGTCTTTCAGATTGACATCTTTTCCTACGGCTAGATTCAGCTCTTTAAGAACCACTTCATCAAAATTCTGTTTCTGAAGATATAGTGGAACTTCATAAATTGTATCCATATCGATACATTCGATGACGTTTTCCAGTCCTACGTTGCAGAACTGAGCCAGTTTCGAACGTAAATCTTTCGGAATGGTGTGTTCCGTTCTACAAACCAAAACGTCCGCCTGAATCCCGCTTTCCATCAATTGACGAACAGAATGCTGAGAAGGTTTTGTCTTCAGTTCTCCACTTGATGACAAATAAGGCAACAATGTCAAATGAATGACCATAGAATTATTCTTGCCCAATTCCCATTGCAACTGGCGAACACTTTCTATATAAGGAAGCGACTCGATATCGCCAACTGTTCCTCCAATTTCTGTAATAATGATATCATAGTCTTTTTTGGAAAGCATTTTTATCCTGCGTTTGATCTCGTTGGTAATGTGCGGAATCACCTGAACGGTTTTCCCAAGAAAATCTCCTTTCCGTTCCTTTTCAATAACGGTCTGATAGATCCTTCCTGTTGTAACGTTGTTGTTCTGAGAAGTTGGCGAATCCAGAAAACGCTCGTAATGTCCAAGGTCCAGGTCTGTTTCCGCGCCGTCTTCGGTCACATAACATTCGCCGTGTTCGTAAGGATTAAGCGTTCCGGGATCGATGTTGATATAAGGGTCAAGTTTTTGGATGGTAACTTTGAAACCGCGAGATTTCAGCAGAAGTCCCAAAGAAGCGGAGACTATCCCTTTACCCAGTGACGATGTCACACCTCCTGTCACAAAGATGTATTTCGTTTCTTTTTTACTCATTAGATTAGGTTTGTGCAAAGTTAAAGCATCTGGGCTTAAAAAACAATTTTAGGGAAACAATTAGGGTTTTGTTAACGATTAATAAATATCGAAATCCATTGTTTTTAAGTCGCAGCGTTTTTCATCATACTGAAAAATTGAATTGCACGCAGCCCGGCTTGAGTGGAGCTCTTTTTCTGTCATTGCGATTGACAAAAGCTCTAGAAATTGCTTCACTTCGTTCGCAATGACAGAAAAAAGCGGGAACGGAAGACGGAAATAGCTGCCCCAATAAAAAAGAAACCCGCACCAATGTAGATGCGGGTTTTCTCAAATTTATGATGAAGATTTATTTTTTGATAACCTTGAAGGTTTTTGTCTTTCCGTCCTTTGTTGACGCTTTCACAACGTAAGTTCCTGTGATCAATGTTGATAAATCCAACTGAACTTTTGATTGATTAAGTCCTGTGAAGTTTCTCACTAACTTACCTTCGATATTGTAAACTGAAACGCTTGTTACATCTTTCTCACTGATCAGATTAAGAATATCTTTTACTGGATTTGGATAATAACTCACTGATTTTGAATTAATATCATCCACTCCAAGAGATTCTTTCACATCCAATGTGTAATCTTCTGCCTGACCATAACCGTAGATCGAGTTGTCGCAAGGTGTCGTGATAGATGCATCCCAGTTCAGCATCACTCTCATTCTTGCTTTACCTACAGTTGCAGTAGAAGGAACCGTGATGTTACCGGTGATCTGTGCGCCATCCATTCCGTCAGAAGTCATTGCTCCAACTTCGTAGATTTCTCCTGCATCTGTGAATACACCGTTTTGGTTCCAATCTACGAAAACTGTCGCATAGTCGTAACCAGTATTGGTATTAGCTTCTATGGCAATTGGATATTCGCTGCCTTGGTAAACTTCCCCAACTTTGTCCAGATAATATTCGTTAGCTTGATTAGAATAAGGGTCTGATGCGTTATCGATTCCTGCAAACTGAACTTTTGTAATAGAATCCACTCCATATTGAGGTGTTGTACTGCAATAAACATCATTAACAATGACTTGGAACGAACATACGTAAACGATTTTTCCATCTGCATCCACCAAGTTGTGAACAACATTGGTAATACCAATCGGAAACTGAGAACCTGACTCATAACCAGAAACTAAAACTGTCTGCAATCCTGTAGATGATGAAGAGCCACAAGTAACCGGCAATGTATAAGTCACAACTGCGGATGTCTCTGAGGCACTTGCAAGAGTTGTTTCAATATTGTCCGGACAAGTGATTGAACAGTCGTTATCATTTAATAAAAGATTATTTAAGTTAATTGCCCAACCTGCTGCGAAAAATGGCGGAATAGAGTTATCAAACCCGGCGATGAAATTTCCGTTTGCAGAAATTCCCATTGCAGTTCCTAATTTACCATCGAAAGTAGTAACTGTAACGTTTTGGCTCGTCAAAATATCTTTTAGGAAAACCGGATTAGAACTCAAAGACGGATGATAGATAATCACTTCTCTGTTTCCAGCATAACCTGCATATCCAACAGCAATTCCATTTTCTGAGATGGATGTAAATGTTGCAGTATCAAAACCTGCAGGAATATTGAACTCTTTATAAACATTGGTATTGATGTCATAGATGAAAGGCTTGTTATCTTTCACACCTACAACTTGCCCGGCGTCATTGATATCAGCCGCTTCTCCGTAACCCAAATCTCCGATGTAATGCACGACTCCATCCGGCGTGTAATAAACCGGAATCCAGTAGGTACTTCCGTTGATAGAATATTTGTTGACAAATCCTGAAACAATCCCCGAACTGTTAACACCTTCCCCTCTTCCATACTCAAAAGAGCCGTCACCGTCAAATTTTTTAATTGTTCCAGCTTCTGTATCATATAAGTATGCATAGCTCCCAGAAACATCTACAGAAATTTGTCCTGTTACATACTTACTGTTTCCGGAGATAGCATTCGCACTACTGAACCAGCTGTTTCCGGGAACATCACCAGGAAAATATCCGATAGCGTTCCAAGTTCCATTCTTTTTGTAGGCAGCCTGACCAATTTCACTACCATCTTCAGCAGTGAAAGCCATCAATCCGGCAACATCTCCGGCATTGTTCAATCTGTTGGTACCTTCGCCACCTTCTGTAGGAGTTGTGACTCCGGTAGCAAAATCATAATAAGCGCCGGAATGGATCCCCTTTCCGCTGTCATTGATGTCATACAGACGCGACCCCATGCCATCCAGAACTTTCAGTTCTATCTGCTGAGCATTGATTTCTGACATTGTAATAATGCCAAGTAAAAGCAAGTAAACTTTTTTCATAATAAATAATTAATAAATATTGATAGTAATTTTTTCTTCTGCCGAAAACCAAAGATATTGTTTCAAAAACTCTTTTACAATGTTATATCTTAATAATGTCAATTCCTAAAGTTTATCTTTTATAATTCGTGAATTTCTAAAATATCAAAACTTTAAAATATTAATTATCAATAATTTACACAAATAAACTTATTGGTAATTTTTCGATAAAGAATTATTAAAATTCATCAAAATAACAAATAAAAAAACTATTTTTGTAGTATGTTCAGGGTATTTTTTTTGTGGTTGATGGTCTTTTCCGGCGTCATTTTGACATCGGCGCAAAGCAATCCAGAAACTTTGCAACTTCTCGACAAAGCTTACAAAAGTCTTTACGAAAATCCAGACAACGCTTTCCAGATTCTTCAGAATATTGATGAAAACAAAGAATCGGAACTCATCAAACAACGCGTTAAGATCATATTGTCAAGAGCCTATAATTTCAAAGGCGAATATGCCAAATCCATCGAGCAATCCATTGACAAAAATCTGAACGAAAATAGAAACGACAATAATTCCCTCTATGCCGATTATGCTTTAGCTCAGCAATATCAATCACTTAGGCTTTACAAACAATCGATAAGGATCTCTCAGAATCTGGCCGATAAAGCATCGAAGATAAAATCCCAGAATTATCCTGAGAATCTGATGGCCTACATCTATCAACTGAATGCTTCCAATCTGATGGTTCAGAAAAAGCTGAAAGAAGCCGAAGAAAACCTGAAGCAAAGTAACGCATTGTTAAAAGATTCTGATGAAGATTTTTTAATTTCCATAGAAAACCAGATCTATCAGACTTTTATTTATATCACTCAAAATCAAATCGATAAAGCTGAAAATATTGTTAATGAAATCGAGGCAAAGCTTAATAAAAGCCCTCAATACATTTTCCTGAGAGCTTTCAATCTTGATAATCTTGGAAGAATCTATTTCCTCAAAAAAGATTACGCTAGATCTGCTGAACATCTTAATAAGGCTCTGGAATTAATTCAAAATTCCAGTTATGATCCTTTGAAAAACAGGATTTATGATGATTTGTCCAAAAATTATCTGGCTTTGAAAAATGATGAGTTATACCAGAAATATTATTCTATTTACAAGGAACAGGCGGATAAACTCGACCAAAATAAAAAAGAGGCCCTGCGTAATCTGATCAAGCTTAATGAGCAATATGAGACCAAACGATTAGAAAATTCCCACAACAACTTTGTGAGCAATATTCTGATTATTTCCGTTGCTTGTCTGATTGGAATTTTAGCTGTCATCTTCATTAGTATTTCTGAGAAGAGAAAAGCTAAATCAATCCAGAAACAAATCGATTTCTACTCAAAACAGCAGAATTTTATTAAAAAAATTGATGAAAATAAAACTGTTGTTGAATCAAAAGTTGGTAAAATAGATCCAGATATTTCTAAAAAAACGCCACTCATTTCCAAAGAAAAAGAAGCGGATATTCTTTCTCGTCTCGAAGAATTTGAAAAATCAGAAAAATTCCTGAATCGCGATATGTCTCTCGCTGTTCTCGCAGGACAACTGGAAACCAATACAAAATATCTTTCGGAGGTCATCAACAAATACAAAGAAAAAAATTACAACAATTACATCAACGAACTAAGGATCAATTACATCGCTTATCTCCTGAAAACCGATTCGGCCTACCTTAATTATAAAGTAAGTTATCTGGCAGAGAAAGCAGGATTCTCCTCTCACAGTGCATTCACGACAGTTTTCAAGTCTGTAACCGGGATTTCGCCAAACACTTACATCCAACAATTGACTCAAAATAAACAATGAAACGCTACCTTTTCATATTAATTATTTTCTCATTTACCGGAATTTTCAAATCCCAGTACAACGAGCAATTGTATAAAAAGGCACTTTCCGACATTTATCAAAATCCTGATAACTCCCAGAAAATGGCTCAGGAAATGCTGAAAAATGAAAAAAATCCGGATAATCTCATCAAGCTTTACAAGCTGATATCTCATTCTTACATCTCAAAAAGAGATTTTGACAAATCGCTGGATTGGGTTCTGAAAATGAAAGAACTAAGTAAAAATGTTACAAATCCTGAGCAAAAAATAAAAATCTTAAACGCCACGTCTATCCAATATCAGCAGATGGGACTCAACAGCAAGACCTTGGAAATCCTTGATGAATCTTATCAGATTTGCAATCAGCTTCCGGACGGAAAATTCAAGACCTATTATCTTGGACTCAATTCTGCGTTAAGAGGTTTGGTTTATAAATCTCAAGACAACAACGAGCTGGCTTTGGAAAAACTTCTCATCGGGTTGGATTATATAAAAAAAGTCGGAAACTATGACAATGCCATCCCCAACACCAGTGTTTTCCTGTACAATATTGGTTATTGTTATTTTTATCTGAAAAGATATCAAGAAGCTGAAAAGTACTTCCTGAACTCTGCCGAAGTCGCAAGATCTGCTGACGCAGAAAGTTTGGAAGCCTTTGCCTATAAAGGTCTTTCAGAAAATTTCACCGTTTTGGGAAAACATCAGGAAGCGATAGAGCTTTTGAAAAAATCTGTCAATCTGTCCAAAAAAGTAGGCGACCTTGTCCTGAGCGAAGGAATTTATAAAGGTTTTTCTGACAATTATCTCGCACTTCAAGATTGGAACAATTATGAAGTGTACAACAAACTGTACATCGAAACCAAATTTGCCAGAGAACAGAGCGAACTCGCTTCCCTCAATAAAAGTATCGATGTCCTGAATCGGGAAAACAACAAAAAAATAGAGGAACAAAAAAACAGATTGAGAATCATAAGCTTCATTATTATCGCCATTTCTTCAGCCTTGTTTATTTGGTTTCTTCTTAAATTTATCAAATACAAAAAACGCAACAAATTATTAATAGAAAAGCTCAATCAGATAAACAAAATCACGACCTAAAAAATGAAGAATATTTTTGACCAAAACGACACATCGCATTTCATCAAGAGAATCAATGCACTCACTGAAGATTCTTTCCCGAAATGGGGTGTAATGTCTGTTGACAAAATGCTGGCTCACTGCAACGTGACGTACGAACTCATCTACGAACAGGAAAAACACAAAAAACCAAATCGTCTAACGAAATGGATTCTGAAACAGTTTGTAAAACCAAAAGTCGTGAACGAGGTTCCTTATAAACATAACTCCCCAACTTCCGCAATGTTCGTAATTACGGACAACAAAATCTTTGAAGAAGAGAGGAAAAGAATCATCGGATTCATCCAGAAAACACAGCAATTAGGAGCAGAAGCTTTTGACGGGAAAGAGAGTTTCAACTTTGGAAAACTCACCGCAACCGAATGGAACAATATGATGGCAAAGCATTTGGACCACCATTTGACACAATTTGGAGTTTGAATAATTTCCCAAACTTTGTTGATTTTTTTCTATCTCCTTAATCAAAATAATCTTCGAGAAAATAAATATGGGCAGCTTAATCCGTCTTCCACTCCCGCTTTTTTCTTTTTTGAGAAAAAAGAAAAAGAGCTCCGTTCAAGCCGGGCTGTGAGTGATTCAATGTTTTAAAATTATGGTTATGAAAAAAGTAGTTTTTCTTTTATTCCTTATTTTCGGAGTTACAATTTTCAACGCACAAGAAGTTGAGAAATTAATTAAGAATAACAACGAGTTCTTCACTGGAAAAATTGATAATTCAGCTAATCTGAAAGTTCTTTTTGAAACTATTTCTACAGAAAATCAGGAAAAAAACACTTATAAAGTGTTCGGTTTTTCGGATGTCGAAGGAACAAAAGCTTACTTTGAAGGAACTATAACTTTTAACGCAGAAAAAACTAAAAATTCCAAAGACCAATCCAAAATCTATGATTTGAAACTGTCGGAAAAAGGAAACGGAAAACACAACGGAATTTTCTCCGGAGTATTAACCATCAAAGAATCATCAGACAAAAACCAATTGAAATTCGAAGGAGCGTGGACCAACTATGGAAACACATTGAGCTTTCCTTTCTATTTCAATAACTAAATTAAGTATAAACAAAAGACACTTCGACAGACTCAGTCTGACATTTCTAATAATAAGTGTTGTCACGCTGACGCTCTCGAAGCCTTTCAAAATAATAAAATCTAAAAATGAAACTTTTCACACCAATAACATTCAGAACCATAGAACTGAAAAACCGAATCGTAATGTCGCCAATGTGTATGTACTCTGCAGAAGACGGCGTGGCGAATGATTTCCACTTTGTTCATTATGGCAGTCGTGCTCAAGGCGGCGTTGGTTTATTAATAACAGAAGCAACCGCAGTAGAACCCCGCGGAAGAATCACGAACAAATGTCTGGGGATCTGGAATGACGAACAAGCTTTAGCCTTGAAAAAAATCGTCAATTTTGTTCATACAAATTCGGAAAGCAAAATCGGGATTCAGCTGGCGCACGCTGGGCGAAAAGGTTCTGTTTCCGCTGAAACCAACCGACAAATGAGTTTGGAAGAAGGTTGGGAAACCATTGCGCCAAGTCCGATCCCGTTTCATCATTCGGAAAGAGTTCCCCACGAATTATCAGTGGAAGAAATTAAAACTCTGGTAGAAGATTTCAGAAAAGCAGCGAAAAGAGCTGTTGACGCTGGATTTGATGTAATAGAAATTCATGGTGCGCACGGTTATTTGATTCATCAATTCTTATCACCACTTTCCAACACAAGAACCGATGAATATGGTGGAAATCCAGAAAACAGAGCAAGATTCTTAATGGAAATTGTAGATGCCGTAAATTCAGAAATAACAGAAAAACAAGCACTTTTTGTAAGGATCTCCGGAACCGAATATGCAGAGAATGGCTGGGAAATCTCCGACAGCGTAGAATTGGCAAAAGTTTTGAAAACTAAAAATGTAGACTTGGTAGATGTTTCCAGCGGTGGAAATATCAATGGTGTAACCATTCCTTTGAAACCGAGCTACCAAGTTCCATTGGCAGAAGACGTTAAGAAAATTTCGGAGATCGAAACCGGCGCAGTTGGATTGATCACTTCTGCAGAACAGGCTGAAGAAATCTTACAAAACGGACAAGCCGATTTGATTTTCTTGGCCAGAGAAATTCTGAGAAACCCTTATTTTGCAGTTCAGTCTTCCTGGAAAAATGGGGATGACTGTTTTTATCCACATCAATATCTGAGAGCAAAACCAACAAAATAAAAAAACCGCCCTCATAGAAAAGAACGGTTTTAAAATGAATTTGGGTTTATCATTTTGGAGTTACTAAGGTAGAGAATAAGAAAACCTGTCCCAATTTTCTAGAACTGACTTTTGACAGAATATCAATAAAACTTTCCTTTTCGGAAAGTTTTTGTTTTTACTCTAAATTCAACCTTTTCAAGATAACTTCTCTCAGATGCTCTTCATTGGCATCGCCCCATTCTCCAATCGCTGAAATCACCGGAATCAGTGTTTTACCAAACTCCGTCAAACTATACTCTACTTTTGGAGGAACTACTGGATAGATAATTTTGCTCACCAGGTCATGGTCTTCCAGTTCTTTCAGCTGAATATTCAGAACCCGACGTGAGGCGTCCGGTATCTTCCGTTGCAGCTCACTTGGCCTTTGATGTCCTTGATGGATAAACCATAACAGCCGGATCTTCCATTTGCCATAAAGAACTTCGCCTATCAAATCCAGGCCACAGTTCAGATTCGGAATTATTTTTCTTTCATACATGTTGCAAAACTAAACCTATGTTCCGATTTGTACAATAGGGGAAAAAATTATCCCTATATGAATCATATTTCCGTACTTGTATGAACTGTTTTTATGCCCCAATTTTGCCCTATAGATATTTAAACAAATGGAACAATTTAATTTCAACAATGAGTTATCTGGCAAGATTGCTTTGGTAACAGGAGGAACAAAAGGCGCAGGCAAAGCCATCGCAGAAAGGCTTTTACAAGCGGGGGCAACCGTCATCATTACCGCAAGAAACGCCCCTGAACAAGAAAACAGTCAACTACATTTTATTGCGGCCGACCTCAGCACAGCAGAAGGTGCCAACAAAGTGATTCGTGAAGTGCTGTCAACTCATAGCAAGCTGGACATCCTGGTAAACAACCTTGGTGGCTCGTCTACGCCCGCCGGTGGTTTTGCCGCATTAACCGACGAAGACTGGGAATCTACACTGCAAGCCAACTTGCTTGCTCCAATCCGACTGGACAGAGGATTTTTACCTCAAATGATTGAACGCAAAACAGGAGTCATCATTCACATTGCTTCGATACAAGGTATATTGCCACTTTACGATTCTACTTTGCCATACGCCGCTTCAAAAGCAGGACTGATCAATTACAGTAAAAGTTTATCCAATGAAGTGACACCAAAAGGTGTTCGTGTGCTTACTGTTTCGCCCGGATGGATCAATACGACAGCATCGGAAGCCTGGCTGGGCGAGATTGCCAGAAACGCGAATAGTACCGTAGAAGAAGCACAACAAGGTGTAATGGATGCTTTGGGCGGGATTCCTTTTGGAAGACCTGCCGAACCACAGGAAGTCGCTGAATTTGTTGGCTTTTTAGTTTCTCCAAAAGCAAAATATCTGACAGGAACCAATTTTGTAATCGATGGCGGCACGGTACCGACTATTTAATAACCTTTAAAATTTAATATTATGAACTTACCAAACGTAATTCAGGAATTAGTAAAAGCAAAAAACAATTTTGACAGTACTGCCTTTGCAGAATGTTTTGCAGAGACAGCCGTAGTTTTTGACGAAGGCAAGACGCATACGGGCAGAAAGGAAATCGAGCAATGGATTGACAATGCAAATAAAGAATATCAGGATACGATGGAGCCGGTAGATTATGATGAAAAAGAAGAGATATTATCAGCAAAAGTTACAGGATCATTTCCAGGCAGTCCTCTTATTTTGAAATTTCATTTCAAGATTGTTGAAGGGAAAATTCAGAATCTAAAAGTAACCGAGTAAAACATCTGTCTGGAAAATCCAATGTTTAGATGCAGGGCTGAAGTGAAAATTTCAGTCTTTTGCATTTTCTGTAACTAAACATTTACCGGCTTGAACTGTGGCTATTTCGATTGTTCTGAGATAGCATTTGAAATTCGAGGCTGGATTATTAATTGAATCTTTAAAAATTGAAGAATAATTAGACTTTGCCTAAATTTGTTTGATCAAGAAAAGTCAATCGGATAAAATGCTCAAAGAATTTTCATACAAACAGTTTGGTCAGTTGCGGTCTTCGGATGATAAAATCGAGGAAAGTACACTATTGTCTATTGCTGAAAATATCAAGATTCTATTTTTGCCAAGAAACACTTCTGTGAAAGTTGACTTTCAGACTTTCAGTTTAGAGGGCGATGCTTTGCTTTTTATCAATCCGAAAGTGAAAATTCAATTTTTAAGCAGTGAGGAAAACAAAGAAGTACTTTTGCATTTCAACCGCGATTTTTATTGTATCGAAATTCACGACCAAGAAGTGGCTTGCGATGGCATTTTGTACAATAATGTATTTGAAGTTCCTTTTATTGAGCTGAATGATATTCAGGCTTCCGGCATCAAATCGATTATTGAAGAAATACAATTTGAGATGGAAAATGAAGACACAAATACGGAAGAAATGCTCAGGATTTTACTTAAACTCATCATTCTGAAATCGACCAGAATTTGGAAACAGAAACATCAATTATCGGAAGAAGAGAAGCAGACGGATGTTCATTTTCTAAGGAAATTCAGCAAGTTGGTGGAAGAAAATTATAAAACGCATCACACAGTAGCAGATTATGCGGAAATGCTTTTCATCACGCCGAAAAGCCTCAGTAAAAAAATTGGTTTATTGAGCAAAGAAACCCCGAACGACATCATCAAAACCCGAATTATCCTAGAAAGCAAACGACTTCTAGCCCATACAACAATGAGCGTCAAAGAAATTGCCTACAGTCTGAACTACGAAGACGATGCTTATTTCGTTCGTTTTTTCACGAAGAATGCAGGTGTTTCTCCAACTTCATTCCGAAAACAATTCTGATATTTTTTGAATTAAATAGTTTGCAAAAGCGTGATTTTAGGTCACGCTTTTTTCATTTTTATTGTGTTGGGGAAAAAGTGCAATTCAAGGCGAAAACTGTCCATTGATGTGCGACGTTTTTTGGTAGAAATTTGCATCATCAAACAAACAATAAAAAATAAAATTTACAACAATGAAAAATTTAGCTTTAGTAATCGTGATGTTAGTTTCTTTTTTCGCTAACCAATTTATGGCTCAAACTCAAAGAACTCCAGCTTCTGCAGGACGCGCAGAATACATCGAAGTAGAAAAAGGTGTCAAATTGCACGTGACCGACCTTGGCGAAGGCCAACCAATTGTCCTGATCCACGGATGGCCTTTGAGCGACGAAATGTATGAGTATCAGTATCAATACTTATCCAGAAAAGGTTTCCGAGTGATTGGCATTACGCTTCGTGGTTTTGGAAAATCGGACAAACCTTATGGAAAATATGATTTTGATGTTTTTTCTGATGATATCAAAGTCGTTTTGGATAAATTGAAAATAGAAAACGCTTTATTGGGAGGTTTTTCTATGGGTGGCGCAGTTGTGCTACATTATGTGACCAAATACAATTCTGCACACGTTGGCAAACTCGCACTTTTTGGCGCAGCAGCACCTTCCTGGAGCAAAAGATATGGTTTTCCAAATGGTGTTCCTGCCGATGCTGCTGAAAACTTAATCAAAGCAACAATGACTGACAGACAAAATCTAGTAGCAGGTTTGGGCGCAGCTTTTCAGGCCAAAGAAGGTAATATTTCAAAAAATATGGAAAGATGGATTGAAAGAATTAGTCTGGATGCTTCGCCTTATGCTACAACTGAATCTATCAAATCTTTGAGAGATTTGGATTTGAGACCTCAACTTTCAAAGATCAATATTCCGGTTGCAATTTTCCACGGTGTACAAGATAAAAGTTGTCCTTTCGTTTGGGCAGAGGATCTGCAAAAAGGTATTAAAAATTCTAAACTGATTCGATTTGAAAACAGCGGTCACGCGCTATTCTTAGAAGAAGTGGACAAATTCAATACAGAGTTGGAGAAGTTTGCAAAATCATAACTTACTGAATCTTTTAGAATTCCTAAAAACTTTCCTTTTTCGGAAAGTTTTTTCGTTTTCACAGAAATTGACAATTGCTGTCACATAATGTCACGCCTTATTTAAAAGCTATTGGGTTACTAATATATAACTTCACTCTACAAAAAAATTATATATGAAAAAGTATTTATTCTCGAGAATTTTAAACAAAGGAATCTTATCGATCTCTGTTTTCAGTTTGACATTGGTTTTTGGACAATATCAATCAAAAAAAATCACCGCTTCCACCAGAGAAAGCCGGGCAGAATTCGGAACATCGGTTGCTATCAATGATAAATTTATAGCTGTTGGCGCTTCCAGGGAAGAAGTTGCAAAAGGTGCCGTTTACATTCATCGAAAAAATGGGAGCAATTGGGACTTCAATCAAAAAATTAAAGCGCCGGACGGAGTAGAAATGGCAGAATTCGGTGGGAGTATCAAGTTTGGAACCGATTTTCTTTTGATTGCTGCAGGAAGAGCAGACATCGAAAATACGATTCGGGCAGGAGCTCTATATGTTTACAATTTGGATTCTAATAACCAATGGAATTTCACAAAGAAATTAGTCGCTTCAGATTATGATAACGATGCTTTGCTGGCTGTCAATCCAACTTCCCTTGCTGTCAGTGGAAACACGATCGTTGCAGGCGCTCCTGGATTCAGTAGTTGGAACGGCGCGGTTTACATTTTTGAAAAAAACGGCAATGATTGGGAAGAAACACAGAAAATCACTTCGCCGGAGAGCGTGGATTTTGGGAATTTCGGGATTGGCGTTGGAGTTTATGGCGATTATCTTGTGATTGGTGCAAGTGGCGTTAACAACAGTTCAGGTAAAATTTATATTTATAAAAAGAACACTTCCGGAGAATGGATTTTTCATCAGAGTCTGGTCTCATCAGACAATTTTGAGAATTCCTATTTTGGAAATTCAGTTAGTATTTTTGGTAACGAATTAGTTGTAGGCGCTTACACGGAATCAAATACCGGAAATCCGTCGATGGCTTATATTTTTAAACTGAATGATAATGGAAACTGGGAAGAAACACAGAAAATCCCGAGTTATGAATCGTCTGAGCACACTTATTTCGCTTGGATGTGCGAATTGAAAAATGACAAGCTTATAATCAGCGCACCGCATCTTTATGGAGCAAACGAAGGAAGGACTTTGCTTTACAAAAAGAACGTCCAAAACAATTGGGAACTGGACCAGGAACTGAAGCCTGGAGATGATGTCACCGAGGATTTTTATGGTTGGAGTCTTGCTATGAATGATGATGAAATCATCGTGGGCGCATCCAGAGAAAACTTTGATAGTAATGATGAAAATGAGCTCAATGATGCTGGTTCAGCTTATATCTTCACTCCCTCGAGTCTTGCAACGAATGAAAATAATCTTTCTAAAAATCATGTGAAAATTTATCCAAATCCCGCTAAGGATTTCATCAATATTACAAGTCGAAAAGAAATTAATTCAGTTGAAATTCTGGAACAATCCGGAAAAAAAATTTCGGAATCCAAAGAATTAAGAATCAATGTTTATCAACTTCCAAAAGGAATTTACATTCTGAAAATAAAATTCTCAAACGGAAGTTCATCAATTCAAAAATTGATCAAACAATAATTATAAAGACACTTCGACTTCGCTCAGTGTGACAACTCTAGTAATAGAACATATCTCACACAATGTCAGTCTGAACGGAGTCGAAGGCTTTGGATCATATCGTTCCTAATCTCATCTTTTTTGCTTTTACGATTAATTATATCTATATTTCGTTATCGATTTGACTAGAAGATGAAATTATTTCTGAAAATAATCCCAATCATTATACTTTTTGTTCTGCCTTCCACAATGTCCGGGCAGTCCGAAAAAGAATATGAGGTCATCATCGATTCCGCTATTCAGAAGATGTTCCGAAAAGAACATACAAAATCTCTGGAAATGCTGATTCGGGTAAAAACGGTTGCCGAGCAGAGGAAATGGGCAAAGCAAAACTTCCGCGCAACCAACAATATTGGTCTGAATTATTATCTGATGACGGACTTTGGCGAAGCTTTGAAATTCTATCTGGAAGCTTACGACATTGCGACGAACATGCCCGACAAGAAGCACGTAATGACCGTTGTCAACAATATTGCAGTTCTCTATTTCCAGGAAAAAAACAACAAGAAAGCCTATGAATACTTCCTAAAAGCTTATCAAACCGCAAAAGAAAATAACCGGAATGACAAAGCCGGCGCTTATGCCGTGAATCTCGGTTTGGTTTTGAATAAATTGAATCAAATCAATGAGGCTTATAAATACATTCAGGAAGCGGAAACCTTGACCAAAGACGACCCGAAAGTCAATATAATGTACAAAATGGCTTTGGCAGAAAATCTTTATCTCAAGAAAAAACATCAAGAAGCGGAAACCATTATTGATAAATTAATTCCTCAGCTTCAATCGCCTGATGAAAATGAAAATCTGGTTTTCCTTCTTTTGATAAAAGCGCAGATCAGTGAGAAAAAAGGCGATTTTGTTCAGGCAAAAACTTTGGCTTTACAGGCAAGAAAACTTTCTCCAAATATCAATAACAGAGAAGAGGTTTACAATTATCTTTCAAAAATCAATGCGGAAACCAAGAATTATGATGCGTCTTTGAAGTATAAAGATTCTGTGATCATTGCGAATGATTCGATTTCCAAAGTCAACAATTCGGCGTTGTTCAATAATGGGAAAATCAAGTTCGAGATGCAGAATTACCAGTTCGAACTCAAAGAAAGTCAACAACGTTTGAAGGACGAAAGAAAAATCTTCTACATCATCATTGCTTCTGCTGTTATCATCATTTTGCTTGTTCTGCTTTTCCTTTATAATAACTCGATAAAATACAAACAGCAGAAAAAAATCACACAGCTGGAATTTGAGAAAAAACAAAGCGACAATTTGATTCTGACGCAACAACTTAAAGAACAGGAAACTCTATCATTATTAGAAAAAGAACGTCTCAAAAACGAAATTGAACAGCAAAACCGACAATTGACTTCGCAAGCGCTGACAATTTCCAGCAGAAATGATGTGGTTGAAGAAATCATTGAAGCGATTGTCAATCAACCTGAGATTTCCAATAATTCGAGCTTGGTAAAATCGATTAAAGATTTAAAAATTCAACTCAAGAATAATAATCAGTGGGACAGTTTTTTCAAACATTTTGAAGGGGTTAATCAGAATTTCATCACCACATTGAAAGAAAGACATCCGGATCTGAGTTCTTCCGAGATCAGATTCATCTGTTATGTTTATATGAATCTGAGTCATAAGGAAATTGCTTCGATTCTCAATATCAGTCCGGAATCCTGCAGAAAAAGAAAGGAAAGAATCAGCAAAAAACTGAACTTACCTGAAAAAACAAACCTATTCGATTATATATCAACGATTTAAACAAAATATTGTCACGAATAAAAATAACAAGTGTCACAATATGTCACGCCCTAATTAATATGAATCTTTGTCTTTTTCATCAATTTTACACAAATAAATTTTTGGATATGAAGAAAATATTGACTCTATTTTTACTGGCCATCTGTTTCAGTTTCACTACAAAACTGACCGCACAGATCTCATTTCTAACTTCGCCGGATTACGGGCAGATTTTTGATGTGACTTACGACCCAGTCAAACCCGATGTTTTGTACGCTAATACGGTAACCAATCACATCGTGAAAAGCTCTGATAACGGAAAGAATTGGGAAGTTCTGTATTCTTTCCCGCTAGACCTTAGTTTTGGAACGATTAAGAATTTGCGATGGACGCAAGACCAGAAATATCTTAGCTTTATCGTGACGGCGGAAGGTACCGTTTACAATCAGGTGATCATCATCGATCCTGCTAATGGAAATGTCATCAAAAAAATCGATTCCCCAAATGGAAGTATGTCTGGAAATCTCATAATGTCCTACTCTATTACCGGAAATGATTATGAGAATATCCTTTTGCACACGACCTATATGTTCAACTTCGGGCTTATAACTGATATATTTTACAGCAAAAATGGCGGAGACAGCTGGCAAAAAGTTTATGCTAGTCCTAATAACGACGGAGTTAATGTGAACAACGTTGCGATACATCCAAACAATCCTAATAAATTATTCCTGGCCAGAGGTTTTTCTGCGGGAACAAAATACGGCGGATTATTTGTGTCCGAAGATTCCGGAAATACCTGGACAGAGAAACTTGCAGGAACCAATTATTCAGCGATTACATTTGACCCGGTTGATTCTCAAAAAATGTTTCTGGGAACGTTCTATCTTGCAGAAAATCAGGTTGAGAATCTTTACAGATCTACGGACGGCGGTAATAATTGGAGCATAGTTCCAATCACCTGGACAGAACTTTCTACGAACAGCATTCAGAAAATTGTCATCAATCCAAAAAATTCCAACGAAGTAATAGTTTTGGAAGAAAATGAGATCGTGATATCAAAAGACGGAGGAAACAGCTGGACGAATTATGTTTACCCTGTCAATGATTTGGAAAACAAATATTATTATGGACTGAACGCAACTTACAATCCATCAAACAGCAATGAACTGATCATCAGTTCCAATTACTATCCTTTTCATTCTTTGGATGGCGGAATCACGTTGTCGAGATTCAAAAATCCGTTTGCGAACAATACCGATAAGGTAAGCTTTCACAACAGCACAGAAAAACATTTGTATTATGGATTGAGAAGAGGCTTTATCCATCAGAATTTACAAACTGGAGAAGAAACGCCTATCAATCTCCAAGCAATCAACTTTTTCCCGAATTTCAACAATAATGGACTTTTTGCGGATCCATTGGTTTCCGGAAGAGTTTATATCAGCACCAGCGGCTTTATGGGCTCTACTTTTTCTGTAAGTACCAATCACGGCGCAGATTACTCAACAGGATACAGCGATTATGGACTGAATATTATGAAAGTCGCCACATCCAAATCAAATACCAATCATTCCTGGGTGGCTTTCAGCGAGACGGTTAGGAAATTTGATTTCACCAATATGAGCGGAATTACAAGTGAAGAAGTGATGCTGCCTTCGTTTGGTACTGTTTTCGGAATCAGCATCGATGAAAACAATGAGCATAATGTTCTTATTTCCCAGAACAATAATGTTTACAGAACAACAGACGGCGGACAAAACTGGACACCTTCAGAAAGCGGATTGGAGGTTTTGGAAAAAGATGTGGATTATATTTATGACATCACAAAAAATCCTTTTAACAAAGACCAATTGCTCTTGTCCACAACTCAGGGGATTTTTATTTCCAATGATGCGGGTGTGAAATGGACTCAAATCTACAGTGGCAATGTCATCAACAAAGCCGAATTTTCGCCTTACAAAAATGGTGTTATCGTAGCAACTTCCAATTTTATGAACGGAAGTGGCGATGGTTATGCTTACCCGCCTTCGCAAGTGAGAATCGTTTATTCGACTAATTTTGGACAAACCTGGAATGAAGTTTCTCCTGAGAAATTAGGTTACTTATTTTCAGAATCTTCAGCCATCAATTTTCTGGAAGATGAAAAAGCAGATATTTATTTCAGCACTTCTGATCTGGGATTGATAAAATATCAAATCAGTCTGGAAACTTTAGGAACTAATAATAATTCGTTATCCAAAGCTGAACTTGTCATCTATCCGAACCCAACTTCTGATTACATTAATATCTCTAATGATAAGGTAAAAGAAACATCGATTGTGGATCTCACAGGAAAAACTTTAATAAAATCGACTTCCAAAACAATTGATTTATCAAATCTTCCAAAAGGCGTTTACATCTTGAATGCAACTCTTGAAAACGGAAAATCTATCTCGAAAAAAGTGATTAAAAATTAAAATTTCTTCATATCAAAAAAGAGACCTGGCAAAATTTGTCAGGTCTCTTTTGTTTTAAATCAAAGATTGGTCTCATATTTCCTTTTCTACTATTACCAAACTCTATTTCGTTATATTTGTTAACAGAAAACACTTTTTATGGAGATATTCTTACTATTGCTCATTTTGGTTTTTGTGATTATCATTCACAACAAATCAACTTCCAATCATCAGGCGACTCAAAATTCGATTAACCAACTCCAGGAAAAAATTGACACTTTGAAATCTGAAATGAATGGCAGACCCCAAAACGTCGAACAACCGGAAGTTCCAATCATCAAAGAAGAAATCAAACATGAAGAAGTAATTTCCTTTAGAGAAACTTCAGAAATCATCGAAGAAGAAAAGATTCCGGAAGAAGAAATTCAGCCAGAAATCATTGAGAATGTTCCACCAATTATAAAAGAAGAAGAGCTTTCTCAAACTGAACAAAAAATCGCCTTCTCCGCAGAAAACAGAGTAAGAGAAGTTCTGCCTCCTAAAAAATCCTGGCTGGAGAACTTCAAAGAAAATAATCCGGACATCGAGAAATTCATCGGCGAAAATCTGATCAATAAAATCGGAATTCTGATTTTGGTTCTCGGCATCAGTTTCTTTGTGAAATATGCGATTGACAAAGATTGGATCAACGAACCAGCGCGTGTGGGAATCGGCATCTTGGCGGGTGCACTTGTGATGGGAATAGCTCACCGATTAAGGAAAAATTATTCTGCTTTCAGTTCTGTCTTTGTGGCCGGGGCAATTAGTATTTTTTATTTCACAATCGGAATTGCGTTTCACGATTATCATTTGTTTAGTCAGACCGTTGCTTTCGTTATTATGGTTGTCATTACCATTTTCAGTGTATTTGTTTCCGTTTCTTATGACCGGAAAGAATTGGCAGTTTTGTCTTTGATTGGCGGTTTTGCCGTTCCGTTTATGGTCAGCACAGGCGAAGGAAATTACAAAATACTCTTCACTTACATTGCGATTCTGAACATCGGAATGTTGATGATCGCTTACTTCAAAAAATGGAATCTGGTCACTTTCCTCGCATTCATTTTCAGTTGCCTGCTTTATTCGGCTTGGTTTGGAAAAGGCTTTTACGAAGACCGATTACCATATCGTGGTGCTCTGTTTTTTGCTACAATATTTTATATTATTTTCAATGTTGCGACGGTTATCCATAATCTCCGAAACAAAGGGACTTTCACGAAGCTGGAATATTTCATAATGGTTGCCAACACATTCTTCTACTTTGGAATGGGAATCAGCATTATCGAAAATTGGAAACCGGAATTCAAAGGCTTGTTCACAGTTGCGCTGGCTTTGTTCAATTTGGTTTATGCGATATTTTTATATAGAAAATTCGGGTTGGACAAGAATGCGATTTATCTTTTATTGGGATTGACATTAACCTTCGTGACATTAGCCATTCCAATCCAATTCAAAGGAAACTACATCACATTATTCTGGGCTGGAGAAGCGGTTTTACTTTTCTGGTTATCTCAAAAATCGAAAATTGCAACCTTTAAATTAGGCGCCATTATCGTTCAGATTTTGATGCTGGGAAGTTTGATCATGGATTGGGAAAAATATTATTCCGGCAATGTGATGGAACTTAAACCTTTCCTGAACAGAATGTTCATCACCGGAATTGTCTCACTTACTTCATTGACCTTGACTTATATTTTATTGAAAAAAGAGAAAGATAACACTGATATTTTTGGGTTCGAATTCCATCCTTCATCTTATAGAAATATCATTTTAGGCGTATGTATTCTAGTCGGATATTTTACCGGAATGCTGGAAATCAGTTATCAGGCTAACGATTATATTAGCAATTATTATTCTGCGTTATCATATTCGGTTCTGTATCATTTCTTGTTCAGCGTTGGTATCATTTATTTTGTTTTGAAGCTTCAAGATAAGTTCTGGAACAGTTTCATCATTCTTCTGGCCTCGATCAATATTCTTTTATACATCGCATTTTTCTACAAATTGACTTACAATGAGCTGACAGAAAATTTCGTTATGAATTCATCTTCCAGATCCGCTTATTTTATTCATTATATTTTATTGATTTGTCTGGCATATTTCGGATATGTTTTGATTAAATTTAGAAATGAAAGTCTGTTTTCCAAACTTCTGAATCACAAATTAGCTTTGTGGGTTTTCGCATTTTGCATTGTTTATGTTTTGAGTAATGAAGTGATGATTCACGGATTAATGTTTACCAAAGACATTATTTCTCCTGCAGAATTAGCTAAATATCCATTGAATAAAACCGGTCACAGCTACGAAAAAGAGATTTTCATCGATGATAAATTCGAAGCGGTAAAGGTCCAAATCATTAAAATCGGCTATCCGATTCTTTGGGGTGTTTTGTCTTTTGTTTTCTTGATTATCGGCATCAAAAAACAAAATCAACCGTTAAGGATTATCGCTTTGTCTTTATTAGGTCTTACGATTATGAAGTTATTTGTTTACGATATTAAAAACGTTTCTGAGACTGGAAAAATCATTGCCTTTATCTTATTGGGTGTTTTGATTTTGATCATTTCGTTCGTTTATCAAAAAATCAAAAGATTGGTTGTAGATGAAAAAAAATTGTCTTCGGATGAAACTTTGGAAGAACCAATTGAAACCAATGAAAACCAAAAACCAAACGATGAAGAAATTAATTAGTCTAATATCAATTCTGATAGCGGGGTTTTCCTTCGCTCAAAGTTATCAGGGGAAAATCAATAAAGTCCCGGAAAACGGCTTGCATCAGATATTGCTAACTCCAGAAGTTCGGTCTGCGTCACAGAATAATATCGATTTTTTAAGAATTTTCGATGCTAAGAATAATGAAGTTCCTTATTTGTTTTATGAAGGGAAATCCAGTAATTCCAGTTTCAAGAATTTTACAATCCTTTCAAAAACTGCAGTTCCGAATGTTGCAACGTCCGTCATCATTTCCAATGAAAACGCATTGAACATTGACCATCTGACGTTGAAAATCGCCAATACGGATGTCGATAAAAAGTACAATATCAGTGGAAGCAACGACCAAAAAGAATGGTTTGGTTTGGTCGGTAATCAGAAAGTAATCGGACTGAATGATGCCGGCGAAAACTTTGTGGAACGTGATTTTGCTTTTCCTTTGAATAATTACAAGTTTCTGAGATTTGATTTCATCGATAAAAACTCGTTGCCTATCAATATTCTTGGAGCCAGCTTGAAAGAAAGTCATTCTGTCAATCAATCGAAAACCGAATTGCAAAACTTTACTCAAAAAATTGAAACGGATAAAAAATTAAAACAAACCAAAATCACGATTACTTTCCCAAATCCGCAAATGGTTGACGGAATCTGTTTCGATATTTCTGCGCCAAGTTATTTTCTGCGTGATGCGAGGATTTTGATTAATAAATCTAGAGTTTATAAAAAATCGAATGAAAATTATATTGAAAATATTTCTGCTTTTCAACTCAATTCAAAAAGTAAAAACAGATTTGATGTTCAAAGTTTTTTTGCAAAAGAATTCATAATAGAAATTGATAATCAGGATAATCCAGCGTTGGAAATCAAAAAAATCAATCTTTTCCAATCACCAATCAGTATTTTAACCGATTTAAAATCCAATGAAATTTATACTTTAAAAATTGACTCCACTTGGTCAGCACCGCAATATGACCTCGCCAATTCCGGAATCGATTTTAATCAGAATTATCCTGTTGCAACCATTTCGAACTTAGAAAAAATAGAACAATCAAAATCTAAGGAAGCAGAAAAAACCTTTTGGCAAACGCCTTTGTTTATGTGGATTTGTATTGTTTTAGCAGTTGCAATTATTGGTTATTTTGCGGTTGGATTGATTAAGGATATGAATAAGGAGAACTGATTAATTTTAGTTTATCGCAATTTTTACACCTTAGTTTTATAAAGGTTTGGGAGATGTGTCGTCTGAAATATGTTGGTTTTTCTCTAAATTAGAATTTGCTATTACTTTTTATTTAATTATTTTTAATTCAATTATAGTGTGAATTGGCGCAATGCGTAAAGACAAATACTATGTGATATTTTAGACAAACACCATATAAAATATGAATATACGATTACCAATTAAAAAAGGACAACCAAATACAATTCCGACTATTGACTTTGAACAACTTGTTATTGTAGGTGCAAATGGTGCAGGAAAAACAAGATTCGGTTCAGATATTGAAAAAAGATATTTAGGACAGACTCACAGAATTTCAGCCCAGAAATCTTTATCCTTTCCCCAGAAGTTAGCCCAAAATCAAAAGTAAGAGCCGAAAATGAATTTTTATATGGTCATTATGAAGAGAGCTACAACCAACAGCAACAAGTAAATAACAAAAATTACTATCGCTGGCAAAATAATTTCAATACTTTTTTACTAAATGATTATGAAAAACTTCTTGTGCTACTGCATACAGAAGAATACGAAGAATCTCTTAACTTCAAAGAAGGAAGAATAGAAAAACCTACAACAAAACTGGATAGAGTTCAAAAAATCTGGGAAACTGTTCTTCCGCATAGAAAGTTACGGAAAAGCGCTGGAGTAATTCAGGCTTATCCATCAGGTCAAGAAGCTTCAAAATATAATGCTTCCGAAATGAGCGACGGTGAAAGAATAATTTTTTATTTAGCTGGTGAGGTTATATGCGCACCTGCTAATTCAATTATTATCATTGATGAACCTGAAATGCACATTCATTCTTCTTTGATAAAGCCCTTTTTTGATTTAATTGAAGCTGAAAGACCAGATTGTGCATTTGTTTACTTAACACACAACATAGATTTTGCTTTTACTCGTCAAAATGCAAAGAAAATTTGGGCGAAATCTTACGAGAATAATGTTTGGGATTATGAAATATTAGACGAGAATTTGCCCATACCTGAGCAATTGTACTTAGATGTTTTAGGCAGTAGAAAGCCAATTATATTTTTAGAAGGAGATAACAGCAGTATTGACTACGAGTTATACGAGCAAGTTTATAATGATAATACTTTGAAACCAGTTGGCAGTTGTGATAAAGTTGTTCAAGTAGTTAAAGCATTTAGAGACCAACAAGGATTTCATCATATCGAATCATTTGGGATTATTGATAGAGACAGACGACAACAAGCAGATATAATTTCATTAAACAGAAATGGCGTGTGGGTTCTTGACGTTGCAGAAGCAGAAAATCTACTTTTAATAGAACCTATCGTCAAAGAAGTTGCAAGACATATGGGAAGAGATTTAAATGACGTTTTCAATCAAGTGCGTCAAAACATAATCACATTCTTTGCAAGTCAAATCGACAACCAAATATTATTGCATTATAAGGAAATGTTGCGAAGAGAGTATTTGGCATTGTCAAACTTTACTTCACAAGACATTGCATCTGCTCTCGTTGAAATTGATTTAACTTTTGGAGGAATTGACAAACAAGCAATCTACACACAAATTGATACTGAATTCAAAGACATCCTGATAAGACAAGATTACGATGCAATTTTGAGAGTTTTCAATTTAAAGAATGCTTTAATTCCGAATTCGAAAGTTTGCGAATTAACGGGAATTAGAAATAAACTTGACTTCAAGAATATAGTTGTAACTCTCTTAAAGCAAAAGAATGAAGTTTCGAAAACAATAAAAGTAGCTATTGACAGTAAAATAATAAAAAACGCCACATAACAACAGTTTGCAAAAAGTTTTCTGAAGTGATTCAATTGAGAATTTTTGCAAAGTACAAAATTATCCGATGTTGCGGATTTGCAATCCGCGACATTATGAAAAAAAATAGCACGTACAAAACAAAAAAACCTCTCCAAAATCGGAAAGGTTTTTCTTTATCTAATACTAAAATGCCATAAAAGCTATAATCTTTTCTCTGGCGTGTCCTATTTTTTAGAATGATTACGAGCAAGATACTCGCACCAACGAGGGTAAACAAAATTTTGTTTCACTTTTAAAAATATAAATATTAGAACTTCGTTTATCTTTTTAGCAGAAAGCTTAAACAAACACCTCTCACAAATGAAATTGATTATATTTTTTCTTGGAATTTCTACCTTTTGCTTCTCACAAAAATTTAGTTTTATTTATGAAACAAAATACAAACTGAATTCAGAAAATCCAGATGATGTCAATTCCGACAATATGATTTTGGATTTAAAAAATAATGTTTCAATTTTTAGAGATTCACTAGACAGAAGAAATGATTCAATAAAGTTGAATGGTGGAATAGGAAGATATACTATGGGTGTTGAAAACCAATTCTATGTCAAAAAGAATCTTGCTCAAAAAAGAATTGAAAAAGTAATAACTTATTTGGCAAAAGATTATCTTCTTCCAATTGAGGAAATATTGGATTGGAAAATATCTTCCGAACAAAAAATGATTGGAAAATATAAATCTCAAAAAGCAGAAACAACGTATGGAGGAAGAAACTGGATTGCGTGGTTTACAACAGAATTACCTTTTGGAGATGGTCCATATATTTTCAATGGTTTACCTGGGTTGATTGTTTCTATTCATGATTCAAGCAATGATTATTCATTTAATTTGATAGAAGTCAAAAAAGGCGATAATATTTTTGACGCACGCACAAAAACAATAAAAATTGATTGGAAAAAATATGAAGCACTTGCAAAATCATATTTTAATGACCCATTTAATTTAAATTCAAGAGGGTGGAAAACAGCTACATTTACCGACGCGAATGGTACTACAGTGGCTATTTCTGTAAAAAATAAAGAACTGCAAAATTATATTTTGCAAGAAAATAATCCAATTGAGTTAAATCACAAAATAAACTACAAATAAAAACACTCCCGCTAACGTTGCATTGGCAAAATGCAGGAGGAAGTGCCGAGTGAAAAAACCAACATAATACACAAAAAACCTTTCCAAAATCGGAAAGGTTTTCTTTATCTAATACTGAAACTTCCTAAAAGCTTCCAGCGTTTTATCAATCTCTGTATCGCCAATCGCAGACGAAATAAACCAAGTTTCATAGCCACTTGGCGGAAGATAAATCCCTTGTTCCAAAACCTGATGAAACAGATTGTTGAACAAACCAATATTGGAATTATTCACTTCATTAAAATTACTCGCAGAAGTCACATCAAAGAAAATCGACATCATACTTCCTTTTCTGTTGATTCTGTGTCGGATTCCTTTTTCGTTCAGGATTTTTCCAATTTCGAAATCTAAGGTTTCTGTGGTTTTATCCAATTTTTTGTAGAAATCAGTGTCTTCTTTTATCAATTGTAAAGTCTTAAGTCCGGCTCTCATCGCTAAAGGGTTTCCACTCAAAGTTCCTGCTTGGTAAACGCGTCCTCTTGGCGAAAGCCAGTTCATAATTTCGTTTCTTCCGGCAAAAGCACCAACTGGCAATCCACCACCAATGACTTTTCCATAAGTTACCAAATCCGCTTTCACGCCCAAAGCTTCCTGCGCTCCACCAAAAGCCAAACGAAAACCTGTCATTACCTCATCAAAAATCAATAATGCACCGTTCTCGTCACAGATTCTTCTAAGGTTCTCTAGAAATTGATTTTCCGGCAGAATACAACCCATATTTCCGGCAATCGGTTCCACAATAATCGCCGCAATCTGCTTAGGATTATTTCTGAAAAGGTCTTCAACTTGTTCGATATTATTATATTCGGCAAGTAATGTATCTTTTGCCGTTCCTTGAGTAACGCCCGGAGAATTGGGACTTCCGAACGTCGCCATTCCACTTCCCGCCTGAATCAAAAACGAATCCGAATGTCCGTGGTAACAACCTTCGAACTTGATGATTTTTTCTCTTTCCGTATAACCTCTCGCCAAACGAATGGCACTCATACAAGCTTCAGTTCCCGAAGAAACCATTCTGATTTGGTCAACATTCGGAACGTTTTCTACGATGAATTTTGCAATCTCGGTTTCTAATTCCGTCGGTGCACCAAAAGAAAATCCTTTCTCAGCCTGTAGTTTCAGAGCTTCCAAAACTTCAGGATGTGTGTGACCGAGAATTGCTGGTCCCCAGGAATTGATATAATCGATGTAGTTTCTGTCGTCTTCATCTGTAAGGTAAGCACCTTTCGCAGATTTCATAAAAATTGGAACGCCGCCTACAGATTTGAAAGCGCGAACCGGCGAATTCACACCGCCCGGGATATATTTGTACGCCTCTTCAAAAAGCGCTGAACTTCTTTGGTATAACATTGTTGTTTTTTTATATTGTCCGAAGTCCGATGACGGAAGCCGGATGTTTTTAAATATTATGTTTTTCGTCTTCGGACATCAGACTACTGTCTTCCGACTAAGACCTAGGTTTCTTGCTTTGCAGGTAAATCACTTGTCCGGCTCTTGGCTGTTCTCCGGACTCCATTCGGTTCTTGGCGTAAAGTTTCTTCTCTTTTATCCCGAATTTCTGCGCTATGTCGTGCATGGTCTCTCCAATTCCAGCTTTGTAAGTATCCTTGTTTCCAGATGAATTTTTGCCTTCCAGGAAGATGATGTCATTTTTCGCCAATTTAGAACTTTCCAGTTCGTTGTATTTCATCAGACGCTTTTCACTGATTCCGAATTTTTTGGCAATATCGGAAACATCCGCATCCACAGGCATCACAAAGAATTTCAGGTCGCCGTTTGGATGGTTTTTAACAAGGATATTTTTCAGAAGTTCAGCTTTGCTTTTTGCATCGACCAAGTCAGAAACCTTGCTTTGCTGTTTGGCGTAAGAACCTTGGGTGTAATCCACCTTGATGGTTGGCTGCGCTACTTTTTCATTTTGTTTTTCCTGATTCAGTTGCGCCATAAAAACCGCGTCGCTGTTCAGATTCGGGTACAATTTCAAAATCGCATAATAAACCTCATCCTTGTTTGTATTGTCAAATTCATACAATTTATATCGCTCGATTTTATCAATCAGGATGTATGCATATCTTGGATTGGTGGCATATCCTGCTTTTTTCAGACCGTGCGCCCAAGCTTTGTAATCTTTTGGGTCCAGATCAAAAAGTTTGGTGTAATATTTTCTCGTCGCCAGAAAAATCGAATGGTCTTCATAAGACTGCTTCGGGTCTTCATAGACGCGGAAACACTCGTTGGGAGCATCATCTGTATGACTCATTGTTTTTCCCGTCCAGTCTTCCTTACATTTGATCCCGAAATGGTTTTTCCCCAATTGTGCCAATCGGCTTTGTCCGCCTCCGGTTTCCAAAAGTCCCTGTGCAAGCGTGATACTCGCAGGAATTTTATATTTTTCCATTTCTTCCACCGCATACGGCGCAAATTTCTGGATATATTGGTCTTCCGTTTTCCAGGTCTGTGCTTTTACGAATCCTAAAACACAAACGAAACCAATCGCCAATAACTTTTTCATTTTCAATATTTTAAAATATTTATTTTCTATTTTTTTAGGAGCTTATTGACTCTGTCGAACAGCAACTTAATATTATTTATTTGGAGCTATTTCCCGCTATCCGCTATATCTTTTCCTTTTTTAGCAAAAAAAGAAAAAGGATGCCGCTACTATCGGGGCTATTGGTTTCAACATCAATTCAAGTTTTGTCAAAAAATCAGACTTTCGAAATCAATCAAGGGTCTATTTTTACCTCTCAAAAACTGATTCGCTCCTTTGATTCCCTGCAATCCTCCGGTATGAAATGTCAGAATCTTTGAACCTTTCGGAAAGAAACCTTTCTCTGCCAAATCAAAGATCTTCTGCAACATCTTTCCGGTATAGATTGGGTCTAGCGGAATATCATATTCGTTATAAAACCAATTTATAAAACGGATATTCTCATCCGATATTTTCCCGTATCGATTTTCATCTGCATCGATCAATTCAAAATTGTTTCTCATACTCCATTCCCAAATTGTTTTTTGCAAAGAATCATCTTTCACAACTTTGATTCCGACAACTTTCTGATGTTCTTCTGCAAACTTCGAAATCCCAGCAACTGTTCCGCCGGTTCCAACTGCTGTGCAAAGATAGTCAAAATCTTTGGTGTCATTTCCCAACATATATTGGACACCTTCAACTGCCATTTCATTACTTCCACCTTCCGGAATGATGAGTGCGTTTGGATATTTCTCGGAAAATTCCTGAGTTAATTTTTCTTTGTTCTGATAATCTTCTCTGGAAACGAAGAAGAATTGCATTCCGTTTCTAGAAGCTTCTAATAATGTTGGATTATTCTGCCAATGATTTTCCAATTCATCTCCTCTTATAATCCCCTTTGTAGGAATATCAAACTGTTTCCCAAAAGCAGAAACTGAAGCGATATGATTGGAAAAAGCGCCACCAAAAGTAATCAACAAAGGATTTTCAGGTTTCAATCCCAGATATTGATTGACATTGAAAAAAAGTTTCCAGAATTTGTTCCCGGAAATTTTCGGATGGATCAAGTCTTCTCTTTTAATAAAAATCTGAACATCAAAATCAGTTTTGATTTTGACAATCGGGAGTTTATATTCGGTGAACTGAAGCATTATCAAAAATAAAGAAATTCATTGGATCTGTAAATATTAATCAAATCTCTATTTTTGAAAACCTCTTTGATCATTCTTCAACAATATGAAAATCAATCAACAGAATTGAAATATCAGGACATGGATCTATTTCATTAGTTTACCTTATTTCCCTATTTAACAATCGATTCTAATTAGACTAAAAACATAAAGTGAATTATTTAACAATAATTAATTATAAATATCAAAAACACAAATAAAAACACAAACAACTGAAAACCAAACATCTTTATTTGTAAAATACTTTCCATAATAGAATAATTTCGGAATTCATTAAATACTTTAGTTTTTTAATCGAAATCTTCCTTGTAATATTGTCAAAGATTTAAGGAACAATATTCTTTTTTTATCTCAAAAACTAAAAAAACAAATGATGGAGAAAATCATCATTCGCCCTGCTTCTGAATTAAATTTTAGCATTCGGTAGTAGGGCAATTTTCATTCATCCCCAGAAGATTAGAGATACAGAAAAGCAAATAAAAAAGCCCACCAATTGGCGGACTTTAAAGCAATATAAATTCGAAATTTATTTTGTTCTTTCAATGATCTTCTTCACTGCTTTTACGACTGCATCTGCATCGATCTGGTATTTTTTCATCAGCTCAGCCGGCGTTCCGGACTCTCCGAAAGTATCATGTACAGCAACAAATTCCTGAGGTGTTGGTCTTCTCCTGGACAAAACTCCGGCAACAGACTCTCCTAATCCCCCAAGATAGTTATGTTCTTCTGCAGTAACAATCTTCCCTGTTTTCTCTACAGATGTAAGAATAATTTCTTCGTCCAAAGGTTTGATCGTATGAATATTGATGATCTCACAAGAGATGCCTTCTTTTTCCAACTCATCAGCTGCTAACAAAGATTCCCAAACCAAATGCCCGGTCGCAACAATCGTCACATCAGTTCCTTCCTGCAAAAGGATTCCTTTCCCAATTTCGAAAGGCATATCTTCCGGGATGAACACAGGAACCACAGGACGACCAAATCTAAGGTAAACAGGACCTTCATGTGCCGCTGCAGCCAAAGTCGCCGCTTTGGTCTGATTGTAATCACAAGGATTGATCACCGTCATCCCCGGCAACATCTTCATCATCCCGATATCTTCTAAAACCTGATGTGTAGCACCATCTTCGCCCAATGTTACTCCGG
The DNA here is from genome assembly GCF_900102265.1 of Epilithonimonas hungarica. Lineage (GTDB taxonomy): Bacteria > Bacteroidota > Bacteroidia > Flavobacteriales > Weeksellaceae > Epilithonimonas > Epilithonimonas hungarica. The sequence continues at coordinate 837,015 of NZ_FNBH01000001.1, read as the reverse complement.
CATGAGAAGCGGCGATTTTTACATTTTTATTGGAATAAGCGATTGACTGACGGATCTGGTCATACACCCTGGATGTAGCAAAGTTGGCGAAAGTTCCCGCAAAAGGAATCTTGCCATTGATTGTAAGCCCTGCCGCCAGACCCATCATATTAGCTTCCGCAATACCTGTCTGGAAAAACCTTTGCGGTGCTTTCTCTATGAATTTTTCCATCTTTAGAGAACCAATAAGGTCGGCGCAAAGTGCCACTACATCAGGGTTTGTATCAGCTAATTCCGCCAATCCGGCCCCGAAGCCTGAACGTGTATCTTTTTTTTCTGTGTATGTATATTTCATTTTATAGAGTGATTTTTGATTTTAGAATCTAGATTGAACTAAGAATCTAAAATGTAATTTTAATTTTTTTAAGTACTTGTTTTTAGATCTAATCCAATTGATCCAGATATTTGTCTAGCTTTTTCCTGTCGGATTTGGAAAGCTCATCACGGATATTGAGAAGATACAGAACCTCTCTTCTAATCTCATCCATAGTGCCTTTTTCATCCACTGTTTCCGAGTATGACTGCGTAAGATACATATCGCAAACTTGTCCTACATAATTGTATAGATGTTTTGATAAGTTCTTATTTTCAAAGGTTGGTAATCCATTTTGGATATTGGTACAGTATTTCGGAGCCCCTTTCAATAAATCCTTTGAGTCCGGGTTATCTATTGACAGCGTCGCCATTTCCTCATTCTCTTGCTTGTAAGTAGAGACATATTCCGGAATATACTTGTCATAACTGTAAGCACTATCAGAATATACCGCAGCAGAATCTGCATAATCTTCTTCCCATCTTTTCTGTTCCAACATCAGGGAGTCCATTCTTCTCTGATGCTTCATCATACTTTGTTTATGGTCAAAATAGACATAAGCCTCAGAATCTTTGATGCTTTTAAGAACAAAATGTTCCGTATCAAATTGATCATCATTAACTCCAGCTTTCAGAACAAGACCTTTCAATTCATTGGAATAATTGCTTCTTGTAAAAACCTTGATGATACCATTAAGTGCACTGAAAGTATTAATTGGATAATTCTCATTGACGCAGACCTTCAAGGATTCATCTTTATTGGCTTCCTTGAAATTCAGCAAATAATATTGACAAGGTAATCCTAAGATAATCTCTGTCCCCTCAATTTTTTTGGCCTCGATATCTTTGCCTTTTCCATCCGGAGAAGCCTCGTAAGCTATCTGAGAAAAAAAAGGTGAATAAAAACTATTTTCCAACTGACTATTCATGCCAAAACTTACCGGACTTACTCCTAAATTATCAACAAAGACATTCAGTGGAAACTGGTCGACCTTTGCATTTACCAATAATTCATTGGATGTATTGCCGAAAACATCTATATCGATGGTTCTATTCTTATTTTTAGAATCAACAACACCGTATTTCAGTTCCTTTGTGAACAAAATCTTTTTGTTCTGAGCAAAAGTCAAAATACAACTAAAGACAAGAAAAAATACTGTGATCTTTTTCAAAACAATGATGATTAATAATCAGCAGGCGCTTCTAAATACAGTTGTTTGAAAGCTGCATCCAACTGTTCGTCATTAGGAGCCTTTCCATGCCAAGCATGACTTCCCACCATGAAATCTACCCCACTGCCCATCTCCGTATGAAGAAGAATCGCTACAGGTTTTCCCTTTCCTGTTTCAGATTTTGCCTTATTAAGAATCGCGATAACAGCCTCCAGGTCGTTACCATTTTTCTCTTCTAATACCAACCATCCAAAGGCTTCCAATTTCGCATGAAGATCACCTAATGACAATACATCGTCCGTATCTCCATCGATCTGTCTCCCATTATAATCTATTGTTGAAATGATATTGTCCACTTTCTTAGCAGCGGCATACATAAAAGCTTCCCAAACCTGACCTTCCTGCAACTCCCCATCTCCGTGAAGTGTGTAGACCAATGCATCGTCTTTATCCAATTTTTTACCTTGTGCAGCGCCCAAACCTACAGACAGTCCTTGACCTAAAGATCCCGATGCTACTCTAATTCCCGGTAAACCCTCGTGGGTCGTTGGGTGACCTTGTAATCTGGAATTCAGTTTTCTGAAAGTTGCCAATTCTGCAACCGGAAAGAATCCGAATCTCGCCAAAGTACTATAAAATACGGGAGAAATGTGCCCGTTGGAAAGGAAAAAAAGATCTTCATTCTTACCTTCCATCGTGAAAGGCAATTTGTAATTCAGGATCTCTCCGTAAAGTGCTACGAAATATTCTGTACAACCAAGAGAACCTCCCGGGTGACCACTATTTACAGCGTGAACCATTCTCAGAATATCTCTTCTGATCTGCGTTGAAAGGCTTTTCAGCTCTTCGATTGATTTGCTCATTTTGTTAGATTTGCTTTCTTGCGAAAATACGATTTTTAAATGACGTCTAAAAATCTATGCATATGAAATTTGCACAAAAGAGAAACAAACCACTTTCTAAACAAACAGTTTGGACATCAAAAAAACTCCAGTATTGACTGGAGTTTTTTTAACTATTCTGATTTTAAAATATACTACTTCAAATTAAAGTTGAACCCTACAATGACTGCTCCTACGGTTTCTTTTCCTATTCCTGGATGATCATCATAATACCTTCTATCATACTTTCCTGAAATACTTTGGTAACCTACATATAATTCTCCAACAGGCATATTATACATAAATTTTGGCAACGCATATAATCCTCCGTTTACATTATCATTTGTTGATATTCCGTAACCTAAATCTAAACCAACAGCAATAGGAGCACCACTAAATGAATATTTACCGGACACTGCTACCGGAATAAATCCGAAATCTTCACCTTTAAAAGATCCATATCCAGGAGAATCATAACTTTTTGCAATGTAATGTGAATATCCAGTTGCAACACCTAGGTCGAAACCTTTTGCAAGATTCCATCTGTAAGCTGCATCTAATCCTAATGTGAAATCAGAATTTCCTGTTGTAGGAACACCAATATGAGCACCCAATTTGAAACCTTCTTGCGCATTAGCAAGTCCAAAAACTGCAAAAGCAGTTAGTAAAAAAAACTTTTTCATAGTTCTAAAAATTTAAATTTTCAAATAACTATTACCAAGTTTTATACCAAACATCAAGACTTATTTTTCTCGCTGTTGTTATAAGCAACAATAATCTTCTTAACCACCGGATGCCTGACAACATCTTCCTCTGTAAGATGCACAAATCCAATCTCTTCCACATCTTTCAAAATCGTCATGGATTCTTTAAGTCCAGACTGTTGTTTCGGAGGCAGATCGACCTGACTCGGATCACCTGTAATAATGAACTTGGCATTCATTCCCATTCTCGTCAAAAACATTTTCATCTGAGAGTGCGTGGTATTCTGAGCCTCATCCAGAATTACAAAAGCTTCATCCAAAGTCCGCCCTCTCATAAAGGCCAAAGGTGCAACTTCTATAACCTTTTTCTCCATATAACCTTCGAGTTTCTCGTGTGGGATCATGTCTCTCAGCGCGTCATAAAGAGGCTGTAAATACGGGTCCAACTTCTCTTTGAGATCTCCTGGGAGAAACCCTAAACTCTCCCCTGCTTCTACAGCTGGTCTCGTCAAAATAATTCTTTTGACCTCTTTGTCACGAAGTGCCCTAACTGCTAGAGCCACACTAGTATAAGTTTTACCTGTTCCTGCCGGTCCAATCGCAAAGACCATATCTTTTTTCTCCGAAACTTTCACCAGCTTCTTCAGATTTGTTGTTTTGGCCTTGATAACTTTTCCATTAACACCTTTTACAATGATGTCTTGATCAAAAATCAATTGTTTCTCGGAATCGTCTTTCAGTTTAAGGAGAGACTCCAGCTGCTTAATTTCCAAAGAATTGTGCTTGGAGATATAATCCGAAACATCATCAAGCTTTTTCTTCAGCAGATCCAAGGTCTCCCGGTTTCCCATTGCAAATACGAAATTGTCCCTGCCTGTGATCTTAAGTGTAGGAAAACTGGATTTTATAAGATTGAAATTTTGATTCTGAACACCATAAAACGTTTTGGTGTTTATCCCTTCAAGTTCATAATTTATTTCGAACATATATAATATTAGTGGTTAGTCTAACAAATATATGAATAGATTTGATAAGTTATGGCGGTTAAAAAATTGAATTATATTAAATTTGCAACAAATCCGAAAAACAAATGTCAGTTATCACCCTTACTTCAGATTACGGGCTTGTGGACCACCGAGTTGCAAGTGTGAAAGGTAAAATCCTCAGTTGGAGCGAGGAAGTAAAAGCGGTAGATATCACACATGACATTACACCTTATAATCTTTTACAAACAGCCTACATCGTTCGGAACGCTTATAAATTCTTCCCAGAAGGAAGCATCCACATAATTTGTGTGGACAGCTTTTATAGCAAAGCAAGAAAAAATATCATTACAAAAATAGACGGGCATTATTTCATCTCCGCAGATAATGGTATAATAAACTTAATGTTTTTCGATATAAAACCTGAAGCTCTCTATGAGATCACACTTAACAATCGTTTTGATGATAAGGTGGTTTTTCCTGCTACAGAAATCTTTGTACCATCAGCAATGCATCTCTACAAAGGTGGACTACCAGAAGTGATCGGAAGAAAGATCAAAACCATAAAAGAAGTTTCCTTCCCAAGAGCAATCTATAACGAAGCTGAAAAAATGATCATAGGGGAAGTGATGTATATTGATAATTTTGGAAACGTGGTCTCTAATATCGGACGAAAGTTCTTTGAAAAGCATGCTTCGATATCAAAAAATTTCACAGTGAAATTCAGAAATATAGTCCTATCAAAAATATCAGACCAATACACCGATGTCGTTACGGATTGGAGCCGAGAACAGGAATTCCACGGGAAATCATCTGTTATCTTCAATGATGTGGACCTTCTGGAGATTACCATTTACAAAGGGAATTTAACAAATGGTGCTTCTTCTCTTTTCGGACTGAGTACCGGCGAAAAGATCTTCATAGAATTCGAATAAAAAAACCGACAATAATGTCGGTTTTTTTATTAATGATTTAAATGATATTATTGCTTGATCAATTTTTTACTAAAACTATCATTCTCCGTTTTCACTTGAACTACATAGTTTCCTGTTTTCAGTCTAGATACATCGAAAGTATTCTTAGATAGGCTGTCTGTATCGAACTGTTTTACCAATTTTCCTGAGATATCATAAACCTCAACAGATTTCATTTTCGTAATTCCCTTCAATGTAAATTGATTTTTCACCGGATTCGGGTACAATGCCACATCTTTAGAATTCACTACATCATCCACAGCAAGTACCGTACAGCTAAAGTTAGCTTTGAAACCTGAACCTACAAAAGAATCATCAGACCTGAAGGTCAATGTGATAGCTCCAGACTCATGTGTAGATTCATAAGAGTTGGGAATTGTGCTTCCTGAAAGCCTTGCAGCTCCTGTGAATACGGGAGAGTTTGCCAACCCGTTTCTCAGTGTTATATAATGGGCACCTAGATTGAACTCAGTAAAGTTTATTTTAAGTTTTTGTCCAGGAGCGTCCGGATAGAAGGTTTTTGTCCAGTTTTCGTTGTTGGAATAATTTCCGTTTTCTCCACCAGTGTCAGTTATGATCTTTCCACACCAAGAGCCATCGGTTATAAAAACTTGAGCCTGCTGATATGTTGCAGAACATTCTGTCCCTATTTCTATTTTATAGAATGAGTTGGGATCCAGACCATTGAAATTAAGAACTTTATTACTTGTAGAACCTGATTGTACCACTGTATCATCTGTAGTTTTTGAAAGGCGATATTTCCAAGTTGTACCTGTGGCATCTGCTATTGTAGCTGTAACAGAATTTCCGGTCAATGCACTTAAAGTAACTCCAGTAACAGTCACATCACAAGAATTGATACAGTCAGAACCCAAGCATGGCTTACCTGCAATGGTCTGTCTAATCAAATCACCCGGCTGTTGTCCGAACCCATTCGCAAAACTGATTCCAACAGAGCCCACTAAATGGCAATAGCTCATGATCGTTCCTTTTGTAGTTGTAGGAAGCGGCCCATCACAACCTTCATCATTCCCTGATGCAGGCCCACAACCATCAATGGCTGTATTATTTCCATTCCAAGCACAAGCATGGGTATGTGGAGAACCGAAATTATGTCCTAGCTCATGGGTCATCGCCTCGATATTCCAGGAATAAGTTGGGACAGCAATATTTTGAGCATTTACACCACAGTAAGAATATTTGTAAACACTACAAATTGAATTGACATATGCTACACTTGTTGTAGCAGGATTTCTAATCAATTGAGCAACATCTCCATTGAAAGTAGTTCTAGTAGTTCTGAATTGGTTAAGAATCGTGCTCGGTTGTCCAGAATAAGGATCTGTAGATGTCCATACATAAATCTCACTAATTGCAACCTTCACACTTTCATTATCATACAACGTCTTGATATTGTTGAACAAAGCCGTCACCCAGTTTGAAGTGGAAGTTACGTTAGAGCCATTCTGCGTGTAAGGTCCATAACCTACTTCAAAATAAATTCTTATACAGCTATTTGCATCTTTGGAAGCCTTTTTTGCATTCGGGTCAAAAGAAGGTTTATTAATTTTGTTCTCAGGCAGTTCGTCTGCGCTACAAGAAAAAGGATTTTTAGACTTCAACTTATAATCGCTGTAAGAAACAAAATCCTGGGAACTCTTAGCTTTTCCTACAACAATATTTCCCAATTCATTTGTAGAAGCCACTCCCACAATATCATTATCAAAAAAACTGAAAGCAACTACAGAGGTATTGTCTCCTTTTATAATTCCCTGATAATAAACCCCGGGTGTATAGTTAGCGTCACCTTTATCGGTTCCTACCTTAAAGCCACCAGCAAAAATATCATTCTTTATAAGTTCTACAGTAACATCTCCACCTTCAAAAGGAAAACTAAGTTCCATGGCTTGTGGTTTCTCGCTTACTATTCTTTGCAGTTCAGCGGTTTTCAGCTGCATAACCGTCACGTCGGACGCCTCATTGTTGTAGACAGCCGCATTTTTGGAAGCTACATCCTTTGCAAAAGGACTGAACTTGGCAAAATTTCTCTTAGCCGTCTTTTGATCTGCTACTTTCTGTGCAATTGGTTTAAGGACTTGTGCAGCCCCAAATCCGAAAAGACATACCGAAAATAGCAGTTGTAGAATTTTCTTCATATTTTAATACAATTAAATTTATCGTACAAAAAAAAGACTTTTTTTTCAAAATCAGCTTCATAATTTAAATTTTAACTATTTTATATTAATTAAAAATTTCAATTAAAATTGACTTTTTTTTATTTTAAAACAAAGCCGCCCTACAATAACAAAGAGTTTTATTAAAATTTTTCAAAAAAAATAGTCAAAACTCACATTTTGACTATTTTTTTATTAATTCACGAATATTATTCTTTAATGATTTTCTTGCTTATCGTTTCTTTGTCAGTTTTTACCATCACAACATAACTGCCGGTCTTTAGTTTGGAAACATCAAACATGTTTTTGGAGATAGATGTCATATCAAAATCTTTGATCAATTTCCCAGAAGTATCGAAAACCTTAACGGACGCAATCTTTCCAAAATTGTTAAGGACAAATTGGTTTTTAACAGGATTTGGAGACAATGAAATATCTTTAAGACCTGCAACATCATCTGCTGCCAAAACACCACAACTAAGCAAAGCCTTTAACCCTTTTGCCGTAACACCCCCATCTGAAGTGAAGGTAACAGTAATGGCACCGGTTGAATGTGTAGATTGGTAAGAGGCAGGGAGCGATGTTCCACTTAGGTTAGCGGCACCGGAAAAAGTGGGAGAATTTGCTATCCCATTTCTAATCATCAGAAAATCATAGCCTTGTTCCAAATCAAATTCTTGAAAAGTAATTTTTACTTTTTGCCCTGGGGAATCTGGATAGAAAGTTTTAGTCCATGTTTCGTTATCTGTATAATTATCGTTTGCTCCACCAGAATCTGTTATCGTTTTACCACACCAGTCATCATCCGTCAAAATCATTTGGCTTCTTTGATAAGCTCCTGAGCAATCTGTTCCTACTTCCACTTTGTAGAAAGTATTGGGAGAAAGACCATCAATTGCCAGGGTTTTCACAGTTGTATTTCCGGATTTCACAATGGTACCGTCCATTTTGACCACTCGGTATTTCCATTTAGAAGATGTTGCATCAGAAATGGTAACAGTAGCAGCTGTCTTTGTAACATTACTGATCGCCAGAGAAGTCACAGTAATTGTACATACATTTGTACAATCTGTTCCCAGACATGCTTTAGAATCAACTGTTTGTCTGATAAGAGCTCCTGGTTGTTCTCCAAAGCCCAGGGACAAATTAACTCCTACAGGCATCAGATGGCAGTAGCTCATAATAGTACCACCATTTGCAGGTATCACATCGGAAGTACACACCAAACCCTCACTATCAATAATTGCCGGTCTGGCAGTTGGTCCACACCAGTCAATAGGTGTATTATCCCCATTCCAAGCGCAAGCATGTGTGTGGGGAGAACCTAGAGCATGCCCCATCTCGTGGGTCATTGCCATAATAGTCCAAGAGTAGGTCGGAACATTATTATAGGTCATATTGATTCCAGAATAGGCATATTTATAGGTTCCACAAAGAGAATTAAGGTAGGCCACACTCGTAGTAGACGGGTAGTTTACCAAATGTGCCAGATCCCCGTCAAAAGTTGGTCTGTTTACTCTAAAAGCGGCAAGGTTCTGATTATACGTTCCAGTGTAAGGATCGGCAGTTTCCCAAACATACACGGTTTTTAGGGACATCTTCACACCATCATTCACATAGAGTGTATTAATATTATTATGAACTGCAGAGATCCAGTTGACAGTGTTGGTCAGATTCGATCCGTTTTGCTGAAAAGGTTGATTACAAATTTCATAATAAACCCTCACACAAGAACTGGTCATCTGTGGAGTTTTGGACTTTGGATCAAATTTAATTTTTTGCCTTTCATTGTCCATCAATTCATCAGCTGCACAAATAAAAGGATTGGTCCCTGTTAACTTCTGATCATTATAGACCACAAAATCATCCGAGTTCACAGCTTTGCCCAAGGTTACATTTCCAATATTAAGTGCGGATGCTACACCGATCACATCATTATCAAAGAAACTGAATGCAACCACTGATTTATTATCACCTTTGACAATTCCTCTGTAGAAAACGCCTTTTTGATAATCATTGACTTTCTTTTTATTGGTCTCAATATTAAATTCAGGGGAATAAATATCCACTTTTACCATTTCCACTACCAATTCTCTATCCTCAAAAGGAAAAGTGAATTCCATAGCTTGTGGTCTATCCGACAAGATATGTGAAAGCTTGCTCTTATCCAGTTTCAAAACCCTTGCGTCTCTTGCTGCTTGCTGATAAGCGATCTGCCTACCACTATTATCTAAGCTAAAAAGATTGACAGCTTGAAACGCCACTTTTTTTGAATGATAATCATTGACTTCTTTAGCAATTGGTCTTAATGCCTGGGCAAAACCTAAAAAGCCAAAAAGAACGACCAATAGCAATTGTAATTGTTTCTTCATATTTTATTTTTTATTTCTTACAAAAAAAGGGATTTTTTTTCAAATTACATTTTATTATTAAATTTTATTTATGAAATTAATATTCTAAAAAAAAATAACCGAAAGTAATTTTCGACTATTTTTAATTTAATGATTTGTTTTTTATTCTTTGATCAGTTTCTTGTTCAACGTATCTTTTTCTGTTTTGATTATCACCACGTAATTGCCTGTTTTCAATTTTGAAACATCAAATATATTTTTTGAAATAGATGACGCATCAAAATCTTTGATCAATTTCCCGGAAATATCGAAAACTTTCACACGTAAATCATATTTTATCTTCTGCCAATAAGAAGTATCTTTGCAAAAAAGTCTATAGATGCTGTATTCTATAATCAAGGCGATTCACATTATTTTTATGGTAAGTTACTTTGCCGGGATTTTCTATCTCGTGAGATTATTTGTCTATTATAAAGATACCGACGAGTTTGATGAAGTTAAGCAACGGATTCTCAGAAATCAATATGGTTTTATGGCAGTCAGACTTTGGAACATCATTACTGTTCCCGCAGGAATATTGATGTTATTAAGCGGATTGACGATGATCTATCTGAATCCCGGATTGCTGAAAACACCTTGGTTTCATCTGAAACTGACATTTCTCGTAGGACTTGGGATCTACCATTTCTGGTGTTGGAAGCGAGTGAAAGAATTGAAAAACCTCAACGGAAACACACTCTCAATTCCGAATATCAAGCTTCGACAATTCAACGAAATTGCAACCTTTATTTTATTCGCTGTCGTTTTTACAGTAATTCTCAAATATTCCGTTATACAATATTGGTGGCAGTTATTACTCGGATTTTTCGGGATCATTATTCTGATAACTTCGATTGTAAAAATGGTAAATAAGAATAAGAATAAAGATAAAAGAACAAAGAGTAAAGATTGAATACTTCGAGAGCTTCAGCATAAAAAAAGGACTAAACTAAAACTCTTAAAACTCTAACACACTCAAACCCTACAACTCATTTATGATAGCAATATTCAAAAAAGAACTTTGGAATTTTTTCGGAAACTGGAGTGCGTGGCTTATCATCGCCGCTTTCAGTATCATCTCCGCATTATTCCTATTCTTCTTCGAGAACAACTTCAACATTTTCGAGATTGGAAGCGCCACTTTACAAAGTTTCTTTGTGCTTTCGCCTTGGCTTTTTATGTTCATTATTCCGGCCATCAGTATGAGAACTTTGGCTGAGGAAGAACAATCCGGAACACTGTTTTGGCTTTTTTCCCAACCGGTAAAAATCACAGAAGTCGTTGGCGGAAAATTCCTTTCCGTTTGGTTGGTTGGTATTTTATGTCTGCTGCCGTCGCTGGTCTATTATTACACCGTTTACATTTTAGGCGTTCCGGAAGGTAATATTGATGGAAGTATGACTTTCGGAAGTTATATCGGTTTGACAATTCTGATTGCTGCTTTTTCTGCAGTCGGGATCTTAGCATCTTCCTTGTCATCGAATCAAATTATGGCTTATTTATTGGGAGTTTTCCTTTGTTTCATTCTCTATTTTGGGATTGAGCAATTGGCGAGTTACAAATTAATGGGAGGCGCAGATTATATTTTACAGAATATTGGATTTTATCAGCATTTTCTGGCATTCACAAGAGGTCAGGTAGATACAAGAGATGTTTGTTATTTTCTTTTCGTGATATTTTTGGGATTGGGATTGGCAAGCTGGTTTGTCTGGAAAAAGAAGTAAGGAAAGATTCAAGAAAAAAGATGAAAGACTTTCAATTGAAACGTCGAATCTTTGCAGCCCAACTTGAGCAGGACCCTTCGAGAGCCTCAGAGTGACAAATTGGGAGCCCTTCGACAAGCTCAGGATAAACTACAGGCGGAAATAGCTGCCAAAAAAATAAATTATAAAAATTCATTCTAATAGAAAAATGAATAAAAAAAATAAAATCATTTTGCTAATTGTAGCCATTGTCCTAATCATTGGGATGAGCGGCATCATTTATAAACGCTTCGATTTGACAGCGGAAAAACGCTACACACTTTCTGATTCCACAATCAAGGTTTTGGAAAATGTAAAAAAACCGATGACTATTGAAGTTTATCTTGAAGGCGATTTTCCAGCTTCTTTTAAACAGCTCTCGAACGAAACCAAATTTATGCTGGACGAGTTCCGAAAAATCAATCCGAAAATCGATTACAAATTCCGTGACCCGATCGCTGAGAAAATTCCGCAGGATACGTTGAAAGGAATGGGAATGCAGCCTTCGATTCTTCCGGATATGAAAGACGGAAAAATCTCGGAAATCGTGATGTTTCCTTATGCTGCAATCAAGTATAACGGTTACGGAACCTCGGTTCCATTGATTGTTCAACAATCCGGAATTGATGCAGCAACGCAATTGAGCAAATCGATTGAAAACCTAGAATATAACTTCGCTTCCACAATCAAAGGAATGACGGAAGAAACGGCGAAGAATATTGGTTTCTTGGTTAATCAACAAGAATTAGGTCCGGATGAATTTCGTGGATTTTTGGATTTGGCAATGGAGAATTACAATATTGGGCCAATCATTCCGGAAAACAAAACCGAATTATCTTTGGCCGACGTTCCAAAACTAAAACAAATGGATGCTGTTGTCATCGCAAAACCAAGAAAAGCGTTTACTGATAACGAAAAAGTGATTCTTGACCAATATATTATGAACGGAGGAAAAACACTTTGGATGATTGATGCAGTCAATGCTGAAATGGACACACTTTTCCAAGCCAAGAAAATTATGGCTTACCCGATTGACCTTAATCTGACAGATTTTATGTTCAATTATGGACTAAGAATTACTCCGGCTCTCACCAAGGATATGAAAAAATCGGCATTGGTAAGAATCGTTTCAGGTGAAGTTGCCGGTAACCCACAGTACAGCAGTTTCCTTTGGCCATATTTTCCTTTAGGAATCGCAGAAACTAAAAATCCGATTACGAAGAACATCAACCCTGTAAAATTCGAATTTCCAACTTCGATTGATACATTGGGAAGACCAAATATCAAGACCAAAGTCCTGTTCGAATCCAGCGAAAGAACAACGAGCAAAACTGTTCCGAATTATGTTGCACTTTCTGAAATTGTAAGAACAGACAGCATCGGAGAAATGGAACGTCCTACTCCACCGAAGATTTTTGCGGTGGCTCTGGAAGGAAAATTTAAATCCGCTTATGCGACGAGAAGTGAGAAAAATTCTTATCCTGGATTCAAAGCTCAAAGTCCTGAGAATAAAATGCTTGTAATTGCTGACGGTGATATTGCCAGAAATCAAATCTGGAAAGGACAACCGCTTCCTTTGGGAGAAGATTTATTAACCAAAGAACATTATGGAAATGCTCAATTTCTGAGAAATGCTTTGGATTATCTGCTAGACGACAGTAATATAATGGAACTACGAGACAGGACAATTGAAGTAAGATTGCTCGACAGACAGAGAATTGATTCAGAAAAATCCAACTGGCAATGGTTCAATCTTCTTTTGCCTTTGGGAATTTTGGGAGCTTTGGGAGCCGGATTTTATTTCTTGAGAAAGAAGATGTTTTCTTAAAATTTAATTCAAAAAAATGAAAAAACTAATATACTCTTTAATTTCAAGCTTAGCTTTTGCTCAAAATGTAAAAGTAACTTCTAATTATGGAAGTGAAAATCAAGACATTCAGGACTTAATTAATTTTGAAAATATTTTTTTTGATAAACTTAATTTTCAATCCGAAAATCTAAAAGGGAAAACTTACAAAATTGTTCTGGAAGAATTCAAAAAAGGAAAATTAGTGAAAACTTCTGTTCTTTTTGATGGCTCTGAAGCCGACATTTTCAAAATTGATAAAGATAAATTATCTCTAAAATTTGCTTTCAAATTATCCGATGGAAAACTAAAAACGTTCGTCATTGGAAAAACTATTTCCGGACAAGGATTTTATTCCAAGAAATTCTACTCTAAATTACACAATGAAGAAGATGACTATGCACTGAAGAATTTCCTAGGCAGCAAAGAAGATATAAGTTTAGACATCAATAAAAAAAATGCAATTTTTGCTATCATAACGCCAACGATTCACGAAGACGGAACTGGTTCTTACTGTGAAGTTGCTCAATCGGATATTGCTCCTGAGAAATTGGGAGAAAAATTCAAAATCTCTCATTATTTTTTAGTGTCGATAAAATTTAATTAAATCAACAATGAAAAACCTTTTACTAGCTTTGATTTCCGGAGTTTTATTAGCCATTTGCTGGCCGACTTATGGGATTCCGTTTTTTATATTTTTTGCTTGGGTTCCGCTTTTGATGGCAGAACATAACATCACCAAATTCAGTGATATCAAGAAAAAAAGCTTGGCGGTTTTCGGTTTCTCATATCTTACTTTTTTGATTTGGAACTTTGTTACTACAGGCTGGCTATATAATTCGCAATTGCCTGACGGAAGCAAATCTCTTTTGGCAGTTCTGTTTCCTGTTTTGACCAATTCATTTTTTATGGCTTTGGTTTTCTTGGCTTATCATTTTTACAAGAAAAGTCAAGGAACTTATTTTGGATTGGTATTTTTTGTAGCGATTTGGATGTGTTTTGAAAAGCTTCATCTCGTTTGGGAATTCACTTGGCCTTGGCTGAATCTCGGAAATGTGTTTGCAGATTATCATCAGTTTATCCAATGGTATGATACTTTAGGTGCAACAGGAGGAAGTTTTTGGATTTTGGTTTGTAATGTTTTAGTTTTTTACACGATAAGAATTTGGGAAGCTGGAAGACAGAAAAAATCATTGATTAAAAATATTTCATTGTCTGTTGCTTTTATTGGTTTACCTATGATTATTTCTTTGGTTAGATATTACAATTATTCGCCAGAAACTGTTGGTTCAATCAATGTAACTATGCTTCAACCAGCGCTTGACCCTTACAATGAAAAATATCAGAAAGATAGTTTGACGATTGAAAGTGATTTATTGAAACTGGCTGCAGAAAATTCAGTTTTACAGAGCGATAAAAAATCAAAAATCGATTTATATCTTTCGCCCGAAACTTCACTCCCTGGTCCAGGTTCTATCAGCGAAAGAGGTTTTAATAACAGTTTGTTGATTAATAATATCAAGACTTTCCTTACTCAACATCCGAAATCTGTTTTCTCAGGCGGGATTTCCAGCTATTATGTTTATAGAGAAGACGAAGAGAAGCCATCAACAGCAAGTTATCTCGACAGTCAGGGAATCTGGGTGGACGAATATAATTCGGCAATACAAATCATCCCGAATCAACAACCGGAAATCTATCACAAAGCAATGCTGGTTCCTGGTGTGGAAATTTTTCCTTACATCAATTTCTTCAAACCGATTTTAGGAAACGTAATGTTGGATTTAGGTGGAACAACACGTTCTCTTGGAATTTCTACAGAAAGAAAAGTTTTCGCCAATCCTTACAACAAATCTGTGATCGCGCCAATCATTTGCTATGAAAGTATCTATGGAGAATTCGTGACCGGTTATGTCAAAAAAGGTGCTAATCTTCTCACAATCGTGACCAACGATTCCTGGTGGGGATATTCGCAGGGACATAAGCAATTACTGGTCTATGCGAAGCTTCGTGCGATAGAAACCCGACGGGAAATCGCAAGAGCTGCCAACAGCGGAACAAGTGCGCACATCAATTCCCGAGGCGATATTGTGGATGAATTACCTTACGGCGCAAAAGGTGTGTTGACAGCAAAAGTTAATTTGATTGACAAAGAAACATTCTACACCAAAAGTGGGGATTTCCTTTCCAGGCTTTGTCTTTTTGTGATTGGCGCTTTGTTGCTTTTTATTCCGGGGAGGAAGTATTTGAGTAGGAAGAAATAAGTTGGAGAGTTTTAGCGTGGGAGAATTTGAGAGTTACTTTTAAACTCTAACACCCTAAAACTCTCTGACTCTCAAACTACTCAAAGATTCGGCAAATACCTTTCTTTGATAATATTCAGATGATGGAGGTTGTGACCAACGGTTAGTTTCCCAATGGTTTCCACTTTGATGTCATTTCCATTCACAATTCCAATCAATTCAAGTGCTTCTTGAGGAAGATTTTTAAAGAATTTAATTGATAATTTTCTGGTTAATTTGAATTCCTTAATCAAGCTTTTCATAGTTCGATTATCTGCATAAGAATTATCCGCCCAAGCTTCTTCATCAAACCCAGAAACCAAAGACTGATCTTTCCTGGAAAACCTCAAAGCTCTGTAAGCAAAGACTTTTTCAGTATCAATGAGATGCTGCAAAAGTATTTTCAAACTCCATTTTCCTTCTGCGTAAGCATAGTTACCTTGCTCCTCGGAAAGAGATTCATAGATTTCCAAAGTGGCGTCGGAAGCAGTTTTCATCTCTTCAATCCAGTTCTCTGAAGGAACCAGATCAAGATAACGCTGTATATATTTTTCGAATTCTGTCATTATTTTTTTCAAGGTTTTAGGTTCAAGATTCAAGGTTTTCGATTCATCATTCATAACCAATCAATCCATTTCCCATTCATAGAAATTCACTTCATCATATTTCTTGAAACCTGCGCTTGGATACAATTGATTTCCAATCATATTTTCTTTGCCCGTTTCCAGATACATTCCACAGGAATCAGATGTTCTGCAAAGTTGTTTTGCTTCCTCAATCAACGCTTTAGAAAAACCTTTTCCACGAAAACCTGCATTGACATAAAGGTCGT
The DNA here is from genome assembly GCF_900102265.1 of Epilithonimonas hungarica. GTDB lineage: Bacteria > Bacteroidota > Bacteroidia > Flavobacteriales > Weeksellaceae > Epilithonimonas > Epilithonimonas hungarica. The sequence goes on along the minus strand of NZ_FNBH01000001.1, from coordinate 820,684 downwards.
TCAACAACCAATAACGCTTCATTCGTGTGGATGAAAACAAGGGATACAATTGAACAAATCCAACCAATTTTCCTTCATCTTCTACAAGAAATATTTCAGAATCTTTTCTTTCCAATCTTTCGGATAAAAATTGCTGTGCACCAGACAAATCCGATGTTTTGTGATAGAACATTCTGTATTCATCAAACAATTGTGAAAGCTGAACCAAATCTTCCCGAGTCGCTTTTCTGATATTATTCTTCATCTTCGTATTGTTCAAGATAATAACTGAATGTAAAACCTTCCATCTCATCTTCTGCATCTTCCAACGTGGTCAAAAGGTCTTCGAAAAGCTCTAATTGATCTACGCTCATATTCACAAATTCCAGATGAAGTGGCATTTCCAATTCGCCGGAAATCACGTCCGAGAGTGCATCCAGATTATCGCCAAAATATTCCGGCAATTCCAATTTTGATTTCAGTTGTTCGTAAAGATCTTCATAATCGCCAATGTTGGCGAAATCTATATATATTTCTTTCATTTTTCTAATTTTTGTCGGAAGTCGGAAGACCGAGGCCCGAAGTTTTTAATATTGGATCTTAATGTCATTCTGAGCGGAGCCGAAGAACCGAACCTGAAATCTTCCTACCTCTGACCTCAAGCATCTGACTATTTTTTCTCAAAAGTTTTATAATGATTTTTCGTGAGCCAAACGTCGCCATTTTTGGTAAAGACAATTCGGTCTGCATTTCGGTTTCTACAATTGTAGTTGACGTCAGCTTCGTAATACTGTTCGCCTTTTGGTAATTGCTTTTCACGATTACTGAATTTATCGCCTCCAATTGCTTTTCCTTCCAAAACTTCACATAGATTTCCTTTTGACGGAATCCAACCTTTGTTTTTTGCTTCGGATTTTGTGATATAATAATCGGGCAATTTATGATTCGATTTGACGTAAGAAATAACTTTCGTTTCATTCGTCAATTCTTGTATTACATTTCCGTCAGAAGGTTTTTCGGCATCAAACTTAGTTTCAGATCGTGCAACATCCGATCTCTGACTTCTAACTTCCGACGAAATTTCATTTCTCTTCTCGATTTTATAATTCGAGATCAAATACATTACCGAGATTCCGGCAAATGCTCCGATGAGAAAGAAAAACAGGGTTTTCAGTTTTGGATTCATTATGAAAAATTTCTATGCTAAAATAATGAAAACATCGATTCTTACAGAAGAAAAAACAAACTTTAAAAAAAAATTGTGCTTAACCTAATTTTTCTATATTTGGGCACAAAGATAAAAATATGGAAACTGCCACTATGGACAACCTAAAAATGATAGCTGAAACGGCCAAAGATTTTGCCGAAAAAAATATACGCCCAAATATTATGGATTGGGACGAGAGCCAGACTTTCCCAGTGGAATTATTCCACCAATTGGGCGAACTTGGTTTTATGGGAATTGTGATCCCTGAAGAATATGGCGGTTCTGGGCTTGGTTATCAGGAATATGTGACCATTTTGGACGAGATTTCTCAGGTTGACCCTTCTATCGGATTATCCGTGGCTGCACACAATTCACTTTGTACGAATCATATTTATGAATTCGGGAACGAAGAACAGAGAAGAAAATGGCTTCCTCAGTTGGCATCCGGAAAAGTAATCGGAGCCTGGGGATTGACCGAACACAATACAGGTTCTGACTCCGGCGGAATGTCCACAACCGCTGTAAAAGACGGCGATGACTGGATTATCAACGGTGCAAAAAACTTCATCACTCACGCTATTTCCGGAGATATTGCTGTTGTAATGACAAGAACGGGAGAAAAAGGGGCGAAGAATAATTCCACAGCTTTTGTTCTGGAAAAAGGAATGGCTGGTTTTACGTCTGGTAAAAAAGAAAACAAATTGGGAATGCGTGCTTCGGAAACAGCAGAATTGATTTTCGATAACGTTCGTGTCCCGGATTCTCATAGATTGGGAGAAGTTGGAAGTGGTTTCAAACAAGCGATGAAAATTTTGGACGGCGGTCGTATTTCTATTGCTGCATTGAGTTTGGGAATTGCGAGAGGTGCTTACAAAGCGGCTCTTAAATATGCTCAGGAAAGACATCAGTTCGGAAAGTCAATATCTAGCTTCCAAGCTGTTAATTTTATGTTGGTTGATATGGCAACAGAAATTGATGCATCTGAACTATTGATCAGAAGAGCTTCTGACCTTAAAAATGCAAAAGCAAAAATGACGCGTGAAGGTGCAATGGCAAAACTATATGCTTCTGAAGCTTGTGTAAGAATTTCTAATAATGCGGTTCAGATTTTCGGTGGTTATGGCTACACGAAAGATTTCCCAGTAGAGAAATTTTACAGAGATTCAAAACTTTGCACAATTGGCGAAGGAACTTCTGAAATCCAGAGATTGGTGATTGGGAGAGATATCTGTGATTAGAATTCTAATTATTCAATAACAAAAAAGCCATAAGTTCTTTTTAATAATTCTTATGACTTTTGTAGTAAATAAAACTTATAAATGCTGTCTCCTTGGACGGCATTTTTTATATTTGTTAAAATTTTAGAAAAACAATGGAAAAATTAGATAGCCTGAATCAGGTAGCCGAATTTCACAAAACCTTCAACGCACCAATCCTTGATACGCCTCAGATTCCTTCAAAAGAACGTGCAGCTTTGAGAGTCAGTCTTTTACAAGAAGAATTGGATGAGTTGAAAAAAGCCATCGAAGATAATGACCTGGTGGAAGTTGCGGATGCACTTTGCGATTTGCAGTATGTTTTGAGCGGTGCTGTTCTGGAATTTGGTTTGGGAGAAAAATTCGTGGAATTGTTCAATGAAGTTCAGCGCTCTAATATGTCCAAAGCTTGTGATAACGAAGTTCAGGCTCAGGAAACTGTAGAATTCTATAAAGCCAAAGGAACCGATGCTTATTACGAAAAATCCGGCGACAAATACAATGTTCACCGCGTTGCGGACAATAAGGTTCTTAAGAACAAATACTATTCTGCTGCGGATTTGGCAGACATTATCAATAATTAACCACAAAAGGCACAAAAGATCAACTCAAGGCTCACAAATAAAATTATTAAGTTTTAAAATTGTGTTCTTTGTGTAAAACCTTTGTGAACATTGTGTTAAAAAAATAAAAAACATAATGAAAAAAATTTCGATTTTATTAGGAATCATCGCATTGACAAGCATCAATTCCTGTGCAGAAAGAGTAATTGTCAATCGTGAAGTAGAATCCAAGAACGACGGAAAAATGCTGCTTGGAACACAAACGCTTGACCAGTTCCGGAAAGAGCCTTTCAAAACTTGGTTTGATGAGGAATACAATCGTTATCAGATAGACCAATCGAGTTTGGCAGAATTGAAAAAGGAAAAACTGAATTCCTACAATTTGGTCGTTTTCGTTGGAAGCTGGTGCGAGGATAGTCACAGAGAATTTCCGAGATTGATAAAGATTTTGGAAACTTTGAAATACAATACCGACAAAATGCAAATCATCGCCGTGAACCGCAAAAAAGAATCGCCGTCCGGAGAAGAAGGACTTTATAACATCACCAGGGTTCCTACAATCATCGTAAAAAAGTACGGAAAAGAAATCGGGAGAATCACAGAAATGCCGGAAACCGGATATTTGGAAAGGGATTTGCTTAACATCCTGAAAAAAGACAATTCAAGTTTATTTAAATAATTTTAACAGTCTTCGAGAGCCTCAGACTGACAATTCTTTTTAATAAGTTTAGTTTGAATATTGCTGATAAATCATAAAATCAATGAATAAATATACAGGCATACTTTCCTTTATCTTCGGAATCATTTTAACTGTTTTCGTTTTTCTGTCATGGAGAAGCTGCAACAAAAAAGATGAAGCGGCTCTAGTGAATCAAGATTATTTTCTCATTACGAATCAAATCCAGAAAATGAACAAAATGGTGGTTTTGGAGCAGGATTTTTCCAGCTTTCAAACGCACAAAAGTTCTGCAGCCAACATTGCCGGATTTGATATTCTGCCAAGAGAGATGGTACTTTATACGACAGCGAAAGCACAGGTTTCTTATGATTTGAAAAGAATGAAAATCGATGTGGACACTGTTAACAAAAAAGTGATCATTAATGAATTGCCTCAGCCGGAAATCAAGATCTTTCCGGATGTGAAGATTCATTTTATGGATGATTACGCAATCAACAGATTCAGTCAGAAAGACATCAACGGCATTATGGAATCTGCCAAGAAAAATATGGCGAAAAGTGTGGATCAGGAAAGTCTGAAACAACAGAGTAAAAAACAATTGAAAGAAAATCTTAACGAAATTTTTGTTTTGGCAAAGGCCTTGCATTATTCGATAGAAGATAAAACGAATACGTTTCCTTCCATCGAATTATAAAAAAATCACCGTTATGAATCCTGATAAAAAGACCGAAAACAGCAACAGTTCTGAAAATAAAAAGCAGACCGAGGATTTTAAAAATATTCCCGCTGCCTCTGATAAGAAAAATCCACCTGATATTGACAAACAAGACATCGACAAAGGTTCGAAGGTCAACAAAGACGGAAAAACAGATAATACAGAAAAGTAATTTCTTTTAAAAAAAATATCCACCAATCCTTTCAAAATTTGAAAGGATTTTTTATTAAAAACCTACACAAAAATAAACAACTGTTTAATTCTAAAGCGAGAAAAAATTAATCAAATTTGGGTTTGTTTAATAAATTAATGTATATTTAATATTGAAAATCAAACGTTAACAAATTTGGTTTCGCTGTGTTCTTTAAATTCCGTTTCACTTAAAAACATTACAGCTATGTCTTATATTGTAGTAGGGCTTTTCCCGAATCAGATGGAAGCTGATAAAGTCCTTTTAAAATTGGAAAACGCAGGTTACAATGACTACATTCTTTCTCACTCGGATGAGGAAATTTCACAAAATGCAGCCATTGAGAAGAAAAATGGGTTTTGGAATTGGTTATTTGATGATAACCACCTCGATATTGCCCGTTTCGAATACGCAAGTATCGACCACAACACGATCACCGTACATCTGAAAACAGAACAGGACGCACACATCGTGAAAGATATCCTAGACAATAATGGCGCAGTGAATGTTGAAGAAAAAACTAGAGAATATATGTTTGAAAATCATTCTGAGAAATTTCAAAATTTTTCGAATTCTGAAAGTATTAATGCCAAAATCGTTGCAAAAGCAAAAAATAACCTATTCTTTACAAATAACAGAAAACCCCATCATCATCACGAAAAAAGAACTTCTGATGAAATCGATGGATTGGTATTCACAAAATTCAAGTAAAATTATTGGGGTAGCTTAATCTCCACTTTGCCACTCTGAAGCTCTCGAAGAGTCCATTCAGGGCAGGTTGCACGATTCGGCGTTTTAATAATCTGTTACGAACTCAAACGAAAACCTTTCTTAAACAACTGAAAGGTTTTTTTGTGGAAAAAACTTCTGTCGTGCGAAGCGCGCCCCGGCCTGAGTGGAGCTCTTTTTCTTTTTTACTAAAAAGAAAAAAGCGGGAACGGAGGACGGATAAAGGCGCCCAAAATATTAAAATAACGTTAAATTTCTTTGACATCCTGACTGTGACATCATTTTTGTTTAGAAAAAGACAAATGTTTAACACCAAAAAAATATTATTATGTCTTACACTATTATCGGGATTTTCCCAAACGAAACAGAAAGCAGAGATGTGATCACAAAACTGGAAAACGCTGGTTTGTATGAATATACGATTTCAAAGTCTGAAGTTGAAGCGCTTGAAAATATCGATACCGATAGAAAAGCTAATTTTTTTGATTGGTTATTTGACAATGATGTCGTTGAAAAAGACCGCTATGAATACGCAAGCATCGACAGCAATACGATTACGGTTTATACAGAAACAGAAGAGGATGCCAATGCTGCAAAAGCCATCTTAGACGAAAATGGTGCGATAGATGTGGAAGAAAAAACAAGAGATTATTTGGCCAATAGATATCCGGACAGACATAAAGAGTATCCAATTCCAGAATCAACAAGAGCAAGGATCATTGCAAAGGCTAAAAACGATCTGTATTTTACAGATGACAGAAAAATGACAACAACCATCCAAGAAGGAATGACCGATGAGATGGATTCTTTGGGAAATAAAGATTAAAATATATCAAATTATTTTACGAAAAAAGAGCCGAATTTCTTCGGCTCTTTTTATTGGCTTCATATCAATATTTTATACAATTGTGGATTTTCCCAATTGGATATTTTCGTAATTGTAATAAGATTTTTCTGAGAAATGAATATAATCTGCAATGAAATCTCCAACTTCTGATGTCGAGTAATTCTGTTCAGCATTCAAATCCACGGTTACAAACTTGCTTTCGACAGCGTGTTCCACACTTTGACGAAGTTTATCCGCAGCAACATTTAATTTTAGATAATCCAATAGCATTGCGGCACTAAGAATTGAAGCAATCGGATTCGCAATTCCTTTTCCTTTGGCTTGAGGATAAGACCCGTGAATAGGTTCAAAAAGAGCATTATCATCGCCAATAGAAGCTGACGGCAATAATCCGATTGAACCGCCGATAACACTTGCTTCATCCGAGATAATATCACCGAACATATTCTCTGTAAGAATCACATCAAACTGTTTTGGATTAAGAATCATCTGCATCGCTGCATTATCCACAAACATAAAATCTAAAGTAACATCTGGATATTCCAAAGCAATTTCTTTCACGATTTTTCTCCAAAGTCTGGATGTGTCGAGAACGTTCGCTTTGTCAATCAATGTCAGTTTTTTCTTTCTTTTCTGAGCATCTTGGAATGCCAAATGTGTAATTCCAGCTATCTCTTCTTTTGAATATTTGCAAAGGTCGTAGGCGTAATCGCCGTTTTCATCTGTGAATTTTTCTCCGAAATAGATACCACTGATCAACTCACGATAGATTTGAATATCCGTTCCATCCACGATTTCTCTTTTCAAAGGACTTTTTTTGATTAATGAAGCGTAAGTTTTGATTGGTCTGATGTTCGCAAACAATCCTAATTCTTTTCTTAATTTGAGCAAACCTTGTTCGGGACGAACTTTTGCGTCCGGATTATTGTCAAATGCCGGGTCGCCGATTGCTCCGAACAAAACAGCATCAGAATTTTTGCATAATTCCAAAGTCTCGTCCGGCAAAGGATTTCCGGTCTGATAAATCGCCTCTGCTCCCATCACCCCATAATTAAATTCGAAATTATATTGAAAAACCTCACCGATTACTTTCAATATTTTTACACTTTCATTGGTAACCTCCGGACCGATACCGTCGCCTGGCAGAACTGCTATTTTATAACTCTTGCTCATATACTTTTTGTGTTTTTTGTTCAAATGCTTTTATAGCGTCTTTTTTACTTATTAAAAAATCAATATCGTCGTAGCCGTTCATCAGGCATATTTTTTTGTAAGAATCCAACTCGAAATTTTCTGTTTTTTGATTGAAAGAAATCGTTTGTTTCTCTACATCTACAGTAATTTGAGTTGAAGGATTTCCCGTAATCGTTTCCATTAAATCTTTGAGATATTCTTCAGAAACTTTCACTGGAAGCAGTCCGTTGTTAAGCGCATTACCTTTGAAAATATCAGCAAAATAACTTGACACAACCACTTTGAATCCGTAATCTGTCAACGACCAAGCCGCATGTTCTCTGCTGCTTCCACATCCGAAGTTGTTTCCCGCAACCAAGATTTCACCGGAATATTTAGGATTATTCAGAACGAAATCTGGATTTACTTCATTCGTATGAACGTTATACCGCCAGTCTCTGAAAAGATTTTCGCCGAAACCTTCTTTACTGATGCTTTTTAGGAAACGTGCCGGAATAATCTGGTCTGTATCTATATTTTCGCTCGGCAACGGAACGGCCTGAGATTTTATTAAAACTAATTTTTGCATACTACTACTTCAAGATTTAAAATTCAATGTTTTAAATTTCTAGTGTTTATTAATTCAAATTTTCAAAAGCAGGAATTCTGCCTTCCACAGCAACTTTTGCGGCGGTTAATGGACTTGCCAAAAGTGTTCTCGCACCTTGACCTTGTCGACCTTCGAAGTTTCTGTTGGATGTGGAAACACAATATTCGCCTTCCGGGATTTTATCTTCATTCATTGCCAGACAAGCTGAGCATCCCGGCTGGCGGATTTGGAAACCAGCATCATTGAAAACCTTATCCAATCCTTCATCATAAATTTGTTTTGCCACTTGTTGTGAACCCGGAACCAGCCAAGCCACAATATTTTCCGCTTTATGTTTTCCTTTGACGTAATTCGCAGCAGAACGGAAATCTTCAATTCTCGCATTGGTACAGCTTCCGATAAAAACATAATTCACTTTGATATCCGATGTTGATTGTCCAGATTCCAATCCCATATATTTCAAAGCTTTTTCTTCAGATTCGTTTTGAGCTATCGGGATTTTGGAATCGATGGAAATTCCCATACCGGGATTGGTCCCGTAAGTTATCATTGGACGAATATCTTCTGCCGAGAATTCAAATTCTTTATCAAAAATGGCGTCAGAATCTGATTTCAAAGTTTTCCAGTATTCAACTTTCTCCGTCCATTCTTCTCCTTTTGGAGCGAAGGTTTTGTCTTTTACATATTCAAAAGTGGTTTCGTCTGGCGCAATCATTCCGCCTCGCGCTCCCATTTCTATGCTCATATTGCAGACGGTCATTCTTCCTTCCATCGACATTTCTTCGAAAATATTTCCTGCATATTCGCAGAAATATCCTGTTCCGGCATCCGTTCCGATTTTTGAAATAATATAAAGAATCACATCTTTTGCCTGAACATCTTTATTTAATTTTCCATTCACCGAAACCCGCATTGATTTTGGTTTGTTCATTAAGAGACATTGGCTCGCAAAAACCTGCGCTACCTGACTTGTTCCAATTCCAAAAGCAATCGCTCCGAAAGCGCCGTGCGTGGAAGTATGACTGTCACCACAGACAATGCTCATTCCTGGTTGTGTGATTCCCAATTCAGGTGCGATGATGTGAACAATCCCTTGATATTGATGACCAAGTCCGTACAACTTAATGTTATTTTTCCCGCAATTTTCTGTCAGTTGCTGAACTTGCGTTCTCGATAATTCGTCTCTGATTGGCAATTCCTGTCCTAAAGTCGGGACGTTGTGGTCAGCAGTTGCTACAATCTGATTTGGACGAAAAACTTCCAAACCTCTCGCTTCCAATTCCGCAAAGGCCTGCGGACTCGTCACTTCGTGAATCAAGTGTTTGTCTATATAAATCACCTGAGGTCCATCCGGAACAGTTTCTACTACGTGTGCGTCCCAGACTTTATCAAATAATGTTTTGTTTTGGCTCATTTTATTTCTATCCAATTTTTTGATTAAATGCTTTCATCATAAAGCTTAGATCATCATTATTAACTTCTTTTTTGGTATCCGCGATTTTCAAAAACTCCTGATACAAAAAGTCTAATTCCACCTTTGTCACATCAAAACCAATATTTTTGAATCGATAAGCCAAAGCAGAACGTCCGCTTCTTGCCGTAAGAACAATAGAAGATTCATTGATTCCGACTTCTCTCGGGTCGATAATTTCGTAGGTTTCTCTATTTTTTATCACGCCATCCTGATGAATTCCTGAACTGTGCGCAAATGCGTTAGCTCCAACAATTGCTTTATTCGGTTGAACCGGCATTCCCATCATTTCAGAAACCAAACAACTCATTTCGTTCAGCATTTTGGAATTGATATCGGTGAAGAAATTAAGGTCAGGATGTTGTTTGATAATCATCACCACTTCTTCTAAAGCAGTATTTCCGGCACGTTCGCCAAGTCCGTTGATGGTACATTCGATTTGTCTGGCGCCGTTGATAATTCCTGAGATTGAATTGGCAGTTGCCATTCCCAAATCGTTGTGACAGTGGCAAGAGAGAATCGCTTTGTCAATATCTTTGACATTATCTCTGAGATATTTGATTTTTCTACCGTATTCTTCCGGCAGACAATAACCTGTCGTGTCAGGAATATTAAGAACAGTTGCTCCGGCTTTGATAACCTCTTCACAAACTTTTGCCAAGAAATCATTATCCGTTCTTCCTGCATCTTCCGCATAAAACTCCACATCATCCACAAAATTTTTGGCGTATTTTACTGCTTCGACAGCACGTTCCAAAACATCCTCTCTCGTAGAATTGAATTTGAATTTAATATGAGAATCCGAAGTCCCGATTCCTGTATGGATTCTTGGCCTTTTCGCATATTTCAAGGCTTCCGCCGCAACTTCTATATCTTTTTTATTAGCTCTAGTCAGTCCGCAGACTTTGGCATTTTTCACGATTTTTGAAATCTCCTGTACCGACTGAAAATCACCGGGACTGGAAATAGGAAAACCCGCTTCAATAATATCAACACCCAAAAAATCGAGTTTCTCTGCGATAACTAATTTTTGCTCTGTATTCAGTTTACATCCTGGGACTTGTTCCCCATCTCTCAGTGTCGTATCAAAAATTTCAATTTTTTCAGGATTCATAATGGAGTTTTTATCTAATTTTGATGTTCAAAAGTAGAATTTGATTTATTGTATCAGATTAATACTTTAGAAAAAATACAATATTCGATTCATTCAAAATAATTAGTAAAATATTAATTATCAGATATTTAAATATTTCAATTTTACAATGTCAGAATTACAGAAAGATTTTTTATTTGTCCTTATAAAGTCACTTTCCACATCGGAAAAGCGGCAATTTAAGTTATACGTCAATCGTCTTGGAATTAATGTAGATGCAAAATTTCTTCTGCTTTTTTCTGAATTGGATAAAATGAAAGAATACAACGAGGAAATCATTCTTGAGAAAAAAATATCCTCAAAACAACAGCTTTCCAATCTGAAAGCACATCTTTACAAGCAGATCCTGGTAAGCCTGAGACTCAATCCAAGTCATCAGAATAACAGGATGCAACTTCGCGAACAGCTTGATTTTGCCAATATTCTTTATCAAAAAGGCTTGCACAAACAAGCTTTGAAAATTCTGGACAAAGCCAAACAATCCGCTTTGGAATTGGATGAAAAAACAATCGCCTCTGAAATCATTGAACTTGAAAAAGTCATTGAATCTCAATTCATTACCAGAAGTATCGATGGACGAGCGGATGAACTCATCAGACAATCCAGCGAAATAAGCCTGCAAAACAGATATGCAACCCGGCTCTCTAATTTGTCTTTGAAATTGTACAGCGAAATGCTGACGCATGGTTACATCAAAAATGATGAAGACCGGGAAAAGACCATTGATTTCTTTGATAAAAAAGTCACAAAAATAGACCTTAACAAACTGAATTTCACAGAAAAACTTTGGTACTACAAAGCGCACGTCTGGAAAAATCAGCTTCTTCAGGATTATAAATACACTTTGAAATACGCCTATCAATGGGTTGAACTGTTCCATCAAAATCCAGAAATGATAAAAAGCCATCCGGTTTGGTACATCAAGGGGAATACTTATCTCTTCAAGATTTTGTTTCTGTATGGCAGTATTAGAGGAATTGAGAAGAGTTTTGAGAAGTTCAACAATGTTGTGAAATCTGAGATTTTTGTTCATAACGAGAATTCGCAATCTTTGATTTTCCTTAATTATTACAACACTTTAATGAATCTCTATTTCATCAAAGGAGATTTTTTCAAAGGCACAAAACTGATTCCTGAATTGGAACTGAAAATGGAGAAATTCCGTGATAAAGTTGATGAACATCATTTATTGATACTCTATCTGAAAATTGCATCAATGTATTTTGGCAGCAAAAACTATCAGAATACGATAAAATACGGTTTAAAAATCATTAATTCAAAAGGAAATATTCAGGAGGATCTGCTTTTCCACACAAGGATTCTGATTTTAATGGCAAAATTTGAGGCTGGTTTTGATGATGATTATGATGACTTTGTAAAAAACACGTTGAAGTTCGCAAAAAAAATGAAAAACCCTTCAGATTTGCACTTCAATATTGTAAATTTCTTCAAGCAAATCGGTGATAAAAATTCGACTGAACAAATGTCTGCTTTCAAAGAATTCGAAACAAAACTTGAAGAATCCGAAAAAAATCGATACGACAAAAGAACCCTGATGTACATCGACATCCACGGTTGGATAAAATCAAAAGTGAGAAATGTAGATGTTATTGAGATCATAAAAGAGAAAGTTAAGACCAAATAAATATCAATTTTCTTTAAAAAAAATCACTATTTTTGCATCTTAAAAAATTTCAGTCATAATGCTAAAAATTACACTTCCTGATGGCAGCATCAGAGAATATGAAGGAGCAGTTACTCCACTACAAGTTGCGCAAAGTATCAGTGACGGTTTGGCAAGAAATACCATTTCTGCAATCGTTAACGGAAAACAGACAGAAGTAGAAACCACGATAACGGAGGATTCTACAGTGCAGCTTTTGACGTGGAATGACGATATGGGTAAAAAAGCATTCTGGCATTCTTCCGCTCACTTATTGGCACAGGCGATTATGGAATTTTATCCTGACGCAAAGCTGACAATCGGACCTGCAATTGCCAACGGATTCTATTATGATGTAGATTTCGGAGGAAAGCCTTTGTCTGAAAATGACTTCGAAAAACTAGAAAAGAAAATCTTAGAAAATGCTAAGAAAAATTCGACTTTCAACCTTCGAGAAGTTTCAAAAGCTGATGCATTAAAAGAATATGCAGACAACCCTTTCAAAACAGAATTGATTGAAAATCTACCTGACGGAGAAATCACTTTTGTGACTCACGATAACTTCACAGACCTTTGTAGAGGTGGGCACATCCCTGCAACAGGAATTGTGAAAGCTGTAAAAATCCTTAACGCAGCCGGAGCTTATTGGAGAGGCGATGAGAAAAACCCTCAATTGACAAGAGTTTACGGAATCTCTTTCCCTAAACAAAAAGAGCTGACAGAATATCTTGAAAGACTTGAAGAAGCAAAAAGAAGAGACCACAGAAAATTAGGTAAAGAATTGGGGATTTTTGCGTTCTCGGAAAAAGTTGGACAAGGGCTTCCACTTTGGCTGCCAAAAGGAGCTGCTCTTAGAAAAAAATTAGAAGAATTCCTTTCCAAAGCTCAGAAAAAACAAGGTTATGAATTCGTAATTTCTCCGCATATTGGAGCAAAAGAATTATATATTACTTCTGGACACTGGGAAAAATATGGTGAAGACAGCTTCCAGCCAATCAAAACACCAAATGAAGGTGAAGAGTTTTTATTGAAACCAATGAACTGCCCTCACCACTGTGAGATTTATAAAGCACAGCAATGGTCTTATAAAGATTTACCAAAACGTTACGCTGAGTTCGGAACAGTTTACAGATATGAACAATCTGGAGAATTACACGGTTTGACAAGAGTTCGTGGGTTTACTCAGGATGATGCACACCTTTTCTGTACTCCTGACCAATTATTGCAGGAATTCGAAAAAGTAATTGACCTTGTATTGTATGTTTTTGGTTCACTTGGATTTGCTGATTTTACAGCTCAAATTTCATTAAGAGACCCAGAAAACAGAGAAAAATATATCGGTTCCGATGAGAATTGGGAAAAAGCAGAAAACGCCATCGTAACTGCAGCTAAAGCTAAAGGATTGAAAACCGTAACTGAGTATGGCGAAGCAGCTTTCTACGGTCCTAAACTTGACTTTATGGTGAAAGATGCGTTGGGAAGAAGCTGGCAATTAGGAACAATCCAGGTAGATTACAATTTACCGGAAAGATTTGACCTTTGGTACAACGGTAATGATAACGAGAAGCACAGACCAGTGATGATCCACAGAGCGCCATTTGGTTCTATGGAGAGATTCATTGCGATCCTGATCGAGAATACAGCAGGAGATTTCCCTCTTTGGTTGAGTCCGGAACAGTTTACGATTTTGCCTATCAGTGAAAAGTATGCAGATTATGCAAAAAAAGTTTCAGAATCATTGGAAATTCACGATATTTGCGGATTGATTGACGACAGGAATGAGAAAACGGGTAAAAAAATCCGCGATGCCGAGTTGAAAAAACTTCCGTTTATGCTTATTGTAGGTGAAAATGAGGAAAATAACGGTACGATTTCTGTAAGAAGAAGAGGCGAAGGCGATTTGGGAGAAATGACAATTGATGCATTCATCACTTATTTCAAAGAGCAGGCAAAACCGGCATTTGAATTAGGCTCAAACTAACAAAACCTTATTAAAGAATATTAATTTTAAAATTTTAAAACCATAGCACTAAAAAGAAACAACAGCAGAGGTCCGATGAGACGCCCAGTCCAGGAAGACCTTCATCAAATCAACGATAAGATCCGTGCAAGAGAAGTACGTCTTGTGGGAGAGAACGTTGAACCAGGAGTTTATCCTTTATCTAAAGCTTTAGAAATAGCAAGAGAGCAAGAGTTGGATCTTGTCGTTATTTCTGATAAGGCAGAACCTTATATTTCCCGTATCCTGGATTATAAAAAATTCTTGTACGAGCAAAAGAAAAAGACAAAAGAACTGAAGGCCAAGCAGGTAAAAGTAGTTGTGAAAGAGATCAGATTTGGTCCTCAAACCGATGATCATGATTACGATTTCAAAAAGAAACACGCTGAAAAATTCTTGGAAGAAGGTTCTAAATTGAAAACTTATGTTTTCTTCAAGGGACGTTCTATCATCTTCAAAGATCAGGGGGAAATCCTTCTTTTGAAATTAGCCCAAGACCTGGAACACGTAGGAAAAGTAGATCAGCTCCCTAAACTTGAAGGAAAAAGAATGATCATGATGATGAGCCCTAAGAAGCCTGCAAAATAACATTGATAGATCTCAATTATATAAACCTCGAATTAATTTTTTGAGGTTTTTTCATTGTTATATAATTATTAAAGTTCAAGTTTCAGAAATTTTTTGTAATTTTGCAAACTATTATTTCTAATGTGTTTAGGAATTGAGAGTGAATATTGATAACAAATTATAAAAAGCAGAACAATGCCAAAATTAAAAACGAAATCAGGTGCTAAAAAGCGTTTTGCTCTTACCGGAACTGGTAAGATCAAAAGAAAGAATGCTTTCAAAAGCCACATCTTGACAAAGAAAGAAACTAAGCAGAAGAGAAATCTAACGCAAACTTCTTACGTTGCTGCTGTGGACACTAAGAGTGTTTTGAGACAATTAGCAATTAAGTAGTTTTTATAAATCTATATTCGGTTTATAAGGATTCAAAACAAATTCAACAATTTAACCCTGAAATGGAGCCACTAAGAGTAATGAAACAATTACCGCACATTTCAAAAAAACAATTTAAATTATGCCAAGATCAGTAAATTCTGTAGCGTCCAGAGCGCGTAGAAAAAAAGTATTAAAGCAGGCTAAAGGTTTTTTCGGTAGAAGAAAGAACGTTTGGACTGTAGCTAAAAATGCGGTAGAAAAAGCAATGCAATATGCTTACCGTGGTAGAAAAGAGAAGAAAAGAAACTTCAGAAGCCTTTGGGTAACTCGTATCAATGCGGGTGCAAGAGAGCACGGATTATCTTATTCTCAGTTCATGGGAGCTCTTAAGAAAAACAACATCGAGCTAAATAGAAAGGTTCTTGCAGATCTTGCAATGAATCATCCAGAAGCTTTCAAAGCTGTTGTAGATCAAGTAAAATAATTACAAATCTTTGTTATCAATATAAAATCCTGAGAAATATCTCGGGATTTTTTATTTTTGCTAAAACTCCCTCAACAATGACAAAAAGAATTATACTTTCTTTTATTATTTTTATAAGTCTTCAATTCATAAGAGCACAAACCTTCATCCAAGCTTATCAGGACAGAGCCAACAAGGTCTCTCAGTCCAATATCAATTCTTATTTACAGGAATTTGAAGCATTGGGTGTTAAAAGAACAGGAACAACACAAAATACCAATACCTTTAACTGGATCAAAAACAAATACACATCCTTTGGCTATACAACATCTGATTTTTTTGAACACTCCTGGACTGCAAGCGGTTACTCTTCCAAAAATCTTATCGTCACAAAAACAGGAACACTTTATCCAAATAAATTCGTGATCGTATGCGGACATTTCGATTCTATCAATGGCCCCGGAACCAACGATAATGGAAGCGGAACATCCATTATTCTGGAAATCGCAAGGATACTGAAAAACGTCCCTACTGATTATTCTATAAAGTTCATCCACTTCTCCGGAGAAGAGCAAGGTCTTCTGGGGAGTTCGAGATATGTTTCACAAATCGTAAATGCGACCAGCCCGAAAATGGACATCAAAGTGGTCGTGAATCTAGACCAAGTTGGCGGATTGGCAACAAAAGCGAATACCAAACTTTACCATGATAGAGACCAGGCATCCCCAACCAGCAATAACTCAGCTGCAGCCATAGCTGTTCAGGAATTAGCAAACTGCACTTTATTATATTCTCCATTAGCAGTAGATTTTGACCCTGCGGAAAGTACAGATTATGTTCCTTTTCAGCAAAACGGGGAGATCATTACAGGCTATTGGGAATATGAAGGAGGCTATAATAATCCCTACGTTCACACTGCAAACGATCTTTATGTGAACATGGATCCTGTTTACGTATTGAATGTTGGAAAATCTGCAGTTGGCGCAATTCAACATTTTGCCGTGGCCCCTACAATAACTCTAGAGATAGAAGAATCATTAATATCAAGAAAATTGGAATCTATAGAGTTTTATCCAAATCCAACTAAGAATGTTCTGAACATGAAAATTGACGACTCAATAAAAAACTTCACATTCGAAATAACAGATATGAATGGAAGCCGAATTTTAGTAAGCAAAGAGAATATAAATCATATCGACATTTCCGATTTGAAACCTGGTGTTTATCTTGGAACAATATCAAGCGATAATAAACGGATTACCAAAAAAATTATTGTAGAATAAACAAAAAATTTGAATAAAAATGTCAATCTTAATGAATTTATTAGGTTTTTTTTGTTTTTATGAAATAATTTATCAAATATTAACGTTAGATGTTAAATTCTAAAAATTAATATTATGAAAACAAATCTTATGGCAGTTTTGGCCTTATCTATTTTTCTACTCTCATGTTCACGAAGTGAAGATACAATAGAAGAAACAACTCAGGAAACGCCATTCTTTAATCTGAAAGTAGGAAATGAGTGGGTTTACAAAACTTATGACAGACAAGATTTTACATCTGAATTCAAATTTAATGGTCAAATTGACACTGTAAAAATAATCAGTCAAGAAACTTTAAAGAACAAGAAATATTACAAAATAACGCATAGCAATAGAACACAATTTTATTCTGATTATATTGAATATTGGAGAGTGAATAATGCTGGCCATTTAGTTTATTTAAGTTCTGTTAATTTTGACCAAGGAAATTCGTCAGATGTGAATGAATATATAAAACATCCTGGTAAGGATTATTCTCTAACTTTTCCCGACAATGGTTACAATGAATATGGGAGTCTGATATATAAATTATATCCAGAAACCACCCTAACGATTGATGATAAATCCTATAAAGTTTATCCTTTTAAAGGACAATTTACACCCAATGAGCAAAATCCTGATTTAATTCCAAAAATTGTAGAGAGAAACTACACAGATGGAATTGGATTAGTAAAACATGTCAGTCACTCCGTAAGGGATACATATAATTTTGAAGAAAGGCTTGTAAGCTATAACCTAAAATAAATTTATCATAACAAAAATCATAAGCCTTACAATAAGGCTTATTTTTTTATCTTGACAAAAAAATTTAGATTTGTTCTCAATAAAAATTAGACGCGATGTTTTTATCAAAAACCGATTTCAAAAAAATATTCACATTCTCACTGGTCGGAGTTTCTGCATTATATTTTTCTCAGAAAAAAATAACTTCTGAACAAGCCAATGAAGACAACCTTAAAAAACATATTTATTATTTAGCCTCTGATGAATTACAGGGAAGGCTAACAGGTTCCGAAGGTGAAACAAAAGCAGCCAATTATCTTTCTGCAGAATTCAAAAAATTGGGATTGAAGCCTTATGAAGGAAAATCTTTCATCCAGGGTTTTGAATATAACGTGAAGCTAAATCCTCATGATGACAAAACATCTACGACGGTAAAAGGCAAAAATGTTGTAGCCGTTCTTAATAATAAAGCTGAAAAAACCATCGTGATCGGTGCTCATTATGATCATCTTGGACTTAATGAACACCACAATTCCACACTTGCCAATTCCGATGGACAAATCCATAATGGTGCGGATGACAACGCTTCCGGAACTGCAGCAGTACTGGAATTAGCAAGAATGTTCTCGCAAAATAAAACCAAGGAGAATGTGAATTACGTTTTCGCATTATTCTCGGGAGAAGAAGACGGATTGATGGGTTCTAAAAAACTGGCAGAAACCATCAAAACAAACTACCCCAATACCATCTTTATGATCAATATGGATATGGTCGGGCGCCTCAATAGCAACAAAGACCTAACTATCGGCGGTGTTGGAACCTCTCCTATCCTATCGGATCTAGTGAAAAAGTATAAACCGGAAGGTATTAATTTAGGTTTAGATGAATCTGGTGTTGGTCCAAGCGATCATACTTCCTTTTATCTGAAAGACATTCCTGTTCTCTTCCTTTTTACAGGAACTCACAATGATTATCACAAGCCGACTGATGATTCGGATAAGATCAATTATCCGGGTCAGAAAATTATTACAAACTATGTTTTCAATCTGGCAAATGCTTTGGGTCATGAAAAGGAAATCCCATTCACCAAAACTAAAGTTGCGCCAACCAAAGCTGTCCCAAAATATAAAGTAAGCCTGGGAATCATGCCAAATTATGCTGATAGCAAAGACGGAATGGGGATCGATGGTGTGATCGATAACAGACCAGCGGCCAATGCAGGGATCCTACAAGGCGATACTCTTACAAGAATCGGAAAATGTGAAGTGAAAGAAGTTTATTCCTATATGGATTGCCTCGCAAAAATAAATGCTGGTGAAGAACATCCTGTAACGGTAAAACGTAATGGTGAGGAAAAGGTTTTCAATGTGAAATTTTAAATAAAAAAACACATCTCTACAAAGCCGATGAATAGGACTTTCGCAAGGACACTTAAAAACGTACGTATCTTTTTATGAAAACGCACGTGTCTTTTCACTAAAACCTCCGTGCGTTTTGAGCAAAACACACGGAGGTTTTTACTAAAAGACCTATATCTTTTGGGTATTACCAAAAGGAAAAATAAAAAAAGCAGCGAACAAATAGTCGCTGCTTTCTTTTTTATTGAAATTTATCCTATTAATTCTTAATAAATTTCTGAACGGTATCGGTTCCTTTTATTTTTAATAAATAAACACCTTTATTAAGTTTAGAAACATTGATCACATTATTATTTGAATTAATACTTGATTCTGAAACTTTTCTTCCATCCAAACTATAGATCTCAACAGTTTCTGCCTTTTTGAAGTTCATCGAAACTGTTAGACTTTCAGTTGCCGGATTAGGATAAATAGAAATGAGGTTCTTAGAAACATCGGCAACAGCTAAGTCTGTACATTGATATGCCGGAAGTGTATATCCAGAAGTTGTGAGTTCTTCTGTAATAATATTAACATCATTACAAGTAAACCCATAAGTTCCCAACATATCTATCGCAGCCTGTCTCACAGCAACTGCTGCAGTCTGCTGATTGGAGGAGGAATTGGTCATACCAAGCCCTTCAAGGAAAATCCTATCTGTTTTTTCTTTACCAATTCTATCATAGATCCTCATCAGAGATGTAGCCCAGATCTGCCCGTTTGCGTGAATGGCAGAAGAACTGTTAATATTGGCTGTAGGATATTTAGGTGCATAATTCGTTATACGCCCTGCCCAACATGTATTATGACCATCCCAACTAAACATCCAGTTATAATGCGCTTCTGATGACGCCCATTGATTCAAGCTTCTGCTATATGACATTGCCCAATAATCTCCCGAGCCTTCTCCCAAACCTTGCGAAGAGGAAGATTTAAGACCTGTGATCCAATGATGAATAGCATGTCCAAACTCGTGTAGAACAACATCGGCATCTTCGGCATCATCTACACATCCTTCCCCAAAAGCCAATCTTTGTGAACTTGGGATAAAGTGAGAATTGTCGTCACCGCTTAAACCATGTGGGTCAAAAAGCAGTATCCCATTGTTAAGAGTAGATTTACAATCGATGCCCAATGTCTCATTGATATAGGCCATACTTCTGTCCAAATGATAAAATGCATTGACCGCTTCAAACCCTTGTTCATTTCTATTGAATAGAAAATCAGGTGTAGCCTGGGTAAACAGACCGGTAGAAGGAGATTCGAAGTCGGCTACTTGTACATATTTGCTTTTTAAACTATAAACTCCATTTGAAAACGTGATATCCGGAAGAGTAACCAGACTTCTTGCGGCATCCAAACTTGCGTTTGTAGCATCATTATTGTCCACATAGTCCCCACCGTAGGCTACGTGTGCTCTTGAAAGTGGATCTGGATCAAAAATATAAGCTGTACCGGCTGCTTTCAACCCATCGGTCTTTTCTTTGGTTTTCTTCTTTGGTTTTTCTTTATGATGATAATTGGCAATATCCTGAACTCTGATCACTTCCCCAGAATGTGCATCTATCATGGTTTCCCAATCACCTGGTGTCTCGTATGAGTTGATAATAACCCTGTGAACTAATCTTGTTTCTCCCGAGTCCGTCAAAAATATGTAAAGATCATTTTCCTGATGTGTGATCTCTCCTTTGATATCGGCTGCGACCTTTGCTTTTTCAAAAGCATCAACCTTGCTAAATGTCGGCGTTGTATTAACTTGTTTCAATCTTTTTGAAACAGGCACATCCGTAGCGTAGGTCACTTCCCCTTGTTTATTGAAATGTACCGCAATATCACCTTCATAAACAGGAATCCCATTGATTGTCTGTTGAAATCTAAGGGTTTCACCCGATAAACTTTTTCTTGAAGACTTAAAGTCAAAGTTATCATTAGGAGTTGTTCCTGTTTTATTTGAGTTTTTAGAGATCCAATCTCTTGCCTTAGATTCTAGGGCTGTGGTTTGTGCATACATTGTAGAAAAGGTGAGCGCAAATCCTGTTACAAGAAGAGTAGTTTTCAAATTCATATTATTATTTTTTTTAAATATACAGCTAAAATAATAATTTAATTTATATAATTAACAGACCAAGCTTAAAAATTAAATATTTCACATTAAAAACAACAAAACATTTAACATAATTTAAATCATCAGATTATATACGAAATTGTGGAAAACTCAAAGACTTTCTTATTCTTTATCTTCATAACTTTGATCAATATCCTATAATCTTCAATAATGTATGCTTTATTAGACTGCAACAATTTTTTCGTTTCCTGCGAAAGAACACTGGACCCCGATCTAGATGGAAAACCTGTTGTTGTACTTTCAAATAATGATGGCTGTGTAGTTTCCAGAAGCAATGAGGCAAAAGCTCTCGGGGTGCCAATGGGAGCACCAGCTTTCAAATACAGGGAACTGTTTGCTGCGAATGACGTAAAAGTATTTTCAGCGAAATTTGAACTTTATAATTTCCGCAGTCAGCAAGTAATGGAAATGGCAAAAAGCTTTTTGCCAGATGATGCTTACGAGGTTTATAGCATTGATGAATTGTTCTTGGATTTTCACGGCTTCAAATATTTTGACCTTGAGGAATATTGCAATAAGATCAGGAAAAAAATCGATACAGAGCTCAAACTCCCTACAAGTATAGGAGTAGCACCAACCAAAACACTCTGTAAGATAGCCAATCACATTGTGAAAAAGAACACAGAACAATATCCAGACGGCGTTTACATTATGGATTCCCGAGAAAAAATAGAAGAGGCTCTAAATGATCTGGATATAGGAGATGTTTGGGGAATTGGTAGAAAACTAGGTGCCAAAATGGTAGACCATGGTGTTTACAAAGCTTCACACCTTTTATTGAAACCAGAAATGTGGATCAGAAAGGTCATGGGAATCCAAGGTGTAAGAATGATCAATGAACTGAGGGGAATTCCTCAATTGGAACTCGACAAAGCCTCACCAAAAAGATCGATCATGGTAAGCAGGAGCTTTATGCAGATGATTTCCACAAAAGAAGAATTAGCAGAGCGCATCGAAACTTTTGCCATATATTGTGCCGAAAAATTAAGGAAACAAAATTCCTGTTGCAAGGTGATCAGCGTTTTCATTCAAACCAACCGATTCCGAAAAGAACTGGGAGAATACAAAAACGGTTTTTCTATCATTTTACCCAATCCAAGTAGCTCATCCATTGTCTTAGCAAAATATGCCAACTCAATCTTTGAAGCCATCTATAAACATGGATTCCAGTATAAGAGGGCGGGCGTTATGGTTTCGGATTTTGTACCAGATAATGAAAGACAGATCAGTCTTTTCGAAAAAGATATTGATGACAAGCATATCCCGATCATGAAGGCAATTGACAAGCTCAATTCAAAATATGGGAAAGATAAGATAAGATTGGGAGGAATGTCTGGAAAAAACACTTACGGAAGAGCAACGCTCTCTCCAGAATATGAAGAATTTTTGAAAAATAACATCTTGCCCGAAGCCAATTATAGGTTTCAATAAAAACAAAAAACTACCACAAAAGTGATAGTTTCAATTTATACTATTTCTGAGCTCAAACCTCTGTCGAGCAAAGCCTGATTCATGGGTTTAAGTTTTTCTAACGCTCCTGTCTTTACGGTACATTTTCCTTTGTAGTGAACAAGTATCGTACATTGCTCCGCCTGCTCAAAAGTATGTTCACATATTTCTATCAAACATTGTATCACAAAATCAAATGTGTTGACATCGTCATTATGAAGCACCAATTTGTACACTTCATCCTCTTCTTCCAAAACCAATACTTCTTCCTCGTACTGGCGTTTTGGCTGGTCGTAAGATCTGTTATTATAGATTTTCATGATTGGTTTTAGGCTTCAGTGATCTCGTCTGTAATATCTTCTATCAAAGATTTGTTGTAAAACAACTCCACCAGTTCCACGCTTTTGTTCTGCATTTTAAGAATCTTAAAATGATAAGCGCCATAATCGAATTCTTGGTTTTCTTCCGGAATATCTTGTAGTTCATTCAAGATGAAACCAGCTAAAGTGTTGTATTCTCCTTCCTCAGAAAGTGGAATTTTTTTTGGTAATTGCTCGTTGATCTCATCCAAAGGTTGCGTAGCTTTTACCCAAAAAGTATTATCTCCTACTTTGTCAACAATCTTTTCCTCTTCATCTTCCTCATCCTGGATCTCTCCTACCAATTCTTCAAGAATATCTTCTAAAGTAATGATACCTTCGGTTCCACCAAATTCATCAATAACAATTGCTAAATGCTGTTTTTTAAATTGGAAAACTTTCAGCAAGTCTGATATTTTCTTACTTCCGACCACAAAAAATGCTTCCCTCATAAAACCTCTCAAGCTATCGTGAGAAACCGCACCTTTACTTTTGATGTATTCTCGTATGATCTCTTTGGTGTAGAAGATCCCAATAATATTATCGATAGAACCTTCATACACCGGAATACGGGAATACCCGCTTTCCATGATTTGATTAATGATATCTTCCGGATCATCCTCTATATCGATAGAAGAAATATTCTGTCTCGTGATCATGATCTGTTTTGCGTTATGATCGGTAAAATCAAATGCATTTTTTATGATCTCATAATTCTCTTCTTCAATTTCTCCACTATCCGCCGATTGCTTTACCAAAAGCTGAAGCTCTTCTGTCGAGTGGATATCATGTTCCGAGGCCGGGTGAATTTTAATAATTTTCAAAAACCCATTGGACAAGGAGTTCATCAGCCAAATGAATGGACGGAATATATTATAAAATAAATGTAATGGATATGCAATGAACAAAGTTGTAGCCTCAGATTTTCTGATCGCGATCGATTTTGGTACCAACTCTCCGAAAACAATATGCATCACTGTGATCAACAAGAAACTGCAGACTACAGAAATAGTGGTAACCGTAGCTTCTGTGAATTCGATATTCAGTGAATGGAAGAGTGATTCTATGATGTGGTGCAATGCACTTTCTCCTACCCAACCTAATGCAAGTGATGCCAAGGTAATCCCTAATTGGGTTGCAGACAGATAAGCGTCAAGATTTTTGATAATGTTTTCGGCTTGTTTGGCCATTGTGTTTCCCTCGGCTGCTTTTAGCTGGATTTGGGAGTATCGTACTTTGACGATTGAGAATTCGGCGGCTACGAAAAAGCCATTCAAAAGAACTAAAAATAATGCTATGAGAAGTTTGACTAAACTATCGGGGTCCATTTAATGTGTTTATATACAATATCTGCAAAGATAGATATTTTTTTTAACTTGGATTTAGATGTTAGAAGTGAGATTCCAGAAGTGAGATAAAAACCAATATCTCGGAGCTTCACTCCTCTTAATCATCAAATGAATTATTTTCTACCAATATACGGAGACTTCGTCTCTTTTCTGTAAAATTGATAAAAGGTTGAAGACTTATACTTTGCGAAGCTGCAGCCCGACCTGAGTGGAGCTCTTTTTCTTTTTTGAGAAAAAAGAAAAAAGCGGGAACGGAGGGCGGATCAAGCTGCCCCAAATAATAAAAAGCACTGAAGTTTGACCCCCAATGCTTTTTATAACTAACTACTAACTTTAACTTATCTTTATTAACTGTTCTTAAGTGCCTCTGCTCCGGAAACAATTTCTAATATCTCATTGGTAATGGCAGCCTGTCTTGCTTTGTTGTAGAAGATCCTCAGTTCGTTTCTAAGCGCTTCTGCATTATCAGTTGCCTTGTGCATTGCTGTCATCCTTGCACCGTGTTCTGATGCTACAGAATCCAAAACAGCTTTGAATATTTGAGTCTTGATGGACTTTGGAATCAGTGTTTCCAAAATCTCCTGTCTTCCGGGTTCGAAGATATAATCTACATTCACCTCAGAAGTTGTTTTCTCAGCTGAAACAGCAATTGGCAAAACCTGCTCAGTAACTACTTCCTGCGTTGCAGCATTGATAAACTTGTTGTAAACAACATAAACTTTATCAAATTTCCCCGCTTTGAAATCTGCCATTACTTTGCCTGTCATATTTGAAACATGGTCGAAAGAAAGGTTATCAAACAGAGAACTGTGGTTTTCATAAACCGTTCTGTTTTTTCTCAACGCATCAAAAGCTTTTTTACCGATTGTCAAAACTTCAATTTCTACATTTTCGTTAGCTGCGAACTGGATATTCAATTCTTTGATAACCGAAGAGTTGAAAGCTCCAGCCAAACCTCTGTTGGAAGTTACGGTAATGAAAAGGACCTTCTTCACTTCTCTTTCTACTGCGAACTCAGAGATGTTTTCTGCATCAGAAGCTGCACTTACGTTCTCTATAATCTCCTGAAGTTTTTCAGAATAAGGTCTCAGCATTACGATCGCGTCCTGTGCTTTCTTTAGTTTCGCTGCGGAAACCATTTTCATAGCACTTGTGATCTGCATCGTAGAAGATATAGATGTAATCCTGCCTCGTATTTCTTTTAAGTTTGCCATTCTAAATATTCAAAGTTTAAAATTCAGAGTTTAAAGTTCATTAAACTCTGAACATTGAATTTTTTTAATTATACTTCGCTGCAAGGTCAGTTGCAACTTGTTTCAAAGTACCTGTAATCGAATCATCAATCTTACCAGCTTTGAGTGCTGACATTACTTCTGGATGTTTGTTCTTCAAGAAGTCAACATACTCCACCTGGAATTCTTTGACTTTTCTGATTGGAACATTTCTCAATAAGTTCTCAGTTCCTGCGTAGATCATCGCAACTTGATTTTCTACCGGAAGCGGAGAATTAACTGGCTGCTTAAGAAGCTCCACGTTTCTCTCACCTTTTGAGATAACTGCAAGAGTTGCAGCATCCAGGTCGGACCCGAATTTAGCAAACGCTTCCAATTCTTTATATTGAGCTTGGTCCAGCTTCAAAGTACCAGACACTTTTTTCATTGATTTGATCTGAGCATTACCACCTACTCTGGATACAGAGATACCAACGTTAATCGCTGGACGAACCCCAGAGTTGAACAGATCAGATTCCAAGAAAATCTGTCCATCTGTAATAGAGATCACGTTTGTAGGAATATATGCAGAAACGTCACCCGCCTGAGTTTCGATAATTGGAAGTGCAGTTAAAGAACCCCCACCTTTTACGATTGGTTTAAGAGTTTCCGGAAGGTCGTTCATCTGAGCAGCAATTGTATCATCAGCGATAATTTTTGCAGCTCTTTCCAACAATCTTGAGTGAAGATAGAAAACGTCACCTGGGTAAGCCTCACGTCCCGGTGGTCTTCTCAATAGAAGAGAAAGTTCACGGTAAGCAACCGCTTGTTTTGATAGATCATCATAAACGATCAAAGCCGGTCTACCAGTATCTCTAAAGAACTCACCGATAGATGCACCTGCCATTGCAGAATAAACCTGCATTGGAACCGGGTCAGAAGCGTTAGCCGCTACAATAACTGTGTAAGCCAAGGCCCCCTTGTCTTCTAATGTTTTAACGATTTGCGCTACAGTCGAAGCTTTTTGTCCGATTGCAACATATATACAATATACTGGCTGCCCAGCATCATAAAATTCTCTTTGATTGATAATGGTATCAATAGCCACAACTGTTTTACCAGTTTGTCTATCACCAATGATCAACTCTCTTTGTCCTCTTCCTACAGGAATCATTGAGTCAATCGCAACGATACCAGTTTGTAACGGCTCAGTTACCGGCTGACGGAAGATAACTCCCGGAGCTTTTCTCTCCAATGGCATCTCATAAAGTTCTCCAGTGATTGGACCTTTACCATCGATTGGATTTCCTAATGTATCAACAACTCTACCAAGCATTCCTTCACCAACTTTGATAGAAGAGATTCTTTGAGTTCTTTTTACAGTATCACCTTCTTTTACCAATTTGGATTCACCAAGAAGTGCAACCCCTACATTATCTTCTTCAAGGTTAAGAACGATACCTTCTACTCCAGCCTCGAATTTTACCAATTCTCCGTACTGTACGTTCTCTAAACCGTAAACACGAGCAATACCATCCCCTATCGTAAGAACAGTACCAACTTCTTCTACGTTAGATTGAGTATCGAAATTTGCTAATTGCTGCTTCAGTATCGCTGATACTTCTGCCGGATTTATTTCTGCCATTATATGGTTGTTTTTTCTTAATTAAGTTGAAATTCTTTTTTGATATTGCTCAGTTTTGTTTTAACCGATGCATCGATTTGCTGGTCACCTACTCTTAGGATATAACCTCCTAAGATCTCAGGTTTGATGATCATTTCCAAATCATAGTTGGAAACATTTACCATTTTGGAATCAGCAATGATCTTCTGAATATTTTCTTGTGACAAAGCAGTCGCAGTAACCAAAGTGATTCTTTGAGTTCCTTTGATATCTTCTACTTTGTTTATGAATTCCTGAGCGATATTTCTAAGCTGAGATTCTCTACCTTGCTTGATAACCAATCGGATGATGTTTTTAGAAACCGTAGAAAAATCTTTGAAGATCTCCAAAGCCACAGCTTCTTTCTTTCTGGCATCAATGATCGGCGTATTCACAAACTGATTCAGTTCTCTGGAAGTTGACATTATTTTCACAATATCCTTCATCTCACTGAAAACAGCTTCCGTATTACCAGATTCCTGTGTGAAATCCAATAAACCTTGTGCGTATCTTTTAGCTACTTTAGATGTTAACATCCTGATCAGTTAAGGTTAGATTTGTTAAGAATATTTTCTACCAAAGCGTTGTGAGCGCCATCGTTGTTCAATTTCTCTCTAAGAATATTTTCAGCGATGTTCACAGACAAAGTTCCGATTTGAGTTTTGATATCAGCCATTGCAGCATTCTTTTCCGTTTGGATAGATTGTCTAGCCGCTTCAATCAATTTTTCACCTTCCACTTTAGCGCTGTCTTTAGCTTGATTTACAATTTTATCCTTCATTTCTCTCGCTTCTTTCAAGATGCCGTCTCTTTCAGCTCTTGCTTCGCGAAGGATTCTTTCGTTATCTTCTTTCAACTGAGCCATTTCTTGTTTAGCCAATTTAGCCTGGTTAAGCGCATCGATGATAGAAGTTTCTCTCTCGTCGATAGATTTAAGAATTGGTTTCCAAGCAAATTTCCCTAATACGAAAAGTAAGATCAAGAAAATGATGGACTGAATGATAAATAATCCTGATGAAAACTGATGAAGTAATTCCATTATATAGTGAGATTAAGTTTTTTAAATTTTTTAATTAAACATTGTTGCAACCAACCGTTGCAACAATGTTTTGAATTTTGTTTGGCCTATGATGCGAATAACGCAGCGAAAGCAACACCTTCTACTAGTGCAGCAGCAATAAGCATAGCAGTTTGGATTTTTCCAGATTGTTCTGGTTGTCTAGCGATTGCTTCAAGAGCAGCAGCA
The DNA here is from genome assembly GCF_900102265.1 of Epilithonimonas hungarica. GTDB lineage: Bacteria > Bacteroidota > Bacteroidia > Flavobacteriales > Weeksellaceae > Epilithonimonas > Epilithonimonas hungarica. The sequence continues at coordinate 792,201 of NZ_FNBH01000001.1, read as the reverse complement.
CCAATTTTTCCAAGACCGATACCTACACCTAGTACAATAAGACCTGCACCAATAATTCTAGGGATTTCCATAATATATAATTTAAAAAATTGTTTTATAATTTTAATTAATGAGCGTGTTCGTGCTCGTGCTCTTCAACAGCCATACCGATAAACAAAGCAGAAAGCATTGTAAAGATATAAGCCTGCAAGAACGCTACTAATACTTCTAATAAATAAATTACGAATGTCAGGAACGGGAATGCAACTCCAGCAATCCAATTTTCGAAAATGTAAATTGAACCAATCAAAGTCATTACAACGATGTGACCAGCTGTCATATTTGCAAAAAGTCGAATCATCAATGCAAAAGGCTTGGTCAATGTCCCCAACAATTCGATAGGCATCATAATAAACTTCATTGGAACAGGAACTCCCGGCATCCAGAAGATATGTTTCCAGTAATCTTTTGAGCCGGAGAAAGTCGTAATCAAATAAGTCATAATTGCTAAGAAGAATGTAATAGCAATATTACCAGTTACGTTGATCCCGAAAGGCATCAAACCTAAAACATTCAGGAATAAGATAAAGAAAAATACAGTTAACAGATAACCCATAAATCTCTTATACTTGTGTCCTATATTTGGAATCGCAATATCATCTCTTACGAAAATAATGATTGGCTCCAGGAATTTTGCAGCACCACTTGGAACAAGAGATTTCTTGTAAGACCTCGCCATTCCTCCGAACAATACGATCATTAGAACCGCAACTAAGAAAATAACCAAAACACTTTTTGTAATTGACAAATCCAAAACTCTTTTTTCAGTTGGGTGATGGTCTTTATCTAATGTCAAAGTTCCTTTGGAATCTGTTCTATAGATTTTTTCGTGGTGAAGTATATAGAATTTACCATTGCTTTCTACTGGAGAACCGTGAATGAACTCATGCCCGTCTACACCCTCAGTGTTACTCATAAAGAAATGAAACCCTTCATCATAAATAATGACCGGTAAAGGAAAACCAATATGATGACCGTCTTTAACCATCAAGGCAACATCGTGAGCATCCAAAATATGATGATCTACGAATTCTTTAACTTCCTTGGTTCTCTCTTCTTTTCCAGAAAGTTCCGGAGTTTCAGTTACAGGTTTACCGTGTTGATTTTCAACATTTTCGTGCTGAGCAAAAGCAGTTGCAAACATCAATAAACTGTAAAATAAAATTGCCGTTTTCTTTAGCATCGGTAGATTTTTTTTTCGTTTTGCAAAAATAGACTATTTTTTCTCTTTTGAAGAATAATTTTACTGTTTTTTGTCATAATTAATTAACTGAATTGCATAGTACGTAAGCAACGCTGTCAGAACAAAATATGGAATAATAAAATGAAACTTGTAATTAGGGATTTCTTCGAAATGAAGCTTATTTTTTATCAGATACATCATTCCGAATTTCACCAAAATGAGCCCTATTACTGCGAGTCCGAGGAACTGTGGAACGATCTTATTGATGAGAATAATTAAAGTTATCATCATCATAAAAATGATACTTAAGAAAAGATAAAACTTGATAATTGTAACTTCGTCCAGATGAAAAATAAATTTCCAAAGAATAAAATGGATGATGAATGTGAGGAAAAACACCACACTGATGGCAATATTACTTTTGTTTTGCATTTTCTTCTTCTTTATTTAAAATTTCAAGTCGTTTCAAAGTTGTATATAAGGAAAGACAAAGTCCGCTCAATCCAATCACTAAAACCAAGACATTGGACCCAGTTTCAAAATACAAATCCAATCGATGTCCACCCCAAAAAGCAATCCCAATAATGAACAACATCTGAAAAACAACAGATGAATATTTCCCATACTTGCGTAAGGAATTGGATACGTTATTTTTTTTGTCTTCCAATTTTTGATTTTTGCAAAAGTAAACATTCTGGACAACTTGAAAGATTTACAATTCTTGTGTCGGATTTTATCGCAAAGTGCGCAATGATTTTTTGACATTATTGAAAATATTTTGAGGTTAGCAAAGGCGCTTCGCTCAGCTAAGAAAATATAATTGTAACATCCAGTTTATCATTCCGTAGAAATCTCGACAGCTAAGTTAAGATTGACTCCGCCGAATCATTTCGTTAGGTTTCCTAGTTATATTTTATGTCAAATGTTGTTTTACGTTGAATCTGCAGCCCGACTTGAGCGGAAATCCTTTTTACGCAGCGCAGCGGAGTGAAAAGATTGGGAGCGGAAGGCGGATTAAGCTGCCCAAATTATATAAAGGATATAAAGGATGGTTGATAAATGATTGCGGAATAAAAATTCAAATTGCCTCATTTTCAAATTATCTCATTAACAAATCATCTAATTTTCTTATTTTTGCAACCTTAAATATCTTATTAAAGTTATGTTCAACAGTTTACAAGACAAGCTAGATAAAGCGCTTCATAATATCTCCGGACGTGGAAAAATCACGGAAATCAACGTTGCAGAAACGGTAAAGGAAATCCGAAGAGCATTGGTGGATGCCGATGTAAATTATAAAGTTGCAAAAGACCTTACAAAAAGAGTTCAGGATAAAGCGATTGGAGAAAACGTTTTGACTTCGCTAACGCCGGGACAATTGATGACGAAAATTGTTCACGACGAATTGGTAGATTTGATGGGAGGTTCCCAAGAAGGAATCAATCTTTCCGGAAAACCAAGCGTTATTTTGATTGCTGGTCTTCAGGGTTCTGGTAAAACAACTTTCTCAGGAAAATTAGCGAATTATCTGAAACAAAAAAGAAGCAAAAAACCACTTTTGGTAGCTTGTGACGTTTACAGACCTGCGGCAATCGACCAATTGAAAGTTCTGGGAGGACAAATCAATATTGAAGTTTATACCGAGCTAGAAAATAAAAACCCGACTTCTATTGCTGAGAATGCGATCAATTATGCAAAATCAAATGGTTTTGATACTGTGATTGTGGACACGGCTGGTCGTTTGGCGATTGATGAGCAAATGATGAACGAAATCAAATCTGTTCATCAAACCATTAAACCGACTGAAACGCTTTTCGTAGTAGATTCGATGACGGGACAGGACGCTGTGAATACCGCAAAAGCCTTCAATGACACTTTGAATTTTGACGGGGTTGTTCTTACTAAATTAGATGGTGATACGAGAGGTGGAGCTGCTTTGACAATCCGTTCTGTTGTAGAAAAGCCAATCAAATTTATCTCTACCGGAGAAAAAATGGAGGCGCTCGACCTTTTCTATCCGGAAAGGATGGCGGACAGAATCCTTGGAATGGGAGATGTTGTTTCCTTGGTAGAGAGAGCTCAGGAGCAGTTTGATGAAGAGGAAGCTAAAAAACTTCATAAGAAAATTGCTAAAAATGAATTTGGTTTTGATGACTTCCTGAAGCAAATCAACCAGATCAAGAAAATGGGTAATATGAAGGATCTAATGGGGATGATTCCAGGAGTTGGAAAAGCTATTAAAGATGTAGATATCAATGATGATGCTTTCAAACATATAGAAGCAATCATCCACTCAATGACACCTGACGAGAGAAGAAGACCTTCTATCATCAATATTTCCAGAAAGCAAAGAATTGCTAAAGGTGCTGGTAGAAAACTGGAAGATGTGAATGCACTAATGAAACAATTTGATCAAATGGGAAAAATGATGAAAATGATGCAAGGACCTCAAGGTAAACAAATGATGCAAATGATGAGCAAAATGCCGAATATGCCTGGAATGGGTGGTGGATTGTTTGGGAAGTAATTCAATAATTTATTATAATATAAAACCGAAGTATAATACTTCGGTTTTTTGTATTTATACTTTAGAAAATTGATAGCATAAAAAAACCGCATTGCTGCGGTTTTTTATTTAATTTAGATAATACTATTAATTTTTATCCCAGATTAATTTAGTGTTCATTTTATCTCCTCCGATACTAGTAGAAGCAGCTTCATAATTTACACGATTAAGAGACTGAACTGATGTTGGATAATACAAACGCGTTGGTAGATCAGTTAATCCATCTATTAAAGACGTAAAAGTATAGGTAGTTGATCCTTCGTAAGGAACGTTGTATGTTCCCGTTTGACCTGGCAACAACAAAGTATTAGGATAACCTGTTCTTCTATATTCAGACCAAGCCTCATATGGCTGCATATAAAGGGCAATATATTTTTGCGTTATAACATTTTCTTTAGACGCTGGAGGCAATGAAGCAACATATGCATTTGCAGAAGTTTGATCAACCCCCCATCTACTTAGTGAAGCTTTAACACCATTTATATATTCTGTCTGTGACCAACCATTATTTTCACTAAGCAAAAATTGTACTTCAGAAAACTCCATCAAAACTTCTGTGTAATCCATTTTGTAAACATTCTTACTAAAATAATTAAAATTACCTGCAGAAGCTTGACTTGGTGCTGCTGAACTAGAAACTCCATAAGGCATTCCTACAAAATCTGCAGGATTTGTAGATTCTGGTGATGTTCCTGCAAGTATCAGAGATTTTGCCACACCCTTAGGAGTTGCATACTTAAATAATCTAGGATCTAAACCAAAATTTCCTTTATTTCCTTTCAACAAATCAACAAATGTTTTAGAAATAGCTAAATCCGATCTTGTTCTAAAATCATTGTACATTGGTGACGGATAAGTTAAATTATTCTCAAATGTAAGACCTACCGTATCATCATTTGAAGTCATTACACCTGATGCAATAGCATCGGCAATATGAGCTTCTGCTCCAGGAACTACGCCTTTAACTCTAGTAGCTATACGCAACCTCAAAGAGTTTGCAAACTTTTTCATTTTTGCAGAAGAACCAAATAATCTATCACCCGAAGTGAATACTACTCCTGGCACAATCATCTCAGAAGCTTCTTTTAATTCTTTTAGAATATCAGCATAAACTTTAGCTTGACTTGCAAATTTTGGTTGTAATTGACCGTTAACATTGAGAGCTTGAAAATCTGCATCTTTATTTCCATATGAATAATAAGGAATATCACCAAATGAATCTGCTAGATTTGAAAAGATATATGATAACATAATTCTTGAAGCCGCTATCTGATTATCATTTGGACCATAGGCACTAACCTGACTTCTAGTAGCAGGATCAGTATTTAAATCTATAATTTGTTTATAATCTTGTGCTACTCTGTAACTAACCGACCAAATTGCAACACCACTTGTTAAACGGTATTGATATCTGTCTTCTTCAGTATATGTTCTTTGAGCAGAATATTGAACCCAAGGAAGGGCAACTCTACCAGAAGAAAAAGACCCTCTCATTTCGGTCAAATATTCCCTCATAGTACTATTAAAAATTCCATATGTTAGAGGATGACTCGTTTGATTTGGATTAACATCAATTTCATCAAACTTATCAGCGCAGTTTGTCAAGCTAAAAAGCATTGTAACTGTTGAAACTATATATAATATCTTTTTCATTATAATTAAAATTTAAAATTTACATTAAATCCATATATTCTAGTTGATGGAAGTGATCCACCTTCTAGACCTTGAATGTTTCCAGAGCCATATGACGTATTCTCAGGATCAATACCTTTATTACTCAAATTCCAAGCAAAAAGATTACGAGCAAAAGCAGAAACTCTAATACCTTGGAATGCATCTCCAATAATAGTTTTTGGTAAATCGTAAGATAATGTAACATCTCTTAACTTAATATAGCTTGCATCAAAAACATTCAGTTTATCAACTCCACCATAATAAGAAAGTCCCCAATCAACAGCAGATATGTTCGTAGTATTAGGAGTACCATCTTCTTTTACACCATCTAACACAACTCCTCCCTCTCTATTTCCTCCCAAGGCAGTATCTTCTAGCATTCCCGAATAGTGTCCCCACATATTAGTAGTAGAAAAATATTTTCCACCTTGTTGAATATCTAATAAAGCAGAAAGAGTTAAGCTTTTATATTTCCAAGTAGATCTAATACCCAAATTGTAATCTGGCAAAATTGAACCCAAATTCTTTAATGCAGAAACTTTATAGAATCCATTATCATCAATTATCTTATTACCATTAGCATCATAGACGAAATCAGTTCCCATAATTGCTCCATATGCTGAACCTACGTCTGCTGCCAATTGTGCTCTAAAAGGAGCATTTGTAATAATATACCTTTCTAAATCTTGGTACAATGATACTAATTTATTGACATTTTTAGCAAAATTCGCATTTAAACTCCAAGAAAAATTATCTGATTTTACAGGAGTTACGTTCAAGGATACTTCAACCCCTTTATTTGTCATCTCCCCAGCGTTTATTCTAGTAAAAAGAAATCCTGTTGAAGGATCGACTGGTACGGGAAGAATAAGATCTTTTGAACTAACATCATAATAAGTAAAATCTAAACCTACTCTATTTTTAAATAAACTTAGCTCAAGACCAATTTCTTTAGTATACTTTAACTCTGGTCTAATGTTTGGATCATTATTAGTGTTAGGATTAGAATACATAGGTGCTCCTCCAAATGGTGATGTTACAGTTGTAGAACCAATCACAGCACCAACATCGGTGTAATTTTCTCTGATAAACGCATCAGGTGAAGATTGAGCAATTTTTGACCAACCTGCTCTAATTTTACCAAAACTTAACCAATCTGCATTAACTAATTTTGTAAACACAAAACTACCTGTAACAGAAGGGTAGAATTGATCATCATTAAGATTGGAGAACCAGTCATTTCTACCAGTAGTTTCCACAAATAAGTAATCCTTATAACCTAAAGAAGCATAATAAAATAAACTTTTAACTGCTAAATGACTAGCAAAATTTGAAGTTTGAGCAGAACTTAAACTATTACTTAAATTATAAAGTCCTGGAATAATTAATCCACCATTAGTTTGACCAGTTAATCTTTCACTCTTATTGTCTCTATAATTGAACCCGGCAGAACCTGTAATACTAAAGTCTCCAAAATTATTATCATATTGAAGTCTACCTTCATAGTTATATTCTGATATATTTCTTTTAGTTAAAGCATAGCCGGGAATAGCAGCTGATCCAACAGCAACTCTGGTTGAATTTGTCAATGAATAAGTATCTGCATAAACTTTTCCTGTTGCCGACAAATGCTTATTGAATGAATAAGTTATTCCTGCAGACCCGAATGTTCTAACCCTTTTATCTAATGATGTGTTTTCATAAATTGTCCAATAAGGGTTATCAGAAAAAGCTGGTGTCGGATCATCCCATGCAGTTCTATTCCAAGTTCTTTGACTACCATCAGCTAATTTATAATCTTTCAATTTAGAAAAATCCAAATTTCTTTGTCCAAACTGATAAAATTTTTGTGCTACTGAGTTATCACCATAACCCGTTTCTGGTCTGTTAAAACCTCTTGTCACAATATAATTAATATTAGCTTCTGCTTTTAATCTTTCAGATAGTTTTGTATTAAGATTAATTGACATATTATCTTTATTAACCTTAGAATTTGGAACTATCCCATTAAGCTGAGTATTTGTATAAGACAAACGTACATTAGTATCGTTAAATGATTGAGATACAGAAAAGTTGTTTGTGTAATTCACTCCAGTATCCCAAAAACTATCAACATCTTTTTTAGGTGCTATAAATGGCACAGGCTTTAGATAGTCACTTGCAAATTCTGGATCAAAGGCATTCCAAGGTAAATACATCAAATTTGGATCGTATTTTGGTCCCCAAGACGCATCGGTTCCATAATCCATTATATTATAAAGTTGTCCATTAATAGTCGCCGTTGGTAACGTACTTGATGAACCACCACCATATTGGGTCTGGAGCTTAGGTTTTATATATGCATTTTCAAAACTCACACCAGTATTTATCTCCACTGATGTACGACCTTTCTTAGCAGATTTGGTTGTATATAAAATAGCACCATTACCAGCTCTTGCTCCATATAAAGCTGCTGCTGGACCACCTTTTAAAACGGTTACACTTTCGATATCATCAGGACTTATATCAAATGAGGCATCACCATAGTCTCGTCCACCAGCTCCTCTTTGAGTATCTGTATTATTGATGTTAGTATTATCAAGAGGAACACCATCAACAACAATCAAAGGTCTATTCTCTCCAGTTATGGAACTGATTCCTCTCATTGTTATACGAGTTGAGCCACCAATTGAAGACGTTGCCGTAACTTGTACACCCGCAACATTACCTGATAAAGCACTCACCGCATTGCTTTGCCCAGCATCAGAAATATTATCTCCTGAAATTTGTTGAGTGGCATAACCTAACGCCTTTTTCTCTCTCTTGATACCCAAAGCCGTTACTACTACGCCTTCGATATCCTGCGTCTTAGCCGTATCTTTTACCTTTTGCGCAGAAACCATTGCAAAAGACGACGAAAGAACTACTGCCAACACACTTGTTGTTAATTTTTTCATATCAAATCAAATTTTTCAATAAACAAAAATGCAAAACATTATTAATATATACAACATAAATTCTTAAAAATTTGTTAATAATATTTAATAAAGCCTTACTAATACATAACTTTGTCATATTATTTTTTATTATGCAACTAATACAAAATTTTTCAGAAACACTTATAGAAGCCGGCTGCGACGAAGTCGGAAGAGGCTGCTTAGCCGGACCGGTCGTGGCTGCCGCTGTAATTGTCGATAAAAATTTTAAGCAAAATTTAGTTAACGATTCTAAAACGTTAAATTTTAAAACGCGTCAAAATCTTGACCTTTATATCCGTGAACATGCGATTGACTTTGCCATTGCTGAACTTTCGCCTGAGTTCATAGACCAGCATAATATACTAAAAGCCAGTCTCCACGCAATGCATCGCGCACTCGACCAACTTAAAACAAGACCTGAACTGATTTTAGTTGATGGCAACAAGTTCCATCCTTATAACTATATTCCGCACCATTGCATCATCAAAGGTGATAGTAAATATCTTTCAATTGCAGCGGCGTCTATCCTTGCAAAAAATTATCGTGATAACTTAATGATAAAGCTTCACGATGAATTTCCGGATTATGGATGGAACACCAATTTCGGGTACTGTACAAAAACTCATCAAAAAGCTTTGAAGAAATTCGGGCCAAATATTCATCACAGAAAGTCCTTCCGCCTGGACTATGATGTGGAAATTGATTGATATCATTTGAAACTATTTTGTAAATTGCTTCTTTAACCTAATATATAAGGATGCAAAATTCATACACCGTCATCAATGCTTCTGCAGGGTCAGGTAAAACTTATCGCTTGGTTCAGAACCTATTGATGATTTGTTTGAGATTTCCCAATCAGTCTGATGCCATCAGAACCATTTTGGCATTGACCTTCACCAACAAAGCGGCCAAAGAAATGAAGGAAAGGATCCTTTTCTATCTTGGCGAATTTGTGAAAGACAATTATCCCGAAAATCAAGATCTTAAAAACATCCAGGATACGCTTGCAGAAAAAGGTTATAGAGTTACTCTAGAGGACTTGAATTACCGTTCTCAGAAAGTTCTCGATTATATTTTGCATCACTATTCTACACTTAATATCGGAACGATTGACAAGTTCAATTCCCGATTGGTAAAGAGTTTTTCTTATGAATTAGGTTTGGCTCAGAACTTCAATCTGGAAATTCAACCAGAACCATATTTGATTGAGGCAGTTGACAAAATGCTGGATGAAATTGGCGAAGACGAAACCGTTTCAGACGCTTTTATGGATTTCGTCAATTACAATCTGGATAATAACGAGCGTGTCAACCTTAATCAAACGCTTTATAATTCGGCGAAGAAATTCGTGAGCGATGTCCACTATCAGCCTTTGCAGGAAAACAAAGATTTTGAATGGAAAGCTTACGAAAACAAAAAAAATGAGCTCAGGGAAAACATCAATTCTTATAAAACCAAGTCGCTTGAAATCACAAAACAGGCATTGGAATTGATCAAAAACAGAGATATCGAGATTGAGGATTTTGCAAGTGGAAAAAGCGGAATCGGTGGATTTTTCGTCAATATCTTGGAGTTTCATAAAATCAAGGATAAAAAATTCCCCTTTCCTACGACATCAGAAGATTCTAAACTCGAAACGTTTTTAAAAGGTGCTTCCACAAAAGGAAAACACAAACAATCCGAAATTCTGGAAATCCTTCCTCAATTAATTTCGTGGCGACGGGAAATTATCGATCTATATATCAATTCTCAGAAAAAAGAAAAAGTTCTACAAGCCATTCTTCCTTTGAAAGTGAATGCTGATATTCAGAAAAAGTTATTGGAAATCGAGGAAGAAAATGACTTGGTCTTACTTTCGAAATTTAACATTCTGATCAATGAAAATCTTAGGAATGAACCTTCAGCATTTATCTATGAGAAAGTAGGAACACAATTTCAGCATTATTTCTTTGATGAGTTTCAGGATACCTCATCTATGCAATGGCAGAATTTTTTGCCACTGCGTGATAACAGCATCACTTCCGAGAATACAAGCTTTACCATCGTTGGTGACCCGAAACAGAGCATCTACAGGTTTCGTGGCGGAGAAAGTGAATTAATGCTGAACATCATTAATAAAAAAGAGATCACACCAAAGTTTGCGACTTTGGAAAATCTCGAATTCAACTGGAGAAGTGCAAAAAATATTGTCGATTTTAACAATCGATTATACGATTTTATGTCGCAGGATTTGAATGAGGAACATCAGAAAATATTCGGGGAAAATGCTGTTCAAGGCGCAAAATCCAAATTGGAAGGGCGGGTGAAAATTCATCTCCTGGAAAATTCTACCAAGGATGTTTTCTATGAAGAGACCGTGGAAAAAATGCAGAAAGACATACAAGAAAGCCTGGATAACGGTTTTGATCTTTCTGACATTACCATTCTTTGTCGGGGGAATTCGGATATTTTCAATTATTCACAATTATTGGGGAATCTGAAAGTTAATTATAAAGGAAAAGAAACTTACATCAAAACGATTTCTGAAAAAGGTTTAACACTCGATTTGGCCTTCACCATCAAAGCTTTGATTGAGTTTTTAAAATGGAACCTTATTCCAAAAAATCGCCAATTTTTGGTAAAGATGATGTATTTCCTGAATGTTTCGGGAAGAATTAAAATGATAGATTTCACTTCAGAAATCAGAGAGATACTGGATCTTGAATTGAAAACGGAAATCGAAGATCTAATTAATTCAAAATATAATGTAAAACTTATCCAGAAAGACATTCCACAACTTAATCTTTATAATTTCATCGAATATTATGTCCACGAATTTTCTGTCGAAAATAAAGAAACCGATTTTCTTCTGAATTTCTTGGAAATGCTCCATAATTACACCCAAAACGCGGGTGCAACATTGAAAGAGTTTTTGAAATTCTGGGAAGATGAAGCCTCGAAGATCAGTATTCAGGCAAGTGAAAATGTGGACGCAATTCAGATCATGACGATTCACAAAGCGAAAGGCCTGGAATTTCCGATTGTTTTCATCCCAATGAGAAATGAAAACAGCGACAAAAAATTTGCGGAATGGTTTGATCTGGGAAGCAAAGATGAACTTAAAACAGTCATTCTGAATCAATTTTCTCCTGAGCTGGAAAGATATGATGAAGAATTGGCAAACTTCAATTCGATCAACTCTTATCGCAATAAAATTGACCGTTTCTGCATCCAATACGTTGCGACAACCCGACCTGTGGAACAGCTTTTTTTCTATCTGGAAAAACCGAACAAATCTGCGAATCATTTGGAATTATTTGATTTTGTGACACAATTCCAGCCAGCAGAAAATGGCGAAAAACAGGATTCTTTTGATGTATTCGAAACCTCAGCAGAATCATTGAAAAAGCAAAAGGGGAAAGAAACCAGGGAATATTTGTCGGAAAGCATCCATTCGATTTCCCAACCGACAGAAAAAGTTTCTAACATAGAGATCGCCACAACTTCCAAAAGTTATCAGAATCGTGTAGAACATGTAAGAATGGGAATTTTCACCCACGAGATCTTGTCGAAGATCAAAACAAAAAAAGATATTTCCAAAGTTCTCAATTCTTATCTTCTTGAAGGAACTATCACGAGCGAAGAAAAACGATCGATCCTTGAGAGAATTGAAACTGTTCTGAATAATGAGAATTACTCAGCGTATTTTGAAGACCATCTCAAAATCATCAACGAGAGAGAAATGTTTGCTACAGAAAACGAAACATCGAAAACCTATCGGCCGGACAGGATGATCGAAACCAATGAGGGATTCATTATCATTGATTTCAAAACCGGAGAAGAAAAGGAGAAAGACCAAAAACAGGTTGAGCTTTATAGGAACAAACTTGAGCAGTTTGGGAAAAAAGTCATTAAAACAGATGTGATCTACATCTAGTTTCCCCTAAGGTCATTTACCAGGCTGCTATTGCCTTCCTGGCGCTGCGGAAAGCTTGCCGCAGGGGTGCAACATACTTTCGGGAAGTTACAAAACCATGTTGCAGGGGTGCAGGAAGCTTTCGGGAAGCCACGAAAGTTCGTTGCGAGGGTACAGGAGACTTTCGGAAAATTTTACAGTGCAACCTTTGAAATTGTCCAATATATTATAAAAAAATCCCGAGAATGTTACTCGGGACCTGTTATTATTTCTTAACGGCAGTTACGACCTGTCCTTCCATCTTTGTTATATTATCAAAGATCTGTTTGAAAGCCGGATAATATTCTTTGGGATAAACTGGATCTTCCACAGTTGTAGTGGTTTCTACAGTTAGCTTATTCCCCTCCTGCGTTACTTTGTAAACATATTGGATCGCACTGTCTTCTGTCCGGAACTTTTTGGACTTCGGCACGTTTTCAAAAATATAACCATCCGGTAAAGTGACGGTCACTTTTTTGATCTTATCGTAACCTGTGTACAGCTCAATAGGCGAACGCCTCTCTTCGGTCTGATCAAACTCGTGAGATTTGTTATATAAAAACAACAACGGATTGAACACCATTTTTCCGCCGATCCCATCTACAAAAGAGTCGGAGTCAAAATCAAAACTGGTCTGGAAATCGTTGTTATCCAATAACTCTGTTTTGATGTTTGTAAAGGGAAAAGTGTATCGCTCCTTGTAAGATTCTTTCTGGTAAGCCGCTTTATCCTGATCATATCTTTCGTTGTTCATCATGGCGTAAAGCTGCGTATCCCTGTCCGAGAAATTCCCCGTAACCGTTCCATCTTGGTTCAGCTTTGCATCTACGGTAAGGTAAGTTGTGCTTTTCCCCGGGCAGAGGACATTGATCTGCTTGGCATCGGTTTTTGTCATAACATAGCCATAATAATTCAAAGCGGCCGGACGAATGATATTTGGCAATGTCATTTTGGAAGTGGCGTCATACAATGTTGGTTTTCCACCAATATCAGTAAAGGCCAGAACATAATTCAACATTGCTATACTTGGAGAATAGGAAGTCAGAAGACCTCTTCCAACAGTAGAAAGCAAGACAGGCTCCGCATTTATATCTGCACTTCTCATCAGCAAAATTAGTAACAGATTGATCTCTGCAGAATTTCCCACCTTTGTATTGATCAGATTTTTGATTCCCTTATCCGTAAAAGCAGCATATTCTCTGTTCCAGCTATATTGTGTCTGAACAAATTTAAGAATGGCCGTAGCTCTTTCTTTAGGGTCTTTTATAGACTTGATTTCCTGGGGAAGCAATTCTTTTACAAGGTTGGTTCTTTTTAGTTCATCACCAAAATTTTCATCATCATACAGTTGCTTCCTGATATCACCCCAAGAAACCCCATATGATTTGAAGCCTCCTTTGATTCCGCCATCATAGATACTTCCGCTTCCTGTGATAGGAAAATCCGTGGAATTAAGCTCAGCTCTAACTGATGTTCTGTAGTTATCTATGTTATTTACGTACTTCTCATTTCTATAAGGTGCCAGATCTTTGTAGGCAAAACGATAAGTTCTACAATCCACACCATACAAAACCCTTTCGCTTACATCTTGATTTACGGGCTTTAGATCTCCCTTATAGTTGATATTATATCCATAATATTTGGGTGTATCGAAAACATATTCGCAATATCGGATGGGTACCTCATCTTCTATCATAACTCTTGGTATGACATAGATCCAAGGAGAAAGCACAGAGTATTTGTATTCTAAAACGGATCCATCTTTTACATTCTCGAAAGCAAATTTTGTAACCGTCGTATTTTTGGTTTCTTTAGATTGATATTTAGAATTTTTGTCCACAGATGTTGTAGCAATTTTTCCGTTCTCTAAATTGTAAGTATTTACTTTGAGTGATGTTATCTTCTCATTGGTATTATTCTTCCCGTTATAAGTAGAGATCTCTTCTTCTAAGAATTTTTTCGCATCATCTTTTTTGTAAATTTTCACTCTGCTAATCACATCCAGATGCAACTCTCCGTCCGTGATATAATAATGATAAGACCTGTATAGCACTTCTGCGGCTTCAGAAGGATTTTTTGTATAAGATGTCAATTTTAGATCTTCTATGTCCAATTTGGGAGGATCCAGAAACTTTTGGGAAAAACATAAGTTTGAAATTAATAAAATTAAGATTGACAAATAAGTTTTCATAGGTTGGTTATTGAAATTAAATTTTGGTTATAAGTATTTTTGTATGGTCTATCTTGTTGGCCTGTTTACGAAATTTGATATAATCCGAAATTTTATCTGCCGGAAAAACACCTTTCTTCAACATGAATTTTCTTTTGACCAAAAGCTTTTTATCCTGATTAATAAACTCCATAGAAAAACTACCAAACTCCGAGTCTATTTTTGCGGGCGTTGGATTTTCAGCGAATTTATAATTATCAGGTATTGTATATTCTATCTCATAATCATCTGTAAAGCCGAAAGGAATCTCTATCGGCAATTTCCTTTCAGAATCTTCCAAATAGAAATCAGAATCTATAAAAGGAATCGCCCTGAAATAAATATCCGAGCCCAAGGATTTGGAATAATTGGCAGCTTTGAAGTTAAAATCGAAATTGATAATAGCCTTATCTCTATCATTGACCAAATTCTGAATATCGATATTAGAGAATTGCAGGTTGTCATAACGATGTTTCAGAGCATCTTTTTGTTCAATCGGAGTTAATGACAAAATTGGCATAGACATATCATACAGCCCTCCGGAATAGGAGAACCTGGATGTAACATCCAAATTATTATCTGCGGAAATATTGGCTTTGATCCTTAAAACTTCTTTATTGTTCTCTGTTATAGATTTTGGAGTATCTACAATTTCCGCCGTATTTTCTTTGACCATAACCACATTTCTATCTGTTGTACGATAACTCAAATGGTTATAGGCTATTCTTTGGGAGGTATTTTCCAGCCAGATGTTTCCATTTTCTGTCGGCACACAAAGAATCACGTGGTTACCATCCATTCTTGGAAAATCCTTATCGAAAAGTTTCGGTGTCTCATCCATATAGATTACCGAATAATAAGATGGGATTCCCGCAGCTTTCAGGAGCACCCTCATATAATTAGTGAGTGCTTTACAATCACCATAGCTTTTTTTCCTAACATCTTCTGCCAACATTGGCTGCCAGCCGCCAATCCCCAATGCAACAAAAACATACCTGGTCTTGTTCTGCATATATTGATAAATGGTCTTTATCTTTTCTTCTGTAGTGCCTTTGAGATTTAGGGAATTAACCTCTTGCTGTATCTCAGGGGTGATCTTTGATGCCGGCTCCAACAATTCATTATACCATTTTCCAAAATTTTGCCAGTTGGACATATCACCACGTTTGCCTTTCAGTGTAAAATTATCCAAGGCAAATTCAGCTCTTGGCATCAATGTTATAGGATTGGGGGCATATTTTTCTTCTACAATAGCTGGTATTTTATTATAAGAAAGGGAAAAATTATTATCATCACCTTGTAATGTAATCTTCCCGTAATCTGTATTTTTTATATTACTCCTTAATTTGATTCCAGACTTGTTCTCAAAACTGTAAGAAGAATTTTCTATTGCCACATTGTAACCGTAGAAAGTGAAGAAAGGATTTAGGAATGCTGTATCAGAAGACTCTTCATCATAATTAAGTTCTATCGTGTAAGGATAAGTTGTAGAGATAATCTTTAAGTATAAAATTCTGGCTTCTGTGTATAATTCAAATCCTTCTGTAGCAGAATAATCAGAAAAATCTTTTTTGGAATAAGTTTTCGACAGCCTTCCCAAAGCATCAAATGTTCTGACTTTTATATCGCTTACTTTATTGGTCTTATCATATGGAATTTTTAAAGCAGCATAGTCGTCACCAGCCTTGTTCATGATTGTTACCACCTTTGTAAAATGTGTATCAACCTGACTTACAGAGTTTACGACAGATTTCTGCTCATAATTCCTATAGACAACATCTGCATTTTTTAAAAGTTCTGCTGGTATATTAGTAATACCGTAATTCTGTGAAAACATCCTGACAGACATTACCACAAAGAGGGTTATTAGTTTTTTCATCAATAAAATAAAATATTAGTTCTCAGCAGCCGGATTGAAAACCCTTTGCGCTAATTCCTGGTCGAATAGATATAATGCAGAAGGATTGTCTTTCACCATTTTGATTTTCGTAACCAATAGAGAAGCGCTGGATTCCTCTTCTACTTGCTCGTTGATGAACCATTGCAGGAAGCTTGTCGTTGCAAAATCACCTTCGTCATTGGCAGCTTTTACGATATTGAAAATACTTTTTGTCACCAATCTCTCGTGGTCAAGTGCTTTTTCGAAGATTTCCTGAGCATTGTTGAATTCGTGTGGCGGCTTTGGAACTTCGTTCAAAATGATTTGTCCTCCGATGTCGTTCACATAATCGAACATTTTGTCGGCGTGCATCAATTCTTCTTTGGATTGTACACGGAAATAGTTCCCGATCCCTTCCAGATCCTGCGCGTAAAACCAGGCGCTCATAGAAAGATACAATTGTGCTGCGTATTGTTCTTTGGTAATTTGTTCATTAACCAATGTAATAATTTTCTCTGAAACCATAACTTTTATATATTTTTTATAAAATTTTAACTTTAAAGCCCAAATATAAAAAAAAGAGCCGTTAAAAAATAACGACTCCTTCTGAAATTAATCACTAACTAAAAACTTATTTAACAACTGTAGCATCGGCTTTTTTTCTGTCTTGGAATTGAGCTTTTCTTTCCGCCATTTTTTTCGCTTTCAACTCTTGGAATTTTTTGAACTGTTCCGGTGTCAGGATTTTCTGCATTTCAGCTTCATTTTCTTTCATCTTCTGCATTCTGTCTTCCTTTTTAGCTGTCATGTCTTGTTTTCTTTCAGCGGCTTTGGATTCGTGCAAAGCTTTGATCTGTGCTACTTGAGCATCCGTAAGATTCAACTCTTGTTTCATCTTTTGAAGATGTTCTGCTTTCTTTTGTTCAAAGTTTGCTTTTCTATCTTGTGTTGTTTGAGCAAATCCGAAAACGCCTAGTCCAAGAAATGCTGCGCTTAAAATTAATTTTTTCATTTTTGATTGATTTTAATATTTATAAATTTTATCTGTTTGTTTGATTTGTAATAATTTATAATGTTAAATGGTTGATATTATAAATTTTTGTTAAATAAATTTTTATCTAGAAGTAAATCTCATTCCCGAACCTCTGTTTCTATTGTCAGATTTCGGAGCAGAATTTCTTTGGTTAGGGCGTTCGTTACTTCTGTTCTCGATTTTTCTTTCAGAGTTTTGATTTTGTCTGATGCCACCTTGGTTTCTAATATTTGGAGAAGGCTGATTTCTTACGTTATCAGAATTACTTCCGCTTCTTATTCCTCCGAAATTATTATCTCTTGTTCCAGCAGAATTTCTTATTCCATTATTTTCATTAGTTCTAATTCCTCCATTTTGGTTGTTTCTGATTCCGTTACTTTCAGAACTTCGGATTCCTCCCCAATTATTTCCATTAGAACCACTTCTTGGATTATCATTTCTGATTCCGTTATTTCTGGTTGGATTTATCATTCCTTGGTTTCTTACATTTTCTCTAAATCCTTCTCTGAAATTTCCACGGTTAACTTTGTAGATATTGATATTCACATTTCTGTAAACAGGTCTTACCGGATAACGTCTTGCATAGAAGTTTACACAACGGTTTCTGTAATAAACAAAAGGACTCGCTCCACGGAAATATACATTTTGATAAACGACAAAGATTCTGGGACCTAAAATATTTTGAAGCGCATAAAATCTGTCATAGTACCATCTGTCCGGATTCCATCTGTAATAAGAATTCCAAGCTGCATAAGATGCAAAACGATTATTCAGGATCATAATCTGATTGATCTGGAACGGACTCAAACGGTATTGTACAAAAAACTGGTCCCAGTTCACAGAAAAAACTGCATTTCTATAATCGTTGTAATAACCTTGGTAATATTGGTCCGGATAATAATCCGTTGGATAGTTGTAATAATAATCATCCGGATAATCGTAGGAATCATCATAATATTCGTATCCGTTATAATCGGTTGGATAAGTATCGTAATAATCTTGAGCAGAAACTAATCCTCCAAAAATAATAGCGAGAGTTAAAAATATCTTTTTACTCATTGTTAAGATATTTTTATTTTGGTATTCGTGAATCATTGATTTCATTTTCTTTTATTTTAAAAATTAAATTCGAAAATCCATTTTTTCCTTGAAATGAAACTTTCTATCTTTTGGATATTGATGGATAATAAAAGTTAAACGAAAATTTAGATTGGAAATTAAAATTGAATCCAAAAACCGAATTTAATCCTGATAATCAAGCTAATAATTTTCAATAAAAAAGCCTTTCAAAAAATATGAAAGGCTTTAAAATTTATTTTTTGGATTAATATCTGTCACTATTTTCAATCCAACTTGCAATTTTCTGATTGAATTTGTCTTTGGTTTTCAAATCTTCCAATTTCAGATGCATTCTGTATCGCCAATAATGTGGGAAAACTGCAGGATTGTTGATTCTCTCCTCATCCATATTCGGGTTCATCAATTCTTGGTCAGTCGCCAAAAATTCCTGAATCGGGAAAATCGCCAACATTGCATCTGTGTAAAGATGCTGTTTCATTATCATTTCTGACAATTCCGGAGCTAAATCCCAAGGAGCAGTTCCATACTGTCCTAATTGGTTATTAAAATATTTCTGAGTCAGATTTCTGTCCTCGTGCCACCATTGTCTCAGCGTAGAACTATCGTGAGAAGATGCCGTAACAACATTCAGGTAGCTTGCATTTTTCGGATCGTACCAGGCAATATTTTCAGAAGGCATTCTTTGAACTTTCAAAGCGGTAATCGCCAACTTATCCATTACAACAGGAACCGAATCCGGAACCAATCCCAAATCTTCGCCACAAATCAACATCGTTGTAGAATTCAGCAAAGCCGGTAATTTTTCCATTGCTTTCTGATACCAAAGTCCGTCCTGACGTTTGAAGAAATAATCATTGTAAACATCATTCAGCTTTGCTTTTTCCCAGTCAGGAAGATATTTGTATAATGTTGTTTTAGCAATATTGAATCTCGGATGGTAGACTATTCCGTTTTCTGTTTCTTCGGTTAAGAATAAAACATTTCCAGCCAGAGAAATCAATTTTTCTTCTGCCCAATCCCAAGATTCTTTCTTGAAATAATCAGTTAATTTTCTCTGAGTATCAAATTCCGGTTTGAAAGTATAAGTTCCATTATGATGATTATCGAAGAAATGGTTCTGAACTTTATCCTTAACATCCCCAAAGTTCTCCCAAAGAATCGGGTCGTTCACAAATGGCTTTACATAACGGTCAAAGCTAAACGGAATCTGTCTGTCCGCAAATTCTTTTTCAGTTACAGGAAGCGCCGGATAAAAATAGCCCAACAAACCTTGAGTCGCAGAAATCGGCATTCTCCAGATTCTGAAAAATCCAAGAATATGGTCGATTCTCATCGCATCAAAATACTGTTCCAGAACTTTGAAACGCTTTTTCCACCACTGGTAACCGTCGGCTTTCATCACTTCCCAATTGTAAGTCGGGAATTCCCAGTTTTGCCCCAAATCTGAAAACTGGTCAGGCGGCGCACCAGCCTGAAAATCCATTCCGAACAATTCCGGTTCTGTCCAGGCTTCTACAGAGTGTCTGTAAATCCCAATCGGCAAATCGCCTTTTACAGAAATCCCAAAATGGTGAAGATATTCTACAGCGTTTTGTAACTGCAAATGCAATTGATATTGCACCCAAGCGTGGAGCATCAACTGAGAATATTCCTTATGTTTTGGAGAATAAAGTGTCGCTACTTTTCCTGCAACATATTTTTTATGTGTCTTCCATTCATTGAAATTAGGCGTTTTGTATTTATCTCTCAAAACACAAAATGCAGAATAAGGCATCAGCCATTCTTCGTTATCTTTAATGAACTTTTTAAAGTTTTTATCTTTAAAAATTGCTTCTTGATTTTCCTCGAAAACAGCCGTTGCATATTTCCATTTTCCGGAAATCATCTGCTCATAATCAATCAAACTCAAAGCATTCAATTCTGCTTTTTTCGCTTGATAATCCTCAACCAAATCTTTTGACAAAGCATATTCTAATTTCTCAATCGAAAGATATTGCGGATGAAGTGCATAAACCGAAATCGCAGCGTAAGGATAAGAGTCTGTCCAGGTGTAATTCGCTGTTGTATCGTTAATCGGCAAAATCTGAATTACAGAAAGCTTAGTTTCATTAGCCCAATCTCCCAATTTTTTGATATCAGGAAATTCTCCAACCCCGAAACCGTCTTCTGTCCTCAAAGAGAAAACCGGAACCGCAACGCCTGCAGAATGCCAAAGCGTATGATTATCGAATTTGAAGTAATGGTCCGCTTTCACATAAAGAATATCCTTATTTGGATTTCCGAAAACCCAGCGATTTTCGCCTGGTTCTATGTAAAAAACTTTCCCTGTATTTTTATCTTTGATGGCATACTTGTAAAGAATCGTCTGATGAGAATTGATTTCAACGCCGGTTTCCCAAACGCCGTAATCTGTTTCGCTCAGTTCAATTGCTTTCTCGTAATCCCAATTCCCCAAAGCATCTACATTCCCAACAAGAACCAATTGCCAATTCGGATGATATAGCGGCGCTTCTATCCTGAAAAGATGTGTGTGTTTTTTAACAACCGACTGTTTTGTAGGCTGAAAATCCTGTAAACGATTGTGAAGAATCTTATTGGTTAGATAATTTTCAGGAAAGTTTTTGAGATTCCATTGGTCAAAGATGACAAATTCTTTGAAGCTGTTTGGAAGATTGAGCTGATGAAAAGGAATCTCTTCCTCTAAAACTCCCCCATCTTCGTTCACGACAAGATATTTGTAGAGAATTGATTTAGAAAAATAATCAATTTCTGTGGTCCAGTTGTTATTTTCGGAATAAGCTAAGTCGTAGTCCCGATGCTCATATTTGTCGTCAAATAGGCGCAAAACGAGTCGCTGGCCAACTTTTGTCCCGAAGTTAACACTAAAGTATAGTTTCATTTATTAAGGTCTATTAATATTGACGCAATTTAATGATTTATTGAATTATAAATAATATTCCTGTAAAAAAATCATTTTTTCATATGCAAACTTCCATTGATTTTTAATAGTCATATGGAATCGACTATTTCGATTGGGTAATTCTTTCCAGATATGCACCAATATTATTATCCAAAGCAATTGTAAGTCCGCCTATATTTTTAGCTTTCATATACATCAGAACTTTCTCGTCCCTCAATGCAAACATCAGAAAATCGTTCATTTTTTGTGGTTCTATTCCTGCATCACGGAAGTATTCCCAATCTACATTATTTTTAATCCATGTCAATCCTTCCTGCAAGTCCTCATATTTGTAAAGCCGTCTCAATCTTCTTGACTTTCCGCTAACGACATCATAAATTGCCTGAAAATTAAGTGTTGGAGGAATGCCTATCAAAGGTTTTACAATATCGTCAACTGCGTCCGCTGGTTTTTCCCGTGTTTTTTCCGGTCCTTTTGGTAATCCGATTGATTTCCTAAGTTCTTCTTCCTGAGATTCCGCAAGTCTTTTGTTAATAATTTTCACTTCTTCTATCTCTTGTGGAATTTTCTCAAGTTTAACAGACTGAAATTGATTAGAAGTAATAACTATTTTTCCTAATTTATAACTTTCCTTAGCAAACCGAATCTCGTCTCCAATATTAGCATCGATTATAAATTTCCCGTAAGAATCACTATACGTTTTTTGATTGGTGGTCATATTCACAATCAGAACTTTGGGAATCATAACCTCATTTTCGGACATTACGTTTCCTGAAATATTTTGAGAAAAAATAAGTTCTGATAAAATGAGAAAAATGATTTGTAAAAGTCTTTTCAAAAGCTGTTGTTTTTTCAAAAGTAAATTACTTTATCAAAATAAAAATACGGTTTAACTTTCGTTAACCGTATTTATAATTATTTAATTGAAAAAAAAATTATTTTACAATGATCTTCTTAGAAATAATGGTTTTTCCGTTTTCAGATTCCACATTCACTATGTAAACTCCAGAAACTAGTTTTCCAAGTTCAATTTTGTTTTCGGAATTGCTTATATTATTGATTTTCTTATCCATTATCAATGTTCCGTTCAAACTATAAATCTTAACCTGAGCATTACCTTTTTGAGATTCTCCAATACTGACGTTCACAAAACCATCCGAAACTTTTGTTGGATAGATATCATTTTTATTAATATTGATGACGTTTTTACTAGTTCTTAGAACATATGAACTTCCCAGATCATAGATAGGCATATCGATATTGACATTCATTGGTTCTGCCTGCAGAGTTTCCAAATTGAGAGTATGTAAAACACCTCCTTTGGCACTTGCTAAGATAATTTTCCCTTCAGCATTAACTGCAGCACCATTGATAGAAAAATTCTCTGCGAGTCCTTTTACTTTCCCGACAAAGTGGGCCTTCATATCTTTTGTGACAATTTTGAAGACATTTCCCAAAGCCGAAAAAATGTAAAAATTGTTGTTTTCATCCGCAATCATATCACCTCCGAAACCAGTCAGCATCTTACTTAACAGATTGTCTCCGTTTCCAGAATCATCTTTTACAATTCCTAAATCTGTAACCGCATATTCACCATCTTTATAGGAAATTTTCAGAAGCTGAGAACCGGAATTAGAAAGTGTATAAATACTGCCATCATTCCCCGCTGTCATTCTGGAAAACTGAGAACCGACATCACATGTTGTTGGATTGGACAGCTTGTTTTCCAATAAAGTAATGTCTTTGGTTTTGGAATCCAAAATGTAGATATTGGAAGAAAACATTGGCATATAGACCAATTTACCTCTTCCATCCACAGCCAAGGTTGCGATTTGATCGGCTAAGGCATTGGCCGAAGATTTCTTATCTTCAAAAATTTCCTTATTGAGTTTGTGAGAATAAATTCTGGGTTGATCTTGACCTGACAAAAGAACAGTTTCCGTAATGCCTTTTTTGGAATCCAAAGCACGGAAATCCTGAAAATTAATATTTGAAGCATCTTTTCCAGTCAGTGCAAAAATATCTTGCTGTGCAAAAGAACTTGCCCCGATAAACAATAAAATTAAAGTTGATAGAGATTTTTTCATAGTATGAGTGTTTACATTTATATTGATACTAAGTTAAGTATTTTTACAACAAAATACACATATCCACAAAAAAACCTTCCGTTTTTTACGAAAGGTTCAAATATTTATTATTTCTGAGAATTAATTCAAAACATAAGTCGTTCCGTCTCGCCCATCTTTCAGCTCGATTCCTTTTTCTAGAAGTTGGTCGCGGATCTGGTCAGAAAGTTCCCAATTCTTGGATTTTCTCGCCTGATTTCTCAAATCAATTAAAACCTGCAAAGTCTGGTCAAGCTTATCATTATTAGATTCTTCTATGGTTTGCAATCCTAAGACATCAAAAACAATGGCGTTTAGGAATTGTTTTAAATCTTCATAATCTTCTGTTGAAATACTTTCTTTACCCAATTTTGAAGCCGAAATAAACTTCACCGCCTCAAATAAATGAGAAATCAAAATCGGACTGTTGAAATCGTCTGTCAAAGCCTCCAGAACTTTTTCTTTCCAGTTTTTATAATCAAAAGAAGATGTTTCCACGCCTTCTACTTGAACCTGTGTATTAAGGATTTTAACTGCTTCCATCAATCTGTTGAAACCTTTTTCACTCGCCAACATCGCGTCATTGGAAATATCCAGAACACTTCTGTAATGCGCCTGTAAAAAGCAGAATCTCAACACGCTTGGATGAAAAGGCTTTTCAAAGAAGTCATTATTTCCAGTAATCAACTCCATTGGGAGGATATAATTTCCGGTCGATTTACTCATTCTTTGACCATTCATCGTCAACATATTGGCGTGCATCCAATATTTCACAGGTTCTACGCCGTTGCAAGCTTTTCCTTGAGCGATTTCACATTCATGATGTGGGAATTTCAAGTCCATTCCACCACCGTGAATATCGAACTGGTCTCCCAGATATTTGGTGCTCATCGCTGTACATTCAAGGTGCCAGCCCGGGAAACCTTCTCCCCAAGGCGACGGCCATTTCATAATATGTTCCGGTGAGGCTTTTTTCCAAAGGGCAAAATCTTGTGGATTCTTTTTCTCACCTTGTCCATCAAGGTCTCTTGTATTAGCGAATAACTCTTCGATGTTTCTTCTGGAAAGTTCGCCATAATTAAGGCCTCTTGCATTGTATTCCAAAACATCGAAATAGACGGAACCGTTGCTTTCATAAGCAAAACCCTTTTCAACCAAAAGTTTTGTCAGTTCCAATTGTTCGATGATGTGACCAGTTGCAGTCGGTTCAATCGTAGGAGGAAGCAAATTAAATTTCTTCAGAACCTCGTGAAAATCAACGGTATATTTCTGTACGATTTCCATTGGCTCCAATTTTTCCAATCTGGATTGTTTGATGAATCTGTCATTATTAATATCGCCATCATCCGTCAAATGTCCGGCATCCGTGATATTCCTGACATAACGAACTTTATACCCAAGAAACTGAAGACTTCTGTAAATGAAATCGAAGGACAAAAAAGTTCTCACATTTCCCAAATGCACATTGCTGTAAACCGTCGGTCCACAAACGTACATCCCGATATTACCTTCTAATATGGGTTTGAAAACTTCTTTTTCGCCTGAAAGCGAGTTGTATATTTTTAGTTGCATTGATTTTTAATTAATGATAAATTATAATTGATAAATGATTAAATATTAGACAAAGAAAATCAACAACAAATAATTGTTGCGATGAAAATCCGGTTTGTCAGTTTTTTAAATTTTATCATTATCAATCAAATTTTGCGTGGCTTCCTACATAATGTAAGAATTCCTGCCTTGTAATCGGGTTTGTTCGGAAAATGCCACTTAATTCAGCAGTAATCGTCGAACTTGCGGTGTCCTTGATTCCACGACAATTCACGCAGAGATGTTTCGCATCTATGATACAAGCTACGTTTTTCGTTCCTAATGCTTCTTTTAAAGCATCAACAATCTGCATAGTCAATCGCTCCTGAACCTGCGGACGTTTGGCGTAATAATCAACTATTCTGTTGATCTTTGACAATCCGATCACTTCGCCATTTGAAATATAAGCAACGTGCGCTTTTCCAATAATTGGCAAGAAGTGATGCTCACAGAAAGAATAAACTGTAATATCCTTCTCAACCAACATCTGGCGATATTTATATTGGTTCTTAAAAGTTGAAACTCCCGGTTTATTCTCTGGAAGAAGTCCACCAAAAATCTCATTCACATACATTTTTGCAACACGTTTTGGAGAATCTTTTAGAGAATCATCTGTCATATCCAATCCAAGCGTATGCATGATCTCTGAAAAAAGCCCTTCTATTTTCTTAACTTTATCTTCCGGACCAAGTTCAAAAGCATCGGGTCTCAAAGGAGTGTGGTCTTTGCCTGTGAACAGATCATCGTCATTATCAGGAAAATGTTCCATAATATTATTTAATAATAAGTCGCAAAAATAAACAAAATTTTGTAGCCTATCCAGACTAAATATAAAGATTTGATTATAAAAAAGATAGATTTAGAACAAGTTTAAAAAACTAAAAAAAAATTGAAATGATTTGAAATTTTATATATTTGCACCAAATTAACATAATTAAAAATAAATACTATGTCAGACATTGCATCAAGAGTAAAAGCTATCATCGCTGATAAGCTTGACGTTGAAGAAACAGAAGTAACTCCAGAAGCTAGCTTCACTAACGATTTAGGGGCAGATTCTTTGGATACTGTAGAACTTATCATGGAGTTCGAAAAAGAATTCAACATTCAAATTCCAGATGATCAAGCAGAAAAAATTACAACTGTAGGTCACGCTATTGCTTACATCGAAGAAGTTGTAAATAAATAATATTATCTAGACAGAAAAAAATTTATGGAATTAAAAAGAGTAGTTGTAACCGGTTTTGGCGCCATTACACCAATCGGAAATAATGCGAAAGAATACTGGGAAAACCTTAAAAAAGGAGAGAGCGGAGCTGCTCCCATTACTCTTTTTGATTCCACTAATTTCAAAACTAAGTTTGCCAGCGAGGTAAAAAACTATGACCCTCTCAATTATTTCGATAAAAAAGAGGCGAAAAAGATGGATAGAAATTCCCAGTTCGGGCAAATTGCCGCAAGAGAAGCTATCGCTCACAGCAGACTTATAGAAGATAATGTGAATAAAGACCGTGTGGGTGTTATCTGGGGATCAGGAATCGGTGGACTGGAGACTTTTGAAACAGAAGTTTTAGGTTTTGCTGAATCCAACGGTATTCCAAGATTCAATCCTTTCTTTATTCCAAAAATGATTGCAGACATTACGCCTGGAAATATTTCTATCGAATATGGTTTCCATGGGCCTAACTACACAACTGTTTCTGCTTGTGCTTCTTCTGCCAATGCTTTGATTGATGCTAAAATGCTAATCAATCTTGGTAAAGCGGATGTTATTGTCTGTGGTGGTTCGGAAGCTGCTGTTACAGCGAGCGGAATGGGAGGTTTCAACGCGATGCATGCACTTTCCACAAGAAATGATGACCCAAAAACAGCTTCAAGACCATTTGACAAAGACAGAGATGGATTTGTTTTAGGTGAGGGTGCTGGATGTATCATTCTGGAAGAATATGAGCACGCAAAACAAAGAGGAGCAACGATCTATGCAGAATTAGCTGGTGGAGGAATGAGCGCAGATGCACATCACATGACCGCACCACATCCTGAAGGGTTAGGCGCTTATCTGGTAATGAAAAATTGTTTGGAAGATGCAGGTGTAACTGCTGATGAAGTAGATCATATCAACATGCATGGTACATCTACTCCACTAGGAGACATCGCAGAATCCAATGCAATTGCAAGATTATTTGGTGAGCATGCTTACGACATTCAGATCAATTCTACAAAATCCATGACTGGTCACCTTTTGGGTGCTGCAGGTGTTATAGAAGCTATCGCAGCTTTGCACGCTATTATCCACGGTATTGTTCCGCCAACAATCAATCATTTTACTGATGATGAAAAAATCGATAGTAGGCTTAATTTCACTTTCAACACAGCTGTTGAAAAAGATGTTAATATTGCTATGAGTAATACATTTGGTTTCGGAGGGCATAATGCTTGTGTACTTTTCAAAAAAATATAATATGTTTTTATGGAGTTGAAAAATTATTTTTCTAAATTCCTTCCTAAAAACAGAATAAAACTTTCGGAAAAAGACATTATTTTTCGAAAAAAAATCTCAGAAATAGTTGGCTACAACGTCCATGATTTGGAAATTTTCAAAGAAGCTTTCTCTCTAAAATCTTCTTCGAAAAGTACGAATAAAAAAAATTACGAACGTCTAGAGTTTTTAGGGGATTCTGTTTTAGGAACCATCATTTCTTGTCATCTTTTTCAGACATATCCTAACGGAAATGAGGGTTATCTTACCCAGATGAAGTCCAAGATCGTTAATAGAAAGAATCTTAACAAATTAGGCGATGACCTAAAACTTAGCGATCTTCTACAGTCCGATATAAGCCAGACCATCCTTAGTGAAAATATTTCAGGAAACCTTCTGGAAGCATTGATTGGAGCTATCTATTTGGATATAGACTATGAATTTTGTAAGAAAATCGTTTTGGAGAGGATTCTTACACCTTCTACCATTAACAAGCTGGAAAACAAAATCATCAGTTACAAAGGTCTCTTGCTGGAATGGAGCCAAAAGAAAAAAATCCCGATCAGATATGAGACCTGTGAGGAATTTCAGCCGAATAAAGTCATTGTATTTCGCTGTCATGTATGGCTGCAAAATGAAAAAATCGCCAATGCTGTGGAAACCTCAAAAAAGAAAGCCGAAGAAAAAGCAGCTCAAAGAGCATTTTATATGCTAAGCAAAAAAGAAAATATTATTGAAAATCAAAAAACAATATCTTAAGCTTGAAGTAGATCATATAGAGATCTCTATTGGATTGATAAGACTTACAAGACCAATCCCGGAGCACGAATTGTTTTTTTTCATTAACAAAGTCAATCAATTCCAATTCAAAAGGGTGAGCGATATCCTTGTCAAAGGAGAGTATTTTGACTATTCTTTTTCCAGATACCAGGCCTACGATCGAGCCACCAAGAACTGCTATAGTTTGATTTCCAACAAATCGATTCTGGCGGTAGAAAAGAAAGTGCAAAATTTACTTTTCTCAGATGAATCAAATATTAAATATTTACTAAATCTACACGAAGATGTGGATTACCTTTTAACTAATTCCGATATATTTGGGGATTTTTCGTTAATTTTGCTCCCGGAAAATTTCGCGTTCCATATTCAGGAATATCCATTGAGTTCTGAAGGGGAACTTTATCAATTAATTCAATATTATGAATAAAAACCTAAAAAAAACAAAAATAATTGCAACACTGGGTCCTGCTACTTCTAGCAAGGAAACGATGATACAGATGATACAAGCTGGTTGCGATGTATTTAGAATAAATTTTTCACATGCCGATTATGAATTGGTAAAAAGAAATATCGATCTGATTCGTGAGATCAATAAAGAATATGGCTACTCCGTCTCTATTTTGGGAGATCTGCAAGGTCCGAAGCTTAGAGTTGGTGTCGTGAAAGAAGGTTCATTCCTTAATCCGGGAGATGTTTTGACGTTTACTAATGAAAAACTGGAAGGAGATGCTACAAAAGTTTATATGACTTACGAGAAGTTTCCTCAGGATGTAAAAGTTGGAGAAAGAATCCTTATCGATGATGGAAAATTGGTATTTGAAGTTATCGAAACCAACAATGTTGATACAGTAAGAGCTAAAACGATACAAGGTGGACCTTTGAGTTCTAAGAAAGGAGTGAACCTTCCTAATACGAACGTTTCCCTACCTGCACTTACAGAGAAAGATATCGAGGATGCTAACTTCATGCTCGATAACGAGTTTGATTGGATAGCTCTGTCATTTGTGCGTCACGCACAGGATATCATCGATCTAAAAGAGTTGATGGCAAAACATCCAACAAATAAGACAAAAACCCCTATAATTGCTAAGATAGAAAAGCCAGAAGGCGTTAAAAACATCGATCAGATCTTGATAGAATGTGACTGTCTTATGGTTGCGAGAGGAGATCTAGGCGTAGAAGTTCCTATGGAGCAAGTTCCTGTGATCCAGAAAAACCTAGTGAATAAAGCCAGGCTGTATGCTAAACCTGTGATCATTGCAACTCAGATGATGGAGACTATGATCAACAGTTTAACACCTACAAGAGCGGAAGTAAATGACGTTGCAAACTCTGTACTAGATGGAGCTGATGCAGTAATGCTTTCCGGAGAAACTTCTGTTGGGAAATATCCTGTAGATGTTGTAAGAAACATGGCGAAGATCGTAAAGAATATCGAGCAAACTCCTCTTTATGCAAAACTAAACCACGTGATCGAAGAAAAAATCAATTGTGTGGATGAGAGATTCATCACAGATAAAGTTTGTCGTTCTGCTGTTGATATTGCAAAATCGACAGGATCTGAGGCAATTGTAACGTTGACAAGCTCTGGTTACACAGCTTTCCAAATATCTGCACACAGACCGTCTTCTCACATTATTGTTTTCAGTAACAACAAGCGTGTTATCACCATGTTGAATCTTCTTTGGGGGGTAAGAGCGTTCTATTATGACATGCAAAAATCTACCGATGAAACTGTGATCCAAGTAAATATGCTGACCCACAACTATGGTTTTGTAGAGCAAGGAGATTTCGTAGTGAATCTGAATGCGATGCCAGTTCATAATGGAGGAAAAACAAATACTTTGAGATTATCTACAATCTAATCTTAAAAGAGATACTAAAAAAACAAAAGACACTAAATCTATTTAGTGTCTTTTTTATATTTAAAACTTAATGAATATTATTCCTTAATGATCTTTTTAGAAATAATTCCTGATTTAGTCTTTATTGTAATGATGTAAACAGAGCTCGGGAATTTATTTAAATTAATGATTTGAGATTTTGCTTTATCGGTCGTCTCAAATATCAATTTACCATTCATATCAAAAAGAGCGATTCTCTCTGCTTCATTTTCAAGGTTGATATTCACGACATCTTTTGTTCTTGTCGGATAGATTTTTACATCGTCCTTAATTAAATTATTTACAGACATCGTAACTATTTTCTTAGTTCCAGTTGCAACCAAAGCAAAATCTTGTGTCGCTGAGTTCCCATCTTGGTTCACAAGAGAATTCTTGTTTCCTACTTCTATTCTATAGATTCCTCCTGTTGTCGGGCTATCTATAACAACTTGCTCCACATTGTCCACTGTATTATCACCTTTTGTAGCATTGGCATTTGGATTACTGATGTCCAGTTTCCAAGGATAATAAGTTGTACCAGAACTTACCTCTACTACTCTCAAGTCCAAATCATTCACAAGCCTGGAAGCGTGATTATTCTGCATATCATCATCTGTCGTAAAAGGTACAATGGCTGGATCCAACCAAGAGATACTTACCTTCAAAGGTTCTGATCCTGTAGCCTGTATTTCTTTAGTAAATACATTTCCTGACTGTAGCGTATTTCTACTAAAAACAGCGTCCTCTGTCAATTTATTTACTAAAACCTGAGCAGCTTTCTTAGCATCCACAAGTCCCCATCCATACCAGACATCAGGCCCGGGTCTTCCTGCTTCGTTGGCTGTATGGGTTAATAATGCTTTCATTTCATCAGCCTTGAAAATAAGCGTGCTGTTACTTTGTAAATTCCTTTGAACCTGGGTCAATGCTCCGGCAATTCCACTTACTACTGCCGATGCATAAGAAGTCCCTAAAGAAACCAAATAAGAATTATTAACACTATTAGATGTATAATTTGGCATGATCATATCCACACCCACAGCCACCAGGTCTGGTTTAACGGCCCCATCTTTTCTTGGTCCTGCACTTCCAGAAGAATATTTGACAACATCTGAAGATTGCGTATATTTTTGTCCGGTAGTAGTCAATTGATTTACAGCGCCTACGGTTATTATATTTTTAGCCAAAGAACCATAACCTATACAATTATAACCAAGACTACAATTGGCAGGCGGCAGTTCATCACCTGGAGCAAATTGCACCCAATTTCCGGCTACCGTATCATATCTGTATTTTGTAGAATTGGCAACAGGTCCAATTCCAAAGTAATTACCTGTAGATTTTATAATGATCTGATTTGGTTGGGAATATACGATCTTATCAAATTTAGAATCATCTGTTCCATAAGTACCGGAGTAAGTATCAAGATGGCTAAAATCATAATTGCCATACCAATAATATGTATTAGCAGCACCAGGCTTATTCCATCCATTATTCGCACCATAAGAATGGTTTGAAATATTAAGATCTGATAAACTTGTTAATTTTTCAAACTTATCACCTAAAGCTGTCGTTGAGAACAAATAACTATCTGTGGTTGCTTGAGGCAAAACGCCTTTTGCATTGGCTTTTGGATAAGAAACACTACTTTGGGTAAAATTTCCGGTGGCCGTCCCATTGCCTATAATTACCCCTGTTACACTCGTGGTATGTGCACTCTTAGCCAAAGTAGAAGCTTCTTTGTTTACAGCTCTACTTGTAGTGAATTGCTCATGAGTATCATGCACCCTACCTTCATCAAAGACCGTGATTTTCACCCCATTTCCAGTAATAGCAGAAACTCCGGGAATAGTTCCATTTTGCAGTTCATCAACATTGGCCGTAGCATTGGCTCCGGTTTCCTCTGCAGAATAAAATACTGGTATAACTCCTGTAAAACCGGCGAGCCTGCTTTTGAGATCTTCTTTTTCTTTATCCGAATATCTTGCTGTGTTGGTCAGAAAATACTGATCTAATTTTTTTTCATTCTCCAAACGTTGTTGTCTGAACTCATTTCTTAATTTAAGATCTTGAGCATTAGAAAAATAAAAAGAGAACAAAAAACTTATACTGAATAAAATTTTTTTCATTATCGTTATTTTTGCAAAGATAAAAAATACTTATATGAAATACATTTTTAAGTATATTAACTATTTATTTTTGAATTTTTTAAATGCCTCCTCAAAGTGAAGTTTTAAATCACCAATATCATCATCACTACAATATCCATATTTCAGAATATGAGCTGTCTTGAACTTCTGAAGTGAATAATACAAGAATGAATTGATCTCGGAAAAGCTTAATCCCATCGAAATAAAATAATCATCCTTAAAATTTTCCCTGATCCATTCTATAAGATCGGTCAAGGTCCATTTGTCATCAATTTTTCCAAAACTGATTCCACCTCCAACAGGTTGTACAAATTCTCCGTGTTTTGGTTTTAGTAATTCCTCACTGGAAGGTGCTTTGAAATAGACCTTCAAATCATTATTCAAAGTGGTTTTTTTCTTATTTTCATCAAAAAGTTTAGAATCTTGGCGCAAGTCTCCGGATAATTTTTTTCTGACCTCTACTTCTTCTATCTCTATTGCTAGTTTATTAATATGAATGAGCAAATCATTTTGATTTTTTACAGTTATGATTTTCCGTTCATAACCATCTTTCAAAAACCGAATTTCATCTCCAAGATCAGCATCAATGAAAAACTGACCTTGAAAATCAGAATAAGTTTTCTCCTGAGACTTAATATTGATAACCAAAACCTGATTCACAGATACAGAATCAGAAACAATCCTGCCTTTGATCTTCTGAGAAAAAATGAAATATGAAATGAATAAAAGTGTAACTGATAAAATTTTTTTCAAAGGTTATTTTTCATCAAAAATAAATTTAATTTCAACTGATAAAATAGATTTAACCAGCATTAACTTTTTTATGAAGAATTAACAAAATAGCACTTAAAACCTATTTTTTTATCTTTTTTAAAACACTAACTTTACGCAAATTTCTATGTAGATGTATTTAGTTTTCGATACCGAAACCACTGGTTTACCCAAAAATTTCAATGCTCCGCTTTCAGACTCAGACAATTGGCCAAGAATGGTTCAGATCGCCTGGCAGATCCACGATGATAATGGAAACCTGATCGAAAATCAAGATTATATCATCAAACCGGAAGGTTATGATATCCCTTTCAATGCGGCGCGAATCCACGGAATTACGACAAAAATCGCCAATGAAGAAGGTCGTGACCTGCAAGAGATCTTGGAAGAATTTTCTAAAGCTTTGGAAAATGTAAGAGTTGTTTCGGGACATAATGTTGAATTCGATTACAATATTGTCAGCGCAGAATTTTACCGGAAAAACATTAAGGATAATCTTCAGGAAAAACCGAGAGCCGACACAATGATCCTGGGAACAGATTATTGTAAATTGGAAGGCGGACGAGGTGGAAGATACAAATCTCCAAAACTAGAAGAACTTTACGAAAAACTATACGGACACAAATTCGATGAAGCGCATAATGCAGCTGCCGATGTAAACGCAACAGCGCAGGTTTTCTTCGAAATGATGAGGATTGGCGTGATCCCAACTGAGGTTTTGAAAATTTCGGAAACTCAGTTAAAGGAATTTCAATCGCTTCATCCCGATCCGATAAAACCATTCGGAATTGTCATCAGAAGGCAAGTCGCGAGTTTCAATAATAAAAAGAAACAAGTTGATATTACGAACATTGATGAGATCGATCTGGGTAACTATTTCCATTTTGACAATCACAGTGTTTTCTCGACTTTGACTGCGACAACCAATATCAATGACCTCATCAAAAAAGCGAAAGATGATAATTTCTCGGCTGTAGGGATTGTTGATATTGGAAATATGATGGGCGCTTTCAAATTCGTTACAGCAGTAGAAGGTGCAAATTCTGCAGTAACGAAGAAGCATAAAGAATATTTGGCAAGAAAAGTTGAGGCAGAAGAAAAGGGTGAAGAATTCAATGAAGAAGAACCAGATTCCAGCCAGTTGATCCCAATTGTTGGTTCAGAATTTTATATTTCCGACAGATACGAGCAAAAGCAATTTACCAAAGACGACCCTGATAGAAGAACACAAGTTGTACTTCTGGCAAAGGATTTTAACGGCTATAAAAACTTGGTCAAATTATCAAGTATCGGTTTCCAGAAAGGATTTTATTTCGGAGTTCCGAGAATAAGCAGAGAACTTATTGCTCAATATAAAGAAGGTTTGATCGCTTTGACATCCGGAATCAATGGCGACATTCCCAGCACAATCCTGAACATCGGAGAACAAAAGGGGGAAGAATTGTTCCAATGGTGGAAAGAGGAATTTGGCGACGATTTTTACGTTCAGATCCAAAATCATAATCTGCCGGAAGAAGAACATTTGAATGAGGTTTTACTACAATTTGCGGATAAATACAATGTGAAAATTCTGGCTCAAAATGAGACTTTCTATACAGATAAAAGCGATGCGAATATCCAGGATATTTTAGGTTGCATCAAAGACGGAGAAAAATTATCAACTCCGATTGGAAAAGGCTTCGGAAAGAGAAAAGGCCTCACGACCGATGAATATTACATCAAAAATGCAGAAGAACTGAAAGCCGCTTTTCTTGCATATCCGGATGCTTTCGAAGCCTATGATGAATTTCTGGCTAAATTTAAACCTTACACTCTAAAACGTGATGTTTTACTTCCGAAATTTGATATTCCTGCAGAATTTATCAATCCGGAAGATGATATCGATGGTGGAAAACGAGGTGAGATGGCTTATCTCACGCATTTGACCTATGAAGGAGCAAACAGAAGATACAAGGAGACAGGAATCACTCCTGAGATAAAAGAACGTTTAGACTTCGAATTGGAAGTTATCGCCAATACAGGTTATCCCGGATATTTCCTGATCGTTCAGGATTTCTGTAATGAAGCCAGAAAAATGGGCGTCTGGGTTGGTCCCGGTCGTGGTTCCGCTGCTGGTTCAGCAGTTGCTTATTGCATCGGAATTACCAATGTTGACCCAATTAAATATGACCTCCTTTTCGAGAGGTTCTTGAACCCGGAAAGGGTTTCGATGCCCGATATCGATATCGATTTTGATGATGAGGGCCGTGACAAGATCATCAAATGGGTGGTTGAAAAATATGGGCAGGAACAAGTGGCGCAGATTATCACGTATTCAGTTCTCGGAGGAAAATCGGCAATCAAAGATGCTGGTCGGGTCCTGGATGTTTCGATTCCGGAAACCAATATGATCGCAAAATTAATTCCGCCAAGCCCGGGAATGAATATTGCCAAAGCTCTTTCAAAATATGATAAACTGAAACCTGAAGACCAGCAATTGGTGGATGAAATGAAAGCCATTCTTGCAGACCAAAATGATTCCAGATTTTCCGTTTTGGATAGTGCCAAGAAAATGGAAGGTTGTATCAGGAATACAGGAATCCATGCTTGTGGTGTGATCATTACGCCGGAACCTGTGAGCAATCTGGTTCCGATTACAATTGCGGCGAAAGATGCAGACATTTTAGTTTCTCAATTCGATAACTCTGTGGCGGAGGATGCCGGTCTTTTGAAAATGGATTTCTTGGGATTAAGAACCTTGACCATTATAAAAGACGCTGTAAAGCTCGTCAAAGAACGTCACGGGATTGACATCGACCCAGATGCGATTCCGCTGGATGATGCAAAAACTTATCAATTATTTAAGGACGGAAGAACTATCGGGATTTTCCAATATGAAAGTCCTGGAATGCAAAAATATATGCGTGAACTGAAACCAACAGTTTTTGCCGATTTGATTGCGATGAATGCATTGTACCGTCCGGGGCCGATCAAATACATCCCAAATTTCATCAACAGAAAGCACGGAACTGAGGAAATCATTTACGACCTGCCGGAACTCGAGGAATATCTGGAAGAAACCTACGGAATCACAGTTTATCAGGAACAGGTAATGCTTCTGTCTCAAAAATTGGCCAACTTTACAAAAGGTGAGGCTGATACTCTGAGAAAAGCGATGGGTAAAAAGCAGATTGATGTCCTTAATAAAATGTACCCGAAATTCATAGAAGGTGGAAGGAAGAACAATCTCAACGAAGAACGATTAGAAAAAATATGGAATGACTGGAAAGCCTTTGCAGAATATGCTTTCAACAAATCCCACTCGACCTGTTACGCCTGGATCGCTTATCAAACCGCTTACTTAAAAGCCAATTATCCTGCTGAATATATGGCAAGTGTAATGAGCAATAACATTAACAATACCGCTTCTATCACAATGTTCATGGAAGATTGCAAAGCGATTGGTGTGGATGTTTTGGGACCTGACGTGAATGAATCCCAGTATAAATTTTCTGTAAATGAGAAAGGACAAATTCGTTTTGGACTAGGCGCAATAAAAGGAATTGGAGAAGGCCCCAGTGAAGCAATTACCAAAACCAGAGAAAATGGAAGATATAAAAATATCTATGATTTCTTTGAAAGGATCCCGCCTTCACAAGTTAATAAAAGAGTTGCTGAAAGCTTGATAATCGCTGGTGCTTTTGATGAACTGGATTCTTATCACAGAGGGCAATATTTTGACATCGACCAATCCGGAAGAACCAATATTGAAAGACTTTCCAGATATGGGCAAAGTTTTCAGGACAGCAAAAACGAAATGGACAATTCGCTTTTTGCTGATTTTGCCGAGGAAGTTCAGATTGAACAACCAAAACTTCTACCTTGTGCTGAATGGCCAAATATGCATAAGCTGAATAAAGAAAAAGAAATCATCGGTTTCTATCTTTCTGCGCATCCATTAGATGAGTTTAAATACCAATTCCAATTTATGCAAGGCGTTCTTTCTAAAAAAGCAGTTCTGGAAGAAAAAAGAGATGATCTGCCTGTTTTGGAAGAAGTCGCTCCAATTTTAGAAAAAGATAGTACACCAGACGAAGAAGTTCCGGATATTGTAGTTTCTGACGATTCGGGATTAGAGGAAGAAATTATCGAAGAATCTACGAAAAAGGCAGAGCCAAAAGGGAATTTCAACTTTTTAAATCTTGATGAAGTAGAAGCTTTCAAGGATTTAGCTTTCCCTACAAAAACGCCAGAACTTTTTGAAGAAAAGAAAAGCTGGAAAGACAAAATGAATGAAAAAGACAACACTAAAGAATATACAGTCGCCGGACTCATTACAGAATATCGTGTTGCGGACGGTTTCCGCAGCGGTGAAAAAGTAGCCTTCGTTATGCTGGAAGATTACACCGGCTCCTACTCTTTCCGTTTGGGAGATAGAGATTACATGCGACTGAAAGACAAATTGGAAGTTCAGCGGTTTGTCATTATGAAGATCAAGTACTCTCAAGGAAAAGATGGACGTGTATTTGTAAACGTAAATGAGGTCCTTGAACTGAAAGAAGCTTTTGACAGATTTGCGAAAAGTTTGTCAATTGTTGTTCCATTAGAATCTCTAAGAAAAACGGATATTGAATTCTTCAGAGAAAATATCATTCAGAATCAAGGTGAGCAAAAACTAAATTTTTTTATCAAGAATCCAGAAGACCAATCTGTTTTGGAAGTTGTATCAATGCAACACAAGATCAATATCAATGAAAATCTTTTGGAGGTAATTCATCAAATAAATAATTATGAGGTTTTTCTGAATTAAACCGACATTATCACTAAAGCACGGAAAAATTCAATGAAAAAAATCTATTTAATTAATTTTAAATAGATTTTTTTTCGACCAAAAAGAGTTGTTAATTATGAAAAAATAGCAATTTAACGAAAAAAAATAAATTAAAATCAAATTATCATGCTAAAAAATACAAATAAAACACTATATTTGTTTCAATTATAAAAATTAAATAATTATGAAGAGATTTTTACTTTCGTGCTCTTTAGCACTTGGAATGAGTGTAAGCGCCCAGTACAGTTCATTACAAAATTTTGACGATGACGTAACTGGCACTTATCATTTTGGAAACGGAACATTCAACACCACAGCAGCGAATGTTTGTAGCGGTACAACAACAGGAGCCCTTGCTTTCACAACAGCGGCACCACAAACAGGATGGATGACCGATTTAGAAGAATTGGGACAAACAGGAAACGGACAAGCTGTTACAGTAAGCATCAATTACAAAAAGGCAGCTAATTTAACAGGATCTTTGTATGTAGCTTATTTTGAATACAATGCAGATACAGACCAATGGTCCGTAACTCCAGTTGGATCACCCAGAGCTTTAACAACAGGAGCAGTAACAACATGTACTCCTTTTTCCGTTACAATCCCTTCTGGAACTTTGGATCCAGCCAAACAATATGGGCTCGGCATCTGGGTAGTTAGAACAGCAGGATCAGGTCTGTATGTTGATGATCTTAGTATCCAACAACAAGTAGTAACAACAGCTCCTAGCTGTACTACATTCACATCACCAACTAATGGAGCTGTTATTTCCGCTGGACAGCCTTCTATAACTTGGGCTGCTGCGGCCACAGCTGTAAATTACAAATTAACAATTGGAACTACACCTGGAGGAAGCCAAGTATTCAATGGAACTGTAAATGGAACATCTTATGCTTTTCCTGCTACAGTAAACACAACATACTATGCTAAAGTCGTTCCTTCCAACACATCTGGTGATGCGACAGGATGTACAGAAATAACATTTAGCACGAACAATACAGTTTCATATTGTACAGCTAGCGGACCTGCAAGCGCACAATATGACAAAATAACTAATGTCACTTTTGCCAACATCAACAATAACTCTCCAGGTAGCACAACGCCTTATCCTCCAGGATATGAGGACTTTACTTCTGTTGTTGGTAATGTAAACAAGGAAAGTACTTATGGTCTTGTTGTGAAATCAGATAGAGTTTACACTGGAGATGTCATCCGTGCTTTCATAGATTACAACAACAATGGAACTTTTGGCGATGCTGGAGAATTAGTAGCTACAATTAACGTTACAGCAAATTCAACTGCTTATACTAGTGCTACTACTAATATTACCATTCCTACAAGTGCAACAGAAGGGTCTACCCGTATGAGAGTACTAGTTTATGACAGCACCGCAACATTCACATCAACTTTAGCCACAACAGGCTGTGGAACTGCTGCTTATGGACAGGTAGAGGATTACACTTTAAACATTTCGGGTCCGGTAATGGCCGTTTCAGATGTAAACAAAGCAGGTATAACAGTATATCCAAATCCATTCACTGATGTCCTTAAAATCTCTGATGTGAAAGGCGTAAAATCTGTTTCTATAAATGATGTATCAGGAAGAGAAGTTAAGTCTCTTGCACCATCGGCTGAACTTAATCTTTCTAGCTTGAAATCAGGATTATACATTGTAAACCTTAAAATGGAAGATGGAAGTTTAAAAACTTTCAAAGCAATCAAAAAATAATTTTTTAGATCATTTAATATTTAAACCGCTCATTAGAGCGGTTTTTTTTCATAAAAAAACCTATGAATTATAGTAATTATATACATATTGTTAAATGAATAAAAAAAATACAATATACACTTACAATTTATTATAAATAATCATTATTTTTGTGATAAGTTAAATAATTAAATAATTATGAAGAAATTTTTACTTTCGTGCTGCCTAGCACTTGGTATTGGAGCAAATGCTCAAATTACCTACAATGGAGATTTTGAAGATGCAGGAACTCCCGGCTATTCCACAACACTCTATGGACAATTTGGTGGAGGGTCCAGAACAGCTGCGGCTGCATGTAACGGAGCCTATGGCGGACAGCTAGCCATTAGTGCCACATATGCCCAAACAGGCTATATGGTAATATTGAATAATATTACGGGACAAACAAATAATGGACAAGCTGTAACCGTCACGGCTGGTTATAAAAAAGCAGCTGGAGCTGTTGGAACCTTAAGCATAGCATATATGGTGCAAGATCCTGCCACACAAAGCTGGTCAGTTTATCCAGTAGGAACCGCAGCATCATTAACAAGTGCAGCAGTTACAACTTGTTCCACATTAAGTGCAACAATTCCGTCAGGAGCTTTGCAACCAGGCCAGACAACTGCAATTGGTGTTTGGTTCGTTAGATCTTCTGGTAGTGGTAACGTGTACGTTGATGACATCAATTTCCAACAAGCTACAGTTACCACAGCACCTTCTTGTACAACATTAACCTCTCCTGCTAATGAATCTACTGTTTCTGCAGGAAATAGCGTATTTACATGGCCAACTGTGGCAACAGCTGTTAATTATAAATTATCAATTGGTACAACACCTGGAGGCTCTGATGTTTTAAATACCACAGTTGCCGGAAACTCTTTAAATGTATCTCTACCTACAAACTCAACTTTATATGCTAAAGTCACACCTACAAATTCAAATGGTGACGCAACAGGTTGTACAGAGATCACATTTAATACCAATAGTACAATTTCATACTGCGGACCTATTACCGCATCAGCCACAGTATACCCAATATCCTCGGTTACATTTAACGGCACTACAAAAACATCCGCTGCAACTACCGGAGGCCCAGCATATGAAGACTACACAAGCACTGTGTTCAACGCAACTGTTGGCACTTCATATCCAATTTCCGTAACAGGAACAGGAGCCGCTGGAAACAGATTTGGAATGACAGTATTTGTTGACTGGAATGGAGATGGTGATTTTAATGATAGTAGTGAACAATATTTTACCACTTCACCATTTGTAGGAAATAATATCGCTACAAATGTTTTAACTGGGAACATACTCATCCCTGCTAATGCTACGGCTGGAAATAAGAGAATGAGAATAAAATATAACTTTAACTCTTCGGCGACAGCTATAATCCCAGCATTATCAGACCCTTGCGGAAATATGGGCAACGGACAGGTGGAAGATTATACCATTTCTGTAACAATACCTACAACAGCACCTGCGTGTGCAACGCTTGCCACTCCAGCTAATGGAGCGACCAATGTGACTCCAAACCCAGCTGTATTAACGTGGAATAGCGTTGAAGGAGCAAGTGGCTATAAACTTTATATCGGAACTACGTCCGGAGGAACAGATATCGCAAATGGAACTCTTGTTTCTACACCAACGTACAGCACAGTTTTAGCTTCTAATATAACTTATTATGTGAAAATTGTTCCTACAAACAGTATCGGAGATGCTACCGGTTGTACAGAAACATCTTTCACAACAGGTGCAGCAGCTTATTGTACTGCAAGTGCAACCAATACCAGCACTTCTTTTGAGAAAATCGCTAACGTAACTTTTGCAGATATAAACAATACCTCTACAGTATTCACTGGTTATTCAGACTATACTTCAATTACAGGCAATGTGACAAAAGGTAATGCATATACATTCACAGCTACTGGAAATGTTAACGCCTGGACAAGTGACATTGTGTTAGTATGGATTGATTACAATAAAGATGGTGTTTTTGATACTACTACAGAATTAGTATTGACATCAGCTATTGGAGTTGGTCCATGGACAGGTAGTATTACTATCCCTACAGGTGCAGCAACAGGAACTACACGTATGAGAGTTCGTTTATCAGACTCTTCAACGGGTCATAATGCTCTTCCTTGTGGAACATCTACTTATGGAGAAGTTGAAGATTACACACTGAACATTACTGGTCCTACAATGGCTGTGTCAGATTTAAGCAAATCAAATTTATCTATTTATCCTAACCCATTCACAGACGTTCTTAAAATCTCAGACATAAGAGGAGTGAAGTCTATCTCTGTAAATGATATGTCTGGAAGACAAGTAAAATCACTTGCTCCAACAGCAGAGATCAACCTTTCTAATCTTAAAGAAGGATTATATATTGTAAATCTTCAAATGGAAGACGGAAGTGTTAAATCTTTCAAAGCAATCAAGAAATAACAATTCTTGATTCAATCAATACTAAGCCACTCAATAGAGTGGCTTTTTGTTATTAACAAGCTTTATTACATTTTAATGTTAATATGCTTTCCCGAAAAGAAAAAAAACTTTATATTCGTATCAGTTTTAAATAAATTTATTAAATATGAAAAAAATTCTATTCTCTTGCCTTTTGGCATTAGGTATCGGAGTGAATGCTCAGTACGACTTCACTGAAGGTTTTGAAGAAGACATGATTGGTATGGGCCAATTTGGTGGTGGCGGCACAACCACTACCAACGTATGTAGTGGAGCTGTAGCGGGTTCACTTACTTATAGTGCTACCGTAACACAAACAGGTTGGTTTGCTAATCTATTGGAAGTAGGAGACTATTATGGACAAGTAGATAACGGACAAAAAATAGATGTAAGCTTTAAATATAGAAAAGCTGCCAATCTTACTGGTACTCTATATGTAATGTATGCCGTTCTTAATGAATCCACTAGCAGCTGGTCAATCTATACTGTCGGAACTGGTGTTACATTAACAGCCCCAGCCGTTACAACTTGTGGAACTGTGACTGCTACAATACCTGCTGGTACATTTGAACCTGGTAAAGTCTATGGTATCGGTACATGGATGGTAAGAACAGGAAGCACGACAGGTGCATTATATATAGATGACCTTGTCGTGAAGCAGGCTGTAGTTACAACAGCACCAGCTTGTACTACATTTACATCCCCTACAAACGGAAGTACAATTTCTGCTGGTACAGTAGGCTTTACATGGCCATCTGTAGAGGGTGCTTCTAGCTATAAGATAACTGTTGGAACATCTGCAGGAGCATCTGATGTAGTAAACACAACTGTTTTAGGAGCCTCTACTTCGCTAAATGTTTCGCTTTCGCCTAACACGACCTACTACACAAAAATAGTTCCTACAAACAACGTAGGTGATGCTACTGGTTGCCAAGAGATCACATTCACAACAAATAGCAATATAAGCCATTGCGGTCCTATTACCTCAACAGCGCCTACTGCAATTGCACCGATCAAATCTGTTACTTTTGCAGGAGTTACCAATACTTCTGACCCTACAGCTACTACTATCGGCTCTTTCCCAGTACATCAGGATTTCACATCTACAGAATTTATTGTTAAAGATGATGTTACCACTCTGCCTATAACAGTATTAGGAGGAACTAATGGTAATGCTGTAAACGGATGGGCAACAGCAGTATTTGTAGATTGGAACAATGATGGTGACTTTGATGATGCGGGAGAATCATATTTCAACACTTTCGCGACCAAAGTTTATACCACCGGAACAACTGCTAACCCTGTTACTTTGACGGGTAATATTACAATTCCTGGAGGAACTGCCCTTGGTAAGAAAAAGATGAGAGTGAAATACAACTACCAGCCACCTACTTTCACCGAAATGAATACGCCATTACAAACTGCTTGTACAACTATGATCAACGGTCAGGTAGAAGATTACACTATCGATTACCAAAGTGCTCTTGCGGTATCAGACGTAAACAAGAAAGGAATATCTGTATATCCTAACCCATTCACAGATGTACTTAAGATCTCTGATGTAAAAGGAGTGAAATCTATTTCTGTGAACGATATCTCAGGAAGACAAGTTAAAGCTCTTGCTGCTACAGAAGAACTTAACCTATCAAGCTTGAAAGCTGGTCTTTACATTGTTAATTTACAAATGGAAGACGGAAGCGTAAAAACTTTCAAGGCAATCAAAAAATAATTCTTAGAGTTATAAACCCATATTTAGTCCGTCCAGTTTTAAAACTAGACGGACTTTTTTTGTTGTTTTCTTTGACAAATCCATAGTATTTTCTAATTTTTTTTCTTAATTTGGTTAACAATTAAAATAATTATTATGAAAAAACTTTTATTCTCTTTTTCAATGTTGTGCTTAGCCAACGTTGTCAATGCACAATGCGTAGATGGATATGCCTATCCAGAAGATCCAGTTGCAGTCTCAACTTGTGACGGAACAACCGAAAACATCATTACCGACGACAGTTGGAGTGGTGAGTATGCTATCGTAAGCTTAACCGCTGGAAGAATCTATACATTCACCACTACAGAAGCTGATTACTACATTACTATCGCAACTCCATCCGGAACACCTCTGGTCTATGGAAAAGGACCTCTGGTCTATTCACCAACGACGAATGGCGAAGTCTATTTCTACACACATACAAGCGCAAATTGTGGAAGCACCTGGTTTGACGATCACTCAAAAATTGTGATATGCTCACCTCCTCCAACTACTGCGCCCAGCTGTACTACCTACACTTTACCAAGCAATGGCGCAAACCCGAACGATCCTGTCATAATAAATTGGGCTATCGCATCCGGAGCAACCGGTTATAAACTATATATAGGAACCAGCACAGGTAATTATAATATAGCAAATGGTATAAGCGTAACCGCTACCAGCTATACCATACCGAGCCCCGCTCCCAATACTACATATTATGTGAAAATAGTTCCTCTGAATAA
Organism: Epilithonimonas hungarica; assembly: GCF_900102265.1. Classification (GTDB taxonomy): domain Bacteria; phylum Bacteroidota; class Bacteroidia; order Flavobacteriales; family Weeksellaceae; genus Epilithonimonas; species Epilithonimonas hungarica. The sequence goes on along the minus strand of NZ_FNBH01000001.1, from coordinate 747,447 downwards.
TATAGGCGAAGCAACTGGATGCTCTGAAAGCAGCTTTGTTACCGGAGCATCAGATTATTGTACTTCAATTCCAACTAATATTGGCTTTAATGATGGTATTACAAATGTCACACTTAACGGAGAAACACAGAACATAAACAATACAACGACTACCGCTGCCGGTTCAGAGTACACTAATTATTCTTCCACGATCGGGGCAGACCTTGCAAAAGGAAAAAGCTACAACCTAAGTGTTTCTGTAAATACTGACGGTGACTACACTCAATATCAGATTGCGTGGATCGACTGGAACCAGAACAAAGTGTTCGAAGATTCTGAGAGATACGACCTAGGAACTGCTACGAATGTAACCAGCGGATTAAGTTCTGCCTGCCCGTACAGCTTTATCGTTCCTTCTAGTGCTACTCTGGGAGATACAAGAATGAGAGTCAGAACCTTCTATTATTCCGGTAATGTGGAAAACCCTTGTATGAATGGGGATGATGGCGAAGTAGAAGATTACAAAATCTCTGTAGTTGAAAACCTTGCCGTATCTGATGCGAACAAGAAAGGAATCTCTATATATCCCAACCCATTCACAGATGTTCTTAAGATCTCTGATGTAAAAGGCGTGAAAGCTATCTCTGTAAATGATGTTTCCGGAAGAGAAGTTAAAGCTCTTGCACCATCTGCAGAACTTAATCTATCAAGCTTGAAAGCTGGATTATACATTGTAAATCTTAAAATGGAAGACGGAAGCGTAAAAACCTTCAAAGCAATTAAGAAATAATTCTTAGAATTATAAATTATATTGATCCGCCTTGTTAATTAACAGGGCGGATTTTTTAGTGAGTTTGGAACAAGCCAGGTTCTAATTTTCATCAGCAACAAATTTACTAAACATCAAATACTTACTTATAACGTCTTAAAAATAACAAGCTTGGTTTTAAGCAACAACAAGCTTGGTTTCTAATCATGAGAAGCTTGTTATTATTAGAAATCAAGCCAAGTTATTCCTGACAATCAAGATAACTAATCATGATATAATAGGTCACTCACAAAAAATCCTGCGAAAAATCGCAGGATCAATTATTAATATCGGATATGCCTTACCAGATTTTGATTCTCTCTTCCGGCTTTTTGTAAAGCTTGTCACCTTCTTTCACATCAAATGCTTTGTAGAAAGCCTCTGTGTTAACCAATGGTCCAAAACTTCTGAAGAATCCCGGAGAGTGTGGATCTGTCTTAACTTGGTTCGTAAGATACTTTTCTGTTGACAAAGTTCTCCAAACCGTTGCCCAGCTAAGGAAGAATCTCTGATCTGGGGTGTACCCATCGATCTTCCCCGGGTTACCTTTATCTTTAAGATACATCTGTAATGCATCATAAGCAATGTTAACCCCACCCAGGTCGGCAATGTTCTCTCCGTTTGTGAAAGTTCCGTTCACATGGACATCTTTTGCTGGTTCATATTTGTCATATTGTGCAGCTAGACTTTTTGTGGCCTTTTCAAAGTTAGCCTTATCTTCGGCCGTCCACCAGTCTGTCAGGTTACCGTCTCCATCAAACTGAGCACCGCTGTCATCGAAACCGTGCGTCATCTCATGACCGATCACAGCACCAATTCCTCCGAAGTTAACCGCCGCATCGGCATTTGGATTGAAGAAAGGAGGCTGAAGGATCGCAGCTGGGAAAACGATCTCGTTGTTAACAGGGTTATAATAAGCATTCACAGTTTGTGGAGACATACCCCACTCTGTTTTATCTACAGGCTTCCCTAATTTTTCCAGCTCTTTGCTGTAATGCCAGCTTTCTACATTCTGCAAGTTAGAATAAAGAGTACCTCCGTCTTTATCAGACTTGATCGTCAATTTGGAATAGTCTTTCCATGTATCAGGATAAGCAATCTTCACAGTGAATTTGTTCAGCTTATCAAGTGCTTTCTGCTTTGTAGTAGAGGACATCCAGGAAAGACCATCGATGTGAACCCCGAAGCTTTTCTTAAGATAATCTATGTAGGTCAACATTTGGGCTTTAGCTTCTGGCGTAAAGAATTTGTCCACATAGACTTTACCAAAAGCTTCCCCAAGAACACCATTGATCAAAGACAATGCTCTTTTATTAAGTGCTCTTTGCTCTTGTTGCCCTTGCAGATACTTGCTATAGAAATCAAATTTCATGTCATCCATCTTCTGGTCCAAATAACTCGCACTACCTGAAAGCAAATGGAACTTAAGATAATCCTTGATCAAAGGGATGTTTTTCTCCGTAAGGAACGTATCGAGCTTTTTATAATAACCAAGCTCACCAATGATCACTTTATCCGTCTTCACTCCTGCTTCTGCAAGATATTTTGGCAGATCGATATTTTTCACCAGAGCTTTTAGCTCAGGCAATGTTTTCGGGTTGTATTGTAAGGTTGCATCACGGATCTGCTCATTCGTAAGCAATGTCTTAGCCATTGTCTTTTCAAAATTAACGATCTGCGCAGCAACTGCTGTAGAATTTTTATATCCTGCTACAGTCAATACCTTTGCAACATATTTTTTATATTCTTCAATCGTCTCGGTATTCTTTGGAGAATCTTTTTGATAATAATCTCTTCCAAGACCGAAAGAAGCATCACCCAGATAAACAGCATTCATCTTAGAATCCTTCAGATCACCATCTACACCCCAACCGTAGAAAGCGTTCTCTCCTCTCCTGGTAGCTTCTATAAGATATTTCTGAAGGTCAGCCACGCTTTTTATCGCATCTATTTTTGCAAGATCGCCTTTTACCGGGTTGATCCCATCCGCATTACGTTTGGCCATATCCATATAAGTCTCATAAAGTGCTTGTATCTTCTGCCCTTCCGATCCTGTTGCGAATTTTTCTTTCAAGATGTTATCCAAAAGCCCCAGAGAATTGTTGTCTGTAGTTTCTCTAAGCTGTGTGAAAGAACCCCAACTTGGTTTATCTGCCGGAATCTTAGCTGTTTTCATCCAGGTTCCGTTCACATAATTATAAAAATCATCTTGCGGACGAATGGAAGTATCCATATAATTAAGTTCCAAAGCCGGTTGTTTGGTCTGTGCAAAAGTAAGGCTGGAAACAGAAGCCAGCATCAATACACTTAATGAGATCTTTTTCATTTTATAGATAATAATATTTAGGGTTATATGTCTTTTATGATCACGATTTGTTACAATAGGAATCAACATTATGAGATGTAAAAATAACAATCTTTAAATTAATGCAAGGAATATAAACCACTTACAACTAAATCTTTACATAAAATCTCCAATCAGAAAATCTATTTATTCAATTAATTTATAGAATGTATAGGATTTTAATTATCAGAACCCTATTTTTACGGTAAAAACATAATTAAATTCTTTCGTCAATGCATCATAATTTATTGTTGATACTCGCATTACTTTTTTCTGTTTTCATGATGGTAATGGTAGCAAAAAAAATGAAGATCGCCTATCCAATTTTTCTGGTGCTGGCAGGATTAATCATCAGTTTTTTACCCGGAATTCCAGAGATAGAGCTGGATCCGGAATTGGTTTTCCTGATCTTTCTCCCTCCATTACTTTACGAAGCAGCGTGGTACACCTCTTGGAACGACTTCTGGAAATGGAAAAGGCCAATTTCCTTGTTGGCATTCGGATTGGTATTTGCAACCTCATTGATCGTCGCTTATCTTTCTAAAGCAATGATTCCGGGGTTTACATTAGCGCTTGGTTTTTTATTAGGGGGAATTATTTCTCCACCGGATGCAGTTGCTGCAACATCTGTCCTTAAAGGATTGCCTGTTCCAAAAAGAATTGTAAGTATTCTAGAAGGTGAAAGCTTGGTCAATGATGCATCATCACTGATAGTTTTCCGGTTTGCTCTGGCGGCTATATTGACAGGCAGCTTTTCAATGCATGAGGCTGTTGGACAATTCTTTCTTGTAGCAGGAATGGGAATCGTGGTTGGGCTAATCGGCGCAGGTATCATGTATCTCATCCATAGATTTTTACCCACCACATCTGCTATTGATGCCGCACTTACAATAATGACACCCTACATGCTGTATCTAGGCGCGGAGCAATTCCATTTCTCCGGAGTGATGGCCGTGGTTACGGGCGGACTTTTCATCTCCTACAGATCTCATGAGATCTTCAAAAATGGAAATACCCGCCTCAATATGCTAGGTGTTTGGACAACCGTTATTTTTGTAATGAATGCGATGGTTTTCATTCTCATTGGATTATCCCTTCCCTCGATCATTCATGGCCTGGAAGAAGCATCGTTAATAGAAGGTATTAAATATGGCGTTATCATCAGTATTGTTGCTATTGCTATCCGGTTTTTATGGATCTATCCAGCAGCATTTGTCCCAAGATGGCTTTTCAAATCGGTGAGAAGAGAACAATCTCCGGGCTGGAAAGGACCAATTGTTATCGGTTGGGCAGGAATGAGAGGGGTCGTTTCGCTTGCAACTGCACTCTCCATCCCGTTTACATTACCAGACGGAACAGCTTTTCCTCATAGAAATCTGATTCTTTTCATTACCTTCATCGTAATTTTTATAACATTAGTGATCCAAGGACTTACTTTACCTTTTATTGTAAAAAAACTCAAAATGCCATCGATGGATGTTGTTCTGCCACAGGAACAACAGGAAGCTCAGATACAGATCAGATTGAACCGTCTTGCTCTTAATCATATCAACAAAAATTATTCTGAGGTCATTCAAAAAAGCAATCTTTTGAAAAATTATCAAACTCAGATCTCTATTGAAACCGAGAACACAGAAAATCAGCTCGACCTTTTGGAATGTAATAATTGTACGACACAGGAGATTGATAAATTCTCAGAGATCCTTAAGGAAATCTACGACAAGCAAAGACTCGAGATCTTCCAAATGAGACGCGAAAAGTACTATGACGATGAGGAAATCCGAAAAGCAGAATTACAGCTTGACCTGAACGATCTGAAAATAAATCCTAACTTCCATTAATAAAAAGAGCTTCCAAATCTGGAAGCTCTTTTCAATAAACCGGTATTGTGTTTCATCTCTTGAATTTCTAAAAGAATAGCTTAACATATCTATCTTTATATTAATGGTCTATCAGAAAAGCATCATATTCCTGACCTTTATTATTTTTTCATTTTCTTTGGCATCAGAATTTGAAAATAATATATCTATTACTGACTGCAGAGCACAATAATCACTGGTCTCAATGTGCTTTCTGATTTCCAGAATTTTCTCCTTAGAGATAAACATCCCAGAGGCTGATAACTCATCCTCCAATAATGAAATAAAATCCTCTAAATAATCAAATTCATTGCTATCGTATATTTTTTCATCCATTTTTATAAAGCTGTTTAAGGAATTTATATTCACTCATTATATTAGTTTTGCAATTTCCCTTTTACAGGATAAATTATGTAAATCGGAAAAAATGGGTAATATTAATCTTCAAAATATTCTTTTGCATTTTGGAGTGACTGTTTCAATTCAGATATCTGCCCTTTGTTCAGCCCTATTATTTTACAGTACAGTTTTTTTGGTTTCTGCTCTTTGGATCTTATAATTAACACAAGAGATGTGGTGAATAATCCATTACGGATGCTAAAACCGACCAACATATCGATTGGGAACTCTATAGATGTCACACCTGGATTTAATTTCCAGAAATAAGGTTGCTTTATGGATATAAACTGTTGAGAATTTTCATATTCAAAGAATCTAAGTTTTAAAAGTGTATAAAAGGTCACAACAGATCCTGTTATACAGATCATTAAAAATAAGTGGTAAAATGATGCTGGTTTCAACATATATATGATAATTCCAAGGAAAGTTAGAACTACCAGTATGACAATCAATATTTTGAAATAAAAATCGATGATCTTCTTGTTGTTTATCTTTTTCATCACTCGAGTTAAAAAATTAAGCCCTCTTCAGAAATATCTCTCTCATCATTTGTATATCTGATTTTTATAAATAATAGAGGGCTTAAAGTTTAATTGATCATTATGATCTTTCTAAATAATCTTAACCATTGCTTTTTTGAAAATTAAATTCACGGTTTCCAAAAGCTCCAGACAGTTCCGTTGTAAACAGCCAATTGTTTTTTGGTTGTGTCATACACCATCATTCCGGTACTTGGATTGATAATATTGAGATGTGGACTGGCAACTTTGGGGAGGATCATGGCCTTGTTCGTATCGGTCAGCACCAAGATACCTTGCGTAGTGTCTGTAGCACCATTAACTCCAATGGCCGTTTTAGCTGTGGTCTTTTCTATTTTGTCAGGTCCTTGGATTATAGCATCTGCCTGACCATTGGCATCTACGCTAAGGTCAAACCAATTCCCGTCTTTCAGATATTTTACTTTCTTATCTGTCATATCATAGATCACCGTACCGTCTTCTACTATACCACTTTTATCCTCGACATAGGGAAGGATCATTCCCCTATTCTCCGTATCTGAAAATTCCAGAGAAACAGAGTTGTTAGTTAAAATATCTTTCCCTATTGCTACTTGAGATTTTATAACAATGGCAGAGAAAATCATTATTGTTACTATTATATTTTTCATTCTGTATTATTTATATGATGAAAATCGAAAATGCTTTCAATTGATTCATTACAATTTTCATTTTTGGGTCATATCATTAAATTGTTTATTCGGGACAAGTTTGCGTACTGATACAATACCATCCCCAGGCAGTACCATTATTGGTATAAATTTTCAGGCATTTGTTCGTCGTATCATAGACCATCATACCTTCTACAAAATTGGTTTGTTCTATTCCTACAGGATTACCTGAAGCATCAAACGCCACTCTGTTTGGTACAAAACCTTTGGTTTTTGCTTCCAAAACCAACCATGCTCCTTTTCTTACCATTGGCCAGTTATCTGGATCATCAGACCCTGCTCTATCTAACGAACTGATACCCAATTTGCTGTCCAAAACAAGCCCGCCAGTGGTAGCCCCGGGTTTGTAACAAATGTTATTGACACAAATAATAGGCGTGTTACCATCACCAGGCACGGTTATTACAGATGTTCTTGTATCTATATAAGCAGAATACACTTTCAATGATTGATCTCCTAAAGAAGCAAGACTTCCAATAGAAATTTTTACCTCATCAAAAGGTTTTGTTGCCTGGAAACCCGGTGTATAGATATCTGCAGGTGTACCAAACCATTGTGTAAAGAAAGAAAAATCTATCAAAGCATTACCACTTCTTTCTTCCTGATAATTACCATCTAAATATGTAGTTACCTTAACATTGGGCAAAAAAGCACCGGAAAAAGGGAAATTCAGTTTATCTACCATAAATCCCGCAAATGTACCTATCGGTAAAGTTACTTTGGGAACAGCTATAGAGATAGACCCTGTAACACCGGCTGTTGCAGGCAAATGTATTGTTGCAAAATCTGTTTTGCTTGGGCTTACCGCATTCCAAACTTTATCAATACCATATCCTGCTGATGCTAAACCTTCATATCCTGTATTGGCATATTCTATTACTGCCGGGATTGTAGGAGAAGTCGTAGTCGTGGAACCATCGGTAAGTACATAAGTACCATCGCATTGCAAGACTAAAGGGCACGTAGTGGTAGAAGTAGGACTGAAATCTCTTGCTACTACATTGTGGATTCTAATCTCACCGGCAGAAGCACCCGCAGCACGGGTTATCACATAACGTACCTCATCAAATGGTACGTGAGCCACTGTTCCTATTACCAAACGCTGGAAGCCTCCTGAAACTGCAGCTGTACTTAATCCGCCGGCAAGTTGGGTACCTGTACTGGTCTGTACCAGACCACCGCCTTTGTATAGTTCTATTTTATTACTTTCAAAAGCGCTTGCCTGCGCTATATCTAATGTGCTAATATCGAAACCGATATAAGTATCTTTGGGAAAATCACCAAAGCCATTAGCCACACTGAAAGCTAATCCTGAACCTACACTAGCCCCAAGCTGCATTGCTGCATAACTGTTTGGGTCATTATCTATGGCTTTCTGAGATTCACTCACAGAACTATTACCATCTATAAAAGCAGTAACCCCTGTTCTTTCTCCATTCACATATAAAGGATATTTAGGAACGCTTATATTTTCTATTTCATCACATTTAATAACAGGAGTTGCACAGAACCTCTGAATAACTGCTGAATAAATTTCTATAGTACCCGCATTTGCATTTGCAACTTTGTTTATGGTAAATTTCACCCCGCTAAATGGAGCATCAGAAGCAAAACCTAATATCTGACGTCTATCAGTTCCATTAACAATAGAGGTGTGTACACCGAAGAAACTAGAATTCATTACCGCAGAGTCTGCAACAGTTCCGTCTGCTTTTAGTGTAGAAACCGTAATTGTACTACCAAATAATTCTGCTGCAACAAGCGTAGGAAATGCTACATCAAAACCGGCAAAAGTACCGGCAGGATACAACTCATAAGTAAGGTCTCCCGGGTTACCAATTGCCTTACTACCGTCTTGTACTGCTACCGAAGCATTGGTTACACCTCCTACTACAGTGTACAATTTAGCTGGTTGGTTGGTATTTGCTACAAGATTGTTCAAATCCTCAAAATAAGTATTCCCTGTCGCTACACCCGATACGCCAGTGTTTGCAGCATCTATAAACACAGGGTAAACAGGTCTTTTAAGATTTGTAACGGTGTTACAAGCCTGAGCAGGTGCTACGCAAAACGTTTCTATCACAGCACGGTAAACTTTTGTACTGGAGCCTGCAGACGCACCCGCTATCAGTTCTACAGTAATTCTTACCTCATCAAAAGCAGGGCTTTTAAAACCTATAATATACTTTCCATTATTGGGCGTAAAGAGGTTAGCTGCTAATACATTGGTGGTGCTATATCTATCAACTTCAGTTCCGTTTTTATAAGTACTGATGATGAAATTCTTACCTGCACTTGCTGTTGCAAAACTGTCGTCCTGAATTTCGAAACCGGCAAAAGTACCATCTGGGTAACCACGATTAGGAGTATTATCCGGATCACCAGGATTCGACTTTTGTCGCGAAATAACCGAGATGCCATAGTTAGAAAATAGCGATGCACCTGTGGCAGCACCTATTTCCGCATAATTGTTCAAATTTGTGTCTATCACATTTTGTACGTTGGTAATACCCGGGTTTCCAAGAGAAGCAGTAAGTATACTGGTACCAAGGGCTCTCGTATAGACCGGGTGGTTTTGTACACCATTCGGGGGAATCTCTCCGGCAATAAGACTTACCGGTGCACCACACGTAATGGCAGCATCACAAAAACGCTGAACAATAGGGTAATAAATTTCTAGTGTGCCGACAGCAGCAGTTACATTCATCTGAATTTCAAATTCAACGGTATCAAACGGAAGGTCTGAAACTGCACCTACTGTTAGGAGGCCGCCGCTGGCAGAAGCACTTAGAAATTCCTCATTCACGACATCTGAACCTTGCTGACTACCATTTAAATAGAATCTGAGCCTTTTTGTCACATTTACCCCTCCGGATACGGCATTCAGCTGGTAAACACCGCCTCCAAAAGTACCGGCAGGATAGACCACGCCTTCGTCTTTTAAGGTACCCCTATAAGTTGCCAAACCGAGACTGATAAAAGGAATTGTACCATGGCTTGTAGGACCTGGATCTTCGTCTTCAAGATTAGGTACCAAATCAGGCCACGAAGCTGCAGGAATTAGAACAATGAACGGTGGTACCGGTATTGCGACTGCTGCATATCCTCCTGCTGTTACTCCCCTACCTGTAAGCGGTATCTGAGCGTTGCAGGTGGAAACTTTGTCGCCGACGGTATCATAACCGCCACCGGTACGGGTGTAGCGCTGCAGATAGACATTGTGTATCCTTTGGTTTAGTGTAGCAGTACCAACAGGATTTGCATTTGAAGCTGTTGAAACGAGCTGAACCTCCACCCTATCAAATGGTTTGTGAACGAAGAAACCAACATCTGTAATTCCTGTAAGAGCCCACCCTAAAGAAGTGCTTGTTTCTACCGGAGCAGGATCGGCTCCCAAATAGGTCTTTATAACGATACCTCCGAGGCTGGCAACGGCAATACCTGTAGTGCTTCTGCTGACATTTACCCCTACATAATACCCTGTAAATGGTGTAGTATTGTAGATATTGCCATCACTTACGCTGACGGGACTAGTGGTAAATAGTGTACCAATTGTTGTAGGAACAGCCACTGTGTTTGTTGCATAAGTTGCTGCATTATTGTCAACCAACTGAGGAAGGGTTGCTCCCCATGAACCATTTCCGGTTCCAGTTTGGCCAGCTGTTACTCCGGTAAAACCAGTCGGTCCGCCGTTTACCCAAGCTATTTTTCCGGTAGCATCGGTAATATCCTTATTGGTAGGATATACTTTGGTATCTTGAGAGAAAGCGGTAATGCTTCCTGCCAAAGCCAAAACCAAGGCGGCATTTCTGAGAAAGGAGTTTCCTTTCTGCTGTAAATTGTTGAGATTCATCATAATGTTTTCATTTTTATAAATTAGATTTGAAGTTTATACGTCTATTTTTAGGTTTTGTACCTAAAATTTGGGGTTATCTGACCCTAAGTTTTAGGTCTCGAACCTCATTTTTCTGGTCTTAGACCTAGTTTTTGGCGTCCTGAACCCCAAATTTGAGGTTGTATAACCTCATCGCCGCACTTTGGGACCTCAAAAGTGAAGAGGCTACTGATTATTCCTTAGGTTCAGAGATATGGTGTTTCCATTGCCATTACCATCACGGTTAAAAATTGCTTAATTTCTTCTACTTTGGTATGGTCAGAATCATTGCTGATAATCAATGAGGGATGCCTGATAGCTATCCCAATCGTGCAGGATTTTGGCATTTTCCAAACCCTTGCCGAGTTCTGACAAACTTTTGGTAACCGATTGCAAAAAGCTATGGCTGTCATAATCTTTCCCAAACTCTTCCCAATCCACTCCCGGACTGGAGAGCTGAGGGCTGGTAGTCCTGTAATCATCTACTTTATTTACCAACAGTTTATTCTGCTCGTTGATACTACCATACTGTTGGCGCTCTTCTGGTGTGAGCGTTGCCAACTTTCCTGATAAAGCTGTTTGCATTTCCTGCAATACTGTGCTTATTACCGTTTTCTCTGCTTCGGAAAAATACCGGTTTTCAAAATTCAAAAAAGGCATAGTATTAATTTTTAATGATTATTGGTCAGTGATCTGTGGTTAGTGATATCAATTACAGAATTTTCATTGACCATGAATAATTCATCACTAACCACTAACCATTGATCATTATTCTATCTACTGCTCTACAATCGTAAGAGCATTGTATACTCCCGAGGATTCAAACTGACTAAGGTCAGTATCGCTAAATCTGGTAGAGATCCAGGAAAAAGGTCTTAGCTTATCCCCTTGATTTAAATAAACACTTACCGTACAGGCAGAACCGACTGGTTGTTGGTTGCTTCCCGAATTGGAAGCATAACCATTGTTGGTTTTTACCCTTTGGGTAATCGTCCCAGATGAATTTCTCACCTCCCAAATCGCTTCTGTCTGAACATTAGCACCTGCCTCTACCACCTGATTTGCAAGCGCATAGGTAAAAGTGGCAAAATATACCCCTGCTCTCGGCGCAACAAACTCTCCTGTAGTAGGATTGAAATTATTAATCCCAGTTGCTACACCAGAATCGGTGTCTGATATCTCTGACCAGTTCGTAAGATAAGAAGAACGGCGCTGCATTAAACCCGTTTTAGGACCTGAATCAGCTCCTTCAAATACTTCCGTGTTCTGCGTCGTTTTATTTGCCATTACCACAATACGCGGTTTGCCATAAGGAAAAAAGCTTACCCAATTGGTACCATCTGAATATTCCAGATAACCCAAAACCCCGATAGCCGGGCTGTTTACATATCGCAATGCGCCTTTACCGGCAGCTGCAGCTGTCTGGGTAGTATTTCCTATGGCTACTGAACGATTGGTACCGCTGCTACGCAAATCTATAGCTACTTTAGGACTGGCGACCATCACCCCTATTTTTCCTGTATTATCTACAATTACTTTACCTGCAGTGGTCACAATTTCGGTAGGATTTCCTGGTGAAAGTTCACCTACTCCCATCTGGGCATATACTTGTGTTCCAAACAATACCAGTAAACAAGCACTTCCAAAACCTTTTATTTTATGTTGTAATATTCTCATTGTAATGCTTTTTATAATTCTTGGATGCTGAAGTTGTTTAATGTGGCATCATTCAAAACTGTTCTTGTTCCGCCTGTGGTATGCTTAACAGTAAAAAAAATCTTTGACCCTTGATTGAGATAAAAAATACCATTGCAGTTACCACTTATGTAATTTCTGATAGTACTGGCCTGAAATGCAGGATAAGAATTTACCGTGATGAATTTCGGAATAGTGGTAGTGGTTACCCCACTGGTCTCTATGGCCGTTTCTATGAAGGTACTATTGTTTATAACACCACCGGCACCAGAATTGGGTCCCAAAGTAATACTGAAAGAAACCAGATAGAACCCGTTGCGAGGGGCCGTAAACTCATTATTTGTACTGCTAAAAGCACCTGTTGTATCTCCTGTTACACTCCAAGTTCTGATACGAGTGCTGGTATTATTCGAAATATTATAAGTTGCATCTGAAGTAGTACCACTTATGCTCACTTTGGGAGGTGCTGTCGTTGCCATAGGAATCCAATTCGCCCCATCAGAATATTCTAAAAAATTACCGCTATTATAACGTATGGCACCGGCACCGGCAGCAGCAGCAGTTTGCGTATTGGTACCTAAACCTATAATCCCTTTCTGATCTGCAGAACGAAGATCGACCTTGGTTACAGGAGCTAAAACTCCTACTCCCAAATTACCTGCTGTAGTTACCACCACATCATTTGCTGCCTGAGCAGTGCTGATGGTAGCTGTATTATCATCTGCCGCATCTATATGCAGAGTAGTAGATGGGTTCTGGGTAAGCACTCCTGTCTGAGCCGCAATAGTACTGGTAGAAAAAATCAGAGTACAAGCCAGCAGTTGATATATAATACTCACTTTCTTTTTCATAATCTGTATTATTTAATGTTCTATAATTGTTAAACTATTAAATCCTGCATCCGGATTATCGGGAAGGGAATTATTTGGCACTCTTAGCGGTATATTTCCCCCTGTAAGATTATGAAGCATCCTTACTGTAACTGTAGCACCCTGAGCTAGAGTAAATGTCGCTACACTTGAACCACCCGCCTGTGTATCCTTCATTCTAAAACCTGAAGGACCATCCTCAGTTTCATTATTCATTGAGTGACCAAAAGTTTTATATACTCTCGCCAAAACGGCAGGTGTTCCTGAAGTTCTATAAAACTGAGATTCAACCCGAGTACCATCATCAATCATAGTGGCTGCAAGGTTAAAAGTGAACAAGAAAGTGTACTTTCCATCACGTGGAGCTGTAAACACACCCGTTGCAGGAGCAAAGCCAATATTATTTGCCTGAGAATCTAAGGTCCAATTAACGATATCAGCGGCAGTATTTCCTATATTTTGTCCTGAAACCTGACGGGCTACTACAACCACTTTTTTGGGGGCCACATACAATTTGTTCCATACCGAACCATCTGAGTACTCAATTTTTGCTCCTACAGGTGCATTTACTTCATCATATCGCACCGCACCTGCGCCTGCGGCTGCGGCTGTCATTGTGGTAGTCCCAAGGCCCAAAGCATTATCAGTATTTACAGTAGACCTCATATCGAGGGGTACTGCAGGGGTTAAGACGCCCACGCCGACAAAGCCAGTTGTTTTATCTACAATCACATCATTCGCGGCCTGTGTTGTTGTAGGCGCAGTGGGTGCAGTAGTATCATTATCCTTTGCTCCGTCTATGTGCAGAGCCCCTTTTGGGTTTCTGGTGCCAACACCGGTTTGCCCCGCCTGAGCAGAGATCAAACCGATTGAGCAACACCATATTGACATTGCCAATATTATGTTGATTCCTTTATGTCTATTTTTCATTTTTTAAAGGAATTTGGATTACTTGTTATTTTTTTCTTTTATAAGAAGCTGCTCCAGCTTTTCGAGACGGGATATCAGGTCATTGATCTCAGTTTTTTGCTTAGTGATCTCCTGCTGCTGCTCTATGGTATGCAGATATAATTCTTCTATCTTTTCCAATTGCTGGATGGACAGCTCGGACAAGTTAACTGTGTAGCCATTGTCTGTTTTCAGAATATCTCTGATAGAAGTTACTCCCGGCAAGTGTTTGTTTGCTTTGATATATGCTGCTGTTTCCTCTAATGATTTGAATTTGTATGTCTCATCAATTTTAGATGCTCCATCAAAGTAATCTTCAAAAACATAATCGGCATATTTACCTGTTGTGGTATAGAAAGCTCCTGTAGAAGCCACATCACCTGTTACTGATAATTTTGGAGTGACCGTAACTGAATTAGAAGTAAAGGGTGCAATAGGCGTTTGCGAACCTATGGAAACATTACCAGCCTGGTAGATATTTTGAGTATTGGCTGTTGCAGCATTGGTTGTTCCCTGAATTCTCCATGGTTCCGGCGCAAGTGTTGAAGCATCTGCCCAACCTAGTTGAGGAGTACCACCTGGTGCAGTGCCTACACGTGCCAATACTTGATTGGTATTTGGTGAGTTTCTTGGAAATCTATAACTTCCCTCATAAGTATTGCTCGCATCATTAAAACTAAATTGTACACCTCCTGTTCTGAATATAGATACTTCAGATTTGAAGCTACTGTTTACAGCATCTGAAAGAAGAACTCTTCCTGCAGCTCCCATACCGTTTACTTCTATTTTTGTCTCTGTATTGGCTTGTCCGTTTGTTACATTCATTAATACAGCACTCCCAAGATTGGGAAAAGAAACAGACTGTAATTGACCATTTGAGATGGTATTATCAGAGAATTTGGCAGAACTGAACATATAAGGTTGTCCTGAACCATATACCCCAACTGAGCCGGTTGTTGTAGCATCGGCAACGTTTTCAGCGTTCCTCATATATATGTTACTTCCAGGTTGTCCACCTGTTGACCCATCAGAATTGGTCTCTATACCACTGAAAAGACCTCCATTACTGTATTCTGATTTAAAATCTCCTTTTACTTCCAGTTGTTTTGTTGAAACACCATCAGCATCTGTAAAACCTACAGCTACTTTCCCTTGCTGATAGATGTTTTGGCTGTTACCGGTGGCTTGGATTGTTGTACCTTGTACATTCCAAGGTTCTGGTGTAGAAGCACCGGTTCCACTACCAAACTTTGTCCAAACACTCCCATCAAAATAATAATAGCCCTCTGCTGTTATATTAGCCGTTTTTGTAGATGCTGTTCCTACGGGTGCTGTTGCGTACACAATAGCTCCTTTTTGTGGGGTATCGTATAATGTATCTCTTGATTTGATCTCGTCTCCGGTCAATCTTGGAGCAATGATACCTTCCGGAAGGCTGACCCCTGTTGTTTTTATGGCAACATCAAGTGTAGCTTGAGGAGTCTCTGTATTGATTCCTACCTGTGAAAATGCAAGGGAACTAATAGCGATAGCTCCTAAAAGAATTATATTTTTTTTCATTGTGAATTTATTTTTATGTATTCCGACTTTGCAGAATATCTGAATTAATGGGTATAAGAATCCCTGATTGGTCTGGACTTAAGACCAACTAGAAGAAAATGTTCGTTAAAAAATTCAGGATATTGACGGAGGAGGTCTTGAAAAGAAATAACCAGAATGGTATTCTATCACAAAAGCATTTACAAAATCAAAGTTTATTGTAATCGCTTTTGGTATTGTAAAAAATGTATTTTTATAATTCCCGTCATAACAAACAGCTTTTATTTGTGTTTGTGAAGATGGAATCACAAAATTATTTCCAATGTAAAGAGAAAGAGCCAACAAAGAATGGGGAATACTTGCGGATATTTTTACTTTAACTTGCTTAGCTGGAACCTTTACATATTCCTGGGTTATTTTTTTAGCTTCTAGCCGAAAACTTTTTTTAGCAATCTTATTTTTCGTTTTACTTTCAAGCGTCTTTTCGTAGGTAATGCTCAAATTACCTTTAATGCTGTCGACATTGATAATAGTTGCTCCTTTGGCTACAAATATTTTTACCTTGGAAACATTAAGATCATCAATCGTATCTTTTTCAGAGCCTTGTGAGACCTCACCATCCTGTACATATCTCTCCGGATCAGCGGCGAATAGCAATGTTGCCGATACAAAAAAAACAATCACAAAGGTTATCTTCTTCTGGAAGACATATAATACCTCAGTGATTGCTTTTATATCCATCATTTGTGTGAAAAATTTTAAAGACCTATTATAATTGGACTTAATAATTTTCAGCAAAATTACATGATACTATGATATATAAAAAGAATTTGGAGTTAGATATTCGGAATATATCTTCTAAAAAAACAGTTGGAAAACACTATTAATAATGGCAATTGATTCATTTTTAAGATTTAAGTATTTGTCTTTAGCATGCTGCCAAAAAAAAGTAGAGCCAAATCTTTTTTACTAACAAAAATATTATCTAATCCAGTCTAAATATCTGTTAAAACATATACATATTTATAAGAGTCGGCGAAGGAAAAATATAATCTATTATTGACTCTAAAAACATTGTAAGACAACTATAAGTAATACCTTGCTCTTTTTTAACAAAAAAATGGATAAAAAAAACATTTAAATAATATATTCGAAATACATTTGCTATATAAATATCAAAATTTCAATCATAAAATTTTATATTATTAGAATCACATATAAAATCAAACAGGATATATAAATTTATATTTTTAAATTGTTTTTATTTCAGCAAAAAGAAGTTACAAAATATATCAATAATTGTGATTTTCTTAAAAAAGCACAATTATATAAAAAAGAATCAAATCTAATTAAAAACCAGGCAATTATACAACAATAAACACAAGATAAATTAGGAAAACCTTACAACAAGTCATATACCAGTTTTTAAATTTAGCAGTTTATTTGCGCCCTTAAATACCGTGCAATTATGAAAAAAATTATTCTTATATTTTCTTGTTTGATTTTCGGATTTTATCACACCCAAAACAATGAAAAACTGACATCACAAAAAACGATAGATGCCACCTTGGAGTCCGCTGAAAAAATCTATTTGGAAAACTCCGATAAATCATTAAAACTTTTCTTAAAAGCACGTAACGCCTCTCAAACAATAGATTATAAAAAGGGCATCTTACGAAGCAATGGATTTCTGATGCGTATTTTCCATGAAAAAGGAGAAGACGAAAAAACCATAGAGTACAGCTACGAGACAGAAAAAATAGCAACAGAACCTACTGACAAAGAATATCTTGCAGGCGCTTACATACAAAGAGGTATATCATTTTCCTATCTAAACCATTTTGATGAGAGCTATAAAGAGTTTCAGAAAGCCATAGAAACAATAAAAAAATATCCTGAAAAAGACAAGCAGCATTATCACATGTCATCTGTATATGAAAGTCTGGTAAGTTGTTATTATGCTCCAGTCAAAGCACCCCAGGATACCATCTTGACGTACCTTAAAAAAAGTTTGTGGGAAGCTGAACAAATAGACGAAAGAATGAACAATATACATCCAGATAAAAAATACGATATGATATCCTATCTCAACATGGATATAGGAATGTTCTATGCCGGTGTCCATAAACCACAACGGTTAGACCTTGCAGAGCAGTATCTCAAAAAATCTCTAAGTATTATCAATAATAGAAAATTCACAAAAATCAAAATCAATAAAATACCAATTCTAAATGCATTGGGTAGATTTTATGTAGAACAAGAAAAATACAGTAACGCTACAGATTACGCCTATGAAGTTCTAAAACTAGAAAAAAAACAAAGGTCCCCAAATGATAGAATGATAGCCTACATGGTGCTAACTAATTCTTATGAGGGCTTAAATCGTAAAGATTCTTTAATAAAGTATATGGCCCTATACACTAACATCAGTGACAGTATTACTCATTTCAAAAGTCAGGGGAGCAACAATCTCATCAAAAAAACGAATATAAAAAGAGAGAAAGATTACAATAGTGACATTCAAAAAATCATTCTATTCTCATGTGCAATGGCTCTTATTACGATATTGGGAGGATTATTTTTATGGAAAAAGAATAAAAGTATTCTTCATAAAAAATATAGGGCGATCATAAATGAGATCAAGGTAGAAGGAACAAACAAATCAAAGCCCCAAGATCCTATCCACGATAAGGGAATTGCAATCACAGATGCCACGACAAAAAATCTGTTGGAAAAATTAGCAAAATTTGAAAGCTCTAAAAAATTTCTCAAAAAAGAAGTCAGTCGTGTTTATGTGGCTAATTACCTCAATACCAACACACGATATCTTTCTGATATCATAAAAGAATACAGGGGAAAGAATTTTAACAATTACATCAACGGACTAAGGATCCAGTACATCACAGAAATGCTTTACAATAATCCTGTGTATAGGGAATATAAGATCAGCTTTTTGGCAGAAGACTGTGGATTCGCCTCAAGAGAGGTTTTTGCCGTAGTGTTTAAAAAAGAGACAGGCGTAACCCCATCTTATTTCATCTCTCAATTAAAAAATGACTCCGAAGAAACAGAGTTATAAGTTTCATTATTCTTGAAAGATAATTTCGGAATTCCTTGCATGATATGATTTTGTAAACAGTCCAAATACCGCAATTTTGATAGAGTATTAAACTTTTATTATGAAAAATATTATGAAAAAAATTTACTTGCTTTTTGCCTGCCTATTTCTAAGTGGTGCAAATGCTCAAACTAGCCTGAGGGTTCTTGATGGTTGGGGAACCCGTTTGTACGATATCAATAATAACGGTATCGGCGTTCATCCCGGTGGTTATTATGATTATGCAACCAATACCAGCAATTCAATAGAAACTGGTGCTTCTGCTACCAATCGACTGAACAATACGGGAGATGTAGCTGGTAAAATGCCCTATTCTGCTACAGACGGATCTAACCTGGACCAGGCTGCCTATAGGAAAAATGGCATATGGACGGCCATCGGTTACTTTCCTGGAGATGTACCAGGAAACAGTTGGTTTGGAAATGCAACCGCCATTTCAGAAAACAGCAAATATGTAACCGGCCAGATCTCTGTAGGAGCTTCCGGATCTTATCCTTTTATATATAATACAGAAACCAATACGCTTACAAAACTTACTGATGGGGATAATCTTTGGGAATATGGAAGAGGCCAGGGCATCAATGATGCAGGATACGTTTCCGGATTTGTAGACAGAGAAGATCTTTTTAACGCGGGTACGTATTGGGTTCCTGCTTATTTTGATCCAAGCGGCACATTGCATTATATTGATATAGATACATCCGCATCTGAATATGGCCAAGGCGAAGCAGCAGATATAAACAATGCAGGGCAAATTGTGGGATATATAGGTGGTAAGGCATTTATATATAATATTAATACAAATACCTATAAAACTTTCGGGTCTACGGCTACTATAAGCAACCCTATTTTTACAAGTATTTCAGAAAATGGTCTAGCCATAGGTTACGAAGGAAGCCTTGGAAGCCGTAATGTTATCGTATATCATGAAGGAATGACCGAACCGATACTTCTAAAAGATTATTTAGCTCTAAAAGGTGTCAATATCACTACATTCGATGGGAGATTAGGAACAGGAATGGGCGTCTCTCCTGATGGCAAATACATTTGTGGATTTGACAATACCGCTCCCACATTGTTTGCGGCAGGCTGGGTCGTACATCTTGATGAACTTCCTTATGCACCAGGTTGTCTCAGCAGTCCTAATGGAATCAATCCTTCGGTTCTATATACACCATCCTGCAATGGAACAACAGAAACCATTACTTCTTCTGCACTTACCGGAGAATATTCTTTGGTACAGTTGACGGCAGGCAAAAAATACACTTTTACAAGCTCTGTAAATACCGATTTTATAACAATTGCCAATGAAACCGGAACAGAGGTTCTTAAGTATGGTACAGGTTCTGTGACCATATCTGCCACAACTGACCAAATTATTAGATTCCAGCTTAATCTTGCGGACAACTGCACCTACTCTTCTGATACAAGAGCAAAATACGTTAGTTGTTCTGATATTCCTGGTTGCCAATGGACAGTACACGTTTTTGACTTCTTAGGAATGGGGGACGAAGTGAGCTGGTCCTTGAAAGACAGTGCTGGAGATGTTGTACTTTCCGGAGGAGGATATGGCGCAGGATACGATGACACACAAACTGCATTGGCAGAAGGCCCACTCACATTTTATATAGAATCTATGGGAACATTTGGGGATAACACGCCTGTTTACACCGTTTCTAACGGAACCACAGAAGTAGTATCCGGATCATTGCCGCAAGACCTAGGTGTTCTGGAAGCCACTTATTCCGATCTCAATTGTGCCACCATGGCGGTTACTGATGAATCCAACAAATCTACTCTTAGATATTATCCAAATCCTACCAAAGATATATTGAAAATCTCATCCGAGAAAAACATCAGATCATTAGCAATATATTCTTTGGACGGTAAACTAGTCATGAATAACATATCATTTAAGAATAATAGATCTGGAGATATAGACCTTTCTACACTTAAAACTGGTAATTATATTATTTCAGTTGTCTTTTCTGATGAAAGTGTTCAATCCTTTAAGGTTATCAAAGACTAAAAAAAACCTTCTTCATTTTTATTTAATTCGAATAAAGGCTGTTTATGGTTTCATAGACAGTCTTTATTCACTAAAAAAACTATCCCACATGTACACATCAAAAAGACACAGATCCAATATCAAAATGACCTTGAAAGAACTTATTGGCAAAACAAAAGAAGAAACCGATCTGATTTTGTACAACAAGGGTTTTAGAAAGAATGAAGAAGACATGTATGTCAGAAAAACAAGCTTACTTTCTACTACTAAGCTAGAGATCTATTCTGAAAACAATATCACCTTGATGGTAACATTTTATGAATGCTTTTTAAAAATACCAATCTATGAAAACGTATTAATATAAAAAAAATGGTTCAAACAATAATTTGAACCATTTTTCTTTACTGATAATATTCATCCATAAGACTTCTCCTCTCCTTTGTCTCCAGATCTATATATTCGAATTTCTTATACTGGCAGAAAGATCCCATATCTTTATCACCATTGATAAAAATAGCCCCTACCAGAATCACATATTTACAGGGGTAATTTGTTTCCTGTACCAGAACCTCTATCCTATCATCTATAGCTTCATACATTACCTCTGTAGCTTCAAATATTTGGTTTTCAGCAGTCATGATGCGATTTTTCTGATGAAGGAAAATCTGCTCTATAGTATTCATCTGGAAATCAAGAGAGGTTATATTACCTTCGATAATTTTATCATTTGCCAGTTTTCCCAATGCACCTTTTGCAGCGCCACAACATGCAGAATTATCAGATTGACCTATTCTGCTTATCTCTCCAATAGTCCCATCTTTGGTAATTCCGATATGTGGTGCATAAAATATGATCACCGCTCCGTCCTCCGGAACATGATGAGCAAAGGCATTCATCCCGGTAATGCCGGCAAATGGGTATCCATCCAAACCTCCCAAATGGAATGGTCCTAACATTTCATATGCCCTTGGCGGATATTGTATGGCATTCACATCATCGCAACACATACTATCTGCATGCATGAGCTGATGTGGTTCAAGGCTTAAATGTTTTTCGATTGTATCTAAAAGACGATTTACGGTATCAATAGACGTTAATGCCTTTGGATACCATTTTCTAACAGCTTCTATACTCATAATTTTGTTTGTGTTTTATTTACATTAAAATATTATTATTCGGTTGTATTGCCGGAGGTAACTCTTTCTCCCCGAGCATTTCGCGCAGGTCTATTTCTATATTGCGACTGATCTGCGTGATCGGAATATCGTTGGCACTTCCTTCAAACGGATTTTCTGTACTCTCACCTATCTGTTCCAATACAAGAAATACCCAACCCAGCAATACACTGAAAGGAACTACAAGCCAAATGATATTCTCACCAAACTTTTCTATCATTTTTGATATCTCTCCTATAAAACCGAGAGGCAGCAATAAACAAAGTGCATTGGTAAAATAGAGATTGATGCTTGAGAATTGTCTTGGATAAGGAAAGTTTTTGATACGCTCACATTTCCCTTGCTGATCATACAGTTCTTTCAACTGATTTTCCAGAGCCACATAACTATAATCTGATATCTTACCTTCTTCATTCAGTTTCTTGAGCTGTGAAGATTGCATAGCTATGATCTGTGTAGCCCTATTTTTTGTTGACAGGACATATTGTCTTTCTTCCTCACTGAGAAAGCTCTTCAGCTCTTGATCCAAAATACTTTCCCATTCAGGAACTTTGTAGTATTTGAGATATTCCAGATTATAGCTTTTCGTTTTTACATTTTCCCAGCTCTTGATTTCTCTCAATTGAAATCTTAATGCTGTAAGCCAAGCAAAATGACGATAAATAATCTCTTGATGAATCTTAGTCGACTGTTCATCATCCTCTCTCACAAAATCCTTGACCATAATGCCAAAAGCACGGCTATTATTGATGATAGCTCCATAGATCTGTCTTGCTTCCCAAGTCCGGTTATAGGTCTGTGTATTTTTAAATCCTGAAATGAAAGCTGTAGCAGTTCCCAACAACGCAACAGGCACCCAAGGGATGGCAAGCCATTTCCAATCAAGGAAATAAAATAAAAGGGTTGGGATGACACTAAGAATAAGCATTTTATATATCTTAACCCTTGTCCACGGAATAAAATGCTGAAGTTTATAGTGAGAACTTATATTCATATAAAATTAATTTTTGGATGAAAATTTACTAATTAAAATCCCAACCAGCACAACTGTATAAAATTGTCCACCTATGCCGATAAAAGCTGTTATTAATTTAGTAATATGCATATTCGGAGTAATATCTCCAAAACCGATACTGGTAAAGGTTATAGAACAAAAATATACCAAATCAATGAAAATGCTGGCAGATGATGAAGTGTCAATTCCTTTAAAAGAATGAGGATCATGATACTCAAAGGTTTGTAACAAGAATGTTGAAATTTCTATTAACAAAAAATAACCACATACCGATGCAGAAATAATATCGCTGTTAATGTATCCAGGCTTTAACAAGAAACGGAGTAGCTCTACAAACAGAAATACAAAAAATATGACATAGTTAATATTAAGAAAAGTAAAATACCAAGGTACATCTTTGAAAAAAGGAATTCCTATAGGTAGCAACAATACAATTATAAAATGGATATTGCGAAACCAATGGCGCCATCCCATCTTCCCTGTAAATATAAAAACACTTCCCAACCCCAATAATAACATATTGATCGGCCATATGACCCTTGTATAAAAATCAAGGTCAGTAAGGAAAATTCCTACAAATAGATGTTGTATCAATGCTAAAAGCAATAGCTCGTACTTTCTTTTACTTAGACAATCTAATATCATTTTGTTCATACAATCTATGATCATCCAAAAACACTCAGGTTCTTGGCAATATCTTTTCCTGCATAAGGAGGGAAAACATCCAGCTCCAGGTCGGGGTTACCTATCAGCATCGCTTTGGTATTGCTTAAAGCATCAAACCCTGTCTTACCATAGTATTTTCCCATTCCAGCATAGCCCACACCTCCAAATGGCAGGCTATCTATCCAGCAATGCAGATTGGTTTGATTGATACAGCCTCCTCCAAAAGACACCGAATTCAGAAAATAATCTATATTGGATTGATCTTTACTAAAGAAATATGCAGCCAAAGACTTCGGCTTACGTTTAATTATCTCGACTATTTCTTTCAAATCATTATAAACCAAAACAGGAAATACAGGACCAAAGATCTCTTGCTGCATTGCTGGATCATCCCACGTACTAGGATATAAGATAGTAGGCTCCACATATCTGTCCTTTATATCATATCGTCCTCCCAGAACAACTTTTTCAGGAATGATATATGAAGCGACTCTTTCTGTATCATGCTCGCTGATCATCCTTGCAAAATCGGGACTTTGTTGTGGATCTGTACCATACATTTTTATAATGGCAGCTTTCAGCCTATCAAGAAACTGATCGGCAATATTCTCATGAACGTAAACATAGCCCGGAGCAATACACCATTGTCCTGAAATAGCCATATGTCCCCAAGCAATACGGTCTGCAGCAATATCCAGATTGGCTGTCTCATCTACCACTGTTGGATTCTGTCCCCCTAGTTCCAGAATGACAGGTGTAAGATTTTCGGCGGCTGCACGCATGACAACTTTACCCACCGCGGAACTTCCGGTGAAGAAAATAAAATCAAAAGGAAGCTGCAACAACTCTGTAATTTCCTCTCTTCCGCCAGTAACTATATTAACAGCTTCCGGTTCAAAGTATTTAGGAATTAACTCCTGAAAAAGAGCAGCAACAGTAGGCGTCGTATTTGCAGGTTTGAGAATGACCGGATTCCCTGCCGCCAAGGCTGCAATGGCAGGATCTAATAACAACAGTATGGGGGCATTGAATGGCCCAATGACCAATGTAACGCCGTAAGGCTCTTTATAGATAATCCCTTTGTTACCTGTTTCTTCCAACCCTTTAGGTATTGTTACTTGTTCAGGGGACATCAGGCTCTTTAAATTTTCCCTATAATATTTTATATTACCTAACGGCACAGTGATCTCGAAGAGTTGTTCAAACGGAGGCTTGTTAAAATCTGCCTTCAGTGCTTGGCAAAAAACCTCCTGATTATCCGTAAGCATTTTTTCCAACCTGTCAAGCTGATCGATCCTCCAATCGTAAGTTTTGGAAACATCTGTATAAAAAAACTCTTTTTGTTGGTCGAATATGGATTGATAATTATTCATCATCTGTATTTTTAAAGATTAATTAGCTTGACCAATATCTAAACGATCGAATTTTCCCTCAGTATTTTGATGAAACTTAAAGAAAACCCTGAATGTGCCCCATTTCCCAGCTTTGAAATTTCCATAGACATCTTTACCATCATTCTCAACTTTATCAATGCTTAGAAATTTTTCCTCTCCCAAAGCTTTTGCAAAGAATGATTTGAAATCGACCTTATTGCCATCATCGGTCATTACAGGATCATCTGTAAAGTAAGAATACCAGCTTTTATCTCCGTTCTCTAGAGCTTCGATGGCTTTTTTTACCGTCTCATTTGTTATTTTGTCGTACTCCATTATTTGTTGTTTTTGATTTGTAATTGTTTTTTCAGTTTTTTGTGCACATGCCGAAATGGTAAAACCTATTATCAGCATAAAAGATAAAAGTCTCATAATAAAAAGCCATCTTTGAAAGGATGTTGCAAATAGATGATAATCAGATTCAGTAGCAAAAATGGTAACTCGATCATTACTCCTTTCAGATCTTTATCTATCAAGTGGAAACAAATGATCAACAGAATCCCGGCAGCCATGATAAAATTACCCCAGACAAATGTCTTTGGGAAGATCAGCATAATAGCAGCAATCATAGTAATGACCCCGTTTACAGCCAATCCCGTCCTGGAAAATCCCCATTTGCTGAACATTTCCATCATCTCCGTTTTACCAGAGAACATGGCGAACCCTTGTTTAAGCCCCATGAATAATGCGATAAGAATCAATATAGAGTTAATGATTTTCAGTATCATATAATAGTTTCTTTATAGTAAAAAGAATGGATAACCGAATTTAATATTAAATCACAATTATCCATTCTACATTAATTTTGAAAATCAATTGTTACCTGGTAGTGTAACCACCATTAGCAAAGATCGTTTGACCAGTGATCCACCAACCTTCTGTTACCAAGAATTCTACCAATGGAGCAATATCCCTAATGTTTGTCAAACCTCCTAAAGCGGCTGCAGATTTATGATAAGCTACAGCATCGTCGCTTTCCTGACCATAGAAAAAAGGTGTGTCCATAGGACCAGGCGCAACCGCTGTTACGGAAATCCCTCTGCTTCCAAATTCTTTAGAAGCCGCTCTCGTGAAATGCTCTACAGGGGCTTTTGCACCAGCATAGGTAGAATAAAGTCCTGTATAAGCTGCCAATAATGAAGTTACGATCGTACAGATCTTGCCATTATCGTTCAATTTTTTCCCGGCTTCTTGCAAAAAGAAATAGGCTGACTTGGAGTTAACCCCGAACATGGTATCATATTCCGCTTCAGTCGTCTCTGTAAATGGTTTCTTAAGCACCATCCCAACAGTGTTGATAGCGATATCTATACCTCCGAACTTAGCAATAGTCTCATCAAAAAATTTGGTGATATTTTCCACTTTGGTCAGATCTCCTTGAAACAAAAATGCTTCTGCTCCCAAAGCCTGAACTTCTGCCAAGGTTTTTTCACTTTCTGCTTTAGAACTTTCGCTATTGTAATGTATCGCCAATTTTGCTCCTTTTGCGGCAAAATCTTTACTTAATAATCCACCAAGGTTTTTCCCACCTCCGGCGATTAAAACAACTTTGCCTTTTACATCTTGTGTTGACATTCTATAATTTTTTTAAATGTTAATCATACAAAAATCAACAATGAAAACTACAATTACATGGTGAACTTTTCGGAATATAGAAGAATTTCGGAAATTATTACACCTTTTTCCGAAATTCACCTGGTGTTATTCCGGTCCATTTCTTGAAGAATTTGGAAAAGTTAGATGGATCATAAGTCAATGACAAAGAGATATTTGCAATGGAAACTTCTTTGTTTTTCAAAAGCTCTTTCGCCATAAGAATTATTTTTTCATCATAAAAATGGCATGGATGTTCTCCTGTTTCTTTTCGTACGGTATCTGTCAAATGTTGATGGGAAATCGCCAACTTGGATGCAATTTGATTAAGCTCCATAAACTCTAAAACTCTTCCATTAACAACATCATCGATATGCTGATCTAAAAATTGGAAATATTTGGATGTAATTTCTTTACTTCTAGAATTGGGTTGAGAATTATTTTTCATTCAATCTGTGTATTTGATGATTTAAATATACATCTAAATTATATATACATTTTTAAATCAGCTCCATTATTTCAAACAAAAAAAGCCCTTTAATAAAAAATTAAAGAGCTTTTATTGTCTACAAATAAAAAACTTATTCTGAGAGAATAAGAATTATTTTTTAGATTCTTCCACAGAAACTTTTCTGAATTCTTTAAAAAGCTTTGTAAGTTCCAAAGCTGACTTTCTAGCTCTTGTTCCAGCTGCTTTGTTTCCTTTTTCTGATTGTTGTTCTGCTTCTTTTGAGAATGCTTCAAATTCTGTGTTGATCTTTTCGATTAGCTCTTTCATTTGTCTATAAATATTTTTTGTTAAAAATGAGTGCAAATATAATTGTTTTATAATGTTTTCATATCTATCACAGAGAATATATTTTTTGAGATCTTGTCTCAACATTTGATTGTTCTTCAAAAAATCAATTCTTTGGTCTGTTTTTTTAATTTTTGAATAAGTTGGTAAAAAATCATTTAACGATCTGTTTTTTTACCTGCACCCAAGATCGACATACCCATTCCGGAAAAAAAGTGGGTATAACGGATTCTAAAAGAAGTTAATTTAAAATAATCCTTCCAACTGATTAAAGACAGGAATTAAAGACCTACCTTTTTCTGTAAGATGATATTCTATGTGTAAAGGTTTTTTACTAATAATAATTTTCTTAAGTAATTCTGCTTCTGTCAAATCCCTCAAAGCAATTGATAATGATTGTTTGTTTGAACCTTCCAGTTCGCGTAACAGACTATTAAATCTTAAAGTAGATTTTGTTGCCAGAAGAAATATCTCAGGCTTTAGCTTACCGGAAAATAGTTTCAAAAGTTTCTGCATAGGGCAAATTTCTAAATCATCAGGTGTGTTTTTGGTAGTCATATTTTATTTACTTATTGTGAAATTATTCTATAATATTAATATTTGCATAAAATATAATAACATAATTGCAAAGTAATACCAAACATATTAATTAGCAAACAAATAATTAAGAAAAAAATCTGAAAAATCATTAAAAAAAGAACAAAACAGTAAACACAATCAACAAAAACATGAAAAAATGGAAAAAAAATCTTTTTTAAAATTCTTATTTTTATGTTTGAGTCTAATACAAGTACCTATTTATGCCCAAAGCACAGTAGATCTAGATTCAAACATTGAAGTCAATCAAGTCATCAACCAGAACGGAGCAGTCGTAATTAAAGGAAAGTTTACCAAACCAATTACTACGGATGATGTAAAAGTTACCATCAAATACAAAAATGTGCAAGGAAATTGGATAGGCATCTGGTGCAAGTCATTCACTGCAAATATCCAATATAATCAAGACCTTACGGCTACTTTTGAATTACCAGCATCTACCGTGAGCTTACGACATTTGAAGATAGAATTAAGTTCTAA
This sequence comes from Epilithonimonas hungarica, assembly GCF_900102265.1. Lineage (GTDB taxonomy): Bacteria > Bacteroidota > Bacteroidia > Flavobacteriales > Weeksellaceae > Epilithonimonas > Epilithonimonas hungarica. Next base: position 719,024 of record NZ_FNBH01000001.1, on the reverse strand, counting down.
TACCAATCTTACAAACTGGCAATCCATCTCTTGGGATAAACAAGTAAGTCATTACAAACAATCGGACTATAGCTCGAATAATTGTGAATTGGATGAAAATGAATATACAATACTATTCACTCCCAAGAAAAATGGAACAATTTTATTAAATCCTAATGGAACAGTCTCTGGAGTAAAGGATAGAGTCACATCCCAACATTTAAACAAAAAACTGGACAATATCGTTCTATCAATCCAAGGAAACGGCACAATTGATAATACTGATATAAATTCACCTGCAATCAAAATCGAGAATCCTAATAATCTTGAAACGATCGCAAGTTCTCAAAAATACATATATCAAGGAAGTGATACCAGTCCTTTTGAATACTCTTATCATGATCCTGTTTATATGTTTGCCGGCAAATTCTCCAGCGCAGGTTTCTTCATTAATTTCAGCAACTGGTTTTTACCTCCTGAAGAAGGAGGAGAAGGTTGGGGAAGAGGATATTTGGATTTTAAAAACCCCAATGCATTAGTTAACAGATATTACAACCTTTATAACTATATCAGCAATAAACTGACCGATGTTATAACAGATCAGGAGCCTGTTGTAATAGTTATCAGTAAGGTAACAGGATTGAGGGTTTATAAGGCTAATGGAAGTTATGTAATAATTGATGCTTTAAGTAATTACAATACAGTGAATGATTACGGTTACCCTCCTCTCTATGGAAAAGACAGAGGACCTGGTTCCGAAAATTTCTTTTTAAGTAACACTTCCAAAGCTTCATTATATGGAGTTGGTGCTATCAGAAACAGACAGGTAACAGCAAGTTGGAATGGCACTCCCAGACCTCTGCCTGAGATAGAAGCTCAGGTTAAGAAATTCATCAAATATGTTGGGGTTTTTGGAAACTCTACAGCATATGATTCCACCGATTGTGCAAGCAATTGTATTGTGATCAATACCGGGGCGCAACCGGACAATACTGTAAAAGATTGGACCAAAGCTCCAAATAGTTATATTTTTGACCCCTCAAAAAACAATGACGGGTTATACATTCCCGTAGGAAAAGCTTATGCCATGTGGGCAAACACCACTGATAATATCTTATCACTAGGGACTCCCATTTCAGGAGGGCAAGCATCTGCATATGTATATTGGGAGGATAATTCCGGCTTGATCAAAACCCCTCAGCCAAATTCTTATAAACTGGACATCGTCTCAGGAGCAACACCAGACCTGTCCAAAATTAAGATTTTAATAGATAAAGCAAAAGGAAAAGGAAATGCCGTAGTTACTTTTCACATAGGAAACAACGGAAACTCTACTGACCCTATATATTGGAGTTGGCACATTTGGGTAACCGATGATGTTGAAGCCGGAGGTTCAACTTACAGACAAGGATATGAATTAGGATTACTTCCTGCCAATTTAACAACTTTTACCACTGCAACTCTCAATCCATATTTGTTTAATAATTTAACAAACAGAGATGGCTCGCCTTATACATTTCAATGGATGAACAGAAATCTAGGAGCGACCAACGCAGAGTTTTTAGGTAACGATTGGAATAAATCTGCCGGACTAATGTACCAGTGGGGACGAAAAGATCCTTTTCCTCCATTAGTTTACAAGGATGGCTCTGCATATGAGATCAATGGGGAAGCCGGCAGATATGTATATTCAAATTTCAACAAAGATACTGGTCGTTCGTATGGGTGGATCACTAGACCCTATAATACTCCTAATATTCATACAGAGATAAAGGAAAACATAAAATATTCTATTAAAAATCCTTTAACAATGATATCTTTCATAGAACGTTTTGGCCATTGGTTTTCGGATGACTACTTTAGATTAGATTCCTCAGATATCTATGCTAAAATAAACTGGGACTTATGGGGTGACAATAGAAAAGGGGCATGGTCCAATCATACAACAAGTAATGCCGCAGTAGCAGCCGATTCAAAATCCTATGAATTGAAATCATCCTATGACCCATGCCCTTGCGGATGGAGAATCCCTTCTCATACAGGCAGTATTGTGGGCGCAGGAAATGCTAATACATTCAATCCGTTAGGTAGAACCTGGGGAACTGATGATGACAGACATAATGCTACCGGTTCTTTAAATCCAGCAGTTAATGGCGGAAAACCGGCAGGAGAGTTCACCTATACTGCTACTAACCCATTTGCGAATAACTTGAGAATATATCCAAGTCTAGGATTTGATTTTAGAAACGAGCCTGGTAGAAACTTGGGCATCATTCCAATTTCCGGAGCATATGTATTTATTGGGCCTAATGAACAAGGAGATTACATGAACTCAACCTCAAAAATTGGATATATGAATTGGTTAAGTACAGGAGGTGTTGCGTTGGCAACATTATCTATCTATGATAACGCCTCTGCAAGAACCTTTGGTATTGTAGAAGATTTCTATAAATATGCCAAAGATTCAAAATACAGAATGAATGTGGGGCAAATCAGTCCACAAAAAGGTGCGGGGCCTGTGAGATGTATTAAAGACCCGAACGAAAAGCACTTGGATAATTTTACCACCGAATTTATTCCTTCCATTAATACTGGCCTTTCTTCAGAAACTCTTAAAACATGGACAAAGGACGCCAATACTTACATTATATTACCAACTGAAAATAATAAAACTTTCAATGTAAGAAAAGCTTTTGCAATGCAGAAATTGCATTTATCAGACAATCAAGAATTTCCTGCTGGAATAAAATCCGCAAGTATAAATTGGACCACTAATCAGAATCTTATTTCTAATATCTCTTTAACAGATAACGGACTGGAAAACACTGTTATCACAGTTGAAAGAAACGCTGGTGTCTATGGAAATGCTGTTATAGCCTTACATTCGGGAAATAATGGAAATTCATCTGACCCTATCATATGGAGCTGGCAAATATGGGCGCCGGAAACCGAGCCACAACCTATAGCGGAATATATTACCGAAGGAATTTATATTCCTAGTCCCAATAATGGCATAGTTGTAAATCCTACAGAAAGTCTCGTTACCGCACCATTAAAAACAAAGTTTATGGACAGAAATTTAGGCGCATTAATAGCTTTCCCTTCTTTAGCACAAGGAGTATTGATAGATGATGTTACTTATAAAAAATCTATTGGGCTACAATATCAATGGGGAAGAAAAGATCCTATACCAACTTTCTTGGATCAAGAGAATATTTTCAAGGGAACTGAGATCATTAATGAAAATATATACAATAATACGATGACAGGATATGTTAGAAATTATTCTCAATATTCTGCAATAGTCAATACTGCCGCTAAAAGAATAGATCAGATTCAAAAAATCATTAAATATTCGGTTGAAAACCCATTAATGTATCTATATCAAGATGCTCCAACAGGCGCAAGTAAAGACTGGTTAAGCAATAACCCGAACTTGGCAGCAAACCGTTGGGGACATGCTACTGAAAAATCTCCATATGACCCTTGTCCAGATGGATGGAGAATTCCTGATGCTTCTTTTGCTTTCCTTAACAGCTCTCCTTCCAATCCTTATGTCAGAAGTGGTGACGGGATCAAAGGGAATTCTCCATGGTATTATGGAAATATTCTAGATCCATTAAGAACTGACAATGTTAAAGGAATCCAACAGACATGGGATTCATCAACGAACACCATTATTACCAATTCGGCAAGTGAGATATATGCGGGCAGAACGATTTCTTCAGGAACAACCGTTTCCACAGGTTGGATTTTTGACAATGCTAATTATAATATAGGTAATTATCCTATCACAGGCATACGAGGAGAAAATGGCATTTCATTAGCCAAAGATTTCCCAAGAGTTGGTGTTTGGACAGCTTCTTTAGGAGATTCGAATGTAGGAAATGCAATGGGTCTAAGTATAAGATATTCAAAAATGGCAACAGGTGCAGCATTTAACCCACATCAGGCAATGTCATGTCGCTGTGCAAAAATAGAATATGATGCTAATGGTAAAGAAATAGGAAGATACGAACCGGACGCAGTCCCTGTTCCGCCAGACGCTGTTCAAAAAGCAACAACCGTTTTTGCAAAGACTGAAGTGGTACAAATGGCGAAAAAGCTTAAAGTATTCCCTAATCCTGTAAAAGATAAATTGAATATTGATATAAACGATGACAAAGAGTATTATTTCCAGATTTATAATATGTCAGGTCAACTAGTGAAGGAAGGTAGATTTAATAATAAGCAGACAGATGTGAGCAGTTTATCTACAGGGATATATCTCTTAAGAATAAACAATTCTGAAAGTGTTATAAAAATTATAAAACAATAAATTTTAGAAACTCCGCACAACAGCGGAGTTTTTTATTTTATGATCTCTGAACAAAAGATAACAAAAGAACTCTTTAATTTTTTGATTATCAACTTTTTCGTTGTCGTTATAGGAACTGTATGTAGTAAGATAGGCTTTTCGATTTATGGAATTATCGAAGGCGGGATCAAGTATTTAAATATAGCAAAAAATTCAATAGAAGCACTTCACCCCGCTTTTGGCAATACCTTTTACTGCCGTATTTTTATTCGTCCTCATAATCTTCTTCGCAATCTTCGTATGAAGTGTAAGACCAATCAATTTCAAAACTGTCTAAAATTTTATCAAACCTTTCTTGATTACTTGTGCCAAGAAAAATTCCGTTACAATTATTCTGTTCGTCAAATGAGAGGCTTAAAACTTCGTGGAAATTGTCTGTATAAATTTTTTGTTTGTCCCAGGAAATTTCTGTTACTATTGTCCAATTCCTTTCTATAAGTTTAATTGTTTCTGGTTGAACCTGTCCAAAATAATTAGCATTGTATTTTAATCCACCAAAAGTTCCGTTATAAACAGCCATAAGCAACAAGAAATCATCTGTTGAATTTGCTTCAACATGCCAATCTGGATTTTCTTCTGTCCCATAATTCCCCCAAACTTTTGGATTGTCTAACTTTAAATCTTCCTCTTTAATTCCCCAATAAACAACCACTTGATTTTCCTCATAAAACACCAAATATCTGTCATTTGAAAATCCGATTTCATTTCTTGGATTTAAAAGTCTGTTGTGTGAATAGTTTAATGTTTCGACTTTTCCTAAAGTCAAATAATAGTTTTTAAGTTCTAAAGGAAATTTGATATTTAGTTTTTTTTCAAGTTCAATAATTTCAGTATCGGCAAACCCAAAATTTTCGTTTTGGGGTAAGTCATAAAGTTTTCTGATTTTTTCTGTATTTGTCATTCTGTGTAGGTTTTGTAATATGGCAAACGTTCTGGGACTTGACGAAGGTGGGCAATCAAAGCACTTCCGTTCGACTAATGTACAAAAGTTAAATAGAAGCACAAAAGCTGAAGTTTGTACTTCAGCCCTGCTTTTGCCAAACGATGTTGTAGTCGTTTTAGGCAAAATATATTAGCATGTACTAAATTGAATTTCACATAAACTAATCTTCTATGTATCGACAAACTGGATAATAAAATAAGCAGAATTGTCTTAATTAATCCCCGTAATAAAAAAGCCGTTGCAATGCAACGGCCTTTTCTTTAATGTTATTGATTATTTCAGCTATAATTATTTCTTAATAAATTTAATGGTCTGGATGCCTTTTTCAGTGAATATATTGATAATGTAATTTCCTTGAACCAAATTATGAACATTCACCGCTTTATCATCATTCATCATCTTTTCCATTATTTTTTTACCGTCTAATGACAAAATGACGATTTTACTGATCTTTTCATTACCTGAAAATCTCAAGATATCATTTACAGGGTTTGGATAAATCAGCATTTTAGCAAGCTTATCCCCATTTACAACACCTAATGTAATATCGGTAGCCTTAACTGCAAGTGATGCCTTTGATTCACACCCTCCTATTGTTTGGGTCGCATAATAGATCGTATTTGTCACCAGTAAAGTACTCATAGGCAATACATTAATATGACTAGTTGCGTCTGAAGCTGAAGCATACCATTTTATATTCTGTCCATTCACTACTAATGCACTTAGATCATCTCCAGAATCAAAGGTTTGATCAGTAGCACCTGATGGTGCGCTGATTGCAGCTGTCTGTGTAATGGTAAATGATTGAGTAGTTTGACAATTGTTCGCATCTTTGATGGTCACAGTATATGTGCCTGCCGCAAGCCCTGTTGCACTCGCTGCCGTACCGCCGCTAGGTGACCAGCTGTAGGTATAGCCCGGTGTTCCACCCGACACGCTTACCGTTGCAGCCCCTGTAGCGTCTCCATTGCACGCCACATTAGTCTGCGAAACAGCAGTCGCTACTAAAGCCGTTGGTTGGGTAATGGTAAACGATCTGGTTGTCTGGCAGTTGTTCGCATCTTTTATGGTCACAGTATATGTACCTGCCGCAAGCCCTGTTGCACTCGCTGCCGTACCACCGCTCGGTGCCCAGCTGTAGGTATAGCCCGGTGTTCCACCTGAGACACTTACTGAGGCCGATCCGGTAGAACCGCCGTTGCAGGCCACGTTGGTCTGCGATGTTGTTGCTGATAAAGCTGTTGGTTGCGTAATGGTAAATGATTGAGTCGTCTGGCAGGCATTCGCATCTGTGATGGTCACAGTATATGTACCTGCCGTAAGTCCTGTTGCACTCGCTGCCGTACCGCCGCTAGGTGACCAGCTGTAGGTATAGCCCGGCGTTCCACCTGAGACACTTACTGAGGCCGATCCGGTAGAACCGCCGTTGCAGGCCACGTTGGTCTGCGATGTTGTTGCTGATAATGCTGTTGGCTGAGTGATGGTAAACGACCTGGTTGTCTGGCAGTTGTTCCCATCTGTGATGGTCACAGTATATGTACCTGCCGTAAGTCCTGTTGCACTCGCTGCCGTACCGCCACTTGGCGACCAGCTGTAGGTATAGCCCGGTGTTCCACCTGAGACACTCACTGAGGCCGATCCGGTAGAACCGCCGTTGCAGGCCACGTTGGTCTGCGATGTTGTTGCCGATAATGCTGTTGGCTGTGTGATGGTAAACGACCTGGTTGTCTGGCAGTTGTTCCCATCTGTGATGGTCACAGTATATGTACCTGCCGCAAGCCCTGTTGCACTCGCTGCCGTACCACCGCTAGGTGACCAGCTGTAGGTATAGCCCGGCGTTCCACCTGAGACACCCACTGAGGCCGATCCGGTAGAACCGCCATTACAGGCCACGTTGGTCTGCGATGTTGTTACTGATAAAGCTGTTGGCTGCGTAATGGTAAACGATCTGGTTGTCTGGCAGTTGTTCGCATCTTTGATGGTCACAGTATATGTACCTGCCGTAAGCCCTGTTGCACTCGCTGCCGTACCGCCACTTGGCGACCAGCTGTAGGTATAGCCCGGTGTTCCACCTGAGACACTCACTGAGGCCGATCCGGTAGAACCGCCGTTGCAGGCCACGTTGGTCTGCGATGTTGTTACTGATAAAGCTGTTGGCTGCGTAATGGTAAACGATCTGGTTGTCTGGCAGTTGTTCGCATCTTTGATGGTCACAGTATATGTACCTGCCGTAAGCCCTGTTGCACTCGCTGCCGTACCGCCACTTGGCGACCAGCTGTAGGTATAGCCCGGTGTTCCACCTGAGACACTCACTGAGGCCGATCCGGTAGAACCGCCGTTGCAGGCCACGTTGGTCTGCGATGTTGTTACTGATAAAGCTGTTGGTTGCGTAATGGTAAATGATTGAGTCGTCTGGCAGGCATTCGCATCTGTGATGGTCACAGTATATGTACCTGCCGTAAGCCCTGTTGCACTCGCTGCCGTACCACCGCTAGGTGACCAGCTGTAGGTATAGCCTGGTGTTCCACCTGAAGCACTAACTGTTGCAGCTCCTGTAGCACCGCCATTACAGGCCACATTGGTCTGCGAAACAGCAGCAGCTACTAAAGCTGTTGGCTCCGTAATGGTAAAACTTTGTGTTTTTGTAGTATTAGTAGCATCTTTTACAGTAACCGTATAAGTTCCGGCTGCAAGACCTGTTGCAGTGGCCGCCGTACCACCACTTGGTGTCCAGCTGTAAGTATAGGGAGCTGTTCCACCTGAAGCGGTTACTGTTGCTGTTCCATTAGAGCCTCCGTTGCAGGAAACATTGGTCTGGCTAGATGCCAACGCTAATGTACCTGCAACAACTCCGGAATCTTTGACCCAGGTAAAGGCATCTAATCCCAGATATTGAAAATTCCCACCTGCAGTGATCTGTAGCTGATCGATAATAATATTACTGTAATTTTGTCCATTAAGGTTGGTCATATCAATCAAAGTGTAACCATTGGTTGTTCCGATGGCTGCAGTAAAGCCAGTTGTCTTGGTCTGTGTAAACTTTGTTACTCCTGATAGTTTACCGGTTATCGTCAGTGTTCCGGCAACTCCAAGTGTTGTGTTTGCTGCTGCAGCATAAACCCAGAACCTGTTTACCTTAAAGAGGTTAGAAGTTGTCTTTATGCTGAACGATGTGCCGGCAGACTGATTGCCGCTCCCTGAATTATCAATATATCGGTTATCTGCTGCGGTACCGTTCCAGCCGGTTCCAGGATAAGCTGCCTGAATGTCATAAGTATTTACGTGTGATATAATGTTAAAGATAACACCATTGTCCGTGAAACTTGAGCTTCCGTTGGACTCGGTCTCAAACTGTTCAGTACTGGTCTGTGCATAGACCGTATTGGTCATTGCTATTAGAAGCAACACCAACATCAAATAGAGCTTTCTCATTGAATAAGAGTTTTTTTTGGTTAATAATGTTTAAAATTAACATTATTTTTAACATATCTACTAAGATATACGTTTATTATATAAAATTTCAAAAAAAATCAAATAATTTGTAAAATAGTAGATAATAGATCAAATTTATTAATCTATTTAAAGAAAATAAATAACAAATGTTTTCAGAAAAAACCAAAGCATAGAAGCTAAAAAGAACTTTAAATGATAGATAATCTTAAAAAATGTGAATAATTATGGCAACTATATATTTGGATATGCCAATTTAATTTTAATGAACTTTCCATGAGAAAAAGACACAATCATATGCCCTTTATACATAATAGGGTTTTTTCAGTTTTTATACTAAAGCATAACTTAAGTTTAAGTAATAATATAATTGAATGCTCGAAATTAGACATTAACCTTTTGTTTCACTCATAAGTTGTGTTGGTGTTAAATTGAATTCCTTTTTAAAAGCAACCGAAAAGTGCGACAAACTTTCAAAGCCCAGGTCAAGATAAATATCTACCGGTTTTTGATTTTTTGTATTTATAAGAAAATACGCTTCCTGCAGTCTTTTCTTTGTGAGCCATCGGCCTGGTGTAACATTAAACAGATGTTTAAAATCACGCTTGAACGATGACAAGCTTCTTCCCGTTAATTTGGCAAAATCCTGAGCGCTTATATTAAACTTATAGTTTTTATTCATAAACGCCCTTAAATCTATTTTTTCAGGGGCAGAAAAGTCAAACAAGGTATCTGAAAGCTCAGATCGTTCCAACAATAGGATGAGTATCAATTCCTCGTGTTTCAAATCTTCAAAATCCTCCCGTAATTCCATGAAGCCTTTGTGGTAAGGCTTTATAGATTCCATAAAACTGTGTATCATTTTATTTGCCTTAATTTCTATAAGTGCATCCGTTATCCTATAATTTGGAGTAAGGATAAGTGAATGCTTCTGTTGGAATTCTTTTAGAAATGATTCTTCAAAGCAAAAAGCAACAGGCTCGAAAACATCTTCCAAAAGTTCGAATTTGGCCAGGGTATTTTTACGCAGGAAAAAAGCATCACCCGATTTAAACACATAATGCTTGTTGCCATCAAAAATCCTCAATGACCCTTTTACCAAATAAATGAAAATATGGTCGGGAATAAATTGTTCTTTTAAAATAAATGTTGCCATGCCTTCTTGTACCACTTTCAATTATTTCTATTCAGGTTATACACTTTTTAAGGGGTATCCTAAATATATTAAAATTAGGGGCATTATAATAAATGGGATCTCGGCCAAAGCAAATTTGTAGTTCCCTGATTTCAGAGCTACCAACACTATCAACATCACCGCTCTAAGCGTATTACCAATAAAAAATGTATTTGGAAAAAGTATCAGTATGGCAAAGCTTATCGATAAAATCCCGATCAGGATCCTTAATGCATTGGTTATCCCTAAAGAGTTCATCATTATAAGTGGTAAGCAAAAGCAGCATTCCGCTGATTATCTTTATTGTAAGTGTTTGTTCCATCATTTGTTTTATTATTTTATCAAATTATATCTTATCAAGGTATCCACCGCTGCCAGGACACTGTCTTCTTTCGATGCAACAGGTTTCCAGTTTAATATTGTTTTTGCCTTTCGATTGCTCACATTCCGGTTCAATCTGCTAAGCAGAACACCTTCTTTTGCCTTTTCGTTAAATAGGGCAACAATCCGCAAAACTAAGGCTGGGACTTTTCTGGAAGTGATTTTTTGTGCAATTTCAGGGCGTTTGGTTTTTATTAGCTGTACAATCTCTTGTAAAGAGATTTGCCCGTCGGATGTGGCAATAAAACGATGTCCGTTGGCCTCCTTGATTTCCATTGCCCGAATGTGTAGGTCGGCAACATCTCTGACGTCCACAATGTTTAGCGGAATATTGGGTACGGCTTTCATGGTACCATTTATGAGATTTTGGAGCAAATGAAAACTGCCGGAAACGTGTTCATCCAATGACGGACCTAAAATTGCAACAGGGTTTACTGTCGTAAACTCAAGATTTTCACCCTCTCTTTTTATAAATTCCCATGCTGCCATCTCTGCCAGAGTTTTTGACCTTTCGTAAACAGATACCGCCGTATTGTCGGTATTCGTCCAATCCTCCTCTGTAGTTGTCCGGCTTTTGTCGGTCTGGGTAAAACCTACCGCACCAAAGTTAGAGGTCATCACGACTCTTTTCACATCTGCTTTCCTAGCTAATCTTAAAATACGCAAAATACCTTCTCTGGCAGGGCGAAAAGCTTCTTCCTCATTTTTTGGTTTGTCAAAAAAAACGGGTGAGGCAACACTTAATACGTACTTGCATTCTTTCATCGCATCTTCCCAATTAGTATCGTTGGTGAGTTCCGCTTCGAAAAAAGATAGATTTTCAGAAGGAATTCTATTTGATTTTAAAGCATTTCCTATTCTTTCAACACTTTCCAAACTTCTTACAGTAGTATGCACATTATATCCTTTCTGAAGTAACTGGGCAATAATCCGCATGCCTAAAAACCCGCTTCCGCCTGTTACCAGTACAGTTTCTTTATTTGTCATTTTTTATGTTTATATTAAATCATATTGCAAATTTCTGAAATACTCTAGGAAGTTGATTTATCTAAAAGTCCAATTTCACTTTATTCAAAAGTCCATATATCTACTTAATCTTAAAAGAATTAGGCAATAATATATTTTGGTACACTAAAGTATTATTGCCATTTTTGCTATATGATCGATACACATTCCATTGATGTTTATGCTCCGCAAATTGCGGAGGTGAAAGATCCTTCAGGAGGATTTTTTACAGTTGCCCATTTAGGAGAATTTTCTAAAGAGAGTCTTGATGCAACTAGCAAATATAGCAGGAGGGATTTTTATAAAATATCGCTGATCACCGGTGATGCCTCGTATTTTTACCAAGGGATGGAATATAAAAATAAAAAAGATGAATGGTCCTTAGTATTTACTAATTGTGAAGTCCCTTACCGATGGGAAGTTCACGATGGAGTCTGTAACGGCTATGCCTGCATGTTTACTGAAGACTTTCTGCCATTACATACTTTTTTACGTCCTGCAGATCTAATCGTATTTAAGAATGAGGGCCAATCTGTATTCAAATTGAATGATGAAGAGGTTGCACACTTCAAAGTCATTTTTGAAAAAATGTTTGAAGAGCAATCTTCCAGCTATGTTAACAAGTATGATTTGTTATTCCTCTATGTCTTGGAGTGTATCCATGCCGCACTAAAATTGCAACCCAATATCCGGAACCGAAGTCAATCGGCGGCTTCACAATTGGCTCAGTCATTTAAAAGATTATTGGCAAGCCAGTTTCCTATTGTTTATCCCAATAACATCATGACATTATGCACTCCCAAACAATTTTCCGACAAACTAGCCATACACACCAATTCTCTTAACAGAGCACTGAAAGAAGTCACCGGAAAAACTACAACACAGTTAATCAACGAAAGAATCATTCAGGAAGCAAGAGCTTTATTAGCACACTCAAATTTGAGCATTTCGGAGATAAGTCTTAGCCTTGGATTTGAGGAACCTACCCATTTTACAAGAACATTTCGAACACTTACCGGGCAAACGCCTACACTCTTCCGTTCATTGATTGATAATGGTCATTTTTAGTTTGAAATAGGTCTGTATTCCTTGTGATCAGCTGCTAAATTTGTATTGTAAATTTTAAATATAATACATATGAAAACTTGGTTTATAACCGGCACTTCGACCGGACTTGGTAAAGTTCTAACTGAAAAGCTTCTGGCGAAAGGTGATAAAGTCATTGCTACGGTACGCACTAAAAATGCTCTCGAAGATTTAAGAACAATGTATCCCGATACTTTATTGGTCTCAATACTCGACGTGACGAATGTCGATCAGATAAAAAAAGTTGTAGATAAGGCATTTAGCGATGCGGGGACTATTGATGTTATTGTCAATAATGCGGGATATGGATTGTTCTGCTCGGTTGAGGAGGCTACTGATGAACAGATCGATCATCAGATCCGAACGAATATTATAGGCTCGGTGCAAGTGATCAGAGCAGCCTTACCACATCTAAGAACACAAGGCCAAGGAAAGATCTTACAGCTTTCCTCGGCAGGAGGTCAAACTACATATCCCAACTTTAGTTACTACCACTTAACCAAATGGGCCGTTGAAGGATTTTGCGAAACTATCGCACAGGAACTTTCGCCATTCAATATTGATGTTACAATTGTAGAGCCAGGTGCGCATTCTACTTCTTTTGGGTCTAACCTGCAAACAGCCCCGATCATAGAGGACTATGATAAAACGCCTGCCGGGGACGTGAGAAGGGCTATTGAATCAAATACATTCCCTATTAATAATGATGTTGATATAAGTATTCAAGCAATTATACATTACATTGATACAGACCAGCAATCATTAAGGCTTACTCTGGGAGGAGATGCTTATCGTGATATAAGAGCTTCTTTAGTTTCCAGATTAGAAGCTCTTGATGCACAAAAAGAGATTGCATTAGCAAGTGAAATAAAATCGTAGTCTTATAAGTAAGTTGAATGTCTTCATTTATTGGTCTTTTAAGAGTTTAAAAATTAACTTCAATAAAACATATTAACAGGATATTCATTTTCTTAAATGGCTTAGCAGAAGGTACAGACCAATTAAATAAGGTCACTGTGATAGGTCGCTTTAGATTGGTAAACCGATAAGGCATTTCATCAAATATTCTAATTTTTTAGTGACTTATTTCATCTAAATATACAGGTCACTGACCTAGGTCATTTTTTCGATTGTTAATTTTAAAAAGTATCGAATTGAATATTCAAATTTCTCAGTGACATCTTTTACACAAATTTCTTTGGTCACCGAATAGGTCACTTTCAGATTGTGCTTTTTTATCTCTTTTTGAACAGACATAAAACGAAAAATGCTTTAAGACATATGTCTTAAAGCATTTTGTACTATTATAATATAATAGTTGCGATCCGGACGGGACTCGAACCCGCGACCTCCGCCGTGACAGGGCGGCATTCTAACCAGCTGAACTACCGGATCTTTTGCCATAACTAAGATGATTACCCTTCGTTATTGTGGTTGCAAAAATACAACAATAATTTACATCTCCAAATTTTAAATAAAAAAAAACGCCCTTCAAGCAGAAAAGCGTTCATTTTCAATTATATTAATTTCTTATAGGTAAGCATTAAGCTTCTCAGCGATTACTTCTTTTGGTGCTACACCTACAATTTTATCTACAACTTCTCCATTTTTGAAAATTAAAACGGTAGGAATATTTCTGATTCCGTAATCCACAGAGATCTGCTGATTGTTATCAACATCCACTTTACCTACCAAAGCTTTACCCTCAAAGTCAGTTGCTACTTCTTCGATGATTGGCCCTAGCATTCTACAAGGCCCACACCAAGCTGCCCAAAAGTCAACTAAAACCGGTTTATCTGAATTTAATACTGTTTCCTGAAAGGATTGATCTGTAATTTCTACTGCCATGATTTCTTATTCTTAATTGTTTTATTAAACAAAATTACAAAATTTAATTTTTGTTTCTTCTGTGGATTATCTATGTAAACTATCAGCTTTTTCTATGACGAATTGTTTCCCTATTTCTTCTAACGCGCTCACAAGTGCATCGATATCAGACTTTTTCGTAAAGTGACTGAACGATACCCGCACCGGTGTGCAATTATCCAAATCATCTTCTGACAAAACCGACATCAAAACCATAGAGGGTTTCGAAGCTCCGGAACTGCAAGCACTTCCTTGGGAAATGGCAATCCCTTTCATATCCAACTGTAACCCGATCAAAGGGTTTTTATATGGAAGCAAAAGATTCAGAACAGTATATAAACTGCTGTCTTCTGCACTTCTTCCATTAAATTTAATTCCTGATATTTTTTCTTTCAATTGCTGAATTGCGTAATGCTTGATGTCAATAATATGGTTTTTGTAATCTTCCATTTTTTCTTGAGAAATTTCCCAAGCTTTTCCTAAACCTGCAATTCCTGTTACATTTTCTGTTCCTGCTCTCAAACTTCTTTCTTGAGGTCCACCTGTGATAATCCCCTTCAAACCTGATGATTTTCTTACAAATGCAAAACCAGCACCTTTTGGTCCGTGGAATTTATGAGCACTGCAAGAAGCAAAGTCTAAAGGAATTTTAGAAAAATCTAAATCCAGATGTGACATTGTCTGAACGGTATCAGAATGAAAAAGCGCATTATTTTCTTTACAAAGGTAGGCTACTTTTTCAATATCAAGAATATTTCCGATTTCGTTGTTGGCGTGCATTAGAGTTACCAAAGTCTTTTTATCAGATGATTTTAATGCTTCTTCTAATTTGTTCAAATCAAAATCGCCGTTGGAATCTGGTCTTAAGTAAACCAATTCTACACCTTTCAATTTCTTCATTTCGAGGCAGGTCTCGGCAACACATTTGTGTTCCAGAGCTGAAGTGATGATCCTTTCAACACCGAGATAATTCACAGCGGATTTGATGATCATATTATTGGATTCAGTCCCACAAGATGTGAAAACGATTTCTCCCGGAGTCACTTTCAAAGAATCTGCGATCTTTCGCCTTACTTCCTCCAAAATGGTCTTGGCCTCCTGTCCCAAGCTGTGCGTTGATGACGGATTGCCATAATTGAATTTTAAAACATTCACCATACAGTCTATCACCTCATCATCGAGAGGTGTAGTTGCTGCGTTATCCAGATAAATTCTTTCCATTTTTATACGATTAGAAGCCAGAAAAAAGGCTGAAAAATTAAAGCACTAAATTAGTGAAAAAATCGATAATGAGATTCATTTGCGAATTTGAACATTGCTTTGTCCCCGGAAGTGTCTCCAAATGCTATTGTTTTATCGAATTTCTTGTCTCCAATTTCAAGTTTAATTCGGTTGACTTTCTCTTCTTTGTTACAGTTTTTCCCTATAAATTTCCCTGTGAAAATATCATCTTTGAATTCTGCCTGTGTAGAAAGTAACTTCATATTGAATTTGTCAGCAAATGGTTTTACCCAAAGATCCAAAGATGCCGTAATAATATACGATTCTGTGTTTTGTCTATCTATATTATTAATGAAATCCAAAGCATTTTCCCTGAATAAGCTTGGATAATTTTCTTCAAAAAATTGTTGTGCTTTTTTTTCGATCTGATGTCTCGATTTGCCTTTAAGAATTGATGAAATAAAACTTTTCTTTACCGCTTCGGCATCAGCCAATTTTAGTTTCAACAATGCAAAAAGCGGAATATGTTTCAGGAATTGAACCGAGAATTTTGCAGGGTCATAAAACTTCAAAAACAAAAACATTGTGTCTTTGTAAGTTAAAGTTCCGTCAAAGTCGAATAGATATAATTTTTTCATAAGTGATAAAGTATAAATGATAAATGATTATATGCATCGTTTTCAACTAAATCGATTATCATTTATCAATCATCAACTATAGTTTGAGTTTCTTAAAAATAAACTCAGGGATATTTCTGATGATCAGCATAATAATTGCCCAGATTGGTAAAACGTAAGCCACGTCTTTTTTATTTTTATAAGCTTTATAAATTCCTTCAGCCGCTTTTTTCGGAGTTGCAGTCAAAACAGGATTTAGAGGTAAACCTTCCGTCATTTTGGTATTCATAAAGCCTGGTTTCACAGTCAAAACCTGGATCTTTTTATCGAACAAATAATTCCTCAGCCCACTCAAATAAGCTGTTAATCCTGCTTTTGCGCTTCCATAGATGAAATTGCTCTGTCTTCCTCTTTCGCCAGCGACTGATGATAAGACGATCATAGTTCCTGTTCTTTTGGATTCCATTTTTTTGGCAAAGAAATTAAGTACGGGAACTAATTTTGCGTAATTAATATCAATGATTCGGGCTGTATTTTCGTTGTCATAAAGCCCCTCTTCCGTTCCTAAACCGAGATAACCCGAAGCACAAAACAATAAATCGGAGTTGATGTTTTCCAAAGTTTTATAATCGATATCTTTCATCAGATCCAAAGGAATAATTTCGGAATGTTGGAGAAATTTCACATTGATATGACCTGCAAATTTCTCTGTCGTTTCTGGGTTAGAACTCAACAGATAAATTACAGGGAATTTTTCCCCTTTTGCCAAACATTCTTCTACAAATGCTTGTGCAACTTCGGAATTGGAACCAAGAACAATCATAATTATGAGTGATGAATTATTAGTTATTATTAGAATTAGTTATTACTAACAATTCTTTTATGCTGTAATGAAACGAATTTAGAAGAATCAACGTTTTGAAGATAATTAGTCAGAGAAGACTTACTCATACTATCTTTCGTCAAGTAAATTCTGCCTCCGAAATTTTCAACAATTGCATCCAATTGGTCAACCAATTTTTTCAATCCTTTGTTAACTTTAAAATCTAAAGCCAATGTGTAACCTTCTTTTGGAAATGAATTATAAGCTAATGGATTATCTTTCCCAAATAATTTCAGGACCGCCAAGAAAGAGCCGTTTCCGCTATTCGCGATAGTTTCCAAGATCTGTTTCATTCCTTCCTTTCCGTTTTCTTTCGGGATTACCATTTGATACTGGATAAATCCACTTTTACCGTAGATCTTGTTCCAATGATTAATGACATCCAAAGGGTAGAAAAATGTTTCGTAATCGATGAAATTATTAAGCTGTTTCTTTGTCTGTTTATTATAATATAGGAAATTGAAGATCTTAATAGTTAAGGCATTCAGAACAAATCCGGGAAAATAAAAAGGAACTGTCGGTTTGAATCTTTCCTTTAGTTTCAATGATTTTTTCTGAAGATTAGATGGTAATTCTGCTTTCAACGCATGTTCACCTCTCATCAAAATCGAGCGTCCCAGATTTTTTCCTTTTTGAAAACAATCAATCCAGGCAACATTATAGGTCCAATCTTCGCTTTCATCAAACAAACGGAAAACCTCATCCAGATTTTCAGCTTTGATGCTTTCTTGACGAATGTATGCCGATTCTATATTTTTCAGTTTGAATTTCGCTGACAAGATAATTCCCGTCAAACCCATTCCACCGATTGTTGCCCAGAACTTATCTGAGTTTTCTTCGCGGGAACAAGTAATGATCTCTGAGTTTTCATCCAATAATTTGAACTCAGTTACATATTCTGAAAAACAACCCTCAGCATGATGATTTTTACCGTGAACATCGGAAGCAATTGCGCCTCCAACCGAAACAAATTTGGTCCCGGGTGTCACGTAAAGAAAATAGCCCTGTGGAACAGAAACTTCTAAAACTTCTGAAAGAAGAACTCCGGACTCGCACTCGATAATTCCGTTGAGTCTATCAAAAGAAATAAATTTATTGAGCCTTTTTGTAGAGAAAATATGTTCACCCAGAGAAGCATCGCCATAGCAGCGTCCGTTTCCGCGAGCAATCACTTCATTATTTTCTCTAACAAATTGTTTGATCTTCGAAACAGAATCATCCGACCTCATTTCCTTTTCTACAATTGGGAAATTTCCCCAGTTAGTTACTTTCTGTACAAAATTCGGCTTCATCTTTAGGTTTTTAGTTATTTAAAATTGAACGCATTAATTCAACTTTAATATTTTGATTTTATTTCTTAAAATAGATCTGTAAAAGGAAAACAATTACCCAAAGGACAATTGTCACTTGTATATATCGGTCTTTGTAAACAATTTTTGTAGGTGACTCGGTTTTATTATAAACCAATGTCTGTTGCAGATACCTTAGAAATGCAAACACCACAAAAATTACCGTATAGAAAACTCTCGGATGAAATCTCGCCTGAACTTCTGGAGATAATGTAAACATCAAATAGCAGATAATCGCCAAAGTACAACTGATCGACAAAGCAATATCTGCAAACTGAACATTATAACCGTCCAAAGCTTTTCTGGTCTTTCCAGAAATCTGCGCATTGATCAACTCTCCTCGTCTCTTTCCTATTGCGAGAACTAATGCCAAAACAAAAGTCAGTAGAATCGCCCAGTTGGTAACAATAACTCCTGTAACGTAACCACCAGCTAGAACTCTTAGAACAAAACCAATGGCAATGATGCAGATATCAACGATCGCTACTTGTTTTAATTTGAATGTATAGAAAAGATTCATCACAAAATAAAATGCGATAATCACTCCGAATTTCCAAAAATTGGTGTGGAAAATATAATTTCCAATAAAAACTGATGATATTGATAAAAGAATCAAGAAGGCAAATAGAATTTTCGCACTTGTCTTGGGAACTGCTCCACTTGCTAATGGACGATGTTTTTTCTCCGGATGTTTTTTATCCGATTCTATATCAAAATAATCATTGATAATATAAATAGAACTCGCTGTAAACGAAAAAACTAAGAATGCGAAAATACTCTCATAAAAAAGATGTGTGTTGGTAATTTTACCTGAAAAAAATAAGGGAGCGAAAACAAATAAGTTCTTGACCCACTGTTCTACTCTTATTAATTTTAAATAGTTTTTCATCCAATGTTTATAATTCTACAAAAGTAGCATTAAAATAAAAAAACCGCAAATTGCGGTTTATTATTTATCTTAAAAGAATGATTATTAATTTGACTTAGCATCATTGATCATCTTTTCATTCGCAGTAATTGCAAACTCCACACGTCTGTTTTGAGCTCTTCCCGCATCAGTATCATTAGAAGCTATAGGACTAGACTTGCCTAAACCTTCTGTAAATAATCTTGAAGAAGAAATTCCGTTTGCTACAAAATAATTTTTCACAGCATCGGCTCTTTGTCCAGATATTTTCAAATTGACAGCATCGCTACCAATGCTATCAGTATGCCCATAGATATTGATATTGGTATCAGGATTATTTTTAAGAACCGTAACCAATTTATCTAAGTTTGTTTTTGCAAGAGTTGTTAAGTTAGATGAATTAAAATCAAAATTAACAGTATTCTCATGAAGTGTAACTTTGATACCTTCACCTACTCTTTCAACTTCTGCACCTGGCAAAACTTCTTTGATCTCTTTCGCTTGTTTGTCCATCTTGTTACCGATAACACCTCCGGCAACGCCACCAACAACACCACCTAAAACAGCTCCAAGAGGTGCATTACCACCTTTTCCAAGGTTATTTCCCAAAATCCCTCCAAGAACAGCTCCTGCAGCAGTACCAATTGCAGCACCTTTTTGCGTATTATTAGCATTTTGAACAGCCTCGCAACTTGTTAATAAAAGTGAAGCTGAGATAAAAAATGCAGCGATGTTTAATTTAGTTATTTTCATTATATGTATTTTAATATTATTTAGCTGTTCTTATAAAATTGTAACGTACATCCATCGGTGAACCATCAGCATTTACAGACTGAACCAATGTAAAACTATTTTCAGTCGGATTTTCAAGTTTTAACATATATCCGGCAGAAACTCGTTTTGCTTTTTCTCCTTCACCAACTTTTTTGATGGACACATTGCTATACTTATCAACACTAAAGGTAATAGCTTGAGTTCTCATCGGGCAATCTCCTCCTCCGTTCAGAGAATAAGTTCCTGTATAATTATTCGGGATCAATTTCCATGCACTACCAACGAAACAATTGATATCAGCACCTTCATCAAAAGGTTTTATTTTAAAGGATCTGTTGTAATCTACATTAGAAATCGTCCACTCTCCTTTTAGTTTCATAACTTCAGAACGCACTGTCTGCGCTTGACCTGCACTAACACTTCCATCAGAAGATGAAGTATTTTTTGTTGATGAACAAGAGGTCGCAAAAAATGCGATACCTAATATTCCTAAAATTAATTTTCTCATAGTTTTATATTTACTGCTAAGTTATTACAAAAAATTATGCCAAATGATAAAAAATAAAAAATCTGAGACAGTCTCAGATTTTTTATTTTGAATATTGATTTTATAACTTACTCTTATCTATTGCTTTATGCGTTTTTTTCTTAATTGGTTTTTTTACAGATTTGGAAGGTGCTTCTGCTTTGTAAAAATTCTTGTATGCATATTCCGCTGCCTTTGCTACATCTATCACACCATTGGATCTTGATAATTTATCAAATCCATTGGTTGCGCTTACATTTGTCGTTTTAACAAGAGATTCGATGATCTGTTCTGGTTTCAGATTTGGCATATAGGCCAACAAAACTGCCGCAGAACCGGCTACAACAGGAGAAGCCATTGAGGTTCCCTGAAGATATTCGTATTTCCCTTCTGGAACAGTTGAATAGATTTCCGAGCCTGGTGCAAAAACATCTACCATTTTTTCATCATAATTAGAGAAACTTGATTTCAAAGCGTTTGAATCATTTGTATTTGAACCAACAACGATCATATTATTAATGAAAGGTTTCTCGTCTGATGTAGATTTGAAATTAGTTGGAAAATACTGGTGTTCTGCAATATCTTCGTTTTCATTTCCTGCTGCTTTTACCAAAAGAACACCTTTGCTCTCTGCATATTTGAATGCATCCCAAACTACATTTTTACCCGGAGAAACAGGCTTTCCAAAACTCATATTAAGGATTTTCGCACCGTTGTCAACCGCATAGCGGATAGCATTTGCAACATCTTTGTCTCTTTCATCCCCATCAGGAACCGCTCTTACAGTCATAATTTTTGCAACTCTGGAAGCTACACCATACTGAGGTTCGGAACCGTTTGCCAGACCAGCAATAATTCCCGCAACGTGAGTTCCGTGTTTTGCGTCCGGACCTTCGTAGTGATTGTTTCCGTAGCTTTTCTCAGAATAATCATCGTAATTGTCTCCAACAATCTCTTTTCTAGGATCAAAATCCAGATTATAACCTTTCTCTGCTTGTGGCGTGAAATAGTCCAGTGCTTCTTTCATCTGAGCTTCCATATAAGTTTTAACTTCAGAAGCCGGTTTTCCTGCAACCTGAGGATCATTGGCAACCTGGGAAAGCACCTGCATTGCCATTGCCTCCTGCTGTGTTGATGGCTTTATCGTTGCTAAGTTCTCTTTCGTCAATGTTTTATCTCCCAACAATTTCACCATATCCGGGATAGAGTTGTTGATCATCGTGTACATCTGGACACTTTGTTTTGCTTCTTGACTTTTCTTGTTAAAAATCTCTTTGGACTTCATATACATTGCAAAATCGTCCGGCATTTTTGCCTGGTTCTCTTTATTTTTAGCAGAGTCCGGGCCTTCAAAAACAGATTGATATTTTTTCACGACTCTCGTCACTTCCATATTATCAACATCGATATCGCCGTTCTTACCTCCTAGGAAATTCCATCCGTGAACATCATCGATGTATCCGTTTCCGTCGTCATCTTTCCCGTTGTTAGGAATTTCGTTTGGGTTTGTCCACATATTTTTGATCAAGCCAGGGTGGTCCACCTCTACTCCGCTATCCAAAACCCCGACAACTACTGTTTTTGGTTTTAGACCTTTCGATTCTAAAAATTTGTATGCGTTTTGTGTATTAACTCCATAAACTTTTGTAGTAGCGTAATCCTTATGATACCAAGTTTTTTGGTCTTTGTCATCTTGCGGAGAAGCTGTCTGCGCCTGAATCAATCCAAATCCCGCATATAAAAAAGCTGCCGCTATCAATAATTTTTTCATATGTATATTATCTATTGTTTTTTACTTGCCATATGCAATCGTTTATTACATTAAAACTTATTTAGCTGCTCTACAACTAGCGATTTCATGTAAATAATTATTTATTTTTAATTAAAGAAAATCTAATTTGTAGAGTTTCTTGGCTATTAATCGAGTTTTATATTTTTGATATAAGTCAAACTTTCCGGGCCAATGTTACAAAGCAGATCCAGAATAGACAGATCTTTTATAAATCCGTTCTTGTCCGAAAAGCTCTGATAGTATTTTTCAAACTCGGATGGAGATTCGGATTTTGCGGAGAATTTCTCCCTGTAATCTTCTGCTTCCGGATTTTTGAAATATTCGTCGGTCAGCTCATATTTTTTTTCGGTCTTCAGAATATCAAGAATAATACCTAAAGCTTTGAGATTAAAATCTTTTAACGAAATGATCTGCTCTTCATATATTTTCTTGAGTTTATCTTCGTAATATTCGAAATAAGGAGTGCTTTGATAAGCTGTTTTGATAGACTTCCAATGGAGCTTCCGCCAGTCTTCTGCAAAAGAAACCTCGATGTCTTTAACTTCTCGTTTTCCCGTATGTTTTATCGGAATGATCAATGGTAATTTTCCATTAGCGCCATAGATCGCCGCTCGATTTCTGTAAGTCTGCTTTGGAAAGTTTTCGAATTGTTCAAATAAAACTTCGTTTTCTTCATCTAGAAAAACTGAGAACCATGAAACAGGTGGTAAATAGAATATTGGTAAAAGAACTTTTTTCATATTTATTTTTGATAACCCTTCTTTAATTATTCAAAATTTTAACACAAAGCACACTAAGTTTTTTACAACTAAATGTTTTAGGCTCACAAGGCACTTCGCTTATATAAGCTTTGAATTATTATTTGTGAATGTTAATTAAAAAAAACTTTGTCAAAGATAGTAATCTCTGACAAAGTGTTGAATCATTATTTCGGAGGACAAATCCCATAGCCCCGATAGGAACGGCATCCTTTTTTGTTATTGCGATTGTCAAAAATTTCAACAGATTGCTTCACGTTGTTCGCAATGACAAAAAAGAACTTATTTTAAATTAATCTTCTTCTTTTTTCTTTCCGAAAAGTTTGGCGAAGTAATCCCAACCGAAGAATAATACCAAAATAATAACGGCAACCCACCAATAGGACGTTTTGTTCGCTTCTCCCGTGTTGGTTGCCTTGAACATCCTGTCCCAACGGATCTTCTTGCCTGGTGCCTGATAAGTGGAACTAGCGTCGGAAAACAGTCCTTCTACACTCATCCAAGTGAACATCGGTCTTCCCACGATATTTTCCTCCGGAACAACTCCAAAGAACCTTGCATCCAAAGAGGCATCTCGGTTGTCACCGATCATCATATAATAATTCTGTTTGATGGTGTATTGATTGGTTTCTTGTCCGTTGATATAGATCTTCCCGTTTTTATTTTCCAGCTTATTGTGCTCATACTCGGAGATGATCCATTGATAGGTTGGCAAAGTTTCCTGATCTAGCTTTACAACGTAGCCTTTTTTCGGAATTCTAAGTGGGCCGTACCAATCCTGATTCCAAGGTTTGTTGATCGGGTAAATCGATTGTGTTGTATCTACATTTTTGGTGTATGCTGTTTTATCTGCATTCAGCTTGTATCTAACCCCTCCTTCTCCTTTTTCTTCAATCATTTCCTTCATTTCAACAACTTCCGGAAGCGCTTTGATCTCTTTTGCAGTCTGATCTGTCAAGCCTTGAAAAGCATATAAAAACCCTGTATTGGTCTGATTTTCCTGAACAGGAAGAAAACCGTAAGCTTTGTATAACTGAGGAATATTAAGCTGAGAACTAGTTGTCACCAGATAGCCGTGTTGCTGATACTCGTCTCCAAGAATTTTTTCAGGTGCATTATTCACAAATAATCTTCCGGCTCTGAACTCGATAACATCTCCAGGAATGCCAATACATCTTTTAACATATGGGTCTTTTCTATCGATTGCTGTATGAACTGAGTCTTGTGGATAATTGAAAACTACGATATCGTATCTTTTGATTTCATCATAACCAGGAATTCTGAAATATGGTAATTTAACCGCATCAACGTAAGATTTCGGGTCGTCTTTTGGATTTCCTTTTTGTCCTGTATCAAAAATAGTTCCTTGTAAAAACGGCAATGCAACAGGTCTCATTGGCATTCTGTAACCATAAGCCCACTTGTTAACAAAAAGAAAATCTCCCACTAACAAAGTTCTCTCCATTGAACCAGTTGGAATCCCAAATGGTTGTGTAATAAATGCGTGAATAATCGTTGCGAAAACTACCGCAAAAGTCACTGAACCCAAGAATGTTTCTTTCTTTTTGTTTTCTTCTTCCTCTTCTTCGGTCTCAATTTCCGGGTCTTTCCCGTAATTGACCGTTGCCATAAAAATGAAAGGTAGAATTACGGTTAAAACACCATTCAAAGCTCCTCTTTTTCCGAATTTTTTCATCAGGAACAAATGAAAAACAGACATCATGATAGGACCAACGATTGGCAGATATGATAAGATCGCCCACCATTTCGGATGTTTGATTTCTTTGAGAATAATCAGATAATTATAAAACGGAATGAAAGAAAGTAACGGGCTATACCCCATTTTCTTGAATAACTTCCAAGTTGTGAGCCCCATCAAAACACTGATAATGAGAACATAAACGGTATAAGTAATAATATAATTCATAAATATTTCATTTGGCTTCGGCTATTAGCCTTCAGCAATTTGGGTAATTAGTTTTTGATGTATTGTTTTTGTTACAGTTTTTTACAGACCTAGAACATCCTTCATAGAGAAAATACCTTTCTTATCAATAATCCATTCAGAGGCGATCACTGCTCCTAAAGCAAATCCGTTTCTGTTGAAAGCTGTATGTTTTATTTCTATTTCGTCAACTTCTGATCTGTAAAAAACACTGTGTGTACCAGGAACTTCATCCTCACGAATGGCAAAAATCCCCAATTCTTTATCCTTGGTCTCATCCAGTTTCCATGCCTCATATTTAGAATTTTCTATGATTCCTTCTGCAATGGAAATAGCGGTTCCACTTGGTGCATCCAATTTATGAATGTGATGAATTTCTTCTAACTGGCAAGTATATTCATTGACATTGCTCATCAGCTTGGCCAACTTTTCGTTGAGTGCAAAAAACAGATTCACGCCCAAACTAAAATTAGAACCATATAAAAATGCGCTATTATTTTCTAAAGTGACCTTCTCAATTTCCGTCTTTTTATCCAACCAACCCGTTGTTCCGCAAATCACTGGAATGTTGTTTTCCAAACAAACCTTAATATTTTCAAAAGCAGCTTCGGGATTCGAGAATTCAATGACAACGTCTGCATTGTTCAAAGACTCCGTGGTCGGTGTTTCTTTTAATCTGGCAACAATCTCGTGACCCCGGCTTTGTGCGACCTCATCAATGATCTTCCCCATTTTTCCGTAACCGACTAATGCTATTTTCATTTTAAATTTATAATTGAGATAATTTTTATTAGAATCTGAAGCTTAAGGTTAAACCTGCTTTTGCTTCACTTTTACTGAATTGGTCATTGATGACCGATGGAACAATTGCCAAGTCCGGATCGTGTCGTCCCTCATAAAGGTGAGCATCCACAACAGCATCCACAATATTAAGAATATAGATCAAGGCAGTTATTCCTATGGCATAGTCACGCTGTCTTTTGGATGTATCCTGTGCATTTCCCAAAACAGTTTTTGTAATACCATTGATATCTGAAAATTCATGCGGAAGACCATTGAGTTCTGCTACATAAGCATTCCTGTAACGTTTGTATTGTTTATCATTCCAAAGTGCGATACCAACTCCTGTCCCAACGGCTCCCCAAACCAAAGGAATTTTCCAATATTTTTTATTGTAGAACTGTCCCAATCCAGGCAGGACGGCAGAATATAGACCCGCTTTTGTAGGGCTTAATTTTGTAATTTTTGCAGGTGCATTTTTATCTTTGATATCTCCTAAAATCTGAGCTTCTCCTAATGGTTTTGCAGCAGGAATACTATCTTTCGGATGATTTTCCACACGTATCGTATCATTACGATTCACCTGTGAAAGAGCAAAACAAAAAGAAAAGAATAAGAAAATTGAAAGTATTTTTTTCATTTATCTAATATGAGCAAGAATGCTTTCCAGCTCTTCTTCATTTTTAAAATCAAGAACGATCTTTCCTTTTTTCCCATTTGCCGAAGTTTTGATCTCGACATTCACATTTAATATATCGGTTAGATTTTTCTGAGCTTTTTTTACATGATTGGGAACGATGGTCTGTTTTACAGACTTTTCTAATTCCTGAGAATTTTTCATCTGACTAGCCAACTGCTCGGATTGTCTTACATTAAGTTGGTCTTTGATGATCTTGTCAAACAAAGTCTGGCGTTTTTCATCAGAATCCAATCCCATGATTGCACGACCATGCCCCGCAGAGATCTGCCCACTTCTGATTCCGTTTTGGATATCCGGTGATAATTTCAAAAGACGGACACTATTAGTAATTGTACTTCTTTCTTTACCAACACGCTGACTTAAGTTTTCCTGGGTCATTCCAACCTCATCCAAAAGTCTCTGATAAGTCAAAGCCACTTCAATCGGGTCAAGGTCTTCTCTCTGGATATTTTCAACCAAAGCCATTTCCAACAATTCTTGGTCATTGACCAAACGGATATAGGCCGGAATAGATGTTAACCCAGCAATTTTGGAAGCGCGAAAACGTCTTTCCCCAGAAATGATCTCAAACTTGGCGCCATCTTTTCTAAGTGTTACTGGCTGTATAATTCCTAAGCTTTTGATTGATTCCGCTAGATCATTAAGTGCTTTTTCATCGAAAAAGGTTCTCGGCTGGTTGGGGTTCGGATAGATATCTTCAATTGGAACTTCAACAATGTTTCCCACCAAAGTTTTTGCGCCTTCGTCTGAAGCAGAATTGATATTCGTCTTGCTTTCTGCGTTCAGGATAGCTCCCAAACCACGTCCCATTGCTCTTGTTTTATCTCTCATTTTGTATAAATGATAATTAGTAAATGATAATCAATAAAATATTATTCCAAGAAAATCATTTTAATTCTTAATTAATTTTTCGTTCTTCAAAAGGACCTCTTCTGCCAGCTGAATATACTGGATCGCGCCTTTGCTTTCTGCATCATACTTCAGAATACTTTCTCCAAAACTTGGTGCTTCGCTAAGACGAACATTTCTACTAATGATCGTTTCGAAGACCATTTCAGGAAAATGTGAATTCACCTCTTCTACCACCTGATTTGACAACCTCAAACGACTGTCATACATTGTCAAAAGCAATCCTTCTATATCCAGGTCCTGATTGTGGATCTTCTGAACGTTTTTCACTGTATTCAGTAATTTTCCAAGACCTTCCAAAGCAAAATATTCGCACTGGATCGGAATGATCACAGAATCAGCAGCCGTCAAAGCATTGATGGTGATCAATCCTAAACTTGGCGCACAATCTATAATGATATAATCGTATTGATCTTTGATTGGCTTCAGCGCCTCCCGCATCATATATTCTCGGTTATCGCGGTCCACCAATTCTATCTCAGCTGCTACCAGATCGATATGCGAAGGGATAATATCTACGTTTGGCGAACTGGTCGGTAAAATGCATTTGGAAACTTCTACGCTATGTTCCAGCAAATTATATGTAGAAAAATTAACTTCCTCTACCCCCAAACCAGAAGTTGCATTAGCCTGTGGATCTGCATCTATCAAAAGAATTCTCTTTTCTAAAACACCTAGAGCTGATGCCAGATTAACAG
Organism: Epilithonimonas hungarica; assembly: GCF_900102265.1. GTDB lineage: Bacteria > Bacteroidota > Bacteroidia > Flavobacteriales > Weeksellaceae > Epilithonimonas > Epilithonimonas hungarica. The sequence goes on along the minus strand of NZ_FNBH01000001.1, from coordinate 690,924 downwards.
CAGTTGTTGTTTTCCCAACACCTCCTTTCTGATTTGCAACACCAATGATTTTTCCCATAAATATTAATTTAATCCTCAAAAATACAATTTTTTAGCACTTAGAAAGTTTTGAAAATCCTAACCAGCCGTTAAAGTATTGTTAATTAACGAGTTGTTAAATAAAAAAATTATCCACATTTCCTTTGAAAATGTGGATAATTATAAAACCTTAAAGTATATGTAATCAATATAACATTGACTATCAATCTATTCTATCCTCATAGAAATTGGCATTCTGAATGAAGATCTTACAGCTTTGCCATTCAGTTGTGCAGGTGTCCATTTTGTTTTGATGGATTTCACAGTTCTCTCAGCTTCTTTATTAAAATCAGCATTTTGCCCATTGATTTTTATATTGGAAATACTGCCATCCCTTTCCACAACAAATGTAATTACTCCAGAAACGACACCCGTATGATCAATAGACTCTGTATCAAAAGTTTGAGAAACTTTTTGACGGAATGCATCTATCCCTCCTTTGAAATCCGCTGCAACATCGACTTCAGATGTGGATCTTACTATATCAGGATTTTCCAACACGGGAGCAACTGAGATTGTCGTAGTAGTGGGTGGTCCCGGGATTGAAATTGGAGGAGTAACTGGAATTGTTGTTTCTTCACCTGACTTAGTTTCTGGACCGATCGCTGCACCCTTCATTTCCTCAGTAGTAGGAATAGGTTTTTCTTCAACAACATTTCTTGTAGGATTTGGAACAGTTATATTAACGGTTTTGATATTTGGTGGAACAAAAGCCGTAGGTGTTGGCTTTTTAATGTCGGGATTATCTACATCTTTAAATTCAATAACTACAGGAGGTGGTACATCCCTAATTATAGTTTCATTCTTAAATGTTGAAATAATCAATGGAACAACTGATAAAGAGGCAAAAAAGGCGACTCCTATCAATACAGACTTTGTTAACTGATTAGAATACTCATTTCTAAGAACATAGGCACCATAAGCTTTATTTCTATTGGAGAAAACGATTTCGTCCAAGTTGTCCTTCCCGAAGATAGCTGATAGATTTTTCATAACTGATAAATAAATTTAAATTAAACGATTGTTAATATTTTTTATAATTAAATGAAAACCCATCAAATAACATTCCATTTTACAAGCTAAAAATCAAACAAATTATGAAATACATAAATATTACCTAATCTTGATATAATAATTATTAAACTTGTATGAAAATAATATGTAATTTGATGTGATGAAAATTAAATTGTTTCTATGTCTTCTTTGGAGTTTCTGGATCAGCGCTCAGGAAGGTTTTGTTTTGGAAAATACAGACAAAACCGTCATCAAATTCAAACTGATCAACAACCTCATCTTCATTCCTATGACCATAAATGGGGTGGAACTTAATTTCATGTTAGATTCCGGAATAGCAGAAACTTTACTTTTTAGCCTGGAAAATAAGGAAGTGGATTTTAAAAACATCGAAAAAATCACCTTCAAAGGCCTGGGGGAAACCGTGAGTGTTGAAGCTTTAAAATCGATAAGAAACAACATCAGAATTGGGGAACATTTTATCGATAGATCACATACCGTTTTTATCGTTTTGGATGAAGACTTCAATGTTTCCCAAGATATCGGCGTCCCTGTGAATGGAATCATTGGTTATTATTTTTTCAGGAATCATCCTATAGAGATCAATTATCTGAAGAAAACCATTACAGTCTACAAAGACAGCTCCAAGTTCCCGAAAAGAATAAAAAGATATTCGGAATTCCCGATGAGCGTGGAAATGAACAAGCCTTACATGTTCGCCGATGTGGAAATGAAACATGAAAAACAGAACTCCAAGCTTCTACTCGACCTTGGAAACACAGATTCTGTTTGGCTTTTCCCTGCTCTGATAAAAGATTTCATCTACAATCGTCCTAATATCGATGATTTTCTAGGTCGAGGTTTCAGCGGCGATATTTTCGGGAAAAGGAGCAGGATCAACTCTTTGTCGATTGGGAATTTCAAACTCAACAAACCGATCGCATCCATGCCAGATGAATTTTCTATCCAGCATTTGAAATTGGTAAAAGACAGAAAAGGTTCTATTGGATCGGAAATCCTAAGACGATTTTCTGTGATCTTCGATTATTCCGGAAGGAAAATTTATTTTAAAGCCAACCAACATTTAGACGACCCTTTCCTCATAGACGGAAGCGGACTGGAAATAAAACAAGATGGACTGGTGTGGGAAAAAGAACAGGTCCAAGTACAAACTGCGAAAAAGAATTCCGCTGGCAATGAGGTCAATGTTCTCGATAACAGTAATAATTTCCAATACAAATTCACACTAAAACCGGTCTTTATAGTTTCCGGAACAAGAAAAGACTCACCTGCACAAAAAGCCGGAATTTTGAAAAATGACGAATTGGTAAGCATTGATAATAAATCATCCAAAGAAATGACATTGAGCAAAATACACGCTATACTAAAAACCAATGTAAGCAAAAAAGTAAAACTGGAAATCAAAAGGAACGGATTGCCCATGAAAATTGATTTTACCCTGGAAGACCCAATTCCATATATTGAGGAATGAGAATTGATAAAATATAATCGATAAATGACCCATTTATGAGCGAGACATTGAACAGCATACGAAACAGGCCGAGGTTCAAGCTATACACCGATCTTTCCCTGGAAGAATATGAATCTAATTTGAAAAACTATTTGGACAACAATAAAGACCGGTTCTATGGAAATATTAATAAGGAAGTAGCAACAATCTTCGTAAGAACCAAAGAGGAAAGCTATTGGAAACCTAATCTGGCCTTAAGGATTGAAAAAGAAGATGATACGACGGTCATACGAGGGATTTTTGGGCCAAGTCCTGCGGTATGGACATTTTTCATGTTCTTATATTTTCTTTTCACAGTAGCGTGGATGACATTTTTCACTTTGTATTATGTGGAAAAACAGATCAATTCCAATAATTATCCATGGGCATTACCAGCCTCTTTTGCCGTTTTGGTATTAATTGGCCTTACTTATTTCGCTGCAAGATTTGGACAGTTGAAAGCCAAAGATGAGATGGGAGAATTAAGGAAATTTGCAGAGGAATCCACTTTTCATACTGAGAAAAAAATCAATTCCTGATTTTTCGGGCTTCGATAAAATGTTTGAATTTTAAACCGATTTTCATTAATAAGTACTGAAATGGTTTCTGTTTCTTATAATATTTTCCAATAAAAATATCCATTGCCCCAAAAAACCTATTGAGATAGAGCTGGTTTTTCACAGTACTTTCGCCTTTGTAGTGCAGGATAGAATACTTTCCGTAATAGAAATTCTTGTAACCTTTTCTAAGTATAGTATAACAAAGATCGATATCTTCCCCATACATAAAATAACGTTCATCGAATCCTCCAACTTCCTGATATACAGACTTTTTAATAAGAAGATTAGCTCCTGTCATTACAGTAACTTCCGCAATACCAAACTCATCGACATCGTTTCTATAATAAGTTTTGGAGTCATCCCGAAGTTTTGTGAATAATTTTTCAAAAGAATTGATCAATGCAGGAACCGACCTTTTACTTTCCGGCAGGAACTCTCCTTTGGCATTATGCATCCTAAGTCCAATAGCTCCAATATTTTTTTGACTGTCAGCAAAATCCAGTATCTCTTTAAAATAATCACCTTCTATTTCCGTATCAGGATTCAAGATATAGACATATTCGCCTTTTGCTGCTTTTACACCAATATTATTCGCTTTTGAAAAACCTAGATTTTCTTTCGATTCGATAAAATTTACATTGGGAAATTCTGTGATGAGCTCTTTCCATTTAGCATCTGGAGAAGCATTATCGACAACAATGATCTCATATTCAAACCCTTGGAAATATTTTTGAATGGAAAGGATGCAGTTTTTTAAAAGATCACTGACTTGGTAATGAACAATAATAACACTCAGTTTCATAGGCCTGCTTCGTTATATGATGTTCTATTGATAATGGACCTGCCAAGAGAGATCTCATCGGCATATTCCAGCTCATCACCTACAGCTATTCCGCGGGCAATATTAGAAAACATGACGTCCTGATCTTTAAATTTTTTATAAATGTAATAGGCAGTAGTTTCTCCTTCCATTGTGGAACTTAACGCAAAAATTACCTCTTTTATTGTATGTGATTTTATTTTTCTTTCCAAACTATCAATTCTTAGTTGATTTGGACCGATACCTTCCATTGGAGAGATCTTTCCTCCCAAAACCAGATATCGCCCTTTATATTTTCCTGTATTTTCAATCGCCATCACGTCTCTTACATCCTCTACAACGCAAAGCAACTCTGCGTTCCTTTTATCATCATTACAAATATCACAAATTTCCTGGTCAGAAAAATTATGACATTCTTTGCAATATTTGATATCTGTGACGAGACCTTGTATAGCTGCGCCCAAAGAAATACCCTGGGAAGAGGGCTGACGAAGCAGATGTAATGCTAATCTAAGTGCTGAACGTCTACCAATTCCCGGCAAGCCAGCAATCTCTTCTATTGCTTTTGATAATACTTTACTTGGATAATCCATTATTTAGAAACAAGATTCTAGATATAAGAACCGAGATAGGATCTTTAATTTTTATTAATTTTTTCGTAGGTCTGGAAACAGAAGTCGTAATTGTTTTTGTCATCCTTGGCATGACATACCTCTTCTATTTTTCGCCAGAACCTGGGACTTATTGTTGGAAAAAAAGTATCCGCTTCGACTTCTGCATCCACCTGTGTTATCTCTAACCTATCGGCAAACTCCATGGTCTGCTTGTAAATCTCGCCACCACCGATAATAAAAATATCTTCGTTGATCTTTTTAGCAAACTTAAGAGCTTCTTTTAGTGTAGAAACAATCAGAACACCTTCCTGAAACCAATCCTCTTTTCTGCTTACCACAATATTGGTACGATTTGGTAGAGGTTTGCCGATACTCTCATAGGTCTTCCTTCCCATGATCACCGGATGATTCTCTGTCAAAGTTTTAAAATGCTTCAGATCTTTTGGAAGATGCCAAAGTAACTGGTTGTCCTTTCCTAGGGTATTATTTTTTCCTATAGCTGCAATTATCGTGGTCATAACATTACAAATCTACATTATTCTGCTTAATTAAGAAAAATTTATGAGACCTTAGTTTTCATAATTTCGTATTTTTGGGCATTATTCATAAATAATCAACCTTTCCAAAAGGATTATAAAATCATAATCTGGAAATAAAATAGTAACTTTTAAATGAAAAAGATCTTCATCACTTGCTTCGCATTATTGATACTTGCAAGCTGCAATAAAGACAAAGACATATTGAATTCTTTGAACGACCATAATATTGCCTCACAAAACAAGGGCTATCATTTTGGAGACAAATTACAATTACCACAAGATGTTTTGGATTACGCCGAGGCTATCACTATAAGTTATGGTGACAAAGAAACCAGTAATCTAGCTATCGCCCCGAACTTTTTCACTTTAGGAGAAAATGATGTCACTTTCAATCTCAAGACCAAAGGCGGAGAAGTTTTACAACAAGATGCCACTATCAATGTTTTTGCGAAAGCCAAAGCACGGGCAATCCCTTACGAGATTGTGAATCAATATCCGCATGATGCAGATAATTTCACAGAAGGTTTTGAAATCCACGGAGATATCGTTTATGAAAGTGTTGGTCTAGAAGGGAAATCAAAATTGATGAAATATACCTTGGGAAGCAGAACACCGCTTCTGGAAGTTGCACAGCCAAGTAACATTTTCTCTGAAGGCATTACCGTTTTTGGAGACAAGATCTATCAACTGACCTATCGATCAAAAAAAGGACTGGTATATGATATGAACATGAAACTCATAAAGGAATTCGATTATCCTGAAGAAATTGCAGAAGGCTGGGGAATGACGAATGACGGTAAAAACCTAATCGTTTCCGATGGGACCAAAACAGTCTATTTCCTTGATCCTGGGAATCCTTCAAAAGTATTGAGAACAATAGCCATTGCAAGTGATAAAGAAGGTTACGACCAGATCAATGAACTCGAATACCATAATGGTTCTCTCTACGCAAACGTTTGGCAGAAGCCGATCATTCTTCAGATCAACCCTGCAAACGGAGAAGTTACCGGAATAATTGACCTTAGCAATATCGCCAAACAGAATACATCCGGAAACGACGATGTCTTGAATGGAATTGCTTTCAAGGGTGGAAATATGCTGATCACAGGAAAGAACTGGAGCAAGATCTATGAGATCATCGTAAAATAATTTCTAAGTTCAATAAAAAAATACCTTCCAAGATTTTTGGAAGGTATTTTTTTATTGAATCACCGGTTCAACCGGCTTAGGTTCATTTTTCACGAAAGTATATTTTATATTCAATTGCGTATTCTCCGCAAAAGTCTTTTTTGTCTTGTAAGCTCCATTGCACACCTCGGATGTCAACTCATAATCACCTTGCTCCAGAATAATACTCTCTGCCTTTCTGGAACCAACAGGCAAACTATAATTTTTAGCCCCGGCAATATTCATCGTAAAATCACAGTCAGAATCATTATTGATGATCAAGACCATATTTTTATTGGATTCATCAGAATTGAAAAGCTGATTGAGCAAAGTGATCGCTTTATTCTCTATGCTTAATTTTTCCTGACTTGGCTTAAATTGGTCTATCTTCAATGATACTTCTGAGTTTTTCCTCAAAATAGGAGAAACAGAACTGGTTGCACAACTCATTAAGCAACTACCCAAAATAAGCAAGATCAGTTTATTCATCTTTCAATTTAAATTTTATATAAGTTATCGTTTTTCCCTTGGAAGAAAACAGTTCCTCATAATAGGTTCTCACATCTCTGAGAAGCGGCGTGTCTGGCTGATATTCCGGTGCGCCGTAAATATCGTGATGCGCCGTCAGAACCTCATGGCCTAAACCCTGTAACAATCCCAAAGTATAACCATGAAGATACTCTGAATCTGTCTTCAGATGAATCACCCCATCTCTTTTCAAAATACTTCTGTATCTATCCAAAAACTCAGGATTCGTAAGCCGGTGCTTGGTTCTCCTGTATTTGATCTGAGGATCGGGAAACGTGATCCAAATCTCCGAGACTTCATTTTCGGCAAAGACATTATCTATGAGCTCTATCTGGGTTCTAAGAAAAGCGACATTCTTAAGTCCTTTATCAATCGCTTCTTTTGCACCGAACCAGAACCGGGCACCTTTGATATCGACACCAATGAAATTCTTGTATGGAAAAGATTTGGCCAACCCAACAGAATACTCGCCCTTACCACATCCAAGTTCTAAAACAATAGGATTGCTATTTCCAAAAAACTCGTGCCACTTTCCTTTGTGTTCAAAATCATTGATGGCCTGTTCCCTTGTCGGTTGAATTACATTAGTTAAATGCCTGTTTTCTTCGAATCTAGCAAGTTTGTTTTTTCCTTTTCCCATTTATAAGTCTTCTTTCCAATTTTAAAAACGCAATAAAAATAAATAATTTTAATGATTTACAGAAAAATAATTCATTATTATTTGATAATTTATATAAAAAATATTTTATTATTTAATTTCAGTCCCCACCACCTGCATCAGGTGTGAGTTTTGTAATCTTTTAAGATATATCGGCAGATACTTCTCTATATATATCTTAGCAGCTTCATAATTATCCGATTCTAGGAAAGCGGTAATGTTATCCGAGCTATAAACGAACTGCAGAAAATTAGGGATCAATTCCTTAGGTATTTTCATTTTGATAAAGTAATCATCTCCATAATAATTCTGCAGATCCTTGATATGCTTGCTCATCTTTTCGTATTGGTAATATCGTTCCTTCTTCTTCTTCTCTCCCGATATCAAATCGAAGATACTATTGATACTGAAACTCAGTCCCTGATTGAATGACAATACAGGAATATCGGGCGATGTCCCATCTCCCTTTGGTTCCGGCAGCCCTATCATTTTCTTCAATTCAAATGCTTTCTCAGAAGATTTCAGCATAGCTACATCTCTTCTCAGATTACCTGTAGGCCGAAAGGAACTTAGAATAACTTCCTGGATCTCGTAATAAGCAATCTGTAATTCTACAAAAGTTTTGCTCCTTTCCAGCATTTCTTTTGTAACCTCAAGGTCTTTTCTTTCCGTGGCTATAGAAGTAAATCTGATAATATCACCTTCTTTTGCATTGATGTGAAACTCGCCATTATAATTTGCAACGACACTTTTATGCTCATTTACATTGGTCACATAGACCTGATTGAGGTAAAGACTGGATTTGTCCCTGATATAAATTTCTCCATTCAGGAATTGCCCATAAACACAGGCCATGCAAAACAATGTTAAAATTGTAAATATCTTCTTCATATTGTCGGCAAATTTATAGAGAAATACATGCAGAACCATTACAAAAAAAAGCCGATAAGGTTAAAATTTTATTAAACTTTATCAGCTTTTTGTTAAGTAATTAGAATTAAAGACTTTATAAGAAAATAACTGTTAAAAAAGTTACTCTGAACTTCGATTTTTAAGATGAATCCAGCCTTTTATAATATCCGGCTCTGCGTTTTCGAAATCCTGCCATTGTAGGAAATACCAATAAGTCCCTGTGGAAATAGACACTCCGTTCTCCTTACCTGTCCATATATAATTATTGGCGGTAGAACCTTCAAATACCTTTATGCCGTTTCTGTCAAAAATCTGAAATTTCGGATTAATTTTGTCCGATATCATCGACATATCTATTGTATCGTTTTTACCATCACCATTTGGCGTAATGGTATTTGAAATCCCGACAACCAAGAATACCTTCGTTACCGGATAGCAATTATCCACAGATTTTACATATACTGTATAAGAACCTTTACCATCTTTGATCGGGAGTGTACTGGACGAACTATAATCCGAATCGGCAGGAAGAAAATCCAGCGCACCATTTTTTTTGATATAATACAGATACGGAGAATTTCCTTTGGACACACTTATAGTAACAGAATTACTATCTTTCACATCGATAGTATTGATCACAGGCAATTCAAAAGTTTTGAGGGCAATTTCAGCAGGTTTACTTTTATTATCACAACCGTAGATATTCGTAACTTTTACGTAAACAGTTTTCCCCGGTTCAGATTTATAACTTTCCACTTGATAATAGAAATCGGTTAAATTAACCTCCGGTATTTTTTGTGTTAATGAAGAATCTTCAAAATATTCATATTTATCATATGTCGAATCCTGGTTAACAGTTTTTTCAAAAATAGTCTTTAGATTATAGATTCCTTTTCCGTCAAAACCAACACATTGCACATCTTCCATATTTGTCAGATTGATATGTGCAATATTCACGGTGACTGTAACCTCTTCCGAATCCGGATAGGCCCCAGTAGTTTCAAAATAATATTTGAATTTTACAATTTTTAGATCTGTATTATCCGGATCAAAAATTATTTTGCCAGAAGATTTATCATAATAAGCTGACCCTTCTTCTGGCTGTTCCGTAACCAGAACGCTATCCCAATTAACCGGCTTTAATGGGACTGAAGAGAAGGACACAGGGATTTCAACGGTTTTACAATTGCCCGTATCAAAATTTTTCACTGTAAACTCCGGACATTTGGTATAAATATAGGGGTCAGTCGAAAAAGACCCACAATCTGATTTGGAAATTTTACAATAATAGCTACCCGAACCATAATTTTCAGGATCTATCAAAAATGAATCCCCTCCAGATGCTATCAACAGACCATTATGATACCATTCGTAAAAATCGTATCCATCATCGACCTGTAATTTTACACCGATAGCACAAGTCCCCTTTTTGGTAATTTGGGGGATTGAGCTAAAACCACCAAAAAAACCACCATAACCAACAGCTTGATTACCACCAGCCAGACCTGCTGTAACAGCCTTTGTAGAATATATGGAAACATTACCTTTTACATTTTTCTTTGAAAAGAGAACCCATTCAGAAGTTCCAGAAACAGGGTAAGGCCCATATAAACCATTCAACAACTCTCCATTCATTGTTACCTGCGCTCCGCTTTTTGTAATGATGTTTATATTAGTATTAAAATCATCTCTAATTCCCATCTGGTTTACTTCGGGCAATTCTACAATTTGATTTGGCAACAAACAATTGAGAGCAGGAACCATATTCATCCCACCAGAAGCAAATTGATAACCGACATCGTTCGTACCCGCCAAAAGTTGATAAACATAGACGTCCTCTGTACTTTTGACATACATGTTATAAACGCCGTTACCTTGATTTTTATAAAATGAAGAAGCATATAAAATTTTATACTGTCCTTTATTAAGCAGATAAACGGTCGGGCTATCATTAACTGTTACTTTAGTACCATCTTTGATTGCCATTACAATGACACGTTCCATGTCGAGGCCTCCGCCCCCAGGTACATCCAAAGCACCATTTCCTTTTGCTATAACATATTCTCTACCCAAACGATTTGTTGGAATCGCCTGATCCATCAGAATATCACTACCGCTATATCTATTTATATAATTACCATTGAAATTACCATTCGTAACACTAATAGGCTTATCAGAATGAATATTTGCCCCGACCAGTCCAAAATAGTTCTCATAGGGATCATCCACTAACACATTAAGATGATCAACTATTCTATATGGCACAACGGCCATATAAGACTCACCTTTATTAAGCTTTATATTCAATTCCGGACTTTGCGTATTATTAAGGAATAAAATATTGGGATCATATCCACTTATCTTCACAGAGGTATTATTTTCTGTTGCTAATATATTAATCTGAGTATTTTGACTAAGGACCCCATAAATAGGTGTAGTAGCGAGAGGAGTCATTGTCCCCAAAAAATCCGTTCCCAGTCCTGCGAATCCTTTGGAATTAATAATCTCAGCATGCGGGCCTCTTAAAAGTCTTAGATTTGCTAAGAACTTTCTACCGCCAACAAGATGCAAGCCTTTTTTTGCCGATAAAAAAGTGTCCGAAGGATTTGTAGTAGTAATTACATTTGGTGGTAATTTTATATACTTGGGATTACCTTTGCGAATGGTCATTCTATCCAACTCAACTTCTCCTGAATATATGACGACCTCGAAATCATCAACAGAATCGGTTGAGAGATACAAAAAATCTCCATTCAAGCTATTATCATAATCAGGATTCAAAACAATATATGTATCAAACATCGGCGCAAACCAATGCTCGGTATCCATCTGGGCAGATATCTTTATGGATAATAGGCAAAAGAGTAAGATTTGTAATATTTTCTTCATGGTTATAATCGAAGGTATTAAAAATGTAAAAAAAGAGATCTATTTATCAATAGAATCTAGGTTCTATTCTTTAGTAAGACCCAACCTGTATATTTTACTGGTGTGGAATTCTCAAAGTCTTGCCATTCCAAAATATACCAATAACTGGAACTTGGCAGAGATTTCCCGTTTTGTTTTCCATCCCAAATGTAGTGATTGGTCGCGTTTCCCTCGAATAGTTTTTTTCCTTCTCTATCAAAAATCTGGAACTTGACATTCTTTTTAAAATCAAGATTTGACATATCCAGAACATCATTGACACCATCATTATTAGGCGTAACAAGGTTATAGATCTTTATCACAGAAAATTCTTTTTCAACAGGGTCACAATCATTAGCAGAAATCACATAGGCTTTATGTAATCCTGGTGAAACATCTGTAAAAATATTTGAGTCCTGGTAACTTCCATTATCTATTGCATATTTATAAGGCTTAACACCACCTCTGGCATTTATTTTCACTGTGCTTCCATTGATCTCTATGGATTCGATCTCTGGTAATTCTGCGGCTTTTATTTCTACACTCTGTTTATATGGACAGTTGTTTGGCGCTGTTAATATTACGAAGTATTTCCCTATCTCCAGACCATCTATAACCTGTGAATCACCGATCATAGTTCCCGGATCCGATTCTCTATACCATTTATATGTAAAGCCCTCACCTGCATCCAGATATGTTTTTGTTTCTGGACAGATGGTTTTATCGGCCAATGTATCTGATTTTTTAGGTAATTTAATTTTAATGGTAAATTCTGCCACCGAAGAACAGCCCGCAGCATTATAAAGTCTCACATACAGAAGCTGTTGCCTATTAACATTAATTTCATTGATATTATTAATAGAGGCAAGATCTTGTGCATCAGATCTCTTGACATAGAATTTAGCCGATACTGAAGAATCATTTGTAAATAATACTTTATAATTATCCAGATTCTGAATTAGTTTTTGGGAATCAAAATCATCGTCACATTCTTCTACAGTTATTGACGTATTAATTACTGGAAAAAAAATAGTTTTTAATGCTATTTTCTGAATAGCGGTACAATTTTTAGAATTTTTGATTCTTACATATACCGTTGCATCTGCGGATGAATATTCTGTAAAATTTTTGATCTCATCACTATCAATTTCAAACTGTGCCCCAATCAGTGTTTTATAATAAACTTTCTTTACAGAACTATCAGAAGTAACATTAGCTTTACGAAGGTCATATTCCGCTATTCCAGTAGATGTACATTCTGTTAAAATATCATCCTTCCCAACGATCTGGTTAATTTGTATTGTCGCTTGAATAATTTCACAATCAGGCAAAACATCTTTGCCGCAAAATGAAAATTTGAAAGTATCAACTCCAGACTCTCCAGAATTGGCGGTATATTTTATGTGCCCGTTAGGAAGGACTTCCGCCAGACCTTTTTTTGCCTGTTCAGTAATAGTTGGAATGCCTGGAGTTTGTGAACTTAAACTAAATTCAGGTGTGATATCTGATATTTCTGTGCAAGTCTCATAGTTTACATTGGTATAGGTTGTACAATTATAGAATTTAAATTCATCCGTTTTGATTTCCAGACAAGATCCTTGTTGAATTCTAACCCTATAAACACCCGCCTTTTGAGGATAATAATAAAACATTTTATTTGATGGATGTTCAGTTGTTACGGGTGCATTTACAAATATTCCCAACTCATTTTTTATTTCCCATTGATAAAAATCAAAACCTTCAGTAACTTCCAATTTAACTCCCGGAAGACATTCACCTTCGGTTTTCAAAATTAAAGGGATTGATGAAAAGCCCGCAAAATATCCACCATAACCAAAAGCTCCATTGCCACTTGCAATCCCCGCCGTAACAGCCTTATCTGATACTACTGTAATATTTCCTTTTACACCTGGGATAGAATAAGAAACCCATTGTTGGTTTGCTGCTATATTTGAAATATCATAAGGACCATAAGCAGAAGATGGAATTACACCATTAACTTTGACCTTAGCACCTTTTTCTGTAATAATATTTAATTTGGTAACAAACCTATCTTCATCATCTGTCTCCTGAATTTTATTGATATAACTTATTTCGTCAATTTTACGGGGGAGATAGCAATTAAGTGGTGGAATATAATTCATCCCTCCGGTTGCAAGAGGAGAATCACCACCCTCCACACCACCAAGGAGCTGATAAACATAGGTATTCTTATCTGTTTTAATATGGAGATTGTAATGTCCATTTCCCCTATCAACATATTTGGTTTCTTCTACACGATAGTAATCTCCTTCATTAGCTAATACTTTTACTGGAATGACATCATCATTAAGATAAATTGAAGTATTTTTTTGGGTAGCGACTATAATCGCTCCCTCCATATTATTTCCAATTTTTCCGTATCCTTTGACAATCACAAATTCGTCTCCCAATTTATTTACCGGAACGGACTGATCCATAAGAATATCTGACCCAATTGCCGTCGATGAAGCATACTGCCCATTAAAATTACCATTTGACATAGAAATAGGTTTGTCAGAAGTAACTTTGGCTCCTATAAATCCATCCCAGTTGTTTGGATTAGTGGATCTCACATCCAAAATATAAGCCTCTCCTTTATTTAGTTTAAAAGTGAATTCTGTTGCGAATCCATAAGTATTAAAGTCAATATTCTTTTTAAAGCCACCTATGGTAACTGTTGTATTATCTTCCGTTGCAAGAACACTTGCAGAAGCACCAAAACCGTAGCCATTCAAAGCATTGGGCGCCATAACTGTATAAAAATCTGTACCGATACCCGCGGTCCCTTTAGATGTAATGATCTCTGAGTGATTTGTAACCCCAAAGCGAAGATTAGCAAATAACGGCCTATCTCCTTTTACATACAGACCTTTTGTAATAACCATATTAAGCTCATAACTATCATCATCTGTTATAATATAGTTACGAGGTATTTCAACAACAGCAGGTGAGCCTTTGCTGATCGTCCTCTGTTCTATGAGGGTATTATTATTGTAAATTGAAACTGTAAAAGGTGTAATTTCATTAGTTGAAAGATGCAGGAATTGCTCGTAACCAGAATGATTACTTTGTCCATCATACATTGGTGCAAACCAATGTTCCCTATCTAACTGCGCAAAAGATTTTATCGAGAATATAAGAAATATTAAAATTTGTAAAGCTTTCTTCATTATAATAATTAGGATATTATTACAAATGTAAAAAAAGCAATCTATTATTTCAACACAATCAATTTCTATTTTTCAGAAGAACCCAGCCCGTATGTTGTACACGTTTGGGATTTCCAGACTCATTCCATTCCAGGATATACCAATAGGATGATGTAGGTAAAGGTCTTCCATTTAGTTTTCCGTTCCAGATATATTGATTCTCAGGATTTCCTTTGAAAACCAAGGTTCCATTTCTGGTATAAATCTCCAATCTCGGTTCCAATTTCGTCATCAGATCAGAATAATCGATCGTATCATTTTTCCCATCATCATTAGGCGTGATGATATTTTTAACATTAATGATAGAAAAATCTCTTACTACAGAACCGCAAGCATCCATTACCTCAATAGTATGGTCACCTTTTGGAATATTTTCGAAAACATTGCCGGACTGATAGGGCTGCCCGTCCAGACTATACTGATATGGCGGAATTCCGTTTGCTGCGAGAACAGTTACCTTATTACCTTCTATTAAAGCATTATCAATGACTAAATCTTGTGGTTCTGATATTTTTATAAACTGTTGATAAACACAGCCATTGGATGTTAACTTCACCCAATAATTACCAGCTTTTTGGTCTTTGATTTTAGTAACATTTGTGCCTTGTTCTCCATTGCTCCATTCATAATAATCAAAGGTGGGCTCTACTTCCAAATCTGTTGCTGTATTCTTACAGATAATTGTATCTTTAAGCATTACAGATTTTTTCGGTTGTTTGAATCTCAATTTAAACACCGAATAATTGTCACAGAAATTGCCAGGCTTAGTGATTCTTATATAAAATGTTTTTTCAGTCTGTGTTGTGCTTAGGGTTTGTGACTTGTTAATTGAAGGGTTATCCGCTTTAAGTTCTGATATTTTTTCATAGAATTTGACATCAGCAGGATTGAGCACTTCAGTAGTCATCAAACCAATATAATCATCCAGATTTTCGGTTTTATTCCCTTTCAGCTCATTATCGCAGACATCAAAGACCGGAATTGTGGTTGGTTGCTGCGGATAGTTCATCTGGAGTTGAGAACCGTGATAAAATCTTAAAGTATAGGTGTCCGGCGTACAGCTGAACGCACCAACTTTAACGGTAATATCCTGAGGATTCTGTGTAAATTCAAAATTATTGTCAGGATTAATCTGTGTTCCGGCTTGTGTATAATATTCAACTTTGAAATCTCTGTTAAAATTAGTCACAATTTGATTCGTAAACTTCGACAATTTCTCTTTATATTTATCATCAAAGTCATCATCACAAATCATTATCGGAGAATTATCAATGATTGCGACCGGTGCATTTTCAACTCTAATATTGCCAGCGAGCGTACAACCACTACTCAATTTTACTTCTAACCTATAATTTCCTGGGGTATTTGTAGGATAAGTAGGATTAGATGATAATACAACACCGGGGTTACTATCTTCTGTCCATTTATATGTTGCTCCCAAATCACTAATCAAATTTTTTGGTTTTAATTCAATACCCAGAGTGCTATCACAAATAATAGCAGAATCATCGGTTTCTATATTTGGTAAAAGTTCTATATTTCCTGTAAAACTACCAGCTTCCAAAAACACAGCAGAATCGTATCTGTAATTTTTTTCATCCGCTATTACCAATTTGATATGATAATTTGTACCGGGTTTTATATCGGCGACTGCTGTCAGAATCTTGGTTTGTCCGTTGAAATTGGTAGCACTTGCAGAAGGATTGTCAATTCCAATAAAACCACCAAAATATTTATCATTAGTAATATCATTTATAGTGGTTACTGAAACGGGATTATTGGTTCCGGGAACTATGGCGATATTGGTATATGGGTCTGTACTTCCCGCTTCCTTGATAAGAAATGCAAACGCATCGCTGTAACTGTAATTTCCCGTGTAATATTCCTCAGAAAGGAACATATATCGAAAACTAACTTTATCACTAAGCGTAGATGAAAAATCAAATTCCAAAACTGTGGCGTTAGTAAGATCCGAAACAGGCAATCTTAATGCGTCTGCCAAATCCGGATCACCTATCCATCCGGATGCTGAAACATCCTGTATCGCTCCTTTTGGTCCGGGTGCAGCTAAAACACTGCCTGTAGACAAGATAATTCCTTCATTCATTGGAAATGAACTTGTTCCTTTCGTAAAAAATCCGTAACTAGAATCACTACCACCAATATTTCCACCAGAAACCTTTACGTTAGATATAGAAACGCAGCTCAAATTTTGAGTACCAATGAATTTATCCGCTACCAATTGATAATCGGAGTATGTGCTGTTATCAACTGTAATAAATTGCGCTTTAGCAAAACCAAACACCAACAGCAGAATAACAAAAAGTTTATATGAAAAAATAGAATATTTCATTTAACATAATAAAAGGCTACAAATTTACTCTTAAAATCCCAAACAAAAAATCCCGCTAAAAATTTTAGCAGGATTTTAAATATTTTAATTAAAGTCCGGATTAAGAAAGAGCGACTCTGATAAAGCCTGTCACTTTAAGATCTGCATTCACAGATTTTACATAGTTAGCAACTGATAAGCTTGAATCTTTGATGAAATCTTGGTGTACCAAGGTATTATCTTTGTAGAATCTCTGCATTTTACCTTTCAGGATATTATCGATAATGTTTGCAGGCTTACCTTCTTCAGTCAATTTATGTCTTTCGATCTCCAATTCTTTATCAATAGTTTCCTGAGAAACAGCATTCTCGTCCAATGCGATCGGGTTCATTGCAGCAACCTGCATAGAAACAGCTTTTGCAGCTTCGTCAGCTCCGTCAACTTTTGCAGAAAGAGAAGTGATCGCAGCGATCTTGTTTCCAGCGTGGATGTAAGCTCCCAAGAAAGGACCTTCGATTCTTTCGAATGCTCCGATCTCGATCTTCTCACCGATAACACCTGTTTGCTCGATCAATTTGTCAGCAACAGTAAGTCCGTGGAAATCTGTAGCCAATAATTCTTCTTTAGTAGCAGCAAAGATCGCCATCTCAGCTAACTCATAAGCCAACTCGATGAAAGCTTCATTTTTAGCAACGAAATCAGTTTCACAGTTCAAAGAAATAATAACTCCTAAAGTATTATCCTCGTTCACTCTTGCGATAACCGCACCTTCAGAAGAATCTCTGTCCGCTCTGTTAGCAGCTACTTTCTGTCCTTTTTTTCTAAGGATATCAATTGCTTTTTCGAAATCTCCTTCAGCTTCTACTAGAGCTTTTTTGCAGTCCATCATTCCTGCACCTGTGGTGTTTCTTAACTTTGCTACGTCTGCAGCTACTGGTGTGTAAGACATAATATTGATTATTTTTATATTTGATTTTTGATTTTCCTCCTTCATGTTTTTCAGCGTGCAAATATAGTGATTTTTATAAAAAAATAATACATCATTGTATTCTTAGTTAAAAATAAGATACTATCAGTATTTTTCACAAATCAATCAAAACCTAACATTTATTTAATCAAAATTCTTAACGGATATTACAAGATTTGACCTATTTTTACGTTCGTAATAAAATTAGTCCTTATAATATAATGAAGAAGATATTTTTACTTTCATTCTTTCTAGTTTCCATTTGTATGTTTTCACAGGTAAGCGTCTTTGAGGCAAAAAGCACCAAAGACAGAGGCATTGTGGAAAAATTCATCCGAGATAACCCTAAACATCCAGCTGTTCCCGAGCTGAAAAAAAGAGCCTTGACCTTAAGATACCTAGGCACCGACCAGGTCGCAAAGCCAACTATTACTCAAATGACTGAAAAGAAAATAGAAAAAACTTCCAAGATAGGAACTACAGAAGATCCCAATACCCCTGAACCAGCAAAAACTACAATAACAAAAACAGAAACCCCTGAAAAAGCGAAAGGGTCAAACACAAAAGTAGAACCCTCTCAACAAGCAAAAAACACGGCAGCACTACTCACAAGTCTTTTTAATAATAACCCGAATAAAAAAGAGGCCATTGTGCAAATTGTTAACAAATCAGCCTGTAATCTTGTGGTAAAAATCAGTGGTAAAAAATTCTATAACCTTACAGTTCCCTCCAACGGGCAGAATTACATCCTTGTAGACAAAGGCAGCTACAACTTGTCAACTTCCATTTGCGACGCCATCTACAATCAAAACAAGGCCATAACCAAAGACATTATCATTACTCTTAATTCTACAAAGCAGTCCAATTGAGATCATCATTGCTCATATTATTATTTCCATTATTTTTTTTCCCGCAGAAAACAATACGTTTAGATTCTCTACAACTTATAGACACGGCTGAACTTTTAGGAGATGATTATGGGAATATATATTTATATAAAAAGAAAGACCTGAGCCTGGCAAAATACGACACGACCGGCAAACAACTAGGGAAAGTCATGATGACCTTTCCATACAAGACCCAGAGCGTCACCAATCCTCTCAACATTGTCATGTTTTCGGAAAATGCACAGGAAATCAAGTTTCTGGACCAGAATCTGAACGAAATCCAAAAAATAAATCTCAACAATAATTTTGGATTCATAAAAGCTGTTTATTCTGAAGATCTTCAATTTGCCTGGCTGGTAGATGACAGCAACAAAACCCTGGTTCAATATAATTTCAGAAGCAATTCTGTCATCAATTCCTTTCCTTTCAATATCAATCTTCAGTCGCTCTTGGATTTTTTGGTATATAACAATAAGATATATATTCTACGAGAGAACACATTTGAAGTGTACAATACAAAAGCCTCTTTGCTCTACTCGGCAAACGTTACTAATCCGAGAAAACTCCGCCGGGCCAATGATGATATTTTGATATTTGAAGCCCAAAGCATCAAAAAATTTGATGGAAGATCCTTATCCGAAATTTTCCAAAATCAGAACGCAAAAATTGTGGATAAAAATAACTCCGGATTTTTGGCACTCATAAAAGACAAGCTTTATCTTTACAAAAATAATTGATAGTCGATAAATCATAAAGGATTTTATAGTTTCGATTTATCAATATTATCATTTATCAATTATAACTCATCAATTATAACAAAGAATGCACATCGCTGTCACTGGGAATATCGGAGCCGGAAAAACAACACTAACCACAATGCTTTCAAAGCATTACAATTGGGAAGCACAATTCGAAGATGTTGATCACAATCCTTATTTGGATGATTTCTATGGTGACATGTCAAAATGGAGTTTTGCTTTGCAGATCTACTTCTTGGGAAGCAGATTCCGACAGGTAAAAGAGATTCGCGAGAGTGGAAAGAACGTAATTCAAGACAGAACGATCTACGAAGATGCACACATCTTTGCTGAAAACCTTGCAGAAATGAACCTTCTTTCCGAACGTGATTTTAACAATTATCTATCGGTTTTCAAGCTGATGAAAGACTTCGTTTCGGCACCAGATCTGCTAATTTATCTTAGAGCAGATGTTCCCACCCTGGTAAGACAAATCTCTAAAAGAGGAAGGGAATATGAGGCTGGGATCAGTATAGATTACCTATCAAAACTGAATAACAAATATCAAAACTGGATAGAGAACTATAAAGAAGGTAAACTCCTTATTATAGATGTTGACAACTTGGATTTTGTAGAAAAACCAGAAGATTTCGGTTATATATTAGAAAGAATTGATGCAGAGCTGAATGGTTTGTTTTAAATTATTTTTGGCGAAATAATTTGACAGATCTAGAAAAATCATAATCGCCAAAGTTTTAATTTAAAGCATCACTATTATGATAAAAGTAATTCATAACAACAGCTGTCCGAAGTCCAAAGCTATTTTGGAATATCTGGACGAGAATGATATCAAGTTTCAGATCATTGATATTAACAAAGATCCGTTAAGTCTGTTTGAATTAAGAACGCTATTTAAAAAACTTAATAAAAACCCGAGCAGGGTCCTGAGGCATTCTACAGAACTTTTTAAAAAGTACTTTTCAGAATCAGAATCCGTAGACGATGAACAAGCTTTGAAAGTAATTGCCCTGAATCCAGAATTGATACAATGCCCTATCCTGATAAAAGGTAAGATCGCAATGCCTGGAAATCCTTTGGAGAATGTAAAATTCTTTATAGAAAACTAAATTATACTTACACACAGAAACGAACGTGAGATATTAATTATCAAATATTTCACGTTCGTTTTTTATTAATTATTTTAAAAATAATTTGGCTATCCGGAAAATAATCCGTTATTTTGCACTCTCAAATATTCATTAGTCAAAAGAACATCGAGATATGTCAAGAATTTGCCAAATAACAGGTAAGCGTGCAATGGTAGGAAACAATGTTTCTCACGCTAATAACAAAACGAAAAGACGTTTTGAAATTAACTTACTAGAGAAGAAATTTTATCTTCCTGAGCAAGAAAAATCAGTAACTCTTAAAGTTTCTGCTCACGGATTAAGAGTGATCA
This sequence comes from Epilithonimonas hungarica, assembly GCF_900102265.1. GTDB lineage: Bacteria > Bacteroidota > Bacteroidia > Flavobacteriales > Weeksellaceae > Epilithonimonas > Epilithonimonas hungarica. The sequence goes on along the minus strand of NZ_FNBH01000001.1, from coordinate 670,005 downwards.
ATAAGATTGGAATAGAGGAAGCACTTGAAAGAGCTGCTAGAAATGGATTTATTAAAAACACTACTAAGTAATGGCTAAAAAAGGTAACAGAGTTCAGGTAATTCTAGAATGCACTGAGCACAAAGAAAGCGGAGTAGCGGGAATGTCAAGATACATTACTACAAAAAATAAAAAGAACACTACAGAAAGATTGGAACTTAAAAAATTCAATCCGGTTCTTAAGAAATACACTGTTCACAAAGAAATTAAGTAATATATAAAAATATTTTACAATGGCAAAGAAAGTAGTAGCAACACTTCAAGGTGGAGCTGGTTCAAAGAAAATGACAAAAGTAATCAAAATGGTGAAGTCTTCTAAATCTGATGCTTACGTTTTTGAAGAAAAAGTAATGAACGCTGACGAAGTTGAAGGATTTTTGAAAAAATAATCTCTCACCCGAATACAATATAAAAACTACTCTTTTTCAGGGTAGTTTTTTTGTTATATTTGTTTTAAATAAATTCAGATCCTAAGACTTTTGATCTGAAAAATCAATTATCAATTATTATTGATCAATTATAACTAAAATGAGTTGGTTCAAAAAAATATTCAAAAAAGAAGACAAGGAAACGCTTGACAAAGGTCTGGAAAAATCCAGTCAAGGTTTTTTCGATAAAATCTCCAGAGCTGTTGTTGGAAAAAACACGGTAGATGATGAAGTTCTGGATGATCTGGAAGAAGTTCTTATCGCTTCTGATGTAGGCGCAGAAACTACGATCAAAATTATCAAAAGAATCGAAGAAAGAGTGGCTAGAGATAAATATGTCAACGTCAGCGAACTCGACAATATCCTTAGGGAAGAAATCACCGGTCTTCTTTTGGACAATCCGCATCTAGACACAGACAATATCGACACAAGCAAGAAACCTTATGTCATAATGGTTGTAGGCGTGAATGGTGTTGGCAAAACCACAACCATTGGAAAACTCGCTCATCAATTCAAATCTCAAGGTTTGAAAGTTGTTCTGGGAGCTGCAGACACTTTCCGGGCCGCAGCCGTGGATCAATTAGTAATCTGGAGTGAGCGTGTTGGTGTTCCTATTGTAAAACAAGAGATGGGATCAGACCCAGCTTCTGTTGCTTTCGATACAGTTCAATCTGCAGTTGCTCAAAATGCAGATGTTGTGATCATAGATACAGCAGGAAGATTACACAACAAAGTGAATCTAATGAACGAATTGTCCAAAATAAAACGTGTGATGCAAAAGGTAATTCCTGATGCTCCACATGAGGTATTACTGGTTCTAGATGGTTCTACCGGACAGAACGCGTTCGAACAAGCTAAACAATTTACAGCCGCTACAGAAGTAACAGCGTTGGCAGTAACAAAATTAGACGGGACGGCAAAAGGCGGTGTCGTAATTGGTATTTCCGATCAGTTTCAAATTCCCGTGAAGTATATAGGTGTAGGTGAAAAGATCCAAGATCTTCAGATTTTTAATGGTATGGAATTTGTTAATTCATTTTTCAAGAAGAGATAACAAAATCATTTGATCTTAATATTAACATTAAAAAAATTAAACTATGGGTATTTTAACTTGGATTATCTTCGGCCTTATCGCTGGAGCTATCGCAAAAGCCATTCATCCTGGAAATGATCCTGGCGGCTGGATTGTAACAATCATCATTGGAATTGTAGGCTCTTTCCTTGGCGGGGCAATTGGAACCTATGTCCTGGGCTGGGGCGATGTGGATTCTTTCTGGAGTCCGAAAAGCTGGCTTTTGGCAATTGGAGGATCTATATTACTATTATTCTTATATAGAATGGTCACTAAAAAATAAGTGAATTTTTTCAATTGAAATTAGATAAAAATAACAAAAATGCATCAGAATCACTGATGCATTTTTTTTTTAATAATAAAATCACATATATTTGAAATTAAATTAAATTAAAGTATGAAGAAAATCTTTACTACTCTTTTTTCATTTGGAATGGTAGCAAGTGCTTTGGCACAATGGAGCCCTACTTCTATGAAAGGAGAAAAGTTACGCGAAACAAAGGTTACCAATTATTATGCATTGGATATCGATGCCATCAGAGCACAATTGGTAAAAGCTGAGGAAACAGGAAAAAATAGCAAAGCGATCATTATCAATTTACCAACCTTGGAAGGTAAAATAGAAAAATTTGCAGTCTATAGCTTACCTGTCGTTGAAAAATCTATGGCAGATCGTTATCAGTTAGGATCTTATACAGGTGTAAAAGTAGATGACCCAACTGTCTACGTGAGATTCAGTATATCTCCATATGACTTTCAATCTATGATGTTCAGAAATGGACAATATGAGTTTATTGAACCACAGAACAAAGACAGATCTGTTTATGGTGTTTTCCCAAAGACCAATAAAAGGTCAGAAGGCAAAGCTTTTGAATGTACCACCTCTGAGTCATTACTAAGCAAAAAGCAAATGGAAGATCTTTCCAATTCTACAGATTTCACCCATGACGTTACCAACTTCAGTAGATCCAGTGATAAAAAGTACAGAACTTACAGACTGGCTATTTCTGTGACAGGAGAATATACGACGTATTTCGGAGGCGTTCCTCAGGCAGCAGCAGCCATCAATGCTACAATGACGAGAGTAAATGGTGTTTTTGAAAAAGATTTTGCCATTCATATGAATGTCCAGGATTTCCCTCAATTGATCTACACCAATGCAGCGACCGATCCATACTCTGATGCTTCTACTGGAGCAGGAGGAGCATGGAACCTTGAAATCCAGCAGACACTAACTTCGGTTATCGGCAATGCCGCTTACGATATAGGTCATTTATTTGGACGTTCGGGAGGCGGTGGAAGCGCAGGAGATATCGGTAATGTTTGCCGAAATCCTTCCAGCAATTCAGATGAAGAAGCTAAAGGGTCAGCTTTTACTTCTCCGGGATCAGGTGGTCCAGAAGGAGATAACTTCGATATTGATTATGTAGCTCATGAAATGGGGCATCAGTTCGGAGCTGACCATACTTTTTCACATGGTATTCAATCAGCCCCTTACAATACTGCACATATGGAACCTGGTTCCGGATCTACCATCATGGGTTACGCCGGGATTACAAGCGCAGATGTACAGGCACATTCCGATGCTTACTTCCATGTTAGAAGTATAGAGCAGGTTCAGACCTATGTTAATACTCAGAGTTGTGAGGTAAGCACTGCCATTACAAACAATCCACCAGTAGTAGCAACTTTGGCAAACAAAACAATTCCTAAAGGAACAGCTTTCGTTTTAACCGCTTCTGCTACAGATCCGGAAAGCGACCCGTTGACTTACACTTGGGAAGAATATGACAGAGCTACCAGCGCCATAACAACTGTTACAGGCAATAATACAGCTGGACCAAAATTCAGATCTCTTACTGGTTCTGATCTACCTTACAGATATTTCCCTAAACTAAGCAATGTCTTGAATGGAACCTTATCAAGTGCTGCTGATTGGGAAGCAGTTTCTAATGTTGCGAGAGCTATGAACTTCCGTGTAACGGTAAGAGATAATAATGCCGATATCAAACAACAACAGACCCAGATCGGTTCTCAATTGATCACTGTAGGAAATGATGGACCATTCAAAGTTAGCACGACCAAAGCTTATAATAATGCTGCTTCCGCATTTACTTGGGATGTTGTGAACACCAATGCGGCACCATATAGCGTTGCCAATGTTAAAATAGATTACACTACAAATAATGGAACTACCTGGACAGTTTTATCTGCTTCTACCGCCAATGATGGTTCAGAAGAATTGAGTTTCTCAAGTATTCCTACAGATACACAGATCATAGTTAGAGTATCAGCAATCGATAATGTATTTTATGCTGTAGGCAAAGTAACAGTATCCGCAATGGTAAATTGTGATGGCACAGCTCCTGCAGGAGTTGCTGTATCTAGTATCACACAGACTGGTGCTAAAGTTGATTGGGACGCTATCGCCAATGCCACTTATTCTTTACGTTACAAAAAAACTACTGATACAAACTGGACCATTGTAAATGGCATCACAACCAATACTTACACGCTCACACAATTAGAAGAAGACACAGAATATAATGTAGAAGTCGCTTCTATCTGTAGTGGAACTACAGGAACTTATTCCGGCAAAACTTTCAGAACAACAGGCATAACTTACTGTACAGTTACTTCTTCTGATTCTTCAGATGAATATATCTCAAAAGTGGTAGTAACACCAGCTGGCGGAGGTACGGTAATGACAAGTAATTCCGGAGCAGGTTACTATACCAATTATGGATCTGATAATACAAGATTAGTTCAATTGGTGAAAAATTCCACAGGAAATACAATAGCTGTTACCAAAGCTTGGACAGGAACTACTTACAGCGAGGCTGTTGCAGTCTGGATCGATTTTAACAGAAACGGAACTTACGAAGATTCTGAAAAAGTAATGACAAGTGCTGCTAGTACAACAGCAACAGTTAGTGCTACTTTTGCTGTTCCTTCCACGGCATACACCGGAGACAAAACTGTAGGAATGAGAGTGATCATGAGATACTCCACTGCACCGACTGGTCCTTGTGCTTCTTTCACTTACGGAGAGGTTGAAGATTATGCAGTTAAAATATCAGAAACACTTGCGGTAACAGATGTTAAGAAAAATAATATCAGTATTTATCCAAATCCTGCGGTAGATGTGATCAATATTTCTAATGTTTCTTCTAAAACTAAATTCGAGATCTACTCTGTAGGCGGACAATTGGTAAATCAAGGAACTACTGACGGAAAAGTAAATGTTTCTAAATTGACAAAAGGTGTTTACATCTTATCATTAGAATCTGACGGAGAAAAATCTCAAACTAAATTCATCAAAAACTAAAACATCGTTTATTGAAATAACAAAAACTCCCCGAATCAAAGATTCGGGGAGTTTTATTTTTTTATGGTATTAAAAATTCATTTAAGTTCTTCTATAAAAGCTTCTGTTGCAACCCTCAGACTTTCTTGGTCGGAATTGTTGTAAATGATATAATCCGCCAATTTACATTTTTCTTTTTCCGGCATTTGCTTTTGGATCACAGTCTCTACTTCTCTATAAGTTTTGCCATCTCTATCCATAGTTCTTTTGATCCTGAGATTGTCATCAGCAGTAATAAGAAGAGACTTATAGCATTGTAGATTCAATTTTAATTCAAAAAGAAGAGCTGTTTCTTTAAAAACAAATTCAGAATCCTGGGCAGCAACCCACTTATCAAAATCGATTCTTACAGCCGGATGAATCAAATGATTCAATTGTTCCAATAATTCAGAATTATTAAAAACTTTTTCAGCAACATACTTTCTGTTATAAACTCCATCAGAATAAGCACCTTTTCCTAAAAGCTCAGTGATCTTTTCTTTGAGAACAGAATCTTTGTTGACAATATTCTTTGCTTCATTATCAGAATAATAAACAGGAAATCCTTTTTCTTCTAAAATTCTTGCGACCGATGTTTTTCCGGAACCAATTCCGCCAGTCAATCCAATTATCTTGGGTATGGGAACATCTTCGTCCTGAGTCGAAATCGTATCTTTTATATCCATAATTTATTAATATCCAAAAACTTCATTAAAACTAAATGTCTGATCAAGTTTCACACCTTTTTCAGTCATTTTAAGGCTTGCCAATTCGTTATGTGCGTCATGTTCAAAGAACAAAAGATATTCGTTGTCCACACATTGCTTTAGGAATTTCCCTTTTTCTTCCATCGTTAGTAATGGTCGTGTATCATAACCCATAACATAAACTTGTGGAATATGACCAACCGTAGGAATCAGATCAGCTGCAAAAACAATTGTTTTTTCCTGATATTGAAGAACAGGAAGCATTTGTTTTTCCGTATGTCCATCAACAAAGATCACATCCATTTTCAAATCGGGAGCAAATCCATAATTTCCGGTTGTTGGTAGTGGCAAGAAATTGAGCTGCCCGCTTTCTTCCAGGGGGAGAATATTTTCTTTCAGAAAGCTTGCTTTTTCTCTTGGATTGGGTTCAGTTGCCCATTTCCAATGATTTTCGTTGGTCCAGAAATGTGCATTTTTGAAAGCAGGTCTGTAACCCGATTTGTCATCATTCCATTCCACTGCACCACCGCAATGGTCAAAATGAAGGTGTGTCAAAAAAACATCTGTAATATCTTCTCTTACAAATCCGTATCTCTTCAAGTTTTTGTCTAAGGAATCATCTCCCCAAAGTGAATAATGTCCGAAGAATCTTTCATCTTGTTTGTCTCCAAGGCCACAATCGATCAGGATTAATTTTTTACCGTCTTCTACCAAAAGAGAACGAGTTCCTAATTCAATGAGATTTTTTTCATCAGCCGGATTTGTTTTTTCCCAAAGCGTTTTTGGAACAACACCAAACATTGCACCACCATCTAATTTGAATTTTCCGCATTGGATTGGATAGAGTTTCATATATAGTTATTTATTATTTTATTTGCCATATGCAATCACCAAATCTTTATATCTATCTGTTAATAATTGTGATTTCATAGGAATTTTTGTTTTTTACTAATATAATAAATTATCCCGAATTATAAACATCGAATTGCAGCAGCCCGACCTGAGTGGAGCTCTTTTTCTTTTTTGGTAAAAAGAAAAAAGCGGGAACGGGGGCGGATCAAGCTGCCCAAACTCAATAAGGTGGTTCGAAGTAGTCTAAATAATCATATTAGAACAATTCCCCAAGATTTTTCGGTCTGGAAATCCCTAAATGTTTATAGGCTTTGTCTGTCACTTCTCTTCCTCTCGGGGTTCTTATGATAAATCCTTCCTGAATCAAAAAGGGCTCATAGACCTCTTCCAAAGTCTCCGGATTTTCTCCGATGGAAGTTGCAAGTGCAGAAATCCCGACTGGCTTTCCCCGGAAATTTTCTATCATCACACGCATAATCTTGTTGTCCATATCATCTAATCCAAATTCGTCCACATTGAGAGAATTCAGTGCAAATTTTGTGATTTCGATCTCAATTTCTCCATTCCCTTTAATTTCAGCAAAATCACGCACTCTTCTCAAAAGTGCATTGGCAATCCTGGGTGTTCCCCGGCTCCTTCTTGCAATTTCGAGCGCAGCATCCTCATAGATCTTCACGCCTAGGACACGTGCGCTCCTTTCGATGATCATTCCTAAAAGCTCGATGGTATAATATTCTAATCTACTTTGGATCCCGAATCTTGCAAGCATCGGTTTGGTAAGCATCCCGCTTCTTGTGGTCGCACCAATCAATGTAAAAGGATTGAGTCCGATCTGAACGCTTCTCGCATTAGGACCGCTTTCCAGCATGATATCTATCTTGTAATCCTCCATCGCAGAATACAGATATTCTTCCACAATAGGCGACAGGCGATGGATCTCGTCTATAAAAAGAACATCATTCTCTTCAAGATTGGTAAGTAATCCTGCCAAACTTCCCGGTTTATCCAGAACTGGACCTGAGGTAATTTTGCAATTAACGCCTAATTCGTTTGCAATAATATGGGATAGAGTTGTTTTTCCCAATCCCGGCGGACCGTGCAAAAGAACATGGTCCAGAGCGTGCCCCCGGTTTTTAGCTGCAGCTACGAAAACTTCCAGATTGTCCAATGTTTTTCTTTGCCCTGCAAAATCTCTGAAACTCTGCGGACGGATCTTCTCTTCCTGAATCAAATCGTCATCAGAATAATTGTCTTTATCGGGATGTAAAAAATCGGGCATTGCTATTAATAATTAAAAATGAAGAATTAAATCCAAAGTTGAATTTAATTAAAATGATATTCAAAGATAGAGAAATTTTAAGGTATTTTTTGTTTGGGCCTTTCTAAATCATCAATGATTTCCTGGAGTTTGATTTTCTCTTTCCCTGTTAATTTTTTCTGGATAAATCCATGATCTGAAATCTGAGGAAATACACCATAATATTGATAAGTCCTCAGCCAATAAAGAGACATTGCTGGAAAAGACGTTTTATCAACCAATCCTTTTGTAGCATTGAATTTCAGATTTCCTAATTGATAGCGTCTCGGTATTTCGGACCCGAATTCGATTGGTTTGATAAATTGCGATATTTGAAAACCTGCCATCCATTTCCCCATATGGAATTTGTCTTTTACAAAACCAGGAAAGGTGAAAATTGTAGAAATTAAAATTGATAAAACAACAGATGTGAAAATAACTTTCTTCTCAGAAATATTTTTGAAGATAAGAAATAACGTGATCAAATAAACATCAATAAAAAATCGATACTGAGCTGAAAATATGATAATTAAAACAAGTTTAATTAAGACACAAATGAAAAGTAATACATAAAATCTATCTTTTTTCTTGAAAGCCAAAAATCCTAAAATCAAAATACTTAATATAATTCCAATATTAAAAACAGATTTGAATCCAATAGTAAACCAATGATAAATCTTTTCCAAAAGGTTGAAATCCAGAATCTGCTGATAGGAATAATGCATATCATAAGATTTCATCAACCCGATTTGAGAAGAATAGGTTAGGATCTCCTGACTGGGCTTCCAAGGTAAATCAAAATCAATTGTGGAAACCGGAAAAACCGGGAAACCAAAAAGCCAGAGATTTTTTATTAAAAATAGAATCCCAAAAGTAAAAATCGGAAGCAACATTTGGAATTTGAAGCTTCTTTTTTTAATACTTTCTAACACAACTAATAATGGCAACCAGAACATTATTGGTTTTATACAAAAAGCAAATATTGAAAGGTACAAAAGTAATTTCCTGTCAGTATTATTTAATAATTCATTTAGAACAATTAGGGCGATTATAAATGTTGGCAGGTCCGGGCTTGGCTGTTGTATGAAAATTAGAAAAAATGGAATGAAAACCAATAAGACCCACTGCCTTCTTTCGTAAATATACATCAAAAATAGGATCAACAAATAAGAATTGATTCGCAGAAATCCGTCCAAAATGTTTGAAAACCCAGATTGATAAATATGCCAAAAGGAAGATTGCCCTAATAATAGATCCAGATTGGAGACTCCTTTTACAAGTCCAACTTCTCTCAACATCGATATGGTTGGGCTGTAATAACTGTAATGGTCATAAAAAAACGGTGAAAACGAGCCGACAAAAACGATAGTTGTAACAAAAAAATAAAACCAAACGTTGAAATTTTTTCTAATATCGGGATATGAAAAATCTTTCTTTTTTAGAAAAATAAGAATTCCAATCAATCCAAAAATTAGAAAAACGGATTCATCAAAAATATTTAATGGTGAAAAAAATGCAATTATGGTTTGGAAAAAAGCAATACTTAAAATCCCTAAAAAAGAAGTCAAAGCAAAGCTCTGACAATCGATTTTTAAAATATTTTTGATAATTGATCCCATTCCGAAATTAATGATCAATAATCCTATTATAGATATTAGAAGTAAAAGCATAAAAAAAGATTGCTTACCAAAAATAAGCAATCTTTCCGTGTTAAAATATATATGAAGAAAATTTACTTCTGTACTCTACCCGATTTTCTGTCCTCTGCCCGTCCAATCGTGTAACCCGTTGCACCACCTGCAACACCCCCGATCACAGCACCAAGACCTGGATTCTTTTTGGAGATAATTGCTCCAGCCGCTGCTCCACCAACTGTACCAATAACTGTGCCTTTTGCAGCACTACTCCAACCTTTTTTCTGAGCTGTTGTGGTTGTGGCAGCTGTGTTTGAACCACTGGAAGCTGAAGACGAGTTATTTGCAACACTTCCAGAAGAAGAACTTCTTGTAGTCCTTTTTCTGGGAACACGATTAGCCTCTGCTTTTCTTTCCTGCTCTTTCTCCGCTTCAACTTTATTGAGACTATCTTTTTGTCTTTCAAAATTGATCTTCTCTTTTTCTATTGCTAATTTTTGTTTCTCAATATCAATCTGTCTTGCTTGATAATCCAGTTTTTGTTGTTCCAAAGAAGCTGTTTGTAATTTCTCATCTTTATTACATGAGGATAATAATAAAATGATACTTGCTCCTGTTAAAAATAAGTTTTTCATAACCTTTTATTTTTTCACAAAATGTGAATTATTACTTAGTCATTTTCAATTTTGATTCCAAAACGGATTATAAAAAGTTAAAATTTGTTAATCGCATTTAAACGAATATAAATTCAATTAAAAAAACTGAGTAAATTTGGCTGAATATAAACATTGGAAAGCAATTTTATCATTAATTGACTTTGAGTGGAATTAATAAAAATATTGATTTACACTTATGAATTATTTATCAAGAAAAACCACATAACCTAAATGAACCAAATAGCTTCTATATTAGCTAAAAAAAGAGATCTTGCAAAAAATGAGATGGAATATGAGAAGAGCATCTTGTTTGACGTTTATACTTTGACCCTTGTATTACTATTAGCTTGCAATATCGTTCTAAATATTGTTCTTGAGCAGTATGACAGCCTTTTAATTTTCGCAATGGCTGCCCTATTTATGTTAGGAACATTATTTTTTCCTGACAGGATCAGGTTCAATAGCAATCTGCTTTTTTTGCTTTTTTTCTCTCTCGGTTTTTTTATTTTTTATTTCGATACCATTTCTGGAGAAGGCTGTATGAATTACCTTTCATATGTTTCCCTTACTATAGCACTCTCTTTTTTCTTTGACCATATCCGGGACAGATGGTTCATATTTTTCCTGGTTGTTTCATATCTTATTTGGTTTTTGATCAATGCCGGAACAAATTATTATTTAAGCCAATTTTTCAGTGTCAATCTTACTTTAAAACAACAATGGTATGTCAGGATCTATAAAATATTTGAAATATCTTTTTGCACTTTTATTGGCATGTATTTTATATATCGCAAAGAACGTATTCTTGTAAAATACTATGTAGAGAAAGAAAGACTGAATAATATTATTCAGAAAACAGACAAGATCAATTTTTCAGGTGAATTGTATGATTTGGCAATGAGTAAAAATTCACTTTTCATTACTTATTTTAAATCCCAATTTCCTGATTTTTTTGATAAAATCCTAGCAATTTCTCCTAATCTTATTTCGACAGAATTAGAAGTATGCGCCTTACTCAAACTCAATCTCAGCACAAAAGAGATCGCAACAGCGACCAATTCCACCATCAGAGCTATCGAAAACAAGAAGTACAGGATCCGCAGAAAGCTTAATTTACCTTCTGAAACTGACATTAACCTTTATATCATCAATAATTTCTAAATACTGTTTTACAAATAAACTTATTTGATTTTCAAATAATTAAATTAAAAATTAAGAAATTCAAATACCGTGAGTATATATAAGTAAACAGATAAACTGAAGATTTCTTTTTCCTGTTTTGAAGAATTTATATTATTGCACCGTCAAACAAGACAAAAATCAAAAGCATAAAAACTCTAAAACACGAATGCTCTGAAAAATAGATGCAATTTTCAGAACCAAGGAAGTTTTTATTTTTCTTGGAAAGGCAAAAACACAAATGAAAAATCCAGAATTAGATTCTGGATTTTATTTTTATAGAGTAGAAAATTATTAATATTAAAATAATTCTTTTCTGATAATATTCTGAGAACGCTCTGGTCCTACAGAAACCAAATAAACGTTGATCCCCAAATGCTCTTCGATAAATTCGATATATTTTTTTGCGTTTGCTGGAAGTTCATCATAAGTTCTTGCATTAGTAATATCTCCGTCCCAACCATCTAATTCCTCATAGATCGGTTCATAATGGTACAATTTGGTTGTAGATGATGTGAAATAGTCGATGATTTTTCCATCCTCGGTTTTATATTTGGTAGCAATTTTCAAAGGATGAATTCCCGTAAGGACGTCTAACTTAGTAATGACCAGATTATTGATTCCGTTGATCATACAAGCATGCTTAAGGGAAACCAGGTCCAACCAACCCGTTCTTCTTGGTCTTCCTGTGGTAGCTCCGAACTCTGAACCGATTTGTCTGATCTTTTCTCCTAATTCGTTATCCAATTCTGTTGGAAATGGTCCATTACCAACTCTTGTAGTATAAGCTTTTGCAACACCAATAAGATTTTTCAAAGCAGTCGGTGGGACACCAGCCCCGGTACAAACACCGCCCGTAGAAGGCGAAGAAGAAGTTACATAAGGATAAGTTCCAAAATCTATATCAAGCATCAGTGCCTGAGCTCCTTCGAATAGGATGTTTTTCCCTTCGTTGATTGCCTCATTGATCTCCAGTTCTGTATCAACAATCCTGTCTTTCAGTTTTTCACCCAGAGCTAAAAATTCCTGGTAGATTTCCTCAACATCCAATGTTGGCTTTTCGAAATATTTTTCAAAAAGTGAATTTTTTGTCTTTAAATTCTTTTCGATCTTTTCTTTCAGAACCTCAGGATTTAGAAGATCGATCATTCGGATCCCGACTCTTGCGATCTTATCTTCATAGCAAGGACCGATTCCTTTTTTAGTCGTTCCGATCTGCGTTCCCCCTTGTTCTTCTTCTCTATACGTATCCAGCAAAATATGGTAAGGCATGATAACGTGTGCTCTTCTGCTGATAAAAACGTGGTCTGTTTTCAGTCCTTTGCTCTCGATCTGCTCGATCTCTTTGATAAAAGCTTTTGGATTCACAACTACTCCGTTGGCAATAATACATTTCCCTTTGCATTGTAAAACACCAGAAGGTAAAAGATGCAATACAAATTTTTCATCACCGACATACACCGTATGACCAGCGTTATCGCCTCCTTGAAAACGTACCACATAATCAGATTTTGCCGATAAGACGTCTGTGATTTTACCCTTTCCTTCGTCCCCATATTGAAGACCTACAACTACGTAAGTTGACATATTTTTTTACTTTTTTTAGATTATTTGCAAAGTTATACTATAAATATGGCCTAGCAAAATCATACAAAATAAAAAACCCTCTTACTATGAATAAGAGGGCAAAAACACAAATGATGAAAAAAAATCATAAATGCAATTTGAAATGCTCCGAAGACCATTTCGCATTTACAATACAATTTTCGTTGCAAAAATCGTACAATTTTTCTAATCTACAAATAAAAAAAATCAGTTTTAATAAAAAAAATAAATATTTATTTAAAAAATTTGCTGAAATCAATATTTCCAGCCTATTCTTATCTAAAAATCAGTCTACAAATTTTAATTTATATAAAAAATCAATAATAATTACTATTTCCCACCTATAAAAAGAAAATATTTAACCAAAAATGTAAAATAAATTAAATTTCAAACATTAAAACAAAAAATAATTTTATTTTTGAATTAGTAAATATATTTTTGCAATATAATTTTAATCAAAACAGAAAATAAATAAAAAAATGTGCGGAATTGTATGTGTGTTTGACACAAAACAAAAAAATGAAGTGATAAGACCTCAGATATTGGAAATGTCTAAGAAAATAAGACATCGCGGGCCAGACTGGTCCGGAATCTATCAACACGACAATGTTATCTTTTCTCACGAAAGATTGGCCATCGTGGATCCAACATCCGGAAAGCAACCATTATTCACAAAAGATGGAAAAGTAGCTTTGGCTGTAAACGGAGAGATATACAATCACCAAGAATTAAGACTTGAATTTCCCGATTATGAATTTTTGACCCAATCTGATTGCGAGGTGATCTTAGCTCTGTATAGAAGAGATGGGAAAAATTTTCTTGAGAAATTAAATGGAATTTTCGCATTTGCATTATATGATGAAGAGAACGATGCGTATTTAATAGGAAGAGACCACATGGGCATTGTTCCATTATATATGGGTTGGGATAAAAACGGTAGTTTTTATGTTGCATCTGAACTAAAATCGCTTGAAGGCGTTTGTAACAAGATTGAAGAATTTTTGCCCGGGCATTTCCTTTACAGCAAAGACGGGCAAGAGCTACAACAATGGTACAAAAGAGAATGGACAGAGTTCGAAAATGTAAAAGACAACGAAACGGATATCGCTGCTATCAGAAAAGGACTGGAAGAGGCCGTACACAGACAGTTGATGAGTGATGTTCCATACGGGGTTTTACTATCTGGTGGTTTGGATTCTTCTATCATTGCTGCCGTAACTGCAAAATTTGCAAGACAAAGAATAGAAAGTGGCGATACGCAGGAAGCCTGGTACCCAAGACTACACAGTTTCGCTGTTGGATTGGAAGGCTCCCCGGATCTGGCAGCGGCCAGAAAAGCAGCTGACCATATTGGCTCCGTACATCACGAGATCAAATATACCGTTCAGGAAGGTCTGGATGCCATCAAAGACGTAATTTATCATTTGGAAACTTATGATGTTACCACGATCAGAGCTTCTACACCAATGTATCTTTTGGCCAGAGTGATCAAGTCTATGGGAATTAAAATGGTTCTTTCCGGAGAAGGTTCGGATGAGCTGTTCGGAGGTTACTTGTATTTCCACAAAGCGCCATCAGCTCAGGCTTTCCATGAAGAAACAGTGAGAAAATTGGGCAAACTCCATCTTTATGATTGTCTTAGGGCCAACAAATCTTTGATGGCCTGGGGAATCGAAGGCAGGGTTCCTTTCCTTGACAAAGAATTCATGGATGTTGCAATGACCATCAATCCAAAAGATAAAATGGTAACGCCTGAAAGAATGGAAAAATGGGTTCTTAGAAAAGCTTTTGAAGATATCCTCCCGGAAAGCATCGCCTGGAGACAGAAAGAACAGTTCAGTGATGGTGTTGGCTATTCCTGGATCGACACTTTGAAGCAAGTTGCCGAGGACGAAGTAACGGACGAAATGATGGCCAATGCAAAGTTCAGATTCCCGATCAACGTTCCAATGAGCAAAGAGGAGTACCGATACAGAACGATCTTTGAAAATCATTTCCCAAGTGATTCTGCTGCAAGTTGTGTTCCTTCTGTTCCATCTGTTGCTTGTTCTACACCTGTAGCATTAGAATGGGACGAAGCTTTTAAAAAGATGAATGACCCGAGCGGACGTGCTGTAAAAGTTCACGAAACAGCTTATTAAAATTTATTTAAACTAACTATACTACACGAAAACCACAAACTTAAGTTTGTGGTTTTTATTTTTTCAAATACACATTTATTTAGTTTATTTTAATCAGAAATTATTATTTCAAAATTTATTTTGGAGAGCTTGGACAAAGGTTTAGATTTTTTCCAGCCATCACTAGATAGAATCCAAAAATTATTGTCTTCATCTGTTGATTCATATGCTACCCCAAGATTAAGAATAGATTGCTTTGATTTTGAAGACGAGCCGTCAATATTTTTTATGTAATCATATTTTAAGACAGTAGCAGGGATGTTGATCCATTCCAATCCTATAAATAATCCTTCTTTAGGAAGAATGATATTACTTTTTGAAAGATCAACCTTATTGATACTTTTTCCTGGTTTGCATTCTACTACGAAATCTGTTGTCCCATAAAGCTCACCCGGCTGTCCATTGTCATTTTTATATAATCGGAGGATGATAGGCTGCTTTTTTGCTTTAGTAGAAAAAAATGATAAAAAACTTATGCTTCTTATGAATGCTGTTTCAGGGTAATCATTTTTATAAGGTAAATATTGTACCTGGGTTGAAACAGCATCTGTTGCTCCCCTATAAAGGTCTGTTTTCTTATATAATTTACCAATAGTTGTCTTTATTTTATTTTTTGGAAGATCACCTTTACTTTCAATTGATTTTTTAGCTGTAAGTGTATATTCCTTTTGGTTATTTTCCGGAAAAAAATCCTCAAAGCCGGTTGCACTTATCTTAGATATCTTTTCTCCTTTATCTAACTTTAGCCTTCCTTTTTCATCAGTATTTTTATAGTAGGTTTTTCCTTCAAAAGTAACTTTTGCGTAACGAATAGGCATTATCGTATTACTATGTATTGAAACGTCAGAATCTTCCTGAGCAAAAAGAATAAGAGAAGAGGAAAGCGAGAGTAGTAAAAATAATTTCTTCATAGTTTTTTCATCATAATCATAAAAAGCCCCATTGCAGGGGCTTGATAACTATTGTTTTGTAAATATCAGATTTGCTGCCTCGGGAAGATAGATCTTTCTATCCACGTTGGGGCATTGTCCGGGAAGCATCATGGTAGACTCCGGGGAAAAGGTCCAGCTGATCTGGTTGGCTGATGGTTTTTTCAACTTGATGTCTCCTCCTCCAAGCCCGCAGCCTGCACCGTAGTGTATAAGGTCAATAGCATTATTATCAAAAACTAAGGTTCCAATACTTGTAATCTTGTTATCCTGTGTATTTACATTTTGGGTATCCTGCAGTATAGCTCCTGTTGAGATATTCTTTACGGTATATTTGATGTGAAGGACATCCTTAAAGTATTTTTTATTTAATGAATTAACCTTAAGCATTTTCTCCTCCTTCGTAATATACAAGGTAGTCTCATTCCCGTTATACGTGGCTTTGTAGATGCCTACATAGGGTGACAGTACATTATCCAGGTCTTTCATATAAGAATATTCTGGAACATCTCCATAATAAGTATTCAGAGGATAAGTTTGGGCTTTGCAGCCCACGATGCCTAGTATTAAGGCAAATATTAATAATATTTTTTTCATCACACATAAAGCCCCATTGCTGGGGCTTTTTAATTATTGTTTTGTAAATATCAAATCTTTAGTCTCTGGGAGGTAGATATTGATATCTGTCCCTGCGGGACATCGGCTATTATCAAGAATTATATCATTGGGTAGATATTCCCAAGAAAGTTGAGTAGCGTTTATCTTTTTCAAATGAATACTTCCCCATCCAACTCCGCAGTTGGTACCTCCATAATAAAAAAGCATTAGATTTCCATTTTCTTCAGCCCATTGACTATAAATCGTATGCCTTATTTGTTGTGTTGGTAAAGTCATGTTTTGAGTATTTTGAAGAGTGATTCCAGAAGAATTTACAATTACATATTTTATAGATAAAACATCTTTATAAAATTTATTTTTACCTTGATCAAAAAGTTTATGGATTTCTTTTGTAATAAATATGGTTATTTCTCTTCCTTGAAAATTAGCGTTATAAATACCAATATATGAATCTAATTCATTGTTAATATCCTTTAGATATGAATAATTAGGTACTTCTGTGTAATCTGTTTTTAAGGGGTATTCCTGTGTTTTACAACTCATTGAAATAACAAAAAGTGTTAAGAATATTATTTTTTTCATGTTTTTTATTATTTAAGAACAAGGAACAGCCATTATTGTTCCATCATTATTTTTTATTATTGTTTTTATTGTCCCATCATTTTCTACTCTTTGTAAAACGATTTTTTTATCTAGTCCCATATCTTTAAGGGCTTTGAAAAAAAAAATTTCAATTGTGTCGTTATTCATATCCCCAGTTGAAGGTTTATATATTCTATATCTAGTTTGGTAATTTTTTTCAAAAATATCTATTTCATCCTGTGAAAAAGTTGTTAAAGCATCCTGATAAGTTCCTGTAAAACGTATGATATAATGCATTCCATTTGGCGCTACCATTCCGACAAAAGCAAGCGTAGGATCGCCATAATTTCCTTGCGCTCTTGCAAAACCTAACAATTGGTCTATATCCGGTGGCGAATGCATCGGGATTCCTGTTTTGGTATGATTATGATACCCTCCTGCATAACCTGTCTTGTCCCCAAAATTTACACTATGAGCACCACCAGTAATTATAGCAGAAGGAGTTCCGTCTTTCTTGCTTTTGAAGCCCACTTCTCCAGATCCATTTACGGCAGTGTTCTTCAATTGCGTTATAGACGCTTGTACGTTTGCATTCTGTAATAATGCTTTGTTTCTTGCGCAAGGCGTTTTAGTCTCATCATAGATCACAACACCGCCACCACCGCCTTCTGAACCATTTTTAGGACAGTTCTTTATCAGTTTTGCACCTGCTGTAGTTTCGCAAACCCAATCACAAATTTGCCCGCCCTCTTCATCTTCATAACACTCGTTATGACAATTCGGGATCTCACCCCCACCACCAGGAGGACCTGTCGGGGGATCAGTTGGTGGATTTGTCGGTGGGTTCGTTGGTGGGTTCGTTGGCGGGTTCGTTGGCGGGTTGGTAGGCGGATTCGTTGGTGGATTTGTGGGCGGGTTGGTTGGTGGATTGGTCCCTGTATCAGTTCCTGATCCATTGCCTGTCCATCCTCCTCCTGGAGTGCCTCCGCCATCATTATTTCCTCCTCCATTTCCGCCACCTGTTCCTCCACCATTACCTCCAGTGCCCCCACCATTTATAGGGCAGTCTGGGCATGGTGTCGGAGGTTCACAATTTGGCATTCCTGCAAGATAGGTTACAGTGCTTTCCAGAGTCCCATCCAGGGAATAGGTTTTCCTGTTTCCTGAAAACGTCAGATAATCATTATTACCATTCAGTAGCCATTCTGCTGTCGGCTCATAAACAACTACTTTAGCATCAGAAGCATCCGTGTTATCTGTTTTCACTTCCAGATTATAAGTTTCAGAAGCAGATTCTGCATAAGGACTCACTGAGAATGTGTAATATACCTCATCAGTCCCGTTTGTGGTTTCAATAATGTAGTTGGTATTGATCTCCCCAAATACAGTTTCTGTTTTCCCCATCGTAGAAAAATGGCTACCCAGAGGAACTTTGAAATCATTGGTCTTTGCCTGCAGGGCATTCATGATCTGTGGGATCTCAGACTTCGGGACAACCCGAAATTTTAAAGCTTGCTGGTTGTTGTGAGTTTCGTTGGCGTTGAAATTGTCATTCCTACAGCCAACGATCAGGAATGCCAGGATGGCAAACCATAACAGGTAGTTTTTTTTCATCGTTGTTTGTGTTTTTAGATTATAAATATAAAAAAATCTCAAAACAAAAATGAAAAAAAAATCAAGGGGATATCATTAATATTTTAATATTTTTGATTAAAATATTAATAAAATGAGTTTAGGCACAAAAGTAAGACGGTACCGCGAGGCCAAAAATTGGTCTCAGGACGATCTGGCAATCAGGCTGGATGTGACACAGGGTACCATTTCCAACATAGAGTCCGACAAGAGCATCCCCAATTCCATATTGCTGAGCAAAATGGCAAAAGAGTTGGATGTGGATATGAATGACCTACTAAGTGATTCCAATAATATTATATTTTCTGATAACCAATTCAGCGATTCTAGTTCCGCAATAAATCAATATCGTCCAGTAATAAATATGCAATCACCTGAACTTATGGAGAGTATCCTGAGAAATCAGGAGCAGATCGCTAAACTTATAGAGTCCCAGAACAAGCTTATAGAAGGTCTTCTAAAGAAGTAACAAAGACAAAAAAATACCCTTCTGCAACCCCTATGGACAGGACATCCGCAGAGGTGGTTAAAAACAACTTGATGTTTTACTAAAAAGGTCAAGTTGTTTTATTGAAAAGGTCAAGTTGTTTTTGCCAAAACAACTTGAAGATTTTAAATTGATTTGTAGATTTTTATCTACAGATTGAAATGATCAACGATATTCGCTTTTTGTTATGATGAAATTTTATACTTTTATTCTATTATATAAGTTTTAATTTTTAACAAAAACACGAAAAAGATGTCAATTAAATTCAACGTAGTCCCACGTAAAAACCCAAGGGATTTAGACGCACCAGCAAAGTATTATGCCAATATCGTAGGAGATGGCAAGACAACGCTTAACGATCTGGCAAGGCACGCCGGTACAATGTCCACTGTTTCCAAGGCAGATATCCTTGCAGTATTAGAAAGTACGTTCTCCAAGATCGCGGAAGATGTTGCAGATGGCAAGATCGTCTATGTAGGAGAATACTTCACGTTACAGGCCGGTGGTTCCAGCACAGGAGAAGATAAGGAAAAGAATGTTACCGCAGCCAGCATCAAGAGCGTGAAAGCGGTCTTCCGCCCGGGCAAGATGATCAAAGATGCCCTGAAGCTGGCAACTTTCCAGAAAAAAGCTTAGAAAATCCCGCAGATCGTGCAGTTTTGTTTGGTTAAGTGAGTAATCATGCCATTTGTGTTTTTTATGACTGCATCTATGTCTGCGGGTTCTACTAAAAGTAAAACCACAAGTCTAAGCTTGTGGTTTTTTATTTTTAGCGAGTAATTGCTTTTTCCGTTTTTCTCTTCTTTTATAGATGATCTCTGTTATTTTACCACCGATCCAGGAGAAAGGAAAGAATATCAGGAATATCGATATCTTGTAAAAGACCGGATGATATGGATAAATGATAATATCCAGCATCGCAATGAACAACATGATGAAACCGATCAGAATAGCATACGCCACCTTGGCATACTTCACGATCATGGCCGTAACCACACCACCAAAAGTAACGCCCAGCCCTCCAAAGAACAAAAGTGCCACAAAAAAGGAATCTTTTTTCTGAACCGACCGCAACAACGTCTCCCAATGGTCAAAAGGTGCAAATTGCTTATAGGTCACCCATGAGGAATCTATCTTTATCCCTAATGTGATAATGAGAGCAGCAACGACCAAGCCGGCCAAAACACCAAATGTATTCCTAAAAAAATTCATTTTTTAATCCTTGAACGCAATCATAGAGATCTCCACATCTACATTTTTTGGAAGGCAGGAAACCTGGACAGTCTCTCTGGCGGGATATTGATCATTATTGAAATAAGAAGCATAGACCTCATTCACAACCGCAAAGTCATCCATATTCTTAAGAAAGATAGAAGCTTTCAAAGCATTATCAAAATCCATATCGGCGGCCTTTAAAATCGCCTTCAGATTTTTCATGACCTGGTGGGTCTCTTTTTCTATCCCTTCTACCAGTTTGCCACTTTCCGGGTCCACAGGGATCTGGCCAGATATATACAATGTTCCATTGACCAAAGTGGCCTGAGAATAAGGTCCAATCGCCGCCGGAGCCTCTGATGTATGAATGATCTTCTTCATTTTCAAAAATTAATTTTTACAAAACTATACAAATTTTCCTTAAATCCTAGAAAGTGCTGTTAGGCTGTGTGAAACTTCTCTCTTTGTATTTCACTGCATCTTTCAGGATATTGGCTTTGATCCCGATAAAGAAATCGTAGACTTTGTACTGTCCAAAAGGAACCCAGTTGAACGTGATCGTAAAACTACGCTGGTCCCTGGCAAATCCTATCCTTGTCATTGCCAGCTCTTTTCTTTCGACATCGTAACTCGTACTTCCGTTGATGTTCCAATAGGGTGTCAGCTTTATACTTCCGTCCAGACCTACAGTTGCCGTTGTGGTACCTTCCCTGGACAAGCCTCTTGTATAGGCATAGTTGGCATTCACATTCAAGCTCCAGGTTGGCTGATAATGGGCATAATTGTCATCATCGAAGAAGTAGTTCTCGTTCCGGATCTCGCCTTTCTTTTTATATTTTTTGGAGAGTTCTTCTTTCTTTCCAAATATAGCCTCGCTCATGGGATAGGACAATTGAACATTGATCCCCTGAAGGCTAAAGTGTCCAAACTGATCCGTTCTTGTTCCAATACTACTTCCTTCCTCAAAAATAATTTTATAAGGCTCCAAAGTAAGGCTCGTGTTGACATTCAGTTTATTATTGAAGAAAGAAGATTGCGCATTGACGCTGAATACCGACCATTTGTATTTTTCGGCGGCAAAGTTATAACCTCCGGAAACATTAAGATTTTCAAAGATCTTTACTTTTTTCACACCGGTAGAATCGGTCTTAGACCTTACTTTCATCTCCAGATTATTCGAGATATTGAAACCCATGGTCTGCTGAAGTCCCGAGGAGGGTGCCCCATAGATCCCTCCTTCAAAAATAGAGTAAGGCGTCATCTCTCCTCTGGCATTAGAATAATTCCTGAAATATCCCCAGCTTCTATCGCCAAAATCAGGAGAATAGCTAAAACTAAGGCTTGGCGTTATCATATGACGGATAGCAACGATAGGAGAATTCTTGCTGAAGTTCTTCTGTCCATATAAGACCGTCTGCAAACTTGCACTTGTGGAGAATGTGGTATAGCCTGCAACATTGCTTTTGTAGTTATCCTCCACAAGATTAGTCAGTGGATTATAGCTTTTTTCCAATGTTTTTGTTGTCAAAACATTATCTGCATTGGCTGACAAGGTAAAAGTGAAATATTTAGCAACAGTAGTATTAGTAGAGAGTGAAATATTGTTTTTGGCCCCGGTTTTCAAGTCCTGCCACATTTGTCTTTTGAATAGCGCACCCTCCGTTGTGGTCACATAATTACTAAGCGCAAAACCTGTATTGACATTGATGTTTTCCAATAATCCTGTTCTAACACCGGTTTTCGGTTTGAAGAGATAAAACTGGTTGACGGCAATTGTCATATCCGGCAAGCGGATATCTGTATTACCTGTTGCAAAATTTTGGTTATAGGTTGCACTCGCACTGATCGTTATAGGAAAATCCAAAAATCTTTTAGTGACATTCACTCTGGATGTCTGGGTCGTATTCAGTACATTTCCATTGAAGATATAGTTATTGTTGACAGTATTGTTATAGAACTTACTGCTGACAATATCCACACTGGCATTGAAGGTAAAGTAAGGATTGGCTTTTGAATCCTGAGAGTGCCTCCACGCTATTCGGAAGGTCTTTGTTTTGGAATAATCATCCAGACCTTTTATCCCACGGACCGTATAACCATAATCCGCTGCAAAATTCCCCGAGTAACGGTATTTTTTAAGATAATTAAGTTCCGGCTTCAAATTCCAGCTTCCTTTAGTATAGAGGTCTGAAAGAATTTTCAAATCAAAGTGGTCTCCGATCGGTTGATAATACCCCAGACCATTCAGAAAAAACCCAACATCCTGACGCTCCCCAAAACTCGGGATCAGAATACCTGCCGATCTTTTATCCGAAAATGGAAGAATTGCAAATGGAAGAATCAGAGGCGTTGGAACCTGCTCTATGAAAAACTGAAAGGGGCCGGTAACCACTTGTGAATTGTTTTTACCTTTCAGCAGCTTTATATAAGCCGCAGAGATATGATAATCCGGTAAAGAATCCTTCTTTTTTATGTAATACTCATCCGTGGTCATCATAGCATGGCTCATCACATAGACCGAATCATTATATTTTTTGGTCTTCTGCGCTACAATCACGCCTTCATTTTCTTCTGTTCTTGCATTGAAAGCTATCGCCTGTTTGGTTTTGGTATTATAAATGACCTCGTTATACTCATATTTTTTTCCAGCCTGGGTAGCGATCGCCGGCTTTATGATCTTTCCTTTCTCATCTTGCTCTCCTCTAGCATAGATCTTCCCGGTTTCCCATTCGAATCTGATATAATCCGCATCTATCTGCATATCCTGATAGATGATCTGGGCATTTTTATGGAGTGTGGTCTGCTTGTTGGTGATGGAAGAGCTGTTTTTATATTCAGCCTTCATTTTTACAACATCTTCCAATTGTTCTTTAGGAAGAATTGTATCTTTTTTTAGGTTTAAAGAGTCTTTGTTTATACTTATAGAATCTCGAACATCGTTTTTTTCATCAATATTTTTAGGCACAGTTTGTGATAAAATATTGTTAAAAATTAGGATATTTAAAATTAGTAATATACTTTTGAAAATACTTCGAGCCAATGCAGTCATTCTGAAATTGGGTTCAAAATTAATTAAATTTTAAAGATTAAAATGACCAGCTTCAAATTTTATAATAAAATTTTCTTTCTGTTAACATTTTTTATCGGTTTAAGTCACTATTATTCTCAAAAAAAATTTACAGTTGTTTTAGATGCAGGACACGGTGGTAGCGACATTGGTGCAAATAGAAACTATCCCGACATAGGTTCTGTACAGGAAAAAAATGTTACCCTGGGTATTGTTCTCAAATTAGGAAGAATGCTTGAAAAGAACAAGGACTATAAAATAATCTACACTAGAAAAATAGATGAATACCCATCTTTGACCAGCAGGACCACTCTTGCAAACAGGAGTAAAGCAGACCTTTTCATCTCGGTCCATGTCAATTCCTCTCCCAGCAGAAGTGCAACAGCGCAAGGAACCGAGACCTTCGTACAAGGACCTAACCAGAACAAGGCCAATCTAGATGTTGCCAAAGCAGAAAATGACGTGATCTTCCTAGATGAAAAGGACAAAGAAAACTTTGCGTCTTACAACCCAAATTCCCCAGAATCACTGATCGCCCTTAAAATCCAGCAAAGCAAATATCTGGAAGCCAGCCTTATTATTGGTGGGTTGGTAGAAGAGAATTTCGTAAAAAAAGACAAGAGAATGTCACGTGGTGTAAAACAGGAAAACTTACACGTTCTCCGAATGAATGCGATGCCATCGATCCTAATAGAAACTGGTTTCGTCAATAATTATGATGATGCCCATTACATCTCAACAGAAGAAGGTCAGCAAGCTATTGCGGAAAGTATTTATAATGCCATAGTAAGTTATAAAAAACTGGTTGACCGAAACGTGAAAGAACCTGAACCTGAAAAACCAGTAGAACAGCCTCTGAAAAATGATTTCAGAATATTACTGATGAGCACACCCAATAAATACACCAACGAGGATCCTGCCCTGAAAGGTCTGAAATACATCCTGCCTATCAAAGAAAATGGATTCTACAAGTATTATTATGGAACTACAAACTATGCCTCTGTAAGAGATACCAATCTGAAAACGGCTAAAGATGCAGGATTCCGTAACTCTATGGCAATCAGTTTTGTTCCAAACCAGGCTTTGGGAATGGGTTATTATACTTTAGAGGTCTATGCCGGAAAAGACAAGTTGGATTCCAGATCCACGATAATGAAAACCCTTCCTGATATGGTAAGAAACAAAGAAAACGGAATCTTCTACTATACCAGCGGAAAATATAGAACATTGGAAGAAGCAGTCAACGCTCAAAAAGAATTGGAGAGCAAGGGAATCACCAATACAGTAATCGAGAAAAAATTGAAATAGACAAAATCATTTGCTAAAAAAGCATAAAGTATCTATTTTTGCAGTCCACAAAAACCAAATGGCCTATTCGTCTAGTGGTTAGGACTCAAGATTTTCTTTCTTGCAACAGCGGTTCGATTCCCCTATAGGCTACTTGAATTAAAAAAACCATCTGATCTTTCAGATGGTTTTTTTGATTTTAATCAAATCTAGTAAATTGATCAAGGCTTTAGAAAAGATTTATTCTCCAAGCGTTAATCAGGCAAATTATAATATAGATATTAATCATTGCTATAATTCTTTTTAAACAAAAAGATTCGACATCTCTGTTCATCATAGCTGCAAGCAAAAATTTAAGTCATCAAAAAATAGCTTTCATTTTTTTTATCTGAAAATCACGGCTTTAAAAAAAAGTTTTTTGAAAAATTTTGAATATTAAAAAATATTACTACTTTTGCACCGCCTTAACGGAGAAACGAAGACAATTAGTCTTCAAAATTAAAGATCAGTCGCTCATAACTTCACTTCAAAAAGGCAAAATAAATTTTAAAAAAATTTTAAAAAAAGTTTGCAAATTAAAAATTAGTTTTTATCTTTGCACCCACATTTGAACGATATGGCAAATCATAAATCAGCATTAAAGAGAATTAGACAAAACGAAGTAAGAAGACTTCGTAACAGATACTACCACAAGACTGCAAGAACAGCGTTGAAATCGTTGAGAAACGAAGAAAACAAATCAGTAGCAGTTGAGCAGTTACCAAAAGTTATCTCTTTATTGGATAAATTAGCTAAGAAGAACATTATTCACAAAAATAAAGCTTCTAACTTAAAAAGTAAATTAACTAAACACGTAAATAGTTTAGATTAATATAAAAGGTTTGGCCCGTTCGTCTATCGGTTAGGACCTCAGGTTTTCATCCTGGTAAGAGGGGTTCGACTCCCCTACGGGCTACTTAAAATACCTTCAGAAATTTCTGAAGGTATTTTTTTTATCTTAAATTTATGGATTAACCAACATTAGATCCATCTATAAAATCTGTGTGTTTATCTATTTTTATTTTGATTAATTATAGAGATTCTTACCTTTGACAAAAAATACATATGTACATTATTATTGCTGTTGCTCTGGTCTTGCTGACTTTATTTCTAATCAACTCAAAATTATTCGATGGAATGCGAACAAGGAAGGCCAGAAGCTTCGAATTTTTCATTTCCTTGATTTCAACCTTTATCGGTTTTTTTATTGCGCTCAGTCTTAACACGATTTTATCAGACATCAATCAAAAGAAAAATCTGGTCAAGCTTTTGGACGCAACCAATCTTTCCCTGGAAAATAGTGTAATGAAAACCCAGGGGATGTATCTGAACGCCGCTAAGAAAGGTGCAGACATTTCAGAAATCATTCAGTATGCGCCTGTAGAAATACCCAAATTATACAGTAATCTTGAAACTAATTCTCTTGTAAGTGATTATTTTTTGTCCAATGCATTTCAGGCATACATTTTGTGTAACGACAATCTGCAAACTTTTGTAAAAAGCGCTAATGCGACCAATGCAACATCAGAGAAAAAAATTCAGATTCTGGAAAAATATCTAGCCTATCTTAATCTCGCAAAGCAGGTGAACACATTGGAAGTAAAAAGACTGAACGGGGACATCTCACGATCAGACGAAGACCAAGAGTTGCAAAAATTAACAAAACAGATTATTAATAATCAATAATACAATGAAAAAAACACTTTTGACATTAGCTTTAGCGGGAATCGTGCTAACAGCTAACAGTTGTAAAAAAAATGAATCCTCTGAAGTGAAAATAGATTTCACTCAATCCTATGAAGATGCAGCTTTGGCATTATCTACCGCCCAGAAAAACTATGAAGCAGCTTTGGCAACCAATGACCCGGTAAAAATTGAAGCGGCTAAGAAAGAATTGCAGGCTGCCCAGGAAAAATATGTTCAATCCAAGAATGCATATGTAGCAGAAGGTGGAACTGTAAAAACAGAATACGAAAATTATCTGACGGCTTCTACACAAGTTCTCGGAGCAACAGCTTCGGAAGCGATCAGCAATGTTGTAAAAGGTTCTGACAGTATCATCAGCGGAAAAGTTACGACTGCCGTTGAAAATAAAACTGCTGAAGTAAAAAATAAGCTTAATGCAGAAAAGGCTAAAATCTCCGAAGAAACTAAGAAAACAGTGGCCGATGTAAAAGCTTCTGCCGACAAAACAAAAGAGGATTTCAAAAAATCGGCTGACGAAACCAAAAAAACGGCAAACGAAGAGATCGATAAGGCTAAAAAGAGTCTTAATAATCTTTTAGGGAAATAATTACACTTGATCCTTATACTATATCCAAAAAATCCTCAGAAATTTCTGGGGATTTTTTACTTTTACATTAATTATAAAACGTTATGAAGATTCTTATTGTCAACGGCCCCAATCTCAACTTACTTGGAACTCGTGAACCCGAAATCTACGGTTCGGTTACTATGGTAGATTATCTTTCTGATTTGAAAAACGAATTTTCTTCTGATGAAATTTCTTATTATCAATCTAATATCGAAGGGGAATTGATCAACCGTTTGCAGAAAGATGATTTTGAAGCTGTGGTGATCAATCCAGGTGCTTTTACCCATTATTCTTATGCGATTTCGGATTGTCTTAAGAATATCAATAAACCGAAAGTTGAAGTTCATATCAGCAATATTTACAAGCGTGAAGAATTCCGAAAGAAATCTGTGACTGCAGAAAGTTGCGATGCTGTGATTTCCGGTTTTGGGATGAAAGGTTATAAATTGGCTATACAAAGTCTTAAGTAGAAGTTAGATAAGTACTCCAATAAAAAAAGAATCTCAATAGAGATTCTTTTTTTATTCAATTTTTACGAAGAATTTGCCGACCGGCGTTCCGTCCGCCATATTGCTTTTGGCTAATATCAGCCAGTACTCGCCTTTTTGCTTGGTGTCATACTCAATCGTTGGTCCGAAAGGTCCGTCGAAAGAGTTGTCTGGTAATCGAATCTGATTGAAGCGCAAATTCATTGGTTTTTCTGTTTTCAGGTAACCTTTGATTTTTGGTTGATTAAGGTTTTCTAATTTTAAAATCAATTGGTCATCCGGATTTTTGATTTCAAGATTCAAGCGGATTGGCATTTTTGATGCATCGACTGTTACGATATTTTGATTGGATTCTTTTTCGGTTTTCAGAATTGTTGACAAGGAATCAATCGGTCTTTCAATGGTAGCAACAGTATCTGTTTCTGTGTCTTTTACTTCTGGTTCTTTTTTACAGGTCACTAGAAATAATGGAATCAAAGCTAAATATTTCAAACTATTCTTTTCCGATTTTAATAAATTCATAATAAAGTATTTTTGAGAGAAAGGTTTCTTTCTGATAAGATTCTATTCTTTCTCTTAGTTGATTTTTCATTTCGCGATTTCCGGTTTTCTCGGCGTAATCCAACAAGATCTGTTCATTGTAATTGACGGAGGCCAAGTGATAATTGTCTACAAAATCTTTTCTTTTGATATTGTTGGAGGTGATAATTCCGCCCCAATTGACGTAACTGCAAACCAAAATCAAGCCATAACAAGCCCAAAACATTTGGTTGAAAAGAAAAGCATTGGTCTTCTTTTTTTGTATTTTGATGAAAGTGAAAATCAAACCAATCAAAGCCATTGTCAGGAATCCGTAAACGCCCAAACGTTTGTAGGTCAAACCATAATTAATGATATATTCAGAGTTTTTGAGAGAAGCTGAGATTACCAAAACAGCATTGAGAACTATCCAAATTTTAGCAGAAATTTTCAGGGAATTTGCTTTGTTATCAAAATTAAATCCTTTTTTGAAATAGAATAGGGTCACGAGAATCGCCATTATAATTGACATTATCACAGCATTAACACGTTCGTGTGTCTCGGCGCTCAAACTATCTGCTGATTTTGTGACTTCAAAAAACTGCTCGTAATTGTAAGTCGCAACAAAAATCAAAAGCAAAACATTAAGTGCAGAAAAGGAAATCAGTCCGCTGGTTCTTTCGGAATCGATATCAAGGAAAGAAAAGGTTGGTTTTTGAATTTTAACCAAACCTGAAAAATCGTCATTCAGATAATGATTTTGTTTGAAAATGAATCTCTCTACTCCGAAATTCCAAAAGATAAATCCGATGTAAAATCCGATGATCGCAAGAACGGCAAACGTCAACGGTTGAAACTCGAGTTCTGAATCTCTGAACAGATTTGCAAAATGGTCACTGCCCTGCGCATAAATGAAAAAGAAAATCGTGATAAACAATCCTGGAATCAAGATAAAAGTAATCAGTTTTTTGCCGAAACCTTTGCTTTCTTTTGGTTTTTCATACCATTTTTCTGTATAGAAAACTCTTCCTACAATTGAGACAAGATTCACCAATAAAACCTCTATGTACAAAAATGGTTTTAGTTTCGGATAAGTTCCTTTGAACCTCAGCAAAAAAACAGAAGTGAAAACTGCTATGAAAGAAATAGCATCGCCAAACCAGGCAAAAGCCAAAGATGAAAAAATGGAGGTTACAAAAAGTGTGAGAAATGTTCGGTTCCTAAATTCAGGTTTAGTTTGGGTAAAGGTCAAGATGCTCAAAAAGATTCCAAGAATCCCGAGGTTGAGCGCGATATACTCTTTGTAGAAAAGAACGATTACTGCGAAAACTGTGATGAAAATTAAATGGTGTTTTTTCATAATTATGATGTTTTATTAATTAAAGCGTAAATGGATTCTAGTAAAAAACCGGGGTTTCTTTTTGGTGGACGAAGTCTTTCACATTTTCGAAATTCTGTAAAAGTAATTTCTCAAAATCCCAATAGTAGAAAGGCCTCATATTTTTTCCCTTCTTATAGGCCTGAATATAAATCCCGAAATATTCCGGAAGAATGAGACTTCCTAAAAAAATGGCAGCCAAAAGATGCGCATTCATTTTTCCGTTGCCCAAAAGCAGAAACTGCATCGCAATCTCTTCCTCGAACCTGGTTCCACAGTCTGTAAGCAGATGATGCACATCGTGATTCTCCATCTTCGGGATCATCGTAAAACCATGCTTTTTGTAGAATTCACCAAGCTTTCTGCCCAAAGTATCTTCTTCAAAAGCCAGCAATTGCTGTTGGGAAAATGCCCATTGTCTTTTCTTTTTTTTAAAATATTTTCGATATAGCTTTTGCGTATTATCATAGATAAAAAGCAGAAATCGAATGCGGATTTTTTTCATAATATGATTTTAAATTGATTTCAGAGTAAAAAGTGTGATCTCCGGTCTGCAATTGAACCGGACCTGATAAGAATGCCCCAAAGCACGGTTGATGTAAAGCATTCGTCCATCTTCCAAATCAATGATCCCGGAAGTGTATTTCCTGTTTTTCACGGGCAAAATGAGAGGTGGAAGAAAAGGCGGTTTGCATTGTCCGCCGTGTGTATGACCTGAAAGAATCCAGCCTTGATAACCATTCCAGACATCCAAATCGCAGACATCAGGATTATGACAAAGCACAAGATTTGCTTCATCCGGATTAATGGTTTTGGTTAATTTTTCGGGATTAAAATTGATTCCCCATAATTCTTCGAATCCATAAATATTAAGTTCTGAAATATCAGCTTTTTCATCTCTCAAAACCTGAATTTTGGAATCTGTAAGGATTTTTGAAACTTCATCAGCCACATGTCCTTCTTTCCATTCTGCACCATAATCGTGATTGCCTAGAATTGCGACTGTTCCCAAAGTTCCACGAACAGCTTCTTTCATGACGATCTTGAGCTGCTCAAATTGTTCCGGATTATTTTCCCAGCAAACGAAATCACCGGTGTAAACTACGATGTCCGGTTTGTACGTTTTTGCTTTTTGGAACGAATCGATCAGGAAATTATAATCAAATCGATTTCCGACGTGCAAATCCGAGATCTGCATCAGGATTTTGTT
The DNA here is from genome assembly GCF_900102265.1 of Epilithonimonas hungarica. Lineage (GTDB taxonomy): Bacteria > Bacteroidota > Bacteroidia > Flavobacteriales > Weeksellaceae > Epilithonimonas > Epilithonimonas hungarica. The sequence continues at coordinate 639,245 of NZ_FNBH01000001.1, read as the reverse complement.
GTGAAGTTTTGCAGGCAGATTTTTGATTGGTAGATCTTGTTTTACAAACTCCAGCCAAAACGGCTCGACTTGCCAACTGTAGAACAATGACAATCCCCCTGTTGCGAGTAATGATTTCTTGATGAATGATTTTCTGGTCATATTTTGCTTTGAATTTCAAAGTTTAAGGTTAAATTTTTTTGACTTTTTTAAACACAACGCGCACAAAGTTTTTTCACAAAGAGCTCTACGCTTTTTTAAATTCGAATGCTTTTTAAGACACTAATTTTTTGACTTAATCAAGTAAATATTTGTATTTTATAGTTAAGTTTTATAAAAGTGAATCGCCTATAATTGCACAAAAAATTGAAAGCGGAATATTGATTCCTAGAATTAAAATAGATTGGAAACACTCAATCCTTTTCTCTTTGTGAAGTACTGCTGTGATGAGAAAAAACAGAAGAATTAAAGTGTTGATAATACCTGCAAATATTAGATAGAAATAACCAAAAATTGCAAAACCAATGTGCTTGGTTATTATATATCCAAATAAAGCAATTAAGCCAAAAGATAAAGAGGTTACGAAAATTCTTTTAGCAAAAAGTAGATAATTAAAGTTTTTCATAATATAAAGTTCTTTGAATTACAAAGTTAATTTTCAAAAAAAATTGGGAATTATCGTCCCAATAATTTTTCCAAGTTATTGATATGTTCTGTGAAAGCATCCCTACCCTTTTGCGTTACACGGTAAGATGTTTTTGGTTTTTTTCCTACGAATTCTTTTTTCACTTCGATGTATTCTGCTTTTTCCAGCGCTGTGCTGTGGCTTGCGAGATTTCCGTCGGTGGCGTTCAAGAGGTTTTTCATTTCGGTAAAATCAACCCAATCGTTGACCATAAGAACGGACATAATGCCCAATCTTACGCGACTTTCGAATTCTTTGTTGAGTTGATTGATATTTAACATCGCTAATTAATTTGAATAGTTTGGTAATGAGATAATTCGAAAATGAATTTATTCAGATTTTCTAATCATACTTCCTATACATCAATATCCCATAAAAAATATGCAGAAATCCAAATCCTACTGCCCAAAATATCAATCCCCATCCAAGCCAAAATAAGGCAATGATTCCAAGAATGACTTCACAAATTCCAAGATATTTAACATCGCTCAAAGTATAACGTTCTGCATTGATCAAAGCCAGTCCATAGAAAACAAGCATAGACGGCGCAATTAAGGGAAAATAATGATGGTACCAAAGTGCGATGCAAAAAAATCCCCCTGCGACTAATGGAATTACAAAATTGAATAACAATTTTTTCGTAATCGAATCCCAAATTTTAAGGTTCTTCTTTTTGCTCTTTCTGGCTGTGAAAATATAACCACTGGAAATCGCCAAAACCAAAATTATCAAAGCAACAAAGAATAGCTCTTGGGCTAAAGCCGGCGTATAGATATTTCTTTCCCCATCAAAATAATTAATCCCTTCCCTCTGGAAAATAAAATAAACGTACACAGAACCAATCAATGCCACGATTCCCGCAATCACGCCGGAGAAACCACTTAATGAAATAAATCTAGAACTACGTTCCATCATCTGACGGATGTGCGCCAACTCTTCCTGATAATTTTTCGATTCCATAAAAAGAACTTTGAATTACAAAGTTATAATTTATTTTAAAACTTCAAAATAAATTTTGAAGTTTTTGAAATTTTAATTTTTATAAGGTTTTGAGTTCTGTCACTTTCTTACCAATTTTATAAACTGTTCCTCGGAAACCTGCAATTACCTCATCATTCTGATTTTTAATTGTAATATCATAAATGGCTGTTTTTCGGGTATCATTCAAAAGAATACTTTCCGCTGTCAAAATATCGCCATTTTTTGCAGCTTTTGTAAAATTAATATAACAATTAAGTGCCACTGCAGCATCGCCAGAATTATTGGAAGAAAACGCTAATGCTGAATCTGCAAATGCAAATGTAACACCACCATGAACGGTCCCAAGTCCGTTTATCATTTCTGATTTGACAGGCATCTTTATAAGACAATAATTATCTCTGATATCAATAAGTTCAATTCCAAGCCATTGAGAAAACAGATCTTTCTCGAACATATATTCGGCGGTCTCTTTTGGAGTCATAAATTATAACTGATGATTGATAAATGATGGAAGTTGGAAGAAAAAAACAACAAACTCTCTTTTTCCCACTCTCAAAACTATTTCCCTTTGTAATTTGGCAAACGTTTCTCAATAAAAGCAGCAACGCCTTCTTTAAAATCATCGGTCTCAGCTGCATCTTGCTGAATAATGGACTCGTAATCCAATTGTTCTGAAAGTGTGAAAGAATAAGACTTATTAAAAGCTTTTTTGGTAAGATAAAGCGCAGTTGTTGCGGCGTGAGAAAGCTGTGTCAAAACCTCCATTGATTTTTCAACAAAATCTGAATCTGCAAAAACATCAGCAACCAGACCGATTTTCTTAGCTTCTGTAGCAGGAACTTTTTTCCCTGTGAAAGATAAATAACTCGCCAATTGTCTTCCTACCAATTTTGGTAAATAATAAGTTCCGGCAGTGTCAGGAATCAAACCTATATTGGCAAAAGCAAAAGAGAAATAAGAACTTTCTGTTGCCAAAGTAAAATCACAAATACTTGCCAGCATTGCGCCTGCTCCAACTGCTGGTCCATTTACTAATGCTATCACCGGTTTTTTACATTTAACAATTTCGAGCACCAGCGGATTATAATATTCTATCACAAATCTCTGGATCGTTCTGTCATCTTCATCAAAACCTAAAGCTTCCTTCAAGTTCTGGCCTGCACAAAAAGCTTTGCCTTTTCCTGCAATAGCAATGCATCTTATATTATCATCACTACTGAATCTGTGAACTGCATTTCGTAACTCTTCCAGCATTATTTGGGTAAGGCTGTTATAACTATCTGGTTGATTCAGGTAGATCAATTGCAATTTTCCATCGAACTGGGAATCTATTTCTATTTGCGAATACATAGTTTTACTTTTTAAACATCAGCAATTTAATATATTTTATTGAAAGCATCGAAGAAATTTCTATTCTTAAAATAACAAAAGCCGGCTTTTGAAACCGGCTTGAAATTATTATGATAATAATTAATTATTTGATGATCAATTTTTGAGAATAATTTCCTTTAGGAGAAGTTACATTAAGTAAATAAACTCCTTTAGAAAGATTAACATTGAACTCATTTGTAGATTCACCGGTTACAACATTGAAACCTGATGAATGAACTACTTTTCCGCTCAGGTCAAAGATCGTAACTTTTGCATTCCCGCCCAGATCTTTCGACTTGATAAAGAAATTACCTGTAGAAGGATTTGGATAAACCTTAATGTTATTCGCATTGAAGGCACTTTCATTAACAGCAAGAACCTGGGCATCTCTTGTACAAAGTTCCAAAGACCAAGAATTGATCTTTCCTGTAAGGTTTCTGACATTATCTGATGCGAATAGATTCCAAACTCCTTTAGAACCATTTCCTTTGAAGATAGTTAAAGATTCATCTGGCTTAACAGTTCCGATAATTGGAGATGCACAAACGTAAGCAGAACCATCATCACTGAATGTTGCGTTGATTCCAGAACTTGTACATTTTCTATTCCATAACCAAGCTGTTTGTCCTAATGGACCTTCGATTCCTACAACAATCTGACTTGTTCTTGGATGTTCAACGACAGGCATTACTTTTATTTTTGTAATCACACCACTTTCTTCAACATTGATAGGAACCATTACTTGAGGCGAAGAAATTGGACCACTTGTCGTTCCCGTACCGTCATTGATATCAACAGCCGGACCAGTATATGAATACGTATTACAAATTTCCCCAGCAACTGAATAATCAATTACAAAACTTGGGCTCATTGCAAAGTAAACATTATTGACAGCCTCAATCATAATATAAGCATTGGCTGCCTGTGATCCAGAAGGAATTGTTACAGGCTCTTCACCATCATTAGCAGTATTAGCAACTAAAGTTGTAAATGTTTGGCCTCCATCAAGTGATAATTTAATATTAACCAAAGTCGTATTAACAGGGGCAACATTAGTATTAGCTACATTCCATTTTACAGTGTAGCTATTATTAGAAATTAAACTTTCTCCAAAAGTAGGGGCCGTTACTATGAAAGGACCAGCTGCAGCACTTACAGTGATTTTCATTGCATCTGTCTGGGTTTGAGAACCAGCTGACGAGTTATCTCTGGCAGTCAAAGTAAAATCTAGTGTTCTGCCAACACTAGACAGAGCTTCCCATCTAGTAGCATTCACTCCGGCTAGAACTTTACCGAATTCAGGAAAATATCTTACTGGTTCAGATTTTGGCGGAAACATTTTGAAATTTGGGCCTCCTGTCTTAGTGGGAGAAGCATACGAACCACTTGTAAATTGCGTAGAAGCTGTGGCAGAATTATTCTGTTCCCATACATATGTCATTGGGTCATTTTCCGCATCTGTAACAATACCTTTCAATACAAATGGTGTACTGATCGGGATTGTAACATCTGGTCCCGCATCCACAACCGGAGGGGTATTTGTAATTGGCGTATTTACAGCACAGGCTTTATTAGCCAAATTGTTTTGAATCTGAAGAATATTTCTATAGGTAAAGAAATCATTGGAATTGAACTGCGTATCATACGCCCCAGTAATACCTGTATAAGCCATAATAGTATTTCCACTACCAACCTCTACCTGCACACCAGATCCTTCGGAGCCACTATAAGTATGGGTATGGTTTGCCCCTACCTGATGGCCCATCTCATGTGCAACATAGTCAATATCAAAAATATCACTTACAGGAATATAATGGGATGTAAATGCAGATCCTTTGTTACTATTACAGATACACCCTATACATCCAGCATTACCATTGGGACCAGCGTAAGCCAGCAAATGTCCAATATCATAATTTGCAGCCCCGATAACAGAAGTCAAAGTGGACTGAACTTGAGAGTTATAAGATGAAGTATAAGGATCAGTAGTGGCATCAAGATAAATGATCGGTAAAATATCAATCAGATTAAAATGTACAGCTAAGTCTTTTTCATATAATGCATTGACTCTTGTAACGGTATTGTTAATAGCGGCTAGCACTACAAGCTTTTTTTCATCATCAGTGGCATCATTTGCTCCGGCCCTTGCAATATGATACTGAGAGTACTCTGCTTGAGCAGACATCGCTAACTTGAAAGTTTTGAATACCTGATTGCTGGACCTATTTGGATTAAATTCCTCTAGTTGTCCTTGAGCAATCCCATCCATTGTAGAACAAACAAAACCTTCTTTTTCATCTAATAATCTGGATGACGATTCATATGCAGCATAGACGTCATCTCCTACTGAATAAGGCTCTATAAAATTAGACCCACCGTTTTTGATTACAGTAGATGACAGACCTATATCAGAAATACTAAATCTCAGGTAAGCAGTAGGATCTGTTACACCAATTCCCATGTAGGATTTGATACCTGCGAACTTTTCCTGCACTTCTGGTGTAAAATTAGAATACTCCCAAACCAAGAATTTTTGCAATTCACCTTTTTCATTTGGCATCAATATCTCAACCCCATTTTTTCCTGAGAATTTCTGAGGAGCATTTGCCAATTTAGATTTAAGGACATTCTTGTCCAAAGAAAATAATTGTTTCTCATGCAGATTAACAAATTCTTCTTTTACTTTTTTACTAGTGCTGCTCACCTTAGACCATTGTCCAAAGCCTAAAAAAGGCAGCACAAATACTGATAATAGTAAAGATTTCTTCATGTACTGATTTATTTTTTTGCAAATTAGTCATTTAGAATCAAAAAAAATAATCTTATGCCAATAAAAATCGATTATAAGTCATAAAAACAGATAAAATATCAAATAAAACTAATAAAACTTCCAACTATTCTTAAATTAATTACCATTCTAATAATTAAACTATTCTTTTTTTAAATAAAAAAGCCAAGAGATTACTCTTGACTTCCTGTTATAATAATTTAAAATATGAATTACTTTTTAATCAACTTATTGGTAAATGTATTACCATTTGAAGTTTTAGTTTGGATGATATAGACACCATTTTTCAAATTGCTGACATTGATTTTTGACTCATTGGAATTAATGGTTTTCACCAAGCTTCCATTTGTAGAATAGATACTTGTAGAAATTATATTGCCATTTATATTTTTATATTCAAAGAAATCTTGTGCCGGATTTGGATAGATATTGGTTTTTGAATTGAAACTTAAATCAGAAACACCAAGTACATCGCATTCAGCCTCAAGCTCGTATAAACATTCTTGATTAAGAAGCTGAAACCAGCCAAAGCTATTGCCGCCCATCGCCAAACTTTCGCCAACTACGCCTTCTCCCGTGTCATAATGCGCCGTTGTAGCCCAGGCATTGGCATCGGATTTTGTGCTCATCCAGATTCTTCCGTCGGCCATTGTTCCGTTTAACAGAATCGGATTGGCCAATTTAACTTTTACTTTTCTTACTACAAATTCGTGTAAAGGCTCGTAGCCAACATCTTCATAAGACTCGATTGTAGTGTCCGTAATTTGCAAGATCTGCTGATTAGGGATGTTTCTTCTCGGGTCTTCCGGATCTTCCGGTGTAGAAAGGATATTGTCATAAAAAATAAAATTCACAAAAGTTGGTGGAAGTTTACTCGCCAAAGTCACAACAATACTATTGATTTTAATGGTTTGGTTAGCCGCAATCGGGATATCCACTGCCGCCTTCTGTCCGCTATTTCCTATGATGAAAACACCGTTTTGCTCTTCGGTATCATTGATGACGACCGTATTACAAGTTTCTGCTTTCTCTGCAACTTTTGGCCATAGCTGAACAGTTCCAGATAATGATTGGGAAACTGAATTTCCGTAACCCAGATTTTGCGAATAGGAAAATACAGAACCTAACGCAGATAAAAAAAATACAATTTTCTTCATAATTAATTTTTTAAGATTTAATAAAATACGTTGCGATAATCATATCAATTAGAAATATATTTTATCTCATTGATGAAGTAAATGTATATACTTTAAGAATCAAAAAACAGTTTTAGTCTTTCGAAATATCATATTTCAAAAACCAAGATCAAGTTTTAAATCGCTGATAAATAAAAGATTAAATATTTTTATGTTTCTTTTCAGCTTCTCGTAAAAAAGCTGATGGAGAAATTCCGGTTATGTTTTTGAAAACAGTTGTAAAGGAACTATGTGAAGAAAAACCAGCTTCTTCTGCGAGATAACTTATTTTGTAATTAAGGAATTCCGGACGTTCGTTGATCTGTTTGCATATATAATTGATACGAAGCTCGTTCAGATAATTATTGAAGTTTTTCTCTTTGTGTTTCTTGATGGTTTCGGAAAGATAAGTTGGATTGGTCTTGAACATTACCGCCAGACTCGCAACCGTCAGTTTGGAATTGGTAAACTTGGCAGATTCCTCAAACTTTTCTAATTTCTCAAGAATCATAGCTTCAGCAGAACTTGGAACAGAAAACGAAGTCTTTTCTTTTTCTTCAATTTCCGGTTGGATAATTTCTTTTGGTTCCTGAATTTCTTTTACTTCTTGCTTCTCAAGATTTGAAATGAAATCCTGATAAAGCAGTTTCTCTTTTTTCCTTTTTTGATTGATGAATAAAATGAAAATTCCACCAACGAGAATCAACAATCCACACCCAACAATCAGAAGGTTATTATAACCTTCTTTATCTGAAATTTTTTCAAGTAGATTCCTTTGTTCTTCCGAAACCGCCGTATTAATTGCTCTTAGATTATTGTCTTTGACATCCTGTTCCAGTTCCAAAAGTTTCTCAGAATATTCAATATATTTCTCTTTGTTATTTAAAGACTTATAAGATGCGATCAGCTTTTTATACATATCTGCCCGCAATCTATTGTCTTTGAAAGCATCCTCTTTTAATACAACTTCCAAAGAATCGATTGCTCTTTGATGTTCATTCCTGCCAGCATAAACCTTCGCTAAATTATTGTAAATGAAATACTTAAATTCTTTATTTTCATTATCCCGGATCGCCAAAGCCTTGTTAAGAAAATATTCCGCCGAATCATTTTGTTTGAGATACGCATAAGAAACGCCCATATTATAAAATGCTCTTCGAAATTGGAAAATATTTTTTTTATTCGGATTTCCGATATTTCCAAGAAACTTCAAAGCTCTTTGATAATCTTTTTTCGCCATGAGAAAATTCTCTTTATCGGCTTCCAGGTTTCCATATTCTATGTACAATCTTGCCGTCAGATAATTCTTTTCGTAGCCATTCGGAAGTTTATCAACTTCTAGTTTTGATAAATCGAGGTAAGGTTTTATTTTTTCAGGAAAATTCAGAAAGGAATATTGATTGGCGATTGAACCGTAGATCTTGGCCTTCAATTTGGTATCATCCAACTTCTCAGCAATTTCCTTCGCTTTGAAAAGCATCTCTGTTGACTTTGCAAAATCCGGTTTTTTAATTTTCAGATAAGCATCTGCCATTTTCATCCGAACTTCATATTTTTCTTCTTCGGAAATTGATTGTTCCAGCTTTTTGATACTTTGCTCGATGATTTGTTCCGGCGAAATTTTACTTTTATCCAAAGTCTCTGAACCAGCCAGGTCTTCCTGGTTTTGATTTTGACCAAACCAAAACGAAGCAGTAAAAACAGCGAAGAAAATTAAGATAAATCGATTCAAATTCAGATTTTATTCACTCAAATTTATAAATAAAAATCCCGAATTAAAATAATTATGGATTTGTTTGGAAAAAACCAATACAAATTGGCAATCAATTTTCATCTGATTTTTACATTTTCGGAAATTTTGTCATTTCAACTTTCATTAAAATTTAATTATTCGGAAATTTTGTCCGTAATTTTTAAAAATCCATCAATAGAATACTTTTTGTGATAAGCTATTCGAATTAAATGATTGATAAAGCATTAAGATTAAAATTAGCAACTTTGATCTTAATGTTTTTAAAACAAAAATCATAGTTTCAAAATTTAGAATTGTATAAATTTTGATGATCTATAAAACTATAAACCAACAATTAACAACTATAATAATATGAACTTAAACCAATATACCGTAAAATCACAAGAAGCCATCCAGGCTGCCCAGCAAGTAGCAATGGAATTTGGCAATCAGCAAATAGAACCTCAACATTTATTGGAAGGAATTTTTCAGGTAGATGAAAATATATCGCCTTTTTTATTAAAGAAATCTGAAGCAGATGCGACTTTAGTAAGAGAGCGCAACCGTGAAAATCTAGAAAAACTTCCTAAAGCACAGGGCGGAAATATATACCTTTCACAATCAGCCAACAAAGTTTTGCTGGATGCGCCGAACATCGCTAAAAAAATGGGCGATGAATTTGTGACCATTGAACATCTTTGGCTTTCACTTTTGGAAACCAATTCAGAAGTTTCTAAAACCTTGAAAGATATGGGTGTGACCAAAAGTCTTTTGGAAGGTGGGATCAAGGAATTGAGAAAAGGTTCGAAAGCCACTTCTGCAAGTTCAGAGGAAACTTACCAGTCCTTAAATAAATATGCTAAAAACTTCAACGAACTTGCTGCCGAAGGGAAACTCGACCCAGTAATTGGTCGTGATGAAGAAATCCGAAGAGTTTTACAGATTCTTTCCAGAAGAACGAAGAATAATCCGATCTTGATTGGTGAGCCAGGTGTTGGTAAAACTGCGATTGCAGAAGGAATCGCTCACAGAATTATCAACGGTGACGTTCCTGAAAATCTGCAGGATAAAACCTTGTACTCATTAGATATGGGCGCTTTGATCGCCGGTGCAAAATACAAAGGTGAATTTGAGGAAAGATTAAAATCTGTTGTGAATGAAGTCATCAAATCAGACGGGCAAATTATCCTTTTTATCGACGAAATTCACACTTTGGTAGGAGCCGGAGGTGGCGAAGGTGCGATGGATGCTGCGAATATCTTAAAACCAGCTTTGGCAAGAGGAGAATTAAGGGCCATCGGTGCAACGACTTTAAATGAATATCAAAAATATTTTGAAAAAGATAAAGCGCTTGAAAGACGTTTCCAAAAAGTAATGGTGGAAGAACCTGATACCGAATCTGCGATTTCGATTTTGCGTGGAATTAAAGATAAATATGAAGCGCACCACAAAGTAAGGATTAAAGACGAAGCTATTATTGCGGCGGTAGAAATGTCTCAACGATATATTTCAGACAGATTTTTACCGGACAAAGCGATTGATTTGATTGATGAAGCTTCGGCTAAATTGAGAATGGAAATCAATTCAAAACCTGAAGAACTTGATGTTTTAGATAGAAAGTTAATGCAGATGGAAATTGAATTGGCTGCCATTTCAAGAGAAGGCAATCAAACAAAAATCGACCACTTGAAAGAAGATATTTCGAAAATTTCTGAACAGAGAAATGAAATTAATGCAAAATGGCTGAAAGAAAAACAAAAATCTGAGGATTTAACCCAGATTAAAAAAGATATTGAATCTCTGAAACTAGAAGCAGAACGAGCTTCAAGAGCAGGAGATTATGCAAAAGTTGCTGAAATTCAGTACGGAAAAATTAAAGAGAAAGAAGATGCTTTGCAAAAACTTGAATTGGAGATGCAAAACCATCAGAATGAATTGATTAAAGAGGAAGTAACCGCAGAAAACATTTCTGAGGTTATCGGAAAATGGACAGGAATTCCAGTTACAAAGCTTCTTCAATCTGAAAGAGAAAAATTATTGCATCTTGAAACAGAACTTCATCACAGAGTTGTTGGTCAGGAAGAAGCTATAGAAGCAGTTGCCAACGCCATCAGAAGAAACAGAGCGGGCTTGAGCGATGAGAAAAAACCAATCGGAAGTTTCTTATTCTTGGGAACAACCGGAGTTGGTAAAACAGAGCTGGCAAAGGCTTTGGCTGAGTATTTATTCGATGATGAAAACAATATGACTAGAATCGATATGAGTGAATATCAGGAGCGTCATTCTGTTTCAAGATTGGTTGGTGCGCCTCCGGGATACGTTGGATATGATGAAGGCGGACAATTGACGGAAGCCGTGAGAAGAAGACCATATTCAGTCGTGCTTTTAGATGAAATTGAAAAAGCGCATCCTGATGTTTTCAACACATTATTACAGGTTTTGGATGACGGACGTTTAACGGATAATAAAGGTAGAGTTGTGAATTTCAAAAACTCGATTATCATTATGACTTCGAATCTCGGTTCGCATATCATTCAGGAAAATTTTGAGAATATCACCGAGGAAAATCAAGACGAAATTGTTGATAAAACCAAAATTGAGGTTTTCGATTTACTGAAGCAGACGCTTCGTCCGGAATTCCTGAACAGGATTGATGAAACCGTATTGTTCCAACCTTTGAGAAGGAAAGAAATCGGAAAAATCGTTCAGTATCAGTTAAGAGGTTTCAATGATATGCTTGCAAAAAGGAATATCATTATGACTGCAACACAAGACGCTTTGGATTATCTTACCAATAAAGGTTACGACCCGGTTTTCGGAGCGAGACCTTTGAAAAGAGTAATTCAGCAGGAAGTTTTGAATAAATTATCGAGAGAGATCCTCGCAGGAACCGTGAATGACGGCGACAGAATCACTTTGGATTATTTCGAGGAAACAGGTTTGGTTTTCAGACCTGTAGAATAAATTAAATTTTTCTTCATATTAAATACTATTTTAAAACAACCTTTCTGAAAATTTTGGAAAGGTTGTTTTGTTATTAGATCGCTTAAAAGATATCATGCTTTTATTTAAAGTCCGATTGCCATTCTTTAGACCTCGCAACAATAGTTATTGATTATTATTACGATTTTTCCTATCTTTGAGTTATGCAGATTTTTGGAAAAGATTTACTCAGAGATATCAAAGAAGCGGAATTGTTGGGAGAGAATGCGCACAAAGTCTATTCTCCGCCTTATCGTCCTGTATTCAGTTATGAAGATATTCTGACCAAAAATCCAAAATTTGCAGCCGTCAATATTTTACTTTATCTCAAGAACAACGAATGGCATTTCCCCCTGATCGTAAGAAGTGTGAATGAAAATGACAGACACAGTGGGCAAATCTCATTGCCTGGTGGGAAAAGAGAGAAAGAAGACCCTGATTTTTCATACACTGCAAAACGGGAAACTTCCGAGGAATTGGGAATTGAAGAACACTATGTGAGAATCATTCGCGAGATGTCTCCGATCTATATTCCGCCAAGCAATTTCTATGTTCATTCGTTTATTTCTTATACCAAGAAGAATCCAGAATTCTTTTTACAGGAAACCGAGGCTGTCGAATTGATAGAATTCCCGATTTCATCTTTATTAAATCTTCCAGACCAGCCAAAAATAATGGCATTACCGTCTACAAAAGGTTATGAAGTTCCGGTGATCGATTTCAATGGTTATATCATTTGGGGCGCTACATCTATGATTTTGAGTGAGTTTAGCAACTTGTTAAAAAATGTTTAATTTTGCAATAATTTCTGACCTTAGAAATTATAATTAATTATCAATGGCAAAAAAAAATATTTTTACCGATTCCTTTGGAAACATCTATATTCTGAAAAGAATTATTATTTTCATTTTGGGAGTTGTTTCTTACAGAAGATTCAATGGTTTTAATAAATTGAAAATTACAGGAACCGAAAATCTTACAGATTTGCCAGACAGCAATGTTCTTTTCGTTTCCAATCATCAGACTTACTTTGCCGATGTTGCAGCCATGTACCACGCTTTCTGTGCTGTTAATAATGGTTATCACAATACGATAAAAAATCCTGTTTATCTTCTGAATCCAAAGGTTGACTTCTATTATGTTGCAGCAGAGGAAACAATGAACAAAGGAATTCTTGCAAGAATTTTCAAAATTGCTGGTGCCGTTACCGTTAAAAGAACCTGGAGAGCAGAAGGTAAAAATATTAACCGCATGGTTGATATGAGCGAAATAGAAAATATTATGAAGGCTTTGGATAATGGCTGGGTAATCACATTTCCTCAAGGAACGACTTCGGCTTTTGCACAAGGCAGAAAAGGAACTGCGAAATTGATCAAAAACCAAAGACCAGTTGTAATCCCAATTAAAATCAATGGGTTTCGTAGAGCTTTTGATAAGAAAGGACTGAAGATAAAAGTTACAGGTGTAAAACCGACGATGGAGTTTCAACCAGCTTTGGAAATTGATTATGATAACGAATCTGCAACAGAAATCCTGGACAAAATAATGCACGCTATCGGACAAACGCCGGAACATAATCTGCTTCACGATTATGATGTAAAACAGAAAGAGATAAAATCTCAATCTCAACAATAAAAAAACGGCTACTTCTCAGTAGCCGTTTTTGTTTATACCTTAAAAATTATGCTTCGATACTTGGAACTTGTACGTTCTCGTTGGCATCTTTTTCATAATCGATTCCATCGATTTCAAATCCGAAAAGGTTGAAGAATTCTTTTCTGTAACCTTCGATATCACTGATTTCAGAAAGATTTTCAGTGGAAATTTGATTCCATAACTTAGCAACTTCTGCCTGAACATCATCTGCCATTTCCCAATCATCAACTCTGATCCTTCCAGCTTCATCCAAAGCCACTTCCCCATTCTCAGTATATAATCTGTCGGCGAAAAGTCTCTGCATCTGCTCGATGGTTCCTTCGTGAGTTCCTTTTGCCTTCATCACTTTATAAAGCAAGGAAATATACAATGGAACTACAGGAATTGCCGAACTAGACTGTGTTACCAAAGCTTTGTTCACAGAAACATAAGAAACGCCGTTAAGGTCCTTCAATAAGTCATTAAGAACAGGAACAGTTGCTTCAAGGTCATTTTTCGCCTGACCAATTGTTCCGTTTCTGTAGATCGGGAAAGTCAGTTCTGGGCCAATGTAAGAATAAGCAACAGTTTTGACACCTTCTGCCAAAACACCAGCTGCTTTCAAATCTTCTATCCAGAATTTCCAATCTTCACCACCCATTACAGCAACCGTGTTAGAAATATCTTCTTCATTTTCAACCGGAGCAATTGTAATATCAGAAACAACACCTGTATGGAAATCTACCGTTTTATTAGTAAAAGATTGTCCAATTGGTTTAAGGACTGACGAATAAGCAACACCGGTTTTCGGATGTGTCCTTCTTGGAGAAGCCAAACTGTAAACCACCAAATCAACCTGGCCAAGGTCTTTTTTAATCAGCTCGATCGTTTCTTTTTTAATTTCATCAGAAAATGCATCGCCGTTGATACTTTTTGCATATAGTCCAGCTTCATGCGCTTCTTTTTCGAAAGCTGCAGAATTGTACCAACCTGCTGTTCCCATCTTACCTTCAGACGCTGGTTTCTCGAAGAAAACTCCGATTGTAGCGGCATCTGAACCAAAAGCCGCAGCGATTCTTGAAGACAGACCAAAACCTGTAGAAGCACCAATTACCAATACTTTTTTAGGCCCGTTTTTAATCTCGCCTTTCGACTTTACATATTCTATCTGATTTTTAACTGCCTGAAGCGCCCCGTCCGGATGTGCTGTCAAACAAATAAATCCTCTTGTTCTAGGTTGAATAATCATTGTTGAAATTATTTTTAGCATTGCAAATTAAAGAAATTTGAATCAATTATTAAGAATTATCTTCAAAAAAGCATCTTCTGATTTTCAGTTTTCCTGGGATTGATAATACTTTTCGAGGTTTGTTATTTTTATTTTGCGCAATCGATTGCACGATTCGTTATTTTGTTTAATTTTACCCGAAAGCTTCTATATATTATGAAAGACTCTTCGACTCCGCTCAGTGTGACAAATCTAATACTAACCTAGTAATTTAAACATTGTCAGTCTGAGCGGAGTCGAAAACTTTAATTTGAAATAATAAATTAACATAGAATTGCTTGCAGCCCGACTTGAGTGGAGCTCATTTTTTTGTGGCTGGAAAAGCCTGGCAAAAAAATAGCGGGAACGGAGGACGGATTAAGCTGCCCAAATTATATTTAATGACTTGACTTTAACTAAAACATTTATAATTAATCAAAAGAATTCATACAATAAGCAATGAAAAAACTATTAATAGGCTTTGCATTTTCTGTTGCAGCATTGGTTTCTGCTCAGAAAAATGACATCAATTATTACATCCAGAAGGCACCATTCAAATTTGGAGAAATGGTTTTGCCAACTATTCCACAAAAGGATTATAATTTCAAGGATTTTGGTGGAGTTGGCGACGGAAAAACATTAAACACAAAAGCCTTTGAAAAAGCTATTTCCACGATTGCTCAAAACGGTGGCGGAAGACTAATAGTTCCTACCGGGACTTGGTTGACTGGTCCAATTGAACTGAAAAGCAAAATCGATTTCCACGTTGAGGAAGGTGCAATAGTACAATTCAGCAGCGATATCAAACAATTTCCTTTGAAAGAGACTTCTGCAGGGAAATTTGAAGTGACAGCTCCGATTTGGGGAAACAATTTAAAAGATGTCTCCTTTACCGGAAAAGGGATTTTTGATGGCGCAGGTGAAGCTTGGAGGCCTGTGAAGAAATTCAAAACGACGGATGCACAATGGAAGGAATTGCTGGCAAAACCAGGAAGTACACTTAGCGAGGACGGGAAAATCTGGTGGCCAAGTGTAGCTGCGAAAAATGGCGAAGAATTAGCAAAAGTCATTACAAAAACGCCAGGCGCAACAATTGATATGTACGAGCAAATTCATCATTTCTTGAGACCGATGATGTTTACTTTGTCTAAAGTAACCAATCTCTTGATTGACGGACCAACGTTCAGAAATTCTCCGAAATTTGTCATCAACCCGAAACAAATCACCAATCTTGTCATCAGAAATACAACGGTTTATAATCCGAAATGGGCTCAAAATGGCGATGGAATAGACATCAGTGCTTCTAAAAATGTGATCATTTACAACACAAAAGTAAATGCCGGCGACGATGGAATTTGTATGAAATCCAGCGGAACTCCAAAAAATGGTGAAGCCAATCTGCAAAATGTCATCATTGCAGAATGTACGGTGAATGAAGGCCACGGCGGTTTCGTGATTGGAAGTAATACGGACGGCGGAATGAAAAACATCTACGTAACCAACTGTACTTTTGACGGAACTGATATCGGAATCCGTGTGAAAAGCAACTCGGGAAGAGGTGGCGATGTGGGCCAAATCTATATCGATAATATTGAGATGAAAAACATCATCAAGGAAGCGGTTTTGTTTGATACGTTCTATGCAGACGCACCTGTTGGAAGTACAAAAGAAAGTGAAGCGGCGCAACATACCGGTGAAAAAGTTCCTTATTTCCATGATTTTTACGTGAGTAATGTAAATTGTGCTTCGTCCGAAACGGCTTTCAGTTTTAGTGGACTTCCAGAGAAGCTGATTGAGAATCTTTATTTCAAAAACGTGAATATCACGAGTAAAAAAGGAATTGTTGGAAAAAATGCCAACAACATCGTTTTTGAAAATGTAAAAATAAATAACAGTACAGATTATAAAATTGACAGCAATCTGAAGAAAGCAATTGTTGTGAAGTAATCTTTTACGACTATTAAGGTTTAATTTAAACCCTTTTCGGATTGAAACTGAAAAGGTTTTTCTATTTTATCAATAGCGTCGGGCTTTAGCCCGATGTTAATTTGAAAACAATTCAAGGCTTTAGCCAAAATTTATTAGTTTTGGCTAAAGCCTTTTTGATTGTCAATCGTTAAAATGGGCTGAAGCCTATTCCTATTGATAAGATAATTCTGTTATTTTATTTTAAAGCGACGGAGAAATCGTCATTCATCAGCAAAATTCCTTCTTCCTGCTTTCCCGTAAAACCTTTCAGTTTGGAAGTTTTGCTTTTGAGAATCAAATCCTGAAGTTGCTTTTCCGACAGTTTTTTCCCTAATATTTCGAATGAAACTTTGAAACCGCAAGCTTTGAAATCCGAACAGCCAATGGCAGTTTTGCCTTTCATCAGATTGTTAGACTTGCATTTCGGACATTGGGTTTCCGCCCAGATGATTTCGGTTTTTACTCTTGGTGTTTTTTCTTTAGGAGCTGGTTTTTCTTCTTCGAAATTAATAATTTTTCCTTTTCCTCTAATCACTTTCTGAGTCAAATCCGTAACCATTTCTATCAATTCTTCTTTGAACTGATTTGCCTCATATTCTCCTTTTTCGATTTTCCTGAGTTTTGATTCCCATTCTCCTGTGAGTTCGGGACTTTTAAGAACTTCGTCTTCGATAGTATCAATCAAATCAATACCAATTGACGTTGCAACAAGGTTTTTCTTTTTACGTTCGATGTATTTTCTTCGGAACAATGTTTCGATGATGTTGGCTCGGGTTGATGGTCTTCCGATACCATTATTCTTCAGCATTTCACGCAATTCTTCATCTTCAACCTGTTTCCCAGCCGTTTCCATTGCACGTAGCAAAGTTGCTTCTGTGTAAGGTTTTGGCGGTGACGTTTTTCCTTGATGGATCAAAGGTTCGTGTTCTCCTTTTTCACCAGCCACAAATTCGGGAATCGTCTGCTCCTCGTCTTTTTCCTTGTCGTTTTTTCCCTCTTTTTTATCTTTCGCATAAACTGTTCGCCAGCCAGGTTCCAGAATTTGTTTTCCCGAAGCTTTGAAAGGAATCGTCCCAACTTGTCCTTCTACCAAAGTATTTGAAATCTTACATTCAGGATAAAAAACAGCAATGAATCTTCTTGCTACCAAATCATAAACGAGTTTTTCTTCTCGACTTAAATTTGATGAAGGCGGAATTTCTGTCGGAATAATCGCATGGTGGTCTGTCACTTTTGTATCATCGAAAACTGCTTTTGTCTTTGGGATTGGTTGAGAAAGTAATGGCGCTGTAAATTCAGAATAAATCGTCATACTTTTCAGAACTCCACCAATTTTTGGATAAAGGTTTTCTGATAAATAGGTTGTATCAACTCTCGGATAAGTTGTATGCTTTTTCTCGTAAAGACTTTGAATATAATTAAGTGTATGTTCCGCCGAGAAACCAAATTTCTTATTAGCTTCTACTTGAAGTCCTGTCAAATCGAATAATCTCGGATTCTTTTCTTTTCCTTCTTTGATTTCGAATGAGACAATCTCGAACTGGTTTTGTTTAAGAT
The DNA here is from genome assembly GCF_900102265.1 of Epilithonimonas hungarica. GTDB lineage: Bacteria > Bacteroidota > Bacteroidia > Flavobacteriales > Weeksellaceae > Epilithonimonas > Epilithonimonas hungarica. The sequence goes on along the minus strand of NZ_FNBH01000001.1, from coordinate 621,125 downwards.
AAGCCAAGCCTTTTTCAGCTTTTTCTAAAGTCTTTAATCTATCAATTGACGCACTGAAAAGCACATCCCGATATTTGGTCTTGAGTTCCCAATATTCTTCCTGTGTAAAAGCATCAATCTCTTTCTGGCGCTGAACGAGCATTGCCAAAGTTGGCGTCTGAACTCTCCCAATAGACAACACCCCTTTGTTTCCACCGAATTTTTTCGTGAATAGCCTTGTCGCATTGATTCCTAAAAGCCAATCACCGATTGCTCTTGCATTACCCGCCAAATAAAGATTTTTGTAATCATCAGCCGGTCTCAGATTTTCAAAACCTTCCTTGATGGCATCTTCTGTCAAGGACGAAATCCACAAACGTTTCATGGGTTTGTCACATTTTGCTTTCTGCAGAACCCAGCGTTGAATAAGCTCTCCTTCTTGCCCGGCATCCCCACAATTGATGACCTCATCACATTCCTGAACCAGTTTTTCTATGGTTTGAAATTGTTTCTCAACACCATTATTATCAATCAGTTTGATTCCGAAATTTTTGGGAATAATCGGAAGGAAAATCAAATCCCAGGATTTGTAATGCGTTGCGTAATCATGCGGTTCCTTCAGCGTACAAAGATGACCGAAAGTCCAAGTGACGCAATAGCCGTTACCTTCCATATAACCGCTTTTGGGCGTTGTCGCACCCAAAACTTTGGCAATATCACGGGCAACGCTGGGTTTTTCGGCAATACAAAGTTTCATTTGTAAATTCTATTTTCTTTAAGGTTGAATGGAACATCAAGACGTTTCATATTTCAGTCTAAAATAAGGCTTGCAAAAATGCGATTTTTTAAACGAAAAAACGAGGAATTTTAAATGCAAAGTGCGCAAAGATTTTTTTATCTGTATTAAAAATATTTTTAAGATTCGCAAAGGCATAAAACTCAGCAAAGAGAGACAAAAATCATAAAAAAGTAAGCTTGTTTGTCATTCCGTAGGAATCTGGACTACTGATATTCTTACGGAATGACAATATTGGGTTTTATTTTAACTGGTGTTTTATGTTGAATCTGCGTCCCGACTTGAGTGGGCTCTTCAAGAGCCTCAGAATGACAAGCAGGAACGGAAGGCAGATAAAGGCACCCAAATTAAAAATAGAGTAAAAATAATTGAAACAAAAAATCCCTCCGCAGTGTGAGCCTTCGGAAGGATTTGAGAAAATAATATAAGAATTTTTTGATGAAAGTCTTCGACTCCGCTCAGACTGACATTGTGAATCTAAATGTTGTAATTAAAATCCAGCTTCAAAAACTTTGAGTAATTCTGTTTGCTGGACAACGTCGTTTTTGCTGTTAATCAAATTATAATTTGCTTGTAGCCAACCATTTCTAACAACAAAAAAGGTATAAGCGTCCATTAATCCTTCTTTGTATTTTTCCTCGGATTTTTGGAATGATAATCTTTGGTTTTCAAAATTGGCCTCCAGAAGATTGTATTTTTCCTGGGCATTCAGAAATTGTGTTTTGATAGAATTGATGCTTTGAGTCAAATTATTAATCACAATATCTTTGTCGTAATTGGAATTGATGACATTTAGTTTGGCAATCTCAACGTTGTTTTTCACTTGCAGTTTGTTGAAAATCGGAATATTGAGCCCGAAAGACAATTGCTGGTTTTTGTTCGCCTTGATCTGTTCTGAAAAAGCAGTCGCAGGTTCGCCCAAAATTTTGTTGTAAAAACTTGACCAAGTATAAGAGCCGTTTAACGTTGGCAAATAAGCAGATTTCGCAATGTCAATGTTTTTTTGCTGAGCTTTGATTTCCGCCAGAGTAGTCTGGTAAGCCGGATTTTTCTCCAGAAGATCTTGGATGAAATTAGCATCATTGAAATTTGAACTCGCCAGATTTTCCTCGACCATTGTAAAATCCAAAGTATCTTTTGTGATCGCCAACGCATTGAGAAGATTGATTTTGGAAAGATCTCTGGAATTCTTTGCGGAAACCCACTGTTCCTGCATTGTTCCGAGGTTGGCTTTGATATCGTAAATATCACTTTTCGGGCGATTCCCGATCTCAACTTCTTTCTCGGTACGTTTGATCTGGTCTTCAATCCCGGAAAGTTGCGTTTCCAAAACCTCCAGCCAACTTTTACTGTTCTGATAAGTGAAAAACATCTGAATGACATTCAGTTTAACCTCATTCTGAGCCTGTTTCATTTTGTAGGTCGAACTTTCTCTATTGATTTTGGACAAAGAAATATTGAGATAATTTCTCCAGTTCATCAGCTCCCAATTGGCCTGTGCATAGACATTGTCAGTTTGGGTATTGATCGCTTCACGCTGGTTATTTTGCGGATTGATTCCATTCCCAAAGTTATAATTGTGATTAATCCCTGCATCAACAGATGGAAGCAACATTCCTTTTGCAGCAGAAATCTGTCTGTCATTTTTCTGAATATTGACTGTCGATTGCTTTACCAATGGATGATTGACGGAGGCATAATCCAGACATTGCTTGAGTGTCCAACTCTGCTGAGCCGGAAAAAAATTGATTAATAATATGAAGAATAATTTTTTCATTTTTTCTAATTGGTTTTATTTTTAAACCACCCCGTCAAAAATTCTGTTGAATTTTTGACACCCCTCCAAAGGAGGGAAATTTTTACTCGTATTTCAGATATTTGACAAGATTGATCTTTGTTGCACGATAAGCTTTGAAACTCACGACCACGAACGTTAAAATCAATAATAAAAACAAACTCAGAACGTAAGGCCAAACCGGCATATCGATTCTATAAGCGAAATCTTTCAGCCATTCATTCATTGCATAATATCCGAAAGGCATACTGATTAAAACCGCAATTACACAAATCAGTAAAAATCTTTTGGTCAAATCCCAGACAATCGTTTTTTCGTCTGCTCCCAAAGTTTTTTTGATGGCAACGTCTTTGAGCCTTTGTTCAATTAATAATGATGACAAAGCAAATAGTCCCAATAATGCAATCACCAAAACCACGATATTTAAAGTTGTAAATAAAGTCTGCTGTTTCTGAAACTTCTCAAATGTTTTGGCGAATTGTTTATCCACGAATTCATAATCGTAAGGATAGCCAGGTTCTGCTTTAGTTGTCCAGAATTCTTTGATTCTTTCAAGGGTTCCGTTGATATCATTGCCTGAGATTTTTATCTGGAGATTTCCCATATTGTTTTTTGCCCAATTTCTATCATAATTGAAAAATACCATTGGCTCAATCGGTTTATCCATTCCCGTCATATAGAAATCCTTGACAATACCTATGATTTTATAATTGTGACCTTTTTCTTCCCAACCTGTAATAAGCTCTTTTCCAAGCGCCTGATTCTGATTCCAGCCCATTTTTTTGATAAAAGTTTCATTAGCAATCGCACCGGAAATCGTGTCGGAAGCAAATCGCAAATCCATATCTCGCCCGGAAGCAAATTTGATTTTGTAGAATTTGAAATAATTATAATCAATTCCACCTACGATGACATTTTCTACAGACTTCAGTGTATCTAAAGCATTCCTTACAACAGAAGCATTCGAAAATCCCATCCCGATTGAGTTGATAGAACCCGTAATGTCTTCAACACCTGCGATTTTTGAAACTTCATTTTTTAGACGAACATATTTTTTTGAATTATAATCATTCTGCCAGTCGGTTTTTTTGAATTGAATATTAATGACCTGGTCGCCTTTGAATCCCAAATCTTTATTCATCATATAATTGACCTGATTATGAATAATCAAAGAACAAATAATGAAAAATGATGAGATAATCAACTGCAAAGTCAGAATAGAATTTCGTAACCAAATACCGTGTCGGCTTCTGGCGAAATTGCCTTTCAAAGTGTTGATTGGCTTGAAATTCGAAAGGTAAAGCGCCGGAATCAATCCTGAAATCAAGGAGAAAACAATCAATAATAATCCTGTATAGATAAATAGACTAGGGTCATTCAGTTTGATTTCTTTGTTCAGGAATTTGTTATAAGTCGGAAGCAGAAGCTCAACCATTGCAAAAGCTACAATGTAAGCCACGAAACAAATCATAAAAGTTTCCAGTAAGAACTGTAAAACCAATTTTGATTTTGTACTTCCAACCACTTTTCTCACACCAACTTCTTTTGCTCTTTGAGAAGCCTGCGCGGTTTTTAAGTTGATTAAATTAATTCCTGACAGCAACAAAATCAAAGCTGATAAACTCAATAAAATCATAATCGATTTTTTGTCACCTTTCTCCACACCTTCACTCTTTGCTTCCAATTTCATTTTACTGATTGGTGTCAAATAAACTTTTGCGGTATTTTTTTCATCATATTTCTCGCCCCATTTTTCTGACAAAATCTTTTCCTGTGCAGCCTGCTGGTCGGAAAGTTTTTTCTCCAAATTTTGAATATCAGTCCCAGGTTTAATTTTAAAATAACCTATATAACTGTAATTGGTCCATTGCGAATTATTCTGTTTTCCAATATCAGGGTGTTTCATTATAAAACCAGGTTTGAAAACAGAATTTTCTGTAGGGTTTTTGTAAACTGCCGTAATCACATATTCTTTATTCTGAGAATCATCAATTTTAACAGTTTTGCCAATACAATTCTGATATTCATCTCCGAATAATGATTTTGCAGTTTCCTCAGATAGCGCCATTTTATTATCATCACTGATGGCATTATTGAAACTTCCCGCAATTCTTTCGAATGGAAAAAAATCAAAATAAGAACCCGAAGCTCGGCAAGATGAAGTATAAGCCGACCTCTTCCCTGCAATCAGTCTTGTTTTATAATAATTCCAAGAATTGGCAATCGCATAATCTTCTATCTCAGAAAATTTCTCTTTCGATACTGTCAATTCCGGATAACTGGAAGAAGGCATAATCCCGAAAGAAACATTTCCGTTTTCTATAAAATAGATATTGTCCTTATTCGGATTATGTTGCTCATAAGATCTCTCATCCTGCAAATGGATAAATATCAATAGGAAAACACACAGTCCAACACTCAATCCCAAAATATTGATGATGGTGGAAAGCCAGTTTTTTCTATAGTTGATGAATGCTATTTTGAGCCAGTTCTTTAACATAATTGATGATTAATAAATTTTAAAAATGAATTCCCAAAGCAAGTCTTGTAAATGTCTACTTAACTCCTGTAACAGTCTACTTAAGTTCTGTAATGGTCTACTTAAGTCTTGTAACTATCAACTTAACTTCTGTAACAGTCTACATTATTCCTCTGATTGTCTACCTAACTCGTCTGACAGTCTACCTAAGTCATCTGATGGTCTGTTTAAGGCACTTTTTAGCCTTATTCGTATTTCAGATATTTAACCAAATTCACTTTTGTTGCTTGGTAAGCTTTGATACTTACAACAGCGAATGTCAAAATCAATAATAAAATCAAACTAAGGACGAACGGGAAAACCGGCATATCAATTCGGTAATCGAAATCCTTCAGCCACTCATTCATCAGATAATAACTGATCGGAATGCTGATTAAAACTGCAATCAATGTAATCCAAAGGAATTGCTTCGTCAATCCAAAAACCAATGTTCCGTCTGATGCGCCCAAAGTCTTTCTGATCGCCACATCTTTCAGTTTCTGCTCGATCATCAATGATGACAAAGCGAATAATCCTAATAAAGCGACCATCAAAACCATTGCATTCAGGATGGTGAAAAGCGTTTGTTGTTTCTGATATTTAACAAAACTCTCTGCAAATTTCTTATCAATAAAATAAGAATCGAAAGGATAGCCGGGCTCTACATTCTTCTGCCAGTAAGCTTTTATTCTTTTCACCGTTCCATCGATATCATCAGGTTTTATTTTCAACTGGATATTATAGACATTGTATCGTTTCCAGTCTGTTTCCCTGTAATGGAAAAAGATGATGGGCTCAACGGCTCTTCGGGGGTTCAGAATGTTGAAATCCTTTACAATTCCTACAATGTGATAAGGTTTATTGTCGAATCCTGGCCGAACTTCATTTTTAAAGGCCTGGTCATCTGTCCAACCGAATTTGTTTACAAAAGCCTCATTAACCATAACATTGGCGATGGTATCAGAAGCAAGATCAGGGTTCAGCCAGCGTCCTTTTTTCAATTTCACATCCATAAACTGGAGGTAATTATAATCCATAGAACCATGCTGTGCCATGATACTTTTGTCCATATAATCCATATTAGAATTGCTGAATCTATTACTCCCGGGAACCGCCTCTCCATAAGACACATCGGCCACACCTTCGATTTTTCTCATCTCATTTTTGATGCGCTCATATTTCATCCAGGGTTTTGCATCATTCTCACTAAAGTTGACTAAGAAAACCTGTTTCCCACTGAATCCGAGGTCTTTATCCATCATATATTTCACCTGATTATTGACAATCAATCCACCGATGATGAAGAAAGAAGAAATAATGAGTTGCAAAGTCAAAATCCCGTTTCGCAGCCAAATCCCGTGTTTACTTCTGGCGAAGTTTCCCTTCAAAGTTTCTATCGCTTTGAAATTGGCTAAATAAGTCGCCGGAATCAGACCTGAAATGAATGTTACCGCCAAAACCATCGCCAATGAATAAAAGTAAATATGCCAGTCATTCATCACGATTTCCTTGTTATAAAACTTGTTGAAGCTTGGTAAAAGAAGCTCTGTTAAAGCCAAAGACAAAAGATATGATGCAAAGCAAATCACAAAAGTTTCCAACAAAAACTGAAGAACCAGGCTGGATTTTGTACTTCCAATCGCTTTTCTGACGCCAATTTCCTTAGCTCTTCGCGAAGCTTGAGCAGTTTTCAGGTTAATGAAATTAATAGCTGATAAAATCACAATCAAAACAGAAAGCGTGAACAGAATCATCATCGTTTTAAAATCCCCATTTCCAAACCAGGAGGCTTTGGCGTGCAGTTTTATCGCATCAATTGGCGTGAACAAACTTCCTGTTGGTCCGTACAATTCCAAATATTTCACCGGCGTTACACCTGCTCCTTGCGCACTGATTTTTGCTCTGTATAAAAAGATATCGTTGTAGAATTTTTGTTGTAAAGCTTCCACATCTGTTCCAGGTTTTAACAAAAAGAAACAGCCGTAATTGAAATTTCCCCATTGGTCTTTATCACCTTTCATCTGTTCGAAAGGTGTAATGATAAAATCCGGTTTTATCTGACTATTCGCTTCCGGCAACTCATAAACTGCGGTTACAACAAAACTTTTATTATTGATTTTCACAGTCTCTCCTGCAACATTGGTTTTCCCAAAGAGATTTTTGGCTGCTTTTGTGGAAAGCGCAATCACTTTATCACCCTTCAAAGCATCTTTATAACTTCCGGAAACCAATTTGAAAGGGAAAAAATTGAAAAAACTTTCAGAAGCCGACATTCCTTCGCCCTGATAAACGGTTTTTGTTTTCGTGGTCATTTTATAACCCATTCCGGAACCGTTGAACAAAACATAATCCTTAACCTCGGGAATCACCTTCACAGCACGTTCTGCCATCGGATAAGAAATATTATTTCCGTAAGTATTTTCTGCTTTGTTATGAGTTTGGAAAGCGTAGATATTATCCTTCTTCGGATTCCATCTTTCGTAGGATTCTTCGTCATTCCAGTGCATCAGTATGAGCATGAAGCCCGTTAATCCAATCGTTAATCCAAATAAATTGATAAGAGTGGAAAGCCAGTTCTTTTTATAATTGATGAAGGCAATTTTGAGCCAGTTGTTTAGCATAATTTATTTTTTTGTTGTAGGAAGGATGTTGGATGTCGGAAATTTTCATCCAACATCCAATCATCAGACATCCTTTATTTAACAATTATTCGAAGTTTTTTGCGTCTGCTTTTTCGAAGACATCTTTTCTTTGGGAAGAATGTTCTTCACTAAAGATTTCGCCGTCTTTCATATTCACGATTCTTGAAGCATAACCTGCATCATAGGAAGAGTGCGTTACCATTGCGATTGTAGAACCTTCTCTGTGAAGTTCTGCCAGAAGATTCATTACCTCGTTTCCGTTGGAACTGTCGAGGTTTCCGGTTGGCTCATCGGCAAGAATTAGTTTTGGTCTTGTTACCAAAGCTCTTGCAACCGCCGCTCTTTGCTGCTGACCTCCGGAAAGTTGCTGTGGATAATGTTTTGCCCTGTGAGCGATGTTGATCTTCTCCATAATCTCTTCTACTCTTCTTTTTCTTTCTGAGGAGGAAACACCGTTGTAAATCAAAGGCAATTCGATATTTTCATAAACCGTCAATTCATCGATCAAATTAAAATTCTGGAAAATGAACCCGATATTTTTCTTTCTGATGTCTGATTTTTTCTTTTCAGAAATTCCGATGGTTTCCACCGATTCAAATTGGTAAGAACCAGAAGAAGCGCTGTCCAGCAATCCCAGAATATTAAGAAAAGTAGATTTTCCACAACCTGAAGGTCCCATTATCGCAACAAATTCACCTTCTTTGATCTGCAGGCTTACATTATTAAGCGCATTGGTTTGAACATCTTCAGTTTTATAGACTTTTGAAAGGTTTTGAATGTTTATCATTGTAGTATATTTTTTTAAGTTTGTTAATTATTTAAATTATTGTTTCCAGTTTTTGATAGTATAATTCAAGGTTGTATCTTTATCAATCGTCAAAGAAACATCTTTGCCTTCATCGATTCCGTCAACATTACCTTCCGTATCCCAGCTTCCTTTAGTCAATTTGAATCTCAAATCCTGGTATGTTTTGAAAGTAATTTGTCTGGTTGTTTCACTGGTTTTATTAAGTTTAATTACCCTAGGATTCCAATTCCCGATAGTTGACTGATTTCCTGTGATATAAACGTCTCCACTATTTTCAGGAACAGTGAGTGTCAAAGTGATCTGATATTTTTCATTAGGCAAACCCAGCTTTTCTCTCACTTTTTCTACACTTGTTTCATCTAAAACAGTTAGTAACTCAGGGACAAAATCTTTAAATGATTTATATTTTTTCCGGTTGTTTTCGTACTCAGCCATTTTCTTTTCGAATTCTGGAATGAGAACAAAAGAATTTTCTTGAATGTGTTGTTTTCTTAATTTTTCAGCCAATTGAGGATTTCCATTTGCCAAAGCAATCCTGATTTCTCCCGTTCTTACGATATGTTCGCCCACACAAGACGGCCAATAAGAATAACCTTGCCCGTCCATTTTGCCGATAAAAGCTTCAGACATCAGGTTATTACTTTGATTGATTTTAGATTCGTATTGACCTAAATATTGATTAACGAATGAATGTCCGAACTCGTGTGTAATTAAAAAGTTGGTGGTTTCCGGATGATTGAATCCAAACTCTTTGTAATCTTTGATATTATTTTTCTTTTCCAACGGAACATAAGCACTGCTAATCATATTCGCAATTTGCCCTTTATCAGACTTGAACATCGGTCCGTTGCCATGCCAGAAAACCTCGCTGTAAGGCAATACGTCAAACGGATTAACGTAAAATCTATAAGCCAAAAACTTCGCACCATAATATTTTTCCATCTTCGTCATATAGGAAGGCGGAATGTTTTTTCTGACCTCGTTCTTTGCTCCTTCTATAAAATGACTTTGGTCTTTGAAGAATTTCCCCAGATTTCGTTCGATATAAAATTCTCTCAGTTGTTCGGCGAATTTTTCTACTGATTCTTTTTTGGCTATATCATTTTCTTCAATTGGGTAAGCATATCCTTTTGCAGGAAAAATATTGTGCTTCAATAAAACCTGATAAGACAAATCCTGTTGCTGACCTGCCACTTTTAGATAATCCTGCATCGCTTTTATGATTTTAGAATTATCATATTTTTCCATTTCTTTATTTGCCAGATCAGCAAGTGGCAGATAACCGATATCTGTTTTTCCGTCGATATAGAAAAGCCTTCCCTGTTCTTTTGCAACCAAATATTCAACAATAGAATAAGTCGCAATATTAGGATTGAATTCCACGTCAACTTTTGATTGAGATTTCAGATTTATCGCAAATAAAAACATTAATAAAATCAATGTGCTTTTATAAATCATCTTCAAGGTCATCATTTAGAATCTGAGTTTTGAAATTATAGTTTATTTTGAATTAAATTGAATCGATTGTTCCGCCGGAATCTCTTGATGCAGAGAATTTGATGCCTGATAAGGTTTTGTATCTAATCTTCGCCATAGAACTTGCCGAAGCTGTTAACTCTTTAGAAACACTTAAGCTAACTGATGAAGCCGATTCTGCATTCACAGTTGCGACAGAAATATTGGTTTTCGTCGCAATGATTCTGGATGCGCCTTCGGAAGTGATTTTCGCAGAATCAATCTTTCCCTGAATATCAATTTTACTCCCAGATTGTGCATTCAGAGCAAGATTTTCAGTATTTATAGTTCCAAGAACAGAACCGCCGGATTGTGTATGGATAGAAATGCTTTTTGCATTGGAGTCGCCAAATATTTTCCCGCCACTTTCGGCAGAAAATTTCTGAATACTAAAATTGTCCTTTATTTTTACAACAGAGCCTGTTCTTGCGCTCACAGCTTGTACATCTTTTGCATAGATTATAACTCTGGTATCTACATTTTGCAATGATTGATTCTTTTTGTAGCTGATCAAAAGCGTATTATTTTTCACATCTATTTCTACGAATCGCAGATAATTACTTGTAACTACGGCTTTTTCTTCGCTTGACTTCACCACTTCCACATTGAAAACCATATCCGAATCAATACTTTCAAAGTGACTTAGCGGAATCGTTTTCGTTTCCACATTGCCAGCAGTTTTGAAATTTTGTCCTTTCAATGTTGCCGAGGACACAAAGAGCCCGATAATCATTGTTATTAATAGTAATAATATTTTTTGCATTATATTTAATTTTTGAGTTTATTTTTGAATGTCTAAGATTTCATATTTTTTCAATTCAGAATAATCTGAAGTAATCACAGATTCACCTTGCTTCAATCCGGAAACCACTTCATAATAAAGAGGATTTTCTCTTCCCAGACTGATGTTTCGCTTTTCAGCTTTGTTATTTTTCACTACGAAAATCCATTTTCCGTTGGTGTCTTTGTAGAAATTCCCTTTCGGAATCATCATACTTTGTGTATCAGCAGATAATTTCAGTTTCACGCCGAAAGTCATCCCGATTTTCAGGTTTTCAATTTTCGCATCAATGAAATTCAATTCCACAGAAAACTGTCCGTCTTTCACTTCCGGAAGAATTTTTGTGATGATCACTTCATATTCTTTTCCGTTATTGTCAAGCGTTCCTTTGATTCCGTTAGTCAATTTATTAATATAATACTCATCAACTTTTGCGACCAACTTGTAACCGCCCATCAAATCGATTTTCCCGATGCTTTCTCCGGTTGTTAAGTTTTGCCCAAGAGAAATATTGAATGAAGACAATCTTCCAGAGACAGGTGACATTATCAGGAAATTATTTTTGTTGGAACGAAGGATATTCAAACTTTTTTCCATTTGATCAATGGAATTGTTGATTGCTGAAAACTGGGAATTTCTTGAAAGTTTCTCATTAGAAGCTCCTTTTTCCACGATTTGCTTTCTGTCTTTTTGATAATTCAAATTCTGAAGTGCAATATCATAATCGGTTTTCTTTCCGATTTCCGCATCGTACAATCTTTTCTGAAGATTAAAAGATTGTAACGCCGTATTATAATCATTCTGAGACTGCAACAATTCCTTATCTTGGTTAAATTCCTGATTTTTCAGTTCCAAAAGCGAACTTCTCATCTGACTGATCTGTTGCATAATTCCCGTTTCCTGATTCAGATAATTGAATTCCGTATTCGGATTGTAAACTCTTGCGATGGGTTGTCCTTTCGTCAACATTTGTCCGTCTTCTGCAAAAATTTCTTTGACCGCACCACCTTCCAAAACATTCACTAGAGAAGAGTTAAGAGATTGTGTCTGCGCGGTCACCATTAACATATCTTCGAATTTTCCATTGGTTACTTCATCGATCGTGATATCTTCCGATTTTACATTGTATGTTTTTTTCTGATTCAAGAAATACCATCCAAAAACCGAAACTGCCACTACAGATGCGATGGTGATTAATATTAATTTCAGTTTAGATTTCTTTTTTACTATTTTCGTATCCATATTTAGATAACTATTTTACTTACAAACAATTACACAATGCAAGTGCCATGAATTTATAATCTTGTAACGCCCTGTAAATGTGATTAAATATAATTTTATTAATTTTAAAACTGTTCATTATCGGACATTTTTTGTGCGAAAACGGACATATTAATTATAAATGATGAATTATAATTTATTATTATTTTAATGAATAAAATATAACTCAACGTTCGTCATTGCGTAGGAATCTCTACAAAACTATTATGAAAATGTAGATTTAGATTCCTACGGAATGACAAAAAGAATGTAAAAACCGAAAATAAAATTTACATCGAAAAAATGCGAAAAAAAGAAGCTCATATTTTAATTGTGGATGACGACGAGGATATTTTGTTTTCGGCGAGAGTCTGGCTCAAGAAGTTTTTTACGGAGGTCAGCTGTCTTAGTCAGCCTAAAAATATTCTGAAATTTTTATCCGAACAGCAAGTTGACACCATTCTTCTCGATATGAATTTCCGAAAAGGTTTTGAAAATGGACAAGACGGTTTGTATTGGATGCAGGAAATCAAAATTCTCGAACCTCAGCTTCCGATTATTCTGATGACAGCTTACGGCGAAGTAGAATTAGCTGTTGAAGCTTTGAAAAATGGCGCTACCGATTTTATTCTGAAACCTTGGAATAACGAAAAATTGTATGCTTCCGTGAATCTCGCAGTCGATATTTCCCGAAAAAATAAAAAACTGAATCAATGGGAAAATGTCAGCATCAAAACCAATCAATATCAGTTGGAAACCCAATCTCCTGCAATGCAGGAAGTGATGGACCAGATTGATAGAGTTGCGCCAACTGATGCCAACGTTTTACTTTTGGGCGAAAACGGAACCGGAAAATATGTTTTGGCGGAACATATTCACGAGTTATCAGAACGGAAAAACCAGCCTTTTGTTCATATTGATTTGGGAAGCCTTTCGGAGAATCTTTTCGAAGCCGAATTGTTTGGTTACAAAAAAGGAGCATTTACAGATGCGCATCAGGATTACGCTGGAAAAATCGAGAATGCCGAAAATGGAACTGTTTTTCTCGACGAAATCGGAAACCTTCCACTTCATCTTCAAACTAAATTATTGAGTTTAATTCAAAATAGAAAACTATCCAGAATTGGAGAAAGTAAAGAAAGATTGTTGGACGTAAGGTTTATTTTTGCAACCAACGAGAATCTTAAAAAAGCTGTTGCTGAAAATCGTTTCCGAAAAGATCTATATTATAGAATCAACACGGTTGAATTAAATATTCCAAGTTTGAGAGAACGTTTGGAAGACATTCCGACGTTAGCGGATTATTTTCTGGATAAATACAAGCAGAAATATCATAAGCCTGATTTGGCTTTAAATGAAACTTTAATTTCAGAATTAACACATTATTCCTGGCCAGGAAACATTCGTGAACTCGACCACTGTATCGAAAGAAGCGTGATTCTTTCCAACGAGAAAAATCTTAAATTGCTGATGCCTCAGGATGAAGAATCCGAGAAAACAATTGTAAATCTGAACATCGAAGAAATGGAAGAAATCCTGATTAAAAAAGCGCTGAAAAAACATCGCGGAAATATTTCTTTGGCAGCAGAAGATTTGGGATTATCGAGAGCGGCGCTGTACAGAAGAATGGAAAAATTTGAATTATAAATGAAAAAACAGCAATTTTTTTGGCTGATATTTATTCTGCTGGCAATTGTCTGCGGAATTTTTGCGTATGATTTTTATTCTCAGAACAAATGGATCAACTGTATCTTATTTTCATTGGTAAGTTTGGTCTGTATTGTTCTGGCACAGACCTCGGCTTTGTCGTACATTCAGAAAACAGAAAAATTGCTTTTGGCTATTCAGAAAAAGGATTTTTCATTATTTCCAAAAACTGAAGAAAACAGTTTGGTCGAAAATGCTGTAAAGCTTTATTATCAAAGCAAAGAAGAACATCTTTCGCAATCATCTTATAAACTTTTGTACGAAGAAATTTTGAATCAGCTGGAAATTGGATTGATGATTCTTTCTGAAAAAAATAACGTTTGGGACGTTTTTTATGTGAATCCTGTTTTTCTGGAAATTCTACAGATTCCAAAATATAATTCCTGGAATCTTTATGAAAATAAAGCACCTGATTTTTACAAAATCATTCAACAAACCAACTACGAAAACTCCCAGGAATTTTTTGACATTTCAATCAATGAAAATGCAAAACAATCATTTTCTCTCAGGACTAAGAAAGTCCAGAATGTGAAACATCGTTTTTGTATCATTAGTTTAGAATCTGTTCAGAAAATTATTGAGCAAAAAGAAAAACTGGCGTGGAATAATCTGATGAAAGTGATTTCGCACGAACTTCTTAATACTTTGACGCCTGTTAATAGTTTGATTCAGAATCTTGAATATATTGCCAATCAGGAAATTATCGAAGAAGAAGACCAGCAGGATATGAAGGAAAGTCTGATGATCATCAATTCAAAATCAAAACAATTACTGAATTTTGTAGATGATTACAGACAAGTCGCAGAACTTCCGAAGCCTGTTTTCAAAACAATTTCTTTAACCAATATTGTAGAATCCGCACTTAATTTCCTGAAACCTGAATTTGAGAAAAAACATATTATGATTATCAATTCGTTGGAAAACCATATGATTTCAGCTGATGAAAAAATGATTGAAAGATGTTTGATCAATCTTTATCTCAACGCCATTTATGCTGTTTCTGACAATGTTGAAAGAACAATAAAAACCGAAATCAAAACTCAAAACAAACGAATTATTTTAAGTGTAGAAGATAACGGAATCGGAATCCAGAAAGAAATTCAGGATAAGATCTTCCTTCCGTTTTTTACAACGAGGAGCAACGGTTCCGGAATTGGATTGACACTCAGCAAAAGTATTATTGAAGCTCATAAAGGTTATCTGAATTATAAACCTTTGGAGCAGGGAAGTAGGTTTGAGATTTGGTTTGTGGAATAAAAGAAAAAAGACTTTAGATTCGAAAAAAATTATCGCAAAGGCACAAAAATTTATTAAATACTAAGTTTAAAAGACGCAAAGATTTTATCTTCAATAAAATTCATATTGGAAACTTTGCGACTTTTAACATATTTATTAAATTCAAAGTATTTTGCGCCTTTGCGATAAAATTCAAAATATAAATTATGAAAATCAAGAATAACGCTGGGGAAACGGTAGAGTTTGAAATCTCAAAATTGGAAAGCTCACTCCGGAATTCGGGAGCAGGCGAACAATCTGTGAAAAGAGTTCTGGAAACGGTCTTACCAAAATGTTTTGAAGGCATCACAACCGGCGAACTGTACAGAATGGCATTTGAAGAATTAAAGAAAATCTCGAATTCTGTCGCGGCAAGATACAGTTTGAAAAAAGCTTTGTTGGAATTGGGTCCTGCGGGATTTTATTTTGAGCAATGGATTTCTCGAGTATTTCAAAACATCGGCTACAAGACCGAAACAGGGCAATTGATAAAAGGACATTCGGTGACACACGAAGCGGATGTTATTGCCAAAAAAGATTCGAAGACGTATTGGGTAGAATGCAAATTCCGAAATGCGGAAGACACAAAAATCTCCGTTACAACGCCGATGTATGTTTTGTCAAGAATCAAGGACATTTCTAATATCCAGTACAATCTTTTTGGTACCAAAACTGAATTTACCGATGGTTGGTTGATCACGAATACTTATTTCACTAAGGATTCTGTGGCTTTCTCAGAATATTACGGTTTGAGATTGCTGTCTTGGGATTATCCAAAAGATAAAAACATCAAAAGTTTGGTTGACCAAAATGCATTGTACCCTATTACTTGTCTTACGACTTTGGACGGAAAACAAAAACAGAAATTACTGGAGAAAAGATGTGTTCTGGTAAAGGAATTATTCAACAATCAGAATTTGTTGAATGTTTTAGAACTCAATCAAGAAAAAAAATCAGAAGTTCTGAAAGAAACTAAAGAATTGATGAACACAAAAATATCAGAATAAAAAAACCGCAGAAATTCTGCGGTTAAATTCTATAATCTATCTGTCTATTATCTATCTAAAGAAAACTATTTCCCTTTTTGAGGCGGATAATTGGCCATTATCTCTGCTACAACTTGTGGAATTTGTTTCTGTTTTGATCTTGGAGAATCTACAGAAATTCCGCTTCCCGCACCTTGCCAAACCAGTTTTTGGGTTTTAGCATCAATGATGTCAATGACAATCGTTCCACTATTATAGTTGTTGGTCCAGGTATTTCCCATACCGAAACCGCCACCCCAGCCCCAAGGTCTTCCCCAACCCCAGCCTCCGCCGTAGGAAGTGGTAATGTCCTGAACTTTTTTGTGAGATGCTTTTACATTGATAATCAAATCTGGATTTTGTCCGGAAGTTAAAGCTTTCGCTTGCAATTGTTTTGATAGTTCGTTCAAAACTCTGTCTTTGTCAAGGTCATTCAGTTTCAAATCATCTGTTCTAAGCAAGTAAGTTTTGTAATTCGCAAAATTTGCAGTGGCAGAATAATCAGATTTTACTTGGAAAGGGCTACAAGAAGCCATGCCCAAAGAAACTACTGCAAGAAGTATAAATATATATTTTTTCATAATGTAGATTTTATTGTTAATTTTTAGGTTTTTTAATGAAAGTATCCGTCTTTTTATCATAACCATACGGGCAATGCCTGCATCCGCTTTTACAGCAATAGCCACGCTTCAAATGGAATTTCTCTGTAAAAACTTTATATCCTTGTTCGTTATAATAAAAGTCTTCATTTTCTTTGATGTCATTTAGTTTCATAAGTTAAAAAACTATACCAAAATTTTTATCTTTGATTGATGATAATTATTGTTTGTCAAAGATTACTCAAAAATACTAAAATTTCGGGGATTACCTTGTTTCCGTTTATATTGCTGAGAAAAAAAGAATACAGGCAAAACAAGACCCTTATCAATCATGAGAAGATCCATATCCGTCAGCAATTGGAATTATTGATCATTCCGTTTTACATTTGGTACTTGTCAGAATATTATCTCAAATATTTAAAATATAAAGACCCACATCTCGCTTACCGCAATATCAGCTTTGAAAGGGAGGCTTATAACAATGACCAAAATCCCGATTATCTAAAAAAAAGGAAACTCTGGAGTTTCTTAAAATATCTTTAAACTCAACATCAGAAACGATTGGTAATAATAATTCCCGGTTTCCTATTTCCTTTAATATTACATTTTCGTAAAAAAAATTTCTCAGAATATAAAATAATCTAAATTTGCAGAATTATTTTTTCAACATATTGCAATTATGTCGCAAGATAGCAGTGGTCATTTTGACCTCAAAAAACTTTCCGCAGTTGGCGTTTTAGTTTCATTAGGAATTGTTTTCGGAGACATCGGAACATCACCGTTGTACGTAATGAAGGCCATCATCAACGCAGGAAAAGAAGGCGGAATCATCTCTGAGGAATACATAGAAGGCGCACTCTCGTGTATTATTTGGACACTGACTTTACAAACAACGATCAAATACGTTATCATTGCCTTAAGAGCAGACAACAAAGGCGAAGGAGGAATTCTTTCTCTCTATTCTTTGGTCAAAAGGTTCAAGAAAAAATGGCTTTACGGTATTGCGATAATTGGTGCAGCGACCTTGGTTGCTGATAGTATTATTACGCCGTCCATGACAGTGATCTCAGCAATAGAAGGTCTGGAATTGGTAATGCATAAACCGCCCGTTGTTCCTATAACCTTAGTTATTTTGGTCATTATTTTTGTTTTTCAGCAATTTGGGACCAGCTTTATCGGTAAATTTTTCGGACCGATCATGGTTCTTTGGTTTTTGGTTTTAGGAGGTTTCGGATTGGTTCATTTGATAGACCATCCAATGGTTCTTAAGGCTTTCAATCCTTATTACGCCATCAAATTGATCTACAACTCTCCAAGTGCAATTGTGATTTTAGGTGCTGTTTTCCTTTGTACAACGGGAGCGGAAGCCTTGTATTCTGACCTTGGACATTGCGGGATCAAAAACATCCGTGTAAGTTGGATTTTTGTAAAAGCAATGCTGATCCTTAATTATCTTGGTCAAGGTGCGTGGCTTCTTAACAATTATAATGAAGTATTCAAAGGGAAAAACCCATTCTTCGGAATCATGCCGGAATGGTTTATCATTCCAGGAGTTGTACTAGCTACAGCGGCAGCGATCATTGCGAGTCAGGCAGTAATTACAGGAGCTTTCACAATGTTCTCAGAAGCAATGTCACTCAATTTCTGGCCAAATCAGGAAATCGAGTATCCGTCTGGGATCAAAGGCCAAATGTACATTCCAAAAATCAACTGGGGATTGTTGCTACTTTGTTTCATTGTTGTTGTTCATTTTCAAGAATCAAGTAAAATGGAAGCTGCTTACGGGCTTTCCATTACCGTCACGATGTTGATGACAACCATCCTTTTGATCTTCTGGTTCTTAAAATCCCGAACCAAGAAAATATACATCGCCATTTTTGCCTTGATCTATATCGTTATCGAAGGTGGATTTTTCAGTGCAAACATTATCAAATTCTTTGACGGCGGTTGGATGTCTGTTCTTCTTGCTGGCTTTATTGGTATCTGTATGTACGCCTGGTACAACGGAAGAATCATCAAAACGACTTTCATCAAATTCGTGAAATTGGACAAATATGTTTCTACGATAAAAGATATGAAGTTAGACGAAACGATTCCTAAATATGCAACAAATCTTGCTTTCATCAGTCGTGCAAAACGCGATGATGAGGTAGAATCGAAGATCATCTACTCGATTATCCGTGCACAGCCTAAAAGAGCGGATCATTATTTCATTTTGAATATTGTCAACCAGGAAGACCCTTACAGTTTCAAATACCATGTAGAGGAGATCTTGCCAGGAACGATTTATAAGATCAGTTTCTTGTTGGGTTTCAAAAGAGACAGAAGAATCAATGATTATTTCCAGCAGATCCTGAACGAAATGATGGAAGAAGGAACAATCCCGTCAAGAAGTTCGCACCCGTCGTTGAGAGCACATAACATTCCTCCGGATTTGAAATTCGTGATCATTGATAATGTTTATATCAACGATTTCTTATTGACAATCCGCGACAAGATCATTCTTAACATTTATAATTTTGTTAAAAAGTTAGGAAGTAACGACTTCACAGCTTATGGTGTTGCAAGTCACAATGTTGTTGTAGAATCGGCTCCGTTGCTTGACCAGAAAATCAAAATAGAGAAAATAGAAAAAGTGGAAAATCATCATCACGATTAATCCCAAAAAAATCGCTATTTTTGTATTATGGATACGAAACAAAAAGAGTTGAATATCGCAACTATAAAAGACGTTCTAAGACAATATCTTCAGGACAAGGGATTCCGCAACACGCCGGAACGTTATACTATTCTTGAGGAGATTTATAATATGGAGCACCACTTTAACGTGGATGACCTTTACTTGTTGATGATGCAAAAAAAGTATCACGTAAGTAAGGCGACGATTTATAATACTATTGAGATTTTCTTGGATGCGGGACTTATCAGAAAGCACCAGTTTGGTGAGAAAACATTAAGCACATCTTCTTATGAAAAGTCTTATTTTGACAAGCAGCATGACCACCTGGTAATTTACAAACAAGATTCTGACAAAGAAATCGAGGAAATTATCGAGTTTTGTGACCCAAGGATCCAGGGAATCAAAGACTCTATAGAAAAAGCATTTGGTGTAAGTATTGATACGCACTCTTTGTACTTCTACGGACACAAGAAGTCTGAAAATTAATGAAGAAATCCTTTTTTGTAGTTCTACTTCTAATTTTTGTTAGAATATTTTCGCAGGTGACACCACCAACCCAAAATCAAGGTTTGGTAAAAGATCCTTTTTTTAAAAATTCAAATACTCAAACGCAAACTTCAAAAAAAGTAAAGCACGTCCATTCTGATACTGCAGGCGTAACACCTGACAAATATGAGGGTAATATGGTTTTCTCTGGAAATGTTCAATTCGAACATCAGGGTTCTGTCCTTACAGCGGATGAGGTTGTTTTTTATCAGAAAGAAAACTTTCTGAAAGCTATAGGAAATGTCGTCTTGACAACTCCTGACGGAAACCGGATCACTGCAGAAGAAATGGAATACGATGGTAATACGGAACGTGGAATTGCCCGTAAAAATGTAGTCCTTACTGATCCAAAGCAGACCATCAAAACAGAAACACTCTATTACGATAAAATCCCAAATACGGCCTATTTCAACACAGGTGGAACAATCTACAGTAATGACGGAAGTGTGATGTACACAAGATCGGCAACCTATTATCTCAATACAAAAATGATTGATTTCATTGGCCGTTCTAACATCGAAACTGATAAATACACCATTGTCAGTGATAATATCAAACAAAATCAGAACACTGGGGTTTCCGATTTCACAGGTCCAACAACGATAAGAGATAAAAGGAATCCGATAAATTATGTCTACACAGAATCAGGAAGCTACAACTCCAAAACAGGAGAATCTTTTCTTAATAAAAATTCCAGAATTCATAATAATGGAAAAATCCTGACTGGAGACAAATTATACTTCAATCGAAACACAGGCTTCGGAAAAGGAACAGGCAATGTAATGCTGGACGACCCCCAACAAAAGCGCTTTATTAAAGGTGGCTACGGCGAAATCTACGAAAAGAAAGATTCTGCAATGGTTACGGATAAACCTTACGCTGTGAAGATTTTGAGTAAAGATTCTGCCTATTTTTCTGCAGAGAAATTCATCACCTTTCAAAAACCAGATTCTACCAATGCCTTGAAGAAAAAAAGCTACTTACGAGCTTTCAGAAAAGTGAGGATCTTCAAAACCAATATGCAAGGTCGTGCAGATTCTCTTAGTTTCAATGAGACTGATGGAGAGATGCACCTGATGAGAAAACCGATTCTCTGGATGGGCGTAAAACAGGTTACCGGTGATGAAATCCGAGTTTATAGCAATCCCGAAAAGGAAATCACAGATTCTATACGAGTTTTGGGAAATGCTTTCGCTATAAGCAAAGCAGACTCTTTGAATTTGAAAGATGAGTTCAATCAGATCAAGAGCAAGAATATGATCGTCTATCTGAACAACAATGCTATAGATAGTGCAAAAGCAGTTGGTAATGCGCAAGCAATTACTTATGCAGATGACACCAATGAAAAAACAAAAGAAGTGACCAGAATTGGGGTTGCGCTTTCCACGTGCGGTGAGATTGTTGCACAATTTTTAGAGCGTCGTTTAGAAGTTATAGACTGTAATATTGGTGCTAATACGGACACTTATCCAATGAGCAAAATCTCAAAGGCAGAACGTTTTTTCAAAGATTTTAATTGGAATACCAAAGACCGTCCACAGAAATGGGGCGATATTTTCCTCGACACACCTAATTATCCTGAAATCGTTTACGAATCAGATAATTCCCTTTTTGAACGAGCCGAAGCGGAGCGTAAAAAACTCGAGGAAAAGAATAAACCAAAGACACCTGTTCGGGTCAAAAAGTAAAATTCTGTTATTGAGCAGAGTCGAAATATGGGCGCCTTTATCCGCCTTCCACTCCCGCTTTTTTCTTTTTTCATAAAAAAAGAAAAAGAGCTCCGTTCAAGTCGGGGCGCACTTCGCAGAGTTGAAATTTTTGTCATTTCTTAGAAGAGAAACTCAAAAATTCACGAACTTTGTAACAGTTTTTATTTATAATGGATTTAAAAGAAAATTTCTATCAATATCAGGCGCAGACAACGCCATTCGCCGCAGGTTTTGAAGTTGAAAAAGCAGAAGGAAGCTATATCTACGGAAAAGACGGACGAGCTTATCTGGATTTTGTAGCCGGCGTTTCTGCTAACACGCTTGGACATTCGCATCCAAAAGTTGTGAATGCTATCAAAGAGCAGGCAGATAAATATCTCCACGTAATGGTTTACGGCGAATATGCCCAGGAAAAGCCTGTCGCGCTTTGTAGACTTTTGGCAGAAGCAACACCAGAACCTTTGGAAGTGACTTATCTTGTGAACTCCGGAGCGGAAGCGATTGACGGAAGTCTGAAACTTGCAAAACGTTACACAGGAAGAGAAGAAATCATCGCATTCAAAAATGCTTATCACGGGAATACACACGGTGCACTTTCTGTTGCGGGAAATGAGGTTCACAAAAGAGAATTCCGTCCGTTGCTTCCGATGGTCAATTTCATCGAATTCAATAATGAAAATGATTTTGATAAAATCACCGATAAAACGGCTTGTGTAATTGTAGAAACGATCCAAGGAGCCGCAGGATTCATAACTCCGAAAGACAATTATTTTATCAATCTGAAAAAACGTTGTGAAGAAGTTGGTGCCTTGTTGATTCTGGATGAGATTCAGCCTGGGTTTGGAAGAACTGGGAAGTTGTTTGCGTTTGAACATTTTGGGATTGTTCCTGACATTCTTGTTATGGGAAAAGGAATGGGCGGTGGCATTCCGGTTGGTGCTTTTATGAGTTCTAGAGAAATTATGACAAGCCTTTCACATTCGCCAAAATTGGGTCATATTACAACCTTTGGAGGAAATCCTTTGATTGCAGCCGCTTCGCACGCTACTTTGAAAGAAGTTCTGGAAAGTGGATTGATGAACGAAACAGATAAAAAAGAAAAACTCTTCCGAGAATTGCTCGTTCATCCGAAAATCAAAAATGTGAACGGAAAAGGTTTGATGCTAGCCGTAAATCTTGGAAGTCCTGAATACACTTTGAAAGTCGCTTCCAAATGTATGGAAAAAGGATTGATAGTTTTTTGGCAACTTTATAGAAACGAATATCTGAGAATCTCTCCTCCACTCACAATCTCCGAAGATGAAATCCGAAAAGGTTGCGAAATCATTTTGGAAGTTTTGAATGAAGTAGCGTAATTTTTGAACACAAAGCGCACGAAGATTTTTTTTCGATTCAATGTTTTAAGTTTCACGAAGGCGCTTCGATTAGAGAAGAATTTGAATATACACCTTGTCATTCAGGACAAGTATTGTTTTATGTTGAATCTGCAGCCCGACCTGAGTGGAGCTCTTTTTCTGCCATGGCGATGGTAGAAAAGTTCTACGGATCGCTTCACTTCGTTCGCCATGACAGAAAAAAGCGGGAACGGAGGGCGGATAAAGCTGCCTTAATAATTCTAAAATTTAGTATTCATCAACTGTACAAAATCAGCTAATAAAAATCATACATTATTTCTATAAAAAATTTGTATTTCCATAGACATTTTGATTTGGAAATAAGAAATTAATTTATATATTGCGCCACAATTAGAATTAGAATATGGCGAAAACGAAAGTGCAGTATGAATACAATATGCATTGTCTCTCGGAGATATTGTATGAGTATTTGGCAAGTGCAGAAGGATTATCAGAATGGTTTGCGGACGACGTTGTAGAGCGTGGTGACGATTTCTTTTTCAGCTGGGGCGGTGGTCCTGCTGAGAGAGCTACGCTTATCCGTTATAAGCCGGAAAGTTTTGTGAGATTCCGTTGGGAAGAAGATGAAGGAACGAAATATTTCTTCGAGCTTTCTATCGTTATCGATGAGATCACAGATGACCTTTCTCTTAATATTACTGACTTCTGCGAACCTGGTGATGAAGAAGAAAACAAACTCTATTGGGAAAACCTGATAGAAAATCTACAGATAAAATTAGGCGCCGCTTAAAATAAATGGATGAACGATCTTATCGTTCATTATTTTTTTATTATTACCTAGAATGCAGTTACAAAAATTAATTTATACAGAAGAAAACCTGCAGCTTATCAACCGTTCTTTTCTTTTCGGCGATGCAGTTTGGGTCTCTTTTTTTGTAAGAAACGGACAACTCATAATGGCAGAGGAATCATATTTTTTCCTAATGGCATCTATGAGAAAAATGAGACTGAATATCCCATTAAGTTATACATTAGAGTTTTTCCAGGAGCTGTTCCAAAGAGAAGTTCTTGATAAAGGAATCCAGAACGGGATTATCCAACTGATGGCTTACAGAAAACAGGAAGACAAACCACTTCCAAAATCTGAAACAGCTTTTTATTTTGAAATAGAAGAATCTGAAGACATACTTGCTGTCAAAGGAAATATTGAATTGGACCTAATTAAGGAAATCAATGTGAATGCTAATCTTTTGAGTAATATCAGAGTTCATTCTCCGGAGAATATTTATGCTCAGATTTACTCCAAAGAAAATGATTTGGATGATGT
The DNA here is from genome assembly GCF_900102265.1 of Epilithonimonas hungarica. Taxonomy (GTDB): domain Bacteria; phylum Bacteroidota; class Bacteroidia; order Flavobacteriales; family Weeksellaceae; genus Epilithonimonas; species Epilithonimonas hungarica. The sequence goes on along the minus strand of NZ_FNBH01000001.1, from coordinate 596,808 downwards.
GATTCTCCTTAATCCAAATAAAAAAATCGCAAGAAGCATCTTCGGAAATCTTTTATTTTTGCAGGATAATGTGATTAAAATCCCTAAACAGACGGAAGGCGCTTATATTTCTCCTTTGATGGAAAACTTCGTCACTTTCATCCATAAAAATAAACTGGCTGAAATTGAGGAAGCAGAAATCATTGCTTTCGAATCTCAAAAAGCGGAAGAGATTTTAAGAATTTCGGATGAAAAAGGCGTGCATTCGGTTTCCAAAATCAGGAACAAAACCTTTGAAAACACTAGGTTTTCTGAGATGGTTCAGAAGTGGGCCGAGAATTTTATTTAGTTAATTTTACAAAAAAGTTAGATTTAATTAAAATAAGTTCTATACATTTGCTTCATCAAAATATCAAAATGACTACACAATTTATGCATCATCATCACCATTTCCTCGCACAGACGGGAAGGTAGTGATATATCATAACTTCTAAAAATATAAACCGTCTGAGTAATCAGTCGGTTTTTTTTATTCCAAAAATTCTCCTGTCGTTTACTCGGACTTATGTCAAAATCTAAAATGAGTAAACTGAAATTAGCCTTACAAAAAAGCGGACGACTGAGCGAAAAGTCACTCAAACTCCTCGAAGAATGCGGAATCAAGATTTCCAACGGCACCAGAAAACTGAAAGCTGCTTCTTCCAATTTTCCATTGGAAATCCTTTTCCTTCGCGACGATGATATTCCGCAATACGTGGAACAAGGCGTTGCTGATATTGGAATCCTTGGTCTCAATGAAGTTTTGGAACAGAAAAAGCAAATTGAAACCATTCAGAAATTAGGATTTGCGCAATGCAGATTGTCTTTGGCAATTCCAAAAGAAGAAAGTTATAACGGGATTCAATATTTCGAAGGCAAAAAGATTGCGACTTCTTATCCTGAGATTCTTTCAAACTATTTCCAAGAAAAAAACATCGACGCACAAATCGAAAAGATTGGTGGAAGTGTAGAAATTGCGCCTGGAATTGGACTTTCCGATGCTATTTTCGATATCATCAGTACAGGCTCTACTCTACTCACAAACGGTTTGAAAGAAGTAGAAACTGTTGTGGAAAGTGAAGCCGTTTTGGTTTCAAACAATGATTTGTCTGAGGATAAAAAAGACATTCTCAAAAAACTCTTGTTCCGAATCAACGCCGTAAAAGAAGCTTCTGAAAGCAAATATATTCTATTGAATACTCCAAATGAAAACTTGGGAAAAATTATCAATATTTTACCCGGAATGAAATCTCCAACAGTTCTTCCATTAGCCGAAAGCGGCTGGTCATCCATACATTCCGTAATAAAGGAAGACCAATTTTGGGAAGTGATAGAGAAGTTGAAGAATGAAGGTGCTCAGGGAATTTTAGTGTTGGAAATCGAAAAAATGATATTATGATGAAGCAATATAAATATCCAAATATCACAGACTGGAAATCGCTTTTCGAAAGACCTTTGAAAAATCAGGAAAACCTTTCTGAACAAGTGAAATCCGTTTTCGATGAAGTGAAAACTAATAGTGATAAAGCGTTGAAAATCTTCACAGAAAAATTTGATGGTGTTATTTTAAATGATTTTAAAGTTTCAGAAAACGAAATTGAAGAAGCAAAAAATTTAGTTTCCGATGAGTTAAAATCTGCCATACAAACTGCTTCCAAAAATATCCGAAAATTCCACACTTCTCAACAAGAAGAGAAAAAAGTCATTGAAACGACAGAAGGCGTTTTTTGCTGGCGAGAAAGCCGTGCGATTGAAAATATTGGAATTTATATTCCTGGAGGAACGGCTCCTCTGTTTTCTACGGTTTTGATGTTGGGAATTCCCGCAAACATCGCAGGTTGTAAAAATATTGCGCTTTGTTCGCCTCCAGATAAAAATGGAAAAATCAATCCAGCAATTTTGTTTACTGCAGATTTGGTTGGAATTAAAACCATTTTCAAAGTTGGTGGAAGTCAAGCGATTGCAGGTTTAACATTTGGAACAGAAACGATTCCGAAGGTTGATAAAATTTTCGGACCTGGAAATCAATATGTAACTTTTGCAAAACAATTGGCTCTAAATTACAATGTAGCCATCGATATTCCGGCTGGTCCAAGTGAAGTTTTGGTCATTGCTGATGAAAGTTCAATTCCTGAATTTGTAGCCTCGGATTTATTATCTCAAGCCGAACACGGAACCGATTCTCAAGTGATTTTATTGAGTAATTCTGAAAATATTCTTAATAAAATTAATATTGAAATCAAGAAACAATTAGCAGATTTACCAAGAAAAGAAATTGCTGAAATCGCATTACAAAATAGCAAATCAATTTTGCTTAATTCCATTTACGAAGCCATTGATTTTTCTAATTTTTATGCGCCGGAACATTTGATTTTGTCAATTGAAAACGCTGAGAATTTTACTGATAAAATTACAAACGCAGGTTCAGTTTTTCTCGGAATTCACAGTCCGGAAAGCGCAGGCGATTACGCTTCCGGAACCAATCATACTTTGCCAACAAATGGTTTTGCTAAGAATTACAGCGGCGTTTCTTTGGACAGTTATGTTAAGAAAATCACGTTTCAAAATATCACGAAAAATGGAATTAAAAATATTGGAAAAACAATTGAATTAATGGCCGAAGCAGAAGAATTGATGGCTCACAAAAATGCAATTTCTATCAGATTAAAATATTTAAAAAATGAAAATTGATATTCAAAAATTAGTTAGAAAAAACATTCTGAATCTCAAACCTTATTCTTCCGCAAGAGACGAATTCGAAGGTGAGAACGGTATTTTTCTGGACGCCAACGAAAATCCTTTCGGAGAATTGAATCGTTATCCTGACCCATATCAAAGAAAAATCAGGCAAAAACTGAGCACAATTAATCAGATTTCTGATGAAAATATTTTCCTCGGAAATGGAAGCGATGAAGTGATAGATTTAGCTTTCAGGATATTTTGCGAGCCAGGAAAAGATAAGGTTCTGACATTTTCGCCGACTTATGGAATGTATGAAGTTTCGGCCAATATCAATGATGTTGAATTAATCAATCTTAATTTAAATGACGACTTCCAAATCGATTTAGAGACTTTAAAACCTTATTTATATGATGAGAATCTGAAAATCATCTTCATTTGCTCGCCAAACAATCCAACAGGAAATTCAATCAAAAATATAGAATACATTCTGGAAAATTTCAACGGAATTATCTTTATTGATGAAGCTTATATTGATTTCAGTCCTGAACAAAGTTTCAGAAATAAAATCGAAAATTTTCCGAATCTCATTGTCAGTCAAACCTTCAGCAAAGCTTGGGGAATGGCTTCTGTTCGGGTTGGAATTGCTTATGCTTCCGAGGAAATCATCAAATTTTACAATAAGGTAAAACCGCCTTACAACATCAGTCAACTCAATCAAAATGCAATTCTTAATGCTTTGAATGATGAAAATATAAATCAAGTTTCAGAAAACAATAAACTGATTTTGAATGAGAAAAAAATTCTTATTGAAAGTTTAAAAGAATTGAAATTGGTTAAGAAAATATTTCCTTCAGACGCTAATTTCGTTTTGATTGAAGTTGAAAATGCAGACGAAATCTATAAAAAATTAGTAGAAGAAAATGTAATTGTCAGAAACCGAAATTCGGTCATCAAAAACTGCTTGAGAATTACAGTTGGTTCTCCTCAGGAAAATTTGAAATTGATGGAAACTTTAAAATCAATTAATTAAAATGAAAAAAATATTATTTTTAGACCGCGACGGAACTTTGATTCTCGAGCCAGAAGATTATCAGGTTGATTCTTTTCAAAAGCTGAAATTCTATCCGCAGGTTTTCACTTATCTTTCAAAAATTGTCAAAGAACTGGATTACGAATTGGTAATGGTGACCAACCAGGACGGTTTGGGAACAGATTCTCATCCAGAAGAAAACTTTTGGACGATTCAGAATTTCATCATTGAAACATTTGAAAGCCAAGACATCAGATTCGAAGATATTTTCATTGATAAAACCTTCGCCAAAGATAATGCGCCAACCAGAAAACCGAACACAGGACTTTTGACAAAATATTTTGATGAAGAAATTTACGACTTAGAAAATTCTTTCGTTATCGGCGACAGAATTACCGATGTGAAACTGGCGAAAAACCTCAATTCAAAAGCGATTTTTATTAACAACGATGAAAATCTTGGTGCAAATGAGATTTTAGAAAATGATGAACTAGAAGATGTCATTGGATTAAAAACAACTTTCTGGAAAGAGATTTACGAATTCTTAAAACTCGAAAACAGAACTTCTGAAATCATCAGAAACACCAACGAAACCAAAATTAAAATCAATCTAAATCTCGATGGAACCGGAAAATCCAACATTGAAACTGGAATTCCATTCTTTAACCATATGCTCGACCAAATTGCGAAACACGGCCAGATGGATTTGGAAATCACAGTCGATGGCGATTTGGAAGTGGACGAACACCACACGATTGAAGATACTGGAATTGCCCTCGGAGAAGCGTTTTACCAAGCATTAGGAAACAAATTAGGAATCGAACGTTACGCTTTTGTTTTGCCGATGGATGATTGTTTGGCGCAGGTGGCGTTGGATTTTGGCGGCCGAAACTGGATTGTTTGGGAAGCGGATTTCAAACGTGAAATGATAGGAAAAATGCCCTCCGAAATGTTCTTCCATTTCTTCAAATCCTTCTCCGATTCTGCAAGAGCAAATCTCAATATCAAAGCGGAAGGCGAAAACGAACACCACAAAATAGAATCGATTTTCAAAGCCTTCGCAAAATGTCTGAAATCTGCCGTAAAACGCGACCCTGACAAAATGATTTTACCATCTACAAAAGGAATGTTGTAATAGACAGATAGATGATAGACTTTGAATCTTGTATCTATCAGTCTTTTATTTATCATCTCAAAATTAAAAATAATGAACACAGTTATCATAGATTACAAAGCTGGAAACGTCCAAAGTCTGCTTTTTGCGATAGAAAGGCTGGGTTTTTCGGCGAAGATTACGAGCAATCCAGACGAGATTTCCAATGCGGACAAAGTCATTTTCCCAGGTGTTGGCGAAGCATCTTTTGCGATGAATTCTTTGCGGGAAACCCAGCTGGATTTGCTGATTCCGGTACTAAAACAGCCACTTTTGGGAATTTGCCTTGGGATGCAATTGCTTTGCAAAGACTCGGAGGAAGGCGACACAAAAGCGTTAGGAATTTTCGATGTTTCGGTTAGAAAATTTCCGGATTCTGTCCTCGTTCCACAGATTGGGTGGAATCAGATTTATGATTTGAAATCAGACTTGTTTAAAAACATTCCGGAGCAGACTTACACGTATCTCGTTCACAGTTACTACGTTGCGAAAAACGAAAGCACAATTGCAACGACAGATTATTCTGAAGCTTACAGCACAGCTTTGCAAAAAGAAAACTTTTTCGGCGTTCAGTTTCATCCCGAAAAAAGCGGAATCTTGGGAAGCAAAATATTAGAGAACTTTTTAAAATTATAATAAATATTAGTTTAAAAATTTCTCGCAGATTTCGCGAATTAAGCAGATTTTAAAATGAATCTACCAAATCTATTAAATCTGCGAGAGTTTAAGAATAAATTCTGTCTGCAAAATATCAATATAAAATGAGAATCATCCCAGCAATAGACATCATCAACGGCGAATGCGTCAGGCTTTCCAAAGGCGATTACAGTCAGAAAACGATTTATAATTCCAATGTTCTGGACGTTGCCAAAAACTTTGAAGCCAACGGAATCGAGTTTCTGCATTTGGTAGATTTGGATGGTGCAAAACAGAATCAAATCATCAATTATAAAATCTTAGAACAGATTTCAAATCAAACCAATTTAATCATCGATTTCGGCGGTGGTTTAAAATCTGAAAAAGATATTAAAATTGCTTTTGAAAGCGGCGCTAATCAGATTACGCTTGGAAGTGTAGCTGTGAAAAATCCAGAATTATTTCAAGCAAGTTTTGAAAAATATGGGTCCGAAAAAATTATTTTGGGAGCTGATGCACGACAGGAAAAAATCGCAATTTCCGGTTGGCTGGAAGAAAGTGAAAATAATATTTATGATTTCATAAAAGAAAAAATAGACAAAGGAATCGAGTACGTTATCTCCACAGACATCGATAAAGATGGGATGCTGGAAGGTCCTTCTTTTGAATTATATGAAAAAATAATTTCTCAAAATCCTGACATCAAACTGATTGCTTCTGGCGGAATTACTTCTACTAATGATTTAGTTCAATTAAAATCATTAGATTGTGAAGGCGCAATCATCGGGAAAGCTTTGTATGAAAACAGAATCACGTTCAACGATTTAAAACCATTTCTCTAATGTTAGCAAAAAGAATCATTCCGTGTCTCGATATCAAAAATGGACAAACTGTAAAAGGTGTCAATTTTCTGGATTTAAAAGAAGTCGGAAATCCTGTGGAAATGGCCATCAAATATTCTCAGCAAGGTGCAGACGAATTGGTTTTTTTGGATATTTCCGCAACCGACGAACGTAGAAAAACCTTGATTCCACTTGTGAAGGAAATCGCTAAAAACATCAATATCCCTTTTACTGTTGGTGGTGGAATTAATGCTTTGGAAAATGTGGAAGAACTTTTGAAAAATGGCGCGGACAAAATCACAATTAATTCTGCAGCTTTATCAAATCCAAAGTTAATAACCGAAGTTGCCAAACGATTTGGTTCACAATGTATGGTTGTTGCGATTGATACAAAATTTGTGAGAAATCAACATAAAGTTTTCAGCAACGGCGGAAAAATCGAAACTGAAAACGAATTGTTTTCCTGGGCAAAAGAAGTCGAAAACCTGGGAGCCGGAGAAATCCTACTAACCTCGATGAATACAGATGGAACGAAAACGGGATTCGCTATTGACATTACAAAAACACTTTCGGAATTAATCAATATTCCGGTGATTGCTTCGGGAGGCGCTGGAACGATGCAGCATTTTGAAGACGTTTTCACAGAAACCAAAGCAACCGGAGCTTTAGCGGCGAGTATTTTTCACTTCAACGAAATCGGAATTCCAGAACTTAAAAATTATTTAAAATCTAAAAATCTACCCATACGATGACTATAAAATTTGACGACAATACTGGCTTGGTTCCCGTCATCATTCAGGATTATCTCAATCTGAAAGTTCTGATGCTTGGCTATATGAATCAAGAAGCTTTTGATAAAACTTTGCAGGAAAAGAAAGTCACTTTTTTCTCCCGTTCCAAAAACAGACTTTGGACAAAAGGTGAAACTTCCGGCAATTTCCTTAAGTTGATTGATTGGAAGCTGGATTGTGATAAAGACACGATTCTCATCAAAGCAAAACCTCTCGGACCAACTTGTCACAACGGAACGACAACTTGTTTTAAAGAAGAAACTGATAAAGGATTTCTGTACGAATTGCAGCAAACTATTTCTGACAAAATTGACAACGATAATTCTACATCTTACACCAATGAACTCTACAAAAGAGGAATCAACAAAGTGGCTCAAAAAGTGGGTGAAGAAGCTGTGGAACTCGTCATAGAAGCCAAAGACAACAACGATGAACTTTTCCTTAATGAAGCTTCGGATTTACTTTATCATTATTTGATTTTGCTGAAGGCTAAAGGTTTTTCATTAGAAGATGTTGAAAAGGTTTTGAAATCGAGAAGTAAATAAAAGTTCCAGCATTTGCTGGAGTTTTTATGGTGCCAATCTGGAAACCTTCCAATCAAAATCTTCTGTCAACGAGTAAAGAATTCTATCGTGAAGACGATTTGGACGACCTTGCCAGAATTCGATTTCGTAGGGTTTTGCGATGTAGCCGCCCCAGTTTTCGGGTCTTGGAATTTCTTTGTCTTCGAATTCTTTTTCGAGGTCTTTCAATTTATTTTCGAGGAAATCTCGGTTAGGAATTTCCTGACTTTGAGGTGAAACTGCAGCGCCTAACTGACTGCCTTTTGGTCGTGAATGAAAATAGCCGTCGCTGAGATTTTCTGCAATTCTCTCAACATTAGCTTTGATGATGATTTGTCTTTCCAGGCTTGGCCAGAAAAAGCTGAGACAAGCTTTCTGGGTTTTCTCTAGTGATTTTCCTTTTCGGCTATCGTAATTGGTATAAAAAATAAAACCTTCCCAATTATAGGATTTGAGCAAAACCATTCTGGTTCTTGGACATCCGTCTTCTTCCACGGTGGAAATAGCCATTGCGTTGGCTTCGGAAACTTGTGGATTTTCTTCGGCATCCAGAAACCAGTTGCGGAATTGTTCGATGGGGTTTTCTTTGATCTCGGTTTCGATGAGTTGGGATTTATCGTAAACTTTTCTTTTATCGTGGAGGTTTTCTGAGTTGTTCATTTGATTTGAGTGCTGGAAATTATTTGAACGCAAAGTTCGCTAAGATTTTTTATATACTAACTGTTTTAAGTTCGCAAAGACGTAAAACTCATCAAAGATAAAAATTCAAATTATGAGAAAATTATAATTGGCAGACCAATCTTCAACTTGGCGAAGCTACAGCCCGGCTTGAACGGAAATCCTTTTTTGTGGCTGGAAATGCTTAGGCAAAAAGATTGGGAGTGGAAGACGGAATAGCTGCCCAAAATATTCTCAGCTATATAATTTTAACTTAAATTTTCGCCGAATTCTTTTTCAAAAAAATATTTTTTTATAGATTTGATAGATGAATTACTCTTACAAAGGTAAAATTTTAATATCAACACCTGATGTTTCGGGCGACATATTTTCGCGCTCGGTCGTTCTGATAGTGGACCATAATGAAAATGGGGCGTTTGGTCTTATCCTGAACAAGAAGAATCAGAATATGAGTTCAAGGCTTCTGAATATTTTCGGCTTCCCTGTGGAACTTTATGAGGGCGGGCCTGTGGAAAGTGACAGGGTTTATTTTATACTGAAAGGTCAAAAGGTAACGGACAATTTCATAGAAATCAATCAGGAATTTTACCTGACCGAAGATATTGATTCTGTGGTTTCTGCGATTGTGAATAGTGAGATCAGTATTTCGGATATCAAGGTTTTTTCCGGATATTCGGGTTGGGGCGCTTTGCAACTGGAAGGCGAATTACAGCGAAAAATGTGGACAATTGTAGATGTTTACAATCTGGATTACACACTCCCAAATGACCAGAATCTCTGGAAAAATATTATGCAAAATCTGGGTGGCGAATTTTTGCTTTGGGCGAATGCGCCGGAGGATGTTTCGATGAATTAAAATAAAAATCCCTACTAGATAGGGATTCGTTCTTCAAAAACGATTGTTCCGTTTTCTGTGTAATAGGTGCAGATTTTTGCATCGATATCGACAATCCATTTGTAAATTCCGCTGTCGGCACAATCTTTACAAAACTGGAAAAAGTCTGTTGCGCCTTGCTGATGATTTCGTAGATCAGATAAGAATTTCTCCGGATTTGGGATTCCATAGATTAACAATGGTGCGTATTGTTGGGGCGCAGAAACTTTGTAACCATCGCTTCCTAAATAATTAGTAGAACCATCTTCTACAAAAGTTTCTAGACTTTTGACGCCCATTTCTCTAATTATTTTTGCGAATTGAGGAAAACCTTTTCCACTCTCTACGTTGGAATGCGCATCTTGAATTTGTTGTAGTGTAAACATCATTGTAAGTTTTTCTGTGTTTTTATTTTCTTAGTTAGTTCTCTGACTTCTTTGATCAATAGATGAAAAGCTGGCTGCGCCATACTTACGTGGTCGAATCCATCTTCTTCAAATAATTTTACGGAAGGATGTTTTACGAGATTCAACATTCTTGCCAAATACGCGTTTTCTTCGTATCGTCCGAGCAATTCTAATTCTCTGTCGCCTGTAATCAAAACAATGGGCGGCGCATCTTTCCGTACGTGGAATAGTGGTGCATATTGATCAATTGTCGGTTGTAATTCAGGGATTCCTTGTTCTTTTCTGATTTGAAAATGTGTGATAGCTTGTCCGCTGAACGGAATCAGTCCTGCAATCTGGTCTGCATCAATTTTATATTTCTGAAGATATTTTTTGTCCAACGTGATTATCATTGCCAGATAACCTCCCGCCGAATGTCCAGACTCGAAAATCAGATTTTTATTTCCTCCGTATTTTTCGATATTTTCGAAAACCCAGGCCGTTGCTGCAGCGGCATCTTCTATATAAGCTGGCGCTTTTACTTTGGGAGCCAAACGATATTCTACACTTACAACAGCTATATTCTCGTTCAGTAATTCTTTTGGCAACTCATTATTTCCACCAGTTAATCCGCCACCGTGGAACCAAATAACAGTCGGGAAATTCTTAGCATTGGTTGGATAATAGAAATTCAGTTTGCATTGAGAATTGATGTAAGAATCACTTTTTCTAATATTCTCAGGATAATAAGAGATATTGTTTTCTGTTTTATATTCTGTTTGAGCAAAACTGAGTGCAAAAACTAAAATTAAAATAAGGCTGATTGGTTTTCTGAACATAATTACTTTTTTATAAAAATTTGACTTCGACATTTCCGGATTGATGATAGAAAAATCCATCACTGTCGTATTCGATATTGGTAAGACCTTCTAAAACGTCGTAGACCATTTTCTGTAAAACACCGTCGCCGATTCCGTGGATGATTTGTAAGGTTTTGATTTTATTCTTTCTACAAAAATCAATGGTTTCCAAAAGCTTTTCTTTCTGAATCATCAATCTTTCAAAAGCATCATAATCTGAAGGATTTTTGACCAAAAAATTAAAATGCAGGTCGAGTTTCAGAGGTGTTTTGTTATGCTTTTTCGAGGTAATTTTTGGAGTTTCTTTTTTCTTGATAATTGGAGAATTTTCGTATAAATCGGAATCGATGATTGTTAATTTATCTTTCGAAAAATTGTAAGTAAAGCCGTGTTCATCCTCGATTTTCACCTGATTGGCAATAATTTTCAGAACCTTACCTCTAAGATTTTCATCGATTACAGAAACTAAATCTCCAATTTTCATTCTTAATTATAATTGATAAATGATGATTTATAAATGATTAAAAAACTCACAAATTCTATAATTCTAAAACTCTCAAACCCTACTTCCGAGTTCTATGATTTCCAAATCCTTGATTTCATCTTTATTGATTGTGAAACGCATCATTGTTCTTACTTTGTGCCAGCCGGATTTTCCACAAGCACCGGGATTAAGATGAAGAAGATTGTTCTTTTTATCAAACATCGCTTTCAGAATATGAGAATGTCCGGAAATAAATAATTTCGGTTTTCTCTCCGCAATTTCCTTTTTTGCCAAAGGCGAATATCGTTCTGGATAACCGCCAATATGAATCATCAGAACATCCACATCTTCGCATTTGAAACTCAAAACTTCGGGGAAAATCGTTCGGATTTTAGCTTCGTCAATATTACCATAAACACCTCGCAAAGGTTTTATTTTTTCGAGTTCGTCAATCACATTCATATTCCCAAAATCGCCGCAATGCCAAACTTCATCGGCGTCTTTAGCATAATCAAGAATTCTGTCATCGATATAAGAATGAGTGTCTGATAAAAGAAGAATGCGTTTCATTTTGAAATTGAAATTAAAAGTTAGAGCTGAAAAGTAATCCCATATTTTGAAAAATACCAAATTGCTCCTGCAAGTGACATTCCCAGTAACAGCAAAATTATCAGAATCCAAAATGCCAAAGTCCTGACACCTTTTTTATATAGAATCACGAATGTGAGTTGCAAACCAATGAAAAGAATCAGCAATACAATAACGTTGACTATAATCTGGGTTTGTGACAGCCCTTGACTGAAAAGAAAAACTGAAACCAGCACAAATATAATGACCATCAGTTTTATAAATTCGGCAGGATTGGAAAGTTTATTTGTTTTGAGAGGTTTCATTTTTCAGGATTTTTCGAATCACGAAATTACGAATTACTATTTGTTTAACGCAAAGGCACAAAAAAAACTAAAATCGATATGTTTATAAGTCGCAAAGGCAAATTTTGCGACTTAAAGAATTTATTTTTATTCTTAAACATTTGCGTCTTTGCGATTAAAATATAAGTTGCTTTAATAATTGAAAAAAAAAGAAGAAATTTGCCCTTGAGATGAGATATTTTATAGAGTTTTCTTACAACGGTTCGGCTTATTTTGGTTATCAGATCCAGCCTAAACAGATTTCTGTTCAGGAGGAATTGGAAAAAGCTTTATCAACGATTCTTCGTGAACCCATCAAAACAACCGGAGCAGGAAGAACCGACACAGGTGTCCACGCTAAGAAAATGTTTGCCCATTTTGAAACCGAACAAACCCTTGATGAAAACTTAGTTCATAAACTCAATTCTTTTCTGTCAGAAAACATTGCTATCAAAAGAATTTTCGAGGTTGCTGATGATATGCACGCTAGATTCAGTGCGACTTACAGAACTTATGAATATTATATTTCGCTGGAAAAAGACCCTTTTTCCAAAGATGCTTCCTGGCAATATTGGCGTCAAAAACCTTTGAATATTGACTTGATGAATGAAGCCTGCAAAATCCTTTTCGAATATGATGATTTTACAAGTTTTGCCAAACTCCACACCGATAACAAAACCAATATTTGTAAAATCTACAAGGCAGAATGGGAACAGCTTGGAAATCAGTTGAAATTCACTATTTCTGCTGACCGATTCCTGAGAAATATGGTACGAGCGATTGTCGGAACAATGGTTGAAGTCGGAACTGGAAAAATTGTTCCAGACGATTTGAGAAAAATAATCGAAGACAAATTCCGGAATTCTGCTGGAGTTTCCGCGCCTGCACAAGGGCTTTTTCTGGTAGATGTTGGCTATGATTTTTAGTGTTTGAGAATCAGAGAGTTTTAGAGTTTCGTATTGTGAAATGAAATTATTTTCATATTTTTAACTAATTGACTTTAAAACAACTAACTCTTTAAAATCTTAAACTAATGACCGAAATAGACAAACTCACATTCGCATTGAATCAATTTGCCGGACTTTCCGAAGATGATTTCAAATTATCTTCCGATTTTTGGTTTGTGAAGGATTACAAAAAGGGTGAATTCTATAATCTTCGAGGAACGGTTTGTACTTATTTCGGATTTATTGTTGACGGCGTTTTCCGTTCTTATACGATTGACGAAAAGGCGGGTGAAGAGAAAAATGTTTTTCTCTATTCTGCAAACGGATTCGTGGTTTCCTTCAAAAGTTTTATCAATCAGATTCCCTGTGATTATTTTACACAGGCGATGACAGACGCTTCGATTATTTATATTCGTTATACAGATTTGCTTTCATTGTATCAAAAGTCACATCAATGGGAAAAATTCGGTCGATTGTTAGCTCAGGAAGCTTTCAATGTGACGATGACCAGAATCGAAGGTTTTCTTTTGAAATCTCCCGAAGAGCGTTATCTTGACCTCATCAAACAACATCCGGATATTTTTAACAATGTTCCGCTTTATCATATTTCGTCTTATTTGGGAATTCAAGGACCGTCTCTTAGCCGGATTAGGAAAAGACTTTCTGGGAAATAGTTTTTATATCATTAATTTCCATAGGTTGCACCTACGGCATTTATATTGAACTCTTCGAGTTCTTTGGATTTTACAATCTGTTTTGCAGACAATTGCCCGCAGCCCGACTTGAGCGGAAATCCTTTTTACGCAACGTAGTGGAGTGAAAAGATTGGGAGCGAAAGGCGGATTAAGCTGCCCAAATAAATATTTTATAATAAAACTATCGCAGATTTTTCCGATTGACCAGATAATTAATTACTTCATAAATATTTATTTTTCAAAATGATGCGATTTTAACTTGGGTTAAAGTTTTCCTCATTCAATCTTCTGAACTTTGTCTCATAATTTAAACATCAAAATATTATGCAAACAAAAACTATCGTATTGATTCACGGATTATTCGTCAACAATACAAGCTGGAAAGAATGGAAAACTTATTTCGAAAACCAAGGTTACACCGTTCACACACCTTCCAATCCTGGACACGCAGGAAATCCTGTCGAATTGAAAAGAAACATTCCTTCTGAACTAAGAACTGTAAGTTTTGAACAAACGTTGGACAATCTTGTGAAATTCATTGATACGCTTCCAGAAAAACCGATTGTTGTAGGACATTCTTTCGGTGGATTATTGGTTCAAAAACTGATTGAATTGGACAAAGCTGTTGCCGGAGTGAGCATAGACGGCGCTCCTCCAAAAAATGTAATGGCACCTTTGTCCACTATAAAAATTGTTTGGCCGGTTTTCAATTTCTTCAAAGGAAACAGTCCATATCTTGGAACAAAAGATTGGTATCATCGCGCATTTTTCAATAATTATTCCAGAGAAGAAAGTGATAAATTGTATGAAACAGTTGCTGCTCCGGAAAGTAGAAGATTGGCGAGAGACCCGCTTTTGAAATCGATTGGTAATGTTGATTTTAAGAAAGCCCACAATCCGCTATTGTTCATCGGAGGTTCTAATGACGCTATTTTTCCGGCTGACTTTACTGCAAAAATTGCCAATTCCTACAAGGACAAAAACAGCGTTTTGGATTTGAAGATCTTTGAAGGGAGAAGTCATTTTATCTGTGGTGAAAAAGGTTGGGAAGAAGTTGCCGAATATGTTTTGAATTGGATTAAGAAACAATAAATACTATTCATTTTGTCTATTAATAAATTTAGTTAATGGTCGGCGTTTCAATTTTTAAAGTCTTATTTTTGCAAAGATTTTTTCGATTCTGAAAAAATCTCCGGAATTCTAAGAATAAAAATGAAGCAACAAAATACCTGGGACATTGTCAAGCGATTATTTTTAATCGGAATGAAATTTAGGTCGTGGTTTATTTTCACACTGATCATTTCAATTTTTCTTGCAATCGTTTCCACTTACAGACCGATTCTTACCAAAAATGTAGTCGATATAGACATCGTTCAGCTGAAAGATAAAGCACAGCTGATGAAACACATCTATCTGCTGATCGGATTGGTGGTTGCTGAAACGATTCTTAACTTTTTCTTAGTTTACTTCTCGAATTTCATTTCGCAAAATGTGATCAGAGACATCAGAGAAAGACTTTATCACAAACTCATCTATTTCCGGACTGCATTTTTTGACAAAACCCCGATTGGGAGTTTGGTAACGAGAGCTGTTGGCGACGTAGAAACGATTGCGACAGTTTATACGGATGGATTCTTGATGGTTTTCGGGGATATCCTGAGAATTGTGATGGTCCTTTTTGCAATGTTTCAGGTGGATACACATCTGAGTATGATTTCGTTAGCGATTCTTCCGCTGATGGTCATCATTACAAGAGCTTTCCAAAAAAGACTGAAGGTTGCATTTGGTTCGGAAAGAAGCTGGACTGCTACACAAAACAGTTTTGTTCAGGAGCGTTTGGCGGGAATGTCATTGATTCAGGTTTTTAATAGAGAAGAAGCAGAATTTTCGAAATTCGATAAAATCAATATCGAGCTGAAAAAAGCATTGCTGAGAACAGTTTTTATCTTCTCATTGTTCTTTCCGGTTGTTGAATTGATTTCGTCACTTTTTATTGGATTTATTCTATTTTATGGAGGTTTCATTAAATCTACGCCAGGCGTTATTATTGCTTTTATTCAGTTCATCAATATGCTGATTCGTCCGCTGAGACAGATTGCAGATAGATTCAATAATATTCAGAGAGGAATTGTTGGTGCGGAAAGAGTTCTTGGTGTAATGGACGAAGATCAAGCGATGCCGAATAACGGAACAATTGCCAAAGACCATTTTGACGGAAAAATTGAGTTTGAGAAAGTTCATTTTGCTTACGATGACAAGCAGGAAGTCTTGAAAGGCATCGATTTCAAAGTGAATCCTGGTGAAACTGTTGCCATTGTTGGTGCAACCGGAGCAGGCAAATCAACGATTATCAGCCTAATTACAAGATTATATGATATCAATTCCGGAAAAATAATGTTGGATGGCGTTGACATCAGAGATTATGAGCTGTATAATTTGAGAAGTCATATTGGTGTTGTTCTTCAGGACGTTTTCCTTTTCCACGGCAGTATTTTTGAAAACCTGACTTTGGGCGATGAAGATATCACACTCGAAAATATCAAAAAAGCGGCGAGAGAAATTGAGGTTGATGAGTTTATAGAAAGATTGCCAAACGGTTACGATTATGTGGTGAGCGAAAGAGGTTCTTCTATTTCTCTTGGACAAAGACAATTATTATCATTTTTGAGAGCTTATCTTTCTGACCCGAAAATCCTGATTCTTGACGAAGCGACTTCATCCATTGACCACGAAAGTGAGAAATTAATACAAAGAGCGACTGAAAAAATCACGAAAAACAGAACTTCAATCATCATTGCACACAGACTTTCTACAATAGAAAAAGCAGACAAAATCATCGTAATGGACCACGGACTGATTGTGGAAGAAGGAACGCATCAGGAACTTCTGGCTAAGAATGGTTATTATTCTGTTCTTTATAAAGCTCAGGTTGTGAATGAAGATGGGGAGATGACAATTTAATTTTAAGATTTAATTCGTTAATTTTTGATTGAAAATAAATTTGTAATTTTGATTAAAACCTTTTGAAAATGAATATCGAATCGAGAAAAATAGAATTTGTTCAGGCTTTTCTGAATCTTCAAAGTGAGGAATTGATTTCTCAATTCGAGAAACTATTGAAAAAAGCTAAACAATCTGAAAAAGAATTAAAGCCTTTTACAATTGAGGAACTAAATTCACGCTTAAATGACTCTATAAATGATTCTAACAATGATAATGTGATAGAATCAAATGAACTACTTTCAGAAATCCAGCAATGGCAATGAAAATCTTTTGGACAGCTTTTGCTAAAAGAGAATTAAAGAATATTTGAAAGCGAGTCCGAAAATTGCGAAAAAATTGGTTACTGAAATTGTCGACAAAACCAATATTTTAGATTTTCAAAACAAAATAGGACAAAAAGAAGAACTATTGTCTGACCGAAAAGAGGGTTTCAGATACTTGGTTTCCAATAATTATAAAATAATTTATTGGTTTAATAAAGAAAAGAATCGTATTGAAATCGTGGACATTTTCGACACTCGTCAAAATCCTTTAAAAATAGAACGAGAAAAATAATCAACTCAATCCTTGATAATCTTATACCTAAAACTTATTAATCCCGAGGTCAATATCAGACAAACAATAATGATAATTTTGAGACTTTTAATCCATAGACAAAGGTCTCTCCCTGTAATGACAGAAATGCAGTCTTTCGGATTTTCGGTTTCGTACTTCAAACTGACTTGAGTATTGATAACGCCGAAAACGGATACCAAAATAACCAAAATCAGAAGACTGATGATGGCATTATATACCTGCTTTCTCATAGTTTATTTGATTAGTTTTTGGTTTTTATGCTTTAGTTTTATTGCTATTTCAAAGTTTTAAAATTTCCCAGGCTTTTTCGATTTCATTATTTTTTAAAAACTTTTGTGCAGATAAATGTACATCTTTTTCTGAAGAAAATTGACCTTGTAGTAAAACTTCTACATTCGCCAACATTCCAAGGTCGTTGCCTGTAAAAACATCACTTTGTTTAATTTCTTCAGGAAGCTGGTCGTAACCAATTCCTTTCGTGACCAAAGGTTTAGGAACTTCGAAGATATTATTTTCGTTATTTCTGGAATAGAAATTACTTCCCAGCCTCGCCACCAAATCCAATCTTTTCTGATCAAGATTTCCAGCTTCATCCAGATATTTTTCATTGATATGAATCTTGACAATTTCTGCAATCACGAGATTTCCAGCACCTCCAAGATTTCCCAAAGATTTAATTTCAAGAACTTTACATTCGAAATTAACTGGTGATTCTTCGATCAAAGGTGGTTTTACCAAATCTGCTGGCTTCATCGTCAATCCTGATTTGATGAATTCGTTTATGCCGTCTTCGTATTCTGTACTGGCTAATGAAACCTGCTGAACTATATCGAAATTCACATTTCCAATAACCAATTCCGGAACTTCTTTCAGATTTTCCAACGTATGTTTCGTCGTATTATCACGAACTCTTCTGGAAGGTGAAATAATCACAACCGGAGGAACCGTGCTAAACATATTGAAAAAACTAAAAGGTGAAAGATTGATTTCTCCTTTACTATTAATCGTACTTGCCAGAGCAATCGGTCTTGGTGCAATTGCGGTTTGCATTACTTGTTGCAATTGCATTGCAGGAATATCAGAAGGGATGATTGTTTTCATTAATTATTGTTTTTCAAATTTTTTAATTGATAAAATTTCTCTTTGCTTATCAATATTCAACTCAAAAATTTGTTTTGTATTGTTGTTTAATTCATTAATCAAGAAACGTTTATCAGATTCATCTGTCGAATTTAATTCTTTGAATTTTGTTGATGTGTAATTTAATTTGCTCGCCAATTTTAAGCTGTAAGTTTTATTCGAAATACATTTAACATTAACTAAGTTTTCGCAAGATTCGTTTCCACTTGTATCTGTTACAGATGCAGTTGCGACTTCAACCTCAGCACAATTATAACTAATAAAATTTTGATTATCCTTAGTTTCAAAAACAGGATTGGTAATCGTAATTATTGAATCCGACGTGTCTTTTGCTACACAAATACAATCACTAATTCCTTCGTGAGCTTTTTTACAACCGAATAAAAAGATGACAACAAATAAACAAATAGAGACTTTCATTAAATTTAAATTGCCGGCAAAATTTTCCCAGAAACTTCCCCGAATCCAACTCGGATTCCGTCTTTTTCTGACCAAGCTTTCATCGTGATTGTATCGCCGTCTTCTATGAATTTTCTTTCGATTCCGTTTTTGAGTTGCAAAGGCTTTGTTCCTCTCCAAGTCAATTCTAACATAGAACCGTAAGATTTTTCATTTTCTCCGGAAATGGTTCCACTGGCGTAAACATCACCAACTTCAACATTACAGCCATTCACCGTGTGATGCGCCAATTGCTGGAACATATTCCAATACATAAATTTGTAATTGCTTTGCGAGATGAGATTTTCTTCTGAATTTTCAGGCTTCAAATAAACTTCAAGATTGATGTCGTAATTTTTGTCTCCTTCGAATTTCAGATAATCCAAAACTTCCGGTTCCTGTTTTGGGGATTCAGTTTTAAAAGGTTGCAAAGCTTCCAAAGTGACAATCCAAGGCGAAATAGAAGACCCGAAGTTTTTCCCTAAAAATGGACCTAAAGGAACATATTCCCAACTCTGGATATCTCGAGCTGACCAATCGTTGAAAATCATCATTCCGAAAATTGCATCCTCAGTTTCTGTAATAGAAATCCTTTCTCCCAAATCCGTATTTTTATTGACAACAAAAGCCATTTCTAATTCGAAATCAAGTTGTTTCGATGCACCGAAAATTGGTTTATCTGAATCAGCAGGTTTAATCTGTCCGCAAGGTCTTGTGATATCAATTCCTGATAAGACAATAGACGATGCACGACCGTGATAACCAACCGGCAAATGTTTCCAGTTGGGCAATAACGCATTCGCAGGGTCACGAAACATCATTCCTACATTGGTTGCGTGTTGGATGCTACTGTAAAAATCTGTATAATTCGGGATGTGCAAAGGCATCATCATCTGAATCTCATCCAAGTTATAAAAACATTCCTCCAAAGCTCTCTCATCTTTCGACAACAAAGAATCTTCAAGTAATAATTCCTGAATCCTTTCGCGAACTTTATTCGTAACTGGTTTTCCTAATTCTATAAATTCGTTGATCGTGTAACCTTCGAAAACATTTTCTTCAAAACCTTTGATATCTTCAAAATAACCAAGGTCGAATAAAGTTGCCAGATCAATGATGATATCACCAATTCTTGTAGCACAGGCAATATATTCTTTGTTGAAAACGCAAACTCCAAACGGAATATTATGAATTGAAAAATCAGAATCTGAAGGATAATTGATGAAAGATTTCATTATAAGTAGATGTTAGATATTAGAATTTTGACATTAGATTTTAAATCTATGAAAAAATTAAAGCATTAAAAATAATGCTTTAATTGTAAAAATATAAGAAAATAATTTGGGTTTATAAGTTTCCGCGTCTCTCCTGTTCTCTTTCCAAAGCTTCGAAAAGTGCCTTGAAATTTCCAGCACCGAAACTCTGAGCACCGTGTCTCTCGATGATCTCGTAGAACAAAGTTGGTCTGTCTTCCACAGGTTTTGTGAAAATCTGAAGCAAGTAACCTTCCTCATCACAGTCTACAAGAATTCCAAGATTCTGAAGTTTTTTGATATCTTCATCGATATCACCTACTCTTTCTGGAATCATCTCGTAATAAGCTTCCGGCGGTGGTGAAAGGAATTCCACACCTCTGTTTTTAAGTTCTGTAACAGTTTTTACAATGTCTTTTGTTGCAACTGCAATATGCTGGACGCCTTCGCCTTCATAGAAATCCAGATATTCTTCTACCTGAGATTTTCTCTGGCCTTCTGCCGGCTCATTGATCGGGAATTTTGCAAAACCGTTTCCATTAGACATTACTTTTGACATCAATGCAGAATATTCCGTATTGATTTGTTTATCATCAAACGAAAGGATATTCACAAATCCCATCACTTTTTCGTACCATTCAACCGTTGGAATCATTCTATCCCAACCGACATTTCCCACACAATGGTCAACATACAACAATCCAACATCAGAAGGATTGTAATCGCTTTCCCATTTTTCGTAGCCTGGCATAAAAGCGCCTGTGTAATTTTTACGTTCTATGAACATATGAACGGTTTCGCCGTAAGTGTAAACACCAGACATTCTAACCTCACCAAATTCATCGGTCAAGGTCTTTGGCTCCATATATGGCCTTCCGCCACGTTTTGTCGTTTCTTCAAAAGCTTTGTAGGCATCATCTACCCAAAGTGCAAGAATCTTAACACCGTCACCATGCTTCTGCTGATGCTGGCAAATTGGAGAATCTGACCTCAAACCAGAAGTTAGGACCAATCTGATTTTTCCTTGCTGTAAAACATAAGAAGCTCTGTCTCTGACACCAGTCTCAGGGCCAGCATAAGCGACAGACTGAAATCCGAACGCTGTTTTGTAAAAATGGGCAGCTTGTTTGGCATTTCCCACATAAAATTCTATAAAATCTGTTCCATTAATGGGGAGAAAATTTTCAGCCTGTGCGATTTTCTCGGCAAAAGTGAGTGTTGACATTTTACTTTTTTACTTTATTATCTGTCTTGCCAAGATAACATTTTTTCACAAACAAACTAACATTTGTTAGTTTAATTATGTTTATAGCCAAGAATTCATTTTTAATTAATTCTATAGATATACAAAAAAATAGTTAAAATAAACAAAATGCAAACGATTACACAACTCACAAATAACAATTTTAATTTAATAATGTTAAAACTAAATCAACAAAAATTAACTTAGACTAATTTTTAGGCAACAAAACAACACTTTAAATAAAAATAATATAATATGTATTTTTAAGTACATTTAAGTTTATTTTCATTGGTTTTCTATTATTACCTTTGTTAAAGAATTGTCAAGATTCTAAAAACACAAATAACGAAAAAAGCCGTATTCACTACGGCTTTTTGTCTATTACATTATTTAATAATCCGGAATTTGGATTATAATTGTCCCATATCCTCCAGGCATTATCCCTATGCTTTATAAAATAGATCTGTGTATTAAGTTCATTTACTAAGTATTCTTCGTTGGAATTCTCAACAACAAATACGAGATTCCAAAATTCTTGCGTTTTTACAACAATCTTATCGGATTCTTCCGAAATCACATCGAGGTCAAAGATCTCAAAATTTGACCGGTTATTTTTTGTATACAGTTTCAAATTCCTATCACAAAGTTCTGAGCTGTAATTCCTTATTCTTTCAATAAACGGTGCCTCCGGAAAGATAAGGTCATCAAAAATTTCAATTCTGGATTCTGGGAAACTTTTGAAAAATTCAAAATTAGTGCGGCAATATCTATAAACAATATCCGTCGTAAGCTCTTTGCTGAAAAGATTTTCGTTATATAGATCATTCTCTTTGACATTCATTACATAGGCATTCAAATCCTTGAATCCTAAGAATATGCATATCTTGTCCAAAGTTTTCAGAAACCGTAGGTCATTGTGGGTCTTATAATCATAATCACTTTCAAAAAACCTTTGCAATGTAATATGGGAAATACTTGTTCCTAATTCAAACCTCCTTTCATTTTGCAATTCTATCCTTTTCGATAGATCTTCTTTTATGACTTCCGAAAGAATAACATAATGACTCCTCTTCCAAGGATCTATATTTCCAAGAATAGAATTCTTGACGACAGAATGCTCTCTTATCTCCTCTTTTATTAAATTATAAATAGACTTCAAACCATCAAAATTTTCATACTATCTCAAATGTACAATAAATAGTATGAAATTTAAAATTTGTTCAATTTTTATTTGAATCTTTCGTACGCTGCTCTATCTAGCATTTCTCTGTCATCAGGATGAGAGATTTCAATTAAAGCTTTTGCTCTCTGACGTAGGTTCTTACCATACAGATAAGCCGTTCCAAATTCGGTAACAACATAATGAATATGGCCTCTGGTTGTGACCACACCCGCACCTTGCTTCAGAAAAGGAACTATTCTAGGAACGCCTTTTTTAGTTCTTGATGAAATTGCCATAATTGGTTTTCCACCTTCACTAAGCGCTGCTCCTCTCATAAAATCCATCTGCCCACCGATCCCACTGAATTGATAAGTTCCGATAGAATCCGCACAGACCTGTCCAGTCAAGTCTATCTCGATAGCAGAATTGATAGCATGAACTTTTTTATTCTTCATAATATTAATCGGAAAATTAACATGCTGAACATCCATAAACGCGATTGCTGGATTATCATCTACAAAATCATATAACTTTCTCGTTCCAAAGCAGAAACTGGTAATCGTTCTGTTGGTATGGGTTCCTTTATGTTTATTGTTAACGATATCATTGAGGATCAAATCAACAACGCCATCACTCAACATCTCGGTATGGATTCCCAGGTCTTTGTGATTGTTAAGGCATTTCAAAACAGCATCAGGTATGGTTCCAATTCCCATTTGCAAAGTGGCTTTATCATCAATCAATTCTGCAACGTGTTTCCCTATCAACATCTCTTCCGCACCCACTTTTGCACCGTAATCAATCGTCAAAAGGTCATTTTCACTCCATACCAATTTTTCGATTCTGCTAACATGAATCATTCCGTCACCGTGTGTTCTCGGCATTTTTGGATTCACGATGGCGATGATCTTTTTCGCTGTGTCAATTGCGCTTCTTGCAACATCCACAGAAGTTCCCAAAGTACAATAGCCATGATTATCCGGAGGAGAAACCGTGATCATTGCTACATCAATTGGAAGAATATTATTTTTGAAAAGGATCGGAATTTCACTTAAAAAAATAGGAACATAATCACCGTTTTCACCATTGACAGCCTCACGAACCGGAGCTGATGTAAATAATGAATTGATGTAAAAGCTATCCTTATATTGAGGTTTTGCAATTTCTACATTACCTTGCTGTGTAATGGAAACCATCTCCACATCTTTGAGTCTGGAAGATTGTTTTGCCAGTTCATCATAGAAAAGATCAGGTGTACAGGCACTGCCGTGTCCGAAAATCCTGTCACCGCTTTTAATAATCGAAATTGCCTCTTCCGAGCTAACGTAATTGACCATAGGTTGTATTGTTTTTTCAAAATTAACCAATATTACAAATATAAAAGATGAGCGTTATCAGTTTGGTAAAAAGTCATTGTTTCTTTCTATCAATTTTTAACACTCTCATTTTTAAAAGCTTGAACAAAAAAATATAAAATAATTTGAAACGTAAAATAAAATTCATTTACTTTGCAATTCAAAGTTCTTTATGATTAATGAATTTAAATTTTAAAATTATGATTACAAGAAGCCAAAGAAATACGATTCTATTTTCAGTGCCTGTGATTTTATTAAATATCCCATTGATTGCAATGCAATTCTCTAAAAATTGGGATTGGTCACTACTCGATTTTGTTGCAGCTGGAGTTATCCTTTTCGGAACAGCACTTACAATTAATTTGATCTTGGAAAAATTTAAAACTACAAAAAGCCGATTAATCATGATCTTGATAACATTAACTATTCTTGCTCTGGTCTGGATAGAATTGGCGGTTGGTATTTTCGGAAGTCCTTTTGCTGGAAGTTGATGATCTTTTGATATCGAAACTAAATTTAAAAAGCTAACATTTCTGTTAGCTTTTATTTTTCTAATTATTCCAGCCAACTTGTTTTGTAAGTTGGGTCTTCCACTTTTATGGCTTCTTCTGTCAATTTCAAAGGTCGGAACGGGTCAACCATTACCGCATATTCGTCCGTGAATTTCTTACCGATACTTCTTTCCATTGCGCCAGGATGCGGGCCGTGAACAATTCCGCCTGGGTGAAGTGAAAAATCCATCAAATCTACGTGATTCCTGCTCATAAAATCACCTTCTGTATAAAACAAAACCTCATCCGAATCTATATTGGAGTGATTGTAAGGTGCAGGAATAGCCTGCGGATGATAATCGTACATCCTTGCACAGAATGAGCAAACCACAAAGTTATGCGCTTCAAAATTCTGATGAACCGGAGGCGGTTGATGAATACGACCTGTAATTGGCTCAAAGTTTTTGATATTAAATTTATACGGATAAAAATAACCGTCCCAGCCAACGACATCAAATGGATGGGTCGCATAAATGAAATCTGTGATTTGATTTTCTTTTTTGACTTTGATGAGAAAATCGCCTTTCTCATTTTTGGGTTCTACAAATGTTGGCGGAATAATATCTCTCTCACAAAATGGTGAATGTTCCAGTAATTGACCAAACTCATTTCTGTAACGTTTTGGTGTATAGATCGGGGAATGTGCTTCTATGAAAAAGAAAACATTCTGTTCTGATTCCAATTCCAGCTGATAAATCGTTCCTCTTGGAATGATGAGATAATCACCAACTGAGAAATCGATGTTTCCGAGCATTGTTTTCAGAACTCCTTTTCCTTCATGAACAAAGAGTAACTCATCACATTCTGCGTTTTTATAAAAGTATCCGGTCGATTTTCTTGGTTTTGCCAAACCCATTTTCAAATCATTGTTTAGCATCAAAACCTTTCGGCTTTCCAAAAAATCGTCCTCAGGTGTCACTTTTGCTCCTTTTATCATTCTTGGCGTGACGTTTTTTTCCACCGCAATTTTTGGCGTGACGTCTTTTGCTTCGCCAATAGATTTGATTTGAGTCGGGCGGTGTGTATGGTACAACAAGGATGCAATCCCGTGAAATCCTTCTGTTCCAAAGAGTTGCTCGTAGTAGAACTGATCATCTTCGGATTTGAAAATCGTGTGTCTTTTTTGAGGAACTTTCCCCAGTTGAACGTATCTCATTTTATTAGATTTGGCTTTTCTCAAATGTAATATTTTTTTTGATACTTTTATTTTGAACGCAAAGTCCGCAAAGATTTTTATTAATTATTGAAAACATTTTAAGGTTCGCAAAGGCGCTTCGCTCAGCAAAAGGATTGGTAAAAGTTATATTTGATGTTGAAAGTTGTTTTTATGTTGAATCCCCTAGCCCTGATGGGAACGGCATCCTTTTTTGTTTTTTCTGTAAGCTTCTAATTGTTTACAACATTTCCTGAAAAACAAAAAAGATATAGTGGACAGCAGGTTCCCGGCTCCTGAAAAAGAATTATGAAATTCTTAAGATGCTTTTTAAACAGAAAATACTATCTTTGAGAATAACAAATTTTACAACAAATGAATGATTCGTTAATGGTTTCTCAGTTGTCAGAAATCGAAAGAGCAGAATTTTACAGAAAAACGTATATGCACGTCGCAGTCGCTATTTTAGCGTTCGGAGCGGTGGAATATTTGCTATTGCAGACCATTCCATTGGAGACGATCTTGTCCTTGATGACGGGAAAATATATCTGGCTTGCCGTGATTGGAATTTTTTGGATGGTGTCTATGCTGGCGACTAAACTATCCTTCTCTGTTTCCAAAAATACGCAATATCTGGGATTGGGATTATTTGTTTTGATAGAAGCCGTGATCTTCCTCCCGATGTTGGGAATCGCAAGTTTATACGCACCTCAAATCATTACACAAGCGGCTTTGGTAACGCTTTTTATGTTCGCGGGATTAACTGCAACGGTATTTTTCACCAACAAAGATTTTTCTTTTCTTAGGAATATCATCGTAATAGGTGGTTTTGTCGCGCTTGGCGTTATTGTCGTAGGAGCAATTTTTGGCTTCAACCTGGGACTTTGGTTCTCTCTCGCAATGGTTGGATTGGCGAGTGCGAGTATTCTTTATGAAACTTACAATATCAAAAATATTTACACAAAAGACCAATATGTTGGCGCAGCTTTGCAGATGTTTTCATCAATAATGCTTTTGTTCTGGTATATCTTGAGAATATTCTTAAGCAGAAGGAACTAAATCTACATCGATATTAATTATAAAAAAGTGTTCGGAATTATCTGGACACTTTTTTATTTTCCAATTTGCCAAAAATATTTAGAAGTTCTGAGGATTTTAAATAGCCGTTGTATTGAAAAATGATCTCGTTTTGAGGATTCAAAATGATCAAACCTGGATAAGTTGTTTTTCCTTCAGTCAATGTTTCGGCGAGTTCATGGATTCCTGTATTGATTCCTGTTGGCTTATATCGGAAAATTTTTCCTGTAAAATCAATATCTCGTTTTTCTTCTGCATTAAACCTGATGAAATAGAAATTTTGGTTAATGGATCCGGAAACTTTTTGATTTTTGAAAGTCGTGTTTTCCATTGCTTTACAGAAATTGCACCAGTCGGTTTTGATGAAAATAATTATATTTCGATTTTCTGTTTGCTGTAAATTTTCTAATTCTTCAAATTGATGATTTTTAATTTGGGAAAGACAGATCCCTGAAAGTAAAATGCTTCCCAGAATTGTAACTCTTGACATGACATCAATAATTTTCATCTTAATTAAAATTAAATCGAATCCCTAAAAATCCTCTGATTCCCTGATTAGGCGCATATACATAGGAAGTATCAAAAGGCAAAGGATTGTCGGGCGTCGGTTCACCAAAAGGGTCATTTGCCCTTGCGATAATAAATGGATTCCCTTTATTCGGAGTCCAATTTAACACATTTTTTACGCCTGCGTAAATCTCAAATTTCTTGAAACCATCGTAAGTGAACTGGATATTCTGGATACTCCACCAAGGCGACTTCGGCTTTCTCGGATCCAATTCACCAAGCAAAGGCAAACGCATGGGACTGTAGATATTTCCTGTGTAATCAACAGATAAATTCCAAGGTTTGATCTTATAAGAAACCGTCCATGTTCCAGTGAATTTTTCGGTCAGCATTTGTTGTTCTGTGATTCCGTTTTCAGTCAAAGTATTTTCCATCAAAGTTCCTCCGAGAATGAATTTCAAGCCGTTGGTAAAAGTCAAATCTGCATTAAGGCTGATTCCTTTGCTCACAGCATGTCCGTCCAGATTATCATAGATGATCTTATGAACATCGGTTTCATAATCCGGAACAATCCTGTTGGTGAAATACGTGTAAAAAGCAGAAGTTTCCAATCCCACAAACCCTCCCGAATCAAAATAGATTTTTTTAACGAAATTCAGGTTGACGTTGTAAGATTTTTCCGGTTTCAAATCATTTAGAACTATAACATCTCTCGCACCTGTCAAAGCAGCGTGGTCTTCTGTGAAAAGATTGACTACCCGAAAACCTGTCCCTGCATTGAATCTCAAAATATTACTATCGTTAATAGACCATTTGTAAGCGAATCTGGGTGTGAAAATGTTCCCGTGAATATTGTTATGGTCATATCTGAAACCTAACAAAAGTTTATGTTTCTCCGCCAATGTGATCTCATCCTGAATAAAAATCCCGGGAAGCCAAGTTTTTTGCGCTTCCAATTCCGTTGCTGGCGTATTGTCATCATAATAAGTATATCGCAAAGCCGTTCCCACCAACAAATCGTGATTACCCAATCTCTTATCCCAGGTCAGTTGTCCAAAAGCAATTTTCTGATTAGCAATATAGGAGATCGTTCCATAACGGCTGTCTTGGTCGTGATTAATTAATGAAAAAGCAAAGAACATTTTTTCACTCACAGGAAGCTGATAGTTCCCTAAAATCTCTGCCCGGTTGGTATAGATACTCTCGCCATAGATCTGGTTGCCACCTCGGAAAGATCTGTTCCAACGGATATCGCCTCCCCAACGGTCTTCATACATATATCGTCCGGCAATTGTGAAAAGACGATTTTCTTTTCTTTCAAAATTCCATTTTTGGAAAATGGAGATTCGGTTTTGTAAGGTGACATCTGTGAAATTGTCGTGGTTGTTATCTATTTTGTTCTGAAAATTAAAATAATTGATTCCTGTCAAAACACTCGCTTTTTTTCCAGCATTGAATTTGAAACCCAAATCCACATTATATTCTCCCCAAGTCGTAGACATTAGATCCGCTGTTACTAAAGGCGCATTTTGTGGTTTTTTGGTAATGATATTAATGAGTCCGCCAACAGCCTCACTTCCGTATAGAGACGAAGCAGGACCTTTTACAATCTCAATTCTTTCCACCAGAGAATTCGGGATTCCGGAAAGTCCGTAAACTGTTCCCAGTGAACTCACAATTGGCATTCCGTCAATCAAAACCATTGTGTAAGGACCTTCTAAACCGTTGATGTGGATATCGCCTGTGTTACAAATATTACAATTGAGTTGAGGCCGAACGCCGTTGATATTTTGCAAAGCATCAAAAATACTTGGTGTCGGATTTTTTCTGAAAAATTTTGGTGTGTAAACTTCTACCGGAACCGGACTTTCCAAACGATTGACTTCTTTCATTGTTCCGGAAATTACGACCTCATCAATATTAGAAGTTTTAGATTGTTTCTTTTCAATATTAATACTGTCAGTCTTCTGAACATTA
The DNA here is from genome assembly GCF_900102265.1 of Epilithonimonas hungarica. Classification (GTDB taxonomy): domain Bacteria; phylum Bacteroidota; class Bacteroidia; order Flavobacteriales; family Weeksellaceae; genus Epilithonimonas; species Epilithonimonas hungarica. Next base: position 567,823 of record NZ_FNBH01000001.1, on the reverse strand, counting down.
ATACTGTCCGCTTGTATTTCTTGAGATTTAATAAAAACAGAACCTATCAAAAGGAAAACAAAACCGAATAAAGAAGATTTAACAATCATAAAACAAATATTTTTCATTGGTAAATATACAAATGTTAGATTAACCTAACAAATTAATTAGTCAAAAATTAAATCCTCTTGATTTCTCAAAAGGATTTGTTAGAGTATGGCTAAAATTAATAAAACCACATAGGCACAAAGAAAATTGATTATCTGTTTCAAAAAGGGAAAATAGTCATCACTCTATTTATGCTCGATTTCTAAAACCTATTGTGTCTATGTGGTTGCAAATTATTTCTGTTAAATATTTGTTTTGGTCATTTTTTTAAACTGTCAAGTCCAAACCTCCGAAATTACCGGAACTCATCATTACGAAAGCGCCTTTGGTTTTATCAAGACTCTCCCAATATTTGTGTAAATCTTCTGCATTGGTAAAGACTTTCAGATTTTGGTTCTTGAATTTTTCTTTGATCAATTCTGGAGAGATTGGTTCCATTCTTTTAATTTTTAACGCATCTTCTGAATAGAAAACTACCGCATTATCCAAACCATCCATTGCGTGGTCATATTGTTCCAAGAAAATTGGATTAAGGCTGGAATAAGTATGTAATTCCAAGAAACCAAAAGTCTCGGTTTTTGAAAATTGTTCTGCAAAAGCAGAAACCGTTGCTTTTACTTTACTTGGTGCGTGCGCAAAATCTTTATAAAGCAAACCGCCGTCTTTTCTCTCCACCTTCTCCAACCTTTTGGAAGCACCTTTGAAACTCATAATGGCTTCATAAAATTCCTCTTCCATAATTCCCAACTGTGAACAGATGAATCTAGCACCTTCCATATTCAGGAGGTTATGTTTGCCAAAAACTGATAACGGAACATCACCCATATCGGTTTTCAAATTCACAATTCCATTGACTATTTCGTAGTCTGGTGTTTTGTATGGAATTTTTCTGAAATAATTTTCTGCACTTTCAACTACTTTTACGACTTCTGCATCTTCTTCGTTATAAACCAAAACTCCGCCTGGTGTAATACTCGCAACAAATTTTCTGAACTGCTCAACATAATCATCAAAGGTTTTGAAAACATTGATGTGGTCCCAGGCAATCCCTGAAATCAAAGCGATGTTGGGTTGATATAATAGAAATTTTGAACGCAGATCAATCGGTGAAGACAGATATTCGTCACCTTCAAGAATCATAAAATCATTATCATTTGTGATTTTTACCATACAATCGAACCCTTCCAATTGTGCACCGACCATATAATCGATGTCTTTCTGATGAAAATTCAGAACGTGAAGAATCATTGATGTAATAGTTGTTTTCCCGTGAGAACCGCCAATCACCACTCTGGTTTTCTCTTTGGATTGTTCGTACAGAAACTCAGGATAAGAATAGATTTTCAACCCAAGTTCTTTTGCTTTTGCCAATTCCGGATTATCAGCGTGAGCGTGCATCCCGAGAATTACTGCATCGATATCCGAGGTTAGTTTTTCCGGGAACCAACCTAACTCAGTAGGAAGAATTCCTTTTCTTTCCAATCTGGATTTTGAAGGTTCGAAAATAGCATCATCGGAACCAGTCACCTGATAGCCTTTATCTTTAAGCGCAATGGCAAGATTATGCATCGCAGAGCCGCCAATGGCAATGAAATGGGTTTTCAATTCAATATAATTTTACACAAAAGTAAGGAAAGATGTTAGATGTAAGAAGTCAGAAGCAAGATTTTTGGAAACAAAAAACCTGATCTTTACAATCAGGTTTCGAGAATATTTATGATAGAGTGGTTTGGACTTGTGGAATTTCGTATTCTATTTTGAGTTCTTCACCAGTCAGCGTGAAATAGATGTTCTGAAGCTGATGAAGATAGTTGCACTTGATATAATTCCCAAAATACAGGAAACCCTGCAGGATCTTGTTAGAATCCAAATCGAAGTCATATCTGCAATAATTAGGAAGGTCAAATCTTATTCTACTGGATGAGCGATAAGCCTCTTTGAATCCTAATTTCTGAAACCATTCTACAGTCAAAGCAATTGGTTTAAGGCTTCTATGGTCTATAGCTGTTTCAGAATCTATTTTCACAAGTAGATGATCGTTGTTATTTTCCATTCCTATTACCGGAACGATTTCGTTGCCATAAATCAGCAAGTTGTTTAGTCTAAGTTCTGTTGCTTCCATATTTGTAGTGTGATTTTAAAGTGAGACGTGTGTAAATGGTAACTAACAAAACGTTTGCCAAGATGATATAAAATCAATAATAAAATTACATTATGAATGAAAAATCAATTTCAACATATATTTCCAGACAAATCAAATTCAAATCATAGATCATATCAAATCGACATTCAGAAGAGGTGACAGCAGTAGTAATTACCTTTTTTACGCTTCTTTTTTTTATTCTAAATTTCTTCTAAATTCAAAATATAAATTCGCCGAATAAAAATTCCGATATTTATAAATTATAATTACAGATGAAAATCCTGATCATTGAAGACGAAACCGAACTAGCAAAAAGTATTGCTGAATACCTTTCGGAAGAAAACTATCTATGTGAGTTTGCGTTCACATTCTATGAAGCCATGTACAAGATAGAAACATTCGAATACGATTGTATTATTTTGGATATAATGCTTCCAGATGGAAATGGTTTGAAAATTTTGGAGGAATTGAAAAAGCAGAACAAACAAGATGGCGTCATCATTGTTTCGGCAAAAAATGCTTTGGATGACAAGATTAAAGGATTGCAATTAGGAGCGGACGATTATCTTACAAAGCCATTTCATTTGTCGGAATTAATGGCTCGCATCTACTCTATCATCCGCAGGAAACAATTCAATAATTCCAATATCATCACTCAAAATGAATTACAAATTGACCTCTTGGCAAAAACAGTGTCAGTCAATAACGAAATGGTTGCATTGACGAAAAAAGAGTTTGACCTGCTCATTTATTTCATAGGAAATAAAAATAAAGTCATATCAAAAAGTACTTTAGCAGAACATCTTTCCGGAGATTTTGCAGATATGCTGGACAACCACGATTTTGTGTACGCGCACGTCAAAAACCTTAAGAAAAAACTCAACGATGCAGGTTGTGAACAATACTTAAAAACAGTTTACGGAACAGGTTATAAATGGGAGTCAAATTAATTATAAATGATGAGTTATAAATTATGAATGATAAGAAGAATATTTTGAAGGATAAGCGTTTTAGTTTTGCAATAAGAATTGTAAAACTTTACAAATATCTTGTAGCAGATAAAAAGGAATTTGTATTAAGTAAGCAATTGTTAAGAAGAGGGAACGCAATTGGTGCATTAATTCGGGAAACGCAGAGAGCAAAGCAGACTTCATTCATAAACTTGCTATCGCTCAAAAAGAATGTGACGAATCTATTTATTGGATTGAACTTTTGTTCTCAACAGAATACGAAAACATCAATAATGATGCATTAGAAATATTGAAAATGATTCGCAGTGCTATTATCACAACAAAAACTCATAATTCATAACTTATAATTTTTCGTGAAGCCATTATTAAACAAAACCACAAAACCTTTTATCATCTATGTCCTGATCATTCTGGTCATCAGTATTCCTGTGTACTATTTTGTGGTGGACGCCATTTGGAAGCACGAACTGGATGAACATAATGAGATCGTTGCTGAAAAAACCTCATCTCAAATTAATAGTTTAAAATTATCAGATCAAAAACTAATTGAAACCATCAAGCTTTGGAACGACGTACAACCAACGACCAATATTCAAAATGTTGAACTTAATGACAACCTGAAAGACAGCATTTTCATTGTAGAAAAGCAACACGATTTTCTGCATTTTGAAGATATCGACAGGTTCAGATGCCTGTCGAAGATTATTTACCTGAACAAAAAACCGTATCGTTTCAACATAGAGACCAACATAGAGGAATCTCAGGAAACTATCTTTTTCATCTCCGCGACCACTGTTATCCTTTTCATTTTTATGGTCGGAGGATTGTTGGTACTCAATAGAAGACTTTCAAAATCTGTTTGGGAACCGTTCCGTGAGACTTTGGATAAACTGAAAACTTTCAGCCTTAACAATCAGACAAAAATTGAATTTTCAAAAACCGATGTTTCTGAATTTGATGAACTGAATCAATCTTTGAGCAAACTGATAGAACATAATATTTCGGTTTATAAAACACAGAAAGAGTTTACAGAAAACGCTTCACACGAGTTGCAGACACCTTTGGCGATTTTAAAAAACAAACTCGATATTCTTTTGCAAAACGAAGATTTGACAGAAAAACAATATCACATTGCCGAAGAGATGAACCGCGCACTGTCCAGAAGTTCAAGAATCAATAAAAATCTTTTATTGCTTGCAAAAATTGAAAACAACCAGTTTGAGAATTCTGAAATACATTTGGATGAATTACTCAATCAAAGTATGGAAATTTTGCAGGAACATTTTGAACAAAAAAACATTTCTGTACACACCGAAATTTCGTCTGATGTAAAAGTGAACGGAAACATTGGATTAACCGAAGTTTTGATTAATAATTTGATTTTAAATGCCATACGACATACTTCAATTAACGGTTCGATTTCTATTAAATTAAACAATTCTGCGTTCGAAGTTTCCAATTCGGGAACAGAAAAACTGAATTCAGATTTGCTGTTCAAACGATTTTCAAGATTCTCGAAAGACAATAACGGAAGCGGACTTGGGCTTGCCATTGTCAAAGAAATCTGCAAATCTCAGAACTGGACTATCGATTACAGATTCGAAAATCATAATCACATTTTCTCGGTAAAACTTTAAATTCTAAATTTCTTCTAAATTGAGTTTCATCTTTACACGTTTTTAAACGCGTAAAAAGTAATGATTCTTAAAAAATTTCAGAAAATATTTGACAGCAGATTTGCCGTTTTATTCTCAATTTTAAGTTTATATATTTTATTTTCAACCTTTGTCAGGATTGGATTTCTGTTCTGGTCTTCGAAGGATTTATATTTCAATTTGCATTATATTTTGAGGGCATTTTTCACAGGGTTTTGCTTTGATTTTACGGTTGGAACTTTATTTTTATTGCTGTATTCGGTTTATCTTTTGGTTTATCCGAAACGGTGGATTGGCTCCAGATTCGATAAGATTTTCACGTACGTTTATCTGGCGATTGTCCTTCTCATTATCTATTTCAGTTTGTTGGCAGAGATTCCTTTTTGGGATGAATTTGGCGTGAGATTCAATTTCATTGCGGTTGATTATCTGATTTACACTTACGAAGTTGTATCAAACATCAACGAATCTTATCCGTTGCCATTAATCATTTTCGTATTGGTTGCATTGATTGTTTTAACATTCGTTTTCCTTCAAAAAAGAAAAATATTCAGGAGTACATTTTCAGACAAAAGACCTATTTCAAAAAGATTCGCTCTTTTTTCTGTATTGATTCCTGCTTTAGTTTTAAGTTTAGTATTGAAAAACAAACAGGCAGATTTCAGCAATAATTTAGTTTTAAATGAATTAGGAAAAAACGGAACATTTTCATTCTTCACCGCTTTCAAATCTAATGAATTAGACTACGAAACTTTCTACCCGAAAATCGACGATAAAGAAGCATATTCGGTTCTAAAAAAAAATCTTTTGCAGAAAAATCAGACTTATGTTTCCAACCAATGGGACGATATTTCAAGAACTACAAAATCCGAAAATGAGCAACACCCCAATGTCATTCTGATTGCGATAGAAAGTTTCAGCGGCGATTTTCTGAAAGCTTTCGGGAACAAAGACAATCTTACTCCAAACTATGATAAATTAGCCAACGAAAGCATTTTCTTCACCAATCTTTACGCAACCGGAACGCGAACTGTGCGTGGTATGGAAGCTTTAACTCTATCTGTCCCGCCAACTCCTGGAAATAGTATTGTGAGAAGACCTGATAATCAGAATCTGTTTTCTGTTGCTACGATTTTTAAAGAGAAAAATTATCAGCCCTATTTCATTTACGGAGGTGATGGTTATTTTGATAATATGAATAATTTTTTCGGGGGACAAGGTTTTGATATTGTGGACAGAAACCGTGGAAATCCTTTGTCAGACGAAATCAAAACACAGCGTTTCAATATTCCAGATAACGAAGTGAGTTTTGAAAATGCGTGGGGAATTTGCGATGAAGATTTGTACAAGCAATCTATAAAATATGCTGATAAAAACAGCAGGCTCAACAAGCCGTTTTTCCAATTTGTGATGACGACTTCCAATCATAAGCCTTATACTTTTCCGGCCGGAAAAATCGATCTTCCACAAGGCAACAGAAATGGAGCTGTGAAATATACCGATTATGCTTTGGGGAAATTTCTGGCTGATGCGAAAATCAAACCTTGGTTCAAAAACACTGTGTTCGTCATTGTTGCCGACCATTGTGCAAGCAGTGCCGGAAAGTGGGAGATCAATATAGATAAGCATCATATTCCCGCGATCATTTATAATCTTCCTCAAAAAGCGAAAAAAATCAATCGCCTGACTTCTCAGATCGATCTGATGCCGACCTTATTCAGTTACTTGGACTGGAATTATATGACAAGTTTGTACGGGAAAGATATCAATCAGACAAAAGTTGGCGATGAGCGTGCTTTCATCGGGAATTACAGAACTTTGGGAATGTTGAAAGGTAATATTTTCACTCAGATCGATGACCGAAAAAGAGTAAAACAATTTGATGTAAAAAAATCGAATCAATGCTTGTCTGAAGTAAAATCTAAAAATCAGCAGTTTATTTCTGAGACGATTTCCTATTATCAAACCGCCAGTGAAAGATTTAAAAATGGAAAAATGAAGGCGAAATAGTTTTCTTCTAAATATCTTCTAAATCAGGTTACATCTTTGTAAAGTAAAATTTATGGTGTAACCTTTTTTATTAGTAAAAATGATTGTTGAAGTTATTTTATTGTTCCTCGGAACCATTTTCGCATTCTGGCTGAGTGCGATTTGTGGAGGCGGTGCAAGTCTCATTTTAATCCCAATTTTAAATCTTTTGTTACCGGCTTCTGTCGTTCCTTTTTCCTTGACAATCGGAACATTTACGAGTTCGGTTTCAAGAATTGCGGTTTTCAAAAAACATATCAACTGGAAGATTTTCTTTTGGTTTGTTCCGTTTTCGATTCCTGCGGTTTTGATTGGCGCTTACCTCATCAAATACATCAATCCGAATTATCTTCAGTTAATTGTCGCTTTTTTTCTTATTGCGAATGTTCCTCAACTTTTCAAAAAAGTAAAGAACGACGAAACCGATGAAAAAGCTTCCCCAAAATATATTTTGGCAATCATCGGTTTTCTGGCAGGATTTGTTTCCGGAATTACCGGCGCCATCGGATTATTGTTTAATCGATTTTATTTAAAATTCGGATTAAAAAAAGAAGAGATTGTCGCGACTCGCGCAGCGAATGAAGTTTTTCTTCATCTTATCAAACTTGTGATTTATATTTCGCTTGGATTGTATTCCAATCTTGCTTTGTGGCTGGGATTGGCGATTGCTGTTGCAACGATTATTTCATCTTATACGGTGAAATATATTCTTCCTTACCTGAGTGAACATCTCTTCAGAAAAATTGGTTACAGTGCAATGGTTATTGCCGGAATCACTCTGTTGATTGGAACTTCTGATAAAATCATCCAGCAAGATAAATTGGGGATTACAATTGCAAAAAGTGAATCCATTATCTCGTGGCGGTCGACAGATCTTGTAATTGAATTTGCCTTTGACGACGGTCTGGAAATCGAAAGACCGATTCATCCGGAAGAATTACCCAATCATCTTAAAACCAAATACGATTCTCTGAAAAATTATTATGATGTGATTCATCTGGAAAAGGTTTTCACTTTCCGAAACGAACCTTCCTACGAATTCTATTGCTACAAAGACAATCAGCTTACCAAATTTAAAAGTTAATCTAATTCAGAATTTATCTATGAAATCGCCATTAACCCAAATTCGAACACAAACACCAATGAAGATTTGGCGATAACATATGACCTTAAAGAACAATAAACATCTCCATATGAAACTAATATTCTCAGGCTTATTAATTATTTTATTAAGTTCTCAAAACCTTTTTGCCCAAGACAGTTTAGCTGTAAAGAAAGATTCAGTTGCCAATATTTCTGCTTCTGACCTACATCTTGACAGCACACATCAATTCAGTTATAAAAAACTGATTGTTCCTGCTGCTTTCATAGGCTACGGCGTGGCTACTTTGAAGTTTGACAAATTAAAACAATTGAATTTCTCGACAAGAACCGAAATTAACGAACATAAGCCAGACCACATCCGGCTGGACAATTACACACAATTTGCTCCTGCCGCTTTGGTTTATGGGTTGAATGCTTTTGGCGTTGAGGGAAAACATAATATACGGGATAGAAGCATCATTTACGGGACATCATTATTGTTGGTGTCTGCGGTTGTAATGCCTACAAAACATCTGGCAAAAGAAGAAAGACCTGACCAATCGAATAATTTATCATTTCCCTCAGGACATACAGCTTTCGCCTTTGCGTCAGCACAATTTATGTACCGAGAATATAAGGATACTAATTTCTGGCTGGGAGTTTCCGGTTATTCTTTGGCTGTTTTCACGGGCGTTTATAGAATGCTGAATGACAAACATTGGTTCAGTGATGTGGTTGCAGGTGCAGGAATCGGGATTTTATCGACGGAAGCTTCTTACTGGTTGTATCCAAAAATAAATAAGTTATTATCCGGAAAAAATAAAAATTCTTCAGTGATGATGATGCCTTTCTATCAGAACAAAACGGCCGGAATTGGGTTGGTAAAAAATTTCTAAACTGAAATTGGCAAAATACTTGCTTCTAAAAATATAAGTAGGAGGATGCTTCGTTGGTCTTCCTATTTTTTTCTTACATGGAAAACAAAAAACCCTAAAACATTCTAAACAAATGAATTAGGGTTTACAATTGAGGTGCCTAGCGGATTCGAACCGCTGTAGATGGTGTTGCAGACCACTGCCTAGCCACTCGGCCAAAGCACCGTTTTATTGGTTTGCAAATTTAGTGTTTTTTTTCAAATTTCAAATCTTAATCTTCTTTTTTATTCGAAAAATTTTAGATAATCTAAATTTAAAATCAGTAAAACTCAGTCTTAGATTAAAATCTTAGTATAATTTTACCAATTAAAAAAGAGTTTCTAGATTCTGTTTTGAAATTTTTCATATTTGCTATATACATAGTATGAAAGTGAAAGCCCCAAAGTATCTGCAACCGCATCTAAAATTTCAAAGGAGCGTCCCCATTTCATAAGATCCTGCAAGATCTCGGTAAGAAGCCCATAAGAGACCAATATGAGCAAGAAAAATAAAAGGCTTGCTCTGGGAAAGCGCAGGCGGAAGAAAAATCCTAGAAGAAAAAATATAGAGAAGTGAATAAGCTTATCTATATGTCTGAACATAAACGAATATTCTTTGTTCTCTATCCCGGGACGTAATAGCATATAAGTAAGAAATGCCCAATAAATGGGCAATATGATCTTACTATATTTCTTTAACAGATTATCCAACAACCTCTTGATATTGTTCTGCAGATAATAGTGCCGACAAATCCGCTGAGTCTGCCACCTTTAACTTGATGATCCATCCTTTCCCATAAGGATCTGTGTTCAGCAGCTCCGGTTGGTCTTCCAGATCTGCATTAATTTCCAAAACTGTTCCGGCTACCGGAAGGTAAAGATCAGAAACTGTCTTGACAGCTTCTACACTTCCGAATACGTCGCCTTCGTTCAGATCTTCATCAACGGTATCAACATCTACGAAAACGATGTCTCCCAATTCCCCTTGGGCATAATCTGTGATCCCGATCGTTGCGATATCGCCTTCTACTTTGATCCACTCGTGATCTTTGGTGTACTTTAGTTCTGCTGGTGTGTTCATTTTTATTGATTAGGTTTTCGCAAATTTAATTATATAATTAGGATATGACAATAGAATCAAAATAAATTACAAAAAAAGAGCGAACTGCTTGTCCACTCTTTTTTTAATATTAAAATCAAGGCTCTTAATTTTAGTTCCCGGCTCCTCCAAAGGTTAAGGTAGCCGTTATACCTGCCCTGAGTGTAGATAACGGGAATGCTGTTGATATCTTGTATTTGGTCATCATCTGATCGTAGAAGAATTTCAGATTCAGATTTTGTGACATGTTATAATCCGCAGATAACTTAAGACTGAATATCTTTTGGCCACCTGTTACCTGAGAATCATCTATCAAGATATTCGTAATTGTCGTCTTGCTATCTCTAATTGATAAATCAGCTCTCATATTAAGGTCGCTCTTCACGTCTCTGGCTTTTCCTTTATAATTAAGACGGATCTTAAGGTCTTTCAGTATATATCCGTAACCAACTACAAACTCATTTCCTAATTCTTCAGTAAGTGTCGTATTCACCAATCCTAGTAAGTAAGTTCTATCTCTGTTATAATTGAAACGGAACTGCATGTTATTTCTCATCGTCACATCGAAACCGATCAATGGAGAGAATGCCTCTACATAACCTACTTGTGTAAATGTATAAGGATTGTATCTGTTTCCATTAGAATCATAAGCTGTTTCAGGATCCCTAAGGTCTCTATTAAAATAATCTACACTGGATTGTACCCCAGACATTGTGGATGTAGAAACATACGAATGAGAGATATCAAACTTAGAGAATTTGCTATTGATGATCGGAAGATTTCTAAGTCCTGAATATACCAGCTTCCAGTTTGGCAAAGGAATTCCTGCTTTGGTAGGGTTACCTATTTTCTTAGGCGATTTACCTTCAATTGCTGCTTGGAATGCCGGGATCAAAACATAAGCATTACTTCTGGAATACCCTGCAACATAACCTTCAGCATCCCTTATTCCGTCATATTGTTGAGAGATTGCCAACGCATTGTCTTTGATGGACTGGTAAAGTGCAGCCCCATCTTTGAAAGCCGTATTGAACGTCCATGCCGTATTAGAATAGGTAATCATCTCTGTTGCGAATGCATCTCTGTATCCTAAATAATTTCCGTCTACAATATTGAATCCATTCTGAATATAATTCCTATTGTAAGTCTGCAAGACATTGAAATCTATTCTCAGATCGTTGGCAGGCATTACTTGTAGATTACCCGTGAATGATCTGGTATTAAGTTCTGAGTAAGCATCCGTCATCAATGTGGAATTTGACATCCAGCCATTCTCTATGACAGTCCTTCTGATATCTGCCTGAGATCCTAATAAGAATCCGATCGTAGGACCTCCCAGTGTTTGTCCATAACCATAGAAGTTAGGAGCGGATAAAAGTCCCGGTAATACCGTCCCGTTGTTCTCTGTATAATTAAAATCCAGTTGTTTGAAAGATGTCAACGCATAGGCAATCGCCTGAATCGGAGTCAGCTTGTTCTTAAATTTATAATTCTTGAACTTGAACCTGCTATTCTTCTTGGTAAATGCCTGATTGTAAACATTCCCCAAAGAATCTATCTCCTGACGGCGTTTTTGCATCGTTTGGTTGAGTTTCTTAAAGTAATTGAACTTACTGAAGAACTTAGGGATATCAAATGTAGACGTTGCAATAATGGCATTCGTATTCTGAGACAAGTTTCCTAGATTTTCATATTGGCCGGTCGCCTCATTATAAAAACTTTTGACAGCAGTTGATCTTGCAGACCAGTTATACTGGAATTGGTAGCTCAATTCTGCGTTTACGAAATCCAAATATGGGAAATATTCGAAAGGTAATCTATAATTAAGCTGTACCCTGTGATTATACAATACAGGCCTTCCCGCTCTGAAAGGATTTTCAAATATCGAACGATTATCCATCCCATCCACATCAATATTGTCATTAAGCGTTCTGGTTTCAGAATTGATCTCCAGTTTCAAGGATTTTGTAAAGTTGAAACCTAAGTTATATTGCCATCCGAAGTAGAAGGTCCTGTTCTTGATAGCCTCAAAACTTTCTCCAGTATTTCCGGAAAGTAGTGCATCTACATTCCTATATTCTAACTCGTTATAATTTCTGTCCAAAATAGTTCTGAAAGATAATCTTGTAGGAACCGGGTTGAAATTGAACTCCTTGATCCATCTCAGATATTTGTAAGATTTGGCAGTATCACTGATCATCTTGTTGAAAGGCTTCAGAACATATGGTTTGAAGGTATAATTATACTCCAAAGTACCTTTCAGATATTGCTTATAATTACGGACTGTATAAACATCACGATAGAAATCATCATTATAGATAGCAGTCAGGTTCAAGTTTTCTACATCATAGAATTTCGCTTTTTTATCTGGATTCATTCTTTCCTTTCTCATGTTCACAACACCGATACTTCTCTGTTGTGTATAAGTACGAACCACTTTTTTCAGCTCTGCCTCGTTAGGGGCTTTTTTCAGCTCAACATCATTATCCAATGGATTGTATTTCGGATCTGTGATGGTTTGTGTGTAGGAATAGTTCAACGGAATCTTCATACCCGCTTTTTCCGGCAAGAACTTATCTACATTGACAGTTGTATTGATGCTGAAGGCAGAATTCTCATCCTGTGACCTCTCTGAAGGTTTTGAATCGATTGCTCCAAATCCAATTGATGCATATGAAGCATTGGCATTCACCATTGCAAAATCCCCAAGGTTGAAGTTCAAACTCGCATTAGCGGCATAACCACCTTTGTTCTCTATCTCAGAAAGACGAATCTCGTTCACCCACAGTATTAGATCTTTGGCAGTTGCATTGTTATTCCTTACCCCGATCATAATAGTGGTTACATTTCCAATACTCGGACGTCCTTTTACGTAGATTTTTTTATTGCTGTCATCAGCATAATCATAAAGGTATCTTTCAGCAATATTTTGATTGGAAGATCTAATTAGCTCATCTCTTTTTAATTTCGCGTTCACAAAATTTTCAATCTCAAGATCAACGGTGTTAGCATCTGGCCAAATATCCAAAGGAGAAGTAGCATTTTGTGCAGTTCTAGTCAAAGATGATTCATATTCATAATAGTTGTCGGTAGCATCACTTCCGAAACGGATAAAGAATTTCGCATCAGGGTCCAACGTATTTGAGTTTGCCGTGCTGGAATTTGTTCGATCTTCTGCATGTACGAATAATGCTAATTTTTTATAACGACGCATATCCAGACTTGTATTCTTGAAAACCCCTCTCGCTTCGTTTTTCAAATTTGTCGCTTTAAAGTAAAGAGAGGACTCATTTTGTCTTTGTGCGCCTGCATTTCCACTCAATACTTGTCTATCGATTCCCGGAGGCAAAACGTAAGGAGGTGTTCCCAAAGCATTCTCTTCAAGGTTCACACTTCCTACATCAAAATTGGCATTCTGATCCAAAGCACCAGCATTCCCTTCATCTTGATCGCTCACATTTGTACTAGAAATCAGGTTGGTATATTTTCTCCAATCCGATCTCACAAGATCGAAAGAACCAAATCTAAGTGTAGAGGTCTGTTCAAAACCTTTCAGCATCATTCTTGCAAATCTTACATTATTAAGGACAGATTCAGATGAATCTGTAACTGTTTTGTCATAATCCGCAACGGGAATCCTGAACAGGTACCATTTTACTTTACCTGCCTGTCCGTTCTCAAACTTGACATCCACTTCTTTAACATCCACTATTTTGTTCTGACCTAGAACCATTTGTGCCGGAGAAAGGTCGATCGTATATTGGTTGTAATTTTCAGTCTGATCCAAGTTGTAATCTCTGTTAAGGTCTTCTGCATCAGGTGTCTGCGTTGCCACCTCCAAGGTATTGGCTGCAGAGTTACCTTCCGGTCCACGGAAATATTTATAACGCTCTATCAATGAAGAAGCCAAATCACCTTGGAACCTATCCGACATATAGAATACAAAGTTATCAGAAGCCGGATCCAACTCATTTGTCACAGGATTCACGAAATCAACTCCGAATTTTTCTTGCTCCTGAGCTCCGTTCAGACCATCATAACCTAAATCTTGCTGAGTCCTTTCATCCCCCTCCGTTGAGAAAGCGTAAAGGATAGGAAGTTGATTAGGCTGTGTACCCCATTTTGTAGAAGTTGTAGTGGATGCGGTGCTTGTTGTCGGCAATCCGTTCTCGTATTGCAATCTTCCGTCTTTTAAGACATCTTCTGAAACGTTCCCTAATTGCAACAATAGTTTTGGATCTCCCGAGATATTGCCATCTGCATTAGGGTCTTGCAACCAGAATTCTACATAATCGATATTGGATGTCACAAAATTGGTAACAGAAATTGGTCTCATAAGTCCCGCCCATCTTTGTGATGGCAATTCGGCACTTGTGTTCAGGTTATATGGACCTCTCTGATCCGGATAATAAGTAATATCAAATGTATTGAGAAGCGTCTGTTCCCCTGCAACATAATCTCTGTTATTATAGATCTCCTGCATCTGTACTCTTCTTGATGAAAAATTGGATAGGGTCTGTGCATTAATTCCATTAGGAGCTCTTCCTCCAACGCCGTAGAATCTAGGATCGATGGTATACCAAGACAATAGTCCTCTACCATCACCTGACCTCAGGTCATCATTATTCACAGTTTGAGGGAAAATAGGATCATTGATATTTTTTTCAGGACGGGATGCCAAACTCCACATTGCCGGTTCTTTCAATGAGATCTTGGAAGTGGTCTGCTCAAAATCGTCAATAGTTGCACCCAATGTAAAATGCTCATTGAATTTTCTTTCAAGGTTCAAGCCCCAGAAACTTTTTCTTTGGGTATTGAAGGTCAATTGATTTTCAAGAGAAATGTTGATCGCTTGTCCGGACTGCTTAACAGTTTCATTGATGATATTGACTGTTCCCAACATGTAGTCTACGGTATAATCTACACCTTCCACAAGCTGAGTTCCATTGGCTGTTACTTTTACAGACCCTTGTGGAACATTGATTGCTCCTAGGGAAATCCCTTGTCCCTGAGTTCCCTTGTATCGCCCTTCTATGGTATATCGTTGTGCTAAATTGCTTTGTTTTGCTGTTTCCTTTAATTTGGAATATAAATCGGTATAGATGTAATTCTTTGTATTGTCGCTTTTTAAGATTTTTTCAAGATAGCTACCGAAAGGCTGAACTTTTGTAAAGATAACCTTCCCGTTTTCTGCGTCAACCGTAGTTCCATTTACAAAATCAAATATCCCATCTCCTGTTCTGCCATCTTTATCTCTCTGCAGGTCATTATTGGCATTCAATCGATCCCAATTAAATACTCTTAATAAATTTTCCTGATCAAATTTTGTATAACCATCATTGTAAGTAGCACCTGCCAAATAATTAACTTTACCAGCCGAAACTGGATCTTTGAAATAGACATTCAATAAGAAATCTTGAGAGTTGAGCTGATTTGTATTAAGAGAATAGATATTCTTCATCATCAGCTGCCACATAGGAGAAGTTGGCTTTACCGCATTATTATTTTTCAACAACTTGGTAAGAAGTACTGCATTTTCTTCAGAGAACTCCCCTACTTTATAAACAGTACTGGATCCATTGATTGTATAGGAAAATGATACTGCTAAAAATTGGTCGTCATTGAGCCTCTGGTTTAAAGAAATATATCCTAATTGTGTATTGAGTCTGTATTCAGAAGAATTTAATCTCCTTGCTTTTGCATTAGTGATAAAGTGCTCGATTGGTGTATACTGTTCAGAATTTCCTTGAGAATTTGGAAAAGGCCTTCCGTTCAAAGTATTATTAGCAGCTGTTACATCTCTTGTCGTTCCTAATGCAGAACTAATCTGGCTGTATAGATTACCATTGGTATTACTGGGGGCAATACCATCCTGATCTCCAAGATCTCTAAGCCCGACAATTGGTTTCTGAGTTTCCAAATTAGCACCTCCCTTATCTAACATCCAAACTTCTAGTCTTGTGATGGCAATCTTAGATTTGATCAATGGGTAATCTGTAAGAGCATCGTCATAGCTATCAAGGAAATATTTATCCAGGAAGTAGTGCTGATTATCTTCATAATCATAAGCATTGACCTTAAAGGTGCTCATAGTCCCTCCACCTTGTGCTACAATAGTTTTAGCCTCTCCTTGCTGTTGTGAAAACACCAAAGTTCCGGTTGTTTTACCCAACTGGAACTCGGTCTTAAGTCCAAATAAAGATTGTGAACCTCTGATCAAACTTGTAGAAAGTGGCATACTGATATTACCAACCTCTACTCTTTTGATGATCTTATCTTCCGGATCCTGTCCTTTTTCATTCAGACCTTTGGATTGGAGGTCCTTCCATGAACCTTTTGCCTGCCAGACCATATTCATACGATTTTCAAAAGCGAATCCACTTTGCGTATCGTAATTGGCCTTCAGCTGGAGGTTTTCTCCTACTTTCCCGGTAATTCCTAATTGAATCCTTTGTTGGATATTAATGGCAAAACTAGTTCTGTTCTGGGGAAGGATCAATGGATTATCTATCTTTTGGTAAAGTCCACCCAAATCGAATGAAGCATAACCCTGGGGAATCAATTCTATCTTGTTTCCACCAAAGATATTCTCGAACATTTTACTTTTGATGGTGACAGCAGGTATCAACCCTTTCTTTTTAGCATCGGTCTGATCTTTTCTTTTGGAGAGGTCATTCAACAGCGACTTTTCTTCATAATAAGAACGAAGATTGTTCTGCATGGTGTAGTTTTTGTACTCTTCGAAAGTCATGGCGATAGGCGCACCTACAATTGTATTCCCTACTTTAGGATACAAATAGTACATACCTGTCCCTATATCGTAGAAAGCATCGTAACGAATGGGGTCTGCAAGACTGAAATCCTGCCGCCCGGTTATAAGACTATCTGCCGGTTTTTCCTGTGCAAAAATGTTGGTAAAACCTACAAAAATTAAAAATAAAAAGGTTAATTTATTAAGGTAGATATTTTTCTTCACTTATATTTTTTTTAAGAAAACTGATGGTATAGAACCATCAATTGTTAAATGTTCTTTAAAATCTCTTTCACTAATTCTTCCACCGAAACATTCGGGTTTTGCTTAAGGATCCTATCTGCAATCTTCTCACTCATCCTCTTGGCGATACCCAAAACTTCTAATGCAGATAACGCCTCATTCTTGATTTTATTGTTTGCAAAATCAGAAAGTTTTTCCTCGGAATTACCGAAGTGCCCTACCTTATCCCGCAAATCCACAATAATTCTTTCTGCAGTTTTAGCCCCTATCCCTTTCACTTTTTGGATAAGAGCACTATTGCCTGAAAGTATAGCACTTGCGGCATCGGAAAGACTGAGCGAAGATAGTAATATTAATGCTGACACAGGTCCTACTCCGTTAACACTTATTAACAGGTTGAACATTTCTTTCTCTTCCTTGGTATAGAAACCAAAAAGCAGGTGTGCGTCTTCACGAATGATCTGTTGAATGTATAATAGGACATCGGAGTTTAGTTTCAGGTTCTGAGAGGTCTGCAGACTGATCCCGACATAATAACCTACTCCGCTGACATCCACGACAGCAAATGTAGGAGTCAATTCCTGAACGGATCCTTTTAATGAATAAATCATTGAATTAATAAAAAATTAGGGTTTTGCGAAGATATAAATTAACTTAAAAACAAAAGCCATTTTAACATATTAAAATGGCTTTTCAATACTCTTTCTACGATTTTGTTATTTCATTTTTATGATCTTAAAGAAGTTTTAGAAAATTTCACAACATTTAAAAAGTTAATTCACATCAAATTTTTCAATATGAATCCTCAAATCATTATAAATTTTCTCCGCTTCTTTATTCCCTTCTTTAGCAAGCCTTTTTACATTTTCGAAATAAACTAAAGAATTTCTGTAAAGACTTTCCATCAAAATTAATTGCATATCCTCTATCTGTTGCTTTAAAGCCGGGAGATCGTTCTCTAGGTCTTTCAGCATTTTTAAATCTTCATCTGATTTATTAGGACTGCTTTTTATTTGTTCGATAGCAGAGTCGATATTAAGCAGATTTTCCTTAACTGTCAAAAGCACTTCAGGAGGCATACTTCTTATCAACTTAAGATTTTTCTCCAATTTCTCTTCAAATTGCTTGGTAAATTTATCATCAAAATTCATATCTGTGTTTTTATTAAGATAAATTTAGAAAATTATTTTAATCATGAACATTAACGTAACATTAATACAGATCAATTTTAAAAAAGAAAATTCATGTGAATCGTTTTTAATTAATTCTGAAATCTCAACAATTTCCTGATCTGATAAAAAAACCTTTCGATTAATCTAAGATCCTGCGTAACGATTTCAGCATTTCCTTTGAGTTCTTTATCAAAGGGCAATAGTTTGTTGTAAGATGTCTTCAAGCCTTTTGGAAGAATTACATCCACATAATAATTTCCATTATTATCCGGAGCCAGAGAAATATTCTGTACTTTACCTTCTACGAGTCCGTATTCCTGGAAACGGTAATTGTCCAATTTTATCAGCACTTTTTCTCCCGGAATGATTTTCCCGGAGTTAGTTGAGGGAACCTGCATTCTGCCGACAACAGCTACTTTATCGGTTGGTAATATTGTTAAAATAGCATCTCCGGCCTTCACGAATTGATTCTCTCCAAAGAATTGCTGAAAGCTTACAATCCCGTTTGTTGAGGAAATAACCAAATAATTCTGTTCCCATTGTTTTAGAGATTTTCTTAATTGCTCAAACATTTGCAGAGTTTGTGAAGCGTAATTACTTTTGTCTTTCTGCGCGTTAATGGATGCTCCACTTTTTGTTTTATTAAAAGTGGAAATCCCTTCCTGCATTTGAGAAAGAGAAATATTAATAGTTTTGAGATTCTGCTCTGCCTGCAGATATTTTATTTTCTCATTTTCCAGTTCCATTTTCGAGATGACGCCCTGATCGAATAAAGATTGTGAACGAGAAAAATTCTTCTTACTCAAGTCGAATTTTGCATTTTCAAGATTTAGCTGTTGTTTTAAAGTTGTAATCCTACTGCTGTATTCCGATAAACCCTGGTTTGCTGCAAGATTTTCCGGAGCATACGGTTGTAGTTTTGCGAATAGTTTCTCATCCTGAAAGGCCTTCGCGAAAGCGTTGTAATCACTTTGTAATTCGCCTAATTTGAATCCTGAAGTTTCATTGATCGGAAAAGAAAAAATCTGATTGGGCGAAATAGAATCTACTAATTTTTTGAGCCTTAGAACATCTTGATAATTGGCTGTAGATTGTAAAATCATTAGAATGTCATTCTTTTTGACTTCCTGCTGATTCTTAATCAATATTTTTTCAATTTTAGAATTGATCCTGGCTTCCAGCTTTTCAGGTGGGTTTTGTGAGGTTACAATGATTGGGGCAGGAACAAATTCGGGATATTTGATGAACCAGCTCATCAGCAAAATCATTCCGAGAATAGTTAATATTAAAGTATTTCCCCAGCGGATCATCCAGTTCGGTGGTTGTGACAAAATATCCTGCACACTTTCACTGCGGATTTCCAAGTTATCTAATATGTCTTTTTTAGTTTCCAAGTTCCAATTGATTTTTAACAAGTCTGTAATATTCTCCTTTTTTTGCAACCAATTCTGAATGATTCCCTTCTTCTACCACTTTTCCTTTGTCTAAAACAATAATTTTGTCAGCATGTTTTACCGTCGATAACCTGTGTGCTATAACAACGGCCGTTTTTCCTTTGAAGAATTGTTCCAGATTTTCCATAATTACCTTTTCATTATTAGCATCGAGAGCAGAAGTTGCTTCGTCAAAAAAGATATATTCTGGAGATTTGTACACAGCCCTTGCTATGAACAATCTTTGTCTCTGTCCGCCTGAAATTCCAACGCCTTCATTTCCAATCTTGGTATTATAGCTTAATGGTAAACTCTCTACAAAATCTTTGATATTGGCAATTTCTACCGCTTTTCTTAATTTATTTTTATCAATGTAGTCTTCTCCCACTGCAATATTCTGTGCAATTGTATCATTAAAAACATAGCCATCTTGCATTACGACACCACAATGATCCCGCCAGATCCTTGGAGAGATATTTTTAAGGTTGGCATTCCCTAATGTAATATCACCAACATTGGGTTCATAGAATTTCATTAATAGCTTCAGCAAAGTTGTCTTTCCGCTTCCGCTGGCTCCGACAATGGCGGTAGTCTTTTGGTAGGGAATTGTTAAATACAGGTTCTCAAAAACAAAAGAATCAGAACCAATATACCTGAAAGAAACATTTTGGATTTCCAAATTTTTCTGAGGAATTTCTGTTATGTATTGTTCATCCGCACTCTCTTCATCTTCCTTGTCGTGAATTTCTCCCAATCTCTCGAGTGAAATCTTAGCATCTTGGGTTTGTCTTATAAACTCTACTAATTGTAATAATGGACTGTTCAGCTGACCAATAATATATTGAACAGAAAGCATCATTCCTAAAGTAAGATTCCCGCTTAGAACTAATTTAGCTGCAAGAAAACTTACCAGAATATCCTTCATCTGGTTGATAAAATTCCCGCCAACCGATTGCCACTGTTCCAATGACAAAGATTTGATCTGAATTTTAAATAATTTGACCTGTAAAAACTCCCAATCCCACCTTTTTTTCTTTTCCGCATTGTGCATTTTGATCTCCTGCATTCCATTGATAAGTTCCATCACTTTGCTTTGCTCCTGCGAAACCTGAGAGAATCTTTTGTAATCCAGCTCTTTTCGTTTTTTAAGAAAAAAAGTAATCCAAATAATGTATAGAAAAGCTCCCACGAAAAACACCAAAAACAATCTGTAATCGTAAAACAAGAGTATGATGCTATAGATGATCAGATTAACTAGTGAAAACAGTGTACTTAAGGAAGAAGTGGTCAGCAACTGCTCAATCCTGTGATGGTCATTAATCCTCTGCATGATGTCTCCCGTCATTCTTGTATCAAAAAAACTGATAGGGAGTTTCATCAATTTGATAAAAAAGTCGGAAATAATGGAAATGTTGATTCTTGCGGAAAGATGAAGTAGAATCCAACTTCTAATGATCTCTATTCCCATTTTTCCTAAAAACAACATTACTTGGGCGAGCAGAACCAAGTAGATAAAATTAAGATCCTGGTTTTGGATTCCTACATCTACAATACTTTGCGTAAGAAACGGGAGAATGAGAGACAGTAAACTCCCTGCCAAAAGCCCGATTGCAAGCTGGATAACTAAAGAGCGATATTTCAATACATATTTTGAAAGGAAGGAGAAGCTCGCTTTACTCTCTTGTTCATCAAATTCATTTTTGAAAAATGAGGGAGTGGTTTCCAGAAGAAGAGCAATTCCTTCCTCTGTGTTTTCATTAGAATTCTCTCCTATCCAGCTTTTGATGAATTCTTCTTTGGAGTAAGTTATTAAACCATAACTTGGATCCGACACATAAATCTTATAACGACTGTCACCCTGAGCCTGTCGAAGGGTCTCAATATTATAAACGACCACAAAATGTTGCTTGTTCCAATGGACAATACAAGGAAGCGGCACTTCCTCAGCAAGCGTATTGAAATCTATTTGAACACCCAAACTTCTGAATCCTAATTTTTCTGCGGCATCGCTTAATCCTAATAAACTACTTCCTTCTCTTGTGGTCTCGGAAAGATTTCTTATCTGTTGTATAGGGATGGTTTTTTCGTAATATTTGGCGATGATACGGAGGCAGGTGGGACCGCAGTCTTTGGTGTCGGGTTGAGGGTAGAAAGGGAAAGACTTCAATTTACAAAAGCACTAAAATTTTACACTCCAAAAAATATCTCAATCTATTCATTAAAAGTTTATTGAACTCATCCACATCTTCTTGTGTAATATCTTCTTCAAGATATTGGCGCATATTTATTAAAAATTGACTTTTTAGTATTTTATCTTTTAATTCTGTCACCATCAATATATCAATTTCGTCAAAATCATAATTGATAGAAGTCCCATCGAACTCATATACTTTTAAGTTTTGATTTTCTTGATTTTGATTTTTGTTGTGTTCAATTTCAAAACAGTTTAGTAATAGCAATGAAAAATCAATATTGTCTTGTGTGTATTTATCAAATTTCGTATAAATAGTTGGTAAGTGAATATTCCTTCCTAACAAACCTTCATTGCGAATAACTGATTTATTGTCTAGTATGTTCTCCATAAATTTATTTACAAGCCTTTGATTATCATTTTTAGAAAATTTATAATCCAAAATTTCTTTATCAAAATGCTCGAATTTTTCGGGAATTAAATTTTTAAGATTCAAATAAAATTCTGGATATTCTTTTAAAACAGACCCTTCAAGAAATCTACAAATGCTTAAGCGTCTTTTGAAGTTTCCCAGTAAATGAAGATAAAATCTTTTGTGTGGAACATCCTGAAAATTGCCCAATCCCAAATATGAATTATCTCCCCAGACTTCATCAAACAAATAACTAATTGTTTTTTTTTGAAGTACAGACATCTCGTAAAACAACTCTTGTTCAAAAAAAATATTGAAATTAAATAAATTAAACTCATCCCACGTTTCTCTATTCTTATCAACAAAATCAAAAGATTTTTTGGTGTATTCATGAAAGAATTCTATATCATTTCCCCCAATAATTCCCATATTACAACCTAAATTTGAAAGACCATTGTGATAGTTATAGATATCCTGAGGTATAAATTTTAAATGAGGAGCAATGTCATTCCACATTTCACGATAATAATCTGTTGTATTTTCTAAATTTTGAGCTATTAAGCTGCTTGACATTAATTCTTGAGGAAACTTATTCCAAATAAATACGTCACCATCTACATGAAGAAAAGGGCTATTTTGGAGTGCATAAGTTTGTATCTTAGCGATTGCCCATAAATCTTTTGGATATTTGTTCATTTCGTCTAAAACTACATGAACTTTTGTGTAAGGAAGATTTAATTTATTTATCAAAATTTCGCAACCGAACTTATCAGTATATAATTCAACTTCTTCATAGAATTTTCGTAATTGGTTGCAACTGAGTATCCATCCTAACCAATGATATTCATAGGATAACCACCCTCTATTATCTCTTATGTCTTGGAAACCGCCAGACCAAAAGGATTGTATTATCTTCATAACTCTTAATCTTCAATTAGATCTGTAATGAAATATTCTAAATCTTGATTATCATATAAATCGGGAAATTTATATTGATTAATGAATATATTAGGGGTGAAATTCAAGTTTTTAGATTCATTTTCTGCGGCTATCAATAGTAATCCATTTTTTGATTGTTCACTATTTACAGGCTCTCCGAATTTCAAAAGCCATTCTTTCAAATTTTTAGTTTCAAACCAATTTTGTAAAGCGTCACAAAAAGCGAAATCTCCTTTTTCTTTGTGAATTTCTAGCAAACGACAGAATAAATCTTGAGTATTATTATCAAAGAATTCTCTATAATTAAACCTAATAGAAATACATAAATTTTCGTAATTATTTTTCAAAATCTCATGTAGAATTTCATGTGCTTTTTTGCAATAGCCACATAGTGGGCTGGTAATAATTGAGATTTTCAATTTAGAATTAAGATTGCCTAAAACTAGATTTTCACTTATAAAAAACTGTTGTTCTTCTTTTTCCAGATTATTTTTGAAAATAGTGTAGTTTCTTTTGAACCGAAGATTTTTAATATTATTTTCTTTTAGGTTTTTGATGTTCAATAGAAATGGTTTTATCATATAAATTGAAAATGCAACGACTGCAAAGCCAAAAACAAAAAGTGTTACATTTTTTAAATTAAAAGACCAATAGGCAGGATGATTAATAACTAATAATAACAATTGTACATAAATCAAAGCAATAATACTCAAACAAATTGGACACCATTTTTTCTCCACTTTATATTGAAAATATATAGAGTACAAAGTCATTGGAATTGCTAAAACCAAGGAAAAAATTAAAAGGGCAAAATAATTTTCTGTTACGCCATAAACTGAAAACAATAGTAAAGACAACAATTCAGAGCTGAAAAACCAAATGCTAACATCACTGATTTTAAAGCTTTTCAGCCATGTATTTTTATCAGAATTAATGACCTGTGCACAATCTGCATTGGCGACTATGTTACACATATTTTTAGAAACTGTGGATTCTATTCCCAATTCACTTTTCAATGCTTCTATCGAAAGAAAAATCCCAGCCATATAAATTGTCCCGAACAAAACCGCAAATATAGAAGCAGAAAATAAATAGACAATCCCCAGAACCAGCAATGCAAAGATGCAAACCATCATATTAGTTACAGAAGTAGATTTTGGTTTTGTATCTGCGAAATTTTCCGATTTTTCGGCTAAAAAAACAATGTCTTTCCAATATTGTTTTAGTTCTGCAATGTTTAGCTTTTTTGTTTGCTTTTCATGAGTAAAGTGATATTTCCCATTTTTCTCAGTGATGTGTGACAAATAATCTTCTTTCCTATTATCTCCAATATCTCCCAGCAATGCAACAAAAGAATTAGGTAGATTTTCTATTTGGTCTGCATATATTTTAGTTGCAATATTTGGGATTTTAAAAAATGAAAAAGCGTCTGTAAAAGCCAACAAGCTTGGATAATCCGGATGAGTTTCTACCTGAAACTGAAACTCTGCTTTGTCAAGTATTATATTTTGAGATCGAGCATAAGAAAATATTGCTTCTAAGTCTTGGTTAGTAGTCATTATGATTTTAGAAGTTTTGGGTTGCTCGTTATTTTAGATTTCCTTCTAAAAATATTTCTAATTCTTCTGGAGAGAGATCTTTTTTAATAATTATACCATCAGAATCCAAAAGGAAAGTCGTCGGAAATTTATTAATATCGTATTTGGTTGATTCAACACCATTTTCATCAAGAAGATTTTGCCAATCTAATTGTTTATCCCTTATTACTTTTCCCCAATTGTCCTTAGCTTGTGTTACATCTGTTGAAATACCAACAATCTCGAATCCTTTATCCTTATATTTAGCATATAGTTTCTTATATTTGGGCAAATCTTCTATACAAGGGGCGCAGTGGGAAAACCAAAAATCAATTAGTGTAAATTGCTTTCCATATAAGGATGGGTTAATCGTCTTTTGCCCACTTAAGACCAATTCAGGAAATTCTCTCCCTATAATGATTTTTTTTGATTCTGTTAGGTTATGATAAAAAACCCTACCATATATGGATTTTTTTATATTATTTGATAAATTATTGAAAATGTCATCATACACCTCGTTATAACTTTTCAATTCAAATTGACGAACCAAAGTCCAGAATAATATATAACTGTTTTTATTCTTTTTAGAATATTCTAGTAGTAACTGATCCAATTCTTTATTTTTATAATAATAGGATTCCAAACTCTTTAATCTCCTATTAATGAACTCATAAAATTTAATTTCATCTTTTGCATTTTCATTCTGTATTGTTTGTGGTTCTAATAACAAAAAACCGCTATCTAGATATCTCAGCTTAAAACTAGCACTGTTCTTATCTACCAGAAAAGGCAATGTCATTGCAAATCCTTCTCCTTTAGGAAAAGAAAGTGCATACGGTAGAGGAAATTTGCTATCCCTTACTTGAAAAGAAAACAATCCCTTGTCATTTTCTTTTATGTGTTTAGAAGAATTTTTATAGTATTCATCATTAACTATTCCACCAATTTTTTTATTATTAATAATAGAATCCGTTATGATTTTTACTAATACTTCTTGGGAAAACAATTGATTGGATAAAAAGCTACACATCATTATAAAAATGATGTGTAAATAAGCCTTATAATTCATTACTAGCAACACTTAAAAACGCCATTAATCAATGAAGCCCTCCTATAGACATTACCATTCCAACAAGATTCGACATGCGTAATATCACAAGAACCGCACCCTCCCTTGACTTTTCTCATTTCATTTCTTGACATTCCATTTTTGATGTCTTTTAAATTTAGTTTTTTCATTTCGTTAAATTTTAAAATTAATAATTATTTGTTGCCATACAAACCCTGGCATTGGGCTTTTGCCTTACCAATCTATCATACTGTACACATATGATTACTTAGAAGAATGAAGCAAAACTAAAAACTAAAACCAAATAAAAACTCACTTTAACGGAAATTTAACATTATCAATTCAATATTAAATAATATTTAAAATAAATTATTCACTAATCAAAGTAATAAAAATTTGATAATAATTAATTAAAAATGAATATTATTAAATCATTAATCAAAATAATTATTTTCCAGTCAAAATATGGAAACATGAAAAGTTCATCGGAAAAATATTTTGCGCCGTTAATCCAAATTATTTATAAATTAGTCACATCATTCAAAGCTTAAATAGTAAAAACAACAGCAATAACTTTAATTATAAGAATTTTGTTTCTTTAGTTAAATAATTTAGGATAGCGGAATATTTTCAGATTGGAAACTCGAGATTCAAACCTATTGAAAGAAGAAAACGGCTTACAGAAGCACTCCGCCACCAATGACAACCCCCAACTAAGCAGTAACAATGAGCAACTAAGCGACGACAATGACCAGCCAACCAGGAGCAAAGGTCAACTATGCAGTAACAATAACCAACTAACTGATGACAACACCCAACTAAGCGATGACATAGACCAGCGAACCACTGACAATGACCAACTAAGTAATGACAGTGAACAACCAACCACTGACAGTGAACAACCAACCATCGACAAAGACCAACTAACTACCGTCAACTACTAAATAACAATCTAACCTAAATACAAATTATGGAACCAACAGAAATTAAACGAGCCTACTTAGGCACCGATGCCTACATGACAGAAAGCGCAAGAGCCAATTACAACTTAGCCAACAGCGAGCTAGCCAAATTTACCGGCTTCGATTCTACTATCAACGCCGCTTACATGACCGCCTACCTCGCTTCCATCGTAGCGGCGGAAACCGTGGTGGCAGATTCTGCCATATCCGACCAACAGGTGCAGACCACAGAGAATGTCCTCAGCCAAATGGAGCTGGCACGAGCTAAATATAATGAAGTAAAATATTTTGTACAGAAAGCCTTCCCCAATAGTGCCGCCACACAGGGCGAGTTCGGGCTGAATGACTACATGGATGCCCGTCGCTCGGAAAGCAAGATGATCCAGTTTCTGGATGAGATGTCCAAAGCCTGTGTGAAATATCAAACCCAACTGGTAGCCGCAGGCTACAATGCTCCAGCGATTGCCACTATCCAGACCATCCGAACAGACCTTCTTAATAAAAACACCACACAGGAAGTTTTCAAAAAACAAAGACCAAAACTTACCGAAGACCGTATCAAAATCCTTAATGCCGTCTACGACAGGCTAACTCAGGTAAACGCTGCCGCGCAGATCATCTATATGACAGACTATGCGAAGCAAAGACAGTTCATCTACGATATCTCCAGAGATAACGACCTGCAGGAGTATGAGGGCAGTGTGGGAGCAGGTACGGTGAAAACCATTGCCACATTGGCGGTTTCTGAAGGCACAGTTTTTACTTTCAAAAATACAGGTACAGTGCCATTGGTTTTCTGCCTTTCCAGCACAGAGAATCTGGAGGGCATCCAAATCCCAATAGGTGGTGGCGCAACGATCTCCAAAACCGCTGCTGACCTAAATCCAAACGCTGGCTTTTTACTAGTGAAAAATACGGATGCTGCCAATGCAGGTTCTTATCAAATCACTTTGGATGATTGATAAAATGCAGATAGTATCATAATTTTCTCGCAGATTATGGTGATTTAGAAGATTCGATGGTACTTTCCATCAGCCAAATCTGTGTAATACGCAAGAATTTAAATGTTTGAAGAGTATATATAGCCTATTATTTTAAAATTTTTGACTAGACCTACTAGCCTTGAAATCAAAAATCCCGTCACGTTTAATTACGTGACGGGATTTTTATATTAATAAGGGAGATAGCAAAATCAACTGCTAGCCTCTATTTCTTATCCTTGGTCTGTGCATCCAAAACAGCAATCGTTGCTAGATTCACAATTTCGTCTACACTGGAACGCATTTGCAGGACATGAACCGGCTGATCTAATCCCATCAAGATTGGGCCTATGGTCTGAGCAGCTTTCATCCCTCTGATAATTTTGTACGATAAGTTTGCACTTTCCAGATTTGGGAAAACCAAAACATTGGCAGGGTTGGTTCCTAATTTTGAGAAAGGATAATCTGCCAAATGATCACTATTCAAAGCAAAATCCGGCTGGATCTCTCCATCCACGATCATCTTCGGATATTTCTCGTGAAGGATTTTCACAGCTGCTGCCACTTTTTTGGAAGTATCTGCTTTAGCCGAGAAATTCTCAAATCCTAACATTGCAACTCTTGGTTCAATAGCAAAAGACTTAACTGTAAATTCTGCCATTCTTGCGATTTCTACCAAATCTTCCGCAGTTGGATTTTTGTTGATGGAAGTATCTGCAAAGAACAGAGGTTTCTTTTCTGTCAAAATCATCATCATTGCAGCTACTTTGTTTACGCCTGGTTTTCTGTCAATTATTTCTAAAACAGGTTTCAGAATTGAGGCATAACTTTTTGAGAAACCTACGATCAAAGCATCGGTATCGCCGTGTTTCAGCATTAGCGGCCCAAAATAATCACGTTGTCTTACATAACGTTTTGCTTTATATTCATTGATTCCTTTTCTGTTTCGTTTTTCCCAAAGGGTTTTACGATATTTTTTACGGGTTTCTTTTTGCTCATCATCATTTGGGTCGATAATTGGAATATCAAGAGTGATTCCGTATTCCTCCATTTTTTCTTTGATGAGTCTTTTGCTTCCCAACAAACTAGGATAAGCAATTCCTTCTTCCTGAAGAATCTGCGCAGCTTTCAGAATGTTGTACTCTTCTCCGTTTCCAAGCGTGACTCTTTTCGGATTCGCTTTTGCACGGTTTTGCATCATTCTCACGAGCTTTTCGTCTCGTCCCATTCTATCTAGCAACTGATTTTCGTATGCTTCGAAATCCTCAATTGATTTCCCAGCAATGCCACTTTCCATGGCTGCTTTTGCTACGGCAATAGAAACTTTGGTAATTAATCTGTTATCAAATGGTTTCGGAATGAAATATTCTTTCCCGAAGCTGATATTACTAACATTGTAGGCCAGCTTTACCATTTCCGGAACCGGCTCTTTTGCTATTTCTGCCAAAGCGTGGACCGCAGCTAGTTTCATAGCTTCATTGATTCCCCTTGCCTGGACATCTAAAGCACCCCTAAATATATAAGGAAAACCAAGAACGTTGTTCACCTGATTAGGATAATCGCTTCTTCCGGTCGCCATCATCACATCTTCTCTCGTTGCAATTGCCAGATCATAACTGATCTCCGGGTCTGGATTGGCTAACGCAAAAACGATCGGATTTTTTGCCATTGAGAGTAACATCTCTGCAGACATTACATTTCCTTTTGACAAGCCGATGAAAACATCAGAACCTTTCAGGGCATCTTCTAAAGTATCAATATCTGTTTGAGCAATAAAGTCTAATTTTTCTGGTGTCAGGTTTTCTCTTCTTTGATTGATGACCCCTTTGCTGTCACACATCAAAATATTTTTCGGATCAAGTCCTAAAGAGATGTATAATTTAGCACAGGCAACCGCAGCCGCTCCAGCTCCATTGATCACCATTTTCACTTCACCGATTTTCTTACCTGCAATTTCCAAAGCATTGATCAGAGCTGCAGCAGAAATAATAGCTGTTCCGTGCTGATCATCGTGCATCAACGGAATATCCAATTCCTCCTTCAGTCTTTGTTCTATATAGAAAGCTTCCGGTGCTTTGATATCTTCCAGATTGATCCCTCCGAATGTTGGCGCAATGGCTTTTACCGTTTCGATGAATTTGTCCGGGTCTTTTTCGTTGATCTCAATATCAAAAACATTGATTCCTGCAAAAATTTTGAAAAGCAGACCTTTCCCTTCCATTACAGGTTTTGAAGCTTCGGGACCGATGTCTCCTAAACCTAAAACAGCAGTTCCATTGGAAATCACCGCAACCAAATTTCCTTTTGAAGTATATTCGTAAACGCTTTGCGGATCATCGTGAATTGCCATACAAGGTACAGCAACGCCCGGCGAATAGGCCAAAGACAAATCTCTCTGCGAAGAATGCGGTTTGGAAGGTATGACTTCGATCTTACCTTTCGGTTCCTGACGGTGGTAATCTAAAGCGGCTTTATCAAAAGCATTTTGGTCTCTTGAATTTTTTGACATTGTTGAATTTACTTTTGTTGTGCATCTAATATTATATAGAGTCACGGGTTTTTATTTTTTCTCTGCGTAAGGGCGGAGGGCATTGTTGGAGCTCCTCGCCAGAGGCGAGAGCGACTGCCCGCAGACCGGCCCGCTTGTTTTTGCGGCTGGTTCAGCTTGGAAAAACAAAGGGATACGCCCCAATTATTATTGCAAAGTTAAAGCTTTGGAATGATATAGTCACGATGATAATTCACCAGACTTTCTATCGGACGCTGAACAACGGTTCCGATTTTGAAGTGAAAATCCGATGCCGCAGCTCTTAAAGAATCCTCAAAAAAATAGGCAATCGAGCCAATAAAATTGATTTCGCTTTCTCGGCATTCTTCGTACGGCATCACCTGAAACTCAAGGAAGTTCTTGAGTTCTTTGTAAATAAAATTCTGAAAATATGGATGTGTTTTTCTGTCCACAATAAACCTCGTGAAATCTGCCATGTAGGCATTCGCTCTTGGATTGTGATACATATTTTTGAGCAACTCGTCTATATTCAGCTGATAAATCTCAGTAAATTGCTGATGCAGATCGGGCGGTAATTTCTTCATAAAATAATGACGGACCAATTGTTTTCCAAGTGCGCTTCCACTGCCTTCGTCGCCAATGAGAAACCCTAAAGAAGGCAACTCAGTTTTGACATTTTCGCCATCGAAATAGCAGGCATTGGAACCTGTCCCTAGAATGCAGACAATAGCCGGAACGCCTCTGTAGGCCGCATAAGCTGCTGCCAAAAGATCTTCTTTTACCCGGATCTGTGCGTTGGTGAAAACCTTTTGTATTTCTCTTTCTACAATCAGTTTATTTTCCGGAGTACCGCAACCTGAGCCATAGAAAAAGATGTTTTCCAGATAGTCTTTGAACTTGGTAAGTGCCTGATTTTTTTTCTATTTCAATTGTGATCAGTTCTGGTTTTATGATATTCGGATTGAATCCAACGGTTTCGGTTTTCAAGACTTCTGTACCGTCGTTTTCCAGAATAACCCAATCGCATTTGGTAGAACCGCCGTCAACAATGGCAATCATATAATATATTATTTAGAATGCTAAAATAATATTTTTTCGGGGAGAATTGATGAGAATTTGTTATTGTTTATCTTCTATAAGCCAATCCTGAATCTCATCTTCCAGGTAAGAAGTCTGTAATTTGATAGCATTGATGAAGTCATCTGGAATGCTTTCTGCGTTCTCGCTGCTTTCCAAATCCCATAGTTCATCGGACATCAATTCGTATTCTGAATAGATTCTTTTGAATCTGGAACTGCTTTTTTCCAACTCCTCAATTTTCTTTTGCTGAGGCAGAAATTTTCTGTAAGGTCTGTTAGAATTTTTCATTTTTTGTAATAATTATTTTGTGATTGTGGTGACTTGACAAATGATGAAAAAATTTCCTGACCAAACAATTTTTAGTCAGGACAGTATATCTTCATCGACTGATATTAAGACTTTCACAATTTATTAACCATATAATAATTAATCTTTCAGCCAAATCGCAAAATCCTTAACACTTAATAAAAGTAAAAATATTTTTGACACTAAAAAATTATTTAACTATTATTTTAAAACATTTAACAAATCGTATAAATTTGCAAAAGAATGAAACAATTATTTTTCCGCCATAAGCAAATCCTACTCTTCATCATCGCTGGTGGACTAAGTGCGATTGTCGAAATCGGCAGCTTCAAAATACTGAGTGTTTACCTCCCAAAAATCTTCACCTGGGAATATAATCTCTCAGGAATTAAATATCCGTTTAGTAATATTTTGTCCACAAGTTGCGGAATCATCACAAACTATTTTCTGAGCATCTGGTTTGTGTTTGAAAGGGGGAAACATTCCAAGAGGAAAGAGTTCGCTTATTTCATTTCGGTTTCTGTTGTCTCTACCTTCATCAGTTTGTTCCTTTTTCAGATCTTGTATCATTTCGTTTTCAAAGATGCCATCGATCTGGGAATCTATGTTCTTTCACAAGAAATGATGAGCAAGATAGCTTCCATCATCATCGTCTCACTCCTAAATTATTCTATAAAGAAAAAAGTGATTTTTAACGGATAAAAAAGCTATTTTTGATTTGAATTAAATTTTTACGAAATATTAATGAGAACAATTCTAGTGTATGCGTGGCGATCTTGGATGGTAATTTTAGGAACCGTTCTTACATTGATCTTCTTTCTTCCCGTTTACATCTTGTCTTTTCGAAAGGAACATTACAAATATTGTTATTTTTTCATCCGTCTTTGGGCAATCGGGATGTTTTACGGAATGGGTTTCCGTTATAAAAAGATCCTCAGGACCACGAAAAAAATCGATAAAAACCAGCCTTACGTTATCATCTCCAACCATACTTCCATTATGGATGTGATGCTGCCCTGCATTCTTTTCCCTGATCACCCGCTTTGCTATGTCGGGAAAAAAGAAATTGAAAAAATTCCAATCTTTGGAACAGTGTACAAGCGAGTTTGCGTAATGGTCGACAGAAATAGTGCCAGAAGCCGTGCCGATGTTTACAGGAGATGTGCTGAAAGAATGCAGGACGGCCAAAGTATTGTGATTTTCCCTGAAGGAGGCGTTCCTGATGATACAAGTATAATTCTGGACCAGTTTAAAGACGGTGCTTTCATATTAGCGACCAAACATCATTTCCCTATTGCTGTTTTTACTTTCCGAGGTTTGAAGGAAATGTTTCCTTTTGATAACAAAAAAGGCTATCCCGGCGTTGTGAAAGTTTTTTTCAACGATATCTTAACGCCCGATGCCACACAAAAAGAACTGAAAGAAAAAGCATTTGAGGAAATCCAATTGTCTCTTATTGAGGAATTAAAATAATTATTCTACTAATAAGACTTTTTACTTACATTTGTTTTTAAATATTAACCTTAAATTAACAATAAATTAAATAATGGAGACACAAAAAACCAATTGGGCTCAGTTCATCCCGCTCGTAACCGTTTTTTTCTTCTGGGGATTTGTTGCTGCAAGCAACGATATCTTGATCCCGGTTTTCAAAAAAGCATTTGATTTGACACAAGGTCAAAGTCAGCTCGTATCCGTAGCTTTTTATATTGCCTATACTGTGGGCTCTATCATTTATATGCTGATCTCGTTGGCCATTCGTAAAGATCTAGTCAACAAAATAGGTTACAAAAACGGATTGGCGCTAGGTCTTGCTATTTCCGCATTAGGAACCTTATTATTCTATCCGGCAGCCAATCTTCAATCCTTTCCATTAATGTTATCCGGACTGTTCATTGTAGCATTAGGATTTTCACTACAACAAACGGTGGCGAATCCATTAGCTATTGCACTTGGCCCGATTAAAACAGGCTCGCAACGTCTGACATTGGCAGGAGGAATCAACAATCTTGGAACGACCATCGGACCTTTGATCGTAAGTTTCGCCATCTTTGGTTCTGCTGCTTCTGAGAATACCAATATGAGTATTGAAAGTGTGAAAATTCCTTACCTGGTCTTAGGTGTAGCATTTTTAGCTGTTGCCATTTTGCTTAAATTATCATCTTTACCGGAACATCCAGCAACAATAGAAGAAACAGTTACAGAAGAAGGCGGCGCAAAAACTTCCGCTTTGAAATATCCTCAGTTGCTATTGGGGATGTTGGCGATTTTCATCTATGTTGGTGTAGAAGTTTCGACAGCGAGTAATCTACCTGCTTATATGGAAACTATCGTGAATTCTCAAACAGGAGTTCTTTATACTTTGCAAGAGGTCTCTCCATTCATTTCGCTTTACTGGGCAAGTCTGATGATTGGCCGTTGGACAGGCGCTGTGGAGGCTTTCACAGATAATATGAGCCTACAAAAAATCTTACGTTTTGTTGCTCCATATTTGGCTTTCGGTGTTTTCCTTTTGGTAAACGCAGTTGCTAAACACGACCTTTCTCCTTTCTATGTTTATGGATTGATCATTTTAGTATTAATTGGAGCCGATATGGCGAGTAAAGGAAATCCTGCAAGAATGTTACTGATATTCTCAGCGCTAGGAATTGTTGCGACAGTAATTGGAATGTTTACTGATGGAATCATCAGCATTTACGCTTTCACAAGTGTTGGCTTGTTCTGTAGCACACTTTGGCCTTGTATCTTCACATTAGCAGTAAGTGGTTTAGGAAAACATACCAGCCAAGGAAGCAGCTTCCTGATTATGATGATCATGGGAGGCGGAATTGTAAGCTGGTTACAAGGCGTTGTTTCTGAAAGCGTTGGTATCCAAAACAGCTATATTGTAGGAGTTTTATGTTTTGCTTATCTTGCATTCTATGCTTGGAGAGTAAGTGGGATACTAAGGAACCAAGGTATTAGTTTTGATAAAAAAATATCGGGTGGACACTAAAAAAAACATCTTTATCAAAAATAAACTTTGGGCAATCATTCTGGTTGCCCAATTTTTATTATTCTATATATTATCAAAGTCAGATTTTGCTATCAATTTCTTTTCAAATTTATTTGAATGGAAAAAGAATTTCCATGTCTCATTATTTTCAAAGTTTCGGTTTTCTATCGGAGATGTTATTTATACAGTTGTTTTACTTTTTTTGGTGCACGCTATCATCAATTTAATAAGGAAAAAAAATAGTTTGACATTAAAGCGCTTATTGATTTTCGTTAACATTTTTTATTTTGTCTATCAATGTTGTTGGGGAATGCTCTATTTTCAACCTCTGATCATCAAAAAACTTTCAACAAAAGAGATAGAAATCAACGATTCTGATTTGAAGAATATAGCAATCAAATACCTGAAGCTTTGTAAAGAGACAAGAGAAAGGGTTTCCGAAGACAAGAATGGCGTTTTTAAAATCAAACATATTCAGAATATAGAATACGAAATACTTTCTCAACAAAATCAATTACCTAATTATATCAGCACAAAGAAGCCTATCAGTATTCTTTCCGTAAAACCGAGTCTCTATGATAATTTTATGAACTATACCGGGATTTTGGGATATTACAATCCATTCACTGCGGAATCGCAATTCAACCCGAATCTTCCTTCTACAAACACACCTTTTACATTAGCTCACGAGATGTCTCATCAGCTTGGATATGCAAGAGAGCAAGAAGCCAGTTTTATAGCTTATTTATGCGCTAAAAATTCCAAAAACGAAGATCTACAATACAGTGCACAATTATATGTTCTAAAAAGCCTGTTAAGAGCTCTATCAAAGAATGACAGCAACAAAGATTTTGTCTTAAAATTGATTTCTCAATATTCTGAAAAAATGCAGAAGGATAGAAAAAATGAATTGGAATTCTATGAAAAGAATGAAGGAATCATTAGTGACTTCTTTGGTGTTACAAATGACCTATTCTTGAAGACAAATCAACAGGATGGGCGAATTACTTATTCCTACTTCATTAACCTTCTATTCACATACGAAACAAAAAAAGAATCGTACTAGGTACGATTCTAAAAACACAAATGATGAAAAAAAATTTATTGCTCCTGAGTGATTGTCTCAAAAGCGATGTAAAAGTACAACATTTGAATTTAACATCCAAATGTTTTTACAAATAATAAAAAAGTATTAATTATCAAATACTTAAATTTCAAAATAATTTATTTTTTTTGCTTCATAACGAAACAATAATAAAAAAAAACTTTATAAAATAAAAAAACTCTTTTCAAAGTTTTGAAAAGAGTTTTTTAGTAGCGAAGACGGGAATTGAACCCGTGACCTCAGGGTTATGAATCCTGCGCTCTAACCAACTGAGCTACCTCGCCATTTTTGTGGTGCAAATATAAGGATATTTTGCATTTCCACAAATTTTAATTCAATTTTAAATAATCAATTACATCCCCTACATGATTCGGTTTGCTAACGATTATATTATTAGCATCTAAAATAAAATAAGTCGGTGTTGCAACAACGTTGTAAGTCTCTCCATATGAGCTATACCAGCCTTTTCCTTCAGAATCACTTACCCAAGGATACACATTCGCTTTGCTTTTGAATTCGTTCAAATTGCTATCTAATGATAGACCCACAATTTCTATATTTTGAGCCTTCATCTTGTCATATTTTTCCAAAAGCTTTGGTAATTCCGCTTCACAATGGGAACAAGTAGATGACCAGAAAACAACAATTTTTTTAGCCGCTTTTATGTCATAGAGTGATTTGGCTTTTGTATGAACAGAGTTTACAAAAGTATTATTGGGGAATTTGGCTCCAAGTTCAATATTCTTATTTGATTGGATCGTAGATGCAAGACGGTCATTGATGGTACATTTCAAATTATTAGCCTGGGCGAGATATTTGTCTTTTAGCTTATCCATATTATATGTACTGAAGATGTCAATCAGCTCAGAAAGGATAGTTTGCCCTCTAGGGGTTTCCAAGTTGACAGCTGCCAATAATTTATCAACATTTCCCTCAACATTGGATTTGGAAACATTAAGAAAGTTGATCAATGATGGTTTTAAAATTGTCGAAGTTTCCAGATATTCTCCCGATTTTGAATAAAAATCAATAAAATCTTCAACTTTAAGCGATAAAGCTTTTTCTTGCACCGAGTATTTTTGATTATTGTGATAGTATTGCAGAAAAGGGTGAGAATCGTAAAGAGAATCATTATTTTTAGAAAGGGAAATAATCTCAGACTCTAAAGATCTGTAAAAACTTTCATTTGGTTTGTAATAATCTTTGATCTGTATAAGTGCCGGCAAAATCAATTCTTGCTTTTTCTGAAGTTCAACTTCATTGCTGAAAAGTTGATTTATTTTATCCTCGAAAACAACATCAGAAATCTTATTTTTAGAATCAAGTTCAATTTTAAACTTTACATCGGCATTCTCTGATACCATATTAACAGAAGAGTTGGATTTTTGAAAAAAAGCCCTCATCATCCCGATATATTTTTTATCAACTTTGAAACTCGCTGTATTTCCTGCTATCTTACCTTTAGAATATAATATTTCTTTAGAGCCGTTAAAACCATATAAATAGGCATCTGAATCAGACAAATAAGATGGGATATCCACCTTCACATTAAACTGAGCAAATATGTTTGCAGATAGCATAATACTACTCGTTATCAATAATTTTTTCATAATGTAAAAATAAAAAAAACTCACTTAATTAAGTGAGTTTTGTATACTAAAAAATTATTGTAATAATCTTTTTCTTGATCTTAGAGCAAATACTACAATCATTAAAATTGCCGCCAAAAACAAAATAAAAGTATAACCATCGATAGGAGAAGCAGGATATGCTCCAATACCACCCGATTCTGGATTTTCCGGAGGTGGCGGTACAGATTGCGCAAAGCTTAGCATACTTATCAATATAAATATTAAGCTATACGCTTTTTTAAATAATGAATCCATCATATAATCTTGTGTTTAATTTAGAATTTTTTTGATTACAACTTCTCCGTTTTCAGAAATAGCCTTAATAACAAAAGTAGATTTTGCCTGATAATTAACGGGCACTACATAATCATAGCTTGTTGAAATATTCTGTTGCTTATTTAGCAATTGACCTGCCGAAGAATAAACCTCAACTGTGGCATTCTTCCAATCTTTAGCAAATCTAACGACCCATTGAGCATCTTTTTTAGC
This sequence comes from Epilithonimonas hungarica, assembly GCF_900102265.1. GTDB lineage: Bacteria > Bacteroidota > Bacteroidia > Flavobacteriales > Weeksellaceae > Epilithonimonas > Epilithonimonas hungarica. The sequence continues at coordinate 530,000 of NZ_FNBH01000001.1, read as the reverse complement.
AATAATAGTTTGTGAACCGGCAAAAACATCTGTACCCAAAGTTGCATTCGATGGTTTTTCATAATACAAACCTAGAGTTTGAGCACCACTCATAGAAGAAAGACTTCCACCATCTACAATTTTTATAATTTGATTCTGGGCATCTTTAATATAGAAACTATTTCCATTAGACAGTCCATCCTCAACTCTCTCTCCCTTTTCATACAATTCAAACTTTAATTGATAAGGCTGATCCGTATAATTTATATAAAGAGGAATTTCTTTTGTCTTAAAAGTGATCTCATTAGCTTCATTAATATACAATTTATCAGTATAAGTAGCATCTTCACCACCAGCTAATTTTTCTTCTTTTGTATAGATTTTCTTATTATCACTATATGCCTGTAAAGTTGTGGCCGTAGGACTGTAACCTGTAAAAGCAGAAGGAGATACTGCATAATAAGTCCTATCCAACTCTAATCCATTCAAGTCATACATTATAACTGCTACTTGTTTTACAATCTTATCTGAAGATATATCATCTACAGTCTCCGACGTTTTAGCGGCAGTAACAGAATAATCAATTCCATCAGCTCTAGATGTCTGTTTGAAACGTCTGGTCTTTGTCAAATTCAAAGTCTGTGCAGCATTCGAACTCATTTTAACCATAAAAGCCCCCATAGGTTTTATAATCAATTTATTCGCTCCAACATCTCCCGCTTGAAAAGCTCCGCCAGAAACTTTCACAACCATAGTTGTACCTGGATAAAGGGTTCCATTCTGAGCGGTCCAGTTTAGATTATTATCTCCATAATAAGCTACACCTTCCAGATTGGATATGAAATTATCATCACTACCTGTTTCAGAATCTATGCCAATATATTTGAGATCAATATTGGTAAGAAAGGGATTTGCTAATTGATAAAGATTTTTAGCATAATCAGCAGGCCAACTAGTCCCTTTGACCCTAAAAGGATCATCCAGATATGAGTAATATTTCTCGCCAAAAGTATTGGAAGCATTACCATTTGTTCCAAAACTACCGCTATAGCCTCCAGACAATGCAAAATTCACATTATTAACCCCACTAGCTATAACATCAGAGGCCGGTGTTCCTTTGAAAATCTTTTTCTCTGTTTTAGGAAATTGCCAGAAATAAGTGGCATCCGACTTTCTTCTAGGTAGGATATAATAAGTCATTGGACTTATGAAAGAAAGATTTGGATTACCATTTGCATAATAAGCCGTACCTCCATAAGCTATCTGATCAAAACGTGCTCTCGCATTGTTCCACCAAAAAGTAGAACTGGGATTGAAACGTCCGGAAGAATTATTCGCAATGTTTGTAACATTGAGATTTCCCTCTCCAAACACGCTTACAAGCTCTTGGATACTAAAGTTATAAAATGGCAGTCCCATCTGTTGAGAACCGGTGCTTCCGTTCTCATAATCGGCAAGATACTCTTTATTAACTTTTCCAGATATCTGTCCTTGCGGAATCCCCGTAATATACAATTGTCCATAACTGGATGTATTCGCAAGTTTCAAGTTAAAATTAGATGTTGCTGCAAGATTTAATAAATCTGAAGAAACGCCATTTACCATGACATTACCTGAATTATCAACAATAGCATTTCCAGCTGTCTGTAATCCGCCACCATTATATAATAATGTTTGAGGCTGTATCGTTACATGGGCAGCATTGCCTACATACGTAAGTACTTGGGAAGAGGCAACAATATAAAAAAATATTGATTGCGTAATAAATAATTTTTTAATCATTGTGTGTCTAAGTTTTATTTGTGTGTTTGTCTGGCAAAGATATTAATTTTTTAATTACTTGAAAATAATATCTTCATATTTAAAGAATTTATAATATAGAATCTATTTTAACATGCTGTTCATTTTCGATATTGAACATATAATCTTCTAAAATTTTCTCGGTCGTCCCTCTTAGACCTCTTGCTCCAAGTCCTTTATTCATAGTATCTTCCACAATTTCATCAATTGCTTGTTCACTGAATTCGAGAGTCACATTATCCATTTTGAATAATTCTGTAAATTGATTGACAATAGAATTTTTTGGTTCCTTCATTATTCTAATAAGTGTCTCTTTTGTCAATTTTTCAAGATAGGTGATGATAGGAAATCTTCCTAAAAGCTCTGGAATCAATCCAAAACTTTTCAAATCTATCGCATTGATCTGGCTAAGGATATAATCTTCCTCCTCAACTTTGTTCAATTTTTCAGCAGAAAAACCGATAGCCTGTTTATTAAGTCTTCTTTCGATGATCTCTTTCATACCATCAAAAGCACCCCCAGCAATGAACAGGATGTTTTGCGTATTGACCTGGATATATTTCTGATCCGGATGTTTACGCCCTCCCTGAGGTGGGACATTTACTATACTGCCTTCCAAAAGTTTCAAAAGACCTTGTTGAACTCCTTCCCCCGAAACATCTCTAGTAATACTGGGATTATCAGATTTTCTGGCAATTTTATCAATCTCATCTATGAAAACAATACCTTTTTCAGCTTTTTCCACATCATAATCCGCAACCATTAGTAATCTTGAAAGAATACTTTCCACATCCTCTCCTACATAGCCAGCTTCGGTAAGAATAGTAGCATCTACGATACAGAAAGGAACATTCAACTGTTTTGCAATTGTTTTTGCCAATAAGGTTTTCCCTGTTCCTGTCTCACCGATCATGATGATGTTTGATTTTTCTATCTCTACTTCACGGTTCTCATTTTGTGCATGCAATAACCTTTTATAATGATTATAAACCGCAATCGACAATTGTTTCTTGGCCTGGTCCTGCCCTATTACATATTCATCCAGGAAAGTTTTTATCTCTCTTGGTTTTTTTAATTCATCAAGAGATGTTGCAATAGATGATTCCTGAGTTTTATTTACACTATCTTTTACAATAGCATGTGCTTGTTCTATACAATTTTCACATATGAAGCCATTTTGCCCGGAAATCAGAATTTGTACCTCATTCTTTTTTCTCCCACAAAATGAACATTGATTTGGATTCATAGATCTTTATAATTCTTATAATTAAAAAAAGAAGCTTGAAACTTCTTTTTATGCATTTATTATGGACTGCTGAATTTCTTTATATTCTTCAGGCGAAAATATCAACCTGACATTCTTAAAGTTAAGGTCATCCATACTGTTAAGTGGTATCAGATGAATATGAGCATGCGGAACCTCCAAGCCTACAACAGCTACCCCTACTCTTTTGCAGGGAATAGCTTTTTTGATCTGCTTGGCAATATCCTGGGTGAAAGCCCAAAGCTCTTTGTAATCTTCCGAATCTAGATCGAAGATCAGGTCAGTTTCCTTTTTAGGAACCACCAAGGTATGACCTTTCACCAACGGCATAGCATCTAGAAAAGCAATATGCTTATCATCCTCTGCAATTTTGTAGCTGGCGATCTCTCCGCTAATGATCTTTGAAAATATACTGCTCATAATAATTAATATTGACTTTAATTTTCAGCAATTATTAAACCAAATGATGATTTACTTTTATAATGAAATTTCTAAAACCTCAAACGAAAGTTTATTACCATTTGGCAAGACAATATCAGCGGTTTCCCCGACAACTTTGCCCAAAAGCCCTTTGGCAATAGGTGTATTCACGGAGATTTTTCCGGTTTTGATATCACTCTCGTTGTCCGGTACCAAAGTGAATTTCTGCTCACCTTTCGTAGCGTTATTTTTAAGTCTCACAGTTGTAAGAATAGATACTTTGCTCAGATCCAATTGTGCAACATCAATAATTTTTGAGCTGGCAATAATGTCCTTCAGCTTGGAGATCCTCATCTCCAACATTCCCTGAGCTTCTTTTGCGGCATCATATTCTGCATTTTCAGAAAGATCGCCTTTATCTCTGGCTTCAGCAATTTGCTGTGTTATTTTTGGTCTTTCGTTGGTTTCTAATTGTTCCAGTTCGGCTTTCATTTTGTCCAAACCTTCTTTGGTCACGTAGTTCATAACAATAAAATTTATCGTTTGTATAAAAAAATAATCCGACCTTTGCCGGATACTATTTTGTCTCGAATTGAGTTTACAAATATATAATTTATTTTGAAATGAAAACCAAAAAAATAGCATTACTATTTACATTATTTTTGATAATCAGTTCTTTAAGCATCATTAATTCTTGCAGAGAAAGGGATGACACGGTCAGTTGCTTTCCAGATTCTGTAATTTCTGTACAATTGAATCTAAGCCTCCCCCAATATTATGAATTACAGACTGTAGGAGGCTGGATATATATAGCCGAACAGCAATCAGGTACTCGAGGATTGATCGTAGTAAGAACAACTAGTGGTTTCAAAGTTTATGATAGAAATGCACCCCATCTTTGTCCTGATGCCGATACAACCTTGGAAGTTAAAAACGGAACCGCAGTCTATTGTCCAAAAGATGGAGCAGAATGGATATTGATCACAGGACAACCTTCTAAAGTGGCCAAGACAGCTCCTAAAACCTATGGATACAATTACGCAAATAATATACTTTCTATTTACAATTAACACATGAGAGTAGTAATACAACGCGTTTCCGAATCCAGCGTGAAAGTAGAAAACGAAATCGTCGGAAAGATCGGGAAAGGATTGATGTTATTAATTGGTGTTGATGAAACCGACGAACAGGCTGATGCAGATTGGCTCGTAAAGAAAATTCTTGACGTAAGGGTTTTTTCTGATGATGAAGGGAAAATGAATCACTCTGTGAAAGATATCAATGGGGAAATTCTTTGCATCAGCCAGTTTACTTTGATTTCTGATTATAAAAAAGGCAATCGCCCATCTTATATAAAAGCCGCAAAACCAGAAAAGGCCATTCCATTATTCGAATATTTCAAAAATGAAATGAAGAAATCCGGACTGAAAACAGAAAGCGGAATTTTCGGCGCAGATATGAAAGTTTCATTAATTAATGACGGCCCGGTAACATTGGTTTTTGACAGCAAGACCAAATTATAAAGGAGCAAAAATTTGCTCCTTTACTTTTATCTTAAAATCCCTGTTTCTACAAATTCTATTTTTATCAAGAAATCTTTTGTAAAAAAATAATAAAATTTATTAAGCCTTCCAATTGCCCTTCTTCCATTATCATCGGACAAACTAACTATACTTGAAGAAATAACCGCATTTTTACCCTGTACTTTTTGAGAAATGATTTCACCTTTTTCCTTAAATTCTATCTCGCAGGAAAGCCCATTACGCAGATCCAATAATACCTTATTCTTATTTTTGAAGAAATTGCCGGACCTTAAGGCTTTTTTAATGGCAATAATCGTAGCCATTTCAAAACGGTTGAATCCCTCATTTTCAAAAGTAAATTGCTGCCCCTCAAATATACTCGCAAAATTTTGATATATTTTGTTTTCAATTTCCCTGTAAAAATATTTACCTATTTTTTCTATATCAGAATCTATAAATTGAGAAATAATATCTTTCCAGTTTTTAGGAATCTGCAGACCATTATCTCTTGTGATTCTTTCCTTATTATATTTATTTATATCATTAAATCGTGATAAATCAATTTTTCCTTTTATATTGATCTGATCATTTGATAATAATTCTTCAAATACATATAGGTCTGAATTTAAAAATTTGGCTATCACTTTAAGTTTTTTATACCTTTCATCTCCATATATACCTGTCTTAGAGCTATTTTCCTTACTTAAATTTTCAACCTGCTTACTGAAAAAAAAATCAAAATCAAGATCTTTCATTTCCAAAATTTTTGCAAAATCCGGATGTAGAAATTTCATTTCTGGATCACAATAATAATCTTCTATAGTATATGAACCGAAAACTTTTTCCAGCTCATTGATTTTTGCATCATAGTCCATTTAATCGACCTCGTACTCCAATTTAATGGTAATGCTTGCTTCTTTATCTTTGGAAGTCGTATTGTAAGTTCCTCCATAAGAATAATCTTCGTTGGAGTTCGGCGCTGTGATCTGGATGACTCCCATTGTCGCTTTTTTCAGATTTCCAAGACTACTTCCTGCGTTTTCGGCAATTTTTTCTGCACGTTCTTTCGCGTCTTTTGTAGCGCTGGCAATCATTTCCTGTTTGACATCAGATAGTTTTGTATAAAAGTATTGTGGAGAAGAAGATGTGAATTCGATGCCGCGATTGATGATCTCCGTAATATTTCTGGAGATATTCTCGATTTTTGAAACTTCTTTGGATTGGATAGAAACACTTTGTGTCAGATTGTATCCGGAAAACTCGCCTTGCTGGTAATTGCCGTTGGAATCCGTATAACTCCTGAATTGCTTCTGGATATCAACCGCAGAGAAAACCATTTCATTTTCCTTCACGCCTTTCGATTTCAGGTATTGGGAAATCACTTGTCTGTCAATAGCCAAAGCATCATAGGCAGATTTCAGTTCTAAGCTGTTTTTGGAAAAACTTCCTGACCAGGAAATCAGGTCCGAAGTAAAAGTTTTGGAACCGAGTCCTGTGACAGAAACAGTATTTTCCGATCTGTTCCTGTTTTTGATGGCGCTGCCTAATAAGGCTGCAGCGATAATAAAACCTAAAGCGGCAATCCCTACTGCAATATAATTCTTCATAAAATTTTGTATTTGAGTTCTTTCTATCAAACTTGATACCAAATTTTAAGATTTCATTAACATTTCATTGTAAAATTCTCCGAGAGCCTCGGAGTGATATCTCTAATAATGCCAGTTTATTATAAGCAATATCTGGCTGAGGTTCTGGAAGCCTTAAATTATTTAATTTCTTTTTCAAATTCCAAGCTTACGCCTTTCATTTCGCCTGGCATCGGCGGAACTGTTTTGGTTAATTTGATTTTGATAAAAGTAATTTGCGAAAACTGGTTTTCGATTTTATTAATAATTCTTCCAATCACGTGTTCCAAAAGTTCGGAGCGGATTGCCATTTCCTGATGGATGATTTCGCTGACCTCAGCATAATTGATGGTGTCATCGAGATTGTCGGATTTTGATGCTTTTTCTAGATCGGCGTGCAATTCCGCATTGATGGTATAATTATTTCCAATCAAAGCTTCTTCCGGCAAAACGCCGTGATAGGCGTAGATTTTTATGTCTTCTAAAATGATTTTTGATTTCATCTAGCTTTTATATTGTTTTTATAAGTTTAGATGCAACATAAAATGTTTCATTTTTTAAAAATAGAAAAATATTTTGAAGGCAAAGCACACAAAGATTTTTTTATAAAAATTGAGAATATTTTTAAGTTCGCAAGGCACCTTGCATAGAGAAGCAGCGAATTTAAACATACAGTTTGTCATTCCGTAGGAATCTAAACGAAGCTGTCGAGATTCCTACGGAATGACAAATATTGTGGAAACTGTTAAAAGTTTTCTTTCGTGCGCAGCTGCAATAGGGATAGTAGCGGCATCCTTTTGCGGAGCGCAGCGGAGCAAAAGATATAGCGGATAGCCCGGCTCTGTAGATTTTTGCTCTGGGAAAAGCTCTGGGAAAATTTGCAGAGATTGCACAAATAAAAAACCTCATCTAAAAAGACGAGGTTGTAATTTATTTGATACTTTTGGAAAGTTCCAGCATGGCTTCGATTGGTTTGAGTGCTTTGAGGCGAATTTCTTCGTCCATTACGATTTCCGGAAGTTCATACTTCATACACAGATAGAGTTTTTCAAGTGTGTTTCTCTTCATAAAGAAACATTCTGAACAGTTGCAGCTCTCGTCGAAAACCAAAGCCGGAATCAGGGATTTGTGTGGCGCACGTTTTCTCATCTCGTGAAGAATTCCTTCTTCTGTGGCAATGATAAACTCCTGACAATCATCCTGTTCAACATAATTGAGAAGTGCTGAAGTTGAACCGATGAAATGTGCCAATTCCAGAACCGGTGTTTCGCTTTCCGGATGCGCGATTAATTTTGCATTTGGGTGGTCTGCGAGCTGTTTTGCGATACGTTCCATTGAAAACGCCTCGTGAACGATACAGCTTCCGTCCCAAAGGATCATATCTCTACCCGTTTTTTTGCTAAGGTATCTTCCTAAGTTTTTATCCGGTGCGAAGATGATCGGTCGGTCTTTTGGCAAAGCTTCGATGATCTGTTCCGCATTGGAGCTCGTTACGATAATATCGGAAGCGGCTTTAGTTTCTGCATTACAGTTAATATAAGTTGCGACTAAAGCATTTGGATGTTGCTCGCGCATCTTGTTAAGACCTTCCGCCGAACAGCCGTCTGCCAAAGAGCAGCCAGCTAAAGTATCGGGAAGAACTACTTTCTTTGTTGGATTAAGGATTTTCGCTGCTTCTGCCATAAAATGAACGCCGCAAAAAGCAATCATATCCGCATCGGTTTCCTTCGCCTGTCTTGCCAACTGCAAAGAATCGCCAAGAAAATCAGCGATATCCTGAATGGGACCTGGCTGATAATAATGCGCAAGAATCACGGCATTTTTTTCTTTCTTAAGGTCAAGAATTGCTTTCACAAGGTCATCACCAGTCGGAATCGCAAATTCCTTAAGGTCTAGAAAACCTTTTACAGGCATATTGTTGATGGCTGTATCTAAAGTATTGTCCATTACGTGTTTTTCAGATTTTTATTCGTTGATAAAGTTATTAATAATTTTCTCGACTTCCGCTTTTGCCTTGTCCAAATCTGTATTAACAATAATTTTATCGAAATGCTTTTGATAGGTCATTTCCTCGCCTGCTTTTTCCACTCTGGTTTTGATGGTTTCTGCGCAGTCGGTATTTCTTTTTATCAATCTCTGTTCCAGTTCTGAAATGCTTGGCGGCATTACGAAGATCGATAAAGCCTTGTCTCCGAAAATCTCTTTCAGCCGGATCCCGCCTTTGACATCCACATCAAAAATCACGACTTTACCTTCTTTCCAGATTCTTTCGACTTCGGATTTAAGAGTTCCGTAATATTTGTCGGTATAGACTTCCTCAAATTCTACAAATTCATCTTTTGAGATTTTGGTCCTGAACTCTTCCGGTGTCAGGAAATAATAATCTTTTGCGTGTTGTTCTTCTCCTCTCGGCTGTCTTGTAGTTGCAGAAATGGAAAAACTGAGTTGTGGAACTACAGAAAGTCCATGCTTTACCAATGTTGTTTTTCCGCTTCCGGATGGTGCTGAGAATATGATAACTTTTTCTTTCATCATAGAACATTAAGTGTTTGTTCTTTGATCTTTTCTAGATCGTCTTTCATCTCAACAACCAATTTCTGAATCTCAGAATGATTGGCCTTTGAGCCCAAAGTGTTGATCTCCCTCCCCATTTCCTGAGCAATGAACCCCAATTTCTTTCCATTGAAATCTTCGTTTCTCATTACTTCAAGATAATATTTGATGTGTTGGGAAAGACGAACTTTTTCTTCCGAAATATCTAATTTTTCAACGAAATAGACCATTTCCTGATAATATCTTGTTTCATCGATATTCTCAAAATTCTTAAGTGCAGACTGGTATCTATCCTTGATCGGCTGGATTCTTTCTTCTTCGTATTGAGCAACCTGATTCAGATTATATTCGATATTAAGAACGATCTTTTCGATCTCTTCAGCTAGGTTATTTCCTTCCGTTTGTCTGAATTCTATAAATCTGGAAACAGATTCTTGTACCGTTGCCAACAGAGATTTCCATTCTTCTTCTTCCAGATCGGAGTTTTTAGTAGAAAGTGCATCCGGCATTCTCACAGCCATCTTCAGCAGTTCAAATTCAGGAGCATCGGAACCAACTTCTCTCAATTGGTCCATATAATTTTTGACAACATCCTGATTGATCTTTACATCGTTGTTATCCTCAAGACTTTCGCAGTTGATATAACAATCTACTTTTCCTCGGAGTATCTTGTCATTCAATAATTTTCTTATATCAAATTCCTTCTCTTTGTATCTCAACGGAATTTTGACATTCAGGTCAAAATTTTTGCTATTAAGAGACTTGATATCTATTGTTATCTTTTTTCCTTCATAAACAGTCTCGGCTCTCCCAAAACCTGTCATAGATAATATCATAACTATTCTATATAAGAGTGCAAAGATAATTAAAAAAGTATTGGTATAATCAGGATGACTTTCATCTTATTTCACAATAAAAAAATTAAATAAATGTTTGAAAAAATTATATTTGCAGACAAAAAAATGTAGTATGAATAAACTTATAACCTTCTTCTTGATTTTAATAAGCATTTTTTTTAATGCTTCTACAATTGATCTTCCACAAAACAGCTACAGAATTGATGAAGAAAAAAGAATCATTGTATGTAATACCGACATTAATAAGCTAAAATTTGATGATCAACCTATCACTATAATTCTAAATGACAATAATTATAAAGTGCTTGATAATGTTGTCTCGCTCAAGGTAGGAGTCAGATACATTCTGTCCTTGGGCTTTACAAGATATTCTTTATACTTTACAGAACTTCCGCTTCTATGCATCGATTCTGATTCGGAAATCTCTGATTCTCCAAAAGTCTTGTCCAAAATAACCCTTGTAGAAAATAGTGGAAAAATTACGGAATCCAATGCCGGAATAGAATACAGAGGTGCAACATCTCAGCTTTATCCAAAAAAATCATACGAAATAGAATTCTGGAATGATACCACAGGCGATGATACGAAAGACATTGCTTTATTCGACTTGAGAGAAGACAAAGACTGGAACATCCAGGCAATGTATAACGAACTATTAAAGATCAACAGTGTAACAGCCTGGAAGATCTGGGACAACATTAGCGAGTTGTATTACAAAGACTTGGAGCCAAAAGGGAAAACCGGAATAGGAATGAACTATGTAGAGGTGTTTTCAAACAATTCTTACAAAGGAGTGTATGCTATTACAGAAAAAGTTGACCGAAAACTATTAAAGCTCAAAAAAAACACAGATACGGAAATACGTGGAGAATTATATAAAGGAGATTCTTGGGAAGCCACGACTTATTATAACTTGCCAGACTTTGATAATACATCTGAAACGTGGGGCGGTTTCGAGTACAAATATCCAAAAGACCTGAGAGACTGGACAAATCTTTATGACCTACATGATTTTGTGATCAATAGTAAGGATGAAGTTTTCTATTCCCAGTACAAAGAAAAATATGACAATGCCAATCTCGTAAACTATCTTATATTCCTTAATCTTCTAAGAGCTTCTGACAATTCAGGTAAAAACCTTTATACTGCAAGATATGATAAGAATGGAAAATACTTCTTTGTCCCTTGGGATCTGGATGGTGTTTTTGGAAGAATTTGGGATTCTACCTTACAAAACACAACTGATGACCTTTTATCAAATGGTCTATATGACCGTCTTTGGAAAGATGATAGAAAGGATGGATTCCGGTATGACCTGAATAAAAGATGGGTAGAACTGAGGTCTGAAAAAATTACCACAGATAACATCATGCAGATATTGATAGACAATTTTAATTATTTGAAAAACAATGGATCTTTGGAAAGAGACCAGATCGCAAATTCCGGAAGTACAGTCTCTTCAGAATATGAAGAATTTGCTTATATCCGCGAATGGTTGGCAGCACGGATTGCCTATCTAGACAAAGTTTTCACGTTTGACATAATAGAGACACCTCCTGTTACTGAGGAAAATAACGATAAAACAAATAATAAATTTATCCTTTATCCTAATCCAGCCAAAAATTACATCTATCTTGTTGATAAAAATAACAAATCCGAGAAGTCTTTACTTGATATCACTTTATATTCCAAGACTGGGAGAATTATAAAAACAATCAATCAACATCCCGTTGATCAGAGTATTTTTATTGGAAACATCCCAGATGGGAATTACATTCTCAATATAAAGACCGATTCCGGGCAAAAACAAAGCTTGAAACTTATCATCAATAAATAATATAAAAAGTTTTACAGCCAGAAGTCAATTTTATTTTCATAGAAATCCTTACTTTTGCCACATATGAAAAGATGGTATCTCTACCCTTTTTCCTTGGGTTATCATTTGGGAACTTCTATTAGAAACCGAATGTATGATTGGGGAATTTTTTCTTCTTCGAAATTCAAAACGCCGATAATCGGGGTCGGAAACCTGTCTGTTGGAGGCAGTGGGAAATCTCCCATGGTCATGTATCTGGCAGAATATCTATCCAAATATTACAGAACAGGCGTACTCTCCCGTGGATACGGAAGGATTACGAAAGGATATGGCATTGTAAACTACGAAAGCAACTATAAACTTGTTGGCGATGAGCCAATGCAATTATTTGAACGTTTCCGAAATCGATTCGTGATCGGAGTTTGTGAAGATCGTGTCTTTGGTGCAAAGAAAATCATCTCTGATATGGATCTTGAGGTTTTGATCTTAGACGATAGCTATCAACACCGGGCGATAAAACCAGGAATGAATCTTCTTTTGACAGATTACAATGACCCTTATTTCAAAGATTTCATTTTACCGGCAGGTGATCTTCGCGAGAGCAGAAACGGCATGCATCGCGCCAACATCATTATGGTAACAAAATGCCCGGATGATCTTACAGAGGAGAAAAAACAATATTATATTTCAAGGATCAGACCTCAGCATTATCAGAAAGTATTCTTCTCTGCGATTGCCTATGATGAGAACATTCTTGGAATTGATAAAATGATGCCTGTAAAAAATCTGGACTATTATGATGTCTTGCTGATCACAGGAATTGCAAATCCTTCACAATTATTGAAAGAGATCTCCAAATACAACAAGAAGATCAAGCATCTGCAATATAAAGACCATCATAATTTTACGGATGATGACATCAAAAAAATATCTGCAGAATATAAAAAACTGGGCGAATACAAAGTTATTTTGACAACCGAAAAAGATTACGTTCGCCTAAAAACATTTGATTACCTTCGGGACAAAATCTATTATTGGCCAATCAATGTAGAGATTGACAAGAGAGAGGATTTTAACAAAATCATTCAGAATTATGTTAGAAAAGTTTAAAGAAACAGCTGAGTTCATTAAGAATATCATCGGAGAAACACCTGATTTTGCAATTGTTTTAGGTTCTGGTCTTGGAAAACTCCAGAATGAGGTTGATGCTATTCATACTTTGGATTATAAAGATATTCCCAACTTCCCTCAGACAACTGTTGTTGGACATGGCGGAAAATTGATCTACGGGATTCTGGAAGGCAAAAAAGTTCTGATGATGAGCGGTCGCTTCCATTATTATGAAGGCCATTCTATCGAAACGGTAACTTTTCCTTTTAGAGTTTTTCATTTGTTAGGAATTAAAAACCTGATTCTATCCAATGCTGCCGGTGGAGTCAATCCAAATTTCAAAGTAGCTGATATCATGGTTCTGACAGATCACATCAACATGATGCCGGAACATCCGTTGAGAGGAAGAAATATTGACGAATTAGGACCTCGTTTTGTAGATATGAGTGAACCTTACAACCGTAAAATGATCTCTGTTGCAAAATCGATTGCTGAACAAGAAAACATTGATCTCAAAGAAGGTGTTTATGTCGCTTTGACAGGCCCGACTTTTGAAACCCCTGCAGAATACGGAATGGTAAGAGCAATTGGTGGCGATGCGGTTGGGATGAGCACGGTTCCTGAAGTCATCGTTGCGAAACATCAGGGAATGGATTGTTTCTGCTTATCTATTATAACAGATCTGGGCGGGCCAGAAATATCGTTTGCAGTTTCTCACGAAGAAGTTTTGGAAGCTGCAAACAAAGCAATGCCAAATGTCATCAAGGTCGTAAAAGGACTCATAAAAAATTACAATTAGATATAAAATTAAAAACCTCAGAAATTCTGAGGTTTTTTTATTAGTTCTTAATTAATTTTTCATAGCTCTTCAAACCATCTGTACTTTCAAATTCTATGAAATAAACACCTTTCATTAATTGAGAAACATCCAGACTTGCTGCAGATTTTTGTGATAGAACCTGTTTTCCTGTCGAATCATAAATTTTAAGCGAACTGATTTTATCAGTATTTGTAAAATTCAGGATATCTTTTACAGGATTAGGATAGACACCTATCTTTTTTGCTGAGGCATTGGCTTCATCAACAGCCAAAGAAGGAGCTAATGTCAAAGTAGCATAATCTCTGTTTCCGCCACCGTGGTTTGCTAAGTTCAAAGCGCTTCCCTTTGCATAAAAGACAGGAAGAGTTCCGGCTGAATTTGTAAAAGCAAAATCTCCGCTTCCGCCGGCAAGCGTCCTTCTTACTACCAAAGTTCTTGTACCAGCAGAAACAGTATTGGAAAGTTCCGTCCAATTTTGTGCAGCATCTGCGGAAGGAGTTACGCCAACACCGTTGAAAGTGTAGTCTCTGTTTGCGGTGCTGTTATAAATGAATCCGTCTGCGCCGGCTTTCATCCCCTCATCACTAAAGCCAATTCCCAGCCAACTCGTACTGCTCCCCGTCAGAGTCATTGTAACATTGGTGGCATCTACATCAATTTTAACGCTCATAGACGTTGTTGGCAGACTGACAGTGCCAGTAGAAAACTGGGAAGAAACCATTCCGCTGATAAAAAGCGGAATACATAAAAGTAGATTTTTTTTTGTCATATATTAAAATTTTAGAAGATTGATCATATCATTATTATTAGACTTTATCGCATACTCAAACGCAGAGATGCCCATAGAATCTTTTACTGTTTTATCAGCTTTGTTGTCCAGAAGGATTTTTGCAAGTTCAATGTTCCCTCTTTTTACAGCCCACATCAGTGCAGTATTTCCATTGGAATCCGGAATATTAGGATCGGCATTTTTTGACAGCATTTTTTCTACAAGCTCCTTGTTATAATTAATACATAATGAAGACAGTGCTGTTCCTTCTGGACTTACATAATTCAAATCTTTTACATTATCAATCAGATATTTTGCTACTTCTGTATTACCTCTGTAACAAGCCAAGATCAGCGGGGTAAAACCTCTTTCATTTTTAGAATTAATAATATCAGGATTTTGACTCACCAAAGTTTTCATTTCTTCAAGAGTTCCGCTTCGGGCAATATCAAAAACATTTTTAGTTTGTGAAAAACCCAAACCAAAAATCATTAATAAGAGAATTATCGTAAAGTATTTTTTCATTATTTCTGAAGTAAAAAGTTATAGTTGACATTTACATTCTGGGCAACTTTTGTAGCTACCATTTTTGGAATTTTAACTTTATAATCTGCAGTTTTTGCTACAAATTTCCCTTGAACAACAACTTTATCATCTTTCAGATAGATACTAGCAGTTGATTGAACCGTGTTATCAACACCATGAAAATTCAATGTTCCGGAAATGGTATAGGCTTTTGGCTTCATTGACAAATCGTTTTTATCAAAGTTCAAAATTTTACCTTTGAAACTTGTCTTTGGGTATTTTGCAGATTCTGCATAATTCTCATTAAAATGTTCCTGCATCAGGCTGGATTTAAAACTGAAACCATTGACCATCGCTAGCGAAGCAATATCACCAGTATCAGCGTTCAGAATTGCTGTCGAATTATTATTCTCAGCATACACATCTTCAAACAACGGCACCGAAGCTTCAAAAGTGATCTTACCTGTTTTGGTAGAATATTTTTGCGCAAAAGCAAAATTCGATGTTAAAATCAAACCCGTTAAAAAAACTAAAACCTTCATTTTTTCTTTATTTAAATTAGTTTTCAAGCAAACCATCTGCTTTCCATTTGATGATCATATTGATATTATCCTGGGACAATGTTCCTCCTTGAGGCATTTTCAAAGGATCCCCGTTCGCTCTTTGGATTCTGTCCAGAATATTATCTATTGAATTTTTTACGGCCGTATAATCTGTCAACGGGAAATAAGGATTAGAACCTGTTGGCGAATGGCAAACCACACAATTGTTATCAATGATCGTTTTCACATTTTTGTTGTAAGTAACGGTTTCTGTAATTGGAGTATTATCAGAGATATCTTCATAAGTTTTTGTGTCGCAATTCATTAACATAAAAAATCCCAAAACCGGAACGAATAATTTCATTGTACTTTTCATAGTCAGCATTTTAAAAAACTCTATAAAGATTAAACCCAAAGAAGAAATGACCTTTCGCCCAATCACCTGTCGCATTACTTATGTAACCGGTTTCCGTATTGGCTTGAGAATTACTGAAGACCAGCTGGAAAACGTGTCCGCCTGTATCGATATCCATTCCTACAGATAAAGGATTTTTGTAGAAATTTTTATTCTCGAAGTTGTAGAAATATTCTGCGTTGATAGAAACTCTTTTCGAGATTTTGTATCGTCCTCCCAGACCTGTAGAGAAGAGATCTTTACTGTCAATTGTCGGTTCTATCAGATTTCTATGGATATAACTAGGCGTTAACTGCAAAGTCAGATTTTCTGTGAATCTTCTTGAAATCAATAATTGAGATAAATAAGCAAACCTATCGGCGAATTCAAGCTTTGGAAAATCATCTTTTTTAAGTTCTGAATTGATGTCCAAAACATTGTACCCGACAATATCAAATGGTGATTCTTTTTCTTGTTTGAAAAGTCTGTACTTTGCACCAAACTCGTAAGTTTTTTGATAGGTATGTCTGGCAAAGTTCAATGACATCCAATCCGTAAGACCATAGACCACTCCAAGTTTTGTAGTTGCGTTATCTAGCCCGAAGAAATTTTTGAATCCATCACTTACATCTCCGAACCTGTGAGAAATATCCAGATAAAATTCTTTTTTTGAAGGTAATTTTGTGGATTGTGCCGTAACAACCTGCAATGCTTTGAAGCTGGGAGAATATGGCTCTTCCGCTTTTACTGTATCGATTTCTTTCAACAGATCGTCCTGCGCATAAGATAAAATCAGAATGAATAAAGAGATAAATGATAGAAGTTTTGACATATAAACCTTTTTGTTCAAAATTATGATGTATGTACATAAAAAAACGGTGACTAAAGTCACCGCTTTTCAATTATTTCTATTCCTAATGGGCTTTGTGTAATCAATCCCTCTTTTTCAAATTTTTTCAGAATGCGGCTGACCACTTCTCTTGCAGTTCCCAATTCATCAGCGATCTTCTTATGTGAGACCTTTACAACATCTGCTCCACTTCTTCTGATTCTTTCGTGGAGATATTCTAAAACCCGGTGGTCCAACTTCTGGAAAACAATCTTGTTGATTGTTTCCATCATAAATTTATACCTCGAATCATATTCCAGAAAAAACATTTGATTCAATTGAGGATAGGTTTGAAGCCAATTCAGGAATTGAGGAACGGGAAGCAATAGAATTTCAGATTTTTCTTCTGAGATGGCATATATTCTACTCACTTTATCCGTAAAAATTGTGGAGAACGTCATTATACAACTCTCGCCTGGCGATATGTAATAATAGACCAGCTCTTTTCCGTCATTCAAATTATACACTTTTACAGAACCTTTTATAAGTATGGGAATAAATTTCACCTTATCACCTTCGGCAATCAATTCCTGTTTGGCATTGACCGAGGTAAAAATCCCGTGCTCTTTGAGTTCCTGATGAAAACCTTCATCAAATTTTTCAAATTTCCTTTTGATGAAATCCGAGTTTCCCATTAATAACTTTTATTCAAAATTAAATATATTTTAACAATTCCAATGAAATTCAAAAAGATTTTCACAATATTTTAAGGATTAAACATTTTCTCTCAATAAACATTTCCCAAAATATACAAATTGGGTATTATTCCTTAACTTCGTTTCATACAAATTAAAAAAAATGAAGAGGATACTAGTTTACATCTTATTATTTGTTTTTCAATTGGGATTTACGCAGGAAGTTCCAAAAGTCCTGAAAATCAAATTTTCCAAAGCAGCTTTAGCACAAAAATTACAGGACGAAAATGGAAAAGAAACTTCCATAAAAGATATTCTGGACCAGCACAAAGGTAAAGTTTTAGTGCTGGATTTCTGGGCCGGTTGGTGCAAAGATTGTCTGAAAGCATTTCCAAAAGCAAAAGAATTAGAAGCACAAAATCCAAATATCGACTTTGTATTCCTTTCACTGGAACGCTCAAAAGAAGGTTTTGATAAAAGTCTTGATAAATTTGAAATGAAGGACAAAGAGAATTATTGGTTTGCATCGGGATGGAAGAATGATTTCAACAATTATGTTGACCTCAACTGGATCCCGAGATATATTGTGGTGGACCAAAAGTCGGATATTGCAAAATATTATGCGATTTCTCCGGATGATCCCGAAATACAATCAACAATCGACAAGCTTACAAAATAACAATATTACAATCCCGAAAATTTTCGGGATTTTTTTTGCATAAATTTGTTCGATGCAATCGCAACGCAAAATAATTCACGTGGATATGGACGCATTTTATGCGTCTGTGGAACAGCTTGATGACCCGAGTCTGCGTGGAAAAGCTATTGCTGTTGGCGGTGGGCATCGTGGCGTGGTTGCAGCGGCAAGTTATGAAGCCAGAAAATTTGGAGTAAGGTCAGCGATGCCCAGTAAAACGGCAAAAGAAAAATGTCCGCATCTTATCTTTGTAAGACCAAGATTCCAGCGATACAAAGAAATCTCTAGCAAAATCAGGAACATCTTTCATGATTATACGGATTTGGTGGAACCACTTTCTCTGGACGAGGCTTATCTGGATGTTACAGAAAATAAAAAAGGAATCGAATCAGCCAACTACATTGCCAAAGAAATAAGAAAACGGATTTTTGAAGAAACTGGACTGACGGCTTCTGCGGGAATTTCTGTCAATAAATTTCTGGCGAAAGTAGCTTCCGACATCAATAAACCTAATGGGCAGAAAACCATTCATCCAACAAAGATCAATGAGTTTTTGGAAAATCTTCCAATTGAGAAATTCTATGGTGTAGGAAAAGTGACAGCTAATAGAATGCACACACTTCACATCTTCAAAGGTGCCGATTTGAAAGCCAAATCTCTGGATGAACTGGAAAAGCTTTTCGGAAAATCCGGGAGATATTATTACAATGTCGTTCGAGGAATCCATAATGGGGAGGTAAAACCAAACCGAATCCAGAAGAGTGTGGCTGTTGAAAGAACGTTTTGGGATGACATCAATGAGGATGAACAGATTGATGAAAAACTGAAATCTCTAAGTCTGGAACTGGAAGAACGTCTCGGCAGAAGAGAGATCCAAGGTAAAACCCTGACTTTGAAAATCAAATACAAAGATTTTTCGCTTTATACGAGAAGCAAGACCCAGGAATTGTATTTCGAGAATGCAGAGAAATTTTATAATACGGCGAAACAACTTTGGGAACTTCGCCCTTTCGATAAAGCTATTAGACTGCTTGGATTATCACTTTCCAATCTCAATACAGAAGAAAAAAAACAAGTCTCCGTTCAGCTGAAAATCCCCTTCTTAGAATTCGAGGACTAGCTTCTATGTTGCGAAGCGCGCCTGACTTATCTCTTTTTATATTTTTATTTTTCATTTGAATCGATGAACCATTTCATAAGGTTTGAGTGGAGCTCTTTTCTCAAAAAAGAAAAAAGCGGGAGCGAAAGGCGGATAAAGGCGACCAAATTATTTGCTTAATCTTAAGTGACATTTCCAATTTGGTTCTTTTTACTTTTCTCTTGAATCTTCTTTCTTTCCTTGGCTTGATATTTTCATAGTTTGAAATCATCAAATCAAAATCAACTGAAAAAACTACAATCTTATGAACGGAACTATGATTCAATTTTTCCATTGGTACACCGATGGAGATTCTTTTCTTTGGAAACACGTCAAAGAATCTGCGGACTATCTTTCTGAACTGGGAATCACTGCCGTATGGCTTCCACCGGCTTATAAGTCTACTAATGGCGGGTATGGTGTCGGATATGGCCCTTATGATCTTTTCGATTTGGGTGAGTTCGACCAAAAAGGAACAATTCCGACCAAATACGGGAGCAAGGAAGAATATGTTCAAGCTATAAAATCTCTGAAAGAAAAAAGCATCCAAACGATTGTAGATGTAGTTCTTAATCATAAAGCCGGAGGTGATGAATTGGAAAAATTCAATGCCGTAAAAGTGGATGAGGAAGACCGCAACAAAGACATTTCTGATGTAATGGAAATTGAATCTTACACCAAATTTACTTTTCCAGGGCGAGGCGATACTTATTCTAATTTCAAATGGGATTTTACGTGTTTCACAGGTGTAGATTATGCGGAAGGAATGGAAAGTGCCATTTACAGAATCATCAATGAACATGGTGAGGGCTGGGACGATATCATTGATGACGAAAAAGGAAATTATGATTTCCTGATGTATAATGACATCGAACACCGTAATCCCTTTGTGCGAGAGGAACTCAATCATTGGGGAAAATGGTATCACGACGAGACAGGCTTTGATGGGGTAAGACTGGATGCCGTGAAGCATATCTCACCAGATTTTTATAAAGAATGGCTTCATACGTTAAGAGCCAATACCGGAAAAAACATTTTTGCTGTCGGTGAATATTGGGCGCCGGGATACCTTCATCTTTTGGAGGCTTACATAGATTCTACCGAAGGTTGTATGAGCCTTTTCGATTCCTCATTACAGAATAATCTTCATAATGCTTCCAAAAACCCAGATTTCGACTTAAGAGAGATTTTCACAGAAACACTTGTTGCATCTCATCCGGACAAAGCAGTCACCGTAGTGGACAATCACGATACGCAACCGCTTCAGGCTTTGGAAGCCCCAGTTGAGGCATGGTTCAAACCGATTGCCTACGCTCTGATCTTATTAAGAAAAGATGGTTATCCTTGCGTTTTTTATCCCGATCTATACGGAGCGAGTTACAAAGACCATGGAAAAGATGGTAATGAATATGAAATTTTCCTTGATAAAGTTGATGCTATTGAACAGCTCATCCAAGCCAGAAAATATTTTGCATACGGTGAACAAAGAGACTATTTTGATGATGCACATTGTGTTGGCTGGGTTCGTTCGGGTGATGATGAACATTCTGGTTGCGCAGTTGTCCTGAGTAACAAAGACGCCAATCACAAACCGATGGAAATAGGTCAAAAATATGCTGGAAAATCGTTCTATGATCTCACAGGACACCTTCAGGATAAAATTACAGTTGATGAAAATGGCTGGGCAGACTTTCCCTGTCCTGCGGGAAACGTGAGTGTTTGGGTTGCGGAATAAAAATATTTATATTTGAATCTATAACCAATAACTAAAATAATAAAATGGAAGACCAAAACAAAACTCCAAAAGTAACAGGAATCGGTGGCATTTTCTTTTTTTCTGATGACCCGAAAGAAACCAGAGATTGGTATGCGAAGAATCTTGGCCTTGATACCACTGAGTGGGGGTCAACTTTCGAATCAAGAAACATTAATGACCCTGACAAAATCAATTCTCTGCAATGGAGCCCTTTCAAAACCGGAAGTAGCTATTTCTCCCCTTCGAAAAAGGAGTTCATGATCAATTACCGTGTCCAGAATATTGAAGGATTGGTGAAAAACCTAAAAGAAAATGACGTGACCATTCTTGATGAAATCGAAAGTTCTGATTATGGGAAATTTGTTCACATCTTAGACCCGGACGGAAACAAAATAGAACTTTGGGAACCCTCTGATAATAAATAAAATCTGCCTGCCAATAAAAATGGACGAGTTAGAATACAAACTTATCAAGCCAGACCAATTGCTGGCCGATTTTGTATATTGTTATTCATCGCTGGAAAACTTGTCCGGCTTCAATGAAGGTGTGATCATTCCTAACGGAAAAATTGATCTGCTCTTTTGTAAAACGACTGACAATCAATTCCAAATTATTTTAATGGGTTTGGAAACAGAACCTAAACCAATGCCTAAAAGAAAAATTAAAACATTTTTTTCAATCAGTTTTAATCCTTTGGCCTTGGAATATATTCTTCATCAATCCATTGCTGAATTTGTGGACAGTGGAATAGAATTACCTAACAATTTCTGGGATTTCAGTATTGATGATCTAGATAATT
Source organism: Epilithonimonas hungarica (assembly GCF_900102265.1). Taxonomy (GTDB): domain Bacteria; phylum Bacteroidota; class Bacteroidia; order Flavobacteriales; family Weeksellaceae; genus Epilithonimonas; species Epilithonimonas hungarica. The sequence continues at coordinate 508,089 of NZ_FNBH01000001.1, read as the reverse complement.
TTGAATTGTTTTGTGAAAAAGCAGACCAGAAGATCCAATCACTTTTACCAAAAGAAATCGATGAAAGAAAAAGGAAATTATTCAATTTAATTTTTGAAACCGATGGAGAGATCAGCGTGAAAGAACTTTCTGAGAAAATCGTCTGGAACGAACGCCAAATCAATCGCTATTTCAATAAACAATTAGGGATTCCATTAAAGTATTACTGCAAAATCCTTCGTTTTCAGGCTTCGCTTCATCATATCAAAGACGGTAATCTTTTCCCTCAGCTTAATTTTACCGACCAATCTCATTTCATCAAAGAAATCAAAAAGCTCTCTGGCGTTTCTCCCAAAGAATTATTCAAAAATCAAAACGACCGTTTTTTACAATTTTTGGTTTATCACACCAAATAACTTTGCAGCATAAATTTTAAAATTATGCTGATCAATAATAAATCAATTGCCATTGTTGGCGGTGGTCCCGGCGGACTGACTTTAGCCCGTCTTTTACAACTAAAAGGGGCTGATGTTAAAGTTTACGAAAGAGATTTCGATAAAAATGCACGTGTTCAGGGTTCGCCTTTGGATTTACACGACAGATCTGGTCTGGCAGCGATCCGCAAAGCAGAATTATTGGAAGAGTTCAAGAATAATTTTCTTCCGGGAGCTGACAAAAAGCTAATAATGAATGAACGGGCTGAAATATTCTTCAGTGACCACGACACAAAAGTTGAGGAAAATTTTGGACACGAGTATTTTCGCCCTGAGATTGACCGCGGGACTTTAAGAAAAATATTGCTTGAATCTTTACAACCCGGAACTGTTGTTTGGAACAGTCATTTCATCTCGATAGAAAAAGAAAATGGAGGCTGGAATTTGTATTTTAAAAACGGTTCATCAGCTTATGCAGATATTGTTATCGCTTCTGATGGTGCGAATTCTAAAATTCGACCTTACATTACAGATATAAAAGCTTTCTATTCTGGTGTGATAATGCTGGAAGGAAATATCAGCAATGCAAAAGAAACTGCGCCAAATATCAATGCTCTTCTGAAAGGCGGAAAAATAATGGCTTTCGGAAACGGGAAAAATCTGCTGATGGGACAAAAAGGAAATGGCGACATTGGATTTTATGCAAGTTTCAAAGCTGATGAAAGCTGGTCTTCAACGAATGGTTTGGATTATTCTAATAAAGAACAAGTTCTGGAATGGTTCAAAATCAATTATCCTGAATGGAATCATATCTGGTATGAATTGTTTAAAAACTCAGAAGTTCCTTTTATCCCAAGGCCTATCTATTGTATGCCTTTTGATCAGACTTGGGAAACCTTGCCAAATCTTACAATGATTGGTGACGCTGCTCACGTAATGCCTCCTTTCGCAGGCGAAGGTGCCAATATGGCAATGCTGGATGCACTGGAACTGAGCGAGTGTCTGACCTCTGAAAAATATGGTTCTTTAACATCAGCGATTTCGGCTTATGAAAAAAATATGCAGACAATGGCTTCAATCGCAGCCAAAGAATCTCTTGAAAATGGGGAACTGATGCATTCTGAAAATGCTTTGGCGACAATGCTGGAGTTTTTTAACAGGCATTGAATATAAACGTTTTGTATATTTGATTTGAAATAATCTAAACAACAGTTATGAAAACAATAATGTTATTCTGCTTCTTTATCGGAAGTTTTTTTCAGGCTCAAACACATAGATATATTTATGAATTACAATTGAAAATGGATTCTACTGAAAACGAGCATCAAAAATTCTATATGATATTGGATGTTAATAAAAACGAAACCAAATTCTATGGAAGAAATCTTTTGATCGCAGATTCTTTAAATAAAAAATTTGGAAATCTGGATAACAAGCATGTTGATATGACAGGCCAGGTTATTAAGAGGAAAAATGGTTCTTCTGAGAATGAAAATTTCAGCAATATCAAATTTGGTTATTATTCTTATAAGACCACCGATATCATTAATTGGAAAATTGAAAATGAAACAAAAAAATATAACGATTATAGTCTTCAAAAAGCTACAGCAGATTTTGGAGGACGCCATTGGATCGCCTGGTTCAATAAAGATATTCCTTTTAATGAAGGTCCATACAAATTTCGTGGATTACCCGGTCTGATTTTTGAAATTCAGGATGATAAAAATAACTTTATCTATAAGCTCGTTAAAAATCAAAACTTTTCGGAAAATTTTGCAACAGACGATTTTCTGGAATCGAATTTTGGGAATAAAGCTGTTGTTATCAATGAAAAACAAAAGAGAAAATTATTATTAGACTTTTATAATGACCCTTTTTCTTTTGAAAGAACAAATTTCAAAAATAATCCAAATCTGAATATTAATATTGGAGGGAAGCAGATCAGCAGTATTGAAGAATTAAATGCCCAGGTAAAAAATCTGCAGAATATTATAAGAAAATATAATAATCCTGTTGAGGCCGATAAAGCCATAAATTACAATTAATTACATAAAAACCTCTCAAAATTTGAGAGGTTTTTTTTATTAAGATGAATTGATTAATATCCAGTTCCTGCTTCACCTTCTCCAAGAAGTGCTTTCGCAGAAGACGTTCCGATTCTCTGGATTCCCATTGTAATCATTTTTTCTGCATCGGCAGGTGTTTTTACACCACCAGCAGCTTTCACAGGAAGTTTTCCGGCATTATCAAGCATAATTTTCACACCCTCGAAAGTTGCACCATTTGGTTTACCACCTTCAGTTATATAAAAGCCGGTAGAAGATTTCACAAAGATCTTTGCGAAATCTTTCTCTTCAAAATTCTCCTGGGCCCATTTCCAGATATTGGCTGTCAAGTCAGCAATTTGAGAATCTGTAAGTGCCGCAATCTCGATGATCCATTTTACATTCTTCCCGAAATCAAGACCTAATTTAGTCCCTTCAATGAATTCTTTTTCAACCAAAGCTAATTCTCCTTTTTTGTATGCTTCGTAATTGATAACGTAATCCAATTCATCTACACCATCCAAAATAGCTTGATTCGCTTCTTTCAACTTGTCTTCCAAGGAATATGTTCCTTCGTGAAAACCGATAACCGTTCCTACCAAAACTGCAGAGTTTTTTGACAATAAATAATCTTTTATAAGCTTAACATAATTAGGACGGATCATTACTTCCTTGAAGTTGTAGGCAATGGCCTCATCTGTAAGCTTTCTTACTATCTCAAAAGTCTGTTCCTCTGTCAGTCCGGATTGTTCCGGAGTTTTCAGATATGTTGAGTCTAAATATTGATTGATTTCCATAAATACAAAAATAACAAAAGGATACAAATATCTTGTACCCTTTCGTTGATTATATAAATTTTTTTAAACTTTTAATTGTCTGTTGATGCTTTGCTCCAAAGAAAGAATCGTCTCTGTTCTGGTAACGCCCTTCAGCTTTTGTATCTTGTTGAGAATCTGCATCAGATGATCATTGTCTTTACAAAGAACTTTTAGAAAGATGGTATAATTCCCTGTTGTGTAATGTGCTTCTACTACCTCGTTCACTAAGTTAAGATTCTTGATAGCTTCTTGATAATGGCTAGGCTGATCCAGGAAAACCCCAATATAAGAAACCACTTTGTAGCCGATTTTTCTTGGGTTAAGAAAAGAGATAGAATTCTCTATAACTCCAGCTTGTTCTAATTTTTTTATCCTCTGATGAACTGCAGTTGTAGAAATCCCAACATGTTTGGAAATATGTGCAAGAGAAGTTTTAGCATTATCCATTAACATATAAATAATCTCCTTATCAACTCCGTCTAGATGATAACCTGATTCAGATGCACTTTTCATAATTTATTGATGATTTTTGATTGAAAATTAAATTAATCGTAAAACAAGCCTTACATTTAATTGTGCGTCAAATATATTAGAATAATATCATATATCAATATTCAACATTCAATTAAAATAAATGTTTATTATTTTTTATTTAATTGTAAAAATATAGAAAATAACGTAAACTATAAAAATATATCACATTTTATTTTTCAAAACAACACAAAAACCATTAATTATAATTATAAAAACAATGAAACCTTAACTTAACTTTTGGTTAAAACAAATTTCATACTGCAAAGAAAAAACATTTTCACCACATCATCAAAAAAATCACAAAACTTTAAATATCAACAAATTAAAAAACAAAAAAAACTGAAAAACAAAAAACTTATCAAATCAAGAAAAAAGTCTATATTTAAAAACTTTATATATAGACCTTATGAAAATTTTTTACAACCTGATTGCATTCTTTATTGCAATCTCAGCCTTTGCGCAGACACAGACGGTGACCTACTCCATCAGTCCGTCCGCTTTTAACGAAGACGAATCCATTACGATCACATTCAATGGAAGTAGTATCAACGAGTCCACCTGGGGAGTCGCCAATAACGCATTGTACCTTTGGTCATGGTCATATGACAGCAATGATGCCAATAGCCAAGATTGCCCAACCAATGGAACTTGGGCTTCTTCCAGCGAAGCTAACAAACTGACCTACAATTCCGGTAATGATACATACACCATTACTTTCGTTCCAAGAACTTTCTACAACAGAACAGGACTAGGAAGAATTGGTTTCCTTCTTAAAACTAAAACAGGAAACGGACAATCGCAAGATATCTACTCAGAAGTTGGCAAATTCCAGTTTGTCAATACAACTCCGAAAAACGGAACAGTTAATTTCATTGCTTCCGGAAGCAACTATCCAATTTCTTATAGCACGTCCTTGCCTGCGAATTATGTTGTAAAATCTAATGGAAACACTATTTATACAGCGAACAATGTATCATCCATGTTTACTGCATACAATATTACGACAGACAATCAAATCGAGCTTACAGCCACAAGTGTAGCGGATGGAACCGTACTGACGTCAAAATTCAGCATCTCCCCAACACCAAGTGTGCAGACGGCAGCAATGCCATCTTACATGAGACAAGGCATCAGCTATGATCCTAATGACGCTACAAAAGTAGGATTGGCCATTTATGCTCCTTTCAAAAGTTATGTTCATGTCATTGGAAGTTTCAATAACTGGCAGGTCTCTTCTAATTATCTGATGAAAAGGGATACTAACAATTCAAACCTGTACTGGATAGAGCTCACAGGACTTACACCTCAACAGGTTTACACTTTCCAATACAGAACGAGCGATGGTGTAAAAGTTGCAGATCCTTATTCAACATTGGTCCTGTCTCCTGATGATGATCCTTGGATATCTTCTACGACCTATCCGGAGCTTCAAACTACAATGAAGTATCCTGCAGGGCAGCAATATGATGTTTCTGTAATTCAAACAGCTAAACCTGCTTACAACTGGGCAATTTCCAACTTCCAAAAACCAGCAAAACAAAATCTTATTGTCTATGAAGCTTTGGTAAGAGATTTCACAGCTCAGCAAAACTGGCAGTCTTTAATTGACAAAATCCCTTACATCAAAGGATTGAATGTCAATGCAATCGAATTGATGCCAGTAATGGAATTTGATGGAAATAATTCCTGGGGATATAATCCTGGATTCCATCTAGCACTGGATAAAGCTTACGGAACTCCAGAAAAATTCAAAGAATTTATCGACAAGTGTCACCAAAACGGGATTGCTGTGATCCTAGACGTCGCTCTTAATCACGCAACAGGAAGATCTCCATTAGAAAGACTTTGGTCAACAAGCACGGACGGAAGTTATGGAGACGTGGCATCCAACAACCCTTATTTCAATCAGTTAGCAAAGCATGCTTACAGTGTATTCTACGATTTCAATCATTCAAAAGCTGAAACAAGATACTACGTTAACCGAGTTTTGGAACAATGGATCACTGAATATAAGATTGATGGATTCCGTTGGGATCTGACAAAAGGATTCACTCAAAACTGTACTCCATCTGATGAAACATGTACAGGTGCATATCAACAAGACAGAGTTGATGTTCTTAAACTATATTCGGATTATCAATGGTCATACGACCCGACTTCTTATATCATCTTTGAACATCTGGGAGGTGATCAGGAAGAACAGCAATGGGCGAATTATAGAATCAATGAAGGAAAAGGCGTGATGATGTGGGACAATCTTACGGGGCCTTTTGGTCAAAACACAATGGGTTATGACTCCAACAGCAACTTCAACAGAGCTGATTTTGAAAACCACGGATTTGCTGAAAGAAGAAATATGACTTATGGCGAAAGCCATGATGAAGAGCGCCTAATGTACAAAAACCTGACTTACGGAAACGGAAACGTGAAAACATTAGCAACCGCCCTTGAAAGACAAAAGGCATTTGGTGCAGTTTTCTTCACAGTTCCTGGTCCTAAAATGATTTGGCAGTTCGGAGAATTGGGTTACGAATTCAGTATCAACAGATGTGAGAACGGAACTATCAGCAACGATTGCAGAACTTCTCCGAAGCCAGTTGCTTTCACATTAGGTTACGATACAGACGCAAGCAGAAAGGCAATCTATGATACTTGGGCAAAAATTTTACAGATCAGATTATCTAGTCAGGTTTTTGACACGACAACATTCACGGTAGAATCAGGAAATCTTTTACCTAGAATTTTCGTTTGGAATGATGCCTTACCTTCAACTTCTTTGAAAAACGTAGTTGTAGTAGCCAACTTCACAACTTCTGCCCAAACTGTTACTCCCAGCTTCCCTTACGCCGGAACTTGGTACAACTTGATGGATAATTCCTCTATGTCTGCAAATTCTTCCACAACAGTAGTTCTTCAGCCAGGAGAATTCAGAATTTTTGGGAATCAGACCGCTTTGGCAACTGACGAAACTAAAATCGATGCCAACAGAACATCATTACAAATCGTTCAGAATCCTGCTACTGACGGATTATTGAAAATCAGATACAACAAAGCTAAAAACGGACAGATCAATATCTATGACCTTAACGGTAAACTGGTAAAATCTTTCGGACTGAAATCTGCTAAAGGAGACGAAACATTCTCTGTAAACGGAATTGGAACAGGAAATTACTTAGTACAATTAAAGTCTGATGAAGGTTTGGCAGTTTCTAAACTGATCATCAAATAATACAAAATAAATTTTCAAATCAAATGAAATCGCCTCAGCTAGCTGAGGCGATTTTTGTTTTTTATTTTTCAGAAAGTTCTTTCAGTTTTCCAAGACCTTCCGAGAATGATTTGTTCATTTGCCAGGTCATCATCGGTTTCATCGGTTTGAAAAGCGTTTCAATTTCGTAATCAATATTCCAAGTCACTTTGGTTCCGGAACCTTCCGACGTCAAGAGCAGGTCCGAAGTCGCATTATCATCCATCGGTTTGATAAAGTGCATTTTCGTGGACACTTTTTCGTTCGGAGCAATCGCCGTGATCTCCTGTTCGCCTTCGCCCACATCATCATTACCTTTCCAGTGATAGCCGTCACCCACTTCGCCAGCCGTTCCTCTGTAAGTTACTATCAAGTTCGGATCCATTTTCATCCAAGGATTCCAAGTGTTAAAAGCTTTCATAGAATTCACATTTTGCCACACTTTTTCTTTCGGAGCATTGATAACGAGAGATTGCTCGTTGTGACATTTGCTGTCAAAAAACAACATTGCAATTGCGCAATAAGCAATGATTATTGCCACGATAACGCTAATAATTTTTAAAAATTTCTTCATAATAAGTTAGTTTTAAGTTGAAAACAAATCTAAAAAGAATTTGAACACAAAAACTTTTTCTATGATAATATTTATTGGGGCGCCTTTATCCGCCTTCCACTCCCGCTATCTTTTTATTGCAAAGAAAGTTAATCCGACAATAGAAATTTCGGACATTGCAATAAAAAAATGAGCTCCGTTCAAGTCGGGGCGCAATTTTGTCATACTTTCAACTTTAGGTACTAAATTTGTCAATTACGACACACAGAAAATCATTTATAATTTATCATTAATAATTCATCTTTATGAATCCACTTTTAGAAAAATTCAACACCAAATATACCTCATCGCCTTTCGAGGAAATCAAAGAAGAACATTATCTTCCCGCTTTTCAGGAGTTAATTAAAGTTTCTGAAAAAGAAATCGACGAAATCACCAACAATCCAGAAGCACCAACTTTCGAAAACACGATTGAATCAATGGCTTTTTCAGGAGAACAATTGGACAGAGTTTCCAATATTTTCTTCAATATCAATTCTGCGGAGACCAATGATGAAATCCAGAAAATAGCTCAGGAAGTTTCACCTTTGCTGACAGAATTCTCTTCCAAAATTTCTCAAAATGAAAAACTATTCGAAAGAATCAAAAATGTTTACGACCAAAAAGACACTTTGTCATTGAACGAAGAACAACAGATGCTACTCAACGAAACCTACAAAGGTTTTGTAAGAAGCGGTGCTTTACTGAGCGAAGAAGACAAAAAGAAACTGGAGAAAATCAGTATGGATTTGTCTATAAAATCACTTCAGTTCGGGCAAAATGCCTTAGCTTCAACCAACGCTTATTTCAAACACATTACCAATAAAGACGAATTAAAAGGAATCCCGGAAGCCATTCTTCAGCAATACGAAGAAGATGCGAAGGAAAAAGGCTTAAAAGGCTATGTCATCACGCTTCAATATCCTAGTTATCTTCCGGCGATGACTTACGCAGAAAACAGAGAACTCAGAAAAGAATTGGCATTAGCTAACGGAAAGAAATCGTTTGACGGTGGAGAATTTGATAATCAGAATTTGATTAAAGAAATCGTCAAACTTCGTCAGGAAAAAGCAGAATTATTAGGTTATAAAAACTATGCAGATTTCGTTTTGGAAGAAAGAATGGCAAAATCGCCGGAAAAAGTTTTTGAATTCCTGAATGAACTTTTGGACAAAGCAACACCTTATGCTCAAAAAGAAATCGAAGAATTAAAGACTTTGGCAAAAGCAGACGGAATCGATGACCTTCAAAGTTATGACCACGCATTCTACGCTGAAAAATTAAGAAAACAAAAATTCGATATTGATGATGAAGAACTGAAACCTTATTTCCAATTGGAGAAAGTGCAGGAAGCGGTTTTTGGTTTAGCTGGAAAACTTTTCGGACTGGAATTTAAAGAAATCAATGATGTCCAAAAATACCACGACGATGTGAAAACCTACGAAATAACGGAAAATGGCAATGTAAAAGCCCTACTCTATGCCGATTACCATCCAAGAAAAGGAAAACGTGCCGGCGCCTGGATGACGAGTTATAAAAATCAATACAAAAAAGACGGCGAAAATTCTCGTCCTCATATTTCCGTGGTTTGTAATTTTACAAAACCGACGAAAGACACACCAAGCTTATTGACTTTCCAGGAAGTGACAACGCTTTTCCACGAATTTGGACACGCACTTCACGGCGTTTTGGCGGACACGCAATATCCGAATCTTTCCGGAACCTCGGTTAAGTGGGATTTTGTAGAATTACCTTCTCAATTCCTGGAAAACTTCTGCTATGAACCGGAATTTTTGAAAACTTTTGCCAAACATTATCAAACGGGAGAAATTCTTCCAAATGAAAAAATCGAAAAATTGTCGCAAAGCAAATCTTTTATGGAAGGCTACCAGACTTTGAGACAACTTGGATTCGGGTTGTTGGACATGGCTTATCATTCGGAAGTTGGAGCGCTGGAGAATAAGAGTGTGAAAGAGTTTGAAGTTGAAAAAACAGCTGCAACCAACCTTTATCCTTCAAATCCGGAAACTGCAGCAAGTCCGAGTTTTTCTCATATTTTTCAAGGTGGGTATTCAGCAGGATATTATTCTTACAAATGGGCGGAAGTTTTGGATGCCGATGCTTTCCAATATTTCAAAGAAAATGGAATTTTCAATCCGGAGATCGCTGCAAAATACAAAATCCTATTGTCTTCCGGCGGAACAAAAGACCCGATGGAATTGTACAAAAACTTCCGTGGAAGCGAACCGAAAGTCGAGAGTCTTTTGAAAAGGGCATTTGGAGAATAATAAATAAAAAGGGAATTCGGTTGATGTGACCGAGTTTCCTTTATAACAACTTCTTATTAAATGGGTCACAACGAAATATCGGTTTTGAATATCAATTTGTTCCAGTCTGGAGCAAAGCATTCGGATTTTTATTTCAATTCTATCAAAGACCATTTATTAAGAAGCCACAGGCATATAGAGAAACCTCATCGCCACGATTTCTATGCGTGCATCTTTTTCACAAAAGGAAAAGGAACTCACGAAATCGATTTTAGAAGATATGACGTTTCCGTTGGTTCGTTATTTTTTATGTCGCCTGGGCAAGTTCACAGTTGGCAATTATCAGACGACGCTGACGGTTTTATTTTTTTTCATTCTCAGGGATTTTTTGACCTTCATTATATCAATCAAAAACTAAGAGAATATCCGTTTTTCAGTTCTGTTCAATATCCTCGAAAACTTCAGTTGGTAGAAAATAATTTTGCAGAGTTTTCAAATCTGTTTGCCAAAATTGGTAATGAAAACGGTTCATCAGCTTTGTTATCGGAAAATTTAATTTTGTCTTTGATTTCTCAATTATATATAAAAGCAGTCAGATTATTCTCCGAAGAAAAAATCATTGGGATACACAATGCAAATACTTCCTATATTCAACATTATCAACATTTTGAAGAATTATTAGAATTAAATTTCATCAAAGAAAAATCTGCTTTTCAATATGCTGAATGGATGAATCTGACGACCAAACATCTCAATAGGATCACACAAACCGTTGTTCAGAAAACCGTCTCGGAAATCATAACCGACCGGACAATTCTGGAAGCCAAAAGAATGCTGATCTATCTTGATGAGAGTCTTGTGGACATCGCTTTCCGTTTGGGTTATGAGGAATATTCTTATTTTGTACGAGTGTTCCGTAAAAAAACGGGGCGAACGCCTTCAGCTTTCGTCAAAGAGCATAAACATTAAGAATTTGGTTAAACTGATTTACAACCACATAGACACATAGTTTTCATTAAAATTAAAGATAAATAGTGACAATTCTATTTTATCTTTGAAAGTAAATATTTCATTTTCTATGTGACTATGTGGTTTTTATAAATTTTCAAAGTTTTAAAACTGAAATTTGAATGGACCTTCGAAGTAAGTTTTGTAGGAATCCAGCATTTCTCCATCGGCATTAAAAACGCCTATTTTTATATTTTGTTTTGACAATTTGACTTCACTTTCCGGAAAGCTGATATTGACATTTCCTTTTATCATCGCATCGCCCTTAACAATAATATCTTCTTTACCTGCAAATGTTATCTCCGAATGTTTTGGATAAAGAACCTTTATTGTCATCATCTTTTTCTCATTGGACTTATTGAGGATCGTATAGGTAAATGTATTGGTGATCTTTCCGTCTCTTATAAAGTAGGCAGAACCGGCTGGTCTGATGAACTTTGCTTCAACCGAGCCTCTGTCGTACATCAATGAACATAAAACGCCGATTAATACAAAAAGAGCAAAAGTAGTTGCCTTCATCCTAGCCGTAAATTTGAATTTTTCCTGATTCTCTATCTCGGCTTCCGTTGCATATCTAATGAGACCTTTTGGCATTCCGACTTTTTCCATTACCTCATCGCAGGCATCAATACAGGCCGTACAATTGATACACTCCAATTGCTGTCCGTTTCTGATATCGATTCCCGTAGGACAAACGACCACACATTGCTGACAATCGATGCAGTCACCTTTTCCGACCGCAGAACGATTTTCCCCATTTCTCCATTTTGCCCTTCCCTCTCCTCTTTTGAAATCATAATAAACATTGACCGTATTCTTATCTATCAGAACACCCTGCAATCTGCCATAAGGACAAACCAGCGTGCAAACCTGTTCCCGAAACCAGGCAAAAACAAAATAAAAGATACCCGTAAAAACCAACATTACAATAAAATTGGTTGGATATTTAGCTGGTCCGCTCAAAATAATTCTAAACGTTTCTTCGTAACCGACAATGTACATAAACATAATATGGCTTATCAGCAATGATATCAGTAAAAATACAGACCATTTGAGGATTCTTTTTTTGATTTTCTCCTCATCCCAAGCCTGTTTATCCAGTTTCATCTGCTTGTTTCGGTCGCCTTCTATCCAATATTCGATTTTACGGAAGATCATTTCCATAAATAAGGTCTGTGGACAAATCCAACCACAAAATATCCTTCCAAAAACTACCGTGAAAAGCATTACAAAAATAACCGAGGCCACTGCTCCCAAAGCTAAAATGAAAAAATCCTGCAAATAGAAAGGTTGTCCAAGAATGAAAAACTTCCTATCTATAATATTAATCAACAAAACAGGATTTCCACTGATTTTGAGGAAAGGCATTATCACAAATAAAAAGATCAAGGAATAACCAACATATTCCCTATAGTTTGTGTATTTTCCTTTTGGCTTTCTTGGGAAGACCCATTTTCTGGTTCCTGTTTCGTCCATTGTCCCAACAGAATCTCTGAATGTCTCCTCTATTTTCTCTGGAAATTTTATACTATTTTCTTTTGTATCCATAATTTTATATCATAGAAAATGAACTGAATAGACATTCTTATTTTTAACCTTTAAAGTAAGAATCCATTACATTATTTCCCGAAACAAAATTACTTCTCCTTGCAAATTCAGTCTAATGACATTGGCTTACAAAATAGTACAATAAGGACATTTTTAGGTTTTGGAGGCTAATAAATATCAGTTTTTTAATTTTCTGAAAATCGTTGAAATATTTCTCGGATAATTTCAAGTTTTAGTACATTCGAAGTTTGAAATCCGAATTAAAAATGAATTGTCCCTGCTGTTCCGAAAAATCGTACGAAGATTGTTGTCAGTCTTATCATCTGAAAGAGAAATTTGCACCAACAGCAGAAGCTTTGATGCGTTCAAGATTTTCTGCTTTTGCAATTCCGAATGGAGAATATCTTTGGGAAACAGCTTCACCTAACAAAAGACAATTTCATAATAAAAAGAGCTTACAGGAATGGGGAGAGATCAATCAATGGACAAAGTTGGAAATCGTGGATAAACCTTCAACTAATAAAGTAGAGTTCAAAGCATTTTATATCGATGAAAACGGGAATCCACAAGTTCATCACGAGTTATCACAATTCAAAATGATTCAGAATCGTTGGTATTATGTGACTGGAGAATTTTTGGATTAAAGTTTACAACAAACCTTTTTTCTTCTTTTGTCTCAAAACATAGAGGTACAAACTTTCCACTTTTGCCCTTGCCCAATCGGTTTTTCGGAGGAATTTCAGAGAGGAACTGACACTTGGATTTTCTCCGGTAAAACACTTGATGTTGATTTGTTTTCCCAACTCTCCATAACCTTGGTAGTATTCCAGTAATTCTTCCAGAATCGCATCCAGACGTTTTCCGTGTAAAGGGTCTTTCGAAGTGTTTTCCATTTTGTAAAATTATTGATTTTAATATAATTTTGAACGCAAAGCTCGCAAAGATTTTTTGTAGTGATTTAAAATATTTAATTATCCTTATTTCATATATTTGATAATCAAATTTAAAAATATGAGATCCATAGCATTTGCATTACTATTACTTTCAACCATGTCGTACGCTCAAGACTTTGCCAATTTTGGTAGGTATCAAAAACAAAATCAAGAAGTTATTTCCCAAAATATTGCTCCAAACTCTGTTTTGATGGGCGATTCCATCACAGAAGGTTGGTTTTCTACAGACCCAGAATTTTTCACTAAAAACAACTTCGTTGGACGAGGAATTAGCGGACAAGTGACTTCGCAGATGCTTTTGAGATTCAGAGAAGATGTGATCAAACTGAAACCTAAACGTGTCATTATTCTTGCCGGAACCAACGATATCGCGGAAAACCAAGGTCCGATCTCTTTGGACAAAGTTTTCGGGAACATTATCTCAATGGCAGAATTGGCAAAAGCGAATAACATCCATGTGGTATTATGTTCGGTTCTTCCGGCTTACGATTTTCCTTGGAGAAAGGATATGCAGCCTGCTGATAAAGTGATTGCACTGAATAAAATGATAAAAGATTACGCGCAGAAAAACAACATCACCTATATAGATTATCACAGCGCTTTGAAAGATGAAAAAAATGGTTTGCCTAAAGAAATCGCAGAAGACGGAATCCACCCCAACAAATTGGGTTATGAGAAAATGGAAGCAATCCTGATGAAGAATTTGAAATAATGAACTTAGAACAATTAAAATACCCGGTCGGAAAATTTGTAAAACCGGAATCCATCACAAAAGAAATCATTGGTTCTGCCATTTCTGAAATCGAAAATTTTCCAGGTCTTATAAAAATCGAAATTCAAAATCTCGGCGAAACGGATCTACAATTGAGATACAGACCAGAAGGTTGGACAATCTCTCAGGTTATTCATCATTGTGCCGATAGCCATATCAACAGTTATGTAAGATTCAAATTGGCATTGACGGAAGATGTTCCGACCATCAAACCTTATGAGGAGAGCCTTTGGGCAGAGTTGCCGGACAACAATCTTTCACCCGTTGTTTCTTTACAGCTTTTGGAAGCATTGCATACAAGATGGGTTTATCTTTTGAAAAATTTGACTGAAGAAGATTTGAACAAAGAATTCATTCATCCCGAGCAATCAGAAAGAATTTCGCTCAGAGAAAATATCTTGATTTACGGCTGGCATTGTCAGCATCATTTGGCGCATATTCGTCAGGCGAAAGAATTAAAATTTGACTGAATCTAAAAATAAAATTATGAAAAAGTCAATTGTTATTCTTTTTTTATTGGCAATCAATATTTTTCCATTGGCTCAAAATAAAATAGACCCGGTTTTGGAAAAATGTTTAGGCCAAGACAATTCAACAGCTGGACAAAGAAGCTGTATCATTTCCGCTCAACAATCTTGGGACAAAGAATTGAATAAATCCTACATTTCATTAAGCCAAAAACTGACGAAAAATGGAAAAAAGGAATTGGTGGAAGCGCAGAGAAATTGGATTCTCTTCCGCAATTCGGAATTTAAATTGATCGATAAATATTATTTCGATATCAAAAAAGGAACAATGTTTTATGTAATTGCCGAGAATAAGAAATTGGAAATAGTGAAAGAACGTGCGTTGCAGCTCAAAGAATATGATGACCAGTTTGATCACTAAACGCTTTACTCAAAATACTTTCTGATAAACCCAAGCATTCCTTATTGTTAGGCGTTCATTTTTCTGTAACAATCCTCTCAACCTTTGTAATTCTCTACTTAACACCTGTAACGCCCTACTGCCCTACTCAACATCTTTGATTGCCTACTTAAGGGATTTGACACTCTATTGAAAGCCACTGATAAACTTTTTCTAAAAAACATCAACCAAAGAAAGATTAATTTCAGAAGGATTAATTTATTTCAAAATGTGATTATAATTCATTCCGAATATTCCTCCCGAAAAGTGTATTTTTAGGCAAAATTTTTTCAGTGATGATTTACGGAATCGACCAGCTTGGATATAAGGATGTTTTAGAGATTTTAAACAATCCGTCTAAAGCTAAACTTAATAAAAAATCAAAAGACCAAATTATAAAATCGCAACAGAATGTTCAGAAAATTGTAGCGTCTGACAGAACTGTTTATGGGATCAACACAGGATTTGGACCTCTTTGCGATACAAAAATTTCAGAATCGGAAACGGCGCAACTTCAGCATAATTTGATTATCTCACACGCTGTCGGTGTTGGAAAACCGATTGACAAGAATATTTCCAGAATCATGATGATTTCCAAAGTCCACGCTTTGTCGAAAGGATTTTCGGGTGTTTCTTTGGATGTTATCGAGCGATTGATCCTGATGTTGGAATTGGACATTATTCCTGTTGTCCCAGAACAAGGCTCAGTTGGCGCTTCCGGTGATTTGGCGCCTTTGGCACATTTGGTTTTACCTCTTTTGGGACTAGGTCAGGTTTGGGAAAATGATAAAACGGTTGAGGCTTCAAAAGTTCTAAAGAAACATAAACTTCAACCACTGAAATTAGGTCCGAAAGAAGGTTTGGGATTGATCAACGGAACGCAGTTTATTCTCGCTCACGCTATTACCGGTCTTGCAAAATTCGAATACCTTTTGGATTTGGCAGATTTGACCGCAGCAATGAGTCTTGAAGCCTATCGCGGTTCTGCAAGTCCGTTCAAAAAAGAATTGCATGAGATTCGTCCGTTTGACGGAAGCCAAAAAGTGGCAGAAAGAATGCGAAATTTTCTAAAGAATTCTGACAACTTAAAATCTCACGAATTCTGTGACAGAGTTCAGGATCCCTATTCTATGAGATGCGTTCCCCAGGTTCATGGTGCAAGTAGAAATGCCTTTGAACATCTAAAACAAATGGCAGAAACAGAACTGAATTCTGTAACCGACAATCCTATTGTTTTAAGCGCAGAAGAATCGATTTCCGGGGGGAATTTCCATGGACAACTGATGGCTTTACCTTTGGATTATTGTGCATTGGCTGCCGCGGAATTAGGAAATATCTCTGACCGAAGAAGCTACCTTTTACTAGAAGGAAAATATGGTTTACCGAAATTATTAGTAGAAAGCTCAGGTCTTAATTCCGGATTTATGATTCCTCAATATACAAGCGCAGCTTTGGTTACAGAGAACAAAACGCTTTGTTTCCCAGCTTCGGCAGATTCTATACCGACAAGTTTAGGTCAGGAAGACCACGTTTCCATGGGGAGTATTTCTGGGAGAAAGTTTAATCAGATTTTAGGTAATCTTGAGAATATTTTAGCAATCGAATTAATGTTCGCCGCACAAGGTCTGGAATTCCGAAGACCTGCAAAATGTTCCAAAATTGTTGAGAAAAACTATGAATTAATTCGTTCCGTTGTTCCAAAACTAGAAAACGACCGGTTAATTGGGGAAGATATTTTGAAAATAGCGGAGTTGATTAGAGAGAAAAAATTGGTTGTAAATTAAAATTTAAAAAATGAAAAAAATAATACTTCTAGTTATCCTTTTCAATTTTGTTTTCTCTTATTCTCAAAATAAACAAGAGAAAGTAAAAGAATTAATTTCTTTAAGCGGGATCTTTACACTTTCAAAAAAAGTTGAAGCCGAGCTAATTTCCAGATATAGAAAAAAGTATGAGAACATCCCCGATTCTGCTTGGAAATCTATTGAACCCAAAATCAATATTGACGAACTAATAAACGAAGTTGCTGATATTTATGGAAGTAAATTAACTGAAAAAGAAATTGACCAATTGCTTGTTTTCTACAAATCGGATTTAGGAAAAAAAGTTATTCAAAATGCTCCAATTATTATGACTCAAATTCAAACATCTTCTAGTAATTGGGCCACGAAAGTCACTAATATAATTAATAGCGATTTAGAAAAAATGGGATATTTACAATCTCCGCCACCACCTCAATCCAATCCACCAGCACCAATGATTCAAAAATAAAATGCTTAAATGAAAACCCTCAGAACAACTTCTGAAAATCCAGACTTTCAAAAATTAGTAAAACAACTAGACGCATATCTTGCTGTGATGGACGGTGAAGAACACGCTTTCTATAATCAATACAACAAAATCGATTTGCTGAAAAACTGCATAGTGATTTTTGATAATGACGAAGCGGTTGCTTGTGGAGCGATAAAAGAATTGGACTCGAAATCGATGGAAGTGAAAAGAATGTTTACGCTTCCCGAAAAACGGGGGAAAGGTCTGGCTTCTAAAATTTTAAATGAATTAGAAACTTGGGCAAAAGAATTGGGTTACGAAAAAACAGTTTTAGAAACTGGAAAACGACAAACCGAAGCTGTTGCTCTTTACAACAAATGTGGTTACACAGTCATTCCAAATTATGGGCAATATATTGGAATTGATAACAGCGTTTGTTTTGAAAAAGAATTATAATTAATCCCCAATCTGATAATCCAAAGGCAACATTTTCGAAACATTCTGATTAGAAAAATGCTCTTCCAAAATCAGCAAATCCGGTTCAGAAGTATTACCCTCAGGAAAGACTTCAAACTCCAAAGCTTCCGGATGAACAATCGAAGATTGGGTGGAGAATGTGGTGGCTTTCACAAACTCGCCTTTTTTGATTTCATAAAAATACTTTTGATAATTAACCATCAGCAAATCTTCGAAATTTAAAAGCAATCTTCCATCTTTTCGTTTTGTAAAATCAGATTCTTTCATTTTTGTTTTTAGAATCGCCATTACAAACTCGGGATTTCTACTTTTCTTTTGAGAAATAGCCTCCAACTCATCCGTCCATGGAACATTTGAAATTCTCTGAGCTTTCACAATTTCGAAATGGTTTAGCAGTTTTTGCAGTTCAGCTTCTGTTGGATATGATGGATTTTTGATTCTACGGGCGTGATTCACGATAAAGCCTTCATTCTCCAATTCGTTATTATAAAGACTTCGCAGGAAATGCATCAGACTGCCTTTGTACGCATTCATCCGATTCAGAATGGTATTTTTCTTACTATTATTTTCTTTGAAGAATGAAGTTCCAAGATAAGTTGTTGTTTTCTTTTTAAAATCTGCTTCAAAACTGATAAGATTATACTGAAGTGTATAACCCAGGTTTTTATTTTCAATAATCAAAGTCTGTGGTGCTTTCACTTTCAGAAATTGATTCTTTTTATCATAGGAAAATTTGAGAGTCCGTTGATTCTTAATCGCAACACCTTCTCTATCAAACCCAAGAAATTTATCCAGAAAATAATTGATAAAATCTTTGTAAGCCTTGTCTGTGTAAGGAATGATTACGACTTCTTCTATCCCTTTAACAGGATTGATAATTACTTTGACCGATTTTCCAATGGCTTGATTGAGTGGAAAAATACTCGTTTCATAATTATCTTTCTGAAAAATCAGATTTCCGCTTTTCTGTCCTTGAACATCCAATTGAAAACTTCCGTCATAGGTAGAAACAGTTGAGATTTTGGTTCCGTCGAGATAGACATTGACGTTCGAAATCATATTCCCTGTTTCAGTCTGGATTTTTCCTAAGATAATCTGAGAAAAGCAACAACAAACAAAACTAAAATAAAAGCAAAAAAGTAATATTCTTTTCATCAAAACAATATTACTAATTTTTTAGTTATAAAAATAAACTTATTTAGAGCCTGTGATAATTTGTATTAGAATATTATTTCTCGCTGATTTTGCAGATTCAGCAGATGATATGTCATTATAAATCAGCACGATTTGCTTTATCTGCTAGAAAATTAAAAAAAGTATAACATCTGATTATTGGTATAATATTATCTACTTTTACCCAATCCTTATCGATGTCATACTCAAAGAACCGCCAATCAACGAGTCATTGAATAATGATAATTCTTCTGATTTTTCTTTCAGTCCGAGATTATAAATCATTGGCAGAAAATGGTCAGGTGTCGGAACAGCTTGTTGGAGAAACGAACCTTGTTTTTGATAATCGATGAGTTTCTGAAAATCGCCGTCCAAAAGCCAATTATTAGTTTTTTCTCTGGCTTCTATTGCCCAATCCCAGCCTGCTCCAACGGTATCAATATTTTTCCAGTCAATCAATCGGAGATTATGAACAATATTTCCACTTCCGATAATCAGAATTCCTTTTTCGCGAAGTTTGGATAATTTTTTCGCTAAATCAAAATGGTATTGAGGCGGTTTTGTATAGTCAATACTCAACTGAATAACCGGAATATCCGCATTCGGATAAAGATGTCTGAGAACCGACCAAGCGCCGTGGTCCAATCCCCAATTATGGTCTTCTTCCACCAAAACCGGAGCGAGTAGTTCCGCAGTTTCTTTAGCCAATTCGGGACTTCCTTTTGCGGGATATTGAACATCGAACAATTCTTTTGGAAAACCGTAAAAATCGTGAATGGTTTTCGGCATATCCATCGCTGTTACAAAAGTTCCTTTGGTAAACCAATGCGCAGAAATACAAATAATAGCATTTGGTTTTGGGATTTCTTTGCTAATATTTCTGAATCCCTGAACGAAAACATTCTCTTCGATAGCATTCATCGGAGAACCGTGTCCTAAAAACAGAACCGGCATTTTTTCTGTGGTTCGGAAATTGTCAGATATTTTTGAAAGGTCGTTGAGGTTCATCGTAAAATGTATTAATGTATAATGTAAAAAGTATTTTGGTTGAGTTTTGTTTCTTGCAGATTTGGCTGATTGAGCTAATTTTTTTACACTTAAGTTGATTTTTTTAACCCACAAAAGTCACTTAAGAACACTTAAGTTTTTGAAATCTTCGATTTTTTGGCAAATGTTGTTTTATGCTGAATTTGCATCCCGACTTGAGCGGAAATTCTTTTTACGCAACGAAGTGGAGTGAAAAGATTGACTTCGTCGAACCACTTCGTTAGGTTTGGGAGCGGAAGGCGGATCAAGCTGCCCAAATAATTATTCTCAAAATCAAAAAAAGTATAAACAAAGCGAACTCTGTTTATACTTTAAAAACTCAAACTATAAATACTATTGTACCCTTTTATTGTTTTACAAACTGCAATTCGCCTGCAATTTTTACTTCTTCGCTTACCATTACACCGCCTGTTTCCAAAGCTGCGTTCCAAGTTAAACCGAAGTCGCTTCTTTTGATCTTCCCTTCGAAAGAGAAACCTGCTTTGGTATTTCCCCAAGGGTCCGAATTGATTCCTCCGAAGTCTACATCCAAAGTCACTGGTTTTGTAACGCCGTTAATAGTAAGGTTTCCAGTCACATCGCCATTCAAAGTTGTTGCTTCAAAAGTGATTTTCGGGTTCGCTTCTGCGTTGAAGAAATCGGCTGATTTTAGGTGATTATCTCTGTCCGTGTTGTTGGTGAAGATAGAATCTGTATCTACGAAGGCTGAAACTTTTGCGTTTGCGAATGTATCGTCTTCTGCATCGATCTCTGCGTTGAAAGTCGTGAATTCTCCTTTTACGTTGGAAATCATCAAGTGTTTTACTTTGAAAGTGATTTCGCTATGAGTTGGATCTAATAACCATTTAGTTGCCATAATTTTAATATTTTGTTGTTAATTATGATGCAAATTTAGGCTGGTCAGATTTCTCTCACATTGATGTAAGTTAAGAATTGTATTTCTCGGTCAGATATTTCCAATAACGTTTTGGAACGTGCTGGATGTGGAGCTTTGTATTTTTCCGTTCCTTGATGTTGGTTTTCGTAAAATAGCTTTGCCAAAGCGTTTGATATTTCTTCTCTTCGTCGTGGAGTTTTTCTTGGTATTGATTGAGATTCAGTTTTTCATCGGGATAAAAAAAGTCGCAGTTTTCCAAATCGTAGAACAATCCGTAATGTCTTCGCAGGTCATAAATCATCCATTTTTGGTCAGCGTATCTATCTTTGAAATGTTTCCGAATCAATGGCAACACATTGAAATCTGGGTCAATCTTCGCAAAATAAATGTCGTCCTGCATTTTCTCGAACCTGACAAAAGCTGTCATTCTGTGTCTTTCTCGACTAACGGATTTGCAGATTTTTGAGATTTTCAGAATGTCATCGTTGGCGAAATTTTGGAGAATATTGTCGTTTGGATATTTGATAGATTGTTTTACCGCAGAAAAAATGAGTTGTTCTAATTCTGAATCTTCGGAAAGATAGACTTTGATTAATTGATTGATTCCTGATTTGCCAATGTTTTGTTCTAATTTATTGAGAACTCTTTCCGATTTTTCCTGCTGGGTAACAACTTCGTGAATCTCCGCAAACATATTTTCCTGTTGGAAATTTTCTCTGTTTCTGATTTCCACATCTTTGTAACGATATTCAAACACTTCGAATATCGCAGTGAAAAGTCCGTCGAAAGTTCCGTCGTAGAGAAGGGTTGTCATTTTTGATTTTTCTAAGTTTTATTAACTCAAAAGTCTTTCCAAAGCTTTATCAGAAATAAAAGTTTATTAAATTTACATTCTGGAACAGTTTTTCAAATTTACGACAGAAAATATTTTAAAACAGAAAATCATATAATGAATTCAGTAATCATAAAGCCAAAAAATGAGATTCTGAAAAACTATGTTCAATATTTTCTGTTCTTCGAAAAAACGAATCACGACTTTATAACTTACACGACTTTTCCCAACAGCAATCTTTGTCTCGCCATTTATACGGAAAATAAAATTTCTTATGACAATCAAAACAATTTGTGTAAAGTGAACGTCGGAAGTGCTTTTACAAGTCGGTTTTATGGATTTCACAAAAAGCCTTTTCAGGTTAATATTGATGCTTCGCTTAGTCAGATTTGTATCATTTTTCAACCTTCTGCGTTGAGAGCTTTCACCAAAGAATCTTACGACGAGTTGATGTTTTCTGATTCTGTTTTTGATGAAATATTCTCTTCTGATAAAAATGTTTTAGAAAAAATATTCGAAATAACTGATTTCTCAAAACGTGCAGAAGAACTGGAGTTTCTGCTTCTTAAAAAGCTAAACAACAATGTTTCTGACAAAATGAAAGAAGCCTTGATGCTCATTAATCAAAATAATATGATTAGTATCGATGAACTTTCCAAAAGTCTTAAAATCAGTGAAGCAACATTGTTCCGGCTTTTCAAAAATAATCTGGGACAAAATCCGAAATCTTACCTTAAAACATTACGATTCCGAAATGTATTGAGCGACCTTTCTCGACCAAACAATTCTTTGACGACGGTCGCTTATCAGAATCAGTTTTATGACCAGGCACACTTCATCAAAGATTTCAAAATATTTTCAGGATTTTCGCCCAAAAAATTAGCAGAGAAAATATCTGTGAATCAAAAAGATTTGACTTGGATTTATAACAAAGATTAAAATTGAATGATTTTTACAATTTTTGAAACTCAGAAATGATTTCTTTTGCTGAAAAATTTCATCAATGAAAACCAAAGTCTTTTTATTTCTCCCATTTTTTTTATTTTTCGGTTTCGCTAATGCACAAACTAAATGCAGTTGTAATGAGACTTTGCAAAAAATAATTTCAAAGATTGAAAGCGAATATCCCGGCTTTGATGTCAAGACCAAAGACCAATTACTGTACAATAATGTAAAAGGGAATGCACTCAAAGCTTCCGCTGAATCTAAATCTGACGATAATTGTCTGGAAATACTGAAAAACTATACCGGATTTTTTAAAGACAGGCATATTTGGGTTCTTCCAAATGGAAATTCAATACCACAAATTTCTAATAATGTTTCCTCAAAAAATGTATCGAATCCTCTTAATATTAATCTTGAAAAATTCAGAAAAGAAGTTCAAAATCAAAAAAACAGTTTCGAAGGAATTTGGAAAGATGACAGTTATGAGATTGGAATCAAAAAGCTAAATGAAAAAGAATCGGTTGGTTTTATCATAAAAGCAGATCCGAAATTCTGGAAACCAAATGAAGTGAAATTCCGATTGTTTGCTGACGGAACTTATGAATATTATATGCAAGACCATTCCTCGCAAAAAGGGACTTACAAAATAATTGACAATAGTCTTTTGTACTTTGATGATATCAGGTCTGCATTCACAAAAAAAATTCCTCAACCTGTTCTAAATGAAGAAGAAATTGAAGATAAGATTAATGAAATCAATGGATTTTATATCAAGAAATTGACAGTAAAAACAACGTTGATAAAACTTGGTAATTTCAGTTATACCTATGTCAATGCGATTGAGAAAATGATTGAAAAAAATAAAACTTTATTGGAAAATTCAGAATTCCTAATTATTGATGTGAGAGATAACGGTGGCGGAACAGACAATGCTTATCAGAAAATCCTGCCTTATCTTGTAACCAATCCTATCCGAAATGTTGGTGTAGAATATCTGGCTTCTCCTACTTTGATTAGCACGACAGAAAATTATATGCAAGGTCTAAAAAAGGATTCAATTAAAAACAAAAGTGAAATCATTGACCTCAAAAAAAGAATCGAAATCTTAAAAGCAAATCCTGGGAAATATGTTAATTATAATCAGAACAAAGTTAACATCAGTTCGGTTTCTCCAGCCGTTAAAAGCCCTTCTCAAATTGTTGTTTTAGCCAATAATCATACAGGCAGTGCTGCCGAAAATTTTCTTTTAAATGCTAGACAAAGTAAAAAAGTTAAGTTTTTAGGCGTTCCTTCTTCTGGAGTTTTGGATTATGCCAATGCAATGTTTTTTGATTATGGCTGTAACAATTATAAACTTTTGATGCCGACTTATCGTTCGTTCAGGTTACCCAATTATCCTATTGACAATATTGGAATTCAGCCGGATGTTTATCTTGATGAAACTGTGGAAGACTGGGAGAGGTTTGCCTTAGATTATCTGGAAAATTAAAACAGAGTCAATTGATGAGAAAACTGATTCTGAAACTTAGACTGACTTCCACCAATAATTAATTTTCTCAAATTTAAATCTGTCAAGTGTTTCAAAAATGGATTTCCGTAAGTAAAATCAATAAAATATTTTGCACGATTCACCGCTGCGCCGAGTTTTTTAAGATGATCAATACTTAAAACCTGGAATTGTCTTGCACTCAAAATTTTCTGTGCTGTCTTCACGCCAATTCCCGGAATTCTGAGAATCATTTTATAATCTGCGGTTTGAAGATTTACAGGAAACTGGTCTAAGTTTCGCAAAGCCCAACTCAGTTTCGGGTCTACTTCCAAATCGAGAAATGGCATATTGAAGTCTAAAATCTCGTCGGCTTTAAAACCATAAAACCTCATCAGCCAATCTGATTGATATAAACGATTTTCTCTCAAAACAGGAACTTCTGCAGTAATTGCCGGTAAACGATTATCCACAGTTACAGGAATGTAACCGGAATAATAAACCCGTTTCATTCCGTAATTCTTATAGAAATGGTCAGCTACCTTGATGATTTGCAAATCATTTTCGTTTGTTGCACCAACAATCATTTGAGTTGATTGTCCGGCTGGCGCAAATTTAGGAGTGCTTCGGATGATTTTCTTTTCATCTTTATATTGCTGAATTCCTTTTTGGACAATTCTCATCGGCTGAAGCATATCTTCCCGGTTTTTATCAGGCGCCAATAATTTCAGTCCGGATTCTGTCGGAATTTCAAGATTGACAGATAATCGGTCAGCGTAAAGTGCAGCTTCGTTCATCAAATCATCACTCGCTCCCGGAATCGATTTGAGATGAATATAACCATTGAAGTTATGTTCAGTTCTCAGCTTTTTTGCCACCCGAACCAAACGTTCCATCGTGGTATCCGCATCTTTGAAAATTCCGGAACTTAGAAATAAACCTTCGATGTAATTTCTGCGGTAAAAACTGATGGTCAAATCTACTATTTCTTCAACCGTAAATGCGGCTCGTTTAATATCGTTTGATTTTCTGGAAACGCAATAGATACAATCGTAAATACAATGATTGGTCAACAAAATTTTGAGAAGCGAAACACAACGTCCGTCTTCTGTATAAGTGTGACAAATTCCGCTGGCCGAACTATCTCCTAAACCACCGTTATTCTTTCGTTTTCCACCGCTAGAAGAACACGAAACATCATACTTCGCAGCATCTGCAAGGATTTCGAGCTTTTCTTTTATACGGTCAAAATTCATTTTTGAAAGATTATTTTTTAAGTGGAATTGATTAGCAAATGATTGTCAAAAATAATTCCATAATTGAGAAAAATCAACATTTAAATACATTAAGTTATCAACAAAAACTGTTAAAATTTATATCTTTACAAACATAAAATTTTCCTATGAACCATCAACCTGTTGAAGGATTTTCAAAACTTTCCAAACAAAGAAAAATCGATTGGCTTATTTCGGAATATCTGAGTAACGACAGAAGTTACGAGCAGATTCTGCAGCAATATTGGAACAACGATTCTAATCTGCAAAAGATGCACGACGAGTTTTCTGAAAACACGATTTCTAATTTTTATATGCCTTATGGAATTGCTCCAAACTTCCTGATTGACGGGAAATTACTAGCACTTCCAATGGCGGTTGAAGAAAGTTCGGTGGTAGCAGCAGCGTCCAAAGCGGCAAAATTCTGGATTGACAAAGGTGGTTTCAAAACGACAATTATTAATACAGAAAAACTAGGTCACACGCATTTTATCTTCAAAATCGAGGCTCATAAACTGCTTCATTTTTTCAATTTTAAACTGAAGAAAAAATTACTGGAAGCCACGGAAGATATTACCAAAAATATGCGCAACCGTGGCGGCGGAATCCTTGATATCAAACTCATCGATAAAACTTCGGAACTGGAAGATTATTTCCAATTGAAAGCGAGTTTTGACACCGTAGATTCTATGGGTGCCAATTTCATTAATTCTTGTCTGGAACAGTTCGGAAAAACTTTGAAAGAAGAAGTGGCCAAGGAAGAAAGTTTCTCTAAGGAAGAAAAAGATTCGTTGCAAATTGTGATGAATATCCTCTCCAATTACACGCCGGATTGCATCGTAAGGGCCGAGGTTTCCTGCAAAATTGAAGATTTGAAAGACGATAGCGGAATTTCCAACGAGGAATTTGCGTGGAAATTCAAACGTGCGGTGACGATTGCAGAGATTGAACCTTACAGAGCAACCACGCACAACAAAGGGATCATGAATGGTGTAGACGCTGTCGTAATCGCGACAGGAAATGATTTCCGTGCGACGGAAGCTTGTGCACACGCTTATGCCGCAAGAAACGGAAAATATTCTTCGTTGACGCATTGTACAACGGATAATGGGATTTTCAGATTTTGGATTGACTTACCAATTTCGGTTGGTGTGGTTGGTGGTTTGACAAATCTTCATCCATTGGTGAAATTCTCTTTGGCATTGCTTGGAAAACCATCTGCTCAGGAATTGATGAGTATTTTGGCAGTTTCCGGATTGGCTCAGAATTTTGGAGCGCTTCGTTCTTTGGTAACGACAGGAATCCAGAAAGGTCATATGAAAATGCATCTTTTCAATATCCTGAATCAATTTGGAGCAACGGAAGAAGAAAAACAGCATTTTGTCACTTATTTCAAAGATAAAACGGTGAGTCATCACGAGGTGATTTCGGAATTGGAGAAATTGAGAAATAAATAGAATTATGTTTGGAATTGCACTTTCAGCTTTTATGCTTGTTTTTGGAATATTTCTTAAGCTGACAAAAAATCCGGGCTTTGCTCGTTCCAAAAGATTTTCTTGGCTTTTTATCATCTTAGGAATCGTTACATTGGTAGGAAAAATTATTATTTTAAATCAAAAAGGAGAATTATAAAAAATGAAAAACTTTACTTTAATCATAGGTGGAATCTACGGTTTATTATCCGTAATTCTTGGTGCATTTGGAGCGCACGCATTCAAAAAAATATTATCTGTAGAAAGACTGGAAAGCTTTGAAACAGGCGTCCGTTATCAAATGTACGCCGCATTTTTTCTTTTGATTGTCGGCTATATTTTGAAATTCGAAACGACTTCTGAAAAATGGATCTCGATTCTGATGATTGCGGGAACTTTCTTGTTTTCCGTGAGTATTTATTGTTTGGCTTTTCAGGACGTTTGGGGCGTTAATTTGAAATTCCTTGGACCAATTACGCCACTTGGAGGTTTGTTTATGATCATCAGTTGGGCGATGTTGATTTGGCATTTTGCTAAAGCTAAGTTTTAATTAAAAATAGTTAGACACTTGCTTCTATTTTAACCTTTTCAAAGTAAGCATTTTAGTTTTCCTATGTGTTTATGTGGTTTTATTAATTTCAAAATAACCTAATGTTTTTCATCTTCGGAATCAAAACCAAACTTGTAGGAAAAGAAGATCGTAAAGTCCTGAAAAATGGCTTTATGGCAAATGCTATTGTGTCGGTTTACAAGAATTATTTCGAACTGTTTTTTATTCCTATATTTCCGTTCAGTAAGAAATACAGCATTTACATTCCACATTCGGATGAATATTATGAGACTGGATTTGGCTCATCAAATATGCCAAAAGAATATCTGGAACTTTGTAAAGAAGTCGGAAGGAACTACTGAAAACCCGGTCTGTGTGAGCGATGATAGCGGAAATCCCGAAATGCGCGACGGAATGGGGAATTGTAGTGACCACTTCGGCAGTCCCTGCATAAACTAAAGCGACCCAGACGGCAGGAAAAAGCAATAGCAAGGGACACACAGAGATAATAGTGAAAACTGATTTCAATCAGACAATTATATAATGTAATTCGTCACTTTTTCTTAAATTTGTGAATCTTATAAAATCTAAAAATTAATCAATAATATATTATGAATCTTCACGAGTATCAATCAAAAGAGATTTTAGCAAAATACGGGGTTAACATCCAACGTGGTTTTGTTGCAAACAATGTGGACGAAGCAGTAGCGGCTGCCGAAAAACTAACTGCTGAAACCGGTGCACAAGGTTGGGTTGTAAAAGCTCAGATCCATGCAGGTGGGCGTGGAAAAGGTGGCGGTGTAAAGTTTTCCCCAAATATGGAAAAACTGAAAGAAAACGCTGGAAACATCATCGGGATGCAGCTTATCACTCCGCAAACTTCTGCTGAAGGTAAAAAAGTAAATTCTGTTTTGATTGCTGAAGACGTATATTATCCAGGTGAGTCAGAAACTAAAGAATTCTATGTATCTATCCTTTTGGACAGAGCTCTTGGTAAAAACACAATTGTTTATTCTACTGAAGGTGGAATGGACATCGAGCACGTTGCTGAAGTAACACCACATTTGATCCACAAAGAAGTGATCGATCCAGCTTATGGACTTCAAGCTTTCCAAGCTAGAAAAATCGCTTTCGGACTTGGATTGGAGGGTAATGCTTTCAAAGAATTCACAAAGTTCATTACTTCATTATACAATGCTTATATAGGAATTGATGCCTCTCTTTTCGAGATCAACCCAGTCCTTAAAACTTCTGATAACAAGATTATCGCTGTAGATGCAAAAGTGACTTTGGATGGCAACTCATTGTTCCGTCACAAAGATCTTGCTGAACTAAGAGATACAAGAGAAGAAGATCCATTGGACGTAGAAGCTGGTGAAGCTGGTCTGAACTTCGTTAAATTGGATGGAAACGTTGCTTGTATGGTGAACGGAGCCGGTCTTGCAATGGCAACTATGGATATCATCAAATTATCTGGCGGTAACCCTGCAAACTTCCTGGATGTCGGCGGAACTGCTGATGCACAGAGAGTTCAAACAGCTTTCGGAATCATCTTGAGAGACCCGAACGTAAAAGCGATCCTGATCAACATTTTCGGAGGAATCGTAAGATGTGACAGAGTTGCACAAGGTGTTGTAGATGCTTACCATGCGATGGGAAGCCTTCCAGTTCCATTGATCGTAAGATTACAAGGAACCAATGCTGTAGAAGCTAAGCAATTGATAGATGAGGCTGGATTGCCAATCCATTCTGCAATCACTTTGGAAGAAGCTGCAAACAAAGTAAAAGAAGTTTTAGCCTAAGCTGAAATTTTTAATATAAAAACCCGATTCAGTAATGAGTCGGGTTTCTTTTTTGTAAAATTTAGATCATAATTATTCTTTATTCTCTGAAGGGTAGTGTTCTGTATTGGTAATATTAATACTCGTGGGTGTAACAAGATTGATTCCTTCTTTCATTAATGTTTCATTGATTTTGATGATTGCGACGCTTTTCAGTTTTCCAAAATCACTTCCTATTTCTAACCAGAATTTTACCTGTAGAGTGAAAACGCCTTGCTTCACATCGGTTAAAAGAACATCGGTCGTATCAGCTTTATCAACGTGCTCTAATGTTTTGATTGTTTCCAAAATCACATTTTTGGCCTTATCAATATCTTCGCCCACAGGAATTTCCAAATTAAATATGATTCTACGCTGTGGTGAAGCTGTAATATTGAAAAATGGAGAGTTGAAGATAACCTGATTCGGAATGTAAACTTTTTTACCATCATCAGTGATCAACTTGGTCGTCAGCAACCCAATATCCTGAACGGTCCCGGAGTTCCCCCCGATCGTTACATAATCTCCAATTTTAAAAGCCTTATCCACACTTACCAGCATTCCTGAGAACATGCTCGAAACCAGATCCTTGAGAGCTACCCCGGCAATAACCCCGGCAACTCCCAAACTTCCCAAGAACTTCATAAAAAAGCCACTGAAGCCCATGATCTCCAAAGCAATGAAAGTTCCCATCAGAATAATCAGAAATTTGAATATTGCAATAAGAGTAACAACAGAATCGCTTTTCGTCTTTGGAAAGAATTTATGAAAAAGTTTAACAGACCATCTACTTAGAAAAGTGCTTGTCATTAGGAAAAATAGAAATACCAATATCCCGACAATCAATCTGGGAGTAAGTTCTGCAAAACTAATATACCACCTTTCTAGAACGGCATACACCGTGTTTAAATATTCCATGATTCAATTTAATAAAAAAACCGACAAAAAGCCGGCTAATGTTATAATATTATCTTAAATTATTTAGCTTCATTCGCAATTCTTTTGGCTTGACCAGAAGGTAAATAAATACTGAAACCTACGTTGAAACTAATCTTTGATGTCAGTCCTTCATTTCCGAAACCTGCAACTCCATTATATTTTACTAGACCTTCAACTCCGATATTTGGGGTGATGAAGTAAGAATAACCAGGGCCAACCCCGAAATCAAGACCTGTTGTAGAAATTCCGTTTTCCACGGATGTTCCGCCTATACCAACATTACCCTCGAAGAACCAACGTCCGTGATTCAAAAGATTGTCAACTCCCTGTTCACCCGGTGAAAGAAAATATCTTCCTAGAGCACCAACAGCATAATTAAATTGGGTTGACTGCCCTTTACCCGGTTTCATGAAACCTAAATTAACGTAACCTCCCAATGCTGTATTATCTTTGATAAAATAAGCTGCTTTTGGCTGAATTGAGAAATCATATCCTGCGCCTGTATTTAATCCAAAGTTACTTGTTACCAAGCTACTTCCTACCATCCAGTTTCCTTCTTGTATCTGAGCTTTAGTTGTAGATATTAATCCTGCGCCTATGACAAATGCTCCTAATAATACTTTTTTCATATGTTTAAATTTTTCGCTAATAAATATGTAAGTTAGTTTACAAAGGCTGTGCCAAGGAATATCTTAAGTATACATATGTATAATAAAGTATTCCTAAATTAAATCTTGAAGCATTGAAAGTTTTTCTATTTTAAAATCAGGCAAATAGTTTGGAGGAAAATCAAAATTTTGAATGTGAATATTATCACCATCATTTATCAGGCATATGGACAACCATCCCAATTTATTTGGTGATATGAAGTCTTTAGAAATGTTGTCTGCGATGTAAACATAGTCTCTTATATCGGGAGAAATAAATGCCTGGAAATTTCTAATGTCTGGTTTTTCCGAACCAAATTCTTCAGAAATAACAATCTTATCAAAAAAGTTTTCAATACCCAAAGATTTCAATTTATTTCTTTGTGTATATGACCTCCCATCTGAAATCAAACCCAATTTATAATTTTTTGATTTGATGATTTCTAAAATTTTTTTGGCTCCATCTTTCAACACCAGTTTTGGGAAATGATTTCTATAAACTGCTAATAATTCATTTAATAATTCACCTGGATAACGATTTACAATTTCAGCAAAAACATTTTTCTTATTATGATACCAACTCAACATATGATGATAAAGTTCATCATAACCCTCTGGGTCGACTTTTTTGGCAATTTCAAGATAGGCAGACTTCAAATAACTAAGCTCAGACACCAAAGTATCGTCTAAATCAAAGATGATATATTTAGTATTCATAATTATGAACTAATACTTCAGAATCATATCGCAACATTAATAAATCTGATATCCAGTCATCAAAATAATCTACATTTTTACCAAGAATATACTCTTCTATCAAATATTTTGGATAATTAGCTCCCGCTAGATACGACAGGGGATAACCACCACCAAATCTCGGGTTTATCTCAATACCAATAATTCTCTTTGTCATATTATTGAAGAAAAATTGCATAGTAATACATCCTAGAGCACCATTAATATTGGAAAGTTTTTTTTCGACGAAGTTTACAATTTCATTTTTACGAGTTACCCCTTTATTAACTTCACCAGCCCTTACAAAAATTCTTTTTCTAGGAATAACACATTTAAGATTTCCATTTTTATCAAAATATGTATCTACAGTATATTCGTCATGCTCTTTCGGATCAATATATTCCATGAACATCAGCTTGGGATTAGTAAGGTGATAGTCTGTAAGTTGAGATCCATTTTCGACCAAGAATGTGTCTTTACTCAAAGAGCCATCATATGGCTTAATAAAAAGTGGAAATGATGGAGCATCTTTTTCCAGTGCCCTAGGAATCTCAATATCTCTTTCTTCGAAAAAAGCGTTGGTCAGTCTTTTATCTCTACAGATTTTTATAAAATCCTTATCGCCTACAACAGGAGTAATGCCGTTTTTCAGAAAAGTATCTTTATTTTCGGAAAGAATTATCAATTCTGTATCAATCGTTGGCACTATCATTTTTACATTTAGTTCCTTACAGATTTCCAAAAGATCATTAATATAGCATTCATCCGAAACTCTTTTTACAGTTTTGTAACCATCAGAAATATGGCATGCGGGTGCAAGCACCGGGTTGATATCTACTGTATAAACTTTATTTTCTGAGTTCAGTTTCTTTAATTCTTGCTGAAAAGCCTTGACCAATGAAACCCTTTGACCTGCTGATGTGATAAGTATATTTTGATTTGCCATTAATTTTTACCGTTAAATATTTCCATGGTTGCGTGCCCATTTTGACTGATTCCTTCGCTTTTATAAACTTTTTTCAGAGTCATTAATAAAACTTTTAAATCTACAGAAAAAGAAAGGTTATCAACATACCAAACATCAAGTTCAAACTTCCTTTGCCAGCTGATAGCATTTCTTCCATTGACTTGGGCCCAACCTGTAATTCCAGGTCTCACAAGATGCCTTCTTCTTTGTGCATAAGTATATAGCGGTAGATATTGCGGCAAAAGTGGTCTGGGTCCGATCAAAGACATATCTCCTTTCAAAACATTAATGAGTTGAGGTATTTCGTCTAAAGAGGTTTTTCTTATAAAGATACCGACGGCAGTCAATCGTTCCGCATCTGGCAAAAGATTTCCATTGGCATCTTTGTTATCATTCATAGTTTTAAACTTGATGATGCGGAATATTCTTTCATTTTTTCCAGGTCTTTTCTGAAAGAAAAAGGGGTTACCCTGATTGGCGAAAAATAATGCAACTGTTACTAACAAAAATATGGGAGACAGAACTAATAATGCTGTCAAGGCCAGTAGAAAATCGAAGCAAGGTTTAACTATTTTTCCGTACATATTTAATGTGCATGATTCCCGATAACCATTATTTATTATTTTGCAAATATAAATAAAGGAATCAAGTTAATTTTTAATTTATTGTCAATTTTTAAAAATAGAAAGTCTTGGATAATCAATGAGAATGTAATTTTAATTATTGGAAAGTCTAAAATATTCGGCTTTGAGGGCTTCCCAAACAATCTTCTGTTCATATCTCTCAATAATGATTGTTCTGCTTTTTTTACCCATTGCTTTCGATTCAGATATATTCTCCAGACACCATTTCATCTTCTCATATAGCTGCTCCTGATTGTGTTTAGGTATAATCCAACCATTTAAACCGTCACAGATTATTTCATTGCTACCACTAATGTCAGTTACTATAGCATTTAGCTCCATTGCTGCGGCTTGCAAAACCACATTTGGAAAACCTTCTCTATAGCTAGGGAATGTTAATACATCAGAAATGGCAAGATATGGTCTTACATCTTTCTGAAATCCTGTAGTGATGATATTCTCATTATTTTCAATTTCAAATAATGTTTCTTCCGAGACTGGATCCAAATTTTGTTCAAAAGACCCTACAAGTAATAACTTAGGTTTCCCTTCTCCAGTATCTTTTCTTTCTGAAAACATCTTAAAAGCCGAAACAAGCTCATTGATTCCTTTGTCTTTTACCAATCGACCGACAAATGTGAAAACAAAATCCTCATCTAGAATATCCAGGTCTTTCTTTAATTGAATCAATCCTTCTGACTCCACAACATTGCGGTAAAAAAAGTCAGCATCAATTCCATTTATATTACCATTAGCTAAAATAATGAGCGGTTTTTTGGTAATGTTGAACGTCAAAAGATCATTTTTGACCCCTTGTCCTTCCGGATAGATATTGGTGGCACATACGCAAAGAAGTCTGTCCATTAAAATTAAAGTTTTTTGCATCTTGCCTGTTCTGTATGGAAAAATCAAACCTGTAAATGTATGCATCCTAACAGGAACTCCTGCCAATTTGCCAGCAATCATCGAAAGTAAACCGGCTTTTGGAGTTAATGAGTGGATAATGTCTGGTTTTTCCTTTCTAAAATATAAAAATAATTTTATCAAAGCAACAAGATCTCTTAACGGAGAAATGTGGCGTTGCATTTCAATAGGATGAATATTAACACCTTCCCTCATCTTTACCTCATCCAGATCCAACCCAGATCCGGAAACTGAGATGACATTGAAATAGTGATTCAAAAATTGCAATTGCCCTTTCAATAATATATTAAGGGAGGATGGAACCGTTGATATGCGAATGAGTTTCTTCATAGTAATCTTAGAATCAGCAATTATAATTCCGACAAAGCTGGTCTATTTCTGTTCTTATATTTTACAAGCAGAAATAAAATAAAGCCGAAAGGAATAGCCAAAATCGTCAATGTCTTTGCTGGCGACTCCGCAATAAATTTTGAGTTCCTCGATAGAAAACTACTAGAAACATAATGTATCGCGTCTATATATTTTCTTTTTTTTGATTTTGAAAGTTCCATCCCTTGTTTTCTCAAAAATGCAAAACCTCTAGGATTATTGTAATATTGCCTAAACATATTATTGGAAGATCCTCCTGGTTGATAATCTACTATTACAAGCACCTTATTTATTGTAATTAGTTTGTAATCCTGGTCAGCAAGAAGATATTTATAAGCTAATCCAACATATTTCTCGCCTTTGAAAATTGGATATGGTGGATACTTTTGCATTACCTCTGTACGATAGACCAGCTTTTTATCTCCTTTTCCACCCAATAGATAAAAATCCTCTAGTGTTGTATAGTTTGTAGAAAATTCTGAACCAATTACATTACCATTCATATAAGCATCTAATCCGACAATTCCAGAATATTTTTTTTTATCCTCTTCAGATATTGAATTCCATTTTTCAAGAATGGTCTCAACAGCATAGTCAGGCATAAAATCATCTGAGTCAATACAAGTGTTAAGCTCAGTATTAATATTTTCATATGCTGTGTTGTGTGCTCCATGCATACCCTGATTTTCCTGAAAAATATATTTTATCTCGATTTTATTTTCATTTTGAAAATCAGATACTACAAACTGTGTATTGTCAGAAGATCCATCGTCCACAATTAGCCAAACGAAATCTTGATTGGTTTGATTAATAAGGCTCTCATAAAGTCTCGGCAATAGGTGCCCCCTATTATATGCTGGTGTAAAAACTGTTAATTGTTTCATATCAACTGTGCATACATATCTATATGCTTGTTTATTAAAGTACTGATATCATATTTCATTGCCCTATTATAACCTTTTTTAGCGGTTAACTCTGCATATGCAGGGTCTTCTATTAGCCTTTTGATTATGACGGCCAATTCTTCTTCGTTGCCTCTTGTAAATAAAATACCCGCCTCTTTAACAATATCTTGAAGCCCTGGCACATCCGATGCAATAAAAGGCTTTCCAGAGGCCATCCCTTCTACAGAAGCCAACGAAAGTCCTTCATAATATGAAGAAAGTACAACGACATCTGCACTTTTCAAAAGTTGGGGTACATCCATTCTCTGTCCAAGAAAAAAAACCCTTTTCTCCAAACCAAGTTCGTTTACCAATTTCATCAATATCATTTTCCTTTCTCCATCTCCTACTAATAACAATTTGTAATTACCAGGTAACAAAACCATACATTTTATCAACGTATCCTGATCCTTCTGTGGCCTAAACGCTGAAACCTGAATAATCAGTTTATCATCCATTTGAAGTTCAAAATGTATGTACGACCTTTTCAACGCATTAGCTTTGTTATACTTTTCTACATCAATTCCGTTTGAAATGACAATCAATTCAGTGTCATTAGTCTTGAGATATTTACCATAAATCTGTCTTATCTCTTCCGAAATGCATACCAGTTTTTTGTAATCCCTATAAAAAAATTTATCAATGGGCTTCAAAAACTTATTTGAAATTCTAGTATTAGAGGTATTATGTTCTGTAAAGATAAGCTTGGAAGAGCTATTGTTCAATCTATTTGCAATTACAGCAAAATACTGTGCCGGAAATAGATGCACATGGACAATAGGATATTGTCTCATAATTTTGCTAATCTTAAAAATATTAATCGGATTGTATATGTCTCTGACGTTAGAAGAATTGTTAATGATAAATATTTTACAAATATTCATTTCTACCAGCTGTTTTGTAAACTGGTGATCATTATTCCATAAAAGCAAAACATCCATTTCTATCCCTCTTTTCCTATAGATAGGAATAGTATCCAGCAACAATTTTTCTGCACCTCCTGTACCTAATGAATTTATAATGTGTAAAACTTTCAAAACAATTAAATTTTATAAATAATATACTTTTTGCTAGCATACTCCTTTTGAATGATTTGTGCAGGGTTTCCCAATGCAATACAACCATCGGGGATATCTATGTTTACGAAAGCATTAGGCGCAATAAAAACATCATTGCCTATTTTTACATTACCTACAATAACAGCGTTGGCTGCAACGTAGACATTGTCTCCTATTATTGGTGTTCCTTGTCTTCTGCCTTCGGCGTTACCAATGTTAACACCTTGTGCAATATTAAAATTTTTGCCAATGATGGTATCTGGATTGATGACGATGTGCCCAAAGTGAACGATTCGTAAGCCTTTATCAATCTTCGTCTGAGCCGGAATTTGAATGCCAGTTCTCAACATACATTGTCTCCGTAGTACATCCCAAAAAAAGCGCGTTGGAAAAAATTTTGCGCTTTGCACCTTTCTGTAGAAATAAGTATATCTAAAACCTGGTGTAAACAGGATATATCTTACCAAAGAAGTAAATTGCCTGGTACCAGTATATCTGTACAAATCATCATATATAATGCTCATCAGTATATGAAAATTAAAGCTTAATGTTTTTTAATTTCTCATATACCTTCAAAGTATTTTTTGCCATCACGGCTTGAGTAAAATTTTTGAAGGCGTAAGTCTTGGAGAAATTTCTCATGTTAACTAACAAACTTTCATTTTCTAAAATATAGGATAGAATCTTTGTGAGTTCGGTTGAGTTTTCGTTCTCGAAAAGAAACCCATTTAACCCATCGATAATTTGCTCATGAGAACCTTCTGTATTACTCCTTATAACCAGACAACCTGACAACATGGCTTCTAATGAAACAAGTGGGAAACCTTCTAGTCGAGACGGGAGGACAAAAATATCAATGATGTTATAAAATGGTTTAGGGTCTTGATATTGTTCCCATATAATCTGATTGGAAATTGATGAACTATTTATAAGGTTTTCCAGCCAACCATTACTTCCACTTTTATATGAACCTAATAATACCAATTTAACTTTTCTCCTGATTTCTTGATTCAGATTTTCTATTGCATTAATTAAAATATCCTGTCCCTTTCTTCTTTCAATACTTGCAACTAAACCTATCAAAATATCATTTTGACTAATTCCATAATTTTGTTTCATTGTCTTTTCTTCATTAGCAGATATTGGTTGATAAAATCGCTCATTAACACCATGGTATACTAAATCAATTTGATTTTCTTTATATCCAAATTTATCGACGCAGTATTCTTTTGTCTCTTTGCTAATTGCAATAACCCTAGTTGCATTCTTGTATGCAAAAATATTTTCCAAATCTGGAACATGCATAGTAGAAACAAATTTTTTCCTAATCAACCATGGTATGAAACTTAAGTAAGGAGATTCCACATGAATTACATCGTAATTTTTAAAGATGAGAAATAATATGATTTTTAATACACCTAAGACTTTAAAAAATTTTGAAAGCAATTCAGAACGGTGAGAAAATTTTATGTTAATAACATTAACTTCAGAAGTTTTCAGCAAATCTTTTTGGAAGAATAATTTTTTTGAAGAGTTATTATAATCTCCAACCAACAAATCGACAGAGTGCCCTAATTTGGACAATGATACGCAGAGATCTATTGTATTGATACTCATACCCGTTTGGTCGATTCTTGTAAGCAGCACTGCAATTTTCATCCTTTTAAAAACATTAAGTAAGTAAACATATAATATAAAAATAATATCACTCCAAAAACTTTATATTGATCTTTCCAAAGTTTATAACAAAACATAGGATAAGCTATGACCGCGGCCATTAAAAACCATGACAGGTAAGCAAAGCGATTGCTGAATGTAGCCCTAATCACCAAAATCCAAAAAGCATTGGCAATAGTGTAGATACCGAACAGATGGATATATAAACTATCAATAACATTTTTTTTTAAAATAAAATAATAGCCAGCAAAAATACCAAACCCACTATATAGTACAAAATCCCATCTAAAACCCGTCTGAGAAAATTGTTCTTTGAATTCATCATTATTCGTAAGATAACCCGATGTACGATCTTCCAAACCCAGATTACTGAAAAAACCTTCCCAAAAACTACCTCCTACCAAAGAAAGCGGTATGCTTGCAAGCCAAATATAAAGATATATTTTGGGATTTTTATAAGTGCCGGATATTATAAAGGCGGCAATAGGTATGATGATAGAACTGTGCATGAAAAATGAAATTCCAAATAAAACATACATTAACATTTTTTTATGTTCATAAAAACAAAGACCAAGAATAAATAGAGAGGTTGCTAAACCATTACGGATACCATTTGTCCCATACGCCCAAAAAGAAAATGAGCCTAAAAACATAAAAAACCCGAAAAACCAGTATCTTTTAAAATATAGCCTACTAAACCAATAGCAAGGTAAAATGTACAATATATCTACTAGCAGAAAAAAACTTTGTGATGACATGATCTTGGAGCAAGCCCACATAAAGTAATTAAATACATAATCTTTTTCAATCTTTACATCGCCTCCTTTCTGCAAAGCTTCGTAACCAATGTGATAAGTAGACATATCACCAAAATATCTTCCACTTACAGGTCGTAAGCCTATATATAAGGAAAATATCACAAGAAAGAACGCTCCCAGAACTTGAAAGAACAGTAAACTTTTCGAATCCTTTATATCATAAACCATAGCATGTAGTAAAATAATCATCGCCACAAAAAACATGACGTGATAATAGATACTGGTATAATATTCTAAAGGAATAAAGTCAAACATAACGCTATGCTAAGTAATCTTTAAGTACGTTTTCTAAATTATATTTTTTTAACAAACCTGATTTATCAACACTTCGAAACGAATTATTCATATCTTCATTTAATAGTAATGAAAGTGCCTCCGCATATTTGACATCATCATCATTAATTTCAAAATTTTCAGGAATAAAGTCCTCTCTGTTTTTCAAAATATCCGGTGTAATGATACCTACATCTGTTATAAGCAAACCATCCTTTACTCCATTTATCTTATCAATCATCATTTCGGAGATTCCATCTGTACAATTGGTAGTAATAACAGGAATATTAAGAATCATAGCTTCAACAATAACATTAGGTGTACCTTCATAATATGAAGATAACGCCAATCCTTTGGACTTCTGTAGAAATTTATATGGATTTCTCTTTCTACCCAAAAAAAATACTCTATCATTAAGTTTAAGATAATCAACTAAATTTTTTGTAAACATCTCAACGCGTTCATCACCATCCCCAATCATCAATAGATTGGTCTCTGCAAATTGATCTTTCATTAGAGAGAAGGCTTTTATAAGATGCCAAGGTGCTTTCTGCACACTGAGCCTACCTAGAAAAACGATGTAACTATTTTCCACAATTTTTTTTTCATCTTCCGCGAAAGGTTCTTTGGATTTACTTTCAATGGCTGATACATCATGCGGATTATAGATGACTTCTAAATTTTTAAACTTATACCCGCAATTTATAATCAAATCATTTTTGATGGCTTGACTTATAGCGATAACTTTATCAAATCGTTTGTACGTGTTATGAATAGACCATTTAAAAAATTTAGATATTCCAGTATCATGTTTAAACTCAATACTTTTTACAGCATGGAAACTTGCTATTTTTTTTTCTTTCGTGAGCGTCATAGCGCTGAAGCAATTAGCCATATCCCCAAAACTGATGCTTATATCAATCTTATGAACTTTTATAATCTTACTTAGCATAATAGGAATTTTTGCATAGAAAGCTATACGGGATACAGAAGAGAAATCAGAAAAATCTTTTCTGGAGAGAGATATTTCGTCATCATCAAAGTTAATAATATCATTCTCAAGCCTGATGATTTTTACTGCTTTTACCTCATGTCCTTGCTTTTTATAATTCTTATAGAATGTCTCGGCTAGGCGTTCCATACCTCCAACACTTCCATAAGGCATAATCAACAATATTCTTAAACGATGTCCTTTCATTTTGCAAGCTTATCTTTGATATTTTTCAAGGCAAATACTTTTACAATCCCTCCGACTGCTCCCACTCCAAAAATCCTTATCAATAATCTTTTAAGGTTGGGTAAAAAAGTTTGGCTTTTGGGAATCCATGACATTTCAAAATGATGAATACAATAAGTCTCGTTTGTTTTTGTAATCACGCCTGTTCCCATATCTTTTGCACAAAAGTAAACTTTGGGAAGCATGTAAAATCTTTTTTCCTTTTGATAGTTTGAGATTTTCTCAAAATAGAGCTGTCTTTCCAGTACCTCAGGCGTATATTGTTTTTTTATTTCCTTCATCATAATCTGAGGAAGCGGCCAGGTATCCAAAATATTGTCTTGCTTTATAAAATGTCTTCCTTCATAATAATCCAGACAGTTTTTTATCCAACTCTGCCCTTTAACTGCTCCAAAAGCTCCAGCTTCTATAATATTTTCACCTTCTGTGCACGCAAAGTATGGTAATTTCAGCAAATCGTCAAAAGACTTTACAACCTCAACATCTGAATCTAAATATATTCCGCCCTCATTATAAAGGGCATATAGCCTAATATAGTCTGCAGCGAAAGCATATTTTTTTTGTTGGAAAGCCTCTTTGACCCATGGGGAGGACTCCAAATCAAACGACTGTGTATCCCATAGCCTGATTTCATAGTCCGGAAGGTATTTTTTCCAAGAGTCAATGCATTTCCTGATTTTGGAAGGAAATGGGTCACCACTTAACCAGCAATAATGGATGATTTTTGGAATAGAGTCTGCCATTAGAAATATTTTTGTAATCTATTGTAAAAAAAGTTAATAACGAATGAACCAAGCAACGAGCAGCTAAGCAATAATACAAATATAAATATTGGTAAGTTGGGAGAATAAATAAAATCCCTGAAAAACGCTGCGTAAAAAAAAGAATGACAAAGCCAGACATTAGTTGAATGGACCGAAAGAAAATCAAGCGACCGTTCTATAAAACGTCCTAATGTTAGGTTATTCCAAACTAGGGTAAAAGCTATCGCGCAGAGTGGAGCAACAAATAAATTTGGGACAAAACAACGAGTAATAAACATAAAGATGATGAGAATTATCCCAACAACAGTTCCGAATTTTATTTTGGAATAGAGTTTTGAAAATTTTGTAATCCATTGATGCTTCAAAGCAATAGCTCCAAGCAAAAATTCAAATTGTACCAGACCATACCTGGCTCCCTGATTGTGAAACCATTTCAATACTTCGTTGGAGAACAAATCTGTTTTATATACCCTAAAATAGAAAGCAATTAAGTATAAAACAAATGACATCACAAAAACTACATATGTACTATATCTATCAAGCAGGTAGAATAGAAATTTACTAGAGAGAACAACCAATACGTAAGTTGTAAAATACCACCATATTCCGCTATAGGAAGTTTGGATTGCAGTACTGTTCATGAGTATTTTTAACATACTACCCGGATATTGCGGTTCTTGTAAAAATAGCCCTAATAAAATTGGAAACAATAGTATAACAATCCATAAATTAAGATACATCTTTTTCAACCGAAATCGATTTTCTCTAGCAAAAAAGTCTTTTTTCTTTTGATATTTATAATACAATCCATACCCACTTACAAAAGCGAAAATAGGCACACAAGCATCACAAAAAATTGAAATATAGAAGGATAGTGGCTGGCCTGCAACCAAAATAGCAGGATTATACAAGCCTTTGTAATTTACATTAAAAAGATGCAACCAAAGCATCATTAATATAGCCATGGCCTTGAG
Source organism: Epilithonimonas hungarica (assembly GCF_900102265.1). Taxonomy (GTDB): domain Bacteria; phylum Bacteroidota; class Bacteroidia; order Flavobacteriales; family Weeksellaceae; genus Epilithonimonas; species Epilithonimonas hungarica. The sequence goes on along the minus strand of NZ_FNBH01000001.1, from coordinate 465,813 downwards.
ATGATTGGACTTTTTTACCGATAATTCCATCATTTTTCTTTTAAAATCTGATTTATCTTTGGCAGTAGTACCTTGTTGACAGCCTGCTCAGCCCCGTATTCTGAATAGTGATTTCCATCAAACATATAAGGTATTTGATTTTTCTCATTATATTTTTTAATCATGCTATTTTGATACAATTCTATGTAATGATTTTTTGGCACAATTCGCAGAAGAATTTGATTCATTGACTTTGACTCTGTATCTAAAAATTCATCCTCGCTCCTGCCGATATTTTTTAACATTAATATTTTGGGATAGGATAATTTATAATTTTCTGTTTGTCCTAAAAAAATATAATTAATATGATATCTGTTAAAAAAAGCAATGGTTTTTAAAACTTCTTCGGCAATTTCAGAATCCTTATAATTGAGATTAGGATTCTTTTTCATTAGCCAATGTGCAGATACAATTACCAAATCTATTTTTTTGTAGTTTTTGGGAATAAATTCTTTGAAAACATAATCCACCAATTCTTTTGTATCTTTTTTACCTCTAGAGTCGGGAAATGGGAATACATATCCTGCACTGGCTTCTAAAAGATTATAATTTGTAATTTTTCTCAAAGAAGAGGAAAACTGCGCAGAATGACTATCACCGATTAATAAAATATTTTGTTTTTTGTCAGATACTTTGAGACAATTTTTAAAACTGTAATCATTGATTTTTTGCGAATTGGTTATAAAACAATGACAAGGATTAAATTGCTTTTCCTTACCATTGTTTATATATGTATTTTCATAATCGGCAATCTGGAATTTCTTGCTTTGATAAATTGAAATACCCGAAACCAAACTGGGATTTATAAAAAGTAAGACTGCTATTATCGCTACGATTAAAGAAGACGTTGCAGCAAAGTAAATATTGCTCAAACTTGAGTTTTTTTCTACGAATTTAAACGATAAATATGCTGAAACTATAGATAGTACTATAAGAATCAGGGTATAGTACCCTCCAATGAATCCAAAATATTTAAATAATATAAACCATGGCCAATGCCATAAATAAAGAGAATAGGAAATATCACCAAAGAATTTTGCCAATTTATTATCAAAGAACCTGGTATGGATATTCATACCAAGTATCAAAACGGCACCAAATACTGGAATCATCGTGTAATGGGAAGGCCAAAGGTTCTCTTCATTTATAAAGATACTGCTCAATGCTATTGCGATAAATCCAGAAGCTACGAGAATAGCTTTTGTCAATTTGCCTAACCTGTTGTTTTGGCCAATCAAATACGCTAGTCCTCCAATACTAAGTTCCCAAAATCTGGATGGTAACATATAAAATGCAAAATTATTATCAACTTTTGTAATATAGAGCATAAGTATAAGCGATAATAAGGAGAAAAATGAAACAATACCCCAAAATAGCTTTTCTTTTTTTCCAAAATATGATTTGAGAAATAACAAAAGTAATGGATAAACGAGATAAAATTGCCATTCTACTCCCAGAGACCAAGTATGTAGGAGAATATTGTCCGTAGAAGTAAAATAGTCTATATACTTCCAAAAATAAATGTTTGAAACAAAAAAATCTGCCAGAAAAGTATATTTGGCATTCAACTTTAGTTCCGTATGGAAAAAAAAGACCACAGATACAAAAAGTATAAATATTAATAATACCTGTAACGGAGGAATAATTCTATTGATTCTCTTGATATAGAATTGCTTCAAAGAAAATTTTTCTGAATCGAACGCTTTTAAAATGATTTGTGTCATTAAGAATCCGGAAATCACAAAAAACACATCCACACCGATAAAACCTCCATCAAATGGCTTGACCTGAAAGTGAAAAAGCATCACTATCAAGACGGAGACTGCTCGGAGAAAACTTATATCTGTACGGAATTTCATTATAATTTTACTAAAATCTATTTTAAGAGGCTTTTAAATGCTATGGTCAAATATTTAAATTTTAATGTTCTTAGAAAGATTATCATAAAATCTATTGCAGAAGAACGCCTTATTTTTTTTTCTTGAGAAATATATTTTGTAACTGCAAGCGTTCTTAATTGTTTGACTATAAAAAAATCCCATTCGATTTTGCTAAAATCATTCTTGTGGCGCTCAACAAACTTTTTGATTTGCTGAAGAGATTTTTCCGTCTTTTCTATTGAAGCAGAGGTAATTCTAGCTTCATTATGCTCATGCATCACGTGTAATGCTATTTCCATAGTCCCAAAGCTTAATCCTTTTTTTAAGGCATTCATCAAAAAAAAATTGTCCTGAAATCGTGGTATATTGATAAACCCATCGGTTTTCATAAAAGATGATTTTCTGATACAAAGCATTGGTGTAAAGAAGTTGCCATTCAGAACAAAACTTTTGAAGTCACCTACCATTGGCATATTGGAGGTGGAAAAGATTTCCTTTCCAATATGATCCAGTCTCTTAAAAGCAGCCAAACAACCATCGTAGTTTTTATGTTTTTCTAGAAAATCAATTTGATCCTGAAGCTTGTTATCCAAAAACTCATCATCATCATCTAAGAAAAACAAAAATTCGCCGCTTGCCAAATCTACTCCTTTGTTCCTTGCGACACAGGCACCCGAATTAACATCCAGAGCAAAGTAATTCGTATATGGATTTATCGGAATTTTTGACCGAGTCAATTTTTGAGCTACTGTACCTTTTCCATTATCATCGATAACCAGTATCTCATAATTTTTGAATGACTGATTCAATACACTATTGATTGCTCTTTGCAAAAACATCGGTCTTCCAAAAGTTGTTATGATAATAGAAGCTTTCATTAATTAAACAATTTGTATGATTTTTTTATTCTACTTTTATTATTAAATAAGTACAAAATCAATTTCAAATAACTTTTATGATTTTTCCCAAATGACGACAGCTCTTTTAAAAGACTATATATTGTCTTATAAAAACTTAATGAAAAACCTCCATCGATTGACTTAATCTGTATGAGATATCTTGCTACAAGATGATTCCAGGCACGTTCTTCAGTCATCTTACGCTCTTTTCTATCATGTACAGCTTTAGCTTCTTTTATAATTCCTATTTTGTACCCTCTTTTTCTTACCCGCAGACACAGGTCTATGTCTTCACCATAAAAAAAGAAAATCGGATCAAAGCCTTTCACAACTTTCAAACAGCGTAAGGAAATCAAAAGAAAGGCTCCATTTATATATTCTATATCCACTACAGATTTATCGGATTTTGTCAAATCAATATTGCCAAGATATTTCTTGAATCCAAAATCATATTCTTTTTCTGAGCCATCAAAATGTGCCGGAGAGAATAAACCATAAGACTCATAGTCTATTGATGATATAATTGGAAAAACATGTTTCCAAAAATCATGGAACAGCCAACCATCATGATTTATAAGGAAAACAAAATCGTAACCTTCTTTTTTTGCTATTTCAAAGCCAAGATTATTAGCTTTGGCAAATCCTAAATTCTCTTTGGATTCAATTAATCTGACTTTTGGAAACTTCTCTTTAATAATTTTCAACGTTTGGTCATTTGATCCGTTGTCAATTATTAGGACATCGACTTTATCAGTCCCTTGAAAAATCGAATTAATGTTTTTTTCTATCCACTTTTCAGAATTATAAGTTATAAGTAAAGACAATATCTTCATTATACTAATAATTTTGCGATTAAATTGTCAACACTTTCGTAATATTTCTGTTTTTGTATTTGTGTTGCCTGTGTAATCTGATCCAATATGTTGTCTAACGCATCCACAGTAACAAAGCAATCATAGAAATCCCCTGTCTTTGCCATAAGCATATCCGCATCTAATCCTGACCACGTTTTTATATAATTATATAATTTGGTTTGTTCTGGATTCAGTCCAATATATTTCACGCCAAAACTCATTGCAGTAATAACTCCGTGTAAACTTGTTCCAATATAGAAACTCGAAAAAGCAATCAACCCCATAATAGATTCAACATTAGGATTAGACACAATGGTTACCCTATTATTTTCCTGACCAATTCTTTCATATATTTGCTGCAGGATAACATGATCCTCATGGCCTTTTGCTGTTCCTATCGGACATAACACAATATTGTAGTTTGAATTATTCAATATTTTTAATAATTCAAAAACAGTTTGGTCTAAGTCATTCTGAATTTTAAATTTTGAAATCTGAAAAAAAACATAGTTATTAAAAAATAATTTCTGATCTTTTAAAGCTGTTTCCAAATAATTTTTTCTAATTACATCAGACATTATAATAGCTGAATCGGGATATACATACAGTTTGGTGAACTTTCCCTGCATTTGAGAATATCCCTCTGAATCTCTAATCGCAAAATAATCAGCTTCTTTGATTCTTTCTTCAGAGATAACATATTTCAGCCCTCCTACAGAGTTATATAATACTTTAATCTCTTTTTTAAAGTCCTTTTTATTGATTAAAAAAGGGTATTCCGATTTTGCACCAAGCATTTTTTTTATTATTGGATAAATATACTTTGATGTCGCAAACGGCGTTCTTTCATATATTAAAGAATATATTGGATTAATGAAAGAATATAGCCTTGCCCAAGTTGCTCCTAGGCTTTCACCTCCGGCAACTATTATAACATCAATCTTACCATAATCTATATCAGCAACCAATTCCTTATAACTTTTTGATTCGAAAGCTCCTTTATGTGTCAGGTCTGATTTAACAATAGAATATTTATTTAATTTGATTTGCTTTCCAATTTTCTTAGAAAATGCAAAATCAAGCATTAAAGCAAACAATAAGTCCCCATAATTCATTCTATCATGGGGGCCAAATATTGCTATTTTACTATAATCGACTATATCTGCATCCATATATTATCTACACAATTTAGCTCTTATTAATTTTAAAAATCGAATTCTGTCTACTTTATCTAACCCAAATATTACAATTACCACAAATACAACTGAAATTATCATAATAGTGTTCGCAACAAAATTTAAAAATTCATTATCAATATCAATTATTATTGAATATTTAAAAGAAAAGTAAATAAAAAAACAAGTAATAGCACTCACAAAAATGATAGGCAGAATTACTTCTCTCACGTAAATCGCAACATCTAACTTTAGCATTCGTTTTAAGAATGAAATCCTAAATAATAAAGCAAATAGAGAAATGATAATTAATACCCAATATACATTAATGGGATTTGAACTGTAATAAAAAACAATTGCTGTAATCGGAAGTGTAAGAAAGATAAAACTTCCAATGATTATCTGATACCATTTAATTTTACCTGTGGCCTGTGCTCCAACCATCAAAGGGTTTGAGATTGTTTCTACGAGAGAATATATTAATGTAAGCTTTAAAAACTCTATGGTGTATGGGGGGACTGTTTTGAGCCATAGATGCATTATATAATTTATATTATACAAAAAGGGAACAGCAATTATAAACATTGCAAAAAATGAAAATTTTGAGCTTTTATATATCAAATTTAGAGACGTTGCCAGCTCTCCTTTTGCATAGGATTTTGTGATTTGAGGATTAATTGCCACTTGAAAGTTCCCAACAAATGAGCCTATAATACCCTGTACCATTATTGCCAAACTATAAGCAGTATTGGCAATTGGTCCAAAGAACATATTGAGCAGGATATTACTTCCCTGCCCGCGAGCAACGTTGGCGATATTGCCAAATAGATTCCATCCTGAATAACTCATCAATTCTTTATAATATGCCTTATCAAAATAAAATTTATATCTAGATTCTTTAAAATGTTTTTTGCAATAGATTTTATATATCAATCGTATCACAAAAACAACACAGAAGGTCAATAGTGAATAGAGAATAAGTTTATCTGTATCGGTTTTCAGAAGTAGAAAAACAATTATTAATTTAAGTATCGCCTCTAGTATACTAATATAAGCATACACATTCATGTGCTCTCGTGCGAATAATAAAGCATTATATGGAACTTGTATTATTTCCAAAATAAAAGCAAATATTGAAAACTGGTATACCCAATTTGCCGCTACAATTCTTCCAGCAGGAATTTTTAGATTAAAATTTAGAAACCACAGACCTAAAGTCTCTGCAAAAATCAGTATAATTAATGCTATTAAGATATGAATGTTAAGTGTTGAATTGAAAGTCTTTTGTAGGCGCTCCGTATTATTTTTTCCAATGTCAAATGACAAATATCTTTGGGTAGCAGATGCCATTGCAGAATTTAGAAATGCAAATGTTGAGACAATGCCCCCTACCAGACCATAAATACCGTAATCAATAACCCCTAATGCCTGTAATACCAGCCTAGAAGTATATAGACCAACTCCCATTATCAGAAACATTCGAAAATACAAAAACAAAGAGTTTTTTGCTATGGTTTTATTATTTGACAATCTTACAATTTTAATTATTACTTATTGGTATCCATGAGTTCCATCGCAAGTATGATTTACAATAATTCAATTCTAAAAGTACATTTAATGATTTTTCTAAAAACATTTATTAGATAGAGAATTAATTGAAGGCGGCGATGATTCAAATCATCTTCTCTTGAATATTTTCCTTAAAATTCCTTTTTCTGTGGTCTCACTATAATATCCATAACCATATTTATAACCATATCTGGAAAACTCAGGTTTGACATTGTTCAGGACAAAAACCATATTGCTTATAGCATTATCATTTTTAAAACTAGATGCAAAGCTAATCATATCATTCTCTGTAAACTCAGACTTGATAGTATAAACTACAATATCTGCAACATCTACCAAATGTAGAGAGTCACTTACCAACATTATTGGAGCAGAATCCAAAACAATGTAATCGTATTCTTTTTTGAGTTCTTCTATCATTTCATCAAATTTCTTCATATCCAACAAATCGTTGGGATTAGGAGCCTTTGCACCGCTAAAGATAACATCTAAACCATCGGACAGACCGGACGAATGAATGAACTGATTGATTGAAACTTGATCCGAAACTAAGTAATCTGTAAGCCCACTCTTTTTTTCCTTCATATATCTCCGAAGCTGTGGATTTCTAATATCGGCTCCTATAAGGAGGGTCTTGCCTCCTCCAGATAGACTAACGGCAGTATTGGTTGAAATCGTAGTTTTCCCTTCTCCTTTGACCGACGAGGTAACCAGAATAACCCCTCCCTTTTGAATCGACCTTGACCTTAAAATAAATTTAATATTAGATGTAAGAATACGAAATGACTCTGCAAATACGCTAAAATCACTCTTTTCTATAAGCGGAACTTCGGAATCACTATGTGGCACCTCAGAAATGATTGGTATGTCACTGACAATAGCTTCTACATCCTCTTTCGAGCGAATCTTAGTATCTAGAATATTTTTTATGAAGATAATCAACAAGGGTAAAATGAAACCCAACACCAGAGATCCTATTCTAATCTGAATATAATTAGGTTTAACAATACCAATTGTGTAAGCAGGATTGACCAATTTCGTCTTTGGTGTGGTAACGGCTAAAGTAATAGCGTTCTCTTCGCGCTTCTGAAGGAGATATAAGTATAATGATTCTTTTAGGTTCCTCTGTCTTTCTATATTTCGAAATATCCGTTCTCTAGTAGGATATTTTAGTATAGAACCCTTATCCTCACCAATTTCCATATTGGTTTGCCCAATATTTTTCTGTAATTGGGCTCTACTTTGTTGGATATTGTCTCTTATAAGCCCTTTCAATTCTATTAACTCTTTATCAAAAGCCTTGATGGATGGATTAGCATTTGTTGCCTGATTCATAGTTCTTTTCTTGAGAAGAACTATGTCATTGTATTGTTTTAAGAGTGCTTCTGTTGTTTCAGGCATCCCAAGACCTGTGGGGAATAACTGTTCTTTTCCTGAAACAGCCATATCATAAATTGCGTTGATAATCTGGAGCTTTGCAGATTCGTTAAAGATATTCTCCACATTACCACTTAACCTTTCTACAGCAATACCTGCTTGAACATCAAGATCTGTAAGTTTGTTGATTTTTTTAAAATTTTCTTTATCAAGCTCAATTTTACCAAGATCTCCAGATATTAGCTCAAGACGTTCATCAATAAACCTTGCAGTATTTTCTGCCTCTGCATTTTTATCATTAATACCATCCAGATTATATTGTTTAGAGAGTTCGTTCAAGATGTCTTCAGACTTTTGGGGCACAAGACCTACCATGGAAATATCCATTAACAAACCATTTGGTAATTTGACATCCAAGTTAGACTCTAGTTGCTTTTCTGCCGAGCTGGCATTCTTGAAAACCAGAAAGTTCTTATACGGTCTATAGCCATTAGGATTTTTTGTAATTATAATCCGCCCCCAAGGTAATGCTACAGGCTCACCATAATGGAAAATATTTTTAGAACCGTTAAGAGGTCCCTCTGTAAGTCTAAAACTATCATTATTAACAGGTTCTATATAATATGAAGCACCACCAAAGCTTTTATCAGAGAACAAAATTTTCCCAAAATAAGGTGAAAGGTCATAAAGTTCAACTTCACGAATTTTTCCTTTTGCAAAAAAATTCACATCTAGATTAAGATTCTTCACAACCTTTGTTATGATTGGCTTAGAGACAATGATAGCAGCTTCACCTTGTAATTCTTCATCATCGCTAATTCCCATACCCAAGTTCTTCAAATCCGATAGAGTCCCTTTATCATTCTTAGTTTCTTGAAACAGCAATGTCGTCTTTGAAAGATATTGAGGTTGTGTATATTTGAGGTAAAGATTGGCTAATAGATAGAACAATATAATGCTCAATAATATCCAAGGCCAATATTTTAGAAATCTAAAAATTTCCTTCTTAAAATTTATCTTTTTTTGGCTATTAAGATTTGAATCTAATAATTCCATCAATTTAATTCGTAAATCTGATTAGTAAAGTTGCAACACTTACAACTACCGCTATGAGTTGCCACGTTAATGTTCTATTAGGATTGTTATTAGCCGCAATCTGTTTGTTCTTGTCTGGCTCAACATATAGAATATCATTCTGTTGCAAATAGTAATAAGGCGAATTAACAATACTTGCATCTGAGAAATCTAACTGAATTACTGAATCTTTTTTACTTTCTTCAGAATAACGTAACAATTTGACCTTGGTACGGTCAGCATAATCTGTCATATCACCAGCCAATGCCAGTGCTTGAAATAGATTGATGCGTTCTGTGGTAGGAGTTTTACTCCCTGGAATCTTCACTTCACCTAAAACACTTATGTTAAGATTTACAAGACGTATATCAACTAAAGGGTCTATAAGATACTGTTTGAGCCGTTGTTCCAAATCTTCTTTTAATTGTTGCTTTGTCATTCCCTGACAATAGATTTTGCCTAAGACTGGAAATGTAATGAAGCCATCAGTTGAGACTACATACTTACTACCAGTAGTAGAACTTCCCATATTAGGTTCTGACAGATTACTGGTTGTAGTAATTGTATTGAGATTGAAAGGCTTGACAGCAATATCATCAAAAGCAGAAACAACTATTTCCAATATATCACCCTGCTTGATCTTCAATCCCGTATACCTTGCCTGATTTGCTTCTTGCTCAAAATTATGATTACTCATATATATCATATTCTCTTTAGGTTTGCAAGAAAAAGTCAATATGAATATGAGAAGTATAAAAATCCGTCTTTTCATCTTAAAAAGCTGCAAATAATAAATCTTGCAGAATCACAATAAATTTAATTTATTAGATTTTTTCAGTTAGTCTCTCCTATATAGTAGCTAAGACCAATGGCCAGGAATCTGTTGTAAGTACTTTGAGCTGCGTAATCTTTATAAACCTTGGACAGACCTCTGTCGAATCTTACAAATACATCCCATTTATTATCCACTTTTACACCAACTTTTGCAGAAACCCCATAACCAAAACTATCTGCCTTTTGCCCTAGGCCAAATTTTGCAGGATCATATCCCGCAGCCATCGCCTTGTTTACAGCATCTCCTTCTTCAATCTTTTCTGACACAAGAAATTCGAATTTTGGTCCAACCATAAAGTATATATCTCCTTTATAACCATGATTCTTCATGAAATACTTTAGGTAGATAGGTACGGCAATATAAGTATTATTATATTTTTGACGATTATTATCATCTTCGTTCCATGAAGCGCGTTCTCCAATAGTATAAACTTCCAATTGAGGTGTTAGATACAACCAAGCAGAGTCATAGATATCATTAGGAACTATAGAAAGGTCTGCAAAAATACCAACACTGCCACCAAAATTAGCTTTTGATGCATTATGAATACCTGCAATAGAACCTCTATGCAAACTTCCTGTTACACCATACTTTATAAATTGAGCGTTAATAGAGCCAAACACCAATAAGGAATATATAACAATTAGCTTTCTCATGAATTTTATTTGTTCGAATTTGGGACGAAATTAAGAATTTTTTATTTATTTTTAACAATTAATTTCAAATCTAAGGTTTATTTTCATATTAATTTAAATTAACGTAGATTCTTAGTCATTTTTTAAAATATCCAAAATCACGTCATACTCGAAGCCTTTTGAAATTAGATGCTTGATTGCCTTGCTTCTTTTCTGATAATCTTTAAGCCCTTTTTGCTTGGAAAAATAATCTTCATAGATTTTATTTACTGTTTTTTCGTAGTCAATTTCATCAATTTCGTCCATACATTTGGAAATCAATTTGTCATTAATACCTTTTTGCTTGAGGTTCATTTTTATTTTATTCCTTCCCCAATGTTTGATATAGAATTTACCCCGGATATAACTTCTCGTGAAACGTTCTTCATTAAGATAATTTTCCTTAATCAAATAAAGAATAATTTCTTCCTTGGCTTCCGGAATCAAAAGAAACTCCTTCATCTTCTGCTCTACTTCATAATGACATCTGTCCTGATAGACACAATAGTTTACAAGCTTCAGTTTAATTTCATCAAAAGTGAATGATTTTTTATCCATAAAAAAAGAATGAACAAAGATGCTCATTCTTTTTTTAATATTCAGAATTGTTTTTCTTAATAATTGAAAAGTGCATGACCTTCCATCAATTCGTTTACTTTTTTTCTCACAGATAATAACACATTTTCGTCTTTAATATTATCCACTACTTCAGAAATCAAGCCTGCAATCGTTGTCATATCGTTTTCTTTAAGACCTCTTGTCGTAATTGCTGCAGTTCCTAGACGAATTCCCGAAGTTGTAAAAGGCGATTTGTCATCAAAAGGAACCATATTTTTGTTACAAGTAATATCTGCTTTTACCAAAGCTTTCTCGGTTTCTTTTCCGTTCACATTTTTATTTCTAAGGTCGATCAGCATCAAATGATTATCCGTTCCCCCACTCACAATTTCGAAACCTAGATCTATCATTGATTTTGCCAAAGCCTGAGCATTTGCTTTAACTTGTTTTGCATAAACTTCAAATTTAGAATCAATAGCTTCCGCAAATGCAACTGCTTTCGCTCCAATAACGTGTTCCAACGGACCACCTTGAATTCCCGGAAAAACAGCACCGTCCAAAACAGCACTCATCAATTTAGTTTCGCCTTTCGGTGTTTTATGTCCATAAGTATTTTCAAAATCTTTCCCCATCATAATCATTCCACCTCTTGGGCCTCTCAATGTTTTGTGAGTCGTAGTCGTCACAACGTGACAATGTTCAAATGGATTATTCAAAAGACCTTTTGCAACCAAGCCTGCGGGATGCGCAATATCTGCCCAAAGTGTCGCACCTATTTCATCTGCAACTTCACGGAATTTTGCATAATCCAAATCTCTGGAATAAGCCGAGAATCCTGCAATTAGCATTTTTGGCTTTTCTCTCAGAGCCACTTCTCTCATTTGGTCATAATCAATCAGCCCCGTTTCCTTTTGAACACCATAAGAACAAACCTGGTATTGGATTCCGGAAAAGTTAACTGCAGACCCGTGAGTCAAATGTCCGCCCATAGACAAGTCCATTCCCATCACTTTATCACCCGGTTTAAGAACGGAAAGATAAATTGCAGCATTGGCCTGAGAACCAGAATGCGGCTGAACGTTCACATAATCGACTCCAAACAATTCTTTCGCCCTGTCAATTGCCAGCTGCTCTACCTCATCCACTACTTCGCACCCTCCGTAATAACGTCTTCCTGGATAGCCTTCTGCATATTTATTGGTCAGCACACTTCCCATGGCTTTCATCACGTTTTCGGAAACAAAATTTTCCGAAGCAATTAATTCTATTCCGTGTGTTTGTCTTTGTCTTTCTTTTTCAATTAGTTCAAAAATCGGGTCTTGCATTTCTTAGATTTATTTTTCCCAAAAGTAAGAAATTCTAAAGAAATTTTCATACCTTTCATTGATTAACCTTATTCAAAATGAAATCAAAGAAAAAATATAAAAAAGAACTTCTAAAATCTCTGAAATATATGGAAGCTGCGGAAAGTGCTTCACTAAGAGTAATGACCAATCTGATGCTTCTGAAAGAACTGAAAGAAAGCAATATCAGCTTCAAAAAAGGTGATGTATTTTCTTTTGAAGATGATATTTTTGATTATAGCGATGATAAAAACGTCCGTATCCTGGCTAAACTTCGTAAAAAAACAATGAAAGCAATGAATAAGCTCGTTGAAAACAATAAATTCAAAGATAAGGAACTGAAGTTTTTGGCTTAAGGTAGAATTTATTTTAGTAATTATTCCTTATATTTGATTATGCAAAAAGAAAAGATCAATACGTTCGATAAAAATAAGACCCTTCAATCTCTGAGAGGTTCTTTTGGTATTGAACGTATTAAAATTTCCAATAAATTTGCGAACGAAGCTTATAATCGTGTTTTAAAAAAAATCAAAGCAAAAGTTCAATAACTTTTATCATTGGCTGGTAATTCTTCATTGAAGCCGATTGAACAGCGAAGATATATTTTTCAAACAATTCTTCATTCATTTTTGTAAAGTCTAAAATCCCCCAACCATTTTTTCTTAACATCAAATTAAGTAATAAACGGGCTGTTCTACCATTCCCTTCTCTGAATGGATGAATATACAGTAATTCTGCGTGAACTCTAGCAATGTCGCCAGTTAAAAACACAGAATCGAATTTCTCATACTTATCTAAAAGATTATTTAAGATTTCGTTCTCAAATTCTCTCATTGATTCTTGTAAAAATCTGGCTGCTTGAAACATAAATCCAGATTTGGAAATATTGACTGTTCTATATTTCCCAGCAAATGAATAAACATCCTTTAAAGCTAAATAATGAATATTCTTAATATAATTTAAATCGAATTTTGTCTTATCAGAAAGTTGAGTCGTTAGTAATATTTCCGCATATAAAAACCCTTCAAACTCAGCTTCTTCGATTTCTTTCTTAGAATTCGAATTTAATAAGTTGGGAAGAATTTCATCTTCATCTGGATTTACATTATACTTAGTCATTAAAAAAGTGTCGGCTGCTCAGAAGCCATTGTCGGAATATGAATATCAATCCCAAATTCCTTATTCACATTCTCAATAAAATAAGCTGATAGTAATGGCGATGCTTTTTCAACATTCTGATGAACAAAGAAATAAAGATTTCGCAGGCCTTCTTTTTTCCAGACCTTGATTCTCTCCAACCAATCGTCCAATCTTGCATAATCGCTTTCTGCATTAGCTCCAACATAACGTATAAAAGCATTAGGCGTTGTTAGTCGCATATGAAGCATATCTCGTCTTCCAGCTGTATCGACGATGATGTTGGTGATATTATTCATTTCAAACAATTCACAAACCGTATTAAAAACTTCTTCATCCGTAAACCATTCCGTATTTCTCAATTCGATTGCCAAAGGAACTTCTTTTGGCCAATCCTGTACAAATTTCTCAAGACGTTCATAGTCTTTTGGTTTGAAATTATCGTGAAGCTGAAGAAAAACCATTCCTAATTTTCCATCGAAATTAAGAACTGCAGAAGCGAATTGCGTTACCACATCTGTAATATTCAGTAATCTTCGGAAATGTGAAACGGTGTTGGTAATTTTCGGAAAGAATTTGAAATCTTTCGGAGTTTTTTCTTTCCAGGTTTGGACTTGCTCTGCGGTTGGCATTCCATAGAAAGTGGCATTTAATTCAATCGAATTAAACTGGGTTGAATAATAAGACAATTCATCCTTCGTCCCTTTTGGATAAAACCCTTTGAGATCGGTCTTGTTCCATTTTGCACAGCCAATAGAGATATTTTCCAAACCTTTTTTATTCTGGTTAAGAATGAATTTGGTTTGAGGATGGTCTTTTGGTAAAGTAAAGTCTATCTGTGACGGGTCAGCAACTTGTCCGAATTTCATTGGGATTAAATTTAAAGTTCGAGGTTTAAAGTTAACAAAAAACCACAGAAAATATCTGCGGTTTAGAATTAAATATGGCAGAATGATTAATTATTCTTTAATGATTTTAATTTTTTCAGTCTTATTGTCAAAAGAAATCTGCATCATATAAACACCTTTTTTAAGCGACGCTGCGTTAATTTTTTGAGTAGTTGTCCCAGAAAGCACCAATTTACCTGTCATATCATAGAGAACAACAGAGTCTGGTTTATCATCCGAAACAATATTGATCACATCCTTCACAGGGTTTGGATAGATAGAGAATGCTGGTCTTGCAACATCACTCACTCCCAAAACTTTTTGAGTTCCAAAAACAAGTGTATCTCCGGCAGAAGTTGTCAATGTAAGGATTTGACCACTACCGCTACCCGTAATCACATAATTATGTACAAAATTGGTAGTTTTCTGAAGTGCCGAAAAATATTTGGTTTGAAAATCTGTCGTAACCGGACTTGCACAAGTACCGGCAATACCAGAATATTGGCTTATCCCGTACTGGGTAGAAGTCACATTGGTAATATTGTATGAGCGTTGCATACAAACCTGAGTATTGGCATCTCCCCAACCTGTATCATATGTTAATCTTGCAATAGATTCTTCATTTTGAGGAACATATTCTGTTCCATTGAAAGTCATTTTTTGCAAATACCAATCTCTGTTCAATGCAGTTTGAGCAATAACAAGTGAGCCTGCAAGAATTGCAGACAAAATAGTAATTTTTTTCATTATTTGTTGTTTTTAATTGAATACAAAACTACACAATAGGAAAAAACAAAACAAATGATTTTTAAAATTCCCTTATTGATTGTTATTATAAAAAAACCATCTCGTTTTACAAGATGGTTTCAATTATTAATTATTAATTATTAATTTATTTAAGCTTCACAAGCAGAACAAGTCACGAAGTTGACCATCAATTCTTTGGAAACCGAAGAACTTCTTTGGTAATACAAAGTTTTCACGCCTTTTTTCCAAGCTTCTATCATTACGTAATTAACATCTTTAACTGGCATTGTAGAAGGAATCTGCAAGTTAAGAGATTGTGCCTGGTCAATGTATTGTTGTCTTTGAGCAGCCTGAGAAACAATCTCCATTGGAGAAATCTCCCTGAACGTTTTAAATACCGCTTTCTCTTCAGCAGTCAAACCTTCCAGGTGTTGCACAGAACCGTGATTCAACATAATTGTTCTCCAGGTTTCTTCGTTGTCAAGACCTTTTTCGTCTAACAATTTTGCAAGATATTTGTTCTTACGCATAAAGTTTCCTTTTGCCAAACCTGCTTTGTAATAGTTGGAAGCGAAAGGCTCGATTCCAGGAGAAGTCTGTCCCAAAATTGCAGAACTTGAAGTGGTTGGCGCAATGGCCATTGTTGTTGTATTTCTTAGCCCATAGCCTTTCAGCATATCCGGTTCTCCGTAGATGTTCGCCAGCTCTTTGGAAGCAATCTCAGACTGTTCTTTGATGTGACGGAAAGCTCTTGCATTGAACTGAGTTGCTTCAAAACTTTCGAAAGGAATCATATTTTTCTGAAGGTAAGAATGGTATCCTAAAACGCCTAAGCCTAAAGCTCTGTGACGCATTGCAAAGTTTCTTGCTGAGGTCAGGTAATAATTCCCTTCTGTTTTTTCAATGAATTCTGATAAAACTGCGTCTAGGAAATAGATTGCCAATTTCACAGCGTTTGTATCTTTCCACTCATCATAAAGTTCAAGGTTCATAGAAGACAGACAACAGATAAAAGATTCATTAGCCGTTGAAGGCAACATAATCTCTGAACAAAGATTACTTGCGTTCACCATCAATCCCGCATCTTTATAAACCTGAGGTTTGTTTCTGTTCACATTATCTGTAAAGAAAATATAAGGAAGGCCTTTTTGCTGACGGCTTTCCAAAACTCTTGCCCAGATTTTTCTCTTTTCAACATCACCATCAATCATATCCTGCATCCAGTAATCCGGAACGCAAACTCCCGTAAACAAGTTTTGGATTGGACTTCCGATATCTTTGATGCTCAAGAACTCTTCAATATCTCCGTGGTCGATATCAAGGTAAGCCGCGAAAGCCCCTCTTCTCACACCACCCTGAGAAACCACATCCATCGCCGTATCGTACAATTTCATAAAAGAAACTGCTCCGGAAGATTTTCCGTTATCGGTAACCGCTGTTCCTCTGTTTCTCAGCTCTCCGAAATATCCAGAAGTTCCACCTCCGATCTTCGTCTGCATAATGACCTCACCCAATTTGTGGGTAATTCCTTCGATATTATCCGGAATATGAACGTTGAAACAAGATATCGGCAAACCACGCTGTGTTCCCATATTGGCCCAAACCGGAGAAGAAAAACTGATCCAACCTTTTACGATCATCTCTTTGAAAGCCGGTTGTAATTCCGGTTTGTAAAGACGTTTTGCTGCTGCAGTTGTAATCCTGTCGATTGCACCTTCCACAGTTTCCCCTTTCAAAAGGTAACCCCTGTTAAGCATTTGCTCAGACTCTTCATTGAGCCACCAGATATCTATATTTTCGTCCATCATAACTTTATTATTTTGCTTGCTAATTTTCTTTTTCAATTTACGGAATTAGTTCAAGAGTATCTTCTTGCTCCTTTCCAATTCTCCTACTTTCACTTTGTTGATATGTGTGAAGGTCACTTCCTCGTTCACCTCTTCAAACTGCTTTGCTTTTTTGATGCAATAATCAATTTTGTAGGCTACGGACATACATACCCTATGTCCTTTCGTCAAACCCATTCCCATATAAATGTATTCTCCTAAATGGAAATCCGCTGACTGAATTTGTTCAATTTCTGAAATAATGTCTGAGTTCATATTGATTTAAATTTAGTTGTTGGCTAATATTTAAATAATACCAAAGCGACTCAGACTTATATTTGGCTCTACTACATAAAAAAGAAAACTCCAAGAATCTGTAAACTATTTCTTAAAATTTTCTTTTTTCTTAAAGTGATATTCACTTTATAATTTCATTTGTTATTACTTGGAATAACAATATATCTTCTTGTAAACTACCCCGTCAAAAATCCTCTGAATTTTTGCCACCCCTTCAGGGAAGGGGAATTTGATTACTTTTTTAAAACAAATCGTTCGCTGTAATCGACTTGTCGTGTTTTGTATAATCTACCGGACGTTTCGCAAAGAAATCATCCATAGAGTTGGCAAAAACTTCCTCCTCGAACCAAATCATCGGTTTGTAATCTTCCGGCGTTACGTTGTATCTTGTCTTCATCCCGATTTTCTTCAAAGAGTCATCTACTCTGTATTTCATAAAATCAAGAAGGTTCTTTTTCGAGAATTTGTCCAATTCGCCTTGCTCGAAAATCCAATCTAAAATGTGACCTTCCATTTCAATTGATTCATCCACCAAGTCATAAATTGCTTCGATATCAGCATCATTCAATAAGTCTGGTTGTTCTTCACGGATCTTATTGATCAAATAGATTCCTCCATTCGCGTGGATCTGCTCATCAACAGAAGTCCAAGCGATGATGTTGGAAACGTTTTTCATATAACCTTTGAATCTCGTGAACGACAAAATAATCGCAAACTGACTGAAAAGTGAAACGTTCTCCACCAAAATACTGAACAGCAACAAAGCTGACATATAGGCTTTTGGATCATTGGAATTAGCATGTTGAAGCGCTTTTCCAAGATACTCTATTCTGTTTTTTACCGCCGGGATCTTAACAACTTCCAAGAACTCATCATTATATCCCAAAACTTCCAACAATCTGGAATAAGCTTCGGAATGACGGAATTCGCACTCTGCGAAAGTGGCGCCCAAACCATTCAATTCTGGCTTTGGAAGATGTTGATAAAGATTGCCCCAGAATGTTTTTACATTCACTTCGATCTGTGCGATGGCCAATAATGCGTTCTTAACTGCATTTTTTTCGTGAGGTTCCAACTGAGAATGAAAATCCTGAACATCTGCCGTGAAATCCACTTCAGAATGTACCCAAAAGGATTTGTTGATGGCTTCTACGAATTGTAGAACTTCCGGATATTCAAAGGGTTTATAGCTTACTCTCTTATCAAAAATTCCCATTATAAGCAGTTTTTATCAATTATTAAATTTATTTTGTAAAGAGAAAAAAAGCGTAATCTGTTATTATTTAGTGCGTAACGGAATTACATTTTTTCTCCAAAGCGGTAACACAAAAGTAGAGATTGATGTCTAAAAATGAAAGGGCAAAAGGTGGAAAAAAGGCAAAAAACTGACAATCATCTGTAAAAGTTTTCCACATTATGTTAAAAGCTCTATGAATAGGGATTTTAGGAGAATTTACCTTTATGCAAAGCTATTAATTGGCATTATTCAATTTAAACACTCAGCATAAAAACCAGTTACAAAGAATCAAATCAGCTAAACAAAACAAAAGCTCAAGATTGGTTTTATCCGCAACGGGTGAAAAATGGTTGAAATTTTTAACCTTCTGCCTGTTTCTTGGAGAAATTGTGGGTCTTGATATATTCGACGAAGGCTTCTTTGAGCTTGAATTCTATAGCAGCTTTGTTAAAGTTCTTTCGGTAGTTCTTTGCGAGGTCGTGGGCCTGGTCTGCGTAAGCCAGAAAAATATCGAAGTCGTACTCATCTAAGCCATATTTGGTGTAATAACCTAAATCGATGACGGATTTTACGCGCTTGTAGAATTCCTGGGTTTCTGCGTAGTCAGCAGTGGTTTTCGGAGATGATGTAGCTTTTCCAACCAAACCGCTGATCGCTCCTGCCAATTTCAGCAGATTCAGTTGTCCTGCTGCAAAATCAGGCTGCTTGAAAGCAGAAGGCGTTGTTGTTTTCGCTTCCACCTGATTAAGCGGCGTCTTCATATAAAGGCTCATCGAGCTATTGAGCGCTACAACTTTCGGCGGCGGATTAAGTCTTGTGACGTCTTTTTTCAAGATTCCGGTTGGTTTGAAACTCAGCTTGACTTCTTCTATTTCTTGTGGAATGGTCGTTAGTTTTACCTCAAGGCTTTTTGAGAAATTATCTGACGTTAGCGAAATCAATTTCCGTTCATAACCTTGTCTTACAATTCTCAATTCATCGGAAGGTTTTGCCGGGATGGCAAAGTTTCCCATCTTATCAGAAACTACAACTTGGTCGGTTCGCAGATTGTAAACACTTGCGCCTGGCAGTTTATCCCCACTTTCGTTGGTAATGTTCCCGAGAATATAATCTGACTGGGAGAAGGTCTTTATCGAGATGAGTGTGATGAGCAGAAATAATAATTTAATTTTCACGGAATCAAGTTTGTACAAAATTAGTTCTAATCGGTTTCTGTATTGTGATGAAAATGTTTTTTGAGAGATAGTTTAACCGACTTTAACCGGTTTTGTGAATTTTTTAGAATTTGGAAGTTTTGGTTTTGTTAAAATTATTTTGAGAATGATTTTGCTTGTTGCAGTTTTAATATCATTATCGAGATTATTTAAGCTTTGCAAGGGTGTTTTGTTCAGTGATTTTTTTATTACTCGCTGATTTGGCGGATTATGCTGATTTTATTTTTGAGCTAATTTGTTTTGAAGGGAAAATTTCTAATTGTTGACAAAGTTTGTTTTTTGCGAAGCGCGTGAGGGATGGTAGTGGAAATCCTTTTTGTCTTTGCCGAAACGCGCTCGAGAACCTCAGCATGACAAGACAAAAAGATTGCAATGGACAGCCCGACCCGAGCTGTTGCCCTTCGACAGGCTCAGGATGGCAAGCGGCTGCGAGGGGCACGCCCAAATTTGGTTTTTTGGTAAATAGTTGTTAGTTGGCTGTTTTATTTGTAAATTTGTAGTCTTATCTAAAAAAAGGGGTTGACTGGTTTCGACAGCAAGACCAATGGGTAAGTAAGCATGCAGAGAACCGTAGCGCGATCTCTTAAATCCCTTGCTACAACATTTTAACTGGCAACGAAGAGTTCGCTCTTGCAGCTTAATAATCGAAGTTTAGTAGATTCAAGCGTTTCCCGAAGATAGTAAGGAAGCAAGATGTCTCACAAATGCTCTGTTCTGCGGCGTTTGATTCTGGGATATAGGAATGCAGGAATAAGGTTTTGGGTGCTTTGACCAAAACTCGAAAATTTCAGAAGCTAAGGTTTAGGTTGGGTGTTTGCTCTCTGCCTGAGCTCGAAAATCAATAGCAGAATAAGCATGTAGAAGGCTTGCGTATTGCTTGTTTGGACGAGGGTTCGAATCCCTCCAACTCCACAAAAAAAAAGGAACTTTTAATGAGTTCCTTTTTTATTTTTAATTCAGATATCGTTTTGCGAACCATTTGTCCAGGAAATCCACGCTGATATTCAGCATATGATAATTTTCCTTTATAGCCGAATTATTTAAAAGACCTCTTTTGCCATAGCCGTAGCCAACATTCAGATTGATCTTGTTCATGGGTATTCCAACTCCTACTGTAGCTTCCATCTTATTGATATTTCGGTTATTGACCTTGTAATAGCCTGTATCATAATTGAGTCCGAAACGGTAGACCAGGTTCTCGGAAAATATCTGACTGGTCTTTCTTTCCGGAAGAAGCTCAAAACCTAGCCCATAAACACGCTGTCTATAATATTTCTCCGTTGTCACAGTATTTTTGACCTCGTTCCAATCACTTTGTGTATAATCAAAGCTGAAACGATATCTGTCATTCTTTAAAACGCTCACCCCTAACCCAACTTCCAACGGAAGCGTGGAGTCTTTTGAGGAAAGTTTGGTCGTGAGACTATTATTATAATCTCTGTCTTCTGTGTAGATGGTTTCCCCTTTGGCATTCAGATTACTCTTGAAATTAACAATGGCTCCTAAGGTCAACTGCAGTCTTTCTTTTTGAAAATACTTATTATACTGTGTTCCTAATCCATAACTAAATCCGGTATACCTTATATTTCTGCTTATCTCAAGTTCAGTTGTTGTGGTTATGATTTCCTTTCTGATAATAGTCCCGAAATTATTTTTTATCTTTCCTCCAACACTCCAATTATTATTAATCCTATAGCCTAGACCGACACCCAGATTAGAGATTCCACCACTTCCTTCATAAGTAATGGGATAATTGCTGGATGTCCCTTCTATAGGTATTTTGGAGTCAAATTGATAATCCGTGGAAGTTGTAGGTTGTACATTAGCACTCAAGAAGAACTTATTTGAAATTCTCATAGCCAATCCCAGATTGGTAAAATTACCGTTGATCCTTTTGTCTGCCCCCTGATTACTGGAAATACTATTGCTCTTTAGAAACCCTCCGACGTCGAAGATGACATTCTGTATCCCGATCGAGGTAAGAGATGCCGGATTTTTAGAATTGATGTAATCTGGAGATTCTAAAGCTATACCAGTATTTCCCAAAGAAATATTCCTTGCGTTATCAACATTATTGAACGTTCCAATCCCGAAATAAGAATAAGGCGAGGAATCCTGAGCGTGTATTTTCTGCATAAATATTCCAGCAAAAAATATCATTATTTTAATTTTGTGATACATAAATTTCTAAAATTAATAACCTAGAATATAAAGTTTAAGCTTGGCTGGATTGGTACTATTTTTAGAATCGCCGACTATTGCTTTCCCCGCCAGAACATCCAGGTAAGAAGATGGATAGATCAAAATATTATAATTGGAATTTGAGGTTTCCGAAAGAATATTATTGACATAGCTCAACATATCGACGGTATAAGCGTGATCACTCTGGAACTCACTTTCATCCAACAAAGCGATGGTGACCTCAGTCGTGCCGTCTGAATTATAAAAAGGCGAAATGACTGTATTTTTTTTGTCTCCCAAATAATAATAAAGGGGAGTTGGATTATAAAAATTTTTGGAATAATACCCCGCTACCGGACTCAGAGTTAGATTTGCACTGATGATTTTATAATTATCATAAAGATTCTTCAGCGTTTTCAGATAAGGGATTTCCACTTTCGTATAAACACCAATACCTGACATCAAATAAGTTTTATTTCCCAGGTTTTTAGATTCAATTGGTGTTGATGGTGTTAGATTAGCCAATTCCGAGCCTGTAAAATCACTATCGATCTTGTTATATTGATAAGTTGTACTCGGATTGATGTCAAGTGTATATTTCACATCTTCGGTCCCGTTTTGGGAAGTTGTGTGATAATACATCCTCACAATATTGGAGACTTTTTCTTTGGTCGTATTGCTGATTTGAACTTCATAAGACGAACTGACCCCAAAACGCAGCATTGCATTGTTATCAGAAGAAGGAACTAGTGCTAAACCTTTATAGAAATTAAGAAAATATTCTTGGTTATTAGCATCCTTACTTTTCAAAAGATCGAAAAGACCCTGACCATAACTCTGGTCAAGACGGATTCTTACGAAACTACTATCCGTATTTGGCCTTGGAAGAAACTCGGCTGTTCCTATCGAACTGGATGAATAATTGAATTTGCTCTTATTATAAAGATATCCATTATCCAGTTTTATCCTGCTTTCCATCGGATGGACATCCATTTTGAAAGTCCTAAGAGTATCTCCATAATAAGAATCGATATTGGTAAGATACATTACAATGGAGTCAAAAACCACATTACTTGTAGTTGCAAGATTATAACTCTCCGGTGTCAGCTCAAAGAGAGAAGACGAAGTTACCCTACCAAATGTATTATCTTTTATATTTCCCACCAACATTGCGCTTTTTCCGGACGTTACTACAGAATCCTTCATTATGGTTGACATCTTCAGTGTAAGCGTGTCGACCATTACAACTTTGGACTGTGCAGACATCCACGAATTCCCTACTTCATAAGTGTTGCTTTCTCTCTCGCAGGAGCATAAAAAGAGAACAGAAACACACAACAAAAGATATTTGTACATTATTTTTTTTGTAAACATACACTGACTATAATATAGGGCTAAAATAATTTCTCCCTTTCAGCTTTAGTTTTCGACAGATCAATTCTATTCTTAGATAATCATACTTTTCATAGCCGATACATAATCTATCGAAAAAACAATACGGTTTAGCGACAAAAAAAGCTTGTTTGTCTAAAAAATTTTCAAAGTACGGGGGAATAAAGTTGATTTGCATCAAAAAATAAGAATGAGCAATAAACTTTCGGTTTTAGTTCTTGCTATGGCGGGGATTTTTTTAGTATCAAGCTGTCGAAATGATGATGACGATGACGAGTTGGTAGGAAATTGGGTAAGAGTTTCTGATCTAGACGGTAAACCACGCTCTAATACTTCTGCTTTTGTATTGAATGGAATAGGATATCTAACTGGAGGTTATGATGGAGAAGATTATTACAACGATCTTTGGAGCTATGACCCGAATGCTAACTCCTGGACACAAAAAGCAGATTTCCCAGGTGTAAAAAGAAGTTCTGCCGTTGGTTTCGCAACAGATTCTTACGGTTATGTGGGAACCGGATATGATAACGTCAACAAACTGAAAGATTTCTATAAATATGATGCATCTGCCAATTCCTGGACCAAGATAGATGACCTGCCGGGAACAGGACGATATGCCGCTTTGGCTTTTGGGATCGGAAACAAAGGTTACGTAGGAACAGGATATGACGGAAGCGAACTGAAGGATTTCTACAAATATGACGAAGCTACATCCAGCTGGAGCAACATCGTAAGCTTGGGAGGTTCCAAAAGAAGAGACGGTGCGGCTTTCGTTATCAACGGAACAGCCTATGTCGGGTTTGGGACCAATAACGGGAGTCTTGTTTCTGATTTCTGGGCATTCAATCCGGAAACAGAGGCCTGGTCAAAAAAAGCGAATACAAGCGATGACGATGATGTACAGAACCGTGCCTCTACAGCAGCTTTTGCAGCTGGTGGACTTGGCTATGTCTCTACAGGATCCGTAAGCGGTGTTACCAACTCAACCTGGGAATACAATCCTTCTACAGACGATTGGACAGAAAGAACAGCTTTCGAAGGTTCTGCCAGAGAAAGTGCCTGTGCGTTCTCATTCGGAAATTATGGTTATGTTTTGACGGGGAACAGCGGATCTTCCTACTTTGATGATATTTGGGTTTTCCACCCTACAGAAACTGAGAATGAAGATGATTAAAACATTCTGGAGATCATTCTTATCAGTAGGCATTCTTCTAATCTCCTGTGAAAAAAAGAATAATGAATTAGACGTTAAAATAACTCAACAAGAAAATGGTTTTGGTTATCAGATCATAAAGAATAAAAAAGCTTTTATCGATCAGCCATTCATTCCGGCAGTACAGGGAGAGCAGCCGTTTAAGGATAGTTTGCAGGCCCGGAGAACCGCCAATCTTGTAATAGAAAAAATAGGAAAAGTATCCTTTCCCCGAATCTCGGTACATGAACTGGACTCCATGAAGATAGAATACGAGATTCCAAAATTTCAATAAGCCAAAATTCCTTCGATAAATTATCGGGGGAATTTTGCACGTTAAAAAAGATTCACCTGTTATGAACACATTTTTGAAAAGCATCAAAACCATCTACGTCTATCATTGGATCATCTGGCTGGTTCTCATTGCTTTTAAATTGATAATGGATTATTCCGTTTTTGGACAATTGGCGTTGATGATGAACATGAAGATATTTTTGTTCTCCATCCTATTTTTCTATCTCAATTACAAAATATTTTTGCCTTATCTCATCAAACAAAATCCAAGAAAGATATCCATTATTGTGATTTCATTCATTGTGGTCTACGTTGGATTGATGATATTCTTCATGCCTCATTTTCCACAGCATCCTCAAGGCCGTCTACCATTTCCTCCTAAAGATTTTCCAAGACCTGACCGGATGATGAGATTCCGAAATGGTCCGGATTTTCACGATATCTTCTTTAAGATCGGATTATTCTCGATTGTCTTCAGCACGTTGATTTTCTTTGTTGACAAATGGATGGAAAATCAGAAAATGATAAAAGCTTTGGAATTTGAAAGACAATCCAGCGAACTGAAGATCTTGCGTGAACAGATCAATCCGCATTTCTTTTTCAATGCGCTCAACAGTATCTATTCCTTATCAATTACTCAGTCCAATGACACGCCGAGAGTTATTTTGATTTTATCAGACATCATGAGATACGTCCTCAATGATAAAAACGGGCAGAAAAATAATCTGAATGATGAGATCATCAATATCAAAAAGTATATTGAGATACAATCCATCAGGTTCAATAAGTTCAATAATATCAATTATCAGTTTCTGGGAAACTTCGGACATTATAAGATCGAGCCTTTGCTTCTTTTGACCTTTGTTGAAAATGCTTTCAAATATGCTGATTTTAGTAAAGGTCCATTAGATATCAAGGTTCTGTTAAAAGATGATATTCTGGATTTTAATATCAAGAATTTTTATGAGAAAAAACCAAGTGAAAAAACCGACAACAATAAGCTTGGGATCAAGAATACGAAGATGAAACTGGATCTTCTTTATCCGGAAAAATATCAGCTCGATATCAATGATAATGGCTCTGAATACGAAATTAATTTAAAACTCACATTAGACTCCCAATGAATTGCATAATTGTAGATGATGAGGAACTGGCGCATCACGTAATCGAAGAATATATCTCAAGAATCCCTTTTCTGAATCTTGTAGCGAATTGTTACGACATTCAGGAAACGATTCAGGTTTTGAAAAATAATACGGTTGATCTGATCTTTCTGGACATTAATCTTCCGAACATCTCCGGTATCGAATTCCTGAAAAGTTACAACAAACTTCCGAATGTGATCATCACAACAGCTTATGATAATTGTGCCATTCAAGGTTTTGAGATGGATGTGATCGACTATCTGTTAAAACCCTTTTCGTTTGAACGGTTCCTGAAAGCTGCTTACAAAAGTTTTGACCTTTATAATAATGTCAAGATCCTTCAGGAAACGGAGAGCGTGATGAAAAATACATTTATTTTTGTTCGTTCAAATAATGAGGATGTCAAACTTAACCTGAACGAAATCATCAGAATCAATGCACTGAAAGATTACATTGTGATCTACACCAACACGAGAAAACTCATCGTTCATCAAACCATGAAATCCATTATGGAGAAAATCAATTTTGAGAATTTTATCAGAGTTCATAATTCGCATATCATTTCGCTTCAGCATCTCCAAAGTGTTGGAAAAAACAGTCTCATGATCGGTGATGAGAGAATCCCAGTAAGTGAAAAATATAAAACTTATCTCTCTGGAATTGTTGATAGATACAAATAGAATTCATTTTAATAATATCGATTTATTATTGTTAAAATAATAAAGGCACAAAATATGCAATATCATAATTATTAAACCACAAAATTTATTAGTTATGAGAAATCTATTATGGTTAGTCGCAGTCATTTGTATTGTAGTATGGCTATTGGGAATGTTAGGAATAGTTCCGGGAATGAGTACTGGTTACTTGGTTCACGTGTTATTGGTAATTGCTGTGATTGTAGTATTATTCAATATCATATCCGGAAGAAAACCTCTTGATTAAGTAAAACCGGATGATGAAGTTTCTATCTTCTATATTGAATCACCAACTGATAATCAGTTGGTTTTTTATTTTAGAAAGAATTCTCTAATCGAAATATAAATTTTATCTTCACGCTCTAAAATTTTTAATCCATATGAGTGTTCACATAAGCGCAAAAAAAGGAGAAATTGCAAAAACGGTTTTGATGCCGGGCGACCCATTGAGAGCCAAATATATTGCCGATAATTTTTTAACCGATGTTACATTGGTTAGCCAAACCAGAAATATTTTCTATTATACAGGAAAGTATAAAGGAAAAGAGATCACAGTTGGTGCAAGCGGAATGGGATTCCCTAGTATCGGGATCTATTCTTACGAATTGTTTACGGAATATGAAGTTGATACGATCATAAGAATCGGAACTTGTGGTGCTTATTCTACAGATCTGAAATTATTCGACATCCTGAATGTAGAAAATGCAGCGAGCGAAAGTACTTATGCAAAATTTGCGTGGGGAATAGAGGAAGATATCATCTCTAGTCAGGGAACTGCTTTTGACAGAATCAATGAAACGGCAAAAGAATTGGGCCTGGATGCAAAACCGACCAACATCCATTCCAGCGACATCTTTTACAGAAAAGACCCTGCCGTTCCGGAAATTGCCGTAAGATACAATTGTCCAGCGGTAGAAATGGAAGCCTTTGCCTTATTTGCCAATGCACAACATCTTGGTAAAAATGCAGCCACTATTTTGACGGTTTCGGACATCATTCCAACCCACGAGTTTATCTCTGCCGACCAAAGAGAGCAAGCACTCAGAACCATGATGGAACTATCATTGGAAACAGCTTTGAAGTTTTAAATATCTTTTATTAAAATAAAAAAATGCTTCTGAAAATCCAGAAGCATTTTTGTTGTTATAATTATTTAGTAACCAATTATTTCTTGATCACTTTTACAGAATTGCTTTCTGTTTCAGAATTAACTTTCAAGATATAAGTTCCATTGACCAATTGACTCATATCCAGTGAAGCATTTTTGGCATTACTTACATTGAATCTTTGGATCAGTTGTCCTGCAACATTATAAACTTCCACATTTTTCAGGTTGGAGTTATTCTTATTCTGAATCGATACGAATCCTGAGGTCGGATTTGGGAATACGGTAATTCCATTTTGTTTCTGAACATCCTCAACCGCCAACGTACTGCAGTTGTAAACATAGATATCATCCAGATACCAGCCTTCGATACCATTACATCCATCTGTTCCAAATTCGAATCTGAATTTGATATTAGAGCCAGAAACTACATTGATCTTAGAAAGATCGATGACACTTTGCCCCCAACTTCCGCCAAGAGAACCGCCATCAGTTCCCGTGAACGCACGTTGCCCTTTTAATGGATTATCATTCTGACTAGTTCCATCCAAAGTGCTGTTATAACCATTATAACTAAATGCTGTTACAGGTAATAGTGTCCAGGGACCACCATTTAAACTATATTTGATATTACCTCCATCCCAAGTCGATTCTGTTGCCACATAATGATTGAAAGCCATTTCATATTTTCCTCCTGAAAAAGTTGGAATTGTAATCGTTGGGCTTTCCAGACGCAGGATTCCGTTTTGAAGATTGCTTGCACAATCGCCATTGATAGGATCTACCGCAAAAACAGCTTTACCTGCTCTTGATTTGGGCAAGTTATCTTTGATCGTCCAATCTCTAGCCTCCCAAGTAGTAGGCTTTGTAGGAACATTAGACACGGTCCAGTTTCCTAAGCCATTTTCCCAATCTTCTTTGAACAATGGATTGGAAGTTGCATTTGAGCAAAGAGTTGGTGCATTTTGTGCGAGCAAAGGTGTATAATTACATTGTGTCGCCGGAGATGATTTTAATTGTACTGATAGAATACCGTTTTTAACATTTTGTACATCAGCAGTCGTAAAGGCTTGTCCCGTTAAACCTGCCGGGTTTGTAGTTGTAGATAATCCCTGAAGATTGATTCCTATAAGATCATTGGCAGCCGCTTCCAGAGCATCGGCAAAATTGTTAAAATCGCTGGTTGCCGTCAAATAGTTTTTCTGTGCTCTCCACCAAAGATGGGCAGCTTTAACAAAGCCCATCCCTGCAATTGTATAACCATTGTAGGTTCCACCATCTACAAGCAACGCATATAAATGATTCGTTGCCCCAGAATTAGTATGTACTCCTCCACTATCAGCGGTTCCACAGTAGTAATAGTTCGCATCCAGCACTTTTGCAGGCTGGCCATTACAGTTTGGATTCCACATATCCCGGATGGCCCCTCCAAAAGCAGTAGCATCCTCACCCATTTTCCAACGGAGCGAACCTGAGCAGGAAGCGGTCGTTCTTACACCAAGATTCTCGCCTTCATCCATATAATTATTGATCAAGTCGATCGTTTCTCCCCAAACATCGGAATAAGATTCGTTGAGCGCCCCCGATTGGTATTGATAGATCAATCCACTTGTATATTCGGTATAAGCATGTCCCCACTCGTGTGCAATAACATCATCTGTTGCCGTCCCGTCACAATATCCAGCATATGTGCCATTCCATCTTGCATTAGGGCAAGAGATAGTCGGATCATTATTTACGGTGATCATTGTATGATCTGCCGCATCATAGGAAATATATCCGAACGCATTTTTGAAGAAATTATAAACGTGCTCAGACGTTACGGCTTCATGTTGTTGCCAGGTTGTAAGTGTTCCAGGAAAAGCATCCCCTTCTTTCCATTTCAGGTTGGAAGCATTGGTATTGGTTTCATACACTCTTCTGTCAATAGGATGTATCCCCGTGAATTGTTCCACCAACTCTCCTGTATGGGCATTGATAAAAAGAAATTCTCTAACATCATTTTTATTGGTAACTTCCACTTCATAGGCCAAATACGGCGCAACAGCACCTCCTTGAACCAAATTCTTGGGGAAAATCAGAAGATTATTTTTTCCAATCTCCAAGGGAACATTACTGCTTGTAAGATTCTGTTTTGAAACAAGACCTTTCGCAATAGCTGCCGCTTCTGTTTCAGAAATATCCGGCGTAGAATTTACCTTTATATTAGAGATAGTATTCCCGTTGATGGATGTCAATTCTTCCTTTCCGTTGAAATGGAACTTCAAAACACCATCGTAAACAGGAACACCTTGATGTTGCTGTATATAAATTACATTCTTCAGTCCATAATTGTCTGTACTTTCTTCTACGAATACCAGATCATTTACCGATTTCAGATCAAAAGCCTTGAAATTCTCTGCCAAGAATTCAGCAACTTTTGCTTTAGCTCCAGTAGATTTTAATTGTAGTGCATTAGAATTTCCAAAAAGTATGAAATTAGGATTGGAAGTACTTTTACTTATCGTAACATTGGCATTAGTTCGTTTTTTAAGGTTAGCTAACTCTTTTGATTCTTGGGCAAAACCAAAAGTAGACGCTAACGCAACGGCCAGGAATAGAGTTTTCTTCATTTTTAAATTTAATTGAAAGCAAATATAGCTATTATTCTATGCATTTTGCTCAATAAAATCTAAAGAAAAGTAAGAAATAATTAAAAACTAAGTCCCGAGACATTCATCTGAAGTTGTGCCTTTGTATCAATAATGATCGTGATATATTTTTCTGATAATAGGAATTGCGTCGGTTTCAAATCAATGACATTACCTTGCAATCTGATACCTTTCACATATTCCTTATTGAAGTTTTCCATCATACTTTTCCTGGAAGAACTCTCGATATCCAAAAGTGGGATCCCGTAATCTTTCTCTATCATTCCTCGGATCTTTCCTTCGAATAGGACGGTCAAAGCTTTTTGAAAGAAATTTTTAGTTTTAAGATTAAAATCTGTAACGTTTAGCTTTATCTTATGTTCTTCTGCACTGTAAAATGGTTTTCCTTTTATAAAAGCTGTTCCATTCACTTCACCTGTTGTGTGTGCTTCTATCACGATATTTTCTTTTTCCTGATAGACAGATAGATCTGTGACCTTCACCTTTTTATTTTCACCACTCATCGCAAATTCTTTATCCTGAAATTGCTGTCTAGCGATTCTCGTAGCCTCATCAAAGCTTATGTTAGCCGTAGTTTGCAGATTGAAAACGTTCTGGAGATTTGGATTTAAAGTAAAATTCGGGACCGAAACAGCATCTTTTGTTGCCAAAGGGATTTGTCCTACATAAGTTTCAGAATACAAATCAATCCCAATTGTAGTCTTGATCTTATCCTGGAAAACCTGCAACGGTGACATGAATGTACTTTGAGGCGAGATCTTTAGCCAGGTATTATACTCCTCAGAAACATTGATGGGCTTCGAGAACTGATTCCAGGCCATCACCAGATATGGCTGTAAATTGAATTTAGATTTGATCTGGTTATCAATAATTGTTGTGAATTTGGATTGTTGTTCTTTCAAGGTAGATTCTATAAAAGAGGCGATCGGAATCTTCACTTTGCCATAATCCAGCACCGGTTTTTGTGTCCAGACAAATCCTGCTGTTGTCGTTTTTGTATCCAACTTCCAATCTGGCATTGCAGAAATATTGGTGATGAAATTCATTATCAGATTAAAATTCGTGTCCTTATACATATAATATCCCAAAGTTCCGTAGCCTTTTTCGGCCCAGATCTTCAGAGGCACAGAGATCATCAATCTATTTCCTGTCAACGCTTTTATCGCAATATTTCCCTGTTTCTCTACTTTTACCTTGAACTGATCGTTATTATTATCGGTATAAGATTGGTCTTCATACAAAACACCTTTTACAGATTGGTTGATCAAATTATTGATCTCCGAGATCGGCAGCGAAACAGGAAGTGTGATACTGGATTTGATTTTTGGTAAGGTATAGACCGGATCCTTTGTTTGGGAAAAAGAGATAAGACCAACCAGTAAAAAATATATCGAGGTAATCTTTCTAAATGAAATCATAGGTATTTTAATAAAATCTGAAACGCAAAATTAATGGTTTTATTGATACACTGTCACTAACTCTGATACACCTATTATGATTCCCAATCATTTGCGATATCTATTTTCTTCAAAAATAAACGTGGATAGATTAATCTACCCACGTTTTTAAATTCAATTAATCATTATCTTGTCTGATTTTCAACAACTTATTATTAAAAATCATTTCCATCACTAACTTTGAAACATGACCATAAAATCTGAATATACCATGTAGCAAAAAAACCATCTCGATCGAGATGGTTTTTTATATTTCAAAAACTCAGGAATCTTATTCCTCAGTTTTTTCTTCTGTAGCAGTTTCTGCAGCAGGAGTTTCCCCCACTTTAGCTTCAGCAGCTTCAACAACAGGAGCAGTCTCCTTTTTAGCAGTTGTAGATCTTCTGCTTCTTCTGGTTGTTTTCTTCTCTTCAGCGTTTGGAGCGTAGATATCATTGAAATCTACCAACTCGATCATTGCCATATCAGCAGCATCACCAGCTCTGAAGCCAGTTTTGATGATTCTTGTGTAACCACCGTTTCTTTCAGCAATTTTAGGAGCTACAGTTCTGAACAATTCAGTAACAGCTTCTTTACTTTGTAGGTAAGAGAAAACTGTTCTTCTATTGTGAGTTGTATCTTCTTTAGCTTTAGTAAGGATTGGTTCCACGTAAACTCTTAAAGCTTTCGCTTTAGCAACAGTAGTGTTGATTCTTTTATGCTCAATTAGTGAACAAGCCATGTTAGAAAGCATTGCTTTTCTATGCGGAGCCGTTCTGCCTAAGTGATTTATTTTTTTACCGTGTCTCATTTTAAGGATTATTTATCAGCGTCTAACTTATATTTTGCAACATCAAACCCGAAATTTAGTCCTTTTGAGTGAACCAATTCTTCAAGTTCTGTTAAAGATTTTTTACCAAAATTTCTGAATTTCATCAAATCAGACTTACTGAAAGAAACAAGCTCTCCAAGAGTTTCTACTTCAGCCGCTTTCAGACAGTTAAGGGCTCTTACAGAAAAATCCATATCTGCTAATTTTGACTTAAGAAGTTGTCTTGTGTGAAGTGTTTCTTCATCATATTGGATAGAAGCTTTTACAGCCTCTGTTTCTAATGTGATTCTCTCATCAGAGAACAACATGAAGTGATAGATCAAGATCTTGGAAGCTTCTGTTAAAGCATTCTGAGGTGTAATCGATCCATCAGTTTCGATATCCAATACCAATTTTTCGTAGTCTGTTTTTTGCTCTACACGATAATTCTCTATACTATACTGTACTTTCTTGATCGGTGTGAAGATAGAATCGATAGCAATAGTTCCCACAGGAGCATTGTTTGATTTGTTCTGATCAGACGGAACATATCCCCTTCCTTTTTCAATATTGAAAGTGATCTCAAAAGTGACATCGTTTGCCAAAGTAGCAATCGCCAATTCCGGATTAAGAACTTCAAAATTAACGATTGAATCTCCTAGATCTCCAGCAGTAACAACCTCCTTTCCGGAGATCTTTGCAGTAACCTGCTCGTTACCCGGATTTTCGGTTTTAGCTTTCAGACGAAGTTGTTTAAGATTAAGAATGATCTCCGTAACATCTTCGATAACACCTGGTATAGTTGAAAATTCGTGCTCTACGCCTTCTATTTTGATAGATGAAATAGCATATCCTTCCAGAGAAGATAATAAAACTCTTCTCAATGCATTACCGATAGTAAGCCCGAAACCTGGTTCCAAAGGTCTGAATTCGAATTGTCCTTTAAAATCAGTTGAGTTTAATAGGATTACTTTATCGGGTTTTATAAATGTTAAAATTGCCATAGTCTGGTTGAGCAAAAATTTGAAAAAATTATTATTTAGAGTATAATTCGACGATCAACTGTTCTTTGATATCTTCAGGAATCTGAATTCTCTCAGGTGCACTTGTGAAAGTACCAGTCTTTTTCTCGTCATTGAATTGTAACCACTCATAATTTGCTTTATAAGCCAATGCATCAGAAATCACTTCAAGAGATTTTGACTTCTCTCTTACTGCGATCTCATCACCAGCTTTTAGCAAATAAGAAGGGATGTTAACCAGTTCCCCGTTCACAGTGATGTGTCTGTGAGAAACCAATTGTCTAGCAGCAGCTCTTGTTTTAGCAAAACCTAATCTGTAAACAACGTTATCCAATCTTGATTCACAAAGTTGCAATAGAACTTCCCCTGTTACACCTTTGCTTCTATGAGCTTTATCAAAAAGATTAGCGAATTGTCTTTCTAGGATACCATAAGTATACTTAGCTTTTTGCTTTTCAGCCAGCTGAGTAGCGTATTCTGATTTCTTCGCACCTCTTCTTTTGTTAGGACCGTGTTGTCCTGGTGGTTGATTTTTTCTTTTCTCGAAGCTTTTATCGTCTCCGTAAATTGCCTGACCAAATTTTCTAGCAATTTTTGTTTTAGGTCCAATATATCTTGCCATAATGTGTAAATTCTAAAAAATTAAACTCTCCTTCTTTTAGGTGGTCTACAACCGTTGTGAGGCATAGGCGTCACGTCAACGATCTCGCTTACTTCGATTCCAGAATTGTGCAGAGTTCTGATTGCAGACTCTCTACCAGCACCTGGACCTTTTACAAACACCTTAACTCTTCTAAGACCAGCTTCGAAAGCAACCTGAGAACAGTTTTCTGCAGCCATTTGAGCTGCGAATGGAGTATTCTTTTTAGAACCTCTGAAACCCATTTTACCGGCAGAAGCCCAAGAGATAACCTCTCCTGCTTTATTTGTTAAAGAAATGATGATGTTATTGAAAGAAGCTTGAATATGCGCCTCACCAATAGCCTCAACTTTTACTTTTCTTTTTTTAACTACTTTAGTTTGTTTTGCCATAATTCCTAACGATTATTTACTTGCTTTTTTCTTGTTAGCAACTGTTTTTCTCTTTCCTTTACGGGTTCTAGAGTTGTTTTTCGTTCTCTGGCCTCTTAAAGGTAGTCCTAGTCTGTGACGTATTCCTCGTTGGCATCCTATGTCCATCAATCGCTTGATGTTCAATTGCACTTCAGAACGCAATTCTCCTTCAACTTTTATGTTGTCTGAGATATAACCTCTGATTGCAGCCAATTCATCGTCATTCCATTCGTTGACTTTCTTGTCTTCGCTGATTCCAGCGTTTTTCAAAATTTCTGAAGCAGTACTTCTTCCAACACCGTAGATGTAAGTAAGACCGATAACGCCTCTTTTGTTCTTTGGTAAATCAATACCTGAAATTCTCGCCATAATTTAATTGGTTCTTAACCTTGTCTTTGTTTAAATTTAGGGTTCTTCTTGTTGATCACGAAAAGCACACCTTTTCTGCGTACAATCTTGCAATCAGCACTTCTTTTTTTGATAGATGCTCTAACCTTCATTTTGTTAATTTTAATATCTAAAAGTTATTCTCCCTTTAGTCAAGTCATAAGGAGAGAGTTCGAGTCTTACCTTGTCTCCAGGTAAGAGTTTTATATAATGCATTCTCATTTTACCAGAAATATGGGCAATTAAAACATGCCCATTCTCTAGCTCTACACGGAACTGCGCGTTGGAAAGTGCTTCCGTGATCACGCCGTCTTGTTCTATATGTTTCTGTTTAGCCATTTATCCTATTAATAGTTTGATGATCTTGATAATTTAGATTGCATCAACCCGTCATAATGATGGTTCAGCAGATATGTATTGATCTGTTGAACGGTATCCAAGATAACCCCAACCATGATTAACAACGATGTACCCCCAAAAAAGAGAGCAAATCTATCTGTCTGAACAAACGCTCCGTGCACTATTGCCGGAAGGACTGCAAAGATAGACAAAAATATCGCACCTGGCAAGGTTATTTTTGATAAAATATCATCCAGATAATCAGCGGTCTCTTTTCCGGGTCTTACCTTCGGAATTAGCCCACCATTACGCTTTAGATCATCAGCCATCTGATTTACAGGAATGGTAATTGCTGTATAGAAAAATGAGAAAATTATAATCAATAATGCAAACAATACGTTGTATTGCCAGCTAAAAACATTCTTGAAACCTGCCAAAAACGTATTTGATTCGTCAACTTTCGTAAGTAATCCCGGAACAAACATCAATGCTTGTGCAAAGATGATCGGCATTACACCTGCAGCATTCACTTTCAATGGGATCCACTGTCTAGCGCCTTCCATCAAGTTTCTGCTTACACCACCTCTAGCTTGGGCTCTACTTACATACTGAATTGGGATTTTTCTAACTGCTACCGATAAGATAATAGCTAAAAGAATTACCAACAACCAGAATACAATTTCTACCAATATCATGATGCTTCCTAATCCACCTTTACCATTCTGCGTAAGAACTTCTTGATAAAAAGCAGTAGGAAGATCTGCAAGGATACCTACCATGATCAAAATAGAAATACCATTACCAATACCTTTGTCCGTAATCTTCTCTCCCAGCCACATTGCAAATACAGACCCTGCTACCAAAATAATGATACTTGGCAACCAGAACATAAGAGATGCCGGATCGATGTAATATGCTGATGCAAACTGTGAATAAGGTAAGAAATATTGCGTCACAGATGTCAAATAAGAAGGCGCCTGTACAAGACAAACCCCAATAGTTAACCATCTGGTAATTTGGTTCAATGTATTTCTTCCACTTTCACCATCTTTCTGTAACTTTTGAAGATAAGGAATAGCCATTCCCATCAACTGTACAATGATAGATGCCGAAATATAAGGCATGATTCCCAATGCCATAATAGAGGCACGGCTGAAAGCCCCACCTGTAAAAGATGACAATAAACCCAAAAGGCCGGCCCCTTGTTGGTTCCCGCCTTGATTTTGGTAATGTTGTAATAAGTTTCCTACTTCAGCTGTATTAATAGCCGGAAGAGAAACATAAGATGCGAATCTATACACAAGGACCAAAGAAAGCGTTAAGATAATCTTATCTCTAAGCTCTTTTAAACTCCAAATGTTTTTAAGTGTTTGTATAAATTCTTTCATTAGTTATTAATTAAAGAGTAATTGCTTTACCTCCTGCTTTGTTGATCGCTTCTTCAGCAGATTTAGTAAATTTATCAGCAGAGATAGAAACACCAGATTTCAAATCACCTCTACCAAGGATTTTTACCAATTCGTTTTTAGAAGCTAGACCGTTTTCTACCAATACATCTCTAGTGATATCACCAGTAATGTTTTTAGTATCAATCAAAGTTTGGATAGTATCAAGATTGATTGCTCTAAACTCTTTTCTATTAATATTTTTGAAACCAAATTTTGGAAGTCTTCTTTGCAAAGGCATCTGTCCACCCTCAAAACCGATCTTCTGAGAATAACCAGCTCTCGCTTTTTGACCTTTATGTCCTTTTGTTGAAGTACCACCGTATCCGCTTCCCTGACCTCTACCAATTCTTTTTGTACTGAATGTAGAGCCAGCTGATGGTTTTAAATTATTTAAATTCATTGTTGTATTGAGATTATAGATTAAAAGATAAGAGATAAGAGACTACTGAACATAATCTCTTTTCTCTATGTCTATTGTCTTATTTCTGAACTTCTAATAAGTGACTTACAGAAGCGATCATTCCTAAAATAGAAGGAGTTGCTTCGTGCTCGATAACTTGGTGAAGTTTTTTAAATCCTAAAGCTTCAAGCGTTCTTTTTTGGGTCTTAGATCTATTAATAGCGCTTCTTACTAATTTTACTTTAACTGTTGCCATTACTATATTTTATTAACCGTTAAACACTTTACTTAGAGAAACTCCTCTCATTCTTGCGATCTCTTCTGGTCTTCTGATATCCAACAATGCGTTGAAAGTAGCTTTCACAACATTGTGCGGGTTAGAAGAACCTTTAGATTTTGACAATACATCATGTACACCAGCAGATTCCAGTACCGCTCTTACCGCACCACCGGCGATAAGTCCTGTACCGTGAGAAGCTGGTCTCAAGAAGATATCAGCACCACCATATCTTGCAGAAGTCTGGTGAGGAATTGTATGATTGATTACTGGAACTTTTACCAAGTTTTTCTTAGCATCTTCTACTGCTTTAGCAATTGCAGAAGCTACTTCTTTAGATTTACCTAGTCCATATCCGATAATCCCATCCTCGTTACCTACAACAACAATTGCAGAAAATCCGAATGCTCTACCACCTTTGGTTACTTTAGTTACTCTGTTAACAGCAACCAGACGATCTTTTAATTCTAATCCTCCAGGTTTAACTCTTTCTATATTACTATCTACCATGTTTTCTAGATTTTTAAAATTAGAATTTAAGACCAGCTTCTCTAGCACCGTCAGCAAGAGCTTTCACCCTACCGTGGTATACGAAACCATTTCTATCAAATACAACATTCTCGATACCTGCTGCCTTAGCTTTAGCTGCAATAGCCTTACCTACAGCTGCAGATACTTCTGTTTTCGTTCCTTTGGCGTCTACTCCTTTCTCTCTAGAAGAAGCAGCTACTAATGTTTTTCCTTCTTTGTCATCTACCAATTGAGCGTAGATCTCTTTATTGCTTTTGAATACAGATAATCTTGGTAATGATGCAGATCCTGAAATCTTCCCTCTTACTCTTCTTTTGATTCTGATTCGTTTTTCAACTTTTGTTAATGCCATTTTCTTAAATTTTATGCAGATTTACCGGCTTTTCTTCTGATGATTTCACCCACGAATTTAACACCTTTTCCTTTGTAAGGCTCAGGTTTTCTGAAAGATCTGATCTTCGCAGCCACCATTCCAAGAAGTTGATTATCGTAAGAAGATAATGTAATGATCGGGTTTTTCCCTTTTTCAGTCAATGTATCCAATGTAACTTCTTTCGGAAGTTCCAATACGATACCGTGAGAAAATCCAAGAGCCAATTCTAATCTTTGGCCATTGTGAGATGCTCTGTATCCAACTCCAACAAGCTCTAATTGCTTAGTGAATCCTGTAGAAGTACCAACAATCATATTGTTGACAAGCGCTCTATACAAACCGTGAAGCGCTTTGTGTTCTTTTGAATCAGAAGGACGTGTGAACGTAAGTACACCGTCTTCTTGTGAGAAGCTGATTCCTCCTGTAAGCTCCCGAGTTAATTCACCCTTTGGACCTTTAACTGTTACAACACCGTCTTTCTCAGTGACTGTAACACCAGCAGGAACTTCTATAATTGCTTTACCAATTCTTGACATTTTCCTTGTTTTAAAAAATTAATATACGTAGCAAATTACTTCACCTCCTACTTTCTCTTGTCTAGCTTTTTTATCTGTCATTACTCCTTTAGAAGTAGAGATGATAGCTACACCTAGTCCGTTAAGTACTCTTGGAAGTTCACCTGAACCTTTGTACTGGCGAAGACCTGGTCTAGAAGCTCTTTGGATAGACTTGATAGCTGGCTTGTTCGTTTGCTTATCATACTTCAAAGCGATCTTGATAGCTCCTTGAACTGCATTATCCTCGAACTTGTAGTTCAAGATATAACCTTGGTCAAAAAGAATCTTAGTGATCTCTTTTTTGATTTTCGATGCAGGAATTTCCACCACTTTGTGGCCTGCGCTTTGTGCGTTCCTTACTCTTGTTAGGAAATCTGAAATTGGATCTGTTACCATTTCTTTGTTTTAAATTATTGGTTAATGACAACCAGTATTGAAAAGACTTGAAGATAGAGATATCAAAAAATTGACACCTCTATCTTTAGTATCTCAACAACTTAATTGCCTCGATTTTTTTTTGCTTACCAACTAGCTTTTTTAACTCCTGGGATAAGACCATTGTTAGCCATTTCACGGAACGTTACTCTGGAAATACCGAATGTTCTCATATATCCTCTTGGTCTTCCTGTCAATTTACATCTGTTGTGTAATCTTACAGGAGAAGCATTTTTAGGCAATTTCTGTAATGCTTCGTAATCTCCAGCTTCTTTCAAAGCTTTTCTTTTTTCAGCATATTTAGCTACAGTAGCTTCTCTTTTGCGCTCACGCGCTTTCATTGATTCTTTAGCCATTTCTTAGTTCTTTTTGAAAGGTAAACCGAAGTGAGTTAATAACGCTTTTGCTTCTTTATCTGTGTTAGCAGAAGTTACGAAAGTAATGTCCATCCCTTGGATCTTCTTCACTTTGTCGATAACGATCTCTGGGAAGATGATCTGCTCGGTAATACCTAAGTTGTAATTACCTCTTCCATCGAAACCTTCAGCTTTGATTCCAGAAAAATCTCTAATTCTCGGAAGTGCAGAAGAAGTCAATCTGTCTAGGAACTCATACATTTTATCAGCTCTAAGAGTCACTCTAGCTCCGATTGGCATTCCTTTTCTAAGTTTGAAAGCTGCCTCATCTTTTTTAGATAAAGTACCTACAGCTTTTTGTCCAGTGATAGCGGTCAATTCTTCTACAGCATAATCCACGATTTTCTTATCTTGAACAGCTGCACCAAGTCCTTGGCTTACAACGATCTTTAATAATTTAGGAACCTGCATTACAGATTTGTACCCAAATTCTTCCATCATTGCAGGAACAATCTTGTCTTTATATTGTTGTTTTGGTCTTACTATATATTCCATTGTAATTTAAATTATAAAGTTTCACCGGTTGTTTTGGCAACTCTTACTTTTTTATCACCTTCTACTTTGTATCCAACTTTGGTCGCTTTTCCGCTCTTATCGGTCAATGATACATTTGAAATATGTAGTGAAGCTTCCTTTTCTACGATCCCACCCTGAGGGTTTTGTGCAGACGGCTTAGTATGTTTTTTAACGATATTAATACCTGCTACAATAACTCTAGGATCTTTACCTTCTTTCTTGATCACTTCAAGAACTTCACCTTTACTTCCTTTATTTTTTCCAGTAGTAACGATGACGTTGTCTCCTCTTTTTATTTTAACTTTTGTCATTTTCTTAAAATTTTAAAATTAAAGTACTTCAGGAGCTAATGAAATAACCTTCATATATTCTTTGTCTCTCAACTCACGGGCAACTGGTCCGAAAACACGAGTTCCTCTCATTTCTCCGGCAGCGTTTAGCAATACACAAGCATTGTCTTCGAATTTGATGTAAGATCCATCCTTTCTTCTGACTGCTTTTTTAGTTCTTACTACTACTGCTTTAGATACTTGACCTTTTTTTGCATTACCTGATGGTGTAGAATCTTTGATAGTAACAACGATTTTATCACCAACTGAAGCATATCTTCTTCTAGTTCCTCCTAGAACTCTGATAACTAGTACTTCTTTTGCACCTGTGTTATCAGCAACTTTTAATCTTGATTCTGTTTGTAACATTATTACTTAGCTTTTTCAATGATTCTTACTAATCTCCATCTTTTGCTCTTGCTCAAAGGTCTAGTTTCAGTAATTAAAACTGTATCTCCTTCTGTGCACTCGTTGTTCTCATCGTGTGCAGTATATTTTTTCGTTTTCAAAACGAATTTACCGTACATTGGATGTTTTACTCTCGTAGTTTCACTAACAACAATAGTCTTTTCCATTTTATTGCTGGAAACTACTCCAATACGTTCTTTTCTTAAATTTCTGTCCATTGTAAAAAGGAATTATTGTTTGTTAGTTAACTCTGTATTAAGTCTTGCGATTGTTTTTCTCAAATCTCTGATCTGAATCGGATTTTCAACTGGGCTAATTCTGTGCGCTAGTTTCAATTTTGAATAGTTAGCTTTAGCGTCAGCCAATTGAACTTTGATATCCTCTACGCTTAAATTTTTGATGTCAGCTTTTTTCATTTTAATAGAGATTATAGAGGTTTAACAAAATCGTTAGCAACTACGAACTTGGTAACGATCGGTAACTTTTGAGCAGCAAGCCTAAGGGCTTCTTTTGCTACATCATAAGGTACACCACCAACTTCGAACATAATTTTACCAGGTTTCACTACAGCTACCCAATATTCCACAGCACCTTTACCTTTACCCATACGTACTTCCGCTGGTTTTTTAGTAATTGGCTTATCTGGGAAGATCTTGATCCATAGTTGACCTTCTCTTTTCATATATCTTGTAGCAGCGATACGAGCAGCTTCAATTTGTCTTGCAGTAACCCAAGCTCCCTCTGTAGCTTTGATTCCGAAAGTTCCGTAAGCAAGTTGATTACCTCTTTGAGCAATCCCCTTCATTTTCATCTTATGAACTCTACGGAATTTGGTTCTTTTTGGTTGTAACATAATTTCTTAAATTTTAGATTTTAGAATTTAGATTTTAAAAAAGTAACGGTCATTTAAAAACTATCCTCTAAAATTTTATTAATTATTTCTTCTTGGTTTTCTGTCGCCTCTTTCTCCTCTGTCGTTTCTCTCGTTTCTACCTCCAGCTGGTGCTTTTTTCTGTTGTCCCACAAGTGGAGTAAGGTCTCTTTTACCATACACTTCTCCTTTCATGATCCAAACTTTAACACCTAACTTACCGTATTGGGTCAATGCTTCACCGATGTGATAATCGATATCTGCACGGAAAGTAGACAAAGGAATTCTTCCTTCTTTGAAGTTTTCAGAACGTGCCATTTCAGCTCCGTTCAATCTTCCAGAGATTTGAACTTTGATTCCTTCAGCTCCCATTCTCATTGTAGAAGCGATAGCCATCTTCACAGCTCTTCTGTAAGAGATACGGTTTTCGATTTGCTTGGCAATGCTGTCCGCAACCAATACTGCATCTAACTCAGGTCTCTTGATCTCGAAAATATTGATCTGGATATCTTTCCCAGTCAATTTTTTCAATTCTTCTTTTAGTTTGTCAACCTCCTGCCCTCCTTTTCCGATGATAAGTCCCGGTCTAGCAGTCGTGATAGTTACAGTTACTAATTTAAGTGTTCTTTCAATAAAGATTTTTGAAATACCACCTTTAGATAATCTTGCTTCAAGGTATCTTCTGATTTTGTAATCCTCAGCGATTCTATCACCGTAGTTTTTACCACCAAACCAGTTAGAATCCCATCCTCTGATGATACCTAATCTGTTACCAATTGGATTTGTCTTCTGTCCCATACCTTGAATTAATTTTTAGTACCTAAGATTAATGTAATGTGGTTTGATCTTTTTCTGATTCTATAACCTCTACCTTGTGGAGCAGGTCTTAGTCTCTTCAATTGTCTTGCACTATCTACAAATATTTCTTTAACGATAAGGTTAGCTTCCTCTATGTCAGCTCCTTCGTTTTTAGTTTGCCAGTTAGCAATCGCAGAAAGTAATACTTTTTCTAATTTCTCAGAAGCACCTTTCTTTGAATACTTTAGAATAGACAAAGCTTTTTCTACCTCTACTCCTCTAATGATATCAGCAACTAATCTCATTTTTCTAGGAGAAGAAGGGCAATCGTTGTGTAACGCTTTTGCCACATCTTGGTTTGCTATTTTACGTGCTAATGCACTTTCTCTTTTTCT
Organism: Epilithonimonas hungarica; assembly: GCF_900102265.1. Lineage (GTDB taxonomy): Bacteria > Bacteroidota > Bacteroidia > Flavobacteriales > Weeksellaceae > Epilithonimonas > Epilithonimonas hungarica. The sequence continues at coordinate 422,731 of NZ_FNBH01000001.1, read as the reverse complement.
TGATCCCATGATTATCTACCTCCTTTATTTTTGTTACCACCGTGACCTCTGAAAGATCTTGTCGGAGAAAATTCGCCTAGCTTGTGACCAACCATGTTTTCTGTAACATAAACAGGGATAAAAGATTTCCCGTTGTGTACAGCGATAGTTTGTCCTACAAAGTCTGGAGAAATCATAGATGCTCTAGACCATGTTTTGATTACAGTCTTTTTACCAGACTCTACATTTGCCTGAACCTTTTTATCTAAAGTATGATGAATAAATGGTCCTTTTTTAAGTGATCTTGCCATAATTATTTACGTTTAGATATGATATGACGGTTAGACGCTTTGTTTTTCTTTCTAGTTTTGTAACCTTTAGCTGGTTTACCGTTTCTAGATCTTGGGTGACCTCCAGAAGAACGTCCTTCACCACCTCCCATTGGGTGATCAACTGGGTTCATAACTACTGGTCTTGTTCTTGGTCTTCTACCTAACCATCTGCTTCTACCAGCCTTACCTGATACAGTTAACTGATGGTCTGAGTTAGAAACAGATCCAACCATTGCATAACACTCAGTAAGGATCATTCTAGATTCTCCTGAAGGCAATTTAACGATTGCATATTTTCCGTCTCTAGAAGTCAATTGAGCAGAAGAACCAGCACTTCTTGCAAGGATAGCACCTTGTCCTGGTTTCATTTCGATACAAGAGATAACGGTTCCCAAAGGAATGTTTTTAAGTTTCATTGCGTTACCTACGTTAGGTTCTACGCTTTCTCCAGAAATGACTTTCTGATCAACTTTGATACCATTTGGAGCGATGATATATCTCTTTTCTCCGTCTGCATACTCTAATAGAGCGATAAATGCAGTTCTGTTTGGATCGTATTCTACAGTTTTTACAGTTGCTTCAACATCTTGCTTGTTTCTCTTGAAGTCGATAATTCTGTATTTCTTTTTGTGTCCACCGCCGGTGTAACGCATGGTCATTTTACCAGTTTGGTTACGTCCACCTGACTTTTTAATACCAACCGTTAGAGATTTCTCTGGTTTGTTGGTAGTAATTTCCTCAAAGTTATTTACAACTCTGAATCTCTGTCCCGGGGTGATAGGTTTTAATTTTCTAACAGACATTACTATTATTTATAATTAATTAATTTGTTGCGAAAATATCAATAACTTCTCCAGCTGCCAATGTTACTACAGCTTTTTTCAATTTATTGGTCTTTCCAACTTGAAGTCCTTTTTTTGTATGCTTGGCAGAAACTTTAGGCGCATAGATCATCGTTCTAACGTCCGCTACTTTTACACCGTAAGCTGCCTCTATAGCACCTTTGATCTGGATCTTGTTTGCTTTTGGAGCAACCAAGAAGGAATAAGCGCCTCTTAGATCTGTAAGATAGTTTGCTTTTTCCGAAATAATTGGTTTAATAATAAGTGACATGATCTATTTCTTTAAGTTTTCCTGAAATTTTTCTACTGCATCTTCTAAGAAGATGATCTCACCTGCGTTGATCAAATCATAAGAAGAGATCTCGTTATAATTCAACACTCTTGTTTTAGGCAAGTTTCTTGAAGACAAATATACATTCTTGTTAGCCTCAGGAAGTACGAATAATGATTTTTTACCTGTAAGGGTCAAAGCATCCAACAACGTGATGAATTCTTTGGTCTTAGGAGCATCAAAACTCAAATTCTCTAAAACTCTGATGCTGTTATCTCTCAATTTTTGAGAAAGAACAGATTTTTTAGCCAATCTTTTAAGCGCTTTGTTCAATTTGAATCTGTAGTCTCTTGGTTTTGGACCAAAAACTCTACCTCCACCTTTGAAAGTTGGTGATTTGATATCACCATATCTCGCAGACCCCGAACCTTTTTGCTTTTTAAGCTTTCTTGTAGAAGCAGTAATTTCGCTTCTCTCTTTTGATTTATGAGTACCTTGTCTTTGTGCAGCAAGATATTGTTTAACCTCTAAGTAAACCGCATGCTGATTTGGCTCAATTCCGAAAACTGTTTCGTCTAGAGTTACTTTTCTTCCGGTTTCTTTTCCTGATGTATTTAATACTACTAGTTCCATTTCTTGATAATTACATAAGAATTTTTAGCTCCCGGAACAGCACCTTTTACTACTAAAAGATTTTGTTCTTCATCCACTTTTAACACTTGAAGGTTTTGAACAGTAACCTGCTCGCCTCCCATTCTTCCAGCCATTCTCATCCCTTTGAATACTCTCGAAGGATCCGACCCAGCACCGATAGAACCTGGAGCTCTAAGTCTGTTGTGCTGCCCGTGAGTTGCCTGCATTACACCTCCAAAGCCATGTCTTTTAACAACACCTTGGAAACCTTTACCTTTAGAAGTTCCAGTTACATCTACATACTCACCTTCTGCAAACATGTTAACTTCTACTTTGTCTCCTATTTTCACTTCGTGCTCGAATGCATTTCTGAATTCTACCAACTTAGCTTTAGGAGTTGAACCAGCCTTTTTGAAATGACCAGCTAACGCTTTACCAACGTTCTTCTCACTCTTGTCATCGAAACCTAGTTGAACAGCAACATATCCGTCAACTTCTTCGGTTCTGACCTGTAAAACCGAGCATGGACCTGCTTGAATAACTGTACAAGGAATATTTTTCCCGTCTTCGTTAAACAAAGATGTCATACCGATTTTTTTACCAATAATACCTGACATTATTTATATATATCTATTATATTAAAACTTAGCATTTTAGAGGTGTTCGTAATATTCTATGTCTGAAATAGGCATACTCCTTCCCTAAAATGAGTGTGCAAATTTATGAATATTTTTTATATTGGCAAATAAATATTCGGAAATTATTTGATAATTTGTGAGTTACGAGATTTTAGCAAAATATTCATTTTAGAATCGGCGTTTGAATAACATATTTATAATTCCTGATTTTTATTCTGGTATTTGCTCTTATGCTTATTCTCGGCTGCATCTATCGAGTAGCATTTATGGATATTCTCAGCTTGTTTGGATAGTTCAGCGATCTTCACAAAATATTTATGAAGCTGGTCCAACTCTTTTTCTGTGAGATCTTCTATATCCACCATCCTGTTACTTGCTTGTTTGTTTGCCGCAATCAATTCGTTAAGTTTCAATTGGATGGCTTTACTGTCTTTATTCTGTGCTTTTTGGATCAGAAAGACCATAAGAAAAGTAATGATTGTTGTTCCTGTATTGATTACCAATTGCCACGTTTCCGAATACTGGAAAACAGGACCTGTGACCGCCCAGACCACAACGATTAAGACAGCTCCTATGAAAGCAGATGAACTCCCTGTAAAATTGGTTGCCCAATTTGAGAATCTCTCGAAAAGATTTTTATTATTCATTTTTTATTTTCAAAGTTAAATCAAATAAACATTTTATGATAACAAGAAAAAAGGCCTCCAAATTGAAGGCCTTTTCTTAATAGTTATTGCATTAGGATCACTAGTCTTTTACAAATTTAGTTTTAACTACGATTCCATTATTATCTATGTTGATAAAGTAAACGCCCTTTGTTAGCTTGTTCACCATAACCTTACCTGTTGACAAAGTTCCCTTGGAAACAATTTGACCGGCAGTATTGAAAATCTCGTAAGATGAAGATGGAGAAGCATTAGAAACATTCAGCACATCTTTTACAGGGTTTGGATAGATCTGAACTGATTTTGTATTAACATCAGACACTGCCAAATTGGTTTTTGTAATTGTAAAGTTCGCATCCGAAACATCGAAGAAGATATTCCCGTTAGCTTTTACCATAATTCTTGCGGTTGTTGTATCCAGATTTGGAAGAATAACAGATTCGGAGCCGTCATTAGGCACTGAAGTTGCCAAAGTTGACCAAGTAGTTCCTCCATCTGTTGAGATCAGAATATCAACATTAGCACAACTTACCGGAGAAGCAGTTGTAGATGCCACGTCCCAAGTTATGGTCTGTGTACTAGCCCCAGCATAAGTAACGGCTGTATTAGGGACAGTTACTTTGAATGGTCCCGATGCTGCATTGACTGTAACTTTCATATCGTCATAAGCATTTGCTCCACCTCCTGTCTTATTATCTCTTACTGTAAGTCTGAAATTAAGTGTTCTCGCAACGCTTGGCAAATATTCAACATTTAATTCTGTAGCAGCAGTGAACAAATTACCTGTCAATATAGTTGTCATGTTAGGAAAATACCTTGTTGGCGATGTTGTAGGCGAATAAGACCTGAAGTTAACTCCTGAAGTCTTAGTTGCGGTAGGATTTGTTGTTGATGAGTTTTGAAGATCAAATTGTTCCCAATCATAAGTAAGAGCATCACCATTAGCATCAGTTGCAGAACCTGTCAACATAAAAGGAGTACTTTTCGGGATTGTATAATCCGCTCCGGCGTTTGCAACAGGAGCAGTATTCCCGTTAGAAGTATTTACCGAGCAATTCCCTAATGTAGTTTTCATGTAATTCGTTATATCCCTGATTGAAGCAGAATGGAAATAAGCATCAGAATGTGCCTGAACATCTTTAGCAGTAATCCCAGCATATCCCATGATCGTAGAACCAGAACCAGGCTCCATTTGTGAAGGGTTGCCTTCTGCTCCATGTGTAAAAGTATGCCACCCTCCGAATTGATGTCCCATCTCATGTGCCACATAATCAATATCAAAATTGTCTCCTACCGGCGTACCACTTCCTGGAGAAGTAAATCCTTGCCCCTTATGCTTATACCACTGGTAAGTTGAGTCATATGTATTACTGCTATCGCATACACATCCAATACATCCTGCGGATCCACCACCACCAGTACGTCCGAACAAATGTCCTATATCGTATTTCGCATCACCAATACCATAAGTTGATCCCATTAAAACAGCCTTAAGCTCGTCATTCCAGGCTCCAGAAGCTCCTGCAGTTGCAGAAGAGTAAGGGTCTGTGCTTGCACTTGTAAAAATGATATTTTCTTCTTCAGCAATTAAGTTCATATGAATGGAAAACTCATTTTCAAAGACCCCGTTCACACGTGTCATTGTTGTATTCATTCTAGCTAGGGCATTGGCTACCGACCCTGCCCAAGCACCGTATTCTCCTGTACAAGACAGCGCTAATCTGTATGTTCTTAGTAATCCGTCATCAGCACTTTTTCCATCTATGTTGTCGGAGTTCTTTTTTGTAAGATTAGGAACTTTACATTCAAATTCTTTCGCAATACCCTTATCATCTGTTCTTTTAAAAACAACATAAGAAGACAGGTCTGCTGTGTATGGCTCTATGATATCAACAGTCCTATCGCTACGCATCTCCATTGTAGATAAGCCAAATTGAGAAACACTAAAGTAAATTTTCGAGTCTCCAAATACGCTTTCACCAACATAAGAGCGGATGTCAGCATATTTCTCCTGCAATGCAGGTTCGAAATTTGATTTTTCATAGATTCTGAAATCTTCAAACTCGCCCTCAGAATTTGGAAAACTTAAAATGATTTTGGAATTTACATGATCTATACTTTTCGGAGCTCTCTGCAAAGCACTTTTCAATGCCGTATGATCCAAAGCATACAAGCTTGGGTTTTTAAGAGACTGCAGGTTTTCCTCAACTGCAGACCTGTTTGAGAAAGTTGTCTTTTTCCACAACTTTCCGGTTTGCGCAATTCCAGCTAAGGATGCTGAAACCAACGCTAATGATAAAACTTTCTTCATATTTTTAAAATTAAGGCGACAAATGTAACATTTTATTACGATTATTTTATTAATTTAAAAAAAATTTTAAAATTTTAACAATTTGATTTAATTTATCTATCCAAAAAAACGTTTTCAATAAATTTATTAAATAAATTGTTTTAAGTTTTTTTTAAGCTGTCTTAATTTTCTCAGCATTCAAATATGAATAAAAAAATCCCTCTTCTTTCGAAAAGGGATTTAGTATCATAGCAAAATGTGATTTATCACACTTTAATTTCTACGTCAACTCCTGAAGGAAGTTCTAATTTCATTAGAGCATCAACAGTTTTAGAAGAAGAAGAATAGATATCCATCAATCTCTTGTGAGCTGATAACTGGAACTGTTCTCTTGCTTTCTTGTTTACGTGCGGAGATCTCAACACCGTGAAGATTCTCTTATTCGTTGGCAATGGAATTGGTCCGTTTACAACAGCACCAGTAGCCTTTACCGTTTTTACGATCTTCTCAGCAGACTTGTCTACCAAGTTGTAGTCGTAAGATTTTAATTTTATTCTGATTCTTTGTGACATTTCTTGTAATTTAAAAAATTAGCCTTTTGCTTTAGCAATGATATCCTCAGCAACGTTTTGCGGAGTAGCTTGATACTTCTCTAATTCCATAGAAGAAGTAGCTCTTCCTGATGAAAGTGTTCTTAGAGTAGTAACATATCCAAACATCTCAGAAAGTGGAACAGAACCTTTGATCACAACGGCACCGTTTTTCTCTTCCTGACCACTGATCGTACCTCTTCTCTTGTTAAGGTCACCAATGATGTTACCCATATACTCTTCCGGAGTTACAACCTCCAATTTCATAATAGGCTCCATAATTACTGGCTTAGCAGCACGTCCCGCTTCTTTAAATCCTAACTTAGCGGCCATTTCAAAGGAAAGAGCATCAGAATCCACCGCATGGAAAGATCCATCTTTAAGAACAACTTTAATACCTTCAACTTCGAAACCAGCCAAAGGACCGTTTTTCATTGCAGCTTTAAAGCCTTTTTCAATTGCAGGAACAAATTCCTTAGGAACGTTACCACCCTTGATCTCATTGATGAATTCTAAACCAACCTTACCTTCGTCTGCAGGTCCAAGTTCAAATACGATATCAGCAAATTTACCTTTACCACCAGATTGTTTTTTGTAAACCTCTCTGTGATTTGCAGTTTTTGTCAAGTTTTCTTTGTACTCTACCTGAGGTTGTCCTTGGTTAACTTCAACTTTGAACTCTCTCTTCATACGGTCAACAATGATATCCAAGTGAAGCTCACCCATACCAGAGATGATCGTTTGTCCAGAAGCTTCGTCAGTTCTTACAGTAAATGTAGGATCTTCTTCAGCCAATTTAGCTAGAGCGTTACCCATTTTATCTTGGTCAGCTTTAGTTTTAGGCTCAACAGCGATACCAATTACCGGATCAGGGAAAACCATCGATTCTAGAACGATCGGGTTTTTCTCGTCACACATTGTATCACCGGTTTTGATAGATTTGAAACCTACCGCAGCACCAATATCACCAGCTTCAATATATTCTACTGGATTTTGTTTGTTAGCGTGCATCTGATAGATTCTAGAGATTCTTTCTTTATCTCCTGAACGGGTATTCAAGATATAAGAACCTGCATCCAGTCTTCCAGAATATGCTCTGAAGAATGCCAATCTTCCCACGAATGGGTCAGTAGCAATCTTAAATGCTAATGCAGAGAAAGGCTCATCTACAGATGGTTTTCTTGTAATTTCAGCATCTGTTCTTGGATCAGTACCTTTGATATCATCTTTATCCAATGGAGAAGGAAGGTATTTACATACTGCATCCAGCATAAACTGTACTCCTTTATTCTTGAATGAAGAACCACAGGTCATTGGGATAATAGAAAGATCAATAGTAGCTTTTCTTAGAGCTTCGTTGATTTCGTCTTCAGAGATTGAATCCGGATCTTCGAAGAATTTCTCCATCAAAGTCTCATCGTAGTCAGCAACAGCTTCTACTAATTTCTCTCTATATTCTAGAACTTCATCCTTCATGTCCTCAGGAATTGGCACAACTTCGAAAGTTGCCCCTTGTCCTGCTTCATCCCAGATGATCGCTCTGTTTTTAATTAAGTCAACTACACCTTTGAAATCCTCTTCAGAACCGATTGGTAAAACGATTGGAACTGCATTAGACCCTAACATTGTCTTAACCTGGTTTACCACGTTAAGGAAGTCAGCACCTTGTCTGTCCATTTTGTTTACGAATCCCATTCTAGCAACTTTGTAATTGTCAGCAAGTCTCCAGTTTGTTTCAGACTGAGGCTCTACTCCATCTACTGCAGAGAATAAGAATACCAAACCATCCAATACTCTCAAAGATCTGTTAACCTCTACCGTGAAGTCAACGTGTCCCGGTGTATCGATGATATTGAAGTGGTAAGGTTTAGTTTCTGGTAAAGCTTTTCCTTGATCCGTTGGAAAGTTCCAAGAACAAGTGGTAGCGGCAGAAGTAATAGTAATACCTCTTTCAGCTTCCTGCTCCATCCAGTCCATTGTAGAAGCTCCATCGTGAACCTCTCCAATTTTGTGGTTTACACCTGTATAGAATAAAATCCTTTCCGTAGTGGTAGTTTTCCCTGCATCAATGTGAGCAGCAATACCAATATTTCTTGTATATTTAAGATCTCTTCCCATTTCAGATTAGAATTTAAAGTGCGAAAACGCTTTGTTAGCCTCCGCCATTTTGTGAGTATCACTCTTTTTCTTGTAAGCAGCACCTTCTTCTCTTGAAGCAGCTACAACTTCGTTAGCTAATTTCAAAGCCATAGACTTATCATTTCTAGCTTTAGAATATTTGATCAACCATTTCATTGCCATAGAAATTTTTCTATCAGCTCTGATTGGCATCGGGATCTGGAAGTTAGCTCCACCTACTCTTCTAGAACGTACTTCTACGTGAGGCATAACGTTTGTTAATGCGTCTTTCCAGATTTCTAATGAAGTTTTTTCCGTATCTCCTTTTTTAGTTTCTACGATATCCAATGCATCATAGAATATTTTGAATGCGATAGATTTTTTACCATCTAGCATCAAGTTGTTTACGAATCTAGTTACCAATTGATCATTAAACTTTGGATCTGGTAACAACGGTCTTTTTTTCGCTTTTGTCTTTCTCATTGTTTCTGTACCTTATTTAATGATTACTTTTTCTTTCCTTTAGCTGGTGCTGCAGCTGCCTGACCTGGTTTTGGTCTCTTAGCTCCATACTTGGACCTTCTCTGAGTTCTCCCACTAACACCCGCAGTGTCCAGTGCTCCTCTTACGATGTGATAACGTACTCCCGGTAGGTCTTTCACCCTTCCTCCGCGTACCAATACTATCGAGTGCTCTTGAAGATTATGTCCTTCGCCCGGGATATAAGCGTTGACTTCTTTACCGTTTGAAAGTCTTACCCTTGCAACTTTTCTAAGTGCAGAGTTAGGTTTCTTAGGAGTGGTAGTATATACTCTCGTACATACACCTCGTCTTTGTGGACAAGAATCAAGGGCAGCCGATTTACTCTTCTTGGTAAGTGCGACTCTTCCTTTTCTAACTAATTGTTGAATAGTAGGCATTTAATTGCTTTTTATTTTAGGGTGCAAAAATATGAATAATTTTTTAATCTACAAGTAGTTATGAAAAATTAATTTGTGATAGAATTTTCCAATATGATTCTTCGTCACTTTTTATGAATATCATTTTGAGAATACTAATTTTGGAAAGATTATTGATAATTACCGAATCACAAATAATGCTTATTAATTAAAAATTCAATTCATTAATATAATTACAAGAACTATGAAAAATGCGACATTGATCGGACTGAAAGAAGCCGACTGTAAGAAAATCTCCGAAAAACTGAATATCCTTTTAGCCAACTATTCCGTTTTCTATCAAAACACGAGAGGTTCACACTGGAATATAAAAGGTGAGCAATTCTTCACACTTCACCCCAAATTCGAGGAACTCTACAATAGTCTTGTTTTGAAAATCGATGAGATCGCAGAAAGGATCCTGACCTTAGGCGCAACTCCCGACCATAATTATTCAGATTATTTGAAAGTTTCCACCATCAAGGAGAGCAAAGAGGTAAGCGATGGAAACAAAAGTGTAGAAATAATTTTGAATTCTTTCAAAGTCGTAATCGATTTACAAAGGGAACTTTTAGATATTACAGATGCGGCTGGAGACGAAGGAACCAATTCTCAAATGAGCGACTACATCACGGAACAGGAAAAAGAGGTCTGGATGTACAATTCTTATCTTGGCAAATAGAACATAAAAGATCCTGCTTTTCGGAAGCAGGATCTTTCTATTCATATATATAAAAGTATTCCGTAACATTTCTATTGAGGTCAAATTTTTTCAAATTTTCTTTCAAAGTGTTCGCATCTTCCATATTGAAGGCGTACCAGACCACTCTATTCTGAGCGGTTCCAATACTATTTTCAATTTTCCATGACGCTACAGGGATCCAACTGTTGGGAACATGATCAGGATACCAATCTGGATAGATAACTGCCACTTTATAATGTTTTTTTGCAATATAATCTGTTAAAAAAGTGTAGAATTTGTTATTAAGTCGGGTTTCGTCCAGTCCTTTATTTTCGATATAAAATCTTGCTACATCTGTAGAACCTAAGCCTACCATATCCAACAATTGCACATTCCCAAAATAAGCGATTGCTCCAATGTCATTGGCTACTATTTTTTGACCTTTGTAAAATCGATTGAGGAATCTTCCCATTTCCACTTGTTGCTCCTCAACATTTTTAGAAGAGATCTTGACAGCGGAATCAGAAATAATAAAACGATAAACCCCAACTAAACAAAATCCCACGAAAAAAAAAGCGAACAGATAGTTAATAAGAATCTTCCTCCCAAGTTTAATTTTTTTAAAATATTCTATACCCATCGGGACCATGACCATAAGAAGCATGGCCATAAGATAATTTTCATACCTGTATCTGATCACTGCAAAAACACTTTGTAAAAGAATCGTTCCAACAATAATAAAAAGCAGATATTCTTTTTTGAAAAGAACTTTAAGTTTGGAGGACCTATATTGGTCAACCAGATAAATACCGATGCAGACCAACGGGAAAAGAAAAAGCTTGTAAAAAGAGATGTTCAGCAATATTCCTTTCTTGAAAATAGACCAAATACTTATCAAAACATTACCTTCGGGATAACTTCCTTTTATAATTACTGAATTTGGAAAAAAGAAACCACCATTCATGACAGAGATCACACCGAAAACAATAATAGGAAGAGCACCGAATAAAAAGACAAGAACAGCTTCCTTTAATTTTTTATTGAACAACAATATGATCCCGAGACAGAAAATGAAAAACATGCTCTCAAAACGAACCATTGCCAGAAAAAGAATCGTAAACAATAATTTAATTAAATCTCTCTTCTCAAAATCTGAATCGAAATTTTTCTTGATGAAATAAATTGCTACTACAGACAACAACATATGGATTGTCTGTTCCATCCCCAGGATTACCATGACATATAATAAGGAAACCGGCAAAAACAAAAATAAGCCAAGTTTCAATTCATTTTCAGAATAGAAATCCTTCAAATATTTGTATATCCAATAGGTAGTAAGATAGCCCGCCGCTACATTCAGAAACATTGGATAATAAACATTCTCGCCAAAGATCTTGATCAATGAACTTAATAATAATGTATAAAGAATAGACGAGGATGCGCTATCAAAACTATTAAAATTGATAGACCAAAATCCGGACTCGCCAAATTTTCTAGCAATCGCCAAATGGATATAAGCATCATCAATAGGATAAATAAATTGATTGCCTGATAGTTGAAAATAGGCATAAAGAAAATAAAATCCCGTAACGACAGTGAATAATAAAATATAATAGATCAAATACTTTCTCATAAAAAATCAATTCCAAAAGCGAAAATAATCATTAAATTTTTAGAAAATATATTAACTAATTCGATTATCGATTATATTTGCCTTTTAATTTTACACAGATTTGAAAAAAATTCTATTCTTTTTATTGATTTCCAATTTCTTATTCTCTCAATGGAGCATCTCCAATGCAGAAAGAAATGCACTTGTAAGTATATACAATGCTACAGATGGCGAAAACTGGAACAGAACATGGGACTTGGAAAAGGATCCCAAAACGTGGTTCGGCGTCTCTATAAAAAATGGTATGGTTGATGAGCTCAACCTTACAGGCAATGCCCTGAAAGGTGCTTTCCCAACATTCGTCTCATCACTTACCCATCTTACTAAATTAGACTTGAGTAATAATCAGCTCTCCGGAGAGGTGCCAATGGGAATTTCTTCATTAAGCTCTTTGACCAAGTTGGACATTAGCAACAACAGATTAAATGGTAATCCTACCAATTCTTTAACAGGACTTTTCAATGTCCAAGACCTCGCTTTGGGTGGCAACAGCTTTATAATTCCAGATGTCAATGGATTATTACAGGGTTACAATAACATCAAAAATCTGAACATCGCTGACCTCGGACTTCAAAACATCCCGTCAAGAATTACCACTTTCTCGAATCTTGAAAGCCTGATCTTAGACAACAATCCAATTTTGGCAAATGCTTACGGCAATATCGCCGGGCTTTCAAAGTTAACCTCACTTTCGCTTTCAGGTAATGCTTTAACACAAATCCCAACTCAGGTTTCATTATTGACACAACTTACAAGCCTTGACCTAAGCAGTAATAACCTAACAGAGCAGAACACATCTGGATTATCACCGTTGATAAATTTAGAATGGCTTTCTTTAGAGAGCAATCAATTCTCACAGATCCCAGCTCAAGTCGGTTTGTTGAAAAAGCTTCAGACTCTGAATCTTGGAAGAAATAAAATTTCAGGAGGTACTTCTATATTGGCCGGACTTCCGGCCCTTCAACAATTGTTCATGAACAACAATCTATTGTCGGGTAATATCCCTTCAGAATTTTTAGCAATGACAAAGCTATTGATGCTGAATCTCAATAGCAATCAGCTCTCCGGCGACCTCAACGATAAATTGCCGGAAATAACACATCTTAGTAACAATCGATTTAACAAAAACCAGCTATCCAATTACATTGTAGATTACAACGAGCAGACAGAACTCAATTATTCTCCTCAGCGTTATGATGAGGAAAAAGAAGTTTTAGGCGTCATCGGACAGCCTGCCAAACTAGAACAATCGCTTTCTGGGAGCGAATATACTTTCACTTGGTTCAAAAACCTGGATCAGAAAATGAATGTCACAACAACAGACCTCAGTTTCAATGATGTGGAGGAATCAGATTATGCCACCTACACTGTCGAGGCTTACACCTATTCTATTTTGGACAACTCCGTCGTTTTTGATTTATCACTTTTCCGAAATCCGATTTCTCTTGTAAAAATCCTCGGAACTGCAGAAACTGCAAAATATTTTAACATCTATCCAAATCCAACTTCAGATTATCTAAACATTGTAAGTTCAAAATATGATATTCAAAAAGTTCACATTTATGATTTAAGTGGAAAACAAATGCTCTCTGAGACCAAATCAAAAATCGATGTTTCAAAACTTCCAAGTGGCGTTTACATGTTGATCATCAAAACACAGGAAGGGAACAAAAACTTCAAATTCATCAAGCAATAATTTTTTTAGGAGCTTATCCCGCTATCCGCTGTATCTTTTTTTCGCTCGGTCGGCGTCGCTGCGCTCGCCGCCTCACTCAAAAAAGGATGCCGCTACTATCGGGGCTATTAAGTGATGTCTTAAATTTAAATTTAGCAAAAAACCTATTATCTATCAGTCTATCATCTTCCGTCTATTTTCCATTTCAAAAAAAATTTTATCTTTGGACACTATCGATTTTAAGAAATGGAAAGCACAAAATATACGCCTAAAAACAAGATCAGGATCGTAACAGCCGCTTCACTATTTGACGGGCATGATGCGGCCATCAATATTATGCGCCGTGTCATTCAGGGAACGGGATGCGAAGTCATTCACCTTGGGCACGACAAATCAGCTGAAGAAGTGGTGAATACGGCCATTCAGGAAGATGCAAACGCTATTGCGCTGACCTCCTATCAAGGCGGCCACAACGAATATTTCAAATACATCTACGACCTATTAAGAGAAAAAAACTCTCCGCAGATCAAGATTTTTGGTGGTGGTGGCGGTGTAATTCTGCCAGAAGAAATCGAAGATATAATGGCCTACGGCATCGACAGAATTTATTCTCCGGATGACGGTCGTGAGCTTGGTCTTCAGGGAATGATCGATGATTTGGTGAAAAGGTCAGATTTCGCCACCGGAAAAGAAGTCACAGTGAAAGATTTGGATTCAATCAGTTTTGAAAATTCGACCAGCATTGCCAAAATCATTTCCGCAGTCGAAAACTTCTCAGAAGAAAAACCTGAATTGGTAAAAGCTATTGATGAAAAATCAAAAGACTTAAATATTCCGATCATCGGTATCACAGGTACTGGTGGAGCCGGAAAATCTTCTTTGACGGACGAATTAGTAAGACGTTTCTTACGTTCAAATCCTGGTAAAAAAATTGCAATCATCTCCATTGACCCTTCGAAAAAGAAAACCGGAGGTGCACTTTTGGGTGACAGGATTCGTATGAATGCGATCAATGATCCGAGAGTTTATATGCGTTCGATGGCTACGAGAGAGAACAACGTTTCTGTTTCTCCGTTCATTCATTCAGCTTTGAACGTGTTGAAATTGGCTCATCCTGATGTAATCATTTTAGAAACTTCAGGTATCGGACAATCTGGTTCGGAAGTGTCTGATTTTGCGGATGTTTCAATGTATGTGATGACTCCTGAATACGGAGCTTCAACACAGTTGGAAAAAATCGATATGTTGGATTATGCAGATTTGGTGGCTTTAAATAAATCTGACAAACGTGGTGCTTTGGATGCGCTTCAGGCTGTAAGAAAGCAGTTCCAAAGAAACCATTTGCTGTGGGAAAGTCCGTTGGATGATATGCCGGTTTATGCAACAAAAGCATCTCAGTTCAATGACCACGGAACGACTGAATTGTACAACAGATTAATAGTGAAAGTTAACGAGAAATATTCTGATTTAAACTTACAGGGTTTTGTTGAGCAGGAAATTACTGACGAAGTGACGATTATTCCTCCGAAAAGAGTTCGTTATTTATCTGAAATTGTTGAAAATAACAGAATTTATGATGCAAACATCGAAAAACAAGCTGAGCTTGCAAGAAAAATGTATCATATTGAAGGCGTTAGAAATTTCCTTTCCAACGAAACTTTAGACGCTGAATATCAAAAAGCAGAAAAAGAACTTCAACAGGAAAATATCGACTTCCTAAAAACTTGGGATGATACGAAAAAAGCTTTCCATGAAGAATTTTATTCCTATTTCGTAAGAGGAAAAGAAATTAAAGTGGAGACCTCAACAGAATCTTTATCTCATTTAAGAATTCCAAAAATCGCTTTACCAAAATATACAGATTGGGGAGATCTGATCAAATGGAAAGGTCAGGAAAATCTTCCGGGAGGATTTCCTTACACAGCCGGAATTTATCCTTTTAAAAGAACAGGAGAAGACCCGACGAGAATGTTCGCCGGAGAAGGCGGACCAGAAAGAACCAACAGAAGATTCCACTACGTTTCTGCGGAAATGGATGCAAAACGTTTATCAACAGCGTTTGACTCTGTAACATTGTACGGTCAAGATCCAGCTTTACCACCGGATATTTATGGTAAAATCGGAAATGCGGGAGTTTCCATCGCCACTTTAGATGATGCGAAAAAATTGTATTCAGGTTTTGATTTGGTGAACGCAATGACTTCGGTTTCAATGACCATCAACGGACCGGCTCCGATGTTGTTGGCTTTCTTTATGAATGCTGCCATCGATCAAAATGTTGAAAAATATATTGCAGAACACAAGCTTGAAGCAAATGTTGAAAAAGCTCTAAAAGCAAAATTCGACGATAAAGGCTTAGAAAGACCAAAATATAACGGAGAATTACCTCCTTCAAACAATGGTTTAGGTTTAAAACTATTAGGTTTAACGGGAGATGAAGTAATTCCTGCCGAAGCTTATGCTGAAATTAAAGCTAAAACGATCGCGACCGTTCGTGGTACCGTTCAGGCCGATATTTTAAAAGAAGACCAAGCTCAGAATACTTGTATTTTCTCTACTGAGTTTGCCCTAAGATTGATGGGTGACGTTCAGGAATATTTTATCACAGAAAAAGTAAGAAACTTCTATTCGGTTTCAATTTCAGGATATCACATTGCGGAAGCGGGTGCCAATCCGGTTTCTCAGTTGGCATTTACGTTGGCAAATGGTTTTACTTATGTTGAATATTATTTGTCAAGAGGAATGGACATCAATGATTTTGCACCGAACTTATCTTTCTTCTTCTCCAACGGTATCGACCCTGAATATTCAGTAATCGGACGTGTAGCAAGAAGAATCTGGGCAAAAGCCATGAAATT
This sequence comes from Epilithonimonas hungarica, assembly GCF_900102265.1. Lineage (GTDB taxonomy): Bacteria > Bacteroidota > Bacteroidia > Flavobacteriales > Weeksellaceae > Epilithonimonas > Epilithonimonas hungarica. The sequence goes on along the minus strand of NZ_FNBH01000001.1, from coordinate 406,548 downwards.
AAAATATGGAGCAGACGAAAGAAGCCAGATGTTGAAATACCATATTCAAACTTCGGGACGTTCACTTCACGCTCAGGAAATTGATTTCAACGACATAAGGACCTCATTACAAGCACTTTATGCAATTTACGATAACTGTAATTCGCTTCACACCAATGCTTATGACGAAGCCATCACAACTCCGACTGAAGAATCGGTGCGAAGAGCGATGGCAATTCAATTAATTATTAATAAAGAATTAGGCTTAGCGAAAAACGAAAATCCGCTTCAAGGTTCATTTATTATTAAAGAATTGACGGATTTGGTAGAAGAAGCTGTTTATGCAGAATTCGACAGGATCACAGAAAGAGGTGGTGTTTTGGGTGCGATGGAAACAATGTATCAACGTTCGAAAATTCAGGAAGAATCGATGCATTACGAATGGTTGAAACATACAGGAGAATATCCGATCATCGGGGTAAATACTTTCCTTGGAAAAGATGGTTCGCCAACCGTTCGCCCGGGAGAAGTGATCCGTTCGACTGAGGAAGAAAAACAGGCACAAATCAAAAATTTAGAAAATTTTAAGAAATCCAACGAAAACCAAACCGAAGAATGGCTGCACAAACTTCAAATTTCTGCCATTAACCAGGAAAATCTTTTTGAAGTGATGATGGATGCGGTGAAATATTGTTCGCTTGGGCAGATTACGAATGCGCTGTTTGAAGTGGGTGGGAAGTATAGGAGAAATATGTAGGCGAAAGTCGCCAGCCAATTATTTAAAATTACCTCAAGAAATTTCTTTGAGGTTTTTTTATTATTTTTGGAAAAAACTATTTCATGAAAAAACTATATTTTCTAACTATCCTTTTTTTATCTATTTTTTCAATTGCACAGGAAAATTCTTTAAATACAACAAAATTATTTCAAGTCAACACCTATAATGGTGGTCAGCTTCTAAAAACAATGTTTGACAGCGATGGGAATCACATATCTACAGGCTATGCAAATGGTCCTTATAATTTTTTGAATGAGACAATTCCGACCATTGGTATAAATGATTTTTACATTGCAAAGACCGATAAAAATACTGGTGGAAAAATATGGCTTAAGACGCTTAATGCAGGGATTGGTGGAAAAATCCAACCTTATTATATTACGATTGACAATAATAACAATATATATGTTGCTGCAACATTTGAAGGAACGATAGAAATAAATGGTAATTCTTATGTTCCAACGGAAGCCGGAAAAGTTATTATTCTAAAATACGACAATGATGGAACCCTATTATGGGGGGCTAAAATTGAGCAGCCTGCCATATATAACAATTCCAATGCAAAAATTGTAACAGAGGGAAATATATTATTTTATCTCAATGACCGAAATCTATTAAATCTAAATGTTGACAATGGAGAAATCATTAATCAGAAAATGTACACAGATATTACCATATCATCAATTCAACTGAAGAATAATGAATTATTTTTATCATGTTCTGCGAATAATACCATTCAGGTTCTGGGAAGTAATTTTAACACAAACGCTGGGTTTATTTTAAAAACAGATTTAAATTTCGAACCTAAATCTTTTTTAAAATTATACGGAAATCCTAATCAATCATCTAGAATTTTTGACATCTTAATTTCTGACGACAATACTCTCTACATTATATTATCATTATCTTTCAGCGGAAATCTTATTGCAGAAAGTAGTTCAGGTTATATCAAAACAGGCTTAAAAAACGCGAATCAAACTGGTTATACTAGTAATTTTTGGGTAGCAAAATTCAATTTGGATTTTACTAATTCAGAATGGATATATGGTCACTTGTCAAATAGCTACATCTCACCTTTTTGGGGTCCAAAACTTTATAAAGGAAGCAACAGTGATGTAAACATTGTTTTTGGACAACCCAATTTAAGTGGATACTATTACAATAATATTTTCTATAGTTTCACAGGAAGAGCATTTTTTAATATCAAAAAAGATGGTACTCTCCGTAATTCTATTAATGGAATCCCATTCGATAATTATAATGGATATTATGATGTTGATATTAAACATGATTCTGAGAATATATATGTGACAGTTCCAAGATTTGATTTTTCAAATACGGAGGGCTTTTACAGTACAGATATTCTAAAAAAAGAAAATAATGAGGCAGACCTATCCATAATTAGAACTTATCAACCCAATAGTGAATTTGGCTATCTTCGAAGTCGAGAATTATTTAAGGTTTATGAAAATGGCGATATTTATAATTCTTATGTTACAAAAGGAAAATTATTTAACTATTTTGGACAGGAAAATGAAAAAACGGCGAACAACAATATCATTTCAAAATTATCTTCCAATGGCAATCTGCAATGGAAAATAAAAGCAGAAGGTGTTATAGATAATTATACTGATTATTGGATAGAAGGACATCGCATCGACATAAACAATAATAAAGAGATAGTTTCTGTATTCAATTGTTATCACGATGATTTTTCATCTTGTAAAATAGTCGACAGCAAAGGATATTTTGAAGAATTTTATTCCGGCGCAAAAATATCAAAATTCAATGATGACGGTTCTTTAAAATGGTCAAATTATCTAGGTTTTTGGGTAGGTTGGCCTGGAGGACCATTTGCAAAAGATATTTCCGCATACTATGATAATGAAGGGAATGTAATTATAGTGGGCAAAACCAATTCAACAAACATATTCTATAATAATGAAGAATTTCAAGTCCCCGGGAACAGCTTTTTCATATTAAAACTTGATACCGATGGAAATAAGATTTTCTTCAAATCGTTTCCTTACATAATAGGCTCAGAATTATTTACAAGATTTGACCAACAGAATAATATCTATATGTTCTTTAATGTTGAAAATCAAAATAGCGACATGCATTTTGATTCTGTAACAATTCCACAAAACGGGCAAAGTAATTACAAATTCGTGATGTTAAAAATGAATTCACAGGGAAATGTAATACTAGCTAAAAATTATCTTTCAAACAACGCTGGCAATGTTGAATATGTAAGTACCGATGTTAAATTTGACGGTGAGAATTTTGTTTTGTACGGTTATACAAGTGATAATATGAATCTACAAAATGAACCTTTTATAAATCCTTATCCAGATACTTTATATAACTCTACTTCATTAATATCAAAAATCACTATTTTAGGAGATATTCTTTGGTCATATCCCTTCTTTTCTTCTGGCTATTCAAATTCCTTACCAGATTCTTCAATTAAAAATTATAATTCAAACAATATTGATTTTGATGAATATAAAAATATTTACATTATTGATATATGGAGAGGCTCCTTGAATTATAGAAGTAATGAAATACCAGCAGTATCAAACTTATACACCAAATTATTAAAACTTGATTCAAATGCAAATTTAAAATATTATAAATCCATTGATTATTCTGAAAGCAACCCTTACTTAAGTGTTTATGGAAAAGATAAAGTGGCAATAGCTTCTAATAGCTTTAAAAATTCTGTTTTAGACCATACACTTGATGATTTAGGAGGTTTTAATAATTATATATTATTCTTAGAAAAAGAAGAACTGGCTACGCAGGATATCCCTAAAAGCACCTTTAATGTATATCCCAACCCAACGTCTGATTTCATCAACATCTATACAAAAGACAAAATCAACAATATCGAGATTTACGATTCTACAGGAAGAAAGCTAACCACAGAATTCAATTCAAATAATCAAATTGATGTCAGAAAACTCATCAAAGGCATCTATTATATAAGAATAATAACTGACAAAAATAATCTGACCTCCAAATTCATTAAGAAATAGAATCAAACCGTAGAATTTCTGCGGTTTTTTATTCCCAAAAATTCACGGTTTGCTTTTTGATTAGCAAGAACAATCAAATCAAAAGTAAAACTATGAAATCGCTTCGCGATTACATATGACATTTAATAACAACTAAATCTTCATATGAAACTCAAATCTCCCGAACCATTCTGGCTCGTCAAAGACGGCATCAAACATTCTTATCCTTCGCTTAGAGAAAATATCGAAACTGAAATCCTTATTATCGGTGGCGGAATAACGGGTTCGTTTTTGGCTCATCAGATGATAAAAGACGGCTTCAAAACTGTTTTGGTTGACCGACGAGAAATCGGGAATGGAAGTACAAGTGCAACGACATCGATGCTTCAATACGAGATTGACGTTCCTCTTTTTGAGCTCTCAGAAATGATTGGGAAAGAAGGTGCAGAAAAAGCCTATTGGGCGTGTTATGAGTCTATCGACACTTTAGGGAAAGTCGCTAAGCAAATCAAATCTGAATGTGGTTTCAAGAAAAAAGAGTCACTTTATTTTGCGGCTTTCAAGAAAGATGTTCCTGACTTGATGAAGGAATTCGAAACGCGGCAATCGGCGAAGTTTCCTGTAAAATGGCTTTCATCAGAAGAAATCAGCAAGACATTTAAAATCGATAATACTTTCGGAGGAATCTTATCTGAACAAGGTGGAAGCATCGATGCATTTTGTCTGGCGCACGACATTCTACATTACAATCATAAAAAAGGATTGCAAGTTTTTGATAAAACCGATATTATTAAATTCGATTACAAGAAAAATGGCGTCATCGCTACTACAGAATTTGAAAATACAATCAAAGCTAAAAAAGTAATCTTCTGCAACGGTTTCGAAAGTACAGAAATCATCAAAGACGATTTTGTAAATCTATTATCAACGTATGCGATCGTCGGCGAACAACACGAGAAAAATCACAAAGAGCTGAACGACCTTTTGGTTTGGAACACGGCCGAACCTTATATTTATATGAGAACTACTGATGATAATCGGGTTTTGATCGGTGGCGAAGATGAGGAGTTTGTGAATGCTAAAAAACGTGATTCTTTGCTTCACGAAAAGGAACAAAAATTGGTTAAAAAACTGGATAAATATCTTCCTGAAAATGATTTTCGGACCGATTTTGTCTGGGCAGGAACTTTCGGTGAAACCAAAGACGGATTGCCTTACATCGGTGAACATCCTGATTTCCAAAGCGCTTATTTTGTTTTAGGTTTTGGAGGGAATGGGATTACATTTTCGGTGATAGGAATGGAAATGGCTTCTGATTTTCTTAAAGGCAAAAAACACGAATTGACCGAGTATTTCAGATTCAGGAGATAATTGTTCTATGCCGATCTGAGATTTCATTTTTTATTCTAAATTTGAATTAAGTTGAGCGCAAAGTCCGCGAAGATTTTTTAACAGTATTGCAAATATTTTAAGTTCACCCAGACACTTCGCTCATCAATGAATCTTAATAAACATCAAATTATGAAATCTCTATTTATAATTCTTTCTGTAATGATATTCTCATCATTCGTTAATGCCCAGAACAAAGGGTTTGACAAGAAATTAGCTGATTCTCTCGGAGCTGACCAATACGGAATGAAATCCTATTATTTAGTTATTCTCAAAAAAGGAAAAGCTGAAATCAACGACAAAGCCAAAAAATCAGAACTGATGAAAGGTCATATGGAAAACATCAGCAAACTGGCAAAAGACGGAAAGCTAATTGTTGCAGGACCTATGCTGGAAAAAAACCAAAATGATTACAGTGGAATTTTCATTCTGGATGCGAAAACCAAAGAAGAAGCAGAAAGTTTAGTCTTGACCGACCCTTCTGTAAAGTCAGGGATTTTCGATGTCGAAATTTATAAATGGTATGGTTCCGCTGCACTTCCACTCTATTTGAAATCTCACGATAAAGTCACCAAAGTTCATTTCTAAAATTCTCCAAGCACAAAAACCACTAAAAAATAGTGGTCCTGAAAAATTAATTTCTATTGATCTTGATTTGATTTTTTTCGGTCGCATTGATGATCTTTGAAACATCATCCGGCGTAAACTTCCCTTTCACATCTACAAAAACACTCTGGTCATTATCATCATTCACAGTAATTATCATTCTCTTGATAATATCATTGGTTTGCTGTGCGTTGATGCTTACAACCTGACCTTGTTGTTTTACGGACATCCATTCTTCGTAGTTATTTTTGGTCAGATATTTCTGGAATTCTGCTTTGACTGGTGTTTTGGAACTTTCCACAATCAAGACCTTTACATCACTGATCTTCTTTACAAGGTCTATCACTTCCTGACTTTCTCCGTCTTCTTTCAAAGCCTGCTTCACATAAGATTTAGCTAAAAAAGTCGGAACATTGATGCTTACAAAAGTTGAACTCTCCTTGAATCCTGGGTTGTCAAAAAAATCGGTATGAACTTTTTTCTGAGAAACCATACACGACTGTAGAAAGAAACCGACAATCGTCAAAATGATAATGTATATAAATCTTAACATAATTTCTAGTTTATAGAGTTAATAGTTGAGCCCGTCATTTCGTTGGCAGATTTTGTCACTTTAGAAGGATTTCCTTTGTATTGTACAGACGCTGCCGATGTTGCACTTGCTGTTAAACTTTCTGTCGTATTAATTTTCACACTAGCTCCGGAAGACGCATCTACGACTGCAGATTTGGTTACAAAATCACCTGCTGAGATAGAACTTCCGCTGCTTGCGCTGTAAACTCCGGAATCTGCTTTTCCCGTTAACTTGATAGAACTTCCGCTGCTTGCTTCCAAAGCCAGAGATTTGGTTTCAAGATTCATTTTCACACTTACACCAGAAGAAACGTCCAAAGCTGTGTTGGTAGAGATTATAAAGTCGCCGGAAACTTGTGAACCTGATGAACAGCTTGCCGCAAAAGTAGTTTCGCTAACTGGAGCAACCGCTTTGAAAGTCGAACCGGATTTTGTAATCAGTTTTGATAATTTTGGTCCGGAAACGATAACCTTCAATTCATTGAATCTTAAATTTTTAACGCCTTTGTTTCTCACGAAGATTTTCAAGACACCGTTTTCAACTTCTGTGATAATGTATTGTTGTTTCTCAGGCTCCACTTTTACAACCACACTTTGTTTTGTACTTTGAGTGAATTCTACTTCCACTCCCGAAGACGTTTCTATTCCATTGAAAGCAGGAACATCTCTCACACTTCCAACATTGGTTTTGTCAGATTTGATTGTAGAAACCGGATTTACAGAAGTCACATTTTTGGTTTCCTGCATCAGATTATTCACATCATCCATAGAGATTTTTCCGTCCAGCATCATCAGCACAGAACTCTCTTCCGACATAATATTAAGAATCAGATTGTCCATAACATTCGCTGTGATATCCTGCGCCATAAACTTGATTTTAGCATCGCGATTGTTCACGGTTACCAATTCCTCATATTTCATATTTTTGAGGGAATTCGCAATTTCTTTTTCAATTTTCTTTTCATCTACGAGCGGATTATCTGATTTTGCAGATTTTTCCAGAACCAGCATTTTAAGTCCATTAACTTTTCCTAAAAGTGGTTGAATCTTGCCAAGTTCTTCATTATCGATTTTTAGATTATTCAACAATTTGAACATAGGTTTTGCAATCTTGATAGAGGTCACGCCTTCCGTGTCCTGATACTTATCAAAGAGCTTATTGAGTTCTTCTGTTTGTCCGAAAATATTAGTGGACAGAAGAAATAATACGATTAATATTGATATTTTTTTCATAAGTAATTTTATAATTTGTTTACGGTCTTATGCAATCGTAAAACGATTTCATAATGATTTTGTCTAAGGTCCTGCAATCGCCATTTAATTTAGTACTATTTTCAGAATATTCTTCGATAGCGATTTCAATTAATTAATATTTAAAAATTAAGAATCCTGTAAAAGTCTAATGATTGACTTTGGGCAGATTCTGCTTGATTTATGGTTTGAGTAACGTTACTTGCGAAATAATTAAAAGTATCCTCTGTCACAGCAATAGCTTCCTGCTCGCTATAAACCGGCTTTCCATTGATGATAACATAATTCGGGTTGTAATCCGAATCTGAGTTTACTTTATTTTGATTAAGATTTTCATTTATTTGTTTTGGTTGATGATAAGCAAATTGTGCTTTTGATTCTTGATTTTCAACTGTCTTTTTCTTCTCAACTTTTTGTGTTTCAGGTTGAACATTTTGTTGAGCCAAAACTGATTTTTGATTTGAAACTTCTTCAACTGGAGAAACTTTTGAAGCTTCAACTTTCTTAGGAGCTTCTGTATGTTTTACAATCTGAGGTTCAATATTTTCCGGATGATTAAACATCCAAAATCCGCTGATTCCCATTAATAAAACTAGACTCGCCGCCATCCAGTATTGTGTATAAGATTTTCTTTTCACAATCGGAAGTGCTACTATTTTTGGCTCCTCTGTTTTCTTTAAAAAATCCTCGAAGCTTATATCTAATTTATCCTGTTTCTCTTCTTTCAGAAAAGAAAAATACGGATTATCACTTTCATTTTTCAGGAACAATTCTTCTTCCGGCGTAAGGTCTTCGCCTTCGAAGAATTTAGATTCCCAATCCTTGTATCTGTCGGTTTTCATACGCATAAAGTTTGTTAATTGATTCTTTCACTTTTTGTCTGGCTCTCATCAGGTTGACCCGGACTGCATTTTCTTCCATTTCCATCATTTCCGAGATTTCCGAAATCTCATATTCCTCAACATCTTTTAAGTGAATGACCATTTTTTGTTTCTCGGGCAGTTGGTTGATAAATCCCAAAATCTGCTCTCTCATATTATTTGTCTCTATCTGATAAAGCTCTGACTGATGTCTTGTCTGGCTTGCAAACCCCAACTTCACTTCGTGGTGTTTCAGGCGGTTCAGACATTCGTTTTTCACACTTCTCATTGCAAAACTTTTCAGGTTTTCTACAGCCAAAAGTTCTTCCTTCTTTTGCCAGAACTTCATCATCAGATCCATTACAACATCTTCGGCTTCGTCTGCGCTCATCAAAAACTTTTTCGCAAAACGATACATCTCATCCTTGAGAATATATACCATTTTTTGAAAGTTGTCTTGAGTCATAGATTCAGTTTAATGTTTTGAGGTTCAAAGTTTTAGTTTTGAAACCTTTACAATTTCTTGGCTGTTTAAAAGTAAGACATCTGTAATGTAACAATTATTACATCAAAAATAAAAAAAGAACTCTAATAATTATTAAAGTTCTGATAATCAATTTATTATTTTTTATAATATTTTTAAAATTCTGACGTTATATTTCACTCGAAGTAACTAAAAATGACAAAATTGTATTTTTATATTGAATGTTGTTTTTATGTTGAATCTGCGCCCCGACTTGAGTGGAGCTCTTTTTCTTTTTTATCAAAAAAGAAAAAAGCGGGAACGGAAGGCGGATAAAGGCGCCCAAAATACTCTACAATTCTCCGTTTCCTGCAGATGCCGAATCTTTTTCGCCGGCTCCTTTTGGATTCATTGTTTTGTTGAATTTATCCATTTCGAAAGGAAAATCCTCAAACAACCCAGACAACGACAATGCGGAATAAACTTTCCCAGAATACTTGTTCCCAATGGCAATAATCGTCACTTTCGATTTCAAAAGATGTGCAAAAACCGAGTTAGTTCCGTGCCACCAACCGTTGTGATAAGTTAGTTTTTCACCGTTATCAAATTCTTTCATTCGGAAACCAAGACCGTAATTGTTGACTCCTTTTTTCTCGTTGCTGTAAGGTTCAAAGATTTTGTTTTCCAACTCCGGTTTCAGGAAATCTTTGGAATATAATGCAATGGAAAAATTAAGCAAATCCCTTGGCGTTGTGTATACGTTTTTGTCACCGTAAATCAAATCCAGTTTGTCCAAAGGATACAGTCTGTAACCACTAAAGAACGATTGCGAAGCTGTTGGGATATCCTTTTTCTGGAAAATATAGGTATGACTCATCTTCAAAGGTTTGAAAACAATCTCCTGCATTGCTTCCGGAAAAGGGGTTGCAGTCACTTTTTCAACAATCAGTGCCAGCAAAGCAAAGTTTGTGTTGCAATACATAAATCCTGTGTTGGACATTCTTGCCAAAGCCGGCTGGTATTTGATGAGCATATCCAGAACATCCTGATTCGTCAAGAATTCTTTTTTGAGTTCTTCCGGAGCAGGTTTTATGCCCTGATCAAAATGTTCATATTTCGGAAGTCCGCTTCTTTGTGACAACAGACTGAAAACGGTAATATCTTTATAGGGAAACTTTGGAAAAAATTTGGTCAAGTCATCTTCCATTTTCAGTTTTCCAGCTTCTACCAATTTCAAAACCGCCATTGCTGTCATTGTCTTGCTGACCGAAGCTACGTGAAGCGGCGTGATGGCATCAATCGGCATTTGCTTACCTTCTCTGCCAAATCCCCTGTACTTTTCGAAGATGATCTTGTCACCTTTTGCAACAAGAATTCCTCCGCTAAGGTCGCCTTGTTCCCAGATTTTCTGATAATAATTGTTGATTTGAGGAAGAATCGTAGATTCGTTGGAAAGTGTAGATTCTTGTGGTGTGAAAACTTTGGTTAAATCTACGTTGCCATAATTGGGAAGTTTAGATTCGTAATTTTCATTGATCTGTTCTTCTTTCTTTTTACAAGAACTAATACATACAACCGCTAAACCTATCGTGATTACTTTTCTGAAATTCATTCTTTGCCAACTTCTAAGGATTCGCAAGTTAACATAAAATGAAATTTTGACCGAAAGTAATTATCTTAAGAAATGTTAAATGTGGAGAAATTTTAAGAATTAATTTTCGAAATCTGCCAGAATCTTATCGACAATAAACTGAGCTAATTTGATTTTACTTTGACTTGTCCAGCCACCAATATGCGGTGTAACAATCACTTTTTCAGAATCTAATAAAAATTTCAAATCTTGGTTCTCTGTTTCAAGATTTTCAAAAGAAGACTTTTCATACTCCAAAACATCCAAACAAGCACCTAAAACCTTACCTGATTCAATTGCTTGTACTAAAGATTTAGTTTTTAAATTTTTCCCACGAGCTGTGTTTACAAAATAGAAATTCTTTTCCATTTTTGAAATGAATACCTCATCAATCAAATAATGCGTTTCCATAGTCAGAGGAATATGAAGGCTTAAAATATCCGCTCTTTTCTGCAGTTCTTCCAAAGAAACCTGCGTTGCAAATTCATCGGAAAGATTTGGTAAAATATCGTGAAAAATAACCTCAACCCCGAAACCGGAAAGTCTTTTAGCAGTGGCTTTTCCCATATTCCCGTAACCAATGATTCCGAAAGTTTTTCCCAACAATTCATTGCCTCGATTTTCTTCTCGTCTCCAGATCCCGTTTTTGACTTCGTTGGACGCGATGAATAATCTATTCATCAGAATCAATAACATTCCCACAACGTGTTCCGCAACGGAATCTCTGTTTCCTTCCGGAGAATTAATTAATTTGATCCCTAATTTTTCCGCAGTTTCTATATCGATATTTTCCATTCCCGCTCCTACTCTCGCAATGAATTTGAGATGAGAAGCATTGGCCAGAAAGTTTTTGTCTAACGGAATTCGGCTTCTGATAATGATTCCCTGATAATCTTTTATTTTGTCCAAAACCTCATCATAAGTCGAAGAATGGTCTTCTTCTACAACAAAACCTTTTGCTGTAAGCTGCTCAGAAATTAACGGATGATTTTTATCGAGTTGAAGGATTTTCATTATTATAGATATTAGAAATTAGGTTTCAGATATTAGAACCAAATTGTAATGCAAAATTAAAAAACGAGCTTTAATAAAGCCCGTTCTTAAATTGATATTTTAAAATTATTCTGTCCCCAGAAATAATTTTTTGAGTTCTACAGAATCGGTTGGTTTCATCCTTCCGGACAAGATCAATGATAATTCTTTTCTTCTCAAGGCCGCATCGAAACGAATGATTTCCAGTTCTGTTTCGGGCTCTATTTTTGGGATCGGAATAGGACGATTGAACTCATCAACTGCTACAAAGGTGTAAATTCCTTCATTCGTTTGGATTTTTGTCTGATTGATCGGATCATCCAACCAAACATCCACATAGATTTCCATAGATGTAGAAAATGCCCTGGAAACTTTGGATTCTAAAACTACAATTCCGCCTTCGGGAATCGGATGATTAAAGGAAACATGATTCACAGACGCTGTCACAACTCTTCTTTCGCAATGTCTTGTTGCGGATATAGAAGCTGCTCTGTCCATTCTTGACAACAGTTCGCCTCCGAAAAGATTTCTTAATGAATTGGTTTCGTTGGGCAAGACGATGTTCGTCATTACCGTTAGGCTATCTATTGGTTTTTTGGATTTTTGCATTCGTTGTCGGTTTTATACTATCTGTTTTTGTTGAATCTATTTTAGGTATTGCCAGAGTTTTTTTAGGCTCCGCTTTTTTGATGATCTTTTTTGTAGGAATCTGGGATGACTTTCCAAATATGAGCTCTTGGTCACCAAAGAAAAAAAGTGTTGCACTCCCAACAATCACGATACCAATAAAAGCCCAGATCACACCCTTATTAAAAGTATAATTTTCTTCTATTGATGTTTTTTTTGATTTCAAGGTTTTAAGCTGTTGCAGATCAACTTCTTCAAATCCAAAAACATCAGAATTACTATCTGTTATCTTAACTACTTTATTCTGTTCATCTAATTGAAATTGACCAAGATTTTCCAAATCGAGGAAATTATCTGCCTGCAATTTCTGAAACCATTTAGCAACTTCGGATTTTAGATTCATCTGGACGATGGAAAGATCGGAATCAGTTTCTTCTGCAATAAATTTCGCCAGCTGACTATCATATACGGAGAGATCATATTCAAAAGCGATAGTCTCTTTCGGTGGAATAATAATAGAGTTCTCAGCATCTATTTTAGCCGATTCCTTTGTAAGTTCGAAAACTCCAAATTCCGGAACTTCTGCCCTATTATGCTTCAGAAGATATTGATATAAAAGATATTCAAAATTCATCGCCACAAAACTACATAATTTTTGATGTTATAGAAAATATAAAAGGCTGCTTTTACAGCAACCTTTTGATTTGATATGAATTAATTGAAGTGTTAATACGCAAACTTTACAACTTCTGAAATGTTGTTGCCGGAGATCTTCATCAGATACAATCCTTTTTGAGAAAGATTCAATTCGATAGGATTTCCATTTGCATTTACTTTTAAGGTCTTTATTACCTTTCCTCCGAAATCATAAACGGTCAACTCCAGATCCCCTTTTGCAGAAGTGAATAGTTTACCTGCTGCGACTTGAGCTTTTGTCTTTCCGCCGGCTTCTGAAACAGCCATTGCAGTAAGCGTCGTTGGTCCTTCCAAATCCCTATCCCCAGATTGGAAATCAGCTCCGTTTGATTTGTTTTTGAAAACAACTCCAATTCTTTGGACCACCGTCCCCTGAGGCATTGTATTGTTGGAGTTTGTAAATAGTTTTGTGTTTAAATTGATAGTTCCAACATAAGCACCTTCCGTGTTGTCCCAAGTCATTGTGGTATTTGAGTTTGACCAGGCATCATCAAAGTTTCCTTGATTATTATCACCATCAGATTGAGCAGACCAGACGTGAACATAGAACGTGGGCTGGCTTTGTGGGTCATAGAAACTCCAATCACCTGATTTCCCGTAAGTAAGATTGTAAACACCGTTCGATACGGTATAAGTAAGCTGCGCAGAAAGCGTAACACCTGCCAATGCGGCAAGCATTAATGAATAGATTTTTTTCATAAATGTAAATTTTTAAGGTCTATATACAATTTCAATGTACATTATACACGTACTTGAAATTGTTGTAAATCTAATATTAATTTTAAGTTAACAAATAAAAATTTACAAAATAGACCTTAAAAACTCACAAATCATTGATTATCAAATCAAAAATTTTTATTTCAGTTTTAAAGAAACCCCAAAAAGGAAGTTAATTCCGGCTTGTGCGAAGTAATATGGTCCACTAAAACCGTTGTTGACATACTTAGTATCGGTGAAATTATTTAACAAGAACCTCAAAGTCACATCTTGTTTCCTGAGAGGCAACTTATATGACATATTAAAATCAGGAACAAAATATGCATCCAACTGATTCACTTTATCGCCTGTGTTATCCAGATATTGTTTACCAACATATTGAGCTGTAATTCCCAGATTGAAATTTTTGAATGGCGAATAGAAAACATTTCCATTGGCAAGGAAACTTGGTGAAAAAGATATCTCCGTATCTCCCAAATTTTGAATTCCTGATTCTGACTCAAAATAAAAATCTTTGTTTTTGTTATCACTAAAAGTTGCATTAGCAGAAATTTGCAAATCTTTTGTGATCTTTGACAGAATCCCTAATTCCAGTCCAAGCCTGTAACTTTTGCCACTATTGGTCCTAATGAACGCTCCCACATTATTGACCTGCCCATTCAAAACCAACTGGTTTTTGTAGTACATATAATAAGCATTTGCGGTCAAAGCAACTTTTCCGATCTGCTGTTCCCAACCTGCTTCAAAATCATGAAGTGTTTCGGCTTTTGTTTCCGGATTGGCGAAAAGGTCATCTCTGTTCGGCTCACGATGTGCATTGGCATATGAAACAAAGACTTTACCATTTTCTATATTAAAATTCACCCCTGCTTTCGGGTTGAAAAAAGTCCATTTTTTATGAAGATCCACACCTTCATCATCGCCTTGCTGGATCACTTTTGTATCGTAATCGATATTTCTCAATTGTAAGTCTCCAAAGAACTCAAATTGATTCAGTTTGTAAATTGCTTTTGCTAAACCAGAGACTTCATTTTTAACAGAACGATTTCTGTAATATTCAAACTCATTGATTTCCGGAATAAAAACTCCTGTAACATTTCCAAAATGTCTTCCGTAATATTGATTCGCAACTGCTCCAACATTAAGGCTCAAATCACCCAAATCCCCATACAAGGTAGAGATCACACCATAAAAATCGTTATCCAGCCACTTCTTTCTAATGAAATCCGAATATTCTTCTTCGCTTCCTCCAACAATTTGATTTGGCAAATTATATCTTGCAAAAGGGTCACCTTGTTTATAATTTTCATAATAACCTTTCCCTTTTGTATAATGGGCTGTTGTCTCTAATTTCCAATTATCAGAAAATTTCTGATTCCATAATAGCTGATAATGATTTTGTCTGTAGTTATCGGTTTCATTATTATAATATCCCGTTATATTTTCCCAATTGGAATCATAAATAGCTCCAGAATAGTTGAATCTTGGATCCGTTTCCCAAGTCGCTTTGTCAACACCGTTCCAAGCCTGATAAGTTTTCTCTTTCCCTCCAAAAGCCAAGAATCTCAACTCGGTATTTTTTTCTTGGAACAAAGCAGAAAAGTTATAGGAATGAAGTTTTGAAAATGCTCTATCGATATATCCATCAGAATGGATGTAAGTATATCTTCCCATTACAGATAACCGATTTTTCCAGAATTTTCCAGAGTTGACCTCAGCAGAATATTTGTAAGTATTGAAAGAACCATAGGAATCATCCGTTTTAACAGAAAATTCATCCGATGGGTCTTTGGAGAGCACGTTCACACTTGCGCCGAATGCCGAAACGCCATTTGAAGATGTTCCAACACCTCTTTGAATAACAATCTGTGACGCAGAACTCGTGAGATCCGGAACATTCACAAAGAACGTTCCTTGAGACTCCGAATCATTATAAGGAACTCCGTTCAACATCACATTGATACTCGTCCCTGCAGTTCCCCTGATCCTAAGCCCCGTATAACCTACTCCGTTTCCAGCATCAGAAGTGGAAACAACCGACATTTGATTTTTCAGAAGAATCGGCAGATCTTGTCCGAGATTTTTGTCTGCCAGATCTTTTTCGACATTGATGATCGATTTTGCAACCGGCGTTCTTTTTGTGAATTCGACGGCAGGAATAGAAGTAATTTGTGCAGAATCCTGAACAGTTTGTGAAAGATAAAATGGAGCAATGAATACCCCTAAAAAAACAAATCCTTTCATTCGTTTAAATTTTTGTTGTTAAAATTTATTGGAATAAAAGGGGCGACTATAATTATAATTGATCATTCATAATAGATAAATGATTTTTTATAACGTTATTATTAATCAATTATCGCTTATCATTCATCAATTATAATGAATGTTTCCCTAAACAGCATTACCTGTTCTAGGTTCATTGGGTATAATCTCAGCTTGTGACAGCACCCCTTAAATTTCTGACTGCGAAATTACATTTTTTTTAATTAATATGCATTATTATTTCTGTCAATAAAAAAATACGTTTCCCCATCCTTGGAAACCTCGAAAAGATTAGCCGTTTTCCAACTCAAATTAGTTTTGATATCTTCATAAATAAAAGGGATAACCGTTTTATTATTTTTATCTACAACTCCAAATTTGTCATTTTTCACAGCTACGATCATCGGGTTTTCAACATCACCCTGTAAAACATAAAGCATCTGATACTGAGGATAAATATTAAAATCTTTGTATCCACTGATGTCCACATCCTCTTTGCTTACCAAACCATAACTCCCATTGAGCGCAAAAGCTTTGTAAATAGATGAATGGTATGACGAAGCACACTTTCCGAGATCGGACAGTTTGTACCGATAGACTCTGTTCCCCTTTTTATCTATTCTGTATGACACCTCGTCTTTTTCTACGGTGGCATAATCCGAGGTTCCGAAAATTGCAACACTTTTATTCGGTGAATTAAGCAGATTACAATCTTCCGAGAAGAACATAGCAATATGATACTCAGGGAAAATGACAAACCGCCCACCCTGGTCTACATATCCGAATCTTTGATCTATTGCTTGGGGAATAAGTGCAGGAATCTGGTCTTCCTTCATCTGAGAACCAGACAGAAAGAACCAGCTTATAAAGATTAAGCTTAATTTTTTTTTCATCGATGTTGTTTGTGTTTAAAGATATTCGATTATCGCTTTATAATAATCAGAGTTTCTAAGCAGCGAAAATACAAAAACTATTATTAATATTAAAATGATGCTTTTTTTATTAAATATATAATTATCAAGTTTGATTTTCAAATTATAATACCTCTTAACAAAATTGATAAGCAAAACGAATACCAAGACAGGAATTGAAATAACAAACAAAGGATTGTACTTGAAGGCCTCTAGGAATCTGAAATGCAACAAAGAATGAAAAGCTCTCTGAACACCGCAGCCCGCACACTCATAGCCTGTCATTGTTTTTAAAGGACATTTTAAAAAGAATGAATATTTCGTCGGATCAAAAAAATAATAGATGCAAATCAAAGTTAAAAAAAAGACAAAAATTACAATTGACTTTTTTCTATTCTTAATTAATGATTTGACTTTCAAGATAATATGTTTTTGAGACTATTTTGATTTTCAAAATAGAAATTATTATGGTAAAAATATAAAATATAGATAAAACATATCTAATTTATTTTCAATCTAAATTATTCCATTCTTAAAAAAGCTTAAAATTTCGTAAATTTGGGCGAATTTAATAAGAAATTAAATTTCCACGATAGAATTAAGATTTTATTTAAATTAAAATTAGAAAACTATTAGTAGCGTATAGACTTTGCGGGATTTTTGGACTTCAAAGCACCAAAGACAGTTTGCAGATCTATTTAAATTAAAGAATGAAAAGACTTCTATTATTATGAATTATCAGGATTACATCCAAGAGATTGAAGAAAGAAAAAATCAAGGGCTTCACCCTAAACCAATTGATGGCGCAGATCTATTAAGCGAGATCATTTCACAAATCAAAGACACGAATAACGAATACAGAGCTGATTCTCTTAAATTTTTTATTTATAATACATTACCCGGTACAACAAGCGCTGCAGGTGTAAAGGCTAAGTTTTTAAAGGAAATCATTCTTGGTGAATCTGTAGTTGCTGAAATTACTCCAACCTTTGCCTTCGAATTATTGTCCCATATGAAAGGTGGACCTTCAATTGAGGTTTTACTTGATCTAGCTTTAGGCTACAATGAAAACATTGCAAAGCAGGCTGCAGAAGTTCTGAAAACCCAGGTCTACTTGTATGATGCTGATACAGCTCGTTTGAAAGAAGCTTACGAATCTGGCAATGTGATCGCTAAAGATATTTTGGAAAGCTATGCAAAAGCTGAATTCTTCACTAAACTTCCAGAAGTTCCGGAAGAAATTAAAGTAGTTACTTTCATCGCTGGTGAAGGTGATATTTCTACCGATTTGCTTTCTCCTGGGAATCAGGCACACTCTCGTTCAGACAGAGAACTTCACGGGAAATGTATGATTACACCTGAAGCACAGGACGAAATCAAAATGCTTCAAGCTCAACACCCTGATGCAAGTGTAATGCTTATTGCTGAAAAGGGAACAATGGGAGTTGGTTCTTCTCGTATGTCTGGGGTGAACAACGTCGCACTTTGGACTGGGAAACAAGCAAGCCCTTACGTACCTTTCGTAAACATCGCTCCGATTGTAGCAGGAACAAACGGTATTTCTCCAATTTTCTTAACAACAGTTGATGTAACCGGAGGTATCGGAATCGATTTACAAAACTGGGTAAAAAAAGTTGATGAAAACGGAAATCCTGTTCGTAATGAAAATGGTGATATTGTTTTAGAAGAAAAATATTCTGTTGCTACAGGAACTGTTCTTACAATCAATACTAAAGAAAAGAAATTATACAACGGAGATGTTGAATTGAAAGATATTTCAAAATCATTTACTCCTCAAAAATTAGAATTTATCAAAGCGGGTGGTTCTTACGCCATCGTTTTCGGTAAAAAAATCCAGACTTTTGCTGCAAAAACTTTAGGAATTACAGTTCCGACAGTTTTCGCTCCTTCTAAAGAGATTTCTATTGAAGGACAAGGTCTAACTGCTGTTGAAAAAATCTTCAACAGAAATGCAGTAGGTGTTACTGAAGGTAAATTGTTACACGCAGGTTCAGACGTTCGTGTAGAAGTAAACATTGTTGGTTCTCAGGATACGACAGGTTTGATGACTTCTCAGGAATTGGAGTCAATGGCTGCAACCGTGATTTCTCCAATCGTAGACGGAGCTTATCAGTCAGGTTGTCACACGGCTTCAGTTTGGGATAAAAAAGCGCAGGCTAATATTCCTAAATTAATGAAATTTATGAACGATTTCGGAGTGATCACAGCTCGTGACCCGAAAGGTGAATACCACGCAATGACAGACGTTATTCACAAAGTTCTTAACGATATTACGGTTGACGAATGGGCAATCATCATCGGAGGTGACTCTCACACAAGAATGTCCAAAGGTGTTGCTTTCGGAGCTGACTCCGGAACGGTAGCTTTGGCTTTGGCAACAGGTGAAGCTTCAATGCCGATTCCTGAATCTGTGAAAGTAACTTTCAAAGGTGAAATGAAAGAGCACATGGACTTCCGTGACGTGGTTCACGCAACTCAGGCTCAGATGTTGAAGCAATTTGACGGAGAAAACGTTTTCCAAGGAAGAATTATCGAGGTTCACATCGGAACACTTCCGGCTGACCAGGCATTTACATTCACAGACTGGACTGCGGAAATGAAAGCGAAAGCTTCTATCTGTATTTCTGAAGACGATACTTTGATCGAATCACTAGAAATTGCGAAAAGCAGAATCCAGATCATGATCGACAAAGGAATGGATAACCATAATAAGGTTCTTCAAGGCTTGATCAATAAAGCCAATAAGAGGATCGAGGAAATCAGAACTGGCAGCAAGCCGGCTTTAACACCAGATGCTAATGCAAAATATTACGCTGAAGTAGTTGTTGACCTGGATGTAATTGTTGAACCAATGATTGCTGACCCAGATGTAAATAACGATGATGTTTCTAAAAGATATACGCACGATACTATCAGAGACCTTACTTTCTACGGAGGTGAGAAAAAAGTTGACCTTGGTTTCGTAGGTTCTTGTATGGTTCACAAAGGCGACCTTAAAATCGTTTCTCAGATGTTGAGGAATCTTGAAAAACAAAATGGTAAAGTAGAATTCCAGGCTCCATTGGTTGTAGCGGCTCCTACTTATAATATCATTGATGAGTTGAAAGCTGAAGGTGACTGGGAATTATTAGAGAAATATTCTGGTTTCGAGTTCAACGATGCTGCTCCGAAAGGCGAAGCTCGTACTCAATATGAAAATATGATGTACCTAGAGCGTCCGGGATGTAACCTTTGTATGGGTAACCAGGAGAAAGCTGAAAAAGGAGATACTGTTTTGGCAACTTCTACAAGACTTTTCCAAGGAAGAGTGGTTGAAGATTCAGAACGTAAAAAAGGAGAATCCCTGTTGGCATCTACTCCTGTAGTTGTGCTTTCTGCAATTATCGGAAGAATCCCAAGTATTGAAGAATACAAAACTGCAGTTGAGGGGATTGACTTGACGACTTTCGTTCCATCTATCAAAGAATTGGTTACAGTTGGTCATTAATAATTGATTTAAAGTCGAAAGACTTTTAAATATAAAATGGAAGATTTCTTTTTGAAGCCTTCCATTTTTTGTTTAGAATCTTTCCATTTAACGTAAGCTGAAATTATTTTAACTTATATCAATGTCAAAAGCTTCATTTTTTCCTTAACTTCATAGTCATAAAATATTTTAATCATCTATCATTTTTATCCTATTATTAAGGTGTAGGAATAGTATTTGATTAATGTATTGAAACAAATATTTCCGTTTAAAAACCACGGAGAAATCCATTAAAAAAATAAAAATAAAATCGAGATATGACTTTTGACTTGGATATGATAAAAAAAGTTTATTCTGATTTCGAAACCAGAGTAAACGAAGCAAGGGCCTTCATGGGAAGACCTCTTACTTATTCAGAAAAAATTCTTTGTGCCCACCTTTTCCCTTCGCAGGGGAAAGAAGCATTCAAAAGAGGGGAATCTTATGTGGATTTTGCACCGGACAGAGTAGCGATGCAAGATGCGACAGCACAAATGGCCCTCTTACAATTTATGCAGGCGGGTAAGAAAAAAGTGGCAGTTCCGTCAACTGTTCACGCAGACCATTTGATTCAGGCAAGAGTCGGCGCAGCGAAAGATCTGATTGAAGCTGAAAATAAGAATAACGAAGTTTATCAATTCCTTCAATCAGTTTCCAACAAATATGGAATTGGTTTCTGGAAAGCCGGAGCAGGTATTATTCACCAAGTCGTTTTGGAAAATTATGCTTTCCCTGGTGGAATGATGATCGGAACCGATTCTCACACTGTAAATGCCGGCGGACTTGGAATGGTTGCCATCGGAGTTGGTGGTGCCGATGCTGTGGACGTAATGGCTGGAATGGCTTGGGAACTTAAATTCCCAAAAATGATCGGTGTAAAATTGACCGGAAGACTGAACGGTTGGACTGCTCCAAAAGATATCATTCTAAAAGTTGCAGGGATCCTTACTGTAAAAGGAGGAACGGGCGCGATCGTAGAATATTTTGGAGAAGGTGCCAATTCGCTTTCTTGTACAGGAAAAGGAACAATTTGTAATATGGGTGCGGAAATCGGCGCTACAACTTCCATTTTCGAATACGACCAAAACATGAGCAAATATCTTCGTTCAACAGATCGAGAAGATTTGGCAGATGCTGCTGACGCAATTGCCTACGTTTTGAAAGCTGATCCGGAAGTCCATGCAGAACCTGAAAAATATTATGACCAAGTTATCGAAATAAATCTTGACACTTTAGAACCATATCTAAATGGCCCTTTCACGCCGGACTTGGCAACACCAATTTCCCAAATGAAAGAAATCGCAGAGAAAAACGGATGGCCGACAAAAATCGAAGTCGGATTGATTGGATCTTGTACCAACTCATCTTATGAAGATATTGCAAGAGCGGCTTCTGTAGCAAAGCAGGCAAAAGAAAAAAATCTTGAGGTAAAAGCGGAATACACCATTACACCTGGTTCTGAACAGGTAAGATTCACGGTGGAAAGAGACGGATTTTTGAAAACTTTTGATGAAATAGGCGGCAAAGTTTTTGCCAACGCTTGCGGACCTTGTATCGGGCAATGGGCGCGTGAAGGTGCTGAAAAACAAGAGAAGAATACAATTGTTCACTCCTTCAACAGAAACTTCTCCAAAAGAGCGGATGGAAACCCTAATACTTATGCCTTCGTCGGTTCCCCGGAATTGGTAACAGCGATGGCTATTGCAGGGGATTTGAGATTCAATCCATTGACAGATAAGCTTAAAAATAAAAACGGAGAAGAAGTGATGCTTGATGAACCGAGTGGCGACGATCTTCCAAAATTAGGATTTGATGTAGATGACCCGGGCTATATTGCGCCTGCAGAAGATGGCTCTAATGTAGAGGTGATTGTTTCCCCAACGTCAGATAGACTTCAGTTATTAGAAGAATTTCCAGCTTGGGACGGACTGAATATTACCGGGGCCAGATTACTCATCAAAGCTTACGGAAAATGTACAACTGATCATATTTCTATGGCCGGACCTTGGCTGAAATACAGAGGGCATCTTGATAATATTTCCAACAATATGTTAATTGGTGCTGTAAATGCTTTCAATATGGAGACCAATAATGTTAAAAATGAATTGGATGGCCAATACAAACCAGTTCCTGATTCTGCAAGGCAATATAAGGCGGCTGGTATTCCTACAATTGTAGTTGGTGACGAAAACTATGGCGAGGGCTCTTCCAGAGAACATGCGGCGATGGAACCAAGGCATCTTGGAGTAAGAGCTGTTTTGGTTAAGTCTTTTGCTCGTATCCACGAAACCAATCTTAAGAAACAAGGGATGTTAGGAATTACTTTTGCCAATAAGGACGATTATGACAAGATCATGGAAGATGACACCATCAATTTCCTTGACCTTGACCAATTTGCACCGGGCAAGCAATTGACTTTGGAATTTGTTCACGCTGACGGAACTAAAGATATCATCATGGCAAACCATACTTACAACGCGGGACAGATCGCCTGGTTCAAAGCAGGTTCTGCTCTTAACCTTATCAAAGCGATGGAAAAAGAAGGGTAATACAAAATCCAATATTTCAAAATAATAAAAAAGCAAGAATTAAATGATTCTTGCTTTTCCTGTTTTATTATAAAACTCTGTTTCTTTTATTTATTTCAATAATGCACTAAAGGTATCACCTTGCCTGATATCACCGGTATTGTAACCTTTCATAAACCATTCCTCCCTTTGAGCAGAAGAACCGTGCGTGAAGCTCTCCTGGTTCACATAGCCTTGACCTCTTTTTTGAATATTGTCATCACCAACTGCTGCTGCTGCACTCATTGCTTCTTGAATGTCCCCAGGCTCTAAGAATTTTTCTCTGCTATCAGTTTGTTTTGCCCATAATCCAGCGTAGAAATCGGCTTGTAATTCATTGGCAACAGAAATCTGATTGGCTTGTGTTTCACTTCCTCGTTGGCTAAGTTGATGAACTTTATCCAATGTTCCTAATAGATTCTGGATATGATGTCCATACTCGTGACCGAGAACATAAGCAACTGTAAACTGTCCAACCTTGGCACCGAATTTTTGTTGAAGTTCATTGAAAAAACTCATATCCATATAGATGGTTTGGTCTGCGGGGCAGTAGAAAGGTCCCATTTCTGATTGAGCAGTTCCACAGCCTGAACTTGTTGTACTTTCGAACAAAACGACTTTTGCAGATCTGAATTGGATTCCGTTTTGGTTAAAAACATTTGCCCAGGTTTCTTCATTTTCTTTGGTCAGCATTCTCACAAACTCTCTGATGTTGAGCTCTTCTTTGGAAAGTTGTCTCTGCTCAGTTTGTTGAGGGGAAGAAGTTGCACTGTTTTGTAAAATTGCAGAAGGATCACCTCCTAGAAAGAAAACAATGGCTGCAATAATAATTGTTCCCAATCCACCACCAACTAGCATTCCGCCTCCACCGCCGGAACCGCGTCTGTCATCTACGTTGTCACTTCTATCGTTTGTCCATTTCATCTGATAATATTTTGTGTTTTAAAATTAGTATTTTTCTTTTGATATTAAAGAAATATTTTGGAACATCCTTTATCAATAGCCCCGATTGCAGTGGAAATCCTTTTTCTTTGAAAAAGATTGTAACGGAAAGCGGAATCAAGCTCCTAAAAGATCTACGATCAGAAGTCCTAATTTGTTTTATTGTTGAAGTCGATCATTTTCAATGCAGTAACTGCTGCTTCTACTCCTTTGTTACCAAGGTTTCCACCGCTTCTTGCGATAGATTGTTCTTTGGTATCATCTGTCAAAACGCAGAAAATGGCTGGTGTGTCGGTCAAGATGTTGCAATCTTTGATACCTTGTGTAACACCTGAACAAACATAATCGAAATGAGGCGTTTCCCCACGAATCACATTTCCGATGGCAATAACCGCAGCAAACTTGTTGGACCTGCAAAGTTTCATACTTGCAAAGCTCAACTCGAACGCGCCAGGGACGTAATAGATATGTATGTTTTCTTCTTTGATGCCTTCGGCTTTCAGTGTTTCAACTGCACCGTTTCTAAGGTTGTAGGTTACGAAGTCGTTCCACTCAGAAACAACAATGCCGATTGAATATTCATCGGCATTGGATATGTTGAGTGGCTTATAATCTGATAGATTAGTTGTTGCCATTGTTTAGTAATATTTTGTCATTTCTATGAAAGCATCGGATTGCCCGTTGTCATAGTCCTGATATTTTTCCTCGATTGAAGCGAAGTATTTTTTAGCATCAGCATTTTTCTTAAGTGCTAAGGCTAACATCCCTGCTTTTTTTGTAAAATAATAAGATGTATAAGCATCATCAGAAGCAGAAGAAGCTTTGTCTGCCAATGCAAGCGCATCATCTGCTTTATTAAGGTTTGAAAGACAGTCTGCCATTGCTCCGTATTTAAGAGCTATCAAAACTTTGTTATCTGAACTGAATTTGTCCAACAAGTCGTAAGCTTTCTGATAATTCCCTTTTTTGAATTCTATCAATCCTGCATTGTAAGCAGATAATTTACCTGCTTTTGTTCCGCTGTATTCGTCGTAAGTTCCAATAAAACCAGGATTTGCAACAGATTTCCCACCAAGTGCAAGGTCTTCTTTCCCGTCAGCTAAATTTTTCTGGGCGGCCAAGTAGCTTTTTGTAGCTTCCTCATTTTTAGGGCCAATAATGAATTGCTGATATCCGAACCATCCCAAAACTGCAACAATCAGAATTCCGAATCCGATGCTAAGTACTTTTGCATTTTTTTCTAAGAACGATTCTATGTTAAGTGCTTCTTTATCAAGATCCTTGAAGAATTCTACTGTTTCTTTTCCTTCTTGTTCGTGGTTTTTGTTATGCTGGTCTGCCATAATTTTTTTAATAAATAGAGTGCAAATTTAATGTTTTCCTTTTGATATGCAAAAACTTCTTTTTCTGATGGTTAAAATATTTTAATATTTCAGGATCGAATAAACTTCCGCATCAAATTTTTTGAGCCTTTCCACACCATTCAAATCTTTCAAATCAATCAAAAAACTGAATTGCGCAGGAATTGCTCCTTGCTTTGAAACCAGTTTTGCAGCTGCTTCCGTAGTTCCGCCAGTTGCCAAAAGGTCGTCATGGATCAAAACACGTTGTCCCGGTTTCAAATGTCCGGTTTTCATTTCAATTTCGGCAGAACCGTATTCCAGATCATATTTTTCGCCAATGAAAGGTGGAGGAAGTTTTCCTGCTTTTCTAATTAAAACAAATGGGACATCCAAAGCAACAGCAATTGCAATCCCGAAAAGATAACCTCTGCTTTCAATTCCACAAACTACATCAATTTTCCCTCGACTGAAATTGGCTAGATCGGCAATCACTTCTTCATATAATTTGGGCTGAAGAAAAATCGGACAAATATCCTTGAACTGAATTCCCGGAATCGGAAAGTCAGGAATATTATCTATCGTTTCTTCTAATTTTTTGATCAATTCCGCTGACGCCATCTTCTATTTTTAATTGTTGATTTTATAAGTTGTGATTTTCCAATTGTTGTTAACGGCCTTCAGCCCGTAAGTCACATTCAGAGAAGTCGTTTTCCCGTTTTTGTCTGTCACATCATAAGTTACATTGACATTTGCTGAATTGTCTTTGATATAAGGAACGGCAATGTTTTTTACACTGATGTTTTTTACAGAACCAAAGCCGGAATTTGGATTTGAGAATTTGTCATAAGAACCCCAATTAGGATTCTCAGAAGCGTCATAAGCCGCTTTGAAATTTTGAGAGGACAGGTTATTCAGGAATTTTGTTACGGTTGTTTTTGGGTCGGCCGTTACTTTTGCCGGAGCAGGTGGCGGTGTAACAGCTTCGCCGGTCTGAGGGTCAACTTGCGGCTCAGGAACTTGAATCGAATCCGAAATAACTGGTGCAGGAGGTGTGTAAAGTGCTTTTCCATTCACAGGAATTCCCATTTTAAGCATTTGTAAAAGCTTTTTAGTTGTTTTTACCGTCAGCTTGATATCGATTTTTTCTTCGAAGATCTTTTCTTTTGGAAGCGAAGAATACTTAATTGTAAATCCTCTGAAAGCTGGGTCTTGCATCAGGTTTTTCGAAGTAGAGATCTTGTTTCCACCACTGGAGATTTCCATTACGGTTTCCAACGCAGCGCCTTCAAAATCAACTTTTTTCCCATTGTTGTCAACCAATTGAGGAACAACGATCAATCCTTTGGAACCAGTCAAACTGTCGCCGGCAATATTTGTCACAACAATGTTAAGTGCCGCTGCATCGATATCGTTCGGGTCTTTCTCAGAAGCTACTTCGTTCCCAAAGATATTCATTTCTCCTAAACTTGGCGGAGCGGTACTACTCCAATCGATGCCGTTTTTTTGTGCAACCTGGTCGGCCAATGCAAAAATTTCTGCTGTCTTTTTTCCATCAAGAAGTTTTCCAAGGGCTGCAATTTCCGCAATATCTCCATCGGCTTCTACCCCAAATGTTTTCAGGATATAAAGAGCTTCGTTGAATTTTACTTGTTTCAATGTCGGAAGGCTGGATGCCATATCGTTGATACTTTCCTGAAAGCTTTTGCGATTGCTCCCATCAACACTTGTTTTTTTGCAACCTACCATCAGAATCAATAAAGTTGCTAACAGACAGTATTTTATGAATTTCATTTTGTGTAAGATTTATTTTTAAAAATAAGGAATATGTTTGATTTGAAACGCCTTATATCAATTAATATGCAAAATTAAATTTAAAATTCAGAATTAATCAATTTTTCAAAGAAAATTAAAAAAAGTAACTTTACAGAAAATTAAAGTGGATGCAGAATAAATTAGTAATTGATATTCATAGTTTTTCTTATAAAAAAGGAGGGATCCCTAAAGATAATACAGACAACGGCGGTGGTTTCGTTTTCGATTGTAGAGGAATTCTGAATCCTGGTAGAATTGAAGAATATAAAACCCAAACAGGAAATGACATTGGTGTTCAGGAATTTTTAGAAACTAAAACAGAAATGCCGAGTTTCTTAAAATCAATTCATGATCTTGTTTCTATAAGTATCAATAATTATTTGGAGAGGGGTTTTGAAAATCTTCAGATCAATTTCGGATGTACAGGAGGGCAACATCGCTCGGTTTATTCGGCTATCAAAACGGCAGAATTCATTAGAAAAAATTTCCCGGATGCAGAAGTAAAGATCCATCACGACGAACAATTGCATCTTAATCTATCGTCAGCTTCTAGCAATTAAATTTGCTGTTAGCTTAAAACCATTATTTTAAAATTGATGAGTGAATTAATCATTCATCAATTATCATTTATCATTTACAAATATGAAAGCATTACTATTTGCTGCGGGAATGGGAACCCGATTAAAACCTTTTACAGACAGTCATCCAAAGGCTTTGGCTAAAGTCAATGATGTCACACTCCTGGAAAGGAATATCAAATATCTACAGAGTTACGGCATCAACGATCTTGT
Source organism: Epilithonimonas hungarica (assembly GCF_900102265.1). GTDB lineage: Bacteria > Bacteroidota > Bacteroidia > Flavobacteriales > Weeksellaceae > Epilithonimonas > Epilithonimonas hungarica. The sequence goes on along the minus strand of NZ_FNBH01000001.1, from coordinate 378,776 downwards.
CATTAACATTCATCATTTTGGAGGGCAGATCTTGGCTTTCTTGGCTGAGAATGATAACTTTGGGGCCAATATAGAAATTTCAAACGAATCAGAAGAACTTCTGGAAACCGGCGGTGGATTGCTTTTTGCCAAAAGATTTCTGGAAAATGAGAAAACATTCTTGATAATGAATGTTGATATTCTGACAGACCTTAATATTTCCAATTTTGTAAAACTCCACGAACTTAAAGGTGGAATGATAACATTGGCTGTTTCAGACAGAGAAAGTTCCAGAAAACTGATGTTCAATGATAAAATGTTCCTGAAAGGGTGGAGAAATCTTTTGACCAACAAAAAAACTGTTGTTGGCGGAATTTTCAAATTAAGAGAATTGGCTTTTAGCGGGATCCATTGTGTGAATTCTGAGATTTTTGGAAAATTGACCAGAACTGGAAAGTTCTCCATTATGGACGAGTATTTAGACCTAATGAAAGAGGATATCATTATTGGTTATCAACATACGGCTAATCTAGTTGATGTTGGTAAGCCAGAATCTATTGTAGAAGCAGAAAAATTATTCAGATGACACAACAAGACGAAGAAAAAAGATTACAGGAAAGCCTGAGGCAGAAAACCTGGGACGAAACCATTACCAAAGATAGCTGGATGGTCTTCCGAGTAATGTCCGAATTTGTAGATGGTTACGAAAAAATGGCAAAAATCGGACCTTGCGTTTCTATTTTTGGCTCAGCAAGACTGAAACCAGAAAGTTACTATTACAAAATGGCCTCTGACATCGCTAAGAAAATCACCGAAATAGGATTTGGCGTGATTACCGGAGGTGGCCCGGGAATAATGGAAGCTGGAAATAGAGGTGCTCAGGGAAGCGGAAAATCCATCGGGTTGAATATCGAATTGCCTTTTGAACAACACTTTAATCCATACGTTGATAAAGGTTATAATATCAATTTTGATTATTTTTTCGTTAGAAAGGTAATGTTTGTGAAATATTCTCAGGGATTTGTAGTAATGCCCGGAGGATTTGGTACTTTGGATGAACTTTCTGAAGCATTAACTTTGATCCAGACCAATAAAATTGGAAAGTTTCCGATAGTATTAGTTGGTAGTGAATTTTGGAGCGGACTATTGGATTGGTTCAAAGGCACATTGCTAAAAGAAGGATTGATCGCAGAGCACGACCTATCGCTTTTTCGGGTTGTGGATACTGCAGAAGATGCGGTTGAGCATATCAAATCTTTTTATGATAAATATTCGGTAAGTGTTAATTTCTAATGTGTGGCATATAATTTGACCATATATTTTCAATAAAAGTTATTTAATTTTATAAAAATGAAAAAATCTATATTTATATTATCTCTGGGAATTTTACTAATAAGCTTTTTTAGTTTTAAAGACCTTGATTTCTTTTCGTCTATGACCAAAGTTGATTATATTGACGGAACCAAAACTTTGAAATTCACGACAAAACTTAACACTTCACATGTTTCCCAGGCTACAAAAATTGATCCTACCACTGCCGCTTTTGAAGCAGAAGTTAAAAAATATGTAAATAATAATGTAGATGTTGCCGTGAATGGCGCTCCAAAAACCTTGACTTTTACAGGAAGCCAAGTGAACGGAGAATCTGTCTGGGTTTATTATGAAATAGGAAATATATCAGATATATCAAGCCTGAAAATCAAGAATACCATATTGATCGGTCAATTTCCAAAGCAGGTCAATATCATGAATATCACTTACAAAGGTAACCTGAAAACGGTCAATTTCCAAAAAGGTAAGGAAACCGCAGAAGTTACTTTCTAAAATATAAATCGGTCAAATGGCCGATTTTTTTTATGCTAAAGATCTAATGACAATTCGTATGATCCATATGAAATCCATCTTTAGAATGATTCACATGCAAAGCTTCGGATTGTGGAGAAACATAAGGAATCCCTAATTCCAAACCTCTAAGAACAAACAAACCGCCAAGAATAATCATCATTACGGGAATCACTTTTAATATCTTTACACGGAAAGCGGTTGTGATGAAATTGCCTAAGAAAACAACAGCAAACATAAATGGAAAAGTTCCCAGTCCGAAAAGGAACATAAAGAGTGAGCTCTGCCAGATCCCGCCAGCGGCCAAAGAAGCGGTCAAAGCCATATAGACCATTCCACAAGGTAAAAATCCATTTAATATTCCTGTGGCGAAACGAGATTTATAATCAGGGCGTTGAAGGATCTTTCCCAATTGCATTTTGACTTTCAATAAGGCTCTTGAAATGAAAGGGATCTTTGTTGCAAAATCCTTTCCCCCAAAAGACGAAATCGCCATTACAATCAATAAAATCCCGACAGAAACTGTAAGATATTTTTGAAAACCAGCGAGTTCAAAACTTTGCCCGATGATTCCCAAAACTGCGCCTAGAAAAGAATAAGTTAAAATTCTTCCGAGTTGATAAGTAAGATTCTGAAGATAGAAGTTAGCCTTCTGATTTTTGGTCAATCCCATAGAAAGTGCAATAGGTCCACACATACCAATACAATGGAATCCGGATGCAAATCCCAATCCAATGGCGGATATGATGAGCGCTACTTCCATAAGATATCGTAGTCTATCTGGTATGGTTTTTTATTCTCTGTCCATTTCAGTTTTAAAGTATAAGAACCTTTGGATATTACTTTTTTAGGAATCAGGAAAACATTGTGTTGCAAACCGACTTCTTTTCTGACATCCAAGTTAGAATCATCTGTACGAAATAAAACGAAATTCACCTTATTTTCGTCCACTTTTATAGTTTCCGGAAAAGATATCAGCATACCTTCCGAAGTGGCCTTATATTCAGGCACTTTTTCAAGCTTAGCTGCATTTTCTTTTGCATCAATGATGTCTTGATAGTGGAGTTCTTCCTCGTAATAATTATTTGAGATCATCTCTGCATTCTGTTTTCCCATCGGAAAAATGAATATCAGAAATAATATGAAAAGGATGAAACAACCTAATGCAATCATCAATCCGTGCCCCCAATTTAGATTTTTCATTCTTGAATATTTAAAATTGAAATTTGAACGGTCCTTCAAAATAAGTTTTGTAAGAATCCAGTAATTCTCCGTTCATATCGTAAACGCCCAACTCCAGATTTTGTTTCGATAATTTGATTTGACTTTCTGGGAAACTTACAGTTATAGTTCCTTTTATCATTGCATCTCTTTTCAGAACAATTTTATTTGATGCTGAACTGGAAGATATTTCTCCGTTGGCAGGTTCAATGATTTTGATAATGACAGTTTTGTTCTCGTTGGACTTATTGAGGAAGGTATAATTATAAGTATTGTTGATCTTTCCGTCTCTTACAAAGAAAGTTGATCCTGGAGGTTTCAGGAATTTAGCTTCCATTTCTCCCCTATTGTATAGTAATCCACCCAAGAAAACAACAAGAGCCAATAACACAACAGAATAAGCTTTCATTTTCCCGGAGAACTTGAATTTCTGTTGTTCCTCTATCTCTTTTTCAGAAGCATAGCGGATCAAGCCTGTTGGCAGTCCAACTTTTACCATTACCTCGTCACAAGCATCGATACAAGCCGTGCAATTCACACATTCCATTTGCAGACCATCCCGGATATCGATTCCTGTTGGACAGACTACAACGCACTGTTTACAATCAATACAATCACCTTTTCCAACTTGTCTTCTGTCTTCGCCTTTTTTCCATTTAGCTCTGTTTTCCCCTCTTTTATAATCGTAAAAAACATTGATGGTCTCTTTGTCAATCAATACACCCTGTAATCTCCCGTAGGGACACACCATTGTACAAACCTGTTCTCTGAACCAGGCAAATACAAAGTAAAATGCGGCCGTAAACATGATCATTACCAAGAAATTGGTAGGTTTGGCAAAAGGACCTTCCTGCATAATGCGGAAAACTTCTTCATACCCAACAATGTACATAAACATAATGTGGGTAATGATGACTGAAATCAATAAGAAAGTGAACCACTTCAAAGAACGTTTCCATATCTTTTCGGTATCCCAAGCTTGATTGTCAAGCCTTATCTGTTTATTTCGGTCTCCTTCAATAGCATATTCTATTTTACGGAATATCATTTCCAAGAAAATAGTTTGTGGACATATCCATCCACAAAAGATCCTTCCGAAAACAACTGTGAAAATAATGATGAATATTAATGATGCAATAGCTCCTAATGCCAGAATAAAGAAATCCTGAGGATAAAAAGGCTGACCAAAAATGAAGAACTGACGTTCTATAATATTAAATAAAAGAATCGGATTACCATTGAATTTCAGAAACGGAACTGTAAAATATATTGCAAGTAAGAGAATACTTACAATAACTCTGTAATTGGTATATTTTCCTTTAGGTTTTCTTGGAAATACCCATTTTCTTTTACCGGTATTATCCATTGTACCTACAGAGTCTCTGAATGTTTCAGCTTCTACCACCCAGCTTTCTGCCTCGTTGTATTTTTTTTCTGTAGTACTCATATCATTTAGATAAAAAAAGAGATTGTCCCAAGAATAAATAGCTACTATTCATTCTCAAATATCATTCCGAAAGAACGATATTCTTGACAATCTCTTTTATATGTTTTTTATTTAGATTTTTCCCAGTGTGCTTCTGTTCCCTGAGGAGCGGCACCACCCTGTGCAGGTGTGATAGGAGCCTGTTCTTGGTTGATATGATAGACATAGGCTGCCACATTTTGCATATCAAACCCAGAAACTACACCATTCTTACCCCAAGCCTGCATCGTAGGGTTATTTTTACTACCATTGTCAACCATGTAGAATACATTTTTGAACAATGTTTTCTCTGGTTGATTGATCCAGAAATTATCTGTCAAGTTAGGTCCAATGCCTCCTTTTCCGCCTTCACCATGACAAGAAACACAGTTAGTTTCAAAAACCGCTTTTCCAGCTTCTACATTATCTTCTGAGAAAACTGCAGTTTCCAAAGTTGGCTGAGTGACAGTCGCCATATAATCATTGATGGCAGCAGTCTGTTCTCTGTACTCTTGCTCATATTCTTTGTATGGATGAGCGAAATCTGTCAAGAAATATGAAGAAACATAAAGTACACAATATGCACAACCAAAGTAGAAAAGACCTAACCACCATTTTGGAAGCTGATTGTCAAGCTCCATAATTCCATCAAATCCGTGATCGATAAGGATATCCTTTTCTTCTTTTTCAGACTGGCTTTTAAATGCTCCATTCCAAAGATATTGGAAATAAGGGATCTTTTTATCGGCTAGGTAAGTTGCTTTTTCGGCATCAGTTAATTTTTTGAATTTCTCATTCTCGATCAAATCTCCAATAGCATTCTGAATAAAAACAACAATAATACTGATCAAAGCTGTTCCCAAGAAAAATCTGGTAGATAGAAAATCCGATGTCTGGGAGAACATATAGAAAACTACAAGTAATAATCCTAAAACGATTAGAATATTAATATAAACAGGTGTTCTTCTTTTCATTATTAAATATCTTTTTTAATTACAAAGTGAATTTGTCATCGTCATGGTCTTTTTCCAAAGGCGCATTCTCTTCTTCACTGTAATATTTCTTTGGTCTGTTGATTACGATGTAAACTACTACCACAAAAAATAGAATGAAGATGATCATTGCCAAAGTTTGGAAGAAACCTGCATTTTCCACATTGGAGACGATGTCTTTAAAACTTTGCGGAATCATTTTATTTTTAAATATTAATTACTAGCTGTTTTTACTTCTGTAGTTTTGATATCAGTTCCAAGTCTTTGCAAATATGAAATCAAAGCTACGATCTCTCTCTTCTCAAGTGGAACAAATTTCTCGCCAGCTTTTTCTTTAGAAACTTTTGCTTCTGCAAAAGATTTCTTAACGTCATCGGCCTCAGAGAATACATTTTTCACGATAGCACTTGCCTGATTGTTCATCCAAGTATCCATAGAGTCAATTTGAGCCTTAGTATAAGGAACATCGAAAGTATTCTTCATCAATTCCAATTTAGCTTTAGACTTACTTCTGTCCAATGTATTTTCAATCAACCAAGGATATCTAGGCATAATAGAACCTGCGGAAGTTGACCTTGGGTTGTACATATGCTTGAAGTGCCAAGAATCTGGTCTTACACCACCTTCTCTTTGCAGATCCGGACCAGTTCTTTTAGAACCCCAAAGGAAAGGTCTGTCATAGATAAATTCCCCAGCTTTCGAATATTGTCCATTCTTACCGTTGAATCTTACAACCTCGTCACGGAAAGGACGAATCATCTGTGAGTGACAAGCATTACAGCCTTCTCTGATATAGATATCCCGACCTTCTAATTCTAACGGAGAATACGGTTTAACTGCAGAAATTGTAGGAACGTTCTCCTTCACAAAAATCGTGGGGAAAATTTCCAATGAACCACCAATTGCCAACACAACGAATGAAAGTATTGATAAATATAGAGGTGTTCTTTCTAACCAAAGGTGAAAAGTTTCTCCTTCTTTCCTTCCTTTTTTTACGTTAGCCAAAGCTGGTGCTTCTGCAGAAACGTCTTTTTGGAAAGAACCTTTTCTTGCTGTTGCAACTAAGTTAACAACCATAAGAACCGCTCCAGAGAAATATAATAAACCTCCAACAAATCTCATTTTGAAATAAGGAAGAATTGCTGTTACAGTATCCAACCAGTTTTTATAAACCAAAGTCCCATCTGGATTGAATTGTTTCCACATCAAACCTTGCGTAAATCCTGAGATATACAATGGAACTGCATAGAAAATAATCCCGAAAGTCCCTAACCAGAAATGCCAGTTAGCTAATTTTACAGACCAAAGTTTTGTTCTCCACAAAATCGGAACCAAATAATAGATAACACCGAATGCCATAAATCCGTTCCAACCAAGGGCACCCAAGTGAACGTGACCAATTACCCAGTCAGTAAAGTGACCAACTTTGTTTACAGTTTTAGTTGCCAAAAGTGGGCCTTCAAAAGTTGCCATACCATAACAAGTTACAGCGACTACGAAGAATTTAAGAACCGGGTTTTCTCTTACTTTATCCCAAGCTCCTCTCAATGTCAACAGACCGTTCAGCATTCCTCCCCAAGACGGAGCGATAAGCATAATAGAGAAACCTGTTCCTACTGCCTGTGCCCAAGCTGGCAAAGCAGTATATTGTAAGTGGTGAGGACCAGCCCAGATATAAACGAATATTAATGACCAGAAGTGGATAATTGATAATTTGTATGAAAAAACTGGTCTGTCAGCAGCTTTTGGTACGAAATAATACATCATACCTAAAACCGGAGTTGTCAAGAAGAATGCAACCGCATTGTGACCATACCACCATTGTACCAATGCATCTTTAACGCCTGCATAAGCCGAATATGATTTCCATCCTGTGAAAGATAATGGAACTTCTAAGTTATTGAAGATGTGAAGCATTGCCACTGCAACCCAAGTTCCGATGTAGAACCAAATGGCAACATACAAGTGTCTCACTCTTCTGATTGCCACAGTAGCAAACATATTGAAACCAAAAACTAACCAGACCAAAGTGATCAAGATATCGATTGGCCACTCGTGTTCTGCATATTCTTTTGAAGTGTTGATACCCATAAAGAACGTAATTACCACAGAAACAAGCATCAACTGCCATCCCCAGAAGTGAATCCAAGATAACGTGTCACTCCACATTCTTGTTTTCAATAACCTTTGGATTGAGTAATAAAATCCGGAGAAGAAGCTGTTTCCTACAAATGCAAAAATCACGGCACTTGTATGCAGCATCCTAATACGTCCGAATCCAAATGCACCTTGAGAATTGATCAACCCTTGCAATCCCCCACTTCTAAGTGTGTTGATCGTAGTGTCATCTGTTCCCAAGAAAAACTCTGGTAATTCAGGATAAAATAATAACAACGCGGCAGTAAGTCCCAATAAAAAACCTACCAACCCGAAAACAACCGTCGCAATAAGAAAAGCGCGAACAATCCCGTTGTCATAACTAAACTTTTGTGTTTCCATATCTACAAATAGCAATTATTCTTTTTCGTTTTTTTCAGGAGTTTCAATCTCCTTGTCTGTCTTCACCTCGTCGTCAAACAGAATTCTGACGGCCGGCGATTCATCGTCCTCAAACTGCCCTTTTTTTGCACCAATAATGAAAATTATTAGAAAAATAACAGCTAAAGAAACGCTGCAGATAATCATCAAATAGAGAATCTCCATACCAGCCGCAAATTTAAGATAAAACAGTTGTCAAATTTAGTGAAAATTACTGACTTTGGTCAGAATGATAGAAATATGGATAATTTATAATCACTCTAAATAAAGGTGTTCTAAATCTTTATTTTAAAATATTTGGAGCTTCTGAGCCAAGTCGAAAGCGTCGTGAACGCTACAACTGTTACAGAGCTAAGAGGCATAAAAATTGCCGCAAAAAGTGGATGCATATGTCCGGAAACGGCAAAGCTGACTCCGATAACATTATAACACAAACTAATTATGAATGTGATTTTTACAATCGTGATCGCATCTTTGGAAAGTGCTAAAAATTTATCCAGTTCCGGGATCTTTTCGCCATTCATAATTACATCTGATGAAGGCGTGAAAGAATTGCTGTCATCCGAAATTGCAATTCCGACATTACTCTGTTTTAAGGCTCCGGCATCATTCAATCCATCGCCAAGCATCGCTACTTTTCGTCCTTTGTCCTGAAGTACTTTGATGAAGTCCAGTTTGTTTTCCGGATTTTGATTGAATTTCATTTCTGAAACATTCGGAATGAGTTTTTCGAGAATTGGTTTTTCTGAAGGATTATCACCACTTAAAATGTTGACAGCGTAATTTTTTAAGTTTTTGAAAAGCTGGGAAAGATTATTCCGGTATTCATTTTTAAACGTGAATTTTCCAATAAAAGTCTCGTCTTTCTTAATGTAAACTGCAGTTTCCAAATCCTGGGATTTCTCTCCAACAAAGCTTGCGGAACCTATTTTATAAAGAGTTTCTCTGACTTTTCCTTGATAACCTTTACCCGAAATTTCCTCAAAATCTTCCACTTCAAAATAATCATCATTCACTTCGATGAAATTATAAAGTGACTTGGAAAGCGGGTGGTTTGAGTTTTTAAGTAAAGATTTAATATTTCTCAAATCAAAATCCTCAATCTCACTTCCTATGTAATTGATATTCGATTTTTTACTTTCGGTAATAGTTCCGGTTTTATCAAAAACCAATGTGTCGACTTTAGCCAGCCTTTCTATCGTCAAAGTATCTTTCACATAGAAATTATTTCGACCAAGAATCCTCATAATATGACCGAAAGTAAATGGTGCTGACAAAGCTAAAGCACACGGACAAGCCACAATTAGAATGGCAGAAACGACTTGAAACATTTTTTCCATATCGATTCTCGACCAATAAATTCCGGCAAAAAGTGTGATTCCTAAAATAATGAATGTGAAATATTTACTGATTGTATTTGTCAACGTATCAAGACCGGTATCCATTTTCTTGAAAGCTTCTTTGTTCCAAAGTTGAGTCAAGTAACTTTGGTCAACACTTTTAATTACTTCAAGTTCCAGAATCGAACCTGTTTGTTTTCCTCCGGCAAATATTTTATCGCCTGGTTTTTTGGAAATATGAGCCGATTCTCCAGTGATAAAACTATTATCAATATTTCCTTCGCCTTTAATCAAAATCGAATCTACAGGAATAATTTCCTGATTTCTCACCATAATTCTGTCGCCAACTGCCAAATCCGAAAGAAGAATATTTTCCTGTTTTCCATCAAAATCAACTTTTGTTACTGCAATTGGATAAAAAGATTTGTAATCTCTGTCGTAGGAAAGCGTGTTATAAGTTCTTTTTTGAAAGGTTTTCCCGAGCAACATAAAGAACAATAATCCGCAAAGCGTATCGAAATAACCTGGACCATAATCGGTTACAACTTCGTAAATACTTCTTCCATAAAGAACGAAAATTCCCAAAACAATCGGAACATCGATGTTGATGATTTTGTTTTTCAAACCGTACCAAGCGGATTTGTAATAATCTGAAGCCGAATAAAATACAACGGCTGTTGCCAGCAAGAATAAAATAATTCTGAATAAATGTTTGTAAGAATGAAACCAAACGTCGTCTCCGGAAACATATTCGGGAAAGCTGAAAAACATTCCGTTTCCGAAAGCAAATCCTGCAACTGCCAATTTTATCAAAAGGCCTTTGTCTAATTTATCGTGTTTTTTTTCGGCAGTTTCAAGGTTGATGATTGGTTTGTATCCAAGGTTCGTCAGGAATTTTGCCAATTCACTTAGCTTCAATTCCTCTTCTTTGAAGGAGACCTGAAGTGTTTTTCTGGTAAAATTAACCTGAGAATATTTGATTTTATTATTGATCGTGTGAAGACTTTCTAATAACCAAATGCAAGAAGAACAATGGATTACAGGAATTTTGAAGGTCACGAGCGTAGTTCCGCCCTCGGAGAAATCTACAACTTTGGTAAAGATTTCAGGCGTGTCCAGATAATCGAACTGCGAATTGTTCTCGTTGTTCGGCCTTATCCCCGAACGTTGGTTGATATTGTAAAAATTATCAAGGTTGTGAAAATTCAGAATTTCATAAACGGACTGACAGCCGTTGCAACAAAAGATTTTGCCGTCAAAAAGAAGGCGTTCCTTGTCGATTTTCTGACCGCAATGAAAGCATTGTTCTGCCATTAAAAAGTTCTCAGATATTTGGATTGCAAAATTACGTCAAAAATCTTGGTAAGTAGTGTTAAAAAGTCTTATTTTTGCTGACAAATGTCATAGGTATGTCTCTTGAACAACAATTGGTTATAGAAGAAAATTTCTCAAAAGCATTTAATCAAGAATCTTTACGTCAAAGTTTGAATCCGGAAGATTTTGAAATCTACAGTAATGCACTCAAAGTTCTAGAATTCTCAAAAGGCGATGTCGTTTTCGACGATGGCGAATCGCCCAAAGGCGTCTATTTTATCGAAAAAGGAACGGCTAAATTATCGAAATCAGGTGTTTATGGTAAAGACCAGATTTTGAGATTCTGCAAAGAAAATGATTTGATAGGTTATCGTTCATTACTTTGCGGTGAGAATTTCCAAGCCAAAGCAGAAGCTATGACGCCAATGAAAGTTCAGTTTTTGCCTTCTGATGTTTTCTTAAAATTATTGGAAATTGACCCAAAATTGTCTTACGCAATGCTTCAAAAAATTGCTTATGAATTGGGTGAATCTGCAAACACAGTGACTTTCCTTGCTCAAAAAACAGTAAGAGAAAGATTGGCAGAGATCCTTATTTTGTTGGAACAAAAGTTGGGAACTGACCCGGAAGGTTTCATCAAGATCTCTTTGACAAGAGAAGAAATTGCCAACCTCATTGGTACTGCAACAGAAAGCGCCATCCGATTGATCTCCGAATTCAAACAAGATGATTTGATTTCTGTAGAAGGTAGAAATATCAAAATCCTTAACAGAGAAAAATTGATCAAATTGGGTCACGTGGTGATATAGACGATAAAAGATAAGTGATGATTGATTCCAATCATCATTTTCATTTTTAATCATTTATCACTAATAAATTATCATTAATAATTCTTATGTCTGTACATTCTGAAATTAAAAAAATCACAACTGAGACCTTACGAAAAATGAAATTCGATAAGGAAAAGATCACCATGCTGACGGCTTACGATTTTACAACTGCGAAAATGGTTGACGCTGGCGGTGTTGATTCAATTCTAATTGGAGATTCTGCTGCGAACGTAATGGCTGGTCACGAAACCACTTTGCCGATTACACTTGACCAAATGATCTATCATACACAATGCGTCGTTCGTGGCGTTGAAAGAGCATTAGTTGTGGCAGACCTGCCCTTCGGAACTTATCAGAGTAATCCGGAAAAAGCTTTGGAGTCTGCTGTGAGAATGATGAAAGAAGGTGGTGCCCACGCTATCAAGATCGAGGGTGGAAAAGAGATCGAGGATTCTATCGGAAAAATCGTGAATGCAGGAATTCCGGTTTGCGGACATCTTGGATTGACGCCTCAAAGCATCTACCAATTCGGAACTTACAAAGTAAGAGCAAAAGAAGAAGCGGAAGCAGAAAAATTGATTTCTGATTGTAAATTATTGGAAGAACTAGGATGTTTTGCAGTTGTGTTGGAAAAGATTCCTGCGGCACTTGCAAAAAAAGCGTCGGAAAGTATTTCTATTCCTACAATCGGGATTGGAGCTGGCCCGGATTGTGACGGACAGGTTTTGGTTTATCACGATATGGTTGGGATGAATCAAGGTTTTTCTCCAAAATTCTTGAGAAGATATCTTGACCTTTATTCTGAAATTACCGGAGCAGTTTCTCAGTATGTGAAAGATGTGAAAAATGCTGATTTCCCAAATGATAAGGAAAGTTATTAAACTTTAAAAATAAACCACAAAAGTCGCAAATTAATGTATATTTCTTTTGTGACTTTTGTGGTTAAAATAATAAAGAATGATTTCTAAAATTCTTACAATTCTATTTTCTGTTCTATTTCTATTTTCCTGCACTTCACAGAAAATGAAGTATGGAACTAAGACTGAATTTCACGACAAAGCCGACTCCTTACAATCATTAGCAAGAATCAAATACATCAAGAGTCTGGATTATTCTGATTTCAAAGCCGGAAAATTTGATAATGGAAAATTAGCTGTGAACTATCGTTTTCTGAAACCAAAGAAAGTTGAACAGGATAAGAAATATCCTTTAGTTTTAGTTTTTCACGGTTCTGGCGCAATTGGAACTAATAATACTTCGCAGATGGGCGTTTTGTCTAAAATGTGGCTTCTTCCCGAAAACAGAGAAAAGCATCCCGTTTATGTTTTGTCTCCGCAATTTCCCGTTCGTTCATCGAATTATCATTTGGATGAAAGCAGAAATGTGAAAGTGTCTGAATCTAATGAGTATCTGGATTTGGTTTTGAAGTCCATTGATTCATTAGTCATCAATGAAAATATTGACCGAGACAGAATCTACGTTATGGGATTTTCTATGGGAGGCGCGACGACTTCTAATGCAATTTCCAAAAGACCGGATTTGTTTGCAGCTGCAATTAATGTTTCCGGAATTTCTCAATTTGATAAAATGAATGAACTTCTCACAATGCCGATTTGGATTGTTCACGGAAGTTTGGATACGGATAATTTTCCTCAAAGCAATTTCAAATTTTTTGATGAAATGAAGTCTAAGGGCCAAGTTTTTCTTTGGGAATATAAAGACAAATACCACAACAATATCTTGTCCTCAGAACTCGTGGACGAAATCCCGAAATGGCTGCTGAAGCAGCATAAGGAAGTTTAAATATTTTTATTAATTTTAATAAAACATTTAAAAACACAAAAAATGGATTATCGTGCAGAATTAGAAATTTTACTTGATGACGAGAATATGAAATTCGAAACTTGGCTTTCTCGTTATCCAATCCAAGAATGTCCTAATTTGATTCTCGAATATAAAAAAGTTATGCAGAAATATGCCATTGAAATTGGAGATTTCAAAAGCTTAGAGGAGCTACAAGAATTAGATGAATTGGCAGATAAAATCGAAAATTTCACTATTGATACATATGCCGCGAAACAGGAAAAATTCAATGAAATAGAAGCTTTGAAAAGGAAAATAGAAGCCATGAAAGAATTGTTTTTAAAAAGTGATTCTAAAGAAATATCTCTTTCCGATGAAGTGCTGACTGACTTACGAGAAATTGTGAAGTATTTAAAAAGCCATGGTTTATATGATGAAGAAATGTGGAAACCATTAAAACATCTGCTTTAACATTACTAATTAAAAATGAATCGAAGTTTTTCTGAATCCCAAATCGTTTATGAAGACAACCACATGATGGTCATCAATAAAAAAGCCGGACAACTTGTTCAGGGCGATAAAACCGGTGACTTATCTCTGCTGGAATTGATCAAGGATTTCATCAAAAAAAGAGATGATAAACCCGGTAATGTTTTTCTGGGCCTGGTTCACAGGATCGACAGGCCAACTTCCGGATTGGTGATTTACGCCAAAACATCCAAAGCACTTTCCCGATTGACTCAAATGGTTAAAAATAGGGAGGTTAAAAAAACATATTGGGCAATTGTTGCCAAGGAAATAATTCCGGGTTCGCAAAGATTGGTCCATTATCTCAAGAAAAATGAAAAAAATAATAAAGCGATTGTCTATCCAAAAGCGACAGAAGGTGCGAAAGAATCGATACTGACCTACAATTTGATCAAAACTTTGGATAATTATCTTCTTTTGGAAGTTGATCTGGAAACAGGAAGACATCACCAGATCCGTGCGCAACTTTCCAAAATCGGGGTTCCGATCAAAGGTGATCTGAAGTACGGTTCACCACGTTCCAATCAGGATGGCGGAATTTCTCTTCACGCCAGGAAGCTTGAATTTATACATCCGGTAACCAAAGAAAACATAGAAATTACGGCTCCGGTTCCACAGAATGATGCGGTTTGGAGGGCTTGCGAAGAATAAAGATCCGAAAGAAAATTCTCTTTCGGATCTTTTGTTTTATAAGGTAGAGGTTTCTTCTTTTTTCTCCTGATTGAGCAAGTTCGGAGATTCTTTCGCCAGCTTGTTTTTTGTCGGGATCTTATAATTGAATGAAAGTCCAAAATTTCTAGTGTCGTTTTTGTTGCGAATGAACACATTCGGAATTGTATTAATTGTTCTGAGATTCGTTTCATTGGTATTGAAAACGTCATTGGCAAACAAGGTAAGCGTCATTCTATCATTATTGAATTTCTTTGACAATGATAAATTTAATGTATTGTAAAATGATTTGTTTGGATAGAAAAAATCACTGTTTCCTTTTGTTAAATAAGTGTAATTGGCGATAAATTTCACACTAAGGGGTAAAATAAATTGTCCCGTCACATTGTAGGTCCAATAACCTTTCGGATCAATGACCTCATCAATTTGTTGTAATTGATATGCTCCATATAGAAAGATAAAACTTACTTTGTCAGGATTCATATCCATTTTCATGATCTCTTTGAACGGCGTATTGAAAACAGCTAACGGAATCGGGAATCCAATGTTGAAATTATGCGTTTTCATACGGCCTATATTATCACTGGTTTGAGAGATCACATCTCCAGTTCTGGACACTTTTTGTACCACCTGATTTTTTGCGTTGGTAAAATTATAACCAATGAAAGCATAATTCAAGGCAGTTAATTTAATTTCGAAATTATCGAAAATGGTTGGCTGAAGATTGGGGTTTCCAGAATAATCAATATTGTCGTTGCTATATCTATTATTGTTTGGGTTTAGGTTAGCAACGTTGGGTAAAGTGATCTTCTTGTTATAATTGATATTGAAGGAAGCTATTTTCGGAATAATGTTGTATTGCACACTTGCATTTGGGAACAGTTTGAATTTTTCAAACGACCTCAAATTATCATAATTTCCGTTATCAGGATTTAGGCTTGTTCCGTTGATGTTGTAATATTCTCCACGAAGACCGAGGACAAGATCCATTTTTCCTTTTGTTGCGCTGGCTTCAGAATAGAATGCAGTAGTTTTGCTTTTGTAATCCAAGTTTTCAACATTAAAATTTTCTGCAGTCAGTTCCAATTGGTCGTAATAAGCTCCCAAACTTATTTTCCCTTCATCTAAAACTTTAATGGGCTGAGAGTAATCCACTCTAAAGTTATATACATTCTGGTTTGAACCGTTATTCAGAACATTTTTCATTTCTGAAGGCAATGGCGAAACATCTTGGCTAGCCTGTCCAAAATTATTATTGAAATTGGTATAAGACCCTTTGAATTCTAATTTTTTGTTTTTATCATCAAAATTTTTCTGATAAGTTGCCGTGATTTCGTTTCGGGTATTACTCTGGTCGGTTTTGTCTTTACTAGTTGATTCTTTTCCCTCAAACAAAGAGTAACCATCAACATAACGGTCCGATGAACCAAAAGTGAGATTATAATTCAACAACAAACGGTCTTGTCCAACATCAAATGTAAAAGCACTTCTCAAATATTGATTACGGTTATAGTTATCATTGTACAGTCTGGAAATCTCATCAATAGTAGATCTGGTTTCGCTTTCGTTGTAAGATTGCCCGACATTTAACTGCCAGCCAAACCATTTATTTTTTGAGTTGAGCGTTAAACTATTATTGAATTTACTTCTGAAATGCTCATAATTGCTAAAACGATAACCTCCTGCATAGGTAGCAGATAGATATGATTTTGCATTTCTGCTGGTAACGATATTGATGATCGCACCACCGGAAGTTGCCGGGAATTCCGCGCCAGGCTGCGTGATGATCTCGATTTTTTCGATGCTGTTTGCAGGAAGCCCTTCCAGGTAAGCAGTTAATTGCGTACTGTAGATATTCAAAGGTCTTCCGTCCATATAAACATCCAGAGCTTTTCCTTGATAAACCATACCTGCCACTTCAGAAACAACCAAACCGGGAATTTTTTGTAATCCTTCTAAAGTATTACCGGAATTAAGATGTGGCTGCTCCGAGAAATCATAGATAGTTCTGTCTGCTTTTTGTTCAACAGCTTTTTTAGTTTTGGTGATCGTTACTGCTTCTATTTGTTTTTCCTTGTCGTCTGTTTCTTTTTTAGGAGTTTCCTGGGCAAAGTAAATTTGACTTAGAAATAAGGCAGAGATCGGAAGAATAGATTTTACTTTCATAGTTTAGTTTGTAATTGATTAGACTTCCAAAACCTCGATTTGTTACATCGATGAACTATTGAGCTCTGTCTTTTTCTTCGAAATTGATATTCTTTTTATTGATCTGCTTTTTGTTTCCGAAAGTGTAATTCACGCTCAAACGCAGGCTTCTTCCATCCCAATAATTGTTCATCAGTTGCTTGCTGTCTTCAAAATACATTTGACCTTTGTATCGTTGTCCAAAAATATTGGTGACCGTGGCATTGATCTGAAGCTGTTTTTCCATTAATGAAATTTTAAAACCTGAATTCAGATTGGAGAAATTCTCGAAGCGGGAATTCACATTTTTGTAAGGAAGGCTTTGGTCGTAGTTAAGGAAAAGAGCAACCGTTTTAGTTTTGTTCAAAATGAAAGTATTATTAATGGAATAACTCAAAGAATAACCTTTCAAAGTTGGGGCATTGATATTGAAAACTTCCGAAGTCTGATAAGAAGCATTGGCCGTGATATTGGCTTCCCAGAATTTGAAGAAAGTGTCTGTATACGAAGCATTCATTCCATAGAAATCATTGTTATAATAATTTTGATAATCGCCAGTTTGAGACCTGCCATCAAGATAAGCTAGTTGTCCAAACGCATTTTTTAATTTTAAATAATAAATGCTTGTCGAGAATTTGTTGTTATAAGTATAACCCAATTCATAATTATTAATGTAAGAAGGCGTCAAAAGAGGATTACCTGTTGAGTAAGACTGTGGATTTTCGTACCATCTGAAAGGATTCAGGTTGCTCATACTTGGTCGGTTGATTCTTCTGGAATAAGACAAGCTGAACACATTTTTGTCCTCTTTATAAGAAACATAAGCCGATGGAAACCATTGTCCGTAAGAGAAATTATTGACAGTACTTTTCACAAACGTATTTTCATAGCGCAACCCAGCTTTTGTTTCCCAATGTTCGCCGAAACTCTTAGCAAAACTGGCATAAGCTGCATAATTTTCTTCGCGGTAATTGAAAGTACTGCTTTTCTCATCATCTATAACAAACTGGTTATCTTCCCAATCAAGATATTTCAAGTCTGCAGAATTTCTGAATTGGTTGAATTTCACACCAGTCTCAATCGTTCCAAATGAAAAAGGAAGTTCCAAATCGCCCTGAACCGAGAAAATCTGAGGCTTGATCATCGACAAAGTTTTCACATCCTGAATCGTATTTTCAGGTAAAGTCAAAGTTGAGAAATTAACTTCCGTATCATTATTGTTCTTATAGAAATTACCTGTAAAACTCAATTTTTTCCCTAGCGAATCCAACTTCAAATCGTAATAAGTGCTGAAAGTATGTGTCGGCGATTTTTCTCTGTGATATGTGTTGGTCAGAAAGTTTTTTTCATCTAGATCCGGACTGATGTTTCTCGTCGTGTTCAAGATGTTCATCCCGTTTTTCCCGTTATCAAAAATATATTCCACTCCGACTTCGGAGTTTTTGTTGATTTTATAAGAAGCGCTCAAGTTGGGTGTCAAATCCTGCCACATATCTTTTCGGACAGACCTGCTGTAATTCTGCGAAGCGCCAAGAATCGTGAACCTTTCATCCGCTCGTTTTGCACCTTCGATGTAACTTGTCTTCAAGTTTAAACTTAATTTTTCGGTTTGATAATTCAAAGTTCCGTTCGTGCTTCCGTTGAAATAAGTTCTTTGCGTCAAGCCTGTGCTGATGTTGCCGCTGAAACCAAGATTCGGATTTTTCTTAAGAATAATATTGATGAGTCCGCTGTTTCCCTGCGCTTCATATTTGGAAGGCGGCGTTGTAATGACTTCGATTTTCGAGATGTTTTCGGAACGGATGGATTTTAGATAATTCAAAAGTGCAGTTCCCGAGAGATTCAGCATTTTTCCATTGATCATCACATTCACGCTGCTTTTTCCTGTGATAGAAACCGTTCCGAGATTCTCATCCACTTTCAGCATCGGAACATTGGCAAGCGTTTCTCCCGCATCCATTCCTTGCGAAGCGATTGATGCATCAACATTGAAAATCAATCGGTCCGCTTTTCTCTCAAGCAGTTTTTTCCTCACTAATATATTGACTTGTTCAATTTCTTTCAAACTGTCTTTTTGAGTTTGAGCAAAAGTTGCAGACGACAGGATTGTTGCGATAAATAGATATTTCAGTTTCATAATAGTTTATTTGATAGTTGTAAAAATCTTGATGCAAATATATTTTCAAAGTCTTTTCTTTGAAATAGCGTTTAGATTTGATGAGGTTTTAATCCGACCAAAACATTTTCATCGGTAAAAAACAGGCGTTCATAGAATTTGGTGTTCTGGATGTTTTTGCAGTCCTTACTTTTGGAATATGAAAAAAGTAACTCTCATTCTGATTTTAGCATCAATGATGTCCTGCATTGGGACACATCGGGTCGATGTTTGGAAAACGATAGCAATTGCGCCTGGAGACAGCATTGTCTTACAAAAGCTGAAAGCGCCCGCCACTTTAGAAATTAAAAATCTGTCACACGAAACAGTAAATCTCGTTTCTGAACTGAATATGCCGAAAACCATCATCGCAAATTCCGAACTCCAATACAGGTTGCCAAAAAAGAGCAGATTGATAATGGAGAATCCAAATTCAGATTCCGTTTCAATACATTTGCATTATTCTTCCTCAAAACCGATTTTAATTAACAACAAAGAACTGCGATGAAAAAGAAACAAATCATCTGGCTTCAAATCATCTATTGGAGTCTCAACTTTTTTGGAACTGTGATCACGCCTTTGTATTTCCTGGATAGAGAGGACGATCTACAGAGTACGGTTTTGAGGATCACGTTCTTTCTCTCAGGAATTATCACGTTTTACATTTGTTATTTGATAATCATTCCGAAAGTTTTCAGACAAGAGAAAGTTTATACGGTCATTCTTTCATTTTTCCTGTCGATTCTTTGTTTTGCCACAGTCAGATATTTGATGGAAGAAGTTTTGCTGCCAGTCACTTTTGGATTTAGAAATTACAATGAGGAGACCGGGTTGCTATATTACTTTTTTGATAACATTTATTATGGCTGTATCAATGTTTTCATCGCTGGAATAATGTGGCTGCTGGAAAAATTTGGAGTGATTGAAACCGAGAGACAAAAACTGGAACAGGAAAGAAACGAAGCGAAAATTCAGGCTTTGAAGACGCAGATCAATCCGCATTTTATTTTCAATACCTTAAATAATATCTATTCTTTGGTATATCAGAACTCCGAAAAAGCGTTGCCTGCGATTGAGGAATTGAGTCAATTGTTAAGATACAGCACGAAGGATTTGGAGAAAGATTTCATTCCATTGGAAAAGGAAATCGGTTATCTGGAAAGTCTGATAGAATTGGAAAAAC
The DNA here is from genome assembly GCF_900102265.1 of Epilithonimonas hungarica. Classification (GTDB taxonomy): domain Bacteria; phylum Bacteroidota; class Bacteroidia; order Flavobacteriales; family Weeksellaceae; genus Epilithonimonas; species Epilithonimonas hungarica. Next base: position 358,733 of record NZ_FNBH01000001.1, on the reverse strand, counting down.
TCAGAATCAAAAATCCAGAATTATTAATGATTGAAAAAAAAATCAATCATTCCAACCTTAATATTTCGCCAATGCTTTTGGTCCCGTTTGTAGAAAATGCATTTAAACATGGCGATTTCAGTGGGAAAGGTTTCACTATGAAGATTTCGGATGACAATAAAACTTTGAATTTCCACCTTCAAAACTTCAAAAAACAAAGGTCAAAAGATTCACTTTCCGGAATTGGAATTGGGAATGTGAAAAAACGACTGGAAATCCTTTATCCCAAAAGACACGAACTGAACATCAGTGAAACGGAAACCGAATTTTCTGTAGATTTGAAAATTGATTTGAAATAAAATGAAAAGGATAAAATGCATTGTTGTAGATGACGAGCCACTTGCAGTTTCTTTGTTGGGAAGTTACGTTGAGAAAATTCCGTGTTTTGAGTTGGTTTTCTCTACAGAAAATCCGATTGAAGCTTTGGAATATATTCAGAAAAATGATGCGGATTTGATTTTTCTCGATATCCAAATGCCGGAACTTTCCGGAATCAATTTTATGAAAATCGTTGGCGACAAATTAAAGTATATTCTCACAACAGCTTATTCAGAATACGCATTGGAAGGTTATGAACACAACGTCATCGATTATCTTCTGAAACCCATTTCATTCGGTCGTTTCGAAAAAAGTGCTTTGAAAGCTCAGGAAAGATTCCCAACCAATGAAGATTCGACAAATTCCTATTTCTTCGTCAAGTCTTCCGGACAGCAGCATAAAATCAATTTTGATGAAATCCTTTTTGTAGAAAGCATCAAAGATTATGTCAACATCAAAACAGAAAATCAGGAATACATCGTTCTTGACACTTTGAAATCTCTCGAAAATCAGCTTCCCGAAAACTTCGCCAGAGTTCATAAATCCTTCATTCTCAATCTAGACAAAATTGAAAAAATCGATGTGAGAAACGTCTTCCTCAATTCCGGAAAAGAAATCCCGATTGGCGAAACCTACAAATCCGAATTCTTCTTGAAAATCAAAAAATAATAGTTTATCTCTAGCATATTCTAAATTATGTCTATTCTCTTACGGCTTTACTAAGAAATAATGTTAAATTTGCATCAAACACACAAACGATGCAAGAAAAGCTGTTAACAATTGTCAATTCTATCAAAAAGAATAAGTTTGAGGAATTACTTTCAGAAATCACTCCTGAGCAAAAGCTCAGAGAAGACCTCAATTTCGATTCTTTTGACCTAGCCGAGCTTACCGTAAAAATTGAAGAGGAATTTGGAGTAGACATATTCGAAGACGGATTGGTGAATTCGGTTAATGAAATCTTCGCAAAGCTCTAATGTTTTTCCTGATAGACCGCAATTTTTCTCTCTCATATGAAGAAATCCTGCAGCATGTTAATTCCCAAAATTCTTACATCGATTGTTATATCTATCCTGACCTGAGGTCATTTTTTCTGAACTGGATCTTTGCATTGGTCAATCAAAAAAGTATTGCCTTAATGGATTCTGACATTTCTGAAAAAGAGATCTTATCAAATGATTTGCAAGTCAATCAATTAATTAGAATTGAGAATCCTAATAAAATCAATTCGGTTGAAGAACTGATTAATTCTATTAATAATTCAACTTCCCAGATTACACTTTTTACATCAGGAACAACAGGGTTTACAAGAAAGTTCACACATCCGCTGAAAAATCTCATTAGAAAAATCAATATTTCAGACGAGAGAAAAAGCGATGTTTGGGGATTTGCTTTTAATCCGACTCACGTTGCGGGGGTTCAGGTTTTTTTCCAGGCCATTTTGAATCAGAATCTTTTGGTTAATGTTTTTCTAGCTCCGAGAGATTTTGTCATTAATGCTATCGATGAATATAAAATAACGAATCTTTCATCAACCCCGACTTTTTACAGACTGTTATTACCGTTGAAAAAGTCATTTGATTCGGTGAAGAAAATCACAGTTGGCGGAGAGAAATCCGATAGTCACTTGATCTCGGAAATTGGAAAAGCTTTTCCAAATTCGAGAATCAACAATGTTTACGGTTCTACTGAAACCGGGCCTCTGTTTTCCTCTCAGAATGATGAATTCTTTGTTCAGGAAAAGCACATTGGTCTTGTAAAGGTTGTCGATGACGAATTATATATCCATAAAGATCTTTTTGGAAAAACAACCCAACTAAATCTGATTGATGACTTTTATCCAACCGGAGATCTGATAGAATGGACCGATGACGAACAAAGAAAATTCAGGTTCACATCAAGAAAAAATGAGTTGATCAACGTCGGTGGTTACAAAGTAAACCCTTACGAAGTTGAAGATGAACTCACACAACATTCCAAAATCAGGAATGTAAGAGTTTACGGAAAAGCAAATGCAGTTTTAGGAAACGTGATCTGTTGTGAAATAGAATTACATCCAGGTTCTGAATTGAAAGAAGAGGATATAAGATCTTTCCTGAATGAGAAAATCCAAAACTTTAAAATTCCGAGAAAAATAACTTTTGTGAACAAAATAGAATTAACCAGAACCGGAAAAAAGAAAATAGTATGAATGTTTTGATTACAGGAGTTTCCAGGGGTGTTGGCTTGGAAATCAGCAGATTATTTCTGGAAAATGGGCACACGATTTACGGAATCAGCAGAACAGAATCTGAAGAATTAAAAATTTTGAAGCAGCAATATCCCAATAATCTCTTCTTCAAAGCTTTTGATTTGTCAAATCCGGAAAATATCAAACAATCTGTTTTCAGGGATTTCGTAAACAATCATATCCCGATTCATGTTTTGATAAACAATGCGGCAGTTGCTTACGATGATATTGTGACCAATCTTCATATCGATGAGTTGAGAAAAATGTTCGATGTCAATCTCTATTCTCCAATGTTTCTGACAAAATATGCGATTCGAAACATGATCTATAACCTGGTTTCCGGAAGTATTATTCATATTTCGTCAATCAGCGCCCATACAGGCTACAAAGGCTTATCAATGTATGCATCTTCAAAAGGCGCTTTACAATCTTTCTCCAAAAACATTTCCAGAGAATGGGGCGAACGTGGAATCCGTTCCAACATCATCGTTCCTGGCTATATGGAAACTGCGATGAATGCAAAACTGACCCAGGAACACAAAAACAGGATCTTCAAAAGAACAGCTTTGAAAAAAGAAACCGATATGAGATCCGTTGCAGAAACAGTTTTGTTTTTGGCAGGAGAGAAATCAAGATCGATTACCGGGCAGGAGATTTTTGTGGATTCCGGAACATTATAAAAACACAAAACTATGATCAATCTAATTTATAAAGTGCTTAACATCATTCCAAAAACAATTGCTAAAATTGAGAAACTTTACTCTTACAGTATTCTCAATTCCCATTCAGGAGTCAAGCTCCATTCTGATCTGAAGATTGGTAAAGCGACCACTTTTGAACTGGATGACAATGCCAAATTCGAGATTGGGAAAAACGTTATTTGGAGAGACCATAACGCTATCAGGATCAGAAAAGGAGGCACTCTTGTTTTCGGGAATAATGTAGATCTCAGTCATTATATTTCCATTAATTGCCTTGATAAAATTGTTTTTGGAGATGACACTTGTATTGCAGAAGGATGCAAGTTCTATGACCACGACCATGCTTTTGATACGAAACCAGAGTATATCTGGCATAAAGACAAATTCAATACAGCACCGATTGTTATTGGAAAAAATGTCAAAATCTACAGTAATGTTACCGTTCTCAAAGGTGTAACAATTGGTGATAATTGCATCATTGGAGCCAACTGCGTCATCTCCAGAAGTGTTCCAGCAAACTCGATCATTTTCGGTAAACACGAGCTGATGAGGTTGCCGTTGATCTAGAAACTTTCTTATACCGACTTTTCTGCGACAGGGATAGTAAGGGCGCGAGCGTAGCGAGCGGTCTTATAAAAACACTTGGGAATGCACTTTGGCTTTTTATAAGACGGCACCCCTGAATAGCCCAGCAGTCGCCCGGATTAAAAATTTTCCTAAAAATTTAAAGTAAAAAATAAAGAGCGTCGTCATATTCATATGGAGTCGCTATCTTTACAGCAAATGACCGAAAAAAAATCTGCATCGATTACGGAAGTCGTGAAAAACTACGGCTCGCAACTCTTGCGCTTTATCAATTCTAAAGTGGCAAAGGCAGAAGATGCGGAAGATATTTTGCAGGAAGTTTGGTTTCAGACCAGTCGATTGACCAATCTGGATGAGTTGGAAAATGTTGGTGCTTGGTTATATTCGGTCACTAGAAACAAGATCATCGACAGTTACCGAAAAAAGAAAAGCGAATCCCTGGAAGATTTTGTTTATCAGGACGAAGATGGAGAACTGAATGTGAAAGACATTCTTTTAGCGGATGATACAAACAACCCGGAAATCGGGGTATTCAAAGAGATGTTTTGGAATGAGCTGATGAAAGCATTAGATGAATTGCCGGAAAAGCAAAGACGTGTTTATATACAAAACGAACTCGAAGATAAAACACTACAGGAAATTGCAGACGAAGAGAGCGAAAACATCAAAACAATAATCAGTAGAAAATCTTATGCTGTAAAACATTTGCGAAAAAAATTGCAAATACTTTACGACGATTTGAATGATTAATATTTAAAGAAATGAAAAAGAATAAAAAGAAAATTTGGCTGATTTTTCCTTGTATGATTGCTGCAATGGGATTGTTCATTTGGTTTTTCCAATGGCTTTGGAATACGCTTTTACCAGATATTTTAGGTGTGAAGGCGATTAATTATTGGCAGGCATTTGGAATTTTGTTGTTATCCAAAATCTTATTTGGAGGCTTTAACGGGAAAAAATTCGGAAGAAGAAATCATTTCGAGGGACGAGATGATATGAAAGCGAACTGGAAACAGAAATTCGAATCGAGATTTTGTGGCACCGAAGAGGAGCGTGAGGAGTTCAAAAAGATGTGGAAACAGAAACTAGAATCCAATTTTTTTGGAACAGAAGAGGACAAAGACAAGTTCAAAGAAATGTGGAAGCAGAAATTCGAATCCAAATTCTGTAGACCTGAACCTGAAGAAAAGAAAATTTGATCATACATAAAAAACATCATGATGGGAATTATTACCATGAATCATCTGTAATTTTCTCCTTTCGCTTTAAAATACAAAAAGCTTTCTTAAAATTTAAGAAAGCTTTTTAAGTACCCCAGACGGGACTTGAACCCGTACATCCTTGCGGATACAGGATTTTAAGTCCTGCGTGTCTACCAATTCCACCACCAGGGCAAAGTAGAACTTGAGCGAAAAACGGGACTCGAACCCGCGACCCCAACCTTGGCAAGGTTGTGCTCTACCAGCTGAGCTATTTTCGCATAAAAAAAATTTCTAATCACTTAGAAATTTTTTATTTTGTGTGCGGATGAAGGGACTCGAACCCCCACGCCTCACGGCACCAGATCCTAAGTCTGGCGTGGCTACCAATTACACCACATCCGCATTTTCTAAGAACTCCTTTTCTTTTGTTTTGGTGAGTGCAAATATATAACACTTTTATATTCCCTCCAAAATAAATTCAATCTTTTTTTTCAAGTTTTTTGGTTGTGTGATTTTGAATAACATCAATACTTTTTATTACCTTTACAGACTTAAAACATTTTCGAGACATGGAATTAACAGGAACGATAAAGAAAATTTCTGATTTACAAACTTTTAACAGCGGATTTCAAAAGAAAGAATTGGTTCTTTTGACAGAAGAGCAATACCCACAACCTATTAATATTGAATTTTTATCTGAAAAAGTGGACCTTCTTAATACATATAAAGTTGGTGATAAAGTGAAAGTTCATATCAATATCAGAGGTAGAGAATGGACAAGTCCACAAGGTGAAGTAAAATATTTCAATTCTATTACAGCTTGGAGAATGGAGAAAGATGGTTCTTCTGACTTCAATGAGCCAACTGAGGCAACCCCAAATCAAGGTCAACCACCTGCATCTGAAAACAAGAATGTTTTCGCAGAGGATGAAGACGACGACCTTCCTTTCTAATTAAAGAATTTAATTACAATAAACTTCCCTGCATATTCATTTGTGCAGGGATTTTTTTTATAAATTCGGGGTCATTATAAATGATCATGGAAATCTTTAAAATCATTGAGCCAACAGTTACGAAAGTCCCTGTTGTCATTAGCATCCCGCACGCTGGAACTTTTATTCCGGAAGATATAAAATCCAAGATGGATCCTGAGATTTCAAGCCAATTGGATGACACGGATTGGTTTATTGACAAACTATATTCTTTTGCAACGGAACTTGGAATAACAATCATTACTGCGAATTATAGCAGATGGGTTGTCGACCTGAATAGAGACCCGGAAAACCATGCGCTCTATAGTGACGGAAGAGTAATAACGGATGTCGTGACAATAACAGATTTCAACGGAAATAAGATCTATAATGATGATCACACTCCAAATCAACAAGAAGTTTCCAGGCGAGTTGAGTTGTATCACAAACCTTATCACAAGAAACTGAATGAATTTTTACAGAAAACAAAAGCAGAATTCGGGAAAGTGTTGTTATTTGACGCCCATTCTATCAGGAAATCTGTTCCGGGAATTCGGCCGGAAGATTTTCCGGATTTGATTTTGGGTGATAATGATGAAACATCTGCAAGTCCTGAATTAATTAAAACAACGATTGATTCTTTGCAAAATAAAGGTTACGGATTTTCTCATAATCATCCTTTCAAAGGTGGTTACATTACCCGAAGCTTTGGAAATCCAAAAGAAAATATCCACGCTTTGCAGCTGGAAATGTGCAAGACTAATTATATGGATTCTTCGGAAACAATTTATGATGAAGCTAATGCCAGGAGAATACAACTTGTTTTGAAGGAAACTTTGGTTAATCTTATAGAAACGTCCAATAAAATTTAGATTAAATTATTTTCTCGCAGATTTGGCAGATTTTAACTCTGATAGCAATTCTTTTGGAACGTAGAATTGCAGCAGCCCGACTTGAGCGGAAATCCTTTTTGTGGAGCGAAGCGGAATAAAAAGATTGAGAGCGGAAGGCAGATTAAGCTGCCCAAATAAAAATATATTAAAATAACGAAGACTTAATGTACACATTCAAAGGATTACTGACTGAAAACGGATGGATGGAAAATGCTTTTGTAAAGCTGGACGAATACGGAAATATCTCTGAACTGAAAACCGCGGAAAAACCCGAAGGCGAATACATCGACGGATATGTTTTACCGGGATTTCAGAATGCGCATTCGCACGCTTTCCAATATGCAATGTGTGGTTTGGCTGAATATTTTGAAGGTTCGGAAGTTCCGGATGATTTTTGGAGCTGGCGCGATGCGATGTACAGAATTGCGCTTTCACTTTCTCCCGAACAAATGGAAAATGTGGCGGCAATGTTGTATGCAGAAATGCTGAGAAACGGTTATACATCGGTTGCAGAGTTCCATTATGTGCATCACGATAAAGATGGAAAATCTTATCAAAATCTGTCTGAAATGGGCGAACGATTGGTCGCTGCTGCAAAAAGAGTCGGAATCAGGATCACTTTGATTCCAATGTTTTATCAGAAAGGGAATTTCGGGACGAAACCTTATGATTTACAGAGACGTTTCATTTCAAAAAATATTGAGGATTATTATCAATTGCTGGAATCTTCTAAAAAGTCGATTCAGTTTTATGATAAGGCTAATCTGGCGGTTGGTTCGCATTCTTTAAGAGCCGTTCAGAAAGAGAATTTGATAGAATCTTCTTTGCTTGCGAAAGATTATCCGTTTCATATTCATATCGCAGAACAGTTGAAAGAAATCAAAGATTGTGTGGATTTCTACGGAAAAAGACCTGCAGAATGGCTTTTGGAAAATTGTGATGTGAATGAGAATTTCAACCTCATCCATTGTACACACTTGGAAGATAATGAAGTTGAAGGCATCGCAAAATCAGGTGCGAACATCGTTCTTTGTCCCTCCACAGAAGGAAATCTGGGTGATGGAAGATTTCGGCTCAAAGATTATCAGAGTTTTGGAGGGAATTGGTCTATCGGAACGGACAGCCAAATTTGTGTGAATCCTTTGGAAGACCTTCGAATTCTGGATTATGGACAAAGAATCCATACACACAGGCGTGATACTTTTTTTAAGCCGAATCTCGGTGACAGTGGATACAATGCGTTGAAGATGGCTTGGAAATCCGGACGGAACTCGATGGCTTTTGAGAATGAGAATTTCTTCAAGGTCGGACAAAGTTTTGATGCGGTAGTAATTGATGCAAAAGCGCCTTTGATTGCGACTTCTTCCCTTAAAAACCTTTGCAATACGATTGTATATTCTTCAGATTCTTCGCATTTGCTTGGAACTGCTGTCGCCGGAAATTGGGTTGTGAAAAATGGGAAACACGAGCACTATGAAGATGTAAGACAAGGTTTTGTAAAATCAATTAATAAAATTAAAATCAGATAAAATAATTCTCGCTTATTTTGCAGATTGAGCAGATAAGAATTTAAATAAATCTGCCTTTAGTTCAATCTGCGAGGCCCTAACTTATAATAATATTCTCAAAAATGTTCCGCTTAGACCAAGAAGATATTTCTTTTCCTGACCCCGAACTTTATGACCCGCAAGATGGTCTGATGGCAATTGGTGGTGATTTAAAACTTGAACGTCTTTGGTTTGCATATCAATTGGGATTATTTCCCTGGTATAATGAAGGCGAGGAAATCCTTTGGTGGTGCCCCGACCCTAGATTTATTCTTTTTCCGAGTGAAATAAAAATCTCAAAATCAATGAAAAAGATCCTAAGAGACGAAGTTTTCGAATTCACGGAAAACAAATGTTTTGAAGACGTGATGAGAAACTGCAAAATAACAGAACGAAAAGGACAGGACGGAACCTGGATCAATGAAGAACTCATCGATTCTTTTGTAAAGCTTCATCAATACGGGAAGGCAAAAAGTTTTGAGGTTTGGCAAAACACTGAATTGGTTGGTGGTTTTTATGGTGTGCAAGTCGGAAATATTTTCTGTGGAGAAAGCATGTTTTCCACAGTTTCCAACGCATCGAAAGCAGGGTTTATTCATTTTACGACCAAATATCAAAATGAATGGGAACTGATCGATTGCCAAATCCATTCTGAGCATCTGGAAAGCCTTGGTGCAAAAATGATCCCGAAACAGGATTACCTTAACATTTTAAAACGACAAAGGTCTTGAATACTGAAAAACAAAAATGGATCCTTCTTATCGCATTATCTGTGATTTGGGGCTCATCCTTCATATTGATCAAAAAATCCCTGGAACATTTCAACCCTTATGAAGTCGGCGCCTTACGCGTCCTGATTTCTGGAATCGTTTTGATGCCTTATGCTATTTCCAAGATCAGGCAATTCCCGAAACAACATTTGAAATGGTTGGTCGTTGCAGCTCTTTCCGGAAACTTTATCCCGATGTTTTTATTTCCTTTAGCAGAAACCGAAATCAGTAGCAGTATTGCTGGAATCATCAATTCTATGATGCCAATTTTTGTAATTATCGTTGGTTCATTAGTTTGGAAATTTTCAACCACCAGAAAACAAATTATCGGTGTAATGATAAGCTTTGTCGGCGCATGTATTCTGGCTCTCGGAAGTGGAGAAAGTGGTGAGCTCAAAATCTATCCGATCCTGTTATTGATCTTGGCAGTACTATTATATGCGATCAGTACAACGACGGTAAAATCAAAACTTTATGAAGTTCCCGCTACAATAATGTCTGCATTTGTATTTTCATTCGTGTTGTTTCTGCCATCGTTGATCGCTTTGGTATTTTCAGGATTTTTCCAACATTTTGAAATGAATCAAGACAATTTTACCGGATTAGGATTTGTGGCCATGTTATCTGTTTTTGGGACAGGAATGGCCATGATGATGAATTACAAGTTATTAAGTATCTCTACTCCACTTTTTGCTTCCACAGTCACTTTGCTGATGCCAATTGTTGCGGTAATGTGGGGAATTCTTGATGGCGAGACTTTGACGATGCTTCAATCTATTGGAGCATTGATCATTCTGGCCGGGTTGATATTTTTGAGGAGTAATCCGAAGACAGTTTAAATTAAACTATTCTTCAATAGAATCCTTTGGCAAAATATATTTATTAAGCATATGATCTGTCAATTGATGAAGTTCTGTATTATTATCGGGATTTTTTCCGTCTGCAGTAAAAAACTCCACTTCATTTTGATACTTCGAGTACCAAATCCCTTTTATTGACCTGATCGTATCAGGTTGGGTTATTTTTTTGAAATTGGCGATCAGCTTTGCATCAATAGCAATTAGTCCGTTTCTGGTATTATTGCAATCTTCAGGAATATATTCTTTCCCATTCCAATACATACATTGCCTTGAAAAAGTTTGAAGCAACCCAAATCTTTTTCCAACATCCTGTTTTTCAGAAACGCCCTCATCAGCTTTATACATTTTACTCCCCACGACCAAGCTTCCACAAAGTATGGCACCCATTATTCCAAGATTACTTTGTTTGGTAAGAAACTCAGGAAGTTTAAAAACCGGGGTCGTTGTTATATTCACGACAATCTGGGATAGCTTTTCCACTAAAGATCTTGCTTCGTCATCAAAAGTAACATTAACATTGGTAATTGATGAATCATCATTGACTTTACTAAAGTTATGTGTACTACAAAAAGTTTTGTAATCTTTATAACCGAGAGATTCACTAAACCAGTCCAGAGTAACGTCATCTATATCATAATCTTTACCCTTTTCCACCAAAGAAGTATAGAATCTAACAAACGTCCTTTCATCCTTTGAAAATCCAAATCTTTTTTCAAATTCCAAGCTTAGATAGGCCGCGACTGAACTTTTACTTCCTCTCGGAAGCATTTTTTTTGTCTCATCAAAAACAGTTTTGACTAAAATTTTCTTCTTTTCATACATATAATTTATTTGAAGAATTAAATCGTTGTCCAAATTAGACAAATGCTTGTCCTAAAAATTACGGATTTCCATAAAACCTATCATATTTATGTCCTTCTCATGTCCATCGTGTGTCTAGGATTGGACAATCACTTTAACTGAAATTTGTAATCAGAAATCAGTGATAAACAAAACATTACAAAAACAAAGTTACAAAACTGGTTTCAAAAAACAACCTGATAAGACGGAGGAAAATCTCTGGCTTGGGAAGCAGAAATTTCTCTTCCGTTTTTGAAGGTCCACTTCCCAAAAATTTAAGAAGCGCTTCTTTTTTCAACAATGTGTCCACTGCTCGTGATCGGTTTCACGGGGAAGAACACGAATGCCAATTTTTAAATTTTTAAAATCATGTTACAATTTCTTTTAATATTATTGGGGTTAATTTCAAACCCTTCAAGTTCAAATAACAATACGTCCAACTGTGGTAATGACGGCAGCACAACGCCAACTGTTGCACAACCAAATCCGGGTGATACGGGTGGAGAAGAAGGACATCCAGTGCCTCCAAAAATTATTGGTGGTTGATAAACTACTTAAAATCAGCTAGCGAAAGATTATTCTTTCGCTATTTTTTTTTAATTTGGTATAAAAACTAATTGTCTTGAAATTTTTATACTTTTTACTTGGATTATCATTTCTTATAGGCTGCTCTGAACATTCAATCAAGGAAATTGAAAAGACAACTGACAATGCATTTTATGACAAAGCGTTCGATTTCAGAGAAAAAAACGAATTAGACAGTTCATTTCTGTATTTCTTCAGAGCAAAAGATAGTTTCCTTCAGAAAAAAGATAGTTTTGGAGTTGGAAAATGTCTTGCAAATCTTGCAATAATACAGGAAACCAAAGGCGATTACTTTGGCAGCCAAGAAAGCGGACTTTCTGCACTGGATTATTTCAATCAAAGAGATAGTATCGAATATAATTATATCTCAATAAATTACAACACTCTAAGCATTGTTTCAAGTAGATTAAAAGACTATAAAAAAGCTATAGAATTTTACCTGCAAGCCATAAAATTCAGTAATGATTCTATAAATAAAAATATTTATAGAAACAATCTCGCAAATTCTTACAGAAAAGAAAAAAAATATAATTCTGCTTCTAAAATATTCCAATCCATTTTAGATAATAACACTAAAAAAGATAAGGAATACTCGAGAGCCTTATCTAACTTTGCATATAGCAAATGGCTTCAAAATTCAAATTTCAATCCTATTCCAGAATTTAAACAGGCTCTCAATATTAGGATTAAAGAGAAGGATCTTTGGGGACAAAATGCTAGCTATGCTCATTTCGCAGATTATTATTCAAGAAAAAAATCTGACTCAGCATTGTTTTATGCGAAAAAAATGTTTGATGTTTCCAATAAAATTAAAAGTCCGGACGACCAGATCGAAGCATTGCAGAAGCTCATTGTTTTGGATTCAAAAAATTATTCTTCACATTTCAATCGATATCAATTTCTTAATGATAGTCTACAAACTGCTAGAAATAAAGCCAAAAATCAATTTGCTTTAATCCGATATGAAACTGAAAAAAGCAAAGCAGACAATCTAAAACTTCAGAAAGATAATACTGAAAAAAAATATCAGATTATTAGGCAAAAGGGATTGACTGTTGGAGTTTCTACACTTGCAATTATTTCATCTATCATAGGAATTTTTTGGTATAGAAGAAGAAAACAAAGAATGGAGCAAGAGAAGCTTTTAGAAGTAAAAAATACGGAGTTAAAATATTCAAAAAAAATTCACGATGTGGTAGCGAATGGACTTTATCACACAATGATAGAAATTCAAAATCAGCCGGAGTTAGATAAAGAAAAAATACTTAACCGTATCGAAAAAATGTATGAAGAATCCAGGGACATTGCCCAAGACGAAATTATAGAAAAAGATTTCTATTCCCGATTTTATAAAATGATGAACTCTTACTCTTCTAATGATCAAAGAATTTTACCTGTGGGATATAAAGATAATATTTGGGAAAATCTGTCAGACAATGCTCAATCAGAACTTTATTACATAATAAGAGAGATTCTGGTAAATATGAAAAAACATAGCAAGGCAAAACTCGCTTCTTTAAAATTTGAAAAAAGCCAAGATAATCTAACGATAAGGTATACAGATAATGGCATTGGAATCAGCAATTTGGAAAGTAAAAAAGGAACTGGATTACGAAATACGGAAAACCGTATTGATTCAATCAACGGAGATATTATTTTTGAACAAAATCCAAGAGGTGGATTAATCATTCAAATTACTGTTCCAATACATTCAAAATATGTTTAAAAAAATTCTAATTGCCGAAGACCACGAAATAGAAAATTCAGGTGTTATCAATACTTTGAAAGAAATGCAAATTCAAGATTTTGAATTTGTAAGTTATTGTGATGATGCTTTACGAAAACTTACAAAAGCTTTACAAGATAAGCAACCTTATGATTTGTTGATTACAGATCTGTCTTTTCAGCAAGATCACATACAACAAAATATTAGTTCAGGACAAGAGTTGATAAGACAAGTAAGAGAGTTACAGCCTTTGTTAAAAATTATTGTTTTATCTAGTGAAAAAAGACCAATGGCTATTGATGAACTTTTCAAAACATATAATATAGACGGTTTTGTCAGCAAAGCAAGAAATGATGGTAAAGAGTTAAAAAATACTATGAAAAAGATTTACAAGAATGAAATTGTAATTCCACAAGAGATTCTGAATTCTATTCGTAATTATTCTTTTGATTTTACAGAATACGATATAAATCTTCTTAAACTTCTTTCTTTGGGATTTACGCAAAGCGAAATAGAAAGCCAGTTCAAAAAAGAGAATATACAACCTTATAGTAAAAGTTCTATTGAGAAACGACTGAGTGAATTACGTGATAATCTCCGTGCAAAAAACAATATAGAAATGATTGTACTTTGTAAAGATCTCGGCATCATTTAATAATCACCATTTAATAATAAAAACCCTTTTAGATATTCTGAAGGGTTTTTTTATTAAAAAAAATCATTTTACGGTTTTCCGTAAGGAAAGGATTATCATTAACTATACTTTTGGATTATTAAACAAATAAAAAAATCAATCATTATGAAAAAGTATTATGTTAACAAAAAAGCGCAAAATAATGATGACCACGAAGTTCACAATCAAGATTGCATATTTCTACCTAGTATTGAAAATCGAAAATATTTAGGTGAATTTTCCTCTTGTAAAGATGCCGTGAAAGAAGCTAAAAAAGATTATTCACAGTCAAATGGATGTAAAACCTGCTCTAACGAATGTCACACTAGCTAAAAAACAACAATGGGAAAATTCATCATCACAAAAAGAAAAGACGGAGAATATCAATTCAATCTCAAAGCCGGTAACGGAGAGATCATCCTTACAAGTGAAGGTTATGCAGCAAAATCCGGATGTAAAAACGGAATAGAATCCGTACGGGTCAATTCACAGATCGATTCCAGATTCGAAAGAAGAACTTCTACGAATGATAAAGATTACTTTGTTCTGAAAGCCGGAAATGGTGAAATAATCGGTAAAAGCCAATTATATAGCTCCAAACAAGGAATGGAAAACGGAATAGCATCCGTGAAAGAAAATGCTCCAACCGCAGAAATCATTGACGAAACAAATTAACTAATAACCATGGAACTCAAACTAAAACTTGAACAACTGCATCAGCGAGTGAATGCCCTTAAAGACCAGATCCAGACGGAAGAAGCTACGAAAACAGCTTTCGTAATGCCATTTATTCAGATTCTGGGCTATGATATTTTCAATCCCACAGAAGTGATTCCGGAATTCATCGCAGATATTGGAACCAAAAAAGGAGAAAAGGTTGATTTTGTTATTAAGAAAGACAATGAACCCATTTTCATTATCGAATGTAAAAGCTGGAAAGAAAATGCAGATGCCCACAATTCACAGCTTCATCGGTATTATCATGTTTCCAAAGCGAGGTTCGGAGTTTTGACCAACGGGATTGTTTACAATTTCTATACTGATCTGGAAAAACCAAACATTATGGACGAGAAGCCTTTCTTCACCATCAATCTTGATGATTTGAAGGATAGCTCTATCAAAGTTCTTGAAAGTTTTACAAAATCAGGTTATAATCTGGAATCGATCTTAGACTCTGCAGAAGCATTAAAGTATATCAAAGCCGTCAGAAAGGAATTCGAAAAAGAAATCGAAAATCCATCTGACGAAATGGTGAGATTACTGGTCAACCGATTTTTTGAAAGACCGCTTACGGCCAATAGAATGGTCTCTTTTAAAGAATATACCAAAAGAGCTTTAAGCATTTCGATCTCGGAATCCATCAGCTCCCGTCTAAAATCTGCTCTGGTCATCAATGATAATATCGAAACTGAAAAAACAACGGTCCCGACAAACATTGACCAGAATAATGACACTCCAAAAGTTATAACAACGGACGAAGAATTGGAAGCTTTCCAAATCGTGAAAGCCATTCTGCGTGAAAAAATCCCTGCAGAAAGAATTGCTTACCGAGACACACAATCTTATTTCGGGATCCTACTGGATGATAACAATAGAAAACCGATCTGCAGATTCTATTTCGGAGCCACCAGAAACCTTGTTGAACTCTTCCACAATGGAAAAGATGCCGGAGAGAAAATAAATCTTGATTCTCTAGATGATATCTACAATTATAGAAACGAACTTCATAAAACCATTGAAAATTATAGTTAAAACTCTTATGAAAAAACTCCTCTTTATTTTATTGACTTTAGGATTATTAATCCCAACAACTTACAACGCGTCAACAAACAATTCTTCAAGCAAGGAATTCTTCGCTAAAAAGCAGAAGAAGAAAAAATCTTCAAAAAAGAAAAAATCATCAAAATCTTATTCAAAGAAAAATGGCTGCACATACAATGGTTATCCATTAGAAGTTGGACCAAGAGGCGGTTGCTATTATTGGTCTGGAAACAGTAAAGAATATGTAGACAGAAGCTATTGCTCCGGATGTAACTAATTATGGAAACGGCAACTTCTCAAAAAGATTTCAGGCGGCTGGAAATTATTTACAAGACAATATTTTCAGCCTGTGCACTATTCTGTTTCATTGCCGTTCTGCCGCTTTCACTGTTCTATTATACATTTCTTAGAATTGTGGTTTTTATTGCAGCGGGAATTGTGGTTTATTATTTCGGAAGGCAAAAAGAATTTCATTGGGTAATCGTTTTCGGAATAATTCTGATTTTGTTCAACCCGATTTTTCCAATCCATTTTTATTTAAAAAGCATTTGGATTCCGATTGATATTGTTACGGGAATTCTGTTTCTACTACTGGTTGTCATCAGATTGCAAAAGAAAGAAATACCTCAGGAAATCATTCCGGAAATACCGACTCAATCCAAAACCTTCAGCAGAGACAGAATCATTAAAACTTCATCAAAAAAACAATAATAACAATGAATGAAATTATAGAAACGACCGAAAGTCTCAAAGCACATTTCCTAAGGCTTTATCAAATGGCAATTTGCGATGACAACTTCAGTCCACTGGAACTGAAAGCACTTTACAGATCAGCAGAAGAAAGGGGAATCTCTCAGAAAAAGCTGGACGAAATTCTTTTGAATCCCGTGAATTCAAAAATGATTGTCCCGGAAAGCATCGAAGAAAAGATCGACTATCTCTATGACCTGACCGTAATGATCTGGGCAGATGGAATAGTCTCCCCCAACGAAAGAACTTCGTTGGAAAAATATGTCCTGATGTTCGGGTTCATGGAAGAAAATGCATTACAGATCGTTGATTATCTCATCGATTCTGTAAAAGAAGGTAAAACTAAAACAGATATCCTCAACGATCTAAAAAATTAATTATGACCAGTAATCTCAAAAACATTTTCAGATTAAAACCAATTCCTGTTGAAAGGGAAGAATCTCCTTTGAAAGTTGTTGAAACGCATAACGAAGAGCCAACAGAAGAAAGCAGAAAGAGAACCTATCATGAATCCGGCTACCGAGACAGCTCCCGAAACAACGGAAATCACACGGCTTTATCGATTTGTCTGGACGCCATCTATTCCAAATTTCAGAATGAGGAAAAAGAACTGGCTGAAAAGCAAAATAAATTGAAAGAACCTTATATCAACGAGCAAAAAAATAAGGAAACCGAGATCAAAGGCCTTACCGTTTCCCTTGACAATAAAGAAGAACAGGTGAAAGAAGTTCAAAATAATATCGATGTTATTCAGAATAAGATCGAAACCTTGAAATTCGAGATCAATGATATCCCGAAAAATCCGGAAACATATCATATCAATGCAAGTAAGGGAGCTTCTACCAAATTCTGGATCGGCCTTTTATTATTGATCCCTATCAGTTTATATCTCTTTGCTTTCTACATTTCCACATCGTTTTCGGCATTTTTCAAAACATTTGACCCGAATGTAAGCATTATGCAAAGTGTTTTGGATGCTCAGGCTTTCAACAAAGCTTGGGATGAAGGTCCTTTGGAAGGAGCCTTTGTAACATTAATTCCTTTTGTGTTTCTCGGTTTAGGTTATCTAATCCATATGTTCGGAGAGAACAAAAGCTGGATCAATTATATAAAAATGTTTCTTCTTTTCGTAGTGACTTTTGCCTTCGATGCGATTTTGGCCTATGAGATCGAATCCAAGCTTTATGAGCTCAATAAAACCTTCGATTCTCCACCTTTTGACCTGTCAATTGCTTTCACAAAGAATCAGTTTTGGGGAATCATTTTCGCAGGGTTTGTAGTCTATATTATTTGGGGATTGGTTTTCGATTTCATTATGAAAGAGCATAAAGAAAAAGACAAGATCAAACACGAGCAGATCAAAAAACAAAAAGATATTGCGGTTCATCAAGAAAGAATCACCGGATCCGAAAAACAAATGGAGGAGATAAAAAGCAGCATTGCAAGCATCAAGGAATTGATCATCAAAGCAAAAGGCAGAATCGAAGAACTTCAGAATATCATTGATGGTGTTATCATTCCTACAAAAGAATACAAGTCTTATGCTTCGGAATATGTCCAGGGGTGGATCACTTTCGTGAATGAAAAACTTGCGGTTTCTCATCCTGTAAAGCAGGAAATGATAGAAGAATGTAAGAACCAATACAATTATAACCTTAACAAAGTAGGCGCAAATTCTGACAGTCAGAACTCTGTTTATGTCTCTGTTCTATAAACTAATAACTATGAAATATATATATCACTTATTGATCCTTTCATTATTTTTTATCCAGTGTAAAAAAAGTGAATCAAGATCAGATGATGGCGTAAAAGTCAACGATTCTATTTCTAACAGTAAAAATCTGAATGTCAGCATCATGATCGATCTCTCTGATAGAATCGACCCGGAGAAATATCCAAATCCCTCTATGGAATATTACCAAAGAGACCTGGAATATATCAAAGCAATAAAAACAGCTTTCATCGGTCATGTAAAAAGCAAGAAGGTAATCCAGTTGGATGATCAGATGCAGATATTCTTTAATCCGGAACCCTCTGACCCTCAAATCAATGATCTTACAAAAGAACTGAAAGTTTCTTTTGACAAGAATACCTCTAAAGGAAACATTAATATTGTTGATGAGAGATATGCATCACTTCCTGCAAAAATCTATCATTCGGCAATTCAGGACAAGAAATATGTGGGTTCTGATATCTGGGGATTTTTTAAAAATAAAGTGGAAGATTATTGCGTGAAAGACAAGCACAGAAATATTTTATTCATTTTGACCGATGGTTATATGTTTCATAAAGATTCGAAATTTTCTGAAGAAAACAAAACTTCTTATCTCACTCCAGAGCTTGTGAGATCATTGCAATTAAAAACTTCTGATTTCAAAGCAAAAATCGAAGATAAAAGTTATGGTTTTATTAAAGCCAATGATGATCTTGGGAATTTGGAAATAATCGTTATTGGCATCAATCCAGAAAAAGGAAATCCTTTCGAAGGAGATGTTATTAAAACCTATTGGGAGAATTGGTTTAAAGAAATGAATATTACGAAATATCAAGTGAAAGACGCTGACCTGCCAAGCAATCTTGAACCTGTGATCAAACAATTCATTTTGAATAAATGATCTTAAAAACAAAAAGCTCAGATTACTCTGAGCTTTTATTTATTTTTTCTTGGTCTTGATCTTTTTGACCTGTTCTTTTATGAATGGATATTTCTGCTGCATATCTTTAATAAGAGAAGAATCCAGTTCTAAGGCCTTTTCCAAAGCAAGAACTCCTTCGGCATCATTTTTCAGATTGAAATAGCTATTGCTCAGCTGATAGTATAACTCTGCTCTCTGATGCATTTGCAATGCTTTTTCAAGAATCGGTATAGCTTCTTCATAATCGCCGATCAGCATCAGAACTTCTGAATAGGCATACCAATTATAAAATCTGTTGGGCTCTGCGTCTATCAATTTTTTCAGGCAGCCCAGACTTTCCTCATATTCGCCGCAAGTGATGTAAAGAAAGGCCAATCTTTTCTGATATTCCAGATTACCTACATTAAGAGCAACTGCTTCCTGGGCAAAATAAAGTGCCTCTTTTGGGTTTCCCATTTCTTCGTAGATGTTGGACTGCTCCATCATCGCCAGATAAAACTGTGGGTCTTCTCTTAGCGACTTTTGGAAAGACGTCAGCGCAGGAACCAACTTCTTGGCTTCCTTATAACATAATCCGATCTTATAATAAGTGAATGCCTTTGTATATTCCAGATCCAGCATTTCCTCATAGACAGCAATGGCTTTATCCCATTCGCTCATCGCTTCATAACAAGCTGCTTTGTTAGCATAAACACCAACTGCTCCGGAGTTGATCGCTAGAATATAATCGAATCCCCTTATCGCTTCATCATAATTCTTCTTATTGAAGAAAAACTGTCCATATTCATACCACGCAGTCTCTGAGAAAGGAAATCTATCCAGGTATTGATTGATGAAATCCAAAGCCTCTTGAGGACGATTGAGCTTGTTGTAACACAGCATTACGTTCTCCAAGGAATAATCATCGTAAGGGTCATGCTCCAAAGCAGAAGTATAATGCTTCAATGCATTGAAAGGATCGTCCAGATTGACATATTCATCTGCAATGAAATTATGAAGAAAATTTTCCTCTTCTTCCAACTCCAATGCCTTCAGACAATATTCTATCGATTTTTTAGGATTTCCCAGGTTAGAATAATATTTTGCACAGCAAACCAAAAAGTCTGTTTCCTCCAAGGATGACTGATGAAGTTCATCTATCAGTTCTTTGGCTTTTGCATAACGCTCCAGTTCTAGAAAAACTTCCAGCTGTTTTGTTTTTACTTCCAGAGAATTCGGATGAATTTTCAAAGCATGGTTTACGGCCATTTCTGCATAACTGAAATCCCCCAACTCCAAGTAATAAATAATGATCTCTACATATTCCTCCGTATCGAAATAGAATTCTTCATTATTTTCTATCATGTCCTCGAACTTTTTTGCAAGCTCGTTTTCAAAAAATTCTTCCAATATGTGTGATTTAGATTTGAGATTTAGCTCCGCTCAGTTATGCTTTCAGCAACAAGTGAGGTCTGTAAATCAATTACAATTAGCCGGTTCTTAAATCTTCTTTTATAAAGTTAATCAATTTTATTCTGAAAATAAGTCAACTATATGTTATAACTTATTAACATTAATCGTTTTTCTGTTCAGAATATATTGTAGTCAAAAACATACCAAACGATTTTTCTAAGCCGGTAATATCGGCGGATTTTAAGTTCACACCTCCGTAGATACTATCATTGCTACGAATTTTGAAATTCGATAAAGAAAAGTACAGTGCCTGTTGTCCTGATTTTCCTGCCAATTTTACCGTAGATCCCAATAATTTTCTTGTAGAAACTGTCAGAACTTCATTATCAACCAGTTTAATTTTCAAATAATGTCTTGGTTGCATCTCCAAGGTCTTATTATCGATATTGATCTTCTGTTTTTTATCTGAAGAGGAAACCAAATAAGCCACATTCTCTTCACTGGAAATATCGTCTGTTTTAGTATAATACAGATTCAGTATATAATAAGCCGGATCAAATTTTTGGAAAGTTCCATCTACACTTTCAATTGGCTTAAGAGAAAATGTATTGGCACCTACCTGTTTAGCTTTTTTATAGATCTCCCCAAACATTTTAACGTCATCATTTGAGAAACCATTCACCAGGATCTCTCCCAGAAATTCCGATTTTGAAGTTTCTGATGTCTTATAAAAAAATTTGTCTTTGTTTTCATTGATCTTATCTACTTTGTTAAGTGTAATACTCTGAAGATAAAAGAACTGAAAACAGAAAGCACAAATTAAAAATAATAATTTACGCATGTGTGATCTTTAAAATTTCCACGCAATCTCTCAGGCTATTTTCCCAATATTTTGGTTCTATTTTATAATCCTTCTCTATTTTATCAAGAGACATCGTACTTCTTTTCGGACGTTTTGCAGGCGTAGGAAACTCTTCTGTAGTGATTGCTTTCAATATAACGGAAGAACCTGAAAATTCTTTTATCTTACCTGCAAAATCGAACCAGGTTGTTTCCGGATAATTCGAGAAATGATATATTCCAAAAGTTTTATTTTTGGTATCAATTATTTCTAAGATCGCCTCAGCCAGATCGTTCGCATTGGTTGGTTGTCCGAATTGGTCACCTACGATTCCCAATTCATCTTTAATCTCGAACAAATGCAACATGGTCTTCACGAAATTCTTATTGAACTCTGAATATAGCCATGATGTTCTAAGGATCACGGTTTCCGGGTTGTTCTCCAAAGCAAGCTCCTCACCTTTTCTTTTAGATGCGCCATAAACCCCGATTGGATTTGTAAAATCATCTTCCGAATAACTTAAATTGGTTTCCCCATCAAAAACGTAATCTGTAGAAACATGTATCAAGATCGCATGGTTCTCTTTGCAAACCTGAGCCAAATTACCCACTCCTTCCGCATTGATGGCAAAAGCCTTCTCTATTTCTTTCTCAGCCAGATCTACCGCAGTATAAGCAGAAGCATTGATGACAAAATCCGGTTGATATTCTGCAAAAACAGTGTCAACCTGCTCATAATTTGTAATGTCCAAAACTGATGAACCAGTAAAATTAAAATCATACTGATTATGATATTTCGGTGCCAGTTTTTGCAAGCAGTGTCCTAATTGTCCATTCCCTCCAATAACAAGTATTTTTTTCATATTATTTTGATTTATTCTGAAGCCTCAAATAACCTACTCTTTTTTTGAATGTCTTGTGCTCGATCTCGACAAGAAATTGAGAAAACTTTTCCAATGTGGCATCAGGCATTTTTTCCGCTCTTCTGGTCTTCATGTTGAAATAGATGACCGTCAGCCAAAAAACAGCGTGAACGACTCCATTTTCATCCTTCATCAGCAATTCTACAATAGCAGTAATATCATCTACAAAAATAGTCTTGCTGGTGATTTCAACAGTAGAATTGTATCTTACTTCTTTCAGATAAGCGATCTCATTCTGAATCGTAACCCAAGTACATCCTGTTTCTCTCGTATACTGCTCATAAGTGAATCCATAGTTTTCTTCCACATGGTCTTCTCTTGCATTGAGCATATACTCCAGATATTTCACATTATTGAGGTGACCAATTGGATCGCAATCTGCAAAACGGATCTTTACGGTAGATGAAAATTCTTTTTCCATAGTACAAAAATAAAAAAACCGCTCCGAAAAAGAGCGGTTTTAAAAAGTCTGTATCAATTAAAGACCTAATTCTTTTCTAACTGCCGGTGTAGCATCTATCCCTGCTTTGTAAAGTAATGCTGGTGTAGAAGCGTCAAAAACATACTCATAACCTGCTGCTTTAGCAATTTTTGAAATAGCATCGTTGATCTTTTTCTCTAATGGAGCTAAACCAGCCTCTCTTTTCTCTGCAATATCTTTCTGAGCTGCAGCATAAACTTGCTGAAGGTTGTCCTGAAGTTTTTGAACCTCTTGGCTTCTTTGTTCGTTTATAGCCTGAGTTTGCTTTGGAGCTTCTTCCTGATATTTTTTCATTAAGTCCTGAAGAGACTTACCTTGTTTCTCTAATTCTGCTGTTTTTGCAGTCTGCAAATTTTGCAATTGCTGATCAAGAGCTTTTGCTTCTGGCATAGCAGAGAAAATTGCATTTACATCTACAGAAGCAATTTTTTGGGCCTTTGCAAATCCTGTTGCAAAAACCATTACAACTGCAACTAATAGTACATTTAATTTGTTCATTTTAAAAAGTTATGTTTATTTAATATTTAATTTTAATTATCTTATTTTGCGGCTTCTACACCTCCTCGTTTCTGTGCTCTGGCTCGCGGAGTTATCTTACCTCCTGTTTTACTATTACTATTGGATGGAGCATTATTTTTGTTTTCTTCTGCTTTAGGCAACGTTTTTACAAGTAAATTCAACACAGCTTCTGTATAATCGTACTTTTTATCCAAGAATATCACACTGATGTTGTTGCTTTTATCAAGAACTATGCCCAAGTTATTTTTGGTAGATACGGTCTTAATAGCATTCCATATCTGGTCTTGGTAAGGCTTTGTAAGATTGGATCTAAGCTGATTAACCTCACCATTTGAGCCAAATCTTGCACCAATTGTGTTACGTACGCTTGCCTCCAAATCTACGATTTCTTTTTCTCTAAGTTTTAACTGATCGCCAACGAGTAAAACTTTTTCATTTTCAAAAGCTTCTCTTTTTCTTTCGTACTCTGCCTGTAATTTTTGCAAATCAGACCGCCATTGTTCAATCTGGGTATTAAGTCTATTTTCAGCTTCCTTATACTGGGGCAATTTACTTAATACATAATTGGTATCCACGACACCTATCTTTTGTGCATAGATTTGTGTAGCGGTAAAAAGAATTGTTACAATTAATGCAATTTTTTTCATCTGACAAAAATAATATTTATTTTTTATAATGGTTGGTTCATCAAGAAGTGCGTTTGCCATCCTGATGGTTCAGAACTTCCCAAGGTTTTATCAAATCCGTAAGCAAAATCAAATCCTATCAATCCGAAAGCAGACATAGATACTCTGATGCCTAATCCTGCAGCCCTTTTCAATTTAAAAGGATTATATGTCCCGAAACTGTTCCAAGCATTTCCTGCTTCTACAAATGTCAATGCAAAGATCTTTGCTGTCTGATTCATAGAGATCGGGTATCTCAATTCCGCAGCGAATCTGTTATAAATGGTTGCTCCTCCGTAAGGCGTGATATCATAAGTAGATGATGAGCTGAATCCTGTGGAAGAAGCATTTTCATAACCTCTCAACGGAACCAATTCTCTACCATCAAATCGACCATTGAACAAACCAACACCTCCAACATAATATCTTTCAAATGGTGGTGGACCTAATTCTTTACTATATCCATTCAGGAATCCCATCTCCCCAGTTGTTCTGAGGACTAGTTTTCCGATTACCTCGTTATAGAAATCTGCCTTCAATTTTACTTTGTAGAACTCCATCCATTTATATTTGTCCAAGGTACTCATTGTAGAGTAATCTTTGTTACTGAACCAAGAGTAAGGCGGCGTAAACTTCACAGATGCTTCTATATTGGAGCCATACGTCGGGAAAACCGGATCCAAACCAGCAGAGTTTCTACTCAAACCGATATTGAAACTGAATGATTTCGTACTACCATTATATTCCAGCGCATCTCCAAAATAGAAAGGATAATTACTGAAATTATAACTCTGAAACTGTATCCCCGTATAGAGTGAGAAGTAATCATCCGGCCATTTCAATAATCTTGTAAGGCCGGCAGTAGCAGAGAAGATATTCATTGTCTGGTCTCCTGTCGAATAGGAATAATTTACTCTGGAATAATTCAACCCAACGCTTAAAGCAGTCGGTCTCGTCCCAAATACCCAAGGCTCTGTAAAAGAAACTCCATAATTGGTAAAATATTGTCCAGCCTGTGCCTGTAATGATAAAGTTTGTCCATCACCTTGAGGAACCGGTTTGAAATCCTTGAATTTCAAGAAGTTTTTCAAAGAGAAATTATTGAATGTCAAACCAAGGGTCCCGATAAACGATCCTCCACCATAACCAGCTTGCAACTGTACTTGGGAAGACCCCTTCTCTACCAATGTCCAGTGCATATTTACCGTATTATCCTGTGGATTCGGTTTCACATCTGTTCCGATCTGCTGAGGATCAAAGAACTGCATACCGGCTAATTCGAAATAGGTTCTCTTGATATCCGACTTAGCAAACAAAGCTCCTGGCTTTGTCCTAAGTGCTCTCAAGATAACATGGTCATGAGTAGTGGTATTTCCAGACCAGGTTACACGATTCCAGGTTGCCTTCTCACCTTCATTGATCCTAATCTCCAAATTGATAGAATCTCCTTTTACGGATTTCTCAATTGGTGTGACATTAGAGAAAAGGAATCCATTGTTCATATAAATGGACTTAAGGTCGGAATCATCTTCTTTTCCTCCGTCTTCTCCTACTTTTTTGTTAAATCCTACTGCATCGTAAATATCACCGGTCTTATATCCTAATATCTTCTGTAAGAACTCAGTAGAAAAGGTTGTATTTCCAATGAAATTAATATCACCGATGTAGTACTTTTTACCTTCGCTAAGTTTCACCTTGATATTGTAACCTTTCTTATTTCTGGAAACCGAATCTGAAACGATCGTCGCATCCCTGAATCCTAATGAGTTATAATAGCTTATCAAGTTTTTCTTGTCTTCATCGTACTTATCCTGCACGAATTTTGAAGGTTTGAAGATACCTTTTATAAATCTCTTCTGTTTGGTGTCTTTGAAACCATTCTTTCTAAGTTTTCTGTCAGAAATCTGCTCATTACCATCAAACTCGATCTTATCTATCTTTACTTTTTTACCTTTTGCAACTTCTATTGTCCAATCTACAAGATTAGCATCGTTCCCATTGGCCTTTTCCTGAATGGTGATTTTTGCATCAGCAAAGCCTTTCGCAACGTATTCCTGTGGGATCTTGTTTTGTAAGCTGGATATAAGGTTATTATTGATCTTGGTTCCTGGTTTCAGATTATTTTCCTTGATGAGTTTCTCATTTTTAGATTTTCCGATACCTTTTCCTGTAAATTTAACTTCCCCAAGTTCTTTAAGGTCCTGTAACTGGAATTGTAGAACGACATTTTGTCCTTCCACATCCTGAATATAAACCTCTACTTTTGAGAAAGACTGTGTTTCCCAAAGCTTTTTGATAGCATTGCTAACTCTCTGCCCGGGAATTTCTAACTTCTCTCCTTTCACAAGACCTGTAAAACGCAAGATCTGAGCTGGTGTATATCTTTTGACGCCGTCTACAACGATATCTTTCAAAACATACTCTCCATTCTGGCCTGCAACAAGTTCTGTGTTTTCTGCATTGTTACCCTGTGGAACAACCTGTGCATGGAAATATGCCGAAGCTGTCAACAAAATAATGGGTATAATTCTTAATTTCATTCTTGAAGTTCTCTTTTCTAAATATTTTTATGGAATCAGCTGTTCGCTTGTTTTCCCGTATCGTCTCTCTTTATTTTGATAATCTATTATACACTGGAAGAATGTATCTTTTGTAAAATCTGGCCAAAGTACATCCAAAAACTGAAGTTCGGCGTATGCGATCTGCCAAAGCAAGAAGTTACTGATACGCACCTCTCCGCTTGTTCTTATCATAAGGTCCACCTCTGGGAAGTATTTTGTATAAAGATGGTCTTGGAAAATCTTTTCATCAATATCATCTACATCTATTTTTCCTTCTTTTACATCTTGACTGATCTCTTTTACGGCTTTCAGTATTTCTTTTTGAGAGCCATAATTCAAAGCAAGAATCAAATTGCCGTTTTTATTATCTTTTGTAAGCTCAATAACATTGATCAGCTGGTCTCTCACCAGATCTGGAAGTTGACTTATATCTCCTACGACATGCATCCTGAGTCCTTTCGTGAAAATCTCTTCAGCTTCCAACAATAACGTTTCAGATAAAAGGGACATCAAGGTATCTACTTCATCTTTTGGGCGGTTCCAATTCTCAGAAGAAAAAGTATAAAGCGTAAGGTATGGAATATGAATCTCGTTACATGCATTGATCACATTACGCACGGCATTGATAGCATTTCTATGGCCAAATGTCCTTTCTTCTCCTCTAGACTTGGCCCATCTTCCGTTACCATCCATGATAACAGCAACATGTTTTGGAAGTTTATCCTTATTTATAAGTTTTCTTAAATCCTGCATGATCATTATTTACAATAACAAGGTGGTCTTCCAAAAGAATAAGACAAGATAAGAGTTGCAGAATTGACCCAATCTTTTGAATTTGGATTCCCTATGTTTCTTTGGTTTATAAAATCCTGAACCACAGCGTTGGTCTGTTCTTTGTCAAGAGCAGTTTTTGTAACACTAACATCTCCATCCTTCAGCGTACTATAATCTACTTGATCGGAGAACGTAGGACGGAAAGTGAACTCTCCAGAAATCGCCCAATTGTAATTGAATTTATATTTTAGTCCTACTCCAAGTGGCAGACCCATTGTAAATATTTTTTCCTGAGTATAATTTACTCTAACATCTGTAGCAGATGCAATCGTAAGTTCAGGTTTGGAAGCATTCATATACAAACCGGAAACCCCAGCAAATATGTAAGGACTGATCATACTACGCTGTTCCTCATTCACTGGTAAAAAATTATATTCAAAAAGTAAATCAGCAGAGAATACGGAGTTGGTCCCCCAGAGCTTTCTCATCCTTCTGTAATTTTCTTTGGCATACCTGTCATCAAATTGGATATTATTGAATCCTAAATTAAGCCTTACCGTCTGATATGGGTTAAAATTCATTCTATACATTATTCCTCCGTAAAACGGCAGCCCATAATCAGACACATTGCCGATGGGTTTTTGTAGAATATAGTTCGTTCTTCCTATATCACCTACAAGATTGCTCATACCCATCTGCACTCCTATCTCATGTCTTTGAGCTCTTAAGCCAAGAAAACAAAATAGGGCGATAAGGATATAAGTTGACTCTTTCTTCATTTTCAATATACTGAAACGTCTATTATTCAAAAATTTGCTGCAAATATAAAACATTTTTAGTTTAAGGAACTTCTTAAAGTTTAGTTAAATAAGATCGAAAAAATATAATTTATTGTTATAGAAACGAACATATTATCAAAATAGTCTTTAAAAAAAATAAAAGCCTTAATAAAGGCTCTTATTTTTTCCCAAAAAATTTTTTCAGCTTATTTCTAACCTTGATAACAGTAGGTTCGGTATAATTTTTATCTTCCTCAAAGTATCCGTAGCCGTAACCATATCCGTAGCCGTAACCATATCCGTAACCATATCCGTAGCCTTGCTTGACAACAAAATCGTTATAAACAAATCCTAAATTGGAAATTTCTTTATTAAAATATTTTTCTGTTATCATTTTCAACATATGCTTTTCCGTATACTCATGTCGAACGACATATATTGTTGTATCAGCTTTCTTGATCAACTCAAAAGAGTCGGCAACCAGACCAACCGGTGGAGAATCTATGATAACATATTCATACATCTCCTTCAACTTGTCTATGAACTGCATATTACTATCACTCATCAATAATTCTGAAGGGTTTGGAGGAATTGGCCCTGATGTGATCACATCCAAACCAGGGATACTCGTGTTATTGATAATTTCTTCGAGCTTAACCTGTCCTGTAAGATAATTGGATATCCCATTCTTATTATTGATCTTGAAATCCCCGAAAATCTTAGGTTTCCTAAGATCCATTCCAAGAAGGACAGCCTTTTTACCACTTAACCCCAATACCGATGCAATATTGATCGACACATATGTTTTACCTTCTCCACTGATAGATGAAGTTACCAAGATGACCTTACTTTTTTGTTCCTCATCAAACAAAAACCGAAGATTGGCCCTTATGGCCCTAAAGGCCTCTGATATAGACGATTTGGGTTCTTCCAACACAGTTAGGTTATTATCATAATTGTTATGACCGACAACTCCCAATAATGGAATTTTGGTCACTGTTAACAATTCTTTTATACTTCTAATTTTATTATCAAGCAATTCCCCTATTGCCAGGAAGATAAGAGGAATCAGCAATAACCCTCCAATGATCTGCATTTTTGTAGCATTAACATCGGGTGCGATAGGTCCTTGTCCAAGATTCTTGGCTGGATCTATGATATTGAGATTACTCTGATTCGTTGCAACTCTCATTTGAGATTTTGACTGTTCTGCCAGCAAAGTATTGTAGGTACTTTCTATCATATCGTAACCTCTCTGTGCATCCAGAAACATTCTTTGCTTTTCCGGCAGGGTAATCAGATCATGGTCTATCACTCCGATTTGGGAATTCAAATCAGCAAGTTTATCATAGTAACCTTGGAAATATTTCCGGAGTCCACCTTGTGAAACATTTCTCGCCTCATTGATCAGTCTGTTGATTTCCCTCATTGGCTCAGAATTAGGCGTATATATCAGCGCCATCTCTCTTCGTTTAGCATAAAGAGCCTTGAGTTCTGAAATAGAGGCATTAAAACCACCATCTTCTATGCCCGCCAAATTTAGATTGATCATTTTCTCTATACTGTTTGCATCCACAGAGTTCCTTATATCAGTAAGAGAATTCAGTTTTGTTACAAGTTCAGCTTTTTGAGCTTCCAGATTGCTAAGCTTTTCTAGTGTTTTCGCATCGATATTTTCCATATCGAAAAGGCGATTGTTAATCTTTAGATTGTTAAGGACAGTAGCGCTAGAATCAAGCTTTTTTCTGATCTTTATAAGATTATCGCTAAGATATTCTACAGTATTTTGATCTACGGTATTCTGATCTTGCAATCTCTTTTTTTTCAGCTCGGTTACAGAATTATTCAAAAAGTTGATTGTATTATTAAGATTATATCCTGATTTACTGATGATCATAATAGAAGAAAGCTCTTTATCAAAATCCACGGTCAAGCTACTCACGATACTGTTAACAGCCTGGTTTACAGGAATAAGATTTATTATTATATTCTGAAGTTCCACATTAGGATTTGGAGTGGGATTTGGAACCAATCTGAATTTCAGATTAGGAGATTCATACCATTCGTTTATTTTAAGAATAGTGTTCTTTTTTCTAGAATATGACGGAACAGTTTCGTAGGCTTCAGTATTATAGTTATAGAGATAGTTGGACAATCCTTCTTCCGGAAGAACAACTTCGTAATTATTTTTCCCTTTGGGAATGATATTTATATTATAGTTTACCTGCTGAAGATGCCCTTTGTCAATCTCCAAAAAAACTGGACTATCTTCTTTATCCAGATAGGTTGTTTTAATTAACCCTTTCGTCGTATAATTTGTTATAAGATCTAATTTTTTGACCAAATATTCATTATGGCTTCTGGACAATAGTATCTTTTTCAGATAAACTCCATCTTGATTGCCTCCTTGCCCCCATATAAAGTTAATTGATTGGTTTGGTGTAAAATAACTAGCCGTGTTATTTGAAATACTTAAGGACAAGCTAGAGGCATAAATTCTCTGTGCATAATATTTGCTATACACAAATGATATGCAGTAACCTATAAATCCCAAGATCACAAACCAATACCAGTTTTTGATGACCCTCTGAACAAAATGGGCGGGATCAAATAAATTAAATGACCCAATTTTTTCAGCCTCTTGTCCTGCGCCCTGTTTACTGTTATTTTTATCCGGAATCATTATTATAACTTCGTAAGAATTAGATAAATAGACATTACTGTTGTAAGAAGAGATACTCCTGTAGTAACAGCCTGGAGCGGTTCTTTTCCAAATCCATTGATACTCTTTGCATTGGTATTCAGATAGATAATATCTCCATTTTGCAGCCAGTAATAAGGTGAATTCATTGCATCTTCTCTTGTAAGATCTAGTTTAGCCACCTTTATTCCTTCAGGATATTTTCTATGGATAGTAATGTTTTTTCTGTCAACGGTACGATTAAGCCCACCATTCATCGCAATCGCCTGCATAATGCTAAGCTGATTTGTATATGCCACTTTTTCCCCAGTGATTTCTATTGTTTCCATATCTCCAAGGAAATAATACCTTAGACCATCCAGATTGAGTCTAACTTCTGATTTGCCTTGTAGAAAATTCTCATTCACCCGTTCCTGGATCTCTCTTGTCATCTCTTCCAAGGTCCTGCCCTCTGCTTTTATATATCCTATTCCAAAGATATTGACATCCCCATTAGAGTCTACTTTTAATCCATTTAAGTAATATGTTGCGGTACCTCCATGTCCACTCCCTGTCTGGCTTGCGTTATTACCTCCAGAAACGCTACTATTTCCTGTGGTACCTGGAGCAGACGCATTTATAGAAGAATAAAATTGAGCAGCATCGCCATTCGGTGTGGTAACTACATTCAGCTTCAGGATATCTCCTTTTGTAACCCTGTATTCAGGAACATTATAAGGTACCAAACCCTCCTCATTGATGGTTAAACTTTCACTAGGTTGCAGATATCTGATATCTTTTTTTGATACACAAGAAGAAAATCCAACCAATATGAACAATAAAAATATGTTAAATGAATAACTCTTTCTCATTAATGTTTTTTTTACAAAAGTAAATTATTTTAATCTTTTTTAAATCTCAATAAAATAATCGGCAAATAAGCCCCTAAAAAACCCAACAACATCACAACAATCAATAGTTGATTGATTTTCAAGTGTCTCAAAAAGTAAACTACGACAATGATAAAAATGTAGTAGGCCACAATATATGCTGTTGAACGGCGGTGCGTAAGCCCAAGATTCAATAGTTTGTGATGTATGTGATTTTTATCCGGTGACAATACAGATTTTTTATGATAGATCCTTGTAATAATAACCGTGAGCGTGTCTATAATCGGTAAGATCAAAATGGCAACCGCAATTACAGGTGCTGTCTGTAGATAATAAAACACATCATCATTCTTTGCTATAAAGATCTCTATAAAAGAAATCCCCGTGAAAGCCAACAAAAACCCCAATATCATAGAACCAGTGTCTCCCATAAAGATCTTTGTACTTCTTTTATTAGAAAGGTTGTAGATCAAAAAACCTAAAGATGCAGCAATAATAATAGCACAAAGGATAACGAGCGGATCATTATGTGGTCCTAATCTGTAAAAGCTTATACCAAACAATATGCTTGTGGCTATCGTATAGCAGCCAGCAAGACCGTCGATACCATCGATAAGGTTGAATGCATTGATCAGAATAATAAACGTCATAATACTGAATATCACACTTAAATAATAATTGACCTCATATATACCGAATACGCCGAACAGACTTCTTATCCTTACATCAGAGCCTATCACAACCAGGGATGAAACTAAAATCTGAGCCAAAAGCTTCTTATATGCACGTAAAACCATGATATCATCCATCACTCCTACAAAAAACAAAATGATGAAAGAAGCAAACAAGAACTTATAACGATCGAATAATTCGTAAGCAAAAATAGGAGCACAAACACCCAAAGAAAAAAAGATCGCAATGCCTCCCAAGTTAGGTATCTTCCTAAGATGTGAACTTCTTGCACCTGGCTCGTCCATCAGATTTTTTCTTCTGGATATCTTTATAATTGTAGGTATTGCCGTGTATGTTATCAAAAACGAAAATGCAAAGCCCAACAAAAGCTTAAAGTAAAAAAAGGAGATTCCGGTGCTTTCTATAAAAGTTTCGAAATTATTATTCATTTAGTGTTTTTGACTTTTACTTATTAGTTTGTCAATAGCCTGACAATTCTCCTAAGCCTGAAAAGACCAAGGATGTAATAAATTTTTTTTCTCAGGGGCAAAGATAATAGATAATTCTTACCAAACCGCTTATATTCCAATATATCTTTAATTTTTAAATCATTGAGTGCTATAAATCTATCCAATTCTTTTGACATTTTATAAAAATCCCCTTCATCTTTTACAAATGCCTGATAAGCGAGAAAAGTATAAACACCCTCCAAAATTTGAAAACCTTTCAAATCTTTTTTTTGATCAGAAAATCTGCTTTGGTTAAATTTCTCACTCACAGTTTCCACGGCTCTCAAAATATCCAAACCTTTCGTCGTATGACTTTTGCTGATGGAATTCTGTCTTTCCAGATATTGGTAATGATAATTCGGAGTGAATGCCAAAATATTACAATTAAGTAAAAGTTGCGGGATCAATTCGATATCTTCAAAATGAATTCCTCTTTTGAATCTTTTATTTTGAAATAATTCTTTTTTGAAAAGCTTATTACAGGCAAAGTAAGAAATGTCAGAAAAAACAGAAAGGTTATTTTCTAGTGTAATTTTCTCTGGAAAACCCGGAAGCTGTGTCAATTTTTGAGTAACAGTCCCATTTTCATCAACTTTCTGAAGATTACAAATTGCCATTTCCGCTTGATGCTTTTCAGCCAGACCATACATCTCTTCAAACATCGTTTCAGAAACGTAATCATCACTGTCAACGAAACCGAGATACTGTCCTTTCGCTCTGTCGATCCCGAAATTTCTGGCATCGCTCAAACCTCCGTTTTCTTTGATGAAACCAAAAATCTTGTTTGGATAATCTTTCTGAAATTTCTCAATGATCTGTTGAGAATTGTCTTTGCTTCCGTCATTCATAACAAGAATTTCGATATTCTGCAAAGTTTGATTGACCAATGACAACAGGCATTTTTCCAGATACAACTCAACGTTATAAACCGGAACAATGATAGAAACTTTGATAGCAGAATCCAAACCCATCAAATTAATTTCTTGTAAATCTAGGACTTAGAAAACCTCGCTTAGCTTCATCAAAATCAGAACGCGAACAAGGGATGCAATTATCAATATCCTCATCTTCTCCAAAATACCAAAGATTGCTGAAAACCTCTCTTTTAAAAGCATATTGAGAATCATTGATCAAAACGTAAAAGGTCTCGTAAGATTTCTCTTTCGGATGCGATTTCTGAATATTGACCCCTTCTATCAAATGCCAGATCATCTGTGCCAAAAGCTGATGATTGAGCTGAGAATCAGAATAGATATTATAATTGAAGACCCCTACAGATCTCAGTCTCTCACTCAAACCTATTTCTTTCATGTAAGCACAGATTTCCCTTCTGTTGAGTCCATTCACTTGTGGATTCATAGAAAAAGCTTCGCCAAAACTTTCAACCGCGTCACAGTTAATCGTTACCAGATCTGCTTTTCGGAAATAAGGTTCCGTTTTTTCTGTAGAGTTCATCATTTCTGCCAATCGGATAATATCGAACTGAACTTCTTTGATGAGTTTCACAGAGTCCATTTCGTTCAAATGCTTCTGATAACCGAGATGATGATAATTTTTTATAGAGAAATTTTTGGAACCTAGTATTTTGCTCAGGAAATTGGATTCGTGGATTTCCTCATCTTGTTTCAAAGAAACGATATTACTGATTTGCGTATAATTGATATTTTTCTGATGAAAATTAAGCGCAGAAAAAAGCGAAAAAGCAAAATCATTGCTTCCACCAACAATCACGGGAATCGCACCTTTGTAATGACAGGCCGAAAGAACTTCCTGCAAAATATAATGAGAATCCTGTGGCGTTCTTCCGGAAACCAGATCTCCCAGATCCACTATCGGAATCTCAAAATCAAGTTGAGATAATTTGTAAAATTCTCTTCTTATGCCTGTAAAATTCTGACTTTCTGCATCTCCGTCGGCTCCTCTGTAATCTGAAACAAAAAGCAGCACAATGCTGTCTTCCTTGATTTCATTGATGATCTTGTCTCCGATCTGCCATTTCTCTGTTCGGATCTTTTTTGGTGCAATGATAAAGTCTTCAAATTCCATAATCTATTTTTTATCGCAAAGACGGAAATTTTTTTATCTCAGTCGTTTCTAAGTCGCAAAAACCAACTCCCGTTTTTATTAAACTTAGCGACTTTATTTCTATAATATTTTTAAAATCTTGCGACTTCGCGTTTCAATTTATTTTACAATTTTTACAATAACATCTTTTGGCGTTTCCTTAGAAAATTGAATCAGCTGATTCTTAAGTCTAAGTGTATTTTCTTTCTGCACAGAATAAAAAGAAACCGTAGTTCCTCCGGACATATAATTATTCTGAATCGTGAGCGTTCCAACTTTTGAAAAATAATCCGGCATTTTTACCCATTCATCAAAAACCAAAGCCACATCAAACATTTCATTTTTTGCGGTTTCAGCAACATAATTCTGAAGATTTTTATTATCCAGAAACTTTCCGTGGTCATTCTTTCTCAATTTTGCCACTTCGATACTTCCCAAACCATAAGTATCCAAAAGATGAATGTTATTAAAATAAGTAATCGCACCAATATCATTGGCAACAACTCTCGAGTTCCTGTAATATTGATGAAGAAAATTTGCTAACTGAATCTGTTGATCAAAGATATTCTTAGAAGCGATTTTTTGTTTATCCAGCATTGTTCCGAATCTCATATAAAATGTAATCAATAAAATAAAAACGGTTCCGAATTTTAGAATTTTGTTAGTAGCATTTTTATGAAAAACCTCATCAACGAAAGGAATAAGCGCAAATAAAATAACGACAACCAAATAAGACTCATATCTAATCAGCCAACCAAAATTCGCGAACAAAAGATGAACCACAAATCCACAGAACACCACAAAAGGAACAGCATTTTTGGGAAGCTGGAGAGTTGTAGAATTTGATAATTTTTGAGTTTTTATGTTTCTGAAAATCTGAATTAATAAAATTAAAATCAATATCGAAACTGAAATCCCACGATAGGCATTTCCTGCCACTCGCATTAAGAATCCGACAATTCCGTCATTGGTATTTCCTTTTAAAATTAAAGAATTAGGCAGGAAAAATGAACCGTGCTCAATGGAAATCCAACCATAAACTAAAACTGGAGTGATTGCAAAAAGTCCTAAAGCAATGCTGATAACATAATTTTTCTTAACAAAGAAAAGGTAAACACAAATGAAGAAAATGAAAAACAAACTTTCATACCTGAAACCTACTGCGATAATCGCAAACAAAGCGAGATTCGAGAAATTTCTTGGTGCTTTATCTTCAAGATATTTTTGAAATCCGAGTAAAACCAAAATCATCGCCAATGTATGGAAAACGTGCTCCATTCCTGTCATAATCATCAGATGCAGAGGCATTAATAAAACGACAAATGACAATATGATGATATAAGTTGATTGAGAAAATTGTTTGAGATATCGATGAAAAATTAAAATTAATCCAATTCCTGCCACACTATTAGCAATCAAAGGAATGTATTCCCAGTTTCCAAAAACTTTAATCAGAACTGCTAATAAAAATGTAAAAAGAGGAGAAGATGTTGTGGAAGAAAACTCGTATTGTGTGATTCCCCAAGTTTGAAATTCCGCAAAATTCTTCGCCATAGAAAGGTGAATGTAAGCATCATCCAAAGGATAAATATATCTTCCTGCGAAATCCACAACAACCTGAATATTGTAAAAAATCAACAATCCAAGAATCAGAAATAATATTAAAAGTGCTATGTTTTTTTTCATCATTTCAAATTAATTGCTCCAAAGGAAATTTCTATATGTTTCTGGTGTAAAACGCCCCGCCTTACCTTGATATGAAGCAAATACAAAGTAGTAGAAAATCATGAACGCGACAAAAAAGAAATGCCATAACCGCTTTATATTCAAGTTGAGAGAGGCAATGATATTTGGTATTATCAAACATGAAAAACCAATATAAACCCCGACCAGTCTTGTTGAAAACACTGGATTATCTCTGAATATGAAATACAAGCAGACTCCCATCACCACGATATTTCTCATATACTCATAATACCAAATCTTTTTACAAGCTGACTTATCATAAGCTATAAGTAGAAAAGCATTAAGCACCATAGTACCATCCATAAAACTAGACGCTTTGTCCTCATATCCAATATAGCCATTATAACCATTGGACACATCTTGCAAGTTAAGGCTACCAAGAAAAGAAGAAAACAGGTCATATACATGGAGAGGAGACAAGATAACACTTATTATAATCGCATAAAAAATCCTATTAGAATTAAGCGGGATAAGCACGAGCCAATATGCTGGTAAAAATATGATTGCGGATTTATGAAATCCATATGCGATGTACAAACATAGTAGAAACCACCATATTTTCCTGTCTTTTATGAATTGATAGGAGAAGACGCACATTGTCATCCCTAATGCCTGCCTCATGTGACCACTGTCAGCAATAAAAAAACCTGGGATAAAGAATAACAGAACCGTAAATATTGGATAAACCGAGTTCTGGTAATACATCCTCATCTTCATACCAATTGTAATAATTGCACTAACTAAGGTGAATGATTGAAAAGGGCCACCAAATGCAAAAACAATTTTGTTCAGTAATACGTACATCCATTCGATGTCTATGGCCGATTGACGAAAAAGCATTCTATCATAAATCTGCGAATAATCTAATGTAGGAAAATACAGAGAATAAAATGAACGATAGACAGGATAATCTGCACCCACATTACCTCGTAGACCAGAAAATAGAATCAAACAAATTGCTACTAACCAACTAGCAACGGGTGTCTTTTTTTCTTCATTACTATAAACTTCCTGAAAACTAAACAGAATTATTAGAATAAATAAAATTGTGAATACAGGATGTAATACTATCATGAATAGTCTTTATATATAATCGTCAGGGGTCCAATGGTCACAAAGATAAATCTTATTTTAAAATCATTTTATTCTTTTCTGTGTTTTGTTTATAATTTTTAACCTTAGTGGCTCCTCAAGATACCGATAGCTTATGGAAGCAAAGAAAAGATTAAGACAGAATGCTAGTAAAAACTTTATCATGTCTATGTAAAGTTGATCCGCATCTCCAGGAA
The DNA here is from genome assembly GCF_900102265.1 of Epilithonimonas hungarica. Taxonomy (GTDB): domain Bacteria; phylum Bacteroidota; class Bacteroidia; order Flavobacteriales; family Weeksellaceae; genus Epilithonimonas; species Epilithonimonas hungarica. The sequence continues at coordinate 320,862 of NZ_FNBH01000001.1, read as the reverse complement.
ATATAACTCTGAATATCTGTTCAAAAATTATCAAACTAAGAAATTGTGTCAAATAAAAAGCATAAGAGATATTTCCTAGATAAATCATTTTCTTTGAACAGAAAAGAAAATCAAAAAAAGTTTTGTATGACAAAGCAAGAATCACACCTGAAAAACCAAATACACACAGTTGTTGTGGGTAGTAGTTAAAAGAAAAAACGGCAAACAAAAACAATAAGCTGAAACCAAAAAAAACAGACGCCTGAAGTCTGGCAATGGTTATTTTTTTTCTTACAACACCTATCATAATTCCTATAAAAAACTCCGGGATAATACGAGGTAGACCATTCATTGTATAACGATCCACTGTAAAATTTGGAATTTGAAACCATTTCCATAGAAATAACAATATAACCAATATACTTATTGACAAAAACAGAACTCTACTTTTTCTATATACTAACGCAAGAGGCACAAATAAGAAAACATAAGCAAACCATTCCGCAGAGATACTCCAGGAAGGAAAATTCCAAGAATAGTGATCTGTAGTACTCCAGGCATGTATCAACAAAAAATTATTTACTAATGTATCCGGATAAACATTCAGTGTTTCTTGGTGAAAAATATATTTCCCCACAAAAAGCAGGGGAATGAAAATCAGTGTTATTATAAAGTGTAAAGGATAAATCTTAGCAAATCTTTTAATAATGAAACCATAATAATCTCTGAGACTTATTTTATTGACAAAGAATTTATCATAATAAACATAAGTAAGAATGAAACCACTTAAAATAAAAAAAACATCTACTCCCAAATACCCTATTTCAAAAAAAACAATTTTAGGAATTGTAGTATAGACTGGAAAAAAATGATATAGAAATACCCAAAAGGCAGCATAAAAGCGTAACCCAGTTAAATTGTTTAGCATATCTTTTTAAATTACCAAAACGGCTTGGCAGAAAACTCCACCAACCCGTTTTTTTGCTTTATATATAGTTTTACTACTTATTGCTTGATTATTTTGAATATTCTAGAAATATTTTTAATGCTTAAAATGTAAACACCATTTGTCAAATCAGAAATATTAATTTTACCCTCAGAAATAATTCCTCTTTTCAAAATACTCCCCGCCATATCATAAATTACATACTCAGATTCTTTATTATTTTTAAAATTAACATGTATATAATCTTTTACAGGATTAGGAAAAATGTCTACCTCAGAATCATTCTCGGAAATTTTAGGAGGAATAACCAAACTAAGTTTTGTTTTATTTGAAGTAACAGTATATGGTAAATCTCCCATATACCTTTCAGTATCCTTTGCACATCTCACACCCATTGCAGCTTGTGGATAAAACCCAGTACCGGAAGCTAGTTTACCTCCATTACCAGAAACACTGCTAAGGTTTAGACCAATTGCGTAACCTGTATAATAATCTGCAGGGGAACTCGTCCACAGACCTGTTTGGTATTTATAATTATCTGCAGCAGGAAAATCAGTTCTAATGTTTTTCCAATCATTTCCTCCAAGTATTCCCCTGATACCAGTAGTTGGAATATTACCAATATTATATTTGGAACCAGAAAAGTTAAATACCCATCCGGCTCTGATGGTTGGCATTACACCATCAGTAAATGTTCTTAGGGTAACACCTGGATATTGTCTAACATTCATATTATTGTTCGCTGCACTTCCTGTTAAATCACTTATTGTACTTTGCTGTATTCCATAATTTGTAAAACCGCTTGTCGTATTATAGCCATTGTAAAACCAAGGTGAAGATCCTTTTGCGTAAGAACCATTATTTCCTGCAGCGAATAAAATAGCCCCGGCAGTATCTGGTACTCTCCAACCACCCGGGCAAGGGTCATAAGGTGACTTTTCTGTAGCATGTCCCCATCTGTCTTGAGCCAAGCCATTTTCGTCGGAAATCCAATCTTTTACCTGTGTCGATTTTGTAGCCAAAGAACCCAAATCTTCTATCCCAAGTTCATTCCCGGTTTTAGACCTGAAAAGAAAATATAAGGGATTTTCTGTAGCGTATTTTATTACTTTTCTTATTTTTTCATTTTTCTTATCAGCAGTTGCAATTCCAGCGTAAGATTTATAGAGACCCCATTCTCTTGAATATCCAAGGTTTTCATCAGTGGAGCTATATATAGCATCAGTAATTGGACTAGAATAAACAATATTTCCTGAAGCATTTAATCCTGTTTGCCTGAATATATTATACGTGGGTGCAACTGTAATGTAAGGAAAACTAACATTTCCTTGAGATTGAGCACCTCCCGGATAATGGAATGTTGGTATTGGGTCTTTCCTTCCCCATTGGTAATGAAGTCCTCCTGATTGTTGTATCTGTGTTTTATATGCCAGATTAGTTTCTCCTCCATGTACCGATGGTAATGACTGGAGAGCCCCTAAATTCCTATCCATAAAAGTGGTAGTAAGTGGCGTACCTCCTTTAGCTGAATTAATTATATGTCCGCTTGTAGTAGGTATAATTCCGCCATTTTCAACAGATTCTGTAGTATAGGTTATTTGACTTTCTTCTAATAATGGATCTGTGACTGGAGCCCAGATATGCCAACTCCATAGAACTTTATCCGGATTAGAAGTACCCCAAACTCCATTATCACCTTTATGAAAAGCGACAACAGCATTCCCTTTCTTTCCCGCAGCTATTGTAATTTTCATTTCCTGATCAGGGTATACTCCAATAATCTCAATTTTTTTTACCAAATCTGGATTGTCACTCCAAACTACACTTCCTGTATTCATATTTCCTAACGGAATTTCTTTATTTTCAGAAAGGTAAAGTTTATGCATCGCGTATGCTTTTTTTAGACTGATTTTTAGCTCTTTATCCATTGCCGAGGCATTAGATGTTTCGCCAGTCATCACCACAAAACTATTTGGTTCTTTGATCCATGATTTGTAATCTGTGGTATCTGTATCTGTTGATGCGACAAAATCTGTTTTATAAAAATCTGGTAATAACGCCATGTTTGGATCTTTCATGCATCTTACCGCTCCAGCATTATTTGTTTTTGTTGTTTGATTCACATAAATTCCATTCCATCCAGTACTAGATACATCTGTCCTTTCACCATCACTATGAATAATCGTTTCCCTACTTCCTCCAATTCCATAAGTTGCAGTAAGCAAAATAGCATCTGAGCTTTGGTCCTGATACACAACTTTTGCAGTGGTATTTCCATTTGCCGGATAGAATACATAATTTCCGCTAGTAGGTATAATTCCTATTTTACGATTATTGGTGCCATTAAAATCTATTCCTCTACCTGTATAAGCTTTAACCCCCAACAAAGCGTCATTAACCAAATCTGGATATATTTGGCTGTAAGACAAATTATGATCATCATCATTTCCTTGATGCCTACCTAAAGGATTTAGATTATTATTACTGGTATTCCTTCCATAATGTGATGGTACCCTCCAACCATTTGGACATGGATCAAATTCGGATTTCAATTCATATGATTTACTATCCATTGCGACTGTAACATCATCACTAGATGCATTGCTATGCAAACCCTTTCTGTTATCAGACCACAAATCCCAAGTCTCTATTAATTCAGTATTTGTATTATTAATTTTATATTCTTGGCTCGAAAACCATGTACCATCATTTAAGTTGTGTGCAATTATGTCAATTGGATGATTAATAGAATATCTTATATTTCCATTAATATTATTTGTATTAGTATCTAATCCTCTATACTTTACTGGCATTTTAGACGTGACCAATGCTGCATTCTCATGCCTAATACTACCAATATCTCCGGTAATTTCATAATATGACCCGTCTTTATATTCTAATGGCGGAAGGGGATCTTTTCTTCCCCATTGATACATTAGTCCACCTGACTTATGCCAATCATTTCCCAAGAAACTTGCACTAGTAGCTCCTAAATTTCTATCCATATATTGGGGATAAAATGGTTGATTTGAAATATTAGTCTCAAAACCTTGTCCATATATAGCACCATTTTCTGGGTTATCCGTTACCCAAATATGCCATGTCCAATATATAATATTGTTTACTTTAATCGCAATACTAGCATTTCCTTCTCCCTTAGTTTTATCTATCAATACTCTAATTCTAGCTTTCTCGCCAACTCCTTCAATAGATGTTGATTTTACTAAACCATTGACATCTTCCCAAAAAACAGAAGCTGAGACTTGATCATTTTCATTAATTGGTGTAAATATCCCATCATCATTTTGCATATATCTTCCTTTTTTCCACATTTGATAAGCCTTTCTTACAGGTATATATATTCCATCTACATCATTTCCTGTTTCATCCTTACCTGTAAAAATATAACTATTCGGTGCCAATGTATAATCTGGCTCTGCAGCAGTTTCGATATATTCATTAACCTTAAGAGAAGACGTCATGCCATTCCCATAATCTGCAATTAATTCAGCATCATGAAAACCTGTATTGTTAAATATTACAGATGGATTTGCCAAACTTGAGTTGATAACATTTGTACCATCTTGAAAACTCCAGCTATTGGAAACGGGAGTTCCTCCCGAAAGATTTGTAAACTGTACAGAAGCTCCATTAGTTGCTGTAAGTGGCGTTGCCGAAAAGTCAGCTCTTGGAGACAGTGTAAGGACATTCCCAAAATCAATTTGTGCATTCACATCCACTGCCTGTCTTTGCCCTGCTGTATTGGTATAGGCTTTGACCTTTATATAATATTTGGTGCCTGCCTGCAAAGGATAGTTAGAGACCAGTGCATTCTGGCTGTTCAGCCATCCATTCGTGGTTCCAGTAGTATTGGTAATTTGTGTTTCCGTAGTTGTATTGTCAGGATTGACCTTTACAAGATACGTCCAGCTTCTTATAAAAGAAAGGCACCTTAAATTCAAAACAGCAGTTGTAACATTTGCCGGAATCTCAACAGTTTTGCTTACGTAATAATGATAACCGGTTATTGTATTATTACCTGTGATCCATCGGCTTTCCAGCAACCCCGTAGTTATTTGGGCAAAAGACCAGCCGGATGCCGCATACCTGGTAATAGGCGTCGATACAGTCCCATTGGGAGCAGTATAGGTCCAATCCGGATCAGAAATCCCAATATCTCCCAACAATGTATTGCTCTGGTTATCATAGCCTGTGTTAAGATAGATTCTGGACGAAGCTCCCGATTCAATTTTAATAGTTCTGGTAGACATAGAACTTCCGTTAGCGTTACTAACCGTAAGTTTTGCTGAGTAAGTACCCGGACCGGAATAACTTACTGCCGGGCTAGCACTTGTTGAAGTTGAAGGTGTACCACCAGAAAATTCCCACGAATAGGAAGTCGGACTCGCTGTACTTTCGTTGTTGTAATTGACTGTAATATTACTTCCTGAGGAAGCAGAACTAGCAGAAAATTTAGAAACTGGTTTTTGCCCATATAGAAACAGAGCAAAAAACACCATGGTAATAGTGTAAAATTTCATCATTTGTTTATTTTTTGCAAATTTAATCTAAAATAAGAAACTGAGCCAAATTCTATCGCATGAATTTAGAATTTGGCATTTTTTATCGAGAAAACAATGGAATATAATTAGAATTAGCGTGAGTTCGATTTAAGAATAATGCAAAAATATCAATAGGAATGGGCTTTAGCCTATTTTAATGATTCGGAAAGAAAAATAGGCTTTAGCCAAAATATATCATCAATTTGGCTAAAGCCCATTTTGAACCGCAATCTTTACATCGGGCTGAAGCCCGACACAATTTATAAAATGTAATAAATTGATTATCAATCAATTTGTAAATTTTTTATATCGAACTCACGTTAATTAATATTTACCAATAAAAATTACCGATCATCTGCATCCCGAAAGTCTGGAAAATACATAGATAGAAAAGGACTTTGAATTGGTTAGAATTAATATCCTTCAATAAAACCAAGAAATAAGGAACCAAAAACAAACAAGCTCTTGCCGTCTCTCCCGTTCCATATGCTCCAGTCAAAAGCATTGCGGAAATGGCTGTTATGGCTGAAAAAAAGAGGATATTAATATTTCGGTTTTCAAAAACTTCCGTTCCATTTTTCCTGGAAAAGAAGACTGCTAAAAAACCGAAAGACAAAAACAGAAATATCTCGCCGATATCTTCCAGCCTTGTCATCAGATAAACAAATGGCTGATGAAACAGTCTGAAACCATCAGGATTTTCAGAATGAGAAGCCAATAAAAATGTTTCTAATTGATCATATCCAGTAGTAATATAAATAATTGCAAAAGCCAAGACAAAAACAGCAACACTCATCAGGCTCAGCCAAACAAAATTCCATTTCCCCTTCAATAAAAAATAGAAACTGACACAGCCTAAAAATGCAAATAAGAACAATCCTGAGAATGTTAAAAGATTAGTCAAAACCAATCCTGAAGAAATCAATAAAAAAGAAATAGCATCAATTTTTTTCTGATGAAAAATCTTCGCAAATCCTAACAGGAAAATCAATGTTGAAGTTAAAACCAATGCATCTATCGAAACCAAAAGATAAATATTGACAGAAGGGATCACCGCAAACAATAGCAGCATCCATTTCCTTCTTGTTTCTTCAAAGCCGAGATAGACTAAAACCTGATAAAACAATGGAAATGATAAACACCCAATGGCAAAAAATACAATGGCCAAAGTCTCGATATTAGAAATATTCAGAATCCAAAAATGCAAAAGCGTCACAAATGGAGGATGCGTTTTGGTGTGCATTTGAAATTGCTCGAGATTCTTCGCAAAATCTCTCAGCCAAATCTGTCCGTCGGTAATGTTGATGGCATCAGCATAATATTGTCTTCCTTTAAAATAAAATGGCCGGAGGAAAGCAATATCAAAATCTCCTTGACTCAGATTCCCTAATAAAACCAAAACAATAGCAATCAAAAAGAGAAGATACACATTCAGTTTTTCGGCATACTTAAAAGCAAAAATACCGAAAACTAAAAACAGAAAAGCAAAGACAAATCCACTCCAAAGAAACTGATTGGGATAGATGACAGAAATAGGGAAAAGAATACCTGTTCCTGTGTAACCGCCATTGTTCTGATAATAAAAATTAGCACCAGCAATCGCGACCCAAATGAATATCGCAACAAAAAAGACCAGCCAAGGAAAGCTTTTAAGATTGGCCCATTGTAATTTTTCTCCCATTCAAAATGTGTTTTCTTGTTTTTAATTGTCAAAAATATTAATAAAACTTCAGAATGTTCATTAATTTTTTGTGATTTTGGTTAAACACAAAGGCACAATGTTTTTCACAAAGCACACAAAAATTAATAATGTGAACCTTATGTACTTAAAAAATGTAAGAATTACAGAAAATCTAGTGTGAATTTTTTGTTTTTTAAAAAGACACAAAGTTAATCCCAAAGCAAACCAAAATTGACGAAGTCAAATCCTCGTGAACTTAAACCAAATTCATTAAATAAAAACCTTGTGAACTTTGTGTTTAAACTACTTATTCAGAATCTCAAACACAAAAGTAGTAGAAGTCTCGAATTCCCCACCCTGAGTTGCTCCAAATAAAAACCGAGGCGTTTCCCCATCTTTATCCAACAGCAACATCGGACGTTCCAATCTTCCAAATCGATTAAGGTGTTTCGGAGGAGTTGGTTCATGGATATAGCTTTTCATATCCAGGTAGGCGATCTCCGGTTTTGTCCACTTAATGCCATCTTTTGTAATGAGATGCAAACCATATTCGTGGTTATAAAATCCCATATCCCTTGCTATCATATGGAATTCGCCTTTCTCTTTCCATACAAAAGCATCTTCCAATTGAGCATTATCCGGCTGGTTAGAAAAATCGATGACAGGATTCTCAGACACTTTCTCGTAAGGTCCGGTTGGAGAATCTGCTTTTGCGAGTCCGTATTTTCGGTTACCCCGGACGGAGCCTTTTTGCGTTTCATATTCCTGCGTGTTCCAGGATTTGTAGAACAGCCAATATTTTCCATCGTTGCCTTTCACAAAAGCAGGATTGGTGGTACAATGATCATCCCAGGCACCTTCTTTTCCCGGAAGAAGCAATGGTTTGTCCGGTCGAGTCCAATCGCCATCCAGAGTTTTGGAAGTTGCCAAGCCTATCCTTTTGGTATTGGTTTTTCCGTTGGAGTTCCCCATAAAAAACAACAGATACTCGTCACCAACTTTCTTGATGAGTGGATTATGGCAAGTGGTCGCATCCCAAAACCCTTCCCCTCTCGGAGAAAGCACAACCTGCTTATGCTCGAATGGATGAAATGGCGAATCCGCTTCTGCACGACAGATCTCAGAACCTTTGATCCAACCACCCATTCCTTTTTCTTTTTTCCATCGAGAGTAGAACAGATGAACCTTCCCGTCTTCTCCCCAGATTGGAGAGCTGCACCAGATATAATAACCTTCCAAAGAAAACTGTCGCCCAATGGGTTTCAAATTGAAATAAGGCTTATCAGAAAAATCAAATCCTTTGGTGAATGACGAACCAAAAAACACCGCAGCCATTCCCAATGCAGAGGTTTGGAGAAAATCTTTTCGGCTAAAGTCTTTGGATGTATTCATTTTGTATGATTTTCAGCTAAGTTATAGGAATTGGGTTGAGGAAGTGTCCTGCGGTTTGATGGTATTAGTATTAATAGCGTCGGGCTTTAGCCCAAATTTAGGCTAAAGCCACTTTTCTATTTTCCGATTGAATGGGCTAAAGCCCATTCCCATTGATATTGTTTTCAAATTACTTTATAATGATCTCGCTCGTATCTATAATAAATAGGCACAAGCAAGATGCTTGCGCCAGCGGTGGGAGGTGAGTGTTTTTGGGTGAATTGGGAATTGTGGTTATATTTGAATTATTAAAATCATAAATATCTCAAGACCCCCCGCTGGTGCGAGCGTCACGCTCGCACTTGCAATAGGCACAAGCAAGATGCTTGCACCAGCGTGAGGAAAGGATTATTAGAAATCCCGACGTCGCGGATTTGTAATCCGTGACAACAAGTTTTTAAATCACCACTGACATACTGTCGTCATACTGACCTTTTACCTTTGTTTTATATCAATTTAAAAACAAAAGAAAATGGATAAAACAACATTCAATTCAATAAGAATTATTACTGCAGATATCAAGCGGTTGGTTCAGTTTTATGAATCGGCAACAGGTTCAGCAGCACGATGGGCAACGGATGATTTTGCAGAAATCGTTTCAGAAAATTTTACGATAGCTATCGGGAGCATGCGCACACTGGTTTTCTTCGGAGCGGGCATTGCCGAACCCTCGGCCAATAAAAGTGTCATCATAGAATTTCTGGTTGAGGATGTAGATAATGAATATATGAGAATTAAGGATTTGATAGATGAGATTGTCCAGGAACCAACAACAATGCCTTGGGGTAACCGTTCTCTGTTATTTCGTGATCCGGACGGAAATTTAATTAATTTTTTCACGCCTTTAACTGTTGAAGCGAAAAAGAAATTCTCGGTTATCAAAAAAAATTGAACTCAGAAAAAAAACAAAAAAGCACAGACCAAAAATCTGTGCTTTCTATTTTATAAAAGTCTAATTACTTCTTCTTTGCCGGAGCTTTTTTTGCAGCAGGCTTTTTAGCAGTAGTTGCTTTCTTAGCGGCTGGTTTCTTTTTCTCAGCAAAAGCTTTCGGGTCTTGTGCTGTGATCCATTTTTTCACCTCATCCAGAGAAACGTCTTTCAGGTCGTCTGCCTCATATTTGGAATCATCTTTCTTTTTTGGGATCTTGTAAATGTTCTTTCCGTGTTTTACTATAGGTCCCCATCTTGCATTCTCGATAGAGATCTTTTCTGCTTCCCAATGCTGGATGTACCGGTTGGCTTCTTTTTCTAGTTTCGCATCGATCAATTCGTTGATATCGCTTTGAGAAAGATTATCGAAGTTATATTTCTTAGGAACATTCACGAAGATGCTTTTGTACTTGATAAAAGGCCCGAATCTTCCCGTTCCTTTGGTTACAGGCTCTCCTTTATAGGTTGCAATCGGTGCATCAGCCACTTTTTTTTCATTGATGATTTCCTCTGCGCGATTTTGATCTACAGATAATGGATCCTCGCCCTTTGGAATACTGATGTAAGTCTCGCCCCATTTTACATAAGGGCCAAATCTTCCTACCCCAACAGAAACAGCCTGTCCATCAACATCGTTAAGATCAAAAGGCAACTTGAATAATTCCAACGCCTCTTCCAAGGTGATCGTTGAAATATTCTGATTCGCCATCAAGGATGCAAACGTTGGCTTTTCCTCATCGTCCTGTTCTCCGATCTGTATCATTGGACCAAATCTCCCGATCCTTGCATGAACATTCTTTCCTGTTTTCGGATCTACACCCAGGATTCTCTCACCATTCGCACGATCGGCATTTTCCTCAACATCTTCGATCCTTGGATGGAATTTGGAGTAGAAATCCGTCATCATTTCTTTCCACTTCTGGTCGCCGTTTGCTATCTCATCAAAACCTTCTTCTACTCTTGCCGTGAATCCATAATCCAGAATCTCGGCAAAATTGTTGGTCAGGAAGTCATTCACAACTTCGCCGATATCCGTCGGAACGAATTTATTTTTGTCACCACCAAATTTCTCCTCAAGAACTTCTTTTTTGACGCCGGATTTGCCCAAAGTCATTTTTACGATCTCTCTTGTTTGTGGTTCTATTTCTCTTTTGTCAACATATTCACGATTCTGGATGGTTTGAATGGTCGGCGCATACGTCGATGGACGACCGATTCCCAATTCTTCCAGTTTCTTGACCAAGCCGGCTTCTGTAAATCTTGCAGACGGTCTCGTAAATTTTTCTGTTGCTGTTATTTTTTTATAGTCAAGAGCTTCGCCAACAGCTACTTTCGGCAGTAATTTTTCGTTGTTTTCCTCATCGTCATCTTCAGTTTTCACAATCCCGTAAGCTTTTAGGAAACCATCGAAAACGATGACCTCACCTTGCGCTTCGAAATGTTGCGGTAATTTCGCATTACCGATCTCTATGACCGTTTTTTCAATTTTCGCATTTTCCATCTGCGAAGCCAAAGTTCTTCTGTAGATCAATTGATATAACTTGTTCAACTGGACATCACCAATAGACTTCACAGAAAAATCCGTCGGACGGATCGCTTCGTGCGCTTCCTGTGCGGAAGATGATTTGGTAGTATAATTTCTGGGCTTGGAATAATTCTCTCCGTATTCTGAGATGATCTGTGCTTTTGCTCCATTGATCGCTTCTTGGGAAAGATTCACGGAATCCGTTCTCATATAAGTGATGAATCCTTCTTCATACAGTCTTTGCGCCAAACGCATGGTGGTAGTCACTCCGTAACCCAGTCTGGAAGAAGCTTCCTGCTGCAAAGTGGATGTTGTGAACGGCGCAGATGCTGTACGAGATCCCGGCTTGGTCTCTACATTCAGGACTTTGAAGTCTGTGGTTTTCGCCAATTCCAAGAAGTTTTCTGCATCTTTCTCTTTCTCAAAATCTTTTTTCAGTTTGGCAGCGATCTCCTGTTTTGCATTGTTAAGGAAAGTGCCTTCCAATTTGAAGCTCGGCTTCGGGACAAAACCTCTGATCTCTTTTTCTCTTTCTACAACCAATCTTACCGCAACGGATTGAACACGCCCTGCAGAAAGACCTGTTTTCACTTTTTTCCAAAGAACCGGTGACATCTCGAAACCTACGATCCTGTCCAGAACTCGTCTTGCCTGTTGTGCATTTACGAGGTTTTGGTCAATATCTCTAGGATTCTCTATAGCTTTCAGAATCGCATTTTTGGTGATCTCATGAAAAACGATTCTTTTTCTGTTTTCAGGTTTCAGTTTTAGTTCGTCTGCCAAATGCCATGCAATAGCTTCTCCCTCGCGATCCTCATCGGAAGCCAGCCAAACCATATCTGCTTTTTTAACTGCAGCTTTCAGTTCTGTCACCAGTTTCTTCTTATCTGCAGAAACTTCATAGTCAGGCGTGAAACTCGACAAGTCGATTCCCATCCCTTTTTTAGGCAGATCACGGATGTGCCCGAAACTGGACTTGACCTCGAAATCTGACCCTAAATATTTCTGAATTGTTTTTGCTTTTGCCGGAGACTCGACGATCACTAAATTTTTTGGCATCCTGAAAAATTTTTGCAAAAGTAGGAGTTTTTTATTTTATATAGAGTATTTGTAATGATTCAAAAAAACTATTGGTCCAAAAGGGCCATATTTCTAATTCAAAAAAGCCTGCATCAATTGATGCAGGCGTGAGTTCTAATTATGAAGTAAGATCTATTTTTTTATAATTTTCTGAGAATAAGCATTTCCAGCTTTATCATTTGCAACAAGCAAATATGTCCCTGAGCTTAATTGTTTGATCGATATTGAATTTTCAATGATTTCTTTCTGTAATACGATCTTCCCATTCATATCATACAATTTGGCCTCAATAGGTACAAATCCTTTTTTAGCTTTGAAGTTAACAATATCATTACTTGGATTAGGATAAACGGTAAATAATCCTTTATCATCCTGAACATCGGAAACGGCCAATGTAGACCCCTCTACAATATTCAGCGTTGTATTAGGCGTTACATTCTCAACTGTATCCACTTTTCCGGATGGCCATTTTACAACAACTTTGGCAATCGCAGTGGCCTGCCCAATACCAAAATGAGTATTAAGTGTACTCATATTACCGAAACCTGTACCACTTTGCACATCACGGATCTGTTTACCCCATGTTCCGTAGATCTCTACTCTTGCTCCGATTCCGTTTCTGTTACTCTGAACTCCTTTTAATGTAACCTTTAGCCATTTGTTGCTATTTCCGTTATTGATCAGGATATTCTGCCCACTTTGAATATCTAAAAATCCATCGTTATTAAGATCCCCAACAGGTCTACGATAGATATTCAGATTGTATGGATTGCCGTTGGGAGTGAACTTGAAGTTGCCATCGCCAAACATTATCGTATTTCCCGCACCCAATATATCAAGGAAGCCGTCATTATCAAAATCGTATGTTACATATTCTCTACTAGAGTCCAGAATATTTTCATACCCGGAACCTGCTGTAACATCTGAGAAAGTGCCGTCCCCGTTATTTTTCATGACTTTGTTTAGTCCATCGGTATCAGAATTTATCCCGATCATGGCGTCCATCAATCCATCATTATTGAAATCTCCCCAAGCTGCTGACCAACTCTGGGAAGGCTCTGCCAGATTAGCCGTGCTAGCTACATTGGTAAAGGTCCCGTTTCCGTTATTTCTGTGCAGCTCATCAATATTTCCTCCAACTCCTGAGCCGCCTTCTCCACATTTTGCAATGAAAAGATCAAGGTCTCCGTCATTGTCATAATCTGTCCATGTTGAAGCATAGTTCCCGCCTGAAGGGAAATCGCCTAAGCCACCACGATTGTGATTCATATTGGTGCCGTCATTCAGATAATATCTGTTAGGGCCGTTGTCATCACACACAAAAGCATCCAGTTTTCCATCATTATTGATATCCACAAAATTGGTACGCTGTGTCAGGTAGTTTTGGGTCTTTCTTTCAACCGTATATCCTGTACCTGTAGCATTGGCTTTCACAAAAGTTACACCTGTTGACGAGCCATAGATCAGATCATTAAAACCATTGTTATCGTAATCTCCTGCAGCAATACTCCACTCCGGCTCTACTGTGGTACTTGGAATCGTATAAGTAACGTCAGTAAATCCTCCGCCCGTTTTTTGGTGGGAAATGACAATTTTTGTTCTATTGACCACAGAGACAATATCATCCAGATAATCTCCATTCATATCTACGATGCAATTATTATATGCTGAAGATGCCCCACTTACGATTTGGGAAGTGAACGAAAGTCTGTCTGGTACGGCTACAGATTCTGATAATTTGAATTGAAATCCTGAGCTGCTCCATTTATTATCAAAAACGATATAATATGTAGTGTTGGCAGCACCTCTGAAATTTACCTGCGCAGAATATCCGGAAAAATCATCATTGCTAACTAAACACGCTAATGTTGTACAATCGCCGGAATAGACCATGATCCTCGTATCATTTGTTTGACCTGCAATTACTGTTGACACAGTGACATTCATGTCTTGGGTCGGCGTGTATTTATACCAAGCCCCGGCTGTTCCAATGCCATACTCCAACCCGCATGCAGAAGGAGCTGCAGTTCCATTAATTCCGGCAACCGTATAGGTTCCCACCGCAGTAAGATTTACGGCGTTGCTACAAGATGTTTGTGCCATTCCAAAAGAGATAGAACACATCAAAGTAAGTAGTAATAGTTTCTTCATATCTGTTATAAGTTTTTTTTAATTACAAGTTTGAGTTAATGAACTGATCCATTCCTGGACCAATAGGAGACCTTCGTCATGTACAACTGTTCTTCCCAACAACGGCATCATATTGCTACCATCTGTAGATTGAAGTCTATAATGCATGACCGATTTGTTATAATTTCCTGGCGCAACGATCTTTGAAATGGTTGAGCTAACAGGCTCTGCTGCCGTCAAGCATACTCCAAGGTTTGTCAAGTTTGTGGTCTGATTAAATTGCAATCTTAAAGCACGATAATCACAACGCGCATTTTGCTGATGACAGTGGGAACAATTTGCATCGAGATAGGAACGCAAACGGATATCCACAGGCTTACTTGTATCATGATAATCTACAGTAGAGTTAATTGTGGCAGGATAACTCGCTAAATAACCTTCATCCACAAGTTTTTGCAACTGATTTTTAATATTCGTAGTAGAATAATTATAGATGTTATTCAAATTTTGAGGCTTGGTTCCAATGGGAATTGCTTTACCATCTAATCTATGGCAGGCGAAACAGTTATCTTCTGAAGGTATCCTGTAATCCGTTGAAATCACATCACCATTTTGCTTCTTAAACGTGATACTTTGTGTGCTACCACTTTCAAAATCTTCCCCGGTTAAAAGAGTGGCTTCTGTTTGCGCATCATTCCAAATATATTCTGCAAATATCCAACCCGTGGATTTTCTTATCATCAATCTTGTTTCGATGATCTTCGTCGTATTATTGGGTTGTAAAGTATTATAATAAAAATTCTTTATCAAAGTTGTTCCAACTGGAAAATCGAGTGTTTTGCCATCTTCCTCATATTTAGCTTTTGTACCCTCGGGCATCCAAATAAACCTTTTCTTCAGAGCATAATCCGTAAACAGGGAACTTGCCGGCTCATAAGGGATCACTTTGGCTACTGGTGTCAAATCTTTCAGGTCTCCACTAAAGAAAGAATAGGTCGATAATTTGGAATACGGAACAGCATTGATATCAAAATTGACTGTAGATCCTGAAATTGAAGATTCTATCACAGTACCATCATCTTCTTTACAAGAAAACAATAAAAAAAGTGATACGATGTATAAAAAATAGATTTTTTTCATTAATTATGGTTTTTTGACAACGAATATAAATATTTAATCTTATTTCTCAAGTCTTTCCAAATCAAAAATTATTAAATTTGCCAACTTAATGATCATTTCATCAATAAATGGTGCATTGAGTTGATTTTAGAAAAAAAAACAAAAAACCTTAACGCCATCATATCTGTAATCATATTGCAGTATTATAATCAGAAATGCATCGCTTTTTCATCCATTTATATTATTTTATTTCTAACAACCGACTGGTTTCCATTGCAACAGCTTTGGGAATTCTTATCATTTGTGGATTTTTCGCTTCCAGAATTAATTTTGAGGAAGACATCAATCAGATCATTCCGAAAAACGAAAAGTCTGATCTGACCGCAAAAGTGCTGAAGCAACTCAATTTTTCAGATAAGATCATTGTCATCATTGAGAACAAATCGAAAGATGATAATTTCCAGCTTTCGGAAACAGCCGATACTTTTTTAAACAAGATCGAACCTTTAAAAAAACACATCGGTTCCGTTCAGGGAAAAGTAAACGACAATGAGATTTCCGAGACGTTTGATTTCGTCAATCAAAATCTCCCCTTGTTTCTTGATGAAAATGATTACCAAGAAATCGAAAGAAAGCTCAATAAAGACAGCATCGCAAAACAGGTTGAGAACAATTATGTTTCATTGGTTTCGCCGACAAGTCTTGTGACGAAAGAATTTATTAAAAAAGACCCACTCGGAATCACTTTTCTTGGAATCAAAAAACTGAATGCTTTGAATATCAGCAAAGATTTTAAGCTGGAAGATAATTACATCGTCACCAAAGACGGAAAAAATCTTCTGCTTTTTATTGACCCGAAAAACAAAAGCAACGATACCAAAAACAATGAAGTTTTCGTCAATCAGCTGAACGAAATAAAAGATAATCTCAACACACAATTCAAAGGAAAAACAGAGATCAGCTATTTTGGTTCGCCTGTAATTGCAGTTGCCAACGCACAACAAATCAAAAAAGATATTCAGAATACGGTTATTATTTCGATGACGGTCCTTTTGATTTTGTTGATCTATTATTTTAGGAATTTTTTTACGCCTTTGATCGTCTTTTTGCCGACAGTTTTCGCAGTGTTCATTTCGTTGATGGTCTTATATTTTATCAAAGATAAAATTTCGGCAATTTCACTCAGCGTTGGAGCCATTCTCATTGGAATCACGATTGATTATGCGCTTCATATTTTGACACATTACAAGCACAACAACAATATTGAAGAGCTTTATAAGGAAATTACACAACCGATCATTTTGAGCAGCGCAACAACGGCTGTTTCATTTTTATGTCTCGTTTTCGTTCGTTCAGAAGCTTTGAAAGACCTCGGACTTTTTGCTGCGATCACGGTGTTCTTGTCTTCTTTTACAGCGTTGATAATTGTTCCTCAACTGTATCATCCGAAAGAAAAAACAGATGAAGTTAACAAAAATTTCATCGATAAGATAGGAAACTATCCTTACGAAAAGAACAAACCTTTGATGATCGGGTGTTCTTTGATGATCATTGCCTGCCTTTTCGGGTTTCGTCATGTAGGTTTTAATGAAGATATCGGCGATCTGAATTATATCCCGAAAGATCTGAAAATCAGTGAAGCCAAGCTTGAGAAATTATCGGACATTACTTCAAAATCGATCTACACAATTTCTTACGGGAATTCTGAAAGTGAAGCGTTGGCGAGAAATTCAAAGTTGAGCCAGTTTTTGGAAAAAGAAAAGCAGGAAGGGAAAATCCTAAGCTATAATTCGCTTGGAAATGTTGTTCTATCCAAAGAAGACCAACAAAAAAAGGTTGAAAAATGGGATCAATTCTGGAATCAAAATAAGAAAAATCAGACGATCTCTGATCTGGCTCAAAACGGAAATAAATTTGGGTTCAATGCTTCTGCTTTTGATCAGTTCAATGAAAATCTTAATAGATCCTACTCTACTTTAAGTTTAAAAGATTACGAAAAAATAAAAGCACTACAAATCTCAGAATTCCTAAGCAATGATAATGGTTTTTACACCGTTTCCAATGTTGTAAAAGTTGATGAGAAGAAAAGAGATGCTTTTATAAAAGACGTCGAAAAAAACCATGAAGCTTTGGCAATCGACCGTCAACAGATGAATGAGAACTTTTTGGGCTTGCTGAAAAATGATTTCAATACCTTAATTAATTATTCTCTTTTAGCGATAATTCTAACCATCATTGTTTTCTTCAAAAATTTTGAATTATCTGTCCTCACAATGTTCCCGATTGTTTTGACGGGAGTTGTGACTGCAGGAATCCTCTATTTTCTTGGACTGGAATTGAATATTTTCAGCACCGTTGTCTGCACTTTGGTTTTCGGAGTCGGAGACGATTTCAGTATTTTCCTGACGAAGGCGATGCAAAAAGAACATACAACCGGAAAAAATGAACTTCCTACATACCGAATTTCGATTATCTTAGCCGTTTTCACAACGATTCTTTCGATTGGTTCTTTGATTTTCGCAAAACATCCGGCTTTACATTCTTTAGCTCTGGTTGCTTTGATCGGAATGTTTTCCGTGATTGTCATTACGTCGACTTTATATCCATTCTGGTTTAGATTTTTAATTATCAACAGACAGAAAAAAGGATTATCGCCGATCACTTTTAGGTTATTTTTAAATTCTGTTCTATCATTTTTATATTACGGTTTAGGCGGATCGGTTTTTTCAGCGATTGGAAGTATTTTCGTGAAACGTTCGAAAGGAAGAACTTTAGATCTCATCAAATTAATTTTAGCAAAATTTCTGACATCCGTTTTATATTCAAATCCGTTTGTCAAGAAAAAAGTGATCAGAAATCCGAATGAAGATTTCAGTAAACCTGCGATCATCATTGCCAACCACACTTCTTTTCTTGACACATTGGCGATTGCAATGGCAACACATAAGATTGTCTATCTTGTGAATGATTGGGTCTGGAACTCCCCGGTTTTTGGAAAATTAGTTAAAGCTCTTGGGTTTTTCCCGGTTTCTCAAGGCATCGAAAACGGAAAAGAAAAATTGAAAGAAAAAATAGACCAGGGTTATTCTCTTGTGGTTTTTCCGGAAGCAGAACGATCTTATACCAACAACATAAAACGATTTCACAAAGGTGCATTTTACTTGGCAGAAGAATACGACCTGGATATTCTTCCGATCTATATCCACGGAAATTCTGAAGTTTTACCGAAAGGCGACTTTATCATATATGATGGAAGCATAACTGTAAAAGTAGGTAACAGGGTCCTGAAAGACGACCAAAGTTTCGGTAAAAATTACACGGAAAGAACAAAAAAGATCAATGCCTATTTCCGAGTCGAGTTTGCCAAACTGAGAAGTGAGATCGAAGATGAAAATTATTTCAGGAAGAAATTATTTCTAAGTTTTCTTTACAAGGAAAACGAAGTTGTTAAAGAATTGAAACAGGATTTTGAAAAGAACAAATCAGTTTATTTTGAACTGAACAAGCATCTTCCAACCGACGCCAATATTCTGCACATTGCAGATGACTTTGGCCAAAAAGATGTATTAATGACACTTCAACAGGCCGGAAGGAAAATATTCAGTTTAATAAAGAATAAAGAAAAAAGAGAAGTCGCTGAAAATAATTATATTGTCAAAAGAAGGAAGATAAATTACATCAATAACATTTCCGAGATCTCGAAAAACATTGATATTCTATTGGTATCCGACAAAAATTTTGACTTCAATGAAATTGAGATTTTACCAAAGAAAATCATTTTATTAGATATTGATGAGCCTAATTTTCAAAATTCAGATTTCAATTTAATATTCAAATCGGATTCAATTAACATATTCTGCCACGAATAATAAATATGAAAAGTATATTTTTGTATCAAATATTACTTACTAATGCCAAAAAAAATACTGGTCATTTATTATTCGCAAACGGGTCAATTAGAAGATATTGTAAAGAATATCGCAAGACCATTTGAAAATAAAAAAGACGAATATCAGGTCACATATTACAGCATCAAATTAAAAAATGACTTTCCTTTTCCTTGGCCAAGCGATGTCTTTTTCAATACATTTCCAGAATCCTATCTGCAAATCCCAAGTGAGATACTCCCTCCACCGGAAGACGTTCTGAACCAAAAATTTGACCTTATCCTTTTTGGATATCAGGTTTGGTATTTGACACCTTCGATTCCGATTATTTCATTTATGAAAAGCGGTTATGCAGAAAATATTTTGAAAGATACTCCTGTTGTTACCATTTCCGGAACCAGAAATATGTGGATGCTTTCTCAGGAAAAACTGAAAGTCTACCTGCGTGACCTCAGAGCTCAATTAGTTGGAAACATCGCGTTGGTTGACAGGCACGACAACTATACCAGCGTGCTTACCATTCTACGTTGGTTAACGACCGGCCAGAAAGAAAAATCCGGAATTTTACCCGCTGCCGGAATTTCTGATAAAGAAATTGATGGTTCTGTAAAGTATGGTAAGATTATTGAAGAGCATTTTCGCAATAATAATTTAAAGAATCTCCAGCCCGATCTGGTAAAAAACGGAGCGGTAGAGATAAGGCCTTTTCTGGTAAGAGTAGAAAAAGTCGGGAACAAAATCTTTACCGTCTGGTCCAATCTTATCATCAAGAAAAAAGAAAAGCGTCCATTGCTGATAAAATTCTTTAAGGTATATTTGATGGCGGCGATCTGGATCATTTCTCCAATCGTTCTAGTTTTCCATATACTACTAGCGCCGTTATTGTGGTTTAAAAGAAAAAAACAAAGAGAATATTTACAAGGAATTAATTTAAAATAGAAAATGAGTAACGTATATATCACCAAATCTTCTACATACCTGCCAAACGAACCGATTGCTAATGACGATATGGAAACTTATCTTGGTCTGGTAAACAATACACCCTCCAAAGCAAGAGCATTGATCCTAAGAAACAATCAGATCAAAACCAGATATTACGCTTTGGACAAAAACGGAAATCCAACCCATACCAACGCCCAGATCACAGCCAATGCGATCAATGGACTTTTTGATGAGAGTTTCAAAAAAGAGGATATGGAACTATTATCTTGCGGGACAACTTCTGCAGACCAGATTCAGCCGTCTCACGCATCTATGGTCCACGGTGAATTGGGTATGAAAAGATCTGTTGAGATCAATACTTCTATGGGACTTTGCAACTCGGGGATGAATGCGCTTAACTATGGTTTCCTATCTGTAAAAGCTGGTGTAAAAAACAATGCAGTTTGTGTAGGTTCCGAAAGATTTTCTTCCTGGATGACAGCGGACAAATTCGACCACGAAGCAGAAAACCTGAAATTACTGGAAGAAAGACCAATTGTTGCTTTCAAAAGAGAATTTTTAAGATGGATGCTTTCTGACGGTGCCGGTGCGTTTCTGTTGGAAAACAAACCAAGAGAAAACCAAACTTCTTTGAGGATCGAATGGATCGATTTCTATTCTTACGCTCACGAGATCGAAGCCTGTATGTATTCCGGATGTGAAAAACAGGAAGACGGAAGTCTGAGATCCTGGGCAGATTATCCTTCTGACGAGTGGTTGAAGCAATCGATCTTTGCTTTGAAACAAGACACAAAGATCCTGGACCAATACATCCTTGTAAAGGGTGCACAGAGTTTGAGAGCATCTTTTGACAAACACGAGCTGGACCCGGAATCTGTAGATCACGTGCTGGCACACATTTCTTCCGGTTATTTCAAAGATGGATTGAAAGAAGAATTTGCAAAAGTTGGCTTAGATTTTCCTTGGGAAAAATGGTTCTATAATCTTTCCGAGGTTGGGAACATCGGTGCTGGATCCATCTTCATCGCTGTGGAACAACTGATGAATTCCGGAAAACTAAAAAAAGGAGAAAGAATTCTTCTTTGTGTTCCGGAAAGTGGAAGATTCGCTTATTCTTGTGCATTATTGACAGTTTGTTAATGGAAAACTTGTTACCAAATTCTGACAAAGATTTCATAGGAAACCTGATACCTCAAAGGTTCCCTTTTGTAATGGTAGGTGGACTTCTGGAATATTCGGAAAATCATTTGATTTCCGAATTTGTCATTAAGGAAGATAATATTTTTGTTAATGAAAATACATTTCAGGCTTCCGGTTTGATTGAACATCAGGCGCAGAGCGTGGCTTTGCATACGGGCTATAAATATTTTCTTTTAGGCAAAGAATCTCCGACAGGTTACATCGGCGCTATCAAATCTTTTGAAGCAGAAATTTTACCTCAAATTGGAGACGTATTGAAATCGGAAGCGACCATTATTAATGAAATGATGGGCGTAACACTGGTAGAGATCATTACTAAAATCAATGATAAAGTGATTGCAAAATCGCAGATGAAAACCGTTGTGAAATAATTTTAAATGGAACTGAAAGACGAAAGCTTGATCAACATCCACGATTTTCTGCCTCATCGCGAACCAATGCTGATGACGGATTATATTCTGGAATTGACAGAAGATAAAGTCATCACATCATTTAAAATTACCCAAGACAATATTTTTGTTTCTGATAATAAATTTATTGAAGCCGGATTAATAGAAAATCTGGCGCAGACATGCTCATCAATCCTCGGGCAAAGTTTTTTCCAGAATCCGAATGTTGAAACAAAAGTGATTGGTTTCATTACAAATATCAAAAAAATAGAAATTTTTACATTGCCGAAAGTTGACGATATCATCATCTCAAAAGCGTCACTGATCTCTCAGTTTGAAAACATCTGCAACATTTTTTGCGAAACTTTTCTTAACGATCAAATATTAATCAGAGCCGAAATTAATTTGTTTATTCAGGAAGTAAAACAATAACGATGAAAAAGCAAGACATTCCACAGGACGAAAGTAGTATGCAATCGGCAAATATGACCGAAATGTTATATGTGACGGATGAAAATAACAATTATACCACCGCTCAAAGCATTGGTTGGGAAGCCAAAAAAGCAGCCCTTGACGAATCGATGGCATTGATCAATGAGCGTATCGAAGAAGCCAGGCAAAATGTTGCCAGCAATATCGTAAGTCCAATTATCTATTTTATGGAATTGAATAAAATGGATCTGCAGGTTCTTGCTGCGTATGTTGACAAATGGCAATGGACTGTGAAAAGACACGCAAAACCAAAAAATTTCAAAAAACTCAGCGATTCTACCCTGAAAAAATATGCAGATGCATTTGGGATTTCGGTAGACGAATTAAAAAACTTCGACGGTAAATAACAATGAAGATCAACTTTGAACACCACCAAACCGCTCACTGCGAAAACGGTGTTGCCTCCAACTTACTTTTAAATAAAGGGTTAAAACTCAGCGAACCAATGATTTTCGGAATCGGTTCCGGATTATTTTTTGTGTATTTGCCTTTCCTGAAAGTAAATTTTGCACCGGGATTCAGCTACCGTCCAATGCCAGGAGCGATTTTCAGCAAAGCCGCAAAAAGACTGGGCATTAAAATCAAAAGACAGAAATTCTCCAATCCCAAAGATGCACAAACCGCTTTAGAGAAAAATTTAGAACAGAATATCCCGACAGGATTGCAGGTTGGAGTTTTCAACCTGACTTATTTTCCTGAAGAATACAAATTCCATTTCAACGCACACAACCTTGTGGTTTATGGCAAAGAAAACGGAAGATTTTTAATCAGCGACCCTGTAATGGATTTCGCCACTTCCCTTTCCGAAGCCGAACTGGAAAAAGTACGTTACGCAAAAGGCGCATTGCCACCAAAAGGCCATATGTACTTCCCGACTTACATTCCGGAAACTGTTAATCTGGAAGAAGCAATTAAAAAAGGAATAAAAGACACCTGCAAAAACATGCTGGCTCCCGTTCCGATTATCGGTGTAAAAGCAATGCGTTGGGTAGCAAAAAGCATCCCGAAATGGGCAGAGAAAAAAGGAACGAAAGTAACCAATCATTATCTTGGCCAGCTCATCAGAATGCAGGAGGAAATCGGAACCGGCGGTGGCGGATTCAGGTTTATTTATGGTGCTTTTTTACAGGAAGCCGCTGTCATTCTTAAAAATGATGAGCTGAAAGAACTTTCAAAGGAAATCACAACAATCGGCGACCTTTGGAGAGATTTCGCGGTGGATATTGCGAGAGTTTACAAGAACAGAAATTCGAAAAGTGATATTTATAATCAGCTTTCAAAATCGATGCTTCATATTGCTGATTTGGAAGAAGCTTTTTATAAGAAACTGAGAAAAGCGATTTAGTTTGGAGAATATTATAGAAATAAAAAATCTTTACAAGAAATATCAAAATGCAGAAGAATTTTCTGTCAATGATATTTCTTTAAATATATCTAAAAACGAGATCTACGGAATTCTCGGTCCCAACGGAGCCGGAAAAACTACGTTGATTTCTATGCTTTCCGGTTTGATCAAACCAACTTCAGGAAGTTTTACCATCAACGGACTTTCTCCTCAGAAAAACAGCACAAAACTGAAACAGATTATTGGCGTTGTTCCACAGGAATATGCGCTTTATCCGACTTTGACCGCTAAAGAAAACCTGATGTTTTTTGGAAGCTTGTATGGTTTAAGTCACAAAAAATTAAGAGATACCATCGATGAATCTTTAGAATTGATGGGCTTATCAAAATTTGCAGATAAAAAAGTCGACCAGTTTTCAGGAGGAATGAAACGCCGTTGCAACCTGATTGCAGGAACGCTTCACAATCCGAAAGTTCTGTTTCTGGACGAACCGACAGTTGGTGTTGATGTACAATCCAAAAAAGCGATTATTGATTATCTTTTAGATTTAAATAAAAAAGGAACGTGCATTATTTACACTTCGCACCACTTATCGGAAGCGGAAGAATTTTGTACTCAAATCGCGATTATCGACCACGGAAAAATTCACGCAACCGGAACACCTGAAGAACTAGTACAAAGAGTTGCCAATGCAGAAAACCTGGAAGACGTTTTCATATCATTAACCGGAAAAGAACTGAGAGATGTTGTATAAATTGTGGAGAAGTTTTTTTAAGGAAATCCTTTTACTTAAGCGCGATATTGGAGGAATTGTCATTATATTTCTAATGCCTTTGCTGCTGATCATTACCATTACATTGATTCAGGATTCGACGTTTAAAAATCTGGAAGGCTCAAAAATCCCGATTATTTTCATCGACAACGACCATTCTGAAATTTCAAAAAAAATAGAATCCGAACTGAAAGCCAGCAAAAGTTTCCAGCTTTTGCCCAATTATAACGAAAATTCGGCTAAAGAAGCTGTGTTTTCCGGTGATTATCAGATGGCGATTGTGATTCCTCAGAATCTGACGAAAGATATCAATTCAAATATCGATTCAAAAGTTCAGACGATTGTAAGTTCTTTTGGTTTGGAAGCGGATTCGACAGCAACAAAACCCGTAGCCTCAAAAGCCAAGGATATTCATTTATATTTTGACCCTGCAACCAATGCCGGATTCAAAAATTCGGTAATGAATGCCATCAACAAAATGGTTTTTGAGATCGAGAATAAAAAAATCTACAAAGCGTTTCAAGACCAACTGGGAACAACGGAAGATTTGGATAACAAGAGTTTGATCACTTTTAAAGAAATCGTTCCGAAATCTGCTTTTGAAGTTAAACCCAACTCGGTTCAGCACAATGTTCCGGCTTGGGCGTTGTTTGCGATTTTCTTCATTGTCGTGCCTTTGTCGATTAATTTAGTTAAAGAAAAAAGTCAGGGAACGAGCGTGAGAGTTCGTGTAAGTCCGACGCCGTATTATATTCATATTTTAGGAAAAACATTTACGTATCTGATCATCTGCGTCATCCAGTTTTTACTGATGGTAGCCATTGGAGTCTGGCTTTTCCCGTATATGGATTTACCACAATTTGACGTGACCGGAAAAATGTTCAATCTCCTCATCGTCACTTTGTTTGCAGGTTTAGCAGCCATTGGCTTCGGGATTTTACTGGGAACCGTTGCCGATACTCAGGAACAGTCTGCCCCGTTTGGTGCAACTTCCGTAGTTGTTTTGGCAGCGATCGGAGGAATCTGGGTTCCGGTATTTTTAATGCCTGAATTTATGCAGTCTATAGCAAAGTTCTCTCCTATGAATTGGGGGTTGAATGCCTACTATGACATCATATTACGAAACAGCGGAATCGGTGGAATTGCTAAAGAGCTGATTTTCTTATTTTTATTCTATCTTGCAATGGTCGGGATATCATTAATTTACGAAAGAAAACAAAATGCAGTCTAAGGAAAATTTAACTTGTACAGAAGAAGTTCGTGTAAGGTTCAACGAAACAGACCCTTTGGGAATTGTTTGGCACGGGCATTACATCGTGTATTTTGAAGACGGTAGAGAAGCTTTTGGAAGACAGCATGGCCTAACGTATCTTGATATCCAGAAAGCGGGTTATGTCACACCCATTGTGAAAAGCACCTGCGAACATTTTTTACCATTAAAATATGGAGAGACCTTTAAAATTGTAACAACTTTCGTGAATTCAACTTCAGCGAAATTAATTTATAAATACGAACTTTTTAACGAAGAAAATAAATTGGTTTGTTCAGGAGAAACGGTTCAGGTTTTTCTTGATTCCGACAACAATTTATGCTTATATAATCCTGAGTTTTTTCAGGCCTGGAAAGATAAAATGGGATTATCATGAGGAAGGAAATTTACATCACAGATTACAACTGCGTCACACCTTTAGGTTTTGATGTTTCTTCAAACTGGAATGCCCTTTTGAAAGGAAAATCAGGCGTAGCTTTACATAAAATCATAGAAAATCAGGAACCTTTTTATGCTTCCATGATTGATTCTGAAAAACTGGAAGAAGAATTTTACCGATGCTTTGACGAAACTCAGAAAAAAAATTTCACAAGGCTTGAAAAAATGTTTTTATTAAGCTTAAAGCCTTTGGTTGAAAGACATTCTATTTCAGATGAAACGGCTTTTATTTTATCAACCACAAAGGGGAACATTAGTTTATTAAAAAATAAGACAGCTTTACCAGAGGGTGTTTTTCTTTCAAATTTAGCCCAAAAATTAGCTGATTTTTTCGGATTTAAAACTAAACCGATTGTTGTTTCTAATGCATGCGTTTCTGGAGTGATGGCGATTGCCGTCTCAAAGAACATGATTCAGGCAGGAAAGTATAAAGATGCTTTTGTAATTGCCGGAGATGAAATTTCAGAATTTGTGGTTTCAGGCTTCAATTCTTTCCAGGCAATCGGAACTGAAATTTGCAGACCTTACGATAAAAACCGTGACGGAATCAATATTGGTGAAGCGGCGGCGGCTGTTTATATAACTTCAGAATTGAATCAAAACGAAAAATTTAGTTTTAAAATTTTAGGAGATTCAGCAATTAATGATGCGAACCATATTTCAGGCCCCTCAAGAACCGGTGACGGATTATTTGCAAGCATCAAAAATGCAATGACAGAAGCCAATATTCCGGTAGAAAAAATTGATTTTATTTCTGCACACGGAACGGCGACAATATACAACGACGAAATGGAAGCCATCGCTTTCAACAGAATGGAACTACAGAATGCTCCGCTGAACAGCATGAAAGGCTATTATGGCCATTGTTTGGGAGCTTCCGGGTTATTGGAAAGCATCATTTCTATGGAAAGTGCTTTGAAAAACACGTTAATTCCATCCAAAAATTTCGAGGAAACGGGAACTTCTCAATCGTTAAATATTATTAAAGAAAACAAACCCGCAGAAATCAAATATATTTTGAAAACGGCTTCAGGTTTTGGTGGGTGTAATGCAGCAATTGTTTTGGAAAAATGTTAAAATGAAACCCATGAAAAAAACAGACATCTGCACCATAGAACATTCAAAAATCAATCTCAACAACGAGATTATTTTTGAAACCCAAACTGAAAGCTTTTCAGATTTTGCGAAAGAAGCTTACAAAACTTTAGAATTGAATTATCCGAAATTTCACAAAATGGATAACTTAAGTAAACTCGCTTTTCTTGCTTCTGAAATGATTTTAAAAAATGGCGATCATAGCAGAACTGCATTGATTTTCGCTAATAAGTCATCAAGTTTAGACACCGATTTTAAATATCAGGAAAGCATCAATTCTCAGGAAAATTATTTTCCGAGTCCTGCAGTTTTCGTCTATACTTTACCAAACATTTGCGTTGGTGAAATCAGTATTAAACATAAAATGCAGACAGAGAATGCTTTTTTTGTTTTAGACGAATTGGATGAAGAATTTTTAAACAATTATGCGGAACAGATCTTGCAGTCTGGAAAAGCCGAAAAAGTATTGTGCGGCTGGGTAGAGCTATATCAGGAAAGTTATAATGCTTTTGTATATTTGCTAAACAAGTAAAAAATCAAACTATCAATATCAAAGTGTATCAGACCAAGAATCTATACATTGACAAATAAAAATTATGAGCGACTTAAAATTAGAATTAAAAAACAAAATCGTAGAAGTTCTTAACCTGGAAGATGTTTCTGTAGACGAGATCAAAGATACAGATCCATTATTCGGAGGAGGTCTTGGATTGGATTCCATCGATGCTTTGGAACTGATCGTCCTTCTTGAAAAGGAATACGGAATCAAATTATCTGACCCGAAAAAAGGGAAAGAAATCTTTCAATCTATAGAAGTGATGGCGAAATTCATTGAAGAAAATCGTACAAAATAGTTAATGAGTCAAGGAATTGCCATAACAGGAATGGGCATCATCTCCGCCATTGGAAACAATGTGGAGGAAAATCTGAGTTCGCTGAAATCTGGAAAACACGGAATCTCGGATATCAGGTTATTTGGAACACGTCATTCCGGGAATATAAAAACCGGTGAAATCAAATTATCTAATGAAGAATTGGTGCAAAAACTTCAGTTAAATGAAGATAATATTGCAACAAGAACTTCTTTATTAGGAATGGTCGCAGCAAAGGAAGCTGTAGAAACTGCCAGAATTTTTGATATTAATGAATACAGAACGGGACTAATTTCATCAACCAGCGTCGGCGGAATGGATGTTACCGAAAAATATTTCTACTCTTACGAAGACTTCCCTGAAAAGCAAAAATATATTGACTCTCACGATGCCGGAAATTCATCATTACTGATTGCAGATTATCTTGGCTTGAAAGGCATGGTTTC
Organism: Epilithonimonas hungarica; assembly: GCF_900102265.1. Lineage (GTDB taxonomy): Bacteria > Bacteroidota > Bacteroidia > Flavobacteriales > Weeksellaceae > Epilithonimonas > Epilithonimonas hungarica. The sequence continues at coordinate 292,330 of NZ_FNBH01000001.1, read as the reverse complement.
GACCATCAGTACAGCTTGTTCATCTGCTGCAAATGCAATTATGATGGGGGCAAAACTGATCAAAAATGGTGTTCTTGACCGTGCAATTGTCGGCGGGACAGATTCTCTTTCAAAATTCACGCTGAATGGTTTCAACACATTGATGATTCTGACAGATTCCTACAACACACCTTTCGACAACGACAGAAAAGGTCTGAATCTGGGTGAAGCAGCCGCTTTCATCGTTCTGGAATCGGATGAAGTCGTGAAAAAAGAAAACAAAAAAGTTCTCGGCTATCTTTCGGGATACGGAAACGCGAACGATGCTCATCACCAAACTGCTTCTTCGGAAAACGGACAAGGCGCATTTCTGGCAATGGAAAAAGCGTTGAAAGTTTCCGGTTTAGATAAAGAAAGTATTGATTATATCAATGTTCACGGAACAGCGACTCCAAATAATGATTTATCAGAAGGAATTGCGATGATTCGAATTTTTGGAGAAAACAATGTACCGGAATTCAGCTCTACGAAAGCCTTTACTGGCCATACTTTGGCGGCGGCGGCGGGAATTGAAGCGGTGTATTCCTTATTAGCCATTCAAAATAATATCATTTTCCCAAATTTGAATTTTAAAACAAAAATGGAAGAATTTGATTTGACGCCTGTGACAGAACTCAAAGAGAAAAATATTAACCATGTTCTTTCCAATTCATTTGGTTTTGGAGGAAATTGTTCAACCTTAATTTTCTCAAAACCATGAGTGTAGTTTACATCAACAGTGCAGCCTGCATCTCGGTTCAGGACACTTTAAATGAAAATTTTTTCCAAAATTTACAACCTGAAAATTCGACTCAGGTTTTAAAAGCTATAGAACCCAATTACAAAGAATTCATTCCGCCCGCAGCGAGCAGAAGAATGTCTAAAACGGTAAAAATGAGCTCCGTAGCATCACAATATGCTTTAAAGGAAGCCGGAATAGAAAATCCTGACGCCATCATTGTAGGAACAGGGATGGGATGCTCCCAGGATTCTGAAAAGTTTTTAAAAAATGTAATTGATAATAATGAAGAGTTTCTGACTCCTACATTTTTTATTCAATCCACTCACAATACTGTGGCGGGGCAAATCGCTTTGGGATTGCAGTGTCACGGCTACAATTTTACGTATGTCAACAGTTCATCTTCGCTCGAATTTTCAATGCTGGATGCAAAACTTCAGATTTTAGATGGAGAAGCAGAAAATGTTTTGGTAGGCTCAACAGACGAACAAACCGAAAGAACGATGGAATTGTACAAACTAAACAATACCATAAAAAAAGAAGAAAATCTTCCGGTTGATTTTTTGAATTCGAAAACTGATGGTGTGATCTGGGGCGAAGGTTCAAGCTTTTTTGTTTTGGGAAAAGACAAAACTGAAGATTCTTACGCTGAACTAAAAGATATTCAAATCGTTAACACATTAGATCTAGATAAAACACGACAATTTATTGAGGTGTTTTTAGCTAAAAACAATTTAACGACGAATGATATTGATGCTGTGATTTTAGGTTTTAGCGGAGATTCAAAATCTGATACTTATTATCAAAATGCATCAGAATTATTTCCAGATTCTTCTTTATTATATTACAAACATTTAAGTGGAGAATTCAATACGTCAAGTGGATTTTCAACATTCCTGGCTTGTCATATCCTGAAAAATCAGGAAATTCCGGAAATGATGATGATCAATTCTGTAAAAAAAGAAGAATTCAAAAACATTCTTCTTTACAATCATCTTGGAGGAAACGACCATAGTTTGGTCTTGCTGGAGAAAGCTTAAACAATAATAGATGAAACATTATTCATTCATCATACTTTATCTTTTTTGGAACATCTTCATTTATGTTTTCAATGGAAGTGTCTGGATGTACATTTTCTGTTTCATTCTCTTTTCAGCAACGGTAGTTTGGGGGTCTTTTGATATTCAGTTAAAATATTTCATTAATTCAATCACTCAAAAAAGAACAAAAATCAAAGAAATTGCTTTGACTTTTGACGACGGTCCAACTGAATTTACTCCGAAATTTTTAGATCTATTAAAAGAAAATAACATACAAGCAACTTTCTTCTGCATCGGGAAACAGATCGAGAAATATCCGGAGACTTTCCAGAGAATTATCGCAGAAGGTCATTCGGTTGGGAATCACACTTTTTCACATTCCAATAACACCGGATTTTTATCGGGTGCAAGAATGATTGAGGAAATTGAAAAATGTGATAACGTAATTTCTAAAATCGGAAACATCAAAACCAATTTATATAGACCTCCTTTCGGTGTTACCAATCCCAACATTGCAAAAGCCATAAAAAAAACCAAGAGAAAAAGTATTGGCTGGAATGTCCGGTCTCTTGATACGGTGATTGACGACGAAAAGAAAATCTATAACAGGATCACGAAAAATCTCAATAAAGGAAGCATTATTCTGCTTCACGACACTTCGGAGAAAACCTACAACGTTTTGGTAGATTTATTGCTATTTTTGGGACGTGAAAAGTATTCGACCTTCACAATTGATTCAATGAATAATTCTAAAAATAATGATTAAGAATATAGCTTTCGGTGCATTTTTATTAATTTCAAGTTTCGTTTTCTCACAAAATACCTCAATGTCTTCTGCAGAAGCTAAAGTATTTGTGACGAAAGTTTCTTCTGAAACCAAAGAAATCAAAACTTTGCAGGCAGATTTTACTCAAACAAAAAAAATGGATTTTCTGGATAAAAGCATTGTGACTTATGGAAAAATGTCTTTGAAGTCTCCGAATATGCTGAGCTGGAAATACATAAAACCCTACCAATACAGTATTGTTTTCAAAGAAAACAAAATCTTTATCAACGACCAAGGGAAAAAATCTTCTGTTGATGCTAAAAGTAAAACCTTTGAAAAAATCAATAAACTGATTGTCGGAAGTTCCAACGGACAAATGTTCAACGACCCGGAATTTTCTGTGAGCTATTTTAAAAATGCGAATTTCAACATCGCTAAATTCACTCCAAAGTCTGCTCAATTATTGAAGTACATCAAGCAAATAGAACTGCAGTTCCCGAAAAACGAATCGACGGTTTCTCAGGTTAATATGACAGAAGCATCGGGAGATACTACGAATATTGTTTTCAAAAACACAAAAATCAATGCGCCGATTTCTGCTTCAGAGTTTTCTTTATAGTCTGCTTTTTTTCTTGTTTGTTTCGTGCAAAACTTACAAACTTACAAACGTAAAATCTATTTCAAATTCTGAAACAACGGTTGAAAATCTTTATTTTTCATCCAATGAAGATTATGTTTATAAATGTCAAATGGATATTTATAACAATCACGTTAGCGGAATTTTAATCATTAAGAAGATTGGCCAAACAACACATCGCGTTGTAATAACATCAGATTTTGGAAACAAGCTAATTGATTTTGAGATTTCTGATAATGATTTTAAACTCAATTATGTTCTTCCTGATCTGGATAAAAAATTGGTGATTAATTTCTTAAAAAATGATTTTCAACGATTGCTAAAAAGAGAATACCCGGTCGCAGAAAGTTTTGAAGACGATAATTCTAAGATTTATCTTTCCAAAATCGAGGGTCAATCTTATTATTTATTCTATAACAAGGATAATTCTCTATTGAAAAAAGTGATTTACACAAAGAACAACAAGGAAAAAATCGATTTTACTTTTGATGCGAAAAAACATATCTTCGCAGATAGTATTGATTTACAACACAAAGATTTTAACATCAACATCAAACTATTTCAAATCACGGATACCGAATAATTATGCAGAGCATTCTTAATGATTTTTACGCTGTTACCTCTCACGAAAAGACAGAAAAAGGTTTTACGGCAAATATTACTTTAAACAAAGACCACCAAATTTTCAATGGTCATTTCCCGGGAAATCCAGTTACTCCAGGTGTTTGTATGATGCAGATCGTGAAAGATCTCACGGAAGAATTTACCAATTCTAAACTGTTTTTAAAGTCTGCTTCTAATGTAAAGTTTATGGCCATCATTAATCCATTCGAAACACCGGATTTGGTTTTAGAATTGGACATCAATGAGAACGAAGACGAAATAAAAGTAAAAAACACCACCACTTTTGGCGAAACTATTGCATTGAAATTATCAGTTACCTATAAAAAATTATAGTTATGAAACTGTTGTTATCATTATTTGCAGCTTTGGTTATGTTCTTTCAATCTTCAGACCTGGAAGCTTTGAGAGACAGTTACGCTGTTGCTAATCAATCCAAAGAAAATGCTAAAAACTTCATCGAAATTGCTGATAAAAAAACATCTTCTGATCCTGTAATCTCAGGCTACAAAGCAGCAGCTAAAGTTTTAGAAGCCAAAGTAACAAAAGACGGCAAAAGAAAATCGCTAGTAAAAACCGGAGCAACCAGCCTGGAAAGCCTGATAAAAAGTAATCCTAACAATACTGAATTAAGATTAATAAGATTAAGTGTTCAGGAGAATGTTCCTAAAATTGTGGGTTATCATAAGAATCTGAAGGAAGATAAAGAATTCGTTCTCAACAATTACAGCAAGCAAAATTCTGCACTGAAAAGCTACATCAAAAAATTTGCTGCACAATCCAAAACAATGACTGCGGCAGAAAAAGCGACTTTAAAATAAAACAATGACCATCTCCGAAGTTCAAAATGCAGTTTCTGAAAAGAAAATATGTGTTTTAATACCGACTTACAATAATGAAAAAACTCTGAGGCGAGTGATTGACGGTGTTTTGGATTACACCGGAAATATTATTGTGGTCAATGATGGTTCAACAGATTCTACCTCAGAAATTCTAAATAATTATTTGCAAATAACAGTCGTTTCTTTACCAGAAAACAAAGGAAAAGGAAATGCGGTTAAAATAGGGTTCAGAAAGGCTAAAGAATTAGGTTTTGATTTTGCAATCACGATTGATTCTGACGGACAGCATTATCCTGATGACATTCCTGTTTTTATAGAAGCCTTACTTACCGAGAAAGAAGATGTTCTACTGATTGGAAATCGCAATATGTCGCAACACGGAATCCCAAGAAAAAGCAGTTTTGGAAACAATTTTTCCAATTTTTGGTTCTGGTTCGAGACCGGGATCAAACTGGAAGATACACAATCTGGTTACCGGCTTTATCCTTTGAAAAAGATCCCGAAAAAATATTTCACTCCGAAATTTGAATTTGAAATCGAAATCATCGTAAGGACAGCCTGGAAACATATTCCTGTAAAGAATGTTCCTGTAAAAGTGCTTTATGACCCAGCTGAGCGAGTTTCACATTTCCGACCATTTCGGGATTTTACAAGGATCAGTATTCTGAATACGATATTGGTCTTCATTACTTTGATCTATATTATTCCTAGAAACTTCATCAGGAATTTCAAAAAAAAAAGTCTTAGAAGATTTATAAAAGAAGATGTTCTGGAAAGCGACGGAAGCAATCGTAGTAAAGCTTGTTCTATTGCTCTGGGGATTTTTTTCGGGCTTTCTCCGTTTTGGGGATTTCAGACTGCGATTGTAATTTCTCTGTCAGTACTTTTTAAGCTGAACAAGGTTTTAGCATTTGTTGCCTCTAATATCAGCCTGCCTCCCTTTATCCCGTTTATTATTGCTGGTTCTTTGTTTATAGGAGCGCCTTTTGTAAGTGGCGAAAGTAATTTTTTTGATCAAGATCTGAATTTTGAATTGGTCAAAAACAATCTTCTACAATACATCATTGGAAGTTTTATTTTGGCGACAACAGTTTCTTTGGTTGTTGGAATTGGTTCTTATATCCTTTTGAAAAAGATAGATCCGAAAAACGGCTAAAGCCAGGAAATATGCATCATAATTCTCTTTTATTAATATTTGAATCTCGCAGATTTTTGAGAAATCATCTGCCAAATTTGCAAAATCTGCGAGAGTGCTAAAAATCAAAATCCATAACGCACTGATAATCAATATTTTTATTGTTTTTAATTTTTAAATGCGTTTGCCCTAGCTAAATCACTTTAATTTCCTCAATGTCTTCTTAAAATATTTTTCAACATTTTCTTTATCCGGAATCGTCGTGATTTCTTTTGTCAAAGCTTTTTCGAATTCAATTTTTGCTTTCTGATATTCTTTTTGTTTAAAGTAATATTTCCCGGCTTGATAATAGACCCACCAAAAATCCGGATTCAGAGACTGATAATAAGTAAAAAAATCATTCTGATCAATCTCTATTTTACCATCAATAGCACTTTGAACTTGAGAATTTACAAATTTGTATTCTTCATAATCTTCGAACTGTTTAGAATTTACAAAAGGATCTTTCGCAATATTCAGTTCTGATTTTGCAAATTTTCCTGTTTTTGATCGCTTATCAGAAAAGATCTCGGTCAAATCATAACAGACAAATTCTCCCAATTGATAGGGATTAGAGGACACCCAAACCAATTTTTTCTCAGGCGAAAAGATCACGGCGTGATGCGCCAAAAGTTGATTAAGTGCTTTCTCATTTCCAAAACCAATTTTCTCTCCTTTTAACCCAGATCTGTCTCTTAAAATCGAAGCCATTTTTTCCGGATTTAGCTTTGGATTTTCATTTAAAAGTTCTTGTAGTTTTTCATAACGATATTCCGAATGACTTTCTAATATATGCTTTTGATTTCGCTTGTCATCTTTATAAGCATCGGACTGAAAATGATTCGTACAAAAAATTTTGCTCGAATTTTCAACTTTATAGACTCCAAAATTATCCGGAGAAACTTCTATAATTACCGCATTTTTATCATTTGCACTCCCAACTAAAATAGATTCGGAGACAAATACCTTCCTCTTTTTTGCAATCGCGATCGCTTCTTCAATATTTTTAGCATATTGGAGGATTTCCCTTGTCACAAAAGAAATCGGCGTTTTTGCTGTCAAAGGGATTTTAGACTTTCCTGCGTTGATCGTCACAGTGACCCCTTCTTTGTTCATCCCAGAAACCACACCGATCATTCCTGGCCAGCTAACAGACATATAAGGGATTCCTTTTTCCGGTTCCACAAATTCGATCAGTTTATTTTTAGCAAAATCATCACCGACATAAAAATCGAAATTTCGCCCGATCAGCAAATCACCATCTTCTGTATTTTCATTCCAAACGGCCAAAGACGAACAGCCGACCATCATCAGATCCTGCATGGCGTGACCAATGTCGTGAGCGCCATGTAAGTACAAACTTCGAAGATATTTTGGAGCGATAAAATTATATTTATCAGATGAATATTGAGATAATCCGTACAATTCTGCCTGAAAATCTTCACGAACATTCAGATACATCTTTCGGTTGTACCATTTCAGAAAGCTTCTTAATAATTTTTGTTTGAATTTTGACGGAACAAAACCTTCGACCTTGGAAAAGAAGATATCTTCCTGTTTCTGCATCAGGTCTTGTGTCAAAGCGCCATTGTTATAGCCCAACTGCAAAGGATTTCCTTTGATATAAAGTTCCCAAAGCTGTTGCTTGTTTTTCGTTAAATAATTTTGATCAAAGCTAAAAGTCGAGTCATTGATTTTATTAACCTTTGGAATATCAAGTGAATATTGACCTACTTCCGGAACGTGACGAATCGATTTTGAAATCCCACAAGACGTAAGACTTAGAATCAATAAAAAATAAAATAAAACTCTTTTCATCAATTCTTGTTTATGACTTCCATTAATCTTTCGTCGATAACTTCTTTTCCAAGAATCTCAGAGCAAGTGACAAATGCACCGATCGTAACACCAAGAATCCCGTGCATATTGATACTTTGACCCGTCAGAAACAAATTGCTGATTTTGGTTTTTGGAGAAATAATGGTTTTCAAAGGATTGCTGGAATCTTTCACATAACCGTACATATTTCCTTTGTAACCACCAATGTAATCTCTGTAAGACAATGGCGATGATGTATAAACTGCTTCTATGTGAGAACGCAGATCAGGAAATTTTTTCTCTATCTCGCTAATGAATTGCTCGGCTTTTTTTTGCTTGAAATCTTCGTAGTCTCGTCCTCTTTCGTGATGTTCTGCAACCGTATTGAAAGAGTTTTCCCATTCTTTGACCTCATCATACTCCATATAAGTAATGGCTGTCAGACTTTCAGAAAATTCCGGATCTTGGTTTGAAGAACAAGATGAAAGCATATAGCATTCCGGCCATTTTACCTCATCCGGCAATGATTTTTCCCAAACAATATCTTCTGACCTGTAATGATAATAATTATAATTAAAATGTTTGAAAGTATTCGGTCTCAGAACAATGTAGATACTGAAACAAGAACTGATGGGCTCAAGGTCGTAGATTCTTTTCGTAAACGACTTTTTATATCGTTCCTGCCCAACCAAATCCAAGGTTGTCCGGATCTCAATATTGGAAATAAATTTCTTGGCAAAAAATTCTTTACCCGTTTTGGTTTTAACCGATTTCAAAATATTCTCATCATCGAAAACAAACTCGTTAACTTCTGAATGTTTATAAACCTCTGCGCCATATTTTCGAAGTTCCTTTATGATCAATCTGGAGATTTGACTTCCGCCATTGATGCACTTGTAAGAGCTTTGAATATAGGAATTAACTGTCAGAGCGTGAACATACAACGGCGTTTTATTGGCAACACCAGCGTATAAGAAATTAGAACCGGAAAGTACAGCCTGAAGTTTTTTATTAGGCGTAACAGATTCTATAAATTTCTGGGCATTGATGTAAAGAATATCATCATTATATTTTCCTTTTCCGATAAGATTATATCTCGGAAACTCGTTACAAATACTCTGGATTTCTTGGATATATTTGGTTAGATTCTCTCGTTCATCCGGAAATATTTTGGACAATTGTTCCACGAAATTTTCATAACCTTGAGAATGTGGATATTCTATCTCATCATTATCGAATGTGATTCTGTCAAAACCGTTTTCATCCAGTTTTTTCAGGTTCAAATCCTGCATTATTCCAAGATAGGTAAAATACTGATTGAGATTCTGCCCTTCGGAAAGTCCGCCTAAATAATGGACGCCTGTATCGAAAATCAGTTTGTCTCTGGAAAAGGTTTGAAGATTTCCGCCATATTGATTATTCTTCTCCAGAACGCATACCTTAAGACCTTCCTTCGCCAGAACAAGGGCCGAAACAAGTCCTCCTAAACCGCTTCCGATAACCAATATGTCGTATTCTTTTTCCAGTTTTTTAGAATTTAGATTTTAGACTTTAGATGCTATATATTAAAAAAGTATACTTTAACCATTGAATCGTTCGCAGCCCGGCTTGAGCGGAAATCCTTTTTGTGGAGCAAAGCGGAACAAAAAGATTGGGAGCGGAAGACGGATTAAGCTGCCATAAAAATATTGAAAATTAATCAATATCATCCCAAAAGTCAAAGTAATTGAACCATTGGAGCGGATATCTTTTTATCATTGATTCAAGATTCTGAACGTAGGAATTGAGCAAACCTTTAGAATCGCGGTTTTTGATGTTCTGAGCAACTCTTGCATAGAGATGATAATGGAGTTTTTTTTCCTTCATCACGTAAACATAGACCACAGGAACGCTCAACCTGGAAGCAATCAGAAATGGCCCGGCGGGAAATTTCGCAGATTTACCAAGCAATTCTGTTTCAAGGAATTTGGAGCCTTCGAAATAGCGATCGCCCGTGAAACAGATCAATTCATTTTTGGACAAAGCTTCATTGATCTCAAAAATGTGGGACATATCGTCTTTGACGTAGATGAATTTGATATTGCTTTTCTTAACCGCAATACGATCCATATATTCCCGAATAACTGTAACTTCCTGGTCTGTTGTAACTAAATTGATCTGAGCATCAAAATCGATGTCGGCAAAAAAGTGTTCTGCAATTTCGAAATTTCCGATGTGTGCGCTGATAAGGACACCTCCTTTTTTTTCATTCAGGAGGCTTTTGAGATTTTCGATTCCGTCAAATTCATAGGTAAACCGATTGCGTAATCCAACGGAAATCGCCGTTTTATCAATCAAAACCTTACCGAAAACGAAGTAACTTTTGAAAACCGATAACTTTGACCTCCAATAACTGTAACCTAATCTTTTCTTGAAATAGTAGGAAATATATTGGTTGCTCTTCTTTTCGAAAATGAAATAGTAAGCCGCAACAAAATAAAGAACAAAATAGGAACTGCGAACTCCAAGATTCTTAATACACCAGACAAAAATCTGATAACCTAATATCGTTCCTTTGGATTTGCCTTTCCATTTGTTCATAGCGCAGATGTTAGATTTTAGATACTAGACCAATAACATCTTCGGGTTATGCCGTTTTTTCAGAAATCTTTTGCTCTATTGTATCATAGAAATCATCGAACGTCACAATCTGCTTGAAATCAGCTTCTCCCAACTTCACACCAAAATTGGACTCGATAATTACGACCATATCGATGTAGTCCAGACTATCCAGACCCAGAGTTTCCTTGAGGTTGGCGTCGTTTGCGATATCGTCTCTATCCACCTCAAATTCGTTGACAAGAAAATCATTAACAATCGTAATAATTTTATCTTTTTCCATAACTTTATTTAAACAAATTTCTTAACAATTAGTGCTGAATTGGTTCCTCCGAAACCAAAAGAATTCGACAAAAATACGTCAATTTTTTGAGTTTTTGTTTTTGTTATGAGATTTATCTTTTTTGCGTCGTCATCCGGATTCTCAAGATTGATATTCGGAGCTACGAAATCATTCTGCATCATTAGAATAGAATAAATGACTTCGCTTGCACCAGCCATCCAGCACTCGTGTCCGGTCATTGATTTTGTGGAACTTACCGGAACTTTGTTCCCGAAAATTTCGTAAATCGCTTTTGCTTCGTTGGCGTCTCCCAAAGGTGTAGAAGTTGCATGCGCATTGATATAATCGATATCTTTAGCACTTAACCCAGCTTGGCTCAGAGATCTTTCCATTGCCAAAGCGGGGCCGTCAACATTAGGTGTGGAAATATGTCCTCCGTTGGAAGAAAATCCATAACCAGCAATTTCTGCAATGATATTGGCGCCTCTTTTTTGTGCAGACTCCAGACTTTCAACAATCAAAGTTGCTGCGCCTCCACTTGGAATAAGCCCGTCTCTTCCGGAATCGAATGGCCTTGATGCTTTTGTAGGCTCATCTTCTCTCACAGAAAAGACACCTAATCCATCAAAGCTTGCCATTGAAAATTTGTTGGTTTCCTGAGCTCCTCCACAAACAACTATATCCTGTAATCCATTCTTTATCAACAAATAAGCTAATCCTAAAGAATGTGAACCACTTGCACAAGCAGCGCTAATTGTCAAATTGATTCCTCTTAATTTGAAAATCGTGGAAAGATTCATCGTCACGGTGGAATTCATAGACTTGAAAATCGCACCAGAACCCATTAATTGTGTATCCTTCTTTTCTCTGACAATATCCGTAGCTTCTATAACTGCCTGAGAAACACTATCATTACCATAAAGAATCCCTACCTCATTATTATCTAAGAACTCTTGCTCTATTCCAGCTTGTTTTAATGCATCAATGGTTGCCAAGTAAGCGTATTCGCTTTCTTCGCCCATGCTTATTCGTTGCCTTCTGTTGAGAAGACTTTTCAATTCCGGTTTTGGAACACGACCTGTTAAACCAGATCTGTAACCAAATTCCTTTCTATCTTGGTCCAGAACGATTCCAGATCTTCCCTCATAGAGTGATTCCCTGACTTCATCCAAAGAAATCCCAATGCAGGAATAAATTCCCATTCCGGTAATTACAACTCTATTTTCCATTCTGTAATTCAAAGTTTAGGGTTCAACGTTTAAAAATAAAACTCTGAACCTTAAGAGTAAATTCCTCCGTTAATATTAATCACTTCACCTGTAATGTAAGATGATTTTTTTGATGCTAAAAATGCTACCAGATCTGCCACTTCTTCCGCTTCGCCAAAACGATTTGCTGGGATCATTGCTTTCAATTCGTCTTCATTTAGGTCGTAAGTCATGTCGGTTTTGATGAATCCTGGAGCAACAGCATTGACAGTAATATTTCTCTTGGCAATTTCCTGAGCCAAAGCTTTTGTAGCCCCGATCACTGCTGCTTTTGCCGCAGAATAATTGGTTTGTCCAGCTGTTCCTTTCACGCCGGAAACAGAAACCATATTGATGATTCTTCCATATTTGTTACGCAACAATTTCTGAATAAAGAAATTGGTCACGTTAAAAAAACCGTTCAGACTTGTATTGACAACATTATTCCAATCCTCGTGTTTCATCCACATGAACAGTCCATCTTTGGTAATCCCTGCATTATTCACGATAACTTCGACTACAGAATCTGGATTTTTATCCTGCCAATCGCCAAGCACTTTCTGAGTTTCCTCAGCATTTCCTACATCAAATTTAAGAATTTCGCCCGTAGAGCCCAATTCTTGAACCTTTGCCAAAGTTTCCTCCGCTGCAGCTTGATTGGATGTATAATTTATCAAAATATGATAGTTTTTTTCTTCTGCCAATTTCAGACAAATAGCTCTCCCAATTCCTCTTGAACCGCCTGTTATAATTGCACACTTCATCTGGTAATCTTTAGATTGTCTTTAAATATGTTTTAACTTTCTCCAAATACGGATACATTACCATATCATCGGAAAAAGCAGGGATTATTTTTCTAACTTCATCATACAGCTCTTTGGTTGATGACGAAATCTTATCCTGAAAACCAAGATATTCAATCGCTTGAACTATTGTAATTAATTCAATTGATAGAACTTCGAAAGCATTTTCGATGACTTTTCTGCAAATCACAGCAGCATTGGTTCCCATACTTACAATATCCTGATTGTCATTATTATTCGGAATACTATGAACGTACATTGGGTTGGACAACATCTGGCTTTCCGCCGTTGTAGAAGTTGCCGTGAACTGAACGCCCTGCATCCCGAAATTGAAACCTAATTTCCCAAGATTCACAAATGGTGGAAGTATTTCATTGATTTTAGAATTCAGAAGATAATTCAACTGTCTTTCAGCTAACATTGTCAGTTTTGTAACCACAATTTTCAGCTTGTCCATTTCGAGAGAAATATAATCGCCGTGGAAGTTCCCCCCGTGATAAACGTGCTGGTCTTCGACATTGATGATTGGATTGTCATTCGCTGAATTGATTTCATTTTCCAACACTTTTTCTGTATATTCCAGCGTATCCAAAACAGGTCCTAAAATCTGTGGAACACATCTGATCGAATAATACTCCTGAACTTTTTCTTTGAAGACTTTATCCTGTTCTTCAAAATGAGTATATAAATGATCTGCCCTTTTTCTTACAAGTTTGCTGTCGGATAAATGATCTCTCATTTTTGCAGCAATCTTCTGCTGACCTGCGTGAAGTTTTGTTCCATTGAGAACTTCTGACAAATGATCATCATAAGCCTGGACAATTTCATTAATTGCGCAAGAAAGTTCAAGCGAAATTTCGGTTAATTGTCTGGCTTTGTAGGCATTTACAATCCCAATTCCTGACATCACAGATGTTCCGTTCATCAGGGCCAAACCTTCCCGGATCTCTACATGGATTGGTTCAAGTCCTTCGATTTCGAAAACTTTTTTCGTTGATGTTCTTTCGCCTTTATAGAAAACTTCTCCTTCTCCAATAAGCACCAAAGCTAAGTGTGCCAATTGAACCAGATCACCACTCGCTCCAACGCCGCCGTGTTCGAAAATCAATGGTGTAATATCCCTGTTAATTAATTCTCTAATTAAATTAACAACAGAATTGTGGACACCCGAATTCCCAAGAGACAACGTGTTCAACCTTGCTAACATACAAGCTTTAACTTCCGTTGCAGGCAAAGGATTCCCGATGCCGGAAGAGTGACTTCTTATTAAATTATATTGAAGCTGATGCGTGTCATTATCATTGATCTTGAATTGTGCCATGGGGCCGAAACCGGTGTTCACACCATAGATCACCTTATTTTTTGAAAACTCTTTCAGGAACTGGAAACTTTTATCAACTCTCTGTAGGAGTTCCTCATCAAGTTCTATTTTTTGGTTCTCGATTATTATCTTTTGGAAGTCTTGAATATTTAAGTGGTTGTTAATTTTCATTAATTATAGTAATAAAATACAAATTTCTTATATAATTGAATATTTGTCATTAATTTTGCGCAAAGATAAAAGTTTTATTAAACAAATGAGTAAAGAATTTGTTGATGTTCTAGTCATTGGCGCCGGACCTTCGGGTTGTGTCTCCTCTGCTTTCCTAAAAAATAATAACATCAATGTAAAAGTTGTTGAAAAAACAAAATTCCCAAGAATTGTCGTTGGCGAAAGCCTTATTCCAAGAGTAATGGACCATTTTGATGAAGCCGGGCTTTTTCCTGCGCTTGATAAAATGGGGTTCGAAAAGAAGCTAGGCGCTCGCTTTATGCGGGGTGATGAAGTTTGTATATTCGATTTCAGCAACAAGTTCGGGGAAGGCTGGGATTGGACCTGGCAAGTTCCGAGAGCAGATTTTGACAACACTTTGGCTCAGGAAGTTATAAATAAAGGAATCGACCTGGAATTTGAAACCGAAGTTATCGGAATCGAATTCAATGGAACTGATTCTGTCACAACTGTAAAAAACAAAGAAGGTGAGACGAAAGAGATCCACGCCAAATTTGTTATCGATTCCAGTGGTTACGGACGAGTTTTACCGAGACTTTTAGATTTAGAAAAACCTTCAAAGCTTTCTCCGCATTCTGCGATTTTTTCTCACGTTAAAGATATTAATCGCGAAGAAGGTGTGGAAGGAACTTTAATCTCATTTGATATTATAGAAACCGAAGTTTGGCTTTGGGTCATTCCTTTTTCAAACGGAAATACAAGCTTGGGAATTGTAGGACCAACTGAATATATCGACAAACTTTCTGAAAATGGTGATACTGCTGACGCTTTAAGAAAAGCCATTTCTCTTTCTGATTATTATGTAAAACGTTTTGGCGATGTTGAATTTCTTTTTGAACCAAAACATTTGAAAGATTATTCCTGTTCTGTAAAAAGTTTGTTCGGAGACGGATTTGCTTTGACAGGGAATGCTTCGGAATTCCTTGACCCGGTTTTCTCATCGGGAATGGCTTTTGCCACAGAATCCGGAATGCTGGCAGCGAAATTAGCTTTAAGACAACTGAACGGAGAAACCATCGATTGGCAGAAAGAATATTCCGATTACATTTTATATGGTGTGAATGTCTTCACAACTTATGTGAAAGAATGGTACACAGGAAATCTTCAGGAATTATTTTTCCATCAGCCGGAAAACCCTGATGTGAAAAGAAAGATCTGCGCAGTTCTCGCAGGTTATGTTTGGAATAAGAAAAATCCGTTTGTGAGATTACACGATTCTGCAGTTATCAATCTTGCAAATTATATTAAAGTGGAAAAACTGGAACAGCAATAAAAAAGACCGCTTTTGCGGTCTTTGGTTTTACTTAATTTTTTTATCGATCATATTAGCTAAAGTTTTAGCTGTCTTTGCATAACTTTCCGATATCCTGTCATTATTATTAGGAAGTCCCACAAAATTATCTCCTGGCGCATTTTTGCTGTCAATCTCTAGAAGAACATTAGAAGGATTTGCCGTTTCCACAAATTTTAGATTCATACTTACTTTAGAAGGCTGATTCATAACTCCGCCAAACCAACCTGGATAGATCCAAACCGTTTGTGCAATAAGCGTATATTTAGCATTTTTATTATTTACAGATGTTTTGATATCCGTATTTTTATTCATAGAGGAAAGGAATTTATCTACAAACTGAGTATCCTTAGAATATTCCCAATCTTTTTTCCACCGTGTAAATTCCTCCGGACTCTTGTTAGCTTTCTGAATGTCCTTTTCCTTTTTAGCAATATAAGCCGATTCGTCCATATTTTCTTTATAGAACTTCATCTGACTGTAATCCATTTGCAGATTCAGTTCTTTTTGTCCTTTCAGAAAATCAAAATTCCCTGATACAACTTTCATTTTTTGTGCCATTACAAAAGCTGACACAGACACCAATCCCAGTAATAATAATTTTTTCATAGTTTTTTTTATTAGGTAAATATATAAATATTTTGATTATTTGATCTGCTTGGCAATCTGTTTCCACAAAAGCCTACCTGTTTTTTCATAGGCAACAGAAATTCTCCCATACTCCATCATATATTCTGAATTTGGGTTTTCGCTTATCCCGACACCTTCTATTCCAGACGAATCTACACTGAATAAAACATTAGAAGGATTGTCCGTTTCTATCAATTTCAACTCACTTGTAAGTTTCGCTGGCTGCATTACAAATCCAGCCGACCAGCCGGCATAGATCCAAATTGTTTTTACGATAAGTGTGTATTTGGATTGGATATTATTTTTAAAAACAATGTTTTTAGACTTATGATTGATTCCTTTCAGAAACTTCTCCATATACTTCGTTTCTTTGAAATCATTCCAATCCTTACTCCATTTCTCCCAGTCTTCCTTAGTTTTTTTCGGATTGTTTAAAATGTCATTTTTTTTATAATCCAGATATTGGGCTTCTGTAAAGTTCTCTGCTTGAAAAATGACATTTTTATCAAAAACCAATTGTACATTGACCTCCGTTTGGTCTTTAAGAGAAGAAAAATCGCCAGAAATAAGTTTCATTTTTTGTGAATAAGCAATTGTTGCAAATCCTACAAAAAGCATTAAAAATAGTTTTTTCATTGGTTATTAAATAATTCTAAGTTCGTAAATCTATAAAATTAATTGGTTTTCTACTGTTTGGATCATAAACGATTTTAGACAACACATCGAAATCCACAATTTCAATCTTTGGCCCAACTCTTAATTTTGCTCGAAAATGGTCTCGAACCTCGTTCACAAAATTCTCATCTTCATTGTCCGTACTTAGTTTTATTATAATTTCATCCAATCCGATTTCATCCGACTTAATAACGATCTGATAACACAGAATATTATTAAAATCATTCAGAATATCATTCATCACCGGCGGATAAAGTGTTGTTCCCTTATACTTTATCATTTGCTGCTTCCGCCCGATTACAGGACTCAGCCTCATAGTATTCCTTCCACATTTGCAAGGCTCGTAATGCGCTTTTACCAAATCTCCCGTTTTAAACCTCAACAAAGGAATTGCCTCAACACCCAACGTGGTAATTGTCAACTCTCCACTTTCCCCTTCTTTTACAGGGTTTTCGTTTTCATCAAGAATTTCTGTGATAATTAATTCCGGATGATGATGTCCACCAATTTGGAACTCACATTCCGTAAAAGCTGTGCTCATTTCCGTGGAAGCATAGGTCGAAAATAGCTGAATATCCCATCTGTTTTTGATTTTTTTCGAAAGAATATTATCTGTAAAATCCTGATTTTTGATACTTTCTCCAATGCAGACCACACCGTAAACACTTGAGTTTTTATAATCGATGCCATGTTTCTCCGCATAATCAATCATCTTTAGAAGAAACGACGGAACAGTGATCAAATATTTTGGTTGATATCTGAAAATCGAATCCCATTGCAGTTCCGGAATTCCCGGTCCCATTCTCACAACACTCGCTCCCATTTTTCTGAGTCCAAGAAAATAGGCCAAACCTGCCATAAATCTTTTGTCTATGGTTGTGATCATCTGTACGACATCGCCTTTTTGGATTCCCGCACAGGCAAAAGAAATCGCTTCGTTGTAAGCCAATCTTTCCAAATCTTTGTCCGACAATCCGAAAGTTACCGGATCACCCAAAGTTCCGGAAGTTGTGCTGTAATCCACAATTTCAGTTTGAGGAACACAGAAAAAATCCTGATTGTTCGCCTGGATATCATTTTTTGAAGTCGTCGGAATTTTTGTTAGATCTTCAAGCGTTTTGATTTCATTAATATCAATTTTATTTTCAATAAATAATTTTTGATAAAAAGGCGAATTGGATTTAAGATAAACCAAAAGCTCTTTCAATTTGCTTTCCTGAAAGGTTTTGATTGATTTTAAATCGGATCTTTCAATGGTTGGGTATAGTTCCAAGATAATATTTTTTAAATTTTTATTAACCACAAAAGTTTTTTGCTAATACTTTAGTCTAATTGAAAAAAACAAAATAGTTCACTAAAGAACACTTAAGTTTTGAAATCTTCGATTTTGTCATCTCAAGTGAATTATAACTTTCACAATAATAGATTTTCTTAAGTGACTTAAGTGTTTACACTAAAACAATTCCTTTGTTGCTTTTGTGGTTTTAGTACAAGTCACAAATTTATAAATTTTATGATTCTGAATTTGAAGTTTTTATCATTCAGAAACGCTATAAAATATGCTTTAAAAATCGACAAAAATCACTAAATTCGCAAACTTAATCCATCAGAAACAGATTTTAGAGTTTGAAAATGAGCAAGTTCACTGAATATAAAAGCCTTAGCCTTACTGAAACTGCAAAGAACGTTGCAGAATTCTGGAAAAACAACAATACTTTCAAAAAATCCGTAGAGATCCGAGAAGGACAACCGGAGTTTGTTTTTTATGAAGGACCACCTTCCGCAAACGGAATGCCTGGAATTCACCACGTTATGGCAAGAGCGATCAAGGATATTTTCTGCCGTTTTCAAACACAGTCAGGGAAGCAGGTTTTCAGAAAAGCAGGCTGGGACACGCACGGACTTCCTGTGGAACTGGGTGTAGAAAAGGAATTAGGAATTACAAAAGAAGATATTGGCAAAAAGATCAGCATCGAAGAATACAACGAAGCTTGTAAAAACGCCGTGATGCGCTATACCGATGTCTGGAACGATATGACCGAAAAAATCGGTTATTGGGTGGACATGGAAAATCCTTACATCACCTACAAGCCAAAATACATGGAGTCGGTTTGGTGGCTTTTGAAACAAATCTATGACAAAGGTCTATTGTACAAAGGTTACACGATCCAGCCGTATTCTCCGAAAGCAGGAACAGGATTATCATCTCACGAGGTTAATCAGCCTGGTGCTTACCGTGATGTTTCCGACACAACCGTTGTTGCCCAGTTCAAAACTTTACCAGAATCGTTGCCTTCATTTTTACAAGGTTTTGGTGATGTCCATTTCTTAGCCTGGACGACGACACCTTGGACTTTACCTTCAAATACGGCTTTGACGGTTGGCCCAAAAATCGATTATGTTTTGGTGAAGACTTTCAATCAATATACTTTTGAGCCGATCAATATTGTTTTGGCAAAAGCTTTGGTTGGAAAACAATTTGGGAAGAAATATGCAGAAGGAACAAATGAAGATTTCGCTAATTATACTTCTGAAACGAAAGTTATTCCTTATCAGATCTTAGCCGAATCCAAAGGTGCTGATCTGGTTGGGATCAAATATGAGCAACTTTTAGATTACGCCAAGCCTTACCAAAATCCAGAAAATGCTTTCCGAGTGATTTCAGGAGATTTTGTAACGACGGAAGACGGAACAGGAATCGTACATACTGCGCCCACTTTTGGTGCAGATGATGCGAAAGTTGCGAAAGAAGCAACGCCTGAAGTTCCGCCAATGCTGGTTTTGGACGAAAATGAAAATCCGGTTCCATTGGTAGATCTGCAAGGTAAATTTTTATCAATCGTTAATGACGAAATTTATGGTTTTGCCAACGAATATGTAAAATCTGAATACCTGAATGATGACGAAAGGAATACAGAATTCAACATTCAGAAAGAGAAATTAAAATCGATCATCTCTGATTTAAAAGTTTATTTGTCTGTAGATGAAAGAATTGCTTTGAAGCTGAGAAAGGAAAACAAAGCTTTCAAAGTTGAGAAGTATGTCCACAGTTATCCGCATAGCTGGAGAACAGATGAACCACTGCTTTATTATCCACTGGACTCCTGGTTCATCAAAATGACAGATTTGAAGGACAGGATGTTCGACCTTAACGAAACCATCAACTGGAAACCAAAATCCACAGGTGAAGGACGTTTCGGAAACTGGTTGAAAAATGCCAACGATTGGAATCTTTCCCGTTCAAGATATTGGGGAATTCCGTTACCGATTTGGAGAACGGATGACAAAAAAGAAGAAAAAATCATCGGTTCTGTTGAGGAATTGTACAACGCAATTGAAAAATCTATAAAAGCTGGTTTCCAGAAAGAAAATCCGTTCAAAGGTTTCGAGATTGGAAATATGTCTGAGGAAAATTACGCTTTGGTTGACCTTCATAAAAACGTGGTGGATAAAATCATTTTGGTTTCTGATTCCGGAAAAGAAATGAAGCGTGAGAGCGACCTTATAGATGTTTGGTTCGATTCCGGAGCGATGCCATATGCGCAATTGCATTATCCATTCGAGAATAAAGAATTAGTTGACAACAACAAAGCTTTCCCTGCAGATTTTATTGCAGAAGGTGTTGACCAAACTCGTGGCTGGTTTTATACCTTGCACGCAATTGCAACGACGGTTTTCGATTCCGTAGCCTACAAAAATGTGGTTTCTAACGGTTTGGTTCTTGACAAGAACGGACAGAAAATGTCCAAACGTCTCGGAAATGCGGTTGACCCGTTCGAAACACTTTCTGTTTATGGACCAGATGCGACGCGTTGGTATATGATCTCCAATGCAAATCCCTGGGAAAATCTGAAATTCGATATTGAAGGCATTGACGAAGTGAGAAGAAAATTCTTCGGAACGCTTTATAACACCTATTCCTTCTTCGCTTTGTATGCGAATGTTGACGGTTTCAAATACTTGGAAAGCAACATTGAAAATCGTCCGGAAATCGACCGTTGGATTTTGTCTGAATTAAATCTATTGATCAAAGAAGTTAAATCTTTTTACGAAGATTACGAACCGACAAAAGCTGCGAGAGCTATCAATAGTTTTGTGAATGACAACTTGTCCAACTGGTATGTAAGACTTTGCAGAAGGCGTTTCTGGAAAGGCGATTATTCTGATGATAAGATTTCTGCCTACCAAACTTTATATACTTGTCTTGAAACTATTGCTAAACTTTCTGCGCCAATTGCACCATTCTTTATGGACCAACTTTTCCAAGACCTTAATAAAGTAACTGGAAAAGAATTGGTAAATTCTGTTCACCTGACAGACTTCCCAGTTGTGAATGAAAGTTTGATTGACCAAGATTTGGTTGAGAAAACACATCTCGCTCAGCAAATCACATCTATGGTTTTTTCATTGAGAAAGAAAGAAAATTTGAAAGTCCGTCAGCCTTTGCAAAAAGTAATGATTCCTGTTTTGGACAAAAAGACAGAAGAGCAAATCTTAGCTGTTTCAGAGTTGATCAAACAGGAAGTCAACGTAAAAGAATTGCAGTTGATCAATGCAGAAGAAGCATCGCATCTTATTGTAAAACAGATCAAACCGAACTTCAAAACATTAGGTTCAAGGCTAGGAAAAGATATGAAAACTGTGGCTGGAGATATTTCAAATTTCACTTCTGAACAGATTGCTTCACTAGAAAAAGAAGGAAAGACTACAGTTTCCGGATACGAAATCACTACGGATGACGTTGAGATATTTACGAAAGACATCCCCGGCTGGACGGTTGCAAGTGAAGGAAAAACAACTGTGGCATTAGATTTGACGCTAACGGAGGAATTGAAAGCCGAAGGAGTTGCAAGAGAGTTCATCAATAGGGTTCAGAATCTGAGAAAAGAAAAAGATTTTGAATTAACGGACAGAATATCAATCCAATTGGAAGAATCTTGCCCTTTCAAACAAGAATTTATTAACAATGATGCATATATTTCTGCAGAAGTATTGTCGGATAAAATAGAATTTGTAAATTCACTTTCAAATTTTGAAGAAATAGAGATAGATGAGGAAAAATTCAAGGTGAAAATTGAGAAATAATTATTACTATTTAATTATTATTAAGGATTTGTGAATTAAACATCATTATTGGATTATTTCAAATTTTATCTTTATTCTTGTTGATTAAAAAATGCGTGGCTGCTATAATAAGCCAAAAAAATAAAATTTGAACAATTAACAACGATGGAAATGGCAGACGAAAAATTAAGATATAGCGATGCTGAACTGCAAGAATTCAAGCAATTGATCCAAGATAAAATTGCAAAAGCAGAAAATGACCTTGGTCTTATAAAAGAAAGTTTTATCAATAATCAAAATAACGGGACAGACGATACTTCGCCGACCTTTAAAGCTTTTGAAGAAGGCGCAGAAACACTAAGCAAAGAACAGAATGCAATCTTGGCATCGAGACAGGAAAAATTTGTTCGTGATCTGAAGCACGCATTGATCCGTATCCAAAATAAGACATACGGTATTTGTAGAGTAACCGGAAAGCTAATTCCAAAGGAAAGGTTGCGAGCTGTTCCACACGCAACACTTAGTATCGAGGCTAAGAACATGCAGAGATAGACAATTACCTTCAAAATACAAAGTCCTAGTTTCTGATTCTAAAAATTGGAAATTGGGACTTTTTTCTTATAACGAATGATGTTAACTATTATTTTACTGTTGGCCGTTGCAATTGGTTTTGCTCTCAGTAGAAAGCAAGCGGTCAAGAACATTTTCAGGTCTGAGCAGAAATACCACACCATCGACGACGAGTACAATGCAAAACGTAAAGAACGACAAGATGAGATCGATGAGCTCCTCAGCAAAATTGGAAAAAACGGCTTGAACGACCTTACAGAAAAACAGCGTAAAAGGCTGGACGAATTATCCAAGAAATAAGTAATTTGAATTACATTTGCAAAATCTTTTGAAGAAACATTAGTCTCAAAAAAATCAACAATGGAATCTATAATTGTACATACCAAAAACTCTATGGAGCTGACTGCTCTGAAAAGCGTGCTGAAAGACATGAATATCGAGTTTGAAAAATTTCACACAAAAAACAATTTTCATAATAAGAAAACCATCCAAAAGATCAGCGACAGAAAGGATAAAAAGATTACCAGAACACCAAAACCAAAAGGACTGTAATGAAGAAAATAGTCGCAATCACATTCTTGATTCTTCTCATTGATCAATTTTCCAAAATATATGTCAAAACCCATTTTCAACTTGGTGAAAGTGTGAATGTTTTTGGACTCAGCTGGTTCAAGATGACCTTTGTTGAAAATCCCGGGATGGCCTACGGATTACATTTCGGTGGGTTGTGGGGGAAATATGCTTTGATCATATTGAGAATAGTTCTGGCGATCGGAATGGTTATTTTATTTAAAAAATGGCTTAAAGAAGGAGCTTCCAACTATCTTATCATTCCAATGGCAATGATATTTGCAGGCGCGATCGGAAACGTTTTCGATGGCGTATTCTACGGCGTCATTTTTGATAGCGGAACTTTCTATGATGCTGGATCTGGAACATGGATCGATTACAGTGGGATCTCCAAACTCACGCAATTCGGTCACGGTTATTCTGACCTCATGAAAGGTTGCGTGGTAGATATGCTGCATTTTCCTCTGGTAGATACGACTTGGCCAGAATGGATTCCGGTCCTTGGAGGAAACAGAATCGAGTTTTTCAAGTATATCTTCAATGTTGCCGATAGTTCTATCACAATCGGTGCATTGTTCCTTTACATTTTCAGAAAAAAAGCTTTTCCAAACGGATTGGACTTTTAGAAAAAAAACATCAAATACACAAATGAAAATAATTAAGAACTTGATCAAAATATTCCTGCTGCTTTTCGTAGCAGGATTTCTTTTTATCGTTTTTGCCAATTACTCTATCAAGAAAGAAAGTGATCCTTTTATTTCGTATGCGATTTCTGAAATTCCGAAGGTAAAAACCGCCGTCGTTTTGGGAACAAACAAAAGTCTGAGCAACGGGAAGCCTAATCCATATTTCAAATACAGAATAGATGCTGCTGCAGAATTGTACAGATCCGGCAAAATACAAACTATCATTGTAAGTGGCGATAATTCTGTAAAAGGTTATAACGAACCAGAACAAATGAAACTAGACCTTATTGTAAACGGGATCCCGGCAGAAAAGATCTACGAAGATTTCGCCGGATTCAGGACATTGGATTCCGTTGTAAGGGCTAAAGAAATCTTTGGACAAAACAAGGTCATTTTCATTTCTCAGAAATTCCATAACGAACGAGCTGTTTTTCTTGCTAAAAATCATGGAATAGAAGCTTTTGGCTACAATGCTAAAGATGTGAACAAATATGCAGGACTGAAAACCAATCTCCGTGAATATCTTGCAAAAGCCAAAGCCTATCTGGATATTTGGTTTCATGTAGAGCCAAAATTCGGCGGAGAGAAAATCTTAATTCCTTAGAAAAAACCTTTCAATGTTTATAATTTACCGCCCGTCATATTTTGATGGGCTTTTTATTTTTTGTCTTCTATATTTAAGAAAATCATCAAAAACTATATAATTATGGTAACATTTCTTCTCGAGATCGTCTTTAGAATTATCGACTTTTTCACTCAATTATTTTAATTTATAAATTACTTAAATGTAAAAAAAAACAAAAAGCAGTTTTCTAAATAAAGTTTAAAGTAAATTCGTAGAATCAATCAACAAAAATATCATTGTGACCTTACTTAAAAACTGGAAATATCACGTTTTTACAATAACTTATCTTTTAAGTACAATTTTCTTTTTTTTGACATTCAAAAAATTGATCTATACAGAATTATACTCAAAAAAACATTTAAGCCTTTATATCTTCGAAGTAGAAGGCAACTATACGAAGGTGTTTTTTCGTAATGAAAAAGCTATTTTAAACCGTTCTTTGAACCTCATTGAAAGGAAGCTTCCTCAGGAAAAATATTTCCGGGCCAATAGAAATACTATTTTCAACATCAATTATATCGAGAGTATTGAGAATTGGTTCAGTGGAAATCTGATGATCAAGCTCCCTCATGATAATCAAGTAGAAATCTCCCGAAGGCAGACTGTCTATTCAAAGAGATCTATGGAATTTAATTTTTTATATTAATTCTTAATGCGTCTAAAAATGAGATAAATCTAAATTTTGCCTATTTTTGTACAAATTATAATTAATAAAATGTCTAGAATCCTTACCGGAATACAAGCCACCGGAACCCCACATTTGGGAAATCTTTTGGGGGCGATCATCCCCGCGATCGAATTATCAAAACAAACAGGAAATGAATCTTTTCTTTTCATTGCCAATCTGCATTCTTTAACTCAGATCAAAGATGCCAAAGAACTGAAACAAAATACTTACGAGATTGCTGCAGCTTGGCTTGCCTGCGGACTAGACACAGAAAAAACGTTCTTTTACAGACAAAGCGATATCCCGGAAACTTGTGAACTGTCATGGCACTTGTCATGTTTTTTTCCTTATCAAAGATTAACTTTGGCGCATTCTTTCAAAGATAAAGCAGATAGATTACAAGACGTAAACGCAGGACTTTTCACATATCCGATCCTGATGGCTGCAGATATCCTGTTGTATGATGCAGAGGTTGTTCCTGTTGGGAAAGACCAGCTTCAGCATTTGGAAATTGCACGCGATGTTGCATCAAGATTCAACAACCAAATGGGCGAAGTTTTGGTTTTGCCCCAAGCAGAGCTGCAAGAAGACACAAAATATGTCCCAGGTATTGACGGACACAAAATGTCCAAGTCCAGAGGAAACATCATTAATATCTTCTTACCAGAAAAAGAACTTAAAAAGCAGGTGATGTCCATTGAAACTGATTCCAAAACTCTGGAAGAACCAAAAGACCCATCAACGGATAAAACATTTGCCATCTATGAACTGATTGCCACACCTGAACAAACCGAAGAATTGAGAGCAAAATATCTGGCTGGAAATTATGGCTACGGTCATGCGAAAAAGGAACTTTTGGATTTGATCCTAACCAGATTCGAGAAAGAAAGAGAAACTTTTGCTTATTACATGAATCATCTTGATGAACTGGAAACCAAATTACAGGAAGGTGCAGAAAAAACCAGAGTTATTGCAACTGAAACGATCAAAAGAGTCAGAACAAGTTTGGGAATTTGATTCAACCTTTTGATCAAAAAGAAAACCTTTCAAAATTTTGAAAGGTTTTCTTTTTATAAATACTCTTTGATTTCTGATAAATGTTTTACAAACTTCAATCCTTCTTCCTGCGGGTTCTCGTCCAAAACATCAAAGAAGATCACATCGATCCCGAAGTTTTGGGCGCCTTTCACATCTGCGATCCAATCATCTCCGACCAAGATGCTTTCTGGCTTTTCTGCTTTTGCGAGACCGAGAGAATATTGGAAGATCTCAGGTCTCGGTTTTCTGATGTTGACAGAATCAGCACTTGTGATCGTCTCAAAATAACTTGAAATTCCTGATAAAATACATTTCCTTTCGGTCACTTCTTGGAAACCGTTGGAGATAATGTGCATTTTATAATCCCGGGATTGGAGATAATTGAGTAGGTCCAAAGCACCATCAACCAATTCGTTATATTTAAGAATTTCGTCCAAGAAATGATGTTCAAAATAATCGGCAAGAATCTGATCATCAATTCCAAAATTCAGGAACGTATCATAAAAACGATGTTTCCTCAGATGATCCTTATCAATTTCTCCATCGCGGATCTGCTCCCAAAGTCTTTCGTTGATGATATGATAAGTACTGTGAAATTCTTCAAAATCGATTTTATAGGTTTCAGCAATTTTTTGCTGACCGAATAACTCTCTGATTGTTAAATATGCATTCTTGCGATGATCCCAAAGTGTATTGTCCAGATCAAAAAAAATGTGCCTTATGTTTTTCATAAGGCACAAATCTAATCATTTTCTGATCCACGTAGGAAAGTTCAAATCATAAATCAATTATTAAAATCTAAAAAACTTTAATTTTTCGAAACCAAAATAGCTTTTCTGTTTTTAGTTTTCAGTGTCTGAATATTCTTGGAATAATTCAATAAAAAATCAATTATTTCTTTTTTAGGCATCAAAGCTTTTTTAGTTAAGGTGTCGTTTTTTTTCATAGGCAGACTTTTACAAGAATAACGCCAAAAAAAAAACTTTATTATTATTTTGTCAAAATAATTTTATGCTCTTCCATTATTTTTCTAAGATTGATCAGCGCATATCTCACTCTGCCCAAAGTGGTATTGATACTTGTATCTGTATGGTCCGCAATCTCTTTGAAGCTTAATCCGTCAAAAAATCTCAATTTGATAACCTCCTGCTGGTTATCAGGTAGCATTACCAGCATCTTTAGAAGGTCTTCATTAATTTGATTATCAATCAATTTATCCTCAATATTATTTTCAGGCTCTTTTATGATATCAAAAATAGAGAATTCTTCATTTTCAAAAGACGTTTCAGATATCTTGATATTTTTAGACTGTAATCTGTAATGGGCAATTATCAAGTTATGGGCAATTCGTTTTGCCCAAAGAATAAACTTGTTTTCTTCTTTGTAACGTCCCTCTTTGAGAGTTACAATTATTTTTATGAATGTGTCTTGGAAGATATCATTTGAAAGATCCTCATCCATCAATTTATAATAGATAAAATTGAAAAGATCCTTCTTGTGCCTGTTTATCAAATAAGAAAGTGAATTTTCATCACCATTTTGATATTGTAAAATCAGCTGGCTATCAGTTTGCGTTTTCATAACTTTTACTTCATTAAGTATAGAACCCAACCAAATATTAATTATAGAAATAATTAATTTGCGGAGATTCGATCTATTTTATTTTTTTGAAGTAAATTTATTCTATACGCTTAATTTAGGTTTGTAAAAATAATAAAAAACTTAAAACGAAATGTTAATGAATTGTTAAACTTTCATTTTTCTTTAATTTGATTCAAATAATTTTGAAAAGTTAAATCATTTTATCACAACCAATGGGATATTTATTGTGAAATTGATATTAAGCCCTTTCAGTTCCTTACCATTTATTCCGTCTTTATCAATTGAAAATCCATATCCGCCGGTCAAGTCCAAAACCCCAAAAAGGCTAAAACCAGCCTTTGGTGCAATATATTTATTCGTTGCTTCTGCTCCCAAAATAAAATAATGGGCATGATAAAAATCGACGTTCTTTTGGAAATTCAGTAAGAAATCAGCGTTTACTTTTGGCATTATTGAAAACTTACTGTTGGTTGAACCCATTAGAGCTGAAGCCCCAACTCTGAAAAGCACGTCATCGGTCTTCAAGAAAAGCAACTTTCCACCAATCTCTCCAAAACTTTGGTTTTGATAGACATAGCCTACGTTTATGAATTTGTGCATCGTCAACTGTGATTTCATTGTACTAGAAAAGAAGAGCACAAAAAATATAGAATAGATAATTGATTTCATTCTGTTTGGATCTTAAAGTTCAAATTTAAAAAAACTGCTTCATCCAAAGACAAAGCAGTTTCAAGATTTCTAAAAATTTTGGGTCTTACAACCCGAATTCTTTCTTGATATCATCTACCCGATCAAGTTTCTCCCAAGTGAAAAATTCCAGATCTTTCAAAGTTAATTCATTTTTCTGTCCTTTGTTAAAGGTTTTATCAGCTACGTAATAATCTTTGCCCATATGTCCGTAAGCTGCAGTTTCCAAATAGATCGGATTTCTCAATTTAAGGTTTTTCTCAACAGCATACGGTCTAAGATCAAATAATTGCTGAACTTTCTTAGCTAATTCCCCATCATTGATTCCAACTTTTGAAGTTCCATAAGTATTGATATAAAGTCCACAAGGCTCAGCAACACCGATCGCATAAGAGACCTGCACCAAAACCTCATCCGCTACACCAGCTGCAACTAAGTTTTTCGCAATGTGTCTTGTTGCATAAGCAGCACTTCTATCAACTTTAGAAGGATCTTTTCCTGAGAATGCACCACCTCCGTGAGCTCCTTTTCCTCCATAGGTATCAACGATGATCTTTCTTCCTGTCAAACCAGTATCTCCGTGAGGGCCACCGATCACAAATTTTCCAGTCGGGTTGATATGATATTTGATATCACCATTGAACAATTCCTGAATCTCGGGTTTTTGCTTAGCCTTCACCTTGGGAATCAAGATCTCTATAATATCTTTTTTGATCTTCGCCAACATTGCATCTTCACTCCCGAAATCGTCGTGCTGTGTAGAAACTACAATGCTATCGATCCTTACCGGCTTGTGATCGTCGGAATATTCAATTGTCACCTGAGATTTTGCATCTGGACGAAGGTAAGGAATAGCGTTTCCTTCTCGTCTTAGATCAGCTAATTCTTTCAGGATCTGATGAGCAAGATCCAAAGCCAAAGGCATATAATTCTCAGTTTCATTGGTTGCATAACCGAACATCATCCCCTGGTCTCCGGCTCCTTGAGCATTAGCTCTGGTTTCGAAATCGGTTTCGTCCAATGTTCTGTCAACACCTTGGTTGATATCTGGAGATTGCTCGTGGATTGCAGAAATGACACCACAAGAATCACCGTTGAACATATATTCGCTTTTTGTGTAACCGATCTTGTTGATCACATTCCTAGCGATATGCTGAACATCAAGATAAGCCTCAGATTTCACCTCACCTGCCAAAACAACCTGACCAGTGGTAACCAAAGTTTCGCAAGCTACTTTTGAGTTTTTATCGTATGCTAAGAAATGATCGATAAGCGCGTCAGATATCTGATCAGCGATTTTATCCGGATGTCCTTCAGAAACTGATTCGGACGTAAATAAATAAGACATAAATTATTCCTTTTGTATTTTATATTTCGAAGTCTAAAAAATGACGATTGTAAAAAGGAACTAAAAGAGAAAAATCTGTTTTAGCATTTTTTATTGAGGTTGCAATCAGTCAAAGTTCTCCTCCTTTATTCAAAATTCGACCGCAAAAATACATACTATTTTTTAGATTTCAAAATCAATTCCTATTAATTAGGTATGAATTTATTCAGGCTTGATGCTGACATACTTTTCAGAATCCTTATAATAATTAAGCCTTTGCGACATAGACCCTCTAATTTCCGAAATTAATTCATCAATGATTTTTTGTTTATAAGTTGGTTTATAATAGATCAAACTGATCTCTCTGAAAGGAAACGGTTTAATAAATCTGGAAACTTTTTGTTTCTGTTCAGAAGATAATTGTTCAACTCCCATTTCCGGCAGAATGGTAATTCCACCCACTTTATCAACCATCTGAATTAATGTATTGATGTTGGAGGCCAAAAACTCTAAGTTATTTGGTTTCAAAGAATTCTCTTTCAGGTGGCAAATATTTTCAAACTGAGTTCTAAGGCAATTTCCTTCTTCCAAAAGCCAGACTTTGTCCACATCAATGTCTTCCGGAACAACGAAACAGTCTTTTTTAACACCAGCTTCCTGATTTGCTGAATAGAGCATTAATTCCTCATTGAAAAGAAAATCCTGATAAAACTCGTCTGCTGCAGAATAGGGTGTAGAAATAATCCCGGCATCCAGTTCACCAGATTTCAAGGACTTGATGATGCTTTCGGTCGTCATTTCCTTGATATTCAGTTCGATCTGAGGATTATTTTGAAGGAATTTGAAAATCTCGTTTGGAAGAATATAACTTGAAACTGTCGGAATAATTCCGAGATTCAGCTTACCTGCAAGGATGTTGTTAAGGAAATTAGCCTTATTCTTCAGTTCATTTACAGAATCGATGACTTTCTGAGCTTCCTTGATGATTTCAGCGCCTGCATCTGTGGTTCTGATCGGGTGCGTTGTTCTATCAAAAACCTTTACGTCAAGCTCGTCTTCAAATTTCTGGATCATTGCGCTAAGCGTAGGTTGGGTGATAAAACAAGCTTGCGCAGCTTTACCAAAATGCTTATATTTATCTACTGCAATTAGATATTCTAGTTGTTGGATATTCACGATTTCTAATTAATTTTATCTATTACAAATATACTTATTAATTTGTTTCATAAATAAGTTTTTTTATCGAATTTAGCATCTCAATTAATGAATTAAATCATAAAATCTGAAATATGGAAAACAAGAAAAAACTCACAAATTCCGTTGGCTCACCATATTATGAGCATCAGGATTCACAAACTGTCGGACCAAGGGGCCCGGTTTTGTTACAGGATTTTGTTCTTCAGGAGAATCTTGCCCACTTTGTAAGAGAAAGAATTCCTGAAAGAATTGTTCATGCAAAAGGTTCTGGCGCATATGGAACTTTTACCGTGACGCACGATATTAGTCAATATACGAGAGCCAAGCTTTTCTCCAAAGTCGGGAATTCTTGTAAAATGTTTGCCCGGTTTTCTACAGTAGGTGGAGAAATGGGAAGTGCCGATACAGAAAGAGACCCAAGAGGTTTCGCTTTGAAATTCTATACAGAAGACGGAAATTGGGATTTGGTTGGAAACAACACACCGGTCTTTTTTATTAAGGATGCAAAAAAATTCCCGGATTTCATCCACACTCAAAAACGTGTTCCGAAAACCAATCTGAAAAGCAAAACCATGATGTGGGATTTCTGGTCCTTGAATCCTGAATCTCTTCATCAGGTTTTAATATTAATGTCAGATAGAGGAACTCCACACGGATACAGGCATATGCACGGATTTGGTTCTCACACTTTTTCTATGATTAACGATAAAAATGAGAGAACTTGGGTGAAATTCCATTTCAAGACGCAACAGGGCATCAAGAATTTTTCTGACGACGAAGCGACAAAAATGAAAGGTGAAAATCCAGATTTTTCTCAGGAAGATCTGGTGAATGCTATTGAAAAGGGAGACTTTCCAAAATGGACACTTTACATCCAGACTATGACTGAACAACAGGCCAAAGAATGGCGTTGGAACCCGTTTGATGTGACTAAAGTATGGTTTCAGGACGAATTTCCATTACAGGAAGTTGGTGTAATGGAACTGAATGAAGTTCCGAGAAATTATTTCGTTCACGTAGAGCAATCGGCTTTTGCACCAAGTCATTTGGTTGACGGTATCAGTTTTTCTCCGGATAAAATGTTGCAGGGAAGACTTTTCTCTTATGCTGATGCCCACCGATACAGAGTTGGTGTCAACTCTCATCAGCTGGAAGTTAACAAATGTCCTTTTGCTGTCAATAATTTCCAAAGAGGAGGCTTCATGGCAGATGATTCTGATTATGGAGACAAGCCAAATTACTATCCAAACAGCTTCAGTGATGTAGAACCAACAGAATCTTATAAAAATCTGGAATACGACCTGGATCATTCTCATGTTGCAAATTACGACAGAAATCAAAATGATGATGACCATTATACACAACCTGGATTATTCTATACAAAAGCTTTGAATCAGGAAGACAGAACAGCTTTGGTAAATAACATCGTTGGACATATGAGCGGAATCGATGGTCCAAAACGAGACGAGATCATCAATCGCCAGCTTTGTCATTTCTTCCGAGCAAATATTGAGCTAGGAATGAGAGTCGCACAAGGACTTGGGGTTAACATTGACGCTAATGCGATGAATCACGCAAAATAGAATTAAATATCATATGCAATAGAAACCTTTCGAATTTTTCGGAAGGTTTTTTTATTGATTTTAAGACGATTAATAAGAATATTTTTCTAAATTCGCTTCCCTTTTAATTTGATCTATGAAGAAAACTTTATTATCTTTTTTAGCAACCGCTTTACTTTCAGCTTTGAGTTTTGGTCAACAGAAGATTTCTTTCGAACCTTCTGAAGGTTACACTCTTGGAACAGTTGTGGGGCAAAAAGAATGGACCGTGAAAACAGATAATGTTCCGAACAACAATTTCAAAGTCGTTACCGGAAAAGCATCTGATGGAAATAATTCTGTTGAAGTAACCAGCACCGGTAATTATACTGAAAATTTTTCCTTTCTTTTCAAAAAAATACCAGAATATAACAGACTATCTGTTTCCGCAGATGTGAAGTTGGAGAAATTGAATAGCTCAGATTATTATATGTTGTCATTATACTATAACAATAATGGGAATTATTCCTGGGCTGGCGGATTTAATTTTATGTATAGTGGTAAACTATATGCTGACAGTGACGTCAATTTCTTAGACCTCGGAAACTGGACTCCTGAAAAATGGTATAATCTAAGAATTGAAATCGATCACGTCACAGAAAAAAATGTAAAATATTATCTTGATGGTCAATTAGTCCATACTTCTACTCTAGGACCCAAAGTCGTAAGAGCGAATGATTTAAATTTTGAATTCGATAATGATGGCAGTGGTTTTGTTGTCGATAATATCATTATCAAAGATATGGACCAGCTTTCGGTTTCTGACATCAGCAAAACTCAGATTAATATCTTTCCAAATCCAACTTCCAATTTTATCAATATTAAATCTAATGAAATTATTAAATCTGTCAAATTATATAATGCATCAGGTTCATTGATTAAAACGGAAAATGCTAATTTGTCAAAAATTGATATTTCTACATTTCCAAAAGGAAATTATCTGATCTCCATAGAAACTGATTCCGGAATCGAAACTAAAAAAATCATCAAAGAATAAACTAAAATTCTTTAAGTTTTAAAAACGGTTGCTGAATATTTAGCAGTCGTTTTAATTTCCCAAAGCCGTTTTTTTTCTTTACTTTTGTAACTATGAGTCAAAAATGGATCTATAAACCCGAGCCTGATGAAGAGATTGTTGACGGATTGATTTCTTCTATTGGTTTTGGAACTTTAGAGTCCAAAATCTTGGTAATGCGTGAAATCGACAACTATCAGAAAGCACGCGAATTTTTCAAGCCAAACGCCACAGACATCCACAATCCTTTCCTGATGGCTGACATGCAAAAAGCGGTAGAACGCATTGCAACAGCCATAGAAAATGGAGAAAAAATATTAGTTTACGGAGATTATGATGTAGACGGAACAACAGCCGTTGCGCTGATGCATCTGTATCTGAGCAAGATCGTCGATAAAAAATATCTTGATTTTTACATCCCTGACAGAAACGTTGAAGGTTACGGGATTTCAGACGAAGGAATCTATTTCGCCAAAGAGAATGGATTTTCATTGATCATTGCATTAGATTGCGGAATCAAATCTATCGATAAAATCGACCTTGCCAATTCTGTGGGCGTTGATTTCATTATATGTGACCACCATTTACCCGGAGATGAACTTCCAAAAGCAATTGCGGTTCTGGACCCGAAAAGAAAAGACTGCAGATATCCTTATAAAGAATTAAGCGGATGTGGCGTTGGCTTCAAACTTTGCCAGGGCCTTAATACGATCTATAAAATTCCGGAAAGTGAATTGTTCGAGTTGACCGATCTTTTGGCAATCAGCATCGCATCTGATATTGTTGCAATGACCGGGGAAAACCGAGTTCTGGCAAAGCAAGGATTGAAGTTTCTTAGAAAAACGAGAAAATTCGGATTAAGACTTTTGATCCCGGAAGAGAAATTGGCCCATTTTGAAATTTCGAATATCGTTTTTGATATTGCTCCAAAAATAAATGCCGCTGGGAGAATCTCCCATGCAAAAGCATCTGTGGAGCTTATGATCTCCGACAATCTGAAACAAGCGCAGCAAATTGTAGATGAGATCATCAATCTGAATGATGAACGTCGAGAAATGGACATCAATATTACACAATCAGCGATGAATCAAGTTGAGGAATTGCAAAAAACCGAACGTTTTTCCACAATCGTTTATGATCCAAGCTGGAACAAAGGCGTAATTGGTATCGTAGCCTCCCGGTTGATAGAAAATTACTTCAAACCGACTTTGGTTTTTACAGAAGGAAACAATGGAGAATTGGTAGCCTCTGCGAGATCGGTCTCTGATTTTGACATTCACAAAGCTTTGGAATTCTGTTCTGACCTTTTCATGAAATTTGGCGGGCATCAGGCCGCAGCAGGGCTTTCTATGGAGAAAGAGAAATTTGACGAGTTCAAGGTACGTTTTGAAGACTATGTCAAAAATAACATCCAGGAACATCAGAAAGAGCCTACCATTTATGTGGACAGTGTGGTCAATCCCGAAGATCTTAACAGAGAGTTCATTAATTTCCATAGAAAACTAGCACCTTTCGGACCCCAGAATATGAAACCGATCTTGGTTCTAAAAAATGTAAAAGTCAATGGTTATGTAAGATTGATGGGAAAGGAAAGTTCTCATCTCAAATTTAATATCTCTCAACCCAACACGGGAAGAAACATAGAATGTGTAGGTTTCCGATTTGGACAATTTGCAGAAGATTTTAAAACGAAGACCTTTGACCTTGCTTTTACGATAGAAGAAAACCATTGGAAAGGTAATGTCTCGCATTTTCTGAACATCCGAGATGTGAAGTTCCATGAATAAAAAAAGTCCCGATTCAAAATTGAATCGGGACTTTTTATTTGATACGATTTCCTTTTATTCTTTAATGATCTTTTGATTGACAATTCCTTGTTTTGTCATTATTTTTAGGAAATAAATTCCCTCACCATTATTGATCGTAAGTTTCACCTTTCTTGATGGTGCAAAATGTTTCTTTTGCAAAATACGACCAAGCACATCATGAACTTCCACAGACAATACATCAGAATCACTATCGATATTCAATTCGCCATGTGTAGGGACTGGATAGACACTTATATTCTGTTTTATCACATCTTGGGTCTGAAGTGTTATCGTTGGCGGAACTAACTTATTTGCATTCATAAGACCTGTAGAGCATGTAACAATTGCATTCACATCCAGCGATTCTCTTACAGCAGAATTATTAGAATAAACTAATACTTTTATATAATACGTTCCAGGAGACAATGAATAATTATCAACCTTTGGGCTTCTGCCGTTCAGCCAACCTTTGAATCCGTCACTCTGCCATTGCGTTTTAGTGATCTCTGTCTCCGTTTCGCTGCCATCGGCCTCCACTTTTACCAAATAGGTCCAATTTCTTACAAAAGATAAACTTCTGAGATTCAGTTTGGCATCTGTCGCATTATTTGGAATCGTAAACGCTCTGCTTTTATAATTATAGTACCCTTCGAAGTTATTAAGACTGATCCATTGGCTGTTATTTCCATTTCCTATATCAGCATAGCTCCAGCCAGGATATGTATGTCTTATTTTTGGAGTGATTTCCGTACCATTGATATCATAACCTTTCCAATCATCATCATCTGCATCTATTGCAATAGCGTTTCCATTATTATCCCTACCTGTAGAAAGATCCGCTGTAGTATTTCCTACTTTGAAAGTAATAGTCTTTACAGATAGATTATTGTCCACATCAGAAATGGTCAACTTAGCGGTATAATTCCCGGCAACATTATAAGTAACCATCGGTTTAACGGCAGAAGTGGAAGACACAGATGCTGCATTCGGGAATTCCCACGTATATGAGGTTATATTTCCCGTACTAAGGCTCGCATCAAAATTCACTTTATAATTATTAGAAGCAAATTCAGATGCCTCATAATTAATTTTAGCATTTAGCAAAGAATGTTCATCCAGAATTGTGGTAACATACTCATTCGTAGTTATAGGGAAATTATAATCGAAATAGATATCTGCACTATTATCCACACTGTCTCCTTCTTGTAGATCTGTTACCGATCTCACTTTTAGCAATACGTTACCATGGCCACCTGCCTTCAGTTTTATTTTTTTGAATTTAAATTCTACGTCGTTCCCCGTAATTACAGTTGTAACATCTGAAGAAGCATTTTGTAATTGTAAAGTATTGATATCGAATTCTGCAGGGTCTATCTTCATTTTCACAACGATGTTCTCCGCTTCCGCCGTCCCTGTGTTTTCAAAATTAACAACATAATGCATGTATTTGCCAACAGCCGTCGTAGGAATGATCTCGCCTTCCATACAAGTAATATCGTTCGGATCAAATGAATTGACAACAGTTTGATCGAATTTGAAATTATTGTCTTCCGGGGTCAAATCGCTTGCGTTGGGTGTGATCTGTGCATTGAACGAAAGAATATCACCTGAATTAACCGGATTGGTCGGGTTGGTTGGTGTGTTGATTGTGAAAATCAGTTCCGTAGCTTCGTTCGCATAAGGTTTCAAGTTACTGTAATTGAATTCTAAAGAGCCGTTACTGATTGCCGCATAAGGCAAAGAACTACTTTGGAATGTCATCTTGTTTTGGTCATAATTTAGGACAATCTTACCGGACAAGGTTGTATTTCCCTTGTTTCTCCACACCAGTTTATATGTTGCCTCGAATCCCGGTCTTGCTCCTGTAAGCGGTGCAATTACAACTTCCGCATCGTTTTGGGTTCCGTTTGCTGTGACGCAAATATCTTGCGTGAATACATTGTTATTATTATCTGCAAAACTCGTATTGAAAGCTGCCGGCGTAATAGAGAACAATCCCGGATTTTCCGCATGGGCAGTCAGATCGAAATTACCTGCCTGAGAGAAGAATTCATACTTCCCATCGTTCTGGACAAAAGTCTCACCAGAGTTTGTTCCGTCATTTATTTTTAGTTTCAGGAATTCGAAAGGTTCATCTGTGGAATCGCAGCCGTTGGCGTTAGCATCAAATCTTACAGTTCCTGAGATCGTATTATAGTTTCCACCTGGTGTGAAGCTGCAGTAGGAATTGACATTGACATTAGTTACACCACCTCTAGAAAGTTGAGTTTTTATATTTTCAATTTCCATTTCATCAGCACAGACAAATTTTAAATTGGGAAGATTTGAAAATCCACCATAAATCTGATCTTTGATCCCATTTTTCATATATATGCTTTTTAGCAATGGCATATTCTGAATCTGTTCAATACCTATTCTAGAATCGCTCAGATCAATAGTTTCCAAACTTTGACTTCCTTCTAAAGCTATACTTCCTGATTGGGAAATTACTTTTAATGTAGTAGATCCTAGTCCCGTTGCAAGAAGATTCATCGCAACCCTACTCTCTGAGTTTAGTTTTATATATGATACATTGGTATTAGAAAAGTCCAAAAATCCTGTCTCAAGATTTGGCGTATCGATTTCAGCAAGTGGGTTGTTAGAAACATTTAAGTTGTTCAAGCTATTGATGTCACCTAAATCGATATGTTCCAACAAGTTATCATTTAACAAAAGATTCGCTTCCCCGGACCAGCTTGAAAAAGTCCCGGAAACCTTAAAGTCAGATATTTTGTTATAACTCAGATCCAAATTCATGAAGCTTACACCTGACGATGAAAGAGTAATATTTTGATTGAGATTATTGTATGATAAATTAATAGTCCTGTTAAGATTTTTTACAGCAAATAATTTTGTAAAATCCAAACCATTATTTTCCAATAAATTATTGTTTGCAAGAAAAGTGCTAATGTCCGATAAATCGGGAAGTGATATGGCCTTGATTTGATTAGCCGAAAAGTCCAGATATGTTAATCTTGAGCTTTGAGAAATATCTAATGTATTTGTTATCTTATTATTCTTACAATTTAATATTTCCAAAAACGACATTTGTGCCAAGTTTAGGCTCGTAAGTAACTGATTACTAACATTCAAATATTTCAATTTTGATAATCCATTTACATTCAGACTGGTAAGCGATGGGTTATTATTAGGTTCTCCGAAAATCGATCCATTTGTCTGCTGATTATTCGATACATCAAAATAATCAAGATTTGAAAATTGAGAAGCATCAAAAGTTACTAAAGAATTTCCTCTTAATTCTAAGTGTGTGAGATTGGGGCAATTCGTGATATTTGCCGACCCCAAATTATTACCGGTCCAAGCAATTGTCTTTACTTGCGGACAATTCTGAACAATCAATTCCTGTGTATTCCCTTGCATATTGTAGGAAGATGTGCCATTATAAGAATCCGTATAAGCTGACCTTATCTCCAAAACATTAGGGCAATTTTTTACACTTACTTTTTCAATATCGCATCCTGACAAATTAAAAGTTTTGAAATTGCCAAGTCCGTCAAGATTTATACTACCAATTTTTCCGTGGCTATGTGAATAGGAAGAATCATTGATATAATATATTGATTCCAAATTCACAAAGGAATTGATTCCTTCCAAAGTGGTATAATTGGACACCTGCCTGAAATCGATTCTATATACCAAAGCCGCTTCTGACATCTGGATTTCTCCGTCATCATTTTGGTCTACGAGAATGTTAGTTCCATTTTGATCATAGCAAACCACAAAATTGTTATTAGCATTGATGCCTCCTATTAATGCTTGTTTAAATTTAGCATCCGGAAAGTTGATATTTTGAGCCTGCATTCCTATAGAAAGGAATACAAGCCAAAAGAATAATTTTGTTTTCATCATTTGTGTTTATCGTGGGTAAATTTAATTTATAAAATAATTATAGTTATTAATTCATTTAGAATTCGTTGGCTTTGAATTAGAATTTAAAACCTACTGATCAGATCTTGTAGTCTATCCCTTTTTCTTTGAGATACCGGAAGCTGCGCATGGTCCGACATTATTACAAATCCCCCATCTTTTTTGATGTAGGACCTCATCTCATTCAGATTGATGAGATGAGACTGGTGGATGCGCTCAAATCCCTGGTCAGATAGTAATTCTTCATATTCTTTCAAAGTTTTGGATATCATTACTACTTTATTATGATTCTTGATGTAGAATTTGGTATAATTATCCACAGACTCGCATCGGATAATATCCTTGACCTCAAACAGATGAATTCCATCCGAAGTTGACAGGGCTATCTTTTTGAAATTGTCGGTTTTTCTTGTAATATTTTCCAGAAGCAACTCGATATTTTTGTTTCCGTTGTCCAAATGAGTAATATTTTTGATTTTTCTAATAACCGCCTGCAAATCTTCCGGATCAATCGGTTTCAGAAGAAAATCCAATGCGCTGAACCTAAAAGCCCTTATCGCGAATTTTTCATGAGCCGTAACAAACACAATATGCGAAGAGATCTTTCCATATTTGGTATTAAGCTTTTCCAAAATATCGAATCCCGAACCATCATTCATCATGATATCCAGGAAAACAATTTGGGGATTTGTTTTTTCTATAAGCTGTATTCCCGTCTTTACACTTTCCGCCTCACCAAGAATTTCAATCTCGGGAGCATATAAGGACAACATCGCTCTCATCCCGTTTCTGAGATTATGGTCATCATCTATTAAAATTGCAGTTATCATGTGGTATGCTTTATGAATTCTAATGGTAGTTTTATCAGAACCTGGGTTCCCAAGACAATTTCATTATCTTCTAGTTCTGTAATATCCAATTCGATCTTTTTATTTTCCAATTGTTCTAGAGTTTCCAATCTTTTTTGTGAGATCTCCATCGCCATAGATTTGTGTGCATTCACAAAATTGGCTTTCCCCATCTTTGATCTTTCGATTCCCACACCGTTATCTGTGATGGTACAAATAAGATTCTCCTCGGTCTGTTGAAAAGTAATATCAATGAAACCCTTACCTTCTTTCGGGACCACGCCATGAATGATCGCGTTTTCCACATAAGGTTGCAACAGCAAAGATGGAATTGTTGTATCATCTTCAATTTCCGGATCTTTATAGATCTTAAAATCGAACTTATGATTGAACCTTAATTGTTCCAGCTCCAGATAATTCTTCAGCGCTTCTATTTCTTTATCGATTGTAATGGAGGATTCTTTTGAAAACTCCAAAGTAAGGCGCATTAGTTTCGAAAATTTGGACAGGTACCGGACAGCTTCATCTTTTCCATTCTGCATTACAAATGCTGAGATCGCCGCCAAACAATTGAAGACAAAATGCGGATTCATCTGCAGATGTAAAGCTTTATGCTCGAACTCGGCCAATTGTTTCTGAAGGAGGATCGTTTTTTGCTTTTCTCGATTTCGGTAATATAAAAATGTTCCCAACAGAAAAACGCCCACCAATGCAATGATAAAAAAACCTTTCAGCCTTTCTCGGCTTGCATTCTCCCGCTTTTCCAGCTGTTCTTTTTCATATTGGAAATTAAGTTCAGTTTTCAAACGTTGCTGTTCATTAATAATTTTTTCAAGCTTATCTCTTTCCACATTATAATTTCTGAGATGAAGCAGTGCTAACTCTTTATTTCCTTGCTTATCATAAATATCCGAAAGTAATTTTTCCGTAATAACTTTTGTTTCAGTAATATCAAGTTCGTTAGCAACCTCTAAACTTTTTTTAGAATAGAAAATAGCTTTTACAAGATTGTTCTCTTTAAAAAAAATGTCAGATAATGACATATAAGTATCAGAAATTTCAAATTTATCCTGAATACTTAAAAATATTTTCTCTGCTTCAAAGAGATACTTTTTAGCTTGTGTAATATCTCCTGTCTTCACAAAATATGAAGCATAATTATTATATAAATCCCCCAATCCTCTTGCATCTGGTTTTTTTTTATATTCAAGTAATGCTTCATTAAAAAATTTTAATGCATTTTTTAAATCATTTTTATTCAAGTAAATAAAACCAATATTTGAACAAACATTAGCTATTTTTTTGTTATTATTTGCAATTAAAAAATATTCTAATGCTTTCTCATTATCATTTATTGACCTATAAATAACGCCAATATTATTGTTTATTTTTGCTATTTGTTCTTTGTTTCTATAAGTTTCATAAATTTCCAACGCTCTAAAATCATATTCAAGAGCCAATGCATATCTATTTTGTTCCGCATGAACAAAGCCTTTACTGCCATATATCTTGGCTAAAGTTTCTTGGACACCTTTGTTTTCCTCCAAATTCTTGCCAGTTTTTTCCGCAGCATCAAAATTTTGCAAGGCTTTATCATAATCCCCAAAAATCAAGAATGAAGTTCCAATATTCTGATAAGCAATAGCTTGTTGATAAAGATCTTGATGCTTTTTTGCATTTCTTAGGGCATGAATTGCAAATTTTTGCATCTGTTCCGGATCAGAATATTTGTACTCGTCTGAAATTTGATTTTGTAAAGCTGGAATATTTGCAGGGTTCTTTTCACTCTTAAGTAAGGCTAATAGAGAATCTGCGACAGATTGCGCCGATATGAATAATGCAGAAAGTATCAGCAGAAAAAGTAGAATTTTTCTCATCCATTGTGTTTGTCGCAAAATTAATCATAAGTAATTGATTTTAAAAACATCTAATGAGAAAATACTGTTTTTGGATGAGAATTCGATTTCAGATTGACATTTTAATTTTCTAAATTTGAGATCTATAAATCATTGATAATTTTGGAAAATCGCAAAAAGATCGGATTATTTTTCGGCTCATTCAATCCCATTCATATTGGTCACCTGATATTGGCCAATTATATTTTGGAAAACTCTGATATGTGGGAATTATGGTTTATCGTAAGTCCTCAAAATCCCTTCAAAGACAAAAAATCCTTGTTGAAAGACCACAACAGGCTGGATATGGTACAATTAGCGATTAAAAATTATCCAAGAATGCGTGCTTCCAATGTAGAATTCTTATTGCCAAGGCCAAGTTACACGATTGATACTTTAACATATCTCCAAGAAAAACATCCAGATCTTTCTTTTTCACTTATAATGGGAGAAGACAATTTAGCAAGCCTTCATAAATGGAAAAATTACGAGTTGCTTCTCGAAAAATATCAGATCATTGTTTATCCTAGAATTTTCGGAGAAGAAAAGAAATCGGACTATTTGCAGCACGAGAATATCCATCAGGTAAAAGCTCCAATCATAGAGCTCTCCGCGACAGAGATCCGAAATATGATCAAATCAGGAAAAAACACAAGGCCAATGCTGCCTCCGGAGGTTTTTGAATATCTTGATGGAAGTAGTTTCTACAAATAAATCTTGGATGAAAAGAAGTCTTATTTTAATCATTCTTTTGATTTTCCAAACGTTACTTGTTGCCCAAAGCAAAGAGGTCGTTAAAATAAATTGTGATTCGATTTTTAACAAGAGAGGCTATTCTGTGTCTTTGGAATTTGACCCGAAAGACCAGACCATATTAAATGTATTGTTTACCTTCTCGAAGAAGATCAAAGGAAAAGAAAAAATAATACATCAGGAAAGATTGCACAGTCAGTTTCAAAATGTTGAGTTCATTGATTTCAATGGCGATGGAATCAAAGATATTTTGATAGAAAACACTTCTGATGTGAGGAGCAATTTGACCTACAATCTTTTTATAGTTGATTTCAAAAATCAAAATCTGAGGAAAATTGAAGGCTTTGATGAAATTAAAAATCCAAATTACCTGAAAGAATATGACCTCATCGATTGTTTGGTAATGTCTGGCAAAAATTGGACAAGTTTTTACAAAATCGAGGGGAATAAAATCAAAGATCTTGGATACGTCATACAAGACGGTGAAGATGACAACGGAAAAGATCTGGAATATGATAAAAATTACGAACTAACTTTGGCAAAGATCCTGAAATCTGAAAAAGAAAGAAAATGAACATCATAGAAAAATACTTTTCAAAATATCCTGAAGACAAACTCATCAAATGGTTTAAACAAGTTTGCTTTGCAGAAGCTGTTTCCTGGCTGTTATTATTTTCCGCAATGGTCTGGATCAGAACCGATCACGATGAACTTCTGCCGACCATTTACATTATTATCATTGGGAATATTCACGGATTATTTTTTACGCTTTATCTTTTGCTCTTGCTTCCTGTGAGAAAGATATTCAGTTGGGATGATGAGGATTCTATTTTTGCTTTGTGTGCAGCTTTTTTCCCATTTGCAACAATTTGGGTTGAAAAAAAATTAGCCCGAAAAAATCGGAACGACTGATGAATATCAATGAGGAAAATGTTTTATTTGAAATCAAACTTTGTAATTTTAAAGTATAAAAAAACTATTTCAATATATGAAAGTTACCTTCTTCTCTTCCAAACCTTACGACAAGGAATTCTTTGACAAAGCCAATCAGCAATTCAATTTTGAACTGGATTATTTTGAAACACATCTTGGTCCGCACGTTCTGAATCTCATAGACCACTCTGATGCTGTTTGCGCCTTTGTGAACGACAAACTGAACGCAGAAGTTTTGGAATCTTTGTCCAAAAAAGGCGTGAAATATATTGCTTTGCGATGTGCAGGGTTCAACAATGTAGATCTGGAAGCAGCAAAACGTCTTGGCTTGAGAGTTTCCAGAGTTCCGGCGTATTCTCCGGAAGCAGTTGCAGAACATGCTATGGCAATGATCCTCACTCTTGACCGGAAAACACACAAAGCCTATAATAGAGTTCGTGAACAGAATTTTGCTTTGAACGGATTGATGGGCTTCAATCTTTATCAGAAGACAATTGGTGTTATAGGAACAGGAAATATCGGTGCTGCTTTTGCAAAAATTGCGAAAGGTTTCGGGGCAAGAGTTTTAGCTTTTGATATAACAGAAAATCAGGAACTGAAAAACCTTGGAATCGATTATGTTTCTCAGGAACAGTTGCTTTCTGAGTCCGATATTGTTTCTCTTCATTGTCCGTTGATGGAATCTACACATCATTTGATCAATGAAGATTCAATCAAAAAAATGAAGCAGAATGTAATGATCATCAACACCAGCCGAGGCGGGTTGATCGATACAAAAGCTGTCATCAATGGACTAAAATCAAAGCACATTGGCTACCTGGGAATTGATGTTTATGAGCAGGAAGACAAATTGTTTTTCCGAGACCTTTCCCATACGATCATTGAAGATGACACGATCCAAAGGCTGATGAGTTTCCCAAATGTTCTGGTAACGGCGCATCAGGCTTTTTTCACTCAGGAAGCGCTTGAACAAATTGCTACTTCTACCTTAACGAGTCTTTCCCATTTTGAAAAGAATGAGGATTTTGAAAATCCGAATGCTGTTTTGATTTAATATTAAAACCACAAAAGTCATAAAAGTCTTTCAAAAATAATTGTGACTTAAAATTTAAAATAAAAACCTTAAAATTCTATATGTGAACTTTCAGATAATGAAGCCATTGCAGATTTTGCAGTGGTTTTTTTCATTTTTTTCTATTTCTGATGTAACATATTTTTGACTACAGTTGTCTTATTTGTAAATCAGTTAAATTTTTATCGTTGATAATCAACAAGTTAAAATCAATTATAAATTTTATTTACTACTTTGTATTGCATAATACTTAAATTAATA
Organism: Epilithonimonas hungarica; assembly: GCF_900102265.1. Lineage (GTDB taxonomy): Bacteria > Bacteroidota > Bacteroidia > Flavobacteriales > Weeksellaceae > Epilithonimonas > Epilithonimonas hungarica. Next base: position 247,450 of record NZ_FNBH01000001.1, on the reverse strand, counting down.
TATATCTTTGCAATGTAAAATATTAGAAACTACAAACTACTCTACTAAAACCAAGTATTATGAAAGCTAAAATCCTAATTGCAGTTATTTTTTTCTCAGGAATGATTTCTGCACAGCAGACTCAGAAAAAAACAGAGGAGATAAAAACGATAGAAGAAGTAAAACTTAGCAAAAAAGTTTTCGTGAAAAAATCTGACCGATTTGTTTATGATGTGGCTTCTTCTCCTGTTGCCAAAGGAACCAACTCATTCAATCTTTTGCAACAGACACCAATGTTGTCCAGCACAGATGGAAAGACATTCAAAATAATGGGAAAATCCAACGTTGTTTTTTACATCAATGGAAAAAGAACCCTGATGGATGCAGAAGCTATCACGGAAATGCTAAAGAATACACCATCTGAAAACATTCAGAGAATAGAAGTTGTAACAGTTCCGGGAAGTGAGTTCCAGGTTGAAGCAAATGAAGGTGTTGTCAACATCGTAATGAAAAAAAGCAAAACGAATGGTTACAACGGAACTTTGAAAATGAATAACAGCCAAAGCTTTTATAATAATCCTTCTTCTGGAATTGCCTTCAACCTTAGACAGAACAAATGGTCTTTCAATTCTAATTTCAATATGGGAAGCTACAGAGAAAGAGAGAAATATACGCTTTCCAATGGTGATGCTACTTTCAGAAATGATTCTTATGGAACGATGGATGACCCAAACAAAAACTACGGTGGAAGCATCAACATCGATTATGAGATCAATAAAAATCAGAATCTTGGATTCAGTTATAATATGAGATATAACAAAAGTTTCGGTTCTGTGTTGGATATGACGAATTTTGAAAACGGAATCCTTTCAAACAGAACTGTCAATCAGGAAGATGCGCAAACCAGAAATCATAATTTCAATCTGAACTACGAAATTAAAACCGATACACTTGGAAGTAAATTAACTTCAAACATTTCTTACCTGTGGTTCAACAGAGACAAAGTGAGTCTTGGTGAGACATTTCCATTATCTAATATAGCTAGTTACAGCGCTTTCAAACAAGCTGTTCCTCAAATCATTAATAATTATGCAGCGAACATAGATTACATCAAGAAATTCAGAAATGAAAGTACTTTCGCAATTGGAACCAGTTATAACTTTACCAATACCGATAGTGATACGCGACAGGATGATTTCGTAGGAAATAGTTTCGTTAATAACACCAATCTTTCCAATCACTTCATTTATAAAGAAAATATAATCGGTGCTTATGCAACTTACGAAAGAAAATTCTCTGAAAAGTTCACCGGAAAAATAGGAACAAGACTAGAAGCTACAATTAGCTCAGGAGATGTTGTAGGAAAACCAGATATCGGTTTTGAAAGAAATTATAACAATCTACTACCTTATGCCACTTTGAATTATGCAATCAATGAAAATCACAACATCACATACAGTTTTTCCAGCAGAGTGAGAAGACCTGGATTTGGACAACTGAATCCTTCCAGAACCTATTTCACACCGACTAATTATATTCAGAACAACCCTTTTATGCAGGCTTCCAGAAATTATAATCAGGAAATCAATTATATGTACAAGAATGCTTTCTATGCTAATGTGAGTTTCAACTTTGCGGAAAATGCTTACAGCCAATTGCCTTTGCAGGGAAAAATGATCAACAACGCAACTGGCGAGGAAACCAAATTCTTAAGATACATCAGAACCAATTATGGCAACAACAAACAGTTAGGTTTGACCTTGGGAATGAACAAAGCTTGGTTTGGCGACATTTGGACTACAAACTATTCTGCCAATTTTGAATATGCAACTTACAAAGGTAGTGTAACGAAAGACCCAACTTCACAACCAATAGAAGGATTCACAGAGATATTACAACCTTATACTATCAATGTAAAAACCTTGAATATGTTCTTTCAAACCAACAATATGCTAAGATTATCAGCTAAAAAAGATTGGTATTTGGGTATTAATTACTGGATAATGCCGTCAAGAGAAATGGAAATTGGAAAACTACACACGCAACAGAGCTTCGATGTGAACATCAAGAAAATAATGGGGAATTTCACATTCTTGGTAGAATTAAATGATGTTTTCAACCAGAACATTGATGATATCAGAACCATACAAAATAATGGAAGCTTTAACACCGTGAGAAGTTTCCAATACAGAAGGGAATTCAATGTCAATGTAACGTACAACTTCGGAAATCAGAAACTGAAAAAAGCAAGAGAAGTAAAATCTGCTAACGATGCGATCCGCTCTAGAACTTAATCAAACAATAAAACTCTCAACTATAAAAAATAAATTATGAAAGCCAAAACTCTCATTGCAGCGCTTTTCTTCTCAGGATTGATCTATGCTCAGGAATCTAAGAAAGATACTGCGAACACCAAAAATATAGAAGCTGTTACCTTAACAAAACAAGTCTTCAAAAAACAAAGCGACCGTTTTGTTTATGATGTTGCCGCTTCACCAGTTGCAAAAGGAAATACAGCCTTCAGTCTATTGAAACAGACACCGCTTGTTTCCTCAACTGATGACAAAACTTTGAAGATCATTGGAAAAAACAATGCCGTTATCTATATCAATGGTAGAAAAACCAATATGGACGCCGAGTCATTAACTCAATTCCTGAAAAATACTCCGGCAGAAAACATTCAGAAAATCGAAGTGATCACCCTACCCGGAAGTGAATATCAGGTGGAATCTTCTGACGGGATCATCAATATCGTTCTAAAGAAAAAAATGACCGACGGGCTGAACGGAAATATGAGAATGGGGAATTCCCAAAGTTATTACAACTCTTCTTATGCAAGTCTTTCACTTAATTACAGAAAAGATAAGCTGGGAATCAGCTCTAATATCAATACAAGCCAAAATATTCAGGAACAATATTATATTTTGAAAAATGGGACATCGACTTCCAGCAATCAATCCGAAGGGAGAGTGACCGACCCAAATAAAAATCTCGGAGGTTATTTAAACATTGATTATCAACTGAATGACAATAGCAATTTGGCTTTGACGTGGAACTCTTGGGCGAATAGAAGTTATGGTTCGACTTCTAATCTATTCAACACAGTAATTGCTCCAAAAAATGGTATTGAATCCACAACTTACAACTACACCAAAAATCTTGAAAACTCTCGTTCGTACAACAACTCATTTAACTTGAATTACGAATTGAAGACAGACTCTTTAGGAAGTAAATTAAATTTGAATGCGGCTTATCTGCATTACAAACGTTTTCAAAATGCCGACAACAGAACATTCAGGTCCGATATGTTTCAGAATTTAAATAGTTTACAAGTACAAATCTCGCAAAATACACCTCAGGTTATTAATAACTTTTCTTTTTTAGGAGATTACATCAAGAAATTTAAAAATGATTTTACTGTTTCTGTCGGTGGGAATTATAACAAAACAAAAACAGATAATGACACACAAAATATTACTTCATATTACGACGAAAATGATAATCTTGCCGAATATGATGACGCTGGTAATGTGATTGTTAAAAATCCAATTTTTAATCCCAATCATTTTATCTATGATGAGAATATTTACGGAGTTTATTTGACGCTTGAAAAGAAATTTTCTGACAAATTCTCCGGAAAGATCGGTGCAAGATATGAGATCACAAAAAGTGTCGGAACATCCGATAATTCTGAAAATCCTGCTCTGAACAGATTTGAGAGAAATTACAATAACTTTTTGCCTTACATCAGTCTGAATTATGGCATCAATGACAAAAACAATATCTCTTATGCCTTCTCCAGCAGAATGAGAAGACCAAGTTTCTGGGAACTGAATCCTGTCAAGAATTACCTGACAGATGTTAATTACACTCAGAATAATCCTTTTGTAAAAGCAGCTTCAGTTTACACCAATGAGTTGACTTATATGTTCAAGAATTCTTATTTCTTGATTCTGAATCACTCTTATACAAAAGATGTCATCACGCAGGTTTCCTTGATTGGAGCTCCAGTTTCTCCAACCGGAACAGTTGGTCAAGACCAATTGAGATACATCAGGACCAATTTTGGAGATAAACAGGAAATGTCTGCTATGATCGGGATGCAGAAATCATTTTTCAAACAATATCTAACAACCAATTTCAATATTGGAATGCAGAGAAATATCAATAATGGTTTCCTAAATACCGACCCGATCACAGGCGATGTTTTTCCAGATTATGTGAACAAAATAAAGTCTAATAGCTTATTGATCCAAACGAATAATACAGTAAGACTTGACAAAAAGAAAACCTGGTTTCTTGGCGTAAACTATTGGTATGTTGACAATCAGCAGATCGAATTGGGACAACTGAAATCATTGATGAGTCTGGACGCCAACATCAAGAAAGTTTGGAACGATTGGACATTTGCTTTGGAAATCTATGATATCTTGAAAACAAACAAAGTCGAGATCAGCGATTATTCTCAAGCTGACGGAAAATACAATTACATCAACCAAAATCAATATAACCAGAGCGTGAACTTCAGCATCACTTATAATTTCGGGAACAAAAAAGTTCAGAAAATAAGAGATATCAGCAGCGCAGACAAAGACATTAAAAACCGCACCAGATAACATACATTATATTTTCTTATCAAATTATTATTTTCAAAAGAAATCCCGAAGAAATTCTTCGGGATTTTTTATTTCTGTTTAAATGATTTATTTCTTCGGTAAGAAAACCTCAGCTAACATACATCTGGCACTTCCGCCACCGTTGGTTTCTATCACTTCCAAATCGGAATAGATAATTTCACAATATTTTTCGATTGCGGAAACTTGTTCAGGCTTCAAAGACCTATAAGCACTTTGACTCATTACCAGGAATTTTTCTCCAAAATGATTCTGGACCTGAAGCATATTTCCAGCAAAATTCTGCATTTGATCTTCGGAGATTTCTATCAGTTCTTTACCAGAGCTTTTAATCGTTTCAGTGACTTTTTCTCTTTCCAGTTCGTCATCGATGCAATCTAGGCAAATCACCACAAATTTGTCAGCAACACACATCATCACATTGGTATGATAAATCGGTAATCTTTCTTCTCCTGCCGTCTGATAAGAATGAAAAACCACAGGCTTGAATCCAAACTCACTACAGAATTTTCTAAACAAATCCTCATCCAATCTCAACGAAACCGAGCCATAAGCAATCTTGTTATCGTGGTCGAAAATCATACTTCCCGTGCCTTCCAGGAATTGATTATCTTTTTCAGCTTCAGAATAATCGATGATTTCATTGATATTGAATTGTTCCTTGATTTGGTCAAGAATGTCATTTCGTCTCTCCAAACGTCGGTTTTCAGCAAACATCGGATATAAAACGACTTTTCCGTCTCTGTGAAAACTTACCCAGTTATTCGGAAAAATTGAATCCGGCGTTTTCGGGTCAAGCGTATCTTTTATGGTGATGACATTAATTCCCTTTACTCTCAGTTTCTCAACAAAAGCATTGAATTCCTTCAAAGCTTCCCCTTGAACATTGCCTTCCTGTTGAACCTGAAAATAATTATTAACCGCCGTTTGCTCATTGAATCCGAAAGCAACCGGTTCTATCATCAAAACTGTATCTGTAGTTTGCATATTATCGAACTAAATTTAAAATTTAATTTATCTCGCAGATTTTTCAGATTTAGTAAATCTTCCCAAACTAAAATTTTGCAAAATTTGCTGAATCAGCGAGAAATATCTGACTCATTCTCTCACCAACGGCAAAGTCGAACACCTCAACAATCCTCCCATTTTGGAAATCTCGCGGTAAGGAATTTCTTCCACAGTCATTCCCCACTCGTCTCTGAGATGATGATTGAGTCTTGTGAAGGCTTTATCAGAAACCACTATATCCGGAGCAATTGAGAAGATATTAGGAACCATATCGAACATTTCTCTATCATTGATCTCGAAGCAGTTTTCTTCTCCAAAAATGTCAACCAACAATTGATAATCAGACTCATCTACAAATCCATTTTTGTAAATGATACATTTGTCATTCCCAACAATATTGAATGTACAATCCAAGTGAAGAATCCCCTCGTAAGGTTTTGTATCATTTTTCCTCAAATCAAGGTCGATGATCCTTTTCTTCGGGAAATATTCTTTCAGAATTTCGATCGCATACTCATTGGTTCTTGCCGTCTTCAGATTTCTGTAATCCGGGCTGTAACTGGTTCCGATGAAAAGGAATCCGTTCCAGACAATCACATCTCCACCTTCGATATGGGCAGTTTCCGGAAGGTTGATGATATTTCTCCAAGAGACTTTATCGATGATGTGTCTGTAAGCTTCCTGCTCGTCCGCTCTATCCGGAATGATATTCGAAATTATCATTTTATCTTCTATCACGAACGCCACGTCTCTCGCAAAAACCTGATTGTAATCTTTGATGATTTTCGGTCGGAAAACCTCAACATCATACTTTTTCAGAACCTTTTCGAACTCTGTCATTTCAGAGATAATATCTTGCTCCTTTGGGTAGATATTATTCTCGATCGTATGATAAGATTTAGCATCATAACTTTCTTCCAGAGTCGGGACGGCACCATTAGATTTTGGTTGTCCAAGAACTACGGATTTCAGTCTTCCAGTCTCATTTTTGATATTTAGTTTCATATGTTACTTACAGTCATTTCCAGAGGTCATATGCAATCGCATGATCAGAAGATATTTTCTAGTACAAATAACAGCGATTTCATAATTTCAGAATCACGCAAATATAATTAAAGCATTCAAACCTGTAATATTTTATTTTAGTTAATAACACCTGCCAGAGCGAGATTGTTGGAGAAAATTTTAGATTAATTATAATATTGCCGAAAAAAAATCCCCGAAAAATTACTTTCGAGGATTTTATATTGATTTTCAAAAATTTTTATCTGTTTGCAATATCCACATAGTCACGAAGTTGCGAACCTTGATAGATCTGTCTTGGTCTTCCAATAGGATCTCCTTTCAATCTCATTTCTCTCCATTGAGCGATCCATCCCGGCAATCTTCCCAATGCAAACATTACTGTGAACATTTCTGTCGGGATCCCCAAAGCTCTGTAGATGATTCCAGAGTAGAAATCTACGTTTGGATATAATTTTCTCTCGATGAAATATTCGTCTTCCAAAGCCACTTTTTCTAGTTGCATTGCAATATCAAGTGCTTTATCCTGAATTCCTAATTTTCCTAGAATATCGTCAGCCGCTTTTTTGATGATCTTCGCTCTTGGATCGAAGTTTTTGTAAACCCTGTGTCCGAAGCCCATCAATCTGAAGCCATCGTTTTTATCTTTAGCTTTGGCAACCCATTTGTTGACATCACCGCCATCCTTTTCAATCAATTCAAGCATTTCGATCACCGCTTGGTTTGCACCTCCATGAAGTGGTCCCCAAAGTGCAGAAACACCAGAAGAAATTGAAGCAAAAAGACCTGTGTGGGCAGAACCTACCATTCTTACTGTAGAAGTAGAACAGTTTTGTTCGTGATCAGCGTGGAGGATCAATAATTTATCTAAAGCTGCCACTACAACCGGATCCAATTCAAATTCCTCATTTGGTAATCTGAATGCCATTTTGTAGAAATTCTCAACATAGTTCAGGCTATTATCGCCGTGATTGATTGGTAAACCTTGCGTTTTTCTGTACGTCCAAGCACAAAGATGAGAGAATTTTGCAATCATCAATTCTGATGCATAATCCAATTCTTCTTTTGATTTTACATCTACCGCTTTTGGATTGAAAGCTGTAAGTGCAGAAGTCAAAGAAGAAAGAACTCCCATAGGGTGTGCAGAACGAGGGAAAACATCAATCAGTTTTTTAAGCTCATCTGCAACAAAATTATATTTTTTGATATTATTTTCGAATGAAGAAAACTGTTCTGCTTTTGGCAATTCGCCATGAAGCAAAAGATACATCACCTCCGTAAAATTAGATTTTTCAGCAATCTGCTCTATTGGATAACCTCTGTAGAACAATTCCCCTTTATCACCATCTAGGTATGTAATTTCACTAATTGTAGCACCTGTATTTTTGTAACCAAGATCTAAGGTGATCAACCCTGTTTGATCTCTCAATTTAGAAATATCAATTCCTCTGTCACCGATAGTACTATCTACGATTGGATATTCGAAGCTTTTTCCATCGTAATTCAATATAACTTTATTATCTGACATTTTAAAAAAAATTTTGTCTGCTAAATATAGGACTTTCATCCCTAACTGTCAACTGACAAATGTCATAAATTGGGATTGATTTTGCTTATAATGATAATTGACTGATTTCAAAACAATTATAATTTTAATAATAATTTGATTATCAAATCAATAAAACGAAAAAGCCTTTGAAAATTTCAAAGGCTTTTTATAGATATAAAGCAAAATTACCTTTTGATTTTGAAAGCATCCAATCCTGGGAAAACAGCGGTTTCTCCAAGAGCTTCTTCAATTCTTAACAATTGGTTATACTTCGCCATTCTATCAGATCTGGAAGCTGAACCAGTTTTGATCTGTCCACAGTTTTGGGCCACAGCAAGATCAGCGATTGTAGCATCTTCTGTTTCTCCAGACCTGTGAGACATTACTGTTGTATATTTGTTTTGTTGAGCCATTTGTACAGCAGCCATCGTTTCAGAAAGAGAACCAATTTGGTTTACTTTTACAAGGATAGAATTAGCTGTATTTTCTTTGATACCTCTGGAAAGTCTTTCAACATTAGTTACAAATAGATCATCACCAACCAATTGTACTCTGTCCCCGATTTTCTCAGTCAACAATTTCCAACCTTCCCAGTCATTTTCCTGCATACCATCTTCGATAGAAATAATTGGATATTTGTTTGCCAATTCGGCCAAGTAAGACACCTGCTCGCTGCTTGTAAATTGAGCAGCATCCGGAGTTTGGAATTTTCTATAATCGTAGATCCCATCTTTGTAGAATTCTGAAGCGGCACAATCCAAAGCGATCATCACATCATCACCTGGCTTGTATCCTGCTTTTTCAATGGCTTGTAATAACGTATCCAAAGCATCCTCAGTTCCCGTGAAAGTTGGAGCAAAACCTCCTTCGTCACCAACAGCAGTAGACAAACCTCTTCCGTGAAGGATAGATTTCAAACTGTGGAAGATCTCAGTTCCTTTTCTCAAAGCGTGAGAGAAAGAATCCGCTTTTACCGGCATCACCATGAATTCCTGGAAAGCGATCGGCGCATCTGAGTGAGAGCCACCGTTGATCACGTTCATCATTGGAACAGGAAGTGTGTTAGCATTTACACCGCCCACATATTTATAAAGAGGCAATCTTAGTTCGTTAGCTGCAGCTTTTGCGACTGCCAAAGAAACACCTAAAATTGCATTTGCACCTAATTTCCCTTTGTTAGGCGTACCATCAAGCTGAATCATTACAGCATCGATCAAGTTTTGTTCGAAAACCGGAAGACCAATTAATTCTGGTGCGATAACTTCTTTTACATTTTCAACAGCCTTCAAAACACCTTTCCCAAGGAATTCTGGTGCGCCATCTCTTAGTTCCACCGCTTCGTGCTCTCCTGTAGAAGCTCCGGAAGGCACAGCTGCGCGTCCCATAGCTCCACTTTCTGTGAAAACATCTACTTCTATTGTAGGATTCCCTCTGGAATCTAAAATTTGTCTTGCTTCGATAAATGAAATGTAACTCATTGTCTTGATGTTATTTTAAGATTTTTATTTGTTTTATTTTTTTAAAGCATTGCAAATTTAAACATTTTAAATATTATGTAATGAATCCTTTTAGATATTTGATAATCTCAAAAGATGATTTATTTCAATATCTTATATTTTATTTTTATGATGCCTTCATTCAAGCTTGCAATCTTTTTAAAAGCCCCTTGGCTAAGGTCAAATTCCCGAGATGGCTTCAAAGGACCTCGGTCATTCACCGTTATGATCACCGATTTACCATTATCTATATTAATGATCTCCACTCGAGTCCCGAAAGAAAGCGACCTATGGGCACCTGTCATTTTATAGTGTTTATAAGTTTCCCCGCTAACCGTTTTCTTGCCATCAAATTTGTCAGCATAATATGAAACCGTCGTAGATCTATATCCTGAGCTGTGATTTGAAGAATTCCGACTTCCACAGGAAAAAACAACTATTAATAATATGTATGTTTTCAACACATAATGGAGTATTCTGTAAAAAGTTTTCATTATTATAATTTACAAAGGTTAATAAATCAACAATAAAAAATGTTAATTGTTCATTAATATTTTGTTTATATTGCAGAAATTTCTAATTTAGTTTTAGAATTAGTTTAGAGATTAAAATATAATCTCCTATTTAAATGAATTACGAAAGTATAAAATTAACGATAGACGGAAAAATCGCCATTGTCACGATCAACAGGCCAGAAAGCTTAAACGCCTTGAATGCTCAGGTTCTTAACGATCTGGAAAAAGTTTTTGATTATCTGGATTCTGAGAAGACCGCTAATTGTGTCATTGTCACAGGAAGCGGAGAAAAGTCTTTCGTCGCAGGAGCAGATATTAAGGAATTTCCTTCTTTTACCCAAGAACAGGCAACTGAACTATCAAAAAGAGGGCATTTTATTTTTAACAAAATAGAAAATCTCAGCAAACCGGTAATTGCAGCAGTCAATGGTTTCGCTTTGGGCGGAGGATTGGAATTGGCAATGTCATGCCATATAAGATATGCATCTGAAAATGCGAAACTTGGTTTACCAGAAGTAACTTTGGGATTGATTCCAGGATATGGAGGAACGCAGAGATTACCAAAATTAGTAGGAAAAGGAATTGCTAATGAAATGATTTTCTCCGCAAAGATGATCACTGCTGAAAAAGCCAAATCAATTGGTTTGGTAAATGAAGTTTTTCCTCTTGAAGAATTGCTTCCAAAAACGAAGGAATTGGCTGAGCAAATCATTAAAAATTCACCCCAAGGAATTGCAAAAGCAATCAAGGCGGTGAATGCAAGTGACTCAGAAAATGGAATGGAGACTGAAATCAATTCCTTTGGAGATTTATTTGCACAAGATGATTTTAAAGAAGGCGTTTCTGCATTTATTGAAAAAAGAAAACCTATTTTCAATTAAATTTGCAGAATGAATTATAATAAATTCGACATTGCTTATCTTAAGATGGCTTCCGAATGGGCGAATCTTTCCTATTGTAAAAGAAAAAAAGTAGGAGCTCTTATTGTAAAAGACCGAATGATTATTTCTGACGGATACAACGGAACTCCTTCTGGATTTGAGAACAATTGTGAGGATGAAGAAGGAAAAACAAATTGGTTTGTTCTACATGCAGAAGCTAATGCAATCTTAAAAATTGCTGGAAGTACACAGTCCTCAAAAGGTGCAACATTATATATAACAATGTCTCCTTGTAAAGAGTGCAGCAAGCTTATATTGCAATCCGGAATCGAGAAAGTGGTGTATATGACCGGCTACTCTGATGACAGCGGGTTAGAATTTTTAAAAAATGCAGGAATCGAGATTTTAAATATCACTGAACAAGAATTATATCATTTATGAAATAAATAATACATAATACAAAAACAATAAAAAACACAAATTATGAACTGGTCCGAAAAAATTACAGACTTCTCAAATTTTCTCAAATTTGAGAAAAGTTTCTCTGACAACACACTTGACGCTTATGTCAGAGACATCAAAAAGCTGGAAAGCTTTGCAACAACAGAGTTAGAAGATGTATCTCCACAGAATATATCTTACGAAAACCTACAGGAATTCATCTACCAACTTTCTAAAAAGAAAATCAGCGAAAGATCCCAGGCAAGAGGAATCTCTTCTATAAAGGCATTTTTCAAATTTCTTTTGGAGGAAGAATATAGAGATGACAATCCATCTTCTCTTCTAGAAGGTCCAAAATTGGGCTTATACCTTCCTGATACTTTGAGTATGGATGATATCGACAGAATCATAAACAGTATTGATAAAAAAACAGACATTGGACAAAGGAACCAATGTATTCTGGAAGTTCTGTATGGTTGTGGTCTCCGTGTTTCTGAACTGGTGGATTTGAAAATATCTAATATTAATTTCAAAGAAGGATTTATCATTGTAGAAGGGAAAGGCGAAAAGACCAGACTTGTCCCACTTGCACATTCTACAGCAGAATATCTGCACCACTATATACAGAACGTCCGAAACAAAATCAAAGTCAACAAAAAACATGAGGATATTGTATTTCTAAATACTAGAGGTACCAATATGTCTAGGGTTATTGTTTTCATCATCATCAAGGAATTGACTCAAAAAGCCGGAATCAGCAAGAGTATTTCGCCACACACCTTCAGACACTCTTTTGCGACCCATTTGTTGCAAAACGGTGCCGATTTGAGATTTATTCAGGAAATGCTAGGACATAGCAGTATCACAACAACTCAAATCTATACGCATCTGAAAACTGAAGAATTGAGAGATGTTATTTTAAATTTCCACCCAAGAAACAGAAACATCGCGTAGTTTTCTTAAATTTATCCAATGGAAAATTTGAGATTCTGCCCCAAATGTGGGCAGGAAAAATTATTGTGGAATAATATCACCAAATTTAGTTGCAGCAATTGTGATTTTGTTTTATATCATAACACTGCTGCAGCCGTTGCGGTAATCATAAAATATCAGGACGAATTATTTTTTACAGTAAGAAATCAGGAGCCCGGAAAAGGGAAATGGGATTTACCCGGAGGTTTTACCGACCCAAAAGAAAGCTCTGAAGAAACTTGTTCAAGAGAGCTAAATGAAGAATTGGGATTAATAATTAATCCTGCAGAGTTTAAATATCTGGGAAGCCAGCCGAACATCTATCCTTATAAAAACATTGATTATAACACTTTAGACCTATTCTACCTGTATGATGTTGAAGAGAAATTTGAAATCAAACTGGAAGAATCCGAGATCTCTGAAACCATTTGGATAAAAGCTTCAGAACTTGGCTTGGATAAGATCGCTTTTGAATCTCAGAAACGATTTCTTAAAAATTACATTGATAAACTTTAATAAAAAACCGGAAACTAATTTCCGGTTTTTGTTTTATTATTTCCATTTGATATTGCAGCCTAAACTTGGTCTTTGAAAATCTTCTTGCTCCGCTCCGGCCAAAAGATTTTCAAAAGCGATAATCAAGTCTTCTCCTGTGATTTCTTTCTGATTTCCTGGTCGAGAGTCGTCCATTTGTCCACGATAGATCAAATTTAGATTTTCATCGAAGAAATAGAAATCCGGTGTGCAGGCCGCATCATAAGCTTTTGCTATTTCCTGAGACTCGTCGTACAGATAAGGGAATTTGATGCCTCTTTCATCCACAAACTCCATCATCATCTCCGGAGAATCTGCGGGATATCGATCCACATCATTAGAATTGATTCCGATAAATTCAATTCCCTGAGATTTATAATCTTCATACAATTCTTCTAATTTATCAATGATATGAAGGACAAACGGACAATGGTTACACATAAAAACAACCAAAGTTGCTTTCTTTCCTTTCAAAGATTCAAGACTTTGTAATTCGTTATTTTTTGACGGATCAGGAAGTTTGAAATCAGGAGCTTTTGTTCCCAGAGCCAACATATTTGAAGGTGTATTTGACATTGTTTTGATTTATTAATTTGATGATTAATCTATTTTATTCAGCAAAGATAATGCTTCTTGCAGAGAATTATCATAGTTGACCCAATTTACATTTTGCAACTTTCTATTCCACGTGGTTTGGCGTTTTGCATAACGTCGGGAGTTTTTCTTGATCTCTGAAACGGCAAAATCCAAATCCCATTCTCCGTCAAAATACCGGAACAATTCTGAATAACCAACGGTTTGCAAAGCCACTTTATCACTATCCGCGATCAAACTTTTTGCTTCTTCCAGCAATCCGTTTTCCATCATTTTGTCAACCCGGTGGTTGATTCTTTCATAAATAATTTCTCTTGGCGCATCAATTCCGATTCTGAGCGTTTCAAAATTACGTTTTGTTTTCGGTAAACTAAGGTTTTCGGTATAAGTTTTTCTGGTTTGCCAAATGATGTCGATTGCTCTTAAAAGTCTTCTGGGATTATCTTTATCAACTATAGAATAATATTCCGGATCAAGTTCTTCTAGTAATTTTTGTAAGGGCCCAATGCCTTCGTTTTCGAAAATTGAAATTAGCTTTTGTTGATTTTCTTCATTTGCAATTGGCAAATCGTTCATTCCTTCCACAACAGCTTTTTCGTACATCCCACTTCCTCCAACCATTATGGCAATATCTTTTTCTGCAAAAATCTCATCCAATTTTTTCAAAGCCTCTTCTTCAAACAGGCCTATCGAATAATAATCATTAATACTAAGATTCCCAACAAAATGATGTTTCGCTTCGGCTAATTCTGTATCGGTTGGCATTGCTGTTCCAATTCTCATTTCTTTATAAAACTGGCGCGAGTCACAGGAAATAATTTCCGTATCGAGATGTTTTGCCAAATCGATTGCCAATCGGGTTTTCCCGATTCCTGTAGTTCCAATGATGGAGATAAGACGTTTCAAAAACTTAATTTTTGCAAATTTACGAAATCATTATTTTGATTTAAACGCAAAGTCCGCAAAGATTTTTATAAATAACCAACTGCTTTAAGGTACGCAAAGGCGTAAAGCTTAACAAAATGAAAATAATTGCTGAACAAAGTGCCCTTGCGAAACTTAAAATATTTTCAATTATTACAATGAAACTTTGTGTTCATTGCATTTAAAATATTCTCAAAAGGTTTTGATTTTTTAAAGTAATAATTACTTATTTTTACAATCAGAATGGCTTTCAAATTACCAAACTCCAAACTTCCTGATGTGAAAACAACGATTTTCACAGAGATGAGCTTATTGGCACAGCAGGAAAACGCAGTCAATCTTTCCCAGGGATTTCCAGATTATCAGCCTGATGAAAATTTAATCAAATACCTCGGTGAATTTTCAAAAAAAGGTCATAATCAATATGCACCTTTGTTTGGAATCAAAGAGCTGAGAGAAGAGATTTCCAGGAAATTCAATCTTCAATACCAAGTTGATTATCGTCCGGATTATGAGATCAATATCACTGCTGGCGCAACTCAAGGGATTTTTACCATTATTTCTGCATTTGTGAAAAAAGATGATGAAGTCATTATCTTCGAACCGGCTTACGATTGTTACGAACCCGCAATCATCCTGAATGGCGGAATCGTAAAAAATGTCAAAATGCTTTATCCGGATTATGAAATCAATTGGAATGAAGTTAAAAATCTGGTTTCCGAAAAAACCAAGATGATCATCATCAATAATCCGAATAATCCTTCCGGAAAAATCCTGAAACAAAACGATATCGATGAATTGATTTCGATTGTAAAAAATACGAATATCATTATCCTGAGCGATGAAGTTTATGAAAGTATCACTTTTGATGAAAAGCCTCATCTGACTTTAGCAAAATATCCTGAACTGAAAGAAAGAACTTTTGTGGTTGGCTCTTTCGGCAAATTGCTGCATATCACCGGCTGGAAAATCGGTTATGTTTGTGCGCCTTCGGATTTGATCAATGAGTTCAGAAAAGTTCATCAATTTAATGTGTTTTGTGTGAACACGCCGGCACAATTTGCTATTTCTAAATATTTGCAAAATGTTGATGACCTCAAATCAATCTCAACATTTTTCCAAATAAAAAGAGATTATCTTAAAAGTGCTTTGAAGGAAACGCCTTTCCAATTATTGGATTGTGAGGGAACATATTTTCTGTCTGCCAATTTTGGCGCAATTTCTGATAAGCAAGACAAGGATTTTTGTTATTGGTTGGCGCAAGAATACAAAGTTGCAACTATCCCTTTTTCTGCATTTTATAAAGATAGAACTGATGAAAAAGTGATTCGATTTTGTTTTGCCAAAGAACAGGAAACATTGGACAAAGCCATAGAAAAGTTATTAAAAATTAAATTATAATATGAAATCGTCTCAATAAAATCTTAATTATTTGCTTAAAACTAAATGACGATTGCATAAAACCGAAAATAAAAAAAATAATAAATCTTATATGAAAAAATTAATTATCGCCGCTTCTTTATTAATAGGAGTTAGCGCATTTTCACAAGCAAAATTGGACCCGACAAAACTGAATTATTTTTCTGTGGATGTAAGTCCAATGGATGCAGCTTACTATCCAATTCAGGTAACGTCCTCCAAATCGGATACTCCAAAAGTCAAAGTGGTTTATTCCCGTCCACAAAAAAAGAACAGAGTTGTTTTCGGAAACCTTGTGAAATTCGGAGATATTTGGAGATTCGGAGCGAATGAAAATTCTGAAATCAAATTCTATACGCCAGTAGTAATCGGTGGAAAAGAAATTCCCGCAGGAACTTACAGTATTTTCGCTATTCCATTTGAAAAAGAATGGACAATTGTTCTAAATTCTGACATCGATAAATGGGGCGCCTACGCTTATGACAAAAGTAAAGACGTTGTGAGATTCAATGTTCCGGTTGAGAAAACAAGCTCTCCAATCGAATATTTTTCCGTGACATTTGTACAGACAAAGTCCGGAGCAGATCTGTATGCTGGCTGGGATAATTCTCAGGTTAAATTTCCGATTGAATTTAAATAACCTACAAAATCTTTAATAAAAAAAACCTTATCAGACTTGATAAGGTTTTTTGTTTTTTATAATTTCATAGAAAGTAAATCTTCAAAGTTTTGGATTTGAACTTTTGGATTTTCGATTTTCCCAAAACCGTAAGTGGCATAAATAAAATCTACGCCAGCCTTTTCAGAAGATTCTTTGTCCCAAATTGTATCGCCAACATAGACCGGATTTTGTAAATTATTACGTTCCACAATCAGGCTGATATTCTTATCCTTTGATAAACCATCGTTTCCGAAACATTCGAAATCTTCAAACAAATCTTCAAAACTAAAAAACTCGATGAAGTTTTCTATATAACCTTTCATGCAATTGCTGACGATGAAAAGTCGGTAATTTTCAGTTAATCTTTCTAATGTTTCTTTTACATTTGGGAATAATTTGCCACCATATTTTTTAAGATATTCGCTTTCTTTTTTTGCATAGATCTTTTCGAATTCCTGCAATTTGTCTTTTGGAATAAAACTGAAATGTTGACTAAAAATATCATCCATCTTCATTCCGGAAAAGTCTCTTACGGTCTTCGATGTAATATTGATATCAAATCCAATCTTCTGAATACCATCATTAAAAGCTTTTACAACGGTTTCCGAAGCATTCCAAAGTGTTCCGTCCAAATCAAAAATAATACTATCTCTTTCGCTCATTATAAAATCTTTTCTCCATTAATGTAAACATGTGCCGGCAAAAGACTCCCCTGCTGATAAAGGATATTTTGGAAATTATCTGTTTCATAAGTAATGAAATCCGCTTTTTTTCCTTCTGTCAAAATTCCTCTATCCTCCAGATCCAAAGCAAAAGCTGCCCGAAAAGTGATGGCAGCAAGAACTTCCGCCGTCGTCAATTTCTGATAAGTCGCTAAAATCGAAGCTTGAGTTACGAGGTTTCCCATTGGAGCAGAACCTGGATTCCAATCGGTTGCGATAGCAAGGATCCCGCCTTTGTCAAGAATTTTCCTAGCGGGAGAGAATGGCTCTCCTAAGCCTAGACTCGCACCCGGTAAGGCAATCGCGACCGTATTTGAGTTGGCCAGAAATTCGATATCTTCATCAGCTGTAGCTTCTAAATGATCTGCAGATTTTGCACCAACTTCAACCGCAATTCTGGAGCTTCCGGCTGTAAACTGGTCTGCATGAACAGTGATTTTAAAGCCTAATTGTTTTGCTTTTTTAAGAAACAGTTTGCTTTCTTTAGGTTGAAAAGCCGATCTTTCTATAAAAATGTCAACCCGATCAGCTAAGTTTTCTTCTTTTACTTTTGGTAAAATTTCTTCCAAAATATAATTAAGATATTCCCCAGAAGTACCTTCGAAATCTTTTGGCTTGAGATGTGCTGATAAACAGGTAGGAATAAGAGTTGCGTTTGTGTGACTCTGAGCTTTTTTAACAGCTCGGAGCATTTTAAGTTCCTCTTCAAGATTCAATCCGTAACCGCTCTTTATCTCAACAGTTGTAATACCTTGTTTAATAAGTTGCTTGACTCTTTTCAAAATTCCTTCAACTAAATCTTCTTCTGAAGCGTTTCTTGTATGTTCCACAGAACTCCAGATTCCACCACCGGATTCTGCAATTTCGAGATAGGTCTTTCCAGCATTTCGCATTGCAAAATCGTTAGCGCGATTTCCTCCGAAACAAATATGCGTGTGTGCATCCACAAAAGCCGGAAGTGCAATCTGTTCGCCTTCAATCAAATCAATTTCAGAATCTGGAAAATCTTGTTTTAAAGAATCAAAGCTTCCAACTTGTCTAATAATTCCATTTTTTGTAAGAATTCCTCCATTTGTAACGATTTCTAAAGATTCATCGTTTAATTTTCCTTTTAACGGAAGATTGTTGAGGGTAATTATTTGCTTGAAGGGTCCTGATAATTTCATAAAAAAACTTGAAATGTAAAATTAACAATAAACTTTGTGTTTTATACAATCAATATAAATTGTATTTTTACAATAAATTTAATAATTGATGAAAACAATATTCATTACAGCAAGCCTACTATTTAGTGGAACATTTTTGCAAGCGCAACAAATTGATTTAGCCAGAAATGCACATTTCGTTAAATCAATGGACGAGATCAATAGCGGAAAATCTGTTTTAAAATATTCTGATATACAAGGTAATCCTTTTTATAAAAATGGTTTTTCGGAAGCAAGAATCGGAGATACAGGAACTACCCTTCCTGTAAGATATAATATGTACAAGGATGTTTTCGAGGTACGGAACGATAGCGACATTTATGCAATACCCAAAGAAAATACATTTTCAAAATTTGTTTTTGTAGCTACTAATGAGAAATTTATTTTGGCTAATGATGACGAAGGTTTTGCTGGTTACTTCTTAGTCCTAACAGAAGGAAAAAATAAACTTCTTAAGAAGATTGCTGTAAAATTCAGTCCAGAAGTTCCAGCTCCTAACACTTTGATTCCTGGAACTCCTGCAAAGTTTGAAAATCAAAAACCTGTTTATTACATAAAGACAGATGAAAATATAATAAAACTCACTAAGAAAAGTGAAGATTTACTAAGTGCGCTTCCTAGTGATAAAAAGGATGCTGTAAAAGATTTCATCAAAACAAAGAAAATCAAATTCAATCAGGAACTTGATCTTATTGCATTGGCTAATTTCTTAAATAAATAATAGAAAAGAGATGCAAATTGCATCTCTTTTTTATTTTAAAAAATCTCTCTTCCTATCTTCAGAATATTATCGCTTTTCCCCATCGAATAAAAATGCAGAACCGGAATTCCAAAGTCTAGCAATTCTTTGCTTTGATTGATGGCCCATTCTATTCCGACCTCGCGAACATCATTGTTCGTTTTACATTTGATAACTTCATTGATTAAAGCTTCAGGCAAATCGATTTTAAAAACCTGTGGCAACATTTGCAAGTGTGTTTTTGTAGCAATCGGTTTGATGCCTGGAATAATTGGGACATCAATTCCTATTTCTCTGGCTTGGTTTACAAATTCAAAGAATTTCTGGTTATCAAAAAACATTTGAGTAACAATATAATCTGCTCCAGCATCTACTTTTTTCTTCAACATCTGAAGGTCATAATTCATAGAAGGTGCTTCAATATGCTTTTCAGGATAACCTGCAACACCGATGCAGAAACTATTATCTGTATCAGATTCTATCTTGCCGTGAAGATATTCCCCAATTCCCAAGTCGTGAATTTGTTTTACCAAATCAGAGGCGTATTTATGTCCACCAACAGATGGTTCAAAATATTTTTCGCCTTTCATCGCATCACCTCGCAAAGCTACAATATTATTGATACCCAGATACATACAATCCACCAAAAGATACTCGGTTTCCTCTTTGGTAAATCCACCGCATAAAACGTGTGGAACTGTATCAACGTTATATTTATTTTGAATGGCCGAACAAATTCCCAAAGTTCCTGGACGCATTCTTGTTATTTTTCTTTCCATCAAACCGTTCCCTCTTTCCAGAAAAATATATTCTTCCCGAGAAGTTGTAACATCTATGAATGGCGGTTTGAACTCCATCAGCGGGTCTATATTTTTATATAAATCAGCAATCCCAACTCCTTTTTGTGGAGGAACAATTTCAAAAGAAAAAAGCGTCTTGCCGTTGGCGTTTTTTATATGGTCAGTAATTTTCATTCAATAATTTTAAATAATATTAATCCGCAAGATTCGGAGCAAGCCATTTTCTGGCATAATCCAATTCAACATCTTTTCTTTCAGCGAAATCTTTTAATTGGTCTTCATCGATTTTTCCAACCCCGAAATATTTTGATTTTTCATTTCCAAAATAATAACCAGAAACCGCCGCTGTTGGCCACATTGCCAAACTTTCAGTCAAAGTCACTCCAATGTTTTCTTCGACTTTTAATAAATCCCAAATCGTCAATTTTTCCAAATGGTCAGGACATGCAGGATAACCTGGCGCAGGACGAATTCCAAGATATTTTTCTTTGATTAATTCGTCGTTATCCAAAGTTTCATTTTCGGAATAGCCCCAATATTCGGTTCGGACTTTTTTATGAAGATATTCGGCGAAAGCTTCTGCAAAACGGTCTGCCAAAGCTTTTACCATTATTGCATTGTAATCGTCATTTTGGTCTTCATATTCTTTTGCCAATTCATCCGCTCCGAAACCTGTACAAACACAGAAAGTTCCAATATAATCCTGCTTCCCGGAATTTTCAGGAGCAATAAAATCACTTAAAGCAAAATATTCTTTGCCTTCCGATTTTTTATGTTGCTGACGCAAGGTTCTGAAAGTCGAAATGACATTTTGATTGTCATCAAAAACCAGAATATCATCTTGTTCATTCGCATTCGCAGGGAAAATCCCAAAAATACCTTTGGCAACAAAACTCTTTTCTTTTAAGATTTTTTTGAGCATTGTCTGCGCTTCATTGAACAAAATCGTTGCCTGTTCTCCAACAACATTATCCGTCAAAATCTCAGGGAATTTCCCAAACAATTGCCAGCTTCTGAAAAAAGGTGACCAATCGATAAATTCAACTAATTCATCCAGATTTTGGTCTTCGATGATTGTAATTCCTAATTTTTTAGGTGTGTGAATCTCTTCATTTTCCCAATCGATTTTGAATTTCTGTTTTCTCGCTTCCTCAATAGTCACGTATTCTTTATCAACCTGGCGGTTCAGGAATTTTTCACGGAATTCATCATAATCTTTTCTGATTTCCAAAGCATAAGCATTGGATTTATCCTGATTCAAAAGCGCACTCACAACACCAACTGCTCTGGAAGCATCATTCACGTGAACAACCGTATTGGAATATTTTGGAGAAATTTTAACTGCCGTGTGAGCTTTAGAAGTTGTTGCGCCTCCAATTAACAATGGAAAATCAAGGTTTTTGCGCTCCAATTCATCAGCAATGTGAACCATTTCGTCCAGACTTGGTGTAATCAATCCACTCAATCCAATTACATCCACTTTCTCATCAATCGCCGTCTGGATAATTTTTTCAGCAGGAACCATCACACCCAAATCTACAATTTCGTAATTGTTGCAACCCAAAACCACGCTTACAATATTTTTTCCAATATCGTGAACATCGCCTTTTACTGTCGCCATCAGTATTTTACCATTGGATTTTTGGGTCTGGTCTTTTTGTGCTTCAATAAAAGGTTGCAGATAGGCCACAGCTTTTTTCATTACTCTCGCCGATTTTACAACCTGAGGCAGGAACATTTTTCCGCTTCCGAAAAGGTCGCCGACAACCCCCATTCCTGTCATCAGATTGATTTCGATAACATCAAGCGGACGTTTTGAAATTTCCCTTGCTTCTTCCGTATCTTCTTCTATAAAACGGTCAATTCCTTTTACTAAAGAATGCGTAATCCTTTCTTGCAAAGGCATTTCCCGCCAAGCCAAATCTTCCGCTTTTTCCTTTTTTGTAGATTTGACCCTTTCGGAATAATCGAGAAGTTTTTCGGTTGCATCGTCTTTTCTGTCGAGCATCACATCTTCCACCAACTCCAGCAAATCTTTCGGAATTTCATCATAAACTTCCAACATTGTAGGGTTCACGATTCCCATATTCATTCCTGCTTTTATGGCGTGATAAAGGAAAACAGAATGCATCGCTTCTCTTACCGAATCATTGCCACGGAAAGAAAACGACACATTGGAAACACCACCACTTACAGAAGCATTCGGAAGATTGGTGCGAACCCAGCGTGTTGCTTCGATAAAGTCAATCGCATTTCTGCGGTGCTCATCCATTCCTGTTGCAACAGGAAAAATATTAAGGTCGAAAATAATATCCTCGGAAGGAAAACCAACCTGATTCACCAAAATATCATAAGACCTTTTGGAAATTTCGATTCTTCTTTCGTAATTATCGGCTTGTCCAACCTCATCAAACGCCATAATTATGGCTGCCGCACCGTATCTTTTTATCGCTTTCGCCTGCTTGATGAATTCTTCTTCACCACCTTTAAGACTGATGGAATTAACAACTGGTTTTCCCTGAACAACCTGCAATCCAGCTTCCAGAATTTCCCATTTGGAAGAATCTATCATAATCGGAATTCTGGCAATATCTGGTTCGGAAGCAATAAGGTTAAGGAATTTTACCATTGCATATTTTCCGTCCAAAAGTCCGTCATCCATATTGACATCAAGAATCTGAGCGCCGCCTTCTACTTGGTTTCTTGCAATATCCAGAGCTTCGGCATATTTTTCTTCCTTAATGAGACGAAGAAATTTTTTGGAACCCGCAACGTTGGTTCTCTCTCCAACATTGATAAAGTTGGATTCGGGAGTTATAATCAAAGGCTCAAGGCCTGATAATTTCAGATACTTTCTTTTACAATCTGTTTCCATAATTATTGACTAATTACCGATAATTGTCTCGGCTTGTAATTTTTTGCCAAATCAGCAATGGCATTGATATGGTCTGGCGTTGTTCCACAACAACCACCAATGATATTAATTAATCCTTTTTCTAAATATTCTTCGACCTGATTTGCCATCTGTTCCGCAGTTTCGTCGTATTGACCGAAGGCGTTCGGTAAGCCGGCGTTTGGATATGCAGAAATTCCGAAATCTGTGTGATTGGCAAGAATTTCCAGATAAGGCGTCAATTGTTTTGCACCCAAAGCACAATTAAAACCAACACTTATCAAGTCCATATGAGAAACCGAAATCAAAAATGCATCGGCAGTTTGTCCACTCAAAGTTCTTCCAGAAGCATCGGTAATAGTTCCTGAAACCATAATCGGAATTTTGATATTGCGTTCTTCTCTTATTTCATCAATGGCAAAAAGTGCCGCTTTTGCATTCAAAGTGTCGAAAATGGTTTCTACCAAAAGAATGTCGGAACCGCCGTCCAGCAAAGCTTCTGCCTGTTGTTTATAAGCAATTCTGAGTTCATCAAAAGTGATTGCCCTGTAACCTGGGTCGTTTACATCTGGACTAAGACTCGCCGTTCTGTTGGTTGGCCCAATTGAACCAGCAACAAATCTTGGTTTGTTGGGATTTTGAGCAGTGAATTCGTCACAGACTTTTTTGGCGATTTTGGCCGATTCGTAATTAAGTTCGTAAACCAAATCTTCCATATGATAATCCGCCATAGCAATCGTAGTTCCTGAAAATGTGTTGGTTTCGATGATGTCTGCGCCGGCTAAAAGATATTTTTTGTGAATTTCTTCGATGGCTTCCGGTTGTGTCAAAGAGAGCAAATCGTTGTTTCCTTTGAGTGAGGATTCCCAATCTTTGAAACGCTCACCGCGATAATCTTCTTCCGAGAAATTGTAGCGCTGAATCATTGTGCCCATTGCGCCGTCCAAAATCAGGATGCGCTCGGAAATGGCTTTATATAATTGTTCTGAATTTTTCATTTTTTCCATAGGTTTTTACCAACGGTTATTGATATTGAACCCTGTCGGGTTCTGAATTTCTTTGTTCTTTTTTACCATAGGTTTCACCTACGGCTACTGATATTAAATCCTTCGGATTCGTTCTGTCTATACTTTTTTATCGTCGATTGGAAGAGGAAACCTCGACATAGCCCTGATGGTAGCGGCATCCTTTTTTTGCTTTTGACTTAATTTCTTTTTGATGACAAATCTTCCTAAGCAAAAAAAGATATAGCGGACAGAGAGTTGGAATCATGATTCGAAGTCTTAAACTTGTTGCTCCTTCCTTCGACTCCGCTTAAGATGACATTAGTCCAAAGCCTGTTTCAAATCGTTGATAATGTCATCTATATTTTCCAATCCGACGGAGCAACGCACCAATCCGGCGGTGATTCCAACTTCGTTTCTTTCTTCATCGGAAAGTTTGGAATGCGTTGTGGAAGCAGGATGTGTAACAATCGTCCTCGTATCTCCCAAGTTTGCGGAAAGGGAACACATCTTAATTCTGTTTAGGAAATTTCGTCCGCCTTCGATTCCACCTTTGATTTCGAAAGCCACGATATTTCCGCCTAATTTCATTTGCTTTTTAGCAATTTCGTAGCTTGGGTGAGACTTCAGGAAAGGATATTTTACCAATTCCACATTCGGATGATTTTCCAGAAACTCGGCAACTTTCTGCGCATTTTCGCAGTGTTTTTCAACCCGAATGGCCAGAGTTTCCAGACTCTTGCTCAAAACCCAGGCGTTGAACGGCGACATCGCCGGACCTGTGTTCCTTGCGAAAAGATAAATCTCACGAATCAAATCTGCTTTTCCGACGGCAACTCCGCCAAGAACTCGACCTTGGCCGTCAATCAGTTTCGTTGCGGAATGAACGACAATATCTGCGCCGTATTTGATTGGCTGTTGCAAGTAAGGTGTTGCGAAACAGTTGTCTACGATGAAAATCAGGTTGTGTTTTTTGGCAATTTGCCCGAAGAATTCTAAATCTAAAATCTCGATTGCCGGATTTGTTGGCGTTTCCAAGTACAAGATTTTTGTATTTGGTTTGATGTATTTTTCAATATTCTCGGCGTCTTCAGCTTTGAAATAAGTTGTTTCAATATTCCATTTTGGAAAATATTTCGTGAACAATGTGTGTGTAGAACCAAATACCGACTGACAACTCACAATATGGTCGCCCGCATCAAGCAACGCTGCAAATGTTGAATAAATCGCCGCCATTCCTGTTGCGAAAGCGTAACCAGATTCCGCACCTTCCATTTTCGTGATTTTATCAACAAATTCTGTGACGTTTGGGTTGCTGAAACGGCTATAAAGATTTTTGTCTTTTTCTTCTGCAAAACTTGCACGCATATCTTCCGCATCTTCAAATACGAAGCTTGACGTGAGGTATAATGGTGTGGAATGTTCGTCAAACTGAGTTCTTTCGGTTTGCGTTCTGATGGCTAATGTTTCGAAATTTTGATTTTCCATTTCTATATTTTCCGTAGTTTTATTTACGGTTGTTTGTTGTTGCAATTGTTTCGTTCCATAGGTTTCACCTACGGCTACTGATATTGAACCCTTTCGGGTTCCGTTAATTATTTTGTTTCGCTCAGTCTTAAAATATCTCCAAAAACGCCTCTGGCAGTTACTTTTGCTCCAGCTCCGGCTCCCATAATGACGATTGGATTTTCACCGTAACTCTCTGTGTATATTTCGAAAATGGAATCTGAACCTTTAAGTTGTCCGAGGGCAGAGTTTGATGGAACAGAAATTAATTTTACGTCCAATTCTCCTCTTTCTTCCTGAAGATTTCCGTGCAAATCACCGACGTAACGTAAAACGTGGTCGGGTTTCTGATTTTCTTTGATGTTTTGATATTCTGAGTCTAATTCTTCCAGTCTGGAGATGAATTCATCTTTGTTGATATCCAAAAGGGTTTGTGGAACGAGATTTTGAATATTAATATCTGGGAATTCATTAATCAAATCTAATTCTCTGGCCAGAATCAACAATTTTCTTGCAACATCATTTCCTGATAAATCTTCACGTGGGTCAGGTTCTGTGAAACCTTTGTCCATCGCTTCACGGATGATAACAGAGAATTTATCATTTCGAAGGGAGAAGTTATTGAAAACGTAACTCAAAGTTCCGGAGAAGACACCTTTGATTCTGGTGATATTTTCGCCTGAAAGATGCAGAAGTTTAATCGTGTCAATTAATGGTAAACCTGCGCCGACATTGGTTTCGTAAAGATATTTCTTTTTGTTTTTCTCTAATAACTTTCTGAAATCGCGGTATTCTGAAATTGGTAAAGTGTTATAAATTTTGTTGGAACCTACGACATCAAAACCATTTTCAACGAAGGTTGGATAATGTTTTACAAAATCTTTGCTCGCTGTGTTATCGACCATTACAAGATTTTCCAAGTGATGTTCTTTTGCAAAATCAACCAATTTTTCTACGCTGGATTCTGTTTGGGAAAATTTAATTTTCTGTCTCCAGTCACTTCCGAAACCGGCTTGGTTAAAAGCAATTTTTTTGGAGTTGGCAATCGCAACGATTTTCAAATCCACTCTTTTTCTTTTCAGAATATCATAAGCTGAATCTAGGATTTGCTCTACCAAAGTTCCGCCGACATTTCCGTGACCAATCAAAGCTAGATGGACGGTTTTTGGTTTTCCGTAGATTTCGGTTTCGATGATATTTTTTGTAATTTCAGTTTGATTTGCCGTTACAACTATATTTACTCTTCCCGCAGACGCGATTTGACTTAATAATAAAGGGAAAATCTTGTTGCGTTGAAGTTCTGATAATATCTTATTGTAATTGTCGTAAACAAAACCGATAACGCTCAAATTATCAATGCTATAAATATTGCTGACGTGACCTTCCTTCGCTCCCTTCTCAAATTCTTTTTTCAGAAACTTGACAGCATCTTCCGCATCAACTTCATCTACAAGAACAGAAATTCCGTTTTCTATGGCTTGCTGGGAAATAACACCAACGCTGATTCCGCCTCCATTCAAAGCTTGAAAAATGCGTGAATCCACGCCGATTTGTCCGAGGAAATTTTTCCCTTCGAAGTTGACCAAAGCTTTGTTTCTATAAATATTAATTGCGTTCTTGTCTGTCATCAGTTCAAAAATAGAGGTGTTAAAATTGTGTTCAGTTGTTCATATTCCATCAGGAAAGCATCGTGTCCGTGGATGGATTTTATTTCGTGGTACTGAACATTTTTGTTTTTATTTTGTAAAAAATCGTAAGTGTTTTTAATTTCAAAAGCCGGGTAAAAAAGGTCTGAATCAACCGAAATCAGATGGATTTCTGCATTGATGTTTTCCAATTCATTTTCCTTTCCATTGATGTTCATCAGAAGATGATTGACGAGTTTGTAAGCTTTTAAACTAAATCTTTCGTTCAATCGGTTTCCGTGGAAGTTAAGCCAGTCGTGGGATTTAAGAATTTGCTTTTCAGAATCTTTTTCCCTTTTGAATCTTGAGTTAAGAGATTCCGGCGTTCTGTAACATAACATTGCGTGAATCCGTGCTTTTTCTAAAGGTTTTTCTTCTGAATCCAAAAGGAATTTCTGAACCAGACATTGGGAATGTAACCAATCTGACGTTTTGAAGTCTGTTGCAATCGGAATGAATTTTTCCGTCAAGTTATTTTCTAAAGCTAACATTTCCCAACCGATAGAGCCGCCAACAGAACCGCCAACCAAAGCGAAAAGTTTTTCGATTTTTAAAAACTTTAAACCTTCGATGAAAATTTTGGCGATGTCCTGAGCTGTGAAATCTTCGTAATCATCAATGAAAAATCCGTCATAACCGTTTCCGGGAATGTTGAAACAGATTATTGTAAATCGGTTTGTGTCAATTACTTTGTCTTCTCTAACCAAGGTTTTCCACCATCCGTTTTCTCCGGCCACATCGGAATTACCTGTCAGAGCGTGATTTATCAAAATAATTGGAGCAGAATACAGTTCTTTTCCAAAAAGCTGATAGCTTAATGGAATATCATAAACCTTTCCGGTTTGTGTCGTGAAATGTAATGTCTGAAGATGTTGTAGCTTATTTTCCAATTTTATAAAATGATAAAAATTGAAAATGCTACGGGAAAAATGTAGAATAAATGTTTTGGTTATCTTTCTCAATAATGAGTAGAATTTAGCACCTTCTTCGTTTCCGAAGGGTTGCCAAGGTTTCACAGAGTCTATCTCTCCACCTTTCTCGATAACATTTTCAATATGTAAATGAACAATTCTGGCTGCAAATATACTTCACAAAATTCACTTTTTCCAAATTTAGCTTGAAATTTCTAAAATAATTATTTGTTAATAATAAATTTTCCCAGAACTTGCGTATAATATTTGTAGTTAAAATTTCTTTTTACAATAAATTATGGAAATCAATCTTAATAAACAAGTTGCTATCGTGACGGGTTCCAGCAGTGGAATCGGGAAAGGAATTGCTATTAGTTTGGCAAAATCTGGCGCAATCACCATCATAAATCATTCATCAGAACATTCTCGACCTGAAGCTGAGGAAACTTTGAAAACCATTGAGGAAAATGGTGGCGAAGGTTTTATCATCCAGTGTGACGTGAGTAAGGAAGACCAAGTTCTGGCAATGTTCCAAACAACAATTGATAAATATGGAACTGTTGATATTCTTATTAATAACGCAGGCTTGCAACAAGACGCGCCTTTTGTAGAAATGACTCTCGCTCAATGGCAGAAAGTAATTGATGTAAATCTTACAGGACAATTTCTGTGTTCAAGAGAAGCGATTAAAGAATTCCTGAAACGTGGAATGACAGAAAAATCTAAAGCTTTGGGGAAAATCATCAACATCAGCAGTGTTCACGAGACGATTCCGTGGGCTGGACACGCAAATTATGCTTCCAGTAAAGGTGCGCTCAGGATGTTGATGCAGACTTTGGCTCAAGAATATGGAAAACAAAAAATCCGTGTGAATAATATTTGTCCGGGCGCCATTCAAACACCAATCAATAAATCGGCCTGGGATAACAAAGAATCTCTGGATGCGCTGATGACGCTGATTCCGTATGACAGAATCGGTCAACCGGAAGACATTGGAAATTTAGCTGTATTTTTGGCGAGTGATTATTCGGATTATATTACCGGTGCGAGTATCTATGTGGATGGCGGGATGACGACGTTGGAGAGTTTTGCAGACAACGGATGATTATAAATGATGAATGATAAGAGATAAATGATTGATTCACTATTTTTTCCTTGAAATTTTTAAACGCAAAGATTTTTGAAGAGCGTCAGATTTTTAAGAAGGCAGAGAATCGATGAATCGATTTTTTAAGCGGATGATGGTTTGGGAAATTATCATTTATCGTTGAAAGAAGGGGAAAACCTCAACATAGCCCCGATGGGAACGGCATCCTTTTTTGTTTTTTGGATTGTTCAGTAATTCAGAATGACAAATGTTGTAAAAAACAAAAAAGATATAGTGGACAGCGGGTTGGGATGTTCTAACAAATGGACAACCGTGATGCTCCTAATAAAAAGAATAATTATTCTAGAAAAATAATTAGAAAATGAATGAAGAAGAAAAATTAAAAAATCCAAATTGGAAAAAGTGGGGACCTTACGTGAGCCACCGCCAATGGGGAAATGTGCGCGAAGATTACAGTACCAACGGCGATGCGTGGGGATTTACCGGTCACGATATGGCGGAAGCGTGGACTTACCGTTGGGCGGAGGAAGGTATCGCGGGAATCTCGGATGAGAAACAGCAATTGTGCTTTGCCTTTTCTTTTTGGAATAAAAATGACTGCAGAGTCAAGGAACGTTTTTTCGGACTGAGTAATTACCAGGGAAATCACGGTGAAGATATCAAGGAGATTTTCTATTATTTGGACAATACGCCGTCTCATAGCTATATGAAGATGGTTTACAAATATCCGATCAATGCCTTTCCGTACGATGACCTCATCAATACGAATGCGCAACGCTCAAATAAAGACCCAGAATATGAAATATTTGATACTGGAATCTTTGATAACGATGAGTATTTTGATATTTTTATTGAATATGCGAAAGCTGGCGAGGATGATTTTTTAATCAGAATCGATGTTCATAACAGAAGTAGCCAACCTGCTCCAATTGTAGTTTTGCCGACGGTCTGGTACAGAAATAACTGGATGTGGGGATACAATGATTACAAAGGACAACTCGGTTTCTCGAAGCAAGGCGAGATTGACGTTCATCATAATAGCCTTAGCATTAAGAAATTATATTCCAGAAATAGAAATGCAGATGCTTTGTTTTGTGAGAATGAAACAAATCGCGCAAGGTTATTCAATCTTCCAAAAACAGAAGGTTTTTTCAAAGACGGAATCAATCAATATATTACAAAAGGCTTAGACACTATTAATCCATCTAAAACCGGAACAAAAGCGTCTCTTCATTGTGAAGAAATCATAGAAGCGAACAGCAACAAGGTTTTCGAATTCCGATTATCGCCTCATATTATGGATGATGCGTTTTGGGATTTTGATGAAATCGTTTCAAGAAGAAAACAAGAAGCGGATGAGTTCTATGCGAACATTCAAAAAGATATCGAAAATGAGGATGAAAAAAATGTTCAAAGACAGGCTTTCGCAGGTTTGCTTTGGAACAAACAATTCTATCATTACAACATAGGAAAATGGCTGAAAGGTGACCCAAATTTTCCTATCCAAAGAAAAGGTTTTGTAAGAAACAGCAATTGGGAACATCTTCATAACAAAGATATTATCTCGATGCCCGACAAGTGGGAATATCCTTGGTATGCGACTTGGGATTTAGCGTTCCATTGTGTGAGTTTTTCTGTGATTGATTCGGAATTCGCAAAGAATCAATTGATCACATTGACGAAGGAATGGTATATGCATCCGAACGGTCAGGTTCCGGCTTATGAATGGAACTTTGATGACGTTAATCCGCCTGTTCACGCCTGGGCAACTTTCCGGGTTTTCAAAATCGATGAAAAAAATAATGGGAAACCTGATTTAGCTTTTCTTGAAAGGGTTTTTCAAAAATTATTACTGAATTTCACCTGGTGGGTCAACCGAAAAGATTATAACGGAAACAATCTTTTTGGTGGAGGATTCTTGGGTCTTGATAATATTGGAGCATTCGATAGAAATATGGAATTCAGTGAAGGAGAACATCTGGAACAGGCCGACGGAACCAGCTGGATGGCAATGTACGCTCTGAATATGATGCGTATCGCAATGGAACTTGCAACGTACAATCCGGTTTATGAAGATATGGCGATCAAGTTTTTTGAACATTATCTTTATATTGCCGAAGCAATGGAAAACATTGGCGAAGGAAAACAGGGACTTTGGAATGAGGAAGACGGGTTTTTCTATGATCTGCTTCAGCTATCGAACGGAGATAGTGTGAATTTGAAACTTCGAAGTATCGTTGGACTGATTCCGATGTTTGCGGTGGAAGTTGTGGAGCACAGCATGTTGGAAAAACTTCCTGACTTCAAAAAAAGGATGGAATGGATTCTGAAAAATAAACAAGACCTTACAAAACTGGTCTCTCAATGGTATGTTGAGGGCGAAGGAAACAAACACCTTCTGAGTATCCTGAGGAAAACAAGATTGACGAAAGTTCTTGACAGATTGGTTGACGAATCCGAGTTTCTAAGTGATTACGGAATCCGTGCAATGTCCAAAGTTTATGAAGAAAACCCTTTCCGTTTCACTGTTCACGGGCAGGAACACGTGGTTTATTACACGCCTGCAGAAAGTGACAGCCGAATGTTTGGTGGAAACAGTAACTGGCGCGGACCGATTTGGTTTCCAATCAATTTCCTGATTGTTGAAAGCTTACAACGTTTTCATTTCTTTTTCGGCGACACATTGACTATCGAATATCCAAAAGGAAGTGGCGTCCAAAAGAATCTTGAAGAAGTTTCCAAAGACATTAGCGACAGACTTTGTAATATTTTTCTGAAGGATGGAAACGGAAACAGAGCTTTCAATGGTGGTGTTGAGAAATTCAATAATGACCCGCATTTCAAAGATTATATAATGTTCTTCGAGTATTTCCACGGCGATAATGGTCGCGGTGTTGGGGCATCCCATCAAACCGGTTGGACCTCTACGGTTGCGAAGTTGATTCAGCCGAGACTTTCTAGTCGATAAATAAGTTTTGGAGTCGGAATGTTTTTAGAGTTTGAGAGATATTAAATTCTCTCGAACTCTCCGACCCCTCAAACTCTACTGCACAATTTCTCCATTCACACTCACTTCATAAGTGATTTCAACATTTGGCTCCAATGTTTTAGAAACGGAGCAATATTTTTCGAAAGACAATTCTGCTGCTTTTTTTGCTTTTTTCGGGTCGATTTCGCCTTCGAGGAAAAATTTTACTTTGATGGATTTAAAAGGTTTTGCATCATCTACCTGAACTCTTTCGCCTTCTACTTCCGCTTTGAAATCGGTGATCGTTTGGCGTTGTTTTTTTAAGATGGAAACGACATCGATTCCGCTACATCCGGCAACTGCCATCAGTAAAGATTGCATTGGAGACACTCCTTTTGCTCCGGGTAAAGTCGTATTATCTAATAAAATAGAATTTCCTTGTTCATTGGAACATTCGAAAAGGAAATCGTTGTTGATTCTATTGAGTGTAATTTTCATTTTAAGATTTTATTATTTATTGAACACAAAGCGCACAAAGTTTTTTTTAATAATTCAATGTTTTAAGTTTCACAAAACCACCTCGTTTAGAGTAAGATTTGTAATTAAATCCAAATTTACAAAATTCCCCTCGCTTTTATCTCCAGATATTTATTGATGACATCGATGTTAAGGTTTTCAGGAAGCGTGTAGATACTGTAAATTCCATATTTTCTGAGTTCCTGAATAATCAGTTTTTTCTCAAATTCGAATTTTTCCCCAATGATCTCATCATAGATTTCCTGCATGCTTTCCGGATTTGTATTGAGGACTTTATGAACTTCGGAGTTTTTGAAGAAAATAACCACCAGCAAGTGGTTTTTGGCGATTCCTCTCAGAAATTTCATCTGTCGGTCAAGACCATCTAAAGTCTCGAAATTCGTAAACAATAAGACCAAACTTCTTTGATTCAGATGAAATTTCGTTTCCTGATAAAGTCTTCCAAAATCACTTTCGAAGAAATTGGTCTGAACATTGTAAAGTGCTTCAGAAATTCTTTTCAGTTGTCCGGACCTGTTGTCTGCTGCGACTTTGTTTTCGGTTTTTTTGGAGAAAGTCATCGTTCCGGCGCGGTCGCCTTTCTTCAGAATAATATGAGAAAGCGCCATTGTCGCATTGATGGAATAATCCAGTAAACTCAATCCATTAAAAGGCATTTTCATCGTTCTTCCTTTGTCAATGAGCATCATGATCCTTTGAGATTTTTCATCCTGAAACTGATTGACCATTAATTTGCTGGATTTGGAGGTCGCTTTCCAGTTAATGCTTCTGATATCATCGCCCTGGACATAATCACGGATCTGCTCGAACTCCATCGTGTGACCAAGCTTTCGGATTTTCTTGATCCCGCCTAACATAAATTCGTTTTGAAGCGCCATCAATTCATATTTTCTGAGATTAATGAATGACGGATAACTTGCCAACTTCGCATCTTTTTGAAATGTAAATCTTCTGGAAACCAAACCAATTGGAGAATTGACGTAAATATTCAGACTTCCGAAACTGTACTCGCCACGTTCTTTCGGTTCAAGAATATATTCAAAAAATGTGTTGTTTCCGCTTTCGATATTTTTCTGAATCAGGAAATCTCTTTTTTGAAATTGAAAGGGAATTTCGTCAATGATCTTGGTGCTAATATTAAAATTGTAATTATTTCTAATATCAACTTTAACCGAATTTTCATCGCCGTTTGATAATTTTTCCGGCAAGATTCTTTGTGCGTTGATTCCTTCTTTATTTAGGAAAAGAATCAAACCATCAACTACCGTCAACACTAAAACAAAAATCAATAATGAGTTGGCAATCCACATCATCAACGGAAAGAAAAATGCCAAAACATAGCAAAATCCTACGCAGAACAATGTGAAGAAAAATCTGTTATTGAGGTATGTTTGTTTTAATGTTTTCACTTGAATCTATTCGTTAATTAAACACAAAGTTCACAAGTTTTTTAAATACTTAATATTTTAAGGTTCGCAAAGGCGTAAACTTAAATAAGATATTATGAAAGACTTCATCTCCGCTCAGACTGACAGTGGTTTGAAATGCGTACTATTAGAGATGTCATCCTGAGCGGAGTCGAAGGATTTCCAATTATTTTGTGGTCTATTATCTCGGAACTTCGATGCTTTCCAAGATTTGTCTGATAATCTCGTCCGCTGTCAGGCCTTCCATCTCACGTTCCGGGGAAACAATAATTCTGTGACGTAAAACTGCAAAAGATGCTTCCTTGATATCTTCCGGCGTTACGAAATCACGGCCTCGGATGGCGGAAAAAGCTTTACTTGCGGTCAGCAAAGCCAAACTCGCTCTTGGCGATGCGCCCAAATATAAAAATTGATTTTCCCTTGTATTAACAATGATTTTCGCAATGTATTCCAGAAGGTTTTGTTCAACAATGATATCTTTTACCAATTGCTGATATTGCTTCAATTGTTGTCCGGAAATGACGGTTTGAACTACGTCGGTTTTGTCTTCTAATCTGTTGTTGTGTTGGTTTTTAATGATTTCAATTTCCTGCTCCAGATTTGGATAGCCAACTTCGATTTTGAAAAGAAAACGGTCGAGTTGTGCTTCCGGCAGCCTGTAAGTCCCTTCATGTTCGATCGGGTTTTGAGTTGCGACCACTAAGAATGGCTCTTCCATTGGGTATTTGATCCCGTCCATAGTGATTTGGCGTTCTTCCATCACCTCGAACAATGCTGATTGCGTTTTTGCAGGCGAACGGTTGATCTCATCAATCAAAACAAAATTGGAAAAAATTGGACCTTTTTTATATCTGAAGTCCGCTTCTTTGACATTGAAAACAGAAGTTCCCAAAATATCAGAAGGCATCAGATCCGGCGTGAACTGTATCCTGCTGAAATCTACAGAAATGGTTTTAGCTAACAATTTTGCGGTAACTGTTTTTGCAACGCCGGGAACACCTTCTATCAAAACATGTCCATTTGACAATAATGCCGCTAAAAGATGTTCTATCATATTATCCTGTCCTACAATGACTTTTGCAATTTCTGCTTTTACACGTTCCAGATTATTTCGCAATTCCATCATATCCAGCCTTGACTGGAATTCGGGTGCTTTGTCTTGGTATTGTTCTTCCATAATTGTTATTTTAAAATTTTGTCCAGAAGCTGATTCATTCTGATAAGCTCTTCCTTCATCACGCTTGCATAAGGATCCTGTCCTTTCTTTATCAATTTTACGGCTTCTTCTATTAGTTCTATATTCTTTCCGGTTTTCAGATGTAGTTTATTAATAAATTGTGCATCCAGATCATGCGTGTCTATCAACAGATCCATCCTTACTCTATTCAAAAAATATTGTGCTTTCTTCGCCATCATCTCGTGGAAATCACCTTCCTGTAGATAAAGATTTCCAATACTGCGGATAAATTCGACCGAAGTATTTTTCAGAGGTTCGATGATTGGGACTATCCGCTGTTTTCTTTTTGCATTGAAAATCACGAAAATAATCAAACCAAAAAGCAGTAGATACCACGCATATTTCAGTGGAGGATTACTGTGGATGAATCTAAGAGGAGACATCGATAATGGTGTATCATTTTCTATAAACCACACTGTTTCCCTTTTCGGAAGATAAGAAAGTACGCTTTCTATATATTTATTCTTAGAATTTAAAATATAATAATTCGTCAAAACCAAAGGCTCTGAATGGATATAAAAATGTCCTTTCCCGAAATTAACTTTCACAAAATCCGCACTAAAGGAAGTCTCATTACTTTTATCTTTATGTAATGTTTTCCCAAGAATTTCTATATCATTCCTGATATAAGAAAAACCTTGGTTTTCAGGAAACTTATCAATGAACAACCTGTTATCAGATAATTTTTTATCGGTGAATTGCAGATAATAATTTTTTTCATGACCCACAGTCTTGAATCTAAAACCCAATGTATCTCTCAATTTTGCAGTAGTGTCGTTGGTAAACCACATCACATCGGAGCCTTTAGAAACCTGATCCAAAATATATTGCCAGGAAACATCGTCCAGTTTTTTTTGTATGATCAGGATATTATGTGGCTTCTTCTGATTATTTTTTTGATAATAAGAATAGGGAGAAACTCTTACTTTTTCTAATTTCCTGTGAAATAAACCGGACGATTCCTGATCAAAAATATAAAGCCCAAAAGGTGTTTTTTTATCGACATCAAAGTTCTTTCGCCAATCCAAAGCAGGCTTTTTACCTATCCCAAACATCGCCACCACAATCAATATGATGATAAAAACAATAGCGTATATTTTGAAGGTTTTGTTCATTGATCTGCGGATGATGAATTGTTTTAGAATTTGTTAAAATAGGATCTGTAATATTGATAATCTTTCTCTTCTGTATCGAATTCGCCATACCAGATATAATCATAAATGTAAATGATACGACTAAAATCTTCTTTTAAGCTGATGTTTTTCAGTTCCCTCAGATAATCCCGATTTGTCTTTTCGGGATTCCATTTGATCAGATCTTTGTCCGATAATTTTTTAAGAGCAAATAGAAAATGATAACGGATCGCTGAACGGTAGTCTTGCTGTTTTTCGAATTTCAAGATACTCTGGGGAAAATTGATCTCGTGAATGTTTTCTTCTAGGTCCTGGGTCGCAATCTTAATTTTCCGATTCTTCTTTCCAAACAAGAAATTTCCTTCTTTCGATATCAGATATCTGATCAGAAGATATAGCAAAGACCCAATGACCAGAATACCAATAGTTCGTAAAATGATCACCGTATAATTGGTAGCTTTATTTGGATCAATATCTTTGAAGATCCTGGACAATAATTTGGCAATCTGTCTTTTGATGATATCCCAAAGTGATTCTTGAGGTTTTGAAACACCATAATCGAATTCGTTTCCTTTGTATTTATTTTTGAGATCTGGAGAGAAATTTTTCGGATAAAGCGTATTGTTTGTAGAATAATTGGACCCGACCAAAGAATCCGTCAAGACAAACTCTTCCTCAGAATCATAGCTTACGGAATCCTCAACAACTTCCACTTCCTGCACAGTATCGTACTGAGAAAAAACCGAGCTTCCCAGTAAAGAAAAAAATAGTAAAAGAAGGATTCTAAATCTCATCTGCTTCAAATTAACACAATTGTATTGCTGATGAGATCATCGATTTTTATCTCCTGAGACAAGTACATTTTGGTTTAGTTTTTTTATAAGGATAAATGGATATATAAAATAGTAAAAAGCGATAAGAGACAACGTTCCAAAGATGATGACCAGGTTCAGAATCAATGGCATCGTCTGCGCATATCTGGTTACAAAACCTTCTATCATTCCGGCAAATATGGTAAATGGGACTGTACTTAAAAAAATTTTAAAACTATCTCGAAAACCTTGCTTGAAGGATTCTAATCGGGATAAAGTTTTGGGGAACAAAATCGACGCCCCTAAAATCAATCCCGCCATTGCTTCCACCACCATTCCAAAAATCTCAAAAGCACCGTGTAGCCAGATTCCTTTGGCGCTTTCCAATAGCACATTCTGTGTCTTGAAAAAAAACTGAAATGCCCCTAACATGATGCTGTTCTGCATCAAGGCATACAAAGTTCCTACTCCTCCCGAAATCCCATATATGTATAGCTTTGCTCCAACCACCAGATTATTAGCGATGATCATTATGGACGAGCTCCAATTGGACCC
This sequence comes from Epilithonimonas hungarica, assembly GCF_900102265.1. Classification (GTDB taxonomy): domain Bacteria; phylum Bacteroidota; class Bacteroidia; order Flavobacteriales; family Weeksellaceae; genus Epilithonimonas; species Epilithonimonas hungarica. The sequence goes on along the minus strand of NZ_FNBH01000001.1, from coordinate 209,578 downwards.
GCTTCCGTAGATTGCCGTTGCATCGCCTTTTTTGATATTTTCCAAAGTCTGGTTTACATAACCTTCCCCTAGGATCAATGTCGCAAAATCTTTGTCATAGATAGACGAAATAACACCTATTGCTACAAACAAAACAAAAAAACAAAAAGCATAATACAGATATCTCCGGTATTGGTAAACCGTCATTGGAACTTCTGTTACAAAAAAATGCCTGATCCTGTTTTCTTCTATTCTTTTGGTCTTATAGATTCTTTGAAAAATTTGAGAAGAGAGGAAATTGAGATAAACTGTGGTTTTACTTTTAGGATAATAAGTCTGTGCAAAAGAGAGGTCGTTAATAAGATTGATATAAAGAGACGAAAGGTCATCCGGATTTTTTTTCATTTTTCCGTTGACAACCTGTTCGATTTCCAACCATTTTGCTTTATTTTGCTTTATAAAAGCCACTTCTCTCATAATGCTAAAATAATAAAAATATGAATCAGATCGCCATCAATACTTCACAAAATGTAAATGTAAATTTTACGTTGGCAGGTGTTGGAGAAAGGATCTTCGCTTTTTTTATCGATTCTTTCATCAAAGTGGTATATGTCTTCATCATATTTTGGATTCTGCGCAATGTTTTTGACTTTTCAGACTTTACCCGAGATATGGATGGCTGGTCTGTTGGTGCACTCGTTCTGATCATCACACTACCCGTCCATATTTATACTTTGGTTTTGGAAAGCCTGATGGAAGGACAGACATTCGGAAAAAAATTAATGAAAATAAAAGTCGTAAAAATCGATGGTTATCAGGCAAGTTTCGGAGATTATCTGATGCGATGGATCTTCCGTTTGGTTGATATTATCGGCAGCATGGGAATCATAGCATTTATCACTTCATTAGTATCAAAAAATCATCAGCGTTTGGGCGATATCGCAACAGGGACAGCCGTTATTTCTCTTAAAAACAATGTCAATATTTCACACACGATCCTGGAACATCTGAAAGAAGATCATGTTCCAACTTTCCCCCAAGTCATTTTACTGAGTGACAATGATGTAAGGATCATCAAGGAAAATTTCCAAAAAGCTTTGAAGTCTGATGATCGTGAGATCATTAATAGGCTGACAAGAAGAATTGTTGAAATTTTAAAGCTCGACCCGGAATCTATACAACTCACTCAAAGACAATTCATTAGTGTTATTATTAAGGATTATAATTTTTATACTGGCAAAGATCAATAAAAGTGGAGTCAATTTCTACAGTCATTTTAATATATTTGACAAAACTTTTAACCATTAGAAAATGAGAGTCTTTCTATTAATAACTTCACTCTTGATAAGCAATCCCGTTTTTTCCCAATCCGAAACTTCCAAAACTGAAATTGTTTCTGATTCCAAGGCAGAATTTCCCGGCGGACAAACAGCTTTCCGAAACGAGTTCATGAAGATGGTACACGCCTATGTAGATATCACCGCCTATGCAGTGAATGGAAAATTTTCTTTTGTACTTACCATCGATGAGAAAGGAAAAATGAGTGAGCTGAAGATCTATCCTAAAGTCAGAAATGACGAGGAATTCAAGCAGGATATGAATTTCGCCATGAAGCGTATCAAGAAAAAATGGAAACCTGCTATTAAAAATGGAGTTCCGGTAAGTTCAAACATTATTTTCGAGATCAATTTTACTTCTGACCATTCTGATGAAGAATATTAAAAATAATTAAATTTTTATATTTACCAATTATTTTTAATGATTAAAGGCAAAAATGGGAAATATTGCAACAACATTTAACCAACAAATAGCATTACTTGAAAGCAGAGGAATGGTTTTCGACTTTGAACCAAATAAAGTTAAAGAAATTTTACTTGATATTGGCTATTATAGATTAGGATTTTATTGGCATCCTTTTGTAATTGATGAAAATCACAACCTCATAAAAGGAACCAAATTTTCTGATGCCGTAAATCTCTATTATTTAGATGTGGATCTGAGAAATATCCTTACTAAATATCTGAACAGAATAGAAATCAACTTAAGAACAAATGTTGTATATTATGTCTCTAATAAATATAGAACAAATCCTTTCTGGTTTATTGATCCAAAAGTTATAAATCAAATTTTCATCAATAATATTGACCGTTATTACAACGATGAATTTAAATTATCAAATAAACCAATAAAAAAACATCATCAAAAATACCTTAATGACAAATATGCTCCAGCATGGAAAACTTTAGAATTCTTTTCTTTCGGGGTTATTTTAAAAATCTTCAAAAATCTTAATGATAAAGAAATAAAATCAAGAATTTCTAATATGTATGGAGTCTATAATTTATCCAAATTCGAAAGCCTTATGGACACATTAATTTTTTTAAGAAATACTTGTGCACATTGTGGGGTGCTTTTTGATTTAAAATTACCCAAAGGAATTTCAAAAATTCCAGATTTGGATTTCAATAATAATGATAGAATGTCGTTAGATTCCTCAATAAAAGTAGTTCTATATATATTGGGAAAAATCTCAGAGAGTAGAAGGCAAGAGATGGAGCAAGAGATTAATTGTCTTTTTGAAAAATATAGAAATCATCAAATTCTAAGAAGAATTATAGAAGAAAAAACAAATTTTGTATACAAATAATTATATACAAAATTTGTTTTATATAATAGTTTATTAATACATTTGCATAGTATTTGTATAAATACACTCGAGTGCACCAATATTTTTCACATTATTGCGGCACTATAAAATATTACTTATAACTCGGACTTGCTCCGAGTTTTTTTCTGCCATTCTGTCACAATATTTTGTATCTTTGCAGACTTAAACAGTTCAAACTTTCGGATTCAAGGTTCTTCAGCATTGGATTTCTAAATATTGAACTTTAAATCTTAAATGTAGTGCAGGAAAAATATATAGACGAGACAAAACAAGGAGAAGCTTTTGCTATTGCAGAAAAATCCGGAAATTCTAAAAAACTGTTCCTGGAAAGTTACGGATGCCAGATGAATTTCTCTGATTCCGAGATTGTTGCCTCCATCCTTAATGAGCAAGGCTACAATACTACTTTGAAAGTAGAAGAAGCAGATTTGATTTTATTAAATACTTGCTCCATCCGTGAGAAAGCTGAGCAAACCGTGAGAATGCGTCTTGCTCAATTCAAAAACCTCAAAAAAGAACGCCCAAATATGACCGTTGGTGTTCTTGGCTGTATGGCGGAAAGATTGAAAACCAAATTTTTAGACGAAGAGCAACTCGTGGATCTGGTGGTCGGTCCGGATGCTTACAGAGATCTTCCAAATCTTCTCAAAGAAACCGACGACGGAAGAGATGCCATCAACGTAATCCTGTCGAAGGAAGAAACTTATGCAGATATCAATCCTGTTCGTTTAGGGGGAAATGGTGTTACAGCCTTTGTTACGATCACAAGAGGTTGTGATAATATGTGTACGTTCTGTGTCGTCCCTTTCACCCGAGGTAGAGAAAGAAGCCGCGATCCGCACTCTATCATAGAAGAATGTCTCGACCTTTGGAATAATGGTTATAAAGAGATCACATTACTTGGTCAAAACGTTGACTCTTATCTTTGGTACGGTGGCGGTCCAAAAAAAGATTTTGCAAAAGCATCCGAAATGCAAAAATTGACGGCTGTAAATTTTGCCCAATTGATGGAAATGGTCGCGAATGCAGTTCCAAATATGAGAATAAGATTCTCGACATCCAATCCTCAGGATATGAGTCTGGATGTTTTCAGAGTGATGGCAAAGCATGATAATATTTGCAAATACGTCCACTTGCCTGTTCAAAGCGGTAGTGACAGAATTCTTGGTTTGATGAACCGTCAGCATACACGTCAGGAATATTTGGATCTAATCAAAAAAGCTAAAGAAATCGTTCCGGACATTTCTTTTTCGCAGGATATGATCATCGGATTCTGCACAGAAACGGAAGAAGACCATCAAGACACACTTTCATTGATGAGAGAAGTGGAATACGATTATGGTTATATGTTTGCCTATTCCGAAAGACCGGGGACGCCTGCCCATAAGAAAATGGAAGATGATATTCCTGCTGATGTCAAGCAAAGACGTTTGGCGGAAGTGATCGCTTTGCAAGGTGAACTATCCAAAAAAAGAATGGCCTCTTATGTTGGAAGAGTTCACGAAATATTGATTGAAGGAGTTTCTAAAAAGAATAAGAACCAATGGAAAGGCAGAAATTCCCAGAATGCAGTATGCGTTTTCGATATGTTGGAAGGACAGAAAATTGGTGACATTGTTTCCGTTTTCGTCCACGGGAATACACAGGGAACGCTTTTGGGGGAAACGGTTTTGTAAATTCCTGGAGCACAAATGAAAAGACTGGTTTTAATTTTCTTCTTTTTTTTATCCTTGGGTATTTCTGCGCAAATGGGTAGCGAAAAATGGAGTGAGGATATAAAATATCTGCAAAACAATCTTACCAATAAGCATTACAATCTTTTTGCACTTCGCTCTGAAGCGGATTTCACAAAAGACCTTAATAATATAATTGCTAAATCGGATAATCTTACCGACTTCCAAACGGCTTTGAAGCTGCAGCAAGCCCTTACAAAACAAGGCGATACGCATACCAATTTGTCATTAAAGAAATTCATCAACAAAAATGAAATCTTACCATTAGGTTCATATTTCTTTGGCAATGACTTTTACATTACACTTACTACTTCTGAAAACGAAGAATTACTGGGTGGGAAAATATTGGCTGTTAATGATTTTGACATCAAAACCGTGACAGACAGTTTGTCCACCTTATTCCCAAATGAAAATTCCGGGATCTTCAGAAATCGTATTCCGGAGATTTTGCCTTGTAATCAAACGCTCAAAAATTTTGGTTTTTCCAAAACCGATGCGGTGAAGATAAAATATGAAAAGAATGGAAAAATATCTGAGAAGATCATTTTCCCATCTGTCATAACTAAGGAAAACAGGGTGAAAATCACCCCAAAAAACCTGACTTTTGTTCAGGAAAATAAGAAGAAATATTTCGAGAAGAAATATTTTGACCAAGAGAAGATTCTTTATGTTCTTTACAATGTTTGTACAACCAATGAAAAACGCAGTTCATCTTCTGAGAATCCGTTGAATTTCGGAGAATTTGAAGAATCGGTTTTCAAGATCATCAAGGATAACAAAGTCGATAAATTGATCTTCGATATGAGATATAATGGAGGTGGCAGTTCCAAACAAGGTAGGGAATTCATTAAAAAACTGGCCCAGAACCGTGATATTAATAAAAAAGGTCATCTTTTCGTAGTTTTGGGGCGTGACACTTTTTCTTCTGCAATTCTCAATGCAACAGATTTTCAAGAGGAAACCAAAGCAATTTTCGTAGGAGAAGAAACATCGGGAAAGCCTAATCATTATGGAGAAATTAAAAGTTTTGAACTGCCAAATTCTAAATTGAAATTGACCTATTCCACATATTATTTCATCAGAACGAAAAAGAAAAACATCAATACCATAAAACCGGATTACGTTGTAGAAGCTTCTTTTGATGACTATACTAATGGCATCGACCCTGTTTTTGAATTTATAAAAAATTATAAATAATTTTTGAAGAGTATTCTGTACATATTATTTTTTCTGCCAGTATTGACTTTTTCTCAAAATTCAAAGTGGGACTATGTTGGCAATATCGCTTTTGATGAGAAATCAGATAGAAAAGACTTTATTTTATGTAATGAGAATCGGGTTTTTCAATACTTTAATGATTCTAAAGGATTCCAATACAGAGGCGAAAAAGTTGCGATTGAAGAGGAATTTCAGAAAAAATACAATTCCGAAAATGTAAAAAAAGAAAACGCTTGGGTAAGAATTCGTTTTGTGGTCAATTGTGACGAAGAATCCGATAGGTTCAGGATTTTGACAGCAAACTATGATTACGAGCCAATAGAGATCAATAAAAACATTACATCTCAACTTTTAGAAATTAATAGATCTCTTAACGACTGGATACCAAAAGTTATTATTGGTAAAAAAATCGATTATTATCAATCTTTAGAAAATTTTGAAAAACAAAGCAAAGTTTATGATTTTGCAGAAAATATTTATTTTAGAGGTAAAGTTTCGAAGATCAGAAACAAAGATTATTTGGATTTGAAAGCCAAAGCATTGGCCAATTATGATGAGGGCAAAACAATGCTGGAAGGTTACACTCATCATTTCAACTAAGTTTACAGAAAGCAGATCGCTGAACTGTAAATTCAATTTTAAAAAATTCAAAATCAAAAAATCTTCCGATTTCTAAATGCAGATCTCGGGCAAAAAATTAAAAAAATGGCAGACTTACAATCTATAAAAAACCGCTTTGGAGTTATTGGGAATTTTCCGGCACTTAATCGAGCTTTGGAAAAAGCAATTCAGGTTGCTCCAACAGACATTTCCGTTCTCGTAATTGGAGAAAGTGGTGTTGGGAAAGAATTCATCCCGAAAATAATCCACTCAGAATCAAGAAGGAAACATCAGCCTTACATCGTCGTAAACTGTGGTGCAATTCCTGAAGGAACCATCGACTCAGAGCTCTTTGGTCACGAGAAAGGTGCTTTTACGGGGGCGACTTCTACCAGAAAAGGTTATTTTGAAGTGGCCGACGGCGGAACAATTTTCCTTGATGAGGTTGGAGAATTGCCGCTTCAGACCCAAGTTCGTCTTTTGAGAGTTTTGGAAAGTGGCGAATTTATGAAAGTCGGTTCATCTCAAGTCCAGAAAACCAACGTAAGAATCGTAGCTGCGACGAATGTGAATATGATGAAAGCCATCCAGGACGGGCGTTTCCGTGAAGATCTTTATTACCGTCTGAATACGGTTCAGATCGATATGCCGGCTTTGCGGGAAAGAAAGGGCGACATCCACTTGTTATTCAGAAAGTTTGCGATTGATTTTGCTGAAAAGTACAGAATGCCCGAGTTGAAATTGACAGACGATGCCGTTGCTTACCTTGAAAATTATGCATTTCCGGGAAACGTTCGTCAGCTGAGAAATCTGGTTGAGCAAATGACTGTTGTGGAACAGAATCGTGAAATTAATTCCGTGAAATTAGCGGAATACATACCGATGAATGCCAACCTTCCTGCTGTGGTTCAGAAAGAAGGAAGTGGAAATTCGGGTTCAGACTTCGGTTCGGAGAGAGAAATTATGTACAAGGTTCTCTTTGATATGCGAAATGATATTAATGATTTAAAATCCTTAACTTCGGAACTGATAAAAAGCAGAGGAAATGCAGACCTTAGCTCTCAGGAAAAAAATCTGATCAATAGGATCTACACTCCGGAATCTGCTCAGAATGCAAACCCAAATTCTTTGCTTTTCTTCGAGAATAACAACAACAATAATCAAAATCAGATCCATAATCCGACGATTATTTCTGAGGACGAAGACCATCATTACAACGATGTAGAAGACATTGAAATTGAAGAAGCCAGACCAGAATCCCTTTCGCTTCAAAACAATGAAAAAGATTTGATAATCAAAGCATTGGAAAAGCACAAAGGAAGAAGGAACAAAGCAGCGGATGAATTGGGGATCTCGCAAAGAACGCTATACAGAAAAATAAAACAATATAATCTAGAAGAGTAAAAAATACTAAAACTATGAGTCAACTATCACCCAAACCCGTTCAATTCAAATTCGGAGAATACATTTCACAAGCAATAGACTTGATGAAAAAAGATTTTGGAACTATCTTTTTATCATTTCTATGCACAATCGTATTAAGTATAATTCCTTTTTGTGGGTTGATGGCAGTTGGAAATTTTTACAAGATCTGCTACAAAATTGAGAAAGGAATCCCGACAGGAGCTGGGGAGATCTTTAATTTCGATGACTTTGTACCGTATCTTATCTTCCAACTGTATATTTTTGCCGGCTTGATCCTGTTGTTCATTCCATTTGGAGTTTTTTCCATCACAATTGATAATGACGGAATGATATCCGGACTGGCCAGAGGCATCGGGATGATCTTTTTAGCGGTGGTCTATTTTGCCATACTCTATGTTTTGCTTCAGGCATTTTATGTTCCTGCATTGATCACTTTCAAGAAGATCACAGATATAAAAACCGCCTGGAATATTTCTAAGATCATGACAAAGGGAAATCTGCTTACTATATTTTTCTTTTCAATAGCGACAGCTTTTCTTGGAGAATTAGGGATAATTCTTTGTGGTATCGGGATATTTCTTACTTTGCCATTTATAAATGTCTCACATTACTTTGCTTTCAAAGACGGTCTTGCTCAAATAGAGCATGACGAGCTTACCGAAATTGGTAAAAAATATTAATAATGAAAAACCTTTCAGTACTTTTTATCCTATCGTTGTTACTTTTAACATCCTGCTATTCCTTCACAGGTTCTTCTCTCCGCGAGGACATGAAAACTGTGAAGATCAATACTTTCCCGAATAATGCTGCCAACAACCTTCCAAGTTTGAGTCAGGATTTTACGGTCGCCTTGCAGAATCGTTTTCTCCAAAGAACAACATTGAAAGGTGCAGTGGAAAATCCGGACCTTTTGATAGAAGGAGAGATCAGCGATTATAATATCACTCCTACAAGTATCGGGTCTGCAACTACAACGACATCAGGAAACACAATACAAGCACAGCAAAACAAGCTGACAATCTCTGTGAAGGTCCATTATGAAAATAGCAAAGACCCAACACTTAGCTTTGACCGAACTTACAGTGACGAAGCTGTTTTCAACAGCGATCTGGACCTGAACACGATAGAAACTGCACAAGTAAAAATTGTGAATGACAGGATCATCAACAAAATTTTCAATGATATTGTAGCCAATTGGTAAGATAATGAATACTAGAGTTTTAGAATTAGTTAAAAATCCGAAGATTATAACCGAATCCGATCTGGACATTTTGAGATCCGAATCAGAAAAAATGCCTTATGCGCAAAGTATAAGAGCACTCTATCTTTACGGGATCAATCTTTACATGCCGGAAAAATATAAAGAAAATCTTTCTAAAACAGCTGCTTATACAACAGATAAAAAGATCCTTTATCACTTCGTGAATTCTGAAAAAATCTCCAAAAAAGAAGCCCTTCCAACATCAGAAATAACAGAAAAAACAATTGATAATCAGAAAACTAACAACGAAACAAAAGAAGATGCAAAACCTGCAGAATCTGAAATCGTAACGGAAATTGAAAATACAGAAACACATTCTGTTCTGAATAAATTTGATGTTGAAAAAATCATCGAAACTGAAAATGGAGAGAACTCAGAATTCATAGTTGTAGATGGAGAAAAGAACCGACTGCTCTACGAAGGTGAAGAAAATTTCCTCGAAGAGAAAACCCCGGAGGTTGACCCGGATGCTTCTCAAGAGTCTGGACAGCTCGTTCTAAAAGAAGAAGCAGAAAACATTGATGCTCAAATTTCCATCGATGACAACCGTGCGGAAGAATCAATTTCTGTTCAAGAAAACATGGAGGACATTTCTATCCCGGAAGAAACGAAAATAGAAGAAATATCGACAGAACAGGAATCTGAACCCGAGATAACATCGGGAGATATAAGTTTTAATGGAATCCAAGAATTTCTTCCGAATGTGAAATTCTCGATTCCAAAAAATCATCTGGATTATCTGAATCCTTCGAAAAAAGAGAAATCAGAGGAAAAACCAATAGAAGAAAAGCCTGTCATTACATCAGAATATAAAGAACCTTTGTTAGAAAATATTTCTGAAGATGATATTGATGACAGCCAGATCAGTTTTGAGAACACGCAATCTTTTGAAATTTCTGAACCTCAAAAAGTTCAAGAAACAGTCGAAGATCCAATTCAGGAACAAAAAGTTGAAGAGAGTCAAATCAATTTTGAAAATATGCAAACTTTCGAAATCACTGAAAAAGAAACTCCTGAAGCTGAAATCAAACCAGAAATCACTGAAACTAAAACTGAAGTTCAAGAACCTGTTTCTGAATGGAAACCAATGTCATTCTCGATAAATATTCCGGATGCATTGATTGGTAAAAATGAGACAGAAGAAAGAGAAATTCCGAAGATCATTACGAAAGTTGACGTTGCTCCAACGCCTGAAAAAATTGATAAGGTTGATTTTCAAACAGAAATCATTGCAGGAGAAGCTCAAACAGAAGAAAAGGAAATTGAAATTCCTGAAGAAGAAAGACCTATTTTCAATGTTTCATTCTTTGGAAATGATGTTTCTAAAATCGAGGAGAAGAAAGCAATCATTCCAATTCCGGAAAAAGCTGAAACAAAGCAAACTCCTGAAAGCAATGTGGGAGCTTTTATCAATACTTGGCAAAGTTGGCTGAAAATTGAAAGACCCGAGACTAGGCAGGAACCATCCAAAGCCAAAGAAAAGATCATTGACAACTTCATAGAGACCAACCCGAAAATATCTCAGTTAAAAGAAGAAAGCAACTATGTTGTGAAGGAGAAAAAGGATGACATCTCTCACTTGATGACAGAAACCCTGGCCAGGTTATACACGGAACAAAAACTATACTCCAAAGCAATAAAGGCTTATGAGATACTTTCAGAAAAACATCCTGAGAAAAAAGATTACTTCGAAGAAAAAATTGAAGAAATAAAAGATATTAGAAAACCACAATAGAAAAGCGGGACAAATATTTGTCCCGCTTTTTATTTTAACTCGATTGGGTTATTCCTGCTTTTTATTTCTGCTTCTCTTTGTTTTTGCATTTCTTGCATCTCCTGTGGACTCATTGGTGGCCGGTTTCCGCCGCCTCTTCCACCACTATTTCTTAGAGCATTGATGAAACTTGCAGGATCTTTTTGCATCTTTTTCTCCATATCCCGATATTTCGATTTGGAAAGAGTAATAAATTGTCCTCTATTCAAAGGTTGATATATCTCCGTTATCTTTTTCGTTTGCATCAGGTCAAAAGAATAATCACCTTTATCATCTTGAACTTTCACAATCAATCCTGGCAAACCTGAAAATTTATATGGTCCATCCTGCAAAGGAACCTCTTGTGTGAACCAGGCGTACCAAGTTCTTCCGCCGAATCTGGTCTCTGCTTTTTGCGTTTGATAATCTCCAATTTTCACAGTTTCCGGTAATATCTTCCACTCAAAAACGGGCGTTTCTGAATAAGAATAATTATCTCTGCCAATTCTTGATTTATAAATCAAACTTTGATTAGTAAGGTCTTTTTCAATGGTAAACTGAAGATTACTTCTCAGATTCTGCATTTGAGTTCTGTCAAAATTCTTAGTTGCTCTCATTCTGTCCATTAGAGAATCTCTTTTCAAAGAATTCTCGGCATAGAAAAGTGATCTTTTCCCATCGGCATCCAGATAAGCCAATTCGGTTTTTTTCTCCGTATTTGTAGAATCTGGCGTTTGTGTAACCTGATAAATAAAACGAGTGCTTTGTTGGGCCATTACCAATGGCATAGCCAACAGGCTTAATAATTTTATTAGTTTCATATCTATTGTCTATTACTTAATTCAATTGGGTTTGTGTTTCCAAAATTCATAACATTCCCATTACTTGGTGTGGGATTTTGAGTAGGATTTCCCATTTGCATATCTTGACCTCCCATATCTCCATTTGGTATTCCGCCTCCAGGCTGGCCTCCAAATCCTCCATTCCGTTGATGCATTCCTCTTCCTCCTCCAGGATTGAAATTATCAAGATTGATTTCCGGGTCTTTATTTTTCACCATTTCCATTTTAACAGATGCCTTATCACCTTGAAAGTTGATTCTTGTTGATTTTCTTGCATCAGGTCTTATATCCTCTGAAAAAGAATTTGGGATTGATATTTTTTTCAGGAAATTGAATTTATAATCTCCCTTCTCATCTTCAAGCTTTACAATCAATCCTGGTAATCCGGAAAATTTATAAGGTCCGTCATATACTTTGATGTCCGGAGCAAACCAAGCGGTCCAGATCCTTCCGCCAAAACTCATAGTGGCTTTCTGGGCTTTATAACCATTAAAATTGGAAACCTGATCAGAAATATTCCAATTCATTTTTCGGTCTTCTTGATAATAAACTTGCTTTGAACCAATACTTTCAACCAGACTTACCGTCTTATCTTCATTATTTTTCTTTATGAAATATTCAAAAAAAGTAGGTTGAATCGATTTTCCATTCGCCAGTTTTGGAAATTCCGGTTTGTCTTTTTTTGACTTTTTTATATCCGGGTTTGTCTGGCTTTTCAAAACTGCAACTAGAGAATCTCTTAACAATTTACTTTCACTAATGAACAATGACTGGTTATTTTTTACATCCAAAAAGGTTCTTTCCATCTTCATATCTACGAGATTGATAGTATCCGGATTCACCTCGGTCTGATAAATATATCTCTCGGTCTGGCTCATCATTTTCCCAAAAAAGGAAAACAGCATCATCAAAATAAAAATCTTCCTCATAATTAAAACTGATTGTTTGATTAACAAATTCGGGCAAAGTTAATTATAAGAACTATCAGAATTAATATTTGTTCATTTTTTGATAACAATTTAACATTAACAAACTGTAATTCATTATCAAACGAAATGATAAAGTCTATTTAAAATCGTTAAAATAGATGTCATCGATTTGAGATTGCGGAAATTAGTTCGTACTTTTGTAGACTAAAATCAGTCTAAATAAAAACAATGATACAAGTAAGCGATCAGGCAAAATCCAAAGCGGCTCAGTTGATGGCTGAAGAAGGCTTCAATCCTGAGACCGACTATATAAGAGTGGGCGTAAAAAGTGGCGGTTGTTCCGGACTAGAATACGTCTTGAAGTTTGATAATGTAAAAAATGAGACCGACCAGATCTTTGAAGATAACGGTGTACGAGTGATAATCGAAAAAAAATCGATTCTTTATCTTGCTGGTACAACTCTGGAATATTCAGGAGGCTTGAACGGAAAAGGTTTTATTTTTAATAATCCAAATGCTGCAAGAACTTGCGGTTGTGGAGAAAGTTTCAGTTTATAAATTAGAAATTAGATGCTAGAAGTTAGATGTGAGAATCATCTAAAATCTAAAATCTGAAATCTAAAATCTATCTAATGAGTAAATATACAGAAGACGATCTACGCGTCGATTTAGAAAATAAAAAGTACGAATTCGGATTCGAAACGGATATCGAGTATGAAGATTTCCCGACTGGGCTGAATGAAGATATCATCCGGGCAATTTCTGCAAAGAAAGAAGAACCGGAATGGATGACCGATTGGCGTCTGGAGTCTTTCCGAATCTGGCTGAAAATGACAGAACCAAATTGGGCGAACATCAAATACCAAAAACCTGATTTTCAAGCAATCAGATATTACGCAGCTCCAAAGGCAAAACCTGAATTGGCAAGTCTTGATGAAGTGGACCCGGAATTGTTGAAGACTTTTGCAAAATTGGGAATCAATATCGAGGAACAGAAAAGATTAGCGAACGTTGCGGTTGATATTGTTGTAGATTCAGTATCGGTAAAAACTACGTTTCAGGAAACTTTGAGAGAAAAAGGCATTATCTTTTGCTCCATTTCCGAAGCGATCAAGGAACATCCGGATTTGGTAAAACAATATCTTGGGAAAGTCGTTCCAAGAGGCGATAACTTTTATGCAGCTCTTAATTCCGCTGTTTTTTCTGACGGAAGTTTCTGCTACATCCCAAAAGGGGTAAGATGTCCGATGGAATTATCTACTTATTTCCGTATCAATCAGTCAGGAACGGGCCAGTTCGAGAGAACATTGGTAATTGCTGACGAAGGAAGTTATGTGTCTTACCTTGAAGGTTGTACAGCGCCATCAAGAGATGAAAATCAGCTTCACGCTGCGGTTGTAGAGCTAATCGCTTTGGATGATGCTGAAATCAAATATTCAACCGTTCAGAACTGGTATCCGGGAAATGAAGAAGGAAAAGGTGGTGTTTTCAATTTTGTGACGAAAAGAGGGCTTTGCGAAAGAAATGCAAAAATCTCCTGGACTCAGGTTGAAACAGGTTCCGCTGTGACTTGGAAATATCCGAGTTGTATCTTGAAAGGTGATAACTCGGTTGGTGAATTTTATTCGATTGCAGTGACCAATAATCATCAATATGCCGATACGGGAACAAAGATGATTCACATCGGGAAGAATACCAGATCAACCATTATCTCAAAAGGTATCTCTGCCGGAAAATCCAATAATTCTTATCGTGGTTTGGTAAAAGTAATGCCAACTGCAAAAGGAGCGAGAAACTTTTCTCAGTGCGATTCTTTGTTGATGGGTAATGAATGTGGTGCACACACTTTCCCTTACATCGAAATCAAAGACCCGACTGCACAATTGGAACACGAAGCAACGACTTCGAAAATCGGGGAAGACCAGATTTTCTATTGTAACCAAAGAGGGATCGATACAGAAAGAGCAATTGCCCTGATTGTAAATGGATTCAGTAAAGAAGTTTTGAATAAACTTCCAATGGAATTCGCAATTGAAGCTCAGAAATTACTGGAAATTTCTTTGGAAGGTTCGGTTGGATAAAAAAGACAAATCAAACTATAAATAAATTTTTGCATTAAACAAACAGCAATGCTACAAATCAAAAACTTACACGCCAAAATTGAAGATGGCGCAGAAATATTAAAAGGAATCAATCTTGAAATAAAACCAGGTGAAGTTCACGCTATCATGGGACCGAACGGAGCTGGAAAATCCACTCTTTCTTCTGTAATTGCAGGAAAAGAAGATTACGAAGTAACGGAAGGCGAAATTCTTTTCGAAGGAGAAGAAATCGGCGAAGATGCGCCTGAAGAAAGAGCTCATAAAGGAATTTTCCTTTCTTTTCAATATCCTGTAGAAATCCCTGGCGTTACCGTTACCAATTTCATCAAAGCCGCTCTTAACGAAACAAGAAAAGCAAACGGATTGGAAGAAATGGGCGCTAAAGAAATGTTGGGACTAATCCGCGAAAACTCTGAGAAATTAGGAATCAGAAAAGATTTTCTTTCCCGTTCTTTGAACGAAGGTTTCTCCGGTGGTGAAAAGAAAAGAAACGAGATCTTCCAAATGATGATGCTAAACCCGAAATTGGCAATTCTTGACGAAACTGATTCTGGGTTGGATATCGATGCATTGAGAATTGTTGCGGATGGTGTCAACAAATTTAGAAGTGAAGGTAATGCAGTCCTTCTAATCACACATTACCAAAGACTTTTAAACTACATTCAGCCAGATTTCGTTCACGTTTTGGCGGATGGAAAAATCATAAAAACTGGAGATAAATCTTTAGCACTTGAACTGGAAGAAAAAGGTTACGATTGGTTGTTGAATTAATCAAATGGACAAAGTAAATTTAGCAGAAAAATTTCAGTTGTTTTCAGAATACTGGTCGCCAAAAATAGTAGGAGAACTTAATGGGCAACAAGTAAAGCTGGCAAAATTCAAGGGCGAATTTGTCTGGCACAAACACGATAATGAAGACGAAATGTTTTTCATTGCTGAAGGAACTTTAAATATTGAATTTCGTGATAAAACAGTCACGCTGAACAAAGGAGAATTTTTAATCATTCCGAAAGGAGTAGAACACAAACCTGTTGCTGAAAATGAAGTTTTGGTAATGTTGTTTGAACCAGCGACAACACTCAATACAGGAAATACAGAAAACGACTTGACTAAACATCAGTTGAATTGGATATAAATAAAAAATGAGTTTACAAGAACAAATTATAAATAATCACACTTCATTTTTAGAGACGCTTCGTCATTCTTTTTTGAACGAAGAGAGAAAAACCGCTCTTCGGAAATTTGAGGAGAAAGGTTTTCCTACCAAAAAAGATGAAGAATACAAATACACAAATCTGAAGGAGATCACGGAAAAAGATTACAACTTTTTCCCTTCAGAAGCCCATCACATCATCAAAGAACAGTTGGACGAACTACATTTTGGCGAGGAACATTTTGACTGGATTGTGTTTATCAACGGGAAACTTCACAAAGAATATTCTAACATTTCTATTGAAAATGCAGAATTCCTGACGTTGAACGAAGCGCTGAATGATTCCGCAAAAAAAGAAACATTCAATCAATATTTCAATACGATTGCTAACAAAGATTTAGCTTTTACCAATTTGAACCTTGCTTATTTCAATGAAGGATTTTTCCTGAAAGTTCCTAAAAACATCGTTATCGAAAAACCGATTCACGTTTTTTATATCTCTGACAGTCAGGAAGAAAACACATTCTACAACACAAGAAACCTATTGATTGTAGAAGCTGGTGCAAAAGTAGAAGTGATTGAAAGTCATCATAATTTCGATGAATCTTTCGTTTTCACAAATTCTGTGACGGAGATTTTCACTTACCAAAATGCAAAAGCAGATTGGCATAAATTACAGAACGACAGTGACACATCTTACCTTATGGACCACACATTTGCGAAGCAGGAAAGAGACAGCTTAACGACTGTGAATACGTTCTCCTTCGGAGGAAAATTGGTTCGTAACAATCTGGATTTCATCCACAACGGAGAGAATATCAACTCGTTTATGAACGGTATTACGATTATCGGGAAAGACCAATTGGTAGATCACCACACGGCTGTTCATCACAACACGCCAAACTGCGAATCTTACCAGAATTACAAAGGGATTTTCAAAGATAAATCACACGGCGTTTTCAACGGAAAAGTGTTTGTGAACAAGATTGCTCAGAAAACCAACGCTTATCAGCAGAACAACAATATTTTGTTAGATGAGGGCGCAACTATCGACACAAAACCTCAGCTGGAGATTTTCGCAGACGATGTGAAATGTTCGCACGGTTGTACCGTTGGACAGCTGAACGAGGACGCGATGTTCTACCTTAGAGCTCGTGGAATTTCCAAGAAAGAAGCCAGGGCATTATTGCTTTACGCTTTCGCCAACGATGCGATGCAAAACATCGATATCGAGCCACTCAAAGTAAAAGTCTCCAAACTTCTGGCAGAAAAACTGGAAGTCAATATGGAATTCTAAATAAATCAAATCGCATCTCAAACAGGTGCGATTTTTTTATGGGCGGACATTTCGCGCTATCCACTCATACTCCTCAATCAGCGGCTCCACTGCGTTCCGCCGCCTCGTTGCGGGGTAACCGTTACTATCGCGGCCGCAGATTCAACTTCTTTTGAGATATTTGTCGTTAAATTGTAAATTTGAAACACTTTAGAACAATTTTATTTTAACACAAATGAACTACGAACAATTACAATTTAACCTCAAAGCTTATAAAGAAACCGGTGAGATTCTCGATGCCGCAAGATTCCTTATCCATGAATTCGAATTGGATGATGAGAATTTTTTAGGATTTGGTTTTAGGGAAGAATTAGAAAAGAACTCGGTTCTATTGACAGCCAATGGAGAAATCGGAGATATGCAGGAAGTTTTGATTCCAAGAAATCTATTCGATTTTGATTTAACATTAGTTCTCAATATGCTCGCTCATGAGATGCTGCACGTTCGCCAAAAATCGCCCAAAATGATGATCATGGATAAAAACGAACGTGAGTGGCAGGCTTACTACGAAATGTTATTTCACACCAATTTTCCCCAGATTCCGGAACTTTCCGATTATTATAAAAACTTCTTTGGTGAGAAAGCTTTGATCTATTATGGAAGAATGGGCGAAGGAAGTGAACTTCAATTAAAATATTCTGAGCAAAAATTTGAAGTTGAAAAGCTTTTGGAAGATTTAACCAAAGAGATCTAATATGAAGAAATTCTTAACCTTAGTTTTTCTTTATTTTTTTTTCAATTGTTTTTCACAAAATGTCAAACAAGATTCAATCATCGAAAAATATACAAGGAAATGCGCTTATCAATTCCACTATTTAGCACAGGGTTGGGAAGACTGTATCAATGAAGGATTAAAAGCAGATTCTGCAATCGCTATTTTTTGGCATCATAAAGCTTTACCATTATGGAAAACAAGGAAATATGAACTTGCCCTGAAAAGCTATGATAAAGCTGTAAAATATAACAGAAAAGAATATTTGGGTAGAAGAGGTTTTCTGAAATGTATTTTCTTGAAAAATTACGCCGATGCTTTAAAGGATTTGGACGCAGCGACTAAAGAATACGGGGACGCAATTCAAAATGACCACTCTTATGATTTTTATAAATCACTATGTTATCTACAGTTAAATGATTTTGATAAAGCTCTGAAATTGATGCAATCAGAAATCGATAAAATCAAAAAACAAAGCGGAGTCGATTGGGTTTCGCCACTTTGCTATTTTTACACAGGTATTATATATTACGAAAAAAGAGATTATAAAAGTGCAGTTGAAGAGTTGGACAAGGCTCTAAAGCTTTACCCAAATTTCTCGGATGCGGAATATTACAAAGCTTTGAGTCTTTACAAAATCAATAATGATTTTAAAACATATTTAGAAAGTGCAAGGCTGGCAAAAAAGGATTATGACAAAGGTTTGACCTTCAAAGAGGGAGATTCACCCTACGAAAAATATCCTTATGAGGTCAATTGGTATATGATAAATTTAGATGATTAAAATATAAAATTAATTTAATAATGACAAAACCTGAAATATCCTGGAGCGATTTTGAGAAGATCGACATCAGAGTAGGAACCATTATTTCCGCTAACGATTTTGAAAAAGCCAGAAATCCTTCTTATCAATTGGAAATTGATTTTGGAGATTTGGGAATTCGGAAATCTTCTGCTCAAATCACAGCTTTATATTCTAAAGACGATTTGATTGGAAAACAAATTCTCGCAGTGGTTAATTTTCCAAAGAAACAAATCGCCAACTTTTTCAGCGAATGTCTCGTTCTTGGGGTTTATGGAGAAAATAAAAGTGATGTGACTTTGTTAAGTCCGAGTTTGCCTGTGAAAAATGGATTGGAAGTTGGATGATATTTTACATTTTAAAGTGCTCCAATTCATGAAGCATAAAAAACGATTACTTTCAAAGTGATTTCAAGAATATTTTACCATCAAGGAAATAGAATTTTTCACATTTTAAATAAATATAATCCCAAAAAATAAAGTAATGGCAACAGTATTATAACTCCAATTATATTACGCAAATACTCACTTTTACTTTGCTGATTTTTCTTTAAAACTATTATTGGAATAATAAAAATTAGACATAATATCTTAAAACTGATTCTATTATAACTTGGGTTCAAAATTATATAGTTATTAACAATAGAAGAGCAAATCAAACTATATAAAATTAACAAGACAAATGTCGAGAAAGACATAATTGTCAAAATTGCTTTTCCTTTTTTATCATCGATATTATCGTTTTTATGCTCCCTGAATAAATATAGAATTAAGAATGATAATAAAGCAGTAAAAAGATAAAATAAAACTTGTAGAGCAATAAGTTTAGAAAAAAGTGCTATCATATACAGTTTTTTAATGCTGTTTATCTAAGAATTGAATCAGGCTCGTCAATCCGGTAGAAATATTCCTGAATTGGATTCATTAATCAAAATTCTGAAGCTCGACCAACTTTCTATAAGTTCCGTCTCTGTCCATCAATTCCTGATGAGAACCTTGCTCCACAATATCGCCTTTTTCCATCACCACAATATGGTCAGCTTTCTGGATCGTTGATAATCTGTGTGCAATCACGAGAGAAGTCCTGTTTTGCATCATCTTCTCCAAAGCGTCCTGAACATATCTTTCAGATTCTGTATCCAAGGCAGAAGTTGCTTCGTCAAGGATCATAATCGGTGGATTTTTCAAAACAGCTCTTGCAATGGAAACACGCTGTTTCTGGCCACCGGAAAGTTTGTTCCCATCATCTCCGATATTGGTATGATAGCCTTCCGGAAGCTGTGAGATAAACTCGTGAGCGTTGGCAATTTTAGCCGATTCTATCACTTGTTCTTCGGTTGCGTCGGGATTTCCCATCAAAATATTGTTGTAAACAGAATCATTAAAAAGAACAGATTCCTGAGTTACCATTCCTAACAATTTGCGATAATCCGTCAGTTTTAGATTTTTGATATTATGCCCGTCAATCAGGATTTCGCCTTCAGAAACGTCGTAGAATCTTGCTAACAGATTGGCGATCGTTGTTTTTCCACTTCCGGATTGTCCAACCAAAGCAACCGTTTTTCCTTTTGGCAAATCGATGGAAAAATTCTTGAGAATAAGGTTAGATTTCTCGTAATAGAATCCAATATTTTTGAATTCAATTTTATCATTTAATTCAGAAATTGGTGTCGGATTCGGGATTTCATCAACTTTCAGATCGTAATCCAAAACTTCGGAAACCCTTTCCAGACTCGCCATTCCACCCTGGATATTAGAAACAGCATTTGACAACCGTTTTGCTGGATCCAAAATCTGGAAGAAAACTGCGATAAAAGCAAGGAAAGTTGCAGGGTCACGATTGGTTCCATTAATAATTTCTGTTCCGGCGTACCAAGTGATCAACAACATCGTCACAGAACCAAGAAACTCACTCATTGGAGAGGCCAATTCTCGCCTTCTGCTCATCGATATGGCATGATGTTGCCATTGGCTTGTAGTTTTATTAAAACGATTTTTCAGAATTTTATCTGCGTTGAAAATCTTGATCACCTTTGAGGATTTCAGGGTTTCATCAACCAAAGAGAAAAGATTCCCTAATTCTTCCTGCGCATTTTTAGCCTGTCTCTTCAAACTTTTTCCAACCCAAGAGATGATCCATCCCATGATTGGGAAAACGATCAATGAAAATAAAGTCAATTTAGGAGAAAGGAGAAACAATGCCGTCAATGATGAAATAATCATAAACGGTGAGTTCACGATGTCCACCAAAGAACCCATAATTCCACTTTCCACGCCTCCGATATCGTTGGAGATCCTGGACATCATATCGCCTTTTCTCTGTTCTGTGAAGAAAGAAACCGGTAATTTCAGAAACTTGTCATACATCGCAGTTCTCAAGTCTCTGGTAATTCCAACTCGATAATTGACCAACAAATAAGAACCAATGTAACGGAAAATATTCCTCAATAAAAAAGCAAAAGCCGTCATACAGCAGAGAATCGCCAGAACCTTGATTCCGCCGTGTTCATCGATATTAACCTGAATTGTATAATAGGCCCAATCTTTCACATAAGCGAAATAATCCGCCAGTCTACCATTCCAGATCGGCGCTTTTGTAGTGTCGATCTCATCAGAAGTTCCGAACATTATGCTCAGAATCGGAAGCAATGTCCCTATGGAAAAGATCTGCAAAAGCGAGTAAAGAATGTTAAAAAACATACTTCCCCAAAGGTATTTCTGATGTGGTTTTGCAAAACCTAAAATTCGTTGGTATGGTTTCATTAAGAAAAATTGAAAAGCAAAAATACGGAAAATAAATAGCTTAGTTTATCAAGACGCTAGAAATCGTATTTTACCTTATCGTTGTACTTCGGCTGGAAATTTTTTGTGTTGAATTTTTCAATCGTCTTAGCGAAGTTGTTGATGATGCTTGTCAGATTGTCTGCATCTACAATATTGATATCGTCATTCACAGCGTGGTAATGAAACGCTTTGTTCATATCAACTGTTGAGATAGAATGTGCAATGATTTTTCTTTTGACAAAATTTACATTATCAGATCTGTAAAACAATTGCTGTCCTTGATATGGGTCGGGATAAACTTTTAAGCCGTTAACAGCATTGGCATTGATCAATTCATCGAAGTCAGAAAACTCATCACCAGTCATAAAAACCGCATTTTTTCCGAACTGAGATTCAGTTGCCAGCATTTCGAAATTGAAAAGCACTTTGATATTATTGAAGACAGGAGTCAAGTTTTGATTCTCCGATAAAGCTTTTGAACCAATCAATCCGATCTCTTCTGCATTGAAAGCCATAAAAACCATTGAGAAATCGGTTTTCTTATCTTTAAAATAATCTGCCAGACCAATCACTGTAGAAACACCGCTTGCGTCATCATCCGCTCCGTTGTAGATATTATCACCTTCTTTGTTATTGGTCCCGATGTGGTCAAAATGTGCAGAGAAAGCCAGACTCTGTTCCGACTTGCCTTTCTTGATTGCGCATACGTTGTAACCTTTTTGCCCTTTGTATTCGAAAGGAATCAGATAAGAATCTCCGTAGCAGTAACTCAGATTATTTTTTTTGAATTCCTGAGCGATGTATTCAGCTGATCTATCATTTTCAGGCGTCCCGAACTTTCTGCCTTTCATTTCGTCTGATGCTAAGGTTGAAATAATATTTACAACTCTTTCCTTGGAAATATCCTGGGCAAAAGCCAGAAACGATTGAGCAATTAAAACAATGGAGATTACTTTTTTCATAGTTCAGATTTATTAATTAAGTATTATAAGTCCTTTTTTTATCCGAATTGTTACCAATCATCAAGAATAAAGGTAATATCTTTTATAAATAAAGAAAATCTCGAACAGAATGAAAAATAATAAAACGCCCGCATAATAGATATTCTTTTTAGAATGAATGAAGATCAAAGCAAAACTCAGTGGGATATGTGTTATCATTCGTATTCCGTAAAGTGGCATCAGCGAGTCCAGATAATCTTTTCCTTTATATAGTGTATCAACCAGGTCCAGGCAAAACATTATCCCAAGGAAAGCAAAAAGCCATTTTCTTCGGGAGAAAAAATAGTTTTTGTAATCATTGCCATAATCTTTAACATCCGTCGGATAAAGCAATGTACAAAGCACAAAGAATAAAATGATATAAGCTATAATGAAGATATATTGTGTGAAAGTCCAGGACGTAATGGCTCTAAGACGGTATTCCCACCACCAGAAATGAATCATCAAAATAAAAACATACAGAACAAATAACAGATGCAACCAAAACGGCTTGTTCCTCCCGGGATGTTGTATGAATCTCACGCTTCCATTCAACAATGTTCCGATTCCCAGACTCAGAATAATGCTGATAATTGTTTTTAAGTGATTGAATGTGTCCACATTACTAAGCTTTTGCACAAATCTATTAAAATAAAAAACAGCCTCCAAAAGGAAGCTGTTCTCACTCAAAAAAATCGTCGTAAGCCTATCGAAGTCTGTCTACAGATTTTACGAGCCTCTCATCTTTTCTGATGTAAACATTTGCCAAAAGCAAACATATCATCGAGATGAATGGGAAAATTGGCTCAATACCCTTCTCAGGAAACTGAATTCCTCCGGATAAATTTAGTAACCAGTAAATCAAAAGACCAACCAACAAAGCGTTTATAATAAGGCTGATGTTGTTCAGCAATATTTGTCTTTTCCTGTTTTTGAAACTAAAAACACTCAGCAATCCTGCCAATATCAATACCACTGTAGAAACATTGATCGTCAGGCTGCCTCCCAATATATCCAGGTCTTGTGCTGTAAGATTGAGGAACAATGCTCCCAGAACAGATAAGATGATCCAGATGGTTTGTATTCTTTGTAACATATTTATTATAAATCCTTTATAAAAAAGGTTAAAATAGATTGCAAAAATAAAATAATTTTTGCGTAATTCAAAAATTAATGTAGATTTGCATTGTAATCACTCAATAAAAATGGATAACCTCCTGGTTTTCATTCTTACTTATACACAAATAAAAATTACCTTTTACGTATTTATATGTTTAATATTGAAACGCTACGGTCAAAATCCGATGAGGAATTGGCTCAACTTTCTAAAGATCTAGGCGTTAAATTGGCTAAGAAAAGCTCTCCCGAAGAAACTGTTTTCGCTATTCTGGACTATCAGGCTTCTAATCCAAAGATCATTAAAGATTATCTTAACGCTACTCAAGAAAATATGACAAAAAAAACAGAAGAGAATCCTTCAGAAAATGCCGCTCCTGCAAAGAAAAGAGGTAGGAAGCCCGCAGAGAAGCCGAAAGAAGAAAATATAATTCCGACGGAAGCCGTTGCTGCCACCAGCACAGAAAAGGTTCCGGCGGAGATTGTAAAAGAAGAAGTAAAAACTCCGAATCCGCCAAGGAAAAAAGCGCCAAGAGCGAGAATCACTCCAACTCAGACAGAGGAACCAACTTCTATTACTCCAGCTTCCATCGAGGAAGCAACTCCAAAGACTGATGAAAAGCCTGAGCAGGAAGAAAGAAAGCCTCAACAAAAGCAACAGCCTAAGCAGCAAAACAATCAGCAGCATCAGCAAAAGACCAACAACAGCAATAGAGGTCAGCAAAAAGCACAAAATCCCAATTCCCAGCAACATAACAATCATAAAGATCAATCCGAAACGCAACAGGCGGAAGCTGCAGCTCCAAAAAAGGAATTCAACTTTGATGGAATTGTAACCATAGAAGGTGTTTTGGAAATACTTCCGGACAACTACGGATTCCTTCGTTCTTCAGATTTCAGTTATATCTCTTCTCCGGACGACGTTTATGTTTCTACCAATCAGATCAGGAATTATGGTCTGAAGACGGGAGACACTGTAAAAGGAATCGTGAGATTGCCTAAAGAAGGAGAGAAATATTTCTCTCTCCAAAAACCTACAGAAGTTAACGGAAGAGACTTGGCATTTATCAAAGACCGAGTAGCTTTTGAATTTCTGACACCACTTTTCCCTCAGGAGAAATTCAATTTGGCAGGTAAAAACTCTACGCTTTCTACAAGGATTGTAGACTTGTTCGCACCAATCGGGAAAGGGCAAAGGGCCATGATCGTTGCACAGCCGAAAACCGGTAAAACGATTTTATTAAAAGATATTGCCAACGCCATTTCTGCCAATCATCCGGAAGCTTATATGATGGTTCTTCTAATTGATGAAAGACCTGAGGAAGTTACCGATATGCAAAGAAGCGTGAATGCAGAAGTGATCGCATCGACCTTCGATGAGGCGGCTGACAAACACGTGAAAGTGGCGAATCTGGTTTTATCCAAAGCACAAAGAATGGTAGAATGTGGTCACGATGTTGTGATTCTTCTAGACTCAATTACAAGACTAGCGAGAGCTTACAACACTGTAACGCCGGCTTCTGGAAAGATCCTTTCCGGAGGTGTGGACGCCAACGCGCTTCACAGACCGAAACGCTTCTTTGGCGCCGCCAGGAAAATCGAAAATGGAGGTTCTTTGACAATTATCGCAACAGCGTTGATCGACACTGGTTCCAAAATGGACGAAGTGATCTTCGAAGAGTTCAAGGGAACCGGAAATATGGAATTGCAATTGGATAGAAAAATCGCTAACAAACGTATTTATCCTGCTGTAGATTTGGTTGCATCTAGTACGAGAAGAGATGACCTCCTCTTGGATGAGGCCACGCAACAACGCATGTGGATCATGAGAAAATATCTGGCAGATATGAATCCTTTGGAAGCTATGGAATTTGTTCAGAAACAGATCAAGGGTACCAGAAATAATGAGGAATTCCTGATGTCTATGAATAGATAATTCCCACATTAGATAAAAAAGCTCGGCTCGCAAATGCGAGCCGTAACTTTATTATTACCAAGGCAATAAATTTATCTTTAAGCTACAAAAACATCTTCAACGTCTGTTTTTCTGCTGAGAACTGCGTGTGCATAGGAGCAATGCGCTTTGATAGACCAGCCGTTCTTTCTTGCAAATTCTACCGATTTTTCTACCAAAGTCCTTCCCAATCCTTTCCCTTCGAATTTCGGGAAAACCATCACATAGCTCACGATCAGTTTTTTAAGTTCGGGAACGATCGTGTAGGTCAATCTTCCGATTTCTTCCTGATGATTTTTCATGGATATAAATCCACCATTCCCAGACTTTTTGTTTTCGAAAATAAGCTCCATAAAAATTTGTTTTGAAAGTTATTAGCTAAAATTATTCCAAAAATTTTGATTTAAAGGTAAATGGAGTGTTAAATTTTTGCCTCTATGTATTTGAATAATATCGAGATAGCAAAAGCTATCAACATCAATAAGAGATCTCTTTTTCTTTCTTTCGTTTTGAATAACTCCTGGACTACTCTTTTGACTTTACCATAGTCAAAAATTAATATGACAAAAACCAGAACTTGGTAATATATCGCTGAATTCAAAGCTTTTATATCGTAAATATAATCCTGAATAATGATATTCGAAAGAATGATGGTCAATAAAATACATCCGAAGATCCTTGTCCTATTAAGTAATAAAAAAATTCCGCCCAAGATCTCCAGAACACCAATGATAATAGGATAAGCCAGCGAATAGGAATAGAACGACCACATCAATTGATGACCTTCTGATAAATTGGAATTGGCCGATTTCTCAAAACCCTGAAACTGGACAGGCTTACCTAAACCATAAGCAACCATAGAACCGGCTACCACAAAAATGATTGTCCAATAAAAAAGATAACCGATGGTCTCTCTGGAAATTTTCATTAAATCAAGATTAATAATTGTTCTATAGGTCTTCCAAGTTTCCGAAATGTTAGTTTTAAATTAAAAAATCATGGCATGGACATATTTTTGAAACTTTCATAACCAAAAATAGATCTTCAGAACTGCCTGGGTGATTCTCATGCTTTTACTAAAACAAATGGTTTTTCTCCCGAATCTCCTGAGATGGGTTCTGATATTTAGATTTTTTCTCTCAATCCCATTGGTCCCATATCTTTGCGTAATATGGATGTCTTCGGGAATCAGATATTGGTAATTTCTCAGTTTGTCTGTATAGATATTTTCTGTTTTGGCATTGAGCAATGTTTTTATCACGGCATTTAGTGTCCTGTTATTTCTTCTGCCGATATAGAAGGCCACAAATTTTTTGGTCGTTTTATCAATCGCATAGGTCAGCCACATCGGATTGCTTTTCTTTTTGATGAAAAATCGCATCTCATCCAGTTCGTAGGTCTTTCCAAATAACAGAACAGGAATACGAATATTCTCAGCAATATTTTGGATTCTTTTGAGTACTGTTGTGGCAGATATGTTCAATACTCTTGCAACCGAGCGGATACCAAGACCTTCTTTTATCAGTTGTACGATTTGAAAATTAGTTTCTTTCCTGTAAGCACTATATGAATAATAGTCCAAAAATCTTTGATCACAGCTTTTACAGAAATATTGTTGTTTTCCCGTTTTCGTATGTCCATTCTTTATAATTTTTCCGGAATAGCAAAAGGGACAGATACCTGTGTCACTAACTTTGATACACCTGTTATATCCTTGAATCATTTACAATTATGTTTTTCTGTAAAAATAAGCGAGAGTAGGTTATTCCTACTCTCGCTTTTAAATTTTTTAATTATTATTTTATCTGATTTCAATAGGTTAAAATTTTATAATCATACCCATCACTAAGTTTGGAACACCTGTTATGATCCTCAATCATTTAAGGCATCATTTACCTACAAAATCAAACGATAGTAGGCTAGACCTACCATTGTTTAACAACTTTAAAATTATTATTTTACTTGATTTTCAACAGCTTAAAATCTAAAAATATATTCATCACTAACTTTGAAACATGACCAGTTCCCTGGAGGCCATCGGTGTGATCACGAAGGCCAGCTGGTCGTACTCGTTATAGACATAGTAGGTGTCCACATTCTCGAGGTTCGCACCGGGACCTGCGGGAGCGCCGGAGGGTCCTTCTACGGGATCCATCAGGACACTTTTCCTTATAAGCAGGGTCTGCCCCTGTGCATTTTTATATTCGGAAGTGGTGTTCCCGTCCTCGTCCGTCACCTTGTTCTTGTAGAGACTTTTGGCAGGGTAATGCCCGCTGATGGCGAGGGACTGCACATAGTTCGCACCGTTCTGGACAGACGTTGTGGTGGTGAACTTCAGCACTTCATTTTGCACATTGCCCTTATAGTCAAACGTGGCAGGATGTCCCTGCCAGGCATTGCCCGGTGGCGTCTGTTGAAGAATCCTGCCCAGCGGCGAGTTCTCCATCATCTTCTCACCATAGATGGTCTCGTTGTCATAGATAGATGCATTGGTCGCATTGGCTGCAGGATATATATTCCGGGTGCTTGCCCCGGACTGTGGCACAGGCAGATAATCCCTTACCTGTCTTCCCAGCCCGTCATATTCGATATGGGTCACTACATCTTTCCTCGTGGGGGATGCGCCGACATTCAGGATCTGCTTGGGCCTGCCCAGCCCGTCGGAGTACTGGATGACCTCCATCCTCTTCACGCAGTCCGCCGTGAGGCAGGTCGTGCTGAGCACATAGTTCTCCGTCTGGGTCTGTGCTGAAATGAATAATGAAAAGTATAGAATGAAAAGTGATAAATATTTCTTCAATGAAAAGTTAAAAGTGAAGAATGAAAAACCTTGTTCCATCCCTTTGTTCCTATTTCTTTCCGTTATTTTATTTTGATCTTTGTGTTTTTTCATGGTTTAAAGCTTTTTTTGAGGTTTTAATACTAGAAACGAGCATACTGATAAGTTCCTTGGCAAGAAAAGCGTTCTCATCAAAAAGTACATCATCAATATGGTCTGTCTGGTAAAGTAGCTCCAGCCAGTATAATGTTTCATTGGCTTCTTTTAGGGAGATATGGAGCTTATGGATGAAATCTGCTCGGCTCTGAGCAAACTCAGCCTCCCTTATCAATGCTCCTACAGCCGTACCACTTCGTAACAACTGTTTGGAAAGAACATATTCTTTATGCTCTGTCAAGATCTTATACAATTGTACAATATGGATACTAAAGCTGAAGCTTTTATTTTTTAATATATTTTTCATTATTGATTTTTAGCTTTTCATTTTAATCCTTGTAATGGTATTCGTTCTTTTTCAGCACATGCAGCACCTCGTTCCCTGAGCCGTCCTTCTCCATCCTTTTTACTTCCTGCAACCTGCCGGCATCATCATAGGTATAGTACTCCCGCTGTCCCGATGGTGGGGTCACGCTTCGGACACCGATCAGCGGGTCGTAGCTATAGGTCGTTACCTGGTAGCTGGAAAGACCTTTTCTGAAAGTGTCCAGCGCGTCAACAAGGTTCTGCTCGGTCTGACCTGCATTTGCCAACGGAGGATTGTTGTCCGTATTGGAGGCATTCACTATGGCATCTATGGCACTTGATGGGATCGTGGACAACAGGGCACCCTCTACCTTGGCGATGGGCATCGTCTTGTTGTAGCCCCATATCACAGAGACTGGGATGCCGTTCTCCAGGGTGTACTGCGTCAGGTTCCCATAGGTGTCGTAGGAATCGAAGGTGATCTTCCTGTCCTCCACGGCGGCGTTCTCCCCTTTCTTCACATAGATATATTTTGGAAGTATCATGGTCGTTCCGGACACATTCGTATTGTACTCTTCCTGAAAGGTCCTGACCTCCGAGTTGACGACCCCGTTCTTATAACTCTTCACGATGAGCGGGGTGGACAGAAGATTCTTTGTCAGCATAGAATTCAGCACACTCTGTGACTGCGCCGTACCCAGCTCTGCAGCCGTTATCTCCTGTGGATAGCGGAATGTCGTCATCATCGTATTCCCACTTCCAGTGGATATGGATTCTGTAGGATAGGTATGTTTGTATGCCGGGATGGAGTAGTTGTTCACTTGCAGGGTCTCGATATAGTCTGTCCCGTTGATATAATCACGTACCCTCACACTGTCTTCTCGGATCCAGGTGTTCCTTAATGAGTATGCGTAATAATTAAATCTATACATTATGATGGGACCTCCCGTACTTGTATATCCATTGGCCATTGCTGATGGATAAATTTTCAATCCGTAACCCATATCAAAATCACTATAGGTATCATTCCCATATTTTGAATTGAAATGCCCGTCATTTTTATACGATTTATAAGTTTCTTTGACCTTTTGTCCGTTGGAATTGAACAATATCTCTTCTTTCAATAATCCGTTCTCCATATTACCGGGCGACCAGGTTACACTAGTCCCATTATCTGCGCTGTACATATTATCATAATCATTGATATTGGTAAATTCATATTCTTTTCGGTAGGAGTTTACCGGCTGTTTTTCATCCTTATAATATTCTTGCACATACGTGTAAGCCACTGATTTCCCATTTACATTGGAGGTCTGCCAGCCCGGATTATTGGAGGCATAACTCTCCACCGCTGAGGTTGTAGCACCGGGAACAGGGGAAGGGCTCAGCCTGACAACACGACTTGAGAAATAATAGTCTCCATGTATCATTCCGCTTGAATCAACATAAGGCAAAATATGATTCTCTGTAGGTACCTTGTAGGTATATTCTCTTGTGATCTTCCCATTATTATTATCAAAGGATTCTATTTTTCTTACTCTTATAGTTCCGGTGTTAGCAAGTTCGTTGGTGTAGAAAAAATCGGATGGTCCAAAATCATCCGCCTCATATTCTATCGTTGTATAACCTCCGGTTGGATAAGTAATTTGCTTTAGATTACCCAGTACTCCATATTGGATGTTTGGATTCTTGTTAGCTCCTAAATACTGTGTTCCCCCATTGTAATATGCCGATTCTGTTGATGCAATTGCTTTTATACCGTTGTTTGCTCCATTATATACTCCCCAGAAGTCCTGATCGTTAGAGGTACGGATTGGTAGCTTTTTACCATCGTTAGCAGACTCATAATAATCAAGAACGTACTTACTGTTTGTAAGATTATCTATTACTCTTTTCAGCTTTAATCGATAATTCATCCCAGCAATATAATTTCCCATATACATAAAACCTGGAGAAGAAGTAGTCGGAAGAGGATCGGAAGAGAAGAAATATTCATATTCCAAAGTGAAGCTTTTGATCATCTGCCCCTTATCATTGATTACAGTTATGGCTTTTAGATAGACATCTCCCGGCATATCGGACCTTGGCTCTGACGTTCTGTTGCTGTATGTGAATTGCACCTTACCTCCTTTAAACTGGATTTCACTCAAAGCCGCCTCCTTTGATTCGGCATAATTGATGCATTTGATTTTGGCTGTTGGTCCATATGGTCCTCCATAAGCAGGCAACGGCCCCCCTGCGTAATAACCTGTAGCCACTTGAGTCTGTATGCTAGGAATATATTTTGTATTGGCAATGAAAGAAGCATATACATACTTCACAAGTTCATTTTTGGGAGAAACGACCTGTTGTAACTTGAAATTGGGGTCATCATAAGTAAATTCACTCGCAGTTGTACAACTATTTTGGATTTTGGTCTGGTAATCCACAAAACTATTGAAAGTATATTTAAAGCCTTCCTCGTCCACAAGGTCCATTTGAGTTCTATAGCCTGAAGCAGTGATATCTGTTTGGTTATAAGGCATAGAAATACCCTTTGTTCCTGTACGGTCAAGGATATATTTTCCGCTTTTATTCAGCAATCGATATGTAAAAACGTCGGGTTCCGGGTCATATTGAGTGGAGATCATTCCGGCTGCCCTAAGCGCCAGCTGATAGCTGGGGTCTTGCTGATTTTGCGCATAGTTTGGAACAAAGGAAGCAGGATTAAATTGAGGTCGAGGGAAGACAACATCCAGATTGCCGAAGACCTGCTGGGATAGAGAAGGTCCAGCGTCAAGCACCCAGCCCAATCCTACACGTGTTGCGATCTGGTCTACTTTGATACCTGTTGTAGTATACCTTAGTTCTATTGGGATTTTTTGTCCTTCTAATTCTATGGTGTATATTGGTATTGAAAAATCAGCAACACCTGTATAATTTCCGGCAGGGATATCCACAAATTGAGACAAGGCCGAGGCTTCCGGACTCTTAGGATACATGTCTATTGTCTTTGCCATGTTAGAAGAGCTTCCTCCATCTTGTGCCCTAATTCCAATAATACTTGTATATAAAATAAATAATAATTGTAATCTCTTTCTCATAGTGTTTTATTCTTTCACAATTTTAGTAGTTAGTTTTTTGTTCTGTTGCGTTGGGATACTCGCCTTGATGATATATACTCCTTGCGGAAGCTTACTCGTATCGACCTTCGTTACCTTATTCTTTGTTTGTAACTTCTGTATCACCTTGCCCGTCATGTCATAGACATAGATATCTGCTTGCCCGGAACCCGAAACAAAGAACTCGGAACTGAGTTCCACATAACAGTACTCCTTCACCGGATTCGGGTAGATCCGGATGTCCTTGTTCTCCATCAGATCTTCTATATCGCCATCCATCAGCTTTACCACTTTCCAGTTTTCTTTGCCCACTTCCTCTGCACTAGTCCCTGCCAATACAAATGAACCATCCCTGTTAAGCAACGCCGATGTCAATCTTTCTTCGTTCTTCTTTTCTTTGCCTTCTACATATTTTCTCCAGACCTCTTTGCCATCTTTGTCGATATACAACATCCAAAATGTCTCGTCATTCTTTTGAACTTTACCCTCTGTCTGGGTAAAACCACCGATCAAAAAGCCTTTGGTCTCAGAGTTTGAGTTTTTAATGGTATTAAGGCTCATCATTACATCCCTGTTCTTAAAGTTGTAGGATTGCTGCCATTGTTCATTGCCATCTTCATCCAAAGCCAAAACCCAAAGATCAGTTCCTTCTTCCAACTTAGCTCTCTTATTTCCCGAGGTCTCACTCCTGCTCTCTCCTCCGATGATGTAGCCCGAGTCCGTCAGTGCCAACGTCCGGATATGGTCGTCCTCGCTTCCGCCATAGTTCTTCTCCCATTGGACCTTGTTGTCCTTGTCCAGCTTCACGATCCAATAATCGCCCTCGCCATTATTTTCTGTGGTTTTTGGTTGATAGTTGGTGGTTATTGGCTCTTCGCCTGTCATGCCGAGCGGAGTCGAAGCATCTATACCTGCTGAGCCTTCTTCATTATTAATTTTTAATTCTTCATTAATTGCCCCGCTTCTCGAATAGATACCCATCAGAACACCACCATCCTTTGTAGGTATCACCTTCTCCACCTCGTCCAGGCCTTTGCCACCCAGGATGAGCTGGACGATGACCTTTCCCGTCTTGTCAAGTTTGGTCACAAGGACATCCTTGGAACCATAGCCCAATTTCGGGTGGTTCGTGCTCCCTGCGATGACATAGCCCTGGTCGGTCGTCTGCGTCACGCTCCTGGCCTCTTCGCTGTATCTCGTTCCTATCGTCTGCTGCCATTCTTCTTCGCCATTTTCATCTATTTTAATCACCCAAATATCAGAAGAGCCATTGCCTTTGTCCTTCTTGTCCAGGACCGATGAGGAATACGAGGTGCCTGCCAACAGGAAACCGCCTTCCTGAGTGGAAACGGTGGAACTGAGGTAGTCATGACGATTACCCGAGAAATACCTCTCCCAGACCTTCTGCCCCTGCTGGTCGAGTTTAAGGATATGGTAATCGTAACCATTGTTTTGATTGGAGCTTGGGTTCTGATCCTTTTGGATGGAAGATCCGGATACCAAATATTGGCCGTCTATCGTGACAGCAAGCCCGGAAAGGAAATCCTGGGTATTGGAATCTATGTTCTTTTGCCAGCTTACCTTCTGGGCATGGACATGGCACAGGACAAGAATGCCCACGCCGATGCTGAGTCTTTTCATGTTATGAGTTTTTTTAATTGTTATTCTCTCGATGCAATGATAGCAAGGAGATGCGACAAAACGTGTCGCTTTTTATTTTTTCCTAAAATTAATTGTTTTTTTACTGGATCCAAAATATTTTTCATGCTTTTTTATTATGTTAAATGGATTTAATAGCATTTTTTTATAAAAAGACAAGATCTGACAACAATCATCGAACGAGCATCGAACAAAGGATATACAAAGGATATAGAATAGATATAAATTGGATATAGAATGGATATACATGGGATATACAAACTCCATATTATGTTAACAGAAAATCATAGAAACAAATAGATCTGCCCAGATCATGGAGATCTGCGGGAAAACAAAACCAGTGACCTGTTAAAACTTCATGTGCCTTTCATAAAAAAATCCAAAATAAAAAATAACACGTCAACTTCTGTCGTATCACCATAATACATTTGCCGCATCATTCAGCTGATGATAAAGTTCTAATTTAAATTCATTAACAAAAAAAAACATGTATTATGGGAAAATTATATGACTCATTATTATCAGGCACTTCGGGACGTACAGGACGTATCGTGGTGGCCAACGTCTATGGGAACGAGATCACAAGGACTCGCCCGAGAAAACGAAATGCTCAACCAACCGCCAAACAGCTTCTCATCCAGAACCGGATGAAACGATGCGCAGAGTTCATGCAGTCTTACAAAGGATATGCCTGCAGGCATTTCGGGAACAGAAGTGGGATGAGGTCTTGCTATAATCTGGCAATGACCAATCTGATGGAGAACTTCAAAATAGACTATGCAGCCTCATCCATTACTCCGGACTACCCCGCTCTGGCTTTTTCAAAAGGAGGTCTTTTAGCAGCCATTCCGCTCTCGATAAAATTATCGGGAGACAAATTAGATATCACATGGCAGGACAACTCTGCAGGGAATGTCGATAGAGAGAATGACCTTGCCCAGATCCTCCTGGCAGCAGAAGGGGAAAATTTCACATTCTTTATAGAGAACGCAGCAATTCGTTCGGAGGCTACCTACTCGGCCATTGTGCCGATCAATTTCCAGGAAAAAACACTCCATGTTTGGATGGCCTTCCGGTCAAACGATGAGCAAACCGTCTCAAGCTCGCAGTACATCGGTACCACTGCTTAACTGAAATAAACCCGGTTTGAAATAATTCGAACCGGGTTTATTTCTGGTTAAAAAAAGTTAATTTACAAACGACCAAAAAACATTAGCCGGTAAAAGATTATCTTTGCAAATTATTTGCAGAATGAAGAAATTAGTCATTATTCCTACTTACAACGAAAAAGAAAATATCGAAAAGATCATTTCTGCTGTTTTTGGCTTACAGCAGGACTTTCATATTTTGGTGGTTGACGATTCTTCTCCTGACGGAACTGCAGATATTGTAAAAGAACTTCGTGAGAAATATCCGCTTCAGCTTCATTTGACGGTCAGAAAAATAAAAGATGGATTGGGTAAAGCTTATATCCACGGATTTCAATGGGCAATTCATAACGAGTATGATTTCATTTTCGAGATGGATGCCGATTTTTCCCACAATCCAAAAGATCTGATAAAACTTTATGAAGCTTGTAAAGATGCGGATATGTCTGTCGGCTCCAGGTATTCCCAAGGTGTGAATGTTGTGAACTGGCCGATGGGAAGGGTTTTGCTCTCCTATTTCGCTTCCAAGTATGTCCGGTTTGTTCTCGGACTTCCGATTCACGATACGACAGCCGGCTTTGTTTGTTTCAGAAAAGAAACATTGATCGCAATAGGCTTGGATAAGATCAAGCTGAAAGGTTACGGTTTCCAGGTTGAGATGAAATACCGCGTCTTCAAAAAAGATCTGAAGATCGTAGAAGTCCCAATTATCTTTACCGACAGGACCGAAGGTGAAAGCAAAATGAATGGCGGAATCATCCAGGAAGCTGTTTTCGGAGTTCTGAACCTCAAATGGAAAAACCTTATCGGAAAATTGTAAAGAACCTGTTATGTTAAATTTGTATTAAATATTATTTTTCGCCGATTTTGCAGATCCCGCTGATTTGATTTGTAAATAATGACCTGCTGAATCGGTAAAATCAGTGAGAAAATTAAAAAATAAAGCTTTGAATTAATGCTGTAAAATATTTTACTGGCAATTAAATTTAAGCTCTAAGTATTAAAACAACATAGACACATAGAAATTGTAGTTTAAAAAATGAAAAACAAAGTCCAAATAGCTATTTTAACTAATGGGGGAACTTTTCTTTCTAAAATCTATTGTGCCTATGTGGTGGAAAAATTATAATATGAAACATTTTATTTTTTCTTTAATGATGATTTTCTGTGTTTTGTCTTGTCAAGAGGCGATACAAAAACCGGAGCATATTTTGTCCGAAGAAAAAATGGCTGAGATCATCGCGGATTTTGCCATCAATGACCAAAGCTATACCATCGGAGGAAATATCAATTCTGAAAATGCCACAAGATTTATTCTTAAGAAATATAATATCAAGGGACAACTATTCTCGGATAGTTATAAATATTACATGACAAAACCTGACGTTCTGAAAGATATTATGGATCAGGCGCAGGAATTGATCAAGGCGAAAGACCCAAAGGCGGAAGCTTACATCAATAAAAAATTAAAGGAAAACCCAGAGTTGCCACCACAAGCGAGATAAGTTTGCGAGACGGATTCTTTTCGGCAAAGACCGAATTTGGGAAATTAATAATATAAGGAATGAAATTTTTTGAAATCGAAAAAACTTCAGAATCAAAGGCAAGAGCTGGAGTGATTACGACGGACCACGGACAAATCCAAACCCCGATCTTTATGCCGGTTGGAACGGTTGCATCGGTAAAGACCGTCCACCAGAGAGAACTGAAGGAAGATATAAAAGCGCAAATTATTCTTGGGAATACGTATCATTTGATGCTTCGTCCAAAGATGGACATTATGGAGCAAGCGGGCGGACTCCACAAATTTATGAACTGGGACAGACCAATTTTGACAGACTCCGGCGGTTATCAGGTTTTTTCTTTGGCAAAAAGCAGAAAGATCACTGAAGAAGGTGTGAAATTTAAATCCCATATCGACGGAAGTTTGCAATTTATGTCACCAGAGATTTCTATGCAGATCCAAAGACAGATCGGTGCAGATATTTTTATGGCTTTCGATGAGTGTATTGCTTATCCTAGCGATTATAATGCTGTGAAAACCTCAATGGAGCTTACACATCGTTGGTTGAAAAGATGCATCGATTGGACGGAAGAGAACAAAGAATTGTACGGACACAAGCAAAGATTGTTCCCGATTGTTCAGGGTTCTTGTTATTCCGACCTGAGAAAAATTTCGGCAGAGGTAATCTCAGAAGCAGGAGCAGAAGGAAACGCTATTGGCGGGCTTTCTGTTGGAGAGCCGGAAGAAGAAATGTACAGAATCACCAATGAAGTAACCGACATTCTTCCAAAAGACAAACCAAGATACCTGATGGGTGTCGGAACACCTTGGAATATCATTGAAAGCATAGGTCTTGGAGTTGATATGATGGATTGTGTGATGCCAACGAGAAATGCAAGAAACGCTATGCTCTTTACGTGGCAAGGTGTGATGAATATGAAAAACGAAAAATGGAAAACTGACTTTTCGCCCTTGGATGAGTTTGGGACAAGTTTTGTGGACCAGGAGTACAGCAAAGCCTATGTCCGTCACCTTTTCGTAGCGAAAGAATACCTGGCAAAGCAGATCGCATCGATTCACAACCTGGCATTTTATCTGGACTTGGTAAAAGTAGCGAGAGAGCACATTATCGCAGGAGATTTTTATCAGTGGAAAGAGCAGATCATTCCTCAGTTAAAACAAAGATTGTAAAAGAATAAGAGAAAAGTAAAAAGAATCAGATGAGTATTGATAAATCTTCTGACTTCTGACATCCAACATCTGACCTTATGAAGATCATAGACCTTTACGTCATCAAGAAATATTTGGGAACCCTCATTTTTATGTTGGTATTACTGTCTGTGATCATCATGGTTGTGGATGTTCAGGCAAAAACGCCAAGAATTGAGAGCAATGGTTTTACGGTAGGTTATTTCTTGCTGAATTTCTATCCGTTCTGGATCATGAACCTGATTCTGACCTTTATGTCGATCCTGGTCTTTATCACGGTGATTTTCTTCACTTCCAGAATGGCAAACAACACAGAGATTGTTGCTGTCATTAGCAGTGGTGCAAGTTTTCACAGATTTGCGAGACCTTATCTTATCACATCTTTATTGATTGCATTTATCACTCTGGCCGTCAACCATTTCATTTTGCCCTGGTCCAATATCAAGAAGAATGTGCTGGAACCTTATACCTATAACGCTATAAACAAGGAAAAACTTTTAGGGAATATGACGATTGCGTCTAACATCAATCCCAGCGAATATATCTTTGTCAACAGCTACAACAAAAAAGAAAACCGTGGCTCTGGTTATATGTATCAAAAATTTGATAAGAACAAGAATCTGACCTATCAGATCATGGCGACCGACATCCAGTGGGATGTAAAGAAAAAGCATTTTGTCATCAGCAATTATACGGAAAGAACCATCAAAAAGGATAATACAGAAATTCTTGGAAATGGGGTCAACAAGATTCAGGATTTCAAGCTTCCGCCTTCCGAATTATTTCCGGATAAATTGGTAGCTCAAAACAAAACTACGCCTGAATTACTAGAAATGATAACGCGCGAAAGAATGAAAGGTAATAACAATGTCACTTCCTTCTACAATGAACTTTATCAAAGAACATCCATGCCTGTTTCAATTATTATTCTGACTTTCTTAGGATTGTCCTTGTCTTCTCAGAAAAAAAGAGGCGGACTTGGACTGAATCTCGCTTTGGGAATTGCTTTGGCTTTTTTGTTCGTATTTTCTTTTCAGGTTTTGAATGTGGTCTCCGAGAACAAAACCTTACCTCCGCTTTTAGCAATGTGGCTTCCAAATATCGTATTTGCCCCTATTGCGATCTATCTTTACATAAAGAGAGCAAATGAATAGGCAAGGCAGATTAAATTAATTCATAAGATCATTTATCTAACCGGCGTCCGGAATTCTCCATACCCGATCAGTCCATCGAAATTCCTGCCGAAAGGTGTGTAATATAAGAATGCTTGATAAAGATTCTCTGTCTGCCAGAAGTTGCCGTTGACCTCGCCGTAATTCAGTTTTCCATCAGCTTCTTTTGTTGCGATGATATAATTGTAAAAACCTTGTTTCAGATAGATCTTTGCGATGTATTTTTGAGCTTTCTCATCATATTGCATTTGGCTGGTTTTGTCAGCTTTATAATCATTGAACATTCCCAGAACATAGAATTCTTTATCAAATCTCTGGCTATCCAAAGCAAAATGCACCCAGGAATAATCACCTTCTCTGGAAGCATCCCTTTCTATTCCCAGATCATTTCTTCGGAAATAGAACGCACCATTCACATCTGGTTGATATTGATAATCTGCAGGATAAGCCCAAACAGGATAAAGATAGGTTTGATTTGCGCCATCTATATTCTCCGTATTGGCCACCATATCCATAGCTTGATTCATGGTCTTATTATCAAAGTAGTAAAACTCATTATTTCCAGGAAAAGCCAAATTCAATTGTTGGAATAAAAGCTGATTCCCAAGCGTAGAACTCGGGCGAATATTGTTCAGGGCGATTCCCCAATTGTTATTCTGGATGACGCTCAAAGAGAGCGAGGAAAGATTATTGGTAATTCCCGCACCGCTTCCGGTAGCCTGGATCTCTATTCTTTGTTTTGCATTTGGGTTTCTGGCATCTATAAATCTTGTGACATTGATGCCGAGATTGGCTCCGTCTTCATAGATAGAAAATCTTCTTTTGAACAATGGTTTGTCCTGAGAATCTTTGTAAACAATGATCTCATAGTTTCCGGAAATCTTTGGCTGAATCTTTTCGTTCGGAAAAGTCAGCTGATA
The DNA here is from genome assembly GCF_900102265.1 of Epilithonimonas hungarica. Lineage (GTDB taxonomy): Bacteria > Bacteroidota > Bacteroidia > Flavobacteriales > Weeksellaceae > Epilithonimonas > Epilithonimonas hungarica. The sequence continues at coordinate 170,278 of NZ_FNBH01000001.1, read as the reverse complement.
ATGCGTGTATTTCTGATAAGTATTGAAGGAAAATTGGAAATTCTCTATCAATGCATTCATACTTCCATTGGCAAATTCGGTAAAGAAAAGACCATCATCTTCCCAATTCTTATTATAATGTTTGTAGGTATAACGATAAAGCTGGCTTGTATTTGAAAGATCGTCAAATCTCAAAATCAATTGTTCGCCTTGTCCGATGACAGCTGTCTCATCATTGGTCTTGGGATTGAAAACTTGGATGCTTTTAATTTCCTGCCCAAAAGAAATCGCTGCTAAAAAAAGAAAAAATAGTTTAATAACCTTCATCTTGCTAAGTTAATGTTTTATATTTTTACAATTAAAATAAAAAGAATGCTGCACGTAAAATCCTTTGCATTTAATCCATTTTCCGAGAATACATACATCATTTATAACGATGAAAAGGATGCTTTTCTTATAGATCCGGGCAATATGCCTGAACAGGAAACCAAAGTTCTGGGAGAATTCATCAGGACGAATGAACTTAACATCAAAAATATTCTTCTGACACACGCTCACATTGACCATATTATTGGTCTACAATGGGCTCATGATACATTTAATGTTCCGGTCCTGATACATCCTGATGAGATGGAGATTCTTGATCGTGCATCTTTTACCGCAAAAAATTATGGTTTTTTCTTTCCGGCGTTCAAAGGAAAGATTCAGCAGATCAAAGAAGGAGAAAAATTAGATTTAGGACCGGAAACCATTGAGATCTACGATGTTCCGGGACATTCGCCGGGAAGTGTTGCTTTTTATAATGAAAACAATGGATTTGTGATTTCCGGTGATGCGCTTTTTATGATGAGCATAGGGAGAACCGACCTTCACAAAGGCGATTACGAACAATTGATTTCAAGTATTAAAAATAAATTGCTGACTTTGCCAGAAAATACCAAAGTTTACAGTGGTCACGGAGAACCAACATCAATCGGTTTTGAAAAAGAGCATAATCCTTTCCTTAAATAAAAACTAATTTGTAATGAAATACAAGATTTTATTTTTCTTTTTATTGATTTCCAGTGTTGTATTTTCTCAAAACGAAAAGCTGGATAAAACTAAAACCGAGAATATTCAGAAAGTAATCAGGTTATTTCAGTCCAAAAATATTGACGGAATTACTAAAATCATTAATTATCCTCTGAGAAGAGAATATCCAATTCCTAGTGTTAAAAACAGTGCTGATTTCAAGAAAAGATTCAATCAGATTTTTGATGAGAAAATCATTGATCAAATTTCAAATTCGAAAATTGAACAATGGTCAGAAGTTGGCTGGCGCGGAATAATGCTGGATAACGGAGACCTGTGGATTGATACCGATGGAAGAATTACAGCACTTAATTATCAAAGCCAATTTGAAACAAATCAAAAAAACAACATTATTGCTAACGAAAAGAAAAATCTGTTTTCGTCTTTGAAACAATATAAATCGCCTGTTTATAAATTCACTACCAAAAATTATTTGATTAGAATTGATGAGTTGGACAACGGAAAATACCGCTATGCATCCTGGAAATTAGGCAAAAAAGAATCTACAAAACCCGATTTGATCTTGACCAATGGCGAAATCAGAATGGATGGAAGCGGTGGCAATCATACTATTACTTTCAAAAAAGGCGAATTTAGTTATATCATTTACAGAGGAATTATTGGCGAAAAAGATGCTCCGGAAATTGATTTAACAGTTGAACAAAATAATAAAGTTATTCTGCAACAAGATGGGAAATTAATTCAATAGATTTATGCTGTCAGGCTGAGGCTCTCGAAGCCTTTTAAATAAAAAAACGCTTCCAATTTGGAAGCGTTTCTATTATCTTTCTAGTCCTGATGAACTTCTGATAAAATCGGTCCCGAAGAAACCAATTCCAATGCTTCGTCATTATCAGTGAATTGCTCGAAATATTTGATATATCTCGCAGCCAGATCTTTAGCTTTAGCTTCCCAATCAGAATTATTCTCATACGTATCCCTCGGGTCAAGGATGTTTTCGGAAACATTTGGCAACGATGTCGGGAACTCCAGATTCATCACAGGAACTTTGTTGGTTTCAGCTTTATCAATGCTTCCGTCAATAATCGCATCAATAATCGCTCTTGTATCTTTCAGGGAAATTCTTTTTCCGGTTCCGTTCCAACCTGTATTTACTAAATATGCTTTTGCACCGTGTTCTTTCATTTTTCCGATTAATGTTTTAGAATACATCGTTGGATGAAGTGTCAAAAATGCTTCTCCGAATGCCGGTGAAAAAGAAGGTGTCGGCTCTGTGATACCCAATTCTGTTCCTGCTAATTTGGATGTATATCCGCAAAGAAAATGATATTGTGCCTGCTGGTCTGTCAAGATAGAAACCGGAGGCAAAACCCCGAATGCATCTGCCGACAAATAAATGATCTTACTTGCGTGACCAGCTTTGGAAGGGAGGACAATTTTGCTGATATGATAAATTGGATAGGAAACTCTTGTATTTTCCGTAATCGAACCATCAGTATAATCTACGTTTCCTTCATCATCCGTAACCACATTTTCCAATAATGCATCTCTTCTGATAGCACCATAGATATCCGGTTCTTTTTCTTTACTAAGGTCAATTACTTTTGCATAACATCCGCCTTCATAATTGAAAACACCATTGTTATCCCAACCGTGCTCATCATCGCCGATCAGGTAACGTTTTGGGTCTGCGGAAAGTGTGGTTTTTCCAGTTCCGGAAAGCCCGAAGAAAACAGCAACATCGCCTTTCTCGCCAACGTTTGCGGAACAATGCATAGAAGCCATTCCTTTCAGAGGAAGGTAATAATTCATGATGGAGAACATTCCTTTCTTCATTTCTCCGCCATACCAGGTTCCACCGATAATCTGAATTTTTTTGGTCAAATCGAACATTACAAACACTTCAGAGTTAAGTCCGTGTTGTTGCCAATTTGGATTTACAGATTCGGAAGAATTGATGACCAAAAAATCCGGTTCTCCATAATTCTGAAGGTCATAATGAGACGGTCGAATAAACATATTCATCACAAAATGAGCCTGCCAAGCGACTTTTGTCACGAACCTTACTTTCAGTCTCGTGTCCTCGTTAGAACCGCAAAATGTATCGATAACATAGATTCTGTCGCCAGAAAGGTCTTTGGTTACGATATCTTTTAGCTCATCAAAAACTTCGACTGTGGTTGGGCGGTTGATGTTTCCGTCCCACCAGATCGTATCCTGAGTGATATTGTCTTTTACAATATATCTGTCTTTTGGAGACCTGCCGGTAAAAATTCCGGTTTTTACAGCCACAGCTCCCGACTTTGTCAAAACGCCTTTAGCAAATCCGGAATTGTTCGGGTTCATTTCTGCCTGGAAAATTTCTTCGTAAGTTGGATTGTGGATGATCTCTTTCGGATTGAAAATACCTTGGCGTTCAAGATAAGATTTTAACTTGTCCATTTTTAATTTTTTTGAAGATTAAGGGTGTTGCGACAAATGTAAAAATATCGGCGAATTATCAAAGTTTTTATAAACTGACTTTCATCAGTTCAATAAAAATTCATAATTAATTAATAATCAATTAATTAAATCTGACCAAGAAAATATTTTGGTGAAACCTTGCTTTTCGAAATAGTCTTGGTAATCTCCAAATTTGGACGCAAGAACGAAATCTCCTCCCCAAGCACCCAAACTTTTGACAAAGCTTGGACAATTTTGGAAATATTTTTCTTTCACAGTTGGAGTTTCGAGGAAATCGGACAGTTTTTGCTCGTGAATTGTCATTAATTCAGAAAATTCTTTCAAATTCTGACTGTTGACAATCATTTTGGTTAATTTAGAATAGTCATTGATTAATTCTGTTGAAGTTGGCTTAGATTTGTAATGAGAAATTCCTTCTCTCGTATCTTGTTTTTGATTGAGATGAATAAAAATTAATTCATCCTTGAAACTCGGATTGAAATCAATTTTATTATAAGTCCTTTCCGGAAAACGGCTGTAGAGAACTGCGGATTTTTCTTTGGCAACAGCAACGTCATAACCACTTCCACCAAGACTGATTTCGTTAAGAGTAAAGGCATCGATGTTTGCCCACTCTGCAAGATTGTTCATCAAGGTAGAACTGCTTCCCAATCCAAAGTCTGAAGGAAACTGAAGATTGGTTTTGATGTGATAAGAAGAATCGTCTTTTAGTTTGGTTTCAGAAAGATCCTGAACATTCTTGATAACTTTGAGAATGAACTCGGCAGCTTTGGAATCATTGGTTTCCAGGATTTTCCAATTTTTATAATCGATGACAGCTTTGAGCCATAATTGATTCTGATGATAAGCTTCCCAAAAAATCAATGACTTCTGGTCTTCATTCTCTGTATAAAAAAGCTCTTGTCCCAGCTTTGTTGGAACAGCCAGGACAAGAGCGCCATCAACAGCAACATATTCTGAGGTAAGCATTAACTTGCCTGGTGAAAATATCCTGCTCATTTGTTGATTATTTATATTGCAGAGGCTACAGAAACTTCCGAATTAATTTTCTTGATCAAACCTTGAAGTGTTTTCCCTGGTCCAACTTCTATAAAATTATTCGCACCGTCTTTTATCATATTCTGAACGCTCTGCGTCCATTTTACTGGACCTGTCAGCTGAGCAATAAGATTTCTCTTGATCTCTTCCGGGTCAGAAACCGCAGTTGTTGTGATATTCTGATAAACAGGAATTGTTGCTTTTCGGAAATTTGTTTTTTCAATCGCCGCTGCCAATCTCTCCTGAGCAGGCATCATCAATGGCGAATGAAAAGCACCATTTACAGGCAACAACAAAGCTCTTTTTGCACCAGCCGCTTTCAAAGCTTCGCAAGCTTTTTCAACAGCTGTTGTCTCTCCGGAAATTACCAATTGTCCGGGACAGTTGTAATTTGCAGGAACTACAATGCCTTCGATTTCTGCACAGATTTCTTCAACTTTGGCATCTTCCAGACCAAGAATTGCAGCCATAGAACTTGGATTAATATCGCAAGCCATCTGCATTGCCTGTGCTCTTTCGGAAACTAATTTCAGTCCGTCTTCGAAAGATAAAACGCCGTTAGCAACCAAAGCGGAAAATTCGCCCAAAGAATGTCCGGCAACCATTTCTGCGCCCAAACCGTTCACTACTTTTACAGCAGCAACAGAGTGTAGGAAAATAGCTGGTTGGGTGACGCTGGTTTTTTTAAGGTCTTCATCTGTTCCATTGAACATCACAGAAACAATATCAAAACCAAGAATATCATTGGCAGAATCCATCAGGTCTTTCACATCTTTTCGGGAGTCGTAAAGTTCTTTTCCCATCCCGACAAACTGTGAACCCTGCCCAGGAAATACAAGTGCTTTCATATTTTTTATAAATGATAATTGATGAATGATAGTTGATCCATCAATGTTTTAAAAATTTTATTTTAATACTAATCTTTTTTTGAACGCAAACCTCAAAGCCAAATAGATATAATAGCGAATCTTGAATCAATTATCATTCATCGCTTATCAACTATAACTTACTGCATCAATCTCACAACTCTGTAGCCGTTGTTGATATAAGCGCCATTTGGTTTTGCTTTTACAAATTCGAATTTTGTAGCTAACTGAGTTTGTGATTTGCCTATCTGCTTGAAAATTTCTCCTTTTTTATTTTCTCTCGTCAACATATCGTTCATCACATCAAAACCAATAACGGCATATTTTGAAGGCGTTTTACAATATTTGCCTTTGTAAGCTGCAAGAATTTCCTTTTCAAAATCGCCATCGTAATTGATTTTTCTATCCATCAGATAAACCAAACTCGCTTTTGAAAGATCATCTACATTTTTCTCAAAACTTGGATTGTAGAACATACTGAAAGCTTTCACACCTTCTGTCTGTTTTCCAAGGGCTATAACTTTCGAAGCAAAAGCAGCACCTGCAGATTCGTCATCGTCCGCTAAAACCGCAATCACAGGAACCGATTGTCCTGTCATCATATTATTTTCCAACTGAATCTCTGATGAAGAATTAACGATAACAACATTAGGTTTTGATAATGACTTTTCCAAACCAGCTTTAATTGCATTAGCATTTGCTTTGGAATTATCTGCAACAATATAGATTTTTTGGTCTTGATAAACCTGACCAACTTCTTTCACGATTCTGTCCGAATAAACTGAATTTTCAGTTTCGATGATAATCAAATTGCTGTAATCAAAAAGGTCTTCCGAATTAGCAAAAGGTGCAACTACAGGAATTTTTTTATCATTCACAAATCTTAGAACTTCAAGAACACTTGATTTGAAAAAAGGCCCCACAATCAAATCTGTATTATCCGGATTGATCTGGGAAAGACTATTTTTGAAAGTTGTTTCATTTCCAGCATCTACAACTTTGATATCCAATTTTTGTCCGTTTGTTGCATTTCTCTCAGCTGCTAATTTTGCGCCGGTCAAGAAATCCATAGACATTGTTCTGTACTTCGCATCGTTCGCATCGTACCCGAAAGGCAGCATCAAAACAACACTCAAAACATCACCGCTTTTCTTAGAATACATCGGGTCTTGTTTCTTGATTTTCAAAGTCATCCCGGCTTTCAATCCATCAGAAAGATTTGGATTAAGGCTAATCAATTGGTCAAGTGTCACATTGAATCTGTTCATAATACTGAACATTGTATCGCCACTCTGAACCGTGTAAGTCACATAATCATCTTCCGAAGAAGTTACAGATGAAGAAGTTTTCGTTGGCTCCGAAACCGTTGTCTGCCTTGTCGTTTCAGTGACCGGAGCTGATGTCGCATTGCTTTGAGAATTATCCTCAACCTTGATAGAATTAGAAGAACTTGCTGCAGAATCCGAACCGGAAACTCTAATCGCTTCTCCCGGTTTCAAACCTGTTGTTTCCAATCCTGGATTCAAAGCAAATAATTGCTTTTGTGTCAGGTTGAACTGTCTCGAGATTTTATAATAATTATCCTTTGCCTGAACAACATATAGACTTTTGTCAGAAGAAGTAGTTTCAGTTTTAGTCACTGTTTTTACTTCCGCAGGTTTTTCTGTCGTTGTCGTTGTTGTCGTTTGAACAACAGTTGCAGGCGTAGAACCTCCAAATTTCTGAATGTTATCTAATGGCAAAGTAATCTTGTCACCGATTTTCATATGAGAATCCAGTTCAGGGTTCAGTTTTCTAAGGTCTGCCTCAGAAATCTGATACTGTTTTGTAATTCCGTAAATGGTTTGCTTTGGCTGTAAGGTAATGGTTCCTGTTTTTCCTGTTTTAGCTACAGAAGTTGCAGGTGCTGGCGTTGAAGATACAGCTTTTGTACCGCTGCCTCCTTTTGAAACAACGATAACATCGCCAATTTTAAGACCACCTTCTTTTTTGGAAGGATTCAATTGATACAATTCATCAATCGTGATACCATATTGTTTAGAAATACCGTAAGGTGTTTCCTTTGGTGCAACAGTGTGGGTTTTCTGCGCCGAAAGCCCTAAAAATCCGATAAGTCCTGATAAAATGAAAATCTTTTTAACCATCCTTTTTATATAATGTTACAAAAATAATGCTTTCAGATTAAATGGAAGAAATTATCAGTTCCGATTTTTGAACATCCATTTGTTGATAACTACCGGCAATCCATTGTTTTCCAAAATCCGCATAGAACACACTGAAATTCAATACTCTTTCCTGCCAGGTTCCGCCCGTATGGACTTTCAAAAACAGATTTTGCATCTGATCCAATTTCTCTGACTGTTTTATTTTCTCCGCTTTCAGAAGACGTTTTTGCATTCTTTTGAATGATTTTAATTGTCGAGTTTCCTCTGCATTCACAAGGTTTGCAAAAGTTTTGTCCGTTTGTTCAGCCTTTGTTTTTATTTCTGAAAACGAATTAATCAAATCTTGTTCTTTCCGTTCAAGAAGTTGTTTAATTTCGTTGTTATCTAATATTTTTTGATTGATGACTTCTGCAAAATTCCCGAAGAAATCTTCGATTTTCAATCCGGAGTTTTCAATTTTTCTAAAAGTTTTTTCTTCCAAAAACAACATTGAGTTTCTTGGAATCAAAATCGGGAAAGGCAGATTAATGGATTCGAAATAATCTTTCAACTCTATCCAATACATAATCTCAGCATTTCCGCCAACATAAGCCAGATTTGGCATAATCGTTTCCTGATAAGCAGGACGAAGAACCGCATTGGGACTGAATTTTTCCGGATGATTTTCGAGCTCGTTTAGAATTTCTTCCTGAGAAAATTTCAAATCGGTGTCAAGAATGAAATAATCGTTGTTGATCTTCTCAATTCTATTTCTGGTTTTCGTCAAATAAAACAGATTGATTTCTCTTGGGTTGACTTGGACTTTGCCATAATTATCTTCCAGAAATTGTCTTTGATTTTTAGTTGTTTCAAAAAGTTGATTCGATAATAATTCTTTTTTGAAAATATCTTTGACCTGATTTTTTAGCTCTTTTTCGTTTCCATCGATGGTCAGTAATCCGTAATCCGAAAACAATTGATTCACCAAATATCGAATCGCCTGTGTATGGGTTTTTCCTTTCTGATAGGCTTTTTTAACCCAAAGAATCAATTCAGTTCCATAGAGATTATCTTTGAATTCTTTCTCAAATTCCTGAATGAAAAATGTATCATCGATTTTGATATTTCCGACATCGCCACCCGCATTGCCTTTGATTTCGTAATAATGTTCTCTTGTTTTAAAATGATTGATTTCATCGAAGTCGTGGTCTTCCGTTGCCATCCAAAAAACAGGAACGAAATTGAATTCCGGAAAATTGGATTTTAAAAATTCTGCCGTTTTGATGGTCTGCAAAATCTTATAAACAAAGAAAACAGGCCCTGTAAACAGATTAAGCTGATGACCAGTTGTAATGGTAAATGTATTTTTATCTTTCAAAGAAAAGAGAAATTCCAATTGTTTTGGAGACATCTGCTCTTCCTGATTCTGAGAGAAAATCGCATTATGAAGAATTTGTCTTTTATCATCGGAATAGGAATTTTGTCTTTCTTCAATCTGATTTTTGAAATTCTCCAAATCAAAAACTTTTCCCTCAAATCCGTCCAGGTTTTTTTTAAGAAAGTCTTTTACGAGTTTTGGAATGCTGTCTATATGTTCGAAACCGATGGTCATTTGGTTGGTGATTTTTTTACTTTAAAATTTTGAACGCAAAGTTCGCAAAGATTTTTTTAATTACTGACTGTTTTTAAGGCTCGCAAAGACGTAAAACTCATCAAAGAAAACAATTGTCAAATTCTGTATAACAATATTGTTTTATCTTGAAACTGCGGCCGACTTGAGCAGACACTACGACAAGCTCAGTGTGACAAATTGGGAGCCCTTCGACAAGCTCAGGATAAACTACAGGCGGATAAAGCTGCCATAATTATTCTAACAAAATTAGTGGAAAAGATACCAAACCACGCCCAAATTCAATCGAAAATCATAAATAGGGTAATTGGGCGCCGTGAAAGATTTGTTCTGCATAAAGGTCTGATTGATATGCTGACCCTCTACATAGAAAAACATACGCTTCACCCTCATATTGATGTAAACATCGGCAATAGGCTGCCCTCCAATTGAATAAGCATTTGTTCCCGGCAAAATATACTCGTTGAGAATTGGTGAAATTTCTCTGGAAGCAAATTTGGTGAAGTAATACAATTTCACACCTGCTTGGATTTCCGCCGCTTTTTTGAATGCCGGCGCCTGATAATATAAGTTAACTCTACCAATAAAATCTGGCATTGGCAGAAGATTATCATTCGTTAAAGCTTTCTGAAACAAGACTCTTCCGTTCAAATGAAATCTTTTATAGCCTGCTGTTGCTTCTCCTCCAATCTGGGAAATGTTGAGTGAAGATGAGCTCTGTTGTGGTTTTGCTGAACTGTCGAAATATGTATAATTATCGATTCTATAATAATCGACAAACAATTGTGTGTTGAACCACTTTGCCAATTTCAAAGTTCCGCCGATTTGGGTTACCGCTTCGTTATTCGGGTTTTGCAGATAATAGTTGTAATTGAGATAATGCGAAGAGTTCACCAGATAATTGAAACTTGGATAAGCCGATTGGAAATTAACTCGTCCTTCTATCAGATAGTCTTTGATAGGCTCGAAAACCAATTCGTTGGTTGTCTTGATATAATCTCCAAATTCTGAACCTTTGGAAATTTCCAAAAAGGATTTCAATTGGATTTTGTCTAACAATTTAATTTGTAAGTTCCCAACAGCTCCGAATCTCTGTTCTTTGAAATAACCCGGAATCTGTAACAATGGAAAAGCATTTTTGTTTCCAAACGTAATATATTGATGACGGAATCCTGCATCTAGTTTGAATTTCTCATTATCCCAAACCAAACTGAATGTGTTGCTAAAATTATTGGAAAACTTTTTACTCCCTAGAGGAAATCCTGTAATATCTATACCACCAAAGAAATCTGTATTCGTTGTAGTTTCCGAGAAATAGTATTTATTTCCCTGATGATAAATTGTATGCCTTAGTTTGAATGGGTATTTCGCCGGGTCAAAAGGTGAAAATTCCTGACTGAAATAATATCGCCTGTAACCATATCTTGATTCTGCACCAGATAAATTGGTCTCAATATTTTGACGATTATTGAATCTGGAATCACCACTTAAGAACACATCCAAATCGGCAATTCCTCCATTTTCCTGGTTGTTTACGTTCTGATGAATGTAATGGGCATAGGCCTCATACTTACCATTCGGAGAAGTATAATGACCACTGAAAATCGTATTGTTACTTGCCGCTAAACTATTTCGATAAAGACCTTGCGACCTTAATCCCATATATTCTATCGCAAAATTGAAATTCTTGCCGACATTCTGCGTGTAGGTTGTATGAAGCTGTCCTCCATTTTTCATTGCGTTGTTATAGAAAAATGTGGTTGTTGGTGTTTTGACATCGTAATAATTGATGTCATTTTCTCCTAAAATGTAGAATGATTTGTTTTCAGGGAGAAGGCTGAGATTTTGTTCAGAATTTTTTTCATACATCAAATTCTGAAATCCTGAACCAACATTAGCATATTGGATTTTTCCAAAGTTATCTTTTTTGTTGTACTGGGTTACGATATATGACCTCTCAATAGCAAATGTCGTATCGTAGATCTTCTTTTCAGAGAATCTTTTTTTGACCTGATAATCATGGATGGTTGGTTTATATATCTCTAATGAATCCTTCTCTCCAGAATCTACTTTTAAAGTATCGGAAGAGATTTTGTTAGAATCCGTTTTGTTTATCTGTTGTGCATTAACAATGATATTCAAAAACAATAACAGAGTGAATAAGTATTTCATCAAGGAAATTTGAGTACAAAAATACTAATTATACTGAAATAAAAAATCCCGCAAATTGCGGGATTTAATTATATAAATAATATATAAATTATTTTTTGATAACTTTAGTGTTTTCAACACTTCCATCAGCATAAACAGCTTGCGCTACGTAAGTTCCTTTTGCAAGATTAGAAACATTGATTTGTCCATTAGATTTCTCTCTCTTAACGATTTTACCAGATAGATCGATGATTGCAACTTCTTTGATATCTTTAGAAGATTTCAAAGTAACAACATCTACAGCTGGATTAGGGAAAGCAGTCAATTTGGTTTTGTTAGCGTTTACATCAGAAACACCTAAATTAAGGTCGCCTGAAAAAACACTGAATGCTGGGATTGGCAATCCTGTAGCGGTACTAACCGCCTGACTAACCCCTCCTGCAAAACCGACAGTCGAACTTACAAATGCTAATGAGCCAAAGTATGGAGAATAAGTTGCATCTCCTGGAATCTCAGTCCAGTTCAATCCACCATCTGTTGAATAAGATGACCCCAAATCAAACCCTGAAGTAACATAAGTATTGGCCGTTCCCGGAACATATACTATATTGTTAGAATAAAAAGTTCCATTAGGAGTGATCGGTGTCCAGGTAGCTCCACTATTAGAAGTTGAATATAACAAAGAAACTCCATCTTCATCGGATATCAACAATCCATTAGTAGAATCTTTAAATGCTACATCAGCTGTAAAACCCTCAACAGTCACACCTCCAAAATCAACTGCTGGCGTCTGGAATGCTTGCCAAGAGGCTCCTCTGTTTGGAGAGTATAGAACTCTTCCTAGGTCTGTTCCATACCAAATATTATTACCTTGAACTGTGATTTTAGAGGTGTATGCATATTCCGCACCGTTAAGCGGGGTAGGTGCTGTTCCAGTAGGGATATTCGTCCAAGTAGTACCACCATTGGTTGTAGTGTACATTTCGTATCTTAAGTTAGCTCCTGTACCAAATGGATCTCCTGCACAAAAACCATTGTTTTCATCCCAAAAATGCACCACATTCGCAAAAGAAATCCCTGTGCTGAATGATGCTGTTGTTTGTTTCGTCCAACTTGTTCCGGCGTTAGTAGATTTCCAAATACCATTTTGGGAACCTGAACCAGAGCTAACAATCCATGCAGTAGTAGCAGAAATCGGGTGCATATCTCCAATAGTTGCAGCAGTAACCGGACCAGAAATTAATTTATTTGACCAAGTGTTACCTCCATCTGTTGATAAACCAATGTATCTTCCTGTATCTGTAGCAGAAGAAGCCGCTGTGTCACTAAACCAAATTGTATTGGCATCTACAGCTTTAAGAACATTTACATAGTGTAATGCTGGAGCTCCAGTTGTTTTAGGCACCCAACTCTGAGCTTGCGATAAGTTCGCCACAGAAAGCAATGCTAAAGAAAATAATATTTTTTTCATATGATAAAATTTAATTTTACAGTAAAAATAAGAAAAAAAAACAAAAATCCGAACAATATTTCAACAAATTAACATTTTTAAGATATAAATAGTAATTTCTAAAAAACAAAAGAGAGAATCTTCGTTCTCTCTTTTATATTAAAATTATTATATCCTACCAGCCTGGATATTGTTTCATATTATTATTAAGGTTCATTTCCCTTAAAGGCATAGGAATAACAAACAGTTTATCATTACCCAGAACAGAGCAAACAATACTATAACAATTGGTTGTATTAGAAAATCCTAGATTATTTCTTTTCAAATCAAAGAATCTTTGTCCTTCTGCAAAAAATTCTTTTCTTCTTTCAGTTAAAATATTTTCAATACTTGCAGAAGTATATATTGACCCTCCACGGCTTGTCGCAAAAGCATTTAATTCTGTCAGAGCTTGGGTAGTATTACCTAACTTATTAAGAGCTTCGATTTTATTCAAATATGCTTCAGACATTCTAAAAACCTTAACGTTTTGAGTAAAGTTCCCTTCGGAAGTTGTTCTTATATATTTTCTGGTCCATACACCTGGAGGTACGTTCGTTCCTTCGTTAAGCGCTGGAGTTGTGGTCAACAACCCTTTTCTTACATCCGTCGATAAGAAAGAGTCATAAAAACTTTTTCTAAACAAAAATCTTCTTTTAGTTCCATTACTTGCATAAAAAGAAGATATTGAGTTATTAACCCCTGTATTCTCTGATGGCGTAGAAGTCATGTTGATTTCCCAAATTGTTTCTGGTCTGTTTTCGCTTACAGAAATGTCAGACGATGTAAAATAATTTACATAATCACTTTTCGAAACAAAACCAAAAGAATTAGTACCTGCAGAACTGATAATTTGATTAGAATACTCTAGTGCTTTTTGATAGTCACCTGTTGCACCTCTTGTCAAATAGATTCTTGAAAGTAATAATCTTGCTGCAGTTGGGCTTAAAAAGCCTTTATTAGGTGCTCCATTATTATCTGTCGGTGTTTCATTTGTCATTGTACTCAATGCTGTCGTTAAATCAGAAATTATTAAATCATAAACTTCTGAAACGCTTGCTCTAGGGAGTTTCGCATTTGGGTCATATTTTCCAAGGTTAAGTGGTACACCATATTCTTGATTTACTCCAGATGTTGGGTTAGGAGAATAGAAACTTACTGCATAATAATAACCTAAAGCACGAGCTATTCTAGCTTCTCCTTTATAGTTTAAAACTGTGGGAGTTTCCGGCAATGATTTATCATTGATAACTGCATTTGCTAATACAATACCATCATATAATTCATCAAGCATTCCGAAATCTGATATATCCGCAGACCAATTCAAAAAACCAGTAGTTCTATAAGCAACATCAGTATTTTGAGAAGTTATAAATACGTTATCAGAAATCAAATCTCCAAAAACCAAAATATCTGTACCAAAACCTGCTGCTGTAGAATATTGATCATAAACCCCATTTAAAAGATATCTCATATCAGACTCGCTTCTTAGCGGATCTTCAAGCGGAAACTGATCAACCGGGTTTTCTATTAATCTATTCTCGCTACATGAAGCTAAAGACAATGCTCCTATCAATATATAAATAAATGTTTTTCTTAATTTCATAATAATAATTTTTTAAAAATCCACAGAAACTCCAAAAGAAATACTTCTCATGATTGGAGATGTATAGTCATACAATCCTTTACCTTGCCATGATGCTCCAGCAGCATTTGAATTTGCTTCAGGATCAAAAGTAAGGCTTTTATCAAACGTATATAACCAAAGGTTAAATCCTCTTAAATAAAGCGTTAAGTTATCAATTCCAGCATCTTTTAAAAGAGGACCAAAGCTATAAGAAATTTTAGCTTCTTTTAATCTGATGTGGTCACCATCTCTCATCCATCTTGTTGATGGGCCTGCAGCATTCACTGGGTTTGCAGAACCAGGCAATTGAATTGGGTTTGAGGCTGTTGTATTAGTTGGCGTCCAACTATCATATAATGCATCTGTGATTTGATTATTAATAGCTGAACCATCTCCTAGTATATAATTTTGCCATCTATTATGAACAGCATATTCGAATTGACCTGTAAAGAATAAACTCAAAGATAGATTTTTATATCTAAATTCACTTTTTAAACCAGCAGTATATTTAGGGAAAGGAGAGATACCTTGCCAAACTCTTTGGGCCTGAGCTCTATTATTAGTTGTTTCAGTGTGAGATGCATCTGTCCAAAATAAACCATCCCCATTGCTAGGGTCAACGCCTGCCCAATCATACGTATAATATTCACCCAAAAGATGTCCTTCCGCGGTAGCTCTCATGCTATTTGCTGTTCCTGAAAGGGTTATTTCATCTGGATTAGTAAGACTTTCAACAGTATTTTTATTATATGCAAAGTTACCATCTAGAATCCATTTAAAATCCCCTTTGTTAAAAGGTCTTGCGTTTAAGGTAACTTCTATACCTTTATTTAAAATAGTACCAACATTCGCAAAATAACTATCTAATGATCCGGCAGTATTTGTTGTTTGTCTTTGCCAAATAGCATCTACAGTTTTTCTATTATAAACATCTACCGAAGCACTTAGATTGCCTTCAAAAACACCAACATCAATTCCTATATTTCCTTGTTTGGATATTTCCCAAACTAAATCTTGGTTACCAGCCTGAGTTATATTTGTCGCAGTATCTGCACCATATAAAAATGATGGACTTATTAATGCCAATGAATTATATGATGCTCCCCATTGATCAGCGTAAGGAATATTACCTATTTGTCCATAATTAGCCCTAAGGGTTAACTGGCTAAAAAAGTCCGGGACAAAGCTTTCATTTGAAGCATTCCATGAACCAGCAACAGACCAGAAATTACCAAATTTAGAATTTCCTAACGTTGAATTCCCATCTCTTCTCATTTGTCCAGAGAAAGAGTATTTAGAGTCAAATGTATAGTTCAATCTAGAAAAGTAAGAAATTTGAGTCCATTTTTCTCTTGTGAAAAAAGAAGGAAGGAAATCTGGGGTTCCAAAAGAAATATATGGCAATGGACTAGAAAGTTTATCAGCTTGTGCACCCAAAACATAATATTTATGCTCTTGATATTCCATTCCAAGATATGCCTGGATGTCATGTTTTTCTGCTAATACTCTTCTAAAACTAATTGAATTATTCCAGTTCCAATCAAAAGCACTCGTTCTACTTTCTAGTACATATCCTCCATAGTTAAGTCCATCTGCAATATCTGGATGCCAGAATTGTTTTTCATCCAATGATTGATATTGAATCCCATATAATGAATTTGCATAGAATCCTTTTGCAAATTGCCATTCACCATTTACTGAAGATACAAATGTTTTAATTGACCCCGTCATAAAGTCCATATTTTGAACAGCAACAGGATTAAAATCCTCATTCCCATTACCTAAATTGGTTTGGTTGTATGTTCCATCTGGATTAAATACAGGATATATTGGCGCAATATACCAGTTAGTTAACCATGGATTTCTATATGCCCCTCCATCATCATAAGTTCTTCTTTCTACATTTGTAAAATTAGCATTAAATGCTAAATTAAATTTATCTGATATTTTATGATCTATAGCAGAGTTTAAGCTAAGTCTATCAAATTTACTATTTAGCACTAAAGGTTCATTCTGATAATAGGATCCTCCTAAACGAAAAGATGTATTTTCTCCACCTCCTGTCGCCGAAAAATTATATGTATTTACAGTAGATGTCTTTCTCTGAACCGCATCTTGCCAACTTTCATTAGTATATCCATCATAATTACTATCAGTTGCGAATTGACCAATTGCTGTTTGCATATCTAATGTTTGACCTGCTCTATATGCTTGGTTGACATACATCAATCCTCCCCATTTTAGATACTCATCAGCATTCATATACTTTTGTTTATCGTATGCAATATCTTGAACAGACATATCTGTTGACAGGTTAAATCTAGTTTTCTGATTATATCTACCTCTTTTAGTAGTAACTACTATTACTCCATTAGCTCCTCTAGCACCATATAAAGCTGTAGCAGAGGCATCCTTTAGAACGGCAACTTTTTCAATTGCATTGGGATCAATACTGGCCAAAGGATTCCACGATTCCATAACTTGTGAATTATCAGAGCCCTTTCCTACCACAACTCCATCTATCACATATAATGGATTAGGAGTTCCTATTAAAGACCCCACCCCTCTAATTGTAATTAAATTAGTTGACCCTGGATCACCACCATTTGTTGAAAAAGTTAAACCAGCAACTCTTCCATTTAAAACTTCATCAATTGAGGCTACGGGAGTGGATTCAAAGTTAGCCTTAGATACTACAGTATAAGAACCTAATTTCACTGCTGGATCTAATTTTATACCTCCAACTAAAACTACCTCCTCGATATTTTTAACTGCAGCTGTATCTGTCTTAGCCTTAGTCTTTTGTTGAGCCATTAATGCCTGTCCCGTAAAGAACAATACGCCAACGGATAACAATCGTAATTTTACATTCATATTAACACTATTTAATTATAATCTGCAAATATGTTAAAAAAAATTAACAAGAACAAAAGTTAACGGCCCAAATAAATTAAATTTTTAAAAAAAAATCATTCTCTTTGAAAAATGGATAAAAAACACGCTAAAAACCATGCTAAAATTTATAAATCATTGATAGTTATTGAAATATTCATTGAATTAAAAACATTCAAGTAATTCTTTATTTAGAATCAATATAAATTAATAAAATAAAAAAACCGCCCATTATAGGCGGTTTTAATCTGTAAATAATTACTTATTTAAGTTTTTTCTTAACGGCTATTTCTTCATAAACCTCAAGAATATCTCCAATCTCTATGTCATTATAGCCCTTGATATTAAGACCACATTCATAACCTTTGGTCACTTCTTTCACATCATCTTTGAAACGTTTCAAGCTCTCCAGCTCCCCGTCGAATTTCACAATACCGTCTCTAAGAAGTCTTATCTTAGAATTTCTTGTTACTTTACCTGAAAGAACCATACAACCTGCAATAGAACCAACTTTAGAGATCCTGAACACTTCTCTGATTTCCACATTACCAATAACCTGTTCCTGAATTTCTGGAGAAAGCATTCCTTCCATCGCTTCTTTGACCTCATCTATGGCCCTGTAGATAATAGAATAAGTTCTGATCTCTACTTCCTCTTTATCAGCAATATCTTTCGCATTGACACTTGCTCTCACATTAAATCCGATAACAATAGCATCAGATGCTGCAGCTAATAGGATATCACTTTCAGAAATCTGACCTACACCTTTATGAAGGATGTTAACTTGGATCTCCTCTGTAGATAATCTCTGTAACTGATCAGCCAAAGCTTCCACGGAACCATCCACATCACCTTTAAGAATAATATTAAGTTCTTTGAAATCTCCTAGGGCGATACGACGTCCAATCTCATCAAGTGTAAGATGTTTCTTAGTTCTGATTGATTGCTCTCTCTGAAGTTGCTCTCTCTTATTTGCAATAGATTTGGCCTCTTTTTCATCAGCAAAAACTCTGAATTTATCTCCAGCAGTTGGCGCTCCATCCAGACCAAGAATTGTAACCGGGATAGATGGACCTGCTTTTTCCATAGCTTTACCACGCTCATCAAGCATTGCTTTTACCTTACCGTGATTTTTTCCAGCCAATACATAATCTCCAACAGTTAGAGTTCCGTTTTGAACAAGCATTGTCGCTACATATCCACGTCCTTTATCCAAAGCTGCTTCTATAAT
Source organism: Epilithonimonas hungarica (assembly GCF_900102265.1). Lineage (GTDB taxonomy): Bacteria > Bacteroidota > Bacteroidia > Flavobacteriales > Weeksellaceae > Epilithonimonas > Epilithonimonas hungarica. Next base: position 151,736 of record NZ_FNBH01000001.1, on the reverse strand, counting down.
TACTCCGCTTGCCTGCTTATTTGGGTTTGATTTCAACTCCAACATTTCTGCCTGAAGTAAAACTTTCTCCAATAGAATATCCACGTTATTACCAAACTTAGCAGAAATCTCCTGAGCTTGTACATTTCCACCCCATTCCTCTACTAAGACATTCATGGCGGAAAGTTGCTCTCTGATCTTATCAGGATTAGCTCCTGCCTTATCAACCTTATTGATTGCTATGATCATTGGAACACCGGCAGCCTGTGCGTGTGCAATGGCCTCTTTTGTTTGTGGCATTACGTCATCATCAGCCGCAACAACGATAATTGCGATATCAGTAATTTGCGCACCTCTCGCCCTCATCGCAGTAAATGCCTCGTGACCAGGTGTATCAAGGAATGTAATCCTTTGTCCATTTTCCAGCTTCACATTGTAAGCTCCGATATGCTGTGTGATCCCTCCGGATTCTCCAGCAATCACATTCGTCTTTCTAATATAATCCAGCAAAGATGTTTTACCATGATCTACGTGTCCCATTACAGTTACGACAGGCGCTCTCGGAAGAAGGTCTTCTTCCAGGTCTGGAACGTCATCTGCAGCAGCTTCTTCTACATCGGCATCAGAAAACTCAATCTTGTAGCCAAATTCATCAGCCACCAATGTAAGAGTGTCCGCTTCCAAACGCTGGTTCATGGTCACCATCACGCCAAGCGAGAAACATGCAGAAATCACCTCGGTTGCACTTACATTCATCAAGCTAGCCAATTCGCTAACGGTAATGAACTCCGTAACCTTCAGGGTTCTATCTTGAGCATCAATCTCTTGCTGGAGCTCATCTTGTTCCCTTCTCCAAGTTCTTTTATCTTTCCTATGTTTAGAACCTTTAGATTTACCTCCTTTATTAGTTAGCTTTTCTAAAGTCTCTTTGATCTGATTTTTAACTTGTTCATCTGTAAGCTCAACAGGCATTGTGCGAGCCTGCCCATGGCCACCTCTATTTCCGCCACGATTATTGTTATTTCCTCCTGGGCGGTTGTTGTTTCCTCCTGGACGGTTACCTCCGCCTTGGTTGTTTCCACCTTGCCCTTGTGGACGGTTGCTGTTTTGTCCTCCTTGTCCTGGTCTGGTATTATTACCGCCTCCTTGTTGGTTATTACCCTGGCTAGAGTTATTCTGACCGGGAACATCTTTAGTAATACGCTTTCTCTTTTTCTTGGCTGCGTTATTATTAGAATTAGAAGAAGGTTTTGGCTTATTGAACTGAGAAAGATCAATCTTTTCGCCAACGATCTTAGGACCATCTAGTTTTTGGTAGACAGTTTCTATTTTCTGAGGTTCATCAGATTCAAGTGTTTCCGTATTCTCAGCTTGAGGTTTTACGGCTTCAACTTTTTCTTCTTTTTTGATCTCTTCTTTTACAACCGGTTTTAGTTCCTCTTTTGGTTTTTCAGAAACTTTAGGCTTATTGCTTTCCAGTTTCGATAAGTCTATTTTATCTAAAACTTTGAACTCTTGTTTTTCTTCTTTTTTAACCACTTCCGGTTTTGGTTCTTCTTTCTGAACAGGTTCAGCAGGAACATCCGGAACGACTTCTTCCACAGGTTTAGTTGGGTTCAAGTCTATTTTACCCAAGATCCTGGTTTCCGGTCTTGTGTTTGATTTGGCTCTTATAACCTCAGGTGCTTTTTCTTCGATCGCTAATTTTTCGTCAGGAACTTTAGAAATCACCACCTCATGAGAAGCTTTTCTCTGTTCTCCATCTTTTCGGAACTCAGCTTCCAATGCAGAAAATGCCTGTTCTTCTAATAGAGCGTTAGGATTACTATCCACATCTATCCCTTTGCTTTGGAGATATTCCACAGCTCTTGGTATAGAAATGTTCAGTTCTTTAACGGCTTTATTTAATCTTATTTTTGGCATAAATATAAATTTGCTTTTGGCTTTAGCGTTTTAAGCTGTTCGCTTTTTATTTTTCTTTTTATTAAATTTTGGTCTGCCGAAATCACTTTCATCAGACCCATTTCTTACCCTTCTAATTCTTCTCTTAGAATATTCTTCACCTCCTCGATGGTCTCTTCTTCAAGATCCACGATTTTCAACAAAGCTTCTGTATCTTTATCCAATACACTTCTAGCCGTAGTAAGTCCAACTTTTTTGAACTCATCTATGATCCATGCTTCTATCTCATCTGAGAACTCTCTTAATTCTACATCATCGTCATCAGAAGTCTCTCTGTAAACATCGATCTCAAAACCTGACAACCATGATGCCAATTTGATATTTTGACCTTGCTTACCGATCACTTTAGAAATTTCTTCAACCGGCGTATAAACTAACGCATAATTAGTTTCCTCATTGATCTCAATTTTATTGATGGTGATATTTCCCAGGGATCTCTTTACAAGGATCTCTGGATTTTTTGACCATTGGATCACATCTATATTTTCATTTCTAAGTTCTCTTACAACACCGTGTATCCTGGAACCTTTTACACCGACGCAAGCTCCCACCGGATCGATTCTATCATCATAAGCATCTACAGCGATCTTCGCTTTTTCGCCAGGAATCCTCACTACTTTTTTCAAAATGATAGTTCCGTCCTGGATCTCCGGAATCTCCAATTCCAATAATTTTTCCAAGAATTTAGGTGCAGTCCTAGAAACTGTGATCTGTGGTTTAGAACCTCTGAAATCAACACTTTCTACAATCGCTCTTACATTATCTCCTTTTTTAAAGAAGTCGGAAGGGATTTGATTTTCTTTTGGCAAAATGAATTCATTATCCTCATCATCTAAAAGAATTACATGCTTGTGACGAATATGATGAACTTCTCCGACGATCAGTTCTCCGATCTTATCTCTAAATTGTTCATACAAGGCAGCGTTAAAATGTTCTTGTATTTTTGTTGCCAAAATCTGTTTCAGTGTCAGGATATTTCTTCTCCCCAATTTGGAAACAGGAATCTCTTGCGTATATTCTTCACCTACTTCAAAAGTCGGGTCTATTTTCCTAACCTCAGAAATCTCGATCTCCAGATCATCATCTTCAGACATCTCATCCTCAACAATCACTTTGTTCAAGAAAATCTGAAAATCTCCTTTATCCGGATTTACAATCACATCAAAATGATCATCCGAATCGTATCTTTTTCTAAGAAGAGTCTTAAGAGAATCTTCGATAATAGCCATTAAGTCTATTTTGCTGATATTCTTTATTTCTTTAAAATCACCAAAGGCTTCTATTAAAGCTAAATTATCCATATTTAAATATATAATTGAATAAATGATGATTGATCATTGACCTTCAGCTCAATATCAATACATCGGTATGTTAAAATTTTATTACTACTAATGCTTTTTTTATTTCGGAATAAGGAATCTCTTTCTTCTCTACAACATCTTCTTTTCCCTTACCTATCAATTTTGGCCTTCTGTATTCCAACCGGAGCGTTATCTTGTCATCATCTACATGGACAAGTTCACCTTCAACCTTCGAAGAATCATTCAGCATCACATCGATCTCTCTCCCAATATTCTTTCTGAACTGTCTTGGAAATTCCAAAGGCTCACTCAGACCCGCCGACATCACCTGCAACCCAAAATCATGAACTTCCCTGTCCAAACTGAATTCGATCGCTCTACTTGCATCCAGACAATCCTGAAGTGTGACCCCGTTGTCTCCGTCCAGAGTCACAATAATATCCGAAGACGCAGAAACCTTAAGATCAACCAAGAAAAGATCTGTTCTTGTTAAAAGAAACTCGCCAAGTAGGCGGCTTACCTCTGTTTTAAAATCCATATTAAAAAGACTGATTATATCTACGAAAAAAGGCATTCTTGCGAAAGCCTTCCCATTTTTCCCGTAAATCTTTTGCAAAGATATTCAAAATTTATTTAATATACAAGCAATCAACTATTAAGAATACAATAGAATTAATTACGCTTGTTTTCTTTCTCTTTTTTACTCCTGATAGCTCAGGGCTCCATAAACCAATTGTCATTACCTTTATTATATAGAGCCCTGTTATTTATTCTTGCAAACGCTCATTTAATTTGAGGACAGGCACTGTGGTTAGCATTCCAAATGACAAAAAAAATAGTCTCAAGCTCGCAATATGCAGGCATTTGACCAGTAGAGAGTTATTTCTGTCGTAAGTTTATCAAAACCATTTACCGACCTTAAATAAATATACATACCACAATCAAATTTTTCTTATTTTTGCCCAAATTTTAAAACTAATTCTTTGTGAATATTACAATTGTTGGTACAGGTTACGTGGGTCTGGTTACAGGAACCACTCTTGCAGAAATAGGAAATTCCGTTTTCTGCGTAGATATAGATGAAAAAAAAGTAGAGGGAATGAAGAACGGTGTCGTTCCTATCTATGAACCAGGATTGGAAGAGATGTTCCATAGAAACATTCAGGCAAATCGTATCTTTTTTACGACAGATCTGAAAGAAGCCTTGGACAAAAGCGAGGTAATTTTTCTTGCATTGCCCACACCTCCGGGAGAAGACGGCTCTGCTGACCTTTCCTATGTGCTGAAAGTTGCCAACGACATTGGTGATACAATGAAAGATTACAAAGTAATCGTAAACAAGAGCACAGTTCCTGTAGGAACGGCAGACAGAGTTAGACAAACTATTGCATCAAAAACGGACGTTCCATTCGATGTTGTTTCTAATCCTGAATTCTTAAGAGAAGGATTTGCAGTAGAGGATTGCATGAATCCAAGCAGAGTGATCATTGGATCTTCTTCCGAAAAAGCGAGAAATATAATGGCAAAACTATATCAGCCATTTACCAACATCGGGGTTCCAATCATCAATATGGACGAAAGATCTTCTGAATTGACAAAATATGCAGCTAACTCTTTCTTGGCAGTGAAAATCACCTTCATGAACGAGATTGCAAATTTCTGCGAAAAAGTAGGTGCAGATGTTGACTTGGTGAGATTAGGAATGGGTAGCGATGACAGGATCGGACACAGATTTCTTTTTCCAGGAATTGGATATGGCGGAAGTTGTTTCCCAAAAGATGTAAAAGCTTTATTAAATAGTGGAAAACAAGAAGGTTATGATTTCCAACTTCTAGAGGCTACGGAAAGTATCAATAAAACTCAAAAAGTAATTTTGGTTCCAGAATTGGAAAACTATTTTGGAGGAAGTCTCCAAGGTAAAAAAATAGCTGTCTGGGGGTTAGCTTTCAAGGCCAATACAGATGACATTAGGGAAGCCTCTTCTCTTGACAATATTAAACTTCTATTGGAAAAAGGTGCACAGGTGGTGGCCTACGATAACATTGCGGAAGAAAATGTCAAAAAAATATTGGGTGACAAGATCACTTTTGCAAAAGATATGTATTCTGCCTTAGATAATGCTGATGCACTTCTAATTGCTACAGAATGGCCAGAGTTCAAGAATCCTAATTTCGAACTGATGGCAGAAAAAATGAATAACAAAGCAATTTTTGACGGAAGAAATATGTTCCCGTTAGAGCTAGCTGAACAAAATAAATTTTTCTATAAAAGTATTGGTAGAAAACTAATTACTCAATAATAAACCAAATGAAGAACATTGTCATAACAGGTGGCGCTGGTTTTATCGGATCACATGTTGTAAGAGAATTCGTAAAGAATAATCCCAATTCAAAGATTATCAATCTGGATGCGCTTACTTACGCAGGAAATCTTGAAAACCTGAAAGATATCGAAAACGAACCTAACTATGTTTTCGAAAAAGCTGATATAACAAAACCAGAAGAATTAAGAAAAATCTTCGAAAAATATAATCCCGATGCCATTGTTCATTTGGCAGCAGAAAGCCACGTGGACAGAAGTATTACAGATCCTAATGCGTTCATCAATACCAATGTGAACGGAACGGCCAACCTTCTTAATCTATGTATAGAATTCTGGACTCTAAATCCTGAGCATACTCACGGAAGATTTCCAAATGAGCCTAGAAAAAATCTTTTTTATCACGTTTCTACAGACGAAGTTTATGGAAGTCTTGGAGAAACCGGCTTCTTTTTGGAGACAACGCCTTATGACCCACAATCACCATATTCGGCAAGCAAGGCAGCTTCTGACCATTTGGTAAGAGCATACGGAAACACTTACGGCATGCCATTCATACTATCTAATTGTTCCAATAATTATGGCCCGAATCATTTTCCGGAAAAATTAATTCCCCTTTGCATTTCTAATATACTGAACGGCAAACCTTTACCTATTTATGGCGATGGAAAATATACAAGAGACTGGTTATTTGTTATCGATCATGCCAAGGCAATCCACCAGATCTTTAATGAATCCAAAACTGGAGAAACTTACAATATCGGTGGTTTCAACGAGTGGCAGAATATCGATCTTGTAAAAGAATTGATCAAACAATTAGATGCTAAACTTGGCAAGCCAGAAGGGCACTCAGAAAAACTGATCACTTATGTAAAAGATAGACCTGGTCATGATAAACGTTATGCCATAGATGCTTCAAAACTGAATAAAGATCTGGGCTGGAAACCATCAGTAACTTTCGAAGAAGGGTTAAGCAAAACAATCGATTGGTTTTTGGAAAATAAAGAATGGCTGGAAAATGTAACTTCCGGTGACTATCAAAAATATTACGAAAAGCAATATTCATAAAAACACAATCAAAACCGAATGAAAGGAATTATATTAGCCGGCGGATCCGGGACCAGACTTTTCCCACTAACGATTGCTGTCAGCAAGCAACTGATGCCTGTTTATGATAAGCCGATGATCTATTATCCGCTTTCGACCTTATTATTGGCAGGGATCAAAGACATATTGATCATCACTACTCCCCATGATCAAGCTGGATTTATCAAGCTGTTGGGTGATGGTTCTCAAATTGGTTGTAATATAGAATATATAGTTCAGCCAAGCCCTGACGGATTGGCTCAAGCTTTCATTTTAGGAGACCAATTCATTGGAAATGATGCTGCAGCATTGGTCTTAGGGGATAATATTTTTTATGGCTCTGAAATGGGAACCCTGCTTAAAAACAAAACCAACCCTGATGGAGGCGTTGTTTTCGCTTATCATGTTTCCGATCCCGAAAGATATGGTGTTGTAGAATTCGACAATGACTTCAAAGCTATTTCTATTGAAGAAAAACCTGTGAAGCCCAAATCGAACTATGCGGTTCCAGGATTATATTTTTATGACAATGATGTTGTAGGGATTGCAAAAAGTATAAAACCATCACCTCGAGGAGAATTGGAAATTACAGACATCAACAATGTTTATCTTAGTAAAGGAAAACTAGAAGTTGGTGTTCTTGATAGAGGAACTGCATGGCTAGATACTGGCACTTTTGATTCCTTGAATGATGCCTCAGAATTTGTAAGTGTGATTGAAAAAAGACAAGGCTTCAAGATTGGCTGTATTGAAGAGATTGCTTTCAGGAACAACTTCATCGATGAAGAAAGACTTTTAGAAACGGCTAACAAATACGGAAAAAGTGGGTATGGAGAATATCTGAAAAATCTTATAAAATAAAACACAATCACAAATGAGTGAAACTCAAAATAACCAATGGACAGAAACCATAGAATCCAGTCATTCTCTTTTTGACCTTAATCTAAAAGAGGTTTGGCGATATAAAGATTTGGTCTATATGTTTGTAAAGCGGGATTTCGTTTCCAGTTTTAAACAGACTATTTTGGGGCCGGTATGGTTTTTTATCAACCCCATCTTTACAACAATAGTGTACATCGTGGTTTTCGGCAATATTGCCAAACTATCCACAGATGGTGCTCCTAAAATACTGTTCTACCTGGCTGGGATCACATTATGGAATTATTTTTCCAGTTGTCTTACCTCTACATCTAATGTTTTTACATCCAATGCGGGAATTTTTGGAAAAGTATATTTTCCAAGATTGGTTATGCCATTATCTATCGTATTTTCAAACTTAATGAGGTTTGGTGTTCAAATGATATTGTTCCTGGTCGTATTTTTCTATTACTTATCCAAAGGAGAAGTCCATCCTAACTGGTGGATACTGGTCACTCCTTTTCTGATTGCCTTGATGGCATTATTTGCATTGGGAATGGGGATGATATTTTCTTCTCTTACCACAAAATATAGGGACATGCAAATGCTATTGACTTTTGGGATTAGTTTATATATGTATGCAACACCTGTAATTTATCCTATATCCAGCCTGAAGGGGGTCTTCAAAACATTAGCATTCTATAATCCATTGACCGGTATTTTTGAATGTTTCAAATATGCATGGCTTGGTGTAGGAGATTTTAGCTCTACAATGTTATTGATAAGTACCATTATAATCCTTTTAATTCTTGCTGTTGGAACCATAATTTTCAATAAAGTAGAAAAAGGTTTTATGGATACGGTATAGAATTAAAAACCAATAACAAGTTGGTTGCAAAAAAAATAAAATAAAAAAACACAAAAATGCTTGCATTAAAAGCTGAAAATATTTCTAAGCAATACCGTCTTGGCCAGGTTGGCTCCGGGACACTTTCTCATGACCTCAATCGTTTTTGGTATAAATTGAGAGGTAAGGAGGATCCTTATCTTAAGATCGGAGAATCCAACGACAGGTCAACAAAAGGAAATAGTGATTATGTATGGTCGCTAAGAGATATAAATTTTGAAATTGAGCAAGGTGATGCCGTTGGGATCATTGGGAGAAATGGTGCCGGAAAATCTACCTTACTGAAACTATTAAGCAAGGTAACCAAACCAACAACTGGTAAGATCTATACCAAAGGAAGAATTGCATCTCTTTTGGAAGTAGGAACTGGCTTTCACCCAGAAATGACAGGAAGAGAAAATGTATATCTTAATGGCGCCATTCTTGGAATGACAAGAAAAGAGATCAACAGAAAATTTGACGAAATCGTAGATTTTTCAGGAGTAGAAAGATATATAGATACTCCTGTAAAAAGATATTCCTCCGGGATGTATGTTCGTTTGGCCTTTGCTGTTGCGGCTCACTTGGAATCTGAAATACTAATTGTAGATGAAGTACTGGCAGTCGGTGATGCAGAATTCCAAAAGAAATGCCTGGGCAAGATGGGAGATGTCTCTAAAGGAGATGGCAGGACAGTCTTGTTCGTAAGTCACAATATGGCTGCTGTAGAAGAGCTTTGTACTTCTGGTATCATGATGAAGAACGGATTAATACAAAAAGTTGGTCCTGTTAATGAAATTGTCAATATATACCGAACATCTCAAATATCTATAAAAAGCTTTTATTCGAAAGAAACGTCTCATGAGATTTTATCCAAAATAAGATCAGTTGAAATTTTGGACCAGTATAATAAGCAGGCTGGTTTTATAAAATTCGGTGAACCTTTCAAAATCAAGATAGAAGTAGATGTAAAAAAGAACCTGATCAATCCGATTATAAGTTGCCGGATCTCTAATTCCAACAATATCAGTATTGTAACTTTTAGAAGTAATGATTATTTGGACTCTCCTATTAAGGACAACCTGAAAATAGGACTGAACACAATAATTATAGATGTTGAAAATTTGAATCTGTTGAATGATATCTATGAACTTTCCATAGGTTTCTCAGATGGAAATGACATCCTGGATGTTTTACAAAATTCTATTGGTTTTGAAGTTGTTACCTCAGACTCAATGTCAAAATTTAGAGTTCTAAACAAAGAGAATTCTTCTAATAGTATATTATTCCATGAAGCTAATTGGAAGGTTGCTCGATAAGATCGAGAATTTCTATGCGAGGAAAAGATTTTTCCAACGATACAATGTATTGAAGAAAGAAGGTAAAAAGATCAGTTCCATTGCCTTGATCTATTATATTCCAAGATCAAATACGGAAAAATATAATAAATGGGAAGATGGCTTTACAAAGGCAATAGATTTACTCTCCGAAGATTTCAACATCGTAAGGTACAATCTGGAAGATGTAAAACCCTCAAGCAATGAACTTAACGATTTTGACCTCGTCATTGGTAAAAGCTGCTGGAACTGGATTGTTGATGATTATATCCGGTCTTTGAAAAACCTTACCGCCCTCAAAGGCATTGTTGTATCATGCTCAATGCCACCACGAAGAAAAGACGTGTGGCTATATGATATTATTTGGTATGAAACTGAATGGTATAAAAAACATATCAACTTTCATCCCAATATCCATCAGGCATTTGGTATCAATACCGATGTTTTTTTTCCTACAGAATCAGAAAAAACGATAGACGTATTATCTATAGGCGCATTGGAGCCTTATAAAAGATTCGAAAAGATGAATGCTATGCCCGGTAAACGTAAAGTAATCATCGGCTCTAAAAACACCAAGAATTCTCAAAAGGTCATAGACACATTGGACCCTGATATTGAAATAATAGATTATAGCAGTCAGCAAGAACTGGCAAAGTATATCAATTCTTCAAAAATCGTCTATATCCCCGCATCTACACAAGGTGGCGGAGAAAGAGCTGTCCTGGAAGCAAAAGCTTGCAAGGCAACTGTAATTGTTGAAAGTGATAATCCGAAGCTTACAAGATTGCAAAAATCTTTTGATTACTCTATTACAGATTATTACAATGATCTTCTTACATCTATCAAAGGTTTTGAAAAAAGACATACCCGGGCAACCAACCTTATAAAAGCCTCTGCCAATGTAAAAGTCGGCCGATATTCTTTTTACAATAAGAATTTCAAGATAAAAGGCAGCATAAAAGTTTCAATCGGTTCTTTTTGTTCCCTGGGAGAGAATATCACTCTAATTACAGAGAATCATGACACCAATTTTTTGGCCACTCAAGGCTTCGTTTATCGATATCTTTTGAATCAGGACCACCCTGCAGAAATGTCAGAAACACCATCCAGAGAAAGGACCAAAGGACCGATCTCAATTGGAAATGATGTCTGGATCGGTGATGATGTTATTATCATGTCCGGTGTTTCCATTGGTGATGGTGCTTGTATAGCCGCAGGTAGTATCGTGACAAAAGATGTGGACCCTTATTCCATTTACGGAGGTGTTCCCGCCAAATTCATTAAAAAAAGATTTTCACAAGAGGTCATCAACCTTATGTTGTCTATAAAATGGTGGAATTGGTCCGATAAAAGAATATCCAAAAACAAAGAACTGCTGAATCTGAATCTAAATCAATCAAGTATTGAAAAGATAAAAAATACCATCCAATGAATCTGATCTATTACAAATCAAAAAAAGGGAACTTCGGAGATGATCTGAATCCATTTATTTGGGAAAAAATATTGGGTAATCTAGACAATTATCCTGCTGATCTAGATTTTGTAGGTATAGGATCCATTTTGGACGAGAGATTAGAAAAATCTGCGAACAAGAAAATTATTTTCGGTTCCGGTGTTCGTGATTTTCTATATAATTCTGAAAATCTGGACATCATTAAAGAAGTATCGTTTGTAAGAGGTCCAATAAGCAAAAAGGTCACCGGATTAGATTATATAACAGATACTGCTTATGCTTTAGCATTGACAGGCGAGCATCAACATTATTTAAATACCAAGAAAAAGCACAAAGTTTCTTATATACCTTATTTTGAGCAGGCAGAGGGTTTGAACTGGGACCTTTTTAAAACAATGACTGGTTATAATGTCATCCTGCCCACGCAAAATATAGAAATAGTATTAGAAGAAATTGCAGCATCCGAGTGTATCATTACATCAGCAATGCATGGAGCGATAGTTGCGGATATATTTAGAATTCCCTGGTTGAGGCTGAAGTTCATGAAGCAGGGCCATGAACCATCATTAACATCCGAACTGAAATGGAACGATTGGATGCAATCTGTGAATATTAAAAACCCTTCAGAAATATATAGTGACCTTACAATTCTTGCAAAAAGTAGCAAGCTAACAGATATCATTAAAATATTATTGCTGAAAAGAAGTTTTAGGTATCCTCGATATAATTTATCCGACAATGCCGTTTTTGAAAGCAAAATATCTCAGATCAAGAAAAAAATAGACATCCTAATTAATTATAGCAAATGAAAGTACTTTTTGCCTATAATATAACAGCAAGTGATAATGAGTATGTTTCCCGGTTAATTGAGATTTCCCAGGCAATAGATGAAGTTGAGATAACCGCATCTTTAGAAGAATTCTGGTCTCCAACCACACGATATGATGCGATCATTATCAACTGGCCCGATTATCTGTTCCGTTGGAAGCGTGATATCTCCGATGCAGAAGTGGAAAAACTGATTGCGCTTCTGGATGAATATAAAAAGAGCAATACAAAAATAATCACCATTTTGCATGACGAGTATGCTCACCATTCCCGATCGGAAAACAGGAATAAGATATTCGATATATGTTATCAGAACTGTGATGTTTTAGCCCATTTGGGTGAGTTTTCGCTAAAGAAATACAAAGAAGAATTCAGACATTTAAAAGTAGAACACAAACTGCTCTACCATCCAGCATATAAATATTTTGATTTCGATCTAGATAATTTAAAAACCAGAACATCTCTAGGTTTTAAGCCAAAGGACTTCATTATTATAGTTCCGGGAGGAGTTAGGCATCAATACGAAGAAGATTATATCAACAAAATCTTTAAAAGTCTGAAAATAAAAAATAAAAAACTGATCTATGTAAGGGCAAGTCATATCGATAAGCCCAAGAAAGAGCTCAGCCCAAAATTTTTAACCTTCAAAACAAAGGAACTTTTTGTAAAAATTTTCCATAAACGGCACTATAAATATAAATTTTTGGACAGTAAGGTTTTATCTCAATATCTTACCATCGCGGATTTGATAATACTTCCAAGAATTGACATTCTAAATAGTGGGAATGTTATATTGGGCAGCCAATACGACAAATTGATTATCGGACCTAAAATTGGCAACATTGATGAATGGCTGATAAGATTCGATCAAATATCCATAGATCCTAAGGATGTAGATAAAAACATTGAAAATAACAGTCTTCATTTAACTGTTATGGATTATATCAAAAAAAATGCATCCCATAAAAAGCATATTTATGGCGATGAAACAATTTTACAACAATTGCAAGAAATTTTATCCTAAATTAATTTTTAAGATTAAAAATGTTAACATTATTTACTCCAACATACAATAGGGCTGCGCTTCTTCCAACGTTGTTTGAAAGTTTGAAAAAACAATCAAATAAAAAGTTTGAATGGCTCATTGTTGATGATGGAAGTACAGATAATACAAGAGAAGTTATAAGATCATTTATAGAGATCTCTGATTTCAAAATAATATATTTATATCAAGAAAATCAAGGTAAGCACATTGCAATAAACACGGCTATAAACTATTGCAGTACACAATATTTTGGCACAGTGGACAGCGATGACTATCTCAAAGATGACGCTATCGAGATCATCTATGAAAAACTGGAGAAGATCTGGCATGAGAAAAATATTATTGGAATTGCAAGTCCATTGGAAATGGTAGATTCCAAAAAAAACATACTAGCTCGTCCCAATATATTTGCTGAAGTAACAGCAACGCCCATTGAAATTGGTTATACTTACAAAATCTATGGTGAATTTACTTTGGTATATAAAACTGAAATAATAAAAAAATACCAGTATCCCCATTTCCCTGGAGAAAAATTTATCCAGGAATCTTTTATCACAAATCGTTTTGATAAAGAATACAAGTTATTACACATTCCTGAATCTGTAGTTATTGGAGAATATCGGGATGATGGGCTAACAGCTCAAAGAAAGCAACTACTGATCAATAATCCCAAAGGGGCAGCCTTGGTTTTTTGTGAAAAAATGAACAATCCGAATATTCCTTTTCCTGCAAGAAAAAAATTTGTCAAAAATTATTGGGATTTTGAAAGCATAAACAATCCAAGTTTTATTAGTAAATTACATAAAATCAAAAATCTGTGTTTGAAGTTTTTCATCATTTATTATTTCTCTTCAAAAAAAATAAATATTCTATTAAAAAAGTAATCGTGTAGATCATTTATAAGATCTTTTTTCAAAGCAAAATAAATATTTTATGGAAAATAATCAACCGTTGGTCACCGTCTTCATGATCTCATATAATCAACAGGATTATATAATAGAAGCATTAAAAAATGTATTAGACCAAGAGGTTGATTTTACATATAAGGTCATATTATCTGATGATTGTTCTACCGATAGCACACAACAAGTTGTAGATGATTTTTTAGAAAATCATCCGAAGAAAGATCTGGTGACCTTTATCAAACAGGAGAAGAATCTTGGATGGATGCCCAATTTTATTTTCACGTTACAAAAATGCCAGGAATCGGGAGCAAAATATATTGCCATGTGCGAAGGTGATGACTTTTGGACAAATAAACATAAATTGCAAAAACAAATTGATCTCTTGGAAAAAAATCCTGATACGGTTTTGGCATGTCATAGATATAAAGAACTCTATAATGATGGTTCTTTGAAAGAATTTCCTTACTTCCGCAAAGATTTTTTTAACGGAAATCATTCTTTCAAGTTCGATCAGAAAGATTTTGAAGAATTTATGAGAATCCAGACCATGACGATTGTTTTCAAGGCTTCTTCGTTAGATCTTTCGCTTGGAAAAAAGTATGAATATTATTGCGATACACATATCAAACATCATATTTTGGATCATGGCCTAGGGATCTATACCGAAGATTTTGATGCCGTTTACAGAATTCACGGTAATAATGTTTTCATGTCTCTGGATCAAAGAAAAAAGACCAAGTTTTCTTATGATGTTTATAAAGACCTTATCAGGAATGGCTATGAAGGTTATAGGAACTTGTTAAACACCGCTATGAGAGAAAGGATAACAAATGAACTGAAGAATAATAAAAGGAACATTCTAGATCCATATTACAGAAATATAATATGGGAACAGTTTACAAATACGAAATCTTTTCCTCAGCTTTTAAAATATATTGTCAAAGGAATATTTAACTAAAAACACTATGATTCCCAAAAAAATACACTATTGCTGGTTCGGTGGAAAGCCAAAGCCAGAATCGTTTTACATCTGTCTTGCCAGCTGGAAGAAAGCACTTCCCGATTATGAGATCATAGAATGGAACGAGTCCAACTTCGATATCAATTGCTGCGAATATGTAAGACTGGCAGCCGAAAAAAAGAAATGGGCCTTTGTATCGGATTATTCCAGAGCTTTGGCATTATACGAACAAGGCGGGATCTACATGGATATAGATGTAGAGGTCAAATTCTCCCTGGATGAATTTCTTGTACACCGTGCGTTTTCCGGTTTCGAGATCAAAGGTTCACCGTTCACTGCGCTTTGGGCAACAGAAAAAGGACATCCGTGGCCTAAGAAAGTTTTAGATTTTTATAATGAAAAAACAGATTTTGACCTAACTACCAATACGGTTTTTGTTTCCGACCTACTGGTAAAAGAATACAAAGCCGACCCAGAGAGAGATGAATATCAGGAATTGGCAGATGGCATCGTAATCTATCCTTCTACTTATTTTTGTCTCGACCTTCCGAAAAATTATGCGGCACATCATTTCGTAGGAACCTGGCATGAAAGGGATACCCCAAATCCTTTCAAAGACTTTGTACATGCTTATTTTCATCTCCAGAATGTAGCAGATATCAAAGAAGGGAAGAAAGAGATCCACAACGTTGTCAATAATCTCAAAAAAATATCTGCAGATGAGATCTTGGACCAATTTCCTTTGAGAATGCTTATAAAACATATTCTGAAACGTATAAAACCTTAAGTTTTAGTATTTTTACAAAAATATTTTTGATGAAAGAAAAAATAGCAATCATTTATGGGACCAGACCAGAATTCCTCAAGGTTTTTCCTATTATCAATGAATTCAAAAAAGTAGGTCAGGAGATTATAATCGTCAATACCGGGCAACATGATTCCCTGTTGACAGAGATGGAGGAGAGCTTTGGGATAACACCACATTATCAACTGTCTGTACAATCTCTATCCTTTACAAATTCTAATCTGATTGCAAAATTGATAGATGAGATCTCTAACCTTGTTCACAAAGAAAACATCCAAAAGATCATTGCCCAAGGTGATACATTTACCGTCTTAGCCTCTTCTATGGTTGCATTTTTGGAACAGAGAAAATTCTATCATGTAGAAGCCGGACTTAGAACAAGTGATATAAAACTGCCTTTTCCCGAGGAATATAACAGACGTGTGGTATCATTGACAGCCGATATCAATTTCTCACCTACAGAATTATCCAAACAAAATCTTCTGAAGGAAAATATTTCAGAAGACCGTATCTCTTTGGTTGGAAATACAATTGTAGATATGATCCAGTATGTGACAAAAAAAGAAAATATAGGAATTGATTATCAAGACCTTGTCTTTATAACGGCACACAGACGGGAAAATATTGGTCAGCCTTTGAAAAATATCGCTCAAGCCATCAAAGAATTGGCTCAAGAAAATCCTAATACGCAATTCGATTGGGCTCTACACCCAAATCCAAATACACGGAAAATCATTTTAGATGCCTTCGGGAATAATATCTCATCCAACATCAATTTTACAGAACCACTTTCTTATTTGGAAGCAATCCGAAAGATGGCAAAGTCCAAATTGATAATTTCAGATTCAGGTGGTATACAGGAAGAAGCTCCTAGTTTACAAAAAAGAGTGCTTATCCTCCGTGAAGAGACTGAAAGACCAGAAGTTTTAACTTGTGGGTGTGGAATCTTGGTAGGGACGGATGTTCAAAAGATCAAGGACAATTTCTATCAGATTTATAACAATCCTCAAGAATATATTTTCAAAAGTGAGAATAATCCTTTTGGTGATGGAAAAGCTTCGGAAAAAATAATCAAAAAAGTAATCAAATGATAATAGGCAGAGGACTTATTGCAAACCTATTTATAGAAGAAGATAGGGAAGATGTTCTTTTTTTTGCATCTGGAGTGTCTAATTCACTAGAAACCAGACCAGAAGAATTCTTAAGAGAAGAAAACATGGTGAAAAAAGCCATTTTTGAGAACCCCCAGAAGATCTTCATCTATTTTTCCACTTGCAGTATTTACGACTCTTCCAAAGTGGACAGCAACTATGTTTTACATAAACTAAAAATGGAGCAGATCATCAAGGATAGATGTGAAAGATTTTTAATTCTTAGAGTTAGCAATGCTGTTGGAAAAGGAGGTAATCCTAACCTGCTGATGAATTATCTGATACGCTCTGTAATGAATAATGAAATGATAAATGTTCATACCAAGGCTACGAGAAATCTTATAGATGCAGATGATATAAAAAAAATTACCTTTTCCATGCTTAAGCGTCGGACACTTAATACTATTGTTAATTTAGCTTACCCTCAAAATTATACTATTATAGAAATATTGGAGATAATAGAACGGTTTTACAATACAAAATTAAAACTTAATCTTATAAAAAGCGGATCGGGCTACGATATAGATGTCTCTGATGTAGAATATCATTTTATAGACAACAATTTAACTAATAAGGATTCTTATCTTTGTAGTATATTACAGAAATATTACTCTTTTTAAGGAAACATGAATAAAAAAATCACCGTCATTGGACTTGGCTATGTAGGACTACCCCTTGCAAGACTTTTTGCAACCAAATATGCGGTAGTAGGATTTGACCTTAAACAAGACCGGATCAATGAACTAAAGAGTGGGAAGGATCGTACTCAAGAAGTAGATTCTGAACTGCTCATCAATGTTCTAGTTTCCGAAAACCCTAAAAAAGAGGAAATAGGATTATTTTTATCAAACAACATTACCGACATACAAGACTCTGATATATACATTGTTACAGTTCCAACTCCTGTAGATAAAAATAATCGGCCGGATCTCTCGGCTCTTTACAAGGCCAGCGAAACTGTAGGTTCTGTTATTGCACAAAATGATATTGTCATTTATGAATCTACCGTTTATCCTGGTGCAACCGAGGAAGATTGCATACCCATCATAGAGAAACAGTCCGGTTTGATCTTTAATAAAGATTTCTTTGCCGGCTATTCCCCAGAAAGAATCAACCCCGGAGATAAAGAACATAGTGTAGAAAAAATATTGAAAGTAACCTCTGGATCCAATCCCGAGATCGCACAACTTATCGATGAACTCTATAGATCGGTAATCACAGCTGGAACATATCTGGCTCCAAGCATCAAAGTAGCGGAAGCTGCAAAAGTCATAGAGAATTCTCAAAGAGATGTCAATATTGCTTTTGTGAACGAGTTGGCAAAGATCCTCAATCTAATGAGGATCGATACTAACGAAGTTCTAAAAGCAGCTTCTACAAAATGGAATTTTCTTAATTTCAAACCAGGTCTAGTTGGTGGTCATTGCACAGGTGTAGACCCTTATTATCTTGCACAGAAAGCACAGCAATACGGATATCATCCGGAAATAATCCTTGCTGGGAGAAGGATGAATGACTCTATGGGACACTATATCGCAAGTGAAACGGTAAAAAGAATGTTAAAAAACGATCTTAAAATAAAAGGATCCGAAGTTTTGGTACTTGGTTTCACTTTCAAGGAAAATTGTCCTGATGTTAGAAATACCAAGGTCATAGATGTTGTAAGAAGTTTAGAAGACTATAGTATTGATGTGAACGTTTTTGACCCTTGGTTAGACCCTAAGGAGGTAAAAGAAACTTACGGATTAGATGTGGTGAGCAAAGCGCCCTTCAAGAAATTCGAAGCAGTGATACTGGCTGTTCCACACAAGGAATTCGAACAGATAAACATCAAAAATCTTCTTACGGAAAATGGGATCATCTATGATGTGAAAGGAATTCTGGAAAAAGAGGATAATATAAAAAGATTATAAGTAATGGATCAGAATCCACTGGTATCTATTATCACCACTTATTATAATTCTGTACAATTGGGTGATTTTGTAAAATCATCCATGAAATGTCTTCTCGGTCAAAGCTATAAGAACATCGAATTCATCTGTGTGAATGATGGTTCTACAGATTCTACTTTAGAGGAGCTGGAATATTTTGCAAGTCAAGATCCCCGAATAAAAATCTTCACAAAGGAAAACCAAAAGTACGCACAATATTCAAAAGCTTTTGGCCAGGACAAAGCTTCTGGAGAATTCATTTTCTTATTTGACCATGACGATATCATCGATCTAGATATGATCGAGAAATGCCTTGACACTTTCTCAAGGTTTCCCAATCTGGATATTGTGACCCCCATTATAAAAACCGAATTTACTGACGGAAAGCTAAAATATATCTCTAATCTTGATATTTATATTGACGAGACAACTCCATTTTCATTCAGGAAAATATCCGGAAAAGAAGCTATCAAAAAGACCGTTGGAAGATATGACATCCATATCAGGGGACTTTATAGAAAAGAGGTATTCAAATCCAATTCTTTTGCTTTTACAGAGCCGCTCCTCAATGCTGATGAAATTGTAGAAAGACTGATCTTTGAAAATGCAAGATCTATTGCAAGCTGTAATGCTGTCTACACTCACTATATCCATCCTGATTCTTCTGCAAAATTGCCTTCTATCAAAAAAATAGACGTGACAAGAACAGATGTTCTATTAAGAAATATATTCAAATCAAAAGGAATCTATGAAGATAGAAGCAACATCTTCGAGACCACTGCTTATAAGAACTT
Organism: Epilithonimonas hungarica; assembly: GCF_900102265.1. Taxonomy (GTDB): domain Bacteria; phylum Bacteroidota; class Bacteroidia; order Flavobacteriales; family Weeksellaceae; genus Epilithonimonas; species Epilithonimonas hungarica. Next base: position 132,135 of record NZ_FNBH01000001.1, on the reverse strand, counting down.
TGTGAACGGAATCAAGACCTATCATATCTTTTCAAATACGCTGACAACACAAGAATCATCAAAACAGAAAAAAAGGCTAAAAGAAGCTTATTCTGACCTTGATAAAAAAACTGTCATCTCTCAATTCAAAGGAATCTCAAGATTTTACAATACGATCTTACTATCCAGTTTTTCTTTTATTTTTCTTTTTTACAAATTCAAGAACTGAGAAAGCAATCATCTTTCAAATCGCCAGATGAATAATTTCGTTGCAATACCGGAAGGCAGATTTTGAAAGAAATTTTTCTTTTTCAGGTTTGTGGAATAATCTTTTGAAAAATAGTCGAAAAGAGAAAGCCGGGTCATTCTTTTCATTTTCGCAAAATTAGTCTTTAGATATTCTTTATCCTTCATCGCCCTCCATTGCATGATGAGGACCATTTCTTTGAACAGAATGATCTTCTTCTTTATCAAGTTCTTCAGAACCTCATCATTTTCATTTTTGTAAGCTTGTGTGAAATGTTGCAGAATGGTTAGAAAATTTTCAAAATTCTTCTTTTTCCTGTTAAAGATAACAGATTCTCCATGCAAATAATACAGATAGGTAATATCATCTATAATCGCCAAAGTATTTGTTTTAAGAAGGAGATGAAAAAACCATAGTTCATCCTGGGCAAATAATCCCGGAACAAAATAAATATCATTATCTATAATAAAGTCTTTCTTGAACAACTTGTTCCATGATGATGCAGGAAAACCACCATCACTGTACACAGAAAATATTTCTAACCTGTCATCATAGTATTTCTTGGGGGCTCTTGTTGGGAAACCATTGTCTTTTGTTGTATTATCAAAAGTGTTGATCCATCTGTTTTGTGCTATAGTTATCTGTGCATCTGTTTCCAAAGCATTTTTTACAAGCAATTCTATACAATCCGAGGTTATTTCGTCATCACTATCCAGAAAATAAATAAATTCTCCTTTAGAGTTTTTTATACCTGTATTCCTTACAACCGACAGACCAGAATTCTCAGAATGTTCTATAAGCCGAATATCAATATCAGGATTAGCTTTTATAAACGTATTTATGAGAATCATACTGTCATCAGGAGTTCTATCATTTACAAGAATGATCTCCAGATTTTTATATGTTTGATCTTTTACAGATTCCAGACATCGCAAAATATATTTTTCACATTTGAAAACCGGTATATTTATACTAACTAACGGACTATTGCTCTTCATCAAGATAAGTGTTATTGATAATAAATTGCGAAATTATAAAGAATATTTAATACTTTTGGGCTTAAAACATTTTTAGATGAAAAGATTTTTGGGCATTTTTTTTATAAAGCTAAAAAACTTCGCCAATGATTGTATCGTTGCAAAACAACGAAGTCTTTTTTTCACTTCGAAAAGCAAAATTCATGATTCTTTCCGTATCGGCAGAGATAATTTTTTAGACATCTCTCCCGACGCCAATTTCCAGATCGGGAAGAATGTAATGATCAATCAGTCCAATTTCATCACCGTAAAACCAAATGCGAAATTGATCATAGGCGACAATACATACATTACCAGAGCTACAATTTCTTGTCTGGGAGAGATAGAGATTGGAGAGAATTGTATACTGGGAGAAGGGATGAAGATCTTCGACCATAACCATCAATATACGAAAGACCCTTTTTCTGTGGCTAAAACCGATTTCAATATCGGAAAGGTTAAAATGGGGAATAATGTATGGACAGGCGCCAATGTTGTGATATTGAAAGATGTGAAAATAGGTAACAATGTCATTCTCGGGGCAGGTTGTGTCATACACAAAGACGTGCCTGATAACTCTATCATTATCAATAAACAAGACCAGAAAACAATAGCCCTTTAAGAGAATTTATAAATCAAAACACAATGAAAAAAAAAATAGCATTATTTGGTCCACATGACAGATTTAATTATGGAGACCTTCTCTTTGCCATAATGCTTGAGCATGGACTGAGCAAAGTAAGTCCAGATAAATTCGATTTTAAAAAATATTCTTTGGTGGAAGCTGACTTTTCTGCAAAAGGAGGCTTCAAGACCTTATCATATAGACGCTTGAAAAAGGATATAAACAATAATAATATAAATACAGTGATTGTTGCTGGAGGAGAATGTCTTAGTGCAAACTGGAATGGATTGTATTCTTTCATAAGTCCCCTATATTTCAAAATTTTCCGTCACCCGAAAGTTCCTACCTTTTTCAAAAAAAACATATGGGTTAAAAAATTATTGGGTGGCACTTCGGACAATCCCTATTTGATCAACAAACCCGATTTTGATAAAGATATAAAAGTTATCTACAACTCGGTTGGTGGAGGCAACGGTCTTGCAAAAAATAAATTGGATATTCTCGAAACAGGGAATTACTTATCTTTTAGAGAGAAAAGGTCATCACAATACATCATGGATAATATCCAAAGAGATGATATATTTCTGGTTCCAGATTGTGCTATCATCATGGATGAGGTCTATCCAAAAGAAAACTTTTTGACCAACAGCAGAATCCCTTCTAATATAAAAGAGATCTTTAAAGAGAAATATATTTTTTTTCAAATATCAAGGTATAAAAATGATAACAAGTTAGAAGAGATCGCCCAACAGCTCAAAACATTGTCAGAAATGCACAATGCAAAGATCATACTCTGTCCGATAGGAACTGCCAAAGGACATGAAGACCACGTCCCCCTGGAAGTAATTCATCAAAAACTGAAAGATCACTCTATCTTGATAGAGAACATATCTATTGAGATAATAATGGGATTGATCGCATATTCTCAACTATATATAGGAAATAGTTTACATGGAATAATTACCGCTATGAGCTATCGCCTTCCTTACATAGCACTAAATAAAAAGCAGTTAAAAATAGTTCACTATTTGGACTGTTGGGGTGCTGAAAACCTACAAGAAGTTCAAAACATAGACGCCTTTTTAGAAAAAGCACATTTTTGCATGCAGGAAGAAAACCTCTCTCAAAAAATAGCTGAGAAGACTTCCCAACAAAAAAATCTATATTATGATTCTTTAAAAAGAATATCAAATACTATTTTAGAAAATGACAGAACATAAGCTTGCTATCATTATTCCTTTCTACAAAATAGATTTTTTTGAAGACACCCTTAAAAGTCTTGCTGACCAAACGAATCAAAATTTCAATGTCTATATTGGGAGCGATGCAAGCCCCGACAACCCGGAAAATCTAATAGAAAAATATAACATTCAAAATAATTTCTATTATAAAAGATTTGATGAAAACCTTGGAGGAAAAGGAAAACTATCAGAACAATGGGAACGATGCATCGGTCTTTCCAAAGACGAAGAATGGCTGATGGTTCTTGCAGATGACGATTATTTAAGTACAAATCTCGTAGAAGCTTTCTATAAAAACCTAGCAACAGCAAAAAAAGAAGGAACAACATTGCTTCGCTTCAAAATGCGACGTGTTTCAGAAAAAAATGAACTATTGGTCGATCTTGAACAGCCGTTTTTACACTCTGCAAGAGACTATGTTTGGGAAGACGAGATCAAGGAAAGATTCATTTCCATTTCTGAAAATGTTTTTGCCAGAAAAATCTACAACGAGAAAAAATTTCGAAAATATCCGCTTGCTTGGCGCGTTCCTATGATGATGTACATGGATTTCACTAATAATGGAAATGTTCTAGGGATAAATGAGGCACATGTATGTATTAGAAAAAGTTCTCAACAACTGACTTGGAGACAAGATGTAAATCAATATAAAACAGATGCAATGGAGTTGTTCTATTTTGATATAATCAAGGAATACGGTTATGCCTTTAAAAATTATCAAAATCTGAAGTTCCTCAAGGTCTATACTTTTTATAAAACGAATAAAACAAAAACTCAGAAGCCCTTATTCCAATTATATAGAAAATATGGAGGACTAAAAGAGATGTTGAAATTTTCATTGAAAAAACTAATCCCGAGAATATGACCTTTTCCATTTTAATTGCCCATTACAAAAATTACAATTACTTTTTAGATTGCTACAAAAGTATAGTAGAACAGACTTACCAAAATTTTGAAGTAATCCTTGTGGATGACCACTCTACCGATGACTCTTTTGAAAAAATAAGAGAACTAACGAAGGATGACTCCCGATTTCGACTATTCCGTAATGATGAAAACATGGGAGTCGGATTCACAAAAAAAAGATGTATCGACCTGGCAGAAGGGGAAATCTGTGGTTTTGTAGATCCAGATGATGCTTTGTCAAACAACGCCTTGGAGATCAGTATAAAAAACCATGGAGAAGATAATGTTGTCACATATTCTCAATTCTATATTTGTGATAACGAACTGAAGCCCCTCAGATTATTTCAACATTCAAGGTCTATAAAGAATGGTGATAAAAAATTTTTCAACATTTTTCTGGAAGCCAATCACTTTTTCACTTTCAAGAGATCTGCTTATAAAAACACTTTGGGCATAGATCAGAATCTCTCATCTGCTGTCGATCAGGACCTTTATCTTAAGCTTTATGAAGTGGGGAATTTCAAATTCGTAAAAGAGTCTCTATATTATTATCGCTTACATGAGAAAGGTGTCTCTCAGGAATCATCTAAAAAGGAAAAGCTCGCTCAGAATTGGCATCATGTCATTTTGAATGCTATAAAAAGAAGAAACATCAATAGCCTCTATGGAAAGAAAATAGAAGAAATAGAAAACCTTCCTCTATTCTTGAAATCGAAACAAAATAATCTCTTGACAAAAATCTTAAGAAAATTTCTATAGGGTCATAAAATAAAAAGAGCTGCGAATCACTTTCACAGCTCTTTTTTTTAATCTTTTATAATAATTCCGGCGTATTTGCCATCAAATTCTATAATGTACGGATTGAAATTATTCTTTTCACAAAAATCTTTGAAAGCGGCATTATCACCAATATCATCACTCATGAATATCCCACCTTTCCTTAATTTGTTCCATAACAGATTATAGGCCCAAATTCTACCATCATAGGTTTTATCACTATCATAATGTACTACGTCAAACGAGTCTGTCTTGTTGAATATTTTTGGAAGAGATTCTTTATCAGCGAAGCGATAAAGGTCCCAATTACTTCTATATTTGGCAGGGATCACACATCCTACAAAATCTTCACTCTGATTCTGCAAGATGTAAGGCATATCAGAGCTATAAAGAGTTCCATTTCTATGAACAAGAGATGCCAAAGCTGCGAAAGATGACCAACCATAGGCTACTCCGGTTTCTATCGATCTTTGTGCAGAGACATACTCATTAATATAATAGATAACGCTCAAAGACCCAGCTCCTCCCATTTTAACAGGCGCCTTTGCCTGAGCTTGCAAAGCGGAGGCAAATTCTTGAGGAAATATTTTTTCAAAAGGAATAAAACTGGTATTAAGTACTTTTTCTATGAAATCTTTCTCTGATATTGCTAAGGATCCGCACCATTTTTCAGCTTCTTCTTTGCCTCTTAATCCGGAAGAACGATTAAAAATATTCTTCCATATTTTCCTTCTTAATTCAGGGTAAAGGTCAGGCCTCTTCAAATAGGCAAAAAATGTAGAGGCAATCTCAGATATTTTATTCATACAATCATGTTTTGAGCTGCTAAAATACAAAAGAATTACATAAACTATACCTATATTTGTGGCTGAAATAGTTTTTTATTAAAAAAACACAAATGCATCAAAAGATAAAATTACTTTTTCGCCACAGATCAATGGAAATGGGAGGAGTAGAGAAGGTTCTGCTCGATCTATTGGAAAACCTCCCGAGAGACATTTTCGATATCACATTGTTACTCAGCATTTATCAGGGCGAGCTAAGGACAGAGGTCCCTAGGGACGTTGAACTTATATCTATCCAGAAAGGAAGAGAGGATATGAGCAGCAATTCGATGATCAGAAACTTCCAATTACTTAAAAGAGGAGCTATTTTGTGGTATTACCGAAAGTTTCCAAAAGCCTTATACAAAAACTATTTGAAAAAAAAATTTGATATAGAGGTCGCTCCTGGTTATTCCGACTTTGATTCTGTTCTGGACAGCCCCGCTGATTCTAGAAAAATTGGTTGGTTCCATACAGATGTAAGCTATGACCCAAATCAGAAAAGGGTCTTACATAGAATCAATAGTTTGAAGAGATTTGATTGGACGATATTTGGATCCCGACAAACGAGAGAAGTCATAAAAGATCTATACAATATAGAATATCCTAAAAGTTCTGTCATTTATAATGCTATCAAGATAAAAGAAGTTCAGGTAAAATCAGGAGAATTCCCTGTTGATTATAATGTTCGTCCCGTATTCTCGTCTATGGGAAGATTGCATAGCCGTAAGAATTATCATACGCTGATGAAGATCCACAAAAAACTTATGGACGAAGGATACGTACACTCTATCGCAGTAATTGGTGGTGGTGGGGAGATGCTCAATCTCAAGAAGCAGGCAAAAGAGTTGGATGTAGAAAAAACTTTTTTGTTACTCGACACTCAGATAAATCCCTATCCTTATATAAAAAATTCGGATTACTTCGTCCTGCCTTCTGAGTCAGAATCTTACCCTCTTACCATAGGCGAGGTAATGGGATTAGAGATTCCTATCATCAGCACAAATGTAGGTGGTATTCCAGAAATGATAGACCACAAAATAGATGGCTACCTTGTAGATCCGGATGAGGATTCCATTTATGAAGGGATGAAATTGTTCCTTAAAAATCATGAGCTCACAGAAAATATTAGAGAAAAGACAAAAAAGGCGATAGAAAAATTTGACAATCAAAAAATTTATGATGCAGTTACAGAAGTTTTCGTCAACCAGTATCAGCTAAAGTAATGAACAGGCCAACCGTCACCATACTTACCCCATCTTACAATCGGGCACATACTCTGCCGCGTGTGTTCGACTCGCTACAAAAGCAGACCTTCAAGGATTTTGAATGGATTGTGATAGATGATGGCTCTACAGATAATACAAAAGAGGTTATTTCAGATTTTCAAAAGTTGTCGGATTTCAAAATACGTTATTATAATCAAGAAAATCAACATAAGTTTTTGACCTTTTTCAGAGGAATAGATCTTGCGGAGGGTAAATATTTCTCTCCTTTGGATTCTGATGATGCTTTACCAGAAGATTCAATAGAAATACTTGTGAATACATGGAAAAACATTTCTGAAAGTCAAAACATCGTTTTCGTATCAAGTCTCTGTGAAGATCAGTTTGGAAATTTGGTTGGTGACAAATTCCCCAAAGAACCACTGGTCTGCAGCATTTTTGATATGCGATACGTTTATAAGGTGAAAGGCGATAAATGGGGAATGGGCAAAACTGAGATCTACAAGAAAATGAAACTGAATTTTGAAGATCTTGCAGGAAAAGGGTTCATTCCGGAAGGCGTTTTCCAGTATCAATTTGATAAACTTGGTCTCCATTACTGCATCAATAAAGTATGCAGAATTTATTTTCGAGATAAAAATGATGAGCTTTCTCTTGCCAATCAATTTTATGACGAGAAAAATGCCTTTGGTCTGGCGGAGAATTATAAGGCTTTCCTTAATACATATCATCAGAAATTTGCTCTTCATCCTAAAACCCTATTGAGGAATCTTGGTGGTTATTTGAAGTTTTCAAAATTAGATGGCAGACCCTATAAAAAGACCATTAATGAACTGGATTCCAAACCATTAAGATTAATTTCTAAGATTGTTTATCCTTTTTCAAAAATGTTATTCTAAGAATAATATTTATTTCCACACAAAAATGGATCTAGAGTTTCTTATCTTTGCAAAAATCTACTGAGAAAATTATATGATCAATATTGCTGCAATAGAATACTATTTGCCAGAAAATATATTAACAAACGAAGATATTTCCAAAGAGTTTCCGGAATGGAGTGCTGAAAAAATCAAAGCAAAAATTGGAGTAGAATCCAGACATATTGCCAAGACATCTGAGACGGCCCTTGATCTGGCGTATGAGGCATCCCTAAAACTTTTTGAAAATTATGATAAGAACAAAATAGACTTTATTCTATTTTGTACCCAAAGTCCTGATTATTTTTTACCAACAACGGCTTGCATCCTGCAGGATAAATTAGGTCTTTCAAAATCTATTGGAGCTTTGGATTTCAATCTTGGATGTTCTGGTTTTGTATATGGGCTAACACTTGCAAAAGGACTGATTGCTACAGGAATAGCAAAAAACATTTTGCTTGTTACAGCAGAAACATATACCAAATTTCTGGATAAAAATGATAAATCCAACAGAACTATTTTTGGAGATGGCGCTGCTGTAACGGTTGTAGAAAAAGATGAAAGTAAGCAGGATTTCCAGTTTTCTGTAGGGACAGACGGAAGCGGATTTAGTAACCTGATAGTAGAAAACGGAGGTGCTAGAAATATTCTAGATAAACCTAAACTTTTTATGAAAGGCCCAAAAATCTTCACTTTCGCTCTGGAAAACATCCCTGCAGTTATCAAGGAAACGCTTGATAAGAATCTCTTAAAAATGGAGGACATCGATTTATTTGTTTTTCATCAGGCAAGTTCTTATATGCTAAATTATCTGAGAGATCTATGTAAGATCCCGGAAGAAAAATTCTTTTTGGACATGAAAGATATCGGGAACACGGTTTCTGCAAGTATCCCGATTGCTCTTAAATTAGCAATGCAAAAAAATATCATACAAGAAAGTTTCAAAGTAATGGTAGTTGGTTTTGGAGTTGGTTATTCTTGGGCTGCTGGAGTTTTAGAATTTTAATTATCATCATTGAAAAAGAAAATACTCATCAGAATTGGCTCTCTTCGTCATGGCGGCGCAGAAAAAGTTCTGGTGACCCTTCTTAAAAATCTCCCAAAAGACAAATACGAAATTGATCTTCTACTCAATCTTTATTCTGGAAAATATCTCTTAGAAGTTCCTGATTGGGTAAATATAATGTATCTGAACCGAGGCGAAATGATTACTACAAATCGCCCAAAAGACCTGCCAAAAAAAATATACCGCGTTGTTTATCAGCAACTTTTGAAGAAATATCCAAAAATTCTTTACCGAAGAAAACTCAAAAAAAAACAATACGATATTGAGTTTGCAGCAATTCACGGTTTTATGGATGAGATTCTCAACAGTCCTTTGAGGTCTTCAAAAAAACTAATGTGGATCCACAACGACCTGACTCAAGTGAGTGGCTATACCCCTGAAAAAATCCGTAGATTTTTCAATTACGATAAGGTAATGGTGATTTCGGAAAAGATCCAGGAAACATTTTTATCCCTGGCAAAAGACGAAAGGGAAAAATCAAAAATTGTAAGAATTTATAATCCTCTTGATACCGAAGAGATTCTTACAAAATCAGAAAAACCCGTAATCAACTACGAGTTTGACAATACTTTTCCAACTTTCGTTTCTGTAGGGACCGTTTTTCCTCAAAAGGGGTTTGACAGGCTTCTGACAATCCACAAAAGACTCTTGGACGAAGGTTTGCAGCATAACGTGTTGATCATAGGTGATGGTTATGATTTCGAGAATGTAAAAAAACTCAAAACCGAATTAGGTGTTGATGAAACAGCGATCATGCTCGGTTTTACAGACAATCCCTACCCTTACTTCAAAAAAGCTGATTTTTATATCCTCAGTTCCCGTTACGAAGGTTTTCCAACCGTTCTCTTCGAAGCCATCACACTCAAAAAGAACATTATTGCGACCGATGTATCCGGTGTAAAAGAAATGCTGGAAAGTGGAAAACTAGGAACAATCACAGAGAATTCTGAAAAAGGAATCTATGAGGGGATGAAAAAGGCCTTAACAAATCCTGAACTCTTCCAATCTTATCAAAGTAACTTACAGAACTACGAAATGCCCTTCAATCTGAAAAATTCTGTTGACAAGATCATGGAAATCATTGATAATTTGTAATTTTATCCAATGGGTTATTCTATTATTCAAAAAGATTTTTACAGGGAAAGTGGCAAATATTTGTCACATTTTCAGATATTGAAAAAGTGCTTTAGTCCAAATCTGCATTATATCTATCTCTTCAGAAAAACCCAAAAACATTACCAAAAGCCGATCATAGGTATATTTTATAAGCTTGTTCTTCGCCATTATCAGATCAAATATGGTTTTCAGATCTATCCGGAAACTCAGATCGGGGAAGGATTCTATCTTGGTCATTGGGGACAATTAGTTATCAATCCAAAAACAAAGATCGGGAAGAACTGTAATATTGCCCAGGGGGTGACTATTGCCCAGGCCAACCGTGGGAAAAACGAAGGAGTGCCTGTGATCGGAAACGAGGTCTGGATCGGACCGAATGCTGTGATCGTAGGAAATATCACAATTGGGAACAATGTGCTGATCGCACCCAACGCTTATGTCAACATGGACGTTCCGGATAATTCGTTGGCCATTGGAAATCCCGCTGTAATTACCCCAAAAGCGAATGCAACCGATAATTATATCAACAACAAGATCTAACGTTTCAATCAGGCATTTTCTTTCAAATCAAACTCGAGTTATAAATCTGATTTTCAAAATATTCCATTATCAGAACACCTCAATACAATATCTCGATCTCTTTGTGAAAGAACTTTTGTAAACCTTCATCCTCCAGATCGATCCAGAGAAAGCCACTTTTGTCAGCATTTTTAATTATGCCATGTTGGCGCAGTTCATTTTTTTGAAAAACAGTGATCTCTTCTTTTCTAAAGAGATTAGAATTATATTCGGTCAAAATACTTTCTTCTGGCAAAACTTGGTTCAATCTCGCAATAATATTTTGATGAAACTTTTCAACAAACTTCAGTAAATTAATATTAATTCCCGTCACAGAGTAGATCGAACCCGCTTTCGGAAGATTTGTGAAGTCTGTTTGGAGAACATTAATACCAATCCCGATGATGTAAAACTCATCATTATTAATTTTCTTTTTTTCGATGAGGATTCCACAAACTTTTTTTCCATTGAGAATAATATCGTTGGGCCATTTGATCTTAGTGGTCTCTTTTGTCAGATTGTCAAGAAAATCCCTGACGATGATAGCGGTATAATAATTGAGAGAAATATCAGAGATATTGACTTTAGATGTTTTGATGGCAAGTGAATATGCAAGGTTTTCATTTGGCATTACTTTCCAAATATTTCCATATTGTCCACGACCTTTGATTTGATTAAAGGTAAAAACAGCAGTTGATTCGTCATCATATAAAAGACTTGAAATTTCGTCATTGGTGGAAAAGCATTCTTTTAGATGTATAAGGTGACTCATTTGTGAAAACTTTAAGAGATTATTAGGTAAGAAAACAAAAGATAAATAGATTAAAATCAATAAATTTGCAAATTAGACAATTTTTTGAATGGGTAAAATTACAGAAAAACAATTATTGGTCGACAAGATCGTAGAAGCAATTCAAGATACAAAAGGTGAGGACGTTTTGGTCTTCGATTTATCAAACATAGAAAATGCGGCGGCAGAAACATTTATTATCTGCAGTGGAAATTCTAACACACAGGTTTCTGCAATATCCGGCAACATAGAAAAAAAAGTTAGAAACGATTTACAGGAAAGACCTTGGCATGTAGAGGGCACAGAGAACTCTATGTGGGTTTTGGTAGATTATGTTTCTGTGGTGGTCCATATTTTCCAAAAAGAGATCCGTGAGTATTATGACATCGAGGAACTTTGGGGAGATGCAAAGATCACAAAAATAGAAAGCTAAAAAATATATTTTTTGGCATTATCAATTAATTAAAAAACAAGAATGAATAACAAAGGATTCAACTGGTTCATACCCGTTTTGTTGGGACTTATTTTACTCATATTTCTTCCAGGCCTGCTGGGAGATTCTATGGTAAAAAACATTGATGAAAAAGAATTTTATACACTTGTAGAAAAAGGTAAAGTGGGTGAAGTAATGGTCTATAGAGACAACTTCAAAGCTGATGTTTATCTTACAAAAACTGCAAAGGCAGAGTTGAAGAAAGATGATAAAAAAAGTGATCCTCTTTCTGTGATCAATATCAAGCCGAGCCCAGATTTTGTATTGACCTACGGAGACCTTAGATATTTTCAGGAAAGATTTGAGAATATTAATTCCAAGCTTCCTACCCAGGCAAGAATGGAATTTGGCAAAAGTCAAAGCGGTTTCTCGGAGTTGTTATTTACATTGGCACTTTGGGGAGGTCTTTTCGCATTGCTTTATTTCTTTATTTTCAGAAAGATGGGCGGAGGTGCTGGCGGTCCTGGCGGGCAGATTTTCAGCATTGGAAAATCCAGGGCAAAATTATTCGATGATAAAGATAAGATCCAGGTTACTTTCAAAGATGTAGCTGGATTGGAAGGAGCAAAAGAAGAGGTTCAGGAAGTTGTAGATTTCCTGAAGAATTCTGAAAAATACACAAAGCTGGGTGGAAAAATCCCAAAAGGTGTTCTTTTGGTAGGGCCTCCGGGAACTGGTAAAACCTTGTTAGCGAAAGCTGTTGCAGGTGAGGCCAAAGTTCCTTTTTTCTCACTTTCAGGTTCAGATTTTGTAGAAATGTTCGTTGGAGTTGGTGCATCCAGGGTAAGAGATCTTTTCGCTCAGGCCAAAACAAAATCTCCAGCCATTATTTTCATCGATGAGATCGATGCTATTGGTAGAGCAAGAGGAAAAGGCGGTTTCCAAGGAGGAAATGACGAACGCGAGAATACACTTAATCAGCTACTTACAGAAATGGATGGTTTCGGGACAGACACCAATGTTATTGTAATGGCTGCGACAAACAGGGCTGATATTCTTGATAAGGCCTTGATGAGGGCTGGTCGTTTCGACAGGTCGATCTATGTCGATCTTCCGGAGCTCCATGAGAGACAACAGATCTTCGATGTTCATTTGAAGAAAATCAAATTAGACAATTCTATTGATAGAGAATTCTTAGCAAAGCAAACCCCTGGGTTCAGCGGGGCAGATATTGCAAATGTTTGTAACGAAGCCGCGCTGATTGCTGCAAGAAACTCTCACGAATCTGTGAACAAACAAGATTTTCTGGATGCAGTTGACAGAATCATCGGTGGTCTTGAAAAGAAAAATAAAGCGATCAAACCATCAGAAAAAAGAAGAGTTGCTTTTCACGAAGCTGGTCATGCAACTATTTCCTGGTTGGTGGAACACGCTGCCCCGCTTTTGAAAGTAACTATTGTCCCTAGAGGACGTTCTCTTGGTGCGGCTTGGTATCTTCCAGAAGAAAGACAATTGACTACCACAGAACAAATGCTGGACGAGATTTGTGCCACATTAGGGGGTAGAGCTGCTGAACAGGTAACTTTTGGCAACATATCAACCGGGGCTTTATCTGATCTGGAAAGAGTGACAAAACAAGCTCAGGCGATGGTCACGATCTACGGACTGAATGATAAAGTGGGTAATATCTCTTATTATGACAGCTCTGGACAATCAGAATATAGCTTTGGGAAGCCTTATTCCGAACAAACTGCAAAGCTGATTGACGAAGAGATCTCTAAATTGGTAGAAACTCAATATCAAAGAGCAATAACAATTCTTACAGAAAATAGAGATAAGCTGGATGCTCTTTCCCAGAAATTATTGGAAAAAGAGGTGATTTTCCGTGAAGACCTAGAAGAAATCTTTGGAAAAAGAGCTTGGGACCCAGAATTGACGGAAAAACCTTTGTCAAGTATTGATAATCCAGCGGATGCAGGAAACGTCTTAAATACAGAAAGTTAAGATATTATAAAATTATTTACAAATAAGAAAATCCTAATTAAATTAGGATTTTTTTTATAAAACAAAGTTTTGGTTTTTAGAGTATTATAATAATTCTTTACATTTGTAATAATTAATAAAAAATTGCAGAAAAATTGAGTCTGTTCAAAAAACTCGTTAACAAGATAATGAATCAGCCCGAAGAGGAGGAACCGGATGTGACAAAACTAGCCGACCAACTTCGTGATGCCGATTTGGACTATAAATTTGCGCAACTTTTTACGCATTCCGGAGGGTTCTTTAATTACTGCGCCGACGAATCCGAAGCTTTACAAACCCTGAATCAAATCATCAAAATAGAGCAAATTAGCAATGTGTTCTGTTGGGATCAGGACTTGAAGAATTTTTTGGATGTCACCAAAACACCATATTCCCCAGAATTGACAGAGGATAATGATGCCGCTTTCATCACTTGTGAATACCTGATCGCTTTTGATGGCAGGATCATGCTCTCACACAATAATATTTTACATTATCACTCTTCTAGATTGCCAAGCAAGATCATCATCATGGCAAACGTATCTCAGATCACACATAATTTGAACGAGGCAATGATGAAGGTGAAACGTGCAGGAAATCTTAAGAATCTAACTTCTATCAGCGGAAGCCAATCCAAATTGGACACTCCTAATAAGGATAATACCAAACTTTTCTTACTTTTGTTGGAAGATTAAACTTCAGTTTTGGATAAAAATTTAATTCAACGGACCATTTCGGGACTAATTTATGTTTTCGTAATAGCAATATGTACAACACCGTTTGGTGAATATTTGTTCGGAAATATTATTCCAGATTTAAAACAGCAATACCTTTTTTATGGATTGATAACATTCTTCCTTGTTGTAGGACTTTATGAGTGTATCAAGATCATGAAATTTGATAACAGCATCTACAAATGGCTGGTTTTTCCAATAGCAGCAATTATCTATTATCGATTCAGTAAGCGATTCTTTTATCACGGTTTTTTCTTCGATGTTAATTTCAGTGAGATATTGTCATTTGCATTGATCCCCATCGCAGTCATTACACTTTTCAAATATTCCAGAGAACTTTATTTCGAAAATGGCAAACTGATCTTCACGGTCATTTATCTGGCATTACCCTTTGGATTCGCTTTAGGCTTGCCAAAATTCAGTACACTTCATCCGGATAAACCATTTACATTAGAAGTATTTATGCTTTTTGTTTTGATCTGGGGCAGCGATACTTTCGCATATCTTACGGGTAAGTTCTTCGGGAAACATAAGATGGCACCAAAGATCTCTCCTAAAAAAACTTGGGAAGGATTTGCTGGTGGTGTTATTTTGACATTGATTTTAGGTTTTTTCGTAGAGAAATATTTTCCCGAACTAAGAGGAAACTGGATGATCGTCGGGTTACTTACTTCCATTTTTGCACCTTTGGGCGATTTGGTAGAAAGTCAGTTAAAGCGTAGTTTTGCAGTGAAGGACAGCGGGAATATCATTCCTGGCCACGGCGGAATTTTGGACAGATTGGATAGCTTTATCATTTGTGCGCCAGTTATTTACCTATATTTTATTTTAGAAAAACTATTTTAGAAAAACTATTTTAGAAACGACTTATGAAACTACATAAAGAATCGAAAGGAACACTGATCGTAGCAATCTTGTTCATTGCATTTATCGGAACCATATCCATTTATTATTTGCAATTATGGTCATTGATCATTCTAATTCCATTATTGGTAATGTTGGGATTGATCTTCTGGTTTTTCCGGGTTCCGACAAGGGCGATCCTTGACCATACAGAAAATGTGATCGCACCTGTTGACGGAAAAGTGGTAATGATAAAAGAAGTCTTCGAAGATGAGGTTTTAAAGGCGAATTGTATTCAGGTTTCTATTTTTATGTCTCCTTTGAACGTTCACATATGCCGTTATCCGGTAAGCGGAGAGGTAATCTATAAAAAATACCATCCGGGAAAATATCTGGTTGCCTGGCACGAGAAATCTTCTACCGAAAACGAGAGAACAACAGTTGCAGTAAACAGCTTGACCAATCATCAGGTGGTTTTCCGCCAGATTGCTGGCTATGTAGCAAGAAGAATTGTTTTCTATTGTAATATCGAGGATAATGCAAAAGCAGGCCACGAGTTTGGATTCATCAAGTTCGGATCAAGAATGGACGTTTTCTTGCCGCTTGATACGGAAATCCTTTGCAAAATCGGAGATAAGACAAAAGGCGGCTTGGATGTCATTGCCAGACTCAGAGATTAAAAATTCAAATTTTATAAATTATAAAGAGACTTATTATTAAGTCTCTTTTTGTTTATCCGGGAATTCTACAGTTCAGTCGGATTTTTCACCAGTTCGGTCGGATAATTTTCTTTTTGATGTTCATGCGCTCTACTTTTGAACCATCAAATAAATTTAAAACAATGAAAACATCAGTATTCTTCTCTCTATTCTTAATTTTATTATCATTTTTTTCTAAAGCTCAAATGGACGATAAATTCTATCAGCCAAAAAGAGAAATGAAACCTTTGGAATTCAAAAACATCGAAAATGTAAGTCTGCCTGTAGAAAATGACACCATCACAGCAGTCGTTCTGAAGCCGGAATCAAAATCCATCAAGAAAACAATTGTCTTTTTTCACGGCGCCGGCGGAAATATCTCTACCTACCAATACATCACAAAACCTTTGGTAGAAGATGGATTCCTGGTGGTAATGGTAGATGTGAGAGGTTACGGAAAATCAACAGGAAAACCAACACACCAGAATGTGGCGGAAGATGGTCAAAAAATGTTCAATTATCTATTGACAAGGAAAGACATCAACAATACTAAAATTTATCTTTATGGAGCATCTTTGGGTTCTCAAATCGCTACACATTTGGCTAAAGATAATCAAGTAAAAATTTCAGGATTGATTTTGGACGGCGGAATGTCATCTTTTACAGATATTGCCATTCATTTCAAACCAGAATATAAAGAATTCATAGAAAAATCTATTGTTTCTCCTTACTCTGCAAAAGAGGATGTAAAATCATTAGCAGGTCTTCCAAAATTATTCATTTACAGCAAAGATGACTCAACAGTTCCTTTTGAACAAGGACAAGTGATTTATAATAATGCGCCAGAACCAAAACAATTCCTGGAATATTCCGGAGAACATTTGCAGGCAATGGTTGTTGACCCGAACCAAATTGTAAAAGCGATTGAAAAATTGTAATAAAAAAAGGGAAGATCGATCTTCCCTTTCATTTTTAGCTTAACAAAGCTTTGTATTTTTCTCGATTGTCAATCAATACCCAAAGATTGATCAATAAAAGAATCACAGCGATGATTCTACCCTCGTTTGTTGGGAACAAAGTAAAGTTGTGAAGAACAATTCCAACCATGACCGGAAGAATAACAATAGCTCCCAGCGCTCTTGTTTTTGGAATGATGAATAAAAGACCTCCAATCAACTCAACAGCACCGATTAAAGGCATCAGCCAAACGATTTCACCAAAAGCAGCGAACAATTTCATTTGCTCAGGTTTCATTTCCGGCATTGGCATATAATGCAGGAACTTGTCCAATCCGGCATTGATAAACATCAATCCGAAAAGCAGACAAAGGATAAATTTAACGTATTTCATAATTGTGAAGTTTTTAAAAATTATTCTAAATTAATTGTTTTTCTAATTCAAATCTGATCTCTTGATCAATTTCTTTGTCACTTTTCCAAATTTTCCTTCCAAAGTTATCAAAAGAACGCCACTCCATTTTGGATTCAGGTCAAGGGAAATAGTTCCATCATTGTTATTTATTTTTTGTTCAGAAAGTTTTTGCCCAATGATGTTATGAATAGAAACATGGATATCTCCGGAGACATTTTTTAAATTGAATGAAACTTTATTATTGGCGGGATTTGGGAAAGGACCTTCGATATTTTTACTGTTCAAATCTTCTACAGAAAGCTGAGCGACATCAAATGTCCAATAACCATCCGGCGCAACAATCGGTCTCGTTATCGATTTTCCGGAATTCGCCTGAGCCCAGATGTAATATTCGATTTTCTTCGATGTTGAAGGAAGAGAGAGATTGGCCGTCCATTTACTTTCCACAGAATTGGTCATGCTAGTTTCCTGAAAACCGATGTCACCGGATTCTCTCCAAAAAACTTTCGCCTGGGCAATTCCTGAGTTATGTTTGATCTGAGCTTCCACTGGAACAGTTGAACTATTGACATTTTTAATTTTAGAATGAGTGATCCAAAGCGGGTCAGCCACACCAATCGTATGTGTAATACAATGAATGGCACCACTTAAACTTATCAAATCCTCTCCGGAATTATCAACATCTATTCCCACAACTTTGTAACCAGGCATCAATTGTCTATAGATGGCAAGCGCAGGTTCATCCACTTCCGGGCGATACGTTGGAACCAAAATAGTTTTGTTGATGATTACCGCATTGGTGTAAGTTCTGTATGCACCTCCCGTATTTGGATAAGCTCCTGTTGTACTTGCCGGAACCGGGATCCATTTGATGTCATAATCATTTCCAAAAGGTGTTTTGAATGTATTTTTGATATAATCGATATTCTGTTTGATTTGAGGTCCATCTGCAACGCCTTCCGGATATTGGCTGACAAGAATTGTTTCTTCATCCAACAATTTCATATGCATATCAATGTGGTGAATTTCGTCGTAAGGCAAAACAGTCATCTTGCGATAAGAGGAGACTCCCATATAATCTTTGAGAATTTTATCGACCTGTTCTTCGGTTTTTGCACTTACGCCGTAAGAATTTCCGGTTTTATTTTCATCAAGAATCAATTTCGATGCAAAAGCATTTCCCATTCCGTCTGACATAAAATTTCCGCCAGTGTTTACTAAATCATTCGGAGAAGTATCGGTCACATAAAGCGGAACGCCGACATACGCTGCGTGACTTGTCGGCAAAGTATTATCCAAAGGACGCGGACGATTATAAATCCAATCAACTAATGCACGTTCTCCAACATCATTAGAATAAACTGTATTCGCAGCATAATCCCGAATCCAGATACTGTTTGTATTGGCATTCAGAAATTGGACATTTGTTAAGTCAACGCCATTATTGGTCAAATAAGTACGAACTGTATTTTCGGAAGTTGTGGCAATCAGAACTTTACATTCTTTCACGGCAGCCTGCACAATCTGCCTTTGAATATTTTGGTATTGAGTGGTCCATCTAATAACCAGATATTCAACTTCTTCCCATTGAGCCGATGTTCTTACAGGAGAAGTCGGAGCAGGTGTTCTTTTGGTTTCTGTAAACTTATAATTTGGAAGAAGAAGCTTTTCCTCTTGCGTCAAACCTTTTGGAAGAACTTCCTGAGCATTAATGGAATTCAGAAAAAGCAAAGAAAATAAAAATCCAGAGTAAATTTTTTTCATATGAAACGATATAATTAACGAATTTATAAAATTTTTGAATTGAATTTGAAAATAAAAAAAATCCGCTCAGAAAATTCCGAACGGATCATATTTATAAAATTAAGTCCAAACTTACTTCAAAGCGATTTCAATTACTTCGCTCATATTACTGACATAGTTAACTTTTAGATTTTTCAGATAATCTTTTTTGATCTCTTCCACATCTTTTCTATTCGCTTCGCAAAGAATCACTTCCTTGATCCCAGCTCTTGTCGCAGCCAATAATTTCTCTTTGATTCCGCCAACTGGAAGTACTTTTCCTCTTAAAGTAATTTCACCGGTCATAGCCAAATGGGATTTCACTTTTTTATTTTTGTAGCTTGAGACCATTGATGTCAACATTGCGATACCTGCAGAAGGTCCGTCTTTAGGAGTTGCACCTTCGGGAACGTGAACGTGGATATTTTTCTTCTCGATATCTTCTTCCGAGATTCCCAATTCTTCGTAATGCGCTTTGATGAATTCCAATGCGATTGTCGCGGATTCCTTCATCACGTTTCCAAGATTTCCGGTCATTGTCAAACCTCCTTTTCCTTTGGAAAGAATACTTTCGATGAACAAAATATCACCCCCGACACTTGTCCAGGCTAATCCGGTTACAACACCTGGAACATCGGTAATTTCCGCCAAAGTTTTCGGCCTTGGAACTCCTAGGATCTCGTCCACTTTTTCAACAGAGATTTTCGGGTCAAAGTCGTTTTCCATTGCCAATTGTAACGCTACCCAACGCGCAACGCCAGCAATCCTTTTTTCCAATGTTCTTACTCCGCTTTCCGAAGTATGAGCATCGATAATATGTTTCAATTCAGGATTTCCCAGTTTCAGAGATTTTGCATCCAAACCATTTTCCTGAAGTTGTTTTTTGATCAGGTGTCTTTTAGCGATCTCGATCTTTTCTTCCAAAGTATAACCCGCAATGCTGATGATTTCCATTCTATCCAAAAGCGGACGTTGAACAGACGAAAGCGAGTTGGCTGTCGCAATAAACATCACTTTGGAAAGGTCATAACCCATTTCCAAGAAATTATCATAGAAATTACTATTTTGTTCAGGGTCAAGAACTTCCAGCAACGCTGAACTTGGGTCACCGTGAATACCTTGTCCGATTTTATCGATCTCATCCAAAACAATCACAGGATTGGATGTTCCGGATTTCTTAATGGATTGAAGAATCCTTCCCGCCATCGCACCGATATAGGTTTTTCTATGTCCACGGATTTCGCTTTCGTCGTGCAATCCGCCAAGAGAAACTCTGACATATTTTCTTCCCAAAGCATCTGCAATAGATTTCCCTAGTGAAGTTTTACCAACTCCCGGAGGACCAACCAGACAAAGAATTGGCGACTTCATATCATTCTTTAACTTCAGAACCGCGATGTGCTCCAAAATTCTTTTCTTGATATCTTCAAGCCCAAAATGTTCTTTATCCAAAAGCTTTTCGGCTTTCTTCAAATCAAAATGGTCTTTGGAATATTTTTCCCAAGGCAAATCTGTAAAGAAATCCAGATAATTTCTCTGAACATTATAATCCGGAGAATTTGGATGTTGGCGTTGAAGTCTTTGCAATTCCTTTTGGAAATGATTTTCAACTTCAGCGCTCCATTTTATTTTTTCAGCTTTTTTCTTGAATTCGTCAGCGTCAGATTCTGCACCGCCACCCAATTCATCCTGAATGGTTTTGATCTGTTGGTTCAGAAAATATTCACGCTGCTGTTTATCAAGGTCTTTGCTTGTTTTCTGATGGATTTGATTCTTTAATTCCAAATGACGGAAATCGTCGTGCATCAATTCATACAAAGTTTTTGCACGTCCGATCAAAGTCTTTTCTTCCAGCAGTCTTTGTTTTTTGTCCGAAGTATAATTACCATTGGCTGAAACAAAATTCAACAGATCTTCCTGTCCGTCAATATTTTTAAGTGCAAACTGCGCCGCATTCGGAATATTTGGGTCGATATTGATGATTTTTTCTGCCAAATCCTTGATGTTGTCCATCAATGCAGAAAATTCTTCTTTATCTTTTGGCTGAGAATCTTTTTGTTTTGTGATTTCAGCCACGAAATAAGGTTCTTGAGAAACCATTCTTTTGATTTTGAATCTCTGAACACCTCTCGTTATCGCGGTGATATTACCTTCCGGAAGTTTGATGATTTTGATGATCTTCGCCAAAGTTCCGATTGCGTAAAGGTCTTTCTCCGTTGGATTTTCCTCATTTGGGTTTTTCTGGCTGATGATTCCGATGAATTTATTTTCCCTTTGAGCTTCCTCCAGCAGTTTTTTGGATTTTTCTCTTCCGGCTGTAATAGGAATCACAACTTTCGGGAACATTACCATATTTCTTACGGGAAGAATCGGGAAAAGATTTTGAGATTCATCACTTTCCTTAGTATCGAAGTCAGAAAAATTAATTTCTTCAGCAATTATTCCAAGACCTTCGTCAAGAATCTCTTCAAAATTGATATTTTCAAATTCTGTCATAGTATATTGAATGACATAATGTCATTAATCTTAATTGATATTAAGATTGACTCTCTATATTTCTTAGAAAATCAATCTGGTTCTATGTTGAATTATAATTTCACAAGAGCTATGCCACGGAAAAAAACATTACAATTTGTCAGTTTAATAAAAAACTCTTTCAGAAATTATCCAAAAGAGTTTTAATTTTTAAAGTCTCGCTAATTTTGCAGATGAAGCAGATTTGGCTTGAAGTATATCTGCTGAATTAACTTAATCTGCGAGAAATATACCTTTTTATAAATTACACCAACATTCTCTGCGCTTTTTTCACGCCTTCAACTAAAGCATCGATTTCCCCCAAAGTGTTGTAAACCGCAAAACTTGCACGAACAGTACCGGCAATATTGAAGAAATCCATAATTGGTTGTGTACAATGGTGTCCGGTTCTCACAGCAATTCCCATTTTGTCGAGAATCATTCCTGTGTCAGAAGCGATTCCGACGCCATCCAAATTGAAAGAAACCACACCTGTTCTGTTGGCTTTTTCTCCATAGATTTTGATTCCGTCAAGTTCCAAAAGTTTTTTCTGAGCGTAATTTAGAAGGTCATTTTCGTGGTTTTGAAGATTGTCGTGACCGATATTTTCAATGAAATCAACTGCTGAACCAAGAGCAATATTTCCACCAACATTAGGCGTTCCAGCTTCGAATTTGAAAGGTAAGCCTGCGTAAGTGGTTTTCTCGAAACTGCAAACTGCAATCATTTCCCCACCGCCGTGGAATGGATGGAGGTTTTCCAGCACAGATTCTTTCCCGTAAAGAATTCCTGTTCCCATTGGTGCGTACATCTTGTGTCCTGAGAAAACAAAGAAATCGCAGTCCAGTTTCTGAACATCGATTTTGAAATGCGGTGCAGACTGAGCGCCATCTATCAAAACGTAAGCATTGGAAAGTCGTCTTGTTTTTTCAATGATTTCTTCAATGGGATTGATGATTCCCAAAGCGTTAGAAACCTGATTTACAGAAACAACTTTTGTTTTTTCGCCCAGCCAGGAATCCAAAACATCGATTTGGAGAATTCCGTTTTCGTCCATTGGGATGACCTTCAGTTTTGCGCCAGTTCTTTCGCAAAGCATCTGCCACGGGACGATGTTGGAATGATGTTCGAGATAGGAAATAATGATTTCGTCGTTTGGCTTGATTTGATTCGTCAAAGCATAAGCCACAAGGTTGATTCCTTCAGTCGTACCTTTGGTGAAAATCACTTCGTAGTCGTGTTTGGCGTTGATGAACTTTTGGATTTTCTGTCTGGAAAGTTCCATTTCTTCTGTTGCCAATTGGCTCAAGGTGTGGATTCCGCGATGTACATTTGCATTGATAGTTTCGTAATATTTTCCCCAAGTTTCTACGACTGAAATCGGTTTTTGAGAAGTTGCGGCGTTGTCCAGGTAAACTAGTGGTTTACCGTTAACCTGCTGATTCAGAATTGGAAACTGTGCCCTTATGTTGTTGATGTCGAACATTTTATAATAGATGTTAGAAGCTAGATTTTAGAAGTTAGAATGATTGCAAACTTTAAAATCAATAATTAAACGTTGAATTGTTGCAGCCCGACTTGAGCGGAAATCCTTTTTTGCTTGTACTCAAGTTCTATTGAACTGGAAAACCGTCTGCAAAAAAGATTGGGAGCGGAAGGCGGATAAAGCTGCCCAAATAATTAATCCTTTGTTTTAATTATTTAGAATGTGTCAAAGTTACGGCAAAATTTATTAAAAATTTCGATGTTAAATATTTATAAAATGAGTGCGATTCTTGTTTTTAGGAACAATTATTGAGTATTTTTGGGCAAATCATTTATTAACAACAAATAAATACGAAACTATGGCATTCGAATTACCAAAATTAGGTTATGCATATGATGCGTTGGAACCAACGATTGATGCAAGAACAATGGAAATCCACCACACCAAGCATCATCAGGCTTATGTGGATAATCTTAATAATGCAATTGCAGGAACGGAACTAGAAGGGAAATCTCTTGAAGATATCCAAAAGACAGGAACAGATAAACCAGCTGTAAGAAATAACGGTGGTGGGCATTTTAACCACACTCTTTTTTGGGAAATCCTGACTCCGGGCGGAAGCAAAGAGCCAGTTGGAAACGTAAAAGCTGAAATCGAGAAAATCGGTGGTTTTGCGAAATTCAAAGAAGATTTCTCTAACGCAGCTAAGACAAGATTCGGTTCCGGATGGGCCTGGTTGGTGAAAAATTCTGATGGTTCTGTGGTTATTTCTTCAACTCCGAACCAAGATAACCCGTTAATGCCAGTTGCTGACGTAAAAGGAACTCCAATTCTTGGATTGGATGTTTGGGAGCATGCTTACTACCTGAATTATCAAAACAGAAGACCGGATTATGTGTCTGCGTTTTTTGATGTGATCAACTGGGATAAAGTGGAAGAACTTTATAACAAATAAGATTTTTTAGAATCTAAAATATAGAAAAGCCATCAGGAATTCTGATGGCTTTTCTATTGAATTTGAATTGAATGCAGTTTATTTTTTTATGATTTTACTACTGGAAATCTCACCATTTTCAGTAACGATTTTCAAGATATAAACTCCGGCTGTTACAGGAGCTAAATCCATTTTGCTTTCGCTGGTTTTCAAGACTTTTTGTCCATTGCTGTTGTAAAGTTCCAGAGATGTAATTTTTTTGTTGCCCGAAACATAGATATAGTCTGCAGTCGGATTAGGATAAACAGTGATGTTTTTGTTTTTTATCTCGTTTGTACTAAGTTGTTTTAGTTTGAAAATCACCATAACCGTATGATTTTTCGTTACATTTGGAAAAGTATAATTGATTGGCTTTCCAATATTTTCATTATCTACTAAGACGGATTCTATCTCGTATCCATCGGCTGGAGAGAATTCAAAAGTCTTTGATGAGCCGTCATTTACAGCCACAATTCCAATTGGTGAAATAGTTCCCCAAGTTTTATTATTGATATCAGAAGAGATAATGCTTGTAAGATATTCACTTGATTGTAAATAAGGATATCCGTGAGTTTCACGAATTTTCCAAATGTTCTCAAAATCCCAATTCAATCCATTCCCATAGGTTAATTGTTTTTGGAATTCTTCAACAGATCTATTCTCTCCTGACCAATCATTCTCTGTTCCATCGGTGATGGTTTGGTCATTCACTAACATAGTATCGAGAGCATAACTATTAATGATTTCTGTCTCAAATTCTACATCACCAACCAATCTGTGGATTTTATTGAGATTTCCTGTCGATGACGACTTAATCCAAGGATTAAGAGCTGCAGAGTTTACAATCGGCTCCCATGTACTTCCTGCTAAACCGCCTACTAGAGAATATCCACCAGTAACTGTTCCATAAGCATAGCTGTTGGAGATACCATTACTGAGTCCTATTAGACCTCCAACGTACATTGCCGTATCGTCAGTCACTGCTACATTACCAGAGGCAAAGCAGTTTTCAATAAAAGAATTGCTGAAGCTAGAGCCAGCTAGTCCTCCTATGTCCACATATCCTCCTTCTGGAGTATTATCGGAAACAATTTGTGTCACATTTCCCGTCGCATAACTAAAGGAAACAGTACCTCCCATAACACCAACCAAACCTCCAAGTGATTGACTTCCGCTCACAAATCCGCTTGCATGGCTACCTGTAATCGTACCGTATGATTGTCCTACTAATCCACCACCGATCTTTTGATCTGCATAAACGATCCCCGTTGCATAGGAGCTAGCAACTGAATCCGAAGCACCAACTAATCCGCCAACCCACATCCTTCCTGTAATATTTCCGGTTGCGTAAGAATTACTGATAGGTGCATAAGAATCTCCTACCAGCCCACCAATAGTGCTAATTCCCGTCACATCGCCTGATGCGTTAGAATTATTAACAGATGCCTGGTTGACACCGATCAATCCACCCATAAAGTTTCCCACAAAAGCACCTCCCGTATTTGTAACGTTACTTGTGGAGCTGCAATTTGCAATACCTGCTGAAGTCTTACCTATTAATCCGCCTGAGTAGTCTCCGTCTACATTAACCTCTCCAGAAGAATGACAATTGGTAACAGGCGAAGCACTTTCTCCAATCAATCCGCCAATATAGCTTCCTGTAGCATTAATTATTACATCAGCTGAATTATTTTGAATCATCGTATTGTCTGCTGAGCTTCCTAAAAGCCCGCCTAAATAACTCAATGCGGTAATCGTTCCCGATGTTTTTACATTTGTGATGTTGCCCCCTTCGCTTTGTCCTGCAAGAATACCGACATAATTTCCGCCTGTGATACCTGTGGCTGAAAGTTGGATATTCAAATTATTGACGATGGCATCTTTTGTAACGCCGAAAAGTCCGAGATAATCTGTTTCGGTTCTTGAAATCCAAAGGTTTTTGATTGTAAAGCCATTACCTTGAAGGGATCCATAAAACGCACTTGTCTCCAAGTCATCTGAGCTTCCAATTGGTTCCCATCCTAAAACCGGATATTTCTCGGCAATTAAAGATGTCAGATCAATGTCATTCATCATTATGAAATGGATGTCGCTATTCGTTTGTCCTAGAAAATTTCTGACCTCATCCAGCTGGGCCGCATTGGAGATCTGGTAAGGCTCTTGTTCTGTTCCGTTTCCTGATCCTGAAAACTGAGCCTTTGTATGGATGAACATCAGCAAAAGTACAATCGTGGAAAAAATAGATTTAATTTTGTACATAAGATTTTTTTATTTAAAAAGTATTGAACAAAAATAGAAGAGAATCCAATTTTCAACAAACAAAGGAGGTATGCAAAGGGTGTGCATTGGTTTATTTTTTTAATTTTAAAGGTGTGCAAATATTTTTGTCAGTATTGATTTTTAGTTACTTATAAATTATATTTGTAAATACTTAGTTTGCTTACACTTCGATTAAGTGTTAATTTTTAAAATTTGATTCAATATGCCATTCCGTTTTTTCCTGACCATATTTTTCTTTTTGCAGTTCACTGATTGGTATTTTGCTTCTGATAACATTCAAAGGTTCAATATAATTGCAGAGGAGATCAATAAAAAGGCATTTATTCAAGATTCGGAAACCAAGAGTTTGCTAAAAGAATTAGAAGATATCACATCAAATAGCCCCAACCTTATTCCCAAATATCTATATTGGAGATCATTTGCAAATTATGCACAAGGTGTTTCGGATCCAAAAATCAATACGGTCATACGTTCTAAATTAAAATTTTTTGATGAGAAGAAATATCCACTTGAAAACGCATTATTGCTAAACTCTTTGGCCTATAATGACGTCATTACTGGAAATTATACAGACAGTTTTACCAATTCTTTAAAAGCTTTGGTTCGATATAAGGAGCTTAACAGTAATTTGTTTAAATCTCGGGTGGAACTTTTATTGGGTGTCATTTGTTTCAGAACAAGAAATTTTGATATCTCTGAAAGATTCTACAAACAGTCTCTTTCTCCCAAAAGCCCAGAGGCAGAGAATCTGAAGGCCCAGATCAATATGTATTGTGCTCAGGCTTTCACAAAGATTGGGCCTGAAAAAGCAGTCCTTGGAATGGTAAAAATGATACCAGCTGTCGATAAATTGAATAATCTCGGCGTTTCTGCCGTACTATACCTCAACATCGGAGGTCTTTATATGTTACAGAACAAACCCGATACCGCACATAAATATTATCAAAAAGCAATGACGATCGGTGAGCAAATAGAAAACAGGTCTTTTATGACTTCCTTGCTAATAAATGAAAGTGTCTATTCTTTGGGTGTCGGGAATTTTAAAGATGCAGAATCTTATATCGAAAAAGCAGAGAAACTATCCCAAGAGATCGGTAATGCAGAACAGCTTTCTTTAGCTTATAATGTCAAATATACAATTTATGAGAAGGAAGGCTCATCAGACAAAGCTTTCTTTTATCTTAAAAAATATAATGACCAAAAGGAAAAAATATTAAGTAATTCTAAAACAATTGATTCCTATCAGGCATATGTATCAGCATTCATGGCATCTGCGGAAAAAGAGTTAATGATTTCTAAACAGAAAACGATGTTGGAAAAAAGAAAATTAACAATTACGCTTATATCATCGGTTTTTATTATCCTGATGGGGATTTCTTTATCGGTCATTTTTTATCAAAAGAAAAAACAGCAGTCTATTATCAAAGAATCAGAAAAAGAAGCACTTCATAAACAGTTGATCTATGAGAAGTCTATCCAGCAGATCCAAGAGGAAAAACATAAAGAATTATTAGATGCCAAAGTAAGGGAGGTTACTTCCTATTCTCTTCTTTTATCTAATAAAAACAATGTGCTTCAGGAGATTTTACAAAAAGCTGGAAAATCTAATGGTGTTGACGGAAATGAAGATGAAGATTTTTCTGATAATATTATTGACATTGTAAGAAAAAACCTGAATACGGAAGTAGAAAGTCAAAAATTTATCCATCATTTCAATGAAGTCCATCCCGAATTCTTCAGCAAACTGAAATCTATTTGTAAAGATCTTACTGAAAATAATCTGAGGATGTGTGCCTATTTCAAAATGGGAATATCTATGAAGCAGGTTGCTGTAATTCTAAATGTTTCTACAGAAACGGTTAAAAATGCGCGTTATCGCTTAAAGAAAAAATTGATGCTGGCAAAAGATGATAGTCTGGACGATTTTGTAAGAAATATATAGAAATTATTGTATTAGTCTATTTTCGTCTCTTCTACAGATTTCTCTTCATTTTTTTTGTCTGTTTTGTTCTTATTACCTTCTTCCTTACTAGCTTTTTCTTTTTCAGCTTGCTCTTTATCGAGTTTTTCCTGCTTTGCCTTTGCAATTGCAGCGAGACTATCTTTTTCACGTTTTATTGCAACCGCATTGATCTTCGCCATCACACTTTCCGATGTTGCACCCGGACCAAAAGAATCGATGGCCGTTGTATCATAGGTAATTTGTGGGGCAGCATCCAATTGGTCTGAGGTATTAAGAACCGGAGCATTTTTAGAGCAAGACAATACTGATGCGAGAATTAGAAAAAAGAAGATCTGTTTCATATCAACAAATATCGAAAATTATTCGATATAAAATTCAGCAATAACTGGAAAATGGTCTGAAATCCGGACACTTCTATCAACTTTATAATTGATTGCCGTTATTGATTCTGAAGCAAAAACGTGATCAATCTTCAGAGGGAACTTGAAATCGTGGAAACTCGTCCCGCTTCCTCTCCCTACTTTTAAGAAAACATCTTGCAAGTCTTCGGACACTTTGTAATATTCATAAGAATTTGGAACGGCATTGAAATCGCCAGCAACAATTACAGGATAAGGCGAATCATTGATAAAATCCTTGATCTGATCGATCTGGGTCTGATGTTTTTTGAATGTCGGAATCAGCATATGAAGGACCTTTCTGGCTTTTTCTTCATTTTTGTCCATATCATTAGTGGGTTTCACCATTTTCTTATCCAGAAAAAAAGGTTCCATATAGACGTTCACAAAACGGATTATTTTATTATTGACCTTGATATCCGCGAACATGCATACCCCGTTATTGGCGTCTGTTTTTATTGGGCCGCTTTCGATAATTGGAAATTTGGACTGGATCTTAGTGATGGGTTTGCTGTTTTCAAAATATCCGAAACCATCCAAAGGCTTTTTGTTATCATACTCTTGGAAGAAAACAACGTCAGGCTTCTGTTGGTTGAGATAATCATAGATCTCATCGTCACCAAACTTTCCAAATTTTCCATTGAATGAAATCAATTTAAGATTGGGAACTTCTTTTTTCGTTGGTGTATAGTTGATCCAGCGTCTTGTCGGGATAATGAAAAATAATGACAGTATCAAAAAAACAACTGCTCTTTTTCTCCAGCTAAAAATCCAAAAGATCAATAATAAAACGTCGGCAATTATCAATAAAGGAAATCCCAGAGATAAAAGGTTCAGAAACCCAAAAACTCTTGGCGGGATGTAAGCGTTCATTATCGTTCCGAATAAAAGAACAATTACGGCAAGGTGTAAGGCTGTTAATATAGATCTTAAAATTCCCATCTATTGGATTCTATCTCTGTATTTTTTCCAGTTCCAGATATAAAGAAACCCGATCAGGGCACCACCAAGATGTGCAAAGTGGGCAATATTATCACCGCTGAATTGTCCAAATCCTAAAAATAATGAAATAACAATAATAACGGGCGTCAGATATTTTGCCTTGATAGGAAAAGGAATGAACATAAACATCAGTTTGGCATCAGGAAACAATGTTGAAAATGCAGCGATCACTCCGAAAATGGCGCCCGACGCTCCCACCATTGGCGTAGAAAGGATTAAAAATAATTTTTTCGCAGCATCTATGACCTCAGGATTGTTAGAATTAATAGGTCTTTCACCGGTATAATTAAAGCTGGCATATTTATAGATCTCATGAACATCAAAGTTGTTGTTTGACAAAAAGTTCGTCAATTGACTTACTTCGTAATAATTCCAAAGATTATATAATAAAAATCCGCCTAAACCTGAGGCAAAATACAGAATAATGAATTTTCTCTGTCCCAAAACCTGTTCTAAAACAGGTCCGAAACTATAGAGAGTCAACATGTTAAAAACAATATGCATAACACTTCCATGCATAAACATATGTGTAATGATCTGCCAGGACTGGAAGTTTGGAGACAATGGAAAATACCCTGCTAATAAAGAATCCAGATTGAGGTTCGGAAGTAGATAGGTTACAGCGAAAAAAATCACATTAAGAATGATGATATTTCTGGTAACTGGTGTGAGTTGAGCGAACATAGTTTAAAATTTATTTTTAAAATCATCGAAAGGAACTTCCAGCCAACATTTTTTTCCATTCACAGTATACTGTGGAAACCCAAGGTCGATGAAGTCCTTTACCAATTGCTCGACCTCGGTCTTATAAATGAAATCGAATTTTGATTTTGTTTTGAGTTTGATCCATTGGTATTCAAAATATTTATAGAAATCCTCCTCCGTCCTGTACTCCAGAACTTCGAATATCTTCTCCAGGAATTTGATGACCTGAGATTCTTTCAAAGCCTCCGGAACGGTTTCTATTCTAAGGACATTATCCTGAGCCAAAGTCATTTCGAAACCAAAATCCGGCAAGTATTTTTTTATGGATTTGTATTTGTTTTTCTCAATCTCATTCAAGTGATATTCTAAAGAGAACAACAGGCTTTGCCCCGCTTTTTTGGTTGGCAGATTTTCTTGATGAGAAGACATTAGCACGCGATGCATTCTTCCCAGATCCAGCATGTAGGTTTGTCCGTCTTTATTCAGAAGCCAATAACCATTGGGCAATCGGAAAAGGTCTTCGTCCAGGTCATCATCTTCAAAAAGATTGATCTTTGAGGGCGCGGCTTCAGTAGCTTGGTATAGTTCGGCAAGATTGATTCTTTCTTCTGCAGTTGTCTTCTCTACAGAAAACGGATTGAAATCCCTGTCAACATTAATTGCAGAAGGTATTGGTGAACTTATATTGCTTTTGCTTGGAGTTGGAGAGAAAAATGCTTCCATTTTCGGGTCTTTTTCAAAATCCAGACTCGGCGCAACATTATAGATTCCCAAAGAACGTTTGATCGTAGAGCGCATCAATGCAAATATCAGAGCTTCATCTTCAAATTTGACTTCCGTTTTCTGAGGATGGATATTGACATCGATCTTCTCCGGATCCAATTGCAAATAAAGAAAGAACGAAGGAATATAACCTGGTTGCAGTAATCCTTCAAAAGCCTCTTGAACCGCTTTGCTCAGATAAGCACTTTTGAAATATCTTCCGTTGACGAAGAAAAATTGTTCACCCCTTACTTTCTTAGCTCCTTCAGGTTTTGCCACATAACCATGCAGGTCTACCCAACCGAGGTCTTCCTTGATAGGAATCAAAAGCGGTTGCAGTTTTCTTCCGAAAACATCTACGATACGTTGCATTTGCCCACCTTTTCTCAGCTTGAAAATCGGCTCGTCGTTATGGAATAATTCAAATTCAATATTCTCGTGGGCCAATGCGACCCTCTGAAATTCATCTATGATGTGGCGAAACTCTACATTGTCATTCTTAAGGAATTTGCGTCTCGCAGGGACATTGTAAAAAAGATTTTTGACAGAAAAATTAGAACCTTCAACGGTTTGAACCGGTTCCTGAAACTGGAATTGCCCGCCTTCTATATAAATATTAGTTCCAACAGGTGTTTCTTTCTGCTTTGTTTTCAGTTCGACCTGAGCAACAGCAGCGATCGATGCCAAAGCTTCGCCACGGAAACCTTTGGTTGCAATTTTAAAAATATCTTCGGTCGAACGGATCTTGGATGTAGCGTGGCGTTCAAAAGCCAATCTTGCATCGGTCTCGGACATTCCGATTCCGTTATCCACAACTTGGATCAGGTTTTTCCCCGCATCGCGAACGATCAACTGGATCTTGTCCGCTCTTGCATCCACAGCATTTTCCAAAAGTTCCTTCACGATAGAAGCCGGTCTCTGCACGACTTCTCCTGCAGCGATCTGATTGGCAACGTGATCCGGTAAAAGTTGAATGATATCTGACATCTTTACAATTGAACTTTCAAAAATAAGGATAAGAATCGAGGGGCAAAAGTTAAATAATTGTAAAAAAGGTTTATCGCAAAGGCGCAAAAACTTAAACGATCTATAAAGCTTTCAAGTCGCAAAGTTAATATTGTCTAAAATGAAAATTGAGGGGTTTCATTTCTTTGCGACTTTTAAAAGTGTTGAATATAAAAATGATTTGTGCCTTTGCGATGATTTTCAATAATTAGTTGAGAAATTTATGATATTTTTGAATTTCAGATAATTAATCACAATCAATGAAAAGAGATCTCTACATAGATTTTGCCAAAGGCTTTGCCACGATTTCCATTATCTTTATCCACACAGCTTTCTGGAGCGGACAGTTTTATATGCCGGTTGAAGCCCGGGTTTTTTCTTTGGTTTTTGATGTTGCATTGTTTTATGCTTTGAGTGGGATCACTTCCGGAAACAATATCGAAAAAACGCTTTATCGCCTGTTGAAGTTGCAGATCACGTATATGGTCTTCGTGACGTTTCTGTTCTTTCTGGATTATTTTTTCAAGGTTTTCGGATTGACTTTTTTCTCTTTTGAATGGCTGAAAGATTTCTATTCCACATTCGGGAGCAAGTATGTTCCGACAAGCATTTCATCTGTACCGCAATGGGATATTCTTGGGAACTGGTATCTGCATCAGTATTCCAACTGTGATACATTTCCTGTTGTGATGGGAAGTTTCTGGTACTTGAAGGTCTATTATATCCTAACGGTTCTAGGTGTTTTGATTCTCAGATTTTTCCCCAAGCACATCAATTGGTTCATAGGAATTTGCATTGTACTGACATTGATATTCAATATATTTCCTCAATATTATCCAAGCGGACAGGTTGGTTATGTCGCTTTTTATATGGCTGTTTTCTTAGTGGCCAATAGAATGAAGGGTAAGAAGATCCCGACCAGAATAATTCCGGTTTTGTACGGATCAGTTGCGATCGCTTTGGCCTGGATGTTCTGGAATTACGGCGGTGATATCTTCTATAAGCTCAACAAACAGAAGTTTCCTCCCAAGGTCCCTTACATCATTTGGACATTGTTTTCATTGGTCACATTATTCGTTTTCTATAATAGATTGAAAATCGAGAAACCAAATTTCTTTACCAATGTTGGACAAAATGCTATCTTCTTTTATTTCGCACAGGGAATGAGTTCATCAATCGTTTATTTCCTCGTTGTTCCGCTGAAAGATTCTATGAGTTGGTGGTTATTGGTTTTGATCATATACCCGATCAATATTTTATTAGCAGTAATTATTTCCAAAGGCTTAAAAAAAGTAGATGATATCGGCTGGAAGGTTTTGGAATTTTTGAGAGAGAAAACTGCCACGAGATAGACCGTTTGCTTTTACATATTAAAACTATAGGCTTCCGGTGGACAAAAGACAAGCTTGTGGTTGCTCAACGACAAGCTTGCTTTTTTTATCGACTGGATCAGAAATTGAAAAACTATTCTCTAAAAGCCTTTTCCCTTGAGTTTTAATTTTTTATTTTTACACAAAATTCATCATAATGTTTCGTCTAAAACTTCCTACAGATCCACGTTGGGCCAATATTGCAGAAGATAATCTGGAAGAGATCCTTACCGATCACGCCTGGTGTGAGCAAAAAGCAGCAACCAACGCCATAGGTCTTATCACAATGGTTCCCGAACATACGGAGATGGTAACAGAACTTTTAGCCATTGCTCAGGAAGAATTGGATCATTTTGATCAAGTTCATGAGATCATTAAAAAGAGAGGAGGCGTTCTCGGACGAACACGTAAGGATGACTATGTGAACGATCTGGTGAAATTCATAGTGAAAGGTGGTGACCGAAAAGACCTTTTGGTGGACAAAATGCTTTTTGCTGCAATGATAGAGGCCAGAAGTTGTGAGCGTTTCAAGGTTTTGACAGAGAACATCAAGGATGAGGAACTGAAAAAATTCTATAACGACCTGATGGTTTCAGAAGCCAATCATTATACAACATTCATTGGATTTGCAAGACAAATTGGTGACCCGGAAAAGGTTAACAAACGCTGGGAAGAATGGCTGGAATATGAAGCCACAGTAATCCAATCCTACGGTAACAAAGAAACCATCCACGGCTAAATGAATAGAAGCCTCAACGATTACCTTCGACTTTTTCTAAGGTCTTTTCTCCAGGGATTGATCATTATTGGTCCATTCGCAATTACGGTTTGGATCATTTGGTACATCGTTTTCAGCATCGACAATTTGGTTCCGTCTGTTTCTGAGAAATTTCCGGGACTGACTTTTATAACGGTTATTTTTGGAACAACATTCATTGGTTTTTTTGGGAACAAGTTCATTATAGGAAGACTGATTGTTGATGGTGTGGATTATGTCCTGGAGCACATTCCGGGAATAAAGTTCATTTATACTTCTCTGAAAGATGTCCTGGGTTCTTTTGTTGGTGACAAGAAGAAATTCAACCATCCGGTTTGGGTTAAAACCAATGAGGATCCTGAAATATGGAGAATCGGATTTCTGACACAGACCGATATGTCTGCCGTTAATATGGACCAGATGATCGCTGTTTACCTACCTCATTCTTATGCTGTTTCCGGCTGGGTGATCATCACCAAATTCAATAATATAAAAGAAGTGACCGGAATGAGCTCCGCTGAAGCAATGAAATTTGCTGTGAGTGGCGGTGTTGCCGGATTCCATTCAGACGATAACGTTTTCAAAGCACCGGAATAGTTTTTAATTAATAATCAAAAATGAATAATGAATGTCTAATTTGATGTGCATTATTCAGTCTTTTCAAGATCTTAATTATTAATCTTAAAATTATTCATTATGAAACTTCCTTACGCAGAACCATTTAGAATCAAAATGGTTGAAGAAATATATCAATCTACTCAAGAACAACGCGAAGAATGGCTGAAAAATGCCGATTATAACTTATTCAACCTCAGAAGTTCCCACGTTTACATCGATTTGCTGACAGACAGTGGAACGGGTGCAATGAGCGATAAACAATGGGGGGCGCTGATGATTGGCGATGAGAGTTATGCAGGCTCAAGATCTTTTGAAGCTTTGCAAAGTACTGTTGAAAAGATCACAGGTTTTCCTTACTTGTTACCGACGCATCAAGGAAGAGCGGCAGAAAATGTTTTGTTTTCGGTAATGGTAAAAGAGGGTGATATCGTTCCGGGGAATTCTCATTTCGATACAACCAAGGGGCATATAGAAATCCGAAAAGCTCACGCCATTGATTGTACAATTGACGAAGCTTTTGACATCAATGATCTCCACCCATTCAAAGGAAACATTGACTTAGAAAAATTAGAAACGGTCTATAGATCTCACCCGAAAGGGCAAATCCCGTTTTGTTTGATCACGATCACCTGCAACTCTTCCGGTGGGCAGCCTGTGTCTTTGAAAAACATCAAGGCCGTAAAAGAATTGTCTGACAGATATGGGATCCCTATTCTGTTTGACTCGGCGAGGTTTGCCGAGAATGCTTACTTCATCAAAAAAAGAGAAAAGGGACAAGAGAATAAATCGATCAAGGAAATCTGTAAAGAATTATTCTCTTACGGAGATGGAATGACAATGAGTTCCAAGAAGGATGGTCTGGTAAACATCGGAGGATTCATTGCATTGAAGAATAGAGAAATCTTTGAAAAAGCTTCGAACTTCACAATCATCTATGAGGGCTTCATCACCTATGGCGGAATGGCAGGAAGAGATATGTCTGCGCTGGCAACTGGATTGGATGAGGCTACAGAATTTCCTTATCTGGAAAGCAGGATCTCTCAGGTTGAATATCTTGGCAATAAATTGATGGAGGCCGGAATCCCTGTTCAGAAACCAATCGGTGGTCATGCTGTTTTTATAGACGCACTTAACTTCTTACCAAACATCAAACGAGAAGAATTCCCTGCTCAGACATTAGCTATCGAGCTATATAAAGAAGCAGGGATCCGAGGAGTGGAGATTGGAACATTGCTTGCCGACAGAGATCCGGAAACGAGAGAAAATCGTTACCCCAAACTTGAATTATTAAGGCTGGCAATCCCAAGAAGAACCTACACGAATAACCATATGGATTATGTTGCGGCAGCAGTCGTCAATGTTTTTGAAAGACGTGAAGAAATCGCCAAAGGCTATAAGATAAAACGTGAACCGGAGATCTTAAGACACTTTACGGTTCAATTGGATAAAGCATAAACAGAAAAGAGAGCAAATTGCTCTCTTTTTTATTTTCTTTTCATTTCTGATTTCTGCTCAGCAGTAGAAGTTTTATTTACTTGTATTGATTGTTTCGGGAATGTAGAATTGCTATCATTCATTGCTCCAGGTCTTCCCGGACCAGAAGAGCCCCTTTCATTGGCATCCAATTCTTCTTTAAGTTTTTGTTTTGCTTCCTCTTCTTTGTTAATGGCAGGTTGCGGTTTCTCTTTGACAGAATTTCCCTGGTCATCAGTAAGTTCAAGTTTAGCATCACTCTTAAGGTATTTCAAAAGGTCTTGTGCCTTTTTCCCTTCGGGTGTCTTTTTATAATTAAGAACGATCTGCTCCAGTTGCAAGATCATAATCTCTTTTCCAGCTGTTTTCCCGGCATTATAGGCATTTAACAGATAGAATTTAGGAACAAGTGCATCTTTTGGATTGTCAGCAATAGCTTTGTCTATAATGGCAGACGATTCTGCAAATTTCCCAGTTTCATAGAGTTTATAGGCATCGGCATATAACTTTTCTACATCAGCTGTTGTTTTGTTAAAATCTTTACTCTTAGGATTTTTAACAAATTCTGCGTAAGAAGTATATGGATATTTTTCCAGGATCAAAGCTTTCGCTTTTTCAGCTTCGGACGGGTTTTTCTCATAATTGAAAACAAAAATATTGTATAGGGCCAACAGGTCTGTTTCTTCATCTGGCTTATTTTCAACCAGGTCAAACAATGTTTTCGTAGCTAATTTTGTATTGCCAAAATATGTTTCGTACATACTTCCCATTCCCAGACTTGCAGTGTCTCTGTCTTTTTTCAGTTTGTCAAGTTCCACTTTGGATGTCGGGATCTTTTCTATATAGAATTCTGGCTCCAGTCTCCTTGGATCCGGAGCATTGGCCAATCCCAAAGCTTCGTTCTTCATGTCCTCTATCGTCGTAGTCTTTGCAGAATATCTCCAGTTGTCCATTAATGTTCTGTTTCCCCAAGTTTGTTTGAAGGCACTTTCACCTCTTGGGATATTGCTGGAGTTAGCAAAATAGAAAGTCGATCCACCTGAGATCCCAAAATTCTGGAAACTATTGCTGTCAGAGGAATTATTGGCAAAGATGGAATTTGCATTGTAATCAGAATTATCAAAACCTTTGTTTCTTTCGGCTCTTTTCTTTTCCAATTCTTCAACAGCTTCTTTAGCTTTTATCTTCTCTATGTATTTTGCAAAATAGTCTCTTTTTTCGTCATCGGTCATTTTGGTCAAAGCCAGAATACTGTCATTCTTTTTAACGACGTAATAATTCTTGGACAGTTTTTTGATATTGGCAGTAAGGCTTGTCAATCGTTCTTTTTCAGGCTGGTATGTCATTACGGCCAAAGCACTGTCATAATAGACTCCTGCCGTCAAATAATCGTCTTTTGCAAAATATTTTTTAGCAATTTCAGCATAAGTAAGGCCACGGATCTGCGGATCAGATTGTTTTTCTTTCAATGCTTTTCTGAAATAGGAATCCGCTATAGAATCTTTTGTTGCAGAAGTTGCAATCAATCCGCTGGCGTAATATAATTCGTTTTTACGAGAAGCATAAGTTCCCTTTTTGGCAATCTTCTCAAGATAAGCCATTGCTTCTTCATAACTGTCGGCTTTTCCGTCAAAAGTTTTTGCAATCTCGATTTGAGATTTAACTTCGAATTCGTAGCTGTTCGCGTATTTGTAAGCCGCTGCGAAAGATTCTCTTGCTTCACTTTTTCTATTAAGATCAGAAAGGATCTGTCCTCTTAAAAATGCTATTCTGCTTTTGGTCTTCCTGTTTTTGTTGTATGCAAAAGCATCTTCCAAGACTTCCGCTGCCAATTCTTTTTTTCCCCATTTCAGGAAATTATCAGCCTGATAAACTTTCAGGATCCTTTTGTGTTCTTTGGTCAGTTTAATTTTCGGATTTTCTTCCAGGTCTATGAAAACCTCATCAGCACGGTAATACTCTTTCAGTTTTGTGTAATTTACAGCCTGGTAGATCCTTGCCAAAGGAAGTCTTTTATCTTTGCTCATGTTGTTGAAGATATAGCCCAATGCATCCAGAGATTCCAGGTATTTTCCTTGATACATTCTGGCTTTTGCCAACAAAATATAAGCATCGAAGATCTTTTTGTTCTTCTCTACCCCGTTGACAAGTACCGAATATTTTGTTATCGCCTTCTGGGCCTTAGCTTCAGTAATTTGCAGAATCGACGCTCCTTTTTTATTGTTATTATTAGCACCGATCATTCCTCCTGCTCTATCATTCACATCATTGACGGATGAGGGTCTTGCGCCTCTTAATGGCGGAGGTGCATCCGGGTCGTTAGAGCCTGACGAAATCGAGCTTCCACTTTGTAAAGCGTTTACATCGTCCTCTGTGGTATAAACTGAGATGTAAGGGTCATAGAAATTATCCACATGGGCTTTATCTCTGCTTTCCATTTCGGCA
This sequence comes from Epilithonimonas hungarica, assembly GCF_900102265.1. Classification (GTDB taxonomy): domain Bacteria; phylum Bacteroidota; class Bacteroidia; order Flavobacteriales; family Weeksellaceae; genus Epilithonimonas; species Epilithonimonas hungarica. The sequence goes on along the minus strand of NZ_FNBH01000001.1, from coordinate 93,213 downwards.
TTGAAAGCTTCCTTACTATTGAACAAAGTATTGTAATAGGTCATAAACCTGTTGACAGGACCACTCTTCGTTTTTTTCTTTTTATGGCGTGGATTACAGGCAATTACGCTTACAACGGCAAGTATAATTAATAAATATTTTCTCATCTAATTAATTTCAAATAGGAGATCTGAGTAACAATCTGTAAAAATAACGAAATTTTGTAAGGAAAATTATTTAAAGCTGTTAGTTTTGAAAATTGCTTGGAAAACAATTCAGTTTTTTGAGTTCCTCATAAACCAGATCGACAGGAAAACCCATTACAGAATAGAAAGAACCAGAGATGTTTTTGATCTTGGACATTCCCAGCCACTCTTGTATCCCGTATGATCCAGCTTTGTCAAAAGGTTTATAATTCTCAATATAAAATTTGGTCTCATCATCACTGATTTCAGAAAACGTGACATCGGTCTTGCTTGTTTTACTGATCTCAGAATCCGTTGTTTTGATTGTAAATGCCGTATAAACCTGATGCGTTTTCCCTGAAAGGTTTTTGATCATTTCAAAAGCTTCGTCTTCATTTTTCGGTTTGAGGAGAATTTTTTGTCCTGATGCAACAATGGTGTCTGAAGTCAAAAGAATTTCGCCGGAACTTATATTGAAAGCTTTTGCTTTTTTGTTTGAAACATATTCGGCAATATTTTCTGGCAATAAGTCTGAAGGGTAAGATTCGTCAACATCAATTTTAACAATATCAAATTCATAGCCCAATTGCGACAACAGCTCTTTCCTTCTGGGAGAATTGGAAGCTAGTAGTAATTTCATTTGCTTAATTTTTAATTTTTTTAACGGTCAAATGAAACGATAAACCGTCTCATTATCAATAAATTAAGCCGATTTCGTTTCTTCGTCCAGATTCCATTTTCCCTGGACCTTCATCACTTGTTCTATCACATCACGAACAGCACCTTTGCCTCCAAACACTGGAGAAATATAATCGGAGATCGCTTTCACTTCCGGAACTGCGTTGGCAGGACAAGCAGAGATCTCTGCCAATCTCATAATACCAATATCCGGAATATCATCGCCCATCATCAGGATCTCGGAATCTTGTAAATTATATTTCGATTTGAAATCTTCATAATCAGAAATTTTGTGGGAAGATTTGGCATAATAATCTTTGATTCCGAGATATTCCATCCTGTTTTTTACCATCGGGTCATTCCCGCCCGTGATGATTCCGATTTTGTATCCCTGCTTCAAAGACTGAACAACGGCATAACCATCCAGAACGCTCATCACCCGGGACATGTTCTGGTCTGGCAAAAGGTAAACGCTTCCGTCCGTGAAAACACCATCGACATCGAAAACGAAGGCTTTTATATTTTTAAGTTTTGGCAAATAACTCATTTTAATTTTTTAAAATTGACATAAAAAAGTCCCCTGGAAAGAGGACTATAAAAATAGTGTTTTATACGGAAATTAAGGATAAAGTGCAGGTTCTATTTTGTTGTTATCTTTTTTGATCTCTTCTCTCTGGTTTTTTTCCATGGCCCGAAGCACTTCTGAAGGGTCTGATAATATTTTCCCATCGATATTCAGAGTTAACTTCATATTGCCTTGTGATAGTATTTGGCGAGTATCTTTCACGGGATCATTTTTGTATTCTTTCCATTGTTTTTTGAATTGTTCCTCGGAAACTTCAATTTCTTTTCCGCCAGGAACGCCGAATGTTTTCACAACAATCCCCCCACGTGTACTTCCTATTTCTTCTTTTTCAATTTTCTCAACCTCATCAAATTTTTTACTTCCTGCAAATTTGAAAATATGCGTCCCTGTGGAGTCTTCCATTTCCAAAATCAAACCAGGTAATCCTGAAAACTTATATGGTCCGTCCTGAAACGGAAAATCCTGAGAAAACCAAGCTGTCCAGGTTCTTCCGCCAAAGTCAAGTGTTGCTTTCTGGACTTCGAATTTATCAATCTTTTTTTTGTCTGGTAATATTTTCCAGTTCAACGGATTTTCATTTTTAACGCTGAATCTGGAATTTCCGATGCCCGTATGTAAAACGATGGTGAAGTCCGGATAAGATTTGGAAACCGAATATCCTATTTTTCCGCCGTTTCCACCTTGGTAGTTAAAATTTGTAGAACCTGTTGCAATTTGTTTTTTAAAATAAGCGTCTCTTGTAGAATCGCTTACAAACTTCTGTCGGCTATAGAATTTGCTTCCATCTTTTTTGATATCCAGATACATCAGTTCTGTATCGAGAGAGTCTTTTTTTTCGATGTTAGATGCGAACTTGTATTCATACATGATCCTTGTTCCTTGAGCGAATGATAAAACGCCAAAGAAAATCGATAAAATAAATAGTGCTTTTTTCATGACTAAAGATTTAGTGATTTAAAATTAAGAAAAATAAAAAGGCAGACAAAAAAGATGCGCTGCCTTTTCGGTTATAATAAATAGTGTGTTACTTGAAGTTGAATTTTACGGTGAACATGAATTGGCTCGGGCGAATTTTATAGCTTTGTGTAACAGTATTCCCTTGCTCAATATTTACAGCTACAGTTTCATAAATTTTTTGATTTGTGATATTCAACCATTTGAGTTCGAAGTCAATTTTTTTCTTGACCCAAGTATATTGGTAAGACAAATCATAAAACGGATTTTTATAGGTATTGCCTTGAGTTGAGGTTACACTGTTATCCCAATTAAATCCAAATGTATGATTGTCTGATGGATAAATATATGCAGCAAGATTATGGCTCCACCCTGAACTTTTTTGAGAGGTTGATTTGGTTGCATTTTTATTGGTGCGCCAGTTCATGCTAATATTGTAATCAATACTTAACCAGCTGAAGTAAGTATTATTGAATTTTGCTGACCAGCTCTGAACGTTATTTTTACTTTCTATGAAGTTCTCATTAAAAAAACTGAAAGAGTTGGAATCCGAATTCGTGAAACTTGTAGATATATTACTTTTGAATTTAGGAAAATATTTTCCAATTTCAGCACTTTCGCTTTGAGATTTTGTAGAGTTCTCTCTAGCTTCGATTCCTATTGACCCGCCGATTCCACCTGTTGTGGCAAACGTTTCCACAATATTCCTTTTCATTGTTCCATAATTGTAACGAACATTGAAAAATAAATTATTAAGAGGATTTCTGTATTCTAATCTTGTTCCCACATTTCTGTTAAGATATTCCGGCATTTTGGAGTTGCTAAGGTCACTTACATATCTTTGAGACAAATTCCCGGCGGAAGTCAAGACATTTCCTCCATATAAAAACCCAAAATTTCCAAAATCATAACTCTGGCTGGCAAACACCCAATATTTGAAAAATGATGCAAAGTCATAACTTGCAAAGAAAGTCGGTTCCAGTGCGGTCTTTGTTTTATCGGCCAATTGGTTATAAAGATTATCCTGATACTTGATGCTATAGAAATTGACAGGTAATGTGAGGTTCATATTCAATCTGTCGGATTTATAATTGAACGATACTTGTGTGTATGGTGTCAATTCATTCCAATCTACATCATTTTGGTTTCTTCCTGCCAAAGACATATATATATTATCTTTTGAACCACTTAATAATGATTTCAGATTATTGAAGTTCATATTGAGACCAATCTCTGGAATGATGGTCAACTTTTTAAACGTGAATCCAACAGAAGCCGAATGGTTGACTTCCAAAGTCTCGGAAAGAGCATATTGTCTGTAGGTATCATAAAGACCGATAGTGCTTAAGCCGGTGAAATAGTCCGTATAACTTGCAGGATTAACTTTCATGGTTTGCTTGTCTTTTTGATACTTGAAGTAGCTCATCACGTTGATCAGTTTATCTTTCCAAGGAATAATTGTACTCAATGAGTTTTGGAAACTTCCCGAAGGCGATTGCAATGATTGATTTCCAGAGATATATGGCACATTTTCATCAGTTGTATCTAACCCTGAAAAACCATTGTTTGTATTCCAAAACCCATTCCATGTAGTTGTATTTTTAAAGAAACCTTTTTTGGCATTTTTAGTAAAGATCAATTCTGCTTTTGCAGAATTAGTGTAAAAATCATTCCTTCTCGATTGTTCCAGTGTTCTCCCCGCAAGGTCATTATTGGCAGGAATATCATCATATGCGGTCTTTGTATGAGAATCTCTTTCTACATCATTATAAGTGTAGTTTACATTGGCCTTTAGTTCCCATTCCTTATTTTTGAAAGGACTTGTCAATAAATTGGCAGAGAAAAAATGTACATTATTCAACAAGTATCTTTTTTCTGGTAGATCTGGCGTTTGGGCTTGCTCTACATTTAACCAGCGATTTGCTGAAACCTGGCTTCTTTTTCCTTCCCATCGATTTCCAAAAGCCAGCAGATTACCCTCATTCTCGACACTCTCTCCATTGTTATTCGCCTTGTAATTCACGACCCACTGGTTTTTTTGCCCAAAGAACATAGGCGTCAATTTCACATTCCAAAGCAACGGACTGAAACCTGCTCCAATTTCTCCACGGCCAGTCATCGTTACTGATTTTTTCAATTTGATATTAAGTGCTGCCTGCTCGGAAGGTACTTTATCCCTAAGAATACTTACTGGCTGGTGATTTTCAAGAACCTCAACCTTGGAAACCGCATCTTTTGGCAATGAGTTATTTACAGTTCCATAACCGCCTTCCATAAGATCTTTCCCGTTAACATAGAACTTATTGATAGCCTCGCCTTGATAAAGAACTGTTCCGTCTTTATTAACTTCGATTCCTGGGATCTTTTTCAAAACATCCGCAAGAGTTCTGTCATTTTTATTTTCAAAAGACTTGAGGTCATAAGAAATAGTGTCTCCTTTTTTGGTGATCAGTTTTGTTTTTAGCCTTACTTCCTGTATCTCGGTAGCCTGAGAATCCATTGAGAAATTAAGTTTCTGGTCCTCATTTTTTATGGATCGTGTGATTGGTTTCTGATTGAAGGCCTTGATCTTCAGGTCTAGATTACTCTCAGAAGATGTTACGGTCACTTTATATTCTCCTTTCGCATTGGATATCCCGTAAGCAAGAATGGCATTTTTGCCCGGTTCTTCCACTGTTACACTCGCACTTGCAAGTGCTTTCCCATCACCATCGGTTATCACTCCGGAAATTGTTTTTTGTGCAAATACCATCAAAGTAAAAGCCAGCATAAAAAAGATAGATAGAACTTTTTTCATAGTCATTAATTATATCACTAAAACATTAGTAGAAAAATTTTACAAAATGTTACAAGGTTTTTGTTGGAGTCATAAAAAATTCAAAAGTTAAATGCGCGATCTTGTTAAAAGCCGCCTTTGGATAGATGCCGGGATTCATTTCATAGTAAAGAGAAAATGATTTATAAAATAAATACTAGTTATTTATAATGAATATAAATAGTAAAGTATTTTTTTCCCGGTCAATTGTAAAATTTAATAAATTTGCACATTAATATTGAGTTAATATGGGAATCACTCTAAAACCTATCGATATTGTAGATGATATCACCAAAGAAGAATTCTTTGAAAAATACCTGAAACCGCGCAAACCGGTCGTGATAAAAAATATGGCCAGAAAATGGCCAGCTTATCAAAAATGGACGATGGAATATATAAAGGAGGTCGTAGGAGACGTTACCGTTCCTTTGTACGATAGTGCTAAAGCTGACCCTGCGGCTCCTATCAATACGCCAACAACAGAAATGAAGTTTGCGGATTACATCGATATGATACAAAGAGAACCAACGGACCTTAGGATATTTTTCTTCGATCCTATAAAACATGCTCCAAAAATACTGAATGACTATATTTCGCCCAAAGAATTGATGGGTGGCTTTCTGGACAAATATCCAAGTATGTTTTTCGGGGGAAAAGGTTCTGTCACGTTCCTGCATTTTGATATTGATATGGCGCATATTTTCCATACGCACTTCAATGGTAGAAAACATATCCTGCTATTCGATTACAAATGGAAAGAAAGGCTTTATCAGCTTCCTTATGCAACTTATGCTTTGGAAGATTTTGATATAGAAAATCCGGATTTCGAAAAATTCCCGGCACTAGACGGTATCGAAGGTATCGAATGCTTTCTGGAGCATGGAGACACGTTGTTCATGCCGACGGGCTGGTGGCATTGGATGAAATATCTGGACGGTAGTTTCTCGATCTCACTCAGAGCTTGGGACAAAAGCTGGGCCGTGAAAGCACATTCTTTATGGAATCTTACTGTACAGAGAGGTTTTGATAATTTTATGAAGAAAAATTTCAAGGCCAATTATATGAACTGGAAAGAGAAAAAAGCTATCGAAAGAGCCAATTATGCCTTAAAAAGAGGTTTGCCAAGATAGTCTCAATAACCTCTAAATAAAAAATGCAGCTAAATTACTTAACTGCATTTTTTTATTTTTATTAAAGTGATTTGTTTTTAAACTACACCTTGAGCCAACATTGCCTCAGCTACTTTTACGAAACCTGCGATATTTGCACCTTTTACATAATTTACATAACCATCCTCTTCTTTTCCGTAATCTCTACATGCTTTGTGAATTCCTATCATGATCTCCTTCAATCTTGCATCTACTTCCTCAGAAGTCCAGTTAAGCCTGATCGAGTTTTGTGTCATTTCCAATCCGGAAGTTGCAACACCTCCAGCATTAGACGCTTTCCCGGGAGAGAAAAGAACTTTGTTGTCCAAGAAATAGTTGATCGCCTCCAACGTAGAAGGCATGTTCGCTGCTTCTGTTACACAAAGACATCCGTTTGCCACCAGTTTGATCGCATCCTCAAGATCCAATTCGTTCTGGGTTGCAGAAGGGAAAGCGATATCACACTTCACTTCCCAAGGTCTTTTTCCTGCGAAGAATTCCGCTTCAGGATATTTTTTTGCATAATCCTCAGCTCTATTGTTTCCGGAAGCTCTTAATTCAAGAAGATATTCGATTTTTTCTCCAGAAATTCCATCTTTATCATAGATGTAACCATCTGGTCCTGAAATGGTAACCACTTTTCCACCAAGATCATTGATCTTCTTGATAACACCCCAGGCCACATTTCCGAATCCTGAAACTACAACTGTTTTACCGGTAATAGATTCGTTGATGGTTTTCAACATCTGCTCAGCAAAATAAACCACACCATAACCAGTTGCTTCCGGTCTGATAAGGGAACCCCCGTAAGCCAGACCTTTTCCAGTCAAGACTCCGGTAAACTCATTTCTTATTTTCTTATACATCCCGAAAAGATATCCGATCTCTCTTGCACCAACGCCGATATCTCCGGCAGGAACATCGGTCTCCGGGCCAATGTGCTTGCAAAGTTCCATCATGAATGCCTGGCAGAAACGCATTACTTCCATATCAGATTTCCCTTGTGGGTCAAAATCAGAGCCTCCTTTTCCACCGCCCATAGGAAGCGTGGTCAAGCTATTTTTGAAAACCTGTTCAAAAGCTAAGAATTTCAAAACGCTAAGATTAACTGTCGGGTGGAATCTGATTCCGCCTTTATAAGGTCCGATCGCAGAATTCATCTGGATTCTGAATCCTCTGTTGACCTGGATCTCCCCTTTGTCATCGATCCACGGCACTCGGAAGATGATCACTCTTTCCGGCTCTGCCATTCTCTCCAGGAGCTTCATCCCGGTATATTCTTTTCTCGTAGCGATGAAAGGGATCACGGTAACCGCCACTTCTTTAACTGCTTGGATAAATTCTGGTTCGTTAGGATTTTTGGCCTCAATTTTTGCCATAAATTCCTGAATCTTTTGCTCAACGTTATAGTGTTCCATTGTTCTATAATTATGACAACAAATTTAATTTTATTTTCGAATTTCGCAAGTAATATTTTGTTTTTTATTGATAATTTAAGGATAATCATTAAAGTATTTGCATAATGCATAATTATGATTTTTGTATTAATGATTCTTAAATTTAATGTTAATTTACTTCAAATTTCCGAAATGATGATTTTATTGATTGATCAAATATTGCCTACCGGAAAGACATTTTATATGACCATAAATCTCTAGATCTAAGAGAATTGGCAAAAGCTTATGATGTAAAATGCCCGATTTTTCGGCAATATCATCTAAAGAAATGGATTCATTATCCTCTATAATGTCCAAAATCATTTGGTGTTCTTTTTTATCAGAATCTAGTATGACCTTCTGTTTTTCCTTCGGGAAAAGTTCAGGCTGAGGCAGAAAATTCAGATTTTTGATCAATGTATTGATGTCAACGATTGTTTCAGCTTTGTTAAGAGATATCAGTTGGTTGCAGCCTTGGCTAAAAACATCTGTGATTTTTCCGGGCAAAGCATAAACATCGCGATTATACTGATTTGCAAAATTGACGGTCGTTACAGATCCACCGCCATAAGCCGTTTCTACAACGATCAGGTTAGGAGAAAATCCTGCGATGATCCTGTTTCTTTGAAGAAAGTTTTCTTTTGCCATTCCTTCGAACGAAGCATATTCGGTTACAAGTGCACCTTCATTTTCAAGGATTTTATTCGCTAACGCTTTATTCTTAGCGGGATAAATGGTACTTAAACCTTGTGCCAAAACGGCAATAGTGGGAATTTGATTTTTAAGAGACTCCTCGTGAACACAGGAATCCACGCCCAAAGCTAAGCCGCTGATAGTAGATATTTTGGAGTTTGATAAGCCGGAAAGCAGATCTTGGATGAAATTCTTTCCATAAGAAGTCATTTTCCTCGTTCCTACCATAGAAATAGAATTCCGGTCAGGATTTAAATTCCCTTTGTAAAATAACAGAACGGGAGAATCATCACAATTCAAAAGATGTTTTGGATAAAGATCATCATTTTGAGAAATAATTTTAATGTCTTGTTTTTTGCAAAGCGCAATTTCTTTTTCGGCAATCCTTAAAAGATCTTCGTTACCGATATTTTGAATTGTATGTTTTCCAATTCCAGAAGTGGAAAGAAGAGATCTGGGAGAAGATTCCCAGACTTTTTTGGCCGATCCAAAATTTTTGATCAGCTTTTTAAGATTGATATTACCAATATTTTTGCACTGTTTAAGTGCAAGGATGTAAAGATATTCTTCGGAGGTCATAGGTCATTTGTGTTCTGACCAAATTAAGGATTATTTTTCTTTTTTCCGAATTTCATCCAGATAATCCCAAATACTTTCCTGCTTCAATTGCGGCAGTTCTTCGAAATCTTCCGGGTGATTTGCCATATATTCTTGCCAGATCTTATCATCTTTCTCGTTGTAGTAATTAGGAAACTCCCAAATGTATTTCTTTTTTTTATCTCCAAATTTTCTAAATATGATCGCCAAAATGATTCCGGTGATACTTCCTGCCAAATGTGATTGCCAGCTGATCTTGCTCGGTTCTTCTAAATTCGAAAAGAATTCTTCTGGGAATATTCCCCATATCAAACTTCCGTAATATAAAGCGACAAACATAGAAATTGTCAAAAGCTTCATGTTCCAACGGAAAACACCACTGAAGAAGATAAAAAACGCCAACATATAGACCAACCCACTTGCCCCAATGATGCAACTGTAGTTCCACTCACCTGTAGTAATATCAATCGGCGGTAACATCCAGACCAACAATCCGGAAGCGATCCATCCGATAAAAAAAATCCGATAGGCTATTTTAGGATAAAACTCGAAAAGCAAAAACAGAAGAATCGCTATTGGCATAGAGTTGCCAAGAATATGATCCATACCACCATGCAGTAATGGAGCAAAGAGAACACCTTTCAACCCTTCCGGCATCAATGGAATCAGTGCGCCATCACAACCTTGGAAAAACCCGAGATTCTGAAATAAGAAAAACCCCCACATCAATACCAACATAATGATTGGCACCAAAATAGATCGCAAATTGAAAGATTTTAAAAACATTGATTTTAGATTCTCAATTTTACAGCCAATTATCAAAAAAGGTAATTTTGTCTGTAAAAATCAGGTCAAATAATATGAATTTGGTTATAACGGCAGATTCTGAAAAAATTAGTTTTATTATTTTTGTTCAAAATTAGATATTAATGAAAAAGATATTGGTGCTATTTGTCCTAATGTTGGGTATCTCTATTAATGCTCAAACAACTGATTATCAAAGAATAATTGATTCTATCGGTCAAAAAAAATGGGACTCTATCTCTATCAATATCGATAGTCTTGCCAATCCAAGACTTGTGGACGTCAAATCTTTGAAAAGAGATGAGGTAAAGATCAATAACAGCATTGTGATCGTACCAAATACAGATGACTCAAGTCCTTTAACACCATCATCTATCCTGACTTTGCCAACCTTGAAACGCTGGTTCATTTTCGGCCAAAACACTTTGGTCTTCAACCAGTCATCTTTTGCAAATTGGTATGCTGGAGGAAATAATAACATCGGGGTGATAGGAAAGGTAAATTACAATATCGTTTACAAAAAGAACAAGCATTATCTGGACAATAATATCCAGTTCGGCTATGGCTTTGTTTCTTCTACCGGGCAATCTACCAGAAAGACGGATGATTATATCAATATAATGACCAATTATGGATACGAGTTGGCACAACATTATTATTTATCTACCGGTTTTCAGTTTCTATCACAGTTTACGCCGGGATTCAATTACTCTTCAACACCGGATCCTGTCTATGACAATAGGATATCAAAGTTTATGGCACCCGGGTATCTTAATTTAGGTCTTGGTTTTTCATACAATCCAAACGATAACTTCCAAATCATTCTAAGGCCATTGAATGGAAAGTTTACTTTTGTTTTGGATAAAAAACTCCAGACAAAAGGTAATTACGGTCTGGAAAGAGATGGACAAAGTCTAAGAGCCGAGGTTGGTACGATGATGAATGTTCTTTATAAGATCAAACTGTTCAAAGATGCGACCTATGTGAACCAGATCAATTTATTTAGTAATTATCTGGAACACTCTGAACGGGTTGATATCAATTACAGCGGCGCATTGAATTTGAAATTCAACAAATACATCACTACTTCTATAACCATAGATGTGATGTACGATCACGACCAGATTCAAAAACTGCAAAGAAAACAGACTTTGGGAGTAGGTGTAACATACAGCTTGGGCTATAAAGTGGAGAGAGATAGCAAACCGGGCGTTATCAACCCTTTTGTTAAATAAATTTTCCACACTATTCATTATATTTGTTCAAGAAAACAAATAAATATGAAGAAATTACTATTTTTTGGCAGCCTTTTACTGGCTTTCAATTCCTATGCACAAGAGCAACCTGTCGAAGATTCCGTAAAAGCCTGGTCCATAGTTGGACAGAATACATTAATGCTCAATCAATCTGCTTTTTCCAACTGGGTAGCGGGAGGTGCAAACAACATTGGCTGGCAAGCGGGTGTAAACTATAACCTGACTTACGAAAAAGATAAAGACCTGTGGGAAAATATCATTATTATCGGCTATGGGATGAATAATACACAAGGTGTTGGAAATAGAAAGACTCAAGATGTCATCAATCTTTCTACCAATTATGGTCGCAAATTTTCCGGGAATTGGTATACATCTGTCGGTGCAGGACTAATAACACAATTTGCACCGGGATATGAAGATGGAAATAATCCGGATGCTGCCAAGATCTCTAATTTTATGGCTCCTGGCTATGTGAATATAGGAGCTGGTTTTACTTACAAACCAAATGACAATTTTACGATGACGCTAAGACCTGCCAACGCAAGATTTACTTTTGTTCTCGACAAAGACCTACAATATGCCGGAAACTACGGACTGAAAAATGATGGAGATTCTATGCTGTTCCAATTTGGATTCTTGGGGACAGCTCAATATAAAGTGAAATTGATGGAAAATATTACGCTGCAGAACACTGCTTCCGTTTTTTCCAATTATCTTGACCATCCGGAAAGATTGGTTCTGTCGTACGGTGGAATTCTCAATATGAAGGTCAACAAATATATCTCTACTAATGTTACATTGGATCTGCTGTATGATCATAACCAGATCAAAAAGACACAGCTGAAGCAAACTCTGGGAATTGGATTCGCCTATAACATCGATAATGGCAAGAAAAGGTCAGACGACAAACGAAATCATGGCTGGAAATAGAAATTTAAAAAAATAAAAAAGTGGAGATCAATTCTCCACTTTTTCGTTTAACCAGCCCAATTCTCCAAAATGTTTTTTGAATTTCTGGATCTTTGGACCAACAACAGCACTGCAATAGGGCTGAGTCGGATTGGCATTGTAATAACCTTGATGGTAAGCTTCCGCTGACCAGAATTTTTTGAAAGGAACGATCTCTGTTACATATTTTCCATTCCATTCCTGTTTTGCTTCAGATGCTTTCAGAGATTCTTCGGCTTCCTGTTTTTGTTTTTCAGAATGATAGAAAATCGCTGACCTGTATTGTGTTCCTATATCATTTCCCTGTCTGTTAAGTGTAGTAGGATTATGAAGAAACCAAAATACTTCTAATAATTGCTTATAAGAAATGATCTTTGGGTCAAATGCAATCTGTACAACTTCTGCGTGACCGGTCGTTCCTGTACAAACTTCTTCATAGGTAGGATTGTCTTTGTGCCCTCCGGAATATCCGGAAATCACTGAATCTACACCCTTCAGCATATGAAAACAACTTTCCACACACCAAAAACATCCACCTGCCAAAGTGGCATATTCCAAATTGTTTTTATCCATTTTTTGATTTGTTAAAGGTTTTGTTTTTTTCTCCTGTCCATTGCAGTTGATGAGGAAAAAACTGAGTATTAATAATAAATAACGATTCATGTTCGGGAAGAAAAAATCCTTTGATTTTCCTTGTCATCAATAGCAAAAATTATTCCTATCAAAAAGAAACATCAAAGGATCTATGAATATCAATTATTTATTTTCCCATACAAGAGCACTTGCTCCTAGTATAGCAGCATCTGCCTCGTCCAGCTCGCTGAAAACCAATTTTACTTTTGAGCGGAAGATCGGAAGCAGGTTTCTTTCCATGTGCAATTTGGCAGGTTTTAGCAGAAAATCTCCAGCCTTTATAACACCACCAAATAACAATATTGCTTCTGGAGAAGAGAACATTACAAAGTTCGCCAACGCTTCTCCTAATTTTTGTCCTGTATATCTGAAAACCTCTATTGCCGTCGGGTCTCCCTTTTCAGCACACTCGAAAACGGTTTTGGAATTGATAGATTCCTCGGGATATTGATTCAGCATAGAATCCGGAAACTCTGCACGGAATTTTTTAGCCGTAATCGCAATTCCCGTTGCAGAGGCATAAGCCTCGAGGCTTCCTTCAGAACCGGTACTCCAATGTTTTCTTCCACCAGGTTTCACAATCGTATGTCCTAGTTCTCCAGCGAATCCATCGTGTCCGTAGATTAGATTTCCACCGCTGATAATTCCGCTTCCAACACCTGTTCCAAGCGTTATCATTATGAAATCCTTCATTCCTCTAGCTGCGCCGAACATCATCTCTCCAAGAGCTGCTGCATTGGCATCATTGGTCATTTTACAAGGCACACCGAATTTTTCTTTCATCAATTCTGCGAAAGGCACTACGCCTTTCCAGGGAAGATTAGGAGCCAATTCGATTGTTCCTTTGAAATAATTGGCGTTAGGTGCACCAACTCCTATTCCGTCCAAGGTCGTGTTATGACTTGCTTCATCAATCAGAGGTTTGATGTTGGTATATAAAGCATCGATAAAATCTTCTACCTCTTTATATTCCTCAGTTTTTATACTCCCTTTTGCAAGGATCTCTCCGCGATGGTTGACCAAACCAAATTTAGTATTAGTCCCACCAATATCTATTCCTATTGCTATTTGCTTGGATAAATCAATTAATGACATCAATTTTTTAATTTTTTAAGACCCTAAATTTAGGTAAAATCAATGTAATATGTGTCAAATATTAATTTAATTTTAAATTTAGAAACTGACTTTTATCGTTAGCCCAAAAGTTCTCGGGTCTCCCAAAACGCCCGCATAATGTCCCGCATTCCCCGCTCCCGGAAGCAATTGTTCGAAATAATCCCTGTTAAAGATATTTCTTGCCCAAACATAGGTCGTGACACCTTGTCTCACTCGGAAACCGAATCTTGTGTTGAATAATGCATAACCGGGAATATTCAAAAATTTGGACGGTGTTGGACTGGATGAGAAGGTTGAACGATAATAACTGTCCAAAGCAAAGAAATAATCGCCTTCATATTTCATTAATTTCCCCGCAAAATTAAATTCTCCACCTGTTGAACCTGCCCATTTTGAAACACCCGGCAAAACACCTCCGGAAATATCAACATAATTTACGCCGCCAGTATCTTCCAATGCTGGCGGAGCATTGGTGAATTTCTTATAAATCGCTTCTGTGTAAGCCAAATTCGTGAAGAAATAAAAGTTGCTGAATGTATAAGAAATGTCTGTTTCAATTCCTCTTACTTGTACTTTTTGTGCATTGGCAAGATAACCTCTGTTAAGTTGCAGGCTTTCTGCTTGAACCTGTATTTGATAATCCTTGATGTCAGAATTATAAACTGTTAAATTGAAAATGAAATTTTTAAGAGGTTGAGATTTTAGCCCGATCTCATAATGTAGGATTCTTTCCGGTTTTACAACAGCGAGCTCTGTCATTACTCTTCCGTTTTCTGTTGGAAGTCCACCAAGGTTAAGGCCAACCGGTTTGAAGCCTGTTGAAAAGGTTCCGAAAAGATTATAATTTTTAGTTGGTTTATAAGCTAATGTCAATTGTCCGGAAAAATTGGTATCATCAATCGAGGCATTGAATTCCTGATTGCTGTAAACGGAGTTTTTAATTGCTTGTAAAGCTTCTTTATCAGGATTATCATCCGAAATTTCCAATCCTCCGTAAGTAATTCTTTTAAAATCAATTTCTTTTTTATCATAATTAATTCTAATTCCGGGAAGTAAACTAAATTTTTCGGTGAAAGCCCAATCCAGCTGTCCAAACACCGCTCCACTGAAAGAATTAAGACTTGGATAAGTCTTGATGCCATATCCGTCTAATAACCCTGGAGTTTTCCAAAGAGAACTTGTTGAACTTTGAGAGAATCGCCACTGGTCTTTTCCTGCTTCCTCAATTTGTCCGTCTTTATCAGCTCGTAATCTTTGCCAGATTCCGAAAACACCAAAGACACCGCTCAATTTTTCATTGAAATTTCCTGACCAGCGGATTTCCTGGCTCCATTGCTGGTGTTTACTTGGCGCCTGTGATTTTGCCAATGCTGAAAGTCCTATAAAATCTCTGTCATTTGAAGGATTCCAATTCCAGAATCTCCATGCTGAGGTGGATGTGATCTTTCCTTTTCCAAGATTATATTCAACGTTCAAGGAAAGTCCGCCCATATCTTGCTCGGCTTTCCAAGGCGTATCCGTGTCAACTATTCTGTTGAAGGGGTCGATTTTTGGAAGTGTATATCCAAGGTCGGAAATGATATTATTGAATTGCCTGTAAGCCGCTCTTTTGGTAGTCACAACTCCTGCAATGACCTGCGCGTACCCATTTGCTCTTAATCTGTTATAATCTCCGGTTAGAATTAATTTCAGATTTTCATTCGGTTTGTATAACAATTGATCCCGGATAGCGATGGAATTGATATCATTAAGTTCCTGATTGGTCCTCGAATTATAAATTGTTCCATCTCTATGCGTTCCGGAAGCGGAAAATCTGTTCGCAAATTTATCAGTAATCGCTCCGGTTACAGATGTTTTTGCTTGAATAAAACCGTAATTGCCATAACTGATTTCGGCTGTTCCTCCAGTTGTAAAACTTGGCTGTTTTGTAGTGACGTTGAAAGTTCCTGCTGTTGTATTTTTACCAAACAATGTTCCCTGCGGACCTCGCAAAACTTCGATTCTTTCGATATCAACAAAATCCAAAGTTGTAGCTGCTGGTCTGGCATAATAAACACCATCCACGTAAAATCCCACACCAGGGTCAAGTCCGTCATTCGTTAAACCATAAGTTGACCCCAAACCTCGGATGCTGAGACTTGTATTCCTAGGTGTCGAACTGTAAAACTGAACGGATGGAACCAGTTCTTTTAAACGATTGACGTTGAATGCTCCTGTTTCTTCAGCCTTTTTCCCTGAGATGACATTGATAGGGATCGGAACTTGCTGAGCTGTTTCTTCCCTTCTTCTGGCTGTTACAACAACTTCTGTGATTACAACATCGTTTGGAAGGAGTTTGATAAATAAAGTATCTGTTGGATTTTCTTTTATTGATACAAATCTTGTTTCAAAACTACTTTTCTGAATCTTTAATTCAAAAGGAAAAGAATTAATATTATTTAGAACAAAGTTTCCATTCTGGTCAGTCTGTATTGATAGATTTTTATCCGTTTTCGACGATATTTTTACGCCACTGATGGATTTATTATTGATGCTGTCAAGGATTTTTCCGTAAATGGAATTCTGTGCAAAAGAAAATGTGAATGATAAAATAGAAAAGACAAAGGCTGCCTTTTTAAAAATAGTCGAAGGTCTGCTCATAGTTTAAAATTAATGAGCAAATGTAGAAAAGAAATAATCTATACCAAAATAGTATGAATTAAATTTAATAAAAAACCCGAATGATTTAATTCAGGTTTTTTGTCAATTATTTAGTTGTAGATTTTTTTCTTCGTCCCCACCAGATCATGAATCCTGTAATCGGCATTGATGCGATGATCAGACTTACAATGAAGGCAATAATTTTCGTAGGCAAACCTAATATCGCTCCTACGTGGATATCATAATTGGCTCCAACAACTTTTTCTCCAAAGTTTTTATCCTTTGGATCATGTCTGTGCAGAAGTTCTCCAGAATTTTCATCAAAAATAAGACTGCTACTTTTATGATAAGAATAAGATAAATGCTTTACATAAACTTCGAAATTCGGATGCTCGTGGTCATCGATATGCGGATGTCCCAAGTCCAGCGAAAAAGCGTAGGCGTCAGGATAAAGTTCAATGACTTTGTTTGAGATCTTATCTAATGTTTTATCTGTTCTCATCTCGATTGGTGCTTTTGTTGTGATCTTTGAAAAATCCGGGTAAGCTGTTTCTCCTCCTGAAAATATCACGTAGATCATCGCCTGAACAACAAAAAAAGCATAGAATAATCCCGTGATAGTAAGAATTAACGCAAATATTGAAGAATAGAAACCAAGAATATTGTGAAGGTCGTAATTTTTTCGTTTCCATTGTGTTGTGTCTTTCCACTGGAATTTGAACCGTTGTTTTCTAGCTGCTTTATTTTTTGGCCACCAAAGGACGATTCCTGTGATCAGCATGATCAAGAAAATTATAACCGGGATCCCAACAACGTAAGTTCCCCATTCCTGCTTCAAGAGAAAACTCCAATGGATAGATTTTACAATCGCAAAGAATCCGTTTTTCTCATCATAGACCTGCAGGACCTTTCCACTGTACGGATTAACGTAAGCCAATTTGTAGATCGGAAATTCGTCAAAGTAATTCCATTGGTCTGGCTGATGCTCGTACCAATAAAATTGATAGGACATTTTTCTATCAATAGGAACGTTCACCCAATGGATCGGAAATTTTTCTTTGGTCTGCTGATCAACTAATTTTTCCAGCTCCCGAATCGGAATCACTTTTTTGGATTCGATGTTTTGCTCGTTGTGATAGATATATTCTTTACGGGTAAAGTTTTCTATCTCATCTTTGAAAACGTAAAGTGCACCGGTAATCGAAATAATAAATATCAGGAAACCAATGGACAAGCCAAACCACAGATGTAGTTTGGCCGACCATTTCTTGAAAAATCCTGGTTTCTTTTTATGATGGTGTTTTTTCTTCATACTGATTTGAGCGGGCTAAGATAAACTTAAAATTTGTATTCGACCATGAAGGTTCCCCTCATTCCCATAGAATTGGTAAAATCACTATCTCGTGCTGCCCACCATGCGATGGCCGGCTTGTACATTTTGTTCAGCACGTTCTCAATACCCAGAGATAGTTTCCAGCTTTTATCGATATCAAAGCTTGACTTAAAGTTGAAAACTGTGTACTCGGGAACTTTTCCTTCCCCATAGGCGAACAAACCTGTTTTCACGTTGGGTGAAAATCTGTCTTGTTCGAATGCATGAAGCATATCCAAACCAACAGATAATTTTTGTAAAGGTCTCAGCTGAATGTAAGCCAGAACTTTTGGTGCAGAGATCCTGCTGTTATTGATCTTTGCTGAATAATCTCCGTCGTCTTTTGGTGAAGTGATTCCTTCCATCCAACTGTAACTTCCACCGAAATTAATCCATCTTGCCGGTCTGAAATGTAGGAAGCCTTCAACTCCATAAACTACTTCCGGTGCTCTTTGTATAGTCAAAGCTCTATCCGGGCTCTGGACAAATGAAGCGCCCAGTTTTGATGTGCTTACATAAGAAGTGATCTCATAGTCCAGCCATTCCGTCATTTGTCCGGTTGCTCCCAATTCATAATTGTTGACGATAATCGGTTTTGTTTCCAGGTTTGTGATCGTATCGGAAGTGGAGGTTCTCAGGATCCTTCCTAATTCGTTGATGGAATAGGATTGTGAAAAGCTTCCGAACAGATTGACCATCGGATTGATATTATAGCGGAGTCCGATATTTCCAACCAAAGCATTGTACTCCAGGTCGCCACCTTTTACAAAAATACTTTGGGTAAATGTCCCATCATTTTTGATGGTGGAAAGCGTATTGAAATCACCGACTTTCACTTTCATATTTTCATACCGAAGGCCACCCTTGATAGTCAGATTTTTTAGCAGGTCAACCTTGATCAACATAAAAGGTGCGATATTCGTCATGTCCATATCGGGTGTCCAGTAACGGCCGTCTTCCAGCTTCTGTACAGTTTGGTCATCCAATACGTCAACCCCGTATATTACTTCTGCCTGAGAATTCTGACCATTCCAAAGCTGGGTGTCCAAATTTATCCTCGCACCACTTTTTCTGGAAATAATGTTGGACTGTCCTCCATTTAGGAACGTATCACTGTATCCGTACACTGTTCTGAAATCCTGTAAATAAAGATTGACGTCCAAGGCGGTCCCCGGCCAAAGATTTCTATTGTCGTAACTTAATTTGATATTATGGTTTCTCGGTGTTCCTTGCGGAGTCGTTTCAAGATTCTTTCCCTTACCTTCACCGATCGTTGGTATCAAGCCGTATTTTCCGGTCTTTAAGCCTAAGTCCAGGTCAGATCTTGAGGCATAGCCAATATATGAAGCTTCTATTCTTTGATTCTCATTGATGTTGTACCCCAGTTTCAGCATTCCGTTATAGTTGTCCATTTTTGCGGGACTGTATGTCGGGCTTAGATCAACACCATCCGCATCTTTCATATAGCCCGTCCTTTCGTAGGCCATTGACAAGACGTAATCAAAATTTTTCGTGACCTTTCCGGATAGTAATTGGCTTGCCCTATATCCTAAAGTTCCGCCATAAGCCTGGCCTGTAATACCAACCTGAGTAATTCCCGAGATCGTTTTCTCAGAATTGCTTTTTCTTGTAATATAATTGATGATACCTCCATCTGCACCATTTCCGTATATCGAAGAAGCCCCTTTAATAACTTCTATTCTTTCTATTACAGAAGGATCGATCACTCTTATATCTCTCGCACCGTTACGGAGAGGCGTAGATTGTGGAATTCCGTCGATCAGGACCAAAACCTGACGGCCTCTCAGGGTTTGTCCTGTGTTGGAAGTTTGTCCGGAACTGGTTGCCAGGCTCGGAACGGTGTATTGTAAAATGCTTGTAATATCAGAATTCACTGTCAATTGTGACTGTATCTGTTTTTGGTTGACAATGGTCACAGAACTTGGGATCTCCTTGATGTTTTCTTTTTTTCTGGAAGCGGTCAAAACAACGCCATCCACATCTTTTATATCTAATGAATCCTTTTGCTGTGCAACTGTCATGACCGTAGCAAGCGATGCCACGGATAATATTATTTTCTTCATTTTTTAATTCCTTTTTTCTTCTTTCCAAGCCATAGTAAAAATCCGGTTACAGGCAATGATGTACAGATCAGCCCTGCGGCGAACCAAATAATTTTTCCGAATAATCCGAAATATGACCCAACATGGATATCATAATTGGCATTGGCATATTTTTCTGCGTTGTTAAGCTTCTGATGAGGTTTATTTGCTAATAATTTCCCTGAATATTTGTCGAAAATCAATTGATTTCTGATGACAAATTTTCCGTCTTCATCATAAATGGCCACCGGAATATTTTTTAAATCCTTTCCTTTTTTATTTTTTCCGTTTAAAGGAATCCTGAAACTCGATGCATCTGGATATAATTTTTTAGTTTCCCAGGCGGCAAGATCAAAAATGACTTTGCTTTTCCTTAATAATGAGTCCGGGGATTTGAACTCCTTTTCTTTAGGAAGTTCCCACGAACCTGAAAGTGTTACATTGAATGTATTTTTAACCCATGGATAGGCAAAGTAGATTCCGGACACACTCAATAGCAAAGCCACAAATGAAGCATAAAATCCCAGAATGTTATGAAGGTCATAGTTTCTGCGTTTCCAAGTTCTTACATTTTTCCAGTCAAATGAAAGCCTTCCCTTTCTAGATTTTTTGTTTTTCGGCCACCAAAGAATGATTCCAGTGATTAGCATGATGATGAATAAGACAACGGGAATTCCTACAACATACTTCCCCCAATCTGATTTTAATAATAAGCTCCAATGGATAGCTTTCAAAATGGGGAAAAGACTATATTTTTCATCATATATTCCCAGAACCTGTCCAGTGTATTGATTGATATAAATAAGCTTATTGACCTTTATTTCCTGAAAATAATTCCATGCCTGTTTATCCTTTTCATAGTACAAAAATTCATAAGATCTATTTTTGTCCAAAGGGATCTCTACAGAACTGGCCGGATATTTTTCATTTACTACAGATGAGACCTTTTCCTTCAGGACTTCTATCGGAAGCGGTGTTTGTGTAATCGTTTCAGGGTTTACATAGATGACACCTTTTCTGGTTTGATTTTGAATTTCGTCTTTGAAAACATACATCGTTCCTGTCAAGGCTACGATGAAGACAATCAAACCAATGGATAAGCCAAACCACAAATGCAGCTTGGCAGACCATTTTTTTGTAAAAGAAGGTTTCTTCTTATGAAGGTGCTTTTTCTTCATAAAGGTTTAAAGTAGAGTCGACAGATTCACTTTTTTAGAATTTATATGCTATTGAGAATCGCCAGTTTCTTGGTGCTTCTGCTTGATAATAGTATCCTCCTTTGTATGTTCCGTCAGCTTGTAAGAAACTATATCCACTCCCACTATACAAGTATCTATTAAAAATATTAAATACATTCAGGTTTAATCTGATTTTAGAATCTTCCCAAGACATGCCTGCATCGAATTTCAGATAATCATTCATTTCTAAAGGAGAATCCTTACTTCCCCAATCCCAAGTGCTTCTGTCAGCTAAAAAAGTTCCTCCAAATGTGAATCCAAATCCCTTTAATAAATTATCTTGTGTGAAAGTATAATTTAACCAACCATTCACTGTGTGTTTAGCATAACCAGGAACCCTTTGACCTTTAATAGCAGATGGTGTTGTTTCTGTATATGTATTTTCAGTAAAAGCATAATTGAAAATTGCATTAAAGCCTTTTACTATCTCTCCTTTCAAATCAAATTCTGCTCCCTGAACTCTTGTCCTTCCTAGGAAAATAGAATAAATACCTGAAGGATCTGTTGGATCACCAGTTATAGCATTTCTTTTACTAATGTTATATAAGGATAAAGTGGTATTCCATTTTCCACCTGCCCAATCTCTTTTTAATCCGACTTCAACATTATTACCTGTAATTGGTTTTGCGGTTGAGCCATCCCTAAATAGTCCTGTTTGTGGAACAAAAGCCTGATCGTATAAAGCATAAGCTGAAGTATTCTGATCAATTGAATAGCTTAAACCAAAACGGGGTGTTATTTTTTCCCCTTTTTGTTCTGCCGCTCCATAAGCTTGTTGAGAAACATTTGTATATCTTGCAGCAATGGTTAATCTTAATTGATCTTCAAAAAAGCCCAATTCATCCTGTAGATAGACGCCATTGTAGTTTTGACTGATTGTCCCCCAAGGATTTGCTCTTTGTTCCAACGGAATACTTCCATCGAATGTCGGATATCCAGCGCTTGGAACTGTATAAATATTTGAATTGGTATCAAACGGACTAGTGGCCAAATCAATAGCTCCTCCCTGATTCCAGTCTGCCAGATATTTTTTGGAGCCCAAATCTAAGCCCGCAAGAATTTTATGTGAAACGCCACCTGTTTTTTCATAACCATTTAAGAAGACTTGACCAAATTTCATTACATTACTTGCTTCCCAGAAGTAAAGGCCTCTAATCATATATCCAGTTGCTTGGTCAAACATGCCAGGCCATATATCACTTCCTAAAGTGTGATTATTCATATAAGTCAATTGTGCGGTCAACTTCCAATCTGAGCTAAATTTATGCTGTAAATTAATATTTGCAGTATGATCATTAATATTTGTGGGTGCAATCCCCGGGTCAGATACAGTATAATCAACAGGTTTAGTTCCGTATCCATCAAAACTGTATACATAAGATGAGCCTACTTCTGACGACTTAGCTTTTTGATATATATACTCCGCAGTTAAGACTGTTTGATTGGTTAAATCAACTTTAATAGATGGATTAATAATATATCTATCATTAAATTCATATTTTCTGAAACTATTTTTATTTTGAGCCATTAAATTAAGTCGGAATGCAACTTTCTCTGATAGTTTGGAATCAAAATCAGTTTCTCCTCTGTACATATCAAAACTTCCTAGAGTAACACGAGCTGATCCATTAAAATCTTTTCCTGTAGGTTTTTTAGTAACAACATTGTAAATGCCACTAGGTTCACCATTGGACATTAAAAAGCCGGAAGGCCCTTTTACGAATTCAATATGATCAACATAGCTCATATCTTCACTTAAAGGCCCCCAAGGAGTTGTTACATTAACACCATTAAAAAAAGCTTCTGCGCGAGAACCTCTCATATTTACTCTGGTATACATATCTCCCCAATGCTCTAACCTTTGTGCTCCTGCAACGTTTCTTAAAACTCCATCACTGAGAGTAGTTATCTGCTGATCTTCTAATGCTCTGTTGGTAATTATTGTAATGTTTTGAGGTATTTTGATAAGCTCTTCATTTAATCGGAGAGAAGATGATCCCTCCTTTTCATTATACTTTTTATAGTATTTATTAAGTATTACCTCATCTATATCATTTGACTTTTTAATCGTGTCATTTTCCTGAGCAAAAGCAAAAGTGGAAACCAAAACCACAGCACTCACAATAATTTTCTTCATTAGCCGAATAATTTTTTTTGCAAAGGTATTATTTTTAATTATTCTAAATTAACAAATTTTGTGATTTTTATCAGATTATTAAGAATTGTTCCAAATAAAAATCCTGCTGATAAATCAGCAGGATAATGTTTTATAGTTTTAAATCTATTCTTAAGCAGGGATTTCTCCTTTGTATAAGAAAGAAACAATCTCTTTATTCACTTTATCAACCATTTCGCTAAACAAGTAGAAAGACTCTTGCTTGTAGATTACCAATGGATCTTTTTGCTCATAAACGGCACCTTGCGAAGAGCGTCTTAGGTCGTCCATTTCTCTCAAGTGTGTTTTCCAGTTTTCATCAATGATTGCAAGAGAAATATTCTTTTCGAAATCCGTGATCAATGATTCACATTTGGTTTCGTAAGCTTCTTTTAGATCTGTCACAATGGTCATTGTTTTGATGCCATCAGTAAAAGGAACCTGGATCATCTTGAACATAGAACCTTGGTTAAGATAAACATTCTCGATAATTGGATAAGCTTTTTCCTTAAGAAGATTCAATCTCAAGTCATAGTCCTCTTTTGCCTTTTTGAAAACGATATCTGTAAGAGCTGGAATCTGAGTACTTCCAAATTCTGACTCACTTACAGGTGCTTCCATTGTGAAATGTTTGATGATCTCGAATTCGAAATCTTTGTAATTTCCAGTTGCTTTGGTCTGAGAAACAATTGCAGCAGCCGTATCATAAATCATGTTTACGATATCGTACTTCAAATGGTCTCCAAACAACGCATTCTTTCTTCTTTTGTAGATTACGTCACGTTGCTTATTCATGACATCATCATACTCAAGCAATCTCTTTCTGACACCAAAGTTGTTCTCTTCAACTTTTTTCTGAGCTCTTTCGATAGATTTGGAGATCATAGAATGCTGAATCACTTCGCCTTCCTTATGTCCCATTCTATCCATCATTTTCGCAATTCTTTCGGAACCGAAGAGACGCATCAAGTTATCTTCCAAAGAAACATAGAACTGAGAGCTTCCCGGATCTCCCTGACGACCGGCTCTACCTCTCAACTGTCTGTCAACACGACGGGAATCGTGCCTTTCTGTACCAATAATTGCTAAACCTCCAGCATCTTTAACCTCTCCTTTTAGTTTGATATCGGTACCTCTACCAGCCATATTCGTAGCAATCGTAACAACGCCTGGGCCACCTGCTCCAGCTACAATCTCTGCTTCTTTCTTGTGAAGTTTTGCATTCAGAACTTGGTGTTGGATCTTTCTTAACTGTAATGCTTTTGAAAGTAACTGAGAAATTTCAACCGAAGTCGTTCCCACCAAAACAGGTCTTCCTGCTGATGTCAATTTCTCGATTTCTTCGATTACCGCATTGTATTTTTCACGATTGGTCTTGAAAACCAGATCTTGTCTGTCATCTCTCTGGATTGGTCTGTTCGTAGGAATCACAACCACATCCAACTTATAAATCTGCCAGAATTCTCCGGCTTCTGTTTCCGCAGTACCAGTCATACCGGCTAACTTATTATACATACGGAAATAATTTTGTAAAGTAATTGTTGCAAACGTTTGAGTTGCCGCTTCAATCTTTACATTTTCTTTGGCTTCGATCGCTTGGTGGAGTCCGTCCGAATAACGTCTTCCTTCCATGATACGACCAGTCTGTTCATCAACGATTTTCACTTCGCCATCAATTACCACATATTCATCATCTTTTTCAAATAATGTATAAGCTTTAAGCAATTGATTCATCGTGTGAATACGCTCAGATTTCACAGAAAACTCTCTGTATAGCTCTTCCTTGGCAGCAAATTCTTCTTCTTTGGAAAGGTTTTTCTTTTCAAGTTCAGCAATTTCTGTCCCGATATCGGTCAATACAAAGAACTGCGAATCCTCGTTACCCGCAGACATATATTCTACACCTTTATCCGTTAGATCGATTTGATTATTCTTCTCATCGATCACGAAATAAAGATCTTTATCTACGATTGGCATATCACGGTTGTTATCCGCCATATATTGCCCTTCAACTTTCTGAAGCAAGGCGCGGTTTCCACTTTCCGACAAAAATTTGATCAATTGTCTATTCTTCGGAAGACCCCTGTAAGCTTGAAGTAATTTGAAACCACCTTCTTTATTATTTCCGTTCGCTATTAATTTTTTAGCTTCGTTGAAAATTGCGGATACAGTTTTTTTCTGAACCTCAACAATTCTGTCGATAGAAGGCTTAAGAACATCAAATTCTTGCCTGTCACCTTGAGGAACCGGCCCGGAAATAATCAACGGTGTTCTCGCATCATCGATCAAAACAGAATCCACCTCATCGACGATAGCGAAATTCAGTTCTCCTTGGACCAATTCTGAAGGATTGGTTACCATATTATCTCTCAGGTAATCAAAACCAAATTCGTTATTCGTTCCGTAAGTGATACTTGCCTGATAAGCCTTTCTTCTGGAATCTGAGTTAGGTTGGTGAAGATCGATACAATCAATCGTCAATCCGTGGAATTGATACAATGGCCCCATCCAAGCCGAGTCTCTTTTCGCCAAATAATCGTTAACCGTTACAACGTGAACACCTCTTCCTGGTAAGGCATTAAGATAAATTGGTAAAGTTCCTACCAATGTTTTACCTTCCCCTGTTGCCATTTCTGCAATTTTTCCAGAGTGCAATACAACACCACCAATAAACTGTGTGTCATAATGAACCATATCCCAAACTACCGGCGTTCCGGCCGCGTCCCAAGAATTTTTCCAAACAGCAATATCGCCATCTAGAAACACAAAATCTTTTGTAGCAGCCAATTCGCGATCTCTGTCTGTTGCAGTAACCCTGATCTCTCCGTTCTGGGCCAAACGCCTTGAAGTTTCCTTCACCAACGCAAAAGCTTCCGGTAGAATCTCATTAAGAACCTTTTCTTCTACCTCATAAGACTCTTTTTTAAGCGTTTCTATTTTAGTGAAAAGAGCCTCTTTTTCGTCAACGTTTGTAGAGTTTTTTATCTGCTCTTTTACTTCGTCTATTTGGGTTGTAAACTTAACAGTTGCAGATTTTATCTTTTCTTTGAACTCTGCTGTTTTATCTCTCAATCCATCATCAGATAATGATTGGATGTTAGATTCTACTGCTTTTATTTTTGCGACAACTTTCTTTACTTCTTTAAGATCTTTTGCATTTTTGTCTCCCAAAAAACTTTTAAGAACTGTATTTAAAAAACTCATAATTTGCTATTTGCGGTTTGCCTTTAGCTTTTAACTAATTGCGTAATTTATTTAATAAGAAATTGACCAGTGACAAAAGGTCAAAAGTCAAAAAAACGAATTAATATTCGTCTTCGTTCCAGAGATAATCCTCGTCAGTAGGATAATCGCTCCAGATCTCATCTATCGCATCATAAATCTCTCCTTCATCCTCGATTGCCTGAAGGTTTTCTACAACTTCCATAGGTGCTCCTGTTCTGATGGCGTAATCAATTAATTCTGCCTTGGTCATCGGCCAAGGTGCATCGCTAAGATATGATGCTAATTCTAATGTCCAATACATAATTTAAATTTTTTGCAAAAGTAAAAAATTAGGTGATATTTTATATACTTTTCTATTGATTTTCAATAATATTTAAAAAAATTTTATTTGGTATTTAAATTTATCTACGACCAAAGAATGTTAATGCGGATTTCCCAAAAACCATTCCACAAATTTTTTTATGCCATTTTGGAAGTTTGTGCTTGGAGAATATCCGATAAGCGACCTGGCCTTTGTAATGTCTGCATTGGTTTTCTGAACATCCCCAGGCTGCATCGGTAACATTTTTTTATTAGCCTTCTTACCAATTGTTTCTTCCAGAATATATAACATTTTGTCCAATGTCACGACTTCACTTTCTCCGAGATTAATGATCTCATACACGTTTTCATTGGTTTCCAGATATTTTATTGATTTTAAAATCCCATCAATAATATCATGGATAAAAGTGTAATCTCTAGCCGTAGAACCATCGCCGTAGAAAGGTATTTCTTGATTTTCCGAAATTAATTTTGTGAATTTGTGAATCGCCAGATCAGGCCTTTGTCTTGGGCCATAAACCGTGAAAAATCTCAACTGAATCATATCAATATGATAAAGGCTATGGTACACATGACCAATGATTTCACCACATTTTTTTGTCGCTGCGTAAGGAGAAATCGGATTGTCAACATTATCCGTTTCGGAAAAAGGTATCTTCTCATTATTCCCGTAAACACTTGATGATGAAGCACAAATAAATTTTTTGATTTCGAATTCCTTGCAAAGCTCCCAAAGATTCTGAGTTCCTCTGACGTTAACTTCTTCATATTCCAAAGGCCTTTCAATAGATGGACGAACACCAGCTAAAGCCGCTAAATGGACCACCAAATCAATCTTATGGTCGCGGAAAATAACTTCCAAACCTTTTTTGTCCCGAATGTCCTGATAGTAAAGTTGATAATTATCTGATTTAGTTTCAGTTGCTAAATTTTGAATATCGGTTTCTTTGTCTGAAAAACTAAATCCGGGATTTAAACCTAAAGATTCCAAGGTATTTCTGACTTTGACCTTGTAATCGTAAAAATCGTCAAAATTGTCAATATTAATGACAGAATGTCCATTTTTCAAAAGCTGTTCTACCAAGTGAGAACCTATAAATCCACTGCCACCGGTTAAAAGATAATTCATAAAATCAATTGAGATGCGAATATAAGAATTAAACAAAAAAAGAACTACAATAAATCACGAGAATGATGTATCTGATAAAAATTTAAAATTAATTAAATAATGATTACTTTTAATCCCAATTTCTAATCTAAGACAAAATGCAATTCTCCGGACAAATTCTCAAAATGATCTCCCAAAACGGGCAACCAATCCAATATTATCTGAATCTAAAGGGTGACCTGATCAATATGAATCAGCTTTTCGGGAAAGAACTTAAAATAAAACACACCGGATATGAATGTGTGAATTGTGGAAGCGACGAGAAGATCTACAGAATGGGATTTTGTAAAAAATGCTTTTTCGAAAGTCCTTATGCGAGTGATACCATTATTCGTCCGGAACTGTCCACAGCACATCTTGGCATTGCAGAGCGGGATCTGGAAATTGAGAAAGAAATCCAGTTGGTTCCGCATATCGTTTATCTGGCTTACACCGGCGACGTAAAAGTTGGAGTTACAAGAGAGCATCAGATCCCAACACGTTGGATCGATCAGGGCGCAACTTTCGCTTTGCCGATTGCGGTTACAGAAAACCGTTATGAAGCCGGAATGATCGAGGTGGAACTCAAAAAACACATCGCCGACAAAACCAATCCGAAAAAAATGCTTGCAGATGATTATGAAGATACTCTGGATTTGATCGATTTCCGAAATAAGATCGCGGAATATTTCCCCAACGATTTCAAAAAGTTTGCAGTCACTGAAGAGAATGTTATAAAACTCGATTTTCCTTATGAAGCACCGGAAAAGATCAATGTTTTTACTCTGGACAAAAAACCAGAATTCAACGGAGTTTTGAAAGGGATCAAAGGACAATATCTTTCTTTTGAAGGTGGCGATTTTATCAATGTAAGAGGACACGAAGGTTATGTGATCGAATTGAGCCTTTAAATTTGGAATGGTTTTAGTCATTAATTTTTAAAATAAAATTTATGCTAAAAAAACTACTGAAAATTACTGCAATCGTCCTTGGGAGTGTTTTGATTCTCATAGTTTTACTGAATATCGGATTCAGTCTTTGGCTCAAGTACAAATTACCTGATTATCTCAAAACCAAAACGCCTTACGAGATCACTTATGAATCTCTGAATGTGGAGATCCTGACTGGAAGCATCTCTGCCAATCAAATTAAAATCAAAACCAAGCAACCAAACAACCTTGAAAGTATAGCTCTCGAAGGAAGCTTAGACAATTTGAATATCAGCAGATTAAGCATAATTGAATTTTTGAAAAACAATCAAATTGAAGCCAATTCTATTAAGCTGATCAATCCCAATTTAAAAGTCCGGTCAGCGAAACCACGGGCTGAAAAAAACAAAAAAAATCCAATTCCTTTTACAATCAAAAATATTGAAATCCAAAAAGGAAATATCGAGGTTTATAAACCAGACAACACCAAACTTTTCTCCGCAAGCAACTTTGATCTTGATGTCAAAAACCTTAGTCTGAATCAAAATCCTGATGAATTACCTTTTGCGCTGGATAGTTATAAAATCTCCGCCAATCTGTTTTATGCACAAATCGGTGATGTTTATTCCTTGAATTCGTCGGAACTAAAAACCATTAATGGAGAATTGACGATCAATGATTTTGAATTAAAACCATCGGTTGATTTCAAAAACTGGGAACAGAATTTCAAAACCCAGAAAACACTTTACGATATCAAAAGCAAGAGGATCTCTTTCAATGATCTGACATTTAACAAAACAAAATTAAGTTTCAGAAATGCCCAAGTTATCGACCCGGTTTTTATTTTACAAAATCGTGATAGTAAAGTTGTTCGATCACATAAAGAAAAGCCTAACTTTAATATTGATTTTGAGAATTTGGATATTAAAAATGGACAATTTTCTATTCTGAGATCGAATGGGAAAAAGTCTCTCTCATTAGCAAAATTCGATGCAAATTTGAAGGGTTTTTTAATGGACGAAGAAACTTCGAAAAACAAAATCCCTTTCACTTACAAAGATTACAAAGTTTCCGGAAATCAATTTTTTTATGATGCTGGAAAATATTACAATATGGATTTGTCAAGCCTCACAATGACTTCGCAAAATATTGATTTAAAATATTTTAAATTAAAACCAAAAGTATCAAGAGCGGAATTTGTAAGAATGATTCCAATGGAAAATGACTTGTTCGATATTTCTGCAGACAGGATTCAACTGTTGGGAATTAATTGGAAATTCGAAAATGACAAGCCGAATATCAATCTTAAAAATGCAAAGCTAACGAATGTTGACGCCAATATCTTCCGAAGTAAAATCCCGAAAGATAACCCGAAAGAAAAGCTGCTCTATTCTAAGTTACTGAGAACTATAAAATTCCCTTTAGTTGTTGACAATCTGAAACTTATCCAGTCCAAATTGGTATATGAAGAAGATACGCCTGATTCACACGGGCCCGGAAAAGTTATCTTTACAAATTTTAATATGGATGTCAAAAATCTCAATTCCAATAAACAAAAAGGAGCCAATACAAAAGTTCCGATAACGATCAACTGCAAATTTATGGATGTATCTCCAATGAAGGTGAATTGGAATTTCAATACGGCCGATATGCGTGATAATTTTACAATTGGGGGAAGCATTAATGACTTGCCAGCTGTTGATATCAACCCATTCATCAAACCTTATCTCAATGTTTCTGCGACAGGAACAATCACAAGTCTCAATTTTGACTTCAAAGGGAATAATGACATTATGAATGGGAAATTCAGGATTGCACACAAAGATTTGAAAGTCAGCCTTCTCGATAAAAAAACAAGAGAAAAGAAAAAATTCCTATCTGCAGTTGTGAATCTGGTTGTGAGAAAAGACTCCAAGCAATTTCCAGAATCTGTTGATGTTTATGTTGAAAGAAATAAGGAAAGGTCATTCTTCAATCTGTTCTGGAAAGGTATCGAAGATGGATTGAAAAAGACTTTAATCAGTATCAATGTTGAAAAAGTGAAGGAAAATGTTGAAGATGTGAAAGAGACCGTGAAAGAAACAAAGAAGAAAATAAAAGAAGCTAAAAATAATATTGCTGAAAAAAAGAAATAATTGTATTAAGAATAAAAAAGATGCTCAATTTTACGTTTTGAGCATCTTTTTTTATAGTTCAGATTTAAAAATCATATTCTTCTTTCTCTTCTGTTGGCAAAGATTTAATAAAGTTATCAAACTCTTGCCCGTCGTAGTTGCTATTGGCACCGTAGGAATCTATGATCATCGCCTTGTTTCCGTAAACATCTTCCACAAGATACAAGGCAACATTGTCCGCTGGGTCACTTGCCCCCTCGAACCTGTAAGTACGGATAATTTTCAGGTCTTCGGCGCGATATGCTTTTTGCGTGCTATAAATGACGAATTGTTTTTTGTCATTCATTATGATCTCATCCGTAATTCCTTTTTCTCTTAGCTTCTCCATAACCTGGGAGAGCGTAAGCATTGATCTAGTGCTCATAATAATATTTTTTTTGGATTGATAAGTAGAGATAAACAAATCGTGAACCAAAAAAAACAAAAGACTTTACAAGTAATGTAAAGTCTTAAAAAAATAAAAGTTATGAAAAATTAAATTATCCCTCTCTTCTTCATCGATTAGGAAAATTATTTGTTGACCTTGTAACGCTTGTCCGGCGTGCCATCTTTTTTCAACGTTTTGGCCGCTTTGTAACGTTTATCAGGAGTTCCGTCTTTTTTTAGTTTAACATCTGGTGTGTTTGCCACTTTCGCAGCCTGAGCCTCTACAGATTTCGTAGCTTTCTTTTCTGTTTTTTTAGCTTCTTTTTTTGCAGTAGCCGGTGCTGTTGTTTGTGCTGTTGCTAGTCCTACTCCGAAAGTAAGCAGCAACGCTGTGAATAAATTTTTCATTTTCAGTGCTGTTTTGGTTTGACAAATTTATATTAAAAATCATTCTAAAATTAAGAATAAAAAACTTTAACCAGAAATTATAACAACTTAAAAACACCTTAAAAATTAATACGATAAGCAATACCGATATTCAGTAAAGTTGCTTTGGAATAATATTTTTCGATATCCGGATTCTGATTCCCTATCTTAGAATTATAGAAATTAAGTCTTGTATTAAGGACGATCTGCTGCGTGCCGTTGTCATCCACAGTATAGATGGCTTTTGCGCCCAGATTCAAACCGCCGTTTCCTTCGGAGAAATCTCCACGATCATCCAGGTAAGGACTTTTCATCCGGTAAGTGCTGTAACCCACGATTTCTTCCACAAAAAAATCTTCCGTGATTTTGTCCTGATGAAAAACGTACCAATCAAAATTATTCATCGATGGTGATCCAAGATAGCCGAACAATTCCGGTCTTTTGGCATTAGCCAGAAAATAAGTATACTCAACGCCCAATCCGAAGTTTTTATAGAGATTGATATTTCCGCCAATTCCGAAACCATAAAAATACTCGAAGGCATCTTTCATAAAATTGTTTCCGAGCGATGTCATCACTTTTACGTGAGGTTCGATGGCGTATTTTACATTTTCCGTCCAGTTTTGTTTTTTTCTTCTTTGTGAAAAAGCTGAAATGGAAATCACGGCGAAAGAAAAGAGTAAAAATCTTCTCATTATTTCAAAGTTATATCATTGAAAATAATGTAGGTCACACCGTCAGGAATTTCGATACTAAGCGAATCACTGGAGATTTTGCAACCTTGTGTGTCGGTAGAAAAAGATCTTATCCTGAAGTTCTTTAGTTGGAATTTATATGTGCCTTTGTCATAAGGTCCCGCCAAAACAAAACTTCCGCTTTCTTTCGGGAAAGTTTCCGCAATGATCTTTTTGTCTTTTACAAGATGAATTGGGTCTTCCAGAAATTTGGCATCGGAATAAGTGATTTTCCCTTCTACATAGGCACGGAAAATGGATGCATCGTCTTCTTTACATTGTACCAAAAGAAGAAAAAGCACACAAAAAATGGCTTGTATTTTGAAACGGAATTTCAAATGCTCATAGTTTAGGGATGTAAAATTAAAACTAATTTTTATTAAAAATAGTATCTTTGTAACAAATAACGATTCCGAAAATATCTCGGAATCGCTTTTTGCGTTTATACCTACATTAATGGAATTAAAAAAAATCAATCAAAATCTATTGCCAGACTTGCTTCAGAAACAATTCGGGAACGAGATTTTTTCACAAATATCAAAACATCAGCATATTTCGGTCAAAGGAAGTGCGGGTTCTGCAGTTTCAATTTTGGCTTCGGAACTTTTTTTGACTCAGAACAAAACAATTCTTTATCTTGTTGATGAAAAGGAAGATGCGCTTTACGTCAATGCAGAAATGGAAGATTTGCTGGGTAAGGAAAACTTGCTTTATTTTCCTGCAACACATCTGGAACCTTACCAAGTTGAGAAAACTCAAAATGCGAATCTCGTTCTGAGAACCGAGGTTATCAATAAACTTAATTCAGGTAAATCACCAAAAGTGATTGTCGCTTTTGTCGGCGCTTTGTCTGAAAAAGTTTTGAAAAAGGAAGATTTCAAAGCAATTTCTCATCAGATAAAAGTCGGCGACCAATTGGATTTTGATTTTGTGGATGAATTGCTGAATCATTATCAATTTAACCAAACAGATTTTGTTTCAGAGCCGGGAGAATTCTCTGTCCGAGGCGGAATTGTGGATGTTTTTTCTTTTTCTAATGAGAAACCTTTCCGAATCACATTTTTTGGAAATGAAGTGGAAAGCATCAAAACTTTTGATATAGAATCTCAACTTTCTCTGGATAAAATCGATGAATTCCAGTTGGTTTCCAATATGAATTTTTCAGTTTCCGGGAGCAAAGTTTCTTTGTTTGAATTATTGCCGGATGACAGTTTTGTGGTTTCAAAGAATCTTTACCTTTCCACCAAAAGAATCAGGGATTTTCACGAAAAAGCAATAGAAAAATTTGAGACATTAAGCAAAGACATCAAACATAGAACACCTGACGAATTATTCATTTCTGAATCGGAGTTTCAGAATAAATTAATCAAATTCAAAACGATTGATTTCAGTTCACAGACTTTTGAACTTCCAAAGATTCATAATATAGAACTCAGCCAAACACAACAGCCGAGTTTTCATAAAAATTTCGAATTGTTGATTCAGGATTTGGAAGAGAAGCAAAATCAGGGTTTTGACACATGGATTTCATTTTCGAGTGAAAAACAAAAGGAAAGATTAGAATCGATCTTTGAAGAATTGGAGCACGAGATTCCATTCAAAAGTTTCAAATCCGAATTGCACGAAGGTTTTGTAGATTCTGAAAACAAGATTCTGTTTTACACAGACCATCAGATTTTTGACCGATATCAGCGTTACAAATCCAAGGATACTTTTGCGAAATCGGAGCAACTGACACTCAAAGATTTAATGTCTTTGAAAGTTGGCGATTACATTGCGCATATCGACCACGGGATTGGGAAATTTATGGGATTAGTGAAAGTCAATAATGACGGGAAAATCCAGGAATGTTTTAAACTGAGTTACAAAAATGGAGATTTGCTATATGTGAGTATTCATTCCCTTCATAAAATTTCAAAATATAACGGTCCGGACGGAAAAGAAATCGTTCTCAGCAAGCTCGGTTCGCCTGCTTGGAAATCCCTGAAACAGAAGACGAAAGCCAGAGTCAAGCAAATCGCTTTTGATTTGATTAAATTATATGCGGAAAGAAAAACCGCTAAAGGCTTCCAATATTCACCGGATTCTTATCTTCAGAATGAATTGGA
Source organism: Epilithonimonas hungarica (assembly GCF_900102265.1). Classification (GTDB taxonomy): domain Bacteria; phylum Bacteroidota; class Bacteroidia; order Flavobacteriales; family Weeksellaceae; genus Epilithonimonas; species Epilithonimonas hungarica. The sequence continues at coordinate 58,448 of NZ_FNBH01000001.1, read as the reverse complement.
AGCAAGTTTCCTTTACGAAGATACGCCTGACCAGGAGAAAGCGACTTTGGACGTGAAAAAAGATATGGAAGATGAAGGCGTTATGGACCGATTGATCTGTGGCGATGTTGGATTTGGGAAGACAGAAGTTGCGATTCGTGCGGCGTTCAAAGCGGCAACGGACAGTAAACAAGTCGCAATTCTGGTTCCGACCACGATTCTGGCTTTTCAGCATTACAGAAGTTTCAAAGAACGTTTGAAGGATTTCCCTGTCAATATTTCTTATTTAAATCGATTCCGAACGGCGAAGCAGAAATCGGAAACCAAAGAAGGTCTTAAAAACGGTAAAATTGACATCGTCATCGGAACACATCAGTTGGTTGGTAAAGACATCAAGTTCAAGGATTTAGGCTTATTGATCATTGATGAGGAACATAAATTCGGAGTTTCGGTAAAAGATAAATTGAAGACGATGAAAACCAATGTCGATACGTTGACATTGACCGCAACGCCAATTCCGAGGACTTTACAATTCTCATTGATGGCGGCACGAGATCTATCCGTGATCAAAACACCTCCGCCAAACCGTCAGCCCGTTGATACGAGCATTGTTGGCTTTAATGAAGAGATTCTGCGTGATGCGATCTCTTACGAATTGCAAAGAGACGGACAGGTTTATTTCATCAATAACAGGATCGAAAATCTGAAGGACATTGCCGGATTGATTCAAAGATTGGTTCCCGATGCAAGAGTGATCACAGGTCACGGACAAATGGACGGAAAACAAATGGAACAAAATATCCTCGATTTCATGGAAGGGAAATATGATGTTCTAGTGGCGACAACCATCGTAGAAAGTGGTGTGGACGTTCCAAATGCGAATACGATTTTCATTAATGATGCGCATAGATTCGGGATGGCGGATCTGCACCAGATGCGTGGTAGAGTTGGACGAAGCAACAGAAAAGCGTTTTGTTATCTGATAACGCCTCCGTTTGATATGATGACTTCCGATGCGAGAAAACGTCTTGAGGCGATTGAACAATTTTCGGATTTGGGAAGTGGTTTCCAGATTGCGATGAAAGATTTGGAAATCAGAGGAGCCGGAGATTTGCTTGGTGGAGAACAAAGCGGATTTATTAACGAAATGGGATTTGAAACTTATCAGAAAATGATGCAGGAAGCTTTGGAAGAATTGAAAGACGATGAGAATTTTGAAAATCTTTTCGAAAATGAAGAAGACAGAAACAAACTTTTCAAATCGACCAAAGAAGTCAACATCGATACAGATTTGGAATTGATGTTGCCTGATGATTATGTGAGCTCGACAGAAGAACGTTTGTCGCTTTATCAAAAACTCGCAGACATCCAGAATGCGAAAGAGTTACAAGCTTTTGAAAATGAACTGAAAGACCGATTTGGAGAATTGCCAAGTGAAGCGATTAATCTTCTGAAATCTGTAGAACTGAAATGGCTCGCGGCGGAAATTGGATTTGATAGATTGGTGGTGAAGAACAAAGTTTTCTTAGGCTATTTCCCTGCGAATCCTCAGGACAAATTCTATCAAAGTGAAAAATTCAAAAAAATCATATCTTATCTTACACAAAATCCGGCAGAAGCCACGTTAAAAGAAAAGAATAATCAGCTGATGATGAGGAAAGATAATGTGAAAAATGTAGATGACGTGAATCTGGTTTTGAATAGGATTTTGGGTTAAAATTGATTATATTTGATTAATAAAATTTTAGAAATGAATACTGATTTACAGATACAAAATAAAAAACTGGAGCTAATTCAATGGTTATCTACAATTGAAGATTTGAGTTTTCTTGAAAAGATCTCAGATTTGATTTCCCGTGAAAGAAAAAAAGACTGGGCGGATGAAATTTCTGATGTTGAAAAACAATCTATAGAAAAAGGAATTGCTCAAGCGAATGAAGGAAAACTAAATCCACATTCCAAAGCAAGGGAAATCTATGGAAAAAGGCCTTGAAATTCTATGGACGGATTTGGCTCTGGAAGAACTTGCCCAGACTGTTGAATATTTGGAACAAAATCCAGATAATAGAAACGTATAACTTCTTTGAAATTTAGATTTAATGACTATTTTCCCCTTCAATCTAATCAAACAGAAATTTATACTACTAATTTTCATAATATCCATTAGTTGTTACAATGCCCAAACCCTGAAATACCACTACGATAAGGAAATGACTTTTCTAAGCGAGACAGATAATGAAGCGGGGATTTCGGTAAAATTTAATTCTAAGGATAAATCAGTTCCCGTTTATTCCATTGAATTTAATTCTGAGAAAAAATCCATTAGAAATACAATTAATTTCTATTATGCTTATCGGAAAAATATCTACAGAATGGATGGTTTGCTTTATAACAAAAAGTATGTTTCTGGTAATGGTTTCCGGACTTACAGTGCAGAATCGCCCATCCGCTATTTCAAAAAAGCTTCGGACACTTTGTATGAATACCAATTTTATCGAGATTTGGAAAAAAGAATCGCCACAGACAAAGATGGAACAAAAATCGAACTGTTTGTCGCAAATCTAAAAGACAATATCGATTACTCTGAGCCGGCTCTGTTTTATCTTTCAGAACGCTATGGGATCTCGCCAGGCTTGGGAAAAGGTGAAATTGTGGTTTATGCGAATTATCGTTTTAATAATAATTACAGTTCCGGAGATTTTGTAAAGATGAAAGACATTGATGAAGATATCTACTTCAACAAAGAACAAATCGAATCTCTGATTGACGACAAGTACCGCGAGTTTATGACCAAAACGGAACCGGATAGAAAACCCATCTATTGTTCGGTAAAGGCTTTTGGCAAAAATACAGACGAAAAAACAACCGAAGAGCTAAATGACCTCCTTGGCAATATCTGCGAATACTATGATCTGTGGAACAAGAAGGAAACGATTGAAAGCTTCAAAACCTATTTTGATTCTGAAGTCAAAAGAAGAGTTGAGATTTATAAGAAAAACGGAACTCTAAACGAAAAACAACTTACGACTTATCTAGAAGAATTGAATCAGCTTAAAAGTCAAAATTCTTTAGAAAGTTTTGATTACAAATAGTTTCCATCAAAAAATAATTAATTTTAAAAAATTAACTTTGCAACCAGAAAAAAGAAATAATGAAAAACATTTTATATTATATTACAATTGCCTTCGGGATCTTTACATTGTCCTCTTGTGACCCTAGTCAGGATGCGAACGGCGATTTTCTGAATGGTGTGGAATATACCGACGGAAGCTCTTCTGGGGGTTCAAATAATTCGACTGTTAAAAACATTAGGAAGGTTACAACCGTGGATATGGATGGCGAAAAAATCGTTGCCACCTATAATTATTCCGGCACTAAGCTAACTAGTGTGACATCTAGTGATAATTCTTTTTCCTATAATCTGACCTATACAGGAGATAATATTACTAAAATCATATACAGATCTGTAGATGATATGGGGACAGAGATTACAAATACTCAAAACTTATCTTATACGGGCGGGAAATTGACAAAGTCAGAGGGTAATTCTACTTCTGGCGGGGGTATAATTTATGTATCATCAACGACTTATACATACAATTCGGACAAAATTAAAAGCATTGTTACAAAAATAAAAGACGAGACCAATACAGAAGATCTGTACAATCTTCAAACAGATTATACATTCTCCGGAAATAATGTTTCAGCTTACAAATACACCTTAAAAACAGTTATTTCAGGTCCTGTTACTGTTACACCCATTATATTTGACATGTCTTTTAGTGGTTATGATACTAAGAAAAACCCTCTGGGAAATCTACCAACAGCTTTCAAACTGGTAAGCTCACATTTTGATGTAACCAACAATATTGTCTATAGTTTCTCAGCCAATAATTATAAAACTAGCAAAATTACCACAAATGCAGAATCGTTAACCTCAAATATGAGCTATGTTTATGATGCGGACGCCTATCCAACAATTGGAACTTCTGCATATGGAACGGTTACTTTTGAATACGTAAAATAATTTTTTTCCAAATGAAATATCTACTTGTTGGAATCGGGAACAAAGGGGAAGAATATGCAGAAACACGACATAATATCGGTTTCAAAGTGGCAGAGAAAATTGCCGAAAAGATAGAAGCTCCTTTCAGATCTTCCAATTTCGGACTACTTGCTGAAGGCAAATATAAGGGCAGAAAAGTATTTGTACTGAAGCCCGACACATACGTAAACCTCTCGGGCAATGCTGTCAAATTCTGGATGCAGAAAGAAAATATTCCGTTGGAAAATATTTTAATTATTACTGATGATCTGGCATTACCTTTTGGTTCATTGAGAATGAAAATGAAAGGAAGTCCAGCCGGACACAACGGATTGAAAAATATAGAAGCCGTTCTTAATACCAATCAATATGCTAGATTGAGATTCGGGATCTCTGCAGAGTTCAAAGATGGTCAACAAATAGATTATGTGCTTGGAAAGTGGAATGAAGAGGAGTACTCAAAATTGCCGGAACGAATCGAGAAGTTTTCCCAAGCTGCTTTATCTTTTGTATTTGCGGGTGTTCAGAATACAATGAGTGCTTTCAATGGAAAGTGAGCTCTCTAGCTTCTTATTCTTTTATAAATTTATTGATGTAGGAAGCTAGTTTAGTATTTATTTTTATAAAATAAACGCCTGATTTTAACCCTTCCAAATCTACTTTATTATTTTTAAATTTTACCTGATGTTTTCTTCCAGAAATATCTATCACTTCCACGTTCTGTACTGTCTCGGTTTTTAGATCAATTTGGATAAAACGTTTTGTCGGATTAGGAAAAATTACTGTTTTGTTTTTCAGTACCACATCATTGGTAGACATTGTAAAATTATAATTGATGATATCGTCTATGACCAGCGCTTTCTGATTGGGACTATTATAATGTCTGAAATATAATCTTACCTCCTGACCAAAAGTGTCCCAGTCCCATTTTTCAACCAATATATTCTTGGAAGTTGTTCCAGAATCCAATGTCTCAAAAAACACAGGTGTTTCGTTTCCTGTAAAAGTTTGTGTTGCTGGTAAAAGATACAACGCATAAGTTTCAGAATACCTGACGGGATCTGAAGCTGATATTTTAAATGAAATTCCTAATAAAGCATTGCCATTTTTTATTCTTGGGTATTCATAAATAAAAGTTGGGGAAACTAATACATTATCCGGATTTAAGGGTTGATTGGCTGTACTGTCATATGAATCAGAAACATACACATACCCACTAAATCCTAATGCCGTGGTCCAATCCTGAGGTGATTGGAGTTTCCAGGTTTTATCGTCTCCATCTAGATCCAATGTGGACCATGATGGCGAACTGCTTTCATTCTCGAAGTTTTCATTGAGACCATAGTTTTGTGCAGACATAATCCCGATGCTTAAAATACAAAGGTGTAAAATTCTTCTCATAGTTTTTTTCAAATATAGTTAATATCAATAAAATTTTGATATATATGTAATAATTATTTTATAGTGTTGCTGGTTTTTACTATAAACTCCTGCCAGATTATTATTTTTTTAATTTGAATAAAATTCATTTTTCCTGAAGCAAATAAGTAGGCCGGATAATAAATTATCCGGCCTACCACCCTAATTGTATGAAGAAAAAATATTTTCTATAACCAAGTTACAACGCCGGTTTCTACGTCGTAATTTGCGCCAACGATCTTGATCTTACCTTCGTCCTCCAGCCTTTTCAAAGTTGCGCTTTGTTTACGAATATCTTCTATGGCATGTTTTACATTGTGATGGTTCAATCTTTCTAGAAGATCTTCGTTCTTAGAAGAGCGTTCTTCACCATCTTTAATGATATTTTTGATGATCGGGTCAAAATGTCCGATCAAATGATTGAGATTATCCATTCCCAGACCTTCTATCTTTGCGGCATCCAATCCTCCTTTCAATGCGCCGCATTTGGTATGGCCTAAAACTACAACTAGTTTAGAGCCTGCAACGTTGCAGCCAAATTCCATAGATCCAAGAATATCCTGATTTACAAAATTACCCGCAATTCTTACACTGAAGATATCGCCAAGGCCTTGATCAAAGATCAGTTCAGCAGATGTACGGCTATCGATACAGCTTAATACCACCGCAAATGGCCATTGCCCCTCACGGGTGTCATTCACCTGCGCCAAAAGATCTCTATTTGCTTTCAGATTGTTCACAAATCTCTGATTCCCTTCTTTTAGAATCTCTAATGCTTTTTCTGGGTTGATAGTAGATTGTGTTTCCGATGTATGTGCTTTCATATTTTTTAAATTTTAAGTGCGTTTTTTTAATTGTTAATAATTAAAAATTTGATAATTTACATGGCTCTTTTATGTGTTACCACCACATGAGAATCCTGATCGCTCGCATAATCTCTATACGAAGTTTTGAATCCTATCAGTTCAACATCAATGTCTTCTTCTTTTGCTCTTACGTTGGCAAAATCCTGGATCATTTCCAGTACATCTGTTGTTATATAAGAAGTCGTTTTTGCATCGATGATTACTTTCGAGCCAGACTTGATGTTCTTCAATGTTTTCTTGATTGCCGCTTTATTTAGAAAGGAAACTTCCTCCGCCAATTTTATCGTGATCTCGTCGGCGTCGTTCAATGTTTCTCTGCTAAGGTAGTAGGCACGTTTCATATTCCCTTGTAAGATATAAACAATAGAGATCAGCAATCCAATTCCTACACCTTTCAAAAGATCGGTTGCCACAACGGCTACAACAGTTGCCACAAAAGGAATGAATTGGTACTTCCCATTGTGCCAAAAATGCTTGAACGTTGCAGGTTTTGCCAATTTATAACCTACCAAGATCAGAACGGCCGCTAATGTTGCCAATGGAATCAAATTCAATATAACAGGGATTGTCAATACACAGATCAATAATAAAATACCATGTATGATTGCTGATACTTTGGACGTTGCCCCTGCATTGGCATTGGCGGAACTTCTTACAACGACGGATGTCATTGGTAATCCTCCAATAAATGAACTGACCAGATTCCCGATTCCCTGCGCTTTCAGTTCCAGATTCGTATCTGTGATCCTTCTTCTAACGTCCAATCTGTCAGATGCTTCTATACAAAGTAACGTTTCGATAGATGCTACTATTGCAATGGTTGCCCCGGTGACCCAAACCTTAGGATTTGTAAAGCCTGCAAAATCAGGAAATGTCACTAGATTTTGAAACTCCTCCAAAGAAGTAGGAACAGGCAGATTAACCAGGTGTTCCGGCGAAACAGCTAATGAGCTTTCGGAAATCTGGAAAAATTCGTTGATCAAAATTCCAGCAATAACTGCGACCAAGGCACCAGGCAATAACTTCAATCTTTTAAGGGACGGAATCTGGTCCCAGGCCAGTAAGATCCCCATCGATATCAAAGTGATAATGATCGCTCCCGGATGTATCGCCCCCAATAGTTCAGTAAAATATCCGATATTGAATCCGTTATCGAAAAGAGATTCGTGTCCTTCATAATCTTTGTCAAACCCTACTGCGTGAGAGACTTGCTTTAGAATGATAATGATCCCTATACCTGCAAGCATTCCTTCTATGACATTATTCGGGAAATAATTGGATATACTGCCGGCCCTTATAAAGCCAAGGATCAACTGAATGATACCGGCAATAATCCCTGCGCAAAGAAATAATTCAAAAGCGCCAATATCAGTAATGGCGACTAAGACAATTGCGGTAAGGCCCGCAGCAGGTCCGGATACAGAAATATTAGAATTACTGAGAGACCCAACTACGATTCCTCCAACAATTCCTGAAATGATACCTGATAATGGTGGTGCTCCCGAGGCTAATGCGATACCGAGGCATAATGGTAGTGCCACAAGGAATACGACCAATCCGGATGGGAAATTTTCTTTTATCCCTCCCAGCAAAGATTTTGATTTTTGCATAATAAAATAGCAGAAGTCATTGATAACGAATATCAATTATTCTTTAAAATGTTGATTGACTTAATACGAAATTTAGTTGCTGAGAATTAAATAACAGCACAAAGAAAACGTTTGTAGAAAAACGATTACGGTATATTAAGCTTCGGGTGGAGGGGAGAATATACTGAGTGACGGTGGAAAATATAATGTAGATTCCCAGTTCACAGTGATCTTATTATGAGTGTCCGCTTCATAAAACTTAAGGAAATCATGGATATCCATCGGTTTAGGAATTGTTTTTTCGTAGATTATGATCGTATTATTCGAGTGGGAATGTTCCTCTTCGCTGACCAAAACATTGGTTCTCGGCAATTCCCAACCAAATAGTGCGGCAATTCCCGGAAGAGCCGTAAAGTTTAGAAAAACCATTAATGTTATGATACTTAGATACTTCATATACTTTCTTGATGCGCTTATTTTTTTCTGCTCATCACCCAATCAGAGTCTGTCAGGTTATAGATCTTCTGAATGTCCTTTAATATTTTTTCAAAATCGATCTCGAGGTCGATTATTTTTCCCGTTCTAAGGTCGAAGACCCAGCCATGAACAACTGGAAACTCTTCCAAGATATAACGTTCCTGCACGCAGGCCATTTTGATGACGTTGATACATTGCTCCTGAACATTCAGTTCCACAAGGCGGTCGTATTTTTTATCTTCATCTATAGAATCCAATTCTTCCTGATGCAGTCTGTAAACATCCCGGATATTTCTCAACCATGGATTCAATAGACCAAGGTCCTGAGATGTCATCGCTGCTTTTACGCCACCACAATTATAATGTCCGCAAACAATAATGTGCTTCACTTTCAAATGTTCCACGGCATATTGGATAACAGCTGTAGAACTCATGTCCAGAGTGTTTACAACGTTGGCAATATTTCTGTGCACAAATACCTCGCCTGGCCCTAATCCCATCAGCTCCTCAGCCGTTGCACGACTATCAGAACATCCAATATAGAGATAATCGGGATGTTGTGTTTTGGCAAGATTGTGAAAATATTCCGGGTCATCCGAAATCTTTGACTCAACCCACTTTTTATTATTTTCGAAAATAGCTTTGTATGAGTGCGCCATAACGATAAGATTATATCAACAATGATTATCAGTTTTCTTGAAATCATTTTCAAAACTAATAGACCAAATCAATAATTATACAAAAATAGTGGTTTAATCATGAAAAAAAGAATATTTAACATACTTTTAATATTAACAATGTGAAATGTCGGAAAATTGAAAAATATTAGCTTTTATTTTTTGATAGACCCAGGCCAATAAAAAAACATTCATTTTTCCACTCATCATAACACGATGTTTCATAGATTTCTTTATCATCAATTATGTTATTTTAAACATCACGAAAGCATTACAAAGAAAAATGAATTTTTATTGACCAATAAACAAATCTGTCCGTTCTAATTCTTATTTTTGCAAAAATTTTTGACCGTTGGTAAGAATCGCAGAGCATAATGATTGGGTGGTATATTGTATTCTTGGGAGTATCTTTATATATATTATTCTTTTGTCTGTTTTCCAAAGAGATGCCAATATCAAGGACTTTTTGCTACAAAAAATAGAAGACTCCAACAATCTTACACCGTCCTGGCTGATCATCTCTACCGTGAAATGTGTAATGACGGCACTTCTATTATCACAATTTGTCCCGATTGTTCCAAAGCAGTTTTCCATTGATGTATTCGGGTTTCAGATCAACAAATTCGGTTTTACATTTTTGACGTTGTTGAGTTTTGACATCATCAAAAATATACTGACCTTCCTCTTCTACTCCAGTGTTGGCAGCGGTAAAAATCTGAAAGGATTGACCTTGGTCTCAAGCAAATTCTATTTTTTGGAATCCATTGCTTTTATTGTTGCTGCATTTGCCCTTTATTTTTTCCCAATTGACTTGGTAAAATATTTCTATTTCATTATTGGTCTGGTTGTTGGCTCATTCATTTTGAAAAATTTAATATATATTTTCCATAACCAGTCTATTTTACCCGAAAAATGGTATTATAAATTTTTGTATATTTGCACGCTTCAAATAGTACCCGTTTTGGTGCTTTGGAAGTTCTTATTTTATTAATATAACATACACGTTATAAGATGAAAATCAAATCTATTTTAGTTTCGCAACCTGCTCCGAATGAATCATCACCTTATTTGGAAATTGCAAAAAAAGAGAAAATCAAAATCGATTTTCGTCCTTTTATTCACGTAGAAGGTGTGGATGCGAAAGAACTCAGAACCCAGAAAATTGACCTGGCCCAATATACCGGGATAATTTTCACGAGTAAAAATGCAATCGACCATTATTTTCGTCTTGCTGAGGAAATGAGATTCTCTGTTCCAGATTCTATGAGATACATCTGCCAGTCAGAAGCGATTGCCAATTATCTGCAGAAACACATTGTTTACAGGAAAAGAAAAATCAGTTTCGGAGAGAAGAATTTCTCTGACTTGGCTGCTCTATTCAAAAAATATCCTTCCGAAAAATATCTTTTGCCTTCTTCCGATGTTCTAGGCCCGGAAATTCCAAAAGTTCTGGATGCCGCTAATGTGGATTGGACCAAAGCAATAATGTACAAAACCGTTGCAAGTGATTTGACCGATATCAATATCAAGGATTATGATATGTTGGTGTTTTTCAGCCATCAGGGAATAAAATCATTAGGAATCAATTTTCCTGATTTTAAACAAAATGATACCAAAATTGCGGTTTTTGGAACAACAACCCAGGCCGCTGCAGAAGAAGCAGGATTGACCGTCAATGTAATGGCACCAACCAAAGAAACACCATCTATGACAATGGCCATAGAAAAATATGTCAGAAGCATCAATAAATAATTGTTGACCACATAATCAAAACCGTCTTCTTTCTGAGAAGATGGTTTTTTGTTTACTTTTGTTAAATCTGCAAATCACTTCAGAAAACTTTAACCACATAGACACATCGTTTTTCTGAATAATTAATTGAATGTTAAAGTTTAAATAGACGATATTTATTCTCCCTCAGATAAAAATTTAATCTATGTGTCTATATGGTTTTAATTAATACAATTTCAAATGAACGCTCCAAAAGCTAAAAAAATAGATAAAACTCTCGAAATTCACAACGATAAAAGAAACGACCCTTTTTTCTGGATGAATGAACGTGAAAATCCAGAGGTTATAAAATACCTCGAAGAAGAAAACGCTTACACCGATTTTGTAATGAAGGACACGGAAGACCTTCAAAACGAATTATATGAGGAAATGAAATCCCGTTACAAAAAAGACGACCAGTCTTTGCCTTATTTTTTTAATCAATATTGGTATATCGTCCGTTATGAAGATGGGAAAGAATATCCGATCTTCTCAAGGAAGTTTCAAACTTTGGAAAATGAAGAAGAAGTTCTTTTAGATGTGAACATTCTGGCAGAAGGCGAAGAATATTTTGATATCGGAAGCGTTTCTGTCAGTGTAAACAATGATTTCATTGCATATTCTTCTGATAAAACCGGGCGAAGAATTTATACCATTTTCTTCAAAAATCTCAAAACCGGAAAAATCCTCGAAGATAAAATCGAAAACACAACCGGAAAAGCTGTTTGGGCAGGTGATAACCAACACGTTTTCTACATCAGAAAAGATGAAAGTCTGAGAGCCTTTCAAATCCATAGACACGAAATAGGGACCAATACGGAAAAAGACTTTCTGATATTCCACGAGGAAGATGAAACCTTTGACGTTAATGTTTTCAAGACCAAATCATTACAATACATCTTTATTTCTTCGTCAAGTACGAATGAAGATGAACACAGATTCATTCCAGCTGATAATGTTTTTGCAGATTGGAAAATTATTCAGGAAAGAACAGAGGATCTGGAATATTCTGTAGAGCATTATCAGAATGATTTTTATATCATTACAAACGCTGATGATTCCATAAATTTCAAAATAGTAAAGACGAAAGTTTCTCAACCAGAAATTGAAAACTGGGTAGATTTCATTCCGCACAGAGAAAATGTATTACTGGAAGGTTTTGAGATTTTCAATGATTATTTTGTCATAGAAGAACGGGAAAAAGGGCTTCTTCAAATCAAGATCATAGAAAGCAAAACCGGAGATTCTCATTATCTGCCATTTTCGGACCCGACTTACACAGCTTACATCGGAACGAATATGGAATTCGATACAGAAAAACTACGTTTCGGATATACATCATTGACAAAACCCTCTTCCACTTACGAATACGATATGAAGGAAAAAACCATCAAACTTCTGAAAGAACAGGAAGTTTTGGGCGGAAAATTCTTCTCAGAAAATTATATCTCGGAAAGAATCTGGGCAAATGCAAGGGACGGAAAAGAAATTGCCATTTCTTTGGTCTATCACAAAGACACCAAAAAATCTGCAGATACACCGCTTCTACTCTACGGTTACGGGAGTTATGGCCACACCGTTGATGCAAGCTTTTCTAGTACAAGATTATCACTATTAGACCGAGGTTATATTTTTGCAATCGCACACATAAGAGGCGGAGAATACCTTGGAAGAGAATGGTACGAAGACGGAAAAATGCTTCAGAAGAAAAACACGTTTTTTGATTTCATCGATGCTGCAAAACACTTAATATCAGAAAATTACACTTCGCCAAAACATCTTTATGCAATGGGCGGAAGTGCCGGCGGACTTTTGGTGGGTGCAGTGATGAATTACAATCCGGAACTTTTCAATGGAGTTGTGGCGCAGGTTCCTTTCGTAGATGTTGTGACGACAATGTTGGACGAGACAATTCCTTTGACAACCGGAGAGTACGATGAATGGGGAAATCCGAATGAGAAGGAATATTATGATTATATGAAATCCTATTCGCCATATGATAATATCGAAGCTAAAAATTACCCTAATACCTTAATTACCACAGGATTTCACGACTCCCAGGTTCAATATTGGGAACCAGCAAAATGGACAGCGAAATTAAGAGAATTGAAAACGGATAATAATATTCTGATTTTTAAAACCGATATGAGTTCTGGTCACGGCGGTGCAAGCGGGCGTTTCGAAAGTTTGAAGGAAATTGCGTTGGAATATGCCTTTTTGTTAAAAATCGACCAATAACATCTTCTTTTTAACCTCATCTTTATACTTTCTCCCAACAGGAATCGTCATATTATTGATCTCGATCTTGCTGGGAGAAACTGAGGTAATATTATCTTTATTAACTAAAAAAGAGCGGTGGATTCTGACAAATTTGGATTCGGGCAATAATTCCTGAATTGATGTCAATGTTTTAAGAACCGTGATTTCCGAATCAATTAGTTTTATTCTGCAATAATTCCGGAGGCTTTCTACAAAAACAATATCATTGATCTTGATTTTCTTTACGCTTTTATCGACTTTCAGATTGATGTAAGAATCATCGTTATTATCCTGAATTACAGCATCTTCTTTTAACAATTTATTCTCTTCATTTAACTTTGAGTTATTTTTCTGAAGATTTTCAATTGTGGTCAGATAAGTGTAGGCAACCGGAATCATCGCTGCGATATTGATATCCAGAGCGGTATTCATAATTTCTGACAGGATGAAAAAGCCGTTATTCTTAAACTCCGGAAGAAAATTCGGTTGAATAAAATAAAGAAACAAAGGACGTTGGATAAAAACACTTATCAGTCCGACCAATATCACATAAGAGATAAAGAAACTGAAATATTTTTTCTGATTGAAGAACCTCGGAAAGAGATAAAAAAGCGTAACATAAACCAATAACATCCTCGATGGAAGACAACATATCTGAATCAAGATATTTCTCGAATAATTGTTATCCGAAACGCCCCAGACCAATCCAAAAAACAGAACGAACGCCGTCCAATATAAAACGTGTTTCATCCAAAACTTGGATTTGAAATGTTTAAAAAACGATTGGTTCATATTTTTTAATCTTCTCCAAATGTAATTATTTATCCTAAAACAATCTTCAGTAATTTCCTAGTCTGTTTTTTGTACAGAATAACCTGTCGTTTGTCCAAAAGCCTTGTAGTAAAAGGAGAGGAGGAATATTTTTGTTCAAAATTCAAATTAAAAAATGAAACTTCCAATTCAATTTTCACTTTTATTTTTAGCATTTCTTTTTCCGATTTTAGGATTCGGTCAGGAAAATAAAGCGACGCTTGAAGCTGTAGAATATCTGAAGCAACATCCAAAAAATCCAAAAGATTATCTAATTTCTAAATTCAGGAATTATCCTCTCGTTTTGTTGGGAGAAGACCACGCTGTGAAAGAAAACCTTGATTTTGTCAAGAGCATTATTCCGGATTTATATCAGGCAGGCGTTTACAATCTCTGTATGGAATTTGGTGCTTTTGAAAAGCAAAAAGAGCTGGATGAATTGCTGAATGCAGAAATATTTGATGAACGAAAAGCTAAAGATTTGTTCTTTTATTACAATGTCGGCTGGGCTTACAAAGAATATTTTGACATCTACAAAGCGGTTTGGGAATTCAATAAAACCTTAAAACCTGATGCGAAAAAATTCCGAATCGTCAATCTAAGTTATCAATACCGTTGGGAAAACTTCAAAGGTGGCGCAAGAACGCCCGAGAATATGAAAGCGGTTTTCAATCTTGGAACGCCTGACCAGTTCCGAACTGAAATTATCAAAAAGGAAATCATTGATAAAAATGAAAAAGCTTTGATTTATATGGGACACGTTCACGTTTTCACAAAGTACAGAATGCCAATCCTGAAAGTAAACAATGATGATTTCTGTGATTATGATGACGGAATGGTCGGAAATCGTCTGTATAAATTAATGCCCGATAAGGTTTTCAATATGATGTTCCACACACCGATGTTTTCCAAAACGCAATACAATCCGGCTTATGTTTCGCCTGCGAACGGAGAACTTGAGAATGCGCTTCAGAAACTCAATTATCCGCAGATTGGATTCGATTTGATTAATACGCCAGTCGGGAAACTTTCGGACAATAGTTTCTTCAGTTTTTGTCATTCTGATTTCAAAATGGAAGATTTTTTTGACGGTTATATTTTCCTCAAACCGTTTAAAGATTTGACAGGTTGTACTTTCGATGAAGACTTTTTCACAGGAAAAGACTGGACTTACATTGAGAACAATTTTCCGGACCCGGATTGGAGAAAGCCAAAAAATCTTGACGAATATAAAACAGCCATCAAGAAATATGTCGATATCAAAGACCGCTACAAAGATGTCATTCAGACTTCGATTCCTGCTGTGAGTTCTGGTAAAATCCTAATAATCAATCAATTTCCTTCGAAATATGTTGCTCCGAGAAATGTAGATATCTGGTTGCCTGAGAATTTTAACCCGAATAAAAAATATGCTGTTCTCTATATGCACGACGGACAAATGCTTTTTGACGGTTCAATCAATTGGAATAATTCCGAATGGAAAGTGGATGAAAATTACACAGAACTCAGAAAAAAAATCAAACTGAAAGACTGCATCATTGTCGGATTATGGAATACCGGAGCAACCCGACATTCAGAATATTTTCCGCAAAAAGCTTTTGAAAGTTTATCTGAAGAATTGCAAAATCAAACGCTTGAAAAATATTTTCTGGGAAAAATTCAGTCGGATAACTATTTGAAATTCATTGTACAAGAGGTGAAACCTTTTATTGATAAAAATTATCCAACTCTGAAAGACAGAGACAATACTTACATCGCCGGTTCCAGTATGGGCGGACTGATATCCATGTATGCGATTTGCGAATATCCAGAGATTTTTGGTGGTTCAGCTAGTCTTTCGACTCATTGGATTGGAATCACAGACCTTTTGAATGACGAAATCCCTTCTGCTTTCGAAAATTATCTCAGACAAAAACTTCCAACCCCGAAAACGCACAAAATCTATTTCGATTTTGGAACGGAAGGATTGGACGGTCATTACGAAAAATATCAGAACAAAGTTGATTTGATAATGAAAGGAAAAGGCTTTAACAAAAATAATTGGACAACCAGAAAATTCGAATCGGCTGACCACAGCGAAAATTCCTGGAGCAAAAGATTCTCAATCCCATTGGATTTTCTTCTGAAAAAATAACAATCTCAAATTCAATTATAAAATGAAAAAATCACTTGTAATACTTTTACTCTTCATCAGTTTCAATCTCATTCTTTCTCAAAAGATTGAACGGATTGAACCTGCCAATTGGTGGATTGGAATGAAAAATAATTCGGTCACTTTATTAATTTATGGCAAAGATATTTCAGATTTACAGACTGAGATTTCTTATCCCGGAGTTACTATTACTGAAAATAAAACGGTTGAAAACAAGAACTATCTTTTTCTGACCTTGGAAATCAGTCCTGAAGCAAAAGCAGGAACTGTAAAAATCAAATTTTCAAAGAATAAAAAAGTAGTTCTGATAAAAGATTTCCCAATTTATGCACGGGAAACAAACAGCGCCAATCGGGAAAGTTACGGTTCAAAAGATGCGGTTCTTTTGATTGTTCCGGATAGATTTTCGAATGGTGATGAAAAAAATGACATCATAAAAACAACTTTGGAACAAAAACTTGATAGGAATAATGAAGACGCCAGACATGGCGGTGATATTCGGGGAATCATTGATCATTTGGATTATATTCAGTCTTTAGGTTATACTCAGATCTGGAACACACCTTTGATTGAAAATGATGAGCCGACCTATTCTTATCACGGTTATGCGGCGACTGAATTTTACAAGATTGACCCAAGATTTGGAAGCAATGAAGATTTAAAAAAACTGTCAACGGAAGCTAAGAAAAGAAACATCGGATTGATTTGGGATGTTGTGCTTAATCATTGTGGCTCAGAGTATTATTTTGTCAAAGACTTGCCAGAGAAAAGTTGGATCAATTATCCTGATTCGGAAAATAGAATAAGAACCAATCATCTTAAAACCACCATCACAGACATCTACGCAACCGAAATTGACAAGGAAGAATATCTCAATGGTTGGTTCGATGGCCATATGGCAGACCTCAATCAGAAAAATCCTTTGTTGGCAAAATATCTGACCCAGAATATTATTTGGTGGATAGAATATGCCGGACTTTCCGGATTGCGTGTGGATACCTACTCTTATTCTGACAAAAATTTCCTGGCGGATTGGACCAAAACCATTCTCGAAGAATACCCTAAAATGAACATCGTTGCCGAAGAAATGTCAAGAAACATCGCGCAGACCTCTTATTGGCAAATCGACAAGGAAAACAATGATGGTTACAAAAGTTATATGCCGATGATGATGGACTTTTCCATTAATGATAATATCGTTTCTGCACTTAATGAAAAAAGTGGTTGGTTTTCGTCCTGGAGAAAAGTTTATGAAGGTGTCGCAAATGATTTCCTTTTTCCACATCCTTACAATCAACTGATTTTTCCGGACAACCACGATCTGGACAGGTTCTATTCCCGTCTCAATAAAAATTTTGATGATTGGAAGCTTGGGATTGCAATGTATATGACGATGCGCGGGACACCTCAGTTTTTCTACGGAACAGAAGTTTTGATGACCAATGATAAAGCAGGAAGCGACGGACAACGAAGAAGCGATTTCTATGGAGGCTGGAAAGGTGATTCTAAAAATGCTGTGACAGAAGTAGGATTAAATAATGAAGAAAAAGAAGCGAAGAAATATTTTTCGTCTTTACTTAATTGGAGAAAAACAAGTGATGCGATTGCCAATGGAAAATTCAAACATTATGCACCTACAAATAATGATGTTTATGTTTACTTCCGATATACAGACAATCAAAAAGTGATGATTTTGCTCAATAAAAATAATGATAAAGTAACGCTTGATATTAATCGATACAAAGAAATGATTCCTAATAACTTCAATGCAAAAGATGTTATCTCCGGAAAAGATTTTAGCTTTAAGAATACAATAGATATTCCTGCCAAAACAGCGATGATTCTGGAAATCCGAAATTAAAATTCATTTTTTGTAAATTCGCAGCAAGATTACTGAAACTCTGGTTTAAATTTTAGCCAGAGTTTTGGTTTTATTTTAGTTCTTCGCTAAACGATTATTGAGTACAACATCGAATAATTAATAAGATGAAAAACACCAGAATTTACAAAATGTCTTTCGCCGGCATTTATCTGCATTACATTGCAAAGGCTGAAAAGAAAGGCAGAACCAAGGCTGAAGTTGATGAGATCATCTTTTGGCTGACAGGTTATGATTCTGAGAAACTTCAGAACATTATTGATAATAAAGTGGATTTTGAAAATTTTTTCGCTGAGACTGATATCAATCCGAATGTTTCAAAAATAACTGGTGTGATTTGTGGTTATCGTGTAGAAGATATAGAAGATGAACTGATGCAGAAGATTCGTTATCTGGATAAATTGATAGACGAATTGGCAAAAGGGAAATCTATGGACAAAATTTTAAGGAAATAAAAAATGACAGAATCCGAAATCTGGAAAAAAATAGAACACTTTTTTGAAGTTAACTTTCAAACAGAGAAAAATCCTCCAATAGAAACTTTTCTATTCATTATTGGTGTTCAGGAGTTAGGAAGTGGACAACAGAAATTTACGAAAGATGATAAAGTCAATTTGGTTCACATCGCAGTTTGCAGATTGCTGGAGCCTTTTGGTTATTACAAATTCACGCATTATGAAGATGGCTGGCCACAATTTGAAAAGTTGGACGACCTTCCTGAATTGAAACCCAATGAACAATCGCTATTAATGAAAAAAGCGATCATCCAATATTTTATTGACGAAGAGATTTCCTTGGATTAAAGTTTGATTCTCGCAGAATTAGCAGATGACACAGATTTTTTTTAAGTTATTATCTTCAAAATCTGCTTAATCTGCGAGAAAATTATCAAGATTGATTTTTTTCCAAAATATCCTCCAACTGATTCAATCCCATTTTGAAACCTTCTTCAAAACCCATTTCGAGAAGCTGATTGAGTTCTTCTTGTGAATTGAAATGCAGATTGAAAGTCATTCTTGTGCCTTCATCGATTCCTGTGAAGCCAATCAGCCAAGAAGTTTGTGGTAAATCTGTTTTAATTTTTCCTTTGTCGTCCGCAAAAGCATCTGTCCAAGCAATACTTCTGTGAGGCATTATTTCACCATAACTGGCTAAGGCAAATTCTTTTTCTCCATCGGGACCTTTCATCGCATATAACCAAATTCCATTTTCACGAAAATCCATTTTTTCGGTTTCACATTTCCAAGGTTTTGGCGCCCACCATTGGTCAATCAATTCTGACTTTGTGAAATAATCCCAAAGCGTGGAAACATCGGCTTTGTAAACTTTCATCACGTAAACTCCGGTTTCTGAGTCCTTATTAAAAACAATTTCTGAGTTCATAACTTTTGCTTTTTTATAACAACTAATTATAAAAAATCACACCAAACTTTTCTTATGGCAACATATTTGATATTCACAATAAAATGTTAAATCTTTTAATTTTAAGAAATATTTAATAATTACAGCCCGTTATTATTGTTGAGATATTCTTAAAAAGAGTAATTTTAACTTTTCAAACTTAAAAAAACATATGAATAACAAGTTTATTCCTATTATATCTGTATTTATGACAATTTCCTTGGTGGTTTTCGTCTCTTTGCAGTTATATTGGATTAAAGAATTATATACTTCGCTTGAGCAGGATTTTTCTAATAAGGTTTATTCTGCATTAGAAACTTCAACTCAGAAAGTAAATCAAATCGAGGTCAACAAATATTGGAATGAAACATATAACAATGTTGGAAAAG
The DNA here is from genome assembly GCF_900102265.1 of Epilithonimonas hungarica. GTDB lineage: Bacteria > Bacteroidota > Bacteroidia > Flavobacteriales > Weeksellaceae > Epilithonimonas > Epilithonimonas hungarica. The sequence continues at coordinate 38,736 of NZ_FNBH01000001.1, read as the reverse complement.
AGGTTTTAGCTTCTAAAAATCAACCAACTAAAACTTATATCCAGCAAAGTTCTGATTCTGCAAATCGTTCGAATATTCTTTTCCAGACGAGTATTGTTGAAAAACAGAATATTCCGGTTTCGGCCAAAGGCGATACTTTGTACACCACAAAGCTTTACAAAGACGAAGGTCAGTTAAAACTGAAAAGAAACAATCCCGAGCCACTGACAACTAACATCAGCCGAGACCTTGACAACAATTCTTATCAGATGAAGGAATTTGCGCGTCTAAGTGCAACCAATCTTCCGATAGAAAAACGTGTTGACAGCAAAACCATTGATTCCGTTATTTCAAAAGAATTGAGACTCAAAGGAATTGACACAAAATTTGGTTACGGCGTTATCAACAAAACCAATCAGTTGACGACGGTTGCAAACAATATTTACCTAGACCAAAAAGATAAAACGAATTACACTTATCCGCTTTTCACAGACAGCAAAGACAGAACGCTCTACACACTTGCAATTGTTTTTCCTAGAAAAGATTACTCTTTGGTAAAGCATAATTTGCCGATGTTGTTGGGAACTTTTATTTCGCTATTAACGATTTTGGGGATTTATATTATCTCTATCAATTATATGATGAGACAGAAAAAGATTGCTGAAGTCAAGACTGATTTCATCAACAATATGTCTCATGAGTTCAAGACACCCTTGGCGACGATTTCTGTTGCAACGGATTCTTTGGCTAATGATAAAATCGCAACTGACCCTGATAAAGTCAAATACTATTCAGGACTCATAAAACAGGAAAACCTGAGGATGAAAAAGCAAGTGGAAACAGTCCTGAATATGTCAAAACTGGAAAGAAACGAAATGCCTCTTCATCTGAAAGAAACCAACGTTCGAGAATTGATAAAAAGCGTTGCCGAATCTTTCCGATTGATTGTTGACCAGAGACAAGGAACTTTAATCACAGATTTTAATGCTACGAAATACAATTTCCTGATTGATGAGTTTCATATTTCGAATGCTTTGATCAATCTTCTTGATAATGCTAACAAATATTCTCCTGAAACACCTGAAATAAAAGTTAGCACGAGAAATGAAGGAAACTGGTACGTGATAGAAATTTCCGACAAAGGAATGGGAATGGAATCAACCAACAGAACCAAAATATTTGAAAAATTCTTCCGGGAAGAAACCGGAAATGTCCATAATGTAAAAGGACAAGGACTTGGATTGTCTTACGTGAAAAAGATTATTGAAAACCACAAAGGTCAAATCCACGTAGATTCTCACAAAGGAAAAGGAAGCACATTCACCATAAAACTTCCTATAATATAAACAACTAATTGATTTGAATGAAGCAGAACTAAAACGTAAAGGAAAAAATCGAAATCAAGTTTTAAACAACCAATCAAAATATTACTAAAACGAAGAATCAAGATTTCTTCAATTTTAATTATTAAATCAAAAAGCTATGAGCAACAGAATATTATTAGTAGAAGACGACCAGAGTTTTGGCGCAGTTCTTAAGGATTATTTGACAATCAACAACTTCGAGGTGACATTAGCAACCGATGGAGAAATAGGACTGAAAGAGTTTACGGAAAAGGAATTCGATATCTGCATTTTCGATGTAATGATGCCGAAAAAAGATGGATTTTCTTTGGCAGAAGATGTGAAGAAAATTGATAAAAACACTCCCATCATTTTCTTGACTGCAAGAAATATGCGTGAGGATATCCTGAAAGGCTATCAATTGGGAGCGGATGATTATATCACAAAACCTTTTGATACTGAGCTACTTCTTTACAAGATCAAAGCAATTCTACAAAGAAGTGCTGTTTTGGAAAATGAAGACCAAGAGCAGTTCAAAATCAGTAATATCTTCTTCGATTCTATGTTAAGACAACTAAGAGTTGGCGAAAACGAATACAAGCTTTCTCCAAAAGAAAACGAACTTCTGAAATTGCTTTGCATCCACAGAAACGACTTTATGCCGAGAGATTTGGCATTAAGAAAAATCTGGAAAAAAGAGAATTATTTCACAGCGAGAAGTATGGACGTTTACATCGCAAAACTGAGAAAACTTCTGAAAGATGACGAAGGTTTGGAAATCATCAACGTTCACGGAGAAGGTTTCAGACTATTAGTGAAAAACCCATAAAACAAAAACCCTTCAGAAATTCTGAAGGGTTTTTTATTTTTATAATCTTGCAGATTGATAATAATCGGCTAAATCTGCACAATCAACGAGAGTTTACTTTTTAATTCGTTGCCATATTCTGTTTTGGAGTATCAAGGATCGAATCGGTTTTTTCAGCATTTTTCAACCATTGAGAACTTGCCAGATAATTCTGGTCCGGGAAATAAATAAACAGACACGTTCTGTTTTTTATCGTATTGATGATTGGTTTTGCCAAACTAGTCGGAACCGCCGGACACCCCCAGCTTCTTCCTAATCTCTTTTCAGATTTGATGAAATCTTCGCTCACATATTTTGCACCGTGCATCACGATACATCTTTCAAGAGCCGCATCGTTATAACCTCTATCCATCCCGAACAATCGCAAAGAATAGCCGTTGTCACCGTTATAGGTCTGCTCTGTAACGTAAAAGCCCATACTCGACTGATGCGAATCTTCTGTGTTGGAAAAATTGGTAGCGAACTCCTCGCCTGTCCCTTTCCCGTGTGCAACTAATGTATTGAATAACACTTTTTTCTCACCCAAATCTATGACCCAAAGGCGCTTCCTGTTGGAAGATAAACTAAAATCACAAACCGAAAGCAATTTTGCTGACGGTTCCAGTTTTCCGGAACTTTTCAAATTTTGGAATCCTAAATAAGCTTTTTCAAAGACTTCAAAATTCAATGTTTCATCGGTGAACTGCAGTTCTTTATAGATTTCTTCTGCTGGGTTTTGTGGTGAGAAATTCTTTTTTGGACTTAGTTTGATTTCTTTTATCATCGTTTTGGAGTAAGAATGGTTCTCAGAACTCGCAGGATAAAACGAAGTGGTTATTAAATAAACTAAGCATAACAATAATGGGAATTTCTTCATTAATTAATAATATTAGGTTTTTATTTTAGTGGGTCAAAATTATATATAAATCATTTTCAATAGATTACAAAATTATTTTTTAACGATTTTTTAGTAAACTTTAACGCAATTGCTTATTTTTTGAACGATTTTTATTAAGACTTTATTATGATTAAGATTTTTAAAATGATAAATTGCATTAAACTTTCGAAGTATGTCAACACTTAAAATTGCAGGTCTCAACCTCGATATTTCTTGGAAAAATAAAGAACAGAATTTCAAACAAATTGAAGAACAATTCGCTTCAACTGAAGCAGATTTGTTTCTACTTCCTGAGATGTTTTCTACAGGATTTTGCATGGAAGCCGAAGAAGTTGCGGACAGGAATGAGGAATCCCTAACCTGGATGAAATCCTTTGCTAAAAGCAAAAATTCGGCAGTTGCAGGAAGTGTTTCCGTGGAAGAAAATGGGAAATTCTATAACCGATTTTACTTTGTTTTTCCCGATGGAAGTTTTGAATATTACGACAAAAGACATTTGTTTTCTTATTCCGGAGAAGATAAAATCTACACCGCTGGAACAGAGCGAAAAATTATTGATTATAAAGGGTTTAAAATTCTTCTGCAGGTTTGTTTTGATTTGCGTTTTCCAGTTTTTTCTAGAAATAAGAATGACTATGATGCAGTTTTTTATGTTGCTAATTGGCCTAAATCCAGAGTTGAAGCTTGGAAAGCTCTTTTAAAAGCACGTTCGATTGAAAATCAAGCTTTTCTATTTGGATTAAATCGAATTGGAACAGACGGCTATAATCTTAAATATGAAGAAAGTTCATTAGTCTATTTCCCTGACGGAAAAGAAATCTTCGAACGAAAACATAACCTCATCATAACCGAATGGAATTTGGATGAATTAAAGGAATTTAGAAACAGATTTCCTTTTTTGAATGAAAGAGATGAATTTGGGATAATTTATAACAAATAATTATTTCACAATATTTGTCATTCCGTAGGAATCTAAACTGTTGAATTTGCATTTGTTTGAGATTCCCTAAGGAATGACAAACTTTATGTCTTTTATTTTTAACTAGAATATTGCTCCAGCAACCCCACCAGCGAATTAACATCGTGGACTCCACTTTCTTTCCAAAGCAGTTCTCCCTTTTTGAAAATCGCTAAAGTTGGGACTCCACGAACACCATTTTCTGATGCAATAGACGGAAATTGGTCAACATCAATTTTTACGATTCTTGCTTTTTCTCCAACTTGTTCTTTTACAGAATTCAAAACAGAAGACTGCACTTTGCAAGGTTGACACCAAGTGGCAAAAAAATCAATCAGAACCGGACGTTCAGATTGAATTAGTTCTTGAAATTTTTGTGACATAAGAAAAGATGTTATAAGTTGTATTTGATAAAATCTACAATTTTGTCATTCTGAGCGAAGTGAAGAATCTCTATTCTGCGACATAGATTCTTCATTCCACTTTGTTGCATTCAGAATGACAAAACGCGAAATAAATTTGTTTCTACAAAGTTTTACTTTGGCAGACAAAATTGCTCAAAGGAAACTTCTCTGTTTTCTTAATCGCATTGAATCCGCCATCAACCTCAGTGAAATTCCTATAACCTCTTGACTGCAATATACTTGCCGCAATCATACTTCTGTAACCTCCAGCACAATGAATATAAAAATGCTCGGCATTATCTAACGAATTAACCCAGTCATTGATGTAAGCCAAAGGTTTGCTGTAAGCTTCGTTGATATGTTCTGCTTCATATTCCGTTTCTTTTCTAACATCGATAACTTTCACATTTTCAGAAAATTCATTAGCAAATTCTTCCGCTGAGATTCTTCTGATTTCGTCGGTTTCTTTTCCGGAATTTTTCCAAGCGTCGAAGCTTCCGTCCAAAAATCCTAAAACATTATCAAATCCAACTCTGCTCAATCTCGTTATCACTTCCTCTTCTGTTCCTTCGTCAGAAACCAAAAGAATAGGCTGTTGAACATCCACAATCATCGCTCCAACCCAAGGCGCAAAATCACCTTTGATTCCGATATTGATAGAATTCGGAACAAAACCTTTATGAAAAACAGATGCACTTCTTGTGTCCAGAATCAAAGCTCCGGTTTCTTCTGCTAAAGTTTCAAAATCTTCAACAGACAAAGGATTATTTCCTTTTTTCAGAACTTGGTCAAAACTTTCGTAACCGCCTTTGTTCATTGCGACATTCATCCCAAAATATTTTGGTGGTGCAGTTAATCCGTCAAGAACTTCATTAATAAAAGATTCTTTATCTGGTTGATTCAGAGCATAATTGGTTCTTTTTTGATTTCCCAAAGTGTCAACAGTTTCCTTCTGCATATTCTTTCCGCAAGCAGAGCCAGCACCATGAGCAGGATAAACCGTGATAGAATCATCTAAAGGTAAAATCTTGGTTTGAAGACTCTCATAAAGCATTCCAGCCAAATCTTTTTCATCGATTTCGCCAGCTTTTTGAGCCAAATCAGGTCTTCCAACATCACCTAAAAATAAGGTATCACCAGAGAAAATAGCCGTTTCTTTTCCATCTTCATCTATCAGAAGAAAAGTCGAACTTTCCAAAGTATGTCCTGGCGTATGAAGAACTTTAATTTTGATTTTTCCTATCTTGAAAACCTGATTATCTTCTGCAATAATTGCATCAAATTCTGGTTTCGCCGTTGGTCCGAAAACAATTGGAGCATTGGTTTTTTTAGATAGATCCAAATGTCCCGAAACAAAATCGGCATGAAAATGCGTCTCAAAAATATATTTGAGTTTGACTTTATCTTTCTCCAAACGTTCAAGATAAGGTTTCACTTCTCTTAGCGGGTCAATGATCGCCGCTTCATTTTCAGAAACAATGTAATATGCTCCTTGCGCAAGACAGCCTGTATATATTTGTTCAACCTTCATTTGGATATCTATAGATTTTAATCAAACTTTTATTTGGGATGTTATTTTGGGTTACAGTTTATAATACAAATATGAGGTTATTTGGATTAACTATAAATAATTTTTTGAAAGATATTATGAATAATTTCGATTTGAAATTAAACAAACGTTCAAACTCCTGCTGATCATCAAAAAATAAGCCGCATGAAATTGCGGCTTTATGATATATGGCAGATTTTAATTTAAAAAACTTTCATTATTATCGTACCAATGCCCAAATTCCAATACCAACGCCGGCATAAGCCACAACAGTAATGATATCAGCCACTGGCTGGGAGAAACGTCTTTCTGCTATCGTTGACTGGTCAATCTGGTTCTTATGGAATTTGAGGATCTTTTTTGGCTTATGGATAACGTGGGCAACTAAAGTATCACTTTCCCATTTATCAACCTGGATCTTATACGGCTTACCTCCAACTTCTATTTTAAAGTATTTATTGATCTCCAACTTTTCCTGAATGCTCATCGATCTAGGAGCCTTATCTATTGTAGTTCTATTTTTTTTCGTGCTACCCGGTTCAATCGCAGATACATTTGCCTGAACATTTGCAATAGCTTTTGTTGCAACAGGTTCATCCATTTGTTTTGTACGTATTTGCTGCGTATTTTTTGCTGTTGTTTCATTTTCTGATTTAACCCTATAGGTATAACAGCTTATCAGAGAAAATGATAATATAAGGAGGTAAAGATGTTTTTTCATTAGCCAAATTTAAGAATTAAACGTATAATTTTTGATTTTCTTTTAATGAAACCTATTTTTTAGTCACTTAAAATAAAAATATTTTCAGTTCAATTGGGATTGAAAATATAAGGATTTTCGGAATTTGAGTGTTCTCATGTCACTTTTAAGGCTGATGATCTCAACATTTGGGGTTTTATTTTAAACAGCATTTAGAATTTTGATTTTTATTAATTTTTAAAAAGAACATTTTATTAGAATTCATTTTTATTATTTTTATTGAATCAAAACAATTAATATGATCCTGAATCCTGTTGACGTTGTAGAACACATTGATAAAGAAGACTTTCAAAAGAAATATTTCAAACCCCACAAACCGCTTTTGATAAAAGGTTTCGCAAAGCAATGGGGGGCTTATGAGAAATGGAATCTTGATTACATCCGGGAAAAAGCGGGCGAACAAATTGTTCCAATATATGACAACAAGCCCGCCGATGCCAACAAAAGTTCTGATACGCCAGCAACGGAGATGAAAATGAAGGATTATATCGATACCATAAAAAATAAACCTTCTGACCTTAGGATCTTTTTTTACATCATCACTGACAAATTACCAGAATTATTAGAAGACTTCACTTATCCAGATTTGGGAATGAAGTTTTTCAAACGGCTTCCCACCCTATTTTTCGGAGGAAGTGAAGCGCATGTTCTGATGCATTACGACGTTGATCTGGGGGATTTTTTCCATATTCATTTTGGAGGAAAGAAAAGGATTTTACTTTTTGACCAGACTCAAAACGAATTGCTTTACAAAGTTCCCTTGTCTGTCCATACGATAGAAGATATTGATTACGACAATCCGGACTACGAAAAATATCCTGCTTTGAAATATGCCGCAGGAACAGAAATCCTGATGGAACACGGCGACGCTTTGTTTATTCCTGGTGCTTTCTGGCATTACAACCGTTACCTGGAACCAGGTTTTTCCTTATCTATCAGGGCGTTGCCTAATCGTCCTTCAAAGTTTCTGAGTATGCTTTATCACGTTTTCATTATGCGATACACGGATAAGCTGATGCGAAAAATCTTCAAGGCAAAATGGGTAAAATATAAAGAAGAATGGGCCTACAGAAAAAGTTCCAAAGCTTTGGAAAAGTTGAATAAAAAATAAATTTCCGCAAAATATCCTTCTCTTTTCTGCATATTAATTTCGTATTTTAGCGCTTCTAAAATCAGGAAATTGGCAAAGAAAGAAACTCCGTTAATGACGCAATACAATACCATCAAAGGAAAATATCCTGATGCATTATTGCTGTTCCGCGTGGGCGATTTCTACGAAACTTTTGGACAGGATGCGATAAAGACTTCGCAGATCCTTGGAATCGTTCTGACCAAAAGAGCCAATGGCGAAGGTCATATTGAACTGGCCGGATTTCCGCATCATTCGGTGGATTCTTATCTTCCAAAATTGGTAAGAGCGGGAATGCGTGTTGCCATATGTGACCAATTGGAAGACCCAAAATCGGTAAAAGGCATTGTAAAACGTGGTGTTACGGAATTGGTGACTCCAGGAGTTACTTTTAATGACCAGGTTCTGACTTCTAAGAAGAATAATTTCCTGCTTTCTCTTCATAAAGAAAAAGAAAAGTATGGAATGGCGCTTGTGGATGTTTCAACAGGTGAATTTCTTGTGAGCGAGGGAAATTTGGAGAAATTACTTCACATTGTTCACACCTTCGACCCGAACGAGATCATTTATCAGAGAACTCTGGAGATTCCAAATCAGTTGAAAAATAAAAATGTTTTCAAGCTGGAGGATTGGGCGTTCAAATATCCTTATGCTTACGAAAAACTGACTTCGCATTTTAAGACACAATCTCTGAAAGGCTTTGGAATAGAGGAACATAAACTGGGAATCACTGCTGCTGGAGCGATTTTCGCTTATTTGGTTGAAGACACACATCATTCACTTTTACAACATATTACAAGAATCCAAGTGATTCCTCAGGATGATTATCTGATGATGGACAACTTCACACTAAGGAATCTTGAAATCGTTTATTCTGCCAATCATCAGGGGAAATCGCTTCTCGATATTATTGACAAAACCTGCACGCCAATGGGCGGAAGATTGTTGAGAAGACGTCTGATCTTACCTTTAAAAAATATTGGTGATATCAACCGAAGACTGAATCTGATTGAATTTCTGAATAAAGAAGATTCTTTAAAATATGACATCAAGGATTTGCTGAAAGGCATTTCTGATCTGGATAGATTAATAGGAAAATTGGCCGCCGAAAAGATTTCACCGAAAGAATTAGGTTATCTCCGTCAAAGTATCATTAACATTAATGAAATAAGAAAAAAACTTCTGAATTTTCCGGATGTTCTGGCCTGGATTGACCCTTTTATCAACTTGGAAGAATTAATCCATCTGATCAATGGCCATTTGAATGACGAACTTCCTGTGAATATTAATAAAGGGAACGTTATCAAGGAAGGAATTTCGGAAGAACTCGACCATTTGAGAAATCTTCAAAGCAAAGGCCGTGGTTTCCTGGACGAAATGTGCCAACGTGAAATCGAAAGAACTGGAATCACAAGTTTGAAAATTGACTTCAATGGTGTTTTCGGTTATTATATCGAGGTCAGAAACACCCATAAAGATAAAGTTCCGGAAGACTGGATTCGGAAACAGACTTTGGTCAATGCCGAACGATACATTACCGAAGAACTTAAGGAATACGAAAGCCAAATCCTAGGCGCTGAAGAAAAGATCGGAAAGCTGGAATTGGAACTTTACCGAAATGTCTGCGAAAATGTTCTGATCTACATCGACCAATTGCAGGAAAACTCGAAACTGATTGGCGAATTGGATTGTGCCGCCGGATTATCAGAATTGTCTGTTGAAGATAATTACACCAAACCGATTCTGAATGATTCTTTCTCGATTGATATCCAGGAAGGACGACATCCAATCATTGAAAAATCGCTTCCACTTGGCGAATCTTATATCCCGAATGATGTTTTTCTGGACAGGGATTCTCAGCAGATCATAATGGTTACCGGACCGAATATGGCCGGAAAGTCCGCAATTCTGAGACAAACTGCGATTATTTCTCTACTGGCCCAGATCGGAAGTTTTGTTCCTGCGAAACACGCTGAGATTGGAACATTGGATAAAATTTTCACAAGAGTTGGTGCGACGGATAATTTGTCTGCCGGTGAATCGACTTTTATGGTAGAAATGAATGAAGCGGCGAATATCCTTAATAATATCTCAGACAGAAGTTTGATTTTGCTAGACGAAATCGGGCGTGGAACTTCCACTTACGACGGTGTTTCCATTGCGTGGGCCATTGCTGAATATCTTCATCAGCATCCGACCCAGCCAAAAACTTTGTTTGCAACCCATTACCACGAACTGAACGAAATGTCAGTCAACTTCGAGAGAATCAAAAATTTTCATGTTTCAATCCAAGAAGCGAAAGGCAATATTATTTTCCTCAGAAAATTGATTTCCGGCGGAAGTGAGCATAGTTTTGGTATTCACGTGGCGAAGTTGGCAGGAATGCCTTCCAAAGTGGTCAATCGTGCGAATGAAATTCTCAAAACGTTGGAGTCCAACAGAACAACTCAGGATTCCGGAGAGAAAATAAAACGAGTGACCGAAGAAAATCTTCAGCTTTCATTCTTTCAATTGGATGACCCTGTACTGGAAAACATCCGTGAAGAATTGACTAAAATCGACATCAATACGTTGACACCTATTGAAGCGTTGATGAAGCTCAATGCAATCAAAAAGATGATTGGGAAGTAATATTATTTTACGCCTACCGTATCCACTTTTTTGTCCGTTGAAAGTGCTGCAGAATCTACACCTTTATTTCTCATATGTTCTGCGCTATGGTCGTCTTTCCGTTGTTCACGTTTGTCTTTATCCGGAACACAACTGATAATTGATGATGACAATATTCCGATGAATAATAGCTTTTTCATAATCATAAGATTTGGTTGATAATTAATGGTCAAAAATCAAACCGAAACAATTTTTTCTTAATTAAATTCTTTTATTACCTTTGAGTATGAAGACTTTAGTAAAAATTCTCATATTAATTTTCCCTTTTGTGATGAATGCTCAGATTCAAACTGATGTTTCTTTGATCAAATATGAAGATTTGGAAAAACGCATCAATCAGGAAAAAGATAAGTTTCTTGTTGTTAATTTCTGGGCAACGACCTGTGCGCCTTGTGTTAAAGAATTACCACATTTCATCGAGGTTAACAACAAATATTCTAAGAATCTTAATTTCAAAATGCTTTTGGTTTCCTTGGACATGGCGAGAGATAAGGCAAAGGTCATCAACTTCATCAAAAATAAAAATCTGAACGCTGAAGTTGTGATTCTGGATGATAATAAAAGAATGAACACTTGGATTCCGAAATTCCAGGACAATTGGGAAGGCGAGATCCCGGTAACTTTTTTCTATAAAAATGGGAAAAAAGTGTTCTTCAACAATGGCGAAATATCTTTGGAAGAATTAGAGTCTGCAATTACTAAATATTACAATCCATAAAATATTAATATTATGAAAAAAATAAAATGGTTTTCGTTTGGTTTAATCTTGATTTTGGGGTTACTGAGTTTCACAAAAGTTTATGATTCTGGTTACAAGATTGGCGATGAAGCCACAGATTTTAAACTGAAAAACGTGGACGGAAAAATGGTTTCCTTAAGCGATTATAAATCTGCAAAAGGTTTTATTGTGATTTTCACTTGTAATCATTGTCCATACGCCAAGAAATATGAAGACAGGATCATTGCGCTTGATAAAATGTACAAAGACAAAGGTTATCCTGTGATTGCCATCAATCCAAACGACCCGGCAGTTCAGCCACAGGACAGCTTTGCGGAGATGCAGACCCGAGCAAAGGAAAAAGGATTCACGTTTCCTTATTTGGTGGATGAAGGTCAGAAAATCTATCCGATCTACGGTGCTACAAAAACGCCACATGTTTATATTTTGAAAAAAGAGAACGGAAAAAATATTGTGAAATACATTGGAACGATCGATAACAATTATGAAAATCCAAATGACGTTTCTGATTATTATGTTCAAGATGCTGTGAACCAGCTTTTGAAAAATGAACCTGTCAAGACCGAGAAAACAGTCGCGATTGGCTGTACGATCAAAGTAAAGAAATAAAAAAACCGAGGTAATAATTACCTCGGTTTTTTGTTATGACTTATAAAAACAATTCCGTGAAAATTAATTTTAAATTCGACTACAAAAACCTTATCATCGCCGTTTTCATTTTTCTTGTAGAAATTCTGATTGCAACAAAACTCAAAGATCTGTTTTTTGTAAGAGCATATCTTGGCGACGTTTTTGTTGTAATGTTGATATACTATTTCATCAAAGCCTTTTTTGGCTTTAATTCAACAAAACTGATCATCGGAATTTTTATTTTTTCCTGTATGATCGAGTTTGCCCAGTATTTTCACTTCGGAGAATTGATGGGCTTCAAAGATAATCGGATCATGATGATCGTCCTTGGTAACTCTTTCAGTTGGCTGGATATTCTTTGCTATTTCGCAGGATGTCTGATTTTATACCTCATTACAAAAATTAAATTGGAATAAAAATAACAGCCGCAACAGCTGCAAGACCAATTAAAACAGATAAGATAACATCCGGTTTCTTGATGTCTCTTACTTCGCTTCGTTCGATTTCTACCATCTCTCCAGCTTTGTTCTTACCATAGATCTTCGTCGCATCTACTTTTATGATCTCAAGTTTTTGAGATTTGGCATCTTTGGTCTGAATCGTATATTTTTTATAAAGCTCTAAAGTATTGTCATACATGGGCTTATTAGGTGTTACAACTCTGGTCTGGCAAGAGATCATTGTAATAAGAATTGATAAAACCAAAAAAATTGTTTTAGGAAATTTCATTATGTTATAAAATAAATAAATATGGGTTCAAATTTAATAAAATATTTCATCATCTAATATTAATATGTTGAGCAATCAACCAAGCTTCGCTCCAACATGCCTGGAAGTTAAAACCTCCGGTAACAGCATCTATATCAAGAACTTCGCCGGCAATATAAAAATCTGGAAGGATCTTTGACGACATATTTTTAAAATTAATTTCTTTCAGGTCCACGCCTCCTGCTGTCACAAACTCATCTTTAAAAGTTGATTTTTCGATAACCGAAAATCTTTTTTGACAAATATACTCAAAGATCTGATCCATTTCCTTTTTTGAAAGATTTGCCATTTGCTTTTCAGGGTTTATTTTGTTAACCTCAAGAACCTTATTCCAGAAACGGTTCGTTATATCATATATTTTGGACTGGCCAACAGATTTTTTAGGATTATCATTCTTAAAGTTTTTCAGTATTTCTTCTGCCTCAGAAATCGACTTTGAAATAAAATTGACCTCAATATCAAATTTATATTTCAGTTTGGCAAGAGTTCTTGCTTCCCAAGCAGAAAGTTTTAGAACGGCAGGACCGGAAAGACCCCAATGCGTTATCAAAAGAGGGCCGGATTCCTCAGTTTTAAGGCTCGGGATTTTGATCTCAGCATTGTCGAAACTTGTTCCCGGAAGATCTTTTAAAAGGTCGTCTTTGATGTTAAATGTAAAAAGAGACGGAACAGGTTCTATGATGTTGTGCCCAAGATTTTCAATAATCCTCAACGATTTTGGAGAACTACCAGTTGTATAAACGACAACCTCAGCTGTGTAGCTTTCCGATTTTGTTTTAATGAAATAAAGATCTTCATCTTTGATGATCTCAGAAACAGAAACTTGATTCTTGATCTCAAAACCTTTATTTCTTACCTCATTGATCAAAGCGTTCATTATACTTTGAGAAGAATCTGTCGTTGGGAAGATCCTGTTATCCTTTTCAATTTTCAAGGGAACGTTTCTGGATTCAAACCAATCCATTGTATCACCAGGCTGAAATTTGGTAAACACACTCAGCAGCTCTCGATTCCCTCTCGGGTAAAAACCGACCAGCTCTCTTGGGTCAAAACAAGCATGGGTCACATTGCAACGTCCGCCTCCGGAGATCTTAACCTTTTGTAAAACATCCGAATTTTGTTCGAGAATTGTGACATAGAATTTTTTCTCGTCAAGATTGGCAGCTGTGAAAAAACCGGCAGCCCCTCCTCCAATAATGATTACTCTTTTCTTCTTTGACATTAATTACAATTTCTATAAAACCAATATGTCGTTTTGTATTCGATGCACAAAATTACATTTTTAATATCCACCTCAAATGGTTATTTTTGAAGAATATTAAAATCGAAAAGAATGTCTGTTTATTACCATAAATTCGAAGTAAGATGGAGCGATATAGATGCCAACCGTCATCTTGGAAACTCTACTTATGTTGACTATTGCTCGCAAACGAGAATGGCTTTCCTTAATAAAAATAAAATCGGCTTGACGCAGCTTAATCGTTGGGGCGTTGGTCCTGTAATGTTGCACGAGAGGTATTCGTTCTTCAAAGAGATCTATGCCGATCAGACGGTTTTTGTAGGGTTGGAGGTCGCAGCGATGTCAGAGGACGGGATGATCTATCAATTCGTTCACAAGTTTTATTTGCCAGACGGAACACACTGTGCAACAGCCGAAGCAACTGGCGTTTGGATCGATATGATGCTGAGAAAAACAACAACGCCGCCCGAAGACATTATTTTGGTCATGAATGAGTTCAAATCTGAAAATGTGCAGACCATCTCCAGAGAATTCTTGAAGACATTGCCTTTCCGTCCAGAAAATATTGATACATCTCTTTTAGAGAATTTTAAATAAATTTTCAAATCAATGATATTTAGTTTATCATTAACCACCTATAATTCATCATTAACTAATTATGCTCGAAGATAAATCACAACAATTAACGCCCATTTCCAAGCTTGGAGAATTTGGATTGATAAAACATTTGACAGAGAACTTCCCAATCGTTCAGAGCTCTACAAAACTTTCAATCGGAGACGATGCGGCCATTATTGATCCTGAAAATCAAAAAATTGTAGTATCAACGGATATGCTGGCAGAAGGTGTCCATTTCAATTTGGGTTATGTTCCGTTAAAACATTTGGGTTACAAAGCAGTTGTTGTCAACCTCAGCGATATTGCTGCGATGAATGCTACTCCGACTCAGATTTTAGTTTCTGTTGCTGTTTCCAATCGTTTTCCTGTGGAAGCTTTGGAAGAGATCTATGAAGGAATTGCATTGGCTTGCAACAGATACAAAGTTGACTTAATTGGCGGAGATACAACGAGTTCAAATGCCGGACTAGTGATAAGCGTTACAGCTATCGGACTTGAAAATGAAGAAAAAATTGTTAAAAGAAGTGGCGCAAAACCAAACGATCTTCTTGTTGTGACCGGAGACCTTGGAGGTGCTTATCTTGGTCTTCAGATCTTGGAGAGAGAACATTCTGTATATTTGGCAAATCCGAATATGCAGCCTGAAATGGAAGGCTATGATTATATCCTCGAAAGACAATTAAAACCTGAGGCAAGAACCGACATCAAGAAAAAATTAGAAGAACTGGATATCTTACCAACTTCTATGATCGATATTTCTGATGGATTGGCTTCGGAAGTTTTACATCTTTCCGATCGATCGAAAGTCAGTTTCAATGTCTATGAAGAGAAATTGCCAATGGATGAGACCACGATCCATACGGCCGATGAATTGAACCTTAACCCTGCAATGGCAGCACTTAACGGAGGCGAAGATTATGAGTTGTTGTTCACAATCTCTCCTGAGGACTTCGATAAGATCAGGAATCATCCGGATTTTACAATTATTGGCCATGCAACAGAAGATGGGCAAGGTAATTTCCTTGTCGCAAGAGGTTCTAATCAATTGATCCCATTGACTGCACAAGGCTGGGACGCTTTCCTCAATAAAGAATAACTTTTGGAATAAAACTTGTAAAACACATTCATATTAAAAAAAAACGATGAAAATTTTAAAAATTTCTTTTTATGCTTTGTTTGTATTGGGTCTCACTGCTTGTGTTACCAATCCGATCACGGGCAGATCTTCTATCCAGATCGCAAATAATTCTGAGATAGCAACAGCTGCCGCATCAGAATACAAAACCACCTTATCTAGTTCTAAGGTCATTACCGGAACAGCAGATGCCAATAGAGTGAAAAATGTGGGTGCGAGGATTAAAAATGCGGCCTATACCTATTATAAAAGTATCGGTAGAGAAGCTGATCTTGCAAATTACAGTTGGGAGTTCAATCTGATTCAAGATGCGCAACTGAATGCCTGGTGTATGCCTGGCGGAAAGGTGGCTTTCTATACGGGAATAATGCCTGTTTGTAAAGATGATAACGGTGTCGCTGTAGTAATGGGTCATGAGGTGTCACACGCTTTGGCAGGACACGGAAATGAAAGAATCTCTCAGGCCATGATTGCCCAATATGGAGGAAGTATCCTTAGTGGATCGATGTCCAACAGCCAATGGGCTGGTGTTTTTGAAAAAGTTTATCCTGTAGGTGCGCAAGTCGGACTTTTGGCCTATGGAAGAAAACAAGAGTCTGAAGCTGATAAGATGGGATTAATATTGATGTCGATAGCAGGTTATGACCCTAGAAGTTCAACATCTTTCTGGCAAAGAATGCAAGCTTCATCATCAGGCAGCAAAACTCCGGAATTCTTATCTACCCACCCAAATCCAGAGAACAGAATCGCCGACCTGAATGCAGAAATGCCAAAAGCTCTCGAATATTATAAGAAAGCCGGCGGAAAGCTATAAATTTTTGCTTAATTTTAAACTAACAAAAATTTAAAATGATGAAAAGTTTAGTTGTAATTGGGCTGGTATTATTAGGGCTTGGAGCATTGCTCTTTTATCTGAATGATATGGCCATTGACCTAAGAGTCGTTTATGGCGCCCTTTCCGGAATAGGGATCGGATTGATTATTGGAGGCCTTGTAGGCTATGTCAGTAAAGGAAATGCCGTAAAGGAAGCCAAGATTCGACAAGAATTCAAACTTTTACAAAAAGAAAAAGCTGAATTGGAAAAACAACAGTTAGATAATAATCTAAACAGTGGAAATATATAGTTAAAGACTTCTTATGAACTGACCGGGTGTAGTCTTGGTATATTTCTTAAATATCTTATTGAAATAAGTAATATTATTAAAACCTGTAGCATAGCAGCTTTCTGCTATGCTTTTTTCTTGCGACAACAATATGCAAGCTTTGTCGATTCTATATCTGTTGACAAACTCAACAAAAGTTAGTGATGTTGCCTTTTTGAAAAAATTGCAGAAAGCGGGTTTAGTAAGGTTGGCAAGTTCCGCCGCTTGTTGTATATCCACTTCATTCTGATACCCATTTTCCACATAGGTGAAAACAGCTTCCAATCTTGTTCTGTTTCTTGAAACAATGGTATATGGCATTATTTCAGTATTCATTAATTCAAAATCTTCTGTTTTTGACAACTCAAAAAGAAGATCAAGTAACAAAAGATATCTTGTATAACCACCTGCTTGGGTAATCAATTCCAGTTTCGGAATGATCTTCTTTTTAACATCAGAAGAAAACAGAACTCCATATCTTGACATTTCCAAGAGCTTTTTTATCAAGCTACTATCAGGTTCACCTTCTGGCAATGATAAAATCTCTTCCCGAAACTGAATCACGATCTCTTCATGAGGATCGGTCGCATTAAGGCCTAATCCAGAGTGGGGAATATTGGAACCGATCAATGCTAAAGCCCCATCTTCGAAATGGCTTTTATGGTAACCTACGTGTCTTGTCCCTTTGCCCTTCAACACACAAACAATCTCAATTTCAGGATGATAATGGTATTGCCAGTTAAGTTCTGAGATGGGAATATCCTTGATGTGTAATACTCGGAAAGAGCTATTTTCGTCTGGCGAAATATGTTCAAGAATGACTTTCATTCCAGTTAATATTAATTTTAAGCAAAAATAAGCAAAACATATTAATATTGTTCTGTTTTTTATTTATTATGTTAAAAGAAAATTGAAGTATAGCTTATACATTTGTATAACAAAATCAATCTCTCACAAGAATTGACTTTGTAAATTTTTAAGGTCTATATATGAAGAAGGCTGGAAAGTTAATTTCCAGCCTTCTTATTTTATGGGTCAAAGCAGAATTAGTTAAAATTATAACCAATACCTAGGATGAACATACTTGGTCTGTTATCGTATCTGATTTCAGTATTATCTCCAGCTACAGTGCTGATGAATTTTCTCGAATCTTTAGAAAACGCACCTTCAAATCTTGCATTAACTACAAATTTAGATAAAGTAGCCTGCGCTCCAAACTGGTAACCTACTGTAAATTCTTTGGTTGCATTTTCCTTAAAATCTTGGAAGGTATTATCCGTTGTAAGGTTATAAGATGCAACAGGACCTGCAAATGCAGCGAGTTTCCCCAATAGGAAATTATGTCCTACCATTACAGGAACATCAATTCTGTTACTTTTGGCTTCGATGTTTACAGAGGCTCCATTAACATTAGCAGTTGCTTCATTTTTAATAGAAGTGTAATAAATTTCTGGCATTACAAACCAACCGCCAACAGGTGACCCAATTTTAAAAGCAAGACCCGCATTGAAACCGGTGTTTTCCTTCTCGCCGTTTACAGTTCCTTTAAAATTATCCCAGCTTGCTGAGGAAGTATTGAAAAGCGCATTGGCCCTCAGTCCTACTGTAATTTGCGAATAAGCCATTATTCCTAAAAATACGGCTAGTGTACTAATTAGTTTTTTACTCATTTTAATTTTATTTTTGTTTTGGAATTCGTGAATCTTCGATCTCATTGTCTTCGGGTTTATCATTAATTAAACTTGTTTGATTATTTTCTAGCATAAAATCGCGTAACTGCTTAAACAGTTCTGAGGAATAAACGAAATCTATCAGATGTTTATTCTTTGCGGTTGCCAATATGTCTTTGTCTCCTTCCCATTCTTTGATCCCCAGTCTCAGATAAAGGATCTTTTCACCAATTGTCATCACAGAGTTCATATCGTGTGTATTGATGATCGTTGTCGTATTATATTCTTTGGTGATCTCCAGAAGAAGATCGTCTATTACATTCGAAGTGTATGGGTCTAATCCCGAATTGGGCTCATCACAAAAGAGATATTTGGGATTATTTACAATTGCTCTTGCAATAGCAACCCTTTTCTGCATTCCTCCGGATATCTCAGAAGGATATTTTTTATTAGCATTCTGAAGGTTCACTCTACCGATCACTTCCAGAACTTTTCTTTTTTTCTCGCGAAAACTAAGATTAGTGAACATATCCAAAGGAAAGCTGATATTCTCTTCTACGGTCATAGAATCGAAAAGTGCACTTCCCTGGAAAACCGTACCGATCTCTGAGCGAAGAGTCTGCTTTTCTTCCGGGGACATCTTCATAATATCGCGTCCATCAAACAAAATACTTCCGCTTGAGGGTTCATAGACATTCAGAAGAGATTTTAAAAAAACTGTCTTCCCTGATCCACTCTGTCCAATGATCAGATTGACCTTCCCTGTATCAAATGATGTATTGATACCTTTCAGAACTTCAACCTCTTCAAAGCTTTTTCTCAATTCTTTAACTTCTATCATTAGCTTAGGAACATTTGGGTTAATAATAAATTCATTATGATCACAGAGATCATTGTCCAAACTACAGCCTGCGTACTGGCACGACCTACCTCCAAAGATCCTCCTTTTACATTATATCCAAAATAGGCAGGAATAGTTGCAATTAGAAATGCAAAAACCGCCGTCTTCAAAAAAGCATACCAAATAAAATAAGAGGGCATGTACATTTGGATTCCAGTGATGTAATCGGCTGTTGTCCAGTTTCCTGTCGCTACACCCGCTATATAACCTCCCCAGATCCCTATAACAATACTTATGGCAATTAATATCGGATTGAAAACTACGCTGGCCACTATTTTTGGTAAGATCAAGAAATTTGGAGAGTTGACCCCCATAATATCTAATGCATCAATTTGTTCTGTAACACGCATTGTACCAATGCTAGATGCAATATAAGAACCTACTTTACCTGCAAGGATAACAGAGATGATGGTGGGAGAAAACTCCAGAATCAAAACTGTTTTTGTAGCATAGCCGACAAAACTATTAGGGATAGGGAATGATGATGCATCAAAATTATTAAACATTTGAATGGCTACGACCGCCCCTACAAAAAAAGAGGTAAACAATACCAATCCAAAAGAGTTAACCCCCAGATCATAAAATTCCCTTACGAGAAGTTTCATATAGACATTTCTTTTCTGTGGTTTGCTTATAGCCTTTCCCAGCAGCAAAAAATATTCTCCAATAGATTCAAATAATCTTTTTAACATAAAGCTAAATTAGTTTTTTTTATCATAAGCTTCTATTTTCTAGCAATATTTGAATCAAAATAACTAAAAAAATATGCTCATTGATAAAAATTAAGGGATATTAAGATACTTGTGTGTTTGTATAGAAGACCTCCATTTTGGATTCTCTAATATAAAATCTGTGATCTTTGGATACATCGCATCACGTTTGCTCCATTCGCTCTGAAGATAAAGCTCGCAGTCGCCATTTACTTTTTCACCTTGTTCCTGAGCAAATTTAAAATCATTATTATTGAATATGATCATTTTAAGTTCACTTGCCTTGGAATAGATCTCCTCCAAAGGAAGACCTGTTTTCTTGGGAGAAAGCGTGATCCAGTCCAGATGGCCGCTCATGGGATAAGCCCCGGAAGTCTCAATATGGATCGTACAACCCAATTCTTTCAGTTTTGAAGTTAAGATTTCGAGATTCCACATCAACGGCTCCCCTCCTGTAAGAACGATCGTCTTACAATATTTCGCTGCCGTTTCTGCAATTTCAACAGTATTCATCAAAGGATGGAGCTTTGGGTCCCAACTTTCTTTTACGTCGCACCAATGGCAGCCCACGTCACATCCACCTAGACGAATGAAATACGCCGCCTTCCCAGCGTGGTATCCCTCGCCTTGAATAGTGTAAAAATGCTCCATTACGGGGAGCATTTTACCTTCATTTAATAAAATATTTTCTTCTTCCTTAGTCATTATAAACCGAAGTTTTATAGGCAATAATGGTATTTTTCATCAGCATTGCCCGCGTCATTGGACCAACTCCTCCGGGAACCGGTGTAATCCAACTTGCTTTTTCTGCGCAGCTTTCAAAATCTACATCGCCCGCAAGATGATATCCTTTTTCAGAATCATCATCTACTCTTGTGATTCCTACATCTACAATAACTGCTCCATCTTTGATCATCTCTTTTTTCAAGAAATTCGGATCTCCCAAAGCAGTTATTACAATGTCTGCCTGTTTTGTATATTCCTCTATATGTTGGGTGTAAGAGTGCGTCAGCGTCACCGTAGAATTTCCCGGAAAATCTTTTCTTCCCATCAGGATGCTCATTGGCTTTCCAACTATCCTGCTTCTCCCGATGATCACACAGTTCTTACCTTTTGTCTCGATATTATACCGTTCTAATAGTGTCAAAATTCCAAATGGCGTTGCCGGCAGAAAAGTATCCATTTCCAAAGCCATTTTTCCAAAATTCTCTGGATGAAAACCATCTACATCTTTTCTCGGATCGATGGCCATAATGATTTTTTCCTGATCGATCTGCTTAGGCAAAGGCAACTGGACTATAAAACCATCCACAGCTTTTGACTTGTTCAGCTCATCGATCTTCTCCAATAATTCCGATTCCGAAACGGTGCTTGGAAATTTGACCAGCGAAGAACTGAATCCAACTTCCTCACAATCTTTCACTTTGCTATTTACATAAGCTTTGCTTGCGCCATTGTTCCCAACCAAAATCGCAACCAAATGTGGCGCTCTTCTATTGTTGGCAAGAATTTTTTGAACCTCTTCTTTAATTTCAGCTTTTACCTCTTTTGAGACTTTGAGTCCATCTAGAATTTGTGCCATTTTTTCTTTCTTTTTACTTTTTAGATTTATTTGAAAATACCGTGTTCCTTTCCCAACACGATAGTTATATTTTACCGGTTTGATTTATAAAAATTGATCAATCCGTTCGTAGAGCTGTCATGTGTTTCTACCTGACCTTCTGCTTCCAGTTCCGGAAGGATTTTTCCTGCCAAAACTTTTCCCAGTTCCACGCCAAACTGGTCAAAACTGAAGATATTCCAGATCACACCCTGAACAAAGATCTTGTGCTCATACAATGCGATCAGCTGACCCAATGTAAAAGGTGTCAATTCTTTGAATAGGAATGAGTTGGTTGGTGTATTTCCAGCGAATATTTTGTAATTCAACAATTTTTCGACCTCCTCTTCTGACTTGCCAGATGATCTCAACTCAGCAAAAACCTCATCTTCTGTTTTCCCAAAAGCCAGGGCTTCTGTCTGTGCAAAATAGTTGGCCAAAAGAATATCCTGATGTTCACCCACTTCATTCGGAGATTTTGCATAAGCGATGAAATCTGCGGGAATCAATTCCGTTCCCTGATGAATGAGTTGATAAAAAGCATGCTGACCATTGGTTCCTGGCTCGCCCCAGATGATGGGTCCCGTTTCATATTCCACGAATTCGCCATTTCTATCTACAGATTTTCCGTTGCTTTCCATATCGCCTTGCTGCAAATAAGCTGAAAAACGGTCAAGATACTGGGAATAAGGCAAAATCGCATAAGTTCCTGTTGCATAGAAATTTCGATACCAAACCCCTAGAACACCCATCAAAACAGGGACATTTTCTTTGAGATCTTTGGTTTGGAAATGAACATCTGTATCGTTCGCACCTTTTAATAATTGTTCAAAATTATCATAACCCACAGACAAAACGATGCTTAATCCAATGGCACTCCAAAGTGAATAACGACCGCCAACCCAATCCCAGAATTCGAAGATATTATCTTCTGCAATTCCGAAATTTTTTACAGCATCGATATTGGTAGAAAGTGCTACGAAATGTTTTGCAACATCTTCATTTTTAGCACCCGATTTCAGGAACCATTCTTTTGCAGAATTGGCATTGGTCATGGTTTCCTGAGTGGTAAAAGTCTTAGAAGCAATGATGAATAAAGTGGTTTCCGGATCTAGGTCTTTTACAACCTCTGCCATATGATTCCCATCCACATTGGACACGAAATGAACATCCAGTCTTGTCTTGAAATGCTTAAGCGCCGAGCAAACCATCACTGGCCCAAGGTCAGAACCTCCAATGCCGATGTTTACGACATCCGTGATCTCTTTTCCTGTAAATCCTTTATGAGAACCAGAAATGACGGATTCTGAGAAGGCTTTCATATGTTCCAAAACCTTTTTGATTCCAGGTTTGATGTTTTCTCCATCGACCAAAATCTCTTTATCAGAAAAATCTCTCAAGGCTGTATGAAGAACAGCCCTTCCTTCAGTTTCGTTGATCTTGTCACCCGAGAACATTTTCCCGATTGCTTCTTTCAACTGCGTTTCTTCAGCCAATTGCAACAATAACTCCAGCGTTTTAGCATCCACTAAGTTTTTAGAATAATCGAAAAGATAGTTTTCTGTTTCTAATGAAAACTCTTTGAAACGATTCGGGTTATATTGGAACAACGTCCTCAATTCGAAATCGTTATTGGCAAATTGCTGATCAAGAGCTTTCCATGCAGAAGTTTGGATTGGATTTATTTTTGGTAACATTCTTTAAGGTTTTTAAATTTAAATAAACCTTATTAGAAACTCTAATAAGACCTGCAAATTTAAGAAAAATTAGCCAGTTGATTTCAATTAGTTTTTTAACATAATGTAACTATTGTCTTGAGAAAAAGAATAGCGTTTTCGAGGATTATTTCTCATCACTAATTCTGTTACACCTGTTATGACACTCAATCATTTGCGATATGTTTTTTCTTTAAAAATAAACGAGGATAGACTTATCTACCCCCGTTTTCTAAATTTTTTATTTATTACTTTACTTGATTTTCAATAATTTATAATTTAAAACCATATCTACCACTAACTTTGGAACATGACCGCTCACCTTTTGGGCATGGACATGGCACAGGACAAGAATGCCCAAGCCGATGCTGAGTCTTTTCATGTTATGAGTTTTTTTAATTGTTATTCTCTCGATGCAATGATAGCAAGGAGATGCGACAAAACGTGTCGCTTTTTATTTTTTCCTAAAATTAATTGTTTTTTTACTGGATCCAAAATATTTTCCATGCTTTTTTATTATGTTAAATGGATTTAATAGCATTTTTTTATAAAAAGATAACATTTGACAACAATCATCGAACGAGCATCGAACAAGGGATATACAACGGATATAGAATAGATATAAATTGGATATAGAATGGATATACATGGGATATACAAACTCCATATTATGTTAACATAAAATCATAGAAACAAATAGATCTGCCCAGATCATGGAGATCTGCGGGAAAACAAAACCAGTGACCTGTTAAAACTTCATGTGCCTTTCATAAAAAAATCCAAAATAAAAAAATAACACGTCAACTTCTGTCGTATCACCATAATACATTTGCAACATCAGTTGATAGAAAACAATTAACTATGATTTGGAATTTTATTTTCCATTATTTTTTAGTTTTAGAAATATGACTTTTCTCTTCCCTTTTTAGAAGAGAATCTAAACATAAAAAACTTAACTTTACAATCAAAATAGGGATTATGGATGATTTTCTAGCCGCCAGGTCTCAAATGGCTGTGTCTCTCGGGTTTCACATTATATTTTCCTGTGTCGGGATGGTGATGCCTTTTCTAATGGCGTTTTCACATTACAAATATCTTACGACCAAAGACGAAGTCTATAAAGGGCTTACAAAAGCATGGAGCAAAGGGGTGGCAATCCTTTTTGCAACAGGTGCCGTTTCTGGGACGATGCTGTCTTTCGAGCTCGGTCTGCTTTGGCCAAAATTCATGGAACATGCCGGTCCTATCTTTGGGATGCCTTTTTCCCTGGAAGGAACTGCCTTTTTCATTGAGGCCATTGCCATTGGATTTTTTCTTTATGGCTGGGAAAAATTCAATAAATGGTTTCACTGGTTCTGTGGCGTTGTAGTCGGAGTGAGTGGATTGGCTTCGGGGATTCTGGTTGTTGCTGCCAATGCCTGGATGAACAGTCCGGCTGGTTTCGATCACATCAATGGAAAATATCTGAACATCGACCCTATAAAAGCAATGTTCAACGAAGCTTGGTTTCCACAGGCTTTTCACATGACTGTTGCCGCATTTGCTGCTACCGGATTTGCCGTGGCTGGGATCCACGCTCTAATGGTGTTAAAAAAACGAAACGTCAATTTCCACACAAAAGCGTTTAGGATCTCTGCCGGATTTGCGATTATCGGAGCTTTGCTGGCTCCTATCAGTGGTGATATCGCTGCCAAATCTGTTGCCGTAAGACAACCAATAAAACTGGCCGCAATGGAAGCCCATTTCGAGACCGAAAAAGGAGCTAGTTTTGTAATTGGAGGTATTCCTGATGAAGAAAATGAACAAATAAAATATGCCATAAAAGTTCCTAAAGTACTAAGCTTTCTCGCTTGGGGCGACTTTGATGCGGAAGTAAAAGGGCTCAAAGATTTTCCGAAAGACCATTGGCCTCCGGTTGCGGTCGTTCATTATGCCTTTCAGATCATGATATTTTTCGGAAGTGTGATGATGGTGATCGGGTTTCTGTACCTCATCGCCAACTTTTGGAAAAGAGATTGGCTTACGAAAACTTGGTATCTGAAAACTTTCGTTGCGGCAATCCCATTTGGATATATTGCATTGGAAGCAGGCTGGACAGTAACAGAGGTTGGAAGACAGCCTTGGATCATTTACGGAATCATGAAAACCATAGATGCAGTAACCCCAATGCCGGGAATCCAGTATTCATTTTACTTTTTTACATTGATTTTCATATCTTTATCATTGATCATCATTTTCTTATTGCTTCGCCAGATCAAGATGGTCCCGAAGTTATACGATCCAACTGACCCTAATTATAATCCTAAAAACAAGAAATTATGATCTACGTAGTTATTGCATTTCTTTGGGTTTCAATTTGTTTGTATGTGATCACAGGAGGCGCAGATTTCGGAGCAGGAATCATCGAGTTGTTTTCTAAAAGATCTTACCGTGACAAAACGAAAAAGATCATGTCCAAATCCATCGCTCCTATTTGGGAGGCTAATCATATGTGGCTGATCATTGCAGTTGTGATTTTGTTTGTTGGATTTCCCACCATTTATACGACTGTTTCTACTTACCTTCACATCCCTTTGGTTTTAATGCTGATCGGAATTATTGCAAGGGGAACTGCTTTTACTTTTCGGAATTATGATGCGGTAGATGACAGCTGGCAAAAAATATACACACAGATCTTCTATTACTCCAGTCTGTTGACACCTTTCTTTTTAGGAATTATTGCAGCTGCAACCATTTCCAGAAGCATCGATACAGATGCGAAGGATTTTTTAGGTCTTTATATTTTTAGCTGGCTAAATCTTTTCGGAGTTTGTGTCGGGTTTTTCACAGTAGCTCTTTGCGCTTATCTGGCTTCATTATTTTCCCTTCACGAAGCCAGATTCAGTGATGCTCTACCAATTATGATAAAAAAATCGAGAGAAACCGCTATTTATGTAGTTGCCATGGGGATTTTGGTTTTTGTAAGTGCTTATTATTCTGATATCCCTTTACTGAAATGGATATTTTCCAAAGCTTTAGGAATCATCGTAATTACTGCCGCGACGATCAGTCTTCTTTTTACGAATGAGGCCATCAAAAGAAGTAACTTTCTCCTTGTGAGGTTTCTTGGAGGCTTTCAGATCGTAATGATTCTGGTGGCAGCCACTTATCAGCACAACCCCAACATCATTCTTTTCGCAAATGGAACCCATCTTTCCTTATTTGACTCCAGTGCTGCTCCCAAAACCATCGAAGCTTTGGGCTGGGCTCTTCTTTTGGGAAGTATTTTTATCCTGCCTTTTCTTTTTTATCTGTTACTCTCTTTTGGAAACCAGAGCAAGGAGAATCATCAAGAATAATAAATGTCTTTTATCAGTCGTTCTTCTTACACTGTGGTTTTATTTTTGATGTAGAGAAGCCATTGAAAATTTAATAAAATAAGTTTATGAAGAAATTGCTATTGACACTTGGTTTGTTTGCCGGCGTTTTATCTTATGCTCAAGCTTGGACCGGTGCTGGCGACCAAAAGGCACAAGCCGGAATTAATGTTTGGGGATTTGGGACCGGACCTACTGCAAGTTATGATTATGGGCTTTCTAACCTCATCTCTGTTGGTGGTGGTGCCAATGTTTATTTCAATGAGGATGATGACAATCCTTTCGTTTTTGGGCGTGTTGGATTTCACCTGCAGGAAGCATTAGCTTTACCTTCGGAATTTGATATTTATCCTGGCGTTAATGTCGGGGTTGCTGGTAGAAATTTCGGTTTGGGTGTTTATCTTGGAGCCAGATATTTTTTCACAGAAAACTGGGGCGCTTTTGTAGAAGCTGGGAATAACGGAAGCTTCGGAGTTTCTTATTCTTTCTAAATATCAAGCTTAAAAATAAAAAAGCTTCTGAAAATTCAGAAGCTTTTTGCTTTATAGATTTTGATAATCTTATTTTCCACTTCCCTTATCTATTTTCAAGAGCATTTCCTTCGCGTTGTTATTAGAAGGGTCTAAATCTAATGATTTCTGATAATCGTTTTTTGACAATGCATATTCTTTCTTATTAAAATAAGCCTCTCCACGACTGTCATACACATTTCCTGACTTTGGAAACTCATTGACATTTAAATCGAAAATCTTAAGTGCTGCATCTAATTGATTATCTCTTAGAAACTCATAGCCAAGCTCGTTCAATTCGTTTTCATTGGCGAAGTTATAGCCATTTGGATTATTCTTTTTCAGTTCTTTGTACAATGCAATTCCTTTGTCAACATTTTTTAAACATTCTTTTCTAATGGTTAAAGCAATAGATTCTTTTTGAGGCTCAATAGGATAATTCTTCCATTGGTTCAAACTGGCAATACTTAAAAGGATTTCATCGATTAATTTAAAATTATTACCGTTAGTCATTACAACCAGACCGTTTCCGTCTTCAACACTTCCAATATAGTAGCAAACAAAACCTTCGTTTCCACCACTATGGCTGAAATATTTTGTGCCTTTGAAATCATTCATAAATACTCCGTAATTATTCTCAATTCTCTTTACAGACATTTCCTTTGATAAGACTTTATTTGATTTACCTAATAATGATAATTGAGTTTCGATAATGTATTTTGCCAGATCATTTGGGTTGGTCCATAGACCAGCTGCAGCTTTTTCAGGATAGATATGATATTTGCCCTTTACTTCTTTTCCGTTATTATAAGCCGTTGCAAGTAATTTTTCTTTATCCTGAGAAGGTGGCTGATTGTGAGAACTTTCGTTCATTCCCAATGGTAGAAGAATATTTTTCAGCATATAATCTTCATATCTTTCTCCTGTAGTATTTTCAAGAATTAATTGTGAAATGGTTGTTCCGCCACCCGAATATTGAAATTTGAGATTGGGTTCAAACACAGACCGAACTGCAGGAGAATTGGCTGGTTTTTGTCCATCGAGAATTTGTATTATGGTAGGTAATTCTTTTCCTTGTTGATAACCTCCGAAACCATGAACAGATAAACCCGCCTTATGACTCAACAGATTTGCAAGGGTGATTTTTTTCCCTTTTGAAAGCGAATCGTATGGGAATTTCCAAGTTTTTAAATAATTATTGATGTCATCGTCCAAACCCAATTTTCCTTGTTCCACCAATTTTAAAATACCGAGACTGTTGATAGTTTTGCTGATAGACGCAGCCTGAAACAGTGTTTGCGGAGTTGCTTTTCTGTTTTCAGCAACATCTGCATAACCATAAGCTTTTGACCATTCTATCTTATAATCTTTGATGACCGCAATGCTTACCGCATTCATATTGTAGAAGGCCATTCTTTCTTTTAGGGTCCATTTTTTTGTTTTCGTTTTATCCCAACTGAACAGATTGTCTTCGAATGATTTTATTTTATCGTTCACATTTTGTGCAAAAACATTCAATGATAAAGAAAGCAGTAGGATTAGATTTAGTTTTTTCATATATAAATAATTGATTTTCTAATTAATAAGACAACTCAGAAAAATGGTTGTTACATATAGATGTACAAACTTTTTATTTCATTATTGATTTTCAAAACAATATGACTGGAAAAAAGAAAAGCATTCCGACGTTTCGGAATGCTTTTTATAATCTATTCTTTTAATTTAAGATTCTTATTCTGTGGTGGAAGCGGAACATAACCATCATCATTGATGACTTTTGGGAACTCGTGGTTTTCCCATCTTGTTTTGGCATCTTCTATCATTTCTCTGGAAGTGGCAACAAAGTTCCAATAGATGAATCTCGGTTCTGGAAACGGCTCTCCGCCAAAAATATAAACCGTGGAATTCGGTTTCAAAACAAAATGACAAAGCTTGGAATCCTTAGCAATCAGAATATGTTTTGGGTTATAAAGATTGCCTTCGCTTTCGATGTTCCCTTCCAAGATGTAAAGTGATGATTCTCCAAAAAGGTAATCGCCGAGAATGATTTCTCTGTCTTCCTGAAGCGTATTTTTGACCTCAAGGAAATAAAGCGGCGAATAAACGGGAACCGGAGATTTGCGGCCGAGGATTTCTCCAGCTATTAATTTGTAATCTACACCATTGTCTTTCCAGCTTGGTATGTCTTCTTTGTTGATGTGGAAAAACTCAGGTTCAATTGTTTCCAGTTCTTTTGGAAGTGCGACCCAAATCTGTAATCCGTGGAGATTCTTATCGGTTGTTCGCAGATATTCCGGGGTTCTTTCGGAATGGGCTACGCCTTTTCCTGCTGTCATCCAATTCACTGCACCTTCTTTGATCTCGATTTCTGTCCCGATGGAATCTCTGTGCATTATACTTCCCTCAAACAAAAAAGTCAAAGTTGAAAGTCCTATATGCGGATGTGGCGGAACATCCATATTTTCATAATCTTTGAGCGCAGCTGGTCCCATATGGTCGATGAACACAAATGGACCAACACTTCTCTTCTGAGAGAACGGCAGCAATCTACCAACCAAAAAGTTACCAATATCGGCCGCTCTTTCCTCTATTATCATCTGAATATTTGACATAATTTCATTTTAAATTTGATTTAAAATTAAGGATTTAAGTTGTAAAAATCAATCAATAATTTTTTAACCTAAGGGGTTTAAATCTTTTAAAGTTCTTTTGTCATTCCGTAGGAATCTCGACAGCATTAGTTAGATCTACGGAATGACAAACATAGTGATTATAACCTTATTTTATGTTGAATCTCGCAGCCCGACTTATCTCAATTTGATAAATCCTTTTATTTGAATCGATGAACCACTTCGTTAGGTTTGAGCGGAATCCTTTTTTGCTTCTACAAAAGTTCTATTTAATGTGAAATCTTCCTGCAAAAAAGATTGGGAGCGGAAGGCGGATTAGCTGCCCAAATAAATTTAATATTTCGACAATTAATGACTTTTTGACAAAGATATTTCATTGGTACAGTTTATGACTGAAATGATTACCTTTGCGTACCTATAATTTTAAAACATATTAATGGAATTAGCATTAAAGATATTTCAGTTTATCCTGAGCATCTCTATCCTTGTAACTTTACACGAAATCGGGCATTTTTTGCCTGCGAAATGGTTCAAAACCAAAGTAGACAAATTCTTTTTATTCTTTGATCCGTATTTTTCCATCTTCGCAATGAAGAAAATCAATGGAAAATGGCAATATAGATTCCTTTCAAAAAACGACCCAACTGAAGAAGAAGTTGAAATAGACGGAAAAAAAGTTCTTCAGCCTATCGATATTTCTACACTCCCTGATTCGGATTGGAGAAAACACGAAGGTGTGAAGTACGGAATCGGATGGCTTCCTTTTGGAGGTTATGTGAAAATCGCCGGAATGGTGGATGAAAGTATGGACACCGAACAACTGAAAAAACCGGCACAACCTTGGGAGTTCCGTGCAAAACCGGCTTGGCAGCGATTGATCATTATGCTTGGTGGCGTGACGGTCAATTTCTTTTTGGCTTGGGCGATCTATTCCTCACTTTCTTACTTCAATGGTGAAACTTATCACGATAATTCGAAATTCGAAAATGGAATCGCGGTTTCTGAACCAGCACAGCTATTAGGTTTCAAAAACGGTGATAAGATCTTAAAAATTGATGGCAAACCAGAAGAAAGATTGGAAGATAGTTTCCTTGATATTCTTTTGAGTAATGAAATAACGGTTTTAAGAGATGGAAAAGAAGTTGATTTTGCTCCGAATGAGGATGGAATTGCGCACATCTTAGGTGCTAATGAAGCTAAGGCTTATATCACTCCAAGATTCCCGGCTGTAGTTGACAGTCTTGCTCCAAATATGCCCGCCATAAAAGCAGGATTGAAAAAAGGAGATAAAATAGTTGGAATCAATGGTCAAAAAATCGGATTCTATGACCAGATCGGAGATATTCTTAAAGCAAGTAAAGGTGGAAAAGTTTCTCTGGATGTTGTTAGAAATGACCAAACTTTGACTATCATTTCAGATGTTGACAAAGACGGCAAAATCGGTTTTACGCCAAACTTAAAGCTCGCTCAAAGCTATCTTGACAAAACTGAGGTAATAAAAAAATATACTTTCTTACAGGCGATTCCAAGAGGTTTTGACAGAAGTATTGCTTCTTTGACAAAGCAGGTAAAGCAATTCAAACTTATCTTCCACAAAAAAATACAAGGTTATAAAAAAGTAGGAGGTCCGATTGCGATTGTAAACAATATGCACGTTGACAAAAGCAAAGACGGAAGTTTATCCATCAATTGGGAGTTTTTCTGGAGCTTTACGGCCATGTTCTCTGTTTGGCTGGCGTTCCTTAATTTGATACCGATTCCGGGCTTAGATGGCGGTCACGTATTGTTTACATTGTGGGAGATCATCACAAGAAAACCAGTGCCACAGAAAATTTTGGAAAACGCACAAATGGTGGGCGTCATTTTCTTATTGGGGCTTATGGCGTTAATATTTGGAAATGATATAGTTAAGCTGATAGTGCAAGCTTTGGGCTGAAAAATTTAAAAAAAGTTTCAAAAAAAGTTTTGGAGTTTTTAAAAAAGTTTCTATATTTGCACACGCTTAAAGCAAAAAGAAACATTCCTCTTTAGCTCAGTTGGTTAGAGCATCTGACTGTTAATCAGAGGGTCGCTGGTTCGAGCCCAGCAAGAGGAGCTTGTTAATGAAAGACTTACAGAAATGTAGGTCTTTTTTCATTTTATACTTACAACATTTTTACAACATTAAGGCTTTTATATTAACGATTTGGCGATTTATGCCTAAACAGGTTTTCCATAAAATTGTGGAAACGGTCTTTGATTAATTTCAGCCAATCGAAATTTAGTTCCGTTAACTTTTCCCCCACATGAATTAAAAGACAGACAGAAGAATTTATCAATAGACTTATAACTAAATTGAAGTATTGATGTTTTCAACAAAATTGTTGAAAACCTGCTCCATATATTTGTGGAGCAGAATCGGAGGCAAACGTTAACACTATTATATTTTTTACCTTTGATTATTAATCTATTTATATTTGTGGAAACTATCGTATATGACTAATTCTACTGCCGCAAATACCATGAGCTCTCTTCTAGATTTTTTAAAATATTTAATACCTGTGCTGTCAGCATTCTTAGCATCATTTTTAACCTATAGATTTTCTAAAAAAGATAAAATTAGAGACCATCTATTCACTTATAAAGTGAAAGCCTACCTGAGTCTTGCCGAGGATGTATCTAAAATTCAAAAAGATATTATAAAACTTAAAAATAACATTCATTTTTCCAGGAGGGAAATCGGGGAGCTTTCCCCGTTTACAATTACTGATGATTTAAAGGAATCGATTAATAGGCAGTCTCTTTTTCTTAGTGATAAAATAAAAAAGGATTCAAAAAATCTTGAAACAGCTGTTTATAGTTTAGCAACTATTGAAGAGTATGTAGGGAAAATAAATACCAATCCAAAAAAAGAAACTCTTGATAAATATCAAAGAGCGTATATTGAGTGCGGTATATTAATCGAAAAGCTTCAGAGCGACTTAGGAATGCATCAGATTGGAACCGGTAATAAGAAATAGAGACAATCAGTAATGTATTAAAGTTTCACTATCTTTCTAAACTCCTTAAACTCGTTGGCTGTTATAGAGGTTTTTTCTAAAGCTTTTAGAAATCTCGAGTAATTCTTTGTTAGTTTTCCATTATAGTATTCTCTTTTGTATTCCGGTATATCCAAGCCTTGCTCCCTTCTAAACAATTGCCTTACAAACCTCCAGTTTTTGCCATAATTCTGAGCTGCATAATTATAAGGTACTCCTTTTCGGTGAACAAACTTACCTTTATGTAAATATAGTTTCCTACCATTTAAGCCAGTTTCTGAACATTCAAAAAACCATATTAATCCGGCACCTAAATTTGATTTTTTTGATACAATTTGTATAATCTGCTTATAATCTCCGAAATTAAGCACCAAAACACCAGTTTTCTTGCCTATTTTCATAGCAAAATCAATATTTAATGAGCTGAAATTTATTTCTCCATTTGTATAATGGTATTGCTTTAAATATCCTTTTTCATTAAATTTTCTGATATTGAGACATTTTAAATCGTGTATTTCTGTCGGAAAAGTTGGCTTTCTACCTCTTGCCATTAGCCTAAATTATTAGAAAATTCGCCTATTCATAATTTATGAAAAACATTTTGGAATTGCATTTATCTTTTGATTAACTCCAATCTCGCAGCAACCTTCTTAACTAATTCGAGGCTTATATCTGTATTTTGTATCATTTCATTTGCTTTTTTGGCAAAGTCTTTATCTCCTTTATAACCTCCGGCGATTATGTCAGATACTATGATTAGTACTTTGTGCAGTTTCATGTATTCGTTATCTGTTAATAGCATAATAATTAATTTAGATTATTAGTTAAAATTACGAATCTTGGTTTTAAATTTCTAATTTTATCTGCTGTCTTCTGTCTATCATTTACTTCTTTTATACCTTTCGGAAAATTAGTTATTTTGACAAGACAGATTGCAATTACGACCATTACGATTATTGCCATAACTACAGTAATTATGTTTGGTTTTTTCATTTGTGTTTCTATTTTTTTTATTCTATAAATATTTTCAATAATGTTTCTTTATCATTGTCTGACATTTTATCAAATTCCAATTTTTTAATATTCAACCTCTTTAAGTTTTTCCGAACATATTCATCATAAATTCTATTGTTTTCAACAATCAGGTCATCAATAAATAAACTAGTTTTTAATTCTAGGTATCCAGTTAAAAGACTTAAATATGTCTTGTAATCTTCTTTAGTTTTTAGACCGACAATTAAATTATTTTTTCCGGAATCTTTATCATAGAATAGATATGAGTATTTATCTCTATAATCTTTTATTAAAGCCTTTTGTATGGAAACTGAAGGTAATTCATTCATATTTAATATCTTATTGTAGGCTGGATATAATTCATCAATTGCCTCTAAATAATCCTGTACTATTATATTGAATTACTCTTTTATACTCTTTTACGCTGGTTAAAAATTGTTCGTGAGAATCTATTTCTTGTGAAAATGCATCATTGGAGAATATTACAAGTAATATCAGTAGAAAATTTTTCATGGTGTAATTTTAGAACCTAAAAATACAAGTTTTATTAATTTCAATTTTACTGTTTTCCGTAATTTTCCTATTTAAAAATTCCTTACTCACTAGAGATTATTGGCTATTCTGAATTTCGCCCTGATCTCTCTTTCAAAATTGGAGCGGGATTTTTTGCCCACACCCGCCCCATTTTGCAACTGATGTTGTATATCTTCCTGGATGGCTATTTCTTTAATGACCTTTTCAAGTTCATTGTATAGCCTATTTTTTTTCTGTTGTAATTTCTCAATATTGGTTTCCATATCCAAAATATTTGTAATTCATAGAGTAATATTATACCCAAAAAGAACCATCAGCCTTATTTAGCCTTTATTTAAGGCAATATGGAACTTTTCAAAATTGATGGTTCCAATCTCGCTAAATCCAGCACCTTCCTTAATGTAAATAGGTGTTGTTTCTTGATCTTTTGTTGATATAAACAATTCTTTTACATCGACATCAAGAGCCTCTGCTATTTTCAATAGCGTTTCTGCAGTTGGATTGCCATTTATTATTTTATTAAGTCCGACGGTGGTGATTTCTAATTTTTCAGCAAGATCAATTTGACTTAATTTCTTCTCTTTCAAAATTTCTTTGATTCTCAACATAATTTTCAATTGTTAATTTTTCATTTATTCATCGTTGTTTGTTGCAAATATAACATTAAAGTTTAATATAAAACAAAAAAATCATACAAAAAAGTTTAATAAAAATTTGCGTGACTAAATATTTATGTATAATATTGCATTATAAAATTAAACCTTAAAGTATAATATCATGAAAACAGAAACATTATTAAAAAGAGTAGAAGCAAAATTACTACAGTACAATAATCAATCTGACGTAAAGAAAATGCTTGAAACTCATTTCGAGTATGCTTCAAGAAAGTACACTACCGTTAAAAGTATCTGTGAATGTATTGTAACAATCTACTAGTTAAAGTAAATACAAAGCAATGAAAACAATATCTCAAGAAAGAGCCGAAAAGTTAGCAAGAAATATCAACGCAATGGACACTAACTATCAATACTGCAATGATATGAGTTCAATCAAATTCTGGTCAAATCTTAAAGATAAGCTGAAGGCCAAACTTGCAACGCTTACAGATGAAGATAAGAGCATTTTAATCCCTTTATGTAACGAAACAGAAGCAAAATTTTTCAATTTAATTTAACAACAATCAAATACCACAATATTATGAAAATCTCAACACCATCATTTAGAAAAACGATAATGTCAACAGCTTGGCAATTCTTGAGGCAAACCGGTTTAAGCTTCTCAGAATGCTTAAAAAAGGCCTGGGCGAACTTCAAGCTTCAGCAAAAGATGCAGACTGAAATAGTGAAATTCTACTTTCAAAAAGTAGATGGTTCTGTACGCGAAGCCTGGGGTACTTTAAGAGCTGATATGTTACCAGAAATAGGCGAAGGCAACCGCAAAAAAAATGATACTGTACAAACTTACTTTGACACCGAAGTAAATGCATTCAGATGTTTTAAGAAATTCAACTTAGTAGCATAATTACAAACCAACATGATATTAATAAAATAAAAAAACAACATTAAATCCATTTACAATGAAAAAACCACTTACTTATGTCGGCGCAATCGCATTCTTAAATGAAATTAACAAGAGTATGTATGATTCAACCCAAATATCAAAACAAGAATTTTGTAAAAACTGTGATTTTTTACAAAAACTTATTTATCAGTCTGTGGTATTTGAAGAGAAAAAACCGGGCTTAATTGAAACAGTTGAAAAACTTACTCAAAAGCATAACTTAACACCTATTGCTTTTCAAAATAGCTTTATCAGTTTACAAACAAATCTTAATTAAATTTCAATTAAAATGAATGCTTTGACTGTCAAAAACATTAAGTTACCTTCTTAACTCAAATTTAGATACTGCCCTAGAATCTTTTCATAAAACTGATACAGGTAAAAATATTTTGCGTATTGAAATTTTTAAGACGCTATTCGAATACACTAGCAAACCATTTCAACCAGGTGATGTTGTAATTGCTGATAAAGTGATTTAAATAAATCCGAGGCTTAACTCTAGATTTTATCTAACCTATAAAAATGGTAATAAAGGACTTTTTTTTGTAACCATAACAGAACATAGTGATTATTACAGTAATTGCAGAACACGAAACTGAGCCTATCTGTATCTGTAAAGAGCATCTATTTGAAGCCGTTGACGTTTATGAGGTTCTACGTTTTGAACGTAAATTATAACTGTGTGAAAATCCTTTTAATGTCCAAAAGGATTTTTTTATATTTACTTAACTAATAACTGCATAAAATGTCAAAAGAAACCAAAACCTATACAGATACTTCGAAACCTGTAAAACCTCGAAAGAACTTCTTTTAAAAGTTAGAAATATTCGGCAAAAAAATAAGTAGACCTTTTGAACTTTTGACCCCTTTATCAAATAAGACATTATTATTCAACATATTATATCGTTTTAATAGAGTTCATCATAGTTCAGTAAAGTTCAATGTAAATTTTATTTTAATACGTCAAGTTTTGACGTTATGCGACACGATATTTGTTGATAAATAGCAATTAATGCTATTGCGTACTAAAATATTAATAATTACTTTTGCAGACTTTTTTTGGAGAATTCATTTATATGTATTAGCTTTACTGCAAGGTATTTGATATCAAAAAATTATAATGATTATAGAACATTTGCAAACATACATTCAGCCTATTTTATACGTGTTAAATAAAGCTGGAAAAGCTTTAGACACTCATAAAATTAGCAAGATTCTTTATTTTGCTGATAGAGAGCATTTGGCAAAATATGGAACATCTATATCAAATGATACTTACATGAAAATGCAATATGGCCCCGTGCCTTCTACTATTTATGATATCATAAAAGCAGTTCAGGGCAAAGGCGGAGTAATTTCAAAATCTGATATCGAGTCATTTTTTGAAATCTCTGAGGAAGATAAAATTATAGCTAAAGTGAATTTCGATGAAGATGAATTTTCAAAATCAGAAATGGAATGCTTAGATAATTCTATTAACGAGCACTTATCAAAATCTTTCGGATATCTTTCGGATAAATCTCATGATGATGCTTGGAAAGATGCGATTTACTCAATGGATGATATTAAAATTGCTAAAGCTGGTGGCGCTGACGAAAATATGATTAAATATATCATGCATTACAATGAATTGATCAATTCAAAGTTTATCTAATGGTTTCAGTTGGTGATGTTTTATATTTATTCGTCGAAGATACCGACCCACCTAAAAAAAAATATTTTTTTGTACTAGGCATGACAGAAAATGAGGTTTCAATCGCTTCATTTTATGTAAACTCTGAAATCAATTTAAATGTTAACAATAATCCAGTTTTGGTAAAGTATAATATTGAAATTAATCCATCAGATTATCCATTCCTAAGCTATAAATCATATTTAGATTGTACAAAAATGGTTATTCGGGATAAAAAAGAATTTGATGAAATTGTGCGAAATCGTCCTGAAGCAGTGGTTTATAAATTAACAGATATTCAGTTGCATCATCTTAGATCCATTATTCGTGAAGTTCCAACCTTTAAAGGCAAAATAATCAATAAATTTGGGTTTTATGACAATTAAAAACCTCCCATTTCTGAGAGGTTTTTTTATTTTCCGTATTTAAACGTGGAGGGAGCGAACGTTGTTCCATCTAAATTATAATTCACAAGCCAAGCAGAAGTTATAGTACTTGCGCCCGTATTTTTTCTGATATCCTCGGACAATGAATTTAGTTCTTCTATAATCTTTTTATGACGATTATAAAGGTCAATTTCTTTTGCTGTTGAAATATAATAACTATAAGTTTCTTCTATAGTCTTATAAGCATTTTCTTTAATAAGAATTTCTCCATTTTCACAGTAGACATAATAGGAAAATATAATATACTGTAACCCTGAATATAATTTAAAGGCAAGTTTTATATCTTCCACTACTGATTGGAATTCTTCTAGTTGATCTTTTCTCCGAAGATTCTCAGATCTTGAAGATGCAATTTTTTCAATTGACGAATCACTAAAAGAAGATTTGATAAGAGAATTTATTTCCTCATCGGTAAATTCCAATTTTTCTTCTTTCCACATAATTAATATATCACTCAATACCTTAATCGAATGGGTTATTTTGTTTTGTTCTTCCGATGTAAATCGTCAGCGAAAAGTGGACATTAGATATTAAAAAGTTAAGGAGTGTTTTCATAAAAAGAGTAATTTTAATTATGGCAGCACCGAAAAAG